>OY969814.1:0-2283752 GCA_963703345.1 uncultured Chloroflexia bacterium | reverse complement strand
TCGCTGCGGGGCGGCGCACTTTAGTCAGCGCCGAGCCGTCTGCGGCGAAGAAGAACTTGCGCGCCCACAGCGCCACGTACACCAGCGCGATGAGCACTGGCACCTCGATCAGCGGCCCCACCACTGCCGCCAGCGCTTGGCCCGACTCGATGCCGAAGACGCCGATCGCGACGGCAATCGCCAGCTCGAAGTTGTTGCTGGCTGCCGTGAACGAGAGCGTGGCCGTCTCTGGGTAGCGGAAGCGTAGCCGCCAGGACATGAGGAACGAGACAGTGAACATGATGACGAAGTACAGCAGCAGCGGTATCGCTATCCGCAGCACGTCAAGGGGCACGTCCACAATGTACTCGCCCTTGAGGGCGAACATCACGACAATCGTGAACAGCAGGCCGATGATGGCCGTCGGGCCCAGCTTCGGCATCAGTACGCCCTCGTACCACTCGCGGCCCTTGCGCCGGATGCCGACGTACCGCGTGACCATGCCGGCCACCAGCGGGATGCCGAGGAAGATGAGGACGCTCCTCGCCACCTCCCAGAAGCCGATGTGGACCACGGAGCCGCCGCCGAACCAGGAGCTGGCAACCGTGACGAAGAAGTAAGCGTACAGGGAGTAGAAAAGCACCTGAAAGACGGAGTTGAGGGCCACCAGCACCGCCGCGTACTCGTTATCGCCCTCCGCCAGCATGTTCCAGATGAGCACCATGGCGATGCATCGCGCCAGCCCGACGAGGATCAGCCCGGTGCGGTACTCCGGCTGGTCGGGCAGGAGGAGCCAGGCGAGGGCGAACATAAGGATAGGCCCCACGATCCAGTTCTGCACCAGCGAGACGCTGAACACCTTCCAGGCCGTCGCCACCTTTCCCAACTCCTCGTAGCGGACCTTTGCCAGGACCGGGTACATCATCCAGAGCAGGCCGATGGCAATAGGGATGGACGTAGTGCCGATGCTGGCGGAGTTGATGCCGTCGGCGACATTGGGGAAGAGCTTGCCCAGCGCCACGCCGACGGCCATGGTGAGTATGATCCAGAGGGCAATGAACCTGTCGAGAATGGACAGCCTTCCGGCCACTGCGGGACGCGGTTCGGCGATTTCAGCGCTGGTCATTCGACTTCTCTTTCGTTGTGGTAGCGATTAGTTCTTGGATGCGGTCGCGGATGCCGTCGCGCACCTGCCGGAAGACGGCCAGCCGCTCCTCATGTGTCCCTTCGGCGGTCGAGGGATCGGGAAAGCTCCAGTGCAACCTGGCGGCCGCGTTCGGGAAGAACGGGCACGACTCACGGGCGTCGTCGCAGAGCGTGATGACGTAATCGAACGGCTGCTGCACGAACTCGTCGACCGACTTCGCGCGCTGGCCGTTGATATCGATGCCTATCCCCGTCATCGCTTCGACGGCGAGAGGGTGCAGTTCGCCCGGCTCCGTCCCAGCGCTGTAGGCCTCGAAAGCGTCGCCGCCGAGGTGACGCAGGAGACCCTCCGCCATCTGGCTGCGGGCTGCGTTGTGTGTGCAGACGAAGAGCACCTTCGTCCTCTTTCCCGCTTCATCTTTTGTATCCGTCGGGCTCATTTCTTGTGTCCTACCTGTGCTACTGAACGGAAAGGCGACCCCGTCCTTCGGCCAGTTCTTGTCGAGCCGTTATCATCACCCCTCGCGCTTCTATGAGCTTTCGCAGACCATCGAGGGCGGGGAATGAGACCGCCCCTCGCGGGCAGACGTTGGCGCAGGTCACGCAGCCGACCATGCAGTGCAGCGGCTCCAAGACCACCGCCTTCTCTCGTTCGTAATCGAATCGGAAGACGCCCCTGCCGCAGCCGGTAACGCAGACCCCGCAGCCGTCGCAAAGCCCGTCGTCGACGATGGGATGCCAGTCTACCTCGTCCCGCGGCACGCCATGCCAGGGTTGGGTAAATCTCGGGTCAGGCATCGCGATATTCGCCAGATTCCAAATGAGTCCTCACGAAACCGTTCCTTCAGCCGCGAGCACGTTGGCGATAAGCGTCATCACCTCGTCCTTGGCCGGGACGCGACCGGCGGAGACCAGCTTCTCGTTGACCACGAGCCCGGGCGTCATCATGAGGTTGTATTTCGCGAACTCTGCCCGATCGGTCACGTACTCCAGCGTTGCCTCGGCGCCCAGGGCCTCAAGCGCCTCCGCGGCCGTGGCCTTCAGACGAGCGCAGTTCTCGCACCCTGGTCCAAGTACCTTCACTCTGAGCATGTCTTCGCTCCTTCCGCATAGGGCACAAGAATCGCGGCCCTATCATTTGTTATTGCCTTCAAGGCACCATCACGATATCCGGCTCGATGACAAGCTCGCTGTTAATCGAGCTCGCCAGCAGGCTGTACTTCCGGGCCGACTCGACCGCCCGTTCGAGACGCCGGCGTTCGGCCTCGCCGCCCTGCGCGACGATTCGAGGCCGCAGCACCACGCGCTCGAACGTCTCCGTCCTGTCGAGAGTCACCAGCTTCGTCCCCTCTCCCCCGCACTCGTAGCTCTTGAGGGCGATGTGGAACCGCTCGCAAGCCCAGAGAAACATGAGCATGATGCACATGTTGACGCCGGCAACGAAGGCGTCCTCAGGCGTGAGCACATTCTTCTCGCCGTGGGCATCCGGCGGCGCCGAAAAGGGAAGCACGGGGCCGTTGCCGCAGCGAAGCTCCCCGCGATGACCGCCCGTCCAACTGACATCGGCGTGGTAGGTTGCTCTGGTCACCGGCGACATGCCTATCTCCTCTCCGCCCTCGCGCCGCGCTCAGCGCAGAAGTTGCGATAGGCGAGCAGCAGGGCCTGCCGGATGGCGGTCTCCTTCTCCGCCGGAATAGCGTTATAGATGCGAGTGTGCTCCAGGAGGGCATCGGCGGTGACCTCTTCGTCAGGAGACAGACCCTGTTCGGAGATCAGGTCGAAGATCGCTGGCAGCGCGACGACCTCGAAGGTCTCACCATCTACGCCGATCCGTTGCACCGGTATGTCGCTGCCGCAGGAGCACGTGACCTCTGCCGGTTCTTCATTGCCTGCGCTCTCGGGCTGCGCCGCGCGAACGGTGGCGGGCTGCTTCGCAAGCAGCCGGTCGACCTGCTGCGCGATAGCCCGGGCGGTTGCCTGCACGAGATCGGCGCGCGCCTCATCAAGACCGCGGACGCGGCGGGCGGGCGGCAACCCCAATTGCGATTGCAGTTCGTCGACCACGATGCTCGCTGCCGGCTCCGCGCTGTAGAGAGCGGTGGCCCTGGCGGCGCAACGCTTGTCGCAACCGTCTACGGCTATCGTCGGGAAGAAGCGGGCGAAGGCGCGCTCGCGCTCCTCTCCCGCCAGGAACAGGGGCAGGCAAAGGGTGACCGTCTTTTGCGGGCGCAGTCGCTCGAGGACGAGCAGCGCCGCCTCGCGCGTCGCCGTTCCGCACGGCAACTCCTCGCCGCTACAGGCAATGATTCCGACTTTCTTCTGGGGCAGGTCAGGCATCTGATTCTCCCTCTTTTCGGAGCTCGTCGACCTTCTGCGCGATCTCCTCGGCCAGGATGCGGGCCATCTTGTCACCGGCCTCGCCGATGTCGGATACTCGCTGTGTCTTCAGCTCCTTATGCTTTCGGAAGACGTCGAAGACGCGGAAGGTGGCCGCCGGCTTGCCGCCCGACTTTTCGACATTGACCCGGGCGCAGGCCTTGGGGCAGCCGTCGATTGTGATAGTCGGGTGCTCGCGGACGCGGCGCTTCGCCTCTTCGTCGCCGAGGGTCAGCAGAGAGAGGCAAAGGGTAGCCGCACAACCGGCGCGTAGCTCCTCGCTGACGACGTATGCCGCTTCACGGCCCACGCTGCCAAACGCCTTGCCGATGCCGCTGCATGGGAGGATGATGATTTCGGACTCCTGATTATTGCTCATTGCTTGCCCAACTCCTTCAGCGCTCTTCCGCGCACCGCTTCGAGATATTGCTCATCGCTCAACAGGGAGGCGCGCTCCACCTCCCAGGCGCTCGGCGCCACGACCGCGAGCCAGCCCTCGCCGTAGGGGTCTTCGTTGACCAGTTCGGGGTTCGTTTCCAGGCGCTCGTTGACCTCGACGACGGTTCCGCTGAGCGGAGAAGCCACTTCCATCTGCACTTTCATCGTCTCGACGCTAGCCAGCTCATCGCCGCCCTTCAGTTCCGTGCCTAAAGGGCGAACTTCCACGAACGCCATGTCGCCGCTCGACTGCTGAAGATAGTCGGTCAGCCCCAGGCGCGTCCTGTCACCTTCGGGCTGGACCCACACGCCTTCCGCTGAATACCAGCAGTTGCGCTTCACTCGAAAGGTGAACTTGTCGACCGTCGTCTCCAGGAACTCGTCGTCCATTGTGACTCCTCCTGTTTAGGCCGAGATGCCCCGCTCATGAAGGCCGCTTGAGGCAATATATCGAGGCAGACTGATGTTATCATTCATCATCGTGATGGCCTCAGCCGGCAGACCTGCTCGGCTCTTCGCCGATCGCCCGTTGACGGCCGCACGTCCAGAAGCGCGGACAGGCGCTCGCGGAGAACGGTGGCTACCTCAAGATTGGCGCGATAGAATATCCAGCGGCCATCCTCGTCATCGCGCCGGCTCTCGACGAGTCCAACGCGTCGAAGTACGGCGAGATGATTCGAGACGAGCGATTGCGAAAGCCCCAGCAGGTCCTCGATCTCGCACACACAGAGCTCCGTCTTCGCCAGCAGAGAGAAGATACGCAGCCGGTTGTCTTCGCCGAGGAGGCGGAGGTACTCGGCCAGCCCTATTCCCTGAACATCCTCAGCCGCGCTGCTTTCTGTCGCCATCTTCGTGCTCATAATATATGGCCCTCCGTTAATATATTGTATAGTCCCCGGTCGGATCGGTCAATAGGCCCCGGAAGCCGTTACTCTCACCGCAGCCCCTGGTCAGGTTTCGGCAAACCTCCGAGAGGAATGTTATGATCAAATCAGCAGAAACAGATTCTTGAAAGGGAGCGGAAGACATGAGGTTCGGAGTGATAATCCCAGCCGTCGTAGCAGCCGAGTTCTTCTTCGCTAGCGACGGGTCAGCGCTCGCTAGAGTGGGCCGCACAGCAGAGGCCTGAAGCGAAGCCTCGAGACTCTCTTGCAGTGCGGTGCGTCGCCGCAGCGCACTGGGGTACGGGCCGCCGACGGATCGAACAATGGAGGAGCACGATGAATAGAAAACGCGTGTTGTTCATATGCGAACACAATAGTGCCCGCAGCCAGATGGCCGAGGCCTTCCTGAAGGAACTTGCCGGCGATAGCTTTGAAGTCGAAAGTGCCGGCCTGGAACCGACAACACTAAATCCGCTGGCTGTGGAAGTCATGCGGGAAGTCGGCCTGGACATCAGTGGCAACAAGCCCCAGAGCGTGTTTGAGCTGTTCGCGCAGGGCAAGCTTTACACCCATGTGGTCACCGTCTGCGATGAAGCCGCAGCGAAGTGCCCCGTTTTTCCAGGGTTGACCCAAAGGTTGCACTGGCCCTTTGCCGATCCGGCTGGTTTTGAAGGCACATGGGATGAAAGACTCGAACAGACCCGCAAGGTTCGAGAAGAGATAAAGAGCAGAATCATCCAATGGCTGAATGAGCTCAAGAACGATGCCTGACCGATTCTGCCGTTTAGAGACTGAGCTTCCTGGACTGATACCTCACACTCGGTATCTCTCTCGCCATGTTCATCGACGGCCGGCGTTGAAATGATGGGACGGAGCACGTACAATTCCTGTGTCGAATCCGGTTCTCCGGAGGGCCCTTGAACCCGAGCACTGGACTAGACAAGAATTCAGTCGGTCCAGGCGGTCAAGACGGCGGAATTCGAATCTGGGGTCGGACCTGAAGGCTCCGCGGCACAGGCTCTGACTTTTAATCCGGGAGTCGAGGGTTCGAATCCCTCACGATGTTCCGCCTCCTTCCAGAGGTCCGCGTCATTCCTTCCAGAGCCTAATTCGGCCCCCCAGAACTACTGGGATTTGCCCTTCCTGAATACCATTCAGGAGTCCACGAATTCGAATCTGGCGACCAGGTGTCCGAAATCTGGCTAGACCACCTAAACCCTTGTCTTTTTCTTCTCTAGACGAGGGGAACCTCCGCCGGAGTCTTCTAAGTCGATGAAGAGTTCCTAGTAGGCTCGGCCGTCTGACCGAGTGACGAGACGGCCGTGGTGATCACGGCCATGCACGCTACGTCACGCTATCTCACGCTCCTTGGCGATCGCCGTTGTAGGGTGTACGGTGTGAGGCCGAAGGGTAGATCAGTCTAGCTCAATCGACTAACCAGGCTGAGATCGGTCCGACCGGAGGGGAAACCAGACCGTAGTCTCGTTGAGTATCAGACCAAGGGAAAGTAATGGAGCGGGAAACGGGACTCGAACCCGCGACAACCTGCTTGGGAAGGATAGGGTGGCGCCCGACAGGGCGTCTTTTCATACGGCATTTCAAAACGAATCTGGGTGTTTTTCAAAGATACGGCGCACCACACGGCACGAAGCCGCATGAACTGGTAGGCATCACTCAGGTACGCTGGGCCATCCCTCGTCGCGAGGCTGGCGCCGCCAGATATGCCTCGCCGCTACAGCGCGATTCACGCTATCCACCCGGCCACTCGGCGAACGGTACATCCTCGGGGAGCACGCGTGCAAAAAGAAGATGCTCGACTTCGGACCGGTGGTCTTCCTTCCAATGCCACGCCAACAAGAGTTGGGCCACCCCCGACTCAGGCGGCGCCGAACGTAGCGCAGAGGCAGCTAGTTCGCGTATGTTGCTCTCCGTATCCTCGCATAGTCGAACAAGGGCGGCGAGAGCGGCGGGGTCCCGCGTACCTCTCAGCGCCAGTGCAGCGGTATGACGTGTGGTGGCATCCGTGTTTTTGCATAGTCGGATCATGGCGGCGAGAGCGGCGCGGTCGGTCGTTCCCTCAAGCGCCTCGGCGGCAGCCCAGCGGACGTTGTTCTCAATATCTTCGCATGATCGGACCAGGGCAGCGAGAGCGGCGCGGTCGGTCGTCCCCTTAAGCGCCTCGGCGGCGACCCAGCGCACGTCGCTCTCCGTATCTTCGCATAGTCGGACCAGGGCAGCGAGAGCGGCGCGGTCGGTTGTCCCCTTAAGCGCCTCGGCGGCGAGACAGCGAACTGTGCTGTCCGTATCGTCGCACAGTCGGACGAAGGCAGGGATAGCGGCGGGATCTGTCGTGCCCTGAAGCGTCCAGAGAGCGGCCTCCCTTACGTCACGCTCCGTATCGCTGCACCGTCGAATGAGGGCGACGATGGCGGTGGTATCTGTCGTCCCCCACAGCGCCAGGGTAGCGGCGACGCGTGCGCCGCTCTCTCCGTGCTCGCACAGTCGAAGGAGGGCAGCGAATGCAGTTGGGTCTGTCGTCCCTTCGAGAGCCAGCGCCGCAGCCAAACGCGCGTCGCTCTCTCCATGCTCGCATAGCCGGATGAGGGCAGCGAGAGCTGCGGTGTTCGTTGTGCCTGCAAGCGCCGAGGCCGCGGCTTCGCGCACATCGCTCGCTGTGTCCTCGCAGAGTCGGAGGAGGGCACCGAGAGCTGCGGGGTCTGTCGTCCCTTCAAGCCCCGAGGCAGCAATGCGACGCACACCCCTTTCCGCGTCCTCGCAAAGGCGAACGAGCGCAGCCAGAGCGACCGACTCTCTCGTCGCCCGTAACGCATAAACGGCAGACTCGCGTATAGAGCCCTCCCTCTGCTCGCAGAGTCGGACTAGGGCAGCGAGAACGCTAGTGTCCGTCGTCCCCCGAAGCGCCGAGGCAGCGTCCCAGCGCACGCGTTCATTCGTGTCCTCGCAGAGTCGGAGGAGGGCAGCGAGGGCGTCGCGGTCTGTCGTTCCTCGAAGAGCCTGCGCGGCGGCCTCCCGCACCTCGGTCTTCGGATCGTCGGAAAGTCGGATGAGGGCAGCGACAAGGGTGGGTTCGGTCGTTCCGTGAAGCGACAAGGCGACAGTCTTGCGCACCTCGAGATCGGTATCCTCGCATAGCGAGAGGAGGGCAGCCAGCGCGGCGGCGTCCTTCGTTCCTTGAAGAGCGCGGGCGACGGCGCTTCGCACCGCCCTTTCCGTATCCTCGCAAAGTCGGAGGAGGCAAGCGAGAGCGTCAGGATCTGTAGTCCCTTGAAGCGTCAGCGCGGCATTCGCGCGCACAGAGTAGTGCGGATGCTCGCATAAGCGGATGATGGCCGCGAGAGCCAGGCGGTCTGTCGTCCCCTTGAGCGCCTCGATGGCGGTCGCGCTCGCGTGGATCCAGTCCTCAGATAGTCGGAGGAGGATGATAAGCGCTGCGTAGCCAGGGGTGTCTTGCAGCACGTCTGCCAGTAGCCGTCTTTGCCTCCAGCCGATGTCCGCCACCGTCTGATCCGCGGCAAACGATCCCCTCGAAACGGCGACAACTGTCTGAAGCAATGGCGAGAGAGCCTCTGCGGCTCGCTCAACTGCGTTGCTCTCCGGCGTAGCGGCCATCCGCCAGACGTTCAGCCACGTTGGCCGAGCGACGTCGCCTAGCCACTCACCGACCTCCGCCAGCCGCCGCAGCTCGAGAGAGGCAAAGAACTCACGCCAGCGCGCGGAGGCGAAGCCCCAGGCTCTCGTGCCGTCCCTTCGGGTGCTCTGCCCAATAATCCCGCCATTCTGGAGCAATTCGCAGTCTCCGTCGGTCAAATCCAGGCTGCCGGGGTCGAGACCGGGCGGCGTCGACCCGCCAGTGATTGCCTCTAGGTCTGCGAAGGCGCGGATAGGCAGCACAGTCTTGGCGCGCGCGGCGCACTCGTGCCACCTCCGCCTATCTTCATCGCTCGTGGGCGGGGGTGTTGTTGCCCCGCGAGGTCTCCCAAGGCAATAGGGCAGGGCACGCTCGTAGAGTTCCCCCAGCGTCGTCGGCGGCCTCTCCTCGTGGCCCCCTCTATGCCAAAACCACATCGTCATTTCGAGCTGGCCCGGGTTGGCCAGAAAGGGTTGAAAACCGGCCGGGATCCACTTCAGAAATGCCCTCTCGTGGTTCCCCAGTTGTCGGTGCACAATGCGTTCGACGCGCTCCGGATCCAGCGCGTCGAGCCGGAGGACTGTGAAATCCAGATCCCTAGAGACCGATTCCGGGCGTCCGGCAAGGATCGCTCCGCCCCCGGCATGAGAGACAGTCCGCGAAAGCTGGTCCACCAAGTCCCTTTGGCTCTTATGCGCTTCGTCCAGCCCGTCCACCAGGAGAATGAGCCGGCCGGGCAGATCGTTCTCCGTCTGGTCGCGGCACCAGCGCTGATTCTCATCAGCGACCTGAACGCAGCCAGCTAACGCCGCAAGCATATCGGGCAATTCTCGCCTGCAGTCTCCGATTGCTTCTGGTCCTAGGCGCAACACGACGGGGATGGCAGCCCCACGGGGCGCGTTCAGCGCTCTCTCAGTGGCGAGGCGGGCGAGCTCGGTTATGGAGGTCGTCTTTCCGGCACCTCCTTCGCCAGTTAGGCAGACACAGCGCTGATTGGAGTCGAGCAGATAAAGAACATCGTCCAGCCTGTCGCTTTCTGCCCACCCGTCCCGACGCCGGCTCGGTCCAGCGGCCGTTGGCTGCTCAGGGTCATCCGGCGTCGTCGCTTTCCACGGTGATGCACTCTGTTGCTCGTACAGGTTTTCGGCTGAGCCGGTGGATATCGGGTGGATTCGCCAGTCCTCGAGGTTCTTCTCCAGGGCACGAAGATAGCGGAGCGTGGACGCCTTCGAAGCTTCCTCAGCGAAATCCTGGAACGGCTTTAGTTTCTCGTCATCCTCGTCACGAGCGGCACAGGCACCGCCATGTGTGACGTAGGTCCAGTAGGTCCTGGCACCGCTGAGGTCGGGTGTTGGCTGTGAAGCGGTCGCCGTGGGAGCCGACTCGAATGAATCCCCACGGCCTCGCCCAAGGACAGGCCGCACGAAGCGCCCCGCGTACTCCCATGCTTCGTTGGACTTCTTCACCGCGGTACTGCTAGGCCTGAGGTCGTGCAATTGGCCGCTCCCCAAGAAGAATGGCCAGGTAGTCAGCACACCCTTCCACGGTGTGCCAACGCAGAGCAGCCCGGTGGCCGTGGGCTCGCCACCTTCCCTGAGGAGTCTCTCCACGACCTGCGCTGCCACCAGCCCTCCCAAGCTGTGTCCAGCAACGCCCACCTGTTGATAGCTGTATGCCGTGGCGGCACCACGAATGGCGCCCGAAAGCTGGTCGCAGAGGTCCTTGACCCCCTTCCCTCCCCAGCGCCACAGCCCGGTTCCGTAGGCGAAGAGAGCTACGTCGCAGGCGTCGTGGAACTCTTTTAGGAGGAGGTTCTTGGTATTCCCCCAGGTGGTCGTGGTGTTGCCCCGCCATCCGTGCACCAGCACGAGCAGAGTGGGAGGTCGTTGCTCGCCCCTCTGTCCGAAGATCTCGAGTCCACCTACAACGCCGATCTGCACAATCTCGATCATTGTGGTTTTGCCACCGTCATCAGCGAGAACCTTGGACGCGGGGGATGACCTCGCCAAACAGCATCTCACTTAGCCTCACGGCGATTCTTCGAACGTACATCTCCCGATCCGACCACCGTTCGGGATAACACCAGCGGGAAAGCTGAGCATATGTCTTTGCGGTTATGGATCGATAGTCCGAGTCCGCGAGATCCTTGCGCAGGGCCGATGGAAGCTCTTTGGTCGAATTGGCTCGCCCATGCTCGTACCTCGAGAGCAGCTGGTCAATGAGCTCCTCAACTTGATCTCTCGGGCACCCCTGCTTTACCGGATAAGTGCGGTTCATCTTGTTCTCATTCCCTTCGTCAATTGGTGGCGGCTGCCGCTGTACCCTTGGCGACCAACGCTCTTGCTTCGCCAATGGCGACCTTTAAGTCGGGTACTTCGCGCTCCAGAGATCGTGCCGGCGATACGAACACGAAGCGGCAGGCGGCAACAGGCCGGGCCAACGTCTCGGTAAGCATGAGGGCGTATGCCGCGCCCTGGAGACGATAGTGGTGAAGAGCAGCGTCTAACTCAGCCTCGCTCGGGACGCGGTCGGTCTTGTAGTCGACGATGACGAAGCCTTCGGGCGTCTCGAAAAGAAGATCGATGAACCCCTCAACGAGAGCTCCATCGACTGGAGCGGCGATGTAGACCTCGCGCCAGTAGCGTCCCGACCTGACCGCCTCCTGCACAGTTGTGGTGTCCAGCGCGGTTCGCACTGCCGCGGCGATCTCACCGGAACGGTTCGAGATACCTTCTGCTGCTGCCTGGGCTGCCGCGGCGCCCGCGAGCCCTTCACCTGTTGCTAGGTCAATGCTCTGAAGGACTGCGTGAACGGCCCTTCCCATCGAGGTGCCAGCGCGCCCCCGCCGCC
Source organism: uncultured Chloroflexia bacterium (assembly GCA_963703345.1). Taxonomy (GTDB): domain Bacteria; phylum Chloroflexota; class Dehalococcoidia; order DSTF01; family JALHUB01; genus JALHUB01. The sequence goes on along the minus strand of OY969814.1, from coordinate 2,272,430 downwards.
ATGGCGGGATCTCCTCTACCGGAGCGTCCTTTTTCAAGTTTGGGTCTTCGGATGCGGTCAGCTCGCGGGAGATGGCTGTCGCAGCATAGACAGGCGCCCGCCGGAGCGATGCGATGCGTGACTCACGTCCCTCGAGCCAGTGCGCTCTCTTTTCAGGACTATCATCGAATTCGTACGAGCGACCCTCACCTGGCGGTGTGGGTGGCAAGGAAGGAAGCTTCGCCTTCGCCCAGAGAGTTGGGATACCTTCGCAGAGCGTTTCGAGGGTCGACGCCGCACACTGCGTTCCACTTTTGTGGTGGAGACTGACAACGAGGTGATCGCGCGCACGAGTGGCTGCAACGTAAAGGAGACGCACTTTCTCGTACTCGTCCATCCGCTGTTCGCCAGCGTCGAGCTGCTCGAATCCTGGCGTCTGAAAGCGGGCGTTGGCAGAACCCAGCTGAACTTCCGGTTGCCCCTCTGATCCCCACAGCACCTTTGGCCCGGGCCTGCCACCTCGAGGAGTCGAATTGAGGCCCGCCAGGATAACGATTGGGAATTCGAGCCCCTTGGAGGCGTGGACGGTTAGGATGCGTACGGCATCGTCGTCGGCCTCTGGTACGACGGTCTCGACGACGCGCATCCCCTCCTCAGCCTGCAATTCAGCCCACTCGACAAACTGTCGCAGTGTTGCACCACCCGCCTCGGCAAAGGCGCGCGACTGATCGAGGACGAATCGCAGCCGCTGCCAGCGCTCTCGGGGCCGTCCGTGCGCGAAAGCCAGTTGAAATAGTTTCCGCTCTCGGATCACTGCCTCGACGACCTCGTTTAGCGGCTGCCACCAGCGCTGGTTGTGGAGCCCATTCAAGGCGGTCATCGCCGAGATGACAGGGTGGTCGCTCCCGAGGATATTCGGCGGCTGTTGCCGATAATCCCAGCGGCCGCCTGCTTGGGAGTAACGGAGAAGGTCGTCGTCTGCGCAGGCGAAGGCGGGGGTCCGGAGCGCGGTCACGAGCGCGACCTCATCTGTCGGGTCATCGATCGACCGAAGTATCGCCAAGAGGTCGCGCACCTCCTGCGTATCGTAGAGAAGGTCTTGGCTCTCAACACGGTAAGGGATTCCCGATTCGTCCAGAGCCCGTTCGAGCAACTGTAGGCTGGCGCGAGTGGGCAACAGGATGGCGATGTCAGCGTAGCAGGTAGGACGGACTTCTCGCGCTCCCTGCTCGTCCCGCCCGGTCACTGGCCAGCCTTCGGCGCTTGCCTGCCGGATTACGGCGGCGATTTCCTGCGCCTCTCGCCGGCGTATCACGGGGACGTTCTCGTCGCTTGGCTCGCCGAGGAGGCGCACGGTGGGAGACTCGCTATCGGCCTCCCAGCTGCAATCAAGGGCTATGTAGGGGGCCTGCCCCTCGGGGTCACCCTCTCCAATCAATGTGCCGAAGATGCCGTTCACCCAGTCGATGACTGATGGGCACGACCGGAAGTTCTGGGTGAGGTAGATAGTGCGGTCCGAGAACTTCTCCTGCACCCGTCTGTAAAGGGTGATGTCCGCGCGTCGGAAACGGTAAATCGACTGTTTCGGGTCGCCGACGAAGAACAGGCGGCCCTCCTCAACCTCCGCCTCGCGCCAATCGGACGGAGCACTCTCGCTCTCGCCGCAGGCGAGGAGGACGGCCAGTTCAATCTGGATGGGGTCCGTGTCTTGAAACTCGTCGATGAGCAGGTGAGAGAACTGCGCCCGCAACGCCCGGCGCACCGATGGGTGGTGCCGCAGAAGGTCGCGGGCCAAAACTAGAAGGTCGTGAAACTCCAGTTGCCCCTCGTGCTGGCGCTCCTCGGCGTGGGAAAGAACGAACCCTCGCAGCTCGACAAGAAGCGCCTCCAGGACGGCCGCACGTTGCTCGTCGAGAAGCGCCTGGCGTGAATCCTGAGCCTCAGTCAGCATCGCCTTGATCTCGTCAGGCGTGATCCCCTGCCAGCTAGATTTCCGTCCTTTTGTGTGGCTTAGCTTGCGCGGCTCAGCCAGTATTCGCAGCGCGTCCAACGGATCTTCTGCTCCTTGCAGACGCGCTCGGTAGGTCTTCATCCAGTCCAGGTGCTGGTAGAGGAAGTCGCTCGAGTCGACGCAGCAAGCCTGGATCCCGCAGGCCTCGTCCAATGCAGCGAGAACGGCCTCTGTATCAACCGGAGGCAGCGCCGGCGCCGCCAGGTCGACGTCCTCAACTCGGTCCCAGTTCCTGTGCAGGGCAAGCGCCAGCGTGCGCAACTCACCAAGATCGAGCCCTAAGACGTAGGCACGAACTAGGACCTCCTCTAGAGCGGGGTTCTCCAGCAGGTTGTCCAGGTAGTCACGCCAGCGCTCTTGGAAGGCGATTGACGAGACGACCTCGTCTTGGACGCTCACTGCCGGAGGAAGCCCAGCCTCAAGCGGGTAAGTGGTCAATATCCTCTGGGCGAAACCGTGTAGCGTCTCGATGGCTGCGGCATCAATCTCGGTTATCGCCTCCCTGATTCGGGCCGCTTCGTCATCGGGCAGGCCCTCGTCGCGCGCCGCCTTCTCCATCTCTTCGCGCACCCGGTCGCGCAACTCGGCGGCGGCCTTTTCCGTGAAAGTAATGGCCGCAACGCGCCTCATGTCCGTCCGGCCCGTTGCCACGAGCCTAACGATGCGGCCGACCAGCGATGAAGTCTTGCCCGTTCCGGCGCCGGCCTCGACGAACAGAGTGCTATCAAGATCAGTCAGAATGCGGTCTCGTTGCACCTGATCAGAGGGCTGCAAGGGGAGAGCTTCGGCCATCAGTCGTTGCCCTCCGCCATCTGAGCATAGGCGCTGAGCTCAGGCGCACCGCGCTTTCGTTCCCACACCCGGTCACGTTGCCTTGCGCACATCATGTCATAAGGGCAGAAACGACAGCTTTCGAAGTTTTCGAAGCGCCACTGCCCCGGATGAGACGGAAAGAGACCGGCGCTAATGCCATTCAGGATTACGCCAAGGACCTCTCTGAAACGGGTCATGACATCGTCATCGACCGGGTATCCCATGCGTTCATACGAGTACTGCTCGGTCGCAAACCAGTAGTAAGCCGTGACCGGCAAGTCGCCGTAGGCGCTGCCGGCGGCGACTGCATAGAGCGGCAATTGCAGCAGCTGACCCCGTTTGACCGGGTCCTTGCGGAGCTCTCGGTAGGCGGTTGACGAGCCGCTCTTGTAATCGATAACAACCAACCGAGAGCCGTCCGATGCCCGATCCACGCGGTCGATCTTGCCCCGGAGGGCGATCCTCCTGCCGTCCTTCAACTCGACTCGGGCCGCCTCTTTCGAACCCGGCTCCGCAAGTCCAAAGGAGACCTCAACAGCGAGGGGCAGCACACCCAACTCGGCTCTCATCTCTTCATCTGCGGCCAGGAAGCCGTCGAGGTCACGCAGTATGCGTGCCCGTTCCAGCCTCCATAGCAGGGGGCTGCCGGTGAGGCCCTCGGCCTCCGCCTCATCACAGCACTCCTCGCCGATCCTGTGCAGGAGAGCCCGGGCCTCGTCGCTCCACGATTCGGTGGGTGACTCAGGAGACGGCGCATCACGCAGAAAGCGCTCCAGGGCCCTGTGGATCACCGTCCCCCGGTCGGCGGCACTGATCGTCAGCGTGTCCTCCGGCCGCTCCGTCTCAGCTACTCGGAGAACGTTACCCAGGAAGTAACCGAAGGGGCAGGACGACCAGTTCTGGAGGGCGCTAGCGGAGATCGGCCGTTCCGCGGATGGAACGGCCGCCAGCCCAGGTCCGACGGAGCCGTCCCAACGCGTAAACCGCTCGGATTGCCGCTCAATGTCGGCCTCCAGACCGCCGCGAAGGGTGAGATCAGCCTTGATCAGATAGTGGTCAAGAAGGCGGTGCCCTGCCTGGCGCCAGTGGAAGATGCTGCGAAGGTCATATTCTTGAGGCGAGCCCGGCTCAGGGCCTCCGCCAATAGCCGACTGGAAAGATGGAACCACCGCAAGCCAGGGGCGTGCCGGCGGATTGAGGAGGTCCGAGCTGTACAGTGGTTTGCCTTCCAGTCGCGAGGCCTCCTGTAAGAGCCAAGGGGCAGGCATCTTTCCGCGCTGGCCCCGCATGTCGGCTCGCGGGAAGATGAGGATCCGCTCCCTCGCGGAGGCGAGGGCAGCGAGATAGTCGCGCCGCTCTTCGTCGAGACGCGCAGTGCGCAGAGGTACGTCCTCACCCGACTCCAACCGCTCACGGTCCGGTATGAGGGGGTCGTCCTTCCCGCGCGGCGGTAGCAGCCCTTCGCTCATGCCAAGGACGAACGCTGTGTCGAACTCGCAGCCCCTAGCATCAGCTAGGCGGCCAATGAACACGCCTTCGCCAAAGCGACCTACGCGCCCTGCCGACGCCTCCAGGTCCCTCTCCAGGGCCCGGCGAAATGTCGGCTCGTCGATCTGTGGCCGCAGAGCAGCGAGTTCGCCCAGCGCCTCCAGTCCCGCCATCACAGAGCGGTGCGCCTCAATCTCCTCTTCGGGCCAGTCGCGGCGGTGACCCTCGCCACCCAGGTAGCGTTCGACCAGTCCGCGTGCCCAGGCAGCGAAGCCTGGCCAGGTAGGCGGGCCGGAATAGGCGAGGTCCGCGGCCAGTCCATCGATGAAGTGGGCGAGGCGCTCGGTGTAGCCGATCTCGGACTCGATGTAGCGGAGTTTCCCTTCGCTGGCGTTTTCCCGCTCTTCCAGGTTCTCTCGTTCGCTGCGAAGTGAACGTACGTAACGAGCGAGACGGTCGCGCCACTGTTCGACGCCACGAACGACGCCGGCAGACCGTGAGATCAGGTCCCAGCGCTGGGCAGGAGCGGGGCTGCCGTCTCGCTCCTCCAGCACAGGCGCACCGCATAGCCAATCAGCCAAAACTTCGCGGCGGAAGCCGGACTCACGAACTCGGAAGAGGCCCAGTAACGTTCGGCCGGTTACGGTCTGCGCCAGCGTGCGCACGCCAGGGCCGTTGAAGGGGACGCCGGCGGCCCGGAACTGCTCCTGGGCGAGGAGCGCATACGGCTGCGCCGCCCGGTAGAGGACGGCGGTGCGGTAAAGCGGCGTGCCGGCCGCGAGCCGCTCGGAGATCAGGCGCAGTGCCGTGCGTACTTCCTCTTCCGCGTCCGTCACCAGGACGATCCGCGAATCTCCTTCGCGTTCGGCGGGTTCCTCTTCCTGCAACGGTCCAAGCTGCGTAGCCAGGCGGGCCGACATCTGGTGGGCCGGGGCATCAATGTCGCCCTCGCCGCTAAGACCAATAAGTGCGGAGAGAAGGCCCTCCCCGGCGAGGGCGTCGACCAGGGCGCTCTCACCAGGGGACAGACGGCGGGGGAGAAAGAGGATAACGTGCCCAATGTCTCTAAGGGCGAGCGGCGCTGCGTCAACAGCCCCTGCCGCCGCGAATCCCAAATCCTCGTCATCAAAGTAGGCTTCTGTACTGCGCCGAAAATCTCGGTAGAGGCGCACAACATGTGCCGCGCGGGCGTTCTGCGCTGCGATAAGGTCCAACGACTCTTCGGGGGCGCGCCTTAGCTCACGGAAGGTGGTCTCGAGACTGCGCTCGGTTGAGGTGTGCCCTTCGACCGCGGCAAAGATGCCCGGCTCGGCGGCAAGCGACGCACGGACTGCCTCGGCGCGCACTGGAGGCGTCAGTGGCCGCTTCCCTGTTGATGCAAGAGCCGGTGAGCCCAGCAACTCCACCACGCGCGAAAAGACGATGAAACCGACGTTGACGAGACCGCCGTCCAATGCACCCAGACGTCTCCTCAAGGAAAGCCCGGCGTAGTTGGAGGGAACAGCGACAGTTACGGGTTGCAGCGGATCGCTGCCCTTCGCGGCCGCGATGGCCTCTTGGAGAGCGCTGGTTGCCGGGTGTCCGAAAGGAACAAGGCGGAGAGTAGACACAGAGATCCTCTCGTGCTGTGGAACTGGTTGGGCTAAAGAATACTCGTATTAGTGAGCGTTGCCAAGACCACGGCGGCGTGGGCGGCATCAGGCAGCACCAGCGCATTGGGGTCAACCGACGAAGGCCATGCGTCCGCCCTTCCTGTAGGCTTGGAACACCGCCCCGGCCACCGCATCGACGACATCCTTGGAGCCCCCGGCCGGGTGGTCCACTTTGCTTCCCTTGCGGAGTTGGAGTTGCCCCGCTTCCTTGATGAGGACCGGAAGTTCATAGAACGAGAGCTGGTCGGTATTGATTAGCTCCTGCAAGGTGTCATGGGCCACGAGGTCTCGATCGACTGAGAGGGTGGCAGTGCGGTAGCCCTCCCTCTTCAGCGTTTGCTGTGAGTCGACCGACTGCCAGCCGTCGAAGGTGACGCCGCCGCCCTTGATGTTGAAGCCGCGGTCCTGGAGGTCGCGGATGAGTTGGCGGACGGACTCAAAGCTGATCTCGCCCGATGGCCCCGGGCGGAAGGCGCCGCAAAGGTCCAGGACAACCTTCTTGGCCTTGGGGTTGGACGCCGCGCCCTTCCCCTGGTAGCACGGGCAGCCGGGGACGGGCTTGTGAGCCATGGCAAAGCCGCAGGCGTCACGGCTAAGACCCAGGTCAACGTGGACAAAGCGCCTGCTATCGCAGCACGGTCTGAACCAATCGGCCATGCGACCGTGTTCATCGAAGGGATGCTGACGTTCGGGATCGGCCTGACGAACCCAGCGGTCAGGGTCGGGATAGTAAGCTTGGACCGCACGCGGTGGCCGCGCGCCGAAATCTCGCCAGAACGCCGTCGGGTTGGCGGCGCCGGCGAAGCGCTCCCAGAGATCCTGTTGCTCAAGATTCCGGTTCGCTTCCCAGGTTGCCATCTGAAGAGCGTACATGTGCGGGTACAAAGGTCGGTCTTCCTCGTCGATCGTGAGCGCCTCCTCAAGTAGCCTCATGCTCTTGTCCGCTTCCCACTGGGGGCTTGTCAGCACGAGGATTCTAGCCCGCTCCGGGAAAGTGGCCGTTGTCGCGCTCAGTTTCTCATAGACCTCGTCCGCGTTGTCTCGTCCATCCGTGTCTTTGAAGCGCGCTAGTTCGTCGAGGATCACCACGTATGACGTGGCCCCGACAAGAGTGCTGGCCTTGCTGTGGCCGCAGCGGATAACGATGTTCTTGGGAAGACGGATCTCGAGGCCCGTGATCTTCGCCTGTTTGCGAATCTCCGCGAACCACTCGCCGCCGCTGTTCAGGCGATCAGCGATGTGTTTGAAGACGTTGTTCTTCGCTTGCGCCCGGCTCGCAGCCACGTTGAGTATCTGAATCTCCTGGTTCGGTGCCAGTCCCAGAAAAGCCTGGGGGTCTTCCATGGCGAGGAGCTCGTGGGCGGCGTACCAGGCGATGATCGAGCCCAGGACGCCCTTGCCGGAGCGCATCCCGCACACGAGCACGAGCACGCGATACCGCGCCCTAGTCGACATGAACTCCTTTAGCACCTTGTACTGCATCGGGAACAGGGTTGGAATGTCAGAGAGACCGCAGAAGCGGGGGGCGATGGCAAAGGTGAGGGGGTCAGTGAGGCCACCCGCCGCTGGCGCATCGGCTAGCGTTACTACTTCGGCCTGGCCCGAACCAAATGGCCGCCCAAGTGGCAGGCCATGCCCAACTGCGATGTCGTCAACGAGTCGGCTGGCCTCCCTTATCACGCCTAGGCGCGCAGCTACAGGCAGTTGCTCGCCGATGCCCAGGGCCATCCGCAACAGCTTCATCTTCATCGTGACATGCTCGGCCCGGACCTCCTCGGCTTTGCGCTCCCCAAGCATGTCCGCGTACTCCCGGCGTCTCACCTTGAGGTCTCGCGCGATGGTTTCGACGGGGCGCTTAAGTCCCTCTAGAAGGTCGGGCCTCTCCTGCTCGAGCGCCCTTAAGATCTCCTTCGGCCGCGGGTAGAGCAGGGACAGCTCGTAGACGTGGTCCCGTCGCTCCTGGATCTTCGCCGGATTGATGCTGGCGCGACTGCATCCCTTCTTCGCGCCCGAGTTTGGCCTCCTGCCTCCGCGCGACATGATCATGCTCTCCTAACTAGCTCCGGTGCTTGGCCGGAATACTGCTGCCATCGCCGGACAGCCAAATCCACGAACCGTGGTTCGATCTCGATCGCAAGGCAACGGCGAGCCAGTCGCTCGCAGGCGACAACGGTCGAGCCGCTGCCGACGAAGGGGTCGAAGACGGTGTCGCCGGGGCGAGAGCTGTTGGAGATGGCCCGTTCGAGGAGCACGACCGGTTTCTGATTGGGATGAAGATGATGGCCGTCGCGGGAATCCGGCAAGGCCTTTCCCGTCCCGATCTGCCACACGGTGGACTCGGAGCGTCCTCCGAACCAGTGGTGGTGGCCGCCCGGCTTCCATCCGTACAGAATCGGCTCGTGCTGCCAGTGATAGTCGCCGCGGCCGAAGGTAGGCGCGGCCTTCACCCATATGAGGCAAGCCGAGAGACGCCACCCCGCAGCCCTGAATGCGGCGAGAGCTATGTCGGCCTGGGTGCTCGCGTGGAACACGTAGGCAGGTGCGCCCCCTGATGCGGCAGCGAAGGCGATCTTGAGCGAACCTTCAAGGAGTGCCCTGTAGTCCTCATCCGGCAGGCTGTCACCCTCGATCTTGCCTGCCGGGGTTCGAGCTCCCGGCCGTTCTCCGGGGTCATAAGAGATGCCATACGGCGGGTCCGTCAGCAGCAGGTTGACGCTTCTGCCCGACAGAAGGCGCTGGACAGCGTCGGGATCGGTGGAGTCAGCGCAAAGGAGGAAGTGGTCGCCTAGCCGCCAGAGGTCGCCCGGCTTGGCGGTAGGTACCTCGGGTGGGTCGGGGACGTTGTCCGGACTGAAACGGCGTCCCCAGTCGAGGGCGCGGATGATGGCAGTGGTCTCGTCCTTCAAGAAGCCGCTGAGCTCCAGTTCGGTGGTGGGAAGCGTTCGCAACTCCGAGAGGAGCGAGGCCAGCCGCATCGTATCCCACTCGCCGGAGATCTTGTTTAGCGCGAGGTTCAGCAGCTTGGCCTCATTGTCGCTAATGTCCACGAAGACGGTGGGCACCCTTTCGATGCCAAGCTGCCGCGCGGCCTCGTAGCGTTGGTGGCCGCCCACTATCGTTCCGTCCCTGCGTGCTACGATGGGCTCCACGATCCCGAACCGGTCGATCGATTTCTTCAGTTTCGCCAGTTCGCCCGGCGCGATGCGACGGGGATTGTAGCTGGCCAAGCTCAGGTCTTCGATCCGAACGTGCGTGATTTCCAGCGCGTCCTGGGGCTTGCGCGCTGTTTCAGGAGAATTCTTCTTCATCGTCGCCTCCGTGCGTGTTGTGTAATCTGCTGCCAGCTATATGGTCGACCGGAAGCCAATAGCCGTTCTTACAGATTCACATTGGCCACATTTGCCAGTAGATCTGCTGCCCTGCTTCCCACGCGCCTTCTTCCGCATTAATATGGTTGACCGCCAGCGGAGTGCGTGATCGAGGAGTTTGCCGCCGTGGATGGGGGTCGAGGAGCCCTCATCGACAGGACCGCGAGAGACAGACGTGCGCTTGGTTGCTGGGGCGTTCTAGCTCAAGCGATCGGGGGCAAGGATGGGCCTTGACGACGGGGAGAGGCAGGGCATTGAGCGCGAATGAGTGAGGAGGCCAGCGCGCCCCAGCCAGTCTGCCGGGCTGAAGGCCGCGTGAGCGCGAGCAGCCTGTTCCGAATTATACGTAGACGAGTATCGTCTGACCATGTCGGGGGTCGAATGCCCCAGCAAGTACTGGACATCCAGCTCTCGTGCGTGTTGCTCGATGGCCCAGGTGGCGAAGGTGTGACGGAAGCGGTGAGCATGGACCTTGGGCAGACCCGCCCTCCTGCCCAAGCGCCGTAACATCTGCTTCACTCCATTCGGCTGGAGCCCGACGCCCAGGTGCAGCCTTCGATGTCCCGTCACCGCCACGAACAGCGGGCCAGGCTCGTATCCTCTCGCCTCGAGGTAGCTCAATAGACCGTCCTTGCATCCGTCACCGAAGGCTACCACCCGCTGCTTGTTGCCCTTGCCGTGAAGGACCCGAGTGCGGCCTGTTTCTAGATCGACATCTGCCAAGTTTAGGTGAACCAGCTCACTAACCCTGACGCCCGTGTCGAGCATCACCAGAAGCATCGCTCGATCGCGTCGACCGACGGGAGAGTCGTCGCATAGCGCGAGCAGCTTGCGCACGTCCTCTTGAGAGAAGGGCTGGATGATCCGCTGCGGCAGCTTCACCTTCTTGATCTGGGCGAAGGCGGAACGGTCTACGTACCCCATCGACTCCAGCCAACTGAAGAAGAAGGAGACCTCGCGATGATAGCGGTGCCTCGATTCGGCGGAGAGATTCGAGAAGCGGCCAAGGTAGCTGTAGAGGTGAACTGGCGTGATCTGGCGAACAGGGCCGGCGAATCCCTCCTGACGAGCTACTTCCACAAAACGTCTCATGGTCCAGGCGTAGGCCTTCAGGGTGTTGGGCGACTTGCCTTCGACCTGGCAACGGAGGAGATAGAGGTCAACGAGGGTCTGAAGGTCCTCCTTGTCGCTACTGCCGTCTTCGTTTCTCTTGGTCACTGCGTCCTCCCGACCGCGCGATTCTGGTATGGACATACATCACTCTGACGGCGCACGAAGTCAAGCGTGAGAGGGGGCTATCGGGGCGAATTCTCCTCGTTTTGCCTTTATCTCTGGAGAACCGGGTTGACTTGGCGCCAAAGCAGAGTGATGTATGCGTCACCTTGAAAGGAGGTGCCGCAAATGGCAATCGAGAATCGGAATCTGGTAGTGGGTACCCGCCTGGTGGCGGGGTACAAGGGAGAAAGGTATACGGCGGAGGTCGTGAGTAGCGACCAGGGTGTGCGCTACCGGTTGGCGGACGGCCGGGAGTTCAAGAGCCCTTCAGCAGCCGGGAGTGCAGTGATGGGCGGCGTAGCCTGCAATGGCTGGAGGTTCTGGTCGTTGGAAAGCGATGTTCCCGGGCCGGTGGTGGAGTCAGGCGAGGCGAAGACGGCTAGGGGCAAGCGACTGATCGTGAGAGTTCCGAACCAGAAGGGTGTCCCGGAGGGAAAGGTGCGATGGTTCTGCACCATCTGCAAGAAGGGCTTCTTGGCGGAAGCGGGGACGACTCCCGAGGCGTGTCCCAACCGACACGGGGATTAGGCGCAGAGCGCTAGTCCATGCGCTTTTTGCACTCCGCCCCTGACGCCAGCGGGCTAGGCGTAGTGTGATAGAGGGCAATCCATCGTACCTTTCTGTTTATTCGCCAGAAGCTGACTTCAGCTCGTTTGACGTGGCGGTCTTCCGACCAGATCCGTGAAGCCGAAGTAACCTGACCGTGCGAGTCTATCTATAAGACCCATGGCGCGCACTCGTGCCTCGCCTCCCCCTTCAAGGGCACGCCTAATAATCTCTCTAGCGCTCCCCTCATACATTGAGATGACGCCCCATCTGTCGCTAATTACTACCTGCTCCAATGCTTTAACGAGGTCCAAGGTTGGAACCGCCGTGGCACGGGCGAGACGCTGAGCGACCTCCGGAAGCAGGTTCTCACAAGGCGTGAGAGACAAAGCGTGCGTGAGCTGAGCGACCGCCCACTGATCATCGAAGCGATTTGATGAAAACCACCAGACGAACGCGCGCAGCTCGCTGGAGTCTCCCCGTCCGAGTTCAATCTCGTGACGCCGCCATTCCCAGAGTGCTTGGTAGCGCGACAAGATATCAACCCGGATCTCCTCTTCGCCGCGAAGTGCCTGTCCTACGAAAGTGAGAACGCCTTCTCTCCTCTCTGCATTCAGTCCTGAAAAGAGAGTTCGCATTAACTTGTCGTCGAGCGGCAACATGCCTCTGCCGTACAGCGTGACGAGGTGACGACCAAGTGATACGAGGGGATCCCCGAGAAGGCGCCACTCGAATCGAGGGGTCTCTAGCCGCTGCACTGCATCTTCGTACTGAGTTCGCAGCGCTTTGAACAGGTCTGAGTAAACAGGCGTGACGAGCACGAACGACTCCCATGCTGCGTCTCGCAGTTCGGTAAGTTCCGGGTCAGTCGGGAGTATCTGCTGAATACGTTCACGGGTCCATTCAGGGTCGAGCCAGAAGAGTTGCGGCAGAAACCGGCCAAATACGGAGCGAACAGCGATCGTTCGTTCAATAGCGTAATCGAGTCGTTCCTCAAGCACTTCGCGCGCTTCTGGCATGCTATCGAAGCTTCGAGCAGCCGTAGTCGCTGCCAACGTCGCGCGAGAGACCCAAAGCGCGTACTTGACAACGGCCTCGACGGCAACGCCGCGTACGCTATTAATGGCGATCGTGATGGGATCGAGTGCCGGGGACGCGAAAGACCGTTCATCGTCTGGATCTGGATTAGGGTCGCGAGCAAGATGGCTGATAATTCGCCAACCTATCTCCCGGGCCGTGATGGGAAGCTCGGCACCGCCTGAATTGAATCCCGTCTCGATGACGCGCAACAAAGCACGCTTTAGCTCATTGTTAGACTCGTCTCTCTCCACTATGGCCGTGCAAAGGCCAAGCAACGGTGTCCACTGCGGGACGTATCCCCCCTCAACAGCGGACGCGATCGCCCGCAAAATGAACGCCTGATATTCAAGGTGAACGCCCGCGAACCCTTCCGCCGCTTCTATGAAACGTCGCGGCTCGTTCTGAATTGCCTTCTCAATCTGGAGTGCAAGCGCGCGTCGAGTCGGCCTGGGAAAACCTGATGTCGGAGGTTCCCATGCTCGCAGGAAGCTAATTACCTCCGGCACTGGCATGTTCGCTAGCTGCGCAGCATCTAGAGGGCTGGGATCCGTTACCCAGCCGGAGACTAGGGCACTTTCGGTCTTCTCGAACGCTGCAAATTTGGTCTCAAAGCGCTTAAGACTCTTGCTGTGCTTCGTATCCAGATGGGGGGCGATTAAACGCAAACGTCCGTATCTCCATAACTCGTCCCCCTCCTTTGTCGACTGAGCTGCATCATAATGGCGAGGACCCAGGTCAATGAGCTGAAGAAGTGCTTCCTGTTCTGGAGTGTCGAGTGCATTGAAGCGTGCGGCGAGGAGGCCGTCATACTCGCGACGGAGTGAACTATCCTGCAGACGCGACTGGTCGAGCAAGCGTGATCGAGTGGAATCTAGCGATTCGGGAAGCGGTGCCCGCGACAAAGCATCCAGAGCGATTCGGTGGAAGGTGACCCAACGCTTTTCTTCCAGCCGCCGTACCGTGGCCTCAACGCTCGCCTCGGCCCTCACCAGCAGCAGCGGCATAGCTGCCTGCAGGGCGTCGATCAAGTGGTGCCGGTAGTCCTCGGTCGACCAAGCCTCGCCTCGGGCAATATTGTTACGCCATGTTGTCGAATAATCCTCAAGGCATCCAGATTCTGTCTGCTGTTCTCCGTCTCTTGAAAGCTTCAGGGCATTGTCCAGCACGTCGAGAAGCACCGAAAGTGCCCTTTCGGGAGTCGCGCGAACAAGCGCAGGGAATTTCTTGAGGAATTCACCATACCAGTGAGGGCGTAGACGACCGACAAGATCGTGCAACCAACCAACGCGTTCCCCATCCGCCGAGCTCAAGAACAATACTTGCCGGGCCAGGCGCTCTGCCGCCATTGCTTCACTGCCTTGCGCCAAATGCTCCAGCCAACAACCAAGCTGAGGTGCCAGCATGTCTACGACACCTCCATGCCAACCAGTTAGCCAATCTTGCGCATAGCGCACAAACTTTGCAGAAGTTCGGGCTGGGAGGACTAGAGTTACTGCCAGTACGTTAAGTTGCACACGAAAGTTGTCTGCAGGCGCGATTTGGTGTGCTATTGCCGAGAGCAGTTTCGCATCATCGACATTATGCGCGACCCGAGCGAGGAACTCTGAAAGCGGCCACGAGGGGAATTGCATTGTACCCTCCGCCTCATCCAAGATGGGGCCAGGGGGTGTCTCGAAGAGTCCGCGTTTGTAGAAAACGGGAAGCCACAGTGGATTGTTTAGCCGGTCTAGGAAATACCGGAATTCAGCCGGTCGTGTAATCAGCTGGAGGACCCGCTCGACCTGTTCAGGCGTTGGTTTGTTCCAGGAGCTCATCTAGGTCGTCCTTATTCTGGAAGAATGGCCGGGTGACACTGAGTATGATTCTTTCCAGGGCCTCGAACTGTCCAATGATTTCGCCGTCGTTGTGTTCCTCGTCGCAGCGCGTTTGATCGTGGGCTCGTCCCTCCGCCCAACGCCCAATCTCTACCCACCTGCCCGCTGCCAGGGCCATCTGTCCGCCGCCAGGCGACGATTCTGGCACCAACACCTGTAGCATTTTCAGGGCGCGCTCTCGATTGCGAGTCGGCACGCCCCGATGATCCTGGATCAACTGATCAACCTCCCTCCAAACTGGCAAGGGAAGCGTTCTGACGACACCCGTACCGCTGTAATCTATCTGTGCTTCTGCAAGCCCTAGGTTTGCCCTCGGCCACACAACCGCGATCGCTTCGACGCGTTTAGGATATTCAAGACGACCTCCGCCCACTTCGCCGCAGATTGCAGTGGGAAGCCGGTTGACTATTTCCCGCACTGCATGACCGACGAACCGAGTCCATCCTGGCGTCTTTTCACAAAGAAGGCGGCCTGCTCCGAAATACAGTTCTGCAAGCGGGGACGACTGCTTCTCCAGCCACTGATGGATCGCTTGGCGGGATCCGTTCCACCAGTCCAGGAACTCATCAGTTGTTGCTGATGCAAAGGGAGTCGCAACGTCGGGCTGCTCCTTCATCTTGGAAATAGTATATAGGAGAATTGGGCCATGTCCATTCACTCAGACCGCCGCAAGAACCCAACGTTCGAGCTGCCCAAGAGTCGGCAGGGCGTCGGAGGCGCCACGGCTGGTGGCTCTTTTAGCGACACGACGCGCGCGTCGTGCACTCTGCAAGCGGGTGGTCGTGGGGCCGCCTGATTCCGTAGCCGTTGACGACATCGGTCGGTATCAAGAACGCCGATACCCCTTGCCTTCGTCAACCCATTCGTACCCATCCACCACCACTCATTTGGGATGGCCAGCTCTAGGACATATCTCCAAGTATTTCATTGCGGTCGAGAACGATATCGGCGAACCAAACGCCGCGCGCGCGGCAAGCCTCAAAGCGATCAACATCGGGTCTTGACGATCTGCTTTCGAGAGGGGAGAATACCGACATCCCGGGCAACCATTAGGAGACGAGCGGATCCATGGAATGGGAGATCGAGGAATTGTTGCGCCGGCGCACCGATCTGTCCACCTTCGTTATTCACTGGACACGGCAAGGGAACGGCAAGGCGGCGCTAGAGAACCTACAGAGCATTCTTGCTAATCAGACGCTGCTCGCACGTACTCCCATGGGCGCGGCCGTCATTCAGCTAGAGAAGGTTCTCCGCCAAGGGAAGCTACGTCCGAAAGACCACCAAACGGCGTTGAAGTCCCAGCGGGTAGTGTGTTTCACTGAGGCACCTCTGGAGCAAGCATGGAGCTTCGTGTGTCCGATCAAGGGTTGACGCAATCAGCTCGAACCCTTCGGACTGGCATTCACCAAGCGAAAGGCGCGCGAGCTGGGCGTGAATCCTGTTTGGTACGTCGATATGACCGGCGGTCACGAATGGCTAACGGAGAACGTCTGGGAATTGGTCAGACAAGCCGCAGAAGGTGAGCGATTCTCAGACCAGCCTATCGCTGGTATCGCTCCGTTCGTCGAGGGCATGGGTACGTGGCGCAACTCGAAGAAGGAGTTTTGGTGGGAGCGCGAGTGGCGACACCGCGGGGACTTCGGTTTCCTTCTCGACAACGTGGCGGTGGTTTTCTGCCCAGAGGAGCACAGGAAGACTTTGGGCCCGTACGTAAAAGGCGAGAGTGGCAGAATTGTCCCGACTATCGATCCTAATTGGGGACAAGAGGAAATCATCGCATCTCTTTCTGGAGTGCGGGGTTGAGCTACTGCCAGGCGTCTGGGCCGGCCGCTCGGGCCGTCTCAGGTAGTGTCATTGAGGGCTTGTCCAGGTGGACAACGAAAATCCACCCGAACGCGGCTCGATGATCCGTTGGGAGAAGGTCGATGCGTCGCTATGCTCAGTGGTTCGATGGGGAGTATTTCCGTCCCCAATCTTGGCATGGACTTCCGCAACCGAACGTTCAGCAACTTAAGGAGAATGCCCAGAGAATCGTTAGGCTCCATATGCTCTTCGGGAACACGCTCGTGCTCAATGATGTGCATCTGTTCGACAGTCCCGTTGTGCAAGCACTTTTCGTGGATGACGCCCTACCCGAGGAGCTGGCGCGCTTGGCACGGGATTCGCAATTCTCACCTTTCGAACTCGTGGCAAATCCCGACAAGACCGGTCGAGCCTTGGGGAACTTTGGGATCGCGACCTGGGGACTGAGGCGGACGCTCAAGCCTGGCTGGATCTCATCCTCGCTTGGAACGGCTCAACCCATAACACGATTTGCCGACCTCTTGCTGTCGTCGGGGAGTATTGACCTTGAGAGGATGCTTGTTGAGCCGTATCCAAGAGGTATTGGCGACCTGGACCCGAGGTTGTCGGGACCGCTAAGGGCCATTGAGTACTTCTCCCGGGACGAAACCTCGGCGACGAAGCGAGCAAAGACTCGGGCCCCGGTTACAATGTACGACATTTTGGAAGAGTTGTACGCTCGCGGGCCGGAAGAACTAGGGGTGAGTAGCTGGACGGTGGTCCATAGCACGAAAAAGTTCATCGACGACAATGTGCCAGATCGTGGGATTCGGTCGGCGGTCATGACCTGTCTTGAGGAGCACAGGGATGGACTTGATGCCCCAACATATAGAGCTATAAGGAACACGGTTATTCACGCGTGGAATGCGGCCGTGCAACGTACGCTGGCTCCCGATGGTGCTTCGGTCGGGGCTCTGCCAGATTCAGTGCCGGTAAGCCTCTTCCTGGATAGGCCCTGCGACGCCTTGTACCCATTCGATGAGAATCAGAGGGAGTCTTCCTCGAATCGTCTTTGGCTCAAGGGAGTCGCGGGATTGTTCAAATGGGATCCGCTGGAGTTGGAGTGGCCTAAAGTGACGCTAGTGTTCCAGGAAACGGATCTTACGCGCCAGCGCTATCAAGAAGCGTTGGCACGATGGCACGAGGATGACAGGCATGAAGAGCAACTAGAGGACGCAATTCGCGAGCACGCGACAGCGCTGGAGCGAGCTTGGGAGAAGAAATTGACGAATTCTACTCCTCGGTCAATCCCGGCCTGGGCTCTGTTGGCTGCGGCCGTCGCTCCGATGATTTCGCATAATGAAGTAGGACAGAGCGTTCCCGCACTAGTCGGCGGATATCAGGCCTTGGCCCAATGGACTAGAGGGCAATATCGGGCAGGCGTAATCAACACAATCACAAAGGCGGCACGACGCATGGATGCTCATAGCATTCGACCGACGAATCTCTCCTGAACTGCGATGGATTTTCAGGAATTCTACGCAGTCCCGAGCGGCGGCAGGGCGACCCAAATTCCTATGCCCCAGCTGATCGTGGATGGAGCAATCGAAGGGACTAGAGCGCCAAGCCTATCGCCAGGGTGGGAAATTCGAGACACGCGTGTCAGAATTCAACGCAGAGTAGGAGGTATCTCGGATAGTTGGCGTGCACTCAGAGATTCATGGCTTGAACATCACCGTGACGAGATTAGCGAACGCAAACTGTCGCTTCGAACCTACACGTCTCAGGGGGAGAAGATTCGTCTCAGTGTCCAAGCCACCGAATGGTCCGAGGTGCAACCGATTCACGAGTATCTCAGGTCGAACGGGGGGATAGGCTCGCGGCTTGAGCTTATCCGGACCCTCGTCGAATCCAAAACCGCCTCAACTCCAAACATTGTCAGCATTCACGGCATCGTGGAGACCGCGGATGAAATGCTAGTGCTTGCCCAGAGGAGCGAGTGGGTAGAATACCACCCACTCCATTGGTGTGCCTCCTTTGAAGAGCAACTTTCGCCTGAGGATTTGGCCTATGGGGATGCAGCATTTCACGCAGCGGCAGCGCGAGGCGTAAACGAGGAACTCTTTCCTGCAGGTGCCGAACCAAGCGATTGTGCGCTCCTCGCCGTGGTCATCGAATCGGCGATAGCCAATCCTGCAATCGTAGCCTATCTAAAGACGGCCTTCTCGTCTGGCGATCTTATGACGTCGTGGAGAAAACGAAGGGACCGTAGTAGAGCAGAGTTGAAACGTCTGCGATTCGTCCCTCTTCTGCCGACCAACGTGGCACGTCTAATTGTGCAGACACGACGCGGTTACCGCTGGCACCCGACGTCGAGATATCGCCTCTTGCTTGCGATGTCCCGCTGTTTCGGTAATGCGACATCACTTGCTGCCCTTGAGAGAGAAATGGGGAAGTATTCCGGCCAGGACTCGACACACAGGAGGCCGCGTCGTGCAGACAGAAGAAGGTGAGAAACTCGATGCCACGAAGCTTCACGGCGAGGTCAATCAAATAGTGAATCAGAGGCTTCTCATAACCATCCTGGCAGTTACGATTTTCGGCGTCGGCGCCGGCTGGATAGTGGAGAAGGCTAATGCGACAGCCAGCGATGTTGGATGGATTACCTACGGTATCTCTCTTCTGCTCTTGCTTGTTCTTCTAGCGCTGTTTTGCCTGCACCAGGCACTGAAGGTCCAATTACGAGTGATCACTGCTTATCTCTCTGCGACTGGCCAGTCACAATGGGAACAGCGATGGGAGATATACCGCAAGCTCCGGCGACGCGTAGCCATACGTGCATATTCAGGAGCGCAAGCTATGGTCTTCCTCCTTCTAGGAATCGCAGCGGGTGCGCTGCCATTTCTGGTACAGGTAGCCTTCGACCTTAAGCCCAATCCCAGGGAGGGTTTTGTAAGCGTCATCGCTCTCGGGATGGTTTACACGATAGTGGTCCTGGTTCTCACCTTCGCGGAGTGGCCTTACGGCGAGAAAGAGTCCAAAGAGCAGTGGGCGAAGATTCTTGCCGACGAGAGAACGGGCACCACGAGCGGCCGCAAAACGTCATCCTAAAAACAGCGCGCAATGCTCCGCTGCCAGCACACGGCCGACGAGTCCAGTAGAGTATTTGTCTCCGAAGCATAGGGTCACGCGTCACAGCCTCGGCCCAAGAGACGAAGCCGAACGCTCCGCTCTTTCTCGCTGCAATGCGGCCTCTAGCCGGTTGACTTGGGCGCGCCAGAGGGCGCACGTTTCGTTGCCTCTCCTCACCGCGTCTCCCACATAGAGGCTCGGGTCCTGAAGGATAGCAACATGTTCCTGGCGCAGTCGGGCGAGGATCGGACGCACATCTTCATCAACCTCGCAAAGGTCTAACACCGGCACACCAGTAGCGATAGATTGGCCTACCAGGTCGCGCGCTTTCGCGAAACCGTTCGGGCAGCCGTTGAGCGCGAGCAAGATGTAGAGCGGCTCTGCTACGGTCTCCCGCGAGGCAGAGGCGAGGTTCGACTTCATGCTGTCAACCCCTACTTCCAGACGCTGCATTGCGTCGCCAAGAAGACAAACTGAGAAATCGACAGCCGCCAGAATCTCGGGCATGAAGCGCATCGAGGCCGAGTTCGTCAAGTCTCGCTGATGCTCGGATATCTGATCGAGCAACACGGTAGTGAGGCGCGGCATCGTCACCTTCCACATGCTCTTTACGGTCTCGAAGGACTGGGGGTTGATCTTGCGAGGCATTGTTGAAGAGCCCACCCGGCCCTCGCCACTACGTTCTCGCACCTCCGCGATTTCGCTTCTGTGTAAGTGTCTCATGTCATCGGCGAGATTCGCGATCACGGAATGACACGTCACGACCGAATAAACGAAGTCTGTCAAGTATTCAGGTTGAACAATCTGCGTTGAAATGCGAGTGTCTGAGGGCTGCAAGCCCAGGTGGCCCAGAACGTCGGATTCCAGAACCGTAGGGTCGTCCGGGAACGCAAGCGACATCGAATTGTAGGCCCCCACTGCGCCGGAGAGTTTGCCTCGTAGGTTGTTCCGAGCGTCATTAATGCTGCGGATTCGATTGCCGAGCCGATCAACGTAGAACGCTAGCGCGAAGCCAAATGTCAAGGGTTCAGCAAACATCCCATGAGTTCTGCCCACCTGTCTTGTGCTAGCGTGCATCTCGGCTAGTTCGATAAGCGTTCGCTCCAGCCGAATGAGGTCAACGAGCAGAACGTCCCTGGCGAATTCTTTGTAGCGTAAGGCGTTCGCGGTGTCCATGATGTCAGACGACGTGGCAAAAAGGTGAACGAAATTCGCCGCATCGGGGGGAACCCTTCGACGTATGCAGTTTACCAGGGCCGGGATCTGATGACCTGTAGTGCGCTCTTCGTGGTACACTTCCACGGCGCTGACAGCATCAGCTGCCCTCGAAATAGAATCCGCAACTTCCTGAGGGCATACCCCCAGCCTACCAAGTGCCCTTGCCAGCTCGGACTCGACCCTGGTGAGATAGCGGACATAGGCTTCTTCAGTGAGATACTGCCTGACTCGTTCGCTTCTCGGGTCCCCAGAAGGCAGGTACCGGAACTCAAGAGGCGAGATGTGGCTCGGCCAATGCGTTGAAGGGTCGGAATCTGTCATCCAACGTCAACCTTTCAACCGCCAATGGTAGGGTAACGGGACGTGACTGGCAAATTCCTGGCGGACAGAATGGTAATGATGACTCCTTGCATGATGGTAGAGTACAGAATGCCCGGCGGCAGCACACGACGTGGTTGTGTAAGAGGGCCCCCGCACGCGTATGTCGTCGGCGAAGGCTAGCACGCGAGTCGGGCCTCGCGTAGAATAACCGTCGCAGGATGCTCACCAATACCTTCAGCCACCTACACGGAGTCGGCAGGCGAACCGAGCAGCGACTGTGGTCCCAGGGAATCCATTCCTGGTCGGACTACTTCGCTTGGGTTGACCGTCCGCTGAATCCCGCCCCGATTTCGACCGAGCGCCTGGTCGGGCCTTCGCGCCGACTGCTGTCGGGGCTCCGCGAGTCAAAGCAGGCTCTCGATCACCGTCGTTTGGACTACTTTGCTCCGCTGTTCCCATCTGGCGAACGATGGCGCCTAGTTCGCGAGTTCTCTGACCGCATTGCTTTCCTTGACGTCGAGACGACTGGGCTCAGTCGCTATTACGACGAACTGACCATGGTAGGTCTGTACAGCAAGGAAGGCTACGAATGCTTCGTCCAGGGCGTCAACTTGGAGCGCTTCCCTGACGCAGTGCGTCGTTTCGGGATCCTGGTGACATTCAATGGGAGCCAGTTCGACATCCCCTTCTTGCGGTCCGCCTACCCGAAGCTTGATCTACCCTTGGTTCATGTGGATCTACGTTTTCTTCTCGCCCGCCTCGAGCTACGGGGAGGCCTCAAGCGCATCGAGCAGGCGCTCGGTCTCACCAGAGATGCGGAATCTCAGGCCATTACAGGAAGGCAGGCCGCCGCCCTTTGGTTCGCGTATAAGCGTGGCCAGCAGTCCGCTTTCGAACAACTAGTGCGCTACAACATGTGGGATACCGTCAACCTTGTTCAACTGCTAAACTTCGCATACTCGGAGGCAAGTCGCCGTTTGCTGAGCAGCAGCCCAAGTGAGCCACCCGGGCCAATTGTCGGCATGGACATGACGGCCACCCAAGTCGAAGAGGCACTCCGTATGGCCCTCGCCCCGTTGGCTTCCGGACGAGCTGTCACCCCTCCCCGGAAGCACCGCATACTGTCGCTTCTCCGAAAGACTGGAACAGAGCGCGGGATAGTCGGCATTGATCTCGCCGCATCACCAAAGCGGCCGACGGGCTGGGCGCTGCTCAAAGGCAGACACGCAACGACCAAAGTGGTGCGAACGGACGATGACCTCGTGGAACTGACGCTGCAGGCAAAACCCGACGTAGTATCTATTGACTCTCCGCTCAATTTGCCTGCACCCACGGACGGGGGCATTCGGAAGATCTACCGGCACTCGGAGCTGGAGCTCAAGCAGCGCGGGATCTCCGTGTTCTGGTGTCAATTGCCGACAATGATCGCTTTGACGAATCGGGGCATCACGCTGGCGAACAGATTGCGGCAACAGGGTCTTGAAGTCATCGAGAGCTTCCCCGGGGCCGCCCAAGACATTCTTCGAATACCGCGGAAGAGTACAGGGAGAGAGGAGCTTAGGATGTCGCTCCTCGACTTTGGGATAACGGGGCCGCTTGCTGATCAGTCGCTTAGTCATGATGAACTGGATGCAATAACCTCGGCCATCGTCGGTTATTTCTATCTTGCGGGTGACTACGAAGCGCTGGGCAACGACGATGAAGGCTATCTAATCGTGCCGACAGCGCCGAATCATCATGAAGGCGTTCGAATGCCGCGAGCCAAAGAGACGAGTGTCTCAGGAGGTCTGCAATGGGCGTGACGGTGATCGTGGGCGCTCAATACGGAGGAGAGGGCAAGGGCAAAATCTGCTCCCACCTGAGTATGACTGATGATGTCGAATACGTAGTGCGCTGCGGCGGACCCAACTCCGGCCACACCGTTGACATGGGCGGCAAGAGAATTCAACTGCGGAGCATCCCGGCCGGACTTGTAAACTCCAGGACCCGGCTATTGATTGCTGCTGGCGGTTTGCTGGATGTTGGCGTGTTCTTTGATGAGTTAGCGACGTTCGGCGTGCGCCCGGACAGAATTGGCATCGATCGAAACACGGGCATCATTGAGGAGACTGACCGGGCTGCTGAGACACGCACCCTTCTCAGGGAGAGATGCGGCTCGACGTTGTCCGGGACAGGTTCAGCCGTCGCTCGCAGGGCTCTTCGCGACGAATCTTTCAGACTCGCTAAAGACGTGCCCGAGCTGCGTCTATTTCTCACGGACGTCGCCGACGAAGTCAACAGTGCGGTCGATCGCGGGGCGAAAACCTTAGTAGAAGGCACTCAAGGTTATGGCCTCTCGCTTTACCACACGGCTCAGTTCCCATATTGCACGAGCCGCGACACTACGGCAGCGTCATTTCTAGGCGAGGTTGGATTGAGTCCGTTGGCCGTCGACGATGTAATCATGGCGGTCCGCACTTTCCCAATAAGGGTCGCCGGCAATTCCGGCGAGATCGGTGACGAGATCTCCTGGGATCGACTGAGGGAGTTGAGCGGGTATCCCTATCCAATAATGGAGTTGACTACTGTCACCAAGAACCCCAGGCGAGTGGCGACTTTCGACCTCGCCCTTGTGAAACGGGCGGCGGCGGTGAATCGACCTACGGCTATTGCCGTTCACGGGGTGGACTACATTGATTTCGAGAACAAGGGGCAGACTGATTTTGCGAACCTCACCGAAAGTGCGCGCCGATTTGCTCGAGAAATTGAGGGGGAACTAGGGGTCCCGGTGGTGTTTATCGGAACGGGTCCCACAAATGAAGAGTTGGTTGATCGACGGACGACGCACGCCCCTGAGGTAGCGGGCAAGAGAAGAGGAGTATTCTCCTATGGTTACTGCTCCTGACGACGACAACCTTGATGCCTGGGCAGATGGGCTTTGGTCACTCTACGGGGAGTTGGCCGGAAAGCGATCCCTGGAGCGAATCTGGTTGAAGGTCGCAGAGCATGCGGCAGCGGTAGGAGAAGGGATTCGCGAGGAGGTCCTTTCGGCCCAACTAGTAGGCTTAGCGCAAGCCTGGTGTTGGCTGACTATCTTTGTAAGGAAGCTCGGCCAGAAGGAGCAGGTTCCAGCCTCATTCGAGCCTATTACCGATCCGCATTTGGGAGCGCTTGACGGCCTTGGGACGATTGCGTTCTACAAATATCCGCTGATCTGTCCCCATTGCCTGAGCCCTGGCTGCCAATGCGCGTCACTAAGAGGCCCTCTTGACAAAGAACACGTCGCTGACCAGTTGACCAGAAATAGAAAGAAATCCAAGGGGCACGTGCCCAAGACCCTTTGTGACCTTGAGGGCCTCTTCAAGGAGATCTTCGACAAGGATGACCAGCTGCGTCTAGACAGCGACATCGGGTTTCATTACCTAGAGGAGGTCGCCGAGGTTGCGGAAGATATACGCATACTCTGCGATGCTCCCGCAGAAGGTAGCAAAGAGATCGATCGTCATCGCGCTCACATGATCGAGGAGTTGGCCGATGTGGTGTCGTGGAGCTGCTCGATCCTTCGGAAAGTAGGCATTCGAGCAGAGGGAATCAATAAGTTGGGCAGGGCAATGGTAGAGGACGGACTATTGGATAGGCTGATTGGCGAAGAGCTGACCCTGGCGAATCTTATGCGCCGCGTCTACACTCGCAATGGCCAAATGGTGTGCCCTAGCTGCTTTGAGGCAAACCACGTACCGGACAACGGCTGCGATGGCGGTTGTGGCGAAGCGATAAAGTCAATGCCCGCAAAGGAGATGAGTCCGCCGAATAGCGTTCCGGCCCCAGTTTGAAACGCTTTGTCTTCGCAATCGGTCGGCCCTGCAGTGGAAATCGTCGACAGGCGGCATAGACTTGCCCACACCGTGTTGAGAGAACGAGAGGGGTTCTCACCTACCATCGCGGCGCCCGGCGCACGTAGCCTGGAGCCCTCTTTCAACGGTCTGTCGATATCGCAACCGCATCGCACCGCAGCACCGGCCCAAGATTGAGCGGGCATCGTTTGCCTCCGGAAGAGGCTGGACGGCTCCTTGGGAGGAGGCCGTCAACTGGTTTTCGCGTCGGGGTCAAGCGCTTTGTCGCGGACTCATCGAATATGAACCTCGGGTTGGGTCCGTTACTCTGAACCGCGCTTACTGGAGGGATCCATGCAGGAAGACATCCTTGAAGAAGACCAGCGAAAGAGCCGGGGGGGATGGCACGGAGCGGTGCTCCTATCTGACGAGATCGAATACTACTCCACCAAAGTAGTCCCGCCGCTCATCGATCCATTCCACCAGGAACACCTGCGAGCAGCAAGATACAACCTAACGCTGGGAAGTCACGCTCGTCTGGGTGGAGTCGATGTGGTAATAGCCGAAAACGCTCCCCTTAAAATCGCTCCTTATCAAATGGCGATTGTCAGTACTTACGAGAAGTTGAACCTGCCAAGATTCTTGATAGCACGATGGGCTCTGAAAGTGTCGAGCGTTTATGAGGGCTTGCTATGGGTGGGAGCTCTTCAGGTTGACCCGGGATGGTCAGGAGAACTGTTCGCACCAGTATATAATCTGGCCGATCGCGAAGTAGTTCTCGATTATCGCAAAGAGCTTTTCGCGATGGATTTCGTCAAGACCACCCCGTTCAGGAAAGGAATCAGCATACCGATGAAGCAGGGCCGAGATTCTCTGGGGGATTTTGATCTTCATCGGCTGCGGAGTTTTCCCCGCGAGATGGTCGAGAACGTCGAGAGGGTGACAAGGCAAAGTGACGAACTCGGAGCGCGCGTGACAAGGCAAAGTGACGAACTCAGAGCGCAGTCGATCACCTTCATCACGATTGTGGTGGCGGTGCTGGCCGCGGTCATAGCGGCCCTAGCTGTCGTCGCAATAGCCCCAGTTATCAAACCGGAAGGCGATATACTGGGTGGTTGGCCAATGACCGCGCTAGCGGTATCCTTTTTTTCGCTCGTTTTGTCGCTTGCAGCACTCTCCATAGCCGTGTGGGGAAGGCGGGGGCGGTCGTAACCGAGTTGACGTGGCGTTGTGACGCTCGTCAGTGCCAGTTCAAGGAGAGGGGCTTTGGCACGGTTTGTCTTCGTCGTTGGTCGTCCCTGCACTGGCAAGTCTCTCGCGACAAGGATCCTGACCGATGAGCTGCGTCTGCGGGGCTTCGAAGGGGAGATAGCAGTCATGCACGACTTCCCGGTACTCTGGGTCTTGGTCCAGAAAGACCCCTCGTTCAGGCGCCATCGCCCCACTGAAGACGGGGGATTCGAGATCACTGACGACTCCATCTGGCAGGAGTTGGATAACTGGCTGCACGCCAAGCTGGAAACCGAGCGGGCCGATCTGGTGATAGCGGAGGTTGCGCGCCACGTCTACGCACCCCTGTTCGATTGTCTTCCGAAACGGATCATTGACCAATCGCTTGTCCTATACCTCTCATCATCGTGGGACATTGCATGGCAACGCAACCTCACGCGTGGGCAGGTTGACCGGGCAAGATACATCTCCCGAGTTGACATGGAGAAATGGTATGGCGATGACGATTTAGACGCCCTACGAGCTCGGGGTGACCTGTCGCTGACCGTCATCGAGAACGAAGGAACGAGGGACGAACTGCGGCGAGACTTGATGCCCATGGTCGACAAGATCCTCGCGTCATTGGAAGAAAGCCCCGGTGAGCACGGGTCAGAAACTGCTAGATTCTAGGTTCTTGCCCGCTGTCCTGCCTTGGATTCGTTTCCATCTCGTTGGCTTCTACGAACGCCTCCACCGTGTTGAAGGCGTTGAAGAAAAGGGGGCTCCCGGAGAATGACAATGGGCTCACCGGGCCGATGGTCATAAAAGAGTACTGGCGACTCTTTGCGTCAAACGCTGAATGAGGATCTCTGAATAGCTGATACAGGTCAAGGGCGGGGCCGGACGAGCCCACCAACTGTCTGAGAGACTGATACTCCTGGCCGAGGCCGAGGCCGAAGCCGAAGAACATGATGCGGAGCTGCTGGAGTATCTCGGTGTGCAAACTCGAGAGGGTTTGGCTGATGAACAGCCAACCTAACCCATACTTCCTCGTTGTTCGTGCGGCGTCAATGAGAACTCCTCGGACCGCTTTCGCGGCCTCATCGTCTGTCGGCAACTCTCGTGGAGCGAGACGGTGTGCTTCGTCTATCACTACTAACGCATTCAGGCTTTCTCCGCCCTTGAAGAAGTGCTCTGCCGTGACCTCTAGACCGTCCAGAAGCCGCTTGATGACTAGGGACTGGATTGTATCATTCCAGAACATCCCGGAAGCCTGTTCGCGTGACAGGTCCACTACCAGAGTCGGACGCTGATCCTTCTGCGGATCTAACAAGGAGCCAAGCGCACTCTCAACTGTTGTGGCTCCGGATCTGTCGGCGCGGAATAGCTCTGCCACCGGGCGCCAGTAATCCTTGTAGAACTCGTCAGCATCTGCCTCGTGCAGAGCGGCGTCGAAGCGGGCGCGAGACGCGTCTGTTCGATAGAAATTGCGTTGCACAGCGGGGTCACCAAGCAAAGTCCACGCGCGGTCGAATGAAGTTCGATTCCAAAGCTCAGCGAGCTTCACCCCGGCTTTCTGCAACTTCTCCGAAAGGATGTCACACGCCAGTTCTCGGTTCTCGCTCCGCGGAATCGTCAAGCGCTCAAAGAAAAGGGACTCATAGAGAATTCGGCGGAAAAGCTCCCATCTATCGAGGACAAGGTTTTTTACGGTGAGAACACGGACCGGCTTCCCTCGGGAGCTGACGAGATCTCCTAACGGCAAGGGGAATTCACCCGTTGTGTGCCCACCACCGATATCGCGCGCAAACTCGCCCTGCGGATCGATTACGAGAAGAGCCATCTGAGGATAGCGGGCGTAGGCGAGCAGAATCATCTTCGCCAGGACCGACTTGCCCGAACCGGTCTTGCCAAAAATGCCGAGATGATAGGCTTCTCCGGCGCCGTCTGGTCCTCGGTCGAAGTGCTTGAACCATAGAGGCAGTTTGGGCTTCGAACCATACACCTGACCAAGGTAAAAGATCTGCCTGCGGTAAGGTCGTAGAATCTCCTCCAGGATAGGGTCTGTTACCACATGAATCGTCGTACCTGTCGCGGGTACCGTTCCCATTATGCTTGGCTCATAGGTCGCGGAGCTGGCGCCGTCTTTGAACACGGCGCTCACAATCATCTGAGCGAGGTGCGTGTCTTGGCGCTCGCTCACAGCGTTGACGCGCCCGCGTTGCCTGATGAGGCTCCGCATCGTTGGATCTTCGTGCCAGATATTCCGCAGCTTTACCTCCGTAATCTGGCCGAGTGCATAGTGCCTGGCAGAGTCCTGGAGGAAACGGAAAAGAGCCAACTCCCCGACGAGTTTCCTGTTGACAGCGGCACCCAGGACGTCCATGGCAAGCTCGGCGGTCGATGAAGGCGAGCCGACGACTCCAAGGCGCTCCGAGTCATCGATGAGTTTGTCGATGCTTCGGCCCATAGAACCGGTGTCCATCACTACTGAACTCCTGACTCTGACCTATAGCCGTGCAAGCCGAAGAAGACTTCAGCGATCTCGCCTTCGTACTGCTCGGAAATCCGCTGCGTCGTCACCTGTCTGAAGGCCGGCAACGCTCGCGCCACGGCCTTTACCATGCGGTCCGCCATGTACAAGGGGTAGGGCTCCATCATCCCGGCCGCCGCACACTGATGCTTTATTCCTTGGACCACCCTAGCCAGGCGGTGTTGGTTTTCAGCAACATTTGAAGGCACTTCCACCCTAACGGCAGGCAACCATCGGTGGGGCTTGTAGTAAAATATCCGAACTTGCTCCAGGCGGCCCGCGATCTCCGTAGCCAGGCGTTCCGCATCTGCACGTACATCGGGGGGGAGCGTCCCCGTACCTAGATGCCAGGGCTGCGCTGGCTGCTCAAGGGAAAGCGGCCTAGTGAACTCCCCAGGATCAAGAATGAGTGTAAGTAGGCCCCTGTCGTCATGTTGGTCCGACCATCCGGCTTGTCGGCCAACCTCGCGCCTCGTCGAGTACTTCGGCAGGCCAACGAAGTCCCGGTCGGAACGTTCCGATTGAAGAATCGCGGCGTAGCACCGCAGGAAATCGACCGCCTGCTGGCGGAAAGCGCTCGATATCTCAAGCTCCGGCGCGCCAGCCGCAGCGTGGAGGGCCTGGTTGAAGTAGATGACCGGAAGGGTGAGGGTGGCGTCGAGCATGACAACATCATGAGGAGCCCTTGTCGCGAGCGTCAACTCAAGACCCAGCATCAGAGCTCTAAGGACGGTAGCTGTCTCGGCGTGATGCACTTCGGATTGAATGACCGAGAGGTGACGAGGCTGCTCCCAATGCCGCTGTTCTGAAGGCGGCGTCAGACCCTCGATTGCTACGGCAGCACAGGCCACCAGATCGGTGGTAAGAAGCCTCTCTATAGCGTAGGAGCCGTTGACCGCGCAGGTCGTCGGCAGAGGAGGATAACCCAGAGACGATTCATTGTCGACAAGGTTGAGCCTCTTGAGGGCATCGCGCATAGCTGCCCGCTGCGTGTTGACCGATCTGAAAGTCCCCAACAGGCCTTCGGCGACCCGCTCTGTTTGGGAGAGCATCTCGTCAAGCAGGGCCTCGGGCAGGTCAGCGAACGGAGTCTCAGATTCGTTCATCTCTCTCGCGAAAGCTGGTCATCCATGCTCGCGCTTCCCTGTTTTGGAGATCGAATCCCTAGGTCGCGTTGTTCCATATTGCGTATGAATGCGGGTCGAAATCTCGGTACGAGCAGTTGCGACTGGCACGGGGCAGCAGCCACCGTTCGCGGAACCACTTAAACAGGTCGTCGGCTGATTGTTCAGACCATAGCAGCTCGGAGTGCTCCCCCCGAAGAAACTCTCTTGT
This sequence comes from uncultured Chloroflexia bacterium, assembly GCA_963703345.1. Classification (GTDB taxonomy): domain Bacteria; phylum Chloroflexota; class Dehalococcoidia; order DSTF01; family JALHUB01; genus JALHUB01. The sequence continues at coordinate 2,243,002 of OY969814.1, read as the reverse complement.
GTTTTGGGCCAGTGGAACGACGAACACTTCCCGACGAACCCCGTGGTAGACCCATTCGGCTGACAACCCGAGCTCCCTCAATGCTTTCCTCACGACCTCGCGCCGATTACGGAATCCAATCCCCCATGCAGGATGTTTCGCGCTTGGCTGACAATGAAGACGAGCATAGCTGGTCAGAGCGGAATAGAGCCCGTTGGCAAAGTGAAACTCGCCGGAGCCCCTGGTATAACCGGCACTCTCGTACAGTACGCGATCGCAGTACTTGATACGGCTGTAGAGTGAAGACCTGCCCAGCGCTGAGGTTGTAGTCACAAGGGCGAGCCGACCGTCTGATGGTCGGCGGCTTATGAAGGATTCTGCCCCACCGTATTTGCGTTCGAAGGCCCGCCTCACCTCTGAGCTGCAAACGAGCATAGCAACGAGCTTCCCGCACAATAGACTCGCGTAGGGCGGGACAGCACCCAGCACGAAAGCATCCATGACGTTGCGGAGCCTCTCGCGCCTCGACTCTTTGTCCCACCCGACCCATCCGTCGCGGGCGGCGAGACTGAACACTGGGTCGCCCAGTCCGAAGAGCCCGATGAGACTCTGGTTCTGTTCGTTGACAACCAGAAATCGGATCCTCCTTCCATATCCGGAAGAGACAGGGATACTCCAGTGCAAAGCAGCATACCTGAAAAGCAGCTCGTCCTCAGAATCCGGCTCCACTTCGACGAGGCGCGGCCTAACGCTTGCCGGGTCCACGTTGGTCCCCGAAGCGAACCGCCTAAGCAGGCGGGGTTCTTGGCCTACGAGTCCTCTTCTGGAAACCTCGATTCGATGAAAGACCGCGGTGGTGTGAAGCTCGCGTATCTTGGCTTTGTCGAGATCGCGCGGGGGCAGGATTTCGCCGCCACAGATGCGAAATCCCTGCGCCCTGAGAGAGGCAACAATTTGTCGTTTGAGCTTCGCCGGATCGACGAGACTAGCTTGAGTTGCTGCGTTCGAGTTCGCCCCGGCGAGCTCACCAGAGCGATTGTGCATCGGTCACAGACTAATTGGCGGGATGGCGATTGTCAATGTGTCGCTGGGGAAGGAAACGGTGGCACTGAGACCATGCGACGGCTCGCTGCGGGTCTTGACGGAGGCCGGCGGGTAGCTGCCGTGAGGGCAAGGGCTATGGCGTGCCAATACTCCATCCGTATTTGGGAGAGCGGCGAGTGGCAGACCAAGACCGCCGAAGCTGGCAGAGGAGCGCAAACCCTCTGCCCAGAAAGCAGATGGTCGCGACAACCGGCCATTCCGAGGGGCGAGAAAAGCCGGGCGAAATGCCCGGCTTCATATCTAATGAAACCTGGAAAAACGTTGGAGCGGGAAACGGGACTCGAACCCGCGACCCTCTGCTTGGGAAGCAGATGCTCTACCAACTGAGCTATTCCCGCTCGTTTCGAACCTAGCTACAGCCTCTAACTGGAACAGCGCCTGAATAACCTGGCACAGGTTCCGAGACCGGCACTGGCAATGATGAGGGACGCCGTGCGCGAGCCTGTAACCAGCGACAGTATAGCACGGGGCGACGTGCTTGTTAACGTGGAAAGCTTCGCCCGTCACCCACGAGCGGCGAACCTATCTCCACGAGAGATTGAGACGTACTTGGAGAGTGCTCGCCAATTGGCGGGATTCCTGGCGGACCAGGGTATGCCTCACCCAGAGCGATCTCGTCCCGATCTCCCTTCTCTTTCATATGTCCTCGGGAATACCACTTTAGTTATACAAGAGGCCGTCCGATAAACATTTCATATGTCCTCGGGAATACCACTTTAGTTATACAAGAGGCCGTCCGATAAGCATTTAGAAGTACTTCCAACCAAAGAGGAACACGCAATGCTCGGTTCAATCGGCATGCTATCCCGAACAAGAACAAGGCTAGCCATCACGGCTTTCATCGTTCTGCTAATCGGAGGGTTGATCGGTATTCGTACCCTGGCTACCTTCACCGCGCGGACCACGAACCCGGACAACGTCTTCGGCAACGCCCAGATGTCGATGACCAACGTTGCCGGGACCGTGATAAGTGGCAGCAACTGTGCCACCGGCACCAACGACGGGACGTGTGCCACGATATTCGATGACGCGTCGACGGCCTTCGTTCCTGGGGACCCGGACAAGGACAACACCGTCACGATCACCTACACTGGTAACATCACGTCGGGCACGTTCGGGCTTTACGCGGACAACTACGCCAGCAACGGCGCCGGCAGCTCCACACTCTGCACCGCCCTCGATCCTGCCACCAAGATCAACCTTCAGATCGAGCAAGGCAGCACGATCATCTATCCGGTCAGCGGCTCCGGCTACGGCACTCTGGCCGACTTCGCTGCGACCTATACCGGGACAGGCTCTCTCTTGCACTTGGCCGGCGGGACGGATGGCGATGGCGACGTCAACGTATGGGCTCCCAACGACAGTTCGGTCTTCACGATTAACGTGAACCTCGACACCACCGGTGACTATACCTATGAGGGCTGCCAGTCCCAGGCTGACCTCGTCTGGTATACAGCTCAGTAGCAGAAGCGAAAAATCAGGGTTATCCCCATCCCCATTAGGCGTGGCGCTAGCTTATAGTCCTTCAGAGGAGGGAACGGTTGCGGTCGCTTGTCAGGAAGTCCAACGCGCTACTGAAGGCTTTCCTCGCGGCCGTCATGATGCTGGCCGTAATTGCGCTCTTGCTTCTGGTAGTGGGTCCGCGTGTGCTGCCATACAGAGTGGACGTGGTAGCCTCCGGCAGTATGGCCCCAACTATACCGAAGGGCTCGATCGTTGTGCTCCGTCCCATCGCCGCGGACAAGGTTGCGGTCGGCGACATCATCACATTCTACCCACCCGACCATCAGCAGCTCATAACCCACCGGGTGGTCGACATTGTAGATACCACCGAGGGTCCCGAGTTTTTCACTAAGGGAGACGCCAATCCCCTTCCTGATCCCTGGAACCTACCCGCCACTGGAAGCGGCTGGCACTGTGTATCCCACTTTCCCTACATCGGCTACCTTATGTCTGTCGGAGCGTTGAGCCTGGGGCCGCTGTCTGTGATCGACGTGCCCATCCTGGCTCTTGGTCTTACAATGCTCATACCGGTGTGGCTGCCCCGTAGGTTACCGCGGAGGTCAGGGGCAAGGTAAGCCCATGTGGGTGGCTGCCGCAGTTGCACAGGCCAGGCAGGATGCTGTCCCGAAAAAGAAGACCTTCCGATGACAAGCGGTCAAGAAGACTTCGGAGCAACGAGGGATACGGCTTGCCCCGGCCGCGGCCCGTCGGGATACTATCTCGAACAAGAGCAAGGCTCATCCTCACTGCTTCCGTTCGAGTCGAGATACTATTCGAGACACTATCTCGAACAAGAGCAAGGCTCGCCCCCAGGGCTTCCGTTCTAATTGGGATACTATCCCAAACAAGAGCAAGGCTCGCCCCCACCGCTTTCCTTCCAGTCGGCATCCTATTCAGAACAAGAACCAGAAGGCCATCCGATAAGCAACCAGAAAGACCTCGGAGCAGGGAAAGGCATGGTTTGCCCCTCAGGATACTGTCCCTGGCAAGAACAAGACTCATCATCACAGCCTTCATCGTTCTGCTCGTTGGCGCGTCAATCGGAATGCGCTCGCTGGCCAGCTTCAACGCCCAGACCACCAACCCCAACAACGCTTTCGGGAACAGCTCACTCACCATGACGAACGTCGCCGGGACCGTGGTCAGCGGCAGCAACTGTAGCACCGGCACAAACAACGGCACCTGCGCCACCATATTCAGCTTGTCATCAACGAACTTCATTCCCGGCGCGGCGGACAAGAGCAATACCGTCACGATCACCTACCTCGGCAGCATCACGACGGGCACGTTCGGGATTTACGCGGCGAACTACTCCAGCAAGGCCGCCGGCAGCTCCTCCCTCTGCACCGCGACCAATCCCGCCTCCAAGCTCAACCTTCAAATCAAGCAGGGCAGCACGATCATCTACCCAACCAGCGGCTCTGGCTACGGCACTCTGTCCGGCTTCGCCACGACCTACAGCGGGACGGGCGCTGTGTTGCACTTGAAGGGCGGGACGAACGGTAGCGGCACCACCGACCAATGGGTCGCTAACGATAGCTCGGTCTTCACAATCAACGTGAACCTCGACACGACCGCTGATAATCCCTACCAGGGCTGCCAATCTCAGACCGACCTCGTCTGGTACGCCTCTCAATAGGAGGTACAACTCGCCGATAACCTAAGGGGGAGGAATACTCCTCCCTCATCGGGAGTCCGATCCCAAGTCAGGAGCAAGCTAAGCCATATGACTTAGCACAGAGAGTACAGCTGTGCCACCAGGGCGAAACACAAACAGCGCCAAGCGATTGTTGGGATTGCTGACGGCGCTTACTGTAGTACTAGTCGTCGTGCTCAGTAACGCCATTACCTTCACTTATGCTTCGATCAATGCTGGGACCGGCAACCCCACCAACGTGCTCGGCAACAACTCGCTCGGCGCGCCCACGCTGGCTGTACCCACTCCCTCTGGCGCCGGCGCGACGGGCACGGTGGCCCTCTCCTGGACGCCGCCGCCGGGCGATCCGTCTAATCAGTCGATTGTCCTCCGCGGGGCAAGCGCCTGTCCGCCGGGATCGTTCAGTACGGTTACCACAGTCGGCACGACGAGCTACACTGACACTCCCGGCGCCGCAGGCTACTACTGCTACGAGATCGAAGGCAAGCTCGGCAACTGGACCTCCCAGGCGAGCAACCAGCGGACGGTGATCGTGCCGGAGCTCCCGGTTCTAATCCAGACGGCCGATGGCGACGCGAGCGGTGCGACAAGCGTATCCGCGTCGTTCTCGCCAAACCCGGTGGCGAACCACCTTCTGGTCGCAATCGTAGGCGGGCTTGGCAGCACGGTCATCAACGTGCCCTCAGGCTGGTCCAGTGCCATCAACGAGAGTGGCACACCGAGTCAGGCTATCTTCTACAAGATATCGTCCGGCTCAGCCGATAAGAATGTCACCGTTACCGTCGGCACGGCCACTGATCTCGGCCTTCGCCTCCTGGAATACAGCGGAATAAAGACGGTATCCCCGCTGGACCAGACAGGTTCCGCCACGGGGTACGACGGGGGCCCATCTTCGGGCAGCGTGACGACCGCACAGTCGGTCGAGTTGCTCGTCGTCGGCTCCACGTCCGACGGCGGCGCCCACATAACCGATTGGTCGAACTCGTTCACGCTGGAACTGGACACCTATGGCCATGGCAATAACAAGTACGACTACAGCGCCGCTGACCTGATCGTCTACACGACCGGCACCTACTCTACAAGCGGGACAATAAGCGGGGGCCAGTCCGCCAACTGGCGCGGACAGATCGTCGCCTTCAAGGCCGGCCCCAACTGAGTGACGGACCCGCGGAATCAGGCGCACGAGGCAGGGATTTAAGTAAGCGAGTGGCGCTTGACCTGCTCGTGCCCGAAGGCTAGGCAGGAGTATCGCGACTGTTTTGTTGCTGCAAAGCGGCTCTCGAACAACGACCGATGAACCGCCCCATAGTCCCAAAATGGGATACGCACTCGTCCACGTCCGACATCGCCGTGCAACTCTTGCCAGTGGTGCGAATGTCGCTCGAACAAGCGCTCGAGTGGATTGCCGAGGACGAGATGCTGGAGGTGACGCCGAAGAGCTTGCGACTGCGAAAGCGGCTGCTCACGGCAGACGAGCGGGCGCGGGCCGCATAGCAGGGTTAGGAAGCGCGCGCCCGCGAAGCCCAGCGACCGCCAGTTTCGGTCAGTTATGCGCTATTCGGCTGGCGCGTGAACAGTTGATAACTGTGAGGTTTTCGGTGAGGGTGTGCGAGTTCGAAGGACAGCGTTAGCGAACAAATGTTTGGGAAGCAGATGCTCTACCAACTGAGCTATTCCCGCTCGCGCTCCCAATTCTATTGCCGCCCTCGACGCCTGTCAACGCGTTCCCGACGGCACAAGAACGGCCAACCCAAGGCCCGCCACTTAGCACATCTCGCCGACCTGCTTTCCCCGCCGGCCTCACCCGCCGCGCCAAGCAGCCATCACCTTGCGCGCTAGATCAGTCGAGTCAACCGACTCGATGCGATTGCACGAAACCGCCACGGCCAGACGCTCCTCCGGCAGGATGAGCAACTGCGCCACGTATCCCCCCCAGTCGCCGGGATGCTCAAACAGCTTCCCGCCGCTATCCGTCGGCTCGATGAAGATTCCGGCGCCGTACAGCCAATCGGTGAACGGATAGGGGACCGCGCCCTCGCTGCGGGCCGCCAGCAATTGCTCGCCGCCGATGGTCGGGTCCCAGTACTGAGCGGCCCAGCGCACGAGCTCGCTCGGGGTGGTCTGAACGCCACTGAAACCCGTTTGCCCCCAGGGTACCGCGTCGGAAATCCACGTTTCGCCCTCCAGGCGGTATGGCACGGCCTTTCCCGGAATCGTGGCGACGGGGTCCATCACCGCCTTCAGGCCCAGCGGCACGAAGATAGTGTCGCGGAGATACGCCGTCAGCGTCTGGCCGGTAACGGCTTCGACCACCTGCGACAAGAGGAAGTAGTTCGAGTTCGAATAGTTGAAGCGCGTGCCGGGCTCGAAGTCGAGCTCCTGGACCGCTTCCAGCGCCGCCATCGCGTCTTCCGCGGTCGTCGGCAAGCTGATCGTGAAGCCGCGCATTTCGAGCAGACCGATGAATTCCGGAATGCCGGCCGTGTGGTGCATCATCTGACGCAAGGTCACGCGGTCCGCCCACGACGGGAGCTGCGGCAGGTAACGTCGCACCGGAGCGTCGAGGTCGACCTTCCCCTCCTGAGCGAGCAACAGGATCGCCGTCGCGGTGAACTGCTTCGACGTTGACGCGATGTCGAAGACGGTGTCCGGCGTTATCGGCGCGCCCGTCTCTACGTTCGCCAGGCCGAAGCCCTCTGCCCAGACGACGTTGCCATCCTCGCCGACCGCTACCGAGCAGCCGGGCTCGTTGGCGCCGATAACGCTGAAGACGGCTCTTGCCGCGGCCACTTGCTCGGGACTGGCGACGGCAGTATCCGTGGGGATTGCGACTGTGGGCGAAGGTGGCGCCGTTTGCCCGCCGCTGCCGCATGCTGCAGCGAAGAGGACGACCAGCGCCGCCAAACCGAGTGAAAGGGAACGCCGATTCAACATGGGGCGATTATAGCAAACCAGGTCGCGCAAGCGCGGGCGACCGTCGACGCCGTCCTGGGGGAATGGCGCGCCTTCCTCTATCCGATAATCATAACGTATCCTTCTCTATGCGGTATGCTAACGGCGACGAAGCGAAGCCGTCGCGTCCGATGCCGTTTGGTACGCGACGTTTGCCGGAGACAGGCGGGCCGAGAGTGAAGACGAACCTGGAAATCGAACAGAGCGTCGAGAAGCTGCCGATCGCCGAAGTGGCGCGGGCCCTCGGGCTCGACGCTGACACGATCAACCCGCACGGCCGCTACATCGCCAAGCTTCCGCTCTCCATCCTCCAGGAGCGCCACGACAGACCCGACGGCAAGCTCATCCTCATCACGGCGATCACCCCCACCCGCAGCGGCGAAGGGAAGACCACCGTCGCCATCAGCCTCGCCGACGCCATAGGCCGCCTCGGCAAGAAGGCCGGCGTCTGCATCCGCGAGCCGTCGCTTGGACCTTACTTCGGGATGAAGGGCGGCGCGACCGGCGGCGGCTACGCCCAGGTGGTGCCGGCGGAAGACATCAACCTCCACTTCACCGGCGACATGTACGGCGTGTCGAAGGCGAACAACCTCCTCGCCTCCATGATCGATAACCACCTCTACTACGGCAATTCGCTCCAGATCGACTCCCGCCGCGTCACCTGGAAGCGGGTCATCGACCTGAACGACCGCGCTCTTCGCGACATCATCGTCGGCCTCGGCGGCACGGCGAACGGCTTCCCGCGGCGCGACGGGTTCGACATAACGCCTGCGTCCGAGGTCATGACCATCCTCAGCCTCTCGCAGGACACGGCGGACCTGCACGAGCGGATCAAACGAATAATCGTCGGCTATACCTTTAAGGGAGAGCCGGTCACTTGCGAGCAGTTGAGCGGCGACGCGGCGATGGTCATCCTCCTGCGCGACACCGTTCAGCCCAATCTGGTGCAAACGATCGACCATACACCGGCGTTCATTCACGGCGGCGCCTTCGCCAACGTCGCCCACGGCTGCAACACGCTCTTCGCCACGCGCATGGCGCTCAAGCTGACTGAATATGCTGTCGCAGAAGCGGGCTTCGGGTCCGACCTCGGCGCCGAGAAGTTCTTCGACATCAAGTGTCGCATCGGCGGGCTCGAGCCGAGCGCCGCCGTAGTCGTGGCAACCGTGCGCGCTCTCAAGTACCACGGTGACGGATCGCTGGACGCCGGTTTCGCCAACTTGGCGAAGCACGTCGAGAACGTGCGCGCCTTCGGCGTCGTCCCAATCGTCGCCATGAATCGCTTCGCCGACGACACCGACGCGGAGCTAGACGAAGTGCGGCGACGCTGCGAGGCGCTGGGCGTGGCTGCGACCGTCTGCGATGGCTTTGCTGGGGGCAGCGCTGGCGCCGTCGAGCTTGCCGAAGGCGTCATGAAGGTCGCGAACGAAGGCTCCTCGTCGCTGCGCTTTCTCTACCCGCTCGACCTGCCGGTGCGCGAAAAGATGGAAACGATAGCGATCCGGATGTATGGTGCATCCGGCGTTGAGTACGACCGCCGGGCGCTCGCAGGCATCGAGCAGATCGAGATGCTGGGCGCCGGCAACCTGCCCATCTGCGTCGCCAAGACGCCGGCATCCCTCTCCGACAACGCCGAGCTGCGCGGCGTTCCCCGCGACTTCAAAGTCCGCGTGAACGAGGTCCGCCTCTGCGCCGGCGCCGGGCTCATCGTCATGCTCTGTGGTAACATTGTTACGATGCCCGGTCTGCCGCGGGTGTCGGCCGCAGAGCTCATGCAGGTCGACTCCTCCGGCCAGACGATCCGTCTCATCTAGCTGCGGCGGTGACGGCCAGGAGACCGCCTCGAGAGCCGGCGCATCGGAAGGGATGGCGCGCGTGGCGGAAGAACTATCGAATACAGCTCCTGACGCATCTGCTATCGACGCCTCATCGCGTCCGAGCCGCTTTCGGAGCGCGCTGGAACGCGGCGAGTTCGTCGTGACGCTGGAGGCGGTGCCCGCAGCCGGGCCGAGCGGTCGCGGCATCGATACGCTCCTCAAGGATGCCGAAGAGCTTGCGGCCGACGGCCGCATCCACGCGATGAGCCTTACCGACAACCCCGGCGGCGGCCACGCCATTATGCCCGACGAGTTGGCGCGAGAGATACAGGCCGTCGGCCTCGACTGCATCGTCCACTTCACCTGCAAGGACCTCACGCGCAACGGCGCCGTCTCGCGTGGCTACGCGCTGGAGCGGATGGCCCTGCGGAACATCCTCGCGCTGACAGGCGATTACCCGAAGGAGGGCTACTGGGGCGCGTCGAAGCCGGCCTTCGACCTCGACGCCGTCACGCTCATCAAGCTCCTCGGCGACATGAACGCCGGCCTGGTCGATGTCGACCGCAAGGGGGCGCCAGCGCCCGCCTGCGACTTCTTCGTCGGCGCCTGCGTCTCGCCTTTCAAGCAGACGGAGGCCGAGCAGATGACGCAGTACTACAAGCTGCACCGGAAGCTGAACGCCGGGGCGCGCTTTGTCATCAGTCAGCTCGGCTACGATATGCGCAAGGTGCAGGAGCTGAAGCAGCACCTCGACCTGCAAGGCGTCGAAGTGCCGGTCATCGGCAACGTCTACGTTCTCAACGCCGGCGTCGCCCGCACGATGAACGCGAACCAGGTGCCCGGCGCCGTCGTGCCCGACGCGCTGCTGCGCTACTTGGAGTCGTTTCCCAAGGGTAAGGAGGGCCGGCCGCGCTTCCTGGAGCGCGCCGCGAAGATGTTCGCCGTGGTGCGCGGGCTCGGCTACCAGGGCGTTCATCTGGGCGGCTTCGGCCTGAAGGTGGAGGAGGCGAAGGAGATAATCGACCGCGCGGCTGAGTTCCAGCCCGACTGGCAGGAGCACATGCGGACGATGGTCTATCCGATAGAGCCGGCGGAGCGCCAGTTCTACTATTTCGAGACCGATGCCGCCACCGGCCTCAACGCCGCGACGCCCGTCGATCGCAAGGGCCTGGCGAACCCGGAGGGAGGCCCTCGCCTGCACTTCCGCGCCATGAGCGCCCTCCACGACGCCGTCTTCCAGCCCGGCACGCGAGGCTTTCGCGCCATGCAGCGCGCCGCCCACGTCGCCGACGGAAATCGACTCCTCCGAGGCGGCGTGCAGTGGGTCGAGAAGCTGTCGAAAGAAGTCGGCGTTGGCTGCCAGGAGTGCGGCGACTGCGCGCTGCCGCACTTGGCCTATCTTTGTCCGGAGTCGGGCTGTCCGAAAGGCCTGCGCAACGGCCCCTGCGGCGGCTCCTTCCGCGGCAAGTGCGAGGTCTACCCGGACCGCGATTGCTTCTACGTGCGCGTCTATAACCGGCTGAAGGCGGCGGGCCGCGAAGAGGAGATGCGCAACATGCCGGTCATCACGCGGAACTGGGAGCTTCAGCGGCAGTCGTCCTGGCTGACTTACTTTCTCGGCCGCGACCACATGCGCGTCGACGTGCCGGAGGCGTGGAAGCCCAATTCGGCGAGCGAATCCGGTCCGCCGGCAACGAAGAAAGACGCCTAGGAAATAACTAGAACAGCAGGTAGCGCAACCACAAGTACACCGCCGAGACGGCAATCGAAAGCACGGTAACCGGCGCGCCATAACGGAAGAACTCCCAGAAGCGGATTCGTTCCCCTTCCCTCGCTGCCAGATTTGCCATCAGCACGTTCGCTGATGCAGCGATTAGCGTCAGATTGCCGCCCAGGCAGGCGCCCAGCGACAGCGACCACCACAGCACGTTGCCCGGGCCGCCCCCGCCGCCGATGCTCGTGCCCACCTGACGCACGACAGGAAGCATTGCCGTCGTACAAGGGATGTTGTCTATAATGCCCGACGCCAGCGCCGAAAACGAGAGCACGACCATCGAAGCTGCCGTCGCGTTGCCATGCGTCGCGCTCGCCAGCCTGTCGCCGGCGTCGCTCAGCAGCCCCACGGATTCCGTGCCGCCGATGACGATGAACAGTCCGACAAAGAACAGCAGCGTAGACCACTCGACGTCCAGAAGCACGTTATGGACGTTCTGCCGTCCCAGCAGCAGGACGATCGCTGCGCCGAAAAGGGCCACAGTCGCCGGCTGGTAGCCGAGGACGCCGTGCAGGCCGAACCCGACGAGCGTCAGACCCAGCACGGCGCCCGACAGGCGAAGGAGCGCCGGGTCGCGGATGAGTGTCTTGGTCTCCATCTCCTCGATGCGCTTCCGCCGTGACTCGGTCTCCAGAAGATGCAACGAGAACAGCCGCGGCGCCACCGCCAGGTAAATGGCAAGGATGAGCACAATGATGGGCGCCACGTTCACCAGGAAAGAGACGAAGTCGAGGTGAGCGGCGCTGCCGATGACGATGTTCGGGGGGTCGCCGATAAGCGTGGCGCTGCCACCGATGTTCGAGGCTATCGCCTCCGAGATGAGGAGCGGCGTCGCTTTCATGCGTAGCGCGCTGGCCACGGATATCGTCACCGGGGCGATGAGCACGACGGTCGTTACGTTGTCCAGCAACGCCGACAGCACTGCCGTCGCCAGCGAGAGGGCGATGAGGATGCGCACCGGGCTGCCGTGGGTCATCGCCGCCGCATGTGTCGCCAGCCACTCAAAGACGCCCGTGCGCGAGAGGACGCTGACCTGGATCATCATGCCGGCCAGCAGGAAGATGACGTTGAAATCGATGGCGGCGAAGGCGGCGGTCTGATCGAAGCCGTCGAGCTTGACGGCGATCATGGCGACGGCGCCGGCAAGCGCCGCGGCCGTCCGGTTCACGCGCTCGGAAGCGATCGCGAGATAGGTGAGGCCGAGTATCAGCGCCGCGACAGCCGTGTCGGGCAAAGAGGCGCTCCTTTCGACGGTCGAGGTCAGGCCGAGCGGGAGCAGGCGGTCGCACGGATCATAGCATGTTTATTCAGGCGATAGGAGCACTCCCTGAATCGTCGCCGGTGAAGCCGCGTATCAGTGACGGGTGAAACGGTAGAAGTGGGCCCTTTGGAGGACGGAGCAGCGCCGCGCGGAGGCGTCAGGAGGACTTGGTTTCCTCTTTCGCCTTGTCGATGATCTTCTGCGCCAGGTGCGCCGGCACTTCTTCGTAGTGGTCGAACTCCAGGTCGTAGTGGCCGCGGCCCTGCGTTATGGAGCGCAAGTCCGTCGCGTAGTGCTGCACCTCCGCCAGCGGCACCAGCGCCTCGATGACGCTGTAGCCCTCCTGCGGCGATATCCCCAGCACCTTCGCCCGCTTGCTGTTGAGGTCGCCCATGGCGTCGCCGGTGTTCGCCTCCGGGACCGTGACGCGAAGGGTCATGATCGGCTCGACGAGGATGGGCCGGCCCTGGTTCACGCCCTGCTTCAGCGCCGCCGAGCCCGCTAGCTTGAAGGCCATCTCCGAGGAGTCGACGGGGTGCTCCTTGCCGTCGTAAAGCGTCACCTTGACGTCAACGAGCGGGTAACGGGCGATCACGCCCTCCTGCATCGCCTCGTGGACGCCCTTCTCGACTGCGGGGATGTAGGTCTTCGGCACCACACCGCCCACGATCTTGTCCTCGAACTGGAATCCGCTTCCCCGCGGCAGAGGCTCCAGCTTGATAGCAACACGCGCGTACTGTCCGTGGCCGCCGGTCTGCTTCTTGTGCGTGTACTCCGAAGTGCTGGCCGCCGTTATCGTCTCCTTGTATGGCACCTTGGGCGTCGTCAGCTCCAGCCCAACGCCGAACTTGCGCTGCACCTTCTCGACCGCGACCTCCAGGTGCGGCTCGCCCAGCCCGGAGAGAATCGTCTCGTTGGTGTCGGCGTCGCGGTGGACGCGCAGCGTCGGGTCCTCCTCGACGATGCGGCTCAACGCTGTGCCCATCTTGTCGAGGTCCGCCTTCGTCTTCGGGTGGACGGCGGCGCTGTAGGCGGGCGTCGGGAAGGTTATCGGCGGCAGGACGAGCGGCTTCTCCTTCGTCGCCAGGGTGTCGCCGGTTGACGTCTCCGCCAGCTTCGACAGCGCGCCGATGTCACCGGCGACGAGCTGGGGAATCGGCTCCTGCGCCTTCCCCCGCACGACGAAGAGCTGGCCGATGCGTTCCATTGTGGACCGGTTCGAGTTCCAGGCCTGCGAGTCGCCTTTGAGGACGCCTGAGTAGACGCGCAGGTAGGTGAGCTTGCCGACGTAGGGGTCGGCCGTCGTCTTGAAGACGAGCGCCGCCAGCGGACCGGCGGGATCGGCCTTCAGATCCTCCTCCTGGTCGGTCGATGCGTGCTTCGCCTTGATGGGAGACCTTTCCTTGGGGGATGGAAAGTGGGCGGCGAGCGTGTCGAGCAGCGGCGCCGTGCCAATGTTCTTCGCCGCCGCGCCGACGAGCACGGGCACTACGGCGCCGGATGCGATGCCGCCGCGCAGGCCGCGCGTCAGCTCCTCCGCCGTCAGCTCCGTGCCGTCTAGGTACTTCGTCAGCAGCTCGTCGTCAGTCTCCGCGATGGCCTCCACGAGCTGCTCGCGGTAGCGCGTCGCCTGCTCGGACAGCGAGTCGGGCACGGGGCCCTCCGTGCCTTTCTCGCCGGAATAACCCTTCATAGCCAGCAGGTCGATGACGCCGCTGAACGAGCTCTGGGCGCCGATGGGAAGCTGCAGCGCGACGCACTTCTTGCCGAAGAACGACTGCACCTGGCCGAGCGCCTGCGCGAAGTCGGCGTTCTCGCGGTCCATGCGGTCGATGAGCACCGCGCGGGGCAAGCCCAACGCGTCGGCGGCGGCCCACGACGTCTCGGTGCCCACCTCGACGCCGGCAGAGGCGTCGACGAGGACGACGGCGGCGTCGGCGGCCTGGACTGCGGCGCGCATCTCGCCGGCGAAGTCCGCGTAGCCCGGCGCGTCGATGACGTTTATCTTCTTGCCCTTCCACTCGCAGGGAAGGAGCGACAGGTTGATACTTATCGTGCGCTTGATTTCGTCGGGGTCGTAGTCGGAGGTCGTCGTGCCGTCTTCGACGCGGCCGAGGCGGTTGATGGCGCCGCCGGCGAAGAGGATGGCCTCGGCGAGGGTGGTCTTGCCGGTGCCGCCGTGGCCGATGAGGACGACGTTACGGATATCCTCTGTCTTGTACTCTTTCATGGGGGGATACTCCTGTGCCCAGGCTGCAGGAGTATGTTAGACGAATCGGGGAGCAGGGGCAAGGAGATGCACCTTGAGAGGGAGGCGACGGGCGTTTAATTGACCAGTTGAATTCAATCGTTTTTTCGTCATTTCTTTGAATCTGGACGGGAGCGAAGTGAATCCCTACAGGCAGGCTGGAAGATGGCGCAGAAATGCAGCGAAAACATCGGGTTCGCGGACCGGCGAAGCGATGGCGGAAGTAGTTGAAAGGCGGCATGGCGCGGCTCCGGCGATTGGTATCGAGGGCTGGAGTCAGGATAGCAGAGTCGAGGCGCGGTTGTAAGGGGCTCGCGGCACTCGACGATCCCATCGCTCCGTGATACAATGACGCTCCCAACACGCAAGCGCAGAGTCCGAAGGCGAACATTAGGATGCGGTACGAGTGATGGAACCGCTAGCGATAGGCCTGACAGATCCGAGGTGGTTAGGCATAGGCGCCTTGGCGGCGCTAGCGTTGGTCTTAATAGTCGTGTTCACTCCCATAGCCCGACTCCTTGGCTCGGTGGTGGGTTTCACCTGGGCTAAAATCCGGGGATCACCGAAGACTGGCACCCCGGCGCGTAGCCCCGACGCTACTGTTCCACCTCCTCCGCCCGAGGAGTACGTCCCCAGGCAGGACAAAGAGGACGAAGCAGCAGGCCTCCTCCTCGACGGTCACGCTGTATGCGCGTTCGGCGAGCCGGGGATGGGCAAGTCGTCCCTTGCCATGCAGGTCGCAGGCAGGCCGGAGATCAGGGAGCGCTTCCCGGACGGCGTCTGGTGGGTGGATGCGGCGGGCATGGATCTGCGGGCCATGTGCGAGACAGTTGGCAGCGCTCTTGGAACCACAGAGGTTGCTCAAGCCAAGTCCGACGATGACAGGGTCGGCGCACTGCGGACGGCCATCGGCGGGCGCAATATACTGGTCGTCCTTGACAACTGCGAGAACCCCGACGCCTCCGCTCGCTTCGCCAGCGAGGGCCACCGCGCTACCCTGGTCACCAGCCAGCACCGCCCGCGGGGCCCCCAGGCGGTCGAATTGACACGCATGACCGACGACCAGTGCCTGGAGATACTTCGCCGAACCGCCATCAGACCGCTGCGGGCGGATGAGCAGGAACCCGCACGCAAAATCGTTGAGATCCTAGCCGGCCATCCCTTTGCCGTCGCCCTTGCGGGAGCCCAGCTCGAGGATGCCTCCGCTCAGGAGATACTCGAGGGCCTGAAGGGATCGCCGTGGTCCGTGCTCAGGGGCAGGAGACGCAAGGGGCGCGCTATCAGGGTTTCGCTGGACGCGGCCTACAAGCGGCTGTCACGCGAAGAGCACGGGCTGTTCGCGATGCTCGGCGTCTTCGGTGGGCCCAGCTTCGACCTGGCCGCGCTGCAGGCCGTGGCGCCCGCCGCGGACGCGCAGCGCATGGACAGGCTAGTGCGCCGCTCCCTCTTGCGGCAGGAGGAGGGACGCTACGCCCTCCACCCGCTTGTCCGCCGCTATGCGAGCGATCACCTGGGCAGGAGCCGTGAGCCCTACCAGAAGGCGGCTGCCTACTACTTGGCGTTGGTGACGCTGTTTGGGTATGACCCATCAACCTTTGGCGGGCTTGACGCGGAGATAGGAAACGCTCTCGCCGCCATGGACTGGTGCTGGGAGGCGGAGGAGTGGGAGACGGTGGCCTGCTTCGCCATCGCCCTCGTGCAGTATCTTGACCTGCGCGGCCTGTGGGGCGAGGGGAGGAAGCGGCTGGAGCGGGGCTATCAGGCAGCCGAGCGCGCCGGAAGCCGCTCTCTGTTGGCCGACTCGTCCCACAACCTGGGAGTGGTGGCGCAGCAGCAGGGCGACTACGCCGAGGCCCGCCGCCTCTATGGGGAGAGCCTGGACATTGAGGAAGAGCTAGGCAATCGCCTGGGTATTGCCCAGAGCAAGCACCAGCTCGGATGGCTCGCCCATCAGCAGGGCGACTACGCTGAGGCCCGTCGTCTCTACCAGGAGAGCCTGGCCACAAAAGAGGAACTGGGAGACCGCTCCGGCATCGCCCAAACCAAACATCAGCTCGGCATCCTTGCCCAGCTTGAGGGCGACTACGCTGAGGCCCGTCGCCTCTACCAGGAGAGCCTGGCCACAAAGGAGGAACTGGGAGACCGCTCCGGCATCGCCCAAACCAAACATCAGCTCGGCATCCTTGCCCAGCTTGAGGGCGACTACGCTGAGGCCCGCCGCCTCTACGAGGAGAGCCTCGCCATAAAGGAGGAACTGGGCGACCGCTCCGGCATCGCCAATACCAAGCACCAGCTCGGATGGCTCGCCCATCAGCAGGGCGACTACGCTGAGGCCCGCCGCCTCTACGAGGGGAGCCTCGCCATAAAGGAGGAACTGGGCGACCGCTCCGGCATCGCCAATACCAAGCACCAGCTCGGATGGCTCGCCCATCAGCAGGGCGACTACGCTGAGGCCCGCCGCCTCTACGAGGAGAGCCTGGCCATAGCGGAGGATCTGGGGGACCGCCTGGGTATTGCCCAGAGCAAGCACCAGCTTGGCAGCGTGGCTGAGGCGGAGGGCGACATCCCGGCTGCCCGCGGGCTATACCAGGAGGCGCTTGCCATCTTCGAAGCGCTCGGCAGCCCGGGCGCTGAGATCGCCCGCCGCAACCTGGAGCGGCTGGCAGCGGAGAAGCCCAAGAGAAGGCGGAAGAAGAAGGAGTGACGGCCTGCCCGTCTACTCCGTCGTTTCGAAAGAACGCATCGCCAGCAGCAGCATGACGACGGCGAAGACGGCGAGGATGCCGATGTCCTCCATCGTCCCCAGGTGGTGGCCGCCGATCTGAATCCCCGGCGCCAGCTTCGAGCCGAGCAGCAGGCGTCGCAGCGGGTCGACGCCGTAGGCCACGGGGTCCAGCCGCGTCACAACCGCCATCCAGCGGGGGAGCTGTCGTAGCGGGAAGAAGGCGCCGCTCAGGAAGAACATCGGCATCACGAGGAAGTTGATGATCATCTGGAACGACTCCATGGTCTGGAGCCGCGACGCGATGAGGATGCCGACGGAGGCGATGGCGAAGGCGACGAGGAACATCAGCGCCAGCAGCTCGACTATGAGAAGCGGGTTGAGCCCAATGCCGATGATGGGCGCCAGGATGATGAGGATCGCGCCCTGGAACATGGCGATTGTGCTGCCGCCCAGCGCTTTGCCCAGCACGACGGCCGCGCGGCTGACGGGCGCGACCAGCAGCTCCCGCAGGAAACCGAACTCCCGGTCCCAGACGATGGACATGGCGCTGAAGATGGAGGTGAACAGGACCGCCATCGAGATGATGCCGGGGTAGAGGAAGCGCACGTAAGAGACGTTGCCAAGCTGCTGCGTCAGTCCGGCTCCCAGCGACGCGCTTAGGCCGGCGCCAAAGACGATGAGGAAGAGGAGCGGCTGCCCCAGCGAAGCGACGATCCGCGCCCGGTCGCGAGAATAGCGGAGGACGTCCCGGTACCAGATTATGTAGATGCCGCGGAGGTTCGCCTCCAGGCCGGCGTATCGCTCCGGCTGGCCGTTCATGGTTGGTGCGTAAGTAGCCATTCTAGCGCCGTCCTCCTCTCCACATGCGTCCCATCGTGCGAGCGGTGGCCAGCGGGTCCGCTTCGTCGTCGCGGATCACGTGGCCGGTAAGCTTCAAGAAAACGTCGTCCAGCGTCGGCCGGTGAAGGTCGACCGATTCGACAGGCACCGCTAACTCGTGGACGACCTTCGGGATGAACTCCGCGCCGTTCGGCACCTCCAGTCGCAGCCGCCCGTCCTGGCTCTGGGGCTCCAGGCCGTAACGCTCGCGGATGTCGGCCGCCGCCTTCTCGTTGTCGGGCGTCCGCAGGCTAACGATGTCGCAGCCGACCATGCGCTTGAGCGCGTCGGGCGTGTCCAGCGCCACAATCTTGCCGCGGTCGATGACGGCGATGCGGCGGCAGTGCTCCGCCTCCTCCATGTAGTGCGTCGTCATGAAGAGCGTGATGCCATGCGCGCGCTGGAGCTGGAGGATGTGCGTCCAGATGTGTTCGCGCGTCTGCGGGTCGAGGCCGATGGTCGGCTCGTCCAGGAAGAGCACGCGCGGATGGTGGATTAGGCCGCGCGCAATCTCCAGCCGGCGCTTCATGCCGCCGGAGTACGTCTTCACGACGGCGTTGCGCCGGTCCCAGAGCTCGACGACGCGCAGCACCTCTTCGATGCGGCTGTTTCGCTCGCTGCCGGGCACGTTGTAGACGTGGGCGTGGAAACGCAGGTTCTCCAGGCCCGTCAACTGGACATCGAGGCTTGGATCCTGAAAGACGAGGCCTATCGACTGGCGGACGGCGTTTCGCTGCGTCTGCACGTCGTAGCCCGCCACCCTCGCCCGGCCGGACGTAGGACGCAGGAGCGTGCAGAGGATGTTTATCGTCGTCGTCTTGCCGGCGCCGTTCGGGCCGAGGAAGCCGAAGACCTCCCCCTCTTCTACCTCGAAGCTGACGCCGTCGACGGCCGCGATGGGGCCGAAATTCTTACGAAGGTCCGAAACTTCAACAGAAAGCATCGAATCTATTATAACGCCTTCTCAGTTTAAGCGAAGCCGCGGCTACTGACCGGCGTCCTGTCCGCGGAGAATGGACTCGATCTCCTTGCGGGCGTTCTCGATGACCGCGCGCACACGTTTGATCGTCTCCGGGTTGCCGAGGGGCTTTCCGCCGCGACGGAATATCAGTCCTGCCAGATCGCGCAACTCGTGCTTCATGTCGTGCAGCTCGCCGCGCAGGTGCGGGTTCCACCAGGCGCTTGTGCGCTGCCGTATGCCTTCGACGGTCTCCTTCTGCTCTTCCAAGAAGGTCTTCCCCTCATCCGCGATCGAGTAGACTCGCTTGCCGTCCTGCGCCGCCGACGTTACGTACCCCATGTCTTCCAGCATCTGGAGCGTCGGGTAGACGGCGCCGGCGCTGGGCGTGTACATCCCGCCGAAGCGCTCTTCCAGCGCCTTGATCACTTCGTAGCCGTGGGCCGGGCGCTCGCTGAGCAACTGCAGGATCACGTACTTGAGGTCCCCTTTCTCGAAAAGGCGACCGTGAAGTCGTTCGAAGTCAAACCAGGGAGGTCGTTGCATGACTGTTCTCCTTCTGTATCTCGATATACAACGTCATATCACGACTGTATCGTGATTTCCTGTCATTGTCAAGCCTGCTCAGCGGAATTCCAGGTCACGTTTCAATCGTGCGGCGGAGCGGCGCCTTCGGAGGGGACTCGAACTATCGGCGCCATTGCGGTAGTGTTATGCCGGTCCGACAATTCACCAGGACGGTTGATGCAGGCAATACTCGTTATCGGCGACGGAGACCAGGCGAAGGGGTTCGCGCGGGAGCTGGCGGACGCCGGCTATCAGGTGACGGTCCGCGCCCGCGCCGACGCTGCTCAGGTTCTTGACCTCTCGACGCCGGCGGCCATCGTCGTCGACCTTTCCGAAGGCGAAGGGCTCGGCAATCTGGCGGGACCTGCGGACGGCGCGGATAGGACGCCCGTCCTGGCGCTACTTCTCCCCCGGGCGCTTGTCTCCCGTCTCGACCCGGCCGTCGATGAGTTCGCGCTCCTGCCGCTGCGGCCGAACGAGCTGACCGTGCGACTTCGTCGGATGCTGGACCGCCACGGCCTTATCGACTCGCCGGACGTTTTGCGCCAGGGCGCGCTATCGATCGACCTCGCCGGCTACCGCGTCTTCGTCGATGGCGTGCTCGTGGAGCTGACGTTCAAGGAGTACGAGTTGCTCCGCTTTCTCGCCACCAACCCGGACCGTGTCTACACGCGGGAGGCGCTGCTGGACAAAGTCTGGGGCTACGACTACTTCGGCGGCGCGCGCACCGTTGACGTCCACATCAGGCGGCTGCGCAGCAAGATCGAGCGCGGCGGCCACACTTTCGTCGAGACCGTGCGCAACGTCGGCTACCGCTTCTGCCCATCTTCCGATCCCCCTTCGTAACTGCAAATTCATCGCCGCGTAATACGACGGCAACACGCGTCCTCTAGACTCAGGGTATAGGGACATCGCTGAGCAGGAGGACGGCCATGCCAACCGACGCAATCAATCCCGGAGATACCGCCTGGGTACTGATTTCCGCCGCCCTCGTCATGCTCATGACGCCGGGCCTCGCCTTCTTCTATGGCGGCCTCGTGCGCGAGAAGAACGTTCTCGGCACCATAATGCACAGCTTCGTCGTTATAGCGATCGTCAGCCTCCTGTGGGTAGTGGTCGGCTACAGCCTAGCCTTTGGTCCGGACCACTGGGGCCTCATTGGCGGCTTCGACTGGACGTTCCTGCGGCACGTTGGCCAAGCGCCGAACCCCGACTACTCTTCGACCATACCGCATGAAGCGTTCATGGTCTTCCAGATGATGTTCGCGATAATCACCCCCGCCCTGATAACCGGCGCCTTCGCGGAGCGAGCCAAGTTCAGCACCTTCCTTCTCTTCATGGCGGCCTGGTCGCTCCTTGTCTACGCGCCGATAGCCCACTGGGTATGGGCGCCGGGCGGCTGGCTGCGAAGTCTGGGCACGCTTGACTTTGCGGGCGGGACGGTTGTGCACGTAAACGCTGGCATCGCCGCGCTCGTCGCCGCGATCATGTACGGGCGGCGCCTGGAGTACGGCAAGGAGGCGTTGGAGCCGCATGACGTATCGATGATGATGCTTGGTGTAGCGCTGCTCTGGTTCGGCTGGTTCGGCTTCAACGCCGGCAGCGCTCTTGCGGCCAACGGTCTTGCGGTTAACGCGCTGGTCGTGACGCACGTCGCGGCCGCGACCGGCGCGCTGACGTGGCTGCTGATTGGCTGGTGGCAGACTAAGAAGGCCAGCGTTCTGGGCGCGGGGGCGGGCGCCGTGGCCGGGCTGGTGGCGATTACGCCGGCCTCGGGTTTTGTTGACGTTGGTCCCGCAATCGTGATCGGAATCGGCGCGGGCACGTTCTGTTACCTCGCTGTGCAGGCGCGCCACCTGCTGCATCTCGACGACACGCTGGACGTCGTGGGGGTCCATGGCGTCGGCGGCATCTGGGGCGCCCTCGCCACCGGCATCTTCGCCACCGTCGCGGTGAACGCGGCGGGCGCGAACGGCCTTATTCACGGCAACCCCGGCCAGTTGGGCGCCCAGGCAGTGGCGGTCGGCGTAACGCTCGGCTACTCGCTCGTGGCGACGTTCGTAATCCTGCGCGTCATCGACCTCCTGCTGGGGCTGCGGGTCTCGGAGGAAGAAGAAGAGATGGGTCTCGACCTGTCGCAGCACGGAGAGCGCGCCTATGCCTATCAGGGACTGAGCGTGCTGAAAGTGGCGGACCTCACCCTCCCGCGACCTCGCGGCGCTGCCAGCAACGGGCAGGTGCCGGCGACGGGCGTCGGAAGGAAGGTAGAGACGGAGATCGGCCGGAAACCCGGCTTGTAGCGTAACGACAGCATCCGACCAACGGCGCTTTGAAGGATAGAGCGCCGACGTGAAGCTGCAGCGGCATGGAACGCGGCGGAGGGATCATTGTGACCCATTTCACCCTCGTAACCGCATCGTCATCCGATTGTAACGCAATTGTAACAGAGGGCCTCTACACTCCGAGCAGGGATTCGTTCCTGAGGAGGTGGAGGACCATGCCCACAAACGTCATCAACGCCGGTGACACTGCCTGGGTCCTCATATCCGCGGCTCTAGTCATGCTCATGACGCCGGGCCTGGCCTTCTTTTACGGCGGATTGGTGCGCGAGAAGAACGTTCTCGGCACAATCATGCACAGCTTCGTCGTCATAGCGATCGTCAGCTTGCTGTGGGTCGTGGTCGGCTACAGCCTGGCGTTCGGCCCCGATCACTGGGGTCTCATCGGCGGCTTCGACTGGACGTTCCTGCGACACGTCGGCCAATCGCCGAACCCCGATTACTCTTCCACCATACCGCACGAAGCCTTCATGGTCTTCCAGATGATGTTCGCGATAATCACCCCCGCCCTGATAACCGGCGCCTTCGCGGAGCGAGCCAAGTTCAGCACCTTCCTGCTCTTCATGGCGGCCTGGTCGCTGTTGGTCTACGCGCCGATAGCGCACTGGGTGTGGGCGCCGGGCGGCTGGCTGCGGGACTTCGGCACGCTCGACTTCGCGGGCGGTTCGGTCGTGCATGTCAACGCAGGCATCGCCGCGCTCGTCGCCGCGATCATGTACGGGCGGCGCCTGGAGTACGGCAAGGAGGCGTTGGAGCCGCATGACGTATCGATGATGATGCTGGGCGTCGCCTTGCTCTGGTTCGGCTGGTTCGGCTTCAATGCCGGCAGCGCCCTGGCCGCCAACGGGCTGGCCGTAAACGCCCTCGTCGTCACGCACGTCTCCGCGACCGCCGGCGCGCTGACCTGGCTGCTGCTTGGCTGGTGGCAGACGAAGAAGGCGAGCGTTCTGGGCGTGGGCGCGGGCGCCGTGGCCGGTCTGGCGGCAATCACGCCGGCGTGCGGCTTCGTCGACGTCGGCCCCGCTATCGCCATAGGTGTCGGCGCGGGTGCATTCTGCTACCTGGCCGTGCAGATGCGCCACGTGCTGCATCTGGACGACTCGCTGGACGTCGTCGGGGTCCACGGCGTCGGCGGCGCCTGGGGCATGCTGGCCACGGGTCTCTTCGCGACCGTCGCCGTGAACGCGGCGGGCGCGAACGGTCTGATTCACGGCGGCGCGGGACTGTTCGGCGCGCAGGCGCTTGCCGTCGCAGTCACTCTGGGCTATTCTCTTGTCGCAACGCTCGCGATCCTGTATGTGCTCGACTTCCTGTTCGGGCTGAGAGTCTCCGAAGAAGAAGAGAAGGTGGGGCTCGACCTGTCGCAGCACGGAGAGCGCGCCTACGTGTACCAGGGTCTGAGCGTCGTGCAGATGGCGGAGCTCACAGTTCCGCGGTCGTCCGGAGCCACCAAACCTGAAGGCAACCGGCCCGCCGGTAAGTGACAGGCGCCGCGTCGCGACGCCTTAGCCAACAAAAGATGTTATCGGAAGGAGAAAAGAATGGCCACTAGCGGCAAAGACAAAGACTACGTCCTCCAGACCTGCAAGGCGCAGGGCATAAAGTTCATCCGCCTCTGGTTCACCGACATCCTGGGTTCGCTCAAGAGCTTCACGATAACGGTCGAGGAGCTCGAGGGGGCCCTGGAGGAAGGGATGGGCTTCGACGGGTCTTCGATCGAGGGGTTCGCACGAATCGACGAGAGCGACATGTTGGCCATGCCCGACCCGGCGACGTTCAGTGTCATCCCCTGGCGGCCGCGCGAGCAGGGCGCCGCGCGCATGTTCTGCGACGTCATTCGTCCCGACGGCACGCCCTTCGACGGCGACCCCCGCTACGTCCTGAAGCGGAACATCAAGCGCGCCGCCGACCTCGGCTTCACCTACTACGTGGGGCCGGAGCTCGAGTACTTCTACTTCAAGAGCGCCGATTCCCCGCAACCGCTCGACCAGGGCGGCTACTTCGACCTCACGCCCCTCGACGTCGCCACCGACCTCCGCCGCGACACCATCCTCTACATGGAGGCGATGGGCATCGGCGTCGAGTACTCCCACCACGAGGTCGCGCCCAGCCAGCACGAGATCGACCTTCGCTACACGGACGCCCTGACGATGGCGGACAGTGCAATGACCTACCGCCTCGTCGTCAAGGAAGTGGCGCTCGCGCACGGCGTCTACGCGACCTTCATGCCGAAGCCGATCGCCGGGCAGAACGGCTCCGGCATGCACGTCCACCAGTCGCTGTTCAAGGGCAAGAGCAACGCCTTCTTCGAAGAGGGCGACAAGTACCACCTCTCGAAGATTGCCAAGTGCTACATCGCCGGACTGCTGCACCATGCGCGCGAGATCACCCTCGTCACCAACCAGTGGGTGAACTCCTACAAGCGCCTGGTGCCCGGCTACGAGGCCCCCTGCTACATCACCTGGGCGCGGCGCAACCGCTCGGACATGGTGCGCGTGCCCGAGTACAAGCCGGGCAAGGAGATGGCGACGCGCATCGAGTACCGCTCGCCGGACCCGGCCTGCAACCCCTACCTGTGCTTCTCGGTTATGCTGGCGGCCGGCCTGGAGGGAATGGAGAAGGAGTACGTGCTCGGAGAGCCGGTGGAGGAGAACGTCTTCCACCTGACGGAAGACGAGCGCAAGGCGCGTGGAATCGACGTGCTGCCGGGCAGCCTGGACGAGGCGATAGAGGTGACGGAAGGAAGCGAGCTGGTGCGCCGTTGCCTCGGCGACCACGTCTTCACCTCGCTCATCGCCAACAAGAAGATGGAGTGGGACCAGTACCGGACGAAGGTTACGGACTACGAGCTGGAGCGCTATTTGCCAATCCTGTAGCGTCTAGCTGGCGTGGACGTCTTGCCCGCGAGAGAGCAATCGAAAGGCCGGTGACGAAAGTTGCCGGCCTTTGTTTTGAGGGGAATGCGTCGAGAGCGTCAGCGGCCGTCGAGCGAAACGGCGGACGCGGCGCCCGCGCTTCCCGCCTGCTGCGTCGACGTCTGGAAGACTGCGTGGACGGCGCTGTCCGTCGCCTTGAACAGCGGCTGTGGGTACAGCCCGACGACGAAGACGCCGATGACCAGCGCCAGGATGACCGCGTTCACGCCGGCAGGGACGCGCAGTCGCAGCTTGTCGTCCGCCTCGCCGACGTACATTTGCCTGATGACCAGCAGGTAGTAGTAGAGCGATATCAGGCTGTTCACGACCGCCAGCGCCGCCAACCAGAGGAACCCCTCATTGGCGACGGCCTGGAACAGCAGGAACTTCGTCGCGAAGCCGGCGAACAGGGGCATTCCTGCCAGCGAGAACAAAGCGATGGTGAGGGAGAGCGCCAGGAAGGGCGCCCGCTCCGCCAGGCCGCGGAAGTCCTCTATCTCGTCCTTGCCGCTCGCGTTGTAGAAGGCGATGACCGCCGCGAAGGCTGCCAGATTGGTGATGACGTAGCCCGTCAGGTGCAGCACCAGCGTGCTCGCCGTCGCTTGCGAGAGAGCGGCGATGCCCATCAGCATGAAGCCGGCCTGCCCGATGCTGGAGTAGGCGAGAAGTCGCTTGATGTTGTGCTGCTGGATGGCGACTAGGTTGCCCAGCGTCATGCTTGCCGCCGCCAGCGCCGCGATCATCCACTGCCAATCGCCGAGCACCGGCAGGAACGCCTCCGTGAACAGTCGCAGCAGAAGCGCCACGCCCGCCGCCTTCGATGCCGCCGACAGATAGGCGGTGATCGGCAGCGGCGCGCCTTCGTAAGCGTCCGGCGCCCACATGTGGAAAGGCACGGCCGACACTTTGAAGCCGATGCCGGCGATTACCAGCACCAGCCCCATGAGCATCGCCGGGCCGAAGCTGCTGACGCCGCCGCTGAACGCCGCGTTGATGTCGCCGTATGAGGTCGAGCCGGCGACGCCGTAGATAAGGCTCAGGCCGTACAGGAACAGCGCCGAGGAGAAGGCGCCGAGCAGCATATACTTCATGCCGCCTTCGTTCGACTTCGCGTCCAGCTTGGCGAAGGAGACGAGCACGTAGAGGCTGAAGCTCAGCAGCTCCAGCGAAACGTAGGCGGCGATGAGATCGCGGGCGGCGGCCATGTAGATCGCGCCGATGGTCGAGAGGATGAGCAGCCCGTAGTACTCGCCGGCGTGGCGCAGGTTCGCCCGCACGAAGTGCGCCGACGCCAGGCAGACGACGGCGGTGATGGCGATGAACAGGACGCGGAAGAACGTCGTGTAGTTGTCGACCTGGACGAGGCCGGCGAAATCCAGCGGTCCCTTGTTAACATAAAACAGCGAGACGACGAGTATGCCGCCGAGGCCGGCCGCCGAAACGTACGGCAGGTACGTGCGGGCGCGCCGCGTGTCGTAGAGGCCGAGGGCGACGACGATGGCCGCCAGCGTCGCCAGCAGGTACTCCGGGATCAGCAGCGAGTAGTCCGGGTTCATCGCACCGCCGCCATCGTCAGTACGGTGTGGGAGATGCGGTCGATAAAGGGCGCCGGCCACGTGCCCATGAACAGCAGGAAGAAGATGAGCACGGCGCCCGCTGCCTGCTCGTAGCGCGTCATCTCCACCAGGTTCGACCAGCGCTCATTGAGCGGCCCGAAGAAAGCCATCGCCAGCATGCGCAGGATGTAGACCGCCGTTATCGCCGCGCCGAAGATCGCCAGGGCTCCGAACGCCGGATACGTTTGGAACGTCCCCACGAAGATGTGGAACTCGGCGACGAAGCCGGAGAGCCCTGGCAGCCCTAACGACGCCAGCCCGGCGATGGCGAAGAAGGCCGTGAAGCGCGGCATCTTGTTCGCCAGCCCACCGAAGACCGACATGTCGCGGACGTGCGCCTGGTCGTAGACGGCACCGACCATGGCGAACATGAGGGCCGTCATGACGCCGTGGGAGAACATCTGGAGCACAGCGCCGTTCACGCCGATGGGGTTCAGCGTCGCCAGGCCCATCAGAACGTAGCCCATGTGGCTTACGCTGGAGTAGCCCACCATGTACTTGAAGTCGCGCTGGGCCATCGCCGAGATCGAACCGTAGATGACGTTCGTCGTCGCCAGCACCATCACGGCCGGCATCCAGAACTGGGCGCCCGCTGGCAGGAGCTGGATGCCCAGGCGGATGATCCCGAAGGCGCCCAGCTTCATTAACACGCCGGCGTGGAGCATGCTGACGGCCGTCGGCGCGGCGACATGGCCGTCCGGCGACCAGGTGTGGAACGGCCACAGGCCCGCCAGCACGCCGCAGCCGAGGACGAACACGGGGAAGAGCGCCTTCTGGAAGCCCTCTGAGAAGTGGACGTTGTACAGCGCCGGCAGGTCGAAGGTGCCGATGTTCGCCTTGACGAAGATGGCGAAGATGCCGATGAAGATGAGAACGCTCGCGGCCACCAGGTAGAGCGTCAGCTTCATCGCGCCGTACTCCTTCGTGCGGACGAAGGTTGGGAAGCGGCTGCTGGAGCCCCAAACGGCGATGAGCAGGAACATCGGGAGGACGGCCAGCTCGTAGAAGAAGAAGAAGAAGAAGAGGTCGAGCGAGATGAACGTGCCGAAGACGCCCGCCACCAGCGCGAAGAAGAGGACGAAGAAGTCCTTGTTGCGATAGTCGATCTTCCAGGAGATCAGAACGCCGGTGAAAGCGACGATTCCATTCAAGAGCACCATCGGCGCGGAAACGCCGTCGACGCCCAGGTGCAGCGTGATGCCGTTCGCGCCCAGGAAGCCCACGTTCTCCAGCCACGGCCAGCGCCCCTCGAACTGGATGACACTGTCGCCGTCGCCGAACTGGTAGGCGAAGAAGACGTAGAGCGCCAGCCCAAGCAGCGCCAGGCCGGATGCCGCGGCGATGTAGCGCACGACGTCCTTGTGGCGCGCCGGCACGGCCAGCAGCACCAGCGACGTCGCCAGCGGCAGGACGATGAACGGCAGGAGGAGGTAGTTGTGCGGCATGCTACGTCCCTACGATCAAAGCAGCTATCGACAGGACGACCACGCCGACGGCCATGAGCAGGGCGTAGTTGGGCATCCGGCCCGTCTCGTGGAACTTCAGCAGGAAGCCGCCGAAGCGCGTGACATCGGCCGGCCCGTTGACGCCGGTGTCGTTCACTACCGCGCGGTCGTACCAGGAAACTGCGCCCGCCACGACAAGCACGACGTGATTGATGGCCCACTGGTAGGCGTCGTCCATGTAGTACTTATTGCGGAAGAGGCGGTAAAGCTGCGGCGCGGCCGCGCCTGCGGCCCTGGCGCGCTCCGACGCTCCGCCCCAGAAGTAGAAGCCGCCGGCGATTCCGAGCAGCACCAGCAGGATCGACGAGGCGGTGACGCCGACGTTTATCCGGAGCGCCTCCGGCTCGCTCGTGAACAGGAACTCGCCGAAGCCGCCCGGGAAGCCCATCAGCCGCCCGACGCCGTTGAAGACGACGAAACCGGCGAACACCGTCAGCACGCCCAGCAGGATGATGGGCAGGCGCATCGCCGGGCCGGGCTCATGCGCGTGCTCGTAGACATGCTCGTCGCGCGGCTTGCCCGTGAAGACCAGCAGGACCAGTCGCGTCATGTATAGGGCGGTGATGAGCACGCTTGCCAGCACGAGCAGGTAGATGACGAAGTTGTGGTTGTTGAAGGTCGTCAGTAGAAGCTCGTCCTTCGCCCAGAAGCCGGCCAGAGGCACCAGGCCGGCCATCGACAGAGCGCCGAGCGTGAAGACCGTCGCTGTGACCGGCATCTTCTTCGCCAGGCCGCCCATCCGCGTCACCTCCAGCTCATCCGTCGCGTGGTAGACCGATCCCGAGGCGAGGAAGAGCAGCGCCTTGAAGAAGGCGTGCGTGAACACGTATAGCAGCGCGACGGTCACGGAGCCCGCGCCCAGGGCGATGAACATGAGCCCGAGGCTGTTCAGCGTCGAGTAGGCGACGACGCGCTTGATGTCCGTCATCACCAGGCCCATCGTCGCCGACATGAAGGTGGTGATCAGACCAACACCGGTAACGGCTATCAGCGTTGCGGGCACCTCCTGGAAGAGCGGCATCGTGCGCGCCACCAGGTAGACGCCGGCGACGACCATCGTTGCGGCGTGGATCAGGGCGCTGACCGGCGTTGGGCCCTCCATGGCGTCGGGCAGCCAGACATGGAACGGGAACTGCGCCGACTTTCCCATCGCGCCCAGCAGGATGAGGAGGACTGCCGCCGTCAGGTAGGCGTGGTCGATCTGGCCGGCGCGCGCGGCGTTGAAGATGGTCGACATGTCGAACGTGCCGACGGAACGATAGAGCAGGATGACGCCGATCAGGAGGCCGACATCGCCCAGGCGCGTGGTGATGAACGCCTTCTTCGCCGCCTCCGCCGCGGAGCGCCGCTCGTGGTAGTGGCCGATGAGCAGGAACGAGCAGAGGCCGACGCCCTCCCAGGCGAAGTACAGCAGCAGGAAGTTGTCGGCGAGGACGAGCGTAAGCATGGCCGCCGCGAACAGCGACTGCACGGCGAAATACCAGCCGTAACGCTTGTCGCCCTTCATGTAGCCGAGCGAGTAGACTTGCACCATCAGGCTGATGAAGCTGACGACCGCCAGCATCACGGCCGCGAGCTGGTCGACCTGGAAGCCGATGCGCAACTCGAAGCCGTCGAACTTCACCCACTGGTGGCCGGAGTGGACCGCCGTGAACTCGCCGCCGCCGGCCAGCGCGCTAGTCAGGTCCTTGAGGACGAAGATGAACAGCACGAACGAGGCGCTTATCGCCAGCACCGACAGCCAGTCGCCCTTGCGCGGCAGGTACTTGCCGAAGAGGATGAGGATGGCGGCGGCAGCGGCCGGAATGGCGGGGATGAGCCACGCCTGCTCCATGCCCATCGCTATCTGTCCCTCTCGCTAGTCGAAACGGCCGTCGTTGCTACCATTTCAGCTCGTGCACCTCATCGACGTTCGCTGTCGTGCGGTTGCGGAAGATGCGCAGGACTATCGCCAGCGCCAGCCCGACTTCGGCGGCGGCGATGGTGATGATGAAGATTGCGAAGATGATGCCGGCGAATCGCTCCGGCGACGTATAGGCGGCGAAGGCGACCATGTTGATGCTGGCGGCGTTAAGCATCAGCTCAACCGACATCAGGATCAGCACCGCGTGCCTTCGGACAAGGACGCCGTAGACGCCGAGCGAGAAGAGGATGGCGCTGAGCACGAGGAAGCTCTGAAGCGGGATCACAGGTCTTCCTCCTCCTCCTCCGACCGCGCCAGCACTATCGCGCCGACGAGCGCGACCAGCAGCACCAGCGATACGACCTCGAAAGGAAGCGTCCACGTCCGGAACAGCGCGTCGCCGATAGCGCTGAGGTTCACGATCGTTGGCTCGTCGGCCTTCCGCGGCCACGTAGTTAGAAAGACGGTGGCGATGAGCACGCCCATCAGGCTCAGTGCGGCCACAACCGCGAAGGGCTTCTGCGCACCGTCCAGCTCCGGCACAAGCTCGCGGGCGCGCGTCAGCATCAGCGCGAACAGCAGCAGCACCGCGACGCCGCCGGCGTAGAGAAGCACCTGCACCAGCGCCAGGAACTCGCTGGCGAGCAGGATGTACAGCGCCGCCACCGCCAGCAGCGTGAAGACGAGCGAGATGGCGGCGTATGCCACCTTCCCCGTCGCCACGACGCCCAGCGCGCTGAGCACGGTGGCCCCCGCGATGAAGTAGAACAGCACTTCCGTTACGGTCATGGCGCCACCCAGGGCATGAATCCGCCCTCGCGCGAGGCGGCCAGCAGTTGCTCCAGGTCCATCACCAGCTCGCCGCGGTCGTAGCGCGACATCTCGTGGCCCGCCCAGGTGTTGTTCATGGCGATGGCGCTGAAGTTGCACGTCTCGACGCAGATGCGGCAGCGAATGCAGCGCCCGTAGTCCAGCAGGAACTGGTCGACGATCTTGCGCCGCTTGCTCTTCCCTTCAGCCGCCAGCGGATTGTCCTTCATAATGACCGATATGCACTCTGTCGGGCAGGCGCGCTCGCAGGCGTGGCAGCCGGTGCAGAACGGCTCGCCGACCTCGCCGTCCCAGAGGAGCAGGGGGTATCCTCGCTCGCGCTCCGGTATCGCGCGGCGCACCGTCGGATACTGGATGGTCACCGGCTTGCGGACCATCGTCCGGAAGGTCGCCGTCATGCTCCGCAGCACTCCCAGCATCAGACCGTACTCCTTGCGACGATTCGCGACGGCGAGCCCAGCGGCAGCCGCGTGTAGACGACGTAGCCGGCGACGAGCAGCGTGAGGCCGGAGGTCACCAGGAATGTCCAGTCCGGCCAGGCATAGACGATGATGAGGCCGTTCAGGAAGATCTGCGCGAACGCCAGCGGCAACAGGAGCTTCCAGCAGAACGACATGAGCTGGTCGACGCGGACGCGCGGGAAAGTAGCGTTCAGCCACATGATGACGAGGATCAAGGTCATCGTCTTCCCGAAGATGAGGACGAGCTGCCAGGGCCAGCCCCACTTCAGTCCCAGCGGCCAGTCCCAGCCGCCGAGGAAGATGAGCGATCCGAGGACGCAGAGCGCGAACATGTTCGTGTACTCGGTGAGGGCGTAGAGAATGCTCCAGCGGATGCTGCTGAACTCGATCCACGGCCCGCCGGCCACCTCCGACTCCGCCGCCGCGACGTCGAAGGGACGGCGTGAGAGGTCCGATACCGCCGCCGCCATGAACAGGAAGAACCCCAGCGGCTGCCAGACGATGAACGGCACGCGTCCCTGGTCGCGGACGATGTCGACGAGGTTGAGAGAGCCGGCAAGCATCGACAGCGCCAGCACGGCCAGGACGAGCGGCACTTCGTAGCTGATGAGCTGCGCCGCCGTGCGCAGAGCGCCGATGAGGCCGTACTTGCTGTCGGAGGCCCAGCCGGCGATGACATAGCCGAGCACGGTAAGACCGGACACGGCGAGGAAATAGAGCAGCCCCAGGTCGAGGACGCGAACGCTCCATCTGGCGGTGAAGGGCAGGACCAGCAGCGTCAGGAAGACGGGCACGAACGCCAGAAAGGGCGCCAGCTCGAAAGCCAGGCGGTCGGCGGTGGCGGGCCGCAGGTCCTCCTTCAGCAGGATCTTCATCATGTCGGCGATGGGCTGGAAGATGCCGTAGGGACCCGTGCGCATCGGGCCGAGGCGCATCTGGATGCGGCCGATGAACTTCCGCTCGACATAAGTCAGCGCAAGCACGACGAACACCATCAGGCCGAGGACGACCAGGAGCCGCCAGAAGGCGTCCACCCAGACGTTGTCGAAGAATTCGCCCAACTGGCTCACCTGTCCACCTCTCCCAGAACGATGTCCACGGAGCCAAGGATGACGACGGCGTCGGCGATGTAGTGCCCGACAACCATCTGCCGCAGCGCCGTCAGGTTGCTCAGGCAGGAGGAGCGGATCTTCAGCCGGTACGGCTTCTCGCCGCCCTTCGAGACGAGGTAGATGCCGTACTCGCCGCGCGGGTTCTCGGTGCGCATGTACACCTCGCCCGGAGGCAGTCGCAGCCGCCGCGGCGCCTTCTCCGGCATGATCGGGCCGTCCGGCATCTGCTCCAGCGCCTGCTCAACGATGCGCACCGATTGCCGCATCTCTTCCATTCGCACAAGGTAGCGGTCATACACGTCGCCGTGCGTGCCGGTCGGGATGTCGAAGTCGAAGCGGTCATAGATGGAGTACGGCTCATTGCGGCGCAGGTCGAAGGGGAGGCCGCAGGCGCGCAGCATCGGGCCGGAGAGGCCGTAGTCGATGGCGTCATCCTGCGAGATGACGCCGATGTCGCGGCAGCGGGTGAGGAATATCTCGTTCGTCGTCAGCAGCCGGTCGATGTCGTCGATGCCGACGCGTGTTTGCCGGCAGACCCAGCGGACGCGCTCCCTGAAGTCGTCGGGCAAGTCCCAGACAACGCCGCCGGGCCGGAAGTAGCCGTACATCATGCGGTCGCCGGACACAGCGTCGAATATCTCCTGGATGTACTCGCGCTCTCGGAAAGCGTATGTGAAAGCGGTGCCGTAGACGCCGATGTCGGTGGCGAAGGCGCCGACGAACATGTAGTGGCTCGTTATGCGGTTCAGCTCCGTAAGGATTACGCGGATATACTCCGCGCGCTCCGGCGGCTCCAGGCCGGCCAGCTTCTCCACCGCCATGCAGTAGCACATCTCAGCGTTGAACTGCGCCAGGTACTCGGTGCGGTCCTGGTAGATGATGCCCTGACGGTAGTCGACGTTCTCGGACAGCTTCTCGGCACCGCGGTGCATGTAGCCGATGTGCGGCACGACGTTGACGACCTTCTCGCCGCTGACGCTGAGCACCATGCGGAAGACGCCGTGAGTCGCCGGGTGCTGCGGCCCGACGTTGACGTTGATATCGAGCGTCTCGAGCTCGCGTTCTTGTTCCGTCACCATCGCCTAGCCGCCGTTCTCCTCGCCGCCTTCGCCGGCGATGCTCTCGTAGCCAGCCGGGATATGCCCGACCTTCGCCGCCTCCGCGCCCAGGCGCAGCCCCTGCCACTCTTCCACCTGCGCCAGCGGGTTGTCCTTGCGCAGCGGATGGTGGTCCGTCATGTCGTCCGGCAGCAGCAGCGGCACGGGATTCGGGTGCCCCTCGAACACGATGCCGAACATCTCCGCCGTCTCCCGCTCCAGCCAGTCGGCGCCCTTCCAGATCGACGCGGCAGACGCCACGCGCGGGTCGTCCTGTGGCAAACGCGTCTTCAGCGTGACGCCGTGGCCGCGGGTGAAGGAGTAAAGCTGGTAGACGACCTCCAGCCCCGCGTCCTCGTGGTCAACGCCGAGCAGGCAGCGCAGGTACTTCAGGTCGAGCTTCGGGTCGTCCTTGGCCGTGCGCAGGACTTGCGGGATGTCTTTCCGGTCGACGGTGAGCATGACGTCGATGGGCCCCTGCGAGGCGACGAATTCGACGTCGGGCAGCGCTTCGCGGAACAGGTCGGCGATGGTCCCGGGCTCGGGCGGGACGATCGGCGCCTCCTGCGGGCCTTCGTGCGGAGAGGTCATCCGATGTTCCTCCGCTCGCGCATGATCTTGTCTTGAAGGGAGATCAGACCGTCGATAAGCGCCTCGGGCCGCGGCGGGCAACCGGGCACGTAGACATCGACGGGGACGAGCTTGTCAACGCCCTGCACAACGCGGTCGTAGCGCGTGTAGGGGCCGCCGTTGGTGGCGCAAGAGCCCATCGCGAGGACCCACTTCGGGTTCGGCATCTGCTCGTACAGCAGCTTGACGGAGGGCGCCATCTTCTTCGTTACCGTGCCGGCGACGATCATGACGTCGGCCTGCCGCGGCGAGGCCCAGGGCACGATGCCAAAGCGGTCGAGGTCGTGGTGCGACATGTATGCGGACATCATCTCGATGGCGCAGCAGGCCAGCCCGAACGTCATCGGCCAGATCGATGACTTCCGCGCCAGGGCGAGGACGTAGTCCGCCGGCGCCTGGATGATGCCGGGCAGCACCTGCCGGTAGAGGGCGTGCGGGTGCACGACCTCCACGGGGCGCAGCCGTTCGGCCTCGCGCTCCAGGCTGGTCAAGGCGCGCGGAGGCGTCGCCGCCTCGTCCCGGTCGATCTCCTCTACCGCCACTCCAGCGCTCCCTTCTTCCAGGCATAGATCAGGCCGGCGCCCATGACGGAGAGGAAGAGCACCATCTCGAAGAAGGCGGCCTTGCCCACGCCGACGAGGCTGACGGCCCAGGGGAAGAGGAACACGGCCTCCGCGTCGAAGACGAGGAAGAGGATTGCGTATAGATAGTAGCGAATGCTCATCTGGGTGCGGACGCGCCCAATGGGGAGCATGCCGCACTCGTAGGGGGTGGACTTGGCCTTCGACGAGGAGAACGGCGCCAGTATCCTGGCCGCGATGAGGGCTGCCAGGACCATTCCCACACCGATACCCACGGCCAGAAGGACGGCCGCGTAATTATTCAAGAGGGTTTGCAACAAATCACCGCTATGAGAGATGTGCAGGCAACCTACAGCGAAATGCTATCAATAGGCAATGTATGGGTCAATTTGGGGGACATTCCCGCGGGGGGCGGGCATCTCGCCCGATCCTTCCGACCAGGGGGAGAGCGAGGTTCCTGAATTGCGACTTCACCGGCAGGGCCGCCCGTCGCCTCGGGGCCCTTGGACGCCTCGCCAACGCCGCCGTCCTTCGGCGTTTACACTGGCAACCTGGCTATGAAGGGCCGCAACGCCGTCTCAAGACGAGTCATCGAATCTATCATTCTGTCTTGGATTGCCGACCAGGCATCCTCGTCATCCCGGTAGCCGCCTCCGGGGATTACCTTCCTTATCTCACACGTTTGCCGGTCTTCGCGTTTGACCCAATCAAGCGGCTCCCCAAAAGTGGCTTCGATCGAGTCCTTTGACTCGTGCAGCGCATCGAAGATCAGCCTGTTCTCCTCCAATCTTCCTCGGCTCATGTAGAGGCACACGGTAGCGTCGTGCTGGCGGATGACGTACTGATACCACACTCCGCTCTTTCCCGCCCCCGCACCCATCCAATTGTCCGTCCCAGGAGATATGTTTGCGAAGAGGCGACTTCTGGGCTTTGCGGCCTCAAGGAGGCTGGCCCAGAAACGGTATCTAAGGGTATGCCTTTCCGTCAACTCCTGCTTGATCGACGGCTCTGTACTGGGAGCAACTATTTTGGTCAACAGCGGTGCCGGTTCAGACGTGCCGATACGTACGGCCTCCACCTTCACCAGGTAGAACTTGGCCGTCGATGATTCACTGTTTAGCCATGAGATGGCGGCGACGTGCTCGGGTCTGGGGTCAGCAACGATCCAGATCGCCTTCTTCGCCTCCAGGCCTGTGAGATAGGTAATGATTTTGCCGAGATGGTCATGATCACTCTGGCCC
This sequence comes from uncultured Chloroflexia bacterium, assembly GCA_963703345.1. Classification (GTDB taxonomy): domain Bacteria; phylum Chloroflexota; class Dehalococcoidia; order DSTF01; family JALHUB01; genus JALHUB01. Next base: position 2,207,347 of record OY969814.1, on the reverse strand, counting down.
AACTGGTTCTCGATTACCACAAGGGTACCATCGGCTTCCTCTGCAACGACATCGACTCGGAAATCGCCCGCCGCTTGTTCACTCTCGGGATTCTGCAAATTGAGGCCGAGCACCTCGTTGAGCACGTCGAGGTTCTCACCAAGCCACTTGGTGAAGTCGAGCGCCTCATGCGGCCACACTTCACGCAGCGCAACTCGTCTTAGTCTCCCAACAGAAGCGACCATCGTGAGCCTCCCGGCCCTTCCTTCTGGGCCTGAAGATGCCGACCTCCTGGTTGGATGGGCGGCGGTTAGGCGAGCTCTTGCAGGCGACGGCGCAACCCCTCGGACCGTGACTGCGCCGCCTCTAGCTTCTCGCGCTCCCGCCCCACCACCGCTTCCGGCGCCCTCGCGCGGAACTGCTCGTCCGCCAGGCGCGCCTGCAAGCGCTCCACCTCCGCCTCCGACGACGCGAGCTGCTTCTCCAGCCGCGCGCGCTCCGCATCGAGGTCGAACAGGCCGGCCATCGGCAGAATCACCTGCCCGTCGCGCAGGACGGCGCTAACGACGCCTTCGCTGGGCGCCGCAGCAGGCGAATCGACGATATGCAGCGGCGTCACCCGCGCCAGCGCCACCACGGCCTCCCGGCTGCCTTCCAGCGCCTGCCGGAAGTCGTCGTCGCCGATGACGTACGCCTCGACGAAGCGTCCCGGCTCGACGCCGCGTTCGGCGCGCACGTTCCGTATCGCTCTGACGACGTCGATGACCGCCTCAGCCCGCGCCTCCGACTCGCCGTCGAGCCAGACGGCGTCCGCCTGCGGGAACGGCGCCACGATCAGCGCCTCAGCTTCCGAGTCCGCAAGGTGCGGCGACAAGGCGCGCCAGGCCGCCTCGGTGACGTACGGCATGTAAGGGTGCAGCAATCTGAGCGCCATGTCGAGGACGTGGGCAAGCACCGGCAGCGGCGAGTCGTCGCCGGCGACGAGGCGCACCTTCGCCATCTCCAGGTACCAATCGCAGTACTCTCCCCAGAGGAAGTCGTGCGCCTGGCGGCCCGCCTCGCCGAGCTGGGAATCGTCGAGAAGCTGCCCGACGCTGGCGACGACCGCGTTCAGGCGCGACATGATCCAGCGGTCCTCCAGCGCCATCGCTTCCTTCGCTTCGAGCGACGGCCGCGCGACCTTTCGCCCTTCCAGCCGGCCGACGACGAATCGGGCGGCGTTCCAGAGCTTGTTGGCGAAGTTGCGTCCCGCCTCGATCCGTTGCTCCGAGATGCGCAGATCGTTGCCCGGCGTGCCCGCCGTCGAGAGGGCGTAGCGCAGGGCGTCGGCGCCGTACGTCTCGATGGCTTCGACGGGGCTGGGAATGTGGTGCTTGGTTGTGACCTTGGACTTGCTTATCTTCTCGCCGCGCTCGTCGCGCACCAGGCCGTGCAGGTAGACGGTGTGGAACGGGATCTCCTTCATGTTGTAAAGGCCCATCATTATCATGCGGGCGACCCAGAAGAAGATGATGTCGTAGCCGGTCTCCATGACCGACGTTGGATAGAAGTAGCGCAGGTCTTTCGTGTCGTCCGGCCAGCCGAGCGTCGAGTGCGGCCAGAGCGCAGAAGAGAACCAGGTGTCGAGAACGTCGGGATCGCGCTCGATGCCCTTGGAGCCGCAGTGCTGGCAGACTTCGGGATCGAGGACGGTGACGGTCAGGCCGTCGCAATCGCGGCAGTACCAGACGGGTATCGGATGGCCGAGCCAGAGCTGGCGGGAGATGCACCAGTCGCGGATGTTCTCCATCCAGTTCAGGTAGACCTTCGTGAAGCGCTCCGGGACGAAGCGAATGCGCCCGCTGGTCACCGCTTCGATGGCCGGCTTGGCGAGCGGCTCCATGCGCAGGAACCACTGCTTGCTCACCAGCGGCTCGACGAGGGTGTGGCAGCGCTGGCAGTGCCCGACGCTGTGGGTGTAGGGCTCGACCTTCACCAGGTAGCCGCCCTTTTCCAGGTCAGCTTCGATGGCGGCGCGACACTCGAAGCGGTCCATGCCCTTGTACGGGCCCGCCTCGTCGCTCATGGTGGCGTCGAGGTTGATGGCGACGATGGTGCGCAGGTTGTGCCGCTGGCCGACCTCGAAGTCGACGGGATCGTGGCCGGGCGTGATCTTGAGGGCGCCGGTGCCGAAGGCCGGGTTGACCGCCTCGTCGGCGATGACCGATATCCGGCGCTCCATTATCGGCAGCAGCGCCGTCCTGCCGACGACCGCCTTGTAGCGTTCGTCGTTCGGGTTCACGGCAACGGCGACGTCGGCGACAATCGTCTCCGGGCGCGTCGTCGCGATTGTGACGTAGTCGCCGCTTGGCTCGCCTTCGTCGTCGAGCAGCGGATAGCGGACGTACCAGAGGTGATCCTGCGCTTCGTGGTGCTCCACCTCAAGGTCGGAGATCGCCGTCTGACAGCGTGGGCACCAGTTGATGATGCGCTCGCCTCGGTAGATCAGGCCCTCGTTGTACAGGTTGACGAATGTCGTGCGGACCGCCTTCGCCGGCCCCGGGTCGAGAGTGAAGCATTCGCGCGTCCAGTCGCAGGAGGCGCCCAGCCGCTTGAGCTGGTCGCGGATCTTGCCGCGGTAGTCGTTGATCCAGGCCATGGCGCGACGGACGAACTCCTCCCGCCCGATCTCGTGGCGGCTGAGCCCCTCATTCGCCAGCTCCCGTTCGACGACGTTCTGCGTGGCGATGGCGGCGTGGTCCTCGCCGGGCAGCCAGAGCGTCGGCTCGCCGCGCATGCGGTGCCAGCGCGTCAGGATGTCTTCGAGGGCGACGAAGAGGACGCTGCCCAGATGGAGGTCGCCGGAGACGTTCGGCGGCGGCATGATGATAGTGAACGGCGGCCGCGATGGGTCGATTGCGGGCGTGAAGAAGCCGCGCTCCTCCCAGAAGCGGTAGAGCGCCTGCTCGACGGCGCCGGGGCTGTAGGCCTTGTCGAGGTTGCCGGTGGTCTGGCTGGTCATGGCTTTCTCGCAGGGCGACGGACGCGACGAAACGCCTCGGCGAAAGCGGGCTCACGAACGGAATCCCGGGCCGAGGACGTGGTAGCCATAGAATACGGGCCGCCAATGGTAGGGGCAAGAGCGAGGGCGGGCCAGGCCAGCCTTTCACGGGCCGGAGCGATCTTTCGCGACGGCCTTCACTGGATTAGACGAGGAAGCCGACGTCAGCGAGGCTTCATTGGGCCGGTAACCGGGGGGGTCGCTGGTGACATCAGAGCGGGCGAAGCCGAACCGGGCGCCGACACGGACAAGGAGCTCGACCACGTAGGCGGTCACGGCGTGCATATACTTCTTGTACAGTTGGGGCGTTATGGTGATTTGGTCTCCGACAGAGAGGGGGAGCCAGGGGCACGATTGGATGAATGTGCGATCTGCGATGCCCCTGCGGTGAACGAGGACATTGCGGACAAAGTAGAGCTCAAGAAGATCTCTCTTCAAGCGCTCGTCAAGGGTGGTTTCGAAGCCGAAGGCCGTGAAAAGCGACTCGAATCTGTCGATGCCACGGCGACTGCGTGGTTCCATTTCTTGTTCCAGCCGGTCAATGATGTAGTGGGAACGTTCGTCGGAGTCCATCGCTTCGTATCGGCCCAAGGAGACCTTCAACTTTTGGATCGGCTCGATAGTCTTGGCGCTGCGCTCGTGACGGAACCACGCGGCGAGGAAAGTGCGGAGGCCGTTCTCTAAGTCCGCCCAAAGGGAGATGGTTGCTTGGGCGCAGAGTAGGGGAAAACCGGTGTTGACCTCAGTCTGGGCGAGTTGTGCGAGGTTCTGCGTGGAGTCAGGGTGTGCTTGATCGGGCACGGCGTCTGAGGGAGGCTCTTGGGCAGCTAAGTCGCGAAGGGCCTGCGGCGTGGCTGCGAGAGCGGATATTCCCTTAATGGACAGTATGATGAGTTGGGAAGCCTGCTTTAGGTGATCGGCAAGGCGGAAAAACGGCTCTGCAGCCCATCTTGGCATTGTCTTGTTTTCGGCCATGGCATGCGCTCAAAGGAGAATGGACGGCTCCTCGGATGGGCGGCGAAGCAGGTGCTGTGTCAGCCCACCTGCCCGTCTTCAGGCTTGGACGGGCGGTGGGACGAACACCCGTAGGGCCAGCTCGCGGTCCAGCATAAGCAGACCGGCGCCGTCGCTGCCGATGAGCTTCAGGTTGCGCAGGATCCGGTTCGCCGACTCCTCTTCCTCCACCTGCTCGTTGACAAACCACTGCAGGAACGTGCCGGTCGCGTGGTCCGGCTCGGCGGCGGCGGCGCTGGCGAGGGCGTTGATGAGCCCGGTCACCTTCTGCTCGTGTCGGTACACCTCGGCGAAGGCGTGCTCCGGCGATTGCCACTCCGTCGCCGGCCCGTCAATCGGCGCCAGGACGACGCGGCCGCCGCGACTGCTTATGAAGTCGAAGATCTTGAGGCCGTGCATCTGCTCTTCCTGGAACTGCACGCGCATCCAGTTGGCGAAGCCGTCGAGGTCCAGCGACTCGAAGTAGGCGCTCATCGAGAGGTAGAGGTAAGCCGAGTACAGCTCGGCGTTGAGCTGGGCGTTCAGCCTCTGCTGCATGTCGTCACTGAGCATAGGGTCCCTCCTTGCTAAGCGATTCGATCTACCCGCGACTGACGCACCTCGTCGACGAGGGGCAGCGCGTGGTTGGCGGTCTCGCCGTTCGAAACCCGGCTGACGACGAAGAGCAGCGGATAGGTCGCCCGCTCAAGCAGCATCTGCACGACCCGCGCCCGTCCGGGAGAGAGACGGCCCTTCCACGAAGCGATGAGCAGGTCGCAGTCGGACTCGGCGGCGTAGCGAACGATCTCCTCGCCGGGGTCGCCGACGCGCAGGGCGACAACCATGTTGGCGTTTCGCGGCATGCCGGCGAGAGCGAAGCTGCTGCGCAAGAACTCGTCCTGCCACGCTTCGAGCTCGTGGCGCGGATCATCGAGGAAGACCGGCGAAGCGGGAGCCCGCGCCGTCTCCGGACTGGAGTCGACGATGTGAAGCATCAGCAGCCGCGCATTGGAGCGCGATGCGAGCATGCACGCTTCCTCCACCGACAGCGTCGACTCGAAGTTGCCGTCGAGCGGGACGAGGATGCGACGCAGGTGCTGCAAACGGTGTACCTGCGTGCCGGCATCGAGCGCGGAGCGCAGGACGAAGACCGGACAGGGCGGATTTTGCAGGACGTGCAGAGTGACGTGACCTGCCGACTCCTCCAGGTTGCCGCCCTCGCCGTGGCTGGACATCAGAATGGCCCCAGCGTGAATCTCCCAGGCAATGCGCCGGATCGTCTCAGCCGGCTCGCCGACGGCGTTGATTAGGGTGATCTGCATCCGCCACTCGTCGCCGAGGTTCAGGCGCGCCGCCGTCTCCGCTGCGGTCAGCGGCCGCGGCGACACGTAGAGCACCTGGATATCGTTCTCCTGTAACTCAGCAATCGCCTCCGCTACCCGCAGCGCTTTCTCTGCCGGCATGGACCCGTCCAGCGGGACCAGCAGCGGCGCAGTCTCAAGTAACATCGGAGTCTCCCTTTCTGCCGATGGCCGACCAGAAGGTGACGGCGGGGTCGTAGCTGAAAGACTGCCAGTTGCCGGGTTCAATGACGCGCTCCTCCATGTTCACGCGCACACGTGCCGGCGTCCCTTCGATCTTCACGTCCATCACCGAGTTGGCGCCGATCCTGACGTCGACGCGGCGCTTTTGCCAGAGGAAGGAGTACTCGAGATTGTCGGTGCCGCTGGGCAGGAAGGGATCGAAACCGATGCTGTCGGCGTCGAATTTCAGCCCGGCCAGGCCGAACGCTATCGCCTGCCGGAGCGCTCCCAGCGAGCCGATTCGCACGCCGCCGGCAGCTCCTCTGTACGGTGGCACCATGTCGATTCCGATCGACTGGTCCAGATACTTGCGGCAGAGAGCGTCGTCACGGATCCAGGCGGCGATGAGGGAATGGATCGGCGGGCTGAGCGAGCTGGTGTGGGCGGTGATCGGCTCATAGTAGGCGACGGTCTTGCGCACCGCTGCCTCGGTCCACAGCTCCGGCAGCAGGCGTATCGCCATCAGGACGTCCGCCTGCTTGACGGCGCGCATCCGCTGCACGGCGTCGTGCCCGACGGCGATGTCCAGCGGCACGCCCGCCCTGAGGTAGGAGGCGACGTCGACCGGCTGCAGGCTGAAGAAGCCGTCGAACTGCTCCACCAACTCGTCCTTGAGGAAGGTGCTGCGCTTGATCCGCTCGCCGACGCGCCGCCACTCCTGGGGCTCGTTGGCTTTGATGCGAAGCCGTCGCATCAGCGACTCCGCCGCCTCGGGGTCCGACTCCCGCAGCTTCGTCGCGTACGATTCCGCTTCCAGGAGCGTCCAGCGGGCCATCGCGTTCGTGTAGGCGTTGTTGTCGACGCCCTCGTGATACTCGTCGGGGCCGATAACGCGTCGAATCGAATACAGGTGGTCCGAGGGCGAGACGCGGCTTTGCCAGAAGCGGGCGCATTCGAAGAGGACCTCGCCGCCGAAGTCGCGCATGAAGTCGTCGTCACCGGTCGCCCGCCAGTACTGGACGATGGCATAGGCGACGGCGGAAGTTACGTGGTTCTCCTGCTCGCCGTTCAGAACGCGCACCGCCGAGCCGTCGGGAAGGGCGACGAAGTCGGGCGTCCGGTCCTCGCCGGTGTCCGTTGACTCCCAGGCGTACATTGCGCCGCGGTAGCCGAACGACTTCGCCCGGCGGCGGGCGGCATCGAGCGTGCGGTAGCGATAGAGCAGGCAGGAGCGAGCCGCTTCCGGCCACAGGAGCGACAGGAAGGGAAGGATGAAGAGCTCCGTATCCCAAAAGACGTGCCCGTGATAGGCGATGCCGGACAGATCGCGGGGGCCGATGGAGCTGAGGCCGTCGTTAACGGTGGCGGAGGAGAGCAAATGGTAGGTGGCGAATCTTATCGACTGTTGGAGTCTATCGTCCCCCTTGATCCTGCTGTCGGCCAGCGACCAGCGGTCCTCCCACACCTGTTTGTGCTCGTCCGCCAGCTTCCGCCAGGAAATGCCGTCTCTCTGATCCAGAAGCCGATCCCTCGGGACGATCTCGCTCACCAGGTCGAGCACGAGCGGTTGGTCGGGCTTCACCTCGGCCGCTATCGATGAGTTCGCTAGCCGCGCCGGCTCTCCGCCCACGAAGAGCCGCGTCTTCGTCCAAGTCATGGGCTCTCGAGCCAGCGGTGTGTCTTCTTGGCCGGGCCATCGCATGGGGGCCTTCTCTGCGGCGTTCGGCAGAGCAACGACGATTCTCTCCGGCCGTTCGCCCTTCTCCAGCGACAGGACGAGCCGGTAGAGATAGACCTCCGGTTGCGCCGCACATGCGAGGCGCTGGGAGCGCCACAGCCAGGAGCGGCCGTGGCGATCGGTGAACGACCACGAGCGGTGCAGCGTGGCCTCGCGCATGTCCAGCTTTCGAGAATGGGAGTTGGTGCGCACGCTGGACATGCTGAAGTTGATCATCTCAGCGCTGACGAACAGCGTGGAAGGGTCGGGGAGCGTCAGCAGCGTCTGTCCCGCCGGCCCCGAGGTGGGCACGAAGGTGCCGGCGACGATGATCATCGGGTTCGACGCCGGATTCCCCTCTTCCAGCGCCGCGCGGATGCCGAAGAAGCCGTTGGCGACCGCGAAGACGGCCTCAGCGCCTCGCTCGTTGAGCGGATCGAATCCGTCGGAGACGAGCGCCCAGGTCTCCTCTTCGCCCGCCATCAGCTCTTTGGTAGTGTCGACTGCCACTGAAGTATCTCCGCAAATGTTCTAGGGCCGCCATCGACCTTGATGACCGGCGCGGGCACGCCCGACGGCTCCGGGCCGACGGAGATGAAGACGGCGTTCCGGGCCTCGGGAATAAGCATGCGCGCGTCGCTGCCAGAAAACCCGCCGACGTCTCCGAACTCGTCGCCGGCGATAAGCACGTCCTCGTCATCGATACCGTTTCCCCGCGCCACGTTCTCGAACAGCCAGGCGACCGAATCGCCCTTGTCCGTCAGGCCCACCTCTACGTATTTGCCGTCGCTGGTGATGCGCGGCTGCGACAGTCCGGCGGCGCGGGCGAGATCGGCGGCGAGGAGTATCACGTCGCCGATCTCGCTGAAGCCTGCGGCGCGGACCCGCTGGCGCGTGGCGGCGATGAGGTTGCCTATCTTCGCCTTCGGCGGGTCGGCCCACTCGGGAAGGGGGATCAAGTCCACCTTCCGACGGTTCAATCGCTTGTAGATTATCTCCGTCTCCAGCCCCCTCGCCCGTAGCTCTCGGTGGAGCTCTTCGGCGGCCGCGGTCAGTTGCTGCTCTTCGACGTCGGTGGCGACCCGGCCGTAGACCTGGCGGCGGACGCCTGCCGCGTCGTAGGACCAGACTTCGGAGCCGCGGTTCGTGCAGACGATGAGGTTCTTCGACCGCGCCTCGGGCGAGAGCAGTAGAAGCGACTGGTTCTCCAGGTTCTCGACCTTCGTGCCGGTCACCGGCGCTATCCAGACCCCGCGGAGGAGGAGCGCTTCCAGGGCGCGGTTCAGCTCGGGCACGGGGGTCCGGCGGTCGGGCACGGCGGTGCCATCCCAGTCGAATATGGTGAGCTCGAAGCGACGATGCAGGGCTTGGGGCAGACTCTCCAGTCTGCTTGGGCTGGTCATGGTCCCTCTCCTAAGGACCTCTCGGGCGGGGCTTCCGCCCGCGAGAGGACGATGGCCTTTCTTTCCTTGCGTATGATACCACGAGGCGAACGAAGGCGCCTCCCGCGCTCGTTGATCTCACGCTGAAGCTCGGCTAGGCTGGATGGTGGCTACGGCGCGATGGGGGCGACGATGCGAACGCCGGCCCGGCAACAGGTCGGCGTCTTGTTGGCGCTCGGGCCGCCTGGAATTTTTTCGTGAGATGGGCGGCCGCGAGGTGGAGGATGGTAGAAGCAGTAATGGACCGTAAAGAAGGCACTTCGGAGCGCCCCAAGTATTCCTTCCCCAAGGCGCCGCTCCTGCCTTTCGCCCTCGACCTCCTCTTTGGGCGGCGGCGCTCCTTCGCGCACGATTCGGCCCTCGTGATGGCCAACAGCCCTTATCCGCGCCGCTTCGAGGGTTTCGACCGGTTGCCGAAAGACTCCTCGTTCGTCATCGTCATGAACCATTTCAACCGCTCCGGCCTGAACACCTACCACGCCGCTATGGCGGTGAGCACGGCCGTCGCGGAACGACGGCCCGGCCGCAAAGAGCTGAGCTGGCTGCTCACCAGCGAGTGGTATGGACGGCGCATCGGGCCGATGAGCGTACCCGTCTCTCTCACCCGCTGGGTATTTGCCCGCGTCGGCCTCATCTACGATTTCGTCGTCCTGCCGCGACGTCCGGAGCTGGTGATGGGGCGCGCCTCATCGCTGCGACGCGTCCTCCTGGCGCTGAAAGGCGGGCCTGTCGGCATCACGCCGGAAGCGGCGGGCTCCGGCGTCCTCATCGAGCCGCCGCCGGGGAACGGCCTCTTCCTGGCGACGCTCTCGCGCCACGGCTACTCTCTTTACCCGCTGGCCGTGTTCGAGGAAGGGTCGACGTTGGTGCTCCGCATCGGCGAGCCGTTCCGGCTGTCGCTCGATCATGGGATGTCGCGCGAGGAAGCGGACCGCAGGGCGCGTGAGGAATCGATGATCGCGGTAGGGAGGTTGCTCCCGCGCGAGTGCTGGGGCGTCTACGCCGCCGCCATCGAGCGCTCCCTCGTCGAGAAAGACGTGAAGACTTCCTCCTGAGGCGCTCCGTCCGGCCTACCCGCTCGCCTCCGCGTCTTGAAGCGGCCTCTCCTTCGGCAGGAGCGGCAGGCTGAGGACGAGCAGCGCGGAGGCGATGAGGATGAGCGCCCGGTAGCCCGCAATATACTTCCAGCCGTTCAGCACGTCGATCATCACGCCGAAGATGCCGGCCCCCAGCGCGCCCGCGCCAGCCGTCGCGTAGTTGGCGATACCGTAGAAGCGGGCGCTTTCGCCGCGCGGCATCTCGTCCGCCAGGAAGGCCCACGTCGCCGCCGTGTAAGCCCCTCCCGCCAGCCCGAGGATCGCCCCCAGCGCCAGCATCAGCCATAGGTTCGGGAAGACGCCGATGGGCACCAGGTACACGGCTGCGACCAGCGCCGCGAATAGCGCCACCTTCCGCCGTCCCAGCCGGTCGACCGCGCTTCCCGCCAGCAGCGCTCCCACGATCCCGACGACCGTCGCCAGCACGAGAATGCCCGCCGCCCAGGCGCCCGGGCTCGACAGGTGGAAGACGTCGGAGAGGAAGTTGCGCAGGAAGCGCTGTATTGACACGAAGCCGAGGAAGAAGAGGAAGCGCGCCGCCAGCAGTCGCGTGAAACGGACGTTGGCCCGCGCGTCGTAGAAGAAGGCTCGATAGTTGGCGCTCCGAATGCCCTCCAAGATCGGCCGCCCGACGCTCGGCGCTTCCGGCAGGCGACGGAAGACCGTGAAGGCTCCGACCAGCAGCAGGAGGATCAGCCCGGCATAGGCGCCCCATGGGACGTCGATCGTCGTGAAGACGCCGGCTACCGCCAGCCCGACGACCGTCCCAGCGACCTCTACCGCCTGCTTGGCGCCGGACGCCACGCCCCTTTCCGCCGGCGGAGCGAAGTCAGGGACCAGCGCCTGGTATGCGGCCTGGCCGAAGTTCGAGACGACCTGGAGGAGGGCGTAGGCGACGAAGGCAAACCAGAAGTTGAACGCCAGCCCGAAGAGAACGATGCACACGCCGTCGAGGACCGCCGAGCCGAGGATGAAGGGCCGTCGCCGCCCGAAGCGCGAGCCGTAGCCATCGCTCAGCGACCCGGCGAAAGGCTGCGTCACGACCGCGACTCCCAGCCCGAAGAAAAGCAGCAACCCAAGGTACGTATTCTTCTCGCCGGCCGGCACCAGCCTCTCGACGGCGTAGGGCGCGACTATCGTGTTCAGGCCGGCCCAGAGGGCGGAGAGCGGCGCGCCGTAGACGTTCAGCAGCACGTAGCGGCCGAGCTGGTCGCGCGGCGGAAAGCGGATATCCGACCAGAACCGCCGCCTGTCGCTCGTTTGCGCCCTCATGGCGCGATTCTACAGCATCGCCCGCAGCCGCGCCCGCTTGAGGCGCGCGCCGACGGCAGCGTACACTATTCAGGGAGGAGGCAGATGGAGCAATCGATAAGGGTCTACGGCGCGCTCTGGTGCCACGATTGTCGGCGCACGCTTCGTTTCCTCAAAGATCGGCAGATACCATTCGAGTGGATCGATCTCGACGAGCGCCCGGAGGAGAAGGCGGTGGTGCGGCGCCGGAACGCGGGGATGGAAGTGATCCCAACCCTCATCTTCGCCGACGGCTCCTTCCTCGCTGAGCCGTCGAACGAGGCGCTCGCCCGCAAGCTTGGTCGCGAATAGTCCCCGCGCTACTGCAGGCTGAACGGCGGATATTCGTCGTGCAGCAGCAGCGCGTAGCTTTCGACCCGCAGGACCCAGCGTATCACGCCCTCGCCGAACTCCCATAACCCGTCCGGGTAGCGACCGCTGAACAGCGTCGCGAACCAGCCGATGACCGCGGTCACCAGCCAGGCGATCTCTACGACAGCAAGGACGATGACCTGCGGGATGAGAAGGATGATTCGGAAGCCGACTGTCCAGCGGTTCCTGTCCTCCAGCACCATCGGGAAATCCGCCTCCACCGGGTACTCGCCATCGCCGAACGGCGGGTATTCGTCCCTCAGCAGCGATTCATACGGTAGGACGCGAGCCCGCCAGCGCAGGTAGAACTGCTCAAGCCCGATCAGGTCCTTGTTCGCCTTGCCGGTGAAGACGATTATGAACCAGTTGATGACCGCTGCGACCCAGGCGACCGCCCCAAGGACGCCGTCGCGGCCGTACCCGCCGACGAGCAGGATGTGCGGTATCGCCAGGATGATTCGGAAACTGACCGTCAGACGATTTCGCGTCGCGGCTTGGGGCGCCACCGAGAGGGTTGCTTGATGACCGTCCATTTTGCTCCTCCTTGAGTCGAGTCCGGCCGTTAGCGCCCATCTTACGGCGCGGCACAACGAATTACAACGTTCGCCTTGGTCAGTCCACCGTCGCCCGTCGCTCGCTTCCGCCGAGGGCCCGCAGCGCCACCTCCAGCCGGCCGCTAAGCACCGCCACGCCGAGGATGATCAGCGCCGCGCCGGCGAGGACGTTGACGCCCAGCGACTCGCTGAGGACGAGCCAGCCGAGGAGGAGCCCGATTACCGGTGGGAAGTAGGTGACCGCTGACACCAGCACGCCGATGTTCACCATCAGCCAGTAGTAGGCGATGTAGGCGATGCCCGTCCCCAACATGCCTAGAGTCAGCAGGGCCAGCCACGCCTTCAGGCTGAGGTCGAGATTCGGGGCGCCGCCGGACACCGCGAAAACAAGCGGCCACACCAGAATGGCGCCCAGCCCAACCTGTAGCGTCGCCACAAGCACCGGGTCCTCTCGCGCCAGCGTCCCGCGCGCGAAGACGAGCGCCGACCCGTAAGACAGCGCCGCCGCCAGCACCGCCAACTGGCCCAGGAAGCTGCTGTCGGTCAGGTGCCGGAGGTCGGGGCTGCTGAGGACGAGCACGCCGCCGAAGCCCAGGGCCAGCCCCCACATCGCGTTTCGCCCCAGGCGCTCGTGAGGAAGGAAGAGCGCGGTGAACACGGCGGTCCAGAGCGGCATCGTCGAGTTCAGGATCGCCGCGACGCCGCTGGCGATGTGCTGCTCCCCGCTGGCGATGAGGAAGAAAGGCAGCGCGGTCGCGAAGACGGCGGTCACCAGCGCCTTGGGCAGGACTGTCCGCGGCTCGACGATCGACGGGCGCCGCACCGCGATGACCACCAGCAAGGGGATCGCGCCCAGCGTCAGCCGGCCGGCGACGAGCGTTAGCGGCGCCGTTTCCTCCACAATCACCTTGATGAACAGGAAAGAGGCGCCCCAGACGATGCCGAGCGCGACTAATATGGCGAGTGCTCGTGTGTTCAAGGGAGTGCTCTCAGTATAGCACCGCCTGCTCGTGCGAGTCGCATCGACGGCTCCGCGCTTGACCCTCTCGCGCGCCCCGATGCACTATAAAAGCGCATCGCATAACAGAAAGGCGACAATATGAACCCCCTTTTCGATACCTGCGTTATCGGCGGCGTCCGGCTGCGCAATCGCTTCATGCGCTCCGCCACCTGGGACGCCAGCGCCGCCAACGACGGGGAGGTCACCGACACCTCGGTGGCGATATTCGATGCGCTCGCCCGCGGCGGCGTTGGGATGATCATGACCGGCTACGCCTACGTCTCGGAGCAGGGGAAGGCGGCCGCCGGGCAGTACGGCATCGCCGAGGACCGGCATATCGACGGGCTGCGACGCCTGGTGAAGGCGGCACACGACGGCGGCGCCCGGATCGGCGCGGAGATCGCCCACGCCGGCAATAACCTGTTTCTGCTGAAAGGTCCGACGCGCGTCGGACTGGCGCCGTCGCAGCTTGAAGGCTATCCACTAGCGCACCGCGCGATGACCGTCGCCGAGATCGAGGAGACTATTGCCGACTTCGCTGCCGCGGCGCGGCGGACGCGCGAGGCGGGCTTCGACGCCGTCCAGCTCCACTTTGCCCACGGCTATCTGGGCAGCCAGTTCCTCTCGCCGCTGACGAACCATCGCGACGACGAGTGGGGCGGCTCCCCCGAGAACAGGCGCCGTTTCGACGTTGAGGTGCTGAGGGCCGTCCGCAAGGCCGTCGGCGACGGGTTCCCCGTCTGGGCGAAGCTCGGCCTGCAGGACGGCGAAGGCGGGCTTCCCCTTGCCGAGGCGCTCGACGCCCTGAAGGCGATGGCCGGCGAAGGGCTATCGGCGGTGGAGGTCAGCGCCGGGCAGGGAACGACTGGCGTGCGCACGGAGCGGCCCGAGGACGAGGAAAGCCTCTTCTTCCGGGTGGAGAGCGCGGCGGCGAAGCGGGCGGTCGATATTCCCGTCATCGTTGTCGGCGGCGTTCGCAACGTCGCGACGGCGGAAGAGATCGTGGCCGGCGGCGAGGCAGACATGATATCGCTGGCGCGACCGCTCATCCGCGAGCCCAACCTCATCGCCCGCTGGCAGAGCGGCGACAGGGCGCCGGTAAAGTGCATCCGCGACAACAAGTGCCTGGCGACGGCCTTTGCCGAGGGCTATCTCGCCTGCCAGGAGGAGGCGCTGCTGCGGCAGCAGGCGTCGAGCAGCTAGAGCGATGTCGCGACGCGCGACGCTCCGACTCATCGTCGCCCGCTTGACGTTTTTGCGGCCCTGTCTGACATTCAGCATGTGGTCGGCAAGTGGCAGGCCACGTCGCACCAGTCTCCATCCGCACCTCGTGGCCGCCCGCGAAGCCGTCTCAGCCCCTCGCGCGGCCGGCGTTGGCTCATGTCGCGTCGCCGTGCTACTGTATTCGCGGCCTCTGCCGATGATACGTCCGGAGAAGCAAATGACTCAGGGCGACAAGTACATAATAAACGAGCTCCGCAAGGAAGAAGCCTGGCGGATGTTCCGCATCATGAGCGAGTTCATCGAAGGGTTCGACACGCTTGCGGGACTCACGCCCGCCGTGACCGTCTACGGCTCGGCGCGAATCCCGCGAAACGATCCGCTGTTCGCGCTGGCGGAAGACCTGGGGCGTCGGCTGGCGGAGGCGGGATACGCCGTCATCACGGGCGGCGGCCCGGGCATCATGGAGGCGGCGAACAAGGGCGCCTTCGAAGCCGGCGGCGTCTCGGTCGGCCTGACCATCGCCCTGCCGAAGGAACAGCCTTCGAACCAGTACCACACCGTCTCCATTGACTTCCATCACTTCTTCGTGCGCAAGGTCATGCTCGTCAAGTACGCCACCGCCTTCGTGCTGATGCCCGGCGGCTTTGGCACCCTCGACGAGCTGTTCGAGACCATCACTCTGATCCACACGCGGAAGATCCGCCCCTTCCCCGTCTTCCTCATGTGCAGGGACTACTGGGAAGGCCTTGTGGAATGGCTGAGGCAGAACACCCTCGGGCGCGGCTACATCGACGCGGCAGATCTCGACTTTCTGTCGCTTGCCGATGACCCGGCAGGCGTCGTCGCCAAGATCGACCAGTGGCAGCGCGCGAAGGGGCGGACGAAGGTCCCGACCTAGAGGAAGACTAATGCGACTAACTTCTCACGGCGCGGCGCGCGAAGTAACCGGCTCCTGCCATCTGCTCGAAGCGGGCGGAAAGCGCATACTCATCGATTGCGGCCAGTTCCAGGGTGGTGACCACTCCTACGCCCGGAGCGCCGAGCCGTTCACCTTCGATCCCCGCAGCATCGACGCCGTCGTCCTGACGCACTGCCATCTCGACCACATCGGCCGCCTGCCGTCGCTGGTCAAGGCGGGATTCCACGGCCCCATCTACGCGACGGCGGAATCGCGGGAGATAGGACGGCTTATCCTGATGGACGCCGCCCACGTGATGTACGAGGAGTACGGCCATCGCAGGCGGAAAGCAGCCCGCCAGGGCGAGGAGATACTGCCGCCGCCCTACGCCGTCAACGACGCCCTGCTTGCCGTCGACAAGTTCGCGCCGCCGGTCGCCTACGACACGCCGCTGTCCGTCAGCGACGGTCTGTTGCTGACGATGCGCAACGCGGGCCACATCCTCGGCTCCGCCTTCGTCGAGATCGAGGAGCGGCGCAACGGCAGCTCGAAGCGCGTCATCTTCAGCGGCGACCTGGGCTATCGCGGCCGCGAGGTCATGCCCGACCCGGCGCAGTGCCCTCCCTGCGACGCCATCGTCAGCGAGTCCACCTACGGCGACCGCCTGCACCGGCCGGTCGAGGAGTCGCGACTGGAGTTCATCGCCGCCGTCAAGCAGGCTATAGAGCGCGGCGGGAACGTCGTGATCCCGTCCTTCGCCCTGGAGCGCTCGCAGGACGTGCTCTTCTATCTGCACCAGATGTGGGACGCCGGTGAGATTGGCCCCAACTGCCGCATCTTCCTCGACAGCCCGCTGGCTATAAGCATCACCGAGGCGTATGAGCGGCACCTCAGAGCGCTTAACCCGGAGCTTCTGGCCGGGTTGGACAGGGGCGAAGAGCCGTTCGAGTTCCCGGGCGTGGAGTTCACGCCGAGCACAGAGGACTCCCGCGCTATCAATCGCTGGCAGTCCGGTAGCATCATCGTCGCCGGCAGCGGCATGGCGAACGGCGGTCGCATAATCCACCACCTGCGCCACAACCTCTGGCGGCCGGACTGCTCCGTCATCTTCGTCGGCTACCAGGCCATCGGCACGCCGGGCCGGGCAATCGTCGATGGCGCCCGCTCCGTCAAGATCTTCGGCGAGGAAGTGGCGGTACGCGCCCGCGTCTACACGATCAACGGGCTCAGCGCTCATGCCGACCAGCGCGGCATCGTCAACTGGCTACGCACCAGCGGCGACGGGCAAGTGATGCTCGTGCACGGCGAGCCGGAGGCGCTCGAGAAGCTGGCGGGCATCGTCCGCGAGGAGCTGGGCCGAAAAGCGACGATCGTGGAGCCGGAGACGGCCTACGACCTCTAGCCGCCGCCCAGCGAGATGTGGGCACCGCTGCGGAACACTTTAGATGCGCCCCGACGGATGACGGTCACGGCGCCCGGTCCCCGAACGTCCCATTCGCCGCCCCAGCCGACGCAGCCGGTCGCGCCGTCGATGCCGAGCAGTGTGAGGCCGCCCTTCGCCGACGATTTCTCCAATCTCGGCAGCGCCTCCGCGCCCCATTCCTGGAAGTGCGGCAGGGCGCAGATGCCCGGCAGCAGGCCGAGAGCTTCCGTCCACTTCCCCTGGTAGCCCATCGCCTCGCCCAGCACCATCGCGCCGGCGCTGGAGCCGGCCAGGGCGCATCCCTCGGGCCGGGCGCTGGACAGGCGTTGCCAGAGGTGCGAACCCCGCAGCGTTTCGAGGAGGAAGAGCGGGTCGCCGCCGGCCAGGTAGACGAGGTCGATGCCGTCGAGTTCCGCCACCAGCCGCTCGTCGTTTGCCGACCGCTTGTCGACGGCCATGACGGCGATTGCCTCGGCGCCGAGGCTCTGGAAGTGGCGGACGCCGTGCTCAGCGGCAAGGCGGGGCGCATCCCTGGCGGCGGTGGGCAGTATGGCGACGCGGGGCACGTCCCGTTCCAGCCGCTCGAGCAAGTACCTGTCGAGATCGTCGTCCTGGGGGCGAAACTCGTCGCCGCCGACGAGGGCAACCAGAGGTTGAGCCATCCTCGCTCCTCCGACTCGGTCTCTGCCCTCATTATCGCACGTGGCGAAGGCGTTTGTTGCGAGACACTGCGTGGTGGCGGCGGCGCGACGAGCGAAGCGAGTCGCGCAACCCGAGCGCGATCAGCGCACGCTGCACTGCCGTCTCGCGCGATCGATGGTGGTCGACGTAACATGACGCGCGGTAAGCGGTAGCAGCGTGGTTCCGGCGCTCGGCTTCGCCTCGCGCATGCGCGACCGTCCTGGAAAGCCTACGGCATCCTCTCGAACACGGCCGCCATCCCCTGGCCGCCGCCGCAGCACATCGTCTCCAGGCCGTAGCGCGCCCCGCGACGCTCCATCTCGTACAGCAGCGTCGCCAGAATGCGCACGCCCGTGGCTGCGATGGGGTGGCCGATGGAGATGCCGGAGCCGTTCACGTTCGTCCGGTCGAAATCGCGCTCCGTGAAACCCCACTCGCGCGTCACCGCCAGCACCTGGGCGGCGAACGCCTCGTTTAGCTCGATGAGGTCCATGTCCTTCAGCTCCAGCCCGGCGTGCGCCAGCGCCTTCTTCGACGCCGGCACCGGTCCGATGCCCATATACGCCGGGTGCACGCCCGCCGACGCCCAGGAGAGCAGCTTCCCCATCGGCTTGAGGCCCAGCTCCGCCGCCTTCTCGGGCGTCGTGATCAAGCAGCCCGCCGCCGCGTCGTTCTCGCCGCTGGCGTTGCCGGCCGTTACCGTCGACTCCGGGTCGAACTTGAGGCGAATGGGCCGCAGCGACGCCAGCTTCTCCAGCGTCGTGTCCGCGCGCGGATGCTCGTCGCGGGCGAACAGCGTCGGCTCGCCCTTCCTCTGCGGCACCGACACCGGCACCGTCTCTGCGTCGAAGCGTCCCGCGTCCCAGGCGGCGCAGGCCTTCTGATGCGAGCGCAGCGAATACTCGTCCTGCTCCTGGCGGGGGATGTTGTACTGCTTGCGCAGGTTCTCCGCCGTCTCGATCATTCCGCCGTCCACCGGGTAGCGGAAAGTCCCGGCGGTCACGCGGCCCCTATCCAGCCGGTCGAGGAGTTGCTGATGGCCGCGATTGGGCCCGAAGCGGATGCCGGTGACGTAGAACTCCGCCTGGCTCATGCTCTCCACGCCGCCGGCGAGCACGACGTCCGCGACGCCCGTTTGCACCTCCATGGCCGCCAGACAGACCGCCAGGAGGCCGGAGCCGCATCGCCTGTCGAGCTGGAAGCCCGGCACCTCCACGGGAAGGCCGGCGTGCAGCACGGCGAGGCGACCCATCGCCGGCGTCTCGCCGTTGGGATAGCTATGGCCGAAGATGCTGTCGCCGATCACCGCCGGGTCGATCTTCGTCCGCTCCAGCACCGCTTCGACGACTATCGACGCCAGCGTCTCCGGGTCGATATCCTTCAAAGCGCCGCCGTAGCGGCCGACAGGAGTACGCACGGGGCTGCAAACTACCGCGTCTCGCATCTCTTCTCCTCCTGTTGCGCAATTCGGAATGCAGGGACATGATAGTACAGAGTCCGTTTTGGCGCCTCATGTCGAGGGGCGGGCGGCAGGTCAGGCCGCCCTTCGCCTTGACAGCCGCTGCCGGAGACGGTATGCTAGCTTTGTTCAAAATGCTGGCAGGCGGCAACCGGTTACCGGTCGCCGGTAGTCCAGGCAGCAATAAGTAAGCAGGAGGGAGTCTTGCCGGAACGCTACCACGTCCCGGTAGCGCCAATCGCGGCCCGTTTCCCACGGATCGGCAAGTACAGCATTGTCGACTGGCGGGAAGACTGCGCCCGCTGCCGCAACTGCGTCAAAAACGCCTGCGTTAGCGGCATCTGGCCGCTCGAGCGCGCCCACGACCGCGATCCCGCGGCGCCCCTGGAGCCGGCGTTCGACTGCCGCGCCTGCCTGTCTTGTGTCCAGAACTGCACGAAGGGCATCCTTTCCCTCTCCGTCAATCCCTACTACCTCACCCTCGGCGGCCGCTACTGGGACCGGAAGATGATCCTGACTACCTGGGACCAGGCCGACAGCGGACGCATACCGGTTTCCGGCGCCGGCTATCGCGGTCCCTTCTGCGGGCCCGGCTTCGACTCTATGTGGACCGACATGTCGGAGATCGTCCGCCCGACGCGCGACGGCATCCACGGCCGCGAGTACATCAGCACCTCAGTCGACCTGGGCCCGAAGCCCTTGCGCCTGCGCTTTGAAGCCAACGGAGATTCGGAGAGCGAAGAGCAACTTCTCGAGCTGCCGCTGCCGCTCATCCTCGACATGCCGCCCTGGGGGCGCGACGGCGAGAACCTCCTGGCCGCCAGAACGAGCGCCGCCGGAACACTGCGGACGCTGGCCGTCGCCCGCGCTTCGCAAATCGATGACGGAGTCGCCCTCGACCACCTGGCGCCGCTCCTGGAAGGCGAGGAGGTGCGCTCGCGGGCCGAGCTGCTCCGTCGTGCCCGCTTCGTCGAGATCAGCGATTGCGACGACATTAGCCATTTCGTCGGGCAGGCCCGCGAGGCGAATCCGCGACTCGTCATCGGTGTCAGAACGCCGTTCACCCGCGACGCCGGCGAGCGGCTGCTGCAATTGCGCCGGGCCGGCGTTCGCGTCGTCCACCTCTGCGCCGACGAGCACAGCCGCGAGGTCGAGACGCCGGAGCCGCGCTACATGCGCGACGCCCTGCGCGAAGCTCACGGGCGCCTGGTGCAAGAGGGCATACGCGACGAGATGACCATCATTGTCAGCGGCGGCATCGCCCTGCCGGAGCACATGGCGAAGGCGATCATCTGCGGCGCCGACCTGGTGGCCGTGGGTGCTCCCCTGCTCGTCGCCCTCGGTTGCCAGGTCTGCGACGAAGGCGACCACGACGCGAACTGCCCGGTGAAGATACAGCAGGTCGAAGCCGACTACGCCGCTCAGCGCATGGTGAACCTCATGGGCGCCTGGCACTCACAGCTAATCGAAGTGCTCGGCGCCATGGGCATCCGCGAAGTCCGCCGTCTACGCGGCGAGGTGGGCCGGGCGATGTTCCTGGAAGACCTGGATCGGGAGGCGTTCGGTGACATCAGTTATTGACCCTATCCTGGCGCCCGGCATCGATCGCCCCAATGGCCCCGCGCTCATCGACGTTGAACGCGTCGTTCAGCCTATAGCCGACCGCTATCGAAACCCCATCGGCCGCTACCGGGTGCGACGCAGCGCCGACTGCAAGGGCTGCGCCGTCTGCGTCGAGATATGCCCTTACGGCGTCCACGTCAAGCCCGCTGGCTACAACCGGCCGCTGCGTCCGCGCGATTTCCTCTGCATCGGCCCGAAATGCGCTCTGACCGACCACTATTGCGTCGTCCATTGTCCGAACAAGGCGCTCTCCGTCGGCCCGAATCCGACGGCCGATGCCATCGGCGACCCGCGCTGGACGTCCGATCTCCTCATGGCGACCTGGCGGCAGGCGGATAC
The DNA here is from genome assembly GCA_963703345.1 of uncultured Chloroflexia bacterium. Classification (GTDB taxonomy): domain Bacteria; phylum Chloroflexota; class Dehalococcoidia; order DSTF01; family JALHUB01; genus JALHUB01. The sequence continues at coordinate 2,186,693 of OY969814.1, read as the reverse complement.
CGGCCACGTCGCCGCCGTCGGCGACCTGGAGTTCCGGCACGGCGCTTCCGGCGGCGGCTTCGATGCCCTCCGCTTCCGTTTCCCGCAGTCTCTAGAGAAGGCCGTCTCGCCCGATGAGGTCGACACCAGCCTGGAGCTGAACCGTCGCAAAGACGGCCGTCCCAGGATCAGCATCGACCTGCCGTTTTACGGCGGCGGCATGTCCTTCGGCGCCGTGAGCATCCATGTCATGGTTGCGCGGGCGCGCGCGGCCACGGCCTGGAACACCTTCACCTGCACCGGCGAGGGTGGCTACCCGGAGCGCCTGCAACCCTACGATCACCACGTCATCACGCAGGTGGCGACGGGGCTTTTCGGCGTGCGCGAGGAGACGATCCAGCGAGTGCGCATCGTCGAGTTCAAGTACGCGCAGGGCGCCAAGCCCGGCCTCGGCGGCCACCTCCTCGGCGACAAGAATACGCCGGACGTGGCCCGCCTGCGCCAGGCCGTCGCCGGCAACGCCCTCTTCTCGCCCTTCCCGTTCCATAGCGTTTACTCCGTCGAGGACCACAAGAAGCACCTCGACTGGATCAAGGAGATCAACCCGCACGCCCTGATGTCGGTCAAAGTCTCGACGCCGACCGACGTCGATATGGTGGCCGTCGGCAGCTACCACGCCGGCGCCAACATCATCCATATCGACGGCAGCTACGGTGGCACCGGCGCCGCGCCCGATATCGCCAAGAAGAACATCGCCATGCCCGTCGAGTACGCCATCCCGAAGGTGCATCGCTTCCTCGTCGACGAGGGCGTGCGCGACGAGGTCGTCCTTATCGCCAGCGGCGGCATCCGGACGGCCGACGACGTGCTGAAGGCCATCGCCTTGGGTGCCGACGGCGCCGTCATTGCCACCTCCGAGCTCGTCGCCCTCGGCTGCATCCGCTGCGGCAACTGCGAGAGCGGTCGCGGCTGCGCCCGCGGCATCGCCACGACCGACCGCGAGCTGATGCAGCAGGTGCAGATAGACTGGGCGACACAGCGTCTCATCAACCTCTACTCCGCCTGGCGCGAGCGGATGGTCGACGTGCTGGCGCGCCTCGGTATGAGAAGCGTCTCCGAGCTGCGCGGCCGCTACGACTGCCTGCGTCGCGTTCGCTGGGAGGAGGACGACGGCAATGACTGACGCCGCCGACCGGATTGTCGAATCGCGGGCGGAGCTTCTGGAAGGCAAGCCTCGCACGGTGGAGCGTCGCGCCGCCGACGAGGGCGGTTGCGGCGTAACCGGCTTCGCCTGCTCCATCCCCATCCGCGGGCGTCACATCTACGAGCCCTCTGTTCAGATGCATAACCGCGGCAACGGCAAGGGCGGCGGAATCGCGGCGGCCGGCTTGGTGGCCGAGGACATAGGCGTCACGCAGGAGGTGCTCGATTCGCACTACCTGCTCCAGGTCGCCCTCCTCGATCCCAAGGCGCGCGGCGAGGTGGAAGAAGCCTGCATCGCGCCCTATTTCGACGTCGCCCTCTCGGCTCAAATGCCGACAGTTGACGACTACCGCGACGTGCCGGGCATGGAGATAAAGCCGCCGGACGTCCAGCGCTACCTGCTGCGCGTGAAACCCGAAGTGCTGACGGAGTTCGCCGAGCGCCAGGGACTCGCCGACCTGCCCTCGCGCGACGTGGAGGACGAGTTCGTCTACCGCAACTCCGTCCGCCTGAACGAGAAGTTCTACGCCTCGCTCGGCGAGCAGCGGGCGTTCGTCCTCTCGCATGGACGGAATCTGGTCGTCTTCAAGATCGTGGGCTACGCCGAGCAGATCGTCCAGTACTATCGTCTGGAGGACTTTCGCGCCCACGTCTGGATCGCCCACCAGCGCTACCCGACTAAGGGGCGCGTCTGGCATCCGGGTGGCGCGCACCCGTTCGTCGGCCTGAACGAGGCACTGGTCCACAACGGCGACTTCGCCAACTATCACTCTGTCGCCGAGTACCTGCTGCAGCGCAACATCCGGCCGCAGTTCCTGACCGACACCGAGGTCTCGGCGCTCCTATTCGACCTGTGGGCGCGCGTCTACAAGTACCCGCTGGAGTACATCATCGAGGCGCTGGCTCCGACGACGGAGCGCGACTTCGATCAGCTTCCCGAGGAGAAGCAGCTTCTCTATCGCCGACTGCAGGCCGCCCACATCCACGGCTCGCCCGACGGGCCCTGGTTCTTCATCATCGCCCGCAGCCTGCCGGACGAAGGACGCTATCAGCTCCTGGGCATCACGGACACGGCGATGTTGCGGCCCCAGGTCTTCGCCCTCGCCGACGGCGACGTTCAGATCGGGCTGATATGCTCCGAGAAGCAGGCAATCGACGCTACGCTGCGCAGCCTGGCCGCCGAAGACGCGCGCTTCTGCCCGGTGGCCGACCGCTACTGGAACGCCCGCGGCGGCAGTCACACCGACGGCGGCGCCTTCCTCTTCAATGTCGAGGGGAACGGCCACAAGACGCTCACCTGCAGCGACAAGTTCGGCCGCCCGGTGACCGCCGGCAGCGCCGCCATACGTTGCGACGTCCCGGCGCCGGAGCGGGCCGCCTCATCGATTCGGGAAGCCATCCGCGACTGTCTTGCCCGCAACGACGGCGCGGCGCTCTACCGCTACGCCGCGGAAGCGCTGCCCGGGTGGCAGCCCGACGGCCTGCGCTCCTTCTGCGACGCCCTCATTGAAGAGGCGTCCGAGGGCAACGGCGCCGCAACGGCCATCGAAGTGCTCACGCTGCTGCGCGACCGTCGCTATGACACGGGGGACAAGCGTCGGAGCTCGGTGCTGCGCGTCATCGACGAATCGCTCTCGTCGCTGTTCGAAGCCGCGCCACCGTTCGGGTCCGTCAACAGTGCTGCCTATCGCAAGATCGACTGGCAGACCCGTGAGCTGCTTGCGCCGCCGCAAGCGGGCGAGGAAACGCTCGTCGTCAACGTCGAAGACTTCCCGCCGGAAGGCGACGATTGCGACGCCGTGCTCGTGCGTCGCGCCTATGGGATGGGGTGGCGCCGCTTCATCTGCCACGGCTATCGCGGCCAGCGCTTTGCCGGCTGCGGCCTGGGCCCGGAGACGCAGGACGTCCGAATCGACGTGTACGGCAGCTCCGGCGACTACCTGGCCTCCGGAATCGACGGCCTCTCCATATTCGTCCACAGCAATGCGCAGGACCAGCTCGGGCAGATCATGAATCGCGGCAAGCTCGTCGTCCACGGCGACGTCGGTCAGACGTTCCTCTACGGCGCCAAGGGCGGCGAAGTATACGTCCTCGGCAACGCCGCCGGGCGGCCGCTGATCAATGCCGTCGGAAGGCCGCGCGTCGTCATCAACGGCACCTGCCTCGACTTCCTCGCCGAATCGTTCATGGCCGGCGACCCCCTAAACGGCGGCGGCTTCGTCGTCGTCAACGGCATGGAGTTCGATGAGCGCAACAATCTCGTGCCGCAGCCGGTCCCCTATCCCGGCGGCAACCTCTTCTCGCTCGCCTCCGGCGGCGCCATCTACGTGCGCGACCCGCTGGGGCAGGTCGAAGAGTCGCAGCTCAACGGCGGCGAGCTTGGCCCATTGACCGACGACGACTGGCTCCTGATACGCCCTTATCTGGTGGAGAACGAACGGCTCTTCGGCATCAGGGTCGACGCGCTGCTCACCGTCGACGGTGTCCTGCGGGATCCGCGGGAGGTCTACCGAAAGGTGAGCGCCGTCCGGCTCGGCGTGCTGACCGGCAAGGCAGCCGACGTGGAAGCAGACGATTTCGGCGGCGAATAGGGCGCCTTTCGCCGCTTACGAGAGCCCCCTTCGAGCGCTTCACGTCGTGATAGAATGAGGACATGCAGCGACGTAAGTTCGGCGTAACAGACCTGGAGGTCTCGGCCCTCTGCCTGGGGTCGATGCAGTTCGGCTGGACCGCCGACGCAGCCGCAGCGTTCGACGTCATGGACGCTTTCGTCGCTGCCGGCGGCAACTTCATCGATACGGCGGACGTCTACAGCCGCTGGGCTCCCGACAACCCCGGCGGCGTCTCCGAATCGATCATCGGCCGCTGGCTGAAGGCGCGCGGCAATCGTGACAGGATGGTCGTCGCGACCAAGGTCCGCATGCCGGTGTGGGAAGGGCCGGACGGCAAGGGCCTCGGACGCAATCACATCGTGCAGGCGGTCGAGAAGAGCCTGCAGCGCCTCCAGATCGAGACAATCGATCTCTACCAGTCGCACGCGCCCGACGACGAGACACCCATCGAGGAGACGCTTCGCGCCTTCGACGATCTAGTCCGGTCGGGGAAGGTGCGCTATATCGGCGCTTCGAATTACTCGGCGCCGTTGCTGGAAGAAGCCCTAGACGTTGCGCGCCAGAACTCGCTGTCTCGCTATATCTCGCTGCAGCCGAACTACAGCCTTGTGCACCGCGGTGAGTTCGAGGAGGCCCTCGCCGGCCTCTGCCTGCGCGAGAGCATCGCCGTCATCCCTTACAGCCCCCTCGCCAGCGGCTTCCTGACCGGCAAGTACCGCCGCGACCGCCCCGAACCGAAGAGCGCTCGCGCGGGCGGTGTGAGACGCTATGAGAACGACGCCGGCTGGCGCGTCATCGAGGCGTTGGAGGTGATTGCCCGGGCGCGTGAGACGACGCTGGCGGCGGTCGCCGTCGCGTGGCTGCTCGCCAAGCCCGTGATAACGTCGCCCATCATCGGCGCCAACAGTGAGGAGCAGCTCGCGGCCATCCTGCCCGCGGTCGACCTGCGCCTCTCGCCCGAGGAGGTCGCTGCACTCGACGGCATGAGCGCCGGTATGTAGAACGTCCTGATCTCAACGGGCGGCTTGATTTCAAGGAAGAGCGTTGGCGCCCGAAGAAACGACGGTCCCGCGCACGGGATGGCTCAGTCGCATTCCTGACATCCCCAACATCGTCTGGGAGCCCCTAGCGGGGGCGGCCATCTTGACGGTGCCGCTAGCTCTCGCTTTCGCCGTTGACAGAGTGTGGCTCTTCCCCAGCCTGGGCCCGACGGCCTACTTCCAGGCGACGACCCCCACGCGCGAGACCTCACGGCCCTACAATATCATGGTTGGTCACATGACCGGCGTCGGCGCCGCGTTTCTCGCGCTGCATGCCGTGGGGGCCGTCAACTCTCCATCGATATTGGCTGCAGGACATCCGGTCGCGCTGCGGATGTGGGCGGCCTTGCTGGCAGCAGCTTTCACCCTGCTTTTCAACGTCGGTCTGCGATCGTACCATCCGCCGGCGGCGGGGACCGCGTTGTTCATCGCCATAGGAGCGCTTCCGGCGACGATGTCGACGCCACTGAACATATTCGTCGGCGTGCTTCTCGTCACCGTCGTCGGCGACGTTGTGCGGCGGCTGCGACTGGGCAAGATGAGCTTCGACCTGCGAGAAGAGATACCCTGGCGGCTGCCGCTCTCGGGCCCCGGCGGGGCGTGACCGCCGTGCCTCGAACGCCGGATCAGCGAGTCAGCACGACCTTGCCGATCACGCGTCCCTCTTCCATAGCCTTCTGGGCCAGGCCGGCCTCCTGAAGCGGCAGCGCGATAAACACGGCCGGCTTGATGTCGCCGCTCTCCACCCAGCGCCAGGCGTCGAGGAACTCTGCCTTGTTCGCCATGTGTGAGCCGCGGAAGTTGAGCTGCTTGTTCCAGAGCAGGCGAATGTCCGTCTTGGCGTCGAAGCCGCTGGTCGCGCCGCAGGTTACCAGCGTGCCGCCCCACTTGAGGGAACGGACGCTCGTCTCCCACGTCGCTTCGCCCACGTGCTCGAAGGCGATGTCGACGCCGCGGCGCTCGGTGATCTTCCGTATCTCTTCGTTCACGTCCTGCTTGCTGCGATTGATCGTGTATGCGGCGCCCAGCTCGCTGGCGATCTGCAGCTTGTCGTCGCTGTTCGCCACGGCGATGGCCTTGGCGTTGAACAGCTTACAGATCTGGACCGCCATCGTCCCCAGGCCGCCGGCACCACCCCAGATCAGGACGAGGTCGCCCGGTTTCACCTTCGCCCGGGTGACCAGCATCCGCCAGGCGGTGAAGAGGACCAGCGGCATGGAGGCCGCCTGCTCCCAGCTAAGATTCTTCGGCTTCGGCACGACGTTGAAGGCAGGGACTTTAGCGTACTCGGCGTGACCGCCATCGAGAGGGCCGGTCTGGAAGCCCCAGATCTTGAACTGACGGCAGAAGAACACGTCGCCGCCGGCGCAAGCCTCGCAGGTCCCGCAACTGAAGCTGCTGAAGACGACGACCTCATCGCCGACCTTCACATTCTTGACCTCGCTGCCCACGTTAACGACTTCGCCGGCGGCATCGCTTCCCGAGATGTGCGGCATGATTATAGACACGCCCGGCATGCCGCGCCGCGCCCAGATATCGTTGTAGTTGCAACCGGATGCCTTCACCTTGATCAGCACCTCGTTCGGCGAGACCTGTGGCTCCGGTACGTCTGTGTACTTGAGGACGTCGATGTCCCCGTGCTCGTTGAACACCACTGCCTTCATCTCGGCGCGTCCTTTCTGCTCCCGCAAAGATGCACGGATTCAAGCCGATGTTACCGGAAGCCGTCGCTGGTAGTCTACTTGCCGGACGAACGTGTGGAGTGGGGCCCGACCTGCCGATCAATATGGTGAGAGATGTCGTTGCCCGAGCGGCCGGCTGCGGGCGATATCCCCTTGTGGGGGTGGATTTGACGACAGATGCTTTGTTGAGTGACGGGTCGGAGACCGACGAGGTAGGGGCGTTGCCGGAGAGTGTGCCTGAGACGTCTCCGGCGCCTGCGTCCGCTGCGCTTCCGTCCGAAACGGCGGACGACTTGGTGGAAGGTACGCTCGAGACATCTCCGGCGCTTCCATCTGCCGCGCCTCCGCCCGAAACGGGAGACGACCTGGCGCCCGCTCTGGCTGCCTGGACCGACGCCCTTCGCTCGGTCGAACGCAGCATCAACGAGGCCGCGGAGTCTATTCGCTTCCTGCGCGCGACGCTGCAGCAGATGGCGCCGCTCCTACGCAGCCTCGGCGGGCTCGAGGAGGCTCTCGGGGCCTTCATCGACCAGCCGCAGCGCGGGCCAGAGGCGCCGCCGGTCGCCGAGTTCGGTGCTCCTCTCCGATTGCTTGACACCGAGGAAGAGGAGCCGTCGCGCCCGGCATCGATTCCTCACGGCGGAGAAGGCGGGCATCTCAACCGCGAATGGCAGGCGATGCGACGCAAGTCCGGCGCGAGGGAGAAGGCCCATCAGGCGGAGGAGGCGGAAGGCGGCTGGGTGATGCCGGTAGGGCCGTCGCGGCCCGCCCCGAAGCCCGTAACGCTCGTACCCGATGACACGCCGGCGCCATACGCGTATCGCGTCACCGTCGAAGATCGCAAGAACTCGGTGGAGCTTATGCAACTGCATCAGGCGCTGAACAGCATCCCTTCGGTGCGAAACCTGTCGCTGCTCAACTACGTCAACGGTATAGCTTCGATATCGCTGGAGAGCACAGACGAGCTCCAGTCGTCGGAGCTGGAGAACGCGCTGCACAAGGTCATGAAGCGGAACTGCACCGTCGTGCCCCACGATTCGAACACGATGCTGGTGCAGCTTGGGGATAAGGCTTGATGCCCAAGGAGGCTTTAGTTGGAGGAAGAAGGAAAGGCCGGAAAGGGCCAGCTAAGGGCGGGAATCAGCAAATGGCTGCTCGGGGAGTCGCAACCGCCCAAAGGAGAGCCCGGGATTAACCGGTCGAAGGACCCGCAAGCGGACGACAATCCGGACACGGCCGCTCTGCGACGGCAGGTGGAGCGCCTGCGCGAGCTCGGCATTCTAGCGTTGCTCTTACACAGCGCCGGCACGAGCACGGAGATACTGACGCTGTTTCTGGAGAAGGCGCCCCAGATCAGCGGCGCGAAAGTAGTCTATCCCCTCCTGCTGGACAAGCGACGCGGCGTCCTCCACGCCAAGCCGCTCGAGGGCACGAACGACGCGCGTCTCGATCAGGCATCGCTCGCGTTCGAGGCGGAGATGACGCAACTGGAGTTTCCGCTCTACCTCCGCAGCACCCGCCGCATAATCCTTGAAGGCGGCGAAGTCGTCGTCGCGCCGTCCGTGCGTGACCTGGCGGAAGACGTGCTGGGGCGCCAGAGTTGCGAGAGTGGACAGAAGCGCCTCGACGTCAGGAAGCTGGCCATGGTCCCGCTGGTCATGAACGGCGAGCCCATCGGGCTGGTCACGTTCATGTTCGACCACGAGGACATCGACATCGAGATCCTGGAGCTTCTGGCCGGCCATTGCACGCTGGCCCTCAAAGAAAGCCTGGACCAGGAAGAGGCAGGCCGCTTCAGCGAGGTGGACGAGGTGACGTGGCTGCGCAATCGCCGCTTCTTCAAGGACACGCTGGCCCAGGAGATTGTCAGGGCGAATCGCTACAACCGGCCCCTGTCGATCGTTCTCCTCGACATCGATGGTTTCACGGCTTTCAACGAGGGCTACGGGCCTTCGATGGGCGACAAGCTGCTGCGCTCTGTCGGCATGATGATGACGACTTCGCTTGCGGAGCCGGAGGTCGCCGTTCGCTACGGCAGCGATGAGTTCGCGCTCATCCTGCCGGAGAGCAACCGCGCCGTCGCCGTCGCAATGACGAGCAAGCTCATCGCGCAGATCGGCCAGGTGACGGTGTTCGGAGGCGATGGCCCGCCCGAACCCGTTACCGCCAGCGTCGCCATCGTCGCCTACCCCGAAGACGGCACCTCCCGTGACGAACTTATCGACGCTGCGGAGGCCGCCCTCGCCGAGGCCAAGCGCGAGAAGAGCAGCGAGTCGGCTTCCGGCCCGAACGTAGGCTGGAGCGCGCGCGCAGGTTAGTCTCGCCTCATTCCTCACCTTTCGGCCCGTCGCGACGACGAACACGCAGCTCCGCCACCTCCTCCGGCGCCGCCACCGAGCTGTTGCGCGTCGATAACGCCAAGTTCATCTTCATCGACAAGGCGGAGCCGGCGACCGGGCAGTGGGTGCACTTCGGGCGGAACGTAAAGGAAGACTTCCAGGGAGGACCGATAGGCTAGCTTATCGGCGGCGGCGCCAGCCAATCGTAGCCGATGCGCGGGTCGTCGTGCGGCAAACGCCCCTCTTCCGCGACGTCGTACGTGCTCGATGTCAGGTACACCAGGTGCGCTTGTCCGCCTATCGCCTTGCAGCCGTGGGCCACGCCCGCCGGTATCTTGAGCAGCCGCTTCGGATAGTGGTCGCCGAGGAAGACTTCCTGCAGCTCTCCGCACGTCGAAGAGCCCTCTCGCAGATCGTACAGCGCGACTTTGAGGTCGCCGGCCACCACGTACCACCAGTCGATCTGATGCGGGTGGACGTGCCAGGCTTTGATTACGCCGGGGAACATCAGCGAGTGGCCGACCTGCGCAAAGCCCTCGACAGCAATCGCCTCCGTCCCGCGCACGATCTCGCGAAAGAAGCCGCGCTCGTCGCTGTGCGTGACCAGCTCCTTCAGCTCGACGCCTTCAATCATCAAACGTCCCCTCGCTTCGGTATCAGCCGCAGTATAGCGCAATCGCCGCCGCCCGCAATATGAGGGCTTTGCCCGATTGTCCGGGCCCCCGACGAACCGTAAGTTGGATTCGCAGGGCCCGCCTCCCTGCCTCTTCCGAGTCGTTATCTGGAATGGAGTCCGTAGCGACTGAAATGTCTCTGTCGCAACCGATGGTCTTGCCTGAACGGGGCAGGGAACAAGCTCCGGCGACGAGCGCGAGGGTCGCACCTACGCATGTAGCCTGGACATGACCCACGCGGGTCGCATCCGGACGGGCCGGTCGCTTAGAAGACCGGTCAGCGGTGACGGACGCGGGAGCAGCGCTTTTCCTATCTATGCGGCCTTCCCCAGCACGCCGGCCGACTCCATCACCTCCTGCGCCGCGGCGAATGTATCGCTCAGGTCCGGCTGCTGCGACGCCCACTCCAGGTACTCGCGCACGATCTCCGTCTCGCTGACCTTTGGCTCCCAGCCGAGGGCGCGGAGTCGCGAAACGTCGGAAAAGATGTGACGCGTGTCGCCGAGTCGGTAGAGCGTGCAACATTCCGGCACGATGTCGACTTCCGCGGCGTGACAGACCATCCAGGCGAGCCCAAGGACCGTGATCCGCCGGTCACCGCCGACATTGAACACCTGATAGTCGGCGCGGTCGTCCTCCAGCACGAGCAGGTTGGCGGCAACGACGTCGCGGATCGAGACATAGTCGCGTAGTTGCTGGCCGTCTTCGTAGATGACCGGCGGCGCGCCCGTCAGGACGCGCACCGCGAACGATCGTAGCGCGCCGGAGTAGGCGTTGCGGAAGGACTGGCGCGGTCCCTGGACGATGGAGTAGCGCAGAGCGACGCTGGGAATGTCGTAGCGGCGGCCGAGCTGAATCGCCAGGTCCTCCTGATCGCGCTTGGAGAGGCCGTAGCTGTTGTGCGGCGCCGTCACGGTTTCGTCCGTCCAGACCGGCTCCAGCGGCTGACCGCAATCGGGGCAGCGCAGCTCCCAGTCGCCGCGACTGAGCTGTTGTCGCAGCCGCTGGCCAGGGTACCGCGTGCCGTGGAGCACGCACAGGTATTTCCCTTCGCCGTAGACGGCCTGAGACGACGCCACGACAACCTTGGCAATCGGAAGGTGCCGGTTGACGATGGTTTCGTAGAGCATCGCAGTGCCGACGCTGTTGGTCTGAAAGAAGTGCGAGAAGGCGGTCGGGCAGTCCTGATAATCCGCGAAATGGAAGACCGCATCGATGCCGTCGAGCGCGTCTCTCAAGGCCCTCGGATCGGTGACGCTGCCGCGGATGAACTCGGCCTCCGGCGGCAGGTAGTCCGGTGGTTTGCCGTTGTGGACGGGTGGCTCCAGCGAGTCGAGGATGCGCACTTCGTGACCGCGTTCCAGCAGGGCGTTGACGGTGTGCGAACCGATGAAGCCGCAGCCGCCGGTAACCAGTACCTTCATGTTGACACCGTCCTTTCGCTCAAGACGCGCCCGCGCCCTGGGGTCTTCACCGCCACGTTCTGCCGCCGCCCAGGCATTGAGGCGTTCGTACTCTTCGTACTCCCTTGACTAGGAGCCCTTCCGGTTTTGGAAGGGCTCCCTTTTCTTTCGTCTTTCGGCGCGGCTTTCTAATCGTCGAAGCAGCCCGCTTCGCTAGAACCTCTGCTTGCGCATGGCGAGACTGGTCAGCGTGAGCGCCACGGCCAGCGCACCCAAGAGTGCCGCGACCATTATGTAAGCACTGTCACCGGTCGCGGGGTCGGCTTCCCCCGTCTTCGGCGCCGTCACTCCTGCGCCGGCTGCACCTCCGTTTGGTGGCGGGCCGGAGCCGGGCCCCTCGACAGGTGCCTGTGGCGCCGCTGGCTGGCGTCCATTGGTCGGCGTAGCCGTGGCCGCCGGCGTATCCGTCGGAAGGGGAGTGCTGGTGGCCGTCGCCGACCGATGATACACGCTTGTCGCTGTCGCGGTGGCGATCGCGGTCGCCGTCACCGTCGGCGTCTCAGTCGGCGTATCCGTCACCGTTGGCGTCTCAGTCGGCGTATCCGTCGCCGTCGGCGTGTCGGTTGGTGTCGCCGTCGGTGTGTCGGTTGGTGTCGCCGTCGGTGTGTCGGTTGGTGTCGCCGTCGGCGTGTCGGTTGGTGTATCCGTCACCGTTGGCGTCTGGGTTGGCGTCGCCGTCGGTGTGTCGGTTGGTGTCGCCGTCGGCGTGTCGGTTGGTGTCACCGTCGGCGTCTCGGTTGGCGTATCCGTCACCGTTGGCGTCTCAGTCGGCGTATCCGTCACCGTCGGCGTGTCGGTTGGTGTCACCGTCGGTGTGTCGGTTGGTGTCGCCGTCGGCGTGTCGGTTGGTGTCACCGTCGGCGTCTCAGTCGGCGTATCCGTCACCGTTGGCGTGTCGGTCGGCGTCTCGGTTGGCGTATCCGTCACCGTCGGCGTGTCAGTCGGCGTATCCGTCACCGTTGGCGTCTCAGTCGGCGTATCCGTCACCGTCGGCGTGTCGGTCGGCGTATCCGTCACCGTTGGCGTCTCAGTCGGCGTATCCGTCGCCGTCGGCGTGTCGGTTGGTGTCACCGTCGGCGTGTCGGTTGGTGTCGCCGTCGGTGTGTCGGTTGGTGTCGCCGTCGGCGTGTCGGTTGGTGTCACCGTCGGCGTCTCAGTCGGCGTATCTGTCACCGTCGGCGTGTCGGTTGGCGTCTCCGTCACCGTCGGCGTGTCGGTCGGCGTCTCAGTCGGCGTATCCGTCACCGTCGGCGTGTCGGTTGGTGTCACCGTCGGTGTGTCGGTTGGTGTCGCCGTCGGCGTGTCGGTTGGTGTCACCGTCGGCGTCTCGGTTGGCGTATCCGTCACCGTTGGCGTGTCGGTCGGCGTCTCGGTTGGCGTATCCGTCACCGTTGGCGTCTCGGTCGGCGTCTCCGTCACCGTCGGCGTGTCGGTCGGCGTCTCAGTTGGCGTATCCGTCACCGTTGGCGTGTCGGTCGGCGTCTCAGTTGGCGTATCCGTCACCGTTGGCGTGTCGGTCGGCGTCTCGGTTGGCGTATCCGTCACCGTTGGCGTCTCAGTTGGCGTATCCGTCGGCGTCTCAGTTGGCGTATCCGTCGGCGTCGGCGTGTCGGTTGCCGGGGCCTCGTTGCAGACGACGTCCGCGGCAGGCCCGGCAGTCGCGCCGTAGTCTATGCCGTCGCCATCAATCGCGTACTGGGAGCCAATCTGAAGGCTAGCGCTGCCCGCTGCGGTGCACTCGAACGTAATGTCTATCAGTTGGACGGTCCCGCTCTGAGCCGGATTAGCGCCCCCGCTGAAGTTGTCGCATTGGAAGCGCAATCCCACACCGGCGTAGTCCCGGTTCAACCTCTCGTAGTCGTCCAGCAACCATGGGCAGGGGTTGGGATTGTCCGGAACAGTGGCGACGACCTGCAAGATTCCATGGTTGTAGGGAAGACGGAAGTCGAAGATCGAGACGTTGTTCGTCAGGTCTCCTAGGCTGACGATGACGTGGAATGTATGTCCCACGTCGGCGGTGTAGCTGGGGGAATCGAGTGCGAACTGCACGGTTGGTATCGCCGTCGGCGTCTCAGTCGGCGTCTCAGTCGGCGTATCTGTCACCGTCGGCGTGTCGGTCGGCGTATCCGTCACCGTTGGCGTGTCGGTCGGCGTATCCGTCACCGTTGGCGTGTCGGTTGGCGTATCCGTCACCGTCGGCGTGTCGGTTGGCGTATCCGTCACCGTCGGCGTCTCAGTCGGCGTATCCGTCACCGTCGGCGTCTCAGTCGGCGTATCCGTCACCGTCGGCGTGTCGGTCGGCGTATCCGTCACCGTCGGCGTCTCAGTGGGCGTATCCGTCACCGTTGGCGTGTCGGTCGGCGTCTCAGTCGGCGTCTCAGTGGGCGTATCCGTCACCGTCGGCGTGTCGGTCGGCGTCTCAGTCGGCGTCTCAGTGGGCGTATCCGTCACCGTCGGCGTGTCTGTTGGCGTCCCAGTGGGCGTCGGAGCTGTGTCGTCGTTGGTGATGGTGCAGGTCTGCGTCTCACCGTTGGCGATGCTGACGTCGGCGCAGTTGTCGTACGTCGTCGTGTAGCCGCTAATCGGTACCCCGGCCTCGACCACACTGTAGGTGCCCGCGTCCTCCGTCAGGCTGTTCTCACCCAGGCTGGCGTCCTCCGGGTCCTGACTGAAGAAGGTCGGATCGCCACCGTTCACGCTGAAGCTGAAGTCCCCGGCGACCTTCGCGCCGCCGTCGTCGTTCACGACATGCTTGATAACGGTCAGCGTGCCGGGCTCGTCGTTGTTGGTGATGGTGCAGGTCTTCGACTCACCGAGAGCGATTGTCCCCGAGCAGTCCACGGAGTCGCTCCTGCTGTAACCGCTTGGGCCGGTCTCACCGACGGAGTAGGGGCCGGCGTCGAGGGTGACGGTGGTGCCGTCCTCGTTGCCGGCGAAGCTGTCGGAAGGCTGCACGTTAGTGCCGGTGACGCTCATGGTGAAGTCGGAAGCGTCCGCTTCGCCGCCGTCATCGTTCACAACGTGCTTGACGATGGTCAACTGGGCGTCGTTGCAGACGACGCCTGCGGCCGGCCCGGCAGTCGCGCCGTAGTTGTTGCCGTCGGCATCAATCGCGTTTTGGGCGCCAATCTGAAGGCTAGTGCTGCCCGCTGCGGCGCATTGGAATGTGATGTCTATCAGTTGGGCGGTCCCGGTCAAAGGCGGATCGGCGCTCCCGTCAACGCTCTCGCATTGGAGGCGCAGCGCCAGGCCGTTGTAGTCCCAGTCCAGTATCTCGACATCGCTTAGCCCCGATGGACACGGCGCGGGATTGTCCGGAACAGTGCTGATGATCTGCAGGGTGTCATGGTCGTAGGGAAGACGGAAGGCGAAGAGCGAGACGTTGTTGGTTAGCACTCCCAGGTTGACCTTGACGTCAAACGTATCCCCCACCGCGGCGCTGTAGCTGGAGGAATCGAGTGTGAACTGCACAGCATCGTCTGCACCGCTCTTGGTGGGAGCTGCGAAGATGAGACCCGACAAGACAGCAAGCGCGACTATCGCCGTGCTTCCGGCAACCAGGCGGATTCTCGTTCTCATTGCTCTCTCCCTCTGTCCGGGAAGCGGCATCTCCACCCGGGTGACGCGCTGCTCCGGCACACACTAACGGTCATCTTCGTCACGAGTTGGTCACGGCTCACCGGTAGGTTTAGTCGGTGACTTTCCGAAGACGAGCCGCCCTTCGGTTATGCCCTTGGCCACATCTAGCGATGAGCTCCATGCGGTTTCCTTTCCAGCAATAGTCGGGCGCTTGAAGTATGGTCGCTCACTCAGAGGGGCGGGTTCAATCAGGGGAACTCGCTGAGGAACGCCAGGAAACCATTGATCCGTGGCTCCTTTGGGAATTACGCCGATTGGGAGACCGGCGAAGCGGCGTGGCCGCCTGAGTCTGGCTGCGGTGAGGGGTTTTCCCTAAGCCGTTGGAGCAGCCTGTTCGCGCTGTCGACGCTCGAACTCCTCGAGCGCCTGGCGCTGCGTCTCGCTGCAGGCGGCCCAGGGGCGCTGACGGCGGACGATCTGGTAGGCGTCCGGCAGAGGGTAGCCGATGGCCAAGAGGACGGCGCAGGCGATGCTCGGGCTCCGGCCGATGCCGCTGCGACAGTGGATGTAGGCTCTGCGCCCGGCCGCTATCTCAGCCAGCGTCCACTCGGTTGCCGCGCGGAGCTGCTCCTGGCTGGCCGCCTCGCGGTCATCGACGGGAAAAGCCAGGTTGTGCCGGGCAAGCGCCGCTTCGTCGTCACACGCCTCGCTGCGCACGTCGACGACGCTGCCGATGCCGGCCTTTGTCAGCAGACGGAGGCGGTCGGGTGGCAAGGCGGGGCCCAGCGCCAGCTCCGGCGTTATCCAGACCAATGGGGTGCGCGGACGCAGCCGTCGCCAGAGCTTGCCGATCATCAGTCGATCACGTCCTGCACGATCGCCCGCTGCTCGGGGTCTGTCATGTCGAGCACCCGCGCCGGCACGCCGATTACCACGCTGTCGCTCGGCACGTCGTGAATAACGATCGAGTTCGCCCCGATGCGCACGTTGTCGCCGATCGTTATCGGCCCCATGATGCGCGAGCCGACGCCGACGAACACGTTGTCGCCAACCGTCGGTCCGACCAGCCCGTCCCAGGGGTTCTCAACCTTCCGCTTGTGGATCAGACCCAGCCCGGTCCAGGGGTTCAACGTGCAGTTGCGCCCGATCTTGACCTCGCCGGCGATCATGACCGACCCGTGCGATATGCACAGCCCCGGCCCGATGCTGGCGTTGTCGGCTATCTGCACCTGCCAGAGGACGATGTTCAGCCAGTCGAGAAGGCGCGGCAGGATGGGCAGGTGATGCGCCCGCAGCCAGCACTTCCCGCGGTAGATGACGACGGCCGACAGCGGGAAAACCCACAGCGCCGCCAGGAACCGGCGCGCGTCGAAGAGCCATGATGCGCCGAGGATTCCCCTGCCCCTGCGCACGCCCGTCAACTGCGCATACACCTTGAAGTCCTCGCGGATGTTCTCGAACACGCCTGTCAGAAGCCTCCCGGCTCTCCGCTATCCCCGACGCGTCTTCTCCGGCTCCGTCTTCTTCGGTATGGCACGGGCCGGCGCCCCCACGGCCGTATGGTTGTCCGGAATGTCGCTGATGACGACGGCGTTGGCGCCTATCGTCACGTTGTGGCCGACCGTTATCGCGCCCAGCACCTTGGCGCCGGTGCCGACGTACACGTTATCGCCCAGCCGCGGGCCGTCCAGCGAGAATACGTTGCCGCCGCGGAGACCGATGGTGACGTGAGGGTTGATGTAGCAGTTCTTTCCGATGACCACGGCGCCGTCGATGACGACGTAGCCATGAACGATGCACAGGCCGCGCCCGATCTCCACGCCGTCGCCGATGACGATGCCCCAGAAGACACGATTGAGCGTATCGCAGACGAACGGGAGGAGGGGGATGCTCCTACGAAGCGCCCACGCCTTCAGGCGGTAGCAGACGACGGCCGGCCACGACCCGCGCAGGACGATCCCATCGAAACGTTCCCAGCGGCGCTTCCAGATCCCTTTGTTCGGGTCCGGCAGCCAGGTGAAGCTGGAGTAGTAATAGGCGTCGTAGTCGGAGCGGATCTCGTTCCAGACGTTGTCGCTCATGCTGCCTCTTCGCGGGGGCTCAGAGCAAGGGCCGCTACACGTCGGCCCAGGTGGGGGGCTTGACCGCCGTCAGGAGGACGTAAAACTCCTCAAAGCCGATTGTCGCGCCCAGCCAGCGCTCCCAGCGGTACTGGGCGCCGCGGTTGCGGTTCGCCAGCGACTCGACGACCGACGCAACGAGCCCGCCGGTCAGGCGCGGCCGCTGCCCCAGGCGGAGGGTCGTGAGGGAGAGCTTCGCCTGTTCTGTCTCGAATGTTGCGCCGTCAGGGGGGGTCGGGTTCCGCTCCGGGTCGAAGAAATCGAACGTCTCGATGGTGAAGGGGCGCGTCTGGCCCGGATTACGCGAAGTCGCCCACGTGGAAGAGGCGTGTGGCAGCCAGACGTGGACGAGGGCGCCGGGACGGCAGATGCGCCAGATCTCGCGCATCGCCGCCAGGAAGTCGTGGACGTCCTCCAGCGCGTGGTCGAGATAGATCTCTTCCACGCTGTCGTCCTTGAAGGGCAGTCCGTCGCCCACGTCTGCCAGGACCGCGACGCCCGGACCGGCCTTCCGGCTGACCCTCAAGGCGCCGGTCTGTTTCCGCGAGCGGTCGAACTCGAGGCTGATCATGCCTGGGGCTCCCTCCCGTCAGCTAGGATGATAACTTACCCCCGAAAAAAGCCGCAATCCTGTCCCGGTACTCCTGCACCACCGGTTCCGAGTCGCCTTGCATTTGGAGCTGGCCGTGCTGGATCAGGACGGCGCGATCACAGAAGCGCGTGACGGCGCTCAGGTCGTGCGACACGAAGACAATCGTTACGCCGTTGGAGCGCAGCATCTCGATGTGGCCGAAGCACTTTTGCTGGAACTCGCCGTCGCCCACCGCCAGCACCTCGTCAACCAGCAGCACGTCGGGGCGCACGTGCACCGCGACCGAAAAGCCCAGCCGGACAAACATGCCGGACGAATAGGTCCGCATCGGCTCGTCGATAAAGTCGCCCAGTTCGGAAAACGCGATAATGTCGGGGAGAGCCTCCATCGCCTCCTTCTTGCTCAAGCCCAGCAGGACGGCATTGAGGATGGCGTTCTCCCGCCCAGTGATCTGGGGATGAAAGCCGGCGCCCAGCTCCAGTAAAGCCGAGACGCGCCCTCCGACCTCGACTTTGCCGCGAGTCGGAGGCGCCAGGTCGGCTATGATCTTCAGCAGTGTGCTCTTCCCCGACCCGTTCGGCCCGATGATGCCCAGGCTGTCGCCTCGCTTCACCGAGAAAGACACGTCGTCCAGGGCCCAGAACGGGCGGCCGGCGTTGCCGCGCAGGAACGAGGGCAGGTGGAGGACGGTGGTCTTGATCTCCTCCGGCTTCTGCGCCCGCAGGAAATAGCGCTTGGAGACGCCTTCGAGGGCGATAGCGGTACCGTCAGAGAGCATCCGCGAACCCCCGCTCCAAACGTCCGAAAACGAAGCTGCCCAACAGCACCGAAGCGGCGGCAAACGCCAGTGAGGGCCATAGATCGACTATCGTCGGCAACTGGTTGAAAACGAACAGGTTCCGCCAGCTCTCGATCAGCGACGCCAAAGGATTGAGCATTAGAAGGTGCTTGTAGCGACCCGTCTGGCTTAGTGGATAAATGATCGGCGTCATGTAGAACAGCAGGTTCAGGAAAACCTCCACCAGGTGCTCCAGGTCGCGGAAGTAGACGTCGATGGAGGACACGATGAGAACGGTGCCCATCAGCAGCACCAGCTCGACCAGGGTGAGCAGCGGGATGCCGATAAGCCAGTTCGCCGAAGGGTGCCTTCCCGAGGCGAGTATGATGACGGTGATAATCGGCAGCGTCATCACGAAATGCACCATGTTGTTGGCCACGGTCGCGAACGGCAGCACGTAGCGCGGGAAGTGCACTTTCTTGATCAGGTTGCCGTTGTGCGTGATGACGGGCGCCGACATCAGCACGGAGGTCTGGTACCACGCCCACGGGAAGAGTGCCGGCAACAGAACGAGCTGATAGGGTATGTCCGAGTGAATCCGCGCGAAACGGCTGAGGGCGAAGTAGAGGACGGCGCCCAGCATGAGCGGCTTCAGCACCGACCAGACAAAGCCGAGGATCGTGTCCTGGTAGCGGAGCTTGAGCTCCCTGGCGGTGAGTAGATAGAGGAGCTCCCACGTCCGGAGGAACCGCTGAGGAATGATGGCCGACCACCTCTCTCGTTCAGCGCCCGATGCCTAAAGACTATCAGCCACAGGATGATGAATCAACCGAAACACCGCGCAGACTCGCCATCGCAAGCGAACGCCTTCCCACTTGAACATGGCCTGCAGACACGGTAGCGTTTAAGTGAGGGCTGCGACGATGTCGATGGAGAATTCGGGAACAGCAGCGGGAAACGCCGAGATGGCGCCTCCCGCGGTCCGCTTCGCCCACGAGAGCGAGGCGGAATTCGCCAAGATCCTCGACTTCTACGGCATCTCCTGGCAATACGAGCCGCGCACCTTCACTCTCCGCTCCGAGGGCGACAAGGTCCTCGAGGCTTTCACCCCCGACTTCTACCTGCCCGACATCGACACGTACATTGAGCTGACGACGCTCCGGCAGGACCTGATGACGGAGAAGCACCGCAAGCTGCGCACTCTGCGGCAGCTTCATCCAGACATCGACGTCAAGCTGCTGAACAAACGCGACTACCTGCGCCTTCTCGCCAAGTACGGCTTTGGGCCGCCGCAACCGCGCAACATCGAGGGCGTGCACCGGGTGCTGGTGAGCGCGCCGCAGCTCCGACGGCGGGTGAAGGAGCTCGGCGTCCAGATATCGAAGGACTACGCCGGCAAGTCGCCGGTGCTTATCGGGGTCCTCAAGGGCGTGGCCTGCTTCATGGCCGACCTGATGCGTCAGGTCTCGCTGCCCGTCGCCATCGACTTCATGGCGATCTCGTCGTACGACAGCGCCGACAGCAGCTACGTGCGCATCTTAAAGGACCTGGACGAGAGCATCGAAGGGCGCGATGTGCTTTTAGTCGAGGATATCGTCGACACGGGTATGACGCTGAACCATCTGCTGACGTACCTGCGCGCGCGTAAGCCGGCGACGCTGAAAGTCTGCACTCTCCTCGACAAGCGGGCGCGAAGGCTCGTGGACGTGCCGCTGGACTACGTCGGCTTCGAGATACCGGACGAGTTCGTCGTCGGCTACGGGCTGGACTACGGTCAGCTCTACCGCAATCTGGGGTTTATCGCCACGCTGAAGCCCGGCTGGATGGAGGAGCAGGCCATGCCTACCGGCAGGCAGACGGCGCGGGCAAAGCAATACCCCAAGTAACCTCTCCGCGTTTCGGCTTCGTCCTCCTCCGGTTATCTCCTCGGCTCAGGTTTGGGGCCCTCGCCTCAGGTTCCCCGGATTCGTCCACCGGTAGACCGCGGGTCCGCCACTTGGGGCACCTATAACCTTACACCGGCCATCAGCGCTTGTCAATAGGTGCGGCGAGGAAGATCGTCGCCTTTTTGCGGCCTATCGTTAACCAAAAACGAGTTTACGCGTTATCAAGAATTCAGCTATGGATTCGCGTCTGTGAGGTCGATAAGTGACGGTATCAACCGTCGGGTCCGAAGACTCCGCGATGCGCTACGGCACAAGGCCGGCCGTCGCGTTCTCCCGCCAGCGCTTCACGTCGAACGAGTAGTCCTCCGCGATCTGCTCTCGCGACACCTTGCGCAGAGCCGTCTTCGGTAACGGCGCGTCGGTGAGCACCAGCCGGTTCGTGCGCTTGTAGGGCGCCAGCGCTTCCTCCAGCGCGTTGACCTCCGATTCCACGAGCGCGCGCAGAGCCGATTCCTCCATCTGGTGGTCCTGTGTCGCCAGCCGTTCCGTGACGGCGGCGTAGTTCGGGTAGACGATGGCCCACACCTGTGTCTTGTCCCGCACCTTCCGGCTGACCACGCACACGTCCTCGATGATGGGGCTGCTCTGAAGCCGCTCCTCCACTTCGTCGGGGTGCACTTTCTCGCCGGAGTCCAGCACGATGACGTACTTGCTGCGGCCGGTGATGTAGACGTTGCCCTGCCGGTCGATGTGGCCGATGTCACCGGTGCGGAACCACTCGCCGATCATCGCCGCCTTCGTCTCTGCCTCGGCTTTCCAGTAGCCTTGCATAACGTTCGGCCCGCGGACGATGAGCTCTCCTTCGCCGTGCAGCTTCACGTAGATCCCTTTCTCCGGCACGTCGATGAGGTCAACGTCAACGCCAAGCAGGGGTCGGCCCACGCTGCCCAACTGCTTCTCGTAGTAGTTCGTGAAGCGGAAGCGCCTCGGGTAGAAGCGCTGCGCACAGACGACGGGCGACGTCTCCGTGAGGCCCCAGGCCTGGAGGATGGGGATGCCCAGCAGGTGGAAGGCGCGCGCCGTCTCCGGATTGAGCGCCGCGCCGCCGCTGGCCAAAAAACGCAGATTGCCGCCCAGGCGTTGGTGCACCTCGCGGAAGAGCAGGGGACCGATGTTGACGCCTGTGCGCTGCTTGGTCCGGCGAACGATTTCCAGGCCGCGCTCGAAGGTCTTGCCGCGACCCTGCGCGTCGGCCTGAGCGCGAATGGCTCGGCTCATAATGTCGAGGAGAGCGGGCACGGCGAGAAAGACGGTGGGCTTCGCCTCCGCCAGCCGGTCGCGCACCCGCACAAGGTCATTTTCAATCGTCACCGTTGCTCTAAGGGACAGCGGCAGGAGGAACTCGGCGGTGAAGGGATAGGCGTGATGGAGCGGGAGCAGGAGTAGAACGCTATCGCGCGACGACACGGGCAGAGCCTTGACGGCTGCGGCGACGTTGGACATGAAGTTGCGGTGGCTGAGCATGACGCCCTTCGCGCCGCCGGTGGTCCCCGACGTGTAGACGATGGAGGCGATATCGTCCGGCTTGATGACGGTCGCTGCGAGCGCCACGTCGCTCTCGTGCGTTGTGAGCGAGAACGCCTCTTCGAACGGCAGGATGCGGGCGCGGGCGCGTCGGAAGAGGCCGCCTCCGCCGGCGGAACGCGCTTCGGCGCTGGGCCCGACGACCAGGATGGTTTCCAGTTCGTGCAGGCGGTCCGGGATATTGGGAAGCGCCTTCTCCGAGACGATCGCCAGCTTCACCTCAGCGCGTCGCAGCGCCTCCTCGATCTCGCCGGGCTTCAATTCGTAATAGACCGGGACGGCGACGCCCCCGGCGTAAGCGATCCCCAGATAGGAGACGATCCACTCAAGTCCGTTCTCGCAGACGATTCCCACGCGGTCGCCGCGCTGCAGCCCGAGAGCGATGAGCGCGGAGGCGAAAGCCCTTGCCCGCTGGCGCAGCTCGCCGTAAGTCAGCCCGGTGAACTCCCGTCCCGCCTTGATCTGGAACGCTGTCTTGTTCTCCGAGCGACGCGCCGATTCGTCCAGCGATGCCGGTATCGTTAGCTCCATGGTTCGTACCTCTGTGGGGAAAGCTTGGCGTGATTCTACAAGGCGGTATCTGTATGAGCAAACGGGCCTCGCGGCGAGCGGCGAAACGCCTCGTCCCGCTGCCGCTCGTCTTCGATTAGCCGAGCTAGACGACGTCCGGGCGAGGCCATTTCAGGTCGCAGCTAAGGCAGCGCGCCTGAATCAGTTGGTCGCCACGCCAGTAGCTCATCGTGAAGCTTTTCTTGCAGCGAGGGCAATCCGGAACGCCGATCTTGACCTCGTGCTTCGGCCCGTCGCCCGCCGGCGGCTTGTCAGGACTATCACCGGTTGCCATGGCCTGCCTCCTCGCGCCAATTGTACACGATCCGCTGGCCGCGATGCGCGTCTCACCGCAGGCGGTCGATTGCGGTAGAATGACGGCGGTCGCTGAGAGGGGACACCGCGACGGCAGGAGGCTTCGGATGAGACAGCACATCCAGGTGACGACGACGACTTCGACGCGAGAGGACGCGGAAAGGATCGCTGAAGCGCTCGTCGAGGCGCGCCTGGCGGCCTGTGTCCAGATCGTCGGCCCGATAGCGAGCGTCTACCGGTGGAAGGGCGACGTGCAAAAGGCGACGGAGTGGCTGTGCATCGCCAAGACGGAGCGGCGCCTGTATGCGGAGGTAGAGGCCACGATCAAGCGCCTGCACACGTACGAGGTGCCGGAAGTCCTCGCTACCGAGGTCGTCGACGGGAGCAAAGACTACCTCGATTGGCTTCACGAGGAACTGGAACGCGCCGGGGACGACGCGGACGGTTCATAGCGTCTCAACCCCAGCACGCGCCCCAGCACGTCGCTCCAGCGCAGGTTAGACGCGCCGCCGATGGTGATGTCGCGGCCGGCGAAGGCGCGGATGGCAAGGGCGACGAAGAGCGCTGAGACGCCCAGCAGCAGGCCCGCGTGCGACCAGTCGATTCCCCGGACCAGCGGCTCGCCGGCGCCGTAGTAGTAGAACGGCGAGGCATACTTCAAGCCGGACAGGCTGTGGACGGCGGCGGCGATGGTGTTGAAAAAGTAGCCGGCCGTCGCCAGCGCTATCGCCCCGCCCGCAGCGTAGGCCCGATTCGGCAGGACGGCGCCGAACCAAAGCGACAGCGCGTAGTAGAGGAGCGCCATCGGCAGCATGTTGGCCGAAGCGAGCGCCGCGCCCTTCAGAGTGAGATTGATGTCGACGAAGGGGACCGACAGCAGAAAGCCCAGGAAGCCGAAGCCGGCGATTACCGCCGCGCCGACGCAGATGCCGATCGTCTTCTGGATCACCATCTCGGAGCGCGTGATCGGCTGCGACATCAGCAGGTCGATTGTGCCGCTACCTTCCTCGCCGGCGATCGCGCCCGTGCCCTGAATGACGGTGTAGACGATCAGCAGGATGGGGATCCAGCTAAAGTACTCGGCGCTCACGAAGCCCGGGGCGGTCGAGTAGGCGAGGTCGCTGCCGAGGAGCGCCTGGACGGCCTCCGGAAGCTGGATGCTCGCCACCGTCGTCCGGTACGAGGGCCAGAGGTAGACGATTGATGCCGCCATAGCCGTGAACGTCAAGCCAAAGCCGACGATTTGCCAGCGCTGGTCGCGCAGGCCCTTTCTAGCGACGCTGAACCAGCGCATCGGCCTCCTCTTCCTCCGGGTGCGTCTCGTCGGCGTAGTGGGCGAGAAAGAAGTCCTCCAGGCTCGGCTGCTCCGTCCGCAGGTCGACGACGCGGTAGGCGGCGATAGCCTTGACGGCGGCGTCCAGCCCGTCCAGCGCTTGAATACGGACGATGGTGCCGTCGCGGCGCAGCTCCCGCACGCCGGGCAGCGCGAACAGGTCGGCCGGCGGCGGCTCCGCGAACGTCACCTCCAGCACGTGCACGGAGCGCGATTTGAGTTGCGCAATGTCTTCGACGGCGACGATCTTGCCCTGGCGGATGATGGCGACGGCGTGGCTCAGGCGCTCGACCTCCGGCAGGACGTGCGAGGAAAAGAAGACGGTCCGCCCTTCGCCTACCGCTTCCTCCAGCAGCCTGGCGACCTCTTGCTGCACAAGCGGGTCGAGGCCGCTTGTCGGCTCGTCGAGGATGAGGAGGTCGGGACGGTGCATGAGCGCCTGCACGAGGCCCAGCTTCTGCTTGTTCCCCTTGGAAAGGGCTCGAATGGGCACCGAAGCGTCGAGCTCCAGGCGGTCGAGCAGCTCCCGCCGGAAGTGGATGTCGCGTTTCTCCGGGCGAAAGGAGTCGATGAAGTCGAGGAAGGCGTGACCGCGCATCCCTTCGTACATCCGCAGGTCTCCGGGGAGGTAGCCGCAGCGACGCCGCACCTCGACGGAGTCGCGGTGGCTGTCGAGGCCGAGGACGAGGGCAACGCCGGCGGTGGGTCGAATGAGGTCGAGGAGGACGCGGATGGTAGTGGTCTTGCCGGCGCCGTTCGGGCCGAGGAAGCCGAAGATCTGGCCCGTCGCGATCGTGAGGTCGATGCCGCGGAGGGCGCGAACTCGCCCGTAGTCCTTGACGACGGACCGAAGCTCGATGGCGGGCGTCACGCGGACGCCCTCCGAAGTTCGCGAGTTAGCATGTCTATTGGATTATATCGCTCCGCGAGCGGAGGGTCAGCAGCCACGGGGTGGTGGGTCGATGGGCAGGGCCGGCGCGCGACGTCGATGCCGCAAGGTCGCGCTGGCTTGGAGCGATGATGGAGGCGCATTCTCGGGGCCGCTCGGGTTGCCGAGCGGCCCTCCCCGCGCGGCTCGACGGCGCTGCTCCTAGAACTTGATGATGCTGCGCGCCACCTCGCCGCGCTTCAGCGCCTCGAACGCTTCGTTGATCTCTTCCAGCGGATAGACGCGGGATATCAGCTCTTCCAGCTTTATGCGGTCCGTCATGTACAGCTCGACAAGAGCCGGCATATCCATGCGAAAGCGCGTCGAGCCGTAGAACGAGCCCTGCAGCGTCTTCCCCAGGAAGAGGCCTGTCGACCGGATAGTCAGCGATGCGGCGACCGGCGGCATGCCGACCATCACCACTGTGCCGCCTTTGTTCGCCGCCTCGAACGCCTGCGCTACGACTTCGGGGATGCCGATGACCTCGAACGAGTAGTCGACGCCGCCGCGCACAAGCTCCCGGATCTTTGCGACGGCGTCCTCCTTCGCGGCGTTGATAGTGTCCGTCGCGCCGAACTCGCACGCCAGCGCCAGCTTGTTGTCCAGCGTGTCGACGGCGATGATCCGCGTGGCGCCGGCCAGGCATGACCCCTGGATCACGTTCAGCCCGACGCCGCCGCAGCCGAAAACGGCCACGCTGCTGCCGACCCTCACTCTCGCTGTGTTCGTCACCGCGCCGATGCCCGTCATCACGCTGCAGCCGATGAGCGCCGCCTTGTCCAGCGGCATGTCGTCGCGGATCTTCACCAGCGCTGTCTCGTGCGTGACCGTGCGCTCCGAGAACGCCGACACGGCCATCTGATGATAGATAACCTGGTCGCCCTTGTGAAAACGGGTCGTGCCGTCCAGCATTCGCGACGAAGGGCCGGCCTCGCACAGAAAAGGTCTGCCTTCAGTACAGTAGCGACAGACGCCGCACGACGGCACCCAGGAGAAGATGACGTGGTCGCCCTCCTGGACGCGGGTTACGTGCGCGCCCGCCTTCTCGACGACGCCGGCGCCTTCGTGCCCCATCACCATCGGAAGGCGCGCCGGCCACAGCCCTTCAATGAAATGAAGGTCGCTGCGACAGATCCCGGCTGCCGCCATCCTCACTAGCACTTCGTGCGGCTGCGGGTCTTCGATCTCGATGTCGTCGACAACCAGGGGCTTCTTCTGTTCGTACAGGACCGCAGCCTTCATGCAGCACTCTCCTTGACGCTTTCTTCGGGATGCCGCCACGAGCGGAAGGCGATGACCGCCAGTGCGCCCGATCCCCAAAGGCCGGCGAGGACGGCAACCGCCCAGCCGGCAATCGGCACGAGAAGCACGATCTGCAGGACGATCACGCCCAGCGCCGTCGCCGCATAGGGGTGGTCGAGCGGCCGCGCGCTGCCTCCCAGCGACAGTAACGCCGCGCCCAGTCGCGTCCCCGTCGCGACGAAGCCGAGCAGCCAGAGCAGCGGCAGGACAGCCAGAAGCAACGCCAGCCCCAGAGGAATGCCGACAACGGTGAGCAGCGCCACAACGGCAAGGACCGGCAGTCCAATCCATACCGCGACCGCTCCCAGGATGCTGTACGCAAGTTCTCCGGTGAGTGCATTCGCCGCCCGCGAAAGCTGCCGCCCTCCGACCGCGGCGAAAGCCAGCCCCGCGACTACGGCCGCCAGCGTCATGCCCAGCCAGAACAGCCAGAGGAGGCCGCCGCGGAAAAAGCCGAAGCCGCGCCGGTTGATGCCATGCTCCACCACGGAGCCGCTCTGACGGTTCACGGTGCCGCGGACAATCGTCACGCGGTTGACGTGGGAACCGCCTTCCAGCGTCACGGTACCTTTGATGACGGTGACGCCGCCGTCCACGCGACCGGCGATGTCGGCGTTACCGTTTATGACCACGAGCCTGTCGCGCACGGTGCCGGCGATGTTCGCGTCGCCCTTGACGACGATGACTGACCCCACGCTCTCGTCCGGTGCCAGCGTGAAGGTGCCGCGAACCCGAAGCGCGAAGCCGCCCTGGTCGCCGCTGTCCGCCGACGCGACGGCCGGCAGCAACGCAGTGCACGCCACCAAAGCAAACAGCGCAAGTCGGCCTATCACCATGCGCCTCCTCGCTACCAAATATACGTTGCCTGCCGCTGCATGTCGATACGATGCGGCACCTTGACATCATCGCGCCCTGTCGGAGCGGGAATCGACCCTCCAGTTCGACGATCCCGTCAACATCCAGTACACCTCCGGCACCACAGGCTTCCCGCAGGGCGCCACTCTCTCCCACCACGGCATCTTGAACAACGGCTTCTTCATCGGCGAGAAGATGCGCTTTACGGAGGCATCATCGTGCCCGGAGAGACGTACGACGCCCTCGAGGTCATGCAGACGGTGCAAGACGAGAAATGCACCGCGCTCTACGGGGTCCCGACGATGTTCATCGGCGAGCTTGACCACCCGCGCTTCTCCGAATTCGACTTCTCCAGCCTGCGCACCGGCATCATGGCCGGCTCACCCTGTCCGCTCGAGGTCATGCGGAAAGTCGTGTCGCTGATGCACATGCCGGAGGTCACCATCTGCCACGGGATGACCGAGACCTCGCCCGTCTCCACGCAGAGCGCCACCGATGACCCGCTCGACAAACGCGTCGCCACCGTCGGCCGCGTGCACCCGCACGTCGAGATCAAGATCGTCGACCCCGCGACCGGGCGCGTCGTCCCCCGCGGCGTCGCCGGCGAGCTGTGCACGCGCGGCTACAGCGTCATGCTCGGCTACTGGAACAACGAGGAAGCGACCCGCGAGGCCATCGACGCCAACGGCTGGATGCATTCCGGCGACCTGGCGACCATGGATGACGAAGACTACCTGAACATCGTCGGCCGCATCAAGGACATGATCATCCGGGGCGGCGAGAATATCTATCCGCGCGAGATCGAGGAGTTCCTCTTCCGCCATCCCGGCGTGGCCGACGTGCAGGTCATCGGCGTGCCCAGCGAACGCTACGGCGAGGAGACGATGGCCTGGATCAGGCCGGCGGAAGGCGCGCGACTGACGGAGGAAGCGATGCTGGAGTACTGTCGCGGGCAGATCGCCACCTACAAGATCCCGCGCTACTGGAAGTTCGTCGACGACTTCCCGATGACGGTGACGGGCAAAGTTCAGAAGTTCCGGATGCGGGAGCTGGCGATCGAGGAGCTAGGACTCCAGGGCGCCGCGGACACGCGCACCGCCTGATCACCTCCCCGTCGAAGCGCGCTCTCCCTCCGGTTGCGGGCTCTCCACAATCCGCCCGTCGCGCATGTACACGATGCGGTCCGCCGAGCCGGCCACGTGAGTGTCGTGGGTCGCCAGGAGTATGGTGACGCCGTGCTCGTCGCGAATGCTGCGGAACAGCGCCAATAAGCGGTCGACGGCAGCGGAGTCGAGGTTGCCGGTGGGCTCGTCGGCGAGGACGATCGACGGGTTGTTCGCCAGCGCCCGCGCGATTGCCAGCCGCTGGCGTTCGCCGCCGGACAGGCGTGGCGGCGTCGCCTTCTCCTTGTCCGATAGGTCCATCTCCGCCAAGAGTTGCTTGGCCCGCTCCAGCCGTTCAGCGTGGCTCGTGCCCGTGCCGAACATAGGTATCTGAACGTTTTCCAGGGAGTTGAGGTTCGGGAGCAGGTTGTGCAACTGGAATACGAGGCCTATCTCGCAGCGGCGAAAACGGTCGTTGCCGGCGGTACTCAAGTCGCGCCCGTTGACGATAATCCTGCCGCTCGTCGGCATGTCCAGGGCAGCCAGCAGGTGGAGGAGAGTCGACTTGCCGCAGCCGGAAGGGCCCATGAGGGCGACGAATTCGCCGCGGCCTATCTTCAGGTTTACCCCGTCCAGCGCCCGCATCTGGTTATCGTAGATTTTGACGACGTCGATTGCCTCGATCGCCGGCCCCTCGCGGCTGCCGTTGCCACTACTC
This sequence comes from uncultured Chloroflexia bacterium, assembly GCA_963703345.1. Classification (GTDB taxonomy): domain Bacteria; phylum Chloroflexota; class Dehalococcoidia; order DSTF01; family JALHUB01; genus JALHUB01. The sequence continues at coordinate 2,158,059 of OY969814.1, read as the reverse complement.
ATGGCGCAGCGCCTCCATCGGCTCCAGCAGCGCCGCTCGAGCCGCCGGATAGATGGCGCCGAAGAATGCCACGCCGACAGCCACCCCCAGCGCCTGCCCGAACACCGAAGCCGGATACTGCGGGTGGAAGAAGCCGACCACTTGCGGCAGATGCTGGATGACCTGGACGGCCGCGAATCCGAGGCCGGTCCCGATGAAGGCGCCGGCAAGGGCGATTAGAAGCGCCTCTCCCATCACCATGATCACGATGCGCCCCCGCGACCAACCGACGGCCCGCAAAACGCCGAACTCGCGCGTCCGTTCGAAGACGGACATCAGCGTCGTGTTCATGACGCCGACGGCGCCCATGAAGAGCGCCAGCACGGAGACGCCGACGTCCGCGGCGCTGATCAGACCCAAGTTCCGGTCGACCAGCCCAAACTGCGACGCCGTTTGCACGCAGGCGAGCTCAGGATGGTCGTGCTGGATCTGCGCTTGCAGGGCGGCCAGGTCCGTCCCCGGCTTCGTCTTGACGAAGAGAAGCGTCACGTCCCCGGCCAGGCGCTCACGGCCCTGCAGCCAGAGCAGCGGCACCATTGTCGCGTCGTCGGCAAAGACGTTCCCGACGGTGTAGATGCCGACGACGGTGAAGGTGATGGTGTCGATGGTCACGGTATCGCCTACGGTCTTGTGCAGGTCGGCGGCGGTGCGGGCGCCGAGCATTATTTCGCCGGTTGCGTCAGCCCTGTAGGGGCGTCCTTCCAGAATCTGCACGCCGAATGGCGCCAGTTCATCCGGCGGGATGCCGAGCTCGAGGAAGAACGGGTTGCCGTGGAAGCTGACGCCGGCGACGAGCACACCGACGGCCTCCTGGACTTGCGGATAGGACTTGACCGCCGCGACCTCCTGCTCGTCGAGGTTGCTGTTCAGAACGTCCGAGACGCCCTTCTGGGCGACGGTGAAGTCGGCCTTGCCGATCTCCAGGATTGAGATCGCCGTTTGCTTGAGGCTGTAGGTGAGCACGCCCATCGCCACGACCATCATGATGGCGATGGCGACGGCCAGCGCGGTCAGCGAGGACCGCACCTTGCGGGTGAGGACGTTACGAGGAATGAGCCCAAGAAAAGACATTCCCTGTCCTTCCCCTTGCAGAACTCACCTTCTAATCGACACGCTCGATCCTGGCCTGCGCTTGCGTCAACTGTCGCACATCCGACGCGCTTTTTCAAGCGAGGCGCCACGAATCGGCATCGAAGTGGCGCCGGTGATCGCGTCGGGGGTGCGTCCGCCACAGGCGGACGCGGGAACCCACGCTGCTACCGCAAGCGATCCCTTATGTTGCGTCGACGCCCTGTGGACCGAGCGAGACGGCAGTGGGAGGCGCGATGATCGCGTTCGGGGTTGCGCTCCTCGTCCGCTTCTGGCGGACTCGTCGCGCCGATGACAAGCGCGCCTAGTGGAAGCGCGCCTTCCAGATGAGCGGGCACGACTGCCCCGTGAGGAAGAAAGCGTTCTGCTCTTTGTCCCAGGCGATGCCGTTTGGTATCCCTCCTGGGCACATCTCCGGAGGCAGCGCGAAGCGCACCACCTGCGATGGATCATCCTCTCGAATGCGGTAGATGTAGGATGTCTGCCACTGGTTCGCCCAGATGTACGTCCCGTCGAATTCGAGCTCGTTGAGCTTCTCGACCGGCTTGCCTTCGAACGCTATCGACACCTGCTTCACAATCGCGAACGACTGCGGGTCGCGATAGTATAGCGTCGAGCTTCCGTTAGAGTTCACCAGCCACTTGTCGGTCGCTGTGAGCCCCCAGCCCTCGCCGTCGTAGTGCGCGAAGGGCGTATAAGGATTCGCGGCGTTGCGGTCGAACAGATAGGCTTCGCCCTCCGTGTAAGTCAGCAGGTACGTCTTCCCGAAAGCCCGCACCAGCCCTTCGCCGAAGAACCCCTTATCGTTCGCGACCGACCAGAGCACGCCGCCGGTCTTCTCGTCCAAAGCCCGCACCTGCGACTTGCCCTCCAGTCCCGTGCTCTCCCAAAGCGTCCCGTCGCTCACCAGCAGCCCTTCCGTCCACGCCGTGTCCGCGTGCGGGATCGACTCCAAGAGCTCGACGCGCCCCTCCGGCTTTGGCGACGTTCCCGAAGAGTGGCAGTCGTTCCCCACGACGGCGACGGCCACCAGTACGGGGAAAAGTGCGACAAAAGCAAGGCCATGCAGCTTCATGTTGTCTGGCAGGCATTATATTCCCGCAGACGGCCCGATGCTATCGGGGAGCCTTTGAAGCGGCAGTTCCGGCTAGGGTTGCGGTCGCCCCGCCTGACAAATGCACAACGAACCTCTAGCCCTTGACGGAAACAGGCGACGGACTTAGAATCCGCTTACTTGTTGCCGCCCACCGGGTCGATCGAGCGGCGGTCAGCGGGAATTCGGAAGGATTTCTTCAACAACAAAAGGAGGTCCAGACATGAAGCACAGCGTGAAAGAGGGCGCGCACGGAGCGCGCTTTTGGTTGGTGGTGCTGTCCCTCGTCGGCATCCTCTCCCTGGTCGCGATGTCCTGCGGCGGCAGCAGCAACAAACAGGCTACCAGCACGCCGGCCGGAAATACGCCTGCCGGCACGAAGGTCGCCGGCACCACGGCGCCCGGCGCGAAGGGGCAGCTCAAAGTCGGTATCCTCTTTGACTTCACCGGCGACCTCTCTGAGTTCGGGCCGAACATGTTGAACGGCGCCAAGCTGGCGGCAGCGGACATCGACGCCGCCGGCGGTGTCATGGGCCAGGACATCGCGCTGAGCCAGGCGGATTCGCAGACGTCACCCACGGCGGCGGTTGACGCGGCAAGGCAACTCGTCGAGAGCGACGGGGTATCGGCCATCATCGGCTCGCTGTCCAGCGGCGTCACATTGGCCGTGGCGGAAGGCGTGACCGTTCCCGACAAGGTCATCCAGATCTCTCCCGCCTCGACGTCGCCCGCGCTCACCGACGTGCAGGACAACGACCTCCTGTTCCGGACCACTCTCTCCGACGCTGCTCAGGGCCTTGTCCTCGGGAAGCTGGCCAAGCAACTGGGCTACAACAAAGTGGCCACCCTCTACGTCAACAACGCCTACGGTCAGGGCCTCTCCGACAACTTCAAGAAGTCCTTCGAGGCGCAGGGCGGCACGGTAACGGACCAGGTCCCGACGGAACAGGAGCAGGCCTCCTACCTGGCAGAGCTCCAGAAGGCCACCTCCGGCAACCCTGACGCCGTCGCGGCCCTCACCTACCCGCAGAGCGCGGAAGTCTACCTTAAGGAAGGCTTTGACAACAACCTCCTCAAGAACCTCCTCTTCTGCGACGGGACGCAGTCCAAGGATATCGTGACCGCTGTCGGCGCCGACAAGCTGGAAGGCATGGAAGGCACCGTTTCAGCGGCCGCTGCTATTCCGACGGACTGGCAGACCGAGTTCGAAGCCGCCTACGGCCCTCTGCCGCACCTGCCCTACATAGCGGAGTCCTACGACGCGGTGATTATGGTCGGCCTCGGCGCCGAGAAGGCCCAGTCGACTGACCCAATCAAGATCCGCGACGCCATGCGCACCCTCAACGACCCGGCGGGCGAGAAGGTCACCTCCGGCGCCGCCGGCATCAAGCGGGCGCTGGACCTGATCCACCAGGGCAAGCCGATAAACTACCAGGGCGCATCCGGATTCGCCGGATGGGACAAGAACGGCGACTTGCCGTCCGGCTACATCCAGATTTGGAAGTACTCCGGCGGACAAATCGTCACCGTCAGCACGGAAGCGGTTACCCTGCCAACGCCGCAGTAGAAGCCCTCTTCCAAGAGAGCGAGGCACGGCCCGGGGAAGAACTCCTCGGGCCGTGTTCTATCCTCCAGCGGGGAGACACCGGTGACGGCGTCGAAGTGATGATACCTTCTTCTCATTTCGTATTGATCGACGGGTGGGGAGGAACAACCATCTGAGGGTTGAAACCCTCAGCCTTCATCAATCGACGTTCCACGCGAGGAAGCTGCGGGATTCATCCCGCAGAATTGTCCATCTGGTCGCTCCGGGACCAGCACGAGCCTGGGACTTCGCTAGCCGCCGTCGCCCGCGTCCTCCGCTGCTATCTCCGACGCCTCTTCGGCCTTCCGCGGCCTCTCCTTCTCCTTGCCCGCGTACACCGAAACCCGCTTCTCTTCGCCGAGGATGCCCTTGGGCCGAAGAAGCAGCACGCCGACGACCAGCACGCCGATCAGCAGGTTTCGCACATAGAAGATGCGCGGGTCCTGCGAGTTGCTGACGAGCGCGCCCGTACGGTCCCAGATCAGCCAGACGACCAGGGCTCCCAGAATGGCGCCCTTGTTGTTGCCGCTGCCGCCGACGATAAGCATCACCCAGATAAGGAACGTCCCAAACATCGGCACGAAAGTGTCCGGTGTTATCGCCCGCACGTAGTGCGCGTAAAGGGCGCCGCCGACGCCCATGATGAAGGCGCCCAGCATGAACGCCTGCATCTTGAAAGCGAAGATGTTCTTGCCGCTCGCCGCCGCCGTCATCTCGTCCTCGCGGATCGCCCGCAGGACGCGGCCCCACGGCGAGCGGATCCCCCGCTCCACGGCAACGTAGACGATGAGCAGGACAATTGCCGCAATGGTGAGGTAGACGTACCTGTAGTCGGTCGTGTCGACCAGATTGTGCAGCGGCTGCGGAATGCCGATCATGCCGCGTGTCCCGTTGACCAGCCACCCTTCGTTGACGAAGACGTGACGGAGCGATTCCGCGACCCCGATGGTGGCGATGGCGAGGTAGTCTTCGCGCAATCGCAATGTGGGGATGCCGACGATGAATGCCAGGATCGCACAGACAGAGCCCGCGCCCAGAAGACCGACGACGAACGGCAAATGATAGCCGCCGATGTAGGTCTGGTAGGCGCCGCTGGCAGATTGCTTCGTCAGGACTGCTGTTGTGTAGGCGCCGACGGCAAAGAAGGCCGCCACACCGAAGTTGAATATGCCGGTGTAGCCCCAGTGCACGTTCAGGCCAACAGCGAACACGCCGTAGATCACCACCAGCGTCAGGAAGCCGGCCATGTACGATGGATTGACTAGATCACTGAAGAGACTTGTTATCACTGCTTCTTCGCTCCGAAAATCCCCTGCGGGCGCACGAGCAGGATGGCGAAGAGGAGCACGAAGGCAATCACCGGCTTGTAGGCCGGCGAAATCCACTCCGTCGAAAGCTCCTGCGAGATGCCGACGGTGAACGCGCCGACAAGGGCTCCGTGCGGGCTGCCCACGCCTCCCAGAATGGCGGCGGAGAACAGCGGCAACAGGAAGTCGAACCCCATCTCCGGCATGAGGTGCGACTGAATGCCCAGCAGCACGCCGGCGAGCGCGGCAAGCGATCCGCCGATCATCCATGTCCAGACCACCACCTGCTCGGTGTCGATGCCGGATACGCGCGCCAGGTCCATGTTGTCGGCGGTCGCGCGCATCGCCCTGCCGAGCTTCGTGCGATAAAGCAGCAGGTATACGAGCACGACGGAGAGGACGGCAACGACGCCAATGAACATCTGGTCCGGCTTCAGCATGGTTCCGAGAGGGAGGTTGTGCGCCCGCTGGATGCCCGTCACGTAGAAGTGCGTGTCGGGGCCCCAGCGAAGGTAGACCACGCTTCGCACGATGATCGCCATTCCCAGCGAAGCCATCGCCAGGATGACGAGGTTGGCGTTTCTCCGTCGCAGCGGCCGGTAGACGAGGCGGTCGATGACCACACACAGCACCGCGACGGCCGCCATCGCCGCCAGGATCGCCCAGATCATCCCGATGCCAAAGGAGAGGGGGCCAAGGTGGCCGCCGCTTCTGAAGGCCAGGAAGGCGATGTACGCGCCCAGGGTCATGAGGTCGCCGTGAGCGAAGTTGGCGAACTTGAGGATGCCGTACACCAGCGTCAGGCCAATCGACCCCAGCGCGATTATGCTTCCCACGATAAGGCCAATGACGACTAGCTCTGCCATCTACCGCTCCTACCCACCGAGATAGAGCCTTCCGACCTCTTCGCTGTTGAGGAGGTTCTGGCCGGTATCCTCCATTGCGTTCTTGCCCATCACCAGCACGTAACCCCGATGGCAAAGAGCCAGCGCTTCCCGCGCGTTCTGCTCGACGATCAGGATCGCCACGCCTTTCTGGTTGATGTCGCGGATCTTCTCCAGGATGTCGCCGACCATGCGCGGCGAGAGGCTTGCGGTCGGCTCGTCCAGCAGCAGAAGGCGCGGCTGGAGCATCAGGGCCCGGGCCAGGGCGAGCATCTGCCGCTGACCGCCGGAGAGCTTGCCCGCCTTTACGTGCGGCCTTTCAGCGAGGGCCGGGAACAAGCCGTAGATCTCGTCCAGCCGGCGTTTGTAGCCGTCTTTGGCGATGAACGCGCCCATCTGGAGGTTCTCGACGATGGTCAGGGAGGGAAAGACGTTTTCGCTCTGCGGCACGTAGGAGACGCCCTTTCGCACCATCTTCTGGGCCGGCAGGCCGGTCGCATCTTCACCGTTCAGGAGCAGCTTGCCCTTGCGCAGCTTCAGAAGGCCGAAGCACGCCTTCAGCAGCGTTGACTTGCCGGCGCCGTTCGGCCCGATGACGGAGACGATCTCGCCCTCATCGACCAGCAGCGACACGCCGTGGAGAATGTCCACTTCGCCGTAGCCGCTGACGATGCCGTCGGCCTCGAGGATGACGCTCACCGGTACTGCCCTCCCAGGTACGCTTCCAGCACCCGCTCGTCGCGCACCACCTCTTCCGGCGTCCCCTCGGCGATCTTCTCGCCGCTGCTCATCACGATGACCGGATTGCAGAGTCGCGCTACGAGGTCCATGTCATGCTCGATGAGGAAGAACGTTATTCCCGACTCGTCGCGCAGCCGTTCGATGAGCAGCGCCAGGCTCTTCATCAGCGTCGGGTTGACGCCGGCGCCGGGCTCGTCGAGAAGAATGAGCTGCGGGTCGCACATGAGGGTCCGCGCCAGCTCCAGCAACTTCTTCTGTCCCGACGACAGGTTGGAGGCGTATTCGTTGCGCAGGTGCCACAGATTGACGAACTCCAGCACCTCCAGCGCTTTGTCGCGGATCTCTCGCTCCTGGCGACGGACGCGGAAGGGCAGCAACCAGGGATTCCACAGCCTTTCGCCCGCCTGGCCGGCCGGGACCAGCATGAGGTTCTCGACCACGGTCATCTGCTTCAGCTCGCGCGGGATTTGGAACGTGCGGACGATGCCTCTCGCGAACACCTTGTGCGGCGGCAGGCCGTCGATGCGGCCGTTGTTGAAGACGATGCGACCGGACGTGGGCTTGAGAAAGCCGGTGACTATGTTGAACAGCGTGGTCTTGCCGGCGCCGTTCGGGCCGATGAGGCCGGTAATGGTGCCGCGCTTGACGTCGAGCGAGCACTCGGCGACGGCCCGCAGGCCCTCGAAGCTTTTGGTGACGGCATCGACACTGAGCAAGGCGCCGTTTGCTGTTGACATAACTGCCTTCTCCGGACGCGAAAAAGACACTTTCTAGTCACCAAATATACAGTAATTCGGGCCTACGCGCGCTACCCCCTTGATGGCAGGAGACCAACAGGCGTGATGTCCGGTGATTGCTGAGCTGGGGCGTTTGGCGTGCCATCTCCGGGCCGCTCGGCAACCCGAGCGGCCTCCCGCTTGCAGCTTAACCGTCGCCGTGCCCAGAAACGACCGTCGCTCAGCCGGGTCGACGCGGCGTCATCGATCCCTAAATGACTTTGGGCGAATCAGTGGGAGTTTGTTGAGCCATCACGGGGCCGCTCGGGTTGGCGAGCGGCCGTTCTCTCTGCGATCGCTAGTGAGGGATCGACCCTGGAGGAGGAGAAGGAATGGCGACAATTTGCGGGACAACTTGCTGGAGCAGTCCGTTGGTTGCCGCGTCCGTGAGGCCGCCGGAAACCGGACCGCTCCAGCCAAACTCGCCTCGCTCCCCCTGTGACTGCCCTGTCGGGCGGCATCGAGGCGAACACCCCGAATTGATGCTCGCTGCTAGCTTTCTCCCCGCCGCTTCACCATGAACGCCCCCGCGACAAGCAGCACAACGAATCCAATCGCCGCGACGACGATGATAATGTCCTTCGCGTCCCAGTGGCTGCGACTCGACGCGATCACGGCGGCAAATGGTACAAGCAGGCCCTTCGTCACGAATGCCTCCCGAAGGTCGCGCGCGAGATGGTCCGTCGGGTCGGCGACGGGGAATGAACGGGCGCAGCCACTAACGGAATACCACCAGCGACGCCAGTATACCACCGCTTGTCAACCACTCGCACAGGCGGGGCACGCGTTCCGGCGTCGCCGTCACAGGTGCATGACCATGCCGCCGTCCACGACCAGCGTCTGACCCGTCACCATGTCCGCCCCCTCGACGAGGCTGAGCACCGCCTGCGCCACGTCCTCCGGCTTGCAGACCCGCTTCAGAGGCGTCATCGCTGCGACGGCGTTGCGGTACGGCTGCGTATCGCCGGGCCGCGCTTCGTGCCAGCGCGTATCGACGAAGCCCGGCGCGACGCAGTTCACTCGGATCTCCGGCCCGCACGTCCTCGCGAATGCCATCGTAAGGTTGATGACCGCCGCCTTCGAGGCGCAATAGGCGATCGAGCTGCCGGCTGCGGCAATCCCCGCTACCGACGCTATGTTGACGATGCAGCCCGCGCCCCGCCGCTGCATCTGCGGCACGACGGCGCGGGAGCAGAAGAAGACGCCCTTGACGTTCACCGCCAGAATGCGATCCCACATCGCCTCCGTCACGCCCTCCAGGTCCTTGAAGTCCACGAAATAGGTTATGCCGGCGTTGTTGACCAGCACGTCGAGGCCGCCGAAACGCTCGACCGTCTGTGCCACGTTTTCGTGCACCTCGCCGTCCTGCGAAACGTCGGCCCGGACCAGCAGCGCGCCCGCCCCCAGCGCCTCGACGTCGGCGAGCGTCTGCCGCGCCTCCGTCTCCGAACGCGAGTAGTTGACGACGACATTGGCGCCGCGTCTCGCCAGCGCCAGCGCCGTCTCCCGTCCCACGCCTACCGCCGAACCGGTAACGATTGCCGTCTTTCCCGCCAGTTCCATCTCCGCTCCTCCTTCCGCGCTCGCCGCGGCTCTGCTGAAGTCCGGTTCGAATGCTAGTCGCGGCCTGCCCCTGCCGTCAATTCCTCGCGGGGTCGCGCCGAATCTCCGACGCGTTCGGATTGCGGCGCTTGTGTCGATTATGTCGTGGTATGGGTTGAACTGGTTGAGAAGGGTGGAGCGATGTCTATCATTCGTCTGGCAACACGCGCCGCCGCCGGAAGGCCCCGTCTCTTGCGGTTCGGGGCGGCCGTTGCCCTCGGCGCTGCCCTGCTTGTGACCGCCGCTGCTTGTACGCCCCAGCAGGTGATGGAGACGAACCTCGGCCTCGGGCTGAACGGGATGCGAGCCGACAACGGCCTGCCGCCGCTCACGGCCGACGCGAGCCTGTCCGCCGTCGCCCGCGCCAGGGCGGAGGACATGGCGACCAAGAACTACTTCAGCCACTCGCCGCCCGACGGCTGCGATTTCCGTTGTCTCTTCGTCAAGAACAACGTGACCGCGGCCTGGAGCGGCGAGGTGATCGCCTGGAACGACTTCTCGTTCACGGACACCGTGAACGAGACCATACGCATGTGGCTCGATAGTCCCCTGCATTTCAACGTCATCACCAATCGCTGCTTCACGCGCATGGGAACAGGCGTGGCAACGGCGGCCGACGGGCGGATCTACTACGTGGCGGTGTTTGAGGGGCGGGCGCCGGGCTGCTAGCAGCGCGGGTTGGATGTGCATGCCGCGGGATTCGGCGATTAAAGCCCGCCGGTCGAGGGGCTGAGGCTCTTTGACCGGCGGGCCCAGGCTATTCGCGTCGTTTCTCCATTCGACGCCGCTCCTTTGACTCGCCTCCCTTCTCGCATTTCCGGCATGTAAGAATTGACGCCTCCGGCTGTCTAACTAGCGAAGGACCGCTGATAATGTTAGACTTGCTGAACACAGGGGTCCGCATTCGGTACCGCTATGACGGCGACTCCAGTCTCAGGCGACGGCGAGCTCGTTACTCGCGCCCTCAGCGGCGAGAGCGCGGCTTTCGGCGAGCTGTACGATCGCTACTTCCCGCCCGTCTACGACTTCCTCCATCGCACCCTTCGCAGCGCCGAAGACGCGGCCGACGTAACGCAAGAGACGTTTCTACGTGCCATGCAGAACCTCTCCGCGCTCGCCAAGCCCGCCGCCTTCAAGAGCTGGCTCTTCTCCATAGCCCACAACCAGGCCCTGAACCGCATCGCGGGTCAGAGGCATTTCCTCTCGCCATCCGTTTCCCAGGGAGCGGACGGCGAGGAGTCGGACGCGCTACTGCAGCAGGTGGACGCGGATCGTCTGGCCGATCCGGAGCAGGCGCTGGAGATGCAGGAGACGGCACGACTCGTCTGGCAAGCAGCCACAAGCCTGGACCGTCGCACTTACGCCGTGCTCGACCTGCACGTCCGTCAGGGGCTGGAGAGCGCCGAGATCGCGGAGGTGCTGGGCGTGAGCAAGGGCAACGCCTACACCATGCTCAGTCGCATGATGCGCTCCGTCGAAGAGGTGATTGGGGCCTACCTGCTCATGCGACGCGGCGCCGGAAGCTGCCCGACGCTGCGGCGAATCGTTGGCCGGTTCTCCATCCCGCCTCTCACGCTGGAGATGTGCCGCACCGTCGAGCGCCATGTCGAAAGCTGCGCCGTCTGCGAGCAGACGCGTCGCTCTGTCCTCGCGCCGCTGGCCGTGTTCGGCGCGTTTGCGGCCGTTCCGCCTCCGGCCGGTTTGAAGGAGCGCATTTGGAAGAACCTGGAGACACAATGGGCGCAGCCGGGGCGTCGCCCCGTCAGGAAGGCCGGACTGAGTAAGAGCCTTTCCGCGCTGACGCGAAGAGTCGATACGGCCGGCCGCGGCTCCGGGCAGTCGTTCGGCGGGAGAGACCTGTTCCTCGTCCTCTGCGCCGTCGTGCTGCTGGCGATGATGCCCGTCATCGCCGTGTTCTCCATTTCGTTTTCCGGCCCCAGCTCTCCCTCCGTTTCGTCGACCTTTGCGACCGCGACGAAGCGCCCGCCGACAGCGACGCGTACCGTCGGGCCGACGGCGTCGGTGACGGTCACCAGGATCGCAACCGAGTCGCCAACGGCAGAGCCGCCGACGATAACCCCGGTGTCACCGGCGACACAACATCCGCGTGTCTCTCCAACTACCGCGCCGACGGCGGCTCCAATCCCTACGACGGCAGATACGCCGAGCACTGGACCTACGCGCAGGCCCACGGCCACGCCTCATCCGACGAGCATACCCAGCCCCACCCCCACGCCCCGCAAGACGATCTTCGAGTAAGCGTTCGCGCCTGCCGGTCCGGGGATTGTCCTCGTTCGCCTCCAGTCGCTCATCGACGACGAATACTTCCGTCGTTAACCTTTCCTGCCGTCAAGCGTTGTTCCGATCAAGAAGTTCGATTCGTCCGCAGGGGGTGGGACCATGCGCTTGTTCCTCATCATCGCAACCGTCGCTGTTTGGCTCGCAGGCGCCGCGTTCGCGACTCCTGCCGCCGCTCAGCCGCCCACGCCAACGCCATCGACGCCGTCCGCGCTCGTCCTCGACGAGAAGTGCACTCCGACGACCTTTCGACCTGACGAATGGGTTGTCGTGGATTGCATACAGCGGGTCACCAACAACAGCAGCGCCTGGGTATTCGGGGCGTATACGATGGTCGAAAGGTACGAAGGGACGATTCCCTCCTACTACGTCATGTGGAGCCGCCGCGCCGACAATTACTTGCCGGTACCTTCTGCAACTACCAGCTATCCCGGTTTTGGCCTCGGACCCGGCGAGACATCTGAGATGGAGACAGCGGTCCTGTTCAAGATGCCTCAAGGAAAATTCTCATTCGACCTGGGCGTCTTCGTGAACGATGAGATGGTCACATCGCAGACGATAGTGCTCGACGCCGAACCCGGGGCCGCGGCCCCGCCCGCCGGCCCACTTATCGCGGAGCCCATCTTTTCGATTGCGTCGGACGGAACGAGCGGGGAGTTCGACGTACGGATCACGAATAGCAGCAAATCCGGCATCACCGCTCTCACACTCACCGATCGACTCCCCGACGGAATCCTGATCGCCGACGATCCGAAGCCGGCTGCTGCGTTCTCCGACGTCTCTCTGATGCAGTGGGACCTGTCCTCGTTCGGCAAGAAGTCGCTTGCGCCCGGAGAGTCGCTCCTGCTGAAGATGACGCATGGCCTGCAGGGCTACGGAGGATGCGGCGTCGTGAGCTTCGGTCTCGTTGTGCGGGCTACGGTCGATGGCGAAGAGCGGTTGTATGGCCGTGAAGTGGCGCAGAGTTGGGGCGATTGTCCGGAAGGAGGCGAGGGCGGGGGTGGATTCGTTCCGTCGGTGCCGCCGACCGGTATTGAGTCGGGAATCGCGGCGTCGCCGGCGACAGACGGCTCGGGAACGCAGGCAATAACGGCTCCACGCAGCGGCGAAGGCAATGGGGCGACGACAAGGGGCCTCGGCACACTGGCGGAAGCGTTGGCTGTTGCGGGAGTGCTGCTAACGGTCCTCGGGCACGCCGCGCGTCGCGTGCGCTACTGACCGACTAGCCCGCCCACAGCGGCGGGTGGCAGTTCGCCCACGGCCGCGCCTGCTCGAGCTGCGCTGCCAGCCGGAACAGCGTCCCCTCGTCGCCGAAGCGGCCGATGAAGTGGCTGCCGATGGGCAACCCCTGTGTGTTCCAATACAGCGGCACCGACATCGCCGGTTGCCCGGTTATGTTGCAGATCGGCGTGAAGGGAACGTATGAGGCGGCGCGGATGATCCCGAACAGCGGGTTGTCGGGAGGCGACTCAAGCATACCGAGAGGCAGCGGCGGCTCCGCCAGCGTCGGCGTGAGCGCGACGTCGTAACCGACAAAGAACCGCTGGAAGTCGCGCGATATCCTCTGCAGGATCGTCCACGAGATCAGATAGTTGGGAGCTGTCTGCTGCCTTCCCATGTCCGCCAGCGCCCGCGTCAACGGCTCCAACTCGTCGGGCTCGGCGCCGCGACCCTTGATGAGCGCCGTCCCGTCGACGTTTTGCGCCACGCCGGCTGACCAGACGACCATGAATGGACCCGTTACCATCTCGCCGTTAATCTCCGGCTCTTTCTCTTCGACGTAGTGGCCGAGGTCCGCGCACAGCTTCGCCGCGTCCTGGACGGCGGCGGCACAATCGGGGTCGACGGCGCTGCCGGTCATGGACCGTGTTGTGAAGGCGATGCGCAGTTTCCCGGGATCGGCGCCGACTTCCTTAAGGTAGGGACGCGCCGGCGGCGGCGCCCAGTACGGGTCGCCGACGTCCGGGCCGCAAGTCGCATCGAGCAGCGCGGCGCTGTCGCGAACGGAGCGCGTGAGCGCGTGGTCGATGTCCAACCCGCCCCTGATGTCGCCGAAATCGGGGCTGAGGGGAATGCGCGCGCGCGTCGGCTTCAGACCGAAGAGGCCACAGCAGGAGGCGGGAATGCGGATGGAGCCGCCGCCATCGGCGGCGTGGCCCATCGCCACCATGCCCGACGCCACGGCGGCAGCCGTCCCGCCGCTCGAACCGCCCGGGCTGTGGTTCGTGTTCCAGGGGTTGCGCGTCAGGCCGAAGAAGTGCGGCTCAGTCGTTGGCAGGATCCCGAACTCGGGTAGGTTCGTCTTGCCCAAAATGACCAGGCCTGCCCGCTTGTAACGCGCCACCAGCTCGCTGTCGTGGTCGGGCACGTTGTCTTTGAGGAAGGCGGAGCCCCAGGCCATGCGAACGCCGGCGAAGGAGGCGACCAGGTCCTTCAGGAGGAAGGGGACGCCGGTAAACGGGCCTTCCGGCAAGGGGCCCGCCGCTGCTTGCCGCGCAAGGTCGTACATCGGCGTGATGACGGCGTTCAGCTTTGGATTGAGCCGCTCGATGCGCTCGATCGCCGCCTCGACGAGCTCGATCGCCTTGACCTCTTTGCGCCTCACAAGCTCTGCCTGCGCCGTTGCGTCGAGTGCCGCGAAGTCGTCCATGGCCTTTTCGTTCCTCCTCTTAGTGTCATGCGACGCCCGGGAGCGCCGTGTAGCAATCTTGCGTCAGTGTCTAGCGTGCGGTCAAGGCTTTGTCCTCGTATCCTGCGCCGCGCGACGTGCAGATTCACATGCAACTAAAGACTTGCCGGTTTGTGCCGTTACTGATTCAGGAGGGGCACTCTTGTTTCGAATCGTCTACGGCATCGACGACCACGATGTGACCGATCTCTTCGCCTCGAGCGACTCCCGCGTCATCGAGACGCTGTCCACGGCCTGGTCCCGCCAAACCCGCGATCATGTAAGGGCGCTCGTCGACCAGTGGGAGCTTGACCTCGATACCCGCGACAACTACTCCGGGCTTCATTCGAACCTTGCCGCGCAGCACGCCCTCGCCCTGGCCCGCCGCGTCCAGCTCTCGTCCGATGAGGTCGGCGCGCTATGGATCGCCGGCCGCGTCTATGACCTCGGCAAGATGGCTCTTCCGGTGGACCTCCTGACGAAGGACGGCCCGCTGAACAGCGCCGAGATGCTTGTCCTGCGCTCCCACGTTTCCGTCGGCTATGACCTTCTGCGCGATTGGCCCATCCTGCGCGCTTCGCCCCACTGGCTGCACGACCTGGTCCTGGAAACCGTTCTCTTCCACCACGAGCGCTGGGACGGCGACGGCTACCTGCGCGGAAAGCACGGGGAGCAGATTCCTCTGCCGGCCCGCATCATGGCTATCGCCGACGCCTACACCGCGATGATCCTCGATTCACCCTACCGGGTCGCCCGCAAGCCGGCACAGGCGCTGCAAGAGATCAGCGACAAGGCGGGCACGCAGTTCGATCCGGACCTCGCGCAGCAGTTCGTCCATGCCCTGAGGCTGGGCGCGCGCCACACCAGCGTCCTGCTCGGTCCTACTCACGATGTCAGGCGGACGATCCGAAGAGTGGCCTGAAGCAGAAAGCACCCAACGACAAAGTGTAGCTGCTGCTACTGACGCGCCTCTCGCCAGGTCGCGAACCTTGCCATTGCCGTGAAGGCGCGCTCGAAGTCCGGATAGACTGCCAGGCCGGCCTCCGCGCACTCCTGATAGAGCAGCTCGAACGCCTTCATCGTCGTGGCGTTGTCCGGCGTACGGAGGGCCAGAGCCACCGGCACCGGGCTCTGGTCCGCTGCCTCCTTCATCTTCGCCACCGTCGCCCGTACCGTCTCATCGACGTCCGGAACGCGGTCCAGCCACCAGTCCAGTCGCGGCAGGATGAGGATGCAGTCGATGTTGGGCTCGTTGCCGACAATGTTGACGGTCTTGTGGAAACCCTCCCTGTCTTCGAGGGCGACGGTATCCAGAGGGTTTCGGACGCTCGTGCCGGCCAGCGGTGTGAAGCTGCGCAGCTTCGCCTGCGCCTCGTCTGAGAGCGGCGGGACGCGCAACCCGAGCCTCTCCGCCCGGTCCGCCGCGAGCACGCTGGAGCCGCCGCCGACAACGATGACGGCAACGCCGCGTCCGGACGGCGGCTTGAGGAGGCGGAACGTTACCGCCATGTCCGCCAGATCGTCGAGGCCGTCGACTGAGACGACGCCGGCCTGACGGCAGAGCCCCTCCCACACCTGCGCTGACCCCGCGAGACTCCCCGTATGCGAGCGCGTCGCCCGGTCGCCGGCGTCCGTGGCGCCACCCTTGAGCAGGACCGTCGGTTTGGCCGCCGAAGCCGCCCGCAGGGCCCGCTGGAATCGCCGGCCGTCCTTCACCCCTTCGATGTAGGCGAGGATTATCTCCGTCTCCGGGTCCGCGAGGCAGTATTCGAAGAAGTCGCTTTCGTCCAGGTCGGTGGCGTTGCCGTAGCTTATCACCTTGCTGAAACGAATCCCTCGCAGCGCCGCATGATGTACGAGGTCCTCGGCGTTGAGCCCGCTTTGCGAGATGAAGGCGACGCTGCCCGGCTCCTTCGGGAAGTCGCCGCCGAAGCTGATCCTTCCGGCCGGGCAGTACAGTCCCATGCAGTTCGGCCCGACGATCCGTATGCCCGCGGCCTTAGCCTTCGCCAGCACCTCGCGCTCCAGGTCTATGCGCTCCTGCTCGCCGGTCTCGCGAAAGCCGGCTGTGAAGAAATGGATGCAGCGCACGCCCTTCGCCGCCGCGTCGTCCATAAGCGCTGCGACGCCGCTCGCCGGAATCGCCGAGATCACGTAATCGACCGGCCCGGGAATGGCGGAGATCGACGGGTAGCAGCGAAGCCCCAGCACCTCATCGAGCGTCGGGTGCACGGGATACAGCGGTCCGGGGAATCCGAACGTCTGCAGGCCCTTGAGAAACATGTTGCCGCCACCCCAGTCGCGTGGCTTGCCGGAGACGCCGACGACCGCGACGGAGCGGGGATAGAACAAGTAGTCGAGGGGATGAACGCTTTCCTTCCGCACTTCGCTCCGTCCTGCTTCGATTCAGGCCTTGAACGAAAGCTAGGCCACGGCACCGAATAAAGTCAATTCAAGAGCGCGGCCGCAGCGGTTAGGGGTTTGGCCACGTTTTGTTGAAATGGCCCCTGTGCTAGGCTAAGAATTGCGTTCGCGCCTGCCTAGGTTCCGGGAAAACGGCTGGAAATGACTGATCGCGCCCTACAGGGCATCAAAGTTCTCGAATACTGCGATATGATCGCCGGGCCGTACTGCGGCAAGCTGCTCGCCGACCTCGGCGCCGAGTCGATCAAGATCGAGCAGCCGCCGGCCGGCGACCGCGCCCGCCATCGCGGCCCTTTTCCCGACGATCTGCCGCACCCGGAGAAGAGTGGCCTCTTCCTCTACCTCAATACGAACAAGCGCTCGCTGACTCTCGACCCGTCCCTTGCGACGGGCAGGCACATATTCCAGGCGCTCGCCAAGGACGTTGACGTCCTCATCGAAGACCAGACGCCGGGTCGCATGGAGGCGCTTGGCCTGGACTACGAGACGCTGGCTGCGGCCAACCCCGGGCTCGTCATGGTGTCGATTACGCCTTTCGGCCAGACAGGCCCCTACGCCGGGTACGCCTGTCGCACGCTCAATCTCCACCACGTCAGCGGCCACTCGACTAAGTTCTTCCTCGCCCGATTCGAAGAGCCGGGAAAGGAGCCGGTCCCGCCCGGTGGCTACGCCGGCGAGTACGACAGCGGACTGAACGCTGCCATTGCTGCCCTGGCCGCTCTCTTTGGCCGAATGCTGACCGGCGAGGGTCAGTACGTTGACGTCTCCAAGCAGGAGAGCCTTCTCGGCCTGGAGCGCGTCGATATCTGCCGCTTCGCCGACGGCGAGACCATCGTTGGTCGCATTGGGATGCAGGTAGGCGGCCTGATGGCCTGCAAGGACGGCTGGGTGATTCTGACGATGCCGCAGGACCACCAGTGGGAGGGACTGGTGCGGGCGATGGGCAACCCGGAGTGGGCCCAGAACGAGGAGTTCGCCACGGAGATGGGCCGCGCGGCCAAGCGGGACGAGATCCAGCCCCACGTCGAGGAGTGGGCCGCCGACCGCACGCAAGACGAGCTCTACCACCTCGCCCAGAGCTTCAGCGTGCCGCTGGCGCCCGTTCGGTTGACCGAAGAGGTCTTCGACTGGCAGCAGGCGCGGGAGCGCGGCTTCTTCCAGGAGGTCGAACATTCCGTTGCCGGCAAGTTCTACTATCCGACAGCCGGCTACAAGTTCTCGGAGACGCCCTGGCAGGCGGAGCGGCCGGCCCCGCTGCTCGGACAGCACAACGAAGAGATTTACTGCGGTCGCCTGGGCTACTCGCACGAAGAGCTGGCCCGACTGCGCGCGGACGGAGTGATTTAGGATGGCGGAAAAGCGGCTTCCCCTTGAGGGCGTGAGGATACTCGACTTCACCTGGGCCTGGGCCGGCCCGCAGGCGACGCTCCTCCTTGCCCTGCTCGGCGCGCAAGTCATCAAAGTCGAAAGCCGCAGTCGCCTCGATCACTCGCGCTTGCGCTCGCTCGTCGCCGGTCCCACCATGGGCGGCCCCGACGAGTCGTTCATCTTCAACACGCTGAACCTGAACAAGCTCAGCCTTACGCTGAACCTGAGCAAGCCTGAGGCGAGGGAGATCGCGCGGTCGCTGGCAAAGATCAGCGACGTCGTGACGCAGAACATGCGACCCGGAGTGCTGGAGAAGCTCGGCCTCGGCTACGAGGACCTGAAGGCGATCAAGCCGGACATCGTCATGCTCTCTTCGTCTGCGGTCGGCAGCACCGGCCCAGAGCGGCTATACACCGGCTACGCGCCGACCTTCGCCGCAATGGGAGGCATGGCCTACATCACCGGCCGCGCCGGCGGTCGTCCCGCCCCGCTGATGGGCACCATCGACCTCCGTGTTGGCAGTACCGGCGCCTTCGCCGTTCTCGCCGCACTTTACCATCGAAAGCGGACCGGCCGGGGGCAGCACATCGACCTGTCATCCGCCGAGGCGGTCAGCTCCCTCATGGGCGATAGCTTCATGGACTACACGATGAACGGACGTGTCCAGGAGCGCAACGGGAACAATGATCGGGCAATGGCGCCTCATAACGTCTACGCCTGCAAGGGCGAGAACGAGTGGGTCTCCATCGTCGTCGGTACCGAGGAGGATTGGCGGGCCCTCTGCGGCGTCATCGGCGACCAGCGCCTGACGCGGGATGAACGCTTCGCCGACGAGTTCAATCGCTGGCAGAACCGCGATGCGCTGGACGAGCGCATCGGCGCCTGGACCGCCGAACGCAACCCCCTCGACATTATGCAGGAGCTACAGGCCGCCGGAGTCCCGGCGATGCCCGTCTACGCCGGCGAAGAGATCGTGCAGGACCGCCACGTCCTCGAACGCGGCATCATTCAGGACGTCGAGCACCCCCTGATGGGCGTCAAAAAAGTGCTGGGTCCGCCCTGGCGCCTGTCGAAGACGCCGGCGCGCATCATGCGGCCCGGCCCGCTCCTCGGCCAGCACAACGACTACGTGCTCGGCGAGCTGCTGGCAATGCCGAAGGAAGAGATAGAGCGTCTGACCGCAGAGGAAGTCCTCTATTGAGAGCCGTCGGTTGAGACGGCGGCGCAGTTCTCCCCAGGCGTGCTTCCCAGAGTGTCGAAAGCCCAGTCGAAGAGACGAATGGCGTCCGTGTAGCGGTCCTGGCTGCCGAAGAGCGCCAGGTAGACGCGATGTCCGTCGCGCTGGGCCGTCGCCATGAGCGTCTGTCCCGCCTTCTCCGTCCAGCCGATCTTGATGCCGTCGGCATCGGGGTAGAGCCAGAGGAGCAGGTTGCCGTTCCAGAGCTCGGGGCCGCTCCAGTTCGCTGTGTACTGCTTCGTCTTCACGATCTCGGCGATCAGCGGGTCCTTCATCGCATAGCGGCCGATCATGACCATGTCGTAGGCTGAGGAGTAGTGCCCCGCGGCGTCGAGGCCGTGGGGATTGGTGAATTGCGTGTCCTGCAGCCCCAGCTCGCGCACCTTCGCGTTCATGCGATTGACAAACGATGGAACGCCGCCGGCGATGTAACGGGCAATGGCGACAGCGGCGTCGTTCCCGGAAGGCAAGAGGAGGCCGTAGAGGAGGTCGCGCATGGACAGCCGCATTCCCGTCTCCAGCCCCATCACCGTGCTGTCGCCGGCGAAGAAGCCGTCGATGTTGACGTCCACCATGTCGTCTGGGCTGCTCGCCTCCGACGCGACGATCGCTGTCATGACCTTCGTGATGCTGGCCGGCGGGAGGCGACGGTTCGCGTCCTTCGCGTAGAGAAGCTCATCGCAGTCGTCGGCGACGACGGCGGCGGACACGGCGGTCAGATCGGGCGGGTGCGTCAGGCTGAGCGCCAGCACTTGTTGTGTCGGCGCGGGCGTCGGCGCCGACGGCGGCGGAGCCGACACTATCGCCGCGCAGTCGCCGCCGGCGCAGCGCGTGGAGCCACCGGACCCGAAGAAGGAGTGGAAGGCGTAGAGGGAAGACAGGATGACTATTATCGCCAGGACGGCGACAGGCGCGTGATTACCCCGGCGCTGACGCCTTTGAACCATTGGCTATGAATCTAGCACATTTCCTCGGTTTCGCCAATAGCGCGACGATTGCGATTGACGTCGGGCCGGCGGCGCTGCTAGATTCGCATGGCATGAGCGCTCCGAAACAGGCGGCCGACCTATCTCCCCAACGACGCTGGGTCGTCGGCCCCGTGCTGCGACGCCTGGAGGTCGTTGACCTCACGCTGCTGGGCGTCTGGCCCGGCGCCCGCGTCCTCGACGTCGGGTGCAGCGTGGGCCGGCTCCTCTCGCGGCTGGCCGGACGCGGCTGCAAGAGTGTCGGCATCGATATCCTCCGTCGCGACCTGCTTTCGGCCCGCAGGCATCTCCTCGACAGGGACCCCCTGCCGGCCTTCGCTCAAGCGGATGGCGGTCGGCTGCCTTTCGCCGACGCCGCGTTTGACTTCGTGGCCTGCACCGAGACGCTGGAGCACGTAGCGGACGCCGGTCTGGCCCTGCGCGAGATGGCCCGGGTTCTGAAGCCGGGCGGTCGGTTGGTCGTCAGCGTTCCGGACACGCTGCCGGAGTTCATTGCCTACCGTTTCTACGACCTCTACCGCGACGACCCGTTCGGGCATCGTCGCATCTACACGCGTCGTCGCATCGTCCATGCCGTCGAAGCGGCGGGGATGCGAGTGTATGCGCGACGCCTGCGCAACTCCGTCGAATCGGTCTACTGGACGCTCCTATTCCTGCTCGACGCCTGCCCCTACATGCGCGGCTGGTCGGTCGAGGCGCTGAATCGGTGGCGGGACCGGTCAAACGCCGAGCCGTATTCGCTGCTTTACCACGTGCTCGACGAGGCGGGAAACCGCTTCTATCCGAAGAGCGTCGTTGTCTACACGGAGAAGCCGCTGGCAGGGTAGGGGAGGGGCGTTGGCCGCGGGGCAGCGGCGTGGTTTCGGCGTCCGCCGGAGGCGGACGCACCCGGACCGCCGTCAGCCTGAGGAGCCAATCGCGTCCAGGTCAATCTCGCCCCGGACGATTTTCTGCAGCGTCGCGGCGAACAGCTTGTGCTCCTGCTCCAGCACGCGGGCGGCGAGCGACTGCGACGTGTCGCCTTCGAGCACCGGCACCTCGCACTGCGCCACAATCGGCCCGCGGTCGTAGTTCTCGTCGACCAGGTGTACCGTCACGCCGGTCACCTTTTCGCCGGCCGCCAGCACTGCCTCGTGCACCTTGATGCCGTAGAGGCCTTTTCCCCCGAACTTCGGCAGCAGGGCGGGATGGATGTTGAGGATGCGCCCGCGATACCTCCGCAGCGTCTGCGGACCCAGCAGCTTCATGTAGCCGGCAAGGATGACGAAATCGACTTTGTGCTCTTCCAACGCGCGCAGGATCGCCGCGTCCAACTCCGCCGGGTCCGGATGAGTTGCGCTGCTGAAGTGATAGTGCGGGATGCCTTCGCGGCTCGCGCGTTCCAGCGCCGTGGAGCCCGAGTTGTTGCTTATGACCACGGCCGGTTCAGCGTCGAGTCGCCCCTCCTTGCAGGCGTCGATAATCGCCTGCATGTTGCTCCCGCCGTGGGAAGCAAGGAAGCCAAGTTGGGCCTTTTGCACGTGATGCTCCTTCGCTCCGACAACGGTCTGCCGGACGCGCTCAATTATAGCTCAGACGCAGGGTAAGGACAGGCGTGGAAGATGCGGGGGTCAGGAAGCGCGCTCTCGCACCAGGTAGGCGCAGACGCTCTTCTCGGGGTTCACGCTCAGCGGCTCGACGTCGGCTTGGAGCAGCCGCCGCAGCAATCGCTGGTCGTGGATGCAGACCTCGTTGTGTATGTCGGCGATGCGCGGACAGGGGCAGCCCTGGCCCAGGAGCTGGTAGCCGTCGTCGGCCTTGCGCCATACGAAGAACATGCCCTCGTCGGCCAGCAGCTTCGTCGTCTCGTCCAGACGGTCCGGCAGCGTCTTGCCGGTTATCCGCCCGGCGTAAGTCTCGGCAACGCGGTCGGCCATCTTCTCGAAGAGCACCTCCGCCAGCGCCACACCGCTCTTGCCTTTCGTGTCGTCGCGGTCCAGCGAGACGAGTTCTTCGATGATGCGATTCGTCAGCCGCACGTAGCCGCGGGGGAAGAGGTCGTCGCCGGCGTCCGTGAGGGTGAAGACGTAATGTGGCCGGCCGATTTCGCGACGCTTCTGCGTCACGGCGACGTAGTTGTCCCGCATGAGGATGTCCAGGTGGCGACGCACCGTTGCCGCCGCCAGTCCCAGCTCTTGCGTCAGCTCCTCGACGGTGGTGTGCTGGCGTCGCCGCAGTATCTCCAGAATCGTTTGGCGCGTGTTTTCCATTGGATCGATTGCGTCCTTCACAATCAATCTAGCAGTCGCGTCGTGGCGTTGTCAAGGTAGTCCTGTTTTCGATGCTTTTTGTGATTTATACCCTGGCGCAGTTAACGCAACCATGAGTGTCGGAAGAGATAACGGCGTGGTTTCGTGGGGCTGTTCGGGGAGCCGAACAGCCCCAGCAGCGCCGAATCCGCGAACGCTGCGCGTTCCAACCCGTAGAGTTGGCTCGTCACCTATCCTCGCCGCCGGACGGCCGATGCGAATAGCGCCGCGCTTCTGGCACGTAACGCAGCGTCGGTTCACAATAGGGACAGCTATCCCGCCAAGCGCCGCGGGAAGGACTGCGCGCGCGTTGCTGGGCGCCTTATGCTGTGCTATGATCTAAGCGTCTACCAGGCACGCTTTCCGGACCACGGGCCGGGGCGGGACCGATGACAAGATCAGCGGTTCCTGGCTCGGCCTTTTGGTGACCGGCGAGGGGTAAGCCCCGGCGAAAGACCGTCTGGGTCAGAACGAACAGGAGGGAAACCAGTGTTTCGCGAGATGAGCATCTTCAGCGGCAATGCCCATCCAGAGTTGGCGCTAAACATCTGCCGGTACCTGGAGACGCCTCTTGGCGAATGCGAGGTATTCTCCTTCAGCAACGAGAACATATTCGTGCGCATCTGCGAGAACGTCCGCGAACGCGACGTCTTCGTCGTCCAGCCCATAGCCTCGCCCGTCAACACGCGGCTCATGGAGCTGCTGATCATGATCGACGCCTTCCGTCGCGCCTCCGCCGGCCGCATTACCGCCGTCATTCCCTACTTCGCCTACGGCCGCAGCGATAAGAAGGACCAGCCGCGCGTGCCCATCACCGCCCGCCTCGTCGCCGATATGATAACTACGGCCGGCGCCGACCGCGTCCTTACCATCGACCTGCACGCCTCCCAGATACAGGGCTTCTTCCGCATACCGGTCGACGAGCTCACCGCCTTTCCCAGCCTGGGCGACTATTTCAAGGACACCGACCACGACAACCTTGTCGTCGTCGCACCCGACCTAGCCCGCGCCAAGGACGCCCGCAACATCGCCGCCAAGCTCGACGTCCCGCTGGCCGTCGTCGAGAAGAGGCGCGCCGGAAACAAGCAGATCGCCGAGGCGCTCCAACTGATCGGTGACGTGGAAGGACAGGCCGCGCTGGTGATTGACGATGAAATAGACAGAGGGTCTACGTTGACCGAAGTCGTGAAGCTCCTCCTCGCCAGCGGCGCCACCGGGATTAAAGCCGCGGCCGTGCACGGCGTTTTCTCCGGGCCGGCCATCGAGCGCCTGAATGACAGCCCCATCCAACAGGTCGTCATCACCGATACCCTGCCACAGCCGCCGGAGAAGCAGATAAACAAGATACACTCCCTGACGGTCGCGCCCCTGCTCGGCGAGGCGATCAGGTGCATACACACCGGACAATCAGTTGGCGCTCTGTTTCAGACGGACGCCTGACGAGAAACCAGGACCTAATGCTCAAGAACATATTCGGCGGTAGCAGCGAGTCGGCGGTCCGAAAGCTCCGACCGCTTGTCCAGGAGATAAACGACCTGGAGCCCGACGTCCAGGCGCTGAGCGACGCCCAACTCCGCGCCAAGACCCACGAGTTCCGCCAGCGCCTCGCCGACGGCGAAAGCATGGATGACATCCTGCCCGAAGCCTTCGCCGTAGTGCGCGAAGCCTCGCAACGCCGCATCGGCATGCGCCACTTCGACGTCCAGCTCATCGGCGGCGTCGTTCTCCACCAGGGCAAGATCGCCGAGATGAAGACCGGCGAGGGCAAGACGCTCGTCGCCACGCTGCCGCTCTACCTGAACGCCCTCGAAGGCCACGGTGCCCACCTCGTGACCGTCAACGACTACCTGGCCAAGCGCGACACCCAGTGGATGGGCCCCATCTACGACGCCCTCGGCCTCAGCGTCGGCTGCCTCCAGCATGAGTCCGCCTTCCTTTACAGCGCCGAGAAGGTCAGCGACGTGCAGAACATGGAGCACATAACGCCGATACCGCGGCGCCAGGCCTATCACGCCGACATCACCTACGGCACCAACAACGAGTTCGGCTTCGACTACCTGCGCGACAACATGGCCACCGACCTCGATTTCACGGTCCAGCGTGAGCTCCACTACGCCATCGTCGACGAGGTCGACAACATCCTCATCGACGAGGCGCGAACTCCCCTCATCATCAGCGGGCCGTCGCAGGAGAACACGCAGACCTACTTCACCTTCGCCCGCCTCGTGCCCAGGCTCGGCCAGGAAGTCGACTTCACGGTCGAGGAGAAGCACCGCGCCGTCAGCCTGACGGAAGAGGGCATGAGCAAGCTGGAGCAGTGGCTCGGCGTCAAGAACATCTACGACCCGCAGAACTACCGCCTCACCCGCTATATGGAGGCGGCGCTCAAGGCCGAAATCCTCTACAAGCGAGACCGCGACTACGTGGTGAAGGACGGCGACGTCGTCATCGTGGACGATTTCACGGGCCGCCTCATGTTCGGTCGCCGCTGGTCCGACGGCCTCCACCAGGCAGTTGAGGCGAAGGAAGGCGTCAAGATCCAGCAGGAGTCCATCACCTACGCCACCATCACCCTACAGAACTACTTCCGCCTCTACGGGAAGCTGGCCGGCATGACCGGCACGGCCTGGACGGAGCGCGATGAGTTCTTCAAGATCTACCGCCTCGACGTCCTCGTCATCCCGACGCACGTCGACCTCATCCGCCACGAATACTCTGACTTCGTCTACCGCAACGAGGAGTCGAAGTTTCGCGCCGCCGCCCGTGAGATCGAGGAGCGCCACAAGGCCGGCCAGCCTCTGCTCGTCGGCACGGTCTCCATCGAGAAGTCAGAGCATCTCTCCGAGATGCTCAAGCGACGCGGCGTTCCGCACCAGGTCCTGAACGCCAAGTTCCACGAAAAGGAGGCCGGCATTATCGCCCAGGCCGGACGCTTCGGCGCCGTCACCATCGCCACCAACATGGCCGGCCGCGGCACCGACATCATCCTTGGCGGCAAGACCGAAGGCCGCGACCAGCAGGAGTGGCAGGAGGAGCACAACAAGGTCGTCGAAGCCGGCGGACTGCACATCATCGGCACCGAGCGCCACGAAGCCCGCCGCATCGACAACCAGCTCCGCGGACGCGCCGGCCGCCAGGGCGACCCGGGCAGCTCGCGCTTCTACGTCTCCTTTGAAGACGACATTATGCGCCGCTTCGCCCCCGAATGGCTGCCGAAGACGATGAGCCGGCTGGGCATGGACGAGGACACGCCCATCGAAAGCGGCATGGTCAGCAAGGCTATCGAGACGGCGCAGACCAAGGTCGAAGGCTATAACTTCGACATCCGCAAGCACGTGGTCGAGTACGACGACGTCATGAACATGCACCGCGACGTCATCTACTCCGAGCGCCACAAGATACTGGAAGGCGCCGACCTTCGCGCCAACATCCTCGACATGGTCCGCGAAGAGATCTGCGGCCTCGCCGACACGTTCCTTCCCAGCCGCCGTGAGGGGGAATGGGCGATCGAGGAGTTGCTCAAGGAGGTCGCTGCTCTCTTCAATCTCCCGCCCTCGCTCTCGGCGAAGAAGCTGGAAGGGCTTACGCGCGAGCAGATTCTGGAAGCCATCGTCGCCGCCTCCGAGGAAGAGTACCAGCGCCGCGAAGCCGAGATGGGCGAGGAATCGGCCCGCATGCTGGAACGCCTGGTCATGTTGCGCGTCATCGACTCCCTCTGGGTCGAGCACCTGACGGCGATGGACGAGATGCGCCAGGGCATCGGCCTCACCGCCTACGGGCAGTTCGACCCCCTCGTCGTCTACAAGCGCGAGGCGCACGACATGTGGGACCAGCTCCTCGCCAACATCCGTCGCCAGATAACGCATTCCATCTATCACGTCCAGCTCGCCGCTCCACCGCCGCCCCGAGAGCCTGTCGGCGTTACGGAAGGCAGAGGCGCCACGCCTGCCGGCACCCCCGCCGAAGCGGCGCCGGTTGCGGCAGGCGCCAGGTCCCGCAGCGGCCGGGAAGCGGCCAGGCGACCCGTCGGCGCCCACAAGACCGGCCGCAACGATCCCTGTCCCTGCGGCAGCGGCAAGAAATACAAGAAGTGCTGCGGTAGGGCCATCTGAAGTGGACGAGGAGAGGCGGATGGAGGACACCCCGGAGCGCACGCCAAGCTGCGACGAGGCCTTCGCGCACCTGCGCCAGGCGCTGGCCGGCGGCGCCCACTGGTTCCCCGCGCTGCTCGACGCCGTTGCCCTCTGGCAACTGCCGGAGGAGACCGTCGGCGACAGGCGCTACTGCTATCTCATCGACGGCGAAGCCTTCGACTGGCTGCTCCTCGCCGAGCGCCTCACCGACTCGCTCGACGGCGCCGTCCCCGATGAAGAGCGCGAGGCGCTGCTCTTCTTCGGCCAGATGCCGCTCGACTGCGACGCCGCGACCTTCAAGGGCGCCATCGGCGCCGCCAAGCACACCGCCTACCTCAACTACCTCTACGGCGTCGTCGTCGAAGAGGCGTTGCAGCTCGCCGTCGAAGAGGAGTTGCACAAGGAGCGCTTCGCCCAGTGCGCCACCCGCTGCCGACCGGCCGACGAAGAGGTCTGCGAGCGCATCTACGGCAAGGGGCGAATGGAGCTGCTGACGCGCTTCCGCGCGGAGAAAGGCTTACCGCAGGGCGACGCCATCGCCTACAGCGACATGCGCGCATTCGCGTACTGGCTCTTCAAGTACCGCCTGCGCAACTGCGACCGTGCCCGCGTCGCGTCGGACACCCGCAAAGCGCTCTCGCAGCTCGCCGAGCTGGAGCGCGCCCGCCGGCGTCGCCTGGCCCGGACGACCGGCTAGCCGCCTCGATTCTCACGTCCGCCGTCGATTCCCGCACCTTCGCTTGAAAACAGTCGCGCCTTTCCCGCGTTTGGAAATGACGAACGCTCCGGCTCCTGCCGAAGCGCTCCGACTGTCGTTCAGCCGGCGCCTGACGGGTCCCCCGCCCGGTAATGTCCGTCTGTTGGGCCTCCGTGTCCTACGAGTGGGTGGCCGCTTGAGGTACGCAGATACGGACATATTATTGGCACCCCTCACCCGGTGCGGGCAACTGAAAAGGGGTGGGCCGGCGCGCGCCGGCCCACCCCTCACTTCTTGATCAGAATTCGGTCTGCTGTGTTTCTACCTCGTCCTATCAGGCCTAGCTGCTAGGGCAGCCGGTCTCGCCAACCGTTGAGAAGTAGTTGTCGATCTGGCCGAGGAGGATCTTCCCAACCGCAGCGGCGATGGTGCCAGGATTGCTGCCTACGGGGTTGGTGCACAAGAAGCCACCGCTGCAAGCTGATCCCGTCATTGGTGGCGCGCCACTTGGCTTCAGAATCTGATCCAGTAGCCCAGACAAGTACGCAGGATTCGTAAGGCCGTCGGCGACATTCAGCCGAGCCGCGATGTACTTGAAGGCGAGCTGGATAGTGACGTCGCCCCCCTTGGGCAGCTGCATCACGTGGAGGTACGTCAGACTGGTCTTCGGGAAGGTTAGCCCACCATAGAATCCGGCTGCTATGGCGATCGGATCCGTGGGGCTATCCCACAATGCCTGGTTAGCTGCGCTGCCCTTCCAGAAGCCGGGGCTGAGGGCACACCCGAGCGCGGGCGTGTTGGTCGACGTCGGCGTGATCGTCGGCGTGTTCGTCGGCGTGTTCGTCGGCGTGTTCGTGATCGTCGGCGTGTTAGTCGGTGTGTTCGTCGGCGTGTTCGTGATCGTCGGCGTGTTTGTCGGCGTGATCGTCGGCGTGTTCGTCGGCGTGTTCGTCGGCGTGTTCGTCGGTGTGTTTGTCGGCGTATTCGTCGGCGTGTTTGTGGGTGTGTTCGTCGGCGTATTCGTCGGCGTGTTCGTAGGCGTGAACGTCGGCGTCTGCAGCGGCGACTGAGAGCCGCTGGACGCGGTCTGGTCTCCCAGCGGACAGTTTGTAGCGCCCTTGTCGCATTTGTCCTGCCACGTCAAGTTCGCCGTGTCGGTCAAGGGGTTCGGATCGGTGGCCTTGACGATGTAGAGGTTCGCTGTCTGCGTGAAGGTGATAGACGAGCCGAAGGGAAGCGTGCAGAGCGTCTGGCCGACGTTGCAGGATGCGGTGCCGTTCAAGCCGAAGGTGAGACTTGCGCCCGGCAGCAAGTTGCCCGAATCAGCGTCGCCGCCAGTAGCATGCACTAAGTCATCTACGACTGTGATGGTCAGGGTGTCCTGGGCCTCGTCGGCAGTGTTCGTAATTGAGAACGAGCAGGTGTACGGGTCACCCACGTTTGTCGGACCGGCGCAGCCCTTGAGGAAGCTGATGCCATGGAGGGGGCCCGAACCGGTTGCCCCAGCCCAGGGGGACCAAATGACCATCCCTGCGATCAGCGCCAGGCCCATCGCCAGGGCCAGAGCGGCTCCTCCCCGTCTTCCGATGACCCGTGCAGCGCGCCTCGGGCTGCGGTCATCCTTGTTGTACTTCATGTCTTACCCTCCTTGCGTTGGCGCGGCATTCTCCAGGCCGCAGTCCCCGGTCCTTCCGCCGCGACCTCCTGTCGCAGAGCAACGAAGACGTCTGGCGAAAGAACCTGGCCGGAGTTCAGTGGATAATGGTTAGTTCGTCAGTGCACCTCCTCTTTCGAAGCTGGAATGGCCCGCCGGTTTGGCCCCCACGAAACCCCTGGGGCCTGCCGGAGTAAAGAACAACCACAATAACAGTACCGGCGGTTTGTGCAATAATCGTGAGTCGTGCCGCAAATCGTGTGCGGAACGCGTGAAGACGTGTCGTTATCCAATTCCCCCGGCGGTGGCGAACAGCGCCAGTCTTCCTTAAGTCAGCTAGATGACCCCACCGCGGTTTCCTTGCGAGCTGCTCCCGCGGGGAGACGCTACTGTCAGCTCCGCGCACCGTGATCGTCAAGACGAGGCTGGCATGGAGAGGAATGGAGCCGGGGATCGCCCGCTGAAGTGAGCGAGCGCTTCATCGCCAACGAAACCGATATCGCCGGCGCCGGCAAAATGGAATGAGAACAACAACCACGCCATGACCACGTCCAAACGATCCAGCGTGCCTAACGAGGCAAAAGGAGTCGACTAGATTACTGGGGGCTTTCCTGAGGGTGCATCCTTGCTCCGACATGTGCCCCGCCACCAAACATAATACTAGTGTCCCCTTATTGGCTTGTCAAGTAACGGCTCGTTTTAATAATGTGCAGAACGCGTGAAGACGCGTCGTTATCCAATTCCCCCCAAGGCGCGGCCTCCTTCAGGACGGATGCGGTAAGGCTCGCCCGGACGCCGTCTTCGGTCAATCAGTCAGATTCGGATGAGATTCTTGGCCCCCACAGGGTTCCGCCCAACCTTTTGCCGCCGACTTGTCGATAAGTCTAACAGGGGACCATCTTGTCGGAAATCGGGAGGTGGATCAATGCGTTACAAGCTGTCGGTTGCGACACTAGCTGCGGTTATCGCGGTCCTCGTCGTATCCTGGATAATCCTTGGACACGCTGGCGGAGAATCTTCCGGCGATTCGGCCTCCCCTGAACAGGCGACCGCGCAAGACTTCTCCAGCCAGGCGCCGGCCACTTGCGGCGGCGGCAGCAACAACGGCGACCGCCTCGGCATGGCAAACCCCGCCGCAACCTACTGCAAGGACCTCGGCTACGACTATCGCATCACCAGCAGCGCCGACGGCAGCGAGCAAGGCACCTGCGTCTTTCCCGACGGCAGCAGTTGCGAGGAGTGGAGCTTCCTCAACGGCGAGTGCGGCAAGCAGTATTCCTACTGCGCCAAGCAGGGACTCGACGTCGTCACCAAACACGGCGCTGGCGGCTCGCTCTCCAAGGACTACGCCGAGTGCGTCAAACGTGACAGCAAGCAGGATGTCGGCTCCGTCAACGGCATGATGGACCTGAGCAAGAAGGCGACCCGGAGCAGCGTCCCCTCCCTTCAGAGCCCGGCCCCCTCCGGCCAGCAAAACGACATCATCGTCTCAACTCCCGCCTCCTTCGACTGGCGCAACCAGAACGGTCAGAACTGGATGACCAGCGTCAAGAACCAGGGCGGCTGCGGCTCTTGCTGGGCCTTCGCCTCAGCCGGCGTCACCGAAGGGACCTACAACATCGCGAGCGGCAACCCTAACCTTAGCCTCGATCTCTCGGAGGAATACCTCGTCTCCGATTGCTACTCCATGGGTTCCTACGGCAACTGCTGCGGCGGCGACTACGTCAGCGCTCTCTCTTACGTCCGTGACAACGGAGTACCGGACGAAGCCTGCCTGCCTTACGTCAACCAGTCCAGCTGCTCCTGCGGCACGAGCTGCGGTACCGGCTGCACCTATCACACCGGCAGCGCCTGCAGCAACGCCACCTGCTCCAATCGCTGCAACGACTACCAGAGCCGGTCGGTGAAGATAAACGCCGTCACCGCCGTTCCCGCCGATCAGATGAAGCAGACGCTCGTCGACAAGGGACCACTGGTGGTTGCCATCGGAGTCGGCGGCGGATACGGCGGCGCCTTCGACGCTCAGGGCGTCTATCACTGCACCAACGACACCGGCGCCAACCACGCCGTCGTAATCACGGGCTACGACGACGCCGGCGGCTACTGGATCGTCAAGAATAGCTGGGGCAGCACCTGGAACGGCGACGGCTATTTCAAGATCGGCTACGGCGAGTGCGCCATCGAAACCTATGCTTACTATGTTGACGTTCCTGCGTCGCCGGACGTCACGCCCTCGCCCACGGCGTCGGCGACCAGTACGCTTACGCCCAGCCCAACGCCGACCTCGACAAGCTCAGCCACGTCGATCCCCAGCCGCACGCCATCTCCGACTAGTACACGAACAGCTACGGCAACAAGCGCGCCTACGGCAACGCCGACCGCTACGCCCCCTCCAACTGCGACCCTAACGCCCACTCCAGTACCGCCAACGGTAACTCCGACACCGACGAGGACAGCCACGGCAACAAGCGCGCCTACGGCAACGCCGACCGCTACGCCCCCTCCGACTGCGACCCTAACGCCCACTCCAGTACCGCCAACGATAACTCCGACACCGACGAGGACAGCTACGGCAACAAGCGCGCCTACGGCAACGCCGACCGCTACGCCCCCTCCAACTGCGACCCTAACGCCCACTCCAGTACCGCCAACGATAACTCCGACACCGACGAGGCCAGCTACGGCAACAAGCGCGCGCACGCCGATCATCCATTGCGGCCACGTGAACGGAAACGGGAAGGTAACGATGGCTGACGTTCTCATCGAGGCTCGAGCCATCATGCGCGGAAGCACGAGCCCGCTCTACGACATAAACCACGATGCAAAGGTGAATAACACCGATCTGATCATGATCGCCCAGCAGCTTGGTCGCCGCTGCACCCACTAAGCGATAGCGCTCCAGCGACAAGCCGCAACGCACAACTCAGGCAGAGGGATTCCG
Organism: uncultured Chloroflexia bacterium; assembly: GCA_963703345.1. Lineage (GTDB taxonomy): Bacteria > Chloroflexota > Dehalococcoidia > DSTF01 > JALHUB01 > JALHUB01. Next base: position 2,126,249 of record OY969814.1, on the reverse strand, counting down.
GCCGGAATCCGCCTGCCTATCACCCAGAAGGCCGCAGGTTCGAGCCCTGCATCGCCCACCAGAACAACAGACAGAATTCACTCTCCAGACTCTGACCGCCGATTGTTCTCACGCGGCCTGTTGCACAATGCCGATAGAGATGAGGCTTGCCCCCGGCGCCCACGGCGACTGCGGCGGCCGACGCCGTCGCGGTGGACCTGTTTTTCATCTATCTGTGGTGCGGGATTCTCGAGCGCGTCGAGGCATTGCGATCGGATTCCGACTATCCTATACTAGTCAGAGCGTTGCCGCTCGCAACTCAATATGGCTGGTGAGAAGAGAAGCAAGGCGACGCGAAAAGCCGGGCCGTTGGGGCACAGATCCCCGCCTTTGTGCCGATTGATTCAGTAGACCCTCGCCAGAAAACGCTGCTTTCGCAAGGAGGAAGTATGAGAAGTTTGCTGATTCTAGCGATGAAGCACAAGGCAATCGCATTGGTCGTGGTGGCAGCTCTGTCCAGCGGCAGCGCCGCGACGTTCGCTTCCCAGGACAGCGTCTTCCGGGGGGTGGACAGAGGCACGTCGCAAGTGGTCGGCCAGGCGGAGACTCCCTCTGCCGAATCGATTGCGGTTGACGAGGCGACGGCCACGCCTACGGACACCGCGACGCCGACGCCTACGGACACGGCGACGCCGGCTAACACCTACACGCCGACGCCGACCAACACGGCGACGCCCACTCCGGGCGAGGGCCAGCGCGACGTTGTCGGGATACCCGACAGCAATCCGAGCAAGCATCCTGAGAACGGCGACGGCGTTTGTGACAAGGGCGAGACGGTAATCAAAATTGTGCCGTCGGGCAAGCAGGTGAATGTTCCGTGTCAGGCCGTGAAGCCGCACGGCCCGAAGTCGCACAACAACGAGCCAACGCCGACGCCGACGCAGACGGAGCAGCCGTAGTAGGCAGGCTAACCAAGCACGACTAGTCCCTCGTCGTCAGTTGGAGGGCCGTGGGCCGCCAAAGCAAAGACTCCTGGCCCTCCGCGTGTCTTTCGGGTCCTGGCCAGCGTTTGATTCCCTCCGGCGGTTGGCTATGCTTTCATTCGGGCCAGCGTAGCTCAGAGGTAGAGCAGCGGCCCGCCAGCAACCCGTTGTACTCGTTCTCGAGGGCATCGCCGCCAGAGCCGGCGTCCCGATGCCGACCGCAAGGAACCTGGGCCGTTCCAGATGATAACCTCCGCGTTTTCGCTCAGGGGTGCTGATTCTGTTGCACAGCGCTCAGGCGCAGATGCTTTCTAGGCAGAAGGTTTGCGCTCCTCTGCCGGCATTTGGCGGTCCTGGTTTGCCACTCGCCGCTCTCCCAGATACGGATGGAATATTGGCACCCCACGCCTAATAATGTCTCCTAATGGCCGTTGCCTGCCGATAATCTAATTGGCACGCGGGGGCGAAGAAATGCGCAGACTCCTGGCATTGGCGACAGTCATGGCATTGAGCGCGTGGGCTCTGAAGCGCATGATTCAGGTCAACGAGGACGAGGTTGGCAGCGAGGGCTTACCGTTGTCCTCGGATGAGGAGGTTGATCCTCGCTCTCTCTCAGCAGAGGAGGGAGTGCCGGACGTTGCTGAAACTCAAGGCCTGCTCGATCTCCACGTGGCGCGCAAGCATCGTCGCAAACGGTCAAGAGCGGCGGACGACTGGTCGCTACCGGTCGGGCCCAACGGAGAGGCGAAGCTGCGGCGAACTCGGGCCGCGGTTGATAAGCGCTTCCGCGACTTGTCGCGTACCCGCAAGCGAGAAGATGGAGCTGCTGCTGCTTAGACATCCGCGACCGCGCAGAGGGAACCAGCGAGGAAGATTCAGGAACCTACATCTCAAGCAACCGCGCGACCGGCTGCCAACTATTGTCACCCTCTCCTTCGAGCCGTCGAAGTTAGGTCGTCGTGACGGCAAGAGAAGAGTGATCGAGGGACTTCCACACCTGCTCAATGCCTTCCCCGGCGTCTTTTCTCAGCTTCGCGGCTGAATGCCTCAGGACGTGTACGCCTGTGTACGGCAGATTCGCCTTCCGCAGGTGTCGCCTTAGGTTGAGGTAGAACCCGTGCGCACCAATTCCGAACAGCCGCTCTCCCGCGCCCATCTCCTGGAGCGACCTCCCTTCCGCGGCGAGGGCATTGAGAATGGCTTTGAACACTGGCTCGGGGAGCCCCTGTGGTTGACCGTGCCGCCCTTGCCACGATATTCGTAATAGACTTTCCCGCCGTTCCGTGTCAGATCAGCCGCCCGCAACACGAGAACTTCAGACCGGCGCCTGCCCCTAAACAGCGCGAACAGAATGATGGCGGCAGCTCGCTGCTGACTAGAATCGACGCCCATCCGGGAAACAGTTTGGCATTAGAGAGGCCGAATCCCGTCCGAGAACGAGCGGACTTGTCGGCGCGTTTCGGACTTTAGTCGGTGAGGAAGTAGGTGTGGCAGACCTCGTCCAGCGACTGTGTCGTTACCGTAGGCGTGCCGCCGTCGCTGTATCGCGTGGAATCGACGATTGCCTCCACCAAGTCGCGCGGATGGCAGCCGCGTAGCGCCCGTTTCTGCGGCACGTACCAGCGCTTGAACAGGTAATCGATCGCGCTGGGTCGGAGAACGACTCTCTGGTCGTAGCAGACCTGCGTGAAGATCGCCCGGAACTCCTCGTCTGTGGGGTCCGGTATCTCCACCTTGTAGCGAATCCGACGCAGGAATGCCTCGTCCGCCAGGGATTCCGGCGGCAGGTTGGTGGAGAAGAATGGAATGACGTCGAATGGCACTTCGATTGTCTGGCCCGTGTGCAGCGACAGGTGGTCGACGCCGCCCTCGAGCGCGACGATCCAGCGGTTCAGTAGCTCCACCGCCGGTATCTGCTGCCTGCCGAAGTCGTCGATGATCAGGATGCCGCCGTTAGCCTTCATCTGCAGCGGCGCCTCGTAGACCTTCGATCGCTCGTCGAGCACGAGCTCCAGGCCCTGACGCGTCAGTTCGCCGCCCGTCATCACAGCGGGGCGCCGCGTGATCGCCCAGCGACGGTCGTGCCTGCGCGTGCGTACGTCCCTTCCCTTTTCAGCGTACTCCGCCAACTGGTGCTTTGAAGGATCGAAGAGCCGGACGATGTGGCCGTATACCTCCAGAGAGTATGGGATTGCGATATAGCCGGAAAGCGCCTGGCCGAGCAGGTGTGCAATTGTTGTCTTGCCGTTTCCCGAAGGGCCGTAGATAAGCGTCGGCCGGCCGGAGGATATCGCCCGTCCGACGCGATTGCTGGTGTGTTCGCTGAGCACGAGCTGGGAGAGCGCCTTTTGGACGACCTCTGCGGTGAAGCCGCTACCGCCCGCAGACTGAAGTCGCACCTGGGCGATGTAGTCTTTCAGAGGCACCGGTGCCTGCCCCACGTAAGAGTTGCGCTCGAAGGCGCTGGCTGAGCGCTCCAGGCCGCGGCTGCTTAGCCGGTAGCGGTAGCTGGCGGGTCCCTGTCCTTCGCCGGCAACGATCTCACAAAGGCCGTCGCGCGTGAGCAGCGCCAGGGCCTCCTGCATCACCGGAAGCGAGAGGGCCAGCGTGTCCGCAAGATCGCCGGCCGTCGGGCGTGCGCTGTAGTAGAGCGCTTTCAACACCAGCTCGATGATAAATCCTGTGTCCAGGCCCGTGTCCCGCAAGAACGCGGGCTCGCGCGGCATCTGCTCATCTACTGTTTCCGGCTCAGCCGTCTGGGAAGGGTTGCGCATCTTATTCGTGCCTTTCCGGAATTTCTTCCCCGCGGGTTGCGGCGTTGCGTTCCGTTGTCAGGAATTCAGGCGGGGCGTCCAAGGCATGGGCTGCCTCGAATCTCAAGCGGTGCGGCCCGATCTCGATTTCGTCGCCGTCGTCGAGGCCGGCCCAGTTCACTCTCTGCCCGCAGAGAACTGTCGGGTGTATCGGGTCGAGGGAGCGGATGACGAAACGCTCTCCCGTGAACCAGATCTGAGCGTGCGCGGGCGCCACCGGCCCAGGCTCTGCGGCCAGTCGAACGTCGCACTCGCGGTCGCTGCCCAGGGTGACGGGCTCCTCACCTAGGTCAACTGTCTCCTCCTGACCCTCCGGACTGTGCACGACGAGGCGGCCGTGGCGAGGGCCATCGAGCGCCATTCTCCGCGCTCTCGCCGCCGGAGAGATGTCCCGGAGCAGGCGGTCGTCAGGTAGCGGAGCCGCTGGCCTCTTGACCGGTTCCGACGATCGCAACCGCTCGGCGGCACGCCCGCCGGCCCGGAGCGTCGCTGCGAAACCTTTGGCGCCGCCTTTTGCCGTCACGGAGAGGCCGCGATAACCTATCCGTCCACTGGCAACAGCGAGCCGACCGCCTCCCTTCGCGGCGGCGCCGAGCGCCTTCGACATTGCCGGCGCCGCGCGCGCCTGCCACCCGGGGCTTGCAGGCCTTTCCGGCCGCTCTACCGCCTTCGGTTTGACGGCGACGGTCTCGGCAGCTACTTCCGGCGCCTCGGCGGGCTTCGCTTCGGGCGCGGGTGCCGGCTGTAACCGCGACTTGTCGTAGGCGGCGCGACGCGCGCGGTCGAGGAGGACGGCCCGCGCCTGCGCCAGCTCGCTGAGGTATTCCTTCGGCGCCTCGCCGGCCGCTTTCTTCGAATGGAGCATCCGCAGCATCGAGTAGGCGCGCGCGATAAGCGGCGGCTCGGCAGCGGGATCGACTCGTAGCAACTCGTAGAAATCGACCTGAGGCCGCTGCGGTTTCCTGAACAGACGCCCCGGGAACGACTGCCGGCTAGCGTCGATCCTCTCCGCGCGTTCTCGTCGGAGGTCGAGCACCCGCGCAACCGTCGCGTCGTAAGCGCGCCGCTGCTCGGCGACGGCAAGGATCTGGTAGGCGGCGTTCAGCCCGACGAGCTCGCGTTCGGCGCTTCTCCTGACGAGCTTTTCGGCGCGCAACCGGCTGGCCAGAAACCAGTACGCCTCGGCGATCAGTTGTTGAGGGGCATCGGGATCCAGTTGAAGGAGACGATAGTGGTCGTCTGGTGCTGCGGGGGAGCCGTGTCCGTCAACATGTTTCTTGGCCTTCACGACACGACCCTCGCTAACTGTTGAAAGTCTTTATCAACTCAATGGCGATCGGTCCGAGGATGACCACGAACAGTGAGGGAAGGATGAAGAAGACGAGAGGGAATACCATCTTCGACGGTGCGCGCCGCGCCTCTTCTTCGGCATGCTGCCGGCGGCGGCGGCGCATATCGGCCGCTTGGGCCCGTAAGGCTGCACCCAGGCTCGTTCCCAACTCTTCCGCCTGAACGATGGTGTTGGCGAAAGCCTGAAGGTCGGGCACACCCGTGCGCTCCCCCATGTCACGCAGAGCCTCGCGGCGTGTCTTGCCCATCGCCACCTCGCGTAGCATCTCCGCGAACTCATCGGAGACGGGGCCGCCGAGCTTTTCCGAAACCTTCTGGAAGGCGGAGTCGAGCCCCAGACCGGCTTCGACACAGGTCGTCATCAGGTCGAAGGCGTCTGGTAGGCCGCGCCAGATTATGAGCCGGCGCCGGCTGGCGCGACGTCGCAGCCAGAGGAATGGCACCATCACGCCGAGAAGCGCAAACAGCGGCGCGCCAAGAATAATCTTGGCGGAAAGCGCGCTGCCGTTAGCCGCGTAGGCGACGATGAGGTACGTCCCCGGAAGCATCACAGCCAGGAGGATGACGAGCGCAAAAAACGTGACGAGTGCCATTGGGTCGCCGGCGGCGACGAGAGTGCGTCGCGTTCGGGCAATAAACGCCGGCGGTAGGGCGGCGATTATTGCGCTCGCAATGCCATCGACGACCGGCAACACCACGCGATGCTCGAAAGGAATGTCGCGTAAGGCAAGCGACTGCGCCCTCTGATCGGCCAGCGCCTGCAGTCGGGCGTTGAGCTGGGCGTTCGCCTGCTGGAATCGCCAGACGGCCACCGACCCTACGGCGAGAAAGACGAAGACCGAGCTCAGGATTGGCAGGAACATCTCACGACCTATATCTCAATGGCAACAATACGTCGTATCGTGAAAAATCCGAGTACTTGCAGCACGACTGCTATGACGAGCAAGACAACTCCCGCCGGCTCCGTCCACAGGTTCGACATTAGGTTCGGGTTCAGCAGGAAGAAGATGCCTCCCAACGCTACCGGCCAGAGCGAAAGCACCGACGCCGCGAAACGCATCTGGGCCGTCAGCACGCGCACCTCGCCGGTAATGCGGTCTCGCTCCCGGATAGTCTCTGCGACGTTGTCTAGCACCTCCGACAGGTTGCCGCCGGTGCTGCGCTGGATGAGGATCGCCGTGATCACCATGTCTAGGTCGTAGCTGCCCACACGGTCGCCCATCGCCGTCAGAGCATCCTCCAGGCTTGCCCCGAGGCGTACGTCAGTGACAAGTCGTGAGAACTCCTCCGACAGCGGCGGCTGTAGCCGCTGAGCTGCGGCATCGATTGCCTGCAACATCGCGAAGCCCGCACGAATGGAGTTGGCAATATGGCTCAGCCCTTCGACGAGCTGGCGGTCGATTGCGTGCAGCCGGCGTCGCTTCTTCAGCGTCACGTAGAGGGCCGGAAGCATGAACCCCACGAGCGCCAGCGGTATCGCCACGAATAGCCCGACGATTTGCCCATGAGCTACGAGCAGGGGAATCGCGAGCAGGAGCGCGGCCGTAAAGATGCGTATCATCAAGTACTCGCCGACGCGCAGGCTGATATGCGCGCGGTCCAGATCGAGGGCCGCGCGGTCGGCCCAACTGCTCGTGTCGAGGGCGCGCCGCAACGTGGGTATTGCGGAGGCGCTGCGTCGCAGCAATGAACGCGCCTCCGCCCCCTGCGCGGAGCCCTGCGCCTTGAGGGTGCGCAGACGCCTCTCCTCTTCGCCGCCGGCATTCATCATGTAGAACCCGACAGCGGCGCAAAGCAGCGCGACAAGGACGAAGGCTGCGGCAAGTCCGGCTACCATGAGTTACAACCTGAGTCCGGTCGGTACGCCCCAGTCGAGGCTAACGCCACTCTTGGCGAAGCGGTCCATGAACGTGGGCATGATGCCCGTCGGCTCAAGGACGCCAAAGAGGCGACCCTCTGCGTCGATGCCTGTCTGCTCGAAACGGAAGAGGTCCTGCATCGTGACGACCTGGGACTCCATGCCCGTGATCTCGCTTACAAGCGTGACGCGACGGCGGCCGTCGGCAGAGCGGCTAAGGTGCACCATGAGGTGGAATGCCGAAGCCATCTGCTCGCGGATAGCGCGCACGGGCAGATCGAGGCCGGCCATAAGCACCATGTTCTCGATGCGGGCCAGGGCGTCGCGCGTGGAGTTGGCGTGTACTGTGGTCATCGACCCCTCGTGGCCGGTGTTCATCGCCTGCATCATGTCGAACGCCTCTGGGCCGCGCACTTCGCCGACAATGATGCGGTCCGGGCGCATACGGAGAGCGTTGCGGAACAGGTCGCGCTGCGTCACCTCATTCTTGCCCTCGATGTTCGGCGGCCGTCCCTCCATGCAGATCACGTGGCTCTGCTGGAGCTTCAGCTCAATGGGGTCTTCGATGGTAATGATCCGCTCACTACTCGGGATATAGGCGGAGATCGCGTTGAGCAACGTCGTCTTGCCGGTGCCGGCGCCGCCGGAGATCACCGTGTTCAACCGCAGACGCACGCACGCCTGGAGGAAATCCGATAGCTGCTCCGTCAGCGTGTTGTTGCCGATGAGGTCCGCGATGGTGTACTTGTCCGGCCGGAACTTGCGTATCGTCAGGATGGGGCTCTTGGGCACCAGCGGCGGGATGATGACGTTGACGCGCGAGCCGTCCGGCAAGCGGGCGTCAACGTAGGGCGACGACTCATCGACGCGGCGACCCAGCGGCGAGATGATCCGGTCGATGATGCGCATGATGTGCACTTTGTCGCGGAAGCGCACGTCCGAGAGGTACATGATGCCGTCGCGCTCGTAGTAGACTTCGTCCGGCGCGTTGACCATGACCTCGGAGATCGACGTGTCGCCGAGCAGCGGCTCGATAGGCCCCAGGCCGATCGCCTCGTCGACGACGCGGTGCACGACGCGCTCCTTCTCCTCGCCGTAAACTGAAGGCGCGAGCTGCCCCAGCAGGGTACGCGCCGTCACCTCCACCGCCTCCCTCGCCTCCGCCGGAGCCAACTTCTCCACCGCCTCGAGGTCGATCTCGCGGATCAGGTTCTGATGGACGTTGAACACCAGCTCGAATTCTTCCTCGGACATGCGCTGTCCGTCCTCGTCGGGTACGACTTGAATGGGCGGCCGCGCCATTTCTGTGGTCTCGTCTATTTCTTTCATCACGCCTGGCTCTCCTTTGTGGTGGTCTTACGCTGACGTTCACCTTCCCAGCCCCTGGATAGCCCCAAGCGAGTGAATAGACCCCGGCGCGCCGGCTTGATGCCGACTACCGTCCGTGCCAGGTCTGTGAGGTTGCGCGCCCCCGCCGTCAACGGGTGCTTCAGCACCGCCGGCTCGCCGATCTGGGAGTCGCGACGCACCTTCTGGTCGAAGGGCACCTTCCAGAACACCTCGTGTCCCATCACCTCTTCGATCGTCGTTGTGCGGACGCCGTCGCGCGTCGCCAGGTCGTTCGTGATCACGCGCACCCTGTCCTCCGGGTACGACGCCGATCGCAACGCCTCTAGCGCCCGCAGCGAATCGCGCACGCTCGCGAACTCAGTCGTCACGACCCATAGCACCAGCGACGCGGCCTGGAGAGCGGCCAGCGTCAGATCGTTCAAGATGCCCGCGGTGTCGATAACGACAATGTCATGGCTCTTGGAGAGCAGTTCCATTATCTTGCGGAAGTCGTCGGGCTTGATGCTGCGCCAGTCCATCGTCTGCGACGGCGCGGCCAACACGTTGAGCCCGCTCGAATGTTGCATCAGGTACTTGGGGAGCGTGTCGCGCGTCACCTTCGACAGGTCGCGCGCCAGGTCGACGATGCTGCGCTCCGGCTGCATGTCCAGCATCCCGCAGACGTCGCCGAAGCCGTTGTCCCCGTCCACCAGCACGATCGACTGCCCGGTCTCCTGCACAAGCGCCGCCGCCAGGTTTACCGCCACTGTCGTCTTGCCGACGCCTCCCTTGGCGCCAAAGACGGCGATGACGCTGCCCTGCGGGCCCCAGGCGGCCGTCTGTCCGCGCAGCCGCATCTGCCGCCGCTCCTCCGACTCCAGCACGGAGACTATGGACCGGCCGACTTCGTCCGTGCTCGCGGGCATCGTCAAGTAGTCGCGGGCGCCCGCCAGCATGGCCCGACGCGCCAGGTCGATGTCGCGCGACGACGAATAGACGATGACCGGCGTCTCCGGCAGGGCGTTGAGCAGCGACTCCACGGTCTGCATCGAGCGCACGACCGGCTCGCGCATGCCCAGGAGCACGACGTCGGGCTTCAGCTCCACCGCTGTCGATACCGCCTCGGTGCCGAAGCCGGCCTCACCGGCGATAACGAAGTTCGATTGCTTGATGGCCTTCTTCAACTCGTAGCGGGCCTTCGCGTCCTGATCGATCACTAGCACAGCGGGGATTTTCGCCATTATTCACTCCTAGGGGGATGGGGCCTTCCGTACGGCGCCGTATTGGGTAAGGTCGGTCTCCGCAGGCGTGCCTGTGGCGTGGTCGCCGTAGGAGCGGAGCGACAGCGCCAGCTTGCCCTGCGCCTGCACCAGCGCCAGGAGCTGCGCCTGGTCCTCTGTCACCGCCAGCGTCACCGTGCGCGCACTGGGGTTCGGCTTGACGTCCGACGGGCGCTCCCCCAGAGTCCCAGACGGCACGGGCGTCGCCGTTTGAGTCGCCTGGACCGGCGGGACGGCCTCCTGCGCTTCCTGCGCCACGGCCAGTACCTCGATGTTCTGGAGAAGCGTTACGCTCTTGTCGACGCCGACGAGGCCGGAGTCGAAGATGGCGATGATATCCACCAGGTCGCCGGGCAGGACGAGGCCGCCGACACTGCTTTCCTCGGATATTGTGATGGAGAAGGCACGCGTGCCCGACGGCACGACGGCCGAAAGCCCCTGGTCCTTCGTGTCGCTGGTGACGCCTATCTTCAACGCTGTGACCTGCTCGTTCTCTACGAGCGGGTAGCGGGTCGTCTGGCCGACGACGGCATCGGTGGACGAGTAGCCGTTGGCAAGGACGCTGTCCTTCGGCACGTCGGCGAGCTTGAGCATGCTGCTGTCGAGGGTCGTGCGCGCCGCTATGTCCTGTGCGGCGACGACGACCGTCTTCGTGTCGGAGGCGGCGGCTTCGTTCTTGTTGTTATTGCTGCCGCGGCCGAGGGCGACGAAGGCAAGGATGGCCGCCACGATTGCGAAGAGCAGGGCCAGCAGCAGCAGTCCGCGCCCGGACCCTCTTGATACCTTGGACATTTGACTTGCCATGCTCTTCCTCCGCTATTGAACTAAGTAAAGCTGCATTCTTCCGTAGGGAGTTGCCGGCGCTCCCGGCCCGCCGATATCAACATAGTTGATGAACATACCCTGGATGGCAGCGTGGCCGCTGTTGACGTTACCGCACTTTGGATCAAGAGGTTCGTTCGCATCACGTTGCCCGTTCTGGTTCGCGTCATCATAGCAGCCTTGAATAAAGAAGCCCGCGAACCCGCGAATTGGGCAGGTGTGTTGGCCCGTGCAGTTACCACCGGACGGGAATCGATCCACAAGGAGGAGATTCACGAGCCGGGGGGAAGTAAGCCCCGATCCGTCCGATGAGCAGTCGCGCTTTACAAACGTAACATTCGGTCCCGGCGTTACGGAGCGCAACGCCGGCCCGCAACCCACCCCCTCCGCGCACAAAGCCTCCCACCAATCGTCGATACCGTTGCCGCTGGTTCCGAAATCCGGTCCGTAGAGACTGTTGCACGCTCCTTCCCGCCCCAGTCGTGCATTAAGTCCTTGCATAGCGGCCTTTGACCTGTTTCCTGTATCCGACTCGATGCAGTACCCCACGGCAGGGTTACCGGAGGCAGGACAGGAGGAGCCCGGAAGGGCCACAGCACACCAAGTGTGCGCACCGCGATCGAACTGGGCCGTGATTACGTTGTTGTTTATGCCGTTGGCACCTTCGCTGCACCCTGGTTGGCTCCAATCGTCATAGAGTTTGAGGTACTGTCCCTCGCCGGAATTGCTGGCAGAGACCTTAAGAGCAACACTGCACTCCTGCCCGAATAGCGGTACGCGCTGGCCGGTAAGAGGGTCAGTTCTGAAACACGAAGAGTCCAGGATGGGTATACCCAACGGCAGAAACATATCAGCCGTCTGAGGCGAGCCCACACACACCTTGGCATGGGCGCCGATATTGAAGCCCGCCACCTTGAATGCCCTCATAAAGAGCAACGGCGCATCCTTTGACACGTCCACAGTGACTCCGTCAGGCAGGCCATCGTAAGAGGGCACCCCCCAACAATTCGGCAGTACGGTTGGCGTACCGTTGGCAAAGTCCGCGGGAGGGTCATTGTTGAACCCCTTCCAATTGTCCGCGGCCAGCGTGGCCCGGTTGACCATGTCGTTCAAGTTTGTGCGGGACAGCAATTCCTGGGCTCCCGCCAGCGCCGAAGCGTCGGCCGTGTTCTGGTGAGCTCGACGGTGCAAGTACCAGACGCCGGAATCGATCGCGATTGCCGCGCCGATCGCGAAGAGGGGTATGATCAGCAACATGAAGAAGATCGTTTGCCCCCGTTCTCCCCTGACGAGGGCGCTTGGCGCGGCCCTCCGAAAGCTAGGAGCAGGGAGTGGCCAATGGTGTAATCTTAGCATCGCTCGTCACCTGTTCCAGTCGCATATCTTCACATGAGTTCATTGTTAGAGGTTGAATGCCCGGCCACCTAAGCCAACCGATGCGATTGGAAAGACCAAGGGCCGTTATGAGCTTGTAGCTGTAGTGGATCCTTATCACCACGGAGTCGCCTGGGTCAACCTGGCCGTTACTATTTCTGTCAATGAAGGCCACGTCAATCTTCTGGGGGTCGGATATGAGGTTTTGCGCATGTGCCAGGGTCTTGCATCTCACCCGGTCGACCACCGACGCCTGCGAGCAGCCGCTATCCGACGGCGCTCCGGCGGCGGCATAGCGGGCACCTTCGCGGGCGGCGTTCGTAAGTACCACGTAATGCGATAACCCGATGCCCATGTCCACGATGATGAAAATGAAAAGAAATATGGCCGGCGTCAGGATGGCAAACTCAACTATTGCTTGGCCACGTTGCCGATCCTTCTTGCTCATCGCCCTCTCCAAGAAAGGAGGGGTGCCCGTATGGGCGGGCACCCCCATGTTCCGACGAAATCCTAGGGGCAAGCGTAGTTGGCGGCCCCCAGATTGACGCAGTTGCCGATCGTCCCCGCGAACGCGTTCATGTAGCTCCCAATGGGGAGAAGCACGAACGCCGCCGCTGCCGCGAGGGCGATGAAGCCGCCCAGCAGAGCGTACTCCATGATGTCCTGGCCGTGGTCGTCGCTGAGCCACATCTTCAGGACCATCAACTTCACTACCAATTTGTCTAGCATTCCTCTTGTCTCTCCTTTCGGTGAATCGTGGAACTTCATCCTTCCTTTCGAAGGATTGGCTTCGCGGTTCAGTGTCGCAGGCATCACCCCCTCTGGTCTGCTTGCCCGTTCTTGAAGGCAGCAGGCGACAGGAGAGACAAAGGCTTATGAACCCATTCGCCCAGATTCAGTGTTTCGCCCTATTGCGAGAGCTCAACTCTGAAAGCTATACTGGGCTCGCAACCTGGGGGCCTCCGCGCTCCTGTTGCTCCGGTCCCGTCGGCTTGTCCCCGGCGGGACCTCGTGTTATTGATTGCGCCTCGTAAGATACACACACTGGCGTTCGACGATAGTCATGACGATGACAATGTGGCCGACGCCAGCGCTTACCGATTATGCAAATGACAACACTGCTTTGAGGGCGCTGCGAAAAGGGGATTGGCGGGGGTTCCTTCCCCCTTCTTGCAGAACTGCCACCAATAAGGGTTAACGACATAACTTTACCGATGTTACGACCGCCTTGTCAAGTGCCTAGGTCGGAAACAATTTATGCAGATTAGCGCAAGATTCCGTCCTGCTGCGCCCCGCCTCGACTAGCCGCCCTTTGCGATCCGCCGTTCCAGATTGTATGATGCGCTCGTGAACCAACCGGCCCCGCCGTCCGTCCCCGCCCTCGCGTCGCCCTCGCTGTGGCGTCGCGTCCCGATCGCCTGGGTGCAGCTCGCGATCGTCCTCATGGTGGTGGGGGTGTTGCCCCTGGCGAAGACCGTCGACCCGGACTTCTGGTGGCACCTGCGCACCGGAAAGCTGATCCTGGAGTCGGGCATTCCGCGGCACGACCCGTTCTCGTGGACGGCGGCGGGCAAGGCGTGGGTGACGCACGAGTGGCTGTCGGAAGTCGTTATCTACGGCGTGGAGTCGACGCTTGGCTACGCCGGCAACGTCGTGCTCTTCGGGGCCGTCGCAGGCGGAGCGCTGCTCGTCGCCTACTCGCTGGGGCGTCGGCTCGGCGCCGGCACGAAGCCGCTGGTCCTCCTGATGTTCCCGACCATTTTCGTGATGGCCCGATTCGTCGCCGTCCGCCCGCAGGAGTTCACCTGGCTCTTGTTCGCCGTCTTCGTGTACGTGCTCCAGAGAAATGAGGAAGGCGACGCAGTGCCCCTGTGGGTCCTCCCGCCACTCATGGCGCTCTGGGTCAACCTGCATCTCGGGTTCGTCTACGGGCTCATGGCCGTGGCTGTCTGGACGCTCGTCCAGGCCGTCCGCTGGCTGCGCACGCGCGCGGTGAACCTGCGGACGCCGCTGCTGGTGGCCGGTGCCTGCCTCGTCGCGACCTTCGCCAATCCGAACGGGCCCGCCATCCTCTGGTATCCCGTCAGGTACCTTTTTGAAGGCCGCGCAGACCGCTCGCTGATAATGGAGTGGCAGCGGCCGGACTTCTCCCAGCTCATCAACATCCCCATCGCCCTGACGCTCGTTCTGCTCGCCTTTTCGCTGCCCTGGCAGAGGCGCAGGCCGTTCCTCGCGCTCCTGTCGCTGGTCGCCATCGCTTTCAGCCTGCAGGCGGTGCGAAACGTGCCGTTCGCTGTCCTCCTCCTGCTCCCGGTGACCGCGTCCGCGACGGCGGATTACTGGCCGGCGGCGAGTCGGAGAGGGGACTCCCGGACGACGTTTCGGACGCTGCCGGGCGTGGCGCTGGTTGGGGGTCTGGCGGTCTGCATGCTGATCGTCGGCCCGCGGTTCGGGGCGTCGCTCTCCGGGTTCCAGCCCAGCAGCGACGGCTATCCGGCGGCGGGCGCGGCCTTCGTGGAGAGCAACTACTCGGGCGAGCGCCTCTTCAACGATTACGGCTGGGGCGGCTACCTGATCGACCGCCTGTATCCGAACACGCCCGTCTTTATCGACGGTCGGGAGGAGTTCTACGGCGACAAGATCTTTGGCGACTACATTCACGTTCTGCGGGTGGACGACGGCTGGGACGACCTGCTCTCGCAGTACGGCGTCGAAGTGGCGCTGGTGCAGCGCGACTCGAAGCTCGCGAAGGCGATGCGCTCCGGCAGTGGCTGGCAGGAGGAGTTCACTGGGCCTGTAGAATCGGTCTTCGTCCGTCGCTAGGGGGCTGGGGCGACGCCTTGGACGCATGCTCGAAGCGCAGCCGGTGCGGGCCGCTGGGCGAGGAAGATCGTGCGGGGTTCGGAGTCCCCCTTAGTCCAATCTATATACTAGCGGCGGCCGAACGGCGGGTGGACGCCGCGCAGCGCCCACTGGTAGAGATGGAAGATGAGCCCGGAGATCGTGCCCCACCAGAGCATGCCCATCAGGAGAGCTACGGGGTACGCGTCAGGTACGGCAAGCCGGCCTCCGATGCCCCAACCTAAGGCTACGCTCAGACCTACGCCAAAGCCGTTCATTCCATCTTGACTATCGGCAACTCTGCCTGCGACCGGTAGTCCGCCGGTCACAGCACGCCGCCAGCGCCCGCTCGCCCGCCTAGGTGATGCTATCCTTCACTCTTTCCCATTGACTCGAAGCACAGCTTGTGCGGTCCGATGACGATCTCTTCGCCGTCCTCCGCCATCGCCCACTTCAGCGAGTTCTTCCCAACCACCGTCGCGTAGCGGCCGCCCAGCAGGTGGTGGAGCACGAAGTGGTCCTCACGCAGCCAGATGCGCGCGTTCTGCCCGCCGACACGGCCGCCAGAGTCGGCGAGCCGCAGCGTGCAGTCGGCGTCGGAGTCGAGGGTGACGGCCTGCTCGCCCAGGTTGACGCTGCGGCTGCTGTCCGACCCCTCCACGACCACGAGGCGGACGGACGGCGCGAGTGCTCAAACGAGTCGATGTAGGCAGCTCTTGTCTGAACGGGCCAGGATGTGCGAGCTTGGTGCATGTGTCCGGGGAAGAGGAGGGAAACATCGCCGCGTCCGTTCGGGAGGCGCTGCCCGCGCCGCACTCGAAGCTAGGCGTACAGTGGAAAGTCTGTGCGGCCCTGCTTGCCGCATGGCTGACCGTACTTGCATTCATCCTTCCCTACGACCCCGACGAGGCCATTTACAAGATCATCGCCACCGGCATCGTACATGGAAAATGGCCGTACCACGACCTCTTCGATCACAAGCCTCCGCTAATCTACCTCTGGTACCTGCCGGCCGGGCTGGGCGCGAGCATCGAGTTCGAGCGCGTTCTGGCGGCGCTCCTGGTTGCCGCAACCGTCCCGCTGGTGGCAGTGCTCGCAAGGCGCTGGCTTTCCGGTCGACAGACTTCGCTGGCGGTCATAGCGTACACGCTGTTAATGGCCAACCCGTTCATGCTCGCCAGCGCCAACACCGAGGCGTTCCTGCTGCTGCCGCTGCTGGCATCGTTTGCCGTCGGATCGCCGGTGCTTGCCGGGGTGCTACTGGGGATTGCCGTCATGACCAGGCCCGTCGCCATTGTCTTTGCGCCGGTCCTCGTGCTGCTCTGGCGACGCGATGCCTGGCGGGCGGCGCTGGGTGGCGCCGCGGTGTGCCTTCTCGTCTCGCTGCCATTCCTGCCGATCTGGCGCGACTATTTGGAGGCCAACGTCTCTTTCAACCTTAGCTATGGCCGCAACCTCGGCTACGGGCACGGGATCCTTCAACTGCTCGTTCCCAATCCGGGCGTGCTCATCGGGGCGCTGCCTCTCTGGTATTCTGCCCTGGCCGGCGCGTTTCGCCAGCGGAACCGGCTGATCTGGCTCTGGGCGGTCTGCGGCGTCGTCTCGGTGAAGGCCACCGGCTTGGACTGGGCGCATGACTACGCCCTGCTCGCTCCGCCGGCCGCGCTGTTTGCCGCCATCGGGCTCGATCGCATATTCCAGCGCCGGGTGATCACCGCCGTTCTCGGCTTCGTCGCCATCATCGTCGTCGCGTTCGATCTCTTCGTGGTGGCCTGGTCCGGCGCGAGGCCGCAACAGGCGATGATCGACGCGATCCACACGGCCAAGGGAGAGGTCTACGTTCTGGGAGACAGAACGTACTTGTATGCCTATGCCGACCGTCAGCCGGAACGACGTTTCTTCGTGAGCACGCATCTCGTAGCCAGAAGCGACTGGGGCGAAGCGATGAGACAGCAATTGATCGCCTGCCCGCCGGACCTTCTCGTCATTCCCAAGGGAAACGTCTTTCCCGTCGACTGGGAGGACGATGTCACGGCGGGCTACGGGCAGCGGACGGAGTACGACGACGCCGTCTTGTTCACGCTGCCGAAGGTGCCGTGTGTGGGGAGAGATTCCCCTAGGTAGTGGTCACTTCCCAGCGTTGCGGGCTATCGACGCAGTGGTAGCGTTTGTGGGGGAAGGTTAATCTGGCAAGCGATCGAAACGAAGGAGACGGCACCGACACGGGTGCAACCCGAAGGTGCAGACGGTCGCCCGGCGAACACTTGCCGCGTAGCTGTTGTTCTCTACGTGAAAGGATCCTGGAACAGCTTCTCTGGCTTGATGCCGAGCGCGATCGCCAACCTCCGCAGCGTCCTCGGTCTCGGAAACTGCTTGCCTTCCTCGATTCTCGCGATCGTCGCCCTACCGATTCCCGCGAGTTCACCTAGGTCCTGTTGAGATAGCGCGCGCCTAGTTCTCCACTCGCGCAGTCTCAGAGTTGGGTGGTTGGGCTTGACAGATGCGCTCAATGTGGTATCATTATAGTATCATTACAGTATCAGTAGGTCGGAGCTCGATGCTAATCGCGGAAGACAGGCACTGCGAAATCTGTGGCACCTCCCGCAATCTAGAGGTCCACCACATCGAGCCGCGTCGCATGGGAGGCTCGAGTCGCCCCGAGATCGAAGCTGCGTCCAATAAGGCGGTCCTCTGCCGCTCCTGCCATACACAGGTCACTGAGCAGCGGTGGCGTCTGGAACGCACGAAGAGTCAGCTGGCAGTGACCGAGCCCGGGACAGGCAAGGTTGTCCCCCGGCGCCTCTTCAACCCCGACTTCAGGCCGTCGGAGTACTTCCACGAGCTCAACCTCCTGGAATTGCGGCTCGATTCTCTCGTCCGGGGGATACCATACCTCAGCGACGAGCAGCTTGTCAACATCTTTCTCTACCTTCGTGGCTTCGATCAGCGCGCCTGGAAGGCCCAGGCCGCCATTCTGTGGGAGGCCAAACAACGCAGCGTCTACGGGGACCGAGCCTGGGAGGCAATGGGCAGTACCTTCGGGATCGGCTGGCGCCAGGCATATAACCTGGCCAGGGTGTGGGACGTGTTCTTCCTTGGGGGGGAGGGTGGAGTTTGCAATCGAATGCAAAACTGCTCCCTTCAGGAGGTCACTTGGTACATCGTTGCAACCCAGACTAACGATCCCCATTTCTGGCTGGGCTACGCGGAGGACCAGAAGGCTCAGAAGCCTTCGTATTCCATCGCCGACTTCAAGGCGGAGCTGGCCATCGCCGGCGGCGCCGTTGAGGACGAGGTGTTGGCAAAGCCGAGCCCGTGTTCGTGGCTGCAGATGTACTGCACGGAACGGGGAGAGCCGGTGTCCCCGCAGATCTGCAGGGCTTGCAACCGCTATTGAGAGCGGCGATCAAGAAAGGAGAGATAGATGTACGGCTCCCGATTTGAGGCCAAACTTGCTGCGTTCGCGGCGGGCAAGAGGCTAAGGCGGTTCCGGGGCGTGGTGCGGAACCCGAGGGATAGCACCTGTGATGCCTGCGGTTCGGCACTACCCAACCTTCTTTGGGGACTTCGAGACATAGAGGCGCAGAGGGACTACTTCGTGGGAAGCAACTGCTTAGCTGGTCTCGCTCGTATGCTCGTAATTGAGAGGCCCTTCGTGCGGGCCAATATCACTCAGGCTTACGAGCGAGCGAGGCTACTAAACCGGCTGCCGGGAACGGGCGCCGGCGGCGTCGCTGAGCGCGCCCAACAGGCCAGTTGACCGGGGTGCGGGCCATGGAACCTTCTGAACTGGAAACCCGTGCGAAGGCTCGAGCTGTTGCCGAGCGGGTCCGCCTGGTCAAGTTGGCAGGGACTAGTCGCTACCTGGCGCGCAGCCGCACCGCCGAGCCGGGCTCCTATTTTGAACTAGACGTCAGCCCCTGGGGTCACATTCGTTGCAGCTGTGCGGCTTACACATATCGAGGGGTGTGCAAGCACGCTATGGCCTTGAGGATGAGGCTGGCGAGAGAGGGGCAAGAACAATGAAGCTGTATGAATTGACCGATGCTTATCGCTCCGTCCTTGAAGAGCTCAGCGAAGCCTCTGGAGATGGCGAGGATGAGACTCGTTATCTCGATCTGTTAAGTGGTCTCGGTGGCGCCTTTGACGAGAAGGTGTTGAGCATCGCCAAGATCATCCGGTCCATGGCGGCCGACGTGACGGTTCTTGCCGCGGAAGTGGACAGGCTGCAGGGGCGGAAGAGGCATCTCGCAGGCCGCATTGACTGGCTCAAGCGCTATCTGCTTGGGGAGATGGAGGCGGTGACTCGGGAAAAGGTGAGCGGGCCGACGCTGACGGTGTCCCTGGCCAAAGCTCCTCTTTCCTGTGACATCGTGTGCGTGGGCGACGTACCAGAGGAGTTCCGGCGGATCAAAGTCGAGATTGACCGTTCTCAGATCCTGGAGCACTTCCGGCAGACAGGTGAAGTGGTGCCGGGAATAACGATCGTCGTGGACCGGCGGTACGTTCGAATCTCCTAGACGAGAGCCCTCTAGACGGAGCCCGGACGCTCGCCCTCAGCGGAAATCGCAATTGGCGCCTTTTTAGGGGCTTTTGTGTAAACTTTTGTAAACACAGCGTAAACGCTGCATCGCATCGAAGGCTGCAGACGGAAAGCCCGCTACAAGCGTAGCGCTACTCTTCGCCCCTCGTCGTCGCCTCGAAGCGCAGCCTGTGCGGCCCGATGACGATCTCGTCGCCGTCCTCCAGCACCGCCCACGCCACCTGGCGCTCCCCCACCTGCGTCATGAAGCGTGAGCCTTCCAGGTGGTGCAGCATGAAGTGCCCTTCGCGCAGCCAGACCCGCGCGTGATGGCCGCCGACACGGCCGTCGGGATTGGCAAGCGAAAGCGCGCAATCGGCGTCGGCGCCGAGGGTGACCGCCTCCTCGCCCAGCGGAACGCTCTTCCCCTTGTCCGGCCCGTCGACGACTACGAGATAGGCCGTCGGCGGCGACTCGCTTTCCCAGGCAGCGACCGGCGGCGGTGTGTAGGAGCGGCTGGCCGTCGTCGCGCCCGACTCCCCTGCCGCCATCCCGCTGCGTCGCATGCGTCGCACACCGAGGACACCGCCGCCCACGAGAAGCACGGCCATCGCGCCGGCAAGCCCGAAAAGCGCCGGGTTCGGTCCAGCGCCGTTGCTCGTCGTGTCCCCGACAGCTTCTGACGCCTGCTGCGGCGTCGCGGTTGATGCCACGCCCGGCCGAACGAATTGCGCCGAGCCGCTGGCTGATGCTCCGCCTGAATTGACCGTCAGTGTAAGGTCCGATGTCCCGCCGTCCGCGGGCGCGCTGAGCTGCAGTCGCACCAGGTACTGTGAGCGCAACATGATGCCGATGTGATCGTAGACTGATGGGATGTCCCCAGGCGCCGGCGCCGCCAGGAACTCGCCGCCGGTGCGCTGCGCAAGCGCCTGCAAGTAGAGCACATTGATGTCGTTACCGAGACCGATGGTGAAGAACGGCACCGCGGAGCTAACCGCCGCGCTCAGCGAGCCGTCCACGTCCGCCGCGCTGCGGTTCCCCGATTCCTGGCCATCGGTAAGGAGGACGACGACCTTGCGTGGCAGCGGCGCGCTCTTCGCCGATTGCGCCGCAGCCACCACCGCATCGTACAGCGCCGTCGAGCCGCCCGCCTGAAGGCCGCGCAGCGTCGCCGCCAGAGCCTGCTTGTCGGCGGTCAGAGGGCTGGGCGCGCCGACGTTGTCGGCGAAGGGAATGACGATAGCGCCGTCCTTCGGCAGGAGGCTGTTGACCAGGCTGACCGCTGCCTCCTCGGCAAGCGATAGCGGCGCTCCCGCCATGCTGCCGCTCGTGTCCATAACGAGCACGACCGCGAGGCCGACATCGGCGTTGACGGCCGCCTGCACGGACGTCACGGCGACCGGGTTCCCGCCCTCGCTCGCCGAGAAGTTCGAGGCGCTCAGTCCGCCTATGGGCGCGCCCGCCGCATCGCGCACAGTGACGACAGCGGTTACGTCGGGATAGGCGCTGGTTATGACCTGCGTCACATCGACGGTCAAGGGCGACTGCGCGTGCGCGGGGAACGCGGCCGCCAGCGCCGCCAGAAGTCCGATTGTCGCCAGTCCCTTCAGCAATGCCGGCTCCAACTGTGCGGGGAGAGTGTGGGAAATGCTCGATGCTTTTTCTCAGACTAGGCGAGGCCAGTTAGTCTGTCAAGGCGAGACTGCCGGGGTGGAAGGCGTGAGGCGCGTTTGCTGCTACGGACGCCGGAAGGGCAAGCGTGAACCGCTGAAGGCCATCTTGTAGAGGTGAAAGACAAAGCCGAAGATCGCGCCGAAGAAGAACATGAGCATCAGCACCTGACTGAGTTCCAGCTAGGGGCTGACGATTGTCGCCCCGACCTCGATGCCCACTGCGACGGCTGCGCCTACATAAAA
Organism: uncultured Chloroflexia bacterium; assembly: GCA_963703345.1. GTDB lineage: Bacteria > Chloroflexota > Dehalococcoidia > DSTF01 > JALHUB01 > JALHUB01. Next base: position 2,105,182 of record OY969814.1, on the reverse strand, counting down.
GCCATTCATGACACTCATGTTATCGGTCCGAACCGCTGTCAGTCTGTTCGCGATCTCCCGCATTTTCACCCGACGCCGCGGTTTGCCGCCGGCCCCTCGTGCGTTATGCTTTCGGCGGAGCGAGGCGGAGACGATGAACAGACGCCTGGCAATTGCGCGGGTCCTTCTTGTCGCGCTCACGACCACCGCCTGCGGTCGCGCCGACCGGACCGCTACCAGCACGCCCCCTGCGTCGCCGTCTGCGAGCTCGCGTCCCACTGCCAGGCTCACGCCATCGCCGCTGCCGTCTCCTTCCGCAACGCCAAGTCCAGTGCCGGTCGTCGCGCCACTCGAACCGCGCGGCTTCCCCATCGATCTGACGCTGAAGCTGGGGCTCGTCGTCGGTCAGTCGCCGGACCGGAGCATCGCCTGGGACGCCGGGCCGGATGCGTTGTCGTACACCAGCGACGACCAGCCGTCGGACGACCCGGAGCGGGCAAACAACGCCGGCTGGGACTGCCGTACACATGTTGAGTACGAGGGGCAGCCGGCGGTCAACTGGTACGTTCCAACCGGCACGCCTGTCCACGCAACGATGGATGGCATCGCGACACTGAACATCGTGACCGTCGCCGGCGCCTTCGACTATTACGGCGTGAACGGCGAACCGTACATGGGTAACCCCGACCGATTGCGCGCGCCCGTGGCGCCGTTTGCCGGCGCGAGCGGCGGTAAGGGCGTCTTCGTCGAAGTGGGAAACGACAGCTTCGTCACCGACTACGGCCACCTCGACCCGGCGCCGACAATCGCCGGCGTGGCGGCTGCCGCCTTCCTGCCCGGCTACGCCCACGACTCGGACTACGTGTCGCTCTTCGCCTCCATGCGCGACTTTCGCGTCTTCACGCCCGTAGCGCGCTGGCCGGTGAAGCGCGGCGACGTTATCGGCTACAGCGGCAGCAGCGGCTACAGCGAGGCGCCGCACCTCCACTACACGATTCGACGCGCCGGCGAAACGCAACTGCTCTGTCCGACGGCAGAGGCCGGATTCGAAGACGGTGGCTGGCTTCTGAGGTAGGGCAACCGCCAAGACTGGAAAGTCTCGGCTATGAACGTGTTTGGTCGTTTCGGCTGAAGGCGATGGTCAGGCGGTCGCCGTCCATTTTCGCTGATACCGCCCGCCGACCGGCCAGCGCCCGCGGTAGCAGCACCTGCCGCTTATAGCGGCCGACGCGAACCGTCAGTTCATCGCCGCGCTGCGCCAGCGACACGTCTTCCCGCTCGACGAACGGCATGCCCAGGCTGAGGACGTATCCGCCGTCTAAGGCCCGCACCTCCTGCGCGACGGCGGGATAGTAGATGCGAGTCGGGTCGCCGCCGCCGAACAGGTGGTCCGCCATCTCGCGCAGCCCTTCCATGCCCACCACCTCGTGCTCCAGCAGTGGCGCCGTAAGCACCGGCAGCGGCGAGAACGCCTCGTCGATCTGCCGGCGGTAGCGTTTCTGCGCCTCCTGCCAGCGCGAGAAGTAGTCGTCCTCGATTTCCCGCGGCAGCAGGCGATTGCAGACCACGGCATCGGTCACGTAGCCGTACAAGTTGAGATAGGTGAAGCTGCGCTGCGCCTCCTTGATGACCATCTTCTCCGGATTGATGACCAGCCGCACCGTTGACACCTCGCGGTCCGAAAGGAGGTCGTGCAGTTCAGCCAACCGCGCCCACAGCTCCTCCGCGGCGTCGAAGACTTCCTTCTTCGGCACCGGCATGCCCGTCAGACCGCGCACCACCGGCCCCGCTATCTTCGCCAGTCGCCGCTCAACCGGCAGCACCTTGTCGATCCACCAGCGCGCCGCTTCCGGAAAGCTGAGCAGCGACAGCGCTTGCCCTGTCGGCGCGCAGTCGACGACAACGGTGTCGAACTTGCCGCTTTCGTAGTTGCGCGTGATCCAGAGCAGGTTCGCCAGCTCCTCCATACCGGGCAGCACCGCCACCTCTTCCGCCTCCATCTCCTGCATGCCCTGCCAGACAAGCAGCGCCGTCAGCCACTCCTGGACGATCCCCCACCAGTTCTTGATGTTGAAATAGACGTCGCTTTCCTGCGCCCAGAGGTTCTCGGCAACCTGCGTCGGCTCCGGGCCGAGCGGCGTGTCGAAGGAGTCGGCGAGGCTGTGCGCGGCGTCGGTGCTGAGGACCACGGTGCGATGCCCCAGCTCGGCGGCCCGCAGCGCCGTCGCGGCGGAGACCGTCGTCTTCCCAACGCCTCCCTTGCCCGTGTATAGGATTATCCTGCCCATGCTAAGTCAGCGCTCAAGACCTTTGCGCCACGTCCTCCAGCGTCATGTCGCGGTAGATCTCTTCCAGCTCCACTTGCCGCTCGCCCGAGACGCGCATGAAAATGGCGTCCGCCTCCGAGAGCACGACGCCTTCGGCTGAGCGCACTTCCGCCCGCACGGTCACCCAGCTCCGCCGGTTCTTCTCGATCATCCCGACGACGCTTACCGGCCGAAACAGCGGCACCGGGTCGCGATAGCGGACGTTGATCTTGCCGGTCACCGCCCAGATGCCGTGGCTCATGGTGACCCAGCCCATCGCCTCGTCGAGCATCGTCGCGACCAGGCCGCCGTGCACAAAGCCGGGCCATCCCTGGTGCTCCGCCTGCGGCGTGAAGGAGGCCTTCACCTCGCCGTTCTCCATTTGGAAGGATAGATGCAGCCCCAGCGGGTTACGCTTGCTACAGCCGAAGCAGTAGTGTCGTTCGGGTTTCTGTTCTTCCATGTCTTCCTTCGTGGTCAAGCGGTCTTCGCTGGGCCTTCGATTGCCTCCAGCGCCTCGCGGTGATCGCGCGGCTGGAGCATCTCGCTGCGCGTGGTGTAGCGTATGAATCCGTCCTTATCGATGACGACGGTAAGACGCTCCGCCAGCCCCAGCGCTTCGTTCCAGCAGCCGTAGAGGCGCGCCACCTCGCCCTTCATGTCGGAGAGAAGCGTATGCTTGAATCCCATCGCCTCTTTCCATGCCTTCAGCGTCCAGTGGGTATCGCGACTGAGGCTGAACACCTTCGCGCCCTTGGCCTCGAACTCTGAGTAGTCGTCGCGGTAGGCGCACAGTTCATCGGTGCAGACCGAAGAGAATGCCGCCGGGTGAAAGACCAGCACGACGGGGCTGCCGCGCTGATCCCAAAGCCGCACCATCTTGCCGTTCTCATCCGGCAGCGCGAAGTCCGGCGCCGGCTGACCAACTGCTATCTCTGCCGTTGCGACCACCTCCTCGTGGACTCCTTCCCTCGAAAGGGGCTGACTGATTGGACGAAACGCTTCCCGCCCTAGCCTTGCCGCTCGCTCAAGAAGCGGTCGATCCCCTGCGCGGCGCGCTTCGCATCCGCGATGGCCGTGACGACTAGGTCGGCGCCATGAGCGCAGTCGCCGCCGGCGAAGACGCCAGGACGGCTCGTCGCGCCGGTCTCCGCGTCCACGACGACTTCGCCCCAGCGGTCCGTCTTCAAGCCATTGCAGCCTCGCGCCGGCGCCTCGTCGACGCCAAAGCCGAGCGCGAATACGACCGTGTCGGCGTCGACCAGGAACTCCGAGCCCTCAACCGGCATCGGACGCCGGCGGCCGCTCTCGTCGGGCTCGCCTAGCTCCATGCGCCGGCATTCCATCTTGCGAACGTGTCGCGTCGCGTCGCCGAGGAGTCGCACCGGCGCCACCAGGAAGTGGAACTGCGCCCCTTCCTCTCGCGCGTTCGTCCGCTCCGCGGCGCGACCCGGCATCTCTGCCTCGGTCCGTCGATACACGCAGGTCACCTGCTCCGCGCCGAGTCGCAGCGCCGTGCGCAGGCAGTCCATCGCGGTGTCGCCGCCGCCGATGACCGCAACGCGCCTGCTGATCTCGACCGGCCGTCTCATCGTCTCCGGAAGCTTCTCCGCCGGCACATTCGCTCGGACAAGGAAGTCCATCGCCCAGTAGACGCCGGCCAGTTCGTTGCCCGCCATCTCGTAGTCGCCGTCGATGCCCTGCCCGGGAAGGGGCAGCGGCGTTTCTTTCGTCGCGCCGTAGCCGAGGAAGACGGCATCGAAACCGGCGTTCAGCAAACCGTCCACCGTCACGTCCTCGCCGACGACCGTGCTCGCCTTGAACTCCACGCCAAGCCTCTTGAGGAAGGCGATCTTCTCGTCGACAATCGCCTTGTCCATCTTGAAGCCCGGGATTCCGTACAGGAGCAGTCCGCCCGGCTCCGGCCAGGCATCGAAGACGGTGCAGGCGTGGCCCTTCTTGGCGAGCTCTTCAGCGACGGTCAGCCCCGCGGGCCCGCCGCCGACAACTGCGACTCGCTTGCCGCTCGGAGCCGCCACCTCCGGCAGGGGACGCCCGCCGTGCTCGCGCTGGTGGTCGGTGATGAACACCTCGATGCGCCCGATAGCGACGGCGCGCGAGGTCTTCGCCAGGACGCAATATCCCTCGCACTGGCGCTCCTGCGGGCACAGCCGCGAGCATATCTCCGGCATCGGACTCGTCTCGCGCAGCTTGTTCGCCGCCGCGACGACGTCGCCGGCTTCCAGCAGCGCCAGGTATTCCGGGATCTTGTTATGGAGCGGGCAGGCCTTGCTGCAGGGCGCCGCCGGGCACTGGATGCAGCGGCTCGCCTCCAGCCGCGCCGTCTCGCCGTCCCACGGCAGGTAGATCTCGTCCCAGTCCCTGACGCGGCTCTCCGGTGCCCGCCTGACGATGGGTTGGGGCGGCAGCTTCAGCCGCGCTTTCCTGTCGAGGGGTTGTTTCGTCTTGGTCGTCACGGGGCCTTTCATTCCGGTCGGCAAAAGTGCTCCTACTCTTAAGCTTACCCGAGCGAAGCGAACGGAGGCAAGAAATCAGGCCGGATCGGCCGGGGTCGGCGGCAGCGGTTGCGCGTCGAGCTCGTAGAGCGCCGCCGGATGGCGCAGGGCCGCCAGCAGCCCGCGTTTCGGCGAGAAGACCAGCGCCAGGGTGAAGAAGAGCGTCGCGACCAGCACTATCGACGCGCCGGTAGCGACGGAGGCGTAGTACGAGGCGTAGAGTCCGACCACGGACGAAACGAATCCCAGCAGCGCGCCGCCGATCATTATCAGGTGGAGGCGCCGCACCAGCAGCGCGGCCGTGGCTGCCGGCGTGATGAGCATGGCGACGACGAGTATGATGCCCACGGCCTTGAGAGCGACGACCGCGGCGATTGCGATAAGCGCCAGCAATCCGTAGTGCAGGATTCGGACCGGAATGCCGGAAGCGGCGGCCATCTCTGGGTCGTACGCGTAGAAGAGCAGCTCCTTGTAGAAGAGCGCGACGACGGCGATTATCCCTGCCGCCATGGCGCCGATCAGCAGCAGATCGTGCCGTCCGACGCCCAGAACGTTGCCGAAAACGAAGCTGAACAGGTCCACGGTGTAGTTGCTCTGATGGCTGATAACGACGACGCCCAGGGCGAACACGCCGACGAAGATGATGCCGATCGCGGTGTCCAGGCTGAGGCGCGCGCGACGCCCCACGTAGCCGATAGCCATGGCGGTGGCGATCGCCGCGATCATCGCGCCGAGATAGATGCTGCCGCCGAGCACGAAGGCGATGGCCACGCCGCCAAACGAGGCGTGCGCCAGCGCGTCGCCGATGAACGCCAGCCCCTTGAGCACGACGAATGCGCCGATGACCGCGCTTACCAGGCTGACCATTGTCAGCGCCAGTAGCGCGCGCTGCATGAAGGCGTACTGAAGTGGGTTTGACAGCCAGGCCCAAATGTCATGCATGGCCGTGATGGTCCACGTAGAATGCGCCCTCGACAGGCAGCGTTATCAGGTGGCTTTCGAATGTCTGGTCAAGCAATTCCTTGGTGAACGTCTTCTCCGGCTCGCCGTAGGCAATCTTGCGCCGGTTCATCAGCAGAACGCGGTCGAAGCAGCAATCGACGCAGGAGAGGTCGTGCGTTGCCATCACCAGTGTCTTGCCCTCGTCGCGTAGCCCTTCGAAGAGCGTCAGCAGCTCGTGCTGGATCGTCGCATCCAGCCCTGCCATCGGCTCGTCCATCAGCAGCACCAGCGGCTCTTGCGCCAGCGCCCGCGCGATAAGGACCCGCCGCTGCTGGCCGCCGGACAGCTCGCCGATCTGACGCTTCGCCAGGTCGACAATGCCCAGGCGCTCCAGGCATTGCTGGACGACCCGCTTGTCCTCCGCGCCGGGCCAGCGCAGGGGCCCCAGCCGGCCGAAGCGCCCCATCGTCACGACGTCGCGCACCGTGACCGGGAACTCCCAGTCTACCGACTCCGTCTGCGGCGTGTAGCCGATTAGCCGCCGTGCGCTCTTCGGCTCCCGGCCGAACACGAGCACGCGCCCGCGCCACAGCCCGTGCATGCCCAGAATCACTTTGATGAGTGTTGACTTGCCGGAGCCGTTGGGCCCGACCAGCGCCACCATGCTCGCGGCCGGCGCCTCGAAGGCGATTCCCTGGAGCGCCATGCGGTTGCCGTAGCCTGCCCAGACGTCCTCGACGGCGACGGCCATGCCATCGGCCGGCTGCGCTGCTTGCTTGGATGGGAGTAGTCTCATCGGAGTCCGTCCACCAGTTGCTGCGCGTCGAAGCGAATCAAGTCGACATAAGAATGAACATCGCCGGAGTAGGCGTCGCTCAGGAGCTGCTTCACCTGCACGTGTGCCTCCTGCGCCACCGCGTTTAGTAGCTGCGGGTTGAACTCGGGCTCCGCGAACGCCGTGGGGACGTGCTGGGCGCGGACCTCCTCGATCAGGTTGGCGATGTCGTGTGCGCTCGCCTCCTTCCCTTCCGACTGCACGACGAACCCGATGAGCGTCAGCCCGTATCTGTCGGCGAAATAGGGATAGGCGTCGTGGAACGTGACGAGCTTGCGGTTCTCCGGTGGTATCGTTTGAATCGCGGCCTCCGTCTCCTTGTCGAGCGCGTCCAGCTCGGACAGGTACGCGGTTGCGTTGGCACGGAAGGTGTCGGCGTCCGGCGGGTCCGCCGCAATCAGTCCGTCCCTTATGCTCTCGACGTACCGCATCGCGTTCTGGACGTTCAGCCACAGGTGCGGGTTGACGGCCTCGCCCGCTGAGGCGGTCCCGACAATGGTCGGCAGGCCGGCCGACATCTCGACTACCGCCACGCCGCCGCGCACGTTGTTATAGATCAGGTCGTGAAGCGTCTGCTCCAGATTCAGGCCGTTGATCAGCACCAGGTCGGCCTGCGCGACTTTCACCACCTGCGACGGCACCGGCTCGTACGTGTGGGGGTCCGCATCGGCCGGAACGAGGGCGGTCACCTGCACCTTGTCGCCGCCGACGTGCTGGATGAGGTCGGCGAAGAGGTTCAGCGACGTCACCACTCGCACCTGGCCGGAGGCGCTCTGGCTCGCGGTTCCCCCGCACGAGACGGCCAGGCCCAGAAGCAGCGGCGCAACGAGCGCCAGGGCAGCTTTGTGAGAAAGAACGGTGGGTAGGCGCGACACGGTCTTGATCCCCTCAGATCGTCATGGCGACGCGGCGGCGACGCGACAGGTGGGGCAAAGTCCGAACAGCTCCAGTCGATGCCCCTGGATCTCGTAGTTCGTGCGACCGGCAAGAGTCGCGGACACAGCGCTGAGGTCGCACTCGGCGAAATCTTCGACGCTGCCGCAGCCGGTGCACACGAGGTGATGATGATGAGCAGCGCGACTGGCCCGGTAGCGCGGCGTGCCATCCTCCAGCAGAACGCGACACAGCAGGTCGAGGTCGACGAGCAGTCGGATCGTGCGGAAGACCGTCGCCCTGCCGATGCCCGGCAGGAGGCGCTGCATGTCCGCGACGCTGAACGGCTCGTCGCCAGCCAGCGCCTTCTCGACAATGGTGCGACGGCTGGGCGTGAGCCGCAGCCCCCTTGTTTTCAGCAGGTCCGCTACAGTGGCTTCTTTCGTTCTCATTGCTTTGATACCTGGTATCAACTTCAAAATAGATCGCCCTCGTTGCCTTGTCAAGCCGCGCCAGCCGATTTCTTGCCGCGATGTTATACTGAAGGCCGCCGGGAGATTTCGACCAACACGATCCCGCGCCGGAAAAAGCAATGACTTCACGAAAGCGCCTCTTCCTTCTCGCCGCGGTCCTCGGCACCGTTTGGAGCTACTCCAGCCGGAAGGTGCGCCGCTGGGAAGACACCGACCTCACGGCCGTCGTCAAGCCGGGTCAGAAGGTTCACGTCGACGGCGTGCGGCTCCATTACGTGGAGGCGGGCGAAGGGCCGCCGCTCCTCCTGCTGCACGGCCTGAACGGCTCGACCTTCAGCTTTCGCCTCCTGATGCCCTACCTGGCGCCCCATTTCCGTACCATCGCCCTCGACCTGAAGGGCTTCGGCTATTCCGACCGGCCCTCCGGCGGCGACTACTCGCTGGGGGAGCAAGCGCGACTCGTCGCCGGCTTCCTCGACGCGCTCGGCATCGAGAAAGCGTTCGTCCTCGGCCACTCGCTGGGCGGCGCCGTCGCGATGCGACTCGCCCTCGCCTTCCCGGAGCGCATCGAGCGCCTCATCCTCGTCTCCGCCGCCGACGACAGCGAGCTGCGACGCGGCCTGCGCAGCGCTCGCCTGATCCGGCCGTTCCTGCCGGTCGTCGCCGCGTTCACTCTGCAAAACCAGCGCTTTCGCCGCATGTCCCTCCGCAGCGCCTGCTACGACCCCGCCTTCGTCACGACGGAGATCATGGAGGGCTACCTGGCGCCGACACATATCCGTGGCCATCTCCACGCCCTCGGCTCGCTCATGGTCGACCGGCGGCTCGATGCGCCCCTCGACGTCGCTTCCATCACCCAGCCGACGCTCATCATCTGGGGAACCGCCGATCGCTGGATGCCGTTCGTTCACGGAGAGCGATTGCGGGAGCTGATCCCCGGCGCCGGCTTCGTGCTCGTTGAGAAAGCCGGCCATCTCGTTCTGGAGGAGCAGCCCCAAGAGTGCTCACGCGCTATAATCGATTTCCTGAAAGCAGAAAACGCGGAGAGCCCGCCGGCCGAAAGGCAGGCTTGATCGTCGGGCCGCATAGTCGGCACACTAGATAGCTGAGGCAGAACGAATGCAACCAAGAAGAGCGAGAAGGAAGCAAGCATCGTCGCAGCGCGCCTGGGTGCCCATAGCGCTTATAGGTGTGGGGGCCGTACTCGTTGTTGTCATCATCGTGGTAGTGAGCAACGTCGTCGGCGGCGGTAGCAACGTCAGCGCCACCAGGGCGACTCCCGGCCCGACTCACTCGGCGCCGCAGAGCGACGCGTCCGCTGGCCAGGACAGCGCCCCAGCCACGCTCGTCGAGTACTTCCGATTCGACTGCTCGCATTGCGCCGACTTCGCCCTGAACACGGCCCCAAGCATCGAGAAGGACTACGTCGATACTGGTAAGCTGCGGATCATCTTCCGCGCGTTAGCGTTGGAAGCGAGCGGCGACGTGCTGACGGCTTCGGAGGCGGCACTCTGCGCTGGCGAGCAGAACCACTACTGGGACTACCACGACCTTGTGTTCGCCAACTTCTCCACCGTCAATCCGTACAGCAAGGACAATCTCAAGCAGTACGCGAAAGACCTTGGCCTGGACACCACCGCTTTCAACTCCTGCCTCGACTCTGACAAGTACAAAGACCAGATCGTTAGCGGCACCAACAGCGACCTCGCGGCCGGCGTCAACTCCACACCGACGTTCTACCTCGGCCAGACGAGCGTCATCAACAGTGAGTCGGTCCCCTTCCCCGGCGCCAAGCAGATCATCGGCGCGCAGGACTATAGCGCGTTCAAGACCGACATCGACAAGGTGCTTGCGGGCCAGTAATGGGAGAGGTGGACGTGGCGGAGAATGAGGGCGTAGCGGTGGTCAGCGCCGGACTCGCAGAGAAGCTAGTCGCCGGCCTGCTGGCACTGCTGGAGGTGGCGGGCGCCGGTGTCGCCGGCTACCTGACCTACGTCCACTGGTTCAACAAGCCCATCGCCTGCGGAGGCTTGCATACCTGCCGTGTGGTTGCCGAGAGCAGCTACGCGTGGATTGGCGGCGTCCCTGTCGCCTTCCTCGGGCTGCTCGGCTACCTGGCGATACTGTCGGTCTCGCTCTTCTGGCTGGCCACGGGAGATCGCTTCGAGAACCGGCCGCTACTCCTGATCTGGGGGATGAGCCTTGCCGGTTTCGCCTACTCCGTCTACCTGACCTACGTCGAGCTCTTCGTCATCGACGCCGTCTGCATCTGGTGCGCAAGCTCAGCGATTATCATGACGGCGCTCTTCCTCATCTCGACTGCGGCGTTGCTGACGCTGGGCCGCGAGAGCGAGTTCGTCGAAGACTAGACGGCCGTCCCGCGCAGCCCGAGCTCGTCCGCGATCCCCTTCAGCGCCTCCGTCACCTCGGCGATGTGCTCGTTGAGGTCGACGCCCATCGCCTGCGCGCCGTTGATGATGTCGTCGCGGTTCACCGCCCGCGCGAAAGCCTTGTCTTTCATTTTCTTCCGCACCGACGACGGCTCCACGTCGAGGATGCTCTTGCTCGGCCGCACCAGCGCCACGGCGATGATGAAGCCGGAGAGCTCGTCGACGGCGTAGAGCGTCTTCTCCATGATCGAATCGCGGGACAGCCCGAGGTGCTCGGCGTGGCTCAGCGCCGCTCGTACGATCTCCTCCGGGACGCCGCGCTCGCGCAAGATCTTCGCGCCCTCCTGCGGATGCTTGTCCAGCGTGGGGTGGATCTCATAGTCGAAGTCGTGCAGCAGGCCAACGACCGCCCACTTCTCCTCGTCGTCGCCGTACTTGCGCGCGTAGTGACGCATCGCGGCCTCCACCGCAAGGCCGTGCTTGCGCAGGCTATCGCTCTTCGTGTACTCGCAGAGCAGCTCCCAGGCTTCTTCTCGCTTCATCTCGTCTCTCCTGTTGGCGAATGTCAGGCCAATGCCGCTACTGGCTGGTGGTCAACGAGTAGGAGTAGTGCGCTTCCTCGGTCGTGCCCTGGCTCTCCGCAGCGACGACGATGACGTACTTCGTGGGCCCCTGAGCGGAGCCGGCCAGCGGAATGACGGCATCGTTGGAAGCGTCCAGCGGCACCCGCTCCCCCGGCGAGCCGGCGGTGACGTTCACGACCTGCACCTCGAACTTTTGCGCTATCGGCGCGTCGATACGCTGGAATCCGTTCGCCTGCCAATCGCGGTTCGTCTCCGCGTCGTCCGAGAAGCCTATCTCCGGCACGCTCACGTCGTCGATTGCCCAGCCTTGTCCGCTCACGCCGCCGTCGGTCACGTACTCGAAGCGTAGGAGCATCTTCTTGCCGGCGTACGGCGTCAGGTCCATCGACTCCTGCACCCACGCGGGCGACGGGCCGCCGCCGCTCTCGCCACCATAGCCCGGCCCGTACGCCTGCTTCACAGGGTCGTCGTCGCTGGTCTGCTTGCCGCGCAGGGCCTGCCAGGTCGTGCCGCCGTCGGTGGACACCTCTACGTAGCCGAAGTCGTACCAGTGCTCGATATCGAACCACGTCCAGAACTGGAGCGTGGCCTTGCTCACCGATTCGAGGTCGAGTTCGCGCGTCAGCGTCGTGTCTATGTCGTCGCCGCGGCCGGACCACCACTGGCCGCTGCCGCTGTGCGGTTGGTCCGATAGCAGTGGCACGGTCTCCGCGCCGTTGAAGCTGAACCCTCCCGATTGGCCCGGCAGATCGACCTCGATGTAGTTCGCGGCGAACTGCTGCACGGTCGCGCCGGCGCTCTTCGGCCCGTCGAGCGTGGTGGTCGTGGCGACGCGCTGGTCGGCGGCCAAGTAGCCTTGCGGGCCGCCCGTGTAGTTCGCCGCCGTCCAGTCGGCGAAGACGTCGTTGAAGTTCGGCTCGTCGTGCTTTCGCAGGAAGTCCTCGATGCCGCTGATCCCCTTTCCCGTCTCGAAAACAAGATCGTGCAGCGTGCTCGCGCCGCCGCTGCGCAGCGACAGGTAGCGGAAGAAGAGGCCGGCGGCGCCGTAGTGGACGTAGTTGTCGCCATTGAGGTTCCAGGACGTAAGCTGCGTGTCCGGCTGCTTGAGAAACGTGTTGCGGAAGTCGTCGCTCTGCCCGGCAAGATTCCCAGAGACGACGGAAATGCCTTCGTTTACCCAGACATCCTCTCGCGGGTTGCCGTTGAAGTGGATGAGGTGCTGGAGCTCGTGAGCAAGAACGGAGGTGTAGTCATCGCTGCCCATCCCCAGCGAGAGGTCCAAATACACCATCTCCCGTTCGTTGCTCAGAGGGGCCAGGGCCTTCGGATACTCGTCCAGGTCGGAAAAGTAGCCGGCGGCGCCCTCTAGCTGGCCGTTGAAGATGGTGATGTGCGCGTCGTTGTCGATGCCGGGGCTAAGCTCCATGCCGAAAGCGCTCGTCACGACGGGGTAGACTTCGTTCTCGAATCGCTGCCCGGCTGTGTTGATGTCGTCGGACGACGCCGATTGCCCGTCCTGGACGTAGAAGTAGGCGTGCGGCGTCACCAATCGCAGCGTCGCCGGGGCCGGCACTACCTTCGGCGGCTGGTCGCCGGCCGTTCCCGGTTGCGGCATCATGACCAGGTTGAACACGTGTTGGTCGCCGACGCTCAGGCTCTGCGGCAGTGGGTTTACCGGATCGGCGGGTGGCGTTTGCAGCCCCTTGAGCCGAAACGCCAGGTCGAGCAGGTCACGGGAGGGAAGGCTGTCCGTTTCGGGGACGGGCCCGACGGCGGGCGCGGGTGTTGCGACGGCTGTGGCGGTTACTGTTGTGGTAGGCGCCGGTCCGCTGTTGCTGCTGCCGCAAGCGACTGCGCCGAAGATGGCGATGAGTCCAAGCAAGAAGAAAGCAGCCGAACGCATCAGGTTGCGGCTGCTTGGGAGAGGCTCGTCGCTGAGCTCGTTACTTGGCCCGAGGGTGTGCTTTCTCGTAGACCTGGCGCACCATGTCGTCTGTGAGCTTCGTGTAGACCTGCGTCGTCGACATGTTTGCATGCCCCAGGAGCTCCTGGACGTTACGTAAAGGCGCACCGCCCCTCAGCATATGAGTGGCAAAGCTGTGGCGCAAGGTGTGCGGCGTGACGGACTTGTTGATCGACGCCTTCTTGGCGTAGCCCTTCAGAATCAGCCAGAAGCCCTGTCGAGTAAGCCGGTAGCCGCGCCGGTTGACGAAGAGCGCCGGCTCATGCTTGTCCCGCACAAGCCGCGGCCGGGCGTCGTCGAGGTAGTCCTCGATAGCCTCAAGCGCGTCCTTATGAATCGGTATCGTGCGCTCCTTCGACCCCTTGCCCATGCAGCGCACGTGCGGCGCGTCGGCGTTGGTATGGACGCTGCTCATGTCCAGAGAGACCAGCTCCGTCACGCGCATGCCGGTCGCGTACAGGAGCTCGAGCATCGCTTTGTCGCGCTTCGCCTCCGGTGTAGCTGCGCGGGCCGGTTGCTCCAGCAGCTCGTCGACTTCTTTGATCGAGAGCGGCTTTGGCAATGACTTGGGGACGCGGAAGCCGACGTTCTCCGTCGGATTCTGTTTGACGATCCCCTCGACCTCGTGGAGGAAGGCGAAAAACGCCTTTATCGCCGCGATCTTGCGGGCAACGGTCGCCTCGGCGTACTGGCGCCGCTTCAGGTCAGAGATGTAGTCAATGACGAAGGCGCGGTTGACGCCGTTCCAGAGGGAGTCGCCGTTGCCGTTGCGCGAGGCGGAGAGGTAGCCGCGGAATTGCGTTAGATCGATGCTATAAGCGGCGATCGTGTTGGCGGAGGAACCCTTTTCGACCGATAGGTAGTGAAGGAACTGACCGACATGGTCGTCCATGACCTCACCTCGCCTTGCCTTGCATGAAATGGTCGGGGAAGAAGCGAGCCCATTTTACCACAGCGTCGGCCATTGTCTATGAGCGAGCGGAGGAAATTATGGTAATTTTTCGGGACGACGGCTCTTGCTGGCTGCGGGGCGTCGGAAGGGCATGCGAGCGGAACAAAGCGCGACGACACGTGTGATTGAGGGTAGCGAGTCTGTGCTGATAGGAGTCGGATTCAGCGCGAAGCTGACTCCTCTTCCGGCCAGGCCTGCTCGCCGATCAGCGGCACGAATCGGCACGGCCCGTGGCGACGCACTTTCACGCCATCCGGCTGGCGCGTGACCGATAGAAGCTGCTGGATCTGTCGTCGTCCGACCGGGATGACCAGCCGGCCGCCTATCGCAAGCTGCTCGACCAGCGGACGCGGGACGCGCGGTGCGCCGGCCGTCACCAGGATGCCGTCATAGGGCGCTTCCTCCGGCCAGCCCAGCGCTCCGCCGGCCACGTGCACGACGACGTTCGTGTACCCCAGGCGACGCAATCGCTCGGTGGCAATCTCCGCCAACTCGGGCACTCGCTCCACCGTTTCTACCCGCGCCGCCAGCTCCGCCAGGATCGCCGCCTGGTAGCCGGAGCCGGTGCCGACCTCCAGCACCTTTTCGTGGCCCTTGAGATGAAGCAGCTCCGTCATCATGGCGACCATAAGCGGCTGCGATATTGTCTGGCCGTAGCCGATGGGAATTGGACGGTCTTGGTAGGCCAAGTGACGATACTCAGGAGGGACGAACTCCTCGCGCGGGACGCGAGCTACCGCCCGCAGCACGCGTTCGTCCCCGATCTCCGACCGCAGGCCCTCGACCATCGCCAGTCGAGCCATCGCGAAGTCGATTTCCATTCCCCGGGCCTCCAGTTCAACTCTATCCCCGCTTCTCCCTTACGATAGCACAAGCTCAAGCGCTCCCCAACTGCGGCCGATGATATAATGCGACGCAATCTCGGCCGTCGCGGGGGTCAGATTCGAAATGGAGCGCCGATGCCTTCACGCTACGATATTGGGACTTCCGGCTGGGTATATAAGCACTGGCGCGGGCCTTTCTACCCGCCGGACTTGCCCGCCCGCTACTGGTTCGAGTTCTACAGCCAACACTTCTCCACAGTCGAAGTGAACAACAGCTTCTATCGTCTGCCTTCAGAGGACACGTGGCGAAAGTGGCACAAGTCGGCGCCACGCGGCTTCCAGTTTGCGGTGAAGGCCAGCCGCTACATGACCCACGTCAAGCGACTGAAAGACTGCGAAGAGCCGCTGCAGAACTTTCTCGGCCGCGCCCGACTGCTCGGCCACGCGCTGGGCCCGGTGCTTTACCAGTTGCCGCCCAACTTCCACTACAAGCCGGAGAATGTCAAACGTCTCACCGCCTTCCTGTCGCTCCTTCCGGCCGACATGCGCCACGTCTTCGAGTTTCGCCATGACTCCTGGTTCAACCCGGAGCTCTTCTCCCTGCTGCGGGTGCACAACGCCGGCTTCTGCGCCTTCCACATGGCCGGCTGGGAGACGCCGCTGGAAGCGACGACCGACTTCGCCTACCTGCGCTTTCACGGCGCCGACAGCGTCTACGGCGGCTCCTATCCCGACGGCGACCTGGCGATCTGGGCGGCCCGCCTGCGCGATCTACCGGAAGACGTCCGCGAGGTGTTCGTTTACTTCAACAACGACGCCAACGCCTTCGCTGTCCAGAACGCGAAGACGCTCGTCGAGTATGTGACGCCGTTCGCGCTCAAAGAGGACTTCGACGATGAGGAGGAGGACGAGGAGGAAGCGATCAACAGCTAGGTGCGCCATCGACCGCTCGACAGGGTGGCGTGGCCTGCGGTGATCGCGTTCGGGGTTGCGCTCCTCGTCTGCCGGGGGCGGACTCGTCGCGCCGGACCAGTGCCGCTTTCCGCGGTTAGAGGTACTCCTTCACCCGCTCCGCCAGCGACCGCGTGTACCCAACCGTCGAGGCAATCTCATCGACGCTCGCCTCCCGTATCTCTCGCACCGACCCGAACTTCCGCAGCAGCGCCTGCTTCCGCTTCGGCCCCACGCCCGGTATTGCATCCAGCGCCGAGCGCGTCCCGGCCTTCTGTCGCACATTGCGATGGTACGTGACAGCAAAGCGATGCGCCTCGTCGCGGATGCGTTGCAGCAGGTAGAGCGCCTGCGACGTGCGCGACAGCACAATCGGCTCCGACACGTCCTTCACATAAAGTTCCTCCTGCTGCTTGGCCAGCCCTGCTGCCGGAATGAGCGGCACGCCGGCCTCCCGTAACACGTCGAGCGCCGCGTTGAGCTGCGCCTTCCCGCCGTCGACGATGAGCAGGTCCGGTAGAGCGCCCCAGCCTTCCGCCTGCGCTTCCTCCTGCGCCTCCACCGCCTGCGCCGCCCGCTTGAAGCGACGTCGCAGCACCTCCGCCATCATCGCCACGTCGTTCGCCCCTTCGACGCTCTTGACCCGAAAGCGACGGTACTCCGCGCGCCGGGGCCGCCCATCGACGAACACCACCATGCTGCCGACCGGATGCGCGCCCATGATGTCGGAGATGTCGTAGCACTCGATGCGACCTGGCGGCGCTGGCAGATTGAGCTCCTCCTGGAGCTCCTCCAGCGCCTGCTGCGTCTTGCCCGAGTCCGTTAGCCAGCGCAGCCGCGCCACCGCCAGCGCCTCGCGGGCGTTCTCCGTCGCCATATTGACGAGACGGCGTTTCGTGCCGCGCCTCGGCGTCACCAGCTTCACGCGACCACCGCGCCGCTCCGACAGCCAATCCTCGATTTCCGCCATCTCCGGAATTTCCAGCGGCAGCAGGACCGTCCGCGGAACGTAAGTCGCCGACTCGTAGAACTGCTTCAGGAAGCCGTTCATCACCTCCGCGTCTGGCTCCCCCTTCGTCCCGTCGAGCGGGAAGTGGTCGCCGCCGATCATCTTCGTGCCGCGGACGAACAGCACCTGCGCCACCGCTTCGCCCTCCGACCGCGCAAGACCGAAGACGTCCTCGTCTGTCGGCCGCGCGTACGCCGTCACCTGCGCCTCCGACACGTTCTCGATGGCTCGAATCTGGTCGCGAAGGATCGCCGCCCGCTCGTACTGCATGTTCCGCGACGCCTCGTCCATCTGCGCTCGCAGCGCCCGCAGCACGTTCTCGGTCCGCCCTTCGAGGAAGAGGATCACCTGGCGGATCACCTCGTCGTACTCCTCCTCGGAGCAGGCGCCGGAGCAGGGCGCAATGCAGCGCCCGATGAAGAAGTCCAGGCATGGCCGCGGGCGACTACCGGTGACCTCCTCAGTGCAGGGACGCCAGGGGAAGAGGCGTTTGACGACGTCGAGGGTTCTGCGCACGGAGCTGGCGCTCGCGTACGGCCCGAAGTAGCGCGCGCCGTCGTTCTCGATGCGTCGCGTTATCTCGACGCGCGGCCACTGGTTCTGCACGTCGATCTTGAGGTACGGGTAGTGCTTGTCGTCTTTCAGGCGCACATTGAAGACGGGCTGGTGCCGCTTGACCAGCGTCGCCTCCAGGTGCAGCGCCTCCTGCGCTGTGTTCGTGACGATGTAGTCGAAATCAGCGATGCTCGACGCCAGCGCCCGCACCTTCGACTCCATGCTCCGCGGCGAGCCGAAGTAGGAGCGCACGCGATTGCGCAACGCCGCCGCCTTCCCGACGTAGATGACGCGTCCTTCTTCATTGCGGAAGATGTACACGCCGGGCTTGTTCGGTAGCGCCCCCACGCGTTCGACAAGAGGTTGCTTGGTCGCTATCATTGGCATATTCATTGTAGGCTCGCCTCGAGGCCCTCTCAAGTGGCGCAGCCGCGCGCTTTGGCACAGGCCGGCCAGCTGTTCAGATGCGGCAGGCGTGCTCTTCGGCGCCCTGCCGGCCGGATCTCCAAGGAGGGAGAGAACATGAAACTCATCAACGACTTCAAGGCGTTCTTGCTAAGGGGGAACGTCGTCGACCTCGCGATTGCGGTAGTGGTTGGCGCCGCCTTCGGCGCGGTAGTCACGGCGCTGGTCCAGGACTTCATAACGCCGCTCATCGCGGCCATCGGCGGCCAGCAGGACTTCTCCGCCCTCGCCTTCACAATCCACGACAGCACCTTCCGCTACGGCGACTTCATCAACAAAACGATCACCTTCGTTTTGATAGGCGCGGTAGTCTTCTTCCTGATAGTCGTGCCGCTGAACGCCTATCTGGCCCGCTCTCGAAAGGAGCCGCCGCCGGACCCGACCGTCCGCAAGTGTCCGGAGTGCCTGAGCGACATACCGTCGGAAGCGCGTCGCTGCGCCTACTGCACTTCAGAGGTGACGCCCGCGCTCTGATGCGACCCGCCAGGTTTGACACCCTCAGAAAGCCTTTGCTATCATCGATTCGCCGGTAGCACACATGTTGGCAGCGTACTCGCCGAAGGCGAGAGGGGACTGTCGCCTGAGGCGACCCGGGCCCAGCCCCTTGGTTGGGGTGCCTGTCCGCCGGCGGATTCAAATCCCGCCATTACGGCTGAACAGCCATTTGGTGGGTGTCAGTGGCAGCGTAGCTCAGTCGGTAGAGCAGGGGACTCATAAGCCCTTGGTCGGGGGTTCAAATCCCTCCGCTGCCACCATTCCGCCTCTTCCGCCTCGGGGTCAGCTTCGGAGGCTTGCAGCCTTTTCGCGGGCACTCGTGCTAGCATAGGGACACATGGATAGAGAAGCCGTCGAACGGGCAAAACAGCACTTTGCGACCCTAGTCGAAGAGCAGCTAACGCGTGTCGACCGCATGAAGGCCGACAACGGCTGGGTCGACTACTCGACGCTCCGGCCGCTCGTCATCGGCGTCTGCGGCGGCGACGGCATCGGTCCCTACATCTCCCGCGAATCGCAGCGCGTCCTCGAGTTCATCCTCGCGCCAGAAGTGGAGCGCGGCGATATCGTCTTTAGGACAATCGACGGCCTCACCATCGAAAACCGCGCCGCCCAGCTCAAGGCCATCCCCGACGACGTGCTCGACGAGCTAAAGCGCTGTCACGTTATCCTCAAGGCGCCCACAACCACGCCGCGCGCCGGCGACCCCTGGCCCAACATCGAGAGCGCCAACGTCGCCATGCGCCGCGCCCTCGACCTCTTCGCCAACGTTCGCCCCGTCAGGATCCCAGCCCAGGGCATCGACTGGACGTTCTTCCGCGAGAACACCGAGGGCGCCTACGTTATGGGCAGCCGCGGCATCCACGTCACAGATGACCTCGCCTTCGACTTCACGGCGGTGACGAGTCAGGGCAGCGAGCGCATCATCGAGATGGCCTTCGACTACGCGCGCAAGCACGACAAGAAACGAGTCACCGTCGTAACCAAGGCCAACGTAATCAAGACCACCGACGGCAAGTTTCTCGAGACGGCGAGGCGGATTGCCGCCGCCTACCCTGAGATCGAGTGGGATGACTGGTATATTGACATAATCCCGGCCAAACTCGTCGACCCTAAGCGCCGCTCCCACTTCCGCGTTGTCGTCCTACCCAACCTCTACGGCGACATCCTTACCGACGAGGCCGCCGAGCTCCAGGGCGGCGTCGGCACCGCCGGCAGCGCCAACATCGGCCGCCACTACGCCATGTTCGAAGCCATTCACGGCAGCGCGCCCCGCATGGTCGAGGAAGGACGCGTGGAGTACGCCGACCCCAGCGGCCTCATACGCGCCGGCGCCATGCTCCTCAATCACATCGGTTTCGCCGACCGCGGCCGCCGCCTGGAGATGGCCCTGGAGATTTGCGACACGTTCGAGAAGAAGATGGTCGTCACGGGCCGGCCGACCGGCGTCAAGGGCTGTGAGTTCACCGATTACGTCCTCGCGACGCTGAAAGACCCGCGTCTGGAGGAGCGCTGGCGCGATTACCAGGCCGCGCTGGCGACTCCCTCCGCCTAGTCAACGCAGCCCGAAACGCGTCTTCTGCCGCTCGCAGCGAACCTCGTCATCGAAGCTTTTCGGTTGACAGCCCCCTCCTCGTTAGATAGAATCGTGAGCGGGAAGAGGGCGGTTAGCTCAGTTGGAACGAGCGCTTCCTTCACACGGAAGAGGTCACAGGTTCGAGCCCTGTACCGCCCACCATGCATGCCCTGCCGAAGTGGCGGAATGGCAGACGCGCTACGTTCAGGGCGTAGTGTCCGCAAGGGCGTGTGGGTTCAAATCCCACCTTCGGCACCATTGAAAAGCGAATCGAGACGGGCCGACTGCCCGTCGCTTGATTGTTGATTGGGCGCTCGTAGCTCAGCTGGATAGAGCGCAGCCCTGCGGAGGCTGAGGCCGTGGGTTCGAATCCCGCCGGGCGCACCATTCATCCGTCTATCCCTTCGACCCCAATTGCCGCCTTTCGTTGTCCCTCGCATCTCGCCGATGTATAATCCCAGCAGGAGCTGATTCAAGGCGGAGGAGCGGATGAGCAGACAACCGGCCGGCAGGCCTCGCGACAAACGGAAAGGACGAAGGCGCCTGGTTCCGCCGCCTGCCGCAGCACGCGCGCGGGTCGCACCCATCTCCAGCGCCACGAAAGTCGCCGAAGCGCCCTCGACGCCGGCGGCCCCGGCGCGCCGTGTGCCCGGTATGATGGATTTCAGCTACGTCGGCAGGGAGCTCCGACGCATTTTAGTCTTCATGGCTTGCATGATGACGCTGATCGTTGTCCTGTCCCTCGTCTTCCGGTAGACAGAAGACCGTAGCCGAGGCTTTCCAGCGTCGGCTTTCGACTCGCCGCAACCGAACACTAGCGAAGACGCCCGATAGCCACCACAATCGCCAGACCCACCGTCACGTAGCCGAAGAGGTCGTTCGCAGCCAGCAGCCCCGAGCCCTGCAGGACGTTTCGGAGGAGATAGGCGATGACGATGCCGCAGGCCGCCGTCCCCTGAAGCACGGCTCCCCGCTTCCGGTTCGACGCCCAGCTAACCGCCTCGCCGATCGCGTAGCCTAATCCCAGTGCGAAGAACAACGCAAAGTAGGAGACGATTGATCCCCGGCGCGGCAGCAGGAGCCACCACAGTAGCCCGCCGAGAACGCCGCCGACCACCGCAACTCCGATCGCTCTCAGAAGGTAAGGCAGCGCCACATCATACGTCGGTATGCGGCGCAGATGGGCGCACTCGCGACAGCGCGCGCCTACAGGCGTGTACACCAGACAGCGCGGGCAGATCGGCTTGCCGCAGCGGCTGCAAGCCAGCTCCGTCTCAACATCTGGATGTGTCGCGCACTGCATCTTGAATCTCTCCTCATGGCTTCCCAGGCGTGTTCATCCGCTATTATCGCACCGGTCTTCCATAATTGAGTAGCGTCACCCTTTACATTTCTCTTCCCCTACCGATACTGCAACAGGAAACGTATGTCTAACGGCATACGCTCATCGGTGGAGTCTCACGGCGAAAGCCGTCCGACTCGACGAGAAACGAGAGAAGGAACGCTTCTTGCGACAGGGAGGTGGCAGGTCCCGCCGGGGCGCCCTGGAACGGCCCGCGGATGGGACGAAAGGCTTCCGGCTCGGGCGTAAGGGAGGCTGGAGCCGCCAAGCCCTCCGGAGAGGGGGCGTACGACAATGATTAGACGGATTCTCATAAGCCTGATAGCCATCAGCACTCTTGCCGCTTGCGTCAGCCTGGGGGGCGGACTGTCCCTCTTCACCCAGAGCGTTGACAACGGCAGCAACACGTTCACCAGCGGCAGCGTCATAATCAGCACGAGTCCTGCATTTCCGCCCACGGCCTTCATCACCATGAGCAACATGGCGCCCGGCGATACTGTGACCCACCAACTGACGATCTCTAACGGCGGCTCGCTCCAACTCCGCTACGCGATGACCACGGTCGCCACGAACACCGACAGCAAGAACCTTCGCGATGCTCTGACGCTGGTCATCAAGGAGAAGGGCACCGACTGCTCGACGTTCAACGGCACCACGCTCTACACCGGGACGCTCGCGAGCGGCTTCATCGGCGACCCGACGACGGGCGGCGACGACGGCGACCGGACGCTCGACGCGAGCACCAGCGAGGACCTGTGCTTCAAGGTGACGCTCCCGGACAACGCCACCGGACCTGAAAGCGCCGCCACGACCGCGACGTTCACGTTCGCAGCGGAGCAGACGACGAACAACCCGTAAGAGACGCCTGGGTAAGGGGCTGGAGGTAAGGATGCCGCGCTGGTTCCCTGACCTGCACCGACGACTTGTCCCGCTGAGCAAGGGCCTTGCCCTTGCCGGCTGGGCGTACCTGGTCGCGGCGCTGGCCATCATCGTCCTGCTGGTCGTCCCCTCAATTCTCGCCCTCTTCGGCTACCGCGCCTACGTCGTCTATGGCGGCAGCATGGGCTCGGCCCTCTCCAACGGCAGCATCGGCATCACCAGGAAGATTGATCCAGCCGCGATCCAAGTGGGCGACATCGTCGCCATAAAGCGCTCCTCGCGCTCGCTTCCGATACTGCACCGCATCATCGAGATCGACACCAGCGACGGCACACGTAAGTTCGTCACTCGCGGCGACGCCAACGAAGACCCTGATCCGCAGCCCGTGACCCTCCAGGGCGCCGGTGATCGCGTCGTCTTCAGCATTCCCTGCGTCGGTTACCTCGTGCACTTCGCCCGCAGCTTCGCCGGTCACGTCTTCCTGCTCTTCCTCCCGGCGACGTTGCTGACCGGAATCGTCCTCTGGCAAACGTGGAAGGGGGCAGCGCCAGTCCCCTACTTCAGCGAGGAGCCGCAATGCTAGACCGCGCGAACCTCCTGCTCGCCTCAACGCTGATTGCCGGGAGCGCCTAGCCGGTGGGAGGCGATGCTGATGCTCATCCGACCGGGGATGCTGGCTGTCCTGGCGATGGCGCTCGCTGTTTCGAGTCTCACCGCTGCCATCGTCAATGGCCTCGGCATCTCCACCGATCAGGCCGACAACTCCGGCAACACCTTCACCAGCGCCGCGTCTTTCTGCACCTCCGGAAGCACCGGCTTGCTTGATCCGTCAGCCAACGCGGCTGACACCGGCGGCAACGGCGACGGCTTCGAGCTGAACCCAACCGACGCCTATGCCGACGGCGGCGGCTACGCCAGCAACATCGCCGGCCCTGGAGATCGCCATCGCTTCTACGATTACGGCGTCAATATCGCCAGTTACTGCGCGGTGAAGGGAATCGAAGTGCGCCTGGACTGGTGGGTCGACGCGATAGGCGGCTCCAGCAGCGTATCCGCGGAGCTCTCGTGGGACGGCGGCAGTACCTGGACGGCGCCGTACACGGACACGGCCGAGAGCAAGGACGAGCACACCGGCCTACTCGGCGGCTCAAGCGACACCTGGGGCCACAGCTGGACTCTCAACGACCTGAGCAACACCAGCTTCCGCGTCCGCCTCACCTGCAACTGCAGCGGCGGCGGATGCAGCGGCCGCAGCTTCTACCTCGACTGGGTGCCCGTGAACGTCTACTATGGACCCCCCTGACGTCGTCGCTCTCGAACTGAGGGCGTTCGCTATCCCTTTCGAGCAGAGATCAACCGTCGCGCCGCCGACATGAATTCGTCGACGGCTTCGTCAGGGAGCGGAATATCGCCGGGGAGGCGCTCCCGCGGGCCGCCGATGCCGTGAAAGTCGCTGCCACCCAGCTTCAGCAGGCCGTATCGCTCCGCCGCGGCAGCGAGGCGAGCCAGAGTATTTCGGTCGTAGTCCTGGTAGTAGACCTCCATTCCTACCATGCCCACCGCCTTCAGCTCCTCGAGCAGGTCGTCGAGATTCGACAGGCTCGCCGGATGAGCCAGCACCGGCAGGGTGCCCGCTTTCGCCAGCATCTCGATTGCCTCGGCCGGCGTCAGCTTGACTCGCTCCGCGTAGGCCGGCCCGTTCCTGCCGATGTAGCGGTCGAAGGCCTCCTGGAACGACGACACATATCCCTTCTCCAGCAGCACCTGCGCCACGTGCGGCCGTCCCACCGAGGCGTCACCCGCCATCTGCTCCACGCGCTCCCACGGTATGTCGATGCCCAAGGCGTGCAGCTTCTCCACCATCATCCGCCCGCGGTCCCGACGCGCCGTCCGCAGATCACGCAGCGCTTTTTGAAAGGCGGCGTCCTCGGGGTCGATGAAGAAGCCGAGGACGTGCACTTCGTCGCCCGGTATGTCCGTGCTCATCTCGACGCCCGGCACCAGCGTGAAGCCGGGGTACTCCGCCGCCGCCGCCAGCGCCTCGGGGATGCCTTCCGTCGAGTCATGGTCCGTCACGCCCAGTATGCTGAGGCCTCGCGACATGGCTAGTCGGACCAGCGCCGTCGGCGTCAGTTTGCCGTCCGAGGCGTTCGTATGAGTATGGAAGTCAGCTCTGCTGGTCACCGCCGGTTTCCCTATCCACGCGGACGATGCTTCGCGCCCGCCCGGTCTGCTCATCGATGTCGACCAGGACGGAGTTGAGAATTGCCGGCCCGCTTGCGGGTTGCAACCGCACCGGCATCGCCGTCAGGAAGCGCTGGAGCACACCTTCGACGTTGTCGCCGATGACGGAATCGCGCGCGCCCGTCATGCCGACGTCGCAGACGAAGGCCGTTCCCCGAGGCAGAACGCGCGCGTCCGCCGTCGGCACATGCGTGTGCGTCCCCAGTACCGCGCTCACTCGCCCATCCAGATACCAGCCCATCGCCATCTTCTCGCTCGTCGCCTCCGCGTGCATGTCGACAATGACGACGGCGCCGTCACGAAGGTCCGCCAGCGCCCGGTCGACGATTCGAAACGGGTCGTCGATATCCACCATGAACACGCGTCCCTGCAGGTTGATGATGGTGAAGGCGTCCTGCTGAAGAATGCCGCGTCCGGGAACGCCGGGCGGATAGTTCAGCGGCCGCAGGATCGGCGCGCCGGAATCAAGGTAGGGGATTATCTGTTTCTGGTCCCAGACATGGTTGCCCGTGGTGATTACATCGACGCCGCAGCGAAAGAACTCCTCAGCCTCGTTCGGCATTATGCCGCGTCCGGCGGCGGCGTTTTCGCCATTAGCGATGACGACATCGACCGCCAGCTCGCGACGGAGCGCGGGTAGCAGCGTCGCCAGCGCCTCGCGGCCGGTCCGGCCCACTGCGTCTCCCACCATCAGGACCTTCAAGCGCACCTCGCGGACACAGAGATAGGGAGCGGGTCTATCCCTCGATTAGCCGCCTCTAGCGACTGACTCCGCTCCCTCTCTTGCTAGCGGGCATACTCCACAGCTCGGGTTTCCCTTACGACTGTGACCTTCACCTGCCCGGGGTATTCCAGCGTCTCTTCGATCTTGCGACTGATGTCGCGCGCCAGCCGCATCGACTCAAGGTCGTCGATCTCTTCCGGCTTTACAATTATCCGGATCTCGCGGCCGGCCTGGATGGCGAACGCTTTCTCGACGCCCTTGAACTCGTGCGCGACCGCCTCCAGCGACTGCATTCGCTTGATGTAGTGCTCCAGCGTCTCGCGCCGCGCTCCGGGACGTCCGCCGCTGACGGAGTCAGACACCTGAACGATGACCGCCTCCACCGACTGCGGCTCCTCCTCCTCGTGGTGCGCGGCTACGGCGTGCACGACGGCGGGGCTCATGCCGAATCGACGCAGCAGGTCCGCGCCAAGAAGGGCATGCGTGCCCTCGATGTCGTGGTCCAGCGCCTTGCCGATGTCGTGCAGGAGGCCGGCGCGTCGGGAAACCCGCACGTCGGCGCCGATCTCGTCCGCAATCATGCCGCAGACGTGGGCGCATTCGACGGCGTGCTTCAGCTGGTTCTGGCCGTAGCTCGTCCGGTAACGCAGCCGGCCGAGCGTCTTCAAGAGCTCCGGGTGCAGGCCGGGGCAGCCGGCGTCCACCGCCGCCTGTTCGCCGGCCAGCTTGATGTCGGCGTCCACCTCCTGGCGCGCCTTCTCTACCACCTCTTCTATCCGAGTAGGGTGGATCCGGCCATCCGTCACCAGGCGCGTGAGGGCGACGCGCGCGATCTCACGGCGCACCGGGTCGAAGGCGGACAGCGTGACGGCGTCCGGCGTGTCGTCGATGATGAGATCGACGCCGGTTGCCGCCTCCAGGGCGCGTATGTTGCGCCCCTCGCGACCGATGATGCGGCCCTTCATGTCGTCGCTCGGTATGGGGACGACGCTGACGGTGGACTCCGAGGTCACGTCAGTACTGAGCCGCTGTATGGCGGCGACAAGGACCTTGCGGGCGCGCTCGTCGCCCTCTTCTTTGACCTCCGCCTCCACCAGTTTCACCCTGCGGTTGGCTTCGGTCCGCACCTCCTTCTCTACTTCCGAGAGGAGGATTTCGCGGGCCTCCTGGCTGGTGAGGCCGGAGACTCTTTCTATCTCCGCTAATTGCTTCTGGTGAAGCTCCTGGAGCTCCTGCCGCGTTGTTTCCAGCGCCTTCTCCTGATCGGATAGGGCAGTGGTGCGACGCTCCAGGGCCTCAATCTTGCGATCCAGGCTCTCTTCTTTTTGAGTGAGGCGTTGTTCCGACTTTTGCAGCTCAGAGCGCCGTTCCCTGATCTCGGTTTCGCCCTGAGCGCGGGCACGCATAGCCTCCTCTTTGGCTTCTAGAAGGATCTCCTTTTGTCTTGTCTGTGCCTCCGAAAGGATCTTGGCAGCATTCCGCTCCGCTGCGGCAAGCTGCGTTTGATTGATCCTGAGCCTTGTGTTGTAACCAACGAGAGCCCCGACCGCCAGCGCTAGAATCCCAACGAGGATAATCGCGATGGCTGCGGGCATTGTCACCTCGCTTTCCTGTAGCTAAAACCGATAAATTGTGAAGGTTCAGAAGGTGAACTTCTGCCCCTCATGATAGGCTCAGCCAATCGCTCTGTCAAGAAAAACGGGGCTCGCTGGATGTCGGAGAAACCTCGTTTAGGAGAATGCGTCGGCGCCCGTTTCTCGCCAGCAGCGCTCCAGCGTCCGGCGCACCGTCTCGTAGCCGAAGCCGCGCCGCGTGAGGAAACCGCCCAGACGTCGCCGGAAGCCGTCGTAGTCGGCGCCCGCCAGCGACTTCAGCCGCTTCGACGCCGCGCGGTACGCCGACTCCTCCTCGTCGAGGCCGTCTACCGCCGTCGTTGCTGTGTCCGCGTTCACGCCCTTGAAGAGGAGCTCGCTACGGATGAGGCGGCCGCTGCGAGGGCTCACGTTCTCGCGGCTCTCGCGCCAGAACTCGGCGAAGGCGGCGTCGTCGAGGTAGTGCGACGCCAGCAGCCTCGCCACCGTCTCATCGATCACTTCAGGCGAGATGTTGAGGCGACGGAGGCGCTGGCGCATCTCCCGTTCGCTGCGTGGTCGATAGGAGAGGAGACGGATGGCGGCGTCGTAAGCGGCGCGGCGCTCATCCTCGACGCGCAGTTCCTGCAGCCCGGCCTCGTCGATGGCCATGCTGGCGTGCAGCCCCTTCTCCTGCGCGAAGCTGCGCCCCAGCGACAGCGCGTACCGCCCGTCGACGAACACGTTGACGCGCCGTCGTCCTCGCTGCCGCTCCACGCCGGTGATGATCACGATTGCCTTCCTTGAAGTGAAAAGGGCCGCGCCCCGCCGGCCCGGCCCCTCGTTCGAAACCGTGAATGCCTTACAATGATGGCTCGGTCGCCTCTTCCAGCTCCGGCGCCGGCGCTGCGACACCGTTGCCGCTGCCGCTCCTGATCTTGGACTCGATTTCACTCGTCAGCTCCGGGTTCTCGCGCAGGAAGTCCTTCGCGTTCTCCCGGCCCTGCCCCAGGCGCTGCTCACCGTAGCTGAAGAAGGCGCCCATCTTCTTGACAATGCCCATGTCCACCGCCAGGTCCAGGATGTCGCCCTGGCGGCTGATGCCCAGGTCCTTGCCGACGAACATGATGTCGAACTCGGCCAGGCGGAAGGGCGGCGCGACCTTGTTCTTCACGACCTTCGCCCGCACGCGGCTGCCGATGAACTGCTGCCCCTGCTTCAGGCTCTCGATGCGCCGCAGGTCGATGCGGACGGAGCTGTAGAACTTGAGCGCGCGACCGCCGGGCGTCACCTCCGGGTTGCCGAAGACGATGCCCACCTTCTCGCGAAGCTGGTTGATGAAAATGACCGCCGTGCGCGAGCGGGCGATCGCCGCCGACAGCTTGCGCATCGCCTGCGACATGAGCCGCGCCTGGAGGCCGGGAAGCGAATCGCCCATGTCGCCTTCGATCTCCGCCCGCGGCACCAGCGCGGCCACGCTGTCGATGACGATGACGTCGACGGCGTTGCTGCGCACCAGCGCCTCGGTGATCTCCAGCGCCTGCTCGCCGGTGTCCGGCTGCGACACCAGCAGGTCGTCGATCTTGATGCCGCAGGCCCCGGCGTAGGTCGGGTCGAGGGCGTGCTCGACGTCGATGTAGGCCGCCGTGCCGCCCGTCTTCTGCGCCTCGGCGATGATGTGCTGCGCCAGCGTCGACTTGCCCGCCGACTCCGGCCCGAATATCTCCGTCACCCGCCCGCGCGGTATGCCGCCGATGCCGAGCGCCATATCCAGCGAAATCGATCCGGTGGGAATCGCTTCGATCTGGAGGTGCGCCGACGCCTCGCCCAGGCGCATAATGGCGCCTCTGCCGAACTGCTTCTCGATGTGGCCGATGGCCATCTCCAGCGCCTGACTCTTGTCTCCGTCAGTCATGCGCCAACCTCCTGCCTGAAATAGCTAAGGAAACTTCTCAAATCAATCATTCTCCGGAATGATAGCACCTGCTGAGGGCCTCGGCAAGACAAAATCGCCCGAAAAGCGAAAAAATGTTCGACTTTCTTTGGCCAGCGACGCCGGCCCGTTCTGCTATCATGGCCGCATGGCAGAATATCGACTGTCCGTCCGACTGACGCCGAAGGCATCGCGAGACCAGGTCGTCGGCTGGGAAGAGGGCGTGCTGCGCGTTCGCGTCGCTGCGCCGCCCGTCGAAGGTCGCGCCAATCAGGCGCTGCTCCGCTTGCTGGCACGGACCCTCGACGTGCCGCAAAGCCGCCTCACGCTCGTCGTCGGTCAGACGCAGCGCAACAAGGTCGTCGCTGTCGGGGGGCTAACGGAGGAGGAGGTGCGGGCCCGCCTTTCGGCCGCTATCCCGAATAAGCGCTGGTGACGATGGTCTGGATCGCGAAAAGGATGAAGATGGCGACCATCGGTGTGAAGTCGAACATCCCCATTCTCGGCATTACGCGGCGCAGCGGCGACAGGATCGGCTCCGTTATCTGGTCGAGCGCCGAGACGAGCGGATTACGCGGGTCGTTGGTCACCCACGACAGCAGCGCGCGGATGAATATCGCCGCGATCATGATGTCGGTGAATACTCTGACAAAGTTAACAAAGAGCATGAATTGCTCAACCTCCCAAAGCCTTCGATTTCTCGAAGGCCGCGATAAGCGCCTCGGTTACGGCGGCGCGGATTCCCGCTTCTTCCAGCACCAGCAGCCCTTCGGCGGTAGTCCCGCCGGGCGTCGTCGTCATTGCCCGCAGGTCGCCGGGCGACTTGCCGGAGCGGTCCACCAGCGCCGCTGAACCGCCGAACGTCTGGACCACCAGCTCGCGCGCCATGTCCCGCGACAGGCCGATGTGCACGGCGCCGTCGATGAACGCCTCGATGAGCAGGAAGACGAAGCCGGCGCCGCTTCCCGACACGGCTGTCGCCATGTCGATGAACCGTTCCTCTTCGACGTACAGCTCCTTGCCGGCCGCCTGGAGAAGCTGTCGCACCCTCTGCCGCGCCTCCTCGTCAACCTCCGGCGTCGCTATCCATACGCTCATCCCCTCGCCGATCTGCGCCGGCGGATTCGGCATCACCCGCACCACGCTCTCGTGGCGAAGGCTTTCGCGCAGCCGTTGCAGCGTGATTCCGGCCATTATCGAAACGACCGTCTGCTCGGCGGCGAGCCGTCCCTGCAGATTCGCGGCGACGGCGCTGAACTGGTTCGGCTTGACGGCGACGACGACGAGCTCAGCGCCCGCTATCGCCTTGCGGTTGTCCGCGGAGACCTGGACGCGATACTCCTCCGCCAGCGTCTGCCGCCGGGCGGGCAGCGGCTCGCCGACCGCGAGCTCCTCCGGCGAGGAGACGCCGTTGACGAGAAGGGCGCCTATGAGCGCCTCCGCCATCTTGCCGCCGCCTATGAATCCGACCTTCATCATTCACTCCGCTCGGGCCGTGGCCCAAAGATAGCGCGTCCGATCCTTATCATCGTCGCGCCCTCTTCCACCGCGACCTCGAAGTCGTCGCTCATCCCCATCGATAGCTCCGCCAGGCGGAGCGCCTCTGCCAGGTCGCGCAGTCGCCGGAAGACCGGTCGCGCGCTCTCCGGATCGTCTGCCGCCGGCGCGACCGTCATCAGCCCTACCACGTCGATGTTCGGCAGAGAGCGAACGCGCTCCAGTGCCTGTGGCACGTCGTCCGGCTTCAGACCGTACTTCGATTCTTCAGCCGCGACGTTCACCTCCAGCAGGACGCGCACAGGCTTGCCGGCTGTCCTGCTGATGGCCTCCGCGAGGCGCAGCGAGTCCACTGAATGGATTATATCAAACAGATCGAGTGCGGTCTTTACCTTGTTGGTCTGAAGGTGGCCGACGAGGTGTCGGCGGAAGGTAGCGCCCCGGGCCAGCGCCGCCGGAAGCTTGGCGGCCGCCTCCTGGACGCGGTTCTCGCCGACGTCGCGCAGACCGGCTTGCCAGGCAGCGACGACGGCCTCGACAGGGAAGCCTTTGCTGACGCCGACGATGGTGACGTCTGCAGGCGAGCGTCCGGCGCGCCGGCAGGCGGCGTCGATGCGCTCTTGCACGCGCCGCAGGTTGTCGGCGATGTCGCTTGCTGCTGTCATCGACATCCTTTCGATTTCAGAACGTCACTTTGCAGGACGGCGCGACGAGTCCGCCGCAGGCGGATGAGGAGCGCAACAAGAACGCGATCATCGCGCCTTGCACTGCCGTTTCGCACGTCGGATGGAACTTCGACGTAACATTAGGCGATCTTCCAAATAGCGGCGCGGTTTCGCGCGTCCGCCGGAGGCGGACGCAACCAGGAACGCCATTGCCGGCTAAGCACACCGCTCATACCCGCAGGAGCGACACGCCAGGCACCCCTCCGCGAACACCAGCAGCGACCCGCAGTCCGGACACGCCACCCCCGTGCTGATGTCCCCGCTCGCCGGCAGAGGGGCGCCCTTCTTGCGACTGCGCGCCGACCCGCTCGCCGGCGGCGCCTTCTTCCCCTCGCCGAAGCGCATCTCCAGCCAGCGGAAGATGTAGTCCACCAGCGACGTCGCCTGCCGCAGGTCGGGATTGTTCGTGAACCCGTACGGCTCGAAGCGCGTCCCTTCGAACTTCCGCGCCAGGTCCTCCAGCGGCACGCCGTACTGCAGCGCCAGCGACGTCAGCACCGCCACCGAGTCCATCAGCCCCCGTATCGTCGACCCCTCTTTCGAGATCGTGACGAACACCTCGCCGGGGCTGCCGTCGTCGTACAGGCCGACCGTCAGATACCCCTCCTGGTCGCCCACCTGGAACTTGTGCGTCAGCGACGCCCTTTGGTCCGGCAGCCGGCGCCGGTACGGCTCGCCCGGCCGCAGCGACGGCGGGCCCGCCGCCACTCCCAGCGACCGCTCCGCTGCTATCGCCTCCTGCTGCTCCGGGCCCTTCGCCGTCGTGTGCGACAGCACCTGCATCTCCCGCGACCCGTCGCGATAGATCGTGATCCCCTTGCACCCCTCGTGATAGGCGAGGAGGTACGCCCGCTCCACGTCGTCCGGCGTCGCCTCCTGACGGAAGTTGATCGTCTTGCTCACCGCGTTGTCCGTGTGGCGCTGGAACGCCGCCTGCATCCGCACGTGCCACTCCGGCGCGACGTCGTGCGCCGACACGAAGACCGCCTTTGCCCACTCGGGCACCTTCGCCTGCTCGCGGAGACTCGCCCCGGCGGCGAGTGCGTCGATGAGCTTCTTCGAATAGAAGCCTTCCTCTTTCGCGACGCGCTCGAACTGCTTGTTCACCTCCGTCAGCTTCGTCGCCGTCTTCGGATGGTGCGGGTCGAGGAAGTGCTGTCGCGTGAACGCCAGCGAGAAGACCGGCTCAATGCCGCCCGAGCAGTCGGCGATTATCGAAAGCGTGCCCGTCGGCGCCACCGTCGTCCGCGTCGAGTTGCGCAGCGGCCGCCTCTCCCGCCCTGCCGCGTAGACGCTGTCCTCCCATGCCGGGAACGTCCCCCGCTCCCGCGCCAGCTCCGCCGAAGCCGCGTCCGCCTTCTCCTGGATGAACGCCATCATATGCTCGCCCAGCTTCAGCGCCTCGTCGGAGTCGTAGGGGATGCGAAGCTGGAAGAGGAGGTCGGCCCAGCCCATCACGCCGAGGCCGATCTTCCGCGTCTTCAGCGTCATCTCGGCTATCTCCGGCATCGGATAGTGGTTCACGTCGATGACGTCATCCAGGAAGCGCACGCAGACCGGCACCGTCGCCGCCAGAGCCTCCCAATCAACCTCGCGCGCGCCCTCCTTGACGAACCGCGACAGGTTGATCGAGCCCAACGTGCACGACTCGTATGGCAGCAGCGGCTGCTCGCCGCAGGGGTTCGTCGCCTCGATGGGTCCGAGTCGCAGCGTCGGATTGTCGCGGTTCACCCGGTCGATGAACACGAGCCCGGGGTCGCCGTTCCCCCAGGCGTTCTCGACGATGAGGCGAAACACGGCGCGCGCCCGTCGCTTGCCCACCGGCCGCCGCGTGCGCGGGTTCACGAGCGAGAACTCCTCGTCCCGCTCCACGGCTTCCATGAACCGCTCGTTCACCCCCACCGAGATGTTGAAGTTCGTCAGCGTCACCATGTCCGACTTGATGCGGATGAACTCCTCGACGTCCGGGTGCTCGACGTTGAGGATCGCCATGTTGGCGCCGCGACGCGTGCCGCCCTGCTTGATCGCTTCCGTCGCCGCGTCGAAGACCTTCATGAACGATACCGGCCCGCTCGCCAGGCCCGCCGTGCTGCGCACCATGTCGCCGGCCGGCCGCAATCGACTGAACGAAAAGCCGGTGCCGCCGCCGCTCTTGTGGATCACCGCCATGTTGCAGATCGCGCCGAAGATGCCCTCCATCGAGTCCTCGACCGGCAGGACGAAGCAGGCCGCGAGCTGCTGCAGCGGCTGACCGGCATTCCCCAGCGTCGGCGAGTTGGGGAGGAAGCGCAGGCTGGTCATCGCCTCGTGGAAGCGCTGCTCCCAGAAGTCCACCTGCTGCGCACCGCCGTACGCGCTTTCGGCGCCGGCGATGTTGTGTGCGACGCGTCGGAAGAGCTGGTCCGGCGTCTCGACGATACGCCCGTGCTCGTCCTTCGCCAGATAGCGCCGCTCGAGTACCAGGCGCGCGTTGTCGGAGAGGGGCACGGAGTCGGGGTGAGCTTTTGTCGCCATGAGTGCACCTCCGGGTCGTCCTCTACCCAGGGTCCATCAGTCCGGATTCTTGCTGGATCCAGTTTATCACTTCTGTTGCGCGCCAATAATGAGTGGCGCCCCTGATTGCACAGAGACGCCACTACTTTGATCGCTGCCGGGCGGCTGGTGGCGGGGGAGTCCGCCGACAGCTTCCAAACACGTTATGAGCAGCCGCTCGTGCTCCCGCAGTTCTCGCAGCGATAGCACGTGCCGCTGCGCGTCATAATCCAGCCGCAGTTCATGCACACCGGCGCGTCGTCCTGCCCGTTGTGCCCGTTCGACTTGATGACGAACTCTCCTTGCTTCCCGTAGTCCGCCGCCAGTCGCAGCCGCACCGCCTCGCTGAGAATGCCCAGCTCCGCCTTCTCCTCCTCGCCCAGGAACTGCGAGCCCAACCAGCGGAACACGTAGTCGACGACCGACTGAGCGACCGGAATCTCGCGGTTCTGCGTCATGCCCGCCGGCTCGAAGCGCATGTGCCCGAACTTGTTCACCAGGTCCTTCAGCGGCACACCGTACTGCAGCGTCAGCGATATCGACGTGGCGAAGGCGTCCATCATGCCGGAGATCGTGCTGCCTTCCTTCGCCATCGTGATGAAGATCTCCCCCGGCGGGCCGTCTTCGTACGTCCCGACGGTGATGTATCCTTCGTGCCCCTCTATCGAGAACTTGTGGGTGATGGAGTGGCGCGT
Organism: uncultured Chloroflexia bacterium; assembly: GCA_963703345.1. Taxonomy (GTDB): domain Bacteria; phylum Chloroflexota; class Dehalococcoidia; order DSTF01; family JALHUB01; genus JALHUB01. The sequence continues at coordinate 2,071,352 of OY969814.1, read as the reverse complement.
GTCCGGCAGGCGGCGGCGCACCGGCTTCGCGACCGGCCCCGCGCTCTCCCGACCCGTGCTCACCGGCTGCGTGCGCTTGGAGCCGTCGCGGTAGACGGCGATCGCCTTCACGCCATTGCGCCACGCTTCCACGAACGTCTCCATCACCTCTTCCGCCGTCGATTCGTTGGGCAGGTTCACGGTCTTCGAGATCGCGCCGGAGATGAACGGCTGGATTGCTCCCATCATCCGGACGTGCCCCAACGGCGCAATGCAGCGCGTTCCCTTCGCCGGCTTGAGCGCGCAGTCGAACACCGCCAGGTGCTCCTCTGAGAGGTTCGGCGCCCCTTCGATGACGCCCTGCTGGTCGACATAAGACACGATCTCCTGGATCCGCTCGCGCCCGTAGCCGAGCTTGCGCAGCGCCAGCGGGACGGTGCGGTTCACCAGCTTGATCATGCCGCCGCCGACCAGCCGCTTATAGCTCACCAGCGCGATGTCCGGCTCCACGCCCGTAGTGTCGCAGTCCATCATGAAGGCGATGGTGCCCGTCGGTGCCAGGACGCTGACCTGCGCGTTGCGATAGCCGTGCTCTCTCCCCGCCGAAAGCGCTTCCTCCCAGGCCGCTGTCGCTGCCGCCAGCAGCGGTTCCGGCACCAGCGGCGCATCGATCCCCTCCACCGCGTTCCGGTGCTTTTCGACGACGCCGAGCATCGGCGCGCGGTTCCGCTCGAACTCGGCGAACGGGCCCTTGAGCGCCGCCAGCAGGGCGGACGCCGCGTAGGCGTAGCCGGTCATGAGGGCGGTGACCGCGGCGGCATAAGCGCGTCCGGCGTCCGAATCGTAGGGGAGGCCGCGCGACATGAGCAGCGCGCCGAGGTTGGCGTAGCCGAGCCCCAGCGCTCGATACTTGTTGGCGTTCTCACCGATGAGCTCCGTCGGGTAGCCGGCGTTGCCGACGATGATCTCCTGCGCCGTGATCATTACCGTCACCGCCTGCCGGAACGACTCCACGTCGAACTCGCCCTCGTCATCGACGAACTTCATCAGGTTGAGCGACGCCAGATTGCAGGCGGAGTTGTCGAGGTGCATATACTCGGAGCAGGGGTTCGAGGCGTTGATGCGGCCGCTCTCCGGGCAAGTGTGCCAGTCGTTGATCGTCGTGTCGAACTGCATCCCGGGGTCGCCGCACTGCCAGGCCGCCTCCGCGATCTTGCGCAGCAGGTCGCGGGCCGGCAGCGCCTCCACCGTCTCGCCCGTAGTCACCGCGCGCAAAGACCACTGCCCATCCGACGTCGCCGCCCGCATGAACTCATCCGTCACGCGCACGGAGTTGTTGGCGTTCTGGAATTGGATCGAGGTCCACGCCTCGCCGTCCAGCGACAGGTCGTAGCCCGCCTCGCCCAGCGCGTACGCCTTCCGCTCCTCCTTCGCCTTGCATTCGACGAACTCGACGATGTCCGGGTGGTCGGCGTTGAGGATGACCATCTTGGCCGCCCGCCGCGTCTTTCCGCCCGACTTGATGGAGCCGGCGATGGCGTCGGCGCCGCGCATGAACGACACCGGCCCGGAAGCGAGTCCGCCCGTCGACAGCGGCTCCCGCGACGAGCGCAACCGCGACAGGTTGACGCCGGAGCCCGAGCCGCCCTTGAAGATCATGCCTTCCGTCCGGCACCAGTCGAGGATCGAGTCCATCGTGTCGTCGACGGAGAGGATGAAGCAGGCGGAGCACTGCGGCGCTTCCTCCACGCCGACGTTGAACCAGACGGGGCTGTTGAAGGTCGCCTTCTGGTTGAGGATGACGTGAACGAGCTCCGCCGCGAAGCTGTCCGCCTCGTCGCCGTCCGCGAAGTAGCCGTCTTTGACGCCCCAGGCCGTTATCGTGCCGGCGACGCGGTCGATGAGCTCGCGCACGCTACGCTCGCGCTTGATCTCGCCGCGCTCGTGGTGAACGACGGCGTCGGCGCTCAGGGGCCCGCGGAAGTACTTCGAGGCGACCACGTTCGTCGCCCGCTGCGACCAATCCTTCGGCACCTCCACGTCGTGCTGCTCGAAGACGGCCTTGCCGTCCTCGCCGACGATACTCGCGGTGCGCGTCTCCCATTCCACCTCGTCGTACGGGTGGCGACCGGGCGTCGTGAACAGACGCCTGATCGGCAGGTGCGCCCGCGGCGCTGATGGCGATGCCTCTGTGACCGTGGTCATGACCCCTGGTTCCTTTCCAAAAATCAACCGAGGAGGGTTCCTAAAGACGGATGACGCCGTCCCGTCCTCGCCGGGCGGCGCTTTATAGCCAGTGTTCTAGCGAGAGACGGGGAAGCCGCGGGCCTCCTGCCCCGCAGCGTAACGGAGGCGGTAGATTGACTGGCGCTCCCCGTCGGGCCCGTGGAGGCGGAAGCGAAGGTACTTGCCGGCGATCTCCAGCATGCGGCCATCGTCCAGCTCCATGATCAGCGGGCCGGTCTCTTTGTCCAGCAGGCTGCTATCGACGACGGGGCGGAAGACGATCTCGCAGCGCTCCTTGTTGATCTCGAACGCGCCCGTCGCCAGCACTTCGCCGCCGCCGTTCAGCACCCGACCGTAGTCCCGACCGTATTCCGACTCCATTTTCGTGAGATGTGTTTCCTTTGCCTGATTATCTTGGGCCGCCCCGTCGAGCGGACGACGAAGCGATTCCTTTCGCCTCGCCGGCGGCCGCCGAGACGGCCCGCCTCTGCCGATAACGAGTCTTTGCCCCCTTGCCGTATTGAAAGGCCCGCCAGGCCGGCGACCTGGCCAGGCCTTGCAACTCCTCTTCCGGTATGAGCGGCGGCTGGCTTGTCCCCTCCGCGGTCCCCAGCGTCGCCTCCAGCGCGTCGACCTCGTCCTTCAGGTCGTCGAGATCGGCGAACTGGTGATAGACGCTGGCGAAGCGAATGTAGGCTATCTGGTCCAATTGCCGCAGGTGCCCCATCACCATCTCGCCGATGTCGCGACTCGACACCTCGGCTAGTCCCTGCTCGTTGAGCACCGCCTCTATCTCGTCGACCACCGCCTCCAGCGTCCCCATCGCCAGCGGTCGCTTCTCGCACGCCTTGCGGATGCCCAGCAGCACCTTCTCGCGCGTGTACTCCTCGCGGCGGCCGTCCTTCTTGACGACGAGCAGCCCCGTCGCCAGCGGACGCTCATAAGTCGTGAAGCGTTCGCCGCAAGCCGCGCACTCTCGACGGCGTCGTATGCCGTCGTCCGTCTCGCGCGAGTCGATCACCCTTGTGTCTTGAGACGTACAGTAGGGGCACCGCATGGGCGGATTTTGGCACAACATATAGCGGTTGTCAAGAGGTAAACCCAACATATTGTGGTCAAGTTGTGCGCCGTCTTCTGTCAAGCCTCCGCGATTCCGCCGCCCGAAAAGTGAATTCATTGCCTCCTGAACATAACCAGGACGACTGCGTTTCGGCGACGTCGTAGGGGCGAACCCTCCATAGGCGGGCAGGCAGCGGCGCGCCCGCGACGGCCGCCATCGACAAAAATGGTCGCGGTCGGCGCATCTCCCTATCACCGACCGCGACCGATTGCCTCATCCGAGAGGCAACCTTCAAATCCCCGTTCCGCCGGGGCTCGTGGTTGCTCGGCTAGACAGAACCCCTCCTTTCATTTGATATTTCCCTCTAGCGCCTCACCGCAACGAGACGGTGCGACGCAGGAAGGTCGGCAGGTCCGTATCGCCCACGTTCCGCAGGTTCTCCACCCGGAGCGGCCGCAGCCTGTGCTCTCGGCCTAGCACTTCCTCCAGCCCCTGTTCCAGGGTCTGAGCCGGCTGGAACCCCGTGGCGATAACGGTCACCTTTATCTCGTCGCCCAGGTCCGGATCCGTGGCCGTGCCGAAGATGATCTCCGCGTCCGGGTCCACTATCTCCGCGATGACCTGCGCGGCGGCGTTCATCTCGTGCAGTCCGATGCTGCGCGAGCCGGTAACGTTGAACAACACGCCCTTCGCGCCTTCGATGCTCGTGTCCAGCAGAGGGCTCCTGATCGCCGCCCGCGCGGCCTCGACGGCGCGGTTTTCGCCGCTGGCCCGCCCGATGGCGAGCAGCGCTTGTCCGGCTTCGCCCATGATCTTGCGCACGTCGGCGAAGTCGAGGTTGATGTCGCCGGGCACGGTGATGATCTCCGAGATGCCCTGTATCGATTGCCTGAGCACCTCGTCGCCAACACGGAAGGCCTCGGGAACGGACACGTCGGGAGTGCAAACGGCAAGGAGGCGGTCGTTTGGTATGACGATGAGCGTGTCCACTTTGTCCCGCAGGTGCTCGATGCCGTCCTCCGCCTGCATGCGACGCTTCGCCCCTTCGAAGGAGAACGGCTTGGTGACGACTCCGATGGTCAGAGCACCGGCCTCGCGCGCCACCTCGCCGACGATCGCCGACGCGCCGGTGCCGGTGCCGCCGCCCATGCCCGCGGTGATGAAGACCATCTCCGCCCCTTTGACGGCGTCGAAGAGCTCCTCACGGCTCTCCTCGGCGGCCCGCAGGCCCTTGTTCGGGTCGCCGCCGACGCCCAGCCCTTTCGTCAGCCGGTCGCCGATGCGGATCTTGACGTGGGCGTCCGTGTGCGCCAGCGCCTGCGAGTCCGTGTTCACGGCCACCAGTTGCACGCCCGGGATCTTGTCCGCCATCATCCGGCTGAGCGCGTTGCCGCCGCCGCCGCCGACACCCATCACCTTGATCGGGGGAAGCTTGTCCAGGTCCTCTCTTGTGGTCACTGTCGCCTCCTTTCGCTGGTTCCGTCGAATCGAATGCCTTACTCAGGCATGAGCACGCGCATCCACTGGCTCACCCGACGCCATAGCCCGCCGAAGGCCAAGCTCGGCCCCAGGCGCTGGCCCCCGTAGAGCATGCCGTTCTCCTTGAGCGCCCATTGCAGCAGCCCGACGCTCGTGGCGTAGGCTGGGTCGGCCAGCGTCTCCGAGAGCCCCTGGAGATAACGGGGAACGCCGATACGCGCCGGCAGGCCCGTCACCTGCTCGGCGAGGACGTCGAGGCCGCGCAGCTTCGCCGTGCCGCCGGTCAGCACAATGCCCGCCGACAGAATGTCGTCGTGCACGTTGCGTTTCACCTCGCTCATCACCATCTCCAGGATCTCTTCGCAGCGCGCCTGGATGATCTCGCATAGCCGGCGCCGCGGCACGCTCTTCTGGCGCTCCGCCCCGAAGCAATCCAGGTCGACGCTCTCGCCGGCGTCCACCATGCTCGGGATGGCGTGCCCGAACTTCGCCTTCGCCTCCTCGGCGACGACGTAGGGGCAGCGCAGCCCGGCGACCAGGTCGCGCGTCAGGTGGTTGCCGCCGACCGGCAGCACCGACGTGTGGAAGACGCTGCCGTCCAGGTAGACTGCTATCCCGGTCGTTCCCCCGCCGATATCGACGACAATGACTCCCTGCTTGCGCTCCTCCTCCTCCAGCACCGCCTCGCCGCTGGCCAGCGGCTCCAGGATCAGGCTCTCCACCTCGACACCGGCGCCCTCGACGCACTTCGTCAGGTTCTGCATCGCGCTCGTCGAAGCGGTGACGATGTGCGTCTCCACGTCCAGGCGCTGGCCGTGCATTCCCAGCGGGTCGCTCACGCTGTCCTGCCCGTCGACGACGTAGTAGCGCGGCACGGCGTGCAGCACCTCGCGGTTGGACGGGATGTTGATGACGCGCGCCCCTTCCAGCACGCGCTCCACGTCGTCGCTGCCTATGGGGTGGTTGCGGTCGGCAATGGCAGCGATCCCGCGGTTGTTCAGCGACTGGATGTGCGAGCCGGTGATGCCGACGTGCGCCGAGAGTATGCGCGTGCCGGCGGAGCGCTCCGCCTTGTCGACGGAGTCGCGGATCGATTGCGTCGCCTCGGCGATGTTGTCTACCATGCCGCGACTGAAGCCGCCGGCCAGCGCGACGCCGACGCCGAGAATGCGTATCGCCTGGTCGTCGCCGACCTCCGCGACGGCGGTGCAGACCTTCGTTGTCCCGACGTCAACTGAGGCGAAGGTATCCGCTCTCACCTTGGTTCCTCCTTCCCTGGGCGCCGCTCCCGCGATGTCGCCCTCTCTTCAGTCGCCGCTACTGGAACGACACCGTCTCGCCGAAACGCAGGTCGACGCTGTTCACCGCCAGGCCCTGCGTTTGCGCCTTGTCCAGCAGCACGTACAGGACGCTGAGCTTGTAATCGAGATCGCGGCTGTCCCCGAACGTCGCGCGCAATCCGCCTTCGAACGACGCGGTGAGCCCGCTGTGATCGCTGTACTCCAGGCCGGTGACGTTTCGCTGCAACGCCCGCGGCGCTGCGTCGATGAGTTGTTTCGAAAGCGCGACGGCGTCGGCATCCACCCTGTCGCCGGGCGCCAGCCGACGCTCGCTGTCCACTTCGACGATCGTCGGCGCGCCATCGTCCGGTCGCGCGTCATCGAGAACCACGCCCTGGTCGTCAATGACGTACGGCTGGTCCTTGATCTGCCAGTAGCCCCAGGCGTGGCGCTCCTGCACGTTCAGCACCATCTTGCCGGGCCACTGCCTCTCCACCGACACGCTCGCCACCATCGGCAAGGCAAGCAGGCGCTGCTTCGCCGCTTCCGTGTCCACCTGGAGGATGTTCTGCCCCTGGAGGCCGGAGACACTCGCCAGCAGCGTGGGGTCCAGCGTCTCGGCCCCGTTCACAGAGACCGTCCTGACCTGGAACAGCGGCGACTGGTAGACCAGCCAGCCGGCGCCCACGATCCCGACGAGCATCGCCAGCAGCGTCAGACGCTTCAGGCCGCGCTTTATTCGCTCCCCGAGCCGCGGCGCATCCCGGCGCCCCGTTTGCCTGCGACTATCCTTGCGCAAGACGCTCCCTCTCTTCGAAACGCTCCAGTCCCAGATCGACGAGGCGGCTTATCAGTTCGGGGTACGACAGTCCGGCGACCTGCCAGAGCCGCGGGTACATGCTGCCCGGTGTAAAGCCCGGTATCGTGTTCAGCTCATCGACGAAGACCTCGCCCTCGGGCGTGAGGAAGAAGTCGATGCGCGCCATGCTGCAGCAGTCGATGGCGCGGTAGGCGTCGAGGGCCAGCGCCCGTATCTGGGACGACCTCTCTTCCGGCAGCTCCGCCGGTATCGACAGCGTCGTCGACGAGTCGAGGTACTTCGCCTCGTAGTCGTAGAACTCGCGCTCGCAGACGATCTCCCCCAGCGGCGACGCCTCCGGCGCGTCGTTGCCGAGCACCGCGCACTCGATCTCCCGCGGCTCCACGCCCTTCTCGACGATGAGCTTGCGGTCGAAGCGGAACGCTTGCGCCACGCCGTTGACCAACTCTTCGCGGGAGTGCGCCTTCGTGATGCCCACGCTGCTGCCGCCGTTCGCCGGCTTGACGAAGCAGGGATAGCCAAGCTCCGTCTCAACGCTCGATGTCAGTCCTGCCGCGTTGTTGGCCCACTGCGAGTGCGTTATCACCAGCCAGTCGATGACCGGCAGCCCGGCGTCGCGGAGAAGCGCCTTCATCAGCGCCTTGTCCAGCCCGGCCGCGCTTGCCGCCACGCCGGCGCCGGCGTAAGGCACGCGCGCCAGCTCCAGCAGCCCTTGCAGTGTCCCGTCCTCGCCGCTTGGCCCGTGGACCAGCGGAAACGCCACGTCTATCTCCGACAGCACCGACAGCGCCTGCGGCCGTCCCAGCAGCCCTTCGACCCGCCTGCCGCCTCGCGCGGCGCTCTCGTCGACGAGCGTTTTCTTGAAGGGAGCCGCCGGGGCGTCCATCTGCGCCTGCGTCTCCTCCGGCGTCAGCCAGGCGCCGCCCTTCGTCACGCCGATCGGCACGACTTCGAAGCGGCTGCGGTCGACCGCCGCCATCACATGCTGCGCTGACACCACCGACACCTCATGCTCACCGCTGCGCCCGCCGAAGATGACGCCCAGCCTGAGCCTGCGACCTCCCGCGACGCTCACGCCGGGTCCTCTCCCACGAACGCCACCTCCGGCAACAGCTTGATCGAGAACTCATCGGCCACCCTTCTCTCGGCCAGCTCCATGAGCTGCCGGACATCCTTGGCCGTAGCCCGACCGACGTTGACGATGAAGTTCGGGTGCTTCGTCGAGAACTCCGCGTCGCCGATGCGATAGCCGCGAAGCCCCACCTGGTCGATGAGCCACCAGGCGGGATACTCGCGCGTGTTCTTGAATATGGAGCCGGCGCTCCGCCCGCGCGGCTGTGCGGCCTGACGGTTCCTGTCCAGCTCCTCCATCCGCTCCGAAAGCTCGCGGGCGTCAGACCGACGCAGCAACAGGCTCGCGCGGAGGATCACGTGACCGGTGAACAGCTTGCGGGTGAAGGCGCTTTCCCGGTAGCCCAGGCCCAGCTCCGCTACCGCCAGCTCATACTCCAGGCCGTCGCCGCTCAGCATCCCGATGCCTTGTAGAATCGCCGCCATGCTGCCGTCGTAGGCGCTGGCGTTGTAGACCACCGCGCCGCCGATTGTCCCGGGAATGCCGCTGGCCCACTCCAGCCCGGCGTAGCCTCGATGCGAAAGGTCTCGCGCCGTCGCCGCCAGACTGGCGCCCGATTCAATGCGGAAGATGACCCGGCTGTCATCCGCCTCCAGCGGACCTTCCAGCGCCCGCGCCCGGTTCTCGATTGTCACGCCGCGGATGCCCTTGTCGCTGACGAGGATGTTGCTGCCGGCGCCGAGGACGAAGAAAGGCTCGCCATGGCTGCCGCAAAGGGTGACCAGCGTTCTTAGCTGCGTCGCGTCGTCGGCGATGACGTAGACGTCCGCCGGTCCGCCGATCCCGAACGTAGTGTGGCGCGAGACCGGCTCGTTCAGCCGCACGCCGCCGACCTTCCGCAGCTCTTCGACCAGCTTCTCGTTTATGCCCGTCATGACGCCTTCCATTTGCGTAGACCCTCCAGGACCAGCGGCCCCACTTCGTTCACGTCCCCCGCGCCCAGCGTGAAGAACACGTCGCCGGGCCGCAGCATCTCAAGCGCCGCTGCCGCCGCGTCCTCGAACGTCGCGACAAAGCGCGCCGCGGGGAAGGCGATCTGCCGCACCAGCTCTTCGGCGCTCATGCCGGCCGCCACCGGCTCGCGCGCGGCGTACGTTTCCAGGACAAGCAGCGCATCCAGCCCTTCGAAACAGGTGCGAAAGCCTTCGAGAAGGTAGAGCGTGCGACTGTAGGTGTGCGGTTGAAACACGGCGACCAACCGTCGCCCGGCGAAGCGCTCGCTTGCGGCCGCGATGGTCGCGCACAGCTCCGTCGGGTGGTGCGCGTAGTCGTCCATCACCGTTACGCCGCCCGCCTCGCCGACGAGTTCGAAGCGACGGCCGGCGCCGCGGAACTCCGCCAGCGCCTTCTTCATCGCCTCCATCGGCACGCCGACGTGGTGTCCGACGGCTATCGCTGCCAGCGCGTTGCTCACGTTGTGCCGGCCCGGCAGCCCGATGCGGAACTCGCCGTACGGCCGGCCGTTCAGCCCGACGTAGAACTCCTGGCCGCCGTCTTCCAGCTTTCCGCGGTGACTGACCACCCAGTCCACCGGCGTATCCAGCCCGTAAAGCTCCACCTGCCGTGTCTGGAGTTGAACACCGGGGCCTTTGCCGCGCTCCAGCAGCTCGGCGACGACGGGGTCGTCCGCGCAGGCGATGATCAGGCCACCCGGCGGCACCTGTTTGAGGAACTGGGCAAAGGCGCCCACCAGGTTGTCGAACGAGCCGTAGACGTCCAGGTGATCGGCCTCGACGTTCGTAATGACGGCGATGTCCGGTTCGTAGCTAAGGAAGGCGGCGTCGAACTCGTCCGCTTCGACGACGACGTGCTCGCCCTCTCCGGCGGCGGCGTTCGTGCCCAGGTTGACGATGTCGCCGCCGACAAGGAACGTCGGCGAAAGCCCGGCTTCGACGAGCATGAAGGCGATGAGCGCGGAGGTCGTCGTCTTGCCGTGCGTTCCCGCCACCGCTATCGAACGATGCCCCTCCATCAACCGCGCGACCATGTCGGCGCGCTTAATCACGGGAATCCCGCGACGCCGCGCCTCCAGTATCTCCGGGTTCTCTTTCGTCGCCGCGGAGGTGACGACGACCAGCCCGGCCTCATCCACGTTCGCCGCGTCGTGGCCTCGAGATACCGTCGCTCCCTGCTTGACGAGGCGGTCCGTGAACGACGAGAGACGCTGGTCGGAGCCGCTGACCTCGTGGCCCCAGGCCATCAGAATGTGAGCAATCGCCGACATGTGCACGCCGCCGATGCCGACAAGATGGACCCGCTGTGGTATCGTCTTTGCGCCTCGCTCTTCCTGCGTCATCGTCGTCATTCTTACGCCGCGATTTCCATTAGCATGCCGGCGATGCGGTCGGCCGCGTCGGGCTGGGCCAGCGCCCGCATCGCCTCCGACATCGCTTTCAGCCGTGCGTCATCCTGCAGCAACTCCTTGACCGCTTCGACCGCCTCCGCGACCCGTTCGTCCGGAAAGACCAGGGCCGCGCCGCGTTCGGCCAGATGGCGGGCGTTGTCCGCCTGGTCGGAGAAGGCGCCCGGGACCAACACCGCCGGGAGGCCGGCAAGCGGCAACTCGCCCAGGGTGCTGGCGCCGGCGCGCATGAGTGCGAGGTCCGCGGCGGCCATCGCCCAGGGCATCTCCGGCAGATAGGCGTGCAGGTGATGCCGGCTTCGCAGCTCGTCCGGGAGATCGTCGCGACGCTGCTTCAGCCAGTCGAAATCCGCAGCGCCGGACAGATGAATGATTTGACATAAGTCCAATAGCGACGGGAGCTTCTCGGCGACGGCAATGTTGAGCGCGCGCGCGCCCAGGCTGCCGCCGCTAACCAAAAGCGTCCTGGTCGACGGCTCCAGGTCCAGCCGGCGACGTCCCTCTTCTCTCTCCGCCGTCAGGAAGTCTGATCGCGCCGGATAGCCGGTGACGACCGCTTTTCGCCGCGGCAGGTAGGGCAGCGAGCTTTCCGCCGTAACCGCCACGCGATTCGCCAGGCGCGCCATCATGCGCACCGCCCAGCCGGGGCGGACGTCTGGCAGGTAGACGAGCAACGGCTTTCGCAGGCTGCGAGCAGCGAGCGCGACGGGAGCGCTTGCGTAGCCGCCCGTCGCGAAGACGGCCTGCGGCTGGAAGCGGCGCAAGAGGCGTCGCGCCTGCCAGGCGCCGAGCGCCAGGTCGACAAGACCGCCGGCAAAGCGAAGCGGAGAGCGCACGCGCAGGGCACCGGCTCGGACCGGCTGGAACTCGATGCCCTCTCCCGCCAGCAACTGCTCGTCGACGCGGCCGCGAATCCCGAGATAGAGCAGCGAAAGCGGCTCGTCGCGCGACGCTAGTCGCTGTCGCAGGGCAGATGCCACCGCCAGACAGGGGTAAACGTGTCCCGCTGTGCCGCCGCCGGAAAGAGCCACCCTCAAGTTCCTTCCTCTCGAAGGCGGCGCCTCATCGTTTTCGGGACGGGCCGGCGTTCCCTCACCGCGACGCGTGCTTTCGAATAGCGCGATATGCTCAGTAGTATGCCGACCGCCGCCATCGTCGCCGCCAGCGCCGAGCCGCCGTAGCTCACGAACGGCAGCGGTATTCCCGTTAGCGGCATGCTCCGCGTTATGCCGCCGATGTTGATGACCGCCTGGTAGGCGATCCAGCTCGTCACGCCGAGCGCCAGCAGCGAGCCGAAGTTGTCCGGCGCACTGAGCATGATGCGGATTCCCCGGTACACCAGCAGCGCGAACAGCAGGATGACCGCCATGGCGCCGATGAACCCCATCTCCTCGCCGATGATGGCGAAGATGCCGTCGGTGTGGGCGCCGGGGACATAGAAGAATTTCTGGCGGCTGGCCCCTATGCCAAGGCCGGTCACACCGCCGCTGCCCAACGCGATGAGCAGTTGCAGAATGTGGAACCCCTTGCCCGCGGGGTCCGCTTCCGGCGAGACGAAGGCGAAGATGCGGTCCATCCGGTAGCCGCCGGTCACGACGAGGAAGGCCGCGGTCACGCCGCCGATGGACGTGAGCGCGAACAGGTGGCTTAGCGCGCCGCCGGCGACGAAGAAGAGCGTCAGAGTGGTCAGGACGATGATTATGGTGGTGCCCATGTCCGGTTCCAGCATCACGAGGCCCGCGACGAGACCGACCATGACGACGAACGGCACGAGCCCGGCGGCAAAGCTGCGCAGGTTGCGGCTCTTGCCCGAAAGCCAGGCCGAGACGTAGATGATCAGCGCCAGCTTGGCGAACTCGCTCGGCTGGACGGGCGGAAGCGGCCCCATCGCGATCCAGCGACTGGCGCCGTTGTGGTTCACGCCGATGCCCGGCGTCAGCACCGCCGTTAGCCCGACGAGCGCGCCGAACATGAGAAGCGGGCTGATCGCGCGCAGGCGGTGGTAGTCGAAGCGCATCAGGAAGACGAGCATGCCGGTGCCGACGACCGCCCACATGGTCTGCCGCGCCACGAAGTAATACGGGCTGCCGTACTCCAGACTGCCGAGCGCGAAGCTGGCGCTGTAGACGGCAAGCACCCCGACGGTGACAAGCATCACAACGAGCGTCAGGACCACGGCATCGGGCGGTCCCGGCCGGACGCGGGTCGTCTCAGAGGCTGCTATGGTGGGCCTCCTTCTCGACGCGCCATCTCCAGAACGAGGCGACGGAAATGCTTCCCGCGCTCCTCGAAGTTGTCATAAGCATCGAAGCTGGTGCAGGCCGGCGAAAGCAGTACCACATCGCCGGGTCGCGCGGCCGCCTTGGCGGCCTCAACAGCGTCCGCCAGCAATTCGACGGTCTCGATTGCAGGTCGCTCCTTCGACCCAACAGCGTCGCTTGCCGCCAAGGCGGCCGCGACGAGCGTCTCTCTCGCCTCACCGAACACCACAATCGCGCGACAGCGCTCGCAGGCCTCCGACGCCATCTCCGCGAGCGGGAGCTTCTTCTCGCGACCGCCCAGCAGCAGCACCAGCGGCTCCGAGAACGAGCGCATCCCGGCCAGCGTCCGTTCCGGCGTCGTCGCGATGCTGTCGTTGTAATAGGCCACGCCGTCGATGCTGGCGACGTACTCCAGCCGATGCGGCACCGCCTTGAAGTTGCGCACCGCCGCTGCAATCGCATCGACTCCGATGCCGCAGGACGAGGCCACCGCCGTTGCCGCGAGAACGTTGGAAACGTTGTGCCGCCCTCGCAGCGGAATCGCCGCTAGCGGTAGGACCGCCTTGTCCGACCCGCCGTCTCGCCACACCAGCGCGTCGTCGATGGCGAGCGCCGCCGGCCCCGGAAGGTCCGCCCCATCGCTGAAGAAGACCACCTTCCCGCGTGCCTCCGATGCCAGCGCCCGCGAGACCGCGTTGTCATAGCCGAGGACCGCGACGTCGTCCGCTGTCTGATAGCGCAGGATGTTGCGCTTGAGGTCTACGTAGCTCTCCCAGGAGTAGCGGTCGAGGTGATTCGGCGTCACGTTCAGCACACAGGCCACGTGCGGGCTCTTCGTCGTCAGCTCCAACTGCGTGTGGCTGACCTCCAGCACCACCCACGTCTCCGGCGTGATCTCATCGAGAAGCGATAGCAGGCCGACGCCGATGTTCCCGCCGACCACGTGCCTCTTGCTGGCCGCCGCGAACATCGCGTCAACCAGGCTCGTCGTGGTGCTTTTGCCGCTGCTCCCCGTGATGCCGACAACCGGCCCGGCGCAGAGGTTCAGGAACAGCCGCATCATCGAGTCGAGCGGGACGCCTCGCTCGCGCGCCGCCGACAGCGCTGGAATGTCCATGGGAACCCCTTGCGAGACGAAGACGTGATCGGCCGCGATCGTGTCTGCCGGGTCGTTTTTTCCGAGAGAGAGGCGCACCGGCAACCCGTCCAGCTCTCGCAGATGTTGCGACAGCCGCTCCGCCGGACGGGCGTCGCTAATCGTGACGGTCGCACCCTTGCCCACCAAGTAGCGCGCCAAGTCAACGCCCTCGATGCCTAACCCCACCACCGTCACCCGCTTGCCCTGGAAGTCTTGTTTATGCGTCATAGCATTTTAGCTAATCTGTCAAGGCTAGCGCTATACCCAAAAGGCCTCCAGCCATGCCAATTAGCCAGAATCTTGTGACAATTTGTGGCTCCGACCAGCCCGAAAGCTCGAAATGATGGTGCAGAGGCGTCATTTTGAAGATTCGCCGGCCACCGGTCACCCGGAAATAGGCGATCTGGATCGCCGTTGACAGGCCTTCCATGAAGAAGACCACGCCGACCACCGGCAGGATCAGCCACCAGCCGGTCATCAGCGACACCACCGCCAGCGTCGAGCCCAGCGCTAGCGCGCCGGTGTCTCCCATGAAGACGCGCGCCGGATGGGCGTTGTACCAGACGAAGCCCAGCGTCGCACCGACGACCGTCAGGCAGAACGTCGCCAGGAACGTCTGGTCCTGGAGGAAGGCAATGACGCCATACACGGCAAACGCCAGCGCGGTTGTCCCGCCGGCCAGAGCGTCCAGCCCGTCGGTCACAGCCACCGCGCTCGTTGTAGCCAGGAATACGCCCACAGCGACCGGGATGTACAGCAGCCCTATCTCATGCTTGCCCATCCACGGGACGTTGATGCTCCGCGCCTCCAGGCCGAAGTAGAGGATCAGCGCCGCCGTCAGCCCCAGGGCTACCAGCAGCCCCGTCTTCAACCGTTTGTTCAGGCCCGGCCGCCCCATCGCCCGGCCCTCAATCGTCAAGAAGTCGTCGATCATCCCCAGACTGCCGGTGGCGACGATTATCCCCAGGGGCAGGAAGATCGAACGCTTGTCGAAGAGGTTCGTCGGCGCCGTGATCAGAAAGACGGTGCCGAAGATGAGAACGCCGCCCATCGTCGGCGTGCCGGCCTTCACCGCATGCGACGCCGGCGCGTCCGCCGATATCTGCTTGCCCAGGCCGCGCGCCTGCAGATAGTTGACTACCCAGTGCCCGGAAGTAATCGAGACCAGGAAGGCTGCCGTCCCGACGAAGAGTGCGTAGACCATGTCAGCCCTTCAGCTCCGGCAGGATCGTCTCCAGCGCCATCGCCCGCGACGCCTTCAGCAGCACGACGTCGCCAACGCGCAGTTCCGACGCCAGCCGTCGCGCTGCCTCCTCCTTCGACGGCCACAGGCTCACCGCCGGATGTCCGGCGCGTTTCGCCTCCTCGCCGATGAGATGCCCCAGATCGCCGACGGCGTAGATCACCTGCGCCACGCGCGCCGCCTCCCGCCCAACGAGCCGGTGCCCTTCCTGCTCCTCGGCGCCCAGCTCCCGCATGTCCCCCAGAACCGCTATCCGACGTCCCGGAAGGTCAGCCAGGAGCTCCAGCGCCGCCATCATCGAAGCAGGGCTGGCGTTGTACGTGTCGTCGAGGATCGTCGAGTCGTTGCGGCCGCGGTGCACGTGCAGTCGTAGCGGCACGCGAGCGGCGGCGAGCGCCTGTGCCACCTCGCCCAAACTCATCCCGTCCAGCAATGCCACCGCCGTCGCGCCCAGTGCATTCAGCAGCAGATGCCGACCGGGAAGCCTCGTCCGCACGCGCAGACGCTCGCCGCCATACTCAAGCGTGAAGGAAATGCCCTCCAGCCCCTTGCTCTCCAGATCGCTCCCTCGTACGTCGCAACCGTCCGAGGTGCCGAAATAGACGACCCGCGCCTTCGTTCTCTTCGCCATCGCCCGCCCGCGCCGGTCGTCGCCGTTGAGCACCGCGAAGCCGTCCGAAGGCAGCGCCTCCACCAGCTCAGCCTTCGCCGCCGCTATCGCTTCAATACTGCCCATTCGCTCCAGGTGCACCGGCCCGACATTCGTCACCAGGCCGATCTCCGGCCGCGCCAGCTCGCAGAGAAGGCGGATCTCTCCCGGCGCGTACATTCCCATCTCCAGCACCGCCCGCTCGTGCCGCGGCGTCAGCTTCAGCAGCGTCAGCGGCAGGCCGATCTCGTTGTTATAGTTCGCCTCGTTCTTCACCAGCCGGTATCGCTTGCCGAGGACGAAGGCCGCGATCTCCTTCGTCGTCGTCTTGCCCACGCTTCCCGTAACGCCGATGACTTTCACCGGCAGCGCTGCCCGATGTCCCGCTGCTATCCTCTGCAGCGCCTTCAGGCAGTCCTCGACGACGTAAGCGACCGTCCTCTCGGGAAGCTCCTGCGGCGCCCGCCGTACCACGACGCCCGCCGCCCCGCGGTCAAGCGCGTCGGCGACGAAGTCATGGCCGTCCCGATGCTCGCCGGGCAGCGCGACGAACAGGTCGCCGCGCCTCACTTCGCGTGAGTCGACAACGGCGCGGCGGAAGCCGGCCGGCGGCTCTCCTACCGTGTCCAGTAGAAGAGAGCCGAGACTGCCGCTGAGGTCGCTCGCTCGGATCATGGCAAATGCAACCGCTACTGGCCCTGCACCAACGCGTCTGCGTTGGGCGGAACGCCAAGATAGCTGAGGATTTTCGGGGCCAGTTCAGCGAAGACGGGGGCTGCCACAGTGCCCCCAAGTTGCGCTCCCTGCGGCTCATCGATCTTCACCAGAACGATCATCCGTGGATCGCTCACCGGGGCGAAGCCGATGAAGGAGGTGATAACCCTATCGGGCGCGTACCCGCCGGGCACCGAAATATAGGCGGTTCCGGTCTTCCCCGCTACGTGATAACCCTGAATCCTCGCCAGGTTCCCGGGCACACCCTCCACCACGTCGTTCATCATCGTCGTCAGCGTGCTGGCCGTCTGCTCGGAGATCGCCTGCCGCACCGGCTGGGGCTGGGTTGTCTTGGCGCCGTCGGGCCCGATGACCTGTTGCACGATGTACGGCTTCATCAGCATGCCGCCGTTGGCGATCGCCGCGACGGCCGTTATCATCTGCAGCGGCGTGACGTTTATGCCCTGGCCGAAGGAGTTCGTCGCCAGGTCGGACTGGGTCCAGTCCGGCGACTCGCTGTCGCGCACCTGGCCGGACGCTTCGCCGCTCAGGCCGACGCCGGTTGGCGCGCCGAAACCGAACTGCCTGATGTACTGGTAGAACCGGTCCGGCCCCAGGAGCCCGCTGACCCAGACGGCGCCGGTGTTGAGGCTTTTCTGCAGCACCTGCGTCATCGTCGTCGTGCCGTTGACCGAGAAGTCCCAGTTCTGGATTGTGTAGCCGCCGACGTACGCCGTGCCGGTGTCGTCGTAGGTCGTATTCGGCGTAACGAGCCCCTGGTCCACCGCCGCCGACATTGTTACAAGCTTCATGACGGAGCCCGGCTCGTAGAGGTCCGTGACGGCGCGGTTCCGGTAGAGGTCCATCTGGCTGTCGTTCGACAGGTCGAGCTGGCTCAGCTTGAAGCTGGGACGGCTCGCCATTGCTAGAATCGCGCCTGTCTTCGGCTCCATGACAATGATTGTCCCGCCCGACGCGTCGTTCTTCTGGATCGCCTCGTCCAGCGACTGCTCCGCCGCCTGCTGGACGCGGCGGTCGATGGTCAGCCGAACGTCCGACGCCGGCTCCGACTTCGTCATCTGGCTGTAGCCGAAGGGAATCGGATTGCCCATGCTGTCGCGCTCGTAATAGAGCGTGCCGGGCTGCCCGCCCAGCTCGTCCTGAAGGTCAGCCTCCAGGCCGCTGAGCCCCGTCTCATCCCGGCCGACAAAGCCCAGCAGCGCCGACGCCAGGTCGCCTTCCGGATGGAAGCGCTGGATCCTTGGTGTCGCCTTCACGCCGGGCACGCCCATCTCGATGATCTTCTTCCCCGCGTCGTAGCCCACGTCGGCGGCGATGAGCACGTCGCCCTCGCTTTCCGACCCAAGCGCCGACCGTATATCCTCCGGCTTCTTGCCCAGCGCCGAAGCAAGCGCCGCCGCCCCGGTCGCCGCCACCTGCTGGTCCTGCCATACTTGACGACTTATGTAGATATCATATGTGTCCAGGGTAAGCGCAAGGGGATAGCCGTTCCGGTCGAGGATGGCGCCGCGGGGAGGAAACACCTTGTCGACGCCCATGTGCTCGTCCTGCGCCTCCACTTCGTAGTGCCCGTGGCTGAGTATCTGGAGTTGAGCGAGGCGGGCGACGATGAAGACGCTGAGGGCGCAGAACATGGCCCCCAACAAGAGGAGTCGCCAGGAGACCCGCGCCATTCGTTGTGGCATGTCAGGCTCCAGCTATCGATTTGGCCTTCTGACCCGCCGAGCCGAGGCAGAGGCCGTTACGTCTAACCCGGGAGAGGCACGAGGCCGAGAAGCTTCTGCCACCAGGAACGCGTCTCGACCGTCGCCGTCTTGCTCGTGGAAATGAACCGCAGCGGCACCAGTTGTTGCTCCGGCGGCTGCTTGTGCACCTCCAACGTCATAACCCTGTCCGCCGGCACCATGCCCAGCCGTCCGCGCGCCTCCTGGTCGATCCGGTCTATCGACGTCAGCAGCGCCACTTCCGCCTCCAACGTATGCACCTCTGCCTGCTTGTCGAAGCGCTCCTGCTGCAGTTGCTCCAGAGTGTAGCCGTTCGTCGTCGCGTTGCTTATCTGGAAGACCTGTAGGAGCCCCACGGAGGCGACGACCAGGAAGGCGATGAGCAGCGCCGGCCGGACGCCCGTCAGCCGGGGAAGCGGCCTCGGCAGTGGTCGTGCTATCAGACGGTCGAGTGCGGACATCCTTGTCAGACCTGCTTCCGCGGAGTATCCTTGCCTATAGCTTTTCAGCGACTCGCAGCCGCGCGCTGCGAGAGCGCGGATTAATCAGCACTTCAAGGTCCGAAGGCCGCAGCGGCTTTCGGGTCACCAGACGCAGAGTCGCTCGATGATTGCAGGTGCAAACGGGAGTTTCCGGCGGACAGATGCAATCGCTTGCCTCTCTCCGCATGAACTCCTTGACGATGCGGTCCTCCAGCGAGTGATAGGAGATGACCGCCAGTCGGGAGCCGGAGCCGTCGAGCAGACCGTGGACTTTTTCAAGCGCGGCAGCTAGGTGGGCTAGCTCTTGATTTACCGCAATTCGAAGGGCTAAGAACGTCCTGGTGGCGGGGTGGGTAACGCTTTGACCCCTCTTGCCCACGGCCTGCTCGACGACTCGGGCCAACTGAGTTGTGGTGAGGATCGGTCGCTGCTCAACGATGCAGCGGGCGATGCGGCGGCTGCGGTGTTCCTCTCCGAAACGCCAGATCAGGTCCGCCAGGTCTTCCTCCCGGTACCCGTTGACGAAATCGTCCGCGGTGAGCGTGTGTGTGGGGCTGAAGCGCATGTCCAATGGCCCCTCGCGATTGAAACTGAACCCGCGCCTCCCGTGCTCCAACTGGAACGACGAGACGCCCAGGTCCAGCAGAATCCCATCGACAGGTGCGAATTCGTGGCGACGGCATATCTCCGCCATCTCCACGTAGTTGCCCTCCACGAGCGTTGCGTTGCGGCCGTAAGGGCTCAGCCGCTCTTCCGCCACCGCCAGCGCGCCCGGGTCGCGGTCGATGCCGAGCAGGCGTCCGCCCGGCGACGCGGCTTCCAGGATCGCCTCCGCGTGGCCGCCCTCACCGACCGTGCCGTCGACGTAGCGTCCGCCAGGCCGCACTGCCAGCCCGTCGAGGACTTCTCGCACCATCACAGGAATATGTATTGCCGTCATCATCACTACCGTCATGGCCGCTCTTCCATCGACTCCAGGTCAGCGTCGTACCGCGCGTTTATCTCCTCTTGCTGGGCGGCCCAGCGCTGCGGATTCCAGATCTCCAGGTATTCGCCGCATCCTACGATCACCACCTGCCCGTCGAGGTCGCCATGCTGACGCAGGTGTGGCGGCAAGAGGATGCGGCCCTGTCCGTCTATCTCCGCGTCGAAGGAGTTGCCGAAATACCCGCGCCACAGCAGGCGCACTTTCCGGCGGGTCGGCCGTTGGTTCAGGAGGAATTCCGCGTCCTTCTCGTAGGCAGCGGCGCTGAAAACTTCGACGCACCCGTCCCGGTTCTCTACCAGCACGACGTCGTTGCCGAAGGACGCGCGGAAGCGGGCGGGAATGGGGATCCTTCCCCGATTGTCCAAGCTGTACCTGAAAGTACCGCGAAATACCATTTTCCCGCCCAGACTGGTGGGCCAGCGAGGCAAGCGTGCCATTCCCTGCCACTTCTTCCCACACTTCCCCACATGCTACCACAAACCTTTCTCCTGTCAAGGGTTATTTCCCCCGGTTTTTTGGGAAAGAACGGTCGGCTTTCAGATTCTCGGGGCCTGTGCTATCATGGGTCGGATTCGAATATGACACCCATCTTGGAGCACGCCGTTCGCACCGCCAGAGGCCGCTACGGCGACCACGTCTAGGCGACCACCATGCGCATCGACGTCCTCACCCTCTTCCCGGAGATGTTCAGCGGCCCCCTGCAGGCAAGCATCCTCGGCCGGGCAATCGAAAGCGGCCGCGTCGAAGTCGCCCTTCACAACATCCGCGACTACAGCAAAGACAAGCACCATGTCGTAGACGATTATGCGTACGGCGGTGGTCCGGGAATGGTGATGAAGCCGGAGCCGCTGTTCGACGCCGTCGAAGCCGTCACCGCCATGGACGAGAGGAGCCCGCACGTCGTCCTGCTGACGCCGCAGGGCTGCCTCCTGACGCAGCAGGTCGGCGATCAGTTTGCCCGTCGCGGGCGCCTCATCCTTGTTTGTGGCCACTACGAGGGCGTCGACGAACGCGTGCGCGAGCACCTGGTCGACGACGAGATCAGCATCGGCGATTACGTCCTGTCCGGCGGTGAGCTGCCGGCGATGGTGCTTATCGACGTTGTGGTGCGCCGCCTGCCCGGCGTCCTCGGCTCGAAGGACTCGCTGGCCGAGGAGTCGCACGCGCAGGGGCTGCTGGAGTACCCGCAGTACACTCGGCCCGCTGAGTTTCGCGGCTGGAAGGTGCCGGAGCCGCTTCTTTCCGGCAACCACGCCCAGATCGCCGCCTGGCGACGCGAGCAGAGCATCCTGCGCACCTGCCGCCGTCGCCCTGATCTGCTGGAGCGCGTCGCCCTCAGCGAAGCCGAGCGACGCCTCGCCACGGAGACACTGGCGGAAAAGGACTGATATCTGCTAGTCTAGGGGCTACGGAGTAAACCCTGGTGGATGCAAACTCGCTAGTCGAAGTCAAGATGAACCCGGAGGTCGCCGCCTACGGCATCGGCGATACCGTCAGGGTGAGCGCCAAAGTCGTCGAAGGAGACCGCGAGCGCACGCAGGTCTTCCAGGGCGTCGTGATCCGGTCGCGACGGGGCGGACCCAGCGCCAACGTCACGGTTCGCCGCCTCTCGCACGGCGTCGGCATTGAGCGCACGTTCATGCTCTACTCGCCGCGCCTGGAGAAGATCGAGATCACGCGACGAGGCAAAGTGCGACGGGCCCGGCTGTACTATCTCCGGGGCCTGGCCGGAAAGGCCGCCCGCATCAAAGAGAAGACGACGGCTCGACCCGAGTAGCCCGCCCCTCCCTTTCGCGACCGGTCTTCTCCCAAGTCGCGTTCGTGACGACGCTACCGCGCGCGCTGATCGCGTTCTCGTTGCGCTCCTCGCTTCGCTCGTCGCGCCGATCCCAATAGACCTCCTCCTGCGGCGACAAACAGTTCTGAGGGATGAATCCCTCAGCTTCTGGATCGCCAGGCTCAGAATTGGAGGCTTGCCTTGCGCGAGGCGAAGCCTCGCGGCCGAACCCACGTCGCTTCCTGCAACGAAGCCTCATGTTGCGTCGATCGTCCATGTCGCCTTCGTAGCGGCAGTGAGACGTGCGCTGATCGCGTTCTCGTTGCGCTCCTCGCTTCGCTCGTCGCGCCGAACCCCCGCCGCTTCCCGTCCTTGCGGACGTCCGCTACAATGGATGTATAGACCAAGAAGGAGAGCTTTAAGCCGTGGCTGTCCTGCCACTCCGACTTGTCGGCGACCCCGCCCTGCGACAGAAGACCCATGCCGTCCGCAAGATCGACGCCTCCGTCCAGCGCCTCATCGACGACATGATCGACACCATGCACGACGCCCACGGCGTCGGCCTGGCGGCGCCCCAGATAGGACAATCGCTGCGCATCGCCGTCATCGGCATACCCGAAGAAGAAGTCATCGTCCTCATCAACCCGCGCGTCGTCAAGCGGTCCGGCGAGCGACGCCTCGAAGAGGCCTGTCTCTCCGTGCCGGGCTACGCCGCCGAAATAACGCGCTCCGAAGCCGTCATCGTCAAGGCGCTCGACCGCGAAGGCCGGCCCTTCCGCGTCAGGGCCCGCGACGACCTGCTCGCCCAGGCCCTCGAGCATGAGATGGACCACCTGGAGGGCATCCTTTACATCGACTACCTGGACAGCCCCGACCAGCTAAAGCGCATCGAAGCCCGCGAAGAGGCCGCCGTCGCCGAGGAATAGCGCCGGCCCGCAGGAGGCGTTTTGCCGCGCGTATCACTTCCCGCTCCCGTTCGCCGTCTCCTCTCCGACCTGCGACGCGTCTGGCTCCAGCACGACGCCGACGGCTACATCACCGGCGGCTTCCTCCGCGACCTCCTGCTCGACCGCCCCGTCCGCGACGTCGACATCGCCCTCGCCGGCGATCCCGCCTTGCTGGCGCAGCTTGCCGCCGAAGCCGCAGGCGGCCACGCCTTCCCTCTCGACGAAGAGCGCGGCATCATGCGCGTCGTCCTGCCGGAAGACGCCGCGGTAGGCTACGTCGACATAACGCGACTCCGCGGCGACATCGAGTCGGACCTCGCCGCCCGCGACTTCACCATCAACGCCACGGCCCTGCCGCTGGCCGCCGCGACCTGTCGCTCGCCGCAGCCGCTCATCGACCCCTGCGCCGGCGCCGACGACCTTCGCCGGAGGCTCGTCCGCGCCCGGGGCGAAGGCGTCTTCCGCGCCGACGGGCTGCGCCTCCTTAGGGCCGTCCGCCTCTGCGCCGAGCTAGGCTTCTTCCTCGACGACGCCACCGCCGTGCTCGTCCGCCGCGACGCTGCTTGCCTCGATCCCGTCGCACCGGAACGCAAACGCGACGAGATCGCCCGCATCCTGGCCACGCGCGATTCCGGCGGCTCCCTCCGCCAGCTCGACGGCCTCGGCCTGCTGGAGCGACTGCTTCCGGAGGTCACCGCCTGCCGGGGCGTCTCCCAGCCGAAGGAGCACTACTGGGACGTCTTCGACCACCTGCTCCAGACCGTGGTCGCCCTCGATTTCATGCTGGCCGAAGAAGAGCCCGCCGGCGGCCGCGAGAGGGCCTTCTGGCGCGAGCTCTGGGAGCAGATGGCCTGGCTGCCGAACGTCCGCGAGCACTTCCGCGAGGCGCTTGTCGAAGGAAGATCGCGGGGCACTCTCCTCAAGCTGGCTGGCCTTCTCCACGACGTCGCCAAGCCGGAGACGAAGGCGCCGGACCGCACCGGCCGCATCCGCTTCCTCGGCCACGTCGACCTCGGCGCCGAAAAAGCCGAGTCGATAATGCAGCGCCTCCGCTTCAGCAACGTCGAGGCGCGCTTCGTTGCCACAATCGTCGAAAATCACCTGCGCCCGGGCCAGATGAGCAACGAGGGCCCGCCGACGCAGCGCGCCGTCTATCGCTTCTTCCGCGACACGGCCGACGCCGCCCTCGACGTCCTCTTCCTCACCCTCGCCGATCACCTGGCCGCCCGCGGCCCGCGTCTTCTCCTCCAGACCTGGCGGAAGCACGTCGCCTTCGTAAGCTACATCCTCGGCCGCTACTACCTGGAGCAGCCGCCGGCGCCGCCGTCCCGCCTGGTTACCGGCGAAGACGTGATGAACGAGCTCGACATCGCTCCTGGCCCGCTCGTCGGACGCTTGCTCGCCGCAATAGAGGAGGCCCGTGCCCTGGGCGAAATCTCCACGCGCGAGGAAGCGCTGGACCTTGCCCGGCGCCTCTTCCTCGCCGAAGCCTCTTCGACGAAAGCCGCCTCCCGCTGAACCAATCGCCCTCCGATGCGTTAAACAACATAAGAAAGCCGGAAGTTGGCTGGCGCGTAAGCTCTTGCGACGCTATAGTAGTACTTGTAGTTCTGTAAACGGTGCGAGAAGGACGGGCATCGAGCGGGCCCACGGAAGGGGCGAATGGGAGCGCGAGAGGCGCTCACTATCAGATGGGAGCTAGCTAACAGAATTGCATCGCACGACCGATAGAATACTGCTAGCATTCATCGTCCTGCTCGCGGCCTTCTCGCTCATCGTCATGTGGCCCTCGGAGCCGTGGCACTACCTGCCCGGCGCCATCCCCTGGCCCGAAGGCAAGGGGATAAACATGCCCTTCTTCAAGCTCAGCGGCGACACGCTTCAACGCGTCAACCTGAAGCGTCGCGCCATGACCCTCGGCCTCGACCTCAAGGGCGGCACCCGTCTCGTCCTCGAACCTGACCTGTCGAACTCGCCGAACGTCAACCTCGACGACGCCCTCACCAGCGCCATCAACATCATCGAGCGCCGCATCAACCAGTTCGGTATCGCCGAGTCCGAGATCCAGCGCCAGGGCAACAGGATCGCTGTTCAGATCCCGGGCATGACCGCCGAAGACGCCATGGCGAAGATCGGTAAGACGGCTCTCCTGGACTTTCGGGAGATGAAGAGAGATGCTAACGGCAACGTCGCCATCACGCAGGCCGACGGCACGGAAGCGTATGTTCCGGAAGCCCAGATTCCCAGCCTCGATGACGTCGTCTGGGTTCCCGCCACTGCGACGACCAGAGACGGTCAAATCGTCCCGCTTACCGGCCAGTACCTGACCAATGCCTTTCTCACCGGTGATCCGAATGCCCCCGGAAAACCGATTGTCGACTTCCAGTTCAATGACGAGGGCGCCCACCTATTCGAGCAGATTACGACCCGCCTGCTCAAGAAGCCCATGGCCATCTTCCTCGACGGCAAGCCAATCGAAACCGTTGACAACCACGTTGACGCACCGACAATTCAGTCCGTGATCAAGGACAGGGGCCAGATCACCGGCATGACCCTGGAGGACGCGCAGACCCTGACCAAGCTGCTCAAGGCCGGCGCCTTCCCGGTCCCCCTCAAGGTCGTCCAGAGCGAGAACGTCGATGCCACGCTCGGCCACGACTCGGTGCAGAAGAGCGTTATCGCTGGCGAGATCGCCATGCTGGTCATCATGCTCTTCATGGTGCTCTACTACCGCCTGCCGGGCTTGATCGCGGCGGTAGCCCTCTCAGTCTACGCAACGATCGTTCTTGCTGCCTTTAAGCTCTGGCCGGTTACCCTTACCCTCTCCGGCATCGCCGCCTTCGTCCTCTCGGTCGGCATGGCCGTGGACGCCAACATCCTCATATTCGAACGCATGAAGGAAGAGGTTCGTATAGGACGTAGCCTCGTCGTCGCTTTGGAGGAAGGCTTCAACCGCGCCTGGTCGTCCATCCGCGACAGCAACGTCTCGACGCTTATAACCTGCGCCATCCTCTTCTGGTTCGGCGATCAGTTCGGCGCCAGCCTGGTCAAAGGCTTTGCCCTCACCCTGGCGGTCGGTGTTCTCATAAGCATGTTCTCGGCAATCCTCGTCACGCGGACGTTCCTGCGAATCGTCATCAGCATACCGGCGTCGCGCAAACCCGTGCTCTGGGTGTCGCAGGTCGGAACGAAGGACGGCGGCGCGCGTGAGCGCGCAAGCCTTCCTACGGCAGGAGGCGGCGCCTGATGTTTGACTTCGTTCGCCGACGCAACTGGTATTATCTGCTGTCGTTCATGGTCCTGCTGCCGGGCATCATCTCCCTCATCGTCCCGCCGGGACTGAAGCCGGGCATCGAGTTCACCAGCGGAAGCATGTTCGAGGTCAGCTTCCAGAATACCGTGCAGGAATCGGATATGCGGGCCGAGATGACCGCGCTCGGCCATCCGGAAGCGAAAGTGCAGTCCACCGGGGTCAACCGCTACCTCGTGCGCACTTCCGAGCTTCAGGGCTCAGCGACGCAGGCCCCCGAAGGCGGCCCGCAGCCCATCGGCGAGCAGCAATCGGTAACCAAGGCGCTCTTCGACAAGTTCGGCCCGATGCTGAAGGACGACGGCAGCCTGGCGAAGGACAGCCAGGGCAACCCGATCCCCTGGACCGTGCAGTCCTCTGCTGTGTCCGGCACCGTCTCCCGCGAGATCGGCAGGAACGCCGCCATCGCCGTGATAGCGGCTTCCATCGCCATACTTCTCTACATAAGCTTCGCGTTCCGCTCCATTCCCAACCCGTCCCGCTGCGGGATCGCCGCTACAATCGCCACCGGCCACGACGTGATCCTCGTGATGGGCGCCTACTCTATCTTCGGGAAGGTCTTCAACATGGAAGTGAACACCATGTTCATCACCGGCCTTCTCACCGTGATTGGATTCAGCGTCCACGACACCATCGTCGTCCTCGACCGCATCCGCGAGAATCGCCAGCGCTATCCCGACCTGCCGCTGCACGAGTGCGTGAACAACAGCATCCTTCAGACGCTGGGGCGCTCCCTTAACACGTCCTTCACCGTCATCATGGCCGTTGTGGCGCTCCTGCTGATCGGCGGCGTGACGATCCGGCCCTTCCTCGTTGTCATGCTCATCGGGACGGTAACGGGGACTTACAGCTCAATCTTCGTCGCCAGCCAGATACTGGTCACCTGGGAGGAAGGCGACGTACCGCGGCTCTTCCGCCGCATCTTCCCCAAGCGCACGCGGCCTCTCATGGAAGAAGGGTAAGCCTCGCTCCGTTACGGTCCGGAGAAAAGATACCGGAGGCAGCGAACTCCCGCTAGATCCATGCCCGTAGCGCGACGACTACGGTTCGCTTATTGTGGCCGGAGCGCCGCCCGTGCTCCAGAGCCGGAACACCAGACGGTCGTTTACGAGGAAGTTGGCCGCAGCCGCGACGCAGATGCCGATAGCCGCCGCCGGCAGGTACCAGATGAAGAGGTTCATAAGCGCGAAGACGCCCTGATTCATCACTCCTGCCGTCAGCGACGCAGCGACGTTGAACAGCAGCAATCGCGCGATGAACCGGTCGATAGTCAATTCGCTCGACCAGCGGTCACGCCAGGTGAAGAGCTGGTTGAACGTGAAGTTCAGCTCCATCGAGATGATGAAGGCGACCAGGTTGGCCAGGTGCTCCTCGGCTCCGAAGCTCGCCACCAGCAGGTGCAGCACAGAAAGCTGAACTACCCCGCAGCTCGCGCCGACCGCCGCAAAACGCGCGATCCGCCTGCCGAACAGCGTTCGCACGAACAGCGCCGTCTCGCCGGGGCTCGTCGGAAATCTCAGTTCGTTCATGTTGTTCAAGTTTCGACCTAATGTGTCTAACGCGCCATCCCACGTTCCATTACCGCCCCGGCCGCAATACCCGTTCCTCGCCCACGCGTTGCGTCACCTTTTCCGCGTCGAGGTGCTCGAGCAGCGCCTGGACGTATTTGCGGCTCGTTTCGAACATATCACGCGCCTCCGCCAGCGTCAGCTTGCCGTGCTCCCGCAGGTGGGCGACGACGCGCTCGACCATCTCCCGGTAAGCCGCCGTCGAAAAGGCCACGCCTTCCGCCAGCACCACGACCTGCCGCCTCTCGACCAGGTACGCCACTAGCTCGTCGTCCGGCCAGTTGTCCGATTTCGGCGCGAACGGATTCGCACCGAGGTCGCGGAGGAAGGCGTCCGCTTGCGCCTTCTGTTGCGCGGACAGATCGACCTCGTGGCCGGGCAGGCCCACGCCGGCAGTCGCCTCGCTCAGCCGTCCCGCCTCCTGCCAGCGCTTCACCGCGGCGCTGAACAGCCGCGATTGCAGCCCCAGGCGGCTCCGCAGCTCCTCTTTCGGCATCGTTAAACGCAGCGGGTGCTCCTTGTAGTACTGTGATATCGAGCGATGGGCCTTGTTCGCCAGCGCGCCGAACGCTTCCTTCGTGAACAGCGCCGCGCCATCGCCGACCGGCCCGCCTCCCAGCGCCACCACCTCCCCCGAATCGACCAGTCGCGCCAGCAACTTCAGCGCCTCCTCTTCCGGCAGCCCGAGCTGCCTGAGAAGCGCCTCCTGCTCCAGCGGCTGCCGCTGCTCGATGATCGTGATGAACCTTTCTTCCGGCGAACCCGCCTGCAACGACGACAGCGCATCGAGAGTTCGGGCGTCGTGGCGACGATGCCGCCGCCCGCGCGCCTCGACCACTTGCCCGCCGCCCAGGGTGTCGTTGGCGTCCCTCACGACGAACAGGTCGCCGGCCAGAACCGCCACCGGCTCGTCGAGGCGTATCTGTGCCCAGCCTTCCTCGCCTGGCCCCAGCTCATCGCCGTCCAGCAGACGCAGCTTGCCCCAGACCTCGCTCGCGCCGGTATGGAACGAGAGCCGGGCATTATGGCGTATCGGGCGACGCAGCGCTCTGATGGCTCGCAGCCGCACGTCGACGGCCGTAGTCGACGGCAATGCATCCGGCGGGGCGACCACCTGGCCGCGCTGCAGCTCATCCGCCGACACGCCGGAGAGGTTTATTGCCGTCCTCGTCCCGGGCGACGCTCGCTCCACCTTCTGCCGGTGCGATTGCAGGCCGCGGATGCGCGCCCGCAGTTCCCTCGGCACAATCGTCACTTCCTGGCCGACGCTGAAGCTGCCGTCGATGAGCGTGCCAGTCACCACCGTGCCGAAGCCGGCTATCGTGAAGGCGCGGTCGATGGGCAGGCGCGGCCGGCCGATGTCTCGCTTCGGCGGCGTCTCCGCCAGCTTGCGGTCGATGACGGTCAGAAGCTCGTCGAGCCCTTCGCCTGTGACGGCGGAGCAGGCGACGAGCGGCGCCCCTTCCAGCACGCTGTCTTTGACCGCCTCCCTTACGTCCTCCGCCACGATCTCGATCCAGTCCCCTTCGACCAGGTCTTTCTTGGTGATGACGATGATCCCGCTTTTCAATTGCAGCAGGTCGAGGATCGCCAGGTGCTCGCGGGTCTGCGGCATAACGCCTTCGTCCGCGGCGACGACCAGTAGTGCGAGGTCGATTCCGCCGACGCCGGCCAGCATGTTCTTAATGAAGCGCTCATGCCCCGGCACGTCGACGATGCTCACTTCGCGACCGCTCGGCAGCGTCAGCCAGGCGAAGCCGAGGTCGATGGTCATCCCCCGTTCCTTCTCCTCCTGGAGACGGTCGGGGTCAATGCCGGTCAGGGCTCTGACGAGGACTGATTTGCCGTGGTCGACGTGTCCGGCGGTGCCGATTACATACATGCCTAAACGAGTATAACACGCTATCGTTCGGGGGTCAGGGGAGGGGCGTGCGTGACGAGTTGCGGTGAAGGTTGCAGTCGACGGCGTGGTCTCGGCGCGACGAGCGAAGCGAGGAGCGCAACCGGAACGCGATCAGCACGCCTCTCACTGCCGTTGCGAAGAAGACATGGAGGGTCGACGTAGCATGAGGCTTCGTTGCAGGAAACGGCGTGGCTTCGGCGTCCGCCGGAGGCGGACGCAACCCCGAGCGCGGCCACTGCGCCTATCGCTACGCCACACCTAAGGCGTTAAAACCGGCGTCGGCGTTTTCGTTGGTTTCGGCGTTCGCGTGGCGGTAGGCGACGTCGCTGTCTCCGTCGCTTCCGCAGTCGCCGTCGGCGTCTTCGGCGTCGCCGTCGGCTTCGGTGTTGGGCTGGTCGCGGCATGCGACGGTGTGGCCGTCGGCGACTCGGGCGTGGCCGTCGCAGCCTCGCTCGTCGATGTCGCCTCTTCCGTGGGCGTGGGCGTCTCCTCGGGCGTCGCCGTCGCTTTCGGTGAAGGCGTTGAGGTCACCGTCTTCGTCACGGTAGGCGTGCGCGTCGGCGTTGGGCTCCCGCCTCCTCCGCCTCCGAACACGCCCGTGCCGAAGGCGATTCCGATCGCAACGCCAAGAACGAGCACCGCCCCCATTATCGGCAGGGCCTTGCTGCCCGACAGGCTCAGGTTTCCGAAAAGGTTGCGCCATAGTGACGCGAGGCCCACCAGTATCCCCGGCGGCCCGCCCCCTCCCAGCGCTCCCCCGCCCGCGACCGGTGATAGCGTCGGTGGCGCAACGGGCGCTCGCTTAGGCGTCGCCGCCGCGACCGGCAGCGCTAAGGCCGGCAGCGACGCGGCTGCGGCCAGCAGACGCTCTTTCACCGCCTCGCTCTCGCTGGCCGAAGGCGCGACGAGCGAGAAGGCGGCCAGCACTGCCAGCGGCGATGCCATTCCCATCCGCGTAGCCGTGCACAGCGGACAGGAGCGCGTATGCTTGTCCACCACCTTCTTCACCTGGCCACGCGTCGCTGCAATGGGCAGCCCCAGCATGGCGCGCCGCATCCCGTCGCAGTTGCGACTCCCGCGCCTGCCGAGGATGAGCGCCGACAGCTCCGGCTCGATCTTCTTGACCAGCTTCGTCAACCGTGCCTTGATCGCGCCCTCGCTCGTGCTCAAGATCTTCGCCAGGTCCGCCTCCGCGAAGTTCTGGCGATAGCGCAGGTCCAGCAGAACGCTGTCCGCCGGGTCCAGGCGCGACACCGTCTCCCAGATGACTCCCGCCGTCTCCTGCGCCGACGGCGCCCGCGTGGCGTCGCTCAGTCGCTGGACGTCCACCTGGTGGAAGAGCGGGTTGCTGCCAATCGAGCCCGGATGCCGCAGATTCAGGCGTGGCTCCATCGCATCCAGGGCGGCGGAAAACAGCCGCACGTCGAAGGACGCGGCCACCAGCGCCGGCGCAGGAGGAGTAAGCGCCCTTCGGAACGCTTCCTCCGCTGCTTCCGACGCCGCTTCCGGCATCCCCAGCGTTCGCAGACAGAAATCGTATACGCGATCGAAATGGAGATCGAACAGCTTCGCCGCGCTATCGACGTTGTTGCTCGTACCTTGAGGCCCGTCCTCCGCCGATGTCATCCCTATCCCCCTTATGTCCGGCCCGACCGAAAGACTCCTTACATTCTAATCTCTGCCGCGGCTGGTTGTCCAAGCGAAGCAGAGGACGAATCGGCGCCGTGTGCTATCATTGTCTCAAGACCAGGAAGGGAGGCCCCACATGAAGGTCAAATGGCTCGGACACGCCTGCTTTCTCCTCACCGCCGACGACGGCGACCGCGTTATGACCGACCCCTATACGCCCGGCGCCTTCGGGCTCGCCTACGCTCCTCCGGCTGAAGAGGCGGACGTTGTCACCGTCAGCCACGAGCACCAGGACCACAACAACGTCGAGGCCGTCAAGGGCAGTCCCGAGATCGTGCGCGGCCCCGGCGTCCACAACGTGAAGGGCATCGAGTTCAAGGGTGTGCCCACCAGCCACGATCAGGCCTCCGGCGCTCAGCGTGGCTCCAACACCGTCTTCTGCTTCAGCCTCGACGGTGTGCGCCTGTGCCACCTCGGCGACCTCGGCCACGAGCTATCGCAGAAGACGGTCGGCGAGATCGGCCCCGTCGATGTCGTGCTCGTGCCCGTCGGCGGCAACTTCACCATCGACGCCGCCACCGCCAACCGCGTCGTCGACCAGATCCAGCCGAAGATCGCCATCCCCATGCACTTCCAGACGGAGCACGCCCGCGACTTCCCCGTCTCGACCGCGGAAGCCTTCCAGAAGATGCGACAGCGCCTGCGCGTTCTGAATTCCAGCGAGGTAGAGATAAAGAAGGACGCCTTGCCCGCCGAGACGGAGACCGTCGTCCTCAAGCCGGCGCTCTAGTCCGGCTCCTCCGCCGCCTGGTCGCGGTTGAACCGTCTCATCGCCGCTTCGACGCCCTGTTCGAGCACACAGGCCGCTGCGGCGATGACCGTCTCCACCGTCTCGTCCAGCGCCCGTCGCTCCGAAGGCGGCGGATCGCTGAGCACGTAGTCCGCTATCACCTCCGGGTCGTATGACGGCTCGCCGTTCACGACCGGCCGTCCGATGCCGATGCGTATTCGCGGAAATGTATCGACGCTCAGGCGCTCAACGATGGACCTGAGCCCGTTATGGCCGCCGTGGCTGCCTCTCGCCCGCACTCGGACGGCGCCCACCGGCAGGTCTATGCTATCGCAGATGACGAGCAGTCGCTCCGGCAGGATGCGAAAGCGCTTGACGAGGGCCGCCGCCGCGTCGCCGCTGTTGTTCATGAAAGTGCGCGGCTTCGCCAGCACAACGTCCCTACCCTCGATCATGCCCTCTCCCAGCGTCGCGATCGACGTTCGGCTGCGCATGTCTATTCCGTAGCTGCGCGCGAGCCGGTTGACACACCAAGAGCCGACGTTGTGGCGGTTATGGGCGTAGTCGCGGCCGGGGTTGCCGAGGCCCAGGATTAGCCACTTGCCCGGCACCGCCGGCGACTCGCCGGGCTCAACGGGCCGGATCTTACGTCGGACTTCTTCGGCGCGCTTTCTGCCCGCAAGAAATGATCGGAACCCGGTAGGGTAGGGCATCTCGTTCCCTTCTACTTTCTCGTCTTCGACGCCGCGCCGGCATCGAGAACGACCCGCGCCTGCCGTGCCGGATTGGCCGCGCTCTGAGCCGCAAGCTCCTCGGCGAGGAGACGCCGGAACTCTTCGACCGTCTCCTCCAACGACGTCGCGCTCACCTCGGGGTGGCTCCGCGCCAGCCGCTCGAGCACCGACGACGCGGGCGTCGGCGCGCCGAGCATCTCCCGCAGGAAGGCCACAAGCTCGTCGTCGAGCACCTCCGCGAGGCCGCCCAGATCGCTCGCCTGCACCACCTGAAGGAACTGCTCGATCTTCTCGCCCTTCTGCCACGCCAGGATGTTTCGGATGGCGATGCTCGACAGCCGGTTCTGCTGTTCCCGCAGCGCCCGCTCCAGGCGACGCAGCACGTCGCGGGCGGCCGGCTCCGGCGGCTCGTCCGCCAGAGTCGTCGAGCACATTGGACAGGCCGGCGTCTTCTTCAGGCTCTCCGGCAGCGCCTCGTCAAGCGGGCAGCCGGCCAGCGCTGTCCGCATCTCCTGATAGCGCGCCAGCCCGTTCAGGCCGACCGGCTTTCCAAGCTCGCTGATGCTGTTCAGGCGAATGAGGGCGCGCGCCGTGCTTTCCCGCTCCTCCAGAATCCGTGCGATGACGTCGCAGCCTTCCCAGTAGCGACGGTGGTGCTCCCGGTATGTGGCGGCGAAGCGCTTGCGCAGGTATTCGAAAGTAGCGCGCATAGCCTCGAAGCTGTGCGGCTCCATGAACAGCGCCGCGTACGACAACTGCTCCAGCGTCACCCGACGGTCCATAGCGAGGTCCGAAGTTGAGTCGGGCACGGCCATGGCTTCGAGGTAGGCGCGCATCTCCGCCAGCTCGAGCGCCGTACCGGGATCCCTGGCCAGGCAGCGGAGGGCGAAGACCGCGTCAGCGAAGGCCATCGGCTCGCCGAACAGGCGCTGCGCCTCGTGGAGCGCTTCCTCCGCGATTTGCACCGCTGCCACGGTCCGCAAGTCAGCGAGGACGCCCGCGAGCGGGCCCGCGTCCGTCATTTCCGCCGGCTTCGCGTCAGCTTGCTGCAGTAGTCCCCGCAGCCCCCCAAGCGCCCTCTCCTGGTCCCACGCCTCAGCCGTCGAGATCGCCGGCGCCGCCAGAGCCGACGCCAGCGCAAGGAGGAAGCGGCCTCCTTCCGAAGGCTCGTCGTGCTCGTCGGTGGGACGGAGAAGAGCGCGGGCCAACAGCTCCAGGTGCGGCGCGCCCGCTCTCGCCGGGAAAATACGGCTGATGGACACGCCCGGCGGTCTCGCCGCCAGGATGCGCCCCTCCGCGTAGGAGGCCATGTCGGCCGCGGAAAGCGAGGGGAAAGCCGGCTGGGCGGCGCCCGGCCTACGCACCGCATACATTAGCGGCGGCTCGCTTACGGCGGTCGGCCTTTCGAGCGGGCGAGACGGCGTCACGATGGCGACGTTCGGGGACGACACGCGCGCGGATCCCGGCGCCGGCTGACGCAGAACGACGATCCGAAAGCGATTGCTCTCTTCCGGCGCCTTCTCTGCCAGCTCCGGCTGCCAGCGTTCCGCGATCAGCACCTCGCCGCGCTGCGGGCGGCTGCGCTCGTCGGGCACAGTGAGCGTGAAGCGAAGGACCTCCATCGCGACCTCCGGCTGCGCTCAGTCTAGAACGTGACGACGGCGCGCGCCACCTCGCCCCTTTTCACCAGCTCAAACCCCTCGTTGATCGCTTCCAACGGGAAGGTGCGGGTGACCAGCTCGTCCAGCTTGAGCTTCTTCGCCATATAGAAATCGACCAGCATCGGAAAGTCGCGGCGGAAGTTCACGGAGCCCAGGACGCAGCCGCGGAGGACCTTGTCGCCGAACAGGTTCATCGTGTCCACGGCGTACTTCGCGCCGAGCGGTGGCACGCCCACCATGACGGCCATGCCGCCACGGTCCAACGAGTCGAACGCCTGGCCGAGCGCCTCGACGTCGCCGATAGCCTCGAAGGCGAAGTCCGCGCCGCCGGTGATCTCGTGGACCTTGAGGACCGGGTGCTCCTTCGCCGGATTGACGACGTGCGTGGCGCCGAACTGCTTCGCCATCTCCAGCTTATCGTCCTTCGTGTTGACGGCGATGATCGGCCAGGCGCCGACAAGGTTCGCGCCCTGAACGACGTTCAGCCCGACGCCGCCGCAGCCGAAAACAGCGACGCTCTTGCCCGCGGTGACCCGCGCGGTGTTCAGGACCGCGCCGACCCCCGTCGCGACAGCGCAGCCAACGAGGCTAACGCTTTGCAGCGGAGCGTCGTCACGCACCTTCGCCATCGCCAGCTCGGAGACGACCGCATATTCGGCGAAAGAGGAGACGCCGAGGAAGTGGAAGAGGGGCTTGCCGTCGCCATGAAGGGCCAGCCGGCTCGTGCCGTCCTTCATCTGATGCGAGCCAGCGGCAGCAGTACAGAGATAGGGCTTTCCGGCCACGCAATAGCGGCAGACGCCGCAGGCCGGCGAGGAGGAGAGGACGACGTGGTCGCCCGGCTGCACGCTGGTCACGCCCTCGCCGACTTGTTCGACGACGCCGGCGGCTTCGTGACCGAGCACGGCGGGCGTGGGCCAGGGAAAGAAGCCTTCCATGAAATGGAGGTCGGTGTGGCACAGTCCGGATGCGGCGATCTTTACGAGGACTTCGCCCCTTCCTGGCGGCGCGATGTCCACTTCTTCGATGGCAAGCGGCTGGTTTGCCCGGTAGAAAACGGCTGCCTTCATGGAATCCCTCCCGCTACTCGACACCTACGACTCGGACTGCGACGTCAACTTCCATGGTGCCTTCGATCGGTTGGCGACGAGTGCGATGATCGCGTTCTGGTTGAGCTCCTCGCTTCGCTCGTCGCGCCGACAAGAACCCCCCATGGCGGACGAACGTCGCTACTCCACCCCCGCGACGAACCGACGGTACCGCACCGCCCTCGCGAACGCCCGTGCCGCCTGCTGGAAGCCCGCGAACGTAGCGATGCCACGTTCCACGTACTTCGAGCGTTCCTGCGCCACCAGCGCCTCCAGATGGCCCGGGTGCAGGATCACCATCAGCGGCTTGGCCGATTCTTCCCTGTGGCGCCCCAGCATCTCCGGCAGCCAGTCCGTCGACTGCGTTCCGGCGGGCGCATGCCGCGCCATCATCCGCGACGACACCTCGACCGCCGCCGCGTCGATGCCCTCGTCCTCCTCCAGCACGCCGAGCATTCGTTCCAGGTTCTCCGGCGACGCGCCGAACCCCAGCGTCCCGCCGGCGTCCAGCGGATTGCGATAGCTCCCGCCGACGATGTTGAAGAAACCCGCCAGCTCCGCGTACGACCGCTCGCTGAGAAGCGGCACCTCCAGCCCCTCGCGTTCGAACGCGTCCGTGATTACCACCGACTGCCCGCCGGTGAGCGCGACAAGCCCCATGCGGCGACCGGTCGTCGGCTTCGTGAGCAGCAGCGTCTTGACCGCGTCCACCGTCTCGTCGAGGCTGTCCGTCGCGATGACGCCGCACTGCCGCACCAGCGCCTGCCAGACGGCGTTCGACGTCGCCAGCCCGCCCGTATGCGAGAACATGGCGCGCCGACCACCCTCCGAGATACCGCCCTTCCATACTACCACCGGCTTCAGCGGCGCCGTCCGGCGAAGCAGCTCGAAGAAGCGCCGACCGTCTTGCACGCCCTCCAGATACATCGCGATGACCTTCGTCTCCGCGTCCTGCGCCATGTACTCCAGGTAGTCCGCCGGCCCGACGACCGCTGAGTTCCCCGCGCTCACCGACTTGCTGATCTTGACGCCGTGCACCGCGCCCATCAGGCTGAAGTTGATCGCGTGCGTGCCGCTGTGCGAGATGAAGCCGACGTCGCCTGCGTCGCCGGCCGGCTGCTCCACCGACTGCCGCACGCCCAGCCGCCGATTGTAGACGCCCATGCAGTTCGGCCCGATGAGGACGATTCCTCCCTCCCTGGCCGTCGCCGCAATCTCCTCCTGCAGGCGAATGCCCTCCGCCTCGCCCGTCTCCGCGAAGCCCGACGTGAACAGCGAAACGCCGCCCACCTTCTTCGCCGCGCAGTCGGCGACGACGCGCGGCGCGACCTGGCGCGGCACGGCGCAGACCACGTAGTCGATCTCGTCCGGCACGTCGAGGAGACTGGCGTAGTTCGACACGCCCAATTCCGTGATGCCTGGTATCTCGTTGGGGTCGATCTGGACGGAGTAGAGCTTTCCGTTGAAGGGGCTCATGTTGCGCAGCCAGAAGTAGCCCATCGCCCGCTTGTCGCCGACGACAGCGATGCTGCGCGGATTCAGCACTCTCTCCAACCGGGGAACGATGTCGTTCAAGACGGCCGGGCTCCGTCGAGGTATCGTAACGAGAATGTTGGCGCGCTGCTAGGAAAGGATGATGCGCGCGTCGACGGCCACAGCGCCGTCCTTGTAGGCGAAGATGGGGTTCAAGTCCAGCTCGGCGATCTCCGGATGCGCCTCGACGAAGTCGGACAGGCGCAGCAGCAGCTTCTCCAGCGCCGCCACGTCCGCCGGCTCCTGTCCGCGGTAGCCCTCCAGCAGCGGCCGGCCCTTGATGTCCTGCACCATCTGGCGGGCATCCCGCGGTGTTATCGGCACCAGGCGGAAAGATACGTCCTTCAGCACCTCGACGAGAATGCCGCCGAGGCCGAACATGAGCACCGGCCCGAACTGCGCGTCCTGGCTCATCCCCATGATCACCTCGATGCCCGGGCGCGCCATCTTCTGCACCGACACGCCGTCGATCCGGGCGTCCGGCTGTGCCTTCTTCGCCGCCGCCACGATCTCGTCGAAGGCCGCCTTCGCCTCCGCCGGCGTGGCAACGTTCAGCTTCACGCCGCCGACGTCGCTCTTGTGCGTTATCTCCCGCGACACAACCTTCAGCGCTACCGGGAAGCCCATCTCCTGTGCCGCCGCCGCCGCCTCGCCGGCGTTCGTCGCCAGGCGGGCGCGGGCCGTGGGGATGCCGGCCTCCTCCAGGATCTCCTTCGACTCCACCTCCGTCAGCAGCTTGCGACCGTCGTTCTTAGCTCTGTCGATGATGCTGGCGATGCTCATGGGGCAGCGCTCCGTTCTAGATTGATTGACGCGACCGTATCTTAAAGCGCCTGGCGATCAGCAGTCAACGGAAGCCGGCGTTAACTTATGTGGCGCCTGCGCGTTGTACGAAATATCAAAGGTGTAGGTGGCGAGCCCTCTCCCCGCAGAGGAAGGAATCATGCATAAGAGACTCGTGCTTCTAGGATGTTGTGTCGCCGTCGCGCTCGGGGCTGTTGCGCTGAAAGGCGTCAGCCCGGCGGTCGGAGCGGGCGGCGGCACAATCTCGGGCCGCATAATCAACGACCTGAATGGAGACGGCGTCCAGCAGCCGAACGAGCCAGGCCTCTCCGGCTGGCGAGTCGTCCTGAACAAGAATCATCAGCCGGTCGGTGGGGGGATTATCTTCATTGCCGAAACTCTAACTGGCCCCGATGGATCGTACAAATTCTCAGGTTTGGCCGAAGACGCCTACCAAGTGCTCCTGCCATGCGATGGTCAGCCGATCGTAGACAGGATTCGTACCGCGCCCGACAAGCTTCATCAACCTGATTTCGTTCCCAGGTTCACGACCGATGTGGATCTCCTCGTGCAAATACCCGCGGAGCCGCTTCGGACTGATGGGGAAATCACCGGCAAGATCGTCAACGACGCCAACATGAACGGGAATCCGGACCGTCGCGAGCAAGGACTTGCAGGTTGGCAGGTGGGCATAAATCGCGAAAGCCCGATCTACTTCTGCCCTGGAGAAGACGAGGCAAACCTCACCTATGTTACCACCGACGCGCGCGGAGTCTTTGATATCAAGGGCCTCGTCGAAGGAACGTACACGGTCGGTGGCGAAGGCCTTATCGTCCCCCCGGGCGGAGGCCCCCGGGTCATCGGAATAGATAGTCAGAGCGCCGTTAGCACTTCCGAAGCTCCGGTCGCCCCGCCGACTGCGTGGATCCAGACCTGCCCCGTTTCTGCTCAAACCGATCCGACATTGGGCAATACCCTCCTTGCCGCTTCGTCGGAGGTGAAACTAGCCAAAGGCTCAATGAAAGCGACGACCGACCAATGCATCGGCCTCTTGGTCGGAGATGGGTCAATATCCGGGGACGTATTCCTCGACCAGAACGGTAACGAGGTCCGCGATCAAGGCGACTCCGGCTACCGCCCGAACCTAATGGCCCTTCACTACGTGACAAAGCAGGGACTAATCATAGTGAATCCCTGGGGTCCCTTCTTTCCGCCGGTTAAGGATGGGGTATTCACCTACGCGGGACTCGCTCCGGGCCGGTATGTTGTCTCTGCATACGTTGGCTGGCTTCAACCGTCGATCTTCCGTTCTTCTGATCTGACCCTCTCCAGAGGAC
Organism: uncultured Chloroflexia bacterium; assembly: GCA_963703345.1. Lineage (GTDB taxonomy): Bacteria > Chloroflexota > Dehalococcoidia > DSTF01 > JALHUB01 > JALHUB01. The sequence continues at coordinate 2,032,734 of OY969814.1, read as the reverse complement.
AGGCGATGACCGGCGTGAATCTCGCCATTGCACCACCGCCGGCTGTGCCGACGCCGGCGCCTCACATTGTTCAGGTGCGGCCTGAGCCGACCCTCTCGGCACCGAACACCGGCAGCGGCCCATCGCCGGCCGCAGGCGACGCCTCTGCCACCCCCTTCGCCCTCGCATTTCTTGGCGCCGGCGCACTCACGCTAACGATTCGCATGGTTCGAAGACGACGCTCCTGAGCACAAGGAGAAACACGATGAACAAGGAGCTTTTATCGATAGGCATGGTCGCTTCCGTCGCCGTGCTCGCGATTGGCGTCGGTGGCATTAGCCCAACGGCCCGGGCGGCGGCTGGCGGCACCATCTCCGGCCGGATAATCAACGACTTGAATGGAGACGGCGTCGAGCAACCCGGCGAACCCGGCCTGGTTGACTGGCGGATCGTGCTCGAGAAGGACGTTGAAGAGGGCCAAACGCCGCTGGTTTGGGAAACGCGGACCAGCCGCGACGGCAAGTACGTTTTCGAAAACCTGCCCATCGGCAACTACAGTCTGTCGGTTCCATGCGATGGAGAGCCGGGGCTGTGGATCGACATGTGGCCGAATGACTCAGGCAGCGCCGGAGCCGAGATAACAGAAGACTCACCCAACAATGACTATCTCGCCTTGCTGATCAAAACGATCGACGCGCCACCGTCCAAGGACGGTAGCATCGCGGGTAGGATCGTATGGGATGAGAATCGTGACGGCGTCGCCGACCCGTCGGAACCCGGTGTCGCCGGTTGGCAGGTCAACGGTGGCAGCGGCGGAGGTAGGTGCTTTCCGCAGCAATACCAGGTCACCTACACGGCCCCCGACGGCTCCTTCCACTTCAGCGGGCTTGCGGCCGGAGCGTACGGTCTGGACGGGCTAGGGCCGTCCGGCGTTCCGCACCCCGATTACGTCGTGGACTTCCCTGGGACTTCCAGTCAATCCGGGGACGGCTTCCCGTCCTTCCAGTTTCAGCCGCATGTCGATGTTCCTGAGAATGGGACCGGCAATCTCCTCATCGGACTTCTGAACGTAAGCGGCACCAGCTCGATATCCGGCGCCGTCTACTGGGATAAGAACAGCAATGGATTTCGCGATGCCGATGAGCCGCTTGTTGACTGCGACTGCTGGATGGGGCTGATGTATCGCACGCCGAAGGGCTATGCCCCGGTGGATTCGAGGATCACAACTGCTGCGGCCCACGGCGCCTACGCATACGACGGACTGGCCGCCGGCGACTACTGGGTGGCCATAATGCAGCCGCCGGGACAAGGCGGGTTTTCATTCCGCCTTATATCCGTCGGCGAGGGTGGGTCGATAGGCAACATCGATTTCGGACTGGCCCCAAACCCAGACTCTGCGTTACCCACGGTTGCACCTGTGGTACCTCTCGCAGATACTGGCACCCCTGCGGCAGTTCCACCGGCAAGCAGCACACCGGTTGCTGGAGTCTCTATCGGTCTGCCTTCGACCGGCGACGGCCCGCCGCCTGCCAATGGCGGGTCGCTTTCTGCTGCTCTCGCGTTCGCCGCCTTCGGCTTCGCTGCGTTCGCTTTCACCGCCCGGCGGCACGTCAAAGGCCGACCGCAACGTTAGAGAAAAGGGACCGTCCGTTCGTCGTCAACCAGCCGAGGCGGGCCGGCAAAGGAGTGAATCAATGTCTCGACACATCTCGTGGCTAGCCTCCACTTTATTGATCATCTCCTGCCTTGCCTCTGCCTCGTGCGGCGGCGGCACAGTCGCGTCCAAGGACGCCGAAGCCCCTCTTTCAACCGTCAGCCCCTCGGCAACGACCACACCCGGTTCGACTCCGCTGACAGATACGCCGCAGGCAACACCCTCTCCAGAGACGCCCGCGACGCAGGACGGCTCCAACGATGTCGTGATGCCCAAGCCTTCTCCTCTGCCGGGCGGCCTGAACGCCTGCATCGGTCGCGCTGCCGCTCCCGCCGGACCGCTGAACGTCGTTGGCCAAACGCCGCTCCAGGTCCTCTCCGGCTACGCCCGCGGTATCTACGCCGCCAACGCCGACGGTTCCGCGCTCCGCTACGTCGCCAACGTCTCCGCCTGGACCGCCACGGCAGGCGCCAGCGGTGGACTCTCCTGGTCGCCCGCCGGGACAAAGGTCGCCTTCGTTGGGAGCACCGGCGATGGAGCCTCGTTGATTGTGCTCGATCTGATGACCGGCGAAATGAGGAATCTGCCAACGCCCGGCTTCGTCTATCGCATCGCATGGGATGGAGAGGAACACGTCATGCTGTGGGAAGAGTTGAGCGGCCAGGCGACGAGGGTCCTGACACAAGTCCCCCTGGACGGTGGGCCGCCGGTCCAACTTGTCACGCTCCCCGAGGACGGCGGCAACCTCGCGTGGTCCCCGAACGGGCAATGCTTCGTACTCAGTTTTCAAGGGGCCAACTGGAAGAATGAGACGGACGTGTTCGCCAGAGACGGCACGCCTCTGACGGGAGTGCAAGATGCGGCTCAAGCCGTATGGTCGCCGGACGGTTCGACGCTTGCTCTCGAATGCGGCAACGGAGGCCCATTCAAGACATGTGTCTGGCCTCTCGGCGACAGCCGGTCCCCCCGTCCAATCGGCGACGGCTATCCCGAAGCCTGGAGCGCCCGCGGGGACTCGGTTGTGGTATCGGTCTGGAGCGAGAATGGGGCGCACATAGGCTTGTTCCCCGCGGAAGGCAGCGCCTCTCAAGTCCTCATCGATGGCACGTCTCCCGCTCTGTCCAGCGACGACGTGCACCTCGCCTTGGTCCGCGATGGGAACGTGTATGTCAGGAATCTTTCCACGAGCAACGAAACGCGGGTCACCGATAGCATCATACCCTACATGAGAGAACCGAGCTGGTCGCCGGACGGATCGACGCTGCTGTTCGCTTTCAATCCGGGCGACAGCGACATCTACGTGGCTAACGCTGACGGCTCCGGCGAGCGCCTGCTTACCGTAGGCCATGCGCCCGAATGGTCTCCCGACGGCACACGCATCGAATTCGCGGTCGGCGAAGCTGCACTTGGCGCCTGGGGCTCCTTGTACGCCGCCGACATCGCGGGCGGATCGCTGGTCCGCCTCGGCGATTACTCCTTCGACGATATTGGCGACTTCTGCATCGGCGCCTCCGGCGATTCCTGGTCGCCGAACGGCAAATACATCGTCTATTACACCGAGAACGGCGCAAACGTTAAGGGGGGCATGTATCTTGCGCCTTCAGACGGCTCCGCTTCGCCGCTTCAGATTGGCGGCGGCAGCGGCCCGAACTGGTCACCGAAGGGCGATGAGCTCGTCTTTACCGGTAGCGTGGGCCCGCCGTACACCTGCGCGGTCTTCACTCAAACTATCAGCGGCAGGCAGTCGCAGCGTCTGGCTGAGGGCGCCTGGGCTGCCTGGTCACCGCGAGGCGATCTCATCGCCTTCATCGTCAATGCCGAGGTGCACGTGATCAAGCCGGACGGCTCCGGCGAACGCGTTGTCGTTGAGAAGATGACCAGCGACACAGTTCCTTTCTCAAGCGCTCCCTACGCGCCTAGCTGGTCGCCTGACGGGCGAAAGCTGGCGTTCCGCTTCGCCGATTCCGCGGACCAAGCCGGAATCTACGTCGTCGATGTCGATAGCCCGGGCCCGGCGCGCCTCGTCACCGACGGCACTGCCGAGAGCTGGACGCCCGACGGGCAGAAGCTGGTAGTCTCGAGGTTCGAGGACAGACGCTTCGTCAGCTACCTGGTCAACGTCGACGGCTCAGGCGAGCAGAAGCTCGTGGACGGCGACGGCGTGGACTGGTCGCCGGACGGGAGCAAGATCCTGTTCAGTAGGTAGGGCTGGCCTTTCGCTTGACAATGCTGGTATACTCACTGACGCGTCTTAGCATATTACCAGCGGAGTCGCCCATGGTTAGCGAACCCTTCCACAACTACCTCGACCTCGTCGAGGCCGCCAGAGAGCTCAACATCCACCCTCAGAGCCTGCGACGCCTCATCAAGCAGCGAAAGGTCCCCGCGCTCATCTTCGCCGGGAAATACCTCATCGAGCGCGACAAGCTCGAGATGTTTAAGACGAACTACGACCCGCGTCCGGGCCGCAAGCCTATCCGCCGCTTGCTATAGGTGAAATGCTGTCCCGCTGTGGCTGCTTGAGAGGGATGTGAGGGGGTCCGCTAATCCCCTGGTGCACTACGGTCCGCGGTTCGCCTCCAGGTACGCCAGCGACCGCCGGTACCACTCCTCCGTTATCTTCCCGCTCGACATGAGGTAGTTGAGTATCACCTGCAGCGTCAGCAGCGTCTTCAGGCTGATGCCGTGCCGCCGCAGGTACTGCCGCCCGCCCTGCTGCCGGTCCACCAGCACCACCGCGTCCTTCACCTGGAGGCCCTCGCTCCGCAGCCGCTCCGCCGTCTCGACGATGCTGTGGCCGCCCGTCACCAGGTCGTCGACGATGAGCACCGTCTGGCCCCGCTCGTACAGCCCCTCAATGCGCGCGCCCTCCGGATTCTGCGGCCGGATGTAAACGAGCGGCACCTTCGCCGTCAGCGAATAGGCCGTCGCCAGATGCACGCCGCCGAACGGCACCCCCGCGACGAGCTGGAAAGGCGCGATTTGCGGGTTCAGCATTCGCTGCCGCGTCCGCACCTCGTCGCGAATGACGCGCGCTGCCCGCGCCAGCGCCGACGGCTTGCTGATCAGCAATCGCAGGTTGACGTGGACCGGCGAGTGCACGGCCGTCCGGCCCAGCGTGAAGTCGCCGAACTCGATGGCTCCCAGCTTCCACAGCGTCTGGGCGAGCCAAAGGTTTCCGGTCTGCGAGAGCGGGCGCACCAATAGACGTCCCTGTCAATCGGATGATGGTCAGATAATACCAGAAATTAGACGCGATTCGTAGCCCCTCAGCGCTTCCGCCGCGCCGGCGCCTCCGGATTCACGCAATGCTGCGGCAGCTCGCCCCGTAGGGCTTGAAGGACGCTTTCGACCGCCATCTCCGCCATCTTGCGCCTCGTCGCGACGCCGGCGCTGCCCACGTGCGGTGTGATGACGACGTTGTCCAGCGCGAGAAGCGGCTCGTCCGGCGGGATCGGCTCCGTCTCCGCCACGTCGAGCCCGGCCGCCGCGATGCGACGCTCCTTGAGCGCGACGTACAGCGCCCGCTGGTCGACGACGGCTCCGCGCGCCGCGTTCACGAGCACCGCCGTCGGCTTCATCAGCGCCAGCTCCCGCTCGCCGATCATCCGTCGCGTCTCCGGCGTCAGCGGCACGTGCAGGCTGACGAAGTCCGACTCTCGCAGCAGTCGCGCCAGCTCCGCATATTCCGCGCCGAGCTCCGCTTCTACCTCCGGCCGCCGCGTCCGTGAGTGGTAGAGGATGCGCATCTCGAAGCCGCGGGCCCGTCGCGCCACCGCCTGCCCGATCTGCCCGAAGCCGACGATGCCCAGCGTGGCGCCGTGCACCTCCTGCCCCAGCAAGAACGACGGATGCCAGCTCTTCCAGCCGCCCGTGCGCGTCAGCCGGTCGCCTTCGACGACGCGACGCGCCGCCGCCAGCAGCAGCGCAAAGGTCAAGTCCGCCGTCGCCTCCGTCAGCACGCCCGGCGTGTTCGTCACCAGGATGCCGCGCTCCGTCGCCGCCGCCACGTCGATGTTGTCGTATCCCACCGCCATTTGGGCGACGATGCGCAGCCGCCGGCCCGCGTTCAGCACCGCCGCGTCGATGGGGTCGGTGAGCATCGTCAGCAGCGCGTCGACGTCCGCGACCCGCTGGATGAGCTCCTCGTGCGACGGCGGCTCCTCGTGCGGCCACACCTCGACGTCGGCGACCTCGCGCAGCCGCGGCGTTGGGTCGCCCGGCAGCTCCCTCGTGACGAAGACACGGGGCTTCAAGCCTCGGTGCTGTCCTCTCTCCCCACGATCTCCCAGAACTGCGGCCCGTACACCGGGTCATTTCGCAGCGTCTCGAAGTCCTCGTCGGTCCTGGCTTCTGCGCGGTATTTCTCGCCCCCTTTGATTGCCGCCTCAAGGTCGGGTAGAGCCTCCTCGGACTTGCCCGTCAGGGAGTACGCACAGGCACGATTGTACAGAGTACACGGATCGCCCGGTTTGAGTTCCAGCGCGCGGTTGAGGTCTCTGAACGCCTCCTCGTGGCGTTCAAGCGCGGTCAGGGCGATGCTCCGGCTGCACAGGGTATCCGCGTCATTCGGCGTCAGTTCAAGGGCCCGGTTCAGATCCCCGAGGGCCGCCTCATGGCGTCCCAGACGTTGGAGGATGTTGCCGCGGTTGTACAGGGGCCTGGCGTTGTCAGGTTCGAGTTCGACGGCGCGCTCGAGGTCCTTGAGGGCGTCCCCATTTCGGCCCATGTTGCCCAGGGTGTTGCCGCGGTTATTTAGAATATTGGGGTGGTCGGGCTCGAGTTCCAGTGCGCGGTTGTAGTCCTTGAGTGCCTCCTCGTAGCGTTCCAACTCGTCGAGGGCATTGCCGCGGTTGTTCAGGATATTGGGGTGGTCGGGCTCGAGTTCCAGTGCGCGATTGTACGCCTCTAGGGCCTGCTGATAATCACCGGCCTCATAGTAAGCGTTGCCTCGTGCGAAGTAGTCATCCGCGGTTAGCAGATTGGCCGGCAGCCTGGTGCTGCCCGCAAGCAGTTCAGCAAGCTGAGCGAGCTGCTCTGGTGGCAGTCTCGGCGCGTCGGCGCTCACGGCACCGCGTGGGACGAGGGCCGCCAATTCTTGTTTCTGCTGCCACGCTTGCAGCGTTTGCTCGTATTCAACGCGCGTCTGCTTGAGCTTCTCCTGGTCGTCAAGTTCGGTCAGCATCGCGATGCGCTTCTCGTAGGACGCGCAGTAGTCCTGAAAAGCGTCCCGCTGAACGGTGTGTTTGTGGCCTCGCCAATTCACGTACGCAGAGATGCCGCCAGCCACGCCCCCGGCCAGCCCAGTTATACCGCCCGCGATGCCGACAACTGCGCCAGCGACAACAATTCCATCCATGAGGGCTACCTGAGTGTCAGCGGGGTGGCGACGCTATTTCCAGAACTCCCACCACTTCTTCGCCTTCGACGCCGCCGGCTCCGCGCGGCCCGCCGGCATCTCCGGCCCCGGCGACTTGGCTATCGCCTCCGCCAGGCCGGCAGCGCTGGCCATGAACTTCCAGGGCGCCATGTCGAAATCGTGCTTGCAGGCCTCCGCGCAGAAATAGTACGTCGTCCCCTCGTACTCCGAGCTTCCCGCCGCCGTCTCGCTGTCGATCTCCATCCCGCAAACGGGGTCCTTTACCATAGCCATCGTCGACTCCTCTCCGGCGCTCACCAGCGCCCTGACGAATGGCAGCAGCGTAAATCATGCGAAGAAGATCGTCAATAGCAGGGACAGGCCCACGCGCCTGCGCTCGGACGGGCTCCTAGGCGACGAAGCTGACGCCCGAATAGATGAACCAGACCCCAAGCCCGATGAGGAACGCGCCGCAGACCATCAGGATGCCCCGGTACACCGGCGTGCTCATCAGCCGCCGCCCCGTCACCAGCGCGAACGCCACCAGCGACAGCCAGGCGAAGTCCGACAGAATATGCGCCGTGAAGAACGAGCCCACGCCCGCAGCCCCGTGCGCCAGCGACTTGTCGATGTACGCCATCCCGATCGTAGCCCACCAGATGATCCAGTACGGGTTCGCGACGCTCACCAGCACACCCGCCGGCACCAGGATGCTCTTCGCCGCGCCTTCTCGGCCGCCCGAAGCATCCACGCCGCGCATCGCCGCCATGAGTCGTCGTCGATAACTTGGCCGTCCGGCGCTCCACGGCGGGTCTTCGATTGGGATCGGCACCGGCGCCGGCTGAGGCGCGGAACCGCGTCCGGTGGCAGGCAGGTTCAGCTCCTGTCGCGGCGCCGTCCGCAGCATCTCGTAGCCCATCCAGATGAGGAACGTCCCGCCCAGCATCGCGATCGCCGCCGTCCCTTTGCCTTCGCCCAGGAACTCGCTCAGCCCCAGCGCCAGCGCGACGACCAGCGCCAGCTCGATCAGCGCGTGCCCTGTCGCCAGCAGCGGCCCGACCCAGAAGCCGCGACGTAGCGTCTCCCGCACCGAAAGCGTGAACAGCGGCCCGGGCATCAGCGCTCCGGAAAGGCTTATCAGGAACGACGAACCGAATATCGCCAGCAGAGCCATCATTCGCGAATACTTCCCCTAATTCCAGTTTCGCACCCGCCCCCGTAGGGCGTCAACGCTGGCCTCCTTGATGGCCCTGCGCTACAATGAGGAAGGTCGGACGGTCCCTTCAACCTATGCCAGCACCCAAGCTCCTGCTCTTCGACGTCGACGGCACGCTCATCCTCACGGGCGGCGCCGGCGTCCGCGCCATGAGTCTCGCCTTCGCCGACCTCTTCGGCCGCCAAAATGGGCTCATCGGCGTCGAAGTGGCCGGCCGCATCGACACGGCGATCCTGCGCGCCGCCCTCGACAAACACGGCATCGATGCGACCGACTTTCCCCGCATCGTTGACCGCTTCCGCGACGCCTACACCCGCCATCTCGCGCATACATTGTCCGAGGCCGAAGGCGGCCGCGCCCTGCCCGGCGTCCGCGAGCTCCTGACCGCCCTCCATTCGCGGCCCGACGTTCGACTCAGCCTGGCGACCGGCAACTTCCGTCGCGGCGCGGAGATGAAGCTCTCTCACTTCGGGCTGTGGGACTTCTTCGACGGAGGCGCTTTCGGGGAAGAGGTCGAGGAGCGCGCCGACCTAATCGCGCTCGCGAAGCGCCGCCTCGCAGCCGATGGCCAGAGCGCCGTCTACGTCTTCGGCGACACTGTCTATGACATCGAAGCCGCCCGCGCGAATAACGCGATAGCCGTTGCTATCGCCAGCGGCTTCACCGGTGAAGACGTCCTACGCTCGGCTCACCCAGACTTCCTATTCCCGGACCTCTCCGATTGGCGCGCTGTCCTGACAGCCCTGGGTCTGTGACCGGCGGCGATAATCTGTAAAGATTGTGGGCCAAAATGCTTGACCTAAGGGGTGGAAGTGAGCAATAAAAAGGGTGCGCCCGTTGTGGACGCACCCGAAGAGAACGGCGGCCTGGCCGGTGCTCCGACGCGATGCTGGTGGCGGGGAAATCGCGCCGTTGCGACAGGGGGTGCTGTTTACCAACCAGACCGACACATCCCCACGTCTATTTTACATAACCTATCTGATTCCCGCAAGCTCCTGTAGCAGCCGCCAGTAAGCCAACCTGTCCGCCTGCGTCGCCAGCAGCGTCTCGCTTGGATTCCCCTCGCGGTCGAACTGCTTCCCGAAGCGACCTTCCGTCCGCGCGAACGCCAGGAAGTCCAGCGGCTCCTCCGTCTTCGGGTTGATGTACCAGTCCTCTTTCACATTCGGGTTCCCCTGAAGGCTCAGGCGCTCTCGTATGCTCGCGCCCTGCCGTGGGTCGTAGATGAAGATCGGGAAGGCACGCGAGTCTTTCGCCAGCCGCGACTGCTTCGACGACATGTTGTCCGCGACCTGGTGCTCCGGCTGGCAAGTGCAGTACACGCTCACCACCGACGGCCCCTTGAACTCGTTCGCCCCCATTATCGAGCGATAGAAGTGGTTGATGTCCGAGGTGATGGTCTGCGCCACGTAGATGTCCGGGTGCATCATCGCGATTATGCCCACTTCCTTCCGCCGCTCCTGCTTGCCGGAGACCGCCGACCCGAACGGCGCCATCTCCGCGTCCTGCCCCGTGTACGTCGCCGTAGACGCCTGCCCGCCCGTGTTCGAGTAGACCTGCGTGTCCATAATCATCACGTTAACGTCCATCCCCGACGCCAGCAGCCGCGACAGCGCGCCGAAGCCGATGTCCAGGATGGCGCCGTCGCCGCCGATGGCCCACAGCTTCTTGTCCTGCCAGCCGATCTGGTTCCAGCGCAGCCGCACGCCCATCGCGTCCGAGATCGCGTTCTCGAACAGCGAGTTCGTCCAGGGCACAAGGTACGGGTTGAACGGATAGCTGGAGGCGTAGACGCTGTTGCAGCCGGTGGCGGCCACGATCGCCATGTTCTCCGGCCCGTGCACGAACCCCGTCGCCGCCAGCATCATCCGGATTGACGTCGCTTCGCCGCAGCCCATGCAGGAGCCCGCGCCGCCGACGTAGAGCAGCGACCGGTCCGCCAGCATCATGTCCGCCAGCGCCTTGCCGCTGATGTACTTCGCCGGCGTCTCCGGCAGCTTGCGCATGAAAGCGACCTCGCGCTTGTAGGCCTCGACCTCCGGCGGCGTCTTGCGTACCATCGCCAGCGCCTCGTGGGTGCCGCATACCTCGACGCACTCGCCGCAGCCCTTGCACTTCGTTGGGTCGACGAACAGGCCGAACATGCCGCCCTCTTCGCCGCGCTTCTCGAACACGCCCGCGTACTTCGTCGTCTCCGCGAAGCGCTTGCGCAGCCGGGTCCGCTCCGTCGCGTCGCCGACCGCCGCCAGCTCTTTCTCCATGTCCGACTTGCCGATCACTTTCGCCAGGATCGCCGTATCCGGGCAGGCGGTCACGCACTCCATGCAGCCGACGCAATTCTCGGTAATGAAGGTCGGGAACTCCGGCGCGATGTAGCTGAAGTCGCGCAGGGCGGCCGTTCCGGGCGGGATTAGGGCTCGCGCCGCCTCCGCGTCGGAGGGCAGGTCGTCGGCGCCGTGCCCGTGGCGATAGGCGCCAAGCACTTTCTCCAGGAACTGCTCCTTCTCCGGGAAGCCGCTGTCCTTGGTCATCTTGTCTTTGTTCTTCGAAGCTGTAGCCATGCTCTTATGCCTTTCGCGACGGCTTGCCGCCGGCGGCTTCCGCCTTCACCTCAGGTGGTATCTCGAATACTTCGCTGAAACCGCGGCGCACGCACTCCACGTTGTCCTGAATTACTCTCTCGCCGCGGCCGCCGAAGTACTTCCGCAGCGACTTCTCGATGCGCTTGAACAGCTCCGTGTCGCTGACCGGCGCCTCCTTGAGGAAGGGCGTGTAGCGTAGGAATACGCCCAGTAGCGCGACGCCTTGCATGCGCTGCACGAGGTCCGGCCGGGACGCCACCTCCTCCGCGATCTTCGCCGTGTCCAGCGCCAGGACGCGGATGTTCTTCGCCCGTATCGTCGCCTGCGCGCTCTCCGGAATGTCCGCCCACACGTCCGCCGGCGCCGTCTTCGGGGTCTGGATGAATATCGTGCCGCCCTCCGCCAGGCCGGCGAGCGGATTGCCGGTGCGGAAGGCGTTGACGTCGTTCACAGGCACGAACTCGACGAACTTCGTCTCGCAGTGCGGCCGGATGACGTCCTTCGCCAGCGTCAGGTAGTAGCTCGTCGGCAGGCCCTTCTTCTCGGCGCCGTAGCGCGGGTAAGCCTGCGCGTAAAGCCCGAACAGGTCGGACGATATTGAAGCGATGATCTTGTTCGTCGTAATCGATCCGTAGCCGCCGACAGAGTGCCCGCGCATTGAGAACGAGCCTGGGGGGCGCACGTCCGGGTCCTCGACGGGCGGGAGCGCGGTCGGATGGTTGACGTTCAGCGTGAAGAAGCGCTTGCCGTCCGGCTTGCGCATGTTCTCGAAGATGGCGACGATGTGGCCCGGCCGCACGTCGCGACTGCCCAGGCCGCCGCAACCCGCGTAGACGACGGGCATCTTCTCGATCCGCGGATACCCCGGGCGACCGGTCAGCGCGTCGGCAAAGGACGCCTTAACCTCCGCCGCCAGCGGGTTCGACTGTCCCAGCGGCACGTCCAGCTTCTCCAGCACGCTGAACGCCTTGACGTGCTTCAGCGCCTCCACGATCTGCGGGCCGGGGAAAGGCCGGAACGCCGTTATCGTCAGCAGCCCCACGCGCAGTCCCTTCTTCTCGCGCAGGTAATCGACCGTGGCGACCGCCGTGTCCATCGCCGAGCCCATGCCGACAAGCGCGTACTCGGCGTCCTCCAGCCGGTAAGGCATCACCATCCCATAGCGACGCCCCGTCAGCTCGTAGTACTCGTCCATCGCCGCCTGCAGAGCGGCGGGAACCTTGTCATAGAAATCGCGCTGGCCGATCTTCCCGACCATGTAGACGTCCATGTCCTGCACCACGCCGCTCATGATCGGATGGTAGGGGTCGATGATGCTGCTCAGCTTGTCGGCCGGCGGCCCCACGAACCGCTTCATCAGCTCCGGCTCCGGCATCCGCACGCTCTCGACGGTGTGGGTCGTCAGGAAGCCGTCCTGGCAGTTGAAGAACGGCGTTCGCGAGTCCTCCGCGGCCCGACGGGCGATCAGGCCCAGGTCGCCGGCCTCCTGCGCGTTGCGGGCGAAGAGAATGCCCCAGCCGCAGTCCGCGACGCCCATGACGTCGTCGTGGCCGGAGTGAATGTTCAGCGATTGCGAGGTCAGCGCCCGTGCGCCGATGTTGAAGACCGCCGGCAGACGCTTTCCGGCGATGGTATATAGGACCTCCTTCATGAGGATGAGCCCCTGTCCGCAGGTGAAGTTCGTGACGCGACCGCCCGCTGCCGCAAACCCCTCGCAGGCCGAGGCCGAGCTGTGCTCCGACTCCGGCTCCACAAGGGCGAGCGTCTCGTCCCAGAGGTTCTTGCGCCCGTTCGACACCTCGTCGGCGTAGCCCTCGCCCATGCCGCTGGAGGGCGTAATCGGGTAGACGCACGCCCCCTGGCTGATGTGCGTCTCCACCCAGACGATCATGCCCGTTCCGTCGCTGGTCGACGGGTTTCCAGGGTAGGGGAACGCCTTCTGCGCTGTTTTTTCAGCCATAAGTCATCCTCTTTGGCTAGCTAAGATCCAGGGACAATAATGAGTAGATACAATGAATTCTGTTTGTCCGCAACCACTCTGCCGGTCGCGAAGCTCAGATCTATTATCGCATCGAGATTAGAAACTTTGCAATGTCTAAACCATTGGAAAGGCGCGCGAACGTTCCCCGGCCCGCTAGAGCCGCACCGTGGCAAAGTCCTCCGCGACGATGATGCCCTCGATGTCGATGTCCGGCCGGCCCGCCTCGAGGTGCGTGATGACGAACGTCGTCTCGAGCGGCACCTCCTCGCGGAAGCGACGTATCTCGTCGAAGCTGAGGTGGTGCTCGCAGGGCTCCTGCCAGCAAGAGCAGTCGATGACCAGGGCGTCGGCGCCGCGCGCAAGCTCCCGCACGCCCTCGCACATCACAGTATCGCCCGTGTAGCTGAGTACGCGTCCGCCGGCGTTCACCCTGTAGCCCAGGCATTCCAGGGAGTTCTCGCTCGACTGCTCGACGGCGACGGCCCGGAACGGAAGGCCCGCCGCCGTGCCTTCGCCGCCGTCTCCCACTTCGACGTAAAGGCGACGGTAGGGCTGCTTCCCCCGCGTCAGCCCCGGAAATCCTAGCTGCGATATCTCCTCCATCAGCCGCTGCGTGCCCGCCGGCCCGACGATTGTCAGGTCCTCGGTGCGCGCGGTCACGTGCTCGTAGTCGAGAAAGAGGAAGGGCAGCCCGAAGAAGTGGTCGGCGTGAAAGTGGCTGATGAACACGGCGGCGATATCCAGCGTCGGGATGCCGAGCTTGTGGAGGTGCGGCAGCAGCGTCGGCGGCGCGTCGAAGAGATAGCGACGGTTGAGGACGAAAGAACTCCAGTAGCGGTCGCGGACGAAGGCGTTACCCGATCCCAGGAATGTCAGTTCCAGCGGCGGCTGTCGCGTCATGGCTCCTCCGTCCACCGCCCGAGCGCTGCCCGGGGACGAGCACCGTCATGGCGGCCTCTAATCGATTACTAGCATCTCGTCGTGTTGTCCGTCAAGAAAAAACCGGCCGGGGCCCTTGACAAGACAGCACGCCCGTTCTATTATCGGGTCATTGCAGAACATATGTGTTGGATGCTGGAGGAGAGAATGTTGAGCACAGTGGTTATCGGACTGTCCCTCGTCCTGAGCGGATTGTACCTCGGCTGGCAGTGGTGGTCCCGCGAGCTGGCCGAAGGCGAGTAGTGTCGCCAAGAATCGAAGACGCTCATAGCGAAGTACCGCTCGCGCTCTCGGGACCCGATGCGCAACCGCATGGGGCCCGCGCATCTTCTCCCGTCAGGATGAATCCTGATGTTCCCATCAGCGTCGCCTGGCGATCCTTAGGCGAGTGGAGTATACTTCACGCGGAAGGACGCTCCGGTAGGTCGGGAAAATGATACTGCTCTTCTTCGCCCTGCTCCTCGTCGCCATCGTCTTCCTGCTGATGCTCGTCGTCTTCGGGTTCACCGTGCGCGCTCTCTCCAGCGTCCTCCTCATCCCGCGACAGGCGGCGTCGCTTTTCACAAACGAGTCTGTCCGGCGCAACGAGGCGCTAAAGCACGCCACCATGAACGTGATCGAAGAGCGCTTTGGCCCCAGCGGCCTGAACGGCGTCTCCCGTGACCGCGGTTTCACCCTCGACGGCATCGCTCCGCCGGACATCATCCTTCTCGCCGCGCAAGAAGGGCTGCGACGCCTCCGCGCCGGGGAGCGACGTCTCGCCGTCCACCGACGCTGCGTCACCGCCATCGTCACCGCCGGGCTGCTCGCCGCACTCGCCTTCTTCGGCATCCTTCTCGGCACCGGGCGACTGAACCTGCTGAACGTCGTCCTCGCCGTGACGCTCGCCAACGCCCTCGCCCCCTTCGCCGGCATGCTTCTCCAGAAGCTCTTGCCACGCTACACCGACCTCTCCGACCTGCATATCGTCGGCCTCGCGGGCAGTCCACTCCCCGAGCAGCGTCCGCCGGGCGACCGTCCGCCTTCCGAGCACTTCGAAGTCAGGACGAAGGTCGGCCGGTAGCCCATCAGACCGCGTCGTTCACCCGTGTCGAGCGACGACACCGCGACACCTACGCCGGGCGGCGCCTCTGCGACGTTGGCGCACCAGTTTGCGAGTCGTAAAAGGAATTCCTGGTAGCGACGTGGGTTCGGGGCTCCACCTTTGGCGGACAGGCAGTCCGGGTTGCCGAACGGCCCACTAACACTCCCGAGCGTCATCCCAGGCCGAACCGCCGCCTGAAGTCGCCGCTGTTCCTCCTTTCGGACGTTGACCCATCCTTTCCTTCACGCCAAACTGAAGCCATGGAACCGAAGCTAAAGCTCTGGGTCGAAAAGGATGGCGCAATCGTTCTCAGCGGCTATCGCGTGCGGCTGCTCCAGCACATCGACGAGACCGGCTCGCTCGCTGAAGCCGCGCGACGCATGGGCCTCTCCTATCGACGCGCTTGGGGAAAGATACGCGAGATCGAAGAAAACCTCGGCGTCCGTCTCGTCGAAAGCGAAGTCGGCGGCGCCGGCGGCGGCAGCACCCACCTCAGGCCCGTCGGCGAGCGCGTGCTCGCCCTGTACTCCCAGTTCGAAGCGTCGGTTCAGGCGGACGTTCGGCGCCTCTTCGTGGAGCTCTTCAGCGAAGAGGTCTGACCTTCCCAGTCCGGCGTGCGCATATCGCGACCAGGGAGTGACGCCGTCGCTTATCCGCTCAGTTGCTCGACCAGCCCTTCTCGGGGCGACCTCGGCGCGAACCCGAACGCCCTGCGCACCGCGTCCAGCTCCGTCACGTTGTCCTTCGACAGCATCGCGAGCTGGTCCGTCGTCACCGGCGGATTCGGCAGGAGCGATTGCATGACGCGCGCCGCCGGACGCATCAGCCAGAGCGGGAGGTGCGCCTTCCGCTTCCGTCCTCCCAGCGTCTCGCCGATGAGGTCGATTATCTCATCATAGGTGAAGTACTCCGGCCCGCCGATCTCCAGCGTCTCGCGGTCATGCGTCCCTTCGCCGAGACTGGCGACGATGCAGCTCACCACGTCCTCCACCCATATCGGCTGAAAGCGCGTCTTGCCGTCGCCGGCAACCGGCACGACGGGCACGCGACGGATGAGGCGCGCCAGCCGATTGAAGAAATCGTCCTCCGGCCCGAAGACCAGCGACGGGCGCAGGATCGTGTAGTTCAGGCGACTGGCCGTCACCGCCTGCTCCGCCTGCCACTTCGCGTGCCAGTAGGGGAACTTCGGGTCCGGCGCGGCGCCGATCGCGCTGACATAGACCAGCTTCTTGACGCCCGCGCGCTCCGCCTCGTCGACGATGCCCGCCGTTCCGCCGCGGATCACCGCATCGAAGCCCTGCGAGCCCTTCTCCGTGATCACGCCGACCAGGTTCACGACCTTCTCGACGCCGGCCATAGCCTCCGGTAGCCCCTCGCCGCTCACGACGTCCGCCCGCGCCTGCTCGACGCCCTCCGGCAGGTCTGCCTTGCGCTCGCCGCGCGCCGCGATGCGCACGCGCTCGCCGCCGGTTGCCAGTCGCGCGACCAGATGCCGCCCAATGAAGCCAGTGCCGCCGGTTATCAGGATCATCTTTCCCCTCTTCGAACGCCTATCGGCGTAATGCCGCTGGCTGAAGCCCGCGGTGGCGTTTCCCCCTCGCATTCACGCCGCGTTACGACAGACCACCGTAGCCGAGACTTTCCAGTCTCGGCGGGAATTTGCGGCCAGGCTGGAAAGCCTGGCCTACGAGCGTCTTGCCGGCACGCAGTTTGGGGCGCCGTCCAGAAGACGTTTTCAGCCGCTAGAACTCCGTGGCGCCGCTGAAGTTCCAGCCCTTGACCTTCAACGCCGGCACCCGGCTCACCCCGATCATCCCCTGCTGCAGTCGCGTTTCCCGCCCGATCATCTCGACCCGGCTGAGCGCGTCCAGGTAGCCCTGCGTAAAGCGAAGGTTCTTGATCGGCGCCGTGATCCGCCCCTTCTCGATGAGGAACGTGCCGTCACGCGTCATGCCCGTCACGATCAGCTTCAGCGGATGCACCGGCCGCGTATACCAGAAGCGGCTCACCCAGATGCCCCGCTCCGTCGACGCCAGCATGTCGTCGATGGTCGCCTCGCCCGCTTTCAGGAAGAGGTTCGACGGCATTGGCCCGTACGTCAGTCCCGCCGGCAGCGCGTGGCCCGTCGAAGGCTTGCCCTCCTTGCCGCCGTAGTAGCTGTCACAGACGACGCCCTTCGCCACACCGTCCGAAATCAGCTCGACGCGCCGCTTCGGCACGCCCTCGAAGTCGAACGGCATCGGCATCGTCTCCGGGGATAGCCCGTCGTCCCAAATCGATATGTTCTCCCCGACCACCCGCTCTCCAAGCCGCCCCGACATAAAGCTGCGCTTCTCCTGGTACGGCTGCGCCCCGAACGCGAGGTAGGCAAGATAGTCCAGGATGTCGGAAGTCGCGTAGTCCTCCAGAATGACGTCGTACTCGCCGGGCTCCAGCGAAACGGGGTTCGCGCTGCGCAGACACTTGTCGATGGCCTCCGCCGCCAGCGCCTTGCCGTCGATCTCGCCCACGTTCAGCGAAATGCGCGCCGCGTAGCCGCTGCCGTCGGCCATCATCGTTGTGTTGATGTCCGCGCTCGTCTCGCGGTGATAGGCGAAGATGCCCAGCGAGTTCGCGATCGCGACGGCGCTGCCCGACGTGCGAAAAGCGCCCG
Organism: uncultured Chloroflexia bacterium; assembly: GCA_963703345.1. Taxonomy (GTDB): domain Bacteria; phylum Chloroflexota; class Dehalococcoidia; order DSTF01; family JALHUB01; genus JALHUB01. Next base: position 2,015,287 of record OY969814.1, on the reverse strand, counting down.
CCGCCGTGACACCGGCGTTCCGGGCCGCGTCGCAAATGACGGCGACCACGCCCGCCCGGTCGTCCGGCGAGAACGCCGCTGTCTGCTCGACCCAGGCGTCGATGCGCCGCACGGGCTCTGGCCCCGGCAGCGAGCGGAAGTCCTCGTTCTCTTTCTGATGCTCCGCCAGCGCCGCCGCCCGCTCCACCAGCGCCCGCAGCGACTCGTCGGAGAGCATGTTCGTGCCGGCCACGCCGATCTTCTTGCCGATGACGGCGCGCACGCTGACCTCGACGCCGGTCTCCTCGACGTTCTGGTGAATGTAGCTGTTCGCGAAGCGGGTGAGCGCCGACTGCGTCGCGAAGAGAAGCACCTCCGTCTGGTCGGCGCGGCTCATCGCCAGCAGGCGGTCGCCGATGTTCTTGAGCTCTGTCTCGTCGGGCAGCATTATATCCTCTGCCTTCCCGGGCTACTTCAAGACGCCGACTTGAACGTTGCGAAAGCGCGCCGGCGACGTCCCGTGGCCGGTGTGCGCCACCTGCTCCGGCTGCCCCTTGCCGCAGTTCGGCGTGCCCCAGACGACCCAGTGGTCGCGGTTGCAGACGGCGTCGCAGCTCCCCCAGAACTGAGGCGTGATGCCGGTGTAGGTCGCGTTCTTCACCAGGTCGCCCAGCTTGCCGTTCTTGATCTCGCGCGCCAGCTCTGTGCCGAACTGAAAGTTGAGCCGTCGCTGGTCGATGCTCCAGCTCCGGTTCGTCTCCATGTATATCCCATCATCCGTGTCCGCGATGAGCGCTTCCAGCGTCCAATCGCCCGGCTCCAGGTTGACGTTCGTCATGCGGATCAGCGGAATGCGGTTCCAGCCCGAGGCGCGCATCGCCCCGTTGCTCCGCTGTCCTATCGCCGCCGCCGTCTCCCGCGACGTCAGGTAGCCGACGAACAGCCCGTCTGCCACCAGCGGCGTTCGCTGCGCCGGCACGCCCTCGTCGTCGTAGCCGAACGTGCCGAGGCCGCCGGGGATCGTCGCGTCCGCTGTCAGGTTCACCACCGGCGAGCCATAGCGGAAGGAGCCCAGCTTGTCGGTCGTCAGGAAGCTCGTGCCCGCGTAGGCCGCCTCGGTGCCGAGCACGCGGTCCAGCTCCGTCGCGTGCCCGCAGCTCTCATGTACCTGCAATCCGAGCTGGCTGCCGTCGAGAATTACGGTCATGACGCCCGCCGGACAGGGCTTGGCCGTCAGCAGCGCCGACGCCTCTTCCGCGACCCGCTGCGCGTTGCCCGCCAGGTCGTAGCGCTCCACGAACTCCCAGCCCTCGGTGCCCTGGTGCCGCCCGACGCTGTTGGGGTAGGACCGCTGCTGCACTTCGCCCTCGTCGACAGCCGTCGCCTCGATGCCGCAGCCCGTCTCCAGCAGCTCCTGCTCGATGAGGCTCCCCTCGCTGCTGCCAAAGACCTTCTTCTCCCGCTGGTAGTAGACGTTCGACTCCGCGATCACGACGCCCTTCACCCGCATCATCGCCTCGTTCGTGCGCAGGAGGAGCGCTATCTTGTCGTCGAGCGACACGGCGAAGGGGTCTATGCGAAAGGGAGTGCGATAGTTGTCGCTGTGGACTTCCGGTGGGCCGATTGTCGCCCTTGGGCCGCCTGCCCGCGCCGACGCCCGCGCTATCGTCACCGCCTGCGCCGCTGCCCGGTCCGCCTCGGCTGCCGTCACGCGGTGGCTTCCCGCGAATCCCCAGTAGCCGTCGACAATCACACGCACGCCGAAGCCGAGGCCTTCATCGGCCGTCAGCCCCTCGACATGCGGGCCGCGGACCGTAATCGACTCCGCGCGCGTGTCCACAACGCGAACGTCGGCGTAAGTGGCGCCCTGCTGCCTGGCTGTATCGAGCGCGCGGGAAACGAGATCGCGCATAGCTGCCTCCTTACTGGCTCCGCGCGAAAGAAAGACAGCCGCCGGGCCTTGTCCTACGGCCTGCCTGCGGCTGTCTACATTATAGCCTGCCCGACGCAGTTTCGCGTAGGGCGGCCGTCTTGATGGACCGTTCTACCTCGTCCTGCCCGACCCCTTGTCCACGCCGACGGGCACCTTGTCCCGCTGAAGCGGGCCTATGCCGGAGATCGTCCGCAGGATCCGCAGGTAGTCCCGCAGATTGCGTGTCGTCAGGAAGTGGCGTCGCACCGCCTCGCGGCCGCGACACCCCATCTCCTCCGCCTCCGCCGGATTGCGCAGCAGGTGCAGCACGCGCTGCGCGCATTCCTCCACCGTGTTCACGAGGTACCCCGTCTTGCCGTCGATGATTTGCAGCGGAATGCCGCCCACGTTGCCGGCGACCACCGGCCGCGCCTTCCACAGCCCCTCCGTCACCGACAGGCCGAATCCCTCCCGCACCGACTTCTGGATGATCACGCTCGCCGCTCGCTGGAAGGCGTTCACCTCCACGTTGCCGACGCCGTTCAAGTTCGTGCGCACCTTGATGTCCATGTCCTCGCCGGCGCGGCGCACTGTGCGCTCATACCAGGCCCAGCCTTCCGGGTCGTCGTATGCCATCGACGTCACGAGCACGAGCTGCACCTCCGGCACCTCGCGCTTCACCAGCCGGTAGACGTCGATGACCCCCAGCGGGTCCTTCCACGGGTCGAAGCGCGAGACCTGCACGATGATCGGCCGCTGTGGGTCCAGCTCGTGGTTGCGCAGGATCGCCTCAATCGTGTCCTCTGGGATCTCCGCGTTCTTGGGGCTGAACGGGTCAATCGACGGCGGTATGAAGAAGGGGATCGGTCCCCTGAGGTCCTCCTTGATGTAGTTGCGCAGCGTGAAGACCGCCGCGTCGTAAAGCGCGACGTGCGGACGCAGCACGTCCCACACCTGCACCTGCGCGTCCGTCAGGTCGATGTGACAGCGCCAGACCCACTTCCCGGGCGGCCGCTTGCCGTGCAACTCCGTCAACAGGGACAGGATCGGCGCCGGCTGCGGGTCGTGGATGATGACGAAGTCATACTCCTCGTCGAACATCTCCGCGTTGGCGCGATTGTACTGAAGCCACAGGTCCCACATCTGGGGCGTCCAGTCGATGAGCATCCCCTGAAGGCTGTTGTGCATGCTCTTCGTCACGCGGAAGAAATCGTCGCCCGCGCGGATGACCTGCCACTCCGCCGCCATCCCGATGTCCGCCATCAGCGGCACGAAGGAGTTCAGTATCTCGGCGACGCCGCCGCCAAACGGCGTGGAGTTGACGTGAAGGACGCGCGCGCCCCGCAGCGGCTCCGCAAGCTCGCGGATCTCCTCAGTCTCCTCGTCGCCGATCAGGGAGCGATAGCTCTCCAGGGTTCTTGCTGTTGTGGGAATCGAACTCAACATTTTCCGATAGGCTCTTTCGGGGTCATCTCAATCAGTTCAAAAGCCTTGCGCACCGGGGCCCCTCCTCTCCTCCGACAAAAGCGCCCAATTCAATGTTACCTAACTAATCTCCCGCAGCAAAGACAGGTAATCCGCAACAAAACGGCATACCAAGAAATTCTCGGCCACATGGCGCCTCGCCGCAATCCCCAGTTCGCGCGCCGTCGCCGGCTCCCGCATCAGCCGGAGCAGGCAATCGGCGAACTCGGCGTCGCTGCCGGCAAGATAGCCTGTGCGGCCATGCAGCACCTGCTTCGGAATGCCTCCCATGCGCGCCCCGACGACCGGCGTCTCCTTCCAGAGCGCGTCCGACAGCCAGATGCCGAAGCCGCGCTGCAGAGAGCGCTGCATCACCGCGAACGAGGCCCTCTGCACAACGTTGACCTCCACGTTGCCGACATCATTAAGGTCGGCAAGGATGTGCACGTCCGGGAGCTCCGCCGCCTTCGCTCTCACCCGCTCGAAATAGGGGTAGGCCGATTCGTCCGGCGGCGACGGCGCCAGAAGGACGAGCTGCAGGTCCGGCACCTCCCGTCGCATCGTCCGGTACACTTCGAGCGCGCCCAACGTATCGTTCTCCTCATTGATCGGCGCCACCTGCGCGACGAGCGGCCGTTCGCCGTCGATCCCGTAGTGCCCCAGGATGTAGGCGGTCGCGTCGGCGGAAAGCTGGATGTTGCGCGGCCCCAGCGGGTCGATAGCTGGCGCGATAACCTTGCAGGGCCGCGACGCTTGCCTGCCGGTAGGCATGGTCCGTGCCTTGCCGGCGAACTGCTCGTCCTCGAATGCCCAGCAGTCGTAGTCTTGAAGATGTCCCTCCAGCAACTCCCACACGTCCGCCTGCGCCGCCGACAGGTCGATGTGACAGTGCATCACCCAGCGCCTGCCTCGCCTGCCCGAGTCGACATAAGAGCGAATAGCCGCCGGCTGCGGGTCATGGACTATGACGACGTCGAAGTCCTCGTTCAGAAGCTCGGCGTTCATCACCGTGTAGCGACGCCACGTCTCCGTCATCTCCGGCGTCCATTCCGCCCGCCCGCCGGCCAGCGCCCGGTACATCGCCTTGTTCACCTTCGTCGCTTCCTCGTCGGCGCGCACGACCTGCCACCGCCAGTCGATGCCGAGATCGCAGAACAGGGGCACCGAAGAGCGCAGCAACTCCGCCAGGCCGGTGCCGAAGGCGGTGACGCTCAGATTGAGGACACGGAGACCCTTCAGCGGCGAGGAAAGCTCGACAAGCTCGTCGATCTTCTCCTTGCCGGCTGCCGGCGCGTAGTCCTTTAGCGACTTGGGGGTCAGGGCCAGAGTGCCGTACACGCCTCTCCTTTTCTCGAGGAGATTGACCTGTGGCATGAAGGACCAGCGGAACGAATATCTTGCGATATGATCCTATTGCGGCCCCGTGCGCCTGTCAACGAGAATCGCCGCTTTTCTCCGCATTCTCGCGAAACGTCTCGCGAAGGCGTGCGCCCCGCTTTCGGAACTGTCGCACGCTGAACAGGATCTCCGAAGGGAAGCCCGCCAGACCGGCTTCGGACGCTATTCGACCCACCGTCGACAGCACTTCTTCCCGCGACCGGCCGTGCACCATGGCATAGAGGTTGTACGGCCACTCCGGCGGACGCCGCAGTCGTCGATAGCAGTGCGTCACCTCGACTCTCGCCGCCAGCCGCTCACCGAAGGCATCGATCTCTTCGTCCGGCACGTCCCAGACCGCCATGCCGTTCGCCGTTATGCCCAGCGCGTAGTGATTGGGCACCGCGGCGATCCGCCTTACCACGCCTCGCTCCAGTAGCGACGACAGCAGCGCAATGACGCGCTCTTCCGTCCAGGCCAGCCGCTCGGCAACCGCTGCGTACGGCCGCTCGACCAGCGGCAGGCCGTCCTGCACCGCCACCAACAACCGGCGCTCGTCGTCGCTCAGCCGATCGTCAGACATCAAAATGGAACCGCACCCCCACGAAGTATTCCGCCAGCGCCGGCAGCTCCATCAGCGGCAGCTTCGTCTTCGTCGCAATCTCCGCCAGCACCCGTCGCACCTCCGCCGGGTCCTCCGACGACACCACGAACCACAGGTTGAAGCTATGCTCTCGCTCGTAGTTGTGGGAGACGGCATCGAAGCTGCTGACGAACGCCGCCACCTCTTCCAGGCGCTCGGGTGGCACCTGCATCGCCCCCAGGGTCCGTGCGCCGCCCAGCGCCATTGTGTCGAGCACCGGCCCGACACGGCTCAACGCACCTTCGTCCAGCAACCGCCGCAGCCGCCGGACGATCTCGCTTTCGCTCAGCCCCAGCCTCTCGGCGACCTCCTGAAACGGGCGCGACGACAGCGGCAGCCCGCTCTGAAGATCGTTAAGCAGTTGCTTGTCCTTCTTGTCCAGCTCAACGGCCATTCGCATCTCCCCCCGATGGTGGCTGGTAGACGCAGTAGGGGTCGGATTCCAGGTAGTCACCGCTGACGGCGAAGGCCCGCGCCCGCGAGCCGCCGCAGACGGCGCGGAAATCGCAGACGCCGCACTTGCCCTTGAGTTTGCTATAGTCGCGCAGGTCGCGGAAGAGCGGCGAGTCGCGGTAGATATCGACGAAGGACTGCTCGCGCACATTCCCGCCGGGCAGCGGCAGAAAGCCGCTCGGGCAGACGTCGCCGGTGTGGCTGATGAAGGCGAAGCCGTTGCCGTCGTTCACGCCGCGGCTCGATTGCCCGAGCCCGTCAGCGAAGCTGTAGCCGGCGCCCGTCACCAGCAACCCGCCCGGCGACGGCGCTTCCTCGCGGCGGCGCCTCTGGATGACGACCCGCCGGTAGTGTTGCGCTGCCGTCGTCCGCACGTCGAACGGCGCCGTCTTCGACAAGTCGTACAGCCAGTTGAACACCCGCTCGTGCTCCTCCGGCGACACCATGTCCTCGCGCCTGCCGCGACCGGTAGGCACCAGGAAGAACAGGCTCCACATCACAGCGCCGTGCTCCGCGACGACGCCGGCAATCGCCTCCAGATCGTCGATGTTGTAGCGACTCACCGTCGTCCCGATCTGCAGCGAGATGCCGACGCTCCGAATGTCCTCCAGGATCGCCAGCGTCCGCTGGAACGAGCCGGGCCGGCCCCTGAAGGCGTCCTGCACCTCCGCCCGCGACCCGTCGAGGCTGATCTGAACGCGCGCGACGCCGGCCTCCCGCGCCTCTCGTAGCCGCTCCAGCGTCACTAGCTTCGTCGCCGTCGGCGCCAGCGCGACGCGCAGGCCGCTTTTCGTCGCATAGCGCACCAGGTCGAGCATATCCGGGCGCATCATGGGGTCGCCGCCGGTCACTATCAGGATCGGTCCGCCCACCTCAACGAGTTCGTCGATGAGGTGGAAGCCTTCCTCAGTCGTAAGCTCGTGCGGGTCACGCTTCGGCTGCGCCTCGGCTCGACAGTGGAGGCAGGCGTAGGCGCAGGCGCGTGTAATCTCCCAGGCGACCGTGAACGGCGTCCGGTCGAAATCGACATCGGTTAGAGGACGTCTCGTGGGTTCAGTCATGATCTCTTTACGGATCTATTCTAAGCTTTCAGCGCTGTCGCGGGGAATGCGAGGAACTCCCCTTCGTCCGCCACCGTCGAATCGCAGGGTCTCCGGAAGTAGGGGTTTGTCGGAGGGTCTATGAGGAGAATCCTGATTCAGAATGCGGCCGATTGGGGGCAGAATGTTGAATACAGGAGGGGCTCCAAGCGGCCAATCCCTCGCTCTCAGCGACCGGGCCGTCACGGACCGACTCCGCGGGTTGTCCGCCCTGGGCATGGTGGCGGGACTAGGCCGGACAACACGTAAGAAATCGATTTTGAGGCCTCTGGCAGTGCCTACTGACCGGTCGACCCGTGGCCGCCCGTGCCGCGAGCCGTCTCGGTCAGTTCCTGCGCCTCGACCACCGGCAGCTCCCCCAGGCGCGTCACTACCAACTGCGCTATCCGGTCGCCGTTCCTTATCTCGTGCGATTCGCGTTCGCCGAAGACATACATCGTGACCAGCACCTCGCCGCGGTAGTCGCTGTCGATCGTCCCCAGCGTCACGCCCACACCTCGGGTCGCCAGTCCGGAGCGCGGCCGCACCTGCACGTCGAAGCCGCGCGGGAACTCGATAGCAACGCCCGTTCCGACGCGCACAGGCTTTCTGCCGATCACGAGCGGCCCATCACCGTCGATGCAGGCGAAGAGGTCGAGGCCGGAGGAGCCCTCCGTCGCGCGCTCGGGGAGTCGGGCATCCGGGCGGAGACGCTTCACCTTCAGAACGTTGCTTTCCATTCGACACCCTGGTCGCGAGTATAGAATGGCTTCTCTGTCCGGCACAAGGAATCGCCGCGCTCGCCCTCGATACGCGCAGCGCAATACCGGAGTCTCAGATGGGCCTATTCTTCAAACCGAACCTTTGTTACGATTCCCCAGCTAGCTTCGCCAGGATAACGATTGGAGGTGTAACCATGGCCGACTTCGGTCTCAACGAAGAAGAACGTATGGTCCAGCAGTTGGCGCACGAGTTCGCGCTCAAAGAAATCCGCCCTAACGCGGCCTACTTTGAAGAGCACGAAGAGGTGCCGCGCGACATAATGCTCAAGGCAAGCTCCCTTGGCCTGTCCTCCGGCATGTTCGGCGAGAGCGATTCCCACCTCGTATCGCCCGTAATCACCGAAGAGCTGTCCTGGGGCGACGGCGGTGTTGCCCTGTCCATCTCCTCGAGCGGGCTCGCTCTTGCCGCCATCGTCGGCATGGGCACCGATGCGCAGCAAGACGAATGGGTCCCCAAATGCCAGAGCACCGAGACCGAGCTCCGACTCGGCGCCTACTGCCTCACCGAGCCGGAGGCTGGCTCCGACGTCGCCAACATCTCCACCACCGCCGTTCGCGACGGTGACGACTACATTCTCAATGGCACCAAGCGCTTCATCACCAACGGCGGCATCGCCGACGTCCACGTCGTTTTCGCCACCGAGGACAAGAGCAAGAAGTGGGGCGGCCTTTGCGCTTTCGCGATCGAAAAAGACACCCCCGGCCTGTCCATGGGCACCGTTTGGAAGAAGATGGGCATCCGCGCCTCCTGGACCGCCGACGTCATCCTCGAAGACTGCCGCGTGCCGGCGCGCAACCGCCTCGGCCCGCCGCCGGGCTCGCCGCCGGGTACCGGAGGCGGCAGCGGCGCTCTCGGCGCACTGAGCGCCCTCGAGCGCACCCGCCCCATGATCGGCTGCTTCGCCCTGGGCGTCGGTCGCGCCGCCTTCGAATACGCCCTCGACTACTCTAAGACGCGCATCCAGTTCGGCCGCCCGCTCGCCGCCAACGAAGGAATCGCTTTCAAGCTCGCCGACATGGCGATCGAGCTCGACGCCGCTCGCCTTCTCATCTGGCGCGCGACCTGGATGGGCAGGACCCACGTCCCCTTCCTTCGCGGCGAAGGCAGCATGGCCAAGGCCTTCCCGTCCGATGCCGCCATGCGCGCGACCGTCGAAGCCGTGCAGATACTCGGCGGCTACGGCTACGTCAGCGAGTTCCCGGTGGAGAAGTGGATGCGCGACGCCAAGATATTCCAGATATTCGAGGGCGCCAACGAGATCCAGCGACTCGTCATCGCCCGCGCCATCACCGGCGGCATCAGGAGTCGCTAACGACGAAAGGGATACACCGCATTAGCGGACGCTTCATATCGCATAGTCCGGGCCGCCGCTACGCTCAGGGATCGAGCTGGCGCGGCCCGGACCCTTCTTGGTCCTCCTGCGCACCTAACCGCGCCATCAGCCACTCCCGCAGCAACGTCCGCAGCTCCTCCCGACGCTGCCGCAGGCTGTGCTTCGCGCCGGCCAGGATGACCAGCTCCTTCGGCTCGCCGGCGCGCTCGTAGACGTAGCGCGAGCATCGCGGCGGCAGACGTGTGTCCAGCTCGCCGTGCACCAGCAGGAGCGGCCGGGGAGCGATGCGGCCCACCAGCGTCGTTCCCGCCGTCTGCGTGCTCAGCGTAACCACCGCGTCCACGTCGTCCGACAGCGCCGCCGCGTTTACCACCACCGCGCCGCCGAACGAGTGTCCGACGAGCCCGACTCGTCCCGCTCCTTTGCTCTTAAGGAAGGCAACGCCGGCCAGAACGTCGTGCGTCCCTTCTTCGACGTTTCCCGGCGCCGTGTGCAGGCGAAAGTCCAGTCGCAGCGAGCTCATCCCAGCCGCGCGCAGGTCGTCCGCCAGCGTCGCGTAGATGCTGTTCGCCGGCCCGGCGAATCCGCCGTCGGTCCCGCCGACGAAAACGACCGCGCCGCCGCCGCGACTGCCTTCGTGGTACAGGCACGAAACGACGCCTCGCTCCGTCGCCAAGTTCGACGGGCTTGCCTGCCTCATCGCCGCCGCGCACAAGACCTCCTCAGTCATGCGATTCGTAGGAGTACGCCCTTGGCGGATGCCCGCCCTGGCTGGCGCCCCAATGTTGACTAACATATACTAGCATCAGAAGATTTATATCAGAGGTAGCTTATGCCCGATCGGGTCATGGTCTACATCGACGGCAGCAACGTCTACCACTCCATCAAGTCGATCTACGGCTACACCAATCTCGATTTCGAAGCCTTCACCAAGAAGCTCGCCGGCAAGCGCCAGCTAATCCGGGTCTACTATTACAACGCGCCTGTCGACCACACGAAAGAGCCCGAGCGCTACAAGGACCAGCAGACCTTCTTCAACCGAATGCGCCGCATTCCCTACCTGGAAGTTCGCCTCGGACGCCTCGTCTATCGCAATTGGCCCACCGAGCCTGCCTACGAGAAAGGCATCGACGTAAAGATCGCCACCGACATCCAACAGCACGCCTACCACAATCTCTACGACGTAGCCGTCCTCGTCAGCGGCGACAATGACTTCGCCGACGCTCTCCAGGCGGTGAAGGATACCGGCAGGCACGTGGAAGTAGCGCTCTTCGGCGACGCCTGGTCGTCGCAGCACCTGCGCGACGTCGCCGACAAGGCAATTCGAATCGATAAGACGTTCCTGAAGGGGTGCTGGAAATAGCGCAACGGGTTGCAAAGCAACCCGTTGAGGCTTATCGCCTGAGATTGCTACGCATTCTCAGGGGGTCCAGCGACCTCATTATAGTCCGCCGCGCCAAGTTGTCAAGGGTTCTTGCCCTCAATCCGAGCGATTGTTACACGACAACGGCCGGACCGCGAATCGAAGGCACAGGATGAAGCTCGGCGCGCACGTTTCCACCCAGGGCGGCCTCGACAAAGCGATTGACCGCGCTCAGGCCATGGGCGCGGAGACCATCCAGATATTCGGCGCCGCGCCTCAGACCTGGCGGCGTCGCGCCATCGGCGATGAAGAAGCCGCCGCCTTCCGCGAGAAAGCCGCCGCCGCGGACGTCGCGCCCGTCTTCCTCCACGCCATCTACCTCATCAGCCTCGTCAGCGACGACCCCGTCGCCATCGAGCGCGGCGCCGCCTCCCTCGCCGCCGACCTCCAGCTCTGCCCCCGCATCGGCGCCAAAGGCAGCATCGTCCACGCTGGCAGCCATAAGGGCCTCGGCTTCGAAGCCATCCTGCCGCGCGTCACCACCGCGGTGCGACGCGTCCTTGACGCCACTCCCGCCGAGTCCTGGCTGATCTTGGAGAACAGCGCTGGAATGGGCGGAAGCGTCGGGGCTCACTTCGCTGAACTCGGCGCCATCATCCGCGAAGTAGGCGACCCGCGCCTGAAGGTCTGCCTTGACACGCAGCACGCCTACGCCATGGGCTACGACCTGACCGACGAAAAAGGCCTCGCCGCCGCCGTCGGCGAGTTCGAGCGCGAGATCGGTCTCGACAAGCTCGTCGCCTGCCACGCCAACGACTCCAAGGTGCCGCTGGCCGGCGTGCGCGACCGCCACGAGAACATCGGCCAGGGGCACATCGGCCGCGACGGCTTCCTGCGCATCTTCGCTCATCCTGCGTTTGCCAACGTGCCCTTCATCCTCGAAGTGCCCGGCTTCGGCAACCTGGGCCCGGATAAAGAGAACCTCGACATCCTGAAGGAGATCCGCCGCGAGGCCGGCGCCGGCGGCTGATCCTCGCTCGCCCGGCCGCTGCGCTGTCCGCGCAGATCAAGCCTTGTGCTACTATGAGCTTACCGAGGCGCCTCGGGCGACGCGGTTGGACGCATCGCTCGATGTCGCTTGTCCACGGTCACTGACGAGAGGAAAGCAAGAGGCTTGATCCGCCGTCTTCTCGGCCGTCGCTTCCTGTTCCAACTGGCGCTTACCGGCGTATTCGTGGGAATCCTGGTCTGGCGGGTCAACCTGGGCAGGGTCTTCCACACCTTCGCACACGTCCACTACGTTTGGGTCCTGCCGGCCCTGGCCTGCTTCACAATCTCCAAGCTAATCCACGCCTATCGCTGGCGGCTCTTGCTGTCCGAGACGGAGGCAGCGCCCCTCAGTTCCCTGTTCGGCATCTACCTCGTCTCCAACATGGCGAACAACGCCGTGCCCTTCCGCATCGGCGACGTGCTGCGCATCCAGGTGCCGGCGCAGCGCTTCGGCATCCCCCGCGCCGAGCTCGTCGGTGCCGTCGTCGTGGCCGAGACGATCCTGGACGGCTTCACCTTCCTCATCCTCACCCTCGTCGTGCTCGCCTTCCTGCGTGTGCCCGTCCTTCCGACCAGCCTGGCGGTCGCTCTGGCGGTCGCGACGACGATCGGCTTCGTGGCCGCGCTCGTCGCCTCGCGAGTCCCGCCGCCTAAGAACCTGGCCGAGAAACCCTGGCTGGGGATGTTCACCGAAGGCACGCGCCAGGCTATCGGGCGCGCTGTGCCGGAGTTCTTCGAAGGGCTGGCCGCCATGCGCGAGCCGAGACGCACCCTTCGGGTCATCGCCGTTTCCTTCCCCGGTTGGCTCGCCGAAAGCGTCATGTACTTTCTCTTCGGCCTTGCCTTCGGCCTCGACATCGCCTTCGACAAGTTCATCGTCATCATGATAACGGCCAACATCGTCGTTGCCCTGCCGCTGACTCCCTGGAACCTCGGCCCCTACGAAGTCGCCCTGCAGAGCATCATGACCGCCCTGGGCGTCAACGGCGCCCTCGCCGCTGGTTACGCGCTCGGAACCCACGTCTTCACCATCGTCTGGATAACCATCACCGGCCTGGCCGGGATGTGGGTTCTGAAGCTGGACATCCGCGACGTGCTGTCACTCGGCGGCAGCCGCGACCGAGGAGAAACGCCGCCGCGGCAGCGGATCCAGTGGCGAAACTGACTATTCGCCCCTTCGACAGACGCGTCCGGCCGCGTCGGATGCAAAAAGAATAGGCCCCCGGAGGAGCCCATCCTCGAAATAGCGCTATTGTCGGATCGTTGCGATTACGTGCCGCCGTGCTCGCTCCAGGCCAACCCCGGCTTCGTCACCGGCTTCCCCTGGCCCTCCTGACCCTCCGGCTGCGGCTCGTCCTTAGGCTTCTCGCCCTTCGGCGCCTCGCTGCCCGGCTCCATCGCCGGCGGGAACTGCTCGTCCAGAGGCGCATTGAACACCCGCTGAAGCTCGTCGCTTTCCAGCGTCTCCACCTCCACCAGGCGTCGCGCAATCTGGTCCAGCTTGCCGCGATTCTCCAGCAGTATCTTCTTCGCCACTTGGTAGGCGTGGTCGATGATCCGGCGCACTTCTTCGTCGATCTCCTCGGCCACCTTCTCGCTATAGTTGCGCTGTTCAGCAATCTCGCGACCCAGGAAGACCAACTCTTCCTTGCGACCAAACGTCCGCGGCCCCAGGCGTTCGCTCATTCCCCACTGCATTACCATCTGCCGGGCGATCTTCGTCGCCGCCTCGATGTCGCTCTGCGGGCCCGTCGTCATCTCGCCGAGGACGATCTCCTCCGCCACGTGGCCGCCCAGACTCGACGCCAGCGTGTCCTGGAACTGCGACCGTGTTTTCAGATGACGGTCCTCTTCCGGCAGGAAGCGCGTGAAACCGCCCGCCATGCCGCGCGAAACGATCGTGACCTTGTAGACGGGGTCCGCGTTGGGCAGCATGCGCGCCACGAGCGCGTGTCCCGCCTCATGGTAGGCGATGATCTCCTTCTCCTTCGGGCTGATTACGCGGCTCTTGCGCTCCGGCCCGGCGATAACGCGGTCCACCGCCTCATTGAACTCCGCCATGCCCAGTCGCTTCCTGTTGCGACGCGCCGACAGAAGGGCCGCCTCATTCACCAGGTTCGCCAGGTCCGCCCCTGAGAAGCCGGACGTCTGTCGCGCCAGGTCGCCGAGCTGCACGTCCTTGTCCAGAGGCTTCCCGCGCACGTGCACGTCCAGGATGGCGTTGCGACCCTTGATGTCCGGCCGGTCCAGTATCATATGCCGGTCGAACCGCCCCGGACGCAGGAGCGCCGGGTCCAGGATGTCCGGCCGGTTCGTCGCGGCCAAGACGATGATATTCGTGTTCGTGTCAAAGCCGTCCATCTCCACCAGGATCTGGTTCAGCGTCTGCTCTCGCTCGTCGTGGCTGCCGCCGAGGCCCGCGCCGCGCTGCCTGCCCACCGCGTCGATCTCGTCGACGAAGACGATGCAGGGCGCATTACGCTTCGCCTGGTCGAACAGGTCGCGCACGCGCGACGCGCCGACACCGACGAACATCTCCACGAACTCGGAGCCGCTTATCGAGAAGAAAGGCACGCCAGCCTCACCGGCCACCGCCTTGCCAAGCAACGTCTTGCCCGTACCCGGCGGCCCGACCAGCAGCACGCCGTGCGGAATGCGCGCCCCCAGAGCCGCGAACTTCTCTGGGTACTTGAGGAACTCGACGACCTCCTGCAACTCCTCCTTCGCCTCGTCGACGCCCGCGACATCGCTGAATGTGACAGTCGGCTTGTTGCCGGTGAACATGCGGGCGCGGCTCTTCCCGAAGCTCATCGCCTGCGAGTTCGAGCCCTGGGCCTGACGCAACATGAAGATCAGGATGGCGCCGAAGATGATGAACGGTAGGAAGTTGATCAGGAACGGCAGCCAGCTACCCCACTTGCTCGGGGAGGTAACGTTTATCTGGGTCGCCTGGATGTTGTCGCTGCTGGCGCCGGCGTTGTGAAGCACGTCGTAGATGCTTACGCCGCTTTCCTTCCGCGACTTGTAGACGGCCGAATCGTTCTTAAGGTGAATCGTCAAGTTGTCGCCGGACACCTCGATTTTGTCGACGCTCTGGCTTTGCACCTCGGCGACGACCCAACTGATGTCCTCCGACGTGCTGGTCGACGGCTTATTGCCCAGGAAAGACCAGACGATCGCCACTACGGCGACGACGATGAGCAAGTATATGAAAGTGTTGCGCATCCAGCGAGAGCCCATGCCAACTCCTACTAGAGACTATCTACCACCTAAGATTATATCAGACCCCCTGTGCGACCGGAAGCCGTAGATTCACGCGCCGTCGGCAAAGCGCGCGCTGCCGCTCGGGACTACCGATTATCGGACGCCCTGCGCGGCCCACGCATCCTCGCAAACCCTCTACTTCCGCTCCTCCGACGCCAGCGCGCCGGCCTGCGCCCAGTTGCTGCGCTCCACGTCCTCGAAGATGATTATCGTTGCCTCCGGCGTCGTCTGCGCAATGGCGCACACCGCGTCCGTGATCGCCCGTGCCAACTCCTGCTTCTGCGCATGCGTCCGACCCGTCCACATGGACACCCGCACAACCGGCATCTATCCTCTCCTTTCGCTTCGATCATCACGATCGCAGCGATGATACCACTTAGGAGCGGGCGGAGCCTGCCCGCGTCTGGAGGGCTGAAACACGCCACTGTCACGCGGCGCGGTTGCCGGCACTACGCCGACGTGGTGGGCAAGACCTCCCTTCCTTCCCGACTTTGCCCGTGCTACCATCGTCTGCAGAAATGGTATGCATTGAACCGCCGGAGGCGATGATGGCCCTCCGCCCGACCTTCGATTACGAGCGACCCCTCTGGAAGCAGGGCCTTCGCCTTATCGCCGGCGTCGACGAGGTCGGACGCGGTCCCCTCGCCGGTCCCGTGGTCGCCGCCGCGGTCATCCTGCCGCCACGCGCCCGCTTCGCCTGGCTCGCCGACGTTCGCGATAGCAAGCTCCTGCCTGCCGCCAGGCGAGAAGACCTCGCCGAGAAGATCCGCGCCAAAGCCCTCGCAGTCGGTCTCGGCGCCGTCGTTCCCCAGCGGATCGACGCCCTGGGCATCGCGCCCGCCGCCCGGCTGGCCATGGCCGAGGCCCTCGCCGGCCTTACGCCGCCTGCCGAGTACGCCCTCATCGACGCTTTCATGCTGCCCGAGGTCGGCATCCCCCAGAGCGCGATCATCGACGGCGATGCCCTTTCTCTCTCCATCGCCGCCGCTTCGATCGTCGCCAAAGTCCACCGCGACCGCATCATGCTGCTCTACGACGCCCTCTACCCCGAGTACGGCTTCCGCCATCACAAGGGCTACTCCACCGCCGAGCACCTCGAAGCGCTGGTTAGGCACGGCCCCTGTCCCATTCACCGGCGCTCCTTCGCCCCCGTCCGCGAACGCCTCGTCGGGAGGCCGGCATGAGCGACGAGCGCGTCCGACTCGGCCGCTTCGGCGAGCGACTCGCCGTCGCCCACCTGGAAGCGAAGGGCTACGCAATCCTCGATCGCAACTTCCGCTGTCGTGAGGGCGAAATTGACATAATCGCGCAGAGCGACGGCTGTCTCGTCTTCGTCGAAGTGCGTACGCGCCGCGGCGACGCCATGGGCACAGCCATCGAATCGGTCACGCCGCTCAAGTGCGCCCGCCTGGTCGCCGCCGCCGACGCCTACTGCCAGCAACATCCGCAGGCCGCGCCCGAGCGTCGCATCGATGTCATCGCCGTCGAACTGACGCCCGGCGGCCGGCTCCTTCGCCTGGAGCACATCGAGAACGCCTTCAGCGCCGACGACCTGCCGGCGCTGCCGACGCGATAGCATGTTCAAACTCTCATCCTTCCGCCTCCGCGTCTTCCGCCAGTGCCGCCGGCGCTACCGATACCAGTACGTCGAGCGCCTGCCCACGCGTCCTTCCCCCTACAACACAATGGGCGCCCACGTCCACAACGCCCTCAAAGCCTTCTTCTCCCTGCCCGAACCGGCTGAACGCACCCCCGAGCGACTCCTCGACCTCCTTCACGAAAGCTGGCAGCAGAATCGCTCCGGCTTCAGCGACCTCGAAGACGAAGAGCGCTGGCGGGAACGCGCGACGAACCAGCTCCACAGCTTCGCCCGCAGCAACGATCTCGCCGCCCGTCCGCTCCTCCTCGAGTCCTATCTCGAGACGCCGATCAGCGCCCAGCTCGCCCTCCTCGGCCGCATCGACCGCGTTGACGACGATGCCGACGGACTTCACATAATCGACTACAAGACCGGCCGCCGCCCGGAGGAGATCGACGTTCAACAGCTTCACATCTATGCTGTGATGCTGGAGAGGGGCCTCGGCCGTCCCGTAGGCCGCGCCTCGTACCTCTATCTCGACGACGGCTCCGCATGGTCAACGAGCCCGCAGCGTCGAGAGCTGGAAGAGGCCGTCGCCGCCGTGACCGCCGCCTACAACGAAATAGTGACGGAGCGCGACTACCAGACGAACGTGGGCAGGCATTGCGCCTTCTGCGACTACCAGGCCCTCTGCCCCAGCCGCGAGGAGATCGTCGGCCGCCGCCTGTCCTCGGCTTGACGGATGGTTGCCCGAATAGGGAGTGCAGAGGGCGAAGCCCCTTTGCCGGCCGAAGGTCCGCCTCTGGAGGAGGGTTCAAGGGGTGTCCCCTTGATTCCCAAGAAACCCTCCTAGGGCGGGCGGGTGGGAAATAGATCGCCGATGTTACGGCGAGAGCACCGACGCCGTTGGCGTGCTTGCGCGATACGGCGAAATCGACTCCGTTTGCGGGCTTGGCTGAAAGCCGAATAGAAATGCCCATCTACGAATTCCGCTGCAACCGGTGCAAGAAGCGCGTCACCGTCTTCCGGCGCTCGATAAGCTCATCGACGCCTGCCGTCTGCCCGAATTGCGGCGCCGACGACCTGACGCGCCTTGTCTCCCGCTTCGCCGTCGTGCGCACCGAAGACCAGCGCCTCGACTCCCTTGACGACGACTCCCTCCTGTCCGGCGTCGATGAAGACGACCCGCGCAGCGTCGCCGCCTTCGCTCGCAAGGTGCAGTCGAAGATGGGCGAGGAGGTGGAGCCGGAGTTCGAAGAGATGATCGACCGGATGGAAGCCGGCGAAATGCCCGACGACATCGGTGAGGACGAGGACGGCGGCGCCTTTCCCCTCGAAGAGGAATAACTGCTATATTGTCTGTGGACTGAATCGCGACGTAGGCTCAACCATGCCGATCTACGAATACAAGTGCCAGGACTGCGGCCGCCTGACCAGCGTCTTCGTCAAGTCCATCAGCGGCGGAGTCGCCGCTAGCTGCCGTCATTGCGGCGGCGCCAACCTCTCCCGCGCCGTCTCCGGCTTCGCTTACCATAAGTCTGAGCAGACCATCCTCGCCAAGTACGGCAGCGAGCCCAAACGCCTCGAAGACTACCGCGACCCGCGCCAGATCGGCCGCTGGGTCGAGCGACGCTTCAAAGAGATGGGCGAAGAGATGCCTGGCCAGACGCGCAAGATGATCGACGCCGCCCGCGAAGGCGACCTGCCGCCGCCTCTAACCGATTAGGCTGAAGGAGAAGCCGATGTACGACCGCAGCAAGGAGCTGGAAGCAATCGTCGAGAACACTCGAAAAGACTTCGAGGCCAAGCACGCCGCCCGCGAGATCGGTCTCGCCTCCTGCCGCCAGGCCCTGCGCCATTCCGCCAACGCCGTCCGCGTTACCCACCGCGGCGACTTCCCCGGCGCCGAAGAGCTCCTGCGCCAGGCGGCCGAGCTCCTCGAGCGCGCCCGCCTCGCCCTCGCCGACCATCCGGACATCTACTTCGCCGGCTTCGTCCACGACGCCCAGAAGGAGTATGCGGAAGGCTGCACCACCCTCGCCCTCATCGCCGCTCGACCGCTGCCCGGCCCGAAGGACCTCGGCGTCGAAAACGGCGCCTATCTGAACGGCCTCGGCGAAGCGGTGGGCGAGCTGCGACGCCACCTGCTCGATGCCCTACGCTCCGGCGACGTCAGCCAGTGCGAAGTTTGCCTCGGCAATATGGACGACATCTACAGCCTTCTCGTCACGTTCGACTACCCGGAGGCAATAACCAGCGGCCTCCGTCGCACCGCCGACGCCGTCCGCGGCATCCTCGAGCGCACCCGCGGCGACCTGACCCTCGCGGTCCGTCAGCGCGACCTCGAACGCAAGCTCGACGAGTTCGAATCCCGCGTTTGACTTCTGCGTCGCAAGGGGAGTGAAGAGGGGGATGTTCCCCCTCTTCCGGGGGTTTCAGGCGGTGTCCCCCTGATTTCCCAAAGCCCTTCTAGGAATGACCTTCAGTCGGCCAGTCCGGGCCGTTGCGCCCGGAGGATGTGTTGACACGCTGTATCGACCGATGTATTAGAATGGAACGCGGGAAGCGGCTGCGCTTGCGGCCTTTCTCCCGGGGCAAGAGCTATCTGGTGCCGGTGGGGGGACTCGAACCCCCAAGTGGTCGAAACCACGACCGTTTTCAAGACGGCTGTGTTTCCCAATTTCACCACACCGGCACCGGTAGGTTCGTGGGGCAGGCCTTAGCTTTGACTGGCGGGCCTGCCCCAAATTCTATTCTCTCGTCGGCTCCCTGGCGCCTTCGCTGGCCAGCGCCATTTCTTTCTGGTCTGCACCTTTCCACCGCCAGGCGCCGCTAGGCTCCCTGATCACCCTGTCGCTATTGAGCAGGGCGAAATGCAGTTGCCGCGCGGGATATCTGCCAAACTCGAAACCACGAGCGCGCAGTTCAGCGACAATCTCCTCCCTCGTGGCCCGACCCTTTTGCCTAACAACATCAAGAGCGGCTTCACCCAGCTTGGCACCCGGGGGCAGTTGGGTGGGCCCTGACTTCACACTCCTTCCGTAGCGCTCCTCGACGAGGCCGAGGAACTCTGCGGCCGTTCTGAACTTCTCGGCGACCTCCTGGTATCGTGCGATTTCCTTCTCAGAGCGCTCCTTCGCACGCACCACCTCCTCCCGCCAGTAGCTAACCTCCGCCTCGGCGATCTCGATCGCGCGCTTCTGGTTCTCGTCTTTTTCCATTTGCCTGCCTCTTTCAATATGATATCAGTGCTCTGGGTACATAGCAAGTGTGCCAGTGGCAACTGAAGCCATAGGAACAGTACCATACGACTGGTGACCTGTCAAGGGGAACCGACGAATACGGCCGCTGGGGAAGATCCGCATGGCAAACGAGCCGACTCTGCGAACGATGAACGGGGATCCGTTGTTCGCCCTCTTCCCGAAATGCTAAAATAGACGTTCGGACTGAACGCAACTACCCCGACAAAGGAGCCATGAGCTCGGATTCAATAATCGTTCGCGGCGCCCGCGAGCATAACCTCAAGAACATCGACGTCGCCATCCCGCGCGACAAACTAGTCGTCATCACCGGCCTCTCCGGCTCCGGCAAGTCCTCCCTCGCCTTCGACACGATATACGCCGAAGGGCAGCGACGCTACGTCGAGTCCCTCTCCGCCTACGCCCGCCAATTCCTCGGCCAGATGGAGAAGCCCGACGTCGACTACATCGAAGGCCTCTCCCCCGCCATCTCCATCGACCAGCGGGGCGCCAGCCGCAACCCGCGCTCCACCGTCGGCACCCAGACGGAGGTCTACGACTACATGCGCCTCCTCTGGGCGCGCGTCGGCCTGCCGCACTGCCCCAACTGCGGCCGCGTCATCCAGAAGCAGACCGTCCAGCAGATCGTCGACGCCATCCTCGCCCTGCCGGCCGAGAAGCGCATCATGATCCTCGCGCCGCTCATCCGCGACCGCAAAGGCGAGCACCAGCAGATCTTCGACGACGCCCGCCGCGCCGGCTTCGTCCGCGTCCGCATCGACGGTGAAGTGCGCGACCTCGGCGAAGACATCGAGCTCGACAAGAACCGGCGCCATACAATCGAGCTCGTCGTCGACCGCCTCATCACCGAAGCGCCGTCTCGGAGCGGCGACGGCGAAACGCCCTCCGACCAGCGTCCGCGTCTCGCCGACTCCGTCGAAACCGCGCTGCGGCTGGGCGCCGGCGTCGTCCTCGTTGCCATCGAAGGCGAAGATGAGCGACTCTACTCCGAGCACTTCGCCTGCGTCTTCTGCGGCATCTCGCTGGGAGAGCTGGCGCCGCGCAACTTCAGCTTCAACAGCCCGCACGGCGCCTGTCGCACCTGCACCGGCCTCGGCGTCAAGCTCGACCTCGACCCGCAGCTTGTCATCCCCAATCGCAACCTGACCCTCGCGCAGGGCGCCATTCAGCCCTGGGCGCGCGCCGGCACCATCTCCGGCTGGTACTACCGCATGGTCGAAGCAATGGCCGCCAAGCACGGCTTCTCGACGCACGTGCCCGTCAGGGAGCTCAAGCCGGAGGACATCGAAAAGCTGCTCCACAGCACCGGCGAGCACATTAGCGTCAGGTACGTCAACCAGGCCGGCCGCACCTCCTATTACGATACGACCTACGAGGGCGTCATTCCCAACCTAAGCCGTCGTTTCCGCGAGACCGAGTCGGACTACGTCCGCGGCGAGATCGAACGCTACATGACCGCCAGCCCCTGTCCCGACTGCAAGGGCGCGCGCCTCAAGCCCGAATCCCTCGCCGTCACCATCGACGACAGGAACATCATCGAAGTGACGCAGATGAGCCTGTTCGACGAGCAGCGCTGGTTCGAGCATCTCGCCGGCTCGCGCACGCCGCTGTCAGCCCGTGACCAGCAGATCGCCTACCAGATCCTGAAAGAGATCCGCGCCCGGCTCGACTTCCTCGTCGAGGTCGGCGTCGGCTACCTGACGCTCGACCGGCGCACCGCGACGCTCTCCGGCGGCGAGGCGCAGCGCATCCGACTGGCCACTCAGATCGGCTCCGGCCTCATGGGCGTCCTCTACGTCTGCGACGAGCCCACCGTCGGCCTGCACGCCGCCGACGACGCGAGATTGATACGCACACTGGAACGCCTCCGTGACCTCGGCAACACCGTCATCGTCGTCGAGCACGACGAAGCGATGATGCGCGCCGCCGACCACATCATCGACATGGGCCCCGGCGCGGGCGAGCAGGGCGGGAACGTTGTCGTCGCCGGAACGATGGATGAAGTGAAGGCCGAGCCGCGGTCAATCACCGGCCAGTACCTCTCCTGCGTCCGCGAGATACCGCTGCCGGAGGCGCGGCGCCTCGGCAACGGCCAGACGCTGGTCATCCAGGGCGCGCGGGAGAACAACCTGAAGAACATCAACGTGACGATTCCGCTCGGGAAGTTCGTCTGTATCACCGGTGTCTCCGGCTCCGGCAAGAGCACCCTCATCAACGACATCCTCTACAAGAAGGCCGCCCAGCTCCTCTACGGCGCCCGCGACCGACCCGGCGACTGCGACGGCATCCTGGGACTGCAGTACATCGACAAGGTCGTCAACATCGACCAGTCCCCCATCGGCCGCACGCCGCGCTCCAACCCGGCCACCTATACCGGCGCCTTCACGCCCATCCGCGAGCTGTTCGCCACCGTCACCGAAGCGCGAATGCGCGGCTACGCCCCCGGACGCTTCTCCTTCAACGTAAAGGGCGGTCGCTGCGAGGCCTGCGCCGGCGAAGGCTACATTCAGATCGAAATGAATTTCCTGCCCGACGTCACCGTCCACTGCGAGGTCTGCAAAGGCCGGCGCTACAACCGCGAGGCGCTGGAGATCCTCTTCCGCGGCAAGAATATCGCCGACGTGCTGGACATGACCGTCGACCAGGCGGCCGACTTCTTCCACGCGTTCTCCAAAGTGCGCGGGAAGCTGGAGACGCTCCAGGCCGTCGGTCTCGGCTACATTCGCCTCGGCCAGCCGGCGACCACGCTCTCCGGTGGCGAAGCGCAGCGCGTCAAGCTCTCGACCGAGCTCTCGCGCCGCTCTACCGGCCGCACGCTCTACATCCTCGACGAGCCGACGACCGGGCTCTCCTTCGAAGACACTTATGCGCTGCTGCGCGTCCTCCACCGCCTCGTCGACGGCGGCAACACCGTCGTCATCATCGAGCACCACCTCGACGTCGTGAAGAACGCCGACCACATCATCGACCTCGGTCCCCTGGGCGGCGATGAAGGCGGCGAAATCGTTGTCGAAGGGACGCCCGAAGAGATTGTCGCGGCCGAAGAAAGCTTTACGGCGCGCTATCTTCGAAACAAGCTCGTTCAGCGCCAACGGTCGGAGCAGATCGCCATCGGAGGGGTGTAGATCTTGCGCGACGAGATCCTGACCTACTGGGAAATGTGCGCTCGGGAGAAGGGGTCATTGCAGCGCGGCATGTACTACCGCGAGCCGCCTGCTGTTTCCGTCGTGCTTATGTCTCGCCGGCCGGGCGCGCCGTATGAAGACTCGTTGTCGCTTGACGGCTCTGAACTTCTCTATGAAGGCCATGATGAGAAGAGACAGCTAGGCATCGAGCCCAAGTCTGTGGATCAACCGTGGGCTCTTCCTTCCGGCGACCCGACGGAAAACGCGAAGTTCGCCAGGGCGGCGGCCTCTTTCCCCGCGGGAAAGTGCCTCGTCCGGGTCTACGAGAAGCTTCGCCCTGGGATTTGGTCAGACAAAGGTCTGTTTGAGTTGGTCGGTTGCGATTACGCCGGAGCGGGCGCGCGGAGAGTCTTCAAGTTCCGCATGCGGCTGTCGGATCAGCCAGACGAGGCCCGGCAGACAGCCGAGTCTGCGCAGTTTCGTCGGGCTATCCCCGCATGGGTGAAGCAAGTTGTCTACAAACGCGACAAGGGTCGGTGCGTGATGTGCGGCGCAGAAGACCAGTTGCATTTCGATCACGAATTACCCTTCTCCAAAGGCGGCACGGGCCTCACACCGAACAACGTTCGAATTCTATGCGCGCGCCACAATCTCACCAAGGGAGCCAAAATCGAGTAATCGCCGCGATCGTGGCGGCTTGTGCCACCACTCTTTCTTTCCGGCCTCACCTTGGCAGAAGGAGGGTGGCTAGTGGCGTTTGTGCGGGCGGGCGTAGATCCCTTCGTTCGCGATCAGCGAAAACAGCGCCAGACCGAACATCGTCGCCGTCCACTTCATCTCCGGGTGGATCGTCCCGCTCCACAGCAGCCCCACCAGCACGGTAAGCGCAACCAGGAAGATGTTCCTCATTTCCGACCCCCTTCGGAAGCGCCTGCGGCCGACGCCCGCCTACGTCGTTCGCTGATAGCGCCATACGGAGAGCGGCGCGAATACGGCGAGAATGCCGGCCATCCAGGCCAGAGTCTTCAGCACGTCAGGCAGCGCCGACCCGCCCAGCAGTAGCGTCCGCACCGCCGATATCGTGACCGACACCGGCTGATGCTCCGCGTACACCCGCAACCAGCCGGGCATCGTTGACGTGGGCACGAAAGCCGAGGAGGCGAACACGAGCACCGCCAGCACGGGAAAGGCCGCCGCCTGCGCCGCCTCCGGGTCCCGCGTCAGCAGCCCGACGCCGGCGAATATCCACGAGAACACATAGCCGAACAGCAGCACGAGGCCCATCGCGACGATGAACGACTGCGCGTCGGTGTGAGGCCGCCAGCCCACCGCTAACCCCACGATTACCATCAGCGCGAGCACCAACACGTTTCGGCCCAGCTCGGCCGTCGTCCGGCCCGCCAGCACGGCCGCGCGAGACATCGGCAGCGAGCGAAAGCGTTCCAGCAGACCGGTTTGCAGGTCGGTGGCCAAGCCGACCGCCGTGCCTATCGCGCCAAACACCGTCGTCTGGACGAAGATGCCCGGTAACAGGAAGTCGACGTAGTTGCCGTTCGGAACTCGAATTGCGCCGCCGAACGCATAGCGGAACAGCAGCACGAAGATCACCGGCTGAATGCTCGAGAAGACGAGCAACTGCGGCACCCGGAAATAGGTGATCAGGTTCCGCTGGGCCACCGCTTCTATGTCAGATAGCGCATCGGCGACGGCCTGGATGCCGCCCGGCCGCCTGAAGGCTGCGCCAACGTTCACGCTCATGATCAGCCTTGCTCAGCTTTGCCGCCGTCCGTGTTGGACTGCTCGGCGTGCTCGCCTGTCAGCGCTAGGAACGCGTCATCGAGGCTGGGCTCGCGGACCGTCAGGTTGGACAGGTTCAAGCCCGCGTCTTCCAGCGAACACAGCTTCTCGACCAGGGAGCGAGCGCCGTCGCTGGTGCTGAAGCGGACGGAATTGCCCTCTCGTTCGGTGTTGACGTGCGCCAGCAGCTCCTGCGCCCGAACCACCTCCGCTTCGTCGCCGAGCTCCAATTCGACAACGGTATTGCCGAGCCGCGCTTTCAACTCGACGGGCGTCCCTTCGGCGATAATCCTGCCGTGGTCCACGACGACGAGACAGTTCGCCAGCCGATCCGCCTCCTCCAGATACTGGGTCGTCAGCAGCACCGTCGTCCCGTCGGCCACCAGCTCCCGAATAACGGCCCACATCTGGAGGCGCCCCTGCGGGTCCAGACCCGTCGTCGGCTCATCGAGAAAGACGACTTCAGGCCGGTGGACCAGCGCCGCGGCCAGGTCGAGACGACGCCGCATGCCGCCGGAATAGGTGCGGACCAGCCGGTCCGCCGCGTCCGCGAGGCCGAAGCGCTCCAACAACGCTGCCGCCCGACCCGCTATCTCCCGCCGCGGTATGTGCGTCAGACGGCCTATCAGACGCAGATTCTCGCGTCCTGTCAGGTTCCCATCGACCGCGGCGTACTGGCCGGCCAGGCCGATAAGGCAGCGCACCGTCCCCGCTTCCCGAACGACGTCGTGGCCGAGGACGCTCGCCCGGCCGCCGTCGGGCCGAAGGATCGTCGTGAGGATGCGGACGGCGGTGGTCTTGCCGGCGCCGTTGGGGCCGAGCAGCCCGAACACGGTGCCGCGCGTCACCTGGAGGTCAATGTTGTCCAGGGCGACGATGTCTCCGAAGCGCTTGCTCAGCCCCTCGATGGTGATGGCTGCTTGATCCCTCATGACTCCAAGCTACCATCTTCGCGGGAGCTTCTCAAGTGTCGGCGCACCGTATGCGAGTGAGTAGCGGCTGAGGCAGGCCTATCGCTGAGAGCTACGGCTTCGCGGCCCCGTCGTGGCCGGCGGTGCCGCTCTTCGCCGGGCGCTCGCTGCCCTCGACATGCCGGTCGACGGAGAAGACGCCGCGCGCCACCTCCAGCTTGCTCATCAGCCGCGTCAACTGGTCGACGCCGGCCGTAAGCAGCGTTAGGAACACGCTGACGGTGTGGTCGTTGTGCTCCTGGGTGCGCACCGCCGCCATGTTCACCTTCTCCTCGGCGACGATGCTGCCGATGTCCCGCAGCAGGCCCACGCGGTCCCACGCCTCGATACGCACGGCGACGGGGTACAACTGCCCGCTGCGCCCCCATTCGACCTCGACGAGGCGCTCCGTTTCGTCCTCCCGCAGCACGTTGCCGCAGTCGCGCCGGTGGACGGTCACGCCGCGGCTGCGCGTCACGTAGCCGATGATGGGATCGCCGGGGACCGGGTTGCAGCAGCGGGCAAGCTGCGTCAGGAGGTCGCCGGTGCCCAGCACCTCCACGGCGGCGGTGTGCACGGGCTTCAGCGGCGCCTCGACGGCGAGCGCTTCCGCTTCCCCCGCTCGCTGCACCAGCGGCGCCAGCTTGGATGCTATCTGCTGAAGGCTGATGCCGCCGTAGCCCAGCGCCGCTAGTAACTCGTCCATCTCGTCGACCTTGAACGAGCGCAGCAGCAGCTCCTGCGTGTCCGCCAGGCTGAGCCCCAGGCGCCGCAGTTCCTTGTGCACCAGGTCGCGGCCGCGCTCCACGTTCGCCGCCCGCTCTTGCAGCTTGAACCAGCCGCGGATCTTCTCCCGCGCGTGGCTCGTCATGGCGTAGCCGAGGTCCATGTTCAGCCAGTCGCGGGAAGGACCACGCGGGGCCTTGCTCGTCAGAATCTCCACCATGTCGCCGTTCTGAAGCTGGTAGTTGAGCGGAACAAGTCGCCCATTGACGCGCGCGCCGATACAGCGATGCCCGATGTCGGTGTGAATACGGTAGGCGAAGTCGATGGGCGTAGAGCGGACCGGCAGGTCCTTCACTTCGCCCTTCGGCGTGTACACGAAGACCTGGTCCTGGAAAAGATCGGTCTTGACCAGTTCCACGAAGTCGTCGGCGGCCGCCATTTCGCGCTGCCATTCCAGCAATTGCCGCAGCCACGACACGCGCTCCTCGAAGCGGAGGTCACGCTTACCGCCCTCCTTGTAGCGCCAGTGCGCCGCGACGCCGTACTCCGCCAGCCGGTGCATCTCGTGCGTGCGGATCTGCACCTCCAGCGCCCGCGCGCCCAGACAGAGGACAGTCGTGTGCAGCGATCGGTAGGCGCCTTCTTTGGGGTTGGCAATGTAGTCGTCGAACTGGCCGGGGATCGGCCGCCAGAGGTTGTGGACGACGCCCAGCGTCCGATAACAGTCCGCTTCGGTCTCGACGAGCACGCGCAGAGCCAGCAGGTCGTAGATCTCGTTGAACGTCTTGCCCTGCGTCGCGTACTTCCCCATCTTCTGGTTGATGCTATACAGATGCTTGGCGCGGCCCTGCACCTCGGCGTGAATGCCGTTCTTGTCCAGCTCCTTGCGCAAGATGGTCTCGACCTGAGATATGTACTTCTCGCGGGCCGCCCGGCTCGACGCCAGGAGGTTGGCGATCTGACGGTAGCGTTCCTCGTCGAGGTAGCGAAAAGACAGGTCCTCCAGCTCTCGACTGATCTGCCAGATGCCCAGGCGGCTGGCGAGCGGCGCGTAAATCTCCATCGTCTCCTGAGCCACGAGCCGCTGCTTCTCCGGGGAGAGCGCGTAGAGGGTGCGCATGTTGTTCAGGCGGTCTGCCAGCTTGATGATGACGACGCGTACGTCGCGGGCCATGGCCAGGAACATCTTGCGCAGGTTCTCCGCCTGAGCGGCCCTGTCGCCCACAGGGCCCTCCGGCGCTTTCCAGGCGATCTTCTCCAGCTTCGTCGCGCCGTCGACGAGGTGCGCCACTTCGCGTCCGAAGCGCCGGGCGACCTCCGCGTTGGAGACGCCGCAGTCCTCCTGCACGTCGTGGATCAGCGCCGCCGCGACCGCTGACGCGTCGAGCTGCAGCTCAGCGACGGTGGCGGCGGTGTCGAGAGGATGGGTAATGTAGGGGTCGCCGGTCTTTCGCAGTTGGCCGCGATGGCACTCTTCTGCGAAGCGGTACGCGTCCTCGACGAGCTGCGGCCTGTCGCCGGGCAGGTACGACTGCGTCTTCTCGATCAGCTCGTCGATTGTCGCGACCATCAGAATCTCCCCGCAATCTACTGTAGCATACCGGCGCAAACGCTTCTAATCGAGACGTGCCTTTACAACGCCGCTGCCCCTTCGCTATGCTTGGCCTGACCTTCGACCCGACAGACAGGAGCAGCCTTTGTTCACCGCACCTCGCGGCACCGCCGACGTCCTGCCGCCCGAGCAGCCGTACTGGCGCAAGGCCATCGAGGCGTCGGAGCGCTTCTGCCGCCTCTTCGGCTACACGCGCATCGACACGCCGGTCTTCGAGGAGGCCGCCCTCTTCGAACGCGGCGCCGGCGCGGGGTCCGACGTGGTGCGCAAAGAGATGTACGTCTTCGAGGACCGCAGCGGCGAGCGCCTGGCCCTCAAGCCGGAAGGGACCGCCAGCGTCTGCCGCGCCTACCTCCAGCACGGCATGAAGAACCTGCCGCAGCCTGTCCGCCTCTACTACCTGTCGCCGGCCTTCCGTTATGAGCGGCCGCAGGCAGGACGGCGCCGCCAGCACAGCCAGCTCGGCGTTGAGGCGATCGGCGACGCGGATCCGGCCATCGACGCCGAGGTCATCGAGCTGCTCTGGCGCCTCTACGCCGACCTCGGCCTGGGCGACCTCGTCCTCCTGCTGAACAGCATCGGCGACCGCAACTGCCGGCCACGCTACCTGGAGGCGCTGAAGGCGTACTACCAGCCGCACTTGACCTCCGTCTGCCGCGACTGTCGCGAGCGCTACGAGCGCAATCCGCTGCGCCTCCTCGACTGCAAGCAGGAGAGCTGTCAGCCGGTCATCGCCGGCGCGCCGTCGATCGTCGATTACCTTTGCGACGAGTGCGCGGAGCACTTCGCCGACGTGCGCCGCTTCCTCGACGCCCTCGCCGTGCCTTACGAGCTGACGCCCCATCTCGTGCGCGGCCTCGACTACTACACGCGCACCGTCTTCGAGATCCAGCCGCGCGGCGGCGGCGCCCAGAGCACCATCGGCGCCGGCGGCCGCTACGATGCTCTCATCGAAGAGCTGGGCGGCCCGCCGACACCCGCCATCGGCTTCGCCACCGGGATCGAGCGCATCATTCTGAACATGAAGCAGCAGTTGGCCGCCGCGCCTTTGGAGCCGGTGCCGGACGTCTACATTGCTCGCGACGTTCTCATGTCGCCGGAGCCGAAGATAGAAGCCTTGAAGCTGGCCCGCCAGTTGCGTTCGAAAGGACTGGCCACAGTCGTGGCGACGCGGCGCAGCTTGAAAGCGCAGATGCGGCACGCAAACGCCGTGCGGGCAAAGTATGTCGTCATAATCGATGCGGAAGGGCTGGGCGAGCTGCCGGAGCCGGTAGTGCAGGTGCGGAGCATGGAGGATAGCAAGCAGAACGAGGTGCCCCTGGCACAGGCTACGGCTTATCTTCTCAAGGCTCTCGGCCAAGTATGACCGCCACCCGTCTGGAACACCTTGGCGCGTGGTATTATTGAGGCGGCCCGGAAGCCCCGACGCGATCGGGGTTTCTCTGCGAATGGATGACTATGCTTAACCGACTGCAATCCCTCGTCGACCGCTACGAAGAGCTGACCGCCGAGATGTCGCGGCCCGAGCTCACGTCCGATTACGAGCGACTCCAAACGCTCGCCAAAGAGCGCGCGTCGCTGGAGGAGCTTGTCTCCCTCTACCGTCAGTACCGCGAGACGGAGCAGGGCATCGCCGAAGCCCGCGCCCTCATCGAAGAGGCGCACGATCCGGAGATGGAAGCGCTGGCCCGCGAGGAGCTGGAGCGCCTGACAGAGCGAAAGCAGGCCCTTGAAACGGACCTCCGCCGCGCCCTCCTGCCCCCCGACCCGCGCGACGAAAAGAGCGTTATCGTCGAGATTCGCGCCGGCACCGGCGGCGACGAGGCGGCGCTCTTCGCGGCCGACTTGTTCCGCATGTACACGCGCTACGCCGAGGCGCACGGCTGGCAGGTGGAAGTGATGTCGCACAGCGAAAGCGGCATCGGCGGCCTGAAGGAGATCATTTTCGAGGTCAAAGGCAAAGGCGCCTACTCGCGCCTGAAATACGAGAGCGGCGTCCATCGCGTGCAGCGCGTGCCGCTGACCGAGGCGCAGGGCCGCATCCACACCTCGACGGCGACGGTCGCGGTGCTGCCGGAGGCGGAGGAGGTCGACGTCGCCATCAACGAAGACGACCTCCGTATCGACATCTTCCACAGCAGCGGCCACGGCGGTCAGAACGTCCAGAAGGTCGCTACCGCCGTTCGCCTGACGCACGTCCCGACCGGCATCGTCGTCGTCTGCCAGGACGAGCGCTCGCAGTGGAAGAACCGCGTTCGCGCCATGGCCGTCCTCCGCGCCCGCCTCTTCGACCACGAGCAGCAGCGTCAGGCGCAGGAGGTCTCGGAGACGCGGCGCTCTCAGGTCGGCAGCGGCGAGCGCGCGGAGAAGATCCGCACCTACAACTTCCCCCAGGACCGCGTCACCGACCACCGCGTCGGCCTGACGCTGCACAATCTGCCCGGCATCCTGAACGGCGAGCTCGATGTCCTGATCGACGCCGTCTCCACCAGCGAGCAGGCGCGCCTGCTGGAAGAACAGCTCGCCGTGCCTGGCGGCAGGCAGGCGTGACGGCGGCGGAAGCACTCCACGCCGCGCGGCGCCGCCTTGAGGACGCCGGAATCGAAGAAGCCGCGCTCGAGGCGGAGGTCCTCCTGCGACACGTACTCGAGCTGGACCGCGCTCAACTCTTCGCCCGTATCGACGACGCCGTCGACGATAGCGCTCTCCCCGCCTTCCAGCGCCTCGTCGAGCGCCGCCTTGCCCATGAGCCGACCGCTTACATCGTCGGCCACCGCGAGTTCTTCGGCCTCGATCTGGAGACGACGCCCGTCGCGCTAATCCCGCGTCCCGAGACCGAGCTCCTGGTCGAGAAGGCGCTCCGTCTCGCTCCCGATGGCCCCTTCGCCATCGCCGACGTGGGCACCGGTTGCGGCGCCATCGCCATAGCGCTGGCAACGCATCTGCCGCAAGCGGTCGTCTTCGCCATCGACGACTCCGCGTCAGCGCTGGCGCTCGCCGCCCGCAACGTCGCGCGATACGGGCTGACGGAACGCGTCCATCTCCTCCGCGGCGACCTGCTCGACCCCGTGCCGGAGCCCGTCGAGCTCATCGTCGCCAATCTCCCTTACGTAAAGACGGCTGACTGGGAAGCGCTGCCGCCGGAGATACGCGACCACGAGCCGCGCGCCGCCCTCGACGCCGGGCCGCTCGGGACGGAAGTGCTGGAGCGGCTGCTGCGCGCCGCGCCGCCGCACCTGCGACCGGCCGGACGCCTGCTGGCGGAGATCGCCTGGGACGAGGGCGAGCGGCTGCTGGCGGTCGCGCGGGAGTGCTTTGCGGAGGCACGCCCGAGGGTGAAGAAAGACTTCGCCGGCCTTGATCGCGTCCTCATCGTAGACGCATAAGCTGCGTATCCCCTCTGCTACCCAACCCCAACTGAGCCCCATAGCAGCGGCTGTCTCTGAATCCGCGCGCTCCGGAATTCTTCAACGTTTTTCCGCATATGTGTCGATTATAAAACAGAAGCAACTGCGCATTCACGGGGACGGGCCGCAAACGCTCGTCGGCGCGAACGCATACGTGAGTGGGAGACATGGAGTCGTTAGGATGTTGCGAAGGATTGGATCTGAGCGGAGCCAAAGTCTGGTGGAGTTCACCATGGTGGCACCGATTCTGTTGCTGCTCTGCCTGGCGATCGTCGATTTCAGCATGGGGTTCAAATCCTACGTCGAGTTGACGAACGCGGCGCGCGAAGGAGCGCGCTACGCGGCGGTCGGGAACGCTGCCGGCACATACCCGACCGACTGCACCGGCTCTGACCGGGGCAACGTCGTAAGCCGTGTCTGCGAGACCGCAGACTTGACCATCGCCGATATGCGGAGCGTGAGCGTGACCTTCCCCAACGGTCGCACTTCCGGCAACTCAGTGGTAGTGCAGGCGCAGTACCGCTATACCCTGATCACCCCCTTGTCCAGCGTTCTTACCCTCGTTTCAGGAGGAAATTTCCCCGGCTATTTCGACCTATCGTCAAAATCCGACATGCGATTGGAGTAGGACTATGCGCATTCTATCTCGCGTCTGGGGGAGGCTTCATCGAAACCAGGGCGGTCAGGTTGCCATCCTCGCCGGCGTGATGATGACGGTGCTCATCGGGTTCGCAGGCCTGGCTATCGACGGAGGAACGGTCCTCGTCGTTCGCACCCAAACGCAGAACGGTGCGGATGCTGCTGCTCTTGCTGGGGCCGGCGTTCTGCTAACCGACGGCTCCCGCTCAGATGCCATTAGCGCAGCTTCGGGCTGGGCACAAAAGAACGGCTACCCGGCCAACGAAACAAGCGTTTCGATCCCGCCTCATTCGGGCACGCATGCCGGCGACGCTAACTACGTGGAAGTAGACATAGTTCACTCGCAGCCAACAGCGTTCATGCGGGTTGTGGGGGTCAAGACGTTCACCATCAGTGCCCGCGCCGTCGCAGGCATCACCACCGTCCCCAAGAACTACGCCTTGGTTGTCCTCGACAAGACTGCCTGCCCGGCTTACAACCAGACGAGCAACAGCACCCTCACGATCAACGGCGGTGGCGCAATCGTCAACTCATCAGGTACAAAGTGCCAGCCCCCCGGGCCTTCCGGCTCCCAAGGCGGCGGCAGTCACTTTGTGGCCGATTACATTGATTACTACAGTGCGGGATCTTGGTCGCTGAGCAACAACGCCACGACATCAGTCCCGCCAGAGTCTGTCCCCGGTCAAGTGCCCGACCCGCTCGCATCTTTGTCCCCGCCCGTTCCTTGCGGCACCACACCGACCCCCGGTTGCGTGGCGGCATCAAGTACTTCCAGCGGGACTGCCAAAAACCCCAAAGCTACAACCTTTAATGATAAAACCGTCACGCTTCAGCCCGGAACATACTACGGCGGCCTGAAGATCACCGGAGTAGGGACTGTCACCTTCAGTTCTGGCGTCTACATCTTTGCCGGCGGCGGATTCGATTATAGCGGCGGGACTAACATCCACGGCACCGGCGTTACCTTCTACAACATCGACGACGCCTACGCTCAGAACAACAACGGCGCTTGCGGTTCTATCGCCATCCAGGGCTCCGGCACCCTGACCCTCAGCGCGCCCACCTCCGGCGCCTACAAGAACATGCTCTTCTGGCAGGCCAGCAGCTGCAACGCGCAGATGAAG
This sequence comes from uncultured Chloroflexia bacterium, assembly GCA_963703345.1. Classification (GTDB taxonomy): domain Bacteria; phylum Chloroflexota; class Dehalococcoidia; order DSTF01; family JALHUB01; genus JALHUB01. Next base: position 1,982,368 of record OY969814.1, on the reverse strand, counting down.
TACGCGGGGTCCAGCTACACCACCACGGGAATCATCTACCTGCCTGCCGCCCAGTTGAATGTGTCAGGGGGAGGAAATCTGGGCGCTCTCCAGATAATCGTCAACACATTCAGCTACTCCGGCTCCAACGCGGTTACTATCAACTACGCCGACTACGTGGATGTCGGAAAGCCAAGCATGAAGCTTGTCGAATAGCTTCATCCCAAACAACAAAGACGTCACACGATACTAGGTTTCCATGGGAAACGCGCGACGCAGGGCTTCGCGCCATCGCGGCTTCTTGCGGACAAGGCCGGCCTTGAGCCTCAGGTTCCAGATGATAACTTCCGCGTTTTCGCTCGGGGGTGCTGATTCCGTTGCACAGCGCTCAGGCGCAGATGCTTAACACCCAGAAGGTCGCAGGTTCGAGCCCTGCATCGCCCACCAAGCTGTCAGCGCGCAGTTGTTTGGAGCGGTCGCCTCAGGCCGAAGTGATCGTCTTCCCTTCAGTCTTTATTGAAGGCGCAATCACCATCTCCGCCTGGTGGAACTCGCGGACGTTGCTCGCCCCGCAGACACCGAGCGCGGTCCGCAGAACGCCGGCAAGGTTCTCCGTGCCGTCGCTGCGAGAGGTCGGCCCGTAGAGGATCTTCTCCAGGCTCGCCCGCACGCCCACGTGCACGCGCTTGCCCCGTGGCAGCTCCGCGTGCGGCGCCGACATGCCCCAGTGGTAGCCGCGGCCCGGCGCTTCCTCCGCAACAGCCAGAAGCGTCCCCAGCATCGCGGCGTCCGCGCCGGCAGCGAACGCCTTGCACAGGTCGCCGCCGGTGTGGATGCCGCCGTCGGCGATTATCGGCACGTAGCGGCCGCTTTCCCGCTGGTACGCGTCGCGGGCGGCGGCGCAGTCGATTATCGCCGTCACCTGCGGCACGCCGATGCCCAGGACGTCGCGCGTGGTGCAGATGACGCTCGGGCCGACGCCGACGAGCACGGCCGCAATGCCGGTCTCCATTAGGTCTTTGCAGGGGCCGAAGCTGACGGTGTTGCCGACGATCACGGGCACCGGCACCTGCTCGCACAGCTTCTCGAAGCGAAGGCCCTCCAGGCTGCGCGAGCTGTGACGCGCCGTCGTCACGGTCGACTGGACGACGAACACGTCCACGCCGGCTTCTACGGCTACCGGCGCGAAGCGCTTGGCATTCGCCGGCGTGCAGGAGACGGCGCAGAGCGCGCCCTCTCGCTTGACAGCGCGCACGCGCTCGCCGACGAGGTCGAGGCGCACCGGCTGCGAGTAGATTCGCTGGAGAAGCGCGCCCACGGTCTCCTGCGACGCGGCGGCTATCTCTCGAAGAACGCCTTCCGGGTCTTGGTAGCGCGTCTGCAGGCCGTCGACGTTGAGGACGGCAAGCCCACCGAGCTGCGAGAAGATGGCGGCCGAACGGGGATCGACTACCGCATCCATACCGGCCGCGAGGAACGGCAGTCGCAGCTTGACATCGCCGAGAGCGAAGGAGATATCGACGAGCTCCGGGTTGATCGTGACGTCGCCGGGGACGATGGCGACTTCGTCGAAGCCGTAAGCGCGGCGCATCTGCTTTGCGCCGGGCGGCGCCAGGCGCATCTCTTCCCGCTGCTCAGCGTCGACGACCGCCGCCGAGGATGCGGACGCCCGACCCGGGACGCCTTGCCAGCCAACGTCCCTCATTGCGCTGCCCTCCCTTCGGCGTGGGGAACTGCGAGGAGTATAGTGAAACTATACCAAGCGGGGGCGGAGAGGTCAACGCGAATCTGTGACGATCTGATATAATTCCGAAAAAAGATAGTCGTTAGGGCAACTCTTGACATAATGGGCACGTTCTATCTCGTCGCGACGCCGATTGGCAACCTGGAGGACGTGACGCTGCGGGCGCTGCGAACGCTCCGAGAGGTGAGTCTCATCGCCGCGGAAGACACGCGCACGACACGGAAGTTGCTCTCGCACTACGACATCCACACGCCGCTGACCAGCTACAACGACCGCAACAAGCGCTCGAAAACATCGGTCATCCTCGCGAAGCTGATGGAGGGCGACGTTGCGCTCGTCTCCGAAGCCGGCATGCCGGCGATAAGCGACCCCGGGCAGGACCTTGTGCGCGCCGCCTACGCCGCCGGCATTCCGGTCGTGCCCGTGCCTGGCCCCTCGGCGATTACGACCGCGCTTGCCGTCTCCAGCCTGTCGACCCGCGCGTTCACGTACCTCGGCTTCCTGCCGCGTCAGGCAACGGAGCGTCGACGCCTGCTCCAGTCGCTGGCAGCGCGCGAAGAGACGCTTGTCGCCTTCGAGGCGCCGCACCGCCTGCGCCAGACGCTGGCCGACATCGAGCAGGCGCTGGGTGACCGCGACGTCGCCGTCTGCCGCGAGCTGACGAAGCTCTACGAGGAGGTGTTTCGCGGCCGCGTCTCCGACGCCCTGCGGCACTTCGCGGAGCCTCGCGGCGAGTTCACGCTGGTCATCGCCAGCGCTCCTGCTGCGTCAGCCGACGAAGCGGTCCCGCCGGAGGTCATCGCCGAGATGCGGCGGCTGCGCGAAGAAGGCGTGGGCGCCCAGGCCGCGACGGCGCAGCTCTCAAAACTCTATGGCCTGCCGCGGCGCCGGCTCTACCGCATCTGGCTCTCCCTCGACTAGACCTTCCTCTGCATCTCCATCTCTGCTGAACCGCGGAGTCTGCTACAATACTCTCCCATGGACGAGAAGACCCTTGCCACGCTCGAGTTCGAGAAGGTGCTGGCGCGACTGGCGAAGCACACCTCGTTCTCCGCCGGCCGCGACCTCGCCGTGTCGCTGCGCCCGTCCACGGACTACGACGAGGTGGTCCGCCGACAGCGTCTCACTGCCGAAGCGCGACGCCTGCGCGAGATGCAGCCCCGCAGCGGCCTCGGCGGCGTCCACGATGTGCGACAGCTTGCCAACAAGGCGAACCTCGGCGGCATCCTCGAGCCGTCGGAGCTGCTCGACGTCGCCGGCACGCTGGCGGCGGGCCGCGGCCTCAAGGAGACGTTGGTCCGGCTCGGCGGACTGCCCGCGAACAAGCTGCCGCTCCTCGTGGAGATCGCCGAGCGCATCACCGACCTCGCCGAAGTCGCCGGAGAGATCTATCGCTGCATCACGCCGCGTGCCGAGATCGCCGACGCCGCCAGCCCGGCGCTCGCTATCGTCCGCCGCGATCTCCACACGGTGCACGACCGCCTCTACGCCAAGCTCCAGGAGCTTCTGACGGCGCCGGACATGCGCGCCGCCATCCAGGAGCCCATCATCACCCTGCGGGAAGGCCGCTACGTCATCCCAATCAAAGTCGAAGCCGGCGGCCAGGTGCGCGGCATCATCCACGACGTGTCGGCGAGCGGCGCCACCGTGTTCATCGAGCCCCTCGCGGTCGTCGACCTCGGCAACACCTGGCGCGAAACGCAGGCCGAGGAGCAGCGGGAGGTCGAGCGCGTTCTCCGCCGTCTCAGCGCGCTTGCCGGCCGCTCCGCCCACGCCATCGGCGTCAACATCGAATCGCTGGCGGAGCTCGACCTCGCTTTCGCCAAGGCCGCCCTCGCCGAAGAGCTCGGCGCGACGGAGCTGCCTTACGACGGCGAATCGCAGCCCTGGCTGACGCGCCCGCCCGACGCCCTTCACCTCGTGAACGCCCGCCATCCGCTGCTCCGCGGCGAGGCCGTCCCCACCTCGCTCTCCGTCGGTGGCAACTACAGCGTGCTGCTCATTACCGGCCCGAACACCGGCGGCAAGACGGTCGCCCTGAAGACGGTCGGGCTGATGAGCGCGATGGCCCAGGCCGGCCTGCCTGTGCCCGCCGACGCCGGCAGCCGCCTGCCCGTTTTCGACGCCGTCCTCGCCGATATCGGCGACGAGCAGAGTATCGAGCAGTCGCTTTCCACCTTCAGCAGCCACATGACGAACATCATCGGCATCCTCGCCGGGGCCGGCCCCAACAGCCTTGTGCTCCTCGACGAGCTCGGCGCTGGCACCGACCCCGACGAAGGCGCCGCGCTGGCCCGCGCCCTCCTCGAACGTGTCCTCGCCACCGCCTGCCTGACGGTCGCGACGACCCACCACGGCGAGCTCAAGGTCTTCGCGCACAGCACCAGCGGCGTCATGAACGCCTCCGTCGAGTTCGACACGGAGACGCTGGCGCCGACCTATCGCATCGCCATCGGCCTGCCCGGCAGCAGTAACGCCCTCGCAATCGCCGAGCGGCTGGGCCTGCCGAAGGACGTTATAGCCGCCGCCCGCGCGTCCATCGAGCCGGAGCGGGCGCACGCCGAAAGCCTCCTGGCCGAGATCCAGCGCGAGCGCGCCGCCGCCGAGGACGCCCGTCGCGCCGAGCTGCTCGCCCGCAAGGAAGCGGAGGAGATACGCCTGCGCCTGGAGGACAAGCTCGACGCCATCGAAGAGGAGCGCGAGCAGATCCTCGCCAACGCCCGCAACGAGGCGGAGGAAGAGCTCGCTCGAGTCCGACAGCTCCTGGCGCACGCCGGTCGTCGCATCGAGCGTCAGAAGCCCGAGGCGGCCGCCGAGAAGGTCGCCGCCGCCGAAGCCGTGGCCGAGGCGCTGAAGCCGCCGCCTCCGTCTCCCAGACGCCGCCGTCGCAAGGGAGGCGACCTCGTGCTGCCGGAAGAGATACAGGCCGGCGACATCGTCTGGGTGCGCGGGCTGGGCCGCTTCGGCGAAGCGCTGTCGCCGCCGGACGAGAAGGGCGAAGTGGCCATCCGGCTGGGCTCGCTGCACAGCCAGGTGCCGCTGAAGAAAGTCGAGAAGGTGCAGCGCGTCAAGGCGCACGGTCCGGTCATCGGTGGGACGGCGCCCGTCACGCCGCCGCCGCCGTCCGTGCCGATGGAGATACAGATGCGCGGTCGCCTGGTCGACGAGGCGCTGCCTGACCTCGACAAGTACCTCGACGATGCCTTCCGCGCGCGGTTGCCCTGGGTGCGCATCGTCCATGGCAAGGGGACCGGCACCCTGGCACGAGCCGTGCGGCAGATGCTCTCCTCGCACCCGCTGGTGAAGGACTATGATTTCGCGCCGCGGGAAGAGGGCGGCGAAGGCGTCACAATAGTTCATCTGGCGAGCTAAACGACAGCCGGAGGGCTCGAAGTATGGACACAGCCACCAGGGCCGAATGCGAGTTCGACACGCAGGCGCACCCCGACACCGTCTGGACGTCCGCGAACGTGCAGGAGGTGCTCCCCGGCGCCGTTTCGCCGCTCGCCTGGTCGCTCATGAGCGACGTGATGGATCGGGCCTGGCGCCGCATGATCGGACGCGCCGGCATCAAGATCAGCAACCCTGACCCATTTATGGCCCTCTTCTACGGCCGTCCCTTCCTCAACGCCTCGCTCTTGCGAGAAGCGGCGGACAAAGGCTCCGGCAACGACGGTCTCGACGAGCAGTACTTCGGCGTCGCGCGCTCCGAAACAGCGCCGGTCCGCCGTTCGCCCGTCGAGCGCCTCCGCCGCGGCGTCACCGCCGTCCGCGTGCTCTGGGTCTGGCTTCGATTGCCGGCGGAGATACGCGGCTTCCAGCGCGTGGTCGAGGGGAATGAGTCGGAGGAAAGCCTGCGCCCTCTTGCGCAGCTTTCCCTCGAAGAGCTGACGGCGACGGTCCGCGACGGGCGCGCCAAGACGGCCCCTCATGCCAGCGTCCACTTGATGGCGTCCGCGTCCGCCGGCCTCAGCTTCGAGCGGCTGCGGCAGCGCACGGCCGACTGGCTCGGCGACGATGGTTCTCTCCACGCGACGCTCTGCAGCGCCGGCAGCGTCGAGAGCGCCCGTCCCGCCTTCGACCTGTGGGACCTCTCGCGCCTCGTCCTGTCCTCGCCGGCGCTATGTGATGCGTTTGCTTCCGGCGACGGCGCGGAGATCGAATGCACGCTGAACAGCCTCGACGAAGGTGCCGCCGGCCCATTTCGCGCCCGCCTCGCCGAATTCCTGGGGCGCCACGGCCATCGCGCTGTCAGGGAGGGCGATCTTTCCAGCCCCACGTGGACGGACGACATGCCCTGCGTGTTCACGATGATCAGGAGCTACCTCAACGCCGATCCCGCCGCCGACCCCCACTCGATGGAGGAACACCAGCGCCGCGAACGCGAGGTCGCTGAGAAGGACGCTGTGCGGCGCGTCGGCAGGCGCAGGCATTGGGCGTTTCGCTGGGCCCTCCGCGACGCCCGCAACAGCCTGGCGCAGCGGGAGCGCACGAAGTCGCTCCTCATCCGCGCCAACGACCACTTTCGCCGTCTGATGCGCGAGCTCAGCCAACGCCTCAGCGCCGACGGGCGCCTGACGAAGCCCGACGACATCTACTACCTCACCTGGGACGAAGCTACCGACCTGGCGGAGGGAAGGCTCGACCCGGCGGAAGCCATGACCAGAGTGCGTCGCCGCCGCGAGGAGGAGGAGCGAAACCGGGTCGTCGTTCTGCCCGACGCCTTCGCCGGACGCCCGCGACCTCTAAGCGCCGCGCCGTCGTTGACTCCGGGCCAGGTCTTGCGGGGGCTTCCCGTCTCGCCGGGGCGCGCGACCGGCCCCGCCCGCGTCGTCCACGACCCCCGCGACAACGTCGAGGTCAAACGCGGGGAGATACTCGTCGCGCCGGTGACCGACGCCGGCTGGACGCCGCTATTCGTCGTCGTGGCGGGGCTTGTCGTGGACATAGGCGGCACGCTGTCGCACGGCTCCATCGTCGCCCGCGAGTACGGCCTGCCGGCGGTCGTCGGCGTCAAGACCGCGACGCAGTGCATCAGGACGGGCCAGATCATCACCGTCGACGGCTCGCAGGGCACCGTGATCATCGAGGACTAGGCGCGGTTCGCGCGCGAAGAGGATTCCTCGCGGCCTTCGCTCAGTGGCTCTCGCACCCCCAGCCATTGTGGTCGCTGTCGAGGCGGAAAGGGTCGGGCGGCAGCACGCGAATGGGGCCCTTGACGTAGTTCGGGCCGTTACCCGTGCCGCCCGCGCAGTCGTAGTCACCGATGCCATCCTTCAAACACGCGTCGGGATAAGACGGATCGCAACCGGCGCGGTCTGTCGACTGGCCCGAAGCCGTGATCGGAGGGGGCGTTCGTGCCGCTTGCGTCGGGGTGGGTGTTGCTGCCGCTTGGTCATTCCCGCCGCAGGCAGCGGTCAGCGCCGCGCTCGACAGGAACAGCGCCAGGAGAAGGAAGAGCACTTTCATGCTACGCTCCATTCGCTAGCGATGCCAGATTGTCGCCCCACGAGGGCGTAGGTGTCAAGTCCGACTGGCCGATATGGTAAGCTGAGGAAAAGCGCAGGAAGGCGCGGAATCATGAAGATAAGCGCTCGCAACACACGCCGTCATCAGGGCGACAAACCTCATGATTGCGACGGATTAGCCCTGAGTTGATCGACGTCGCCGCCGTCACAGCCGAAATCGACGCCCGGCTCCGCGCCGTCGCCAATCCGGAGCGAAAGCGCATCGCCGTCACCTACTTCCCGACCGCCCTGGAGGTCGTCGGCGTCTCCGTGCCCGACCTCCGCGCCATCGTCCGCGACGTCGCGAAGCGCCTGCGGGATGCGCCCGCCGAAGACGTCCTGCGGCTCGCCGACGCCGTCATCGACGCCGGCACCTTCGAAGGCCGCCAGGTCGCCTACGAGCTCATCTACCGCCATCGCGGTGCCATGGCCGCGCTCACCGTCAAGCGCGTCGAAGCGCTGGGACGCGGCATGGACAACTGGGCCTCTGTCGACGCCTTCGCCGGCACGATCAGCGGGCCGCCATGGGCGAAAGGCCGGCTGGACGACGAGACGTTTCTCCGCTGGGCGCATTCGCCGGACCGCTGGTGGCGACGCGCCGCCGTCGTCTCAACCGTCGCCCTCAGCCGCGAGTCGAAGGGCGAGGCGGCCACGCGCACGCTGGCGATCTGCGATCTCGTCGCGTCTGACCGCGACGACATGGTGGCAAAGGCGCTATCCTGGGCTTTGCGCGCCCTCAGCCAGTTCGACCGCGGCGCCGTCATAGCCTTCGTCGAGCGGCACGAGTCGGAGCTGCCGGCGCGCGTTCGCCGCGAGGTCGCGACGAAGCTGGCGACGGGGCTGAAGGGCAGAAGACGCGTACCAACCTCCTGATCCGGCGCCGCTGGTCATGCTCCTCCGTCTCGCCTACAATGACGGTGGGAGGGACGCCATGAGACCGCAAATCGACCTCTTCGAAGCCATCGGCACCCTGCGCGCCATGCGCCGTTTCTCGGACGAGCCCGTCACCGACGAGGAGCTGTGGACGATCCTCGAAGCCGCGACGATGGCGCCCAGCGGCGGTAACCGCCAGCCCTGGAACTTCATCGTCATCCGCGACCCGGAGACGAAGCATCGCATCGGCGAGTACTACCGCCAGGCCTGGGACGCGACCTACGGCAAGCTGGAGGCGCCTCCGCCGGGCTCCGGTCCGCAGGGCCTCGGGCGCGCCTATCGCTCCGCCGAGCACCTGGCGCACCACCTGGCGGACACGCCCGTGCTCATCATGGTCACGACACAGGGGGCGGGCTTCGGGACGTCGGTCACCGGCTCTTCCATCTTCCCGGCGGTTCAGAACCTCATGCTGGCCGCACGCGCCCTCGGCCTCGGCACGACGATAACGACGCTCCATCGACTGCATGAGGCCGAGGTTAAGAAGCTCCTGGACGTTCCCGACGACATCGAGACGATGGCGCTTATCCCCGTCGGCCGGCCGCTCGGGCGCTTCGGGCCGCCGCGGCGCCTGCCGGTGGATGAGGTGACTTTCTGGGAGAAGTGGGGCGTTAAGCGGTTCCCTGAACGGAACGCCGAAGATGGATCGAAGGAAGCCTAAGCGCCCCGACATGTTCGAGGAGCGGGCCCGCGCCCAGAGCGAGCGCGAGGCGCCCCTGGCCGCTCGAATGCGGCCGCGCAGCTTCGATGAGTTCGTGGGCCAGGAGCACCTCGTCGGCGAAGACCGGCTGCTCCGGCGTCTCATCGAGTCCGACCAGGTGCCGTCGATGATCTTCTGGGGCCCGCCGGGAAGCGGCAAGACCACGCTCGCCCGCATCATCTCCGCCCAGACGAAGTCGCACTTCGAGCCGATCTCCGCCGTCACCGCCGGCGTCGGCGACCTGCGTCGCATCGTCGCCGAGGCGCGCGACCGCCGCGCCCTTTACGGCCAGCGCACAATCCTCTTCATCGACGAGATCCACCGCTTCAACAAGGCCCAGCAAGACGTCATCCTCCCGCACGTCGAAGAGGGCACCGTCACGCTCATCGGCGCGACCACGGAGAACCCATCGTTCGAAGTCATCGGGCCGTTGCTGTCGCGCAGCCGCGTCTACACGCTGAACCTGCTGACGCCGAAACAGGTGGAGACGATTCTGCGACGGGCGCTGGCGGACGAGGAGCGAGGGCTCGGCCGCGAGAAGCCGGAGATCGACGACGACGTAATCGCGACTCTGGCGGCAAGCAGCGGCGGCGACGCACGCATCGCCCTGAACGCGCTCGAGCTCGCCGCGGCCGCCGCGTCGCCGGACGAACAGGGCGTCAGGCGAATCACCGCCGCCCTCATCGAGGAGGCGCTTCAGCACCGGACGTACCTCTACGATCAGGCCGGTGAGGCGCACTACGACACCATCTCCGCTTTCATCAAGTCTCTGCGCGACTCCGACCCCGATGCCGCCCTCTACTGGCTGGCCCGCATGATCGAGGCGGGCGAGGACGCGCTCTTCGTCGTGCGGCGAATGGTCATCCTTGCCGCCGAGGACGTCGGGCTGGCGGACCCGCAGGCGCTGGTCGTCGCGACGGCGTGCCAGCAGGCGGTCCACTTCGTCGGCATGCCGGAGGGGTACCTGCCGATGGCGGAGTGCGCGATCTACCTGGCGACGGCGCCCAAGAGCAACTCGGCGCTCACCGGCTATGGTCGCGCCGTAGCCGACGCCCGCGAGATGCGGAACGACCCCGTGCCGCTGCACCTGCGCAACGCCGTCACCGGCCTCATGCGCGAGCTGGGGTACGGGCGCGACTACAAGTACGCGCACTCCTTCCAGGGGCATCAGGTCGAGCAGGAGCACCTGCCGGAGCGTCTTCGCGGCCGGCGCTACTATCAGCCGGGCGAGCTGGGCTGGGAGAAACGCATCTGGGAAGAGTACGAGCGGCTGCGGAAGACGGCGAAGAAGGACGGCGAGCAGTCCGATTGATGTTATTCGCTGGCCGCGGTCAACAGGCCCAGGAGTTGACTTAGCATTCGGGCTGTGGCGCCCCAGATGACGTGCCGGCCGAAGCGGTAGAAGACGATCTCGATATCCTGCCCGTCGAGGTTGCGCATCTCCTGGCCGCTGTTCGCTGGCTCGAGTAAATGCGCCAGCGGCACCTCTAGGATCTCGTCCACCTCGTGGTCGGCGTGCCGGTAGTGATAGGGCTCGGCCGTTTTCAGGAAGCCGACGAACGGCGACACGACGAAGTTGCTGCCGCGCGACACGATATCGTCGAGCCGGCCGACGCGCTCGACGTCTTCGGGAAGAATGCCTATCTCCTCGAACGTCTCCCGCAACGCCGTGTAGTACAGGTCGTCATCGCCCGCTTCTTGTGAGCCGCCCGGGAAGCAGATCTCGCCCTTATGGTGCTCGACGAGCTCGGTACGCTTGGTGAAGAGCAGATGCGTTTTGCCCGCGGCATCGTACAAGAGGAGGAGCACGCCAGCCGGCGGCCGGCCCGCCGGCGCGATACGTTGCGGCTCGTATGCGGCGACGACCCGTCGCACCAGATCAAGGTAGGAAGTGGACGAGATCATGAGCTGTTGGAAGGGCCAGAAGAAGCGGACTTGGTTTGCTCCTGGTGGGCCCGGCAGGGATCGAACCTGCGACCAACCGGTTATGAGCCGGCCGCTCTGCCGCTGAGCTACGGGCCCTTCCAGCGGCAATTATACAACATGGATTACGGACTGACAGGCCAGCCGCCGAAGGCTCATTGACAGCCGGAAGCTGCGACTGATAATGATAGGGCCATGAAGAGCATGCCCGACAAGACCGCCGCTGTCGCGGCCCGGCTGCTGCACGCGCGTCCGGCGGCGCTGATCACCGACGTCGACGGCACGCTCAGCCCCATCGTATCCTCCCCGGAAGCGGCGATCGTGTTCCCTGAGAGTCGCGAGGCGCTGCGCCGACTTTCGCGCCTGCTAGACCTCGTTGCAGTCATATCGGGACGGACCGTGGGAGACGCTCGTCGCATGGTCGGGCTGGACGAGCTGCTGTATGTGGGCAACCACGGCCAAGAGCGCTGGGACCAACAGAACGGCTACCGCAACGAGGCCGCGGCCTTCGCAGACGAGACGCGGGAGTTGCGCGCGCGGCTGGAGCAGGACACCGGCGAAATCGAAGGCGCGCGCATCGAGGACAAGGGAACTATACTGTCCGTGCACTACCGAAACGCGCCGGAGCCCGAGACGGCCCGAAAGAGAATCATCGAAGCGCTGAATCGAATCGCGGCGTCCGGCCGATACGCCTTGAGCGAAGGCAAGATGGTCGTCGAGGTCCGGCCGAAGCTGCCGCTGGACAAGGGAAGCGTTGTCGGATCGCTCGTGGAGGAGCGCGGCATCGAGAGTGTCGTCTTCCTCGGCGACGACCGCACGGACATAGATGCGATGACAGCGCTACGGGCGCTCCGACCGGACCCGGCAAGCCTGATCATCGGCGTTGGCGGCGATGAGGCTCCCAGCGATCTGGCGAAGGCTTCCGATGTCATGCTCGCCGGGCCGAGCGAAGTCGCCGTTTTCCTCACGCGATTGGCCGTCCTCTTGCGTTCGGCCGATTAGAAATCTGCCGAAAGACAGAGGTTGAAACCCTAAAGAATCGCCTCGGTCTGCCGATAATAAAATGGGTATCGGTGGCCCGAGGGCGCTGGTGCCAGTTCACCCCTATTCTCTGGCTTTCAGCAGAGACTCGGACGACAGGCAATCTTGCCTGCGAATCGGGCGAGCAGAATGCGCCTGACAGCAATGCGGTCGCAGGGACGTGAGCGCTGCCGAGGTTTCGACTGGAAGGGAGTCACTAGCATTCGCCCTGAACTGGACGACACAGCGGCGGGCAAGGATGCCTTCGCGACCGCAAGCCACCCGAATCGCATCATCCTAGCCAGCAATCGCGGCCCGCTGGAATACAACTTCGACAAGTCGGGGGCCCTCCGCGCCTGCGGCGGCAACGGCGGCGTGGCTACGGCCCTCACGTCGCTGATGCCGCTGGGCGACTTCGTCTGGATTGCCAGCGCCATGACGGACGGCGACCGGCGGATGGCCGGCAAAGGGCGGTCTCAAGTGGAGGTCGACGGTCAGCGGTGCGATCAGCGCTTCGTCGTTCTGCCGCGGCAAGCCTACCACCAGCACTACGGCGTCTTCAGCAACCCCATCCTCTGGTTCCTGCAGCACGGCCTTTGGGACAGCCTGCGAACACACGACCTGGAAGGGCGAATTCGGCGAAGCTGGGAAGAGGGGTATCTGCCGGTGAACCGCGCTTTCGCGAAATGCGTGGCGGAGGAGCTAAAGAGCGGGACGACGCCGTGCTACGTGATGATCCAGGACTACCACCTCTACATGTGCCCGGGGTACGTGCGCGAGGTAGCGCCGGACGCCATTCTCCAACATTTCCTCCACATCCCCTGGCCGAAGCCTGAGGATTGGGAGAGGCTGCCTTACGACATCGTCTCGGCCATCTGCGACAGTCTGCTGAGCGCGGACGTCGTGGGGTTCCAAACGGACGTCTCGGCGGAGAATTTCGTCGAGACGTGCCGGCGCTTTCTCCCAGGCGTGATCGCTTCCGGGTCAGGTGGCGCCATCACGCGAGGCGGCAGACTCACGCGCGTGCGGGCGTATCCAGTATCGGTCGACCCCCAGCGACTGCGCTGCCAGATGCTCTCACTCGACTTCGCCCGCTATCGAAAGCAGCTCTCCCAGCAGGTCGCCAGGCAGACGATTGTCCGGGTGGACCGCCTGGATCCGAGCAAGAACATTCTCGGCGGTCTCGATGCGTTCGAGTTACTGCTCCGGCGCCATCCAGAGCTGAAAGGGCAGGTCAAGCTGCTCGCCTTCCTTGTGCCGTCGCGCGGCTGCGTAGCCGAGTTCCGCAGTCACGCCGACCGCGTGTGGAAGCGGATATCCGACATCAACGTGCGCTTCAGGCAGGGCGACTGGGAACCAATCGAGGCGTTCGCTGAGAACAACTACGCGCAGGCGCTGGCCGAATGAGCCTCTACGACGTCCTGCTCGTCAATTCGCTGGCGGACGGCATGAACCTGGTGTCGAAGGAAGGGCCGCTGGTCAACCGCCGCGACGGCGTCGTCGTCCTCTCGACAGAAGTGGGCTCGCAGCGGGAGCTGGCGGAAGGAGCCCTCTCCGTGGCTCCGAGGGACATCGAAGGTACCGCGGGGGCACTGTGGCATGCCCTCACGATGCCGGACGAAGAGAAGCGGTGGCGGGCGCACCAACTCCGACGAGTCATTATCGAGAACGACTTGCGAAAGTGGCTGGAACGCCAATCGGAAGACCTGAGCGAGATTGCCGCTGAGCGGCTCTCGCTTCCGCCAATGCGACGAGCACTCCAAATGGCCGCGGCCGGCTAACACGGCCGTCTATTCGTCAGCCGTCTCCCCCGGGACCGACCTTTTGGTGTCCTCCGCACGCAGACGATATCCTCGGTGCGGGAGTGTCTCCAGAAGCCGGCCCTGGCCAAGACTCGTCATCTTCCGCCGCAGGTTACCGACGTGCACTCGGACGACAGACGCCGAGCCGGTGCCGGGATGAAAGCCCCACACTGTCTCCAAGAGCTCATCGCCCGCCACGACCTCTCCCGGCCGCTCCATTAGATATAAAAGTAGACGGTGCTCGGTCGGTGTAAGGTTAACTACCTTCCCGCCGGATGCGAGATCGTGCGTGTCGCGGTCGAGGACGAGCGGCGGCAGGCGAAGGACGCGCGGCTGAGCGGCCGATGGCCGGCGCAAAAGAAGGCGCTGGACCTTCTCCCTGAGACGGCCGGCGTCCAGCGGCATCGTCAGGCTGTCGTCCAAGTCCGGCCGGATCTGCGCTGAGATTGCGGCAGGCAACCAGCGACGGCTCGGCGGCAGCACGAAGAGGACCGGGATCTCCGAATGATCGCCGTCTGCCCGCAGCCAGCGCAGAAGATCGTCGACGTTGTTTTCTGCGACATGGACGTCGAGGCAAAGTACGTCGAAGGCGAGCGTGGCGAAGAGACGCGGCGCGGCCGCCGGCTCGTGGCAGGCGCCAACGAGGTGCCCATCCTCAACCAAGCAGGCGCGCAACAGGTCTCGCGTCGGCAGGTCGGCGCTGATGACGAGCACGTTTGCCACTCTGGCCATCCTAGTCTACGTTTGCGCCCCGTCGGGCCCGAGCTTACTCTCTTGTGAAATCCGTTGCAAGAAACGGCCATCCTCGGTTGCTTATTGAAAGAACCCTTTGCTAGACTTCGCATGGTCGGAGGGAAGCCTCCAAACCGCTGAGCGACTCCCTACCGGGCGACAATTCGAGAGCGAAGGAGCAGACTCATGGCAATGGCTTGGATGATCCCAATTGTGGCGGTGGCAACCGTCCTGTTCGCGGCGTTCCTGGCCTGGGACGTTCTGAAGCGTGACGCCGGCCCGCCCGCCATGCAGGAGATTGCCGGCATGATCTTTGAAGGGGCGATGGCGTTCCTGAAGCGGCAGTACCGCACCATCGCCATGCTTTCGATATTCGTGGCGGTCGCAATCGGGCTGATCGTGGGCTACTTCGATTCAAGTACGAATCACGGCGTTCTCACCGGCGTGGCCTTCATGATCGGCGCCACCTGCTCGGGCGTTGCCGGCTTCATCGGCATGTACGTGGCGGTGCGCTCGAACGGGCGGTGCGCGGCTGCGGCGACGCGCAGCCTGCGTGACGCGGTGGCAGTCTCCCTTCGAGGCGGCGCCGTCTCCGGCTTCCTGGTCGTCGGTCTGAGCCTGATCGGCGTTGCCTCGTTGTTCGGTTTCTACAGCCGAATACTGGGCAATGACATGGCGGACACGCCGTTCCTCATCGTCGGCTTCGGTTTTGGTGCCAGCTTCGTCGCGCTGTTCGCCCAACTCGGCGGCGGAATCTATACGAAGGCCGCGGACGTGGGCGCCGACCTGGTAGGCAAAGTCGAGGCCGGCATCCCTGAAGACGACCCGCGCAACGCGGCGGTGATCGCCGACCTCGTGGGGGACAACGTGGGCGATTGCGCCGGCCGTGGCGCCGACCTGTTCGAGTCGACAGCGGCAGAGAACATCGGCGCCATGATCCTGGGTGTGGCGATCTTCCAGATCACGGGCAAGCCGGAATGGATCCTCTTCCCGCTGGTAATCCGTGCATTCGGTATCATCGCCACCGGCATCGGCATCATGACGGTCCCCTTCTTTACGAAGGAGGGGCAGGACCCGATGACGCCTCTAAACTACGGCTATTACGTCATCACGGCCATATGCATCTGCTTTATGGCGCTGGTCACGAAGATCATGATGGGCGACCACTGGCACTGGTTCTTCTTCTGCGGCCTGACAGGCATCGCGACCAGTGTGCTATTTGTGTATATCACGCAGTACTACACAGCCGGACGCTGGCGGCCGGTGAAGGAAATCGTGCAGGCATCGCGGACCGGGCCGGCGACGAACATTATCATCGGCACGGCCGTCGGATTCGAGACGACGCTGGTCACGGCCCTCGCCATCGGCACCGCGCTGATCGTCTCCTTCGTGCTCGGCGCGCACTCCAACCTGCCGAACGGCGGCGTGTTCGGGACCGCGGTGGCGACGATGGGCATGCTCATGTCGGCCGCCTACATTCTCTCGATGGACACTTTCGGCCCGATCACGGACAACGCGAACGGAATCATCGAGATGTCCGGCGCGCCGGCATCAGCGCGAGACATCACCGATGCGCTGGACGCCGTTGGGAACACGACGAAGGCTCTGACAAAGGGCTACGCGATGGCCTCCGCCGGTCTGGCGGCATTCCTGCTGTTCAGCGCTTACCTGGACAAGGTCAAGGAGCACTTCGCTAAGGACTCGAGCTCGATCTACTTCGGGAAGGACCTGACGACGATCCCCTTCCCGGTGGACATCTCCAACGTCTCCTCCTTCGTCTCCGCGTTGCTGGGCGTGATGATTGTCTTCCTGTTCGCCTCGCTGGCGATCCGCGCCGTGGGACAGGCGGCATCGAAGATCATCGAGGAGGTGCGGCGGCAGTTCCGTGAGGACCCGGGCATTATGGCCGGGACATCCCGCCCGGACTATGGCCGTGCCGTTGACATCACGGCGCAGGCGGCGCTGAAGGGAATGATGGCTCCGGGCCTGCTTGTTGTGGGAGCGCCCATCGTCATCGGAGTGGCCTTCCGGCTAATCTACAAAGCAGATATCCTCAAGGCTCTACCGCAGACGCAGTCGGTAGGCTCAGGCGGGCCGGAGTCGGTGGCGGCGCTGCTGATGGTGGGCACAATCGGCGGCGTCATTCTGGCGACCTTCTTCAACAACGTCGGCGGCGCCTGGGACAACGCCAAGAAGTACATCGAGGCGGGCCTCCTGAAAGTGCCCGCGGCGAGCGTCGCAGTGGGTGCCCCCGGCGTATCTGCGGCCGACTCTGCTGGTTGGGTGACGCTGGGCAAGGGAAGCGACGCCCACAAGGCGGCAGTCGTTGGCGACACTGTCGGCGACCCGTTCAAGGACACGGCGGGGCCGTCGCTGCACGTGCTCGTGAAGCTGCTAAGCACCATCACCCTGGTGCTGGCGCCCCTGTTCATCTCCTAGTCAGAGGCACGAGAGAACGAGGAAGGCCGGATTCGTTCCGGCCTTCCTTCTTGTCCCGCTCAGCGCCTAGTCGGGATCGAAGCCCATGTACATGCGTGGATAGAGCAAGAAGGGGTTGGTCGCCTTCTCTTCGCCTATCGTACTCGACGGGCCGTGGCCGGGGAGAACGACCGTCTCGTCCGGCAAGGTGAGGAGCTTCTCGCGGATGCTCCGCAGCAGAAGCCTGCCGTCGCCGCCCGGCAGGTCAAAGCGCCCGATTCCGCCGGCGAAGAGAGCATCACCGGTCAGCACGATTCCCTGCCCGTAGAGGCAGACGTGGCCATAGGCGTGACCGGGGCAGAATAACGTTTCGAACTCCAGATCGCCTATCTTCACCTTGTCGCCGTCCTCCAGGAAGAGGTCCGGCGGGCTCAGAGGACGTGGCTCGCTGCCCAGCATCATGCGCAGGAGAGGCGCGTCCCGCTGCGCGGAGTCGAACGCTTCGCGGTGCATGGCGACGGAAGCGCCGGTTGCCTCCCTGACTTCCTCCAGCGCCGCGACGTGGTCGATGTGCGTGTGCGTGACGACGATGAGCTTCGCTTCGAGGCCTCGCCGTTCCAGCGCCTTCAGGATGCGCCGGCCTTCGTCGCCCGGGTCGACAATTATCGCTTCCTGGGTCTCTTCGCTGCCGACGATGTAGCAGTTGCTCTGAAACATGCCGACGACGAGCGCTTCGACGATCATGAGGCCTCCCTCTCGGCCATTGTCTACGGGGGCTGAAGTCGGCGCAAGTTGGATTTTGGCGTCTTTCAACATACTCCCTGGTCTGCGCTGTTCGCGCCGTCTGCCGATATTCAGATTGGGACAATTACAACTTGGGAGAGGCTGCGGTTTCTCCTCTTTCACATACCCATCGAGGTCTACATTGACGCGAAACAGATCACCCATAGCGGGTGAGGAGGGAGTCTCCCCGGCACAGCTTTACGGATCCCCGGACATACAAGAAGGAGCTTTTGAACCTGGACAGCTGCCGCTTCTAAGCAAAGCGGAGCTGATATCGGGATTCAGCGAGGGGCTGGACCTCGCTGAGGGCCGGGTGATAGGGCACGCCAGCCGTGTGTGCTACATCGCTGGCCGGCTGGTGCAATCGCTGGAACTGCCCGATACTGGCGAGACTACCCTCTACTATGCCAGCCTGCTTCACGACCTGGGCGTTCCGGTCGTCTCGGCGGAGCTTTCCGACATCATCGGCGTCAACGAGAACGCGCTCTTTGCCGCCTCACCGCGCAAGTCGCCGGAGGAGCTCGCCGCCGACTGCCGGGCTCCTGTTCCGGACGCGATAATCGGCGCTTTCCACCGGCACGCGTCACTTGGAGGCGCCAAGGCGATCGCCCTCGGCCTGTCGACGCCGGTCGGCGAGACGATCGCTTCCGGCCACGAGAATTGGGACGGCAGCGGCTATCCGGAGGGACTCGCGGCGCACGACATCCCGCTTCTTTCGAGAGTGCTTGCGACCGCTGACTGGGCGGAGTCGGTGATCGCCGAGGAGCAGAACTCGCTCGTGGCGCGACGAAATCTAGTCGCCGAGCTGGAAGACGTCTCCGAGATGGTGCTCGACCCAATGCTTGTGGAGCAAGTGAAGGTCCTCTCGCGCAGTGACGACTTCTGGCTGGGGCTGTTCGGCAAGGAGCTCTCTCGCTCCCTGCTGGGCGCGAAGCGCCAGGAGAACGGAAAGTGGAGCTGGAAAGCGGTCATGAGCCTGGCGAAAGGGCTGGCGGAAGTCATCGACTCCAAGAGCCGCTTCACACAAGCCAAATCGGCGCGCGTTTCGGAGATAGCCGGGCAGCTCGCAGAGGCGATCGGACTTTCGCCGGAGCACGTGCAGGTGATTCGGCTGGCGGCGCTGCTGCACGACATCGGTCAACTGTCGGTGCCGGCGCGCATCATGGGCAAGCCTGACATCCTGACGCTGACGGAGATGCAGCTCATGCAGCGTCACCCGAGCTACTCGCGGCTGATCCTGGAGAACCTGTCGGGGATGGAGGAGGCGGCGCAATGGGTGGGCGGCCATCACGAGCGGCCGGACGGCAAAGGCTATCCGGAGATGCTCGCGACCGACCTCATTCCGCTGGAATCGCGCATCATTGCCGTCGCCAACGTGTACGTGGCGCTGACGTCTGACCGGCCGTACCGGCGGGCGCTCGGCGAGAAGGACGCTCTGAAGGTGATGACGGGGGCAGCAGGAACACAGCTCGACGCGCACCTCGTGAACGAGTTCCGTTCCCTGCACTGAGCAGTCGATGTCTCCATCCCGTGGCGAGTCGGCTACAAAGCCGCGCCCCTGCGCCGTGTCAAGCTAGGTCTTCTCGAACCGTTCCACCGCCAGGACGAAAACGACAGCCCCCCCGACGCGCACTTCCAGCGGGTCGGCGAAAGAGACGCCCTCGCCGAGAAAAGGCAGCGTCTGCACGGGGACAAACTCCTGGCGGGCATGGCACTCTTCGCGGACGATTTCGATCACCGATTCGACGTCGGCGGCCGGCACACCGGATAGTATCGTCGCGTTCCCACGCCGGAGGAAGCCGCCGAGGCCGCCGATCTTGGTCGCGGGGTGGCCTCGTTGGACCAGCCGTTTGATCAGCCGGTCCCCGTCGACATCAGAAGCGATGATGACCACCAGCTTGAGCTGGTCTTCGGCCAAGGTCCTGCCTTCCTAGCAGGGCGGAGGGGGCTACTGGTACTGCTCCCTCATCTCGTCCATGGCCTCTTCCATGGGAGAGCCCTGGGTCTTCTCCCTCATTCGGTCCATTACCTTCGCGCGCGTCCGTGCGCCGGGTTCGGGCGCGAAAGCAAGACCGATCGAGGCGCCGACTGTCAGGCCGAGCAGGAAACCGATGAAGAACTTCACGACGTCACCCCCTTAGCATAATGCCGTGTTGTCGAGAACAGAAACGCGGCCGACAGACTTCCTTGCTGTCGCGGCCCGCGTTATCTCCGCCTCCGTCGAGGTGCTGCTTGTTCTCCTAAGATGATGGTAGCAACCGCCGAAGAAGGCTGTCAAGAAGAATTGGCCCGTCTTTGACTCTCGGTGTCGAAACTCCTACTTTCTTCTACTTTCGGAAGAATGTTGGGCGGGCCAATGCTCCGACTTAGCGTTTGCTATAATCGAGGCCAGTATATCCGTCCGAGCAAGGAGGCCCCGATGAACACCTATGAAGTCCTCACCGACCAAGCTGCGGGGAACTATTACGAAATCCAAGCGGACGATTGGCGCTGGGAGCGACCAAACCTCTTGGTCCAAGGCCAAACCCTGGGAGGTAACGAGACTCTGCTTACCTTTCTTCTCCAAGGGCAGGTTGTGGCCCAGTTCAAGAGCGACCACTTGATCGTCTGGCATGTCAAGCAGAATTAGCCCGAAGACCCAAGAATAAGCTAGAATCTGGTCGAAAAACCGATGCGGATTCGATCCGCCTGGCCGTATCTAAGAAGGCCAGACGGACAGCGATTCCCAGAACGTAGCTGCTACTTTTCAAGCATCCCCAAGCGTTGCCCCACAGGCAGGCTAGAGTGCGAGGCGAAAGGTGACGGAAACCGAGAATCGCGTGGATATGGACGAGATCGTGTCGCTGTGCAAGCGGCGCGGCTTCATATTCCAGAGCAGCGAGATCTACGGCGGCCTGGCCGGCGCGTGGGACTACGGGCCGCTCGGCGTGGAGATGAAGAACAACATCAAGCGCGCCTGGTGGAGGACGAACGTCCAGGAGCGCGAGGACATGGTGGGGATGGACGCGGCGATCCTGATGCACCCGCAGGTCTGGGTGGCAAGCGGACACGTCGCGACGTTCGCGGACCCGATGGTCGACTGCCGCAACTGCCAGGCCCGCTTCCGCGCGGACGAGATCGAGGAGGACCGGTGTCCGAACTGCGGCGCCGTCGGGCAGTTCACCGAGGCGCGCATGTTCAACCTGCTGTTCAAGACGTTCGCCGGACCGCTGGAGGATGAGGCGAGCGTCGTCTATCTGCGGCCGGAGACGGCACAGGGGATGTTCGTCAACTTCGAGAACGTGCTGACGAGCAGCCGCAAGAAGCTGCCGTTCGGGATGGCGCAGATCGGGAAGTCGTTCCGCAACGAGGTGAACCCGCGCCATTTCGTCTTCCGGACGCGGGAGTTCGAGCAGATGGAGATCGAGTTCTTCGTGCGGCCGGAGGAGGCGCAGCGCTGGCACGAGTACTGGATGGAGGAGCGGCTGCGCTGGTACGTTGACCTGGGGATGCGGCCGGAGAACCTGCGTCTGACGGCGCACGAGCAGAAAGACCTGGCGCACTACGCGGCGGCGTGCTCAGACGTGGAGTATCAGTTCCCGATGGGCTGGCTGGAGCTGGAGGGCATCGCGAACCGGCGGGACTTCGACCTGCAGCAGCATTCGAAGGAGAGCGGCGTGACGCTTAGCTACTTCGACGAGGAGAAGGGCGAGCACGTGGTGCCGTTCATCATCGAGCCGTCGGCGGGAGTGGACCGGCCGCTGCTGGCGTTCATCGTCGACGCCTACCGGGAGGAGGAGGTGCGCGGCGAGAAGCGGGTGCTTCTGAAGCTGGACCCGCGTCTGGCGCCGATCAAGGCGGCGGTTCTGCCGCTGAGTCGCAATGAGAAGCTGGTACCGACGGCGCGCGAGGTGTGGTCGCTGCTGCGGCCGCACTTCATGACGGCGTACGACGACGCGCAGAGCATCGGGCGGCGGTACCGTCGGCAGGACGAGATTGGGACGCCGTTCTGTGTGACGGTGGACTTCGATACGCTGGAGGACCGGGCGGTGACTATCCGGGAGCGGGACTCGATGGACCAGGTGCGGGTGCCGGTGGAGGGGCTGGTGGATGCGCTTCGGGAGAGACTGCCACCTTAATAGGGCACGGCCCGTCGCTTAATTGACCCATTGAATTCAATTATTTTTTCGCGTCTTTTCCAGATTTGGGATGCGCACACTCAGATTCAAAATATGGCGCCAATTTGCGTCGAAATGTGGCCCAAACCTCGGCGTCGTGGTTAAGGTTGGCGCCGGATCGGCGTTCTTCGCGGAACATTGGCGCTCCTCTCTGCGGTTGCTTTTGAGCACGAGCTAAAGCCCGCGGCATATCGGGGTCGCGGGCGCGAAAACCCCTAGCTTCCTCTTGACGACGGTGCTAGAATACATGTTCGAGGACAGGGTTGCCACCTTCTGGTGGCGCAGCGAAAGGGTGACGAATGATTCGCGAACCCGTCAGTTCCAGTAACCTCGTCTCTGTGGGCTACGACTCGGAGTCTCGAACCCTGGAAGTTGAGTTCAAGGCTGGAGCGACATATCAGTACTCCGGGGTGCCGGAAGCGGTTCACGCCGGGTTGATGGCGGCTTCTTCCCACGGAGCGTACCTGAACCAACACGTCAAAGGCCGGTACAGCTACATCCGTGTGGGGTAGGCGGTCATGATAATTGAGTCGGTGCGGGTGCAGAACTTCCGGTGCATTCAAGATGGAATCCTCAACTGCCGCCGACTGACAGTACTGGTCGGTCCAAACGGATGTGGAAAATCCAGCTTCCTTCGTGCACTTGAGCTTTTCTACGACGTGGACGCTAGGTTCTCGGAGGATGATTGCTACGAGCGAGAAGAGCCAATTCTCGTTACGGTGACGTACGAGGACTTGTCGCCTGATGAGAAAGCGCTCTTTGGAAGCTATGTTGAGAATGACGCGCTCGTGGTGGAGAAGGAAATGCTCTGTGGTCAGGGCCAGAGGAGCCAGAAGTACTTTGGCTTTAAGCTCCAAAATCCGGATTTTGCCGAGCTCAGAGCCATTCCGGTGTGGACGGACTGGAGAGCTGGGTACGCTGCGCTCCGAGAGACGGGGGGCTACGAGGAGTTGCCCGCTGCGGTTCGCGGCAGGGAGCATGGGGAGGGGATTCTGAGGGAGTGGGAGGATGCCCATCGTGAAAGACTCATCAAGCTAAGGAAGGAAGAGCAGTTCTTCGGTGCGCGGAACGTGGGAGGTGGTCGCCTCGACAACAGGACCAAGTTTGTCCTGATTCCGGCGGTGCTGGACGCATCAGATATCGGCACTGAGAAGGGCAAAAACACAACGATCAGCCAACTGTTGGATCTCGTGGTGAGAAGCGAGCTGAGGACGTGCGAAGATGTGCGCCAGTTTGAGGAGGAAACCCAGACGCGCTACCTAGAGATCATGCAGAGAAAGACTGAAGTGCAACTGCGGGATTTGGAATCTCGACTAGGACAGACTCTTGCTACCTACGCTCCCGGCACGGATGTGGAGATGACTTGGGAGACCGGAGAGATCCGCATACCGATGCCGACAGCGGATACCCGGCTACGTGAAGACGAACACGCGTCTACAATCGAACGGTGCGGTCATGGAGCCCAGCGGGCTCTTATTCTGACGTTATTGCAGCACTTAGCAGTGAGCGCGACGCAGAGCGCAGGCGAGAGAGCGGAGGAGGACCAGGAGGGGAATGGTCTCGCGGAGGCGGGGTGCAGTCTAATATTGGGAATTGAAGAGCCGGAGCTGTACCAACACCCGGACAGGCAGCGTCTCATAGCTAGGGTCCTTCTCCAATTGAGCGACGGAAGCATCGCTGGCGTGGCCGACACAACCCAGGTGATATACACGACCCATTCGCCTCTGTTCACCGGCATTGATCGGGCGGATCAGATACGGGTACTGCGGAAGCAAGCACGGACGGTCGGGGAGGGGAAATCCACCCAAGTCTCTGAGGTTGATTTGGAGGACATCGTCCATACATTGGAAACAGCCCACAATGTGCCCCAGGGCACGTTTTCGGTGGCGGGACTTAAGGCGCGGCTGGCGGCCGTGATGACGCCATGGGTAAACGAGGGTTTCTTTGCGCGGGTGGCAGTGTTGACGGAGGGCGAGAGCGACAGAGCGGCACTGCTGGGTGCAGCGCAGGCGAGCGGATGCGATTTCGAGGGGAAAGGCATCTCTGTTCTGCCATGCGGTGGGAAGTACAATTTGGATCGGCCTGCTGCCATATTCAGCACCCTGGGAATCGCGACATACGTGATCTGGGATGGTGACAGGGGACAGGGGAATGAGGGTCAGCAACGCGACAGCGCTAAAATGAACGGAACCCTCCTCCGTTTGTTGGGCAGGGATCCAAATCCCTGGCCCAGAGGGGTGTGGGACAACGGCGCGTGCTTCGAGTACGAGCTGGAGCGGGCGCTTCGAGAGGAGATTGGTGCAGAACTATTCGATGAACTTGTGGGTCGATGCAGAAGCGAGCTTGGCTATGACAGCAATGACAGGGCGCTTAAGAGTCCCCACGTTGTGAGGAGCGTCCTTTGTGAGGCGGAGAAGAGGGGCAAGCCTGCGCGAATGATGAGAGAGCTAGTCGAGAGGATTGTTGCATCTTCGTGATTGCGATTACGGTCTACGGGGGAGCGAGGAGCATCGGCGGGAACAAGATCCTGCTGGAGGACGGCACAACCCGCCTGTTCTTCGACTTCGGGACATCATTCAAGGTCCGCGAGCAGTACTTCGAGGAGTACCTGAAACCACGGCCCGGCGCGGGACTGCTCGACCTCCTGGAAATGCAGTACACGAACGAGCAGGGCATCTTCTTCGGCCCGCTGCTGCCGCGCCTGGAGGGCATCTACCGTAGCGATCTCATTCCGCCGGGCGGCGTCTGGGAGCGATACCGCGAGCACCCCGGCTACGCGGCTATCGACCACGTGGACGCGGTGCTGGTGTCGCACGCGCACATCGACCACACGGGCTACATCTCGTTCCTGCGGGAGGACATCCCCATCTACTCGACCGCGATGACGGCGTTCATCGCGAAGTCGATGCAGGACAGCGGGATAGCGGAGCTGGAGAAGGAGGTCTGCTACTTCGCGCCGCGCGAGGTGGACCCAGACTACGACATCATCAAAGGCAGCGACTGGCGCAAGAACCCGTACGTGATGCGCCCTTTCGTGCTGGTCGACGGGCTGAGCGAGGAGGCGGCGCGGTTCTGGCGTCAGAAGCCGGGCACAGGCCGCAACCTGCACTGCTGCGAGTGCGATTCGTCGTGCGACCGGGTCGGCGGGCTGCAGGTGCGCCACTTTCCGGTTGACCACTCGGTCTACGGGGCCTGCGCCTGGGCGGTGGAGACGAGCGCCGGCTGGATCGTGTACACGGGCGACCTGCGACTGCACGGATCGCGCGGGGAGATGACGCGTCGCTTCATCGCGGAGGCGAAGGCGCTGCGGCCGCGGGCGCTGGTCTGCGAGGGGACGCGCGCGGGAGCCGCGAGGGGCCAGGACGAGCAGATGACCGAGAAAGAGGTCGGGGAGAACGTCCTGCAAGAGGTGCACACCACCGACGGCCTGGTGGTCGCGGATTTCGGGCCGCGGAACGTCGAGCGGCTGTGCACGTTCCTCGACGTGGCGCGGGCGACGAATCGGAAGCTGGTGGTGCTGGCGAAGGACGCGTTCCTGCTGGAGAAGATGCGCCTGGCTTCGTCGGAGGTGCCGACGGTGGGCGATTCGCCGGAGATGCTGATCTATCGCGACTTGAAGGCGGCGCCGGCGTTCTGGGAGCAGACGCTTCGCCAGAGGTACGCGAGTCGCCTGGTGACGGGGCCGGACGTCAAGGCGTCGGGCGGCGACTTCATCGTGTGCTTCAGCTTCTGGGACGTGAAGAACCTCATCGACATGGAGCCGCAGGGCGGCAAGTACATCTACTCGTCGAGTGAGAGCTACAGCGAGGAGCAGGACATCGACTTCCGGCGGCTGCACAACTGGCTGCGGCACTTCGGGATGGAAGGCAAGGGGCTGCCGTATCGCGACGCGTCGGGCGAGCGCGGACTGGAGCATCCGGGGCTGCACGCGTCGGGGCACGCGACGGCGGGCGACCTGCTGGAGCTGATCCAGGAGATCGCGCCGCAGACGATGGTGAGCGTGCATACGGAGTCGCCGGGGTATTTCGTCGAGGGGTTGAAGGGGAGCGGGATCGAGGTTATCGTTCCTGAGTACGCGGAGCGAATCGAGATTCAATAGCGGGCAGGCACGGGGGCGAGGACATGGAAGCGTTGGTAGTCATTCTGCTGGTGGTGCTGATAGGCATGGTCGGTGTGCTGGCGTGGGAGAGGCTGAGATCGCAGCGGGTCAACACGGCGGCGAACGTGGCGCAGATGATGGCGATAACGCAGCAGGGGCTGGAGCAGCGAATCGAAGGGCTGGACCAGCGCTTGTCGGCGGGGCTGAGCAGCGTGCAGCAGACGATGAACACGTCGTTTGCGTCGACGGCGGAGACGATGCGGAACGTGGGGCAGCAGCTCGGGAAGCTGGACGCGTCGAGTCAGCAGATGCTGGAGGTCGGGAAGAATATCGGCCAGTTGCAGGACATCCTCAAGCCGCCGAAGGTGCGCGGCGGATTCGGGGAGCTGCTGCTGGAGAATCTGCTGACGCAGATCCTGCCGCCGGAGAACTATCGCTTTCAGCACCGCTTCCGCAACGGGGAGATGGTGGACGCTGTGATCTGCCTGGGCAGTGGGCTGGTGCCCATCGACTCGAAGTTCCCGATGGAAAGCTTCAACCGTATGGTGGCGGCGGAGACGGACGAGGAGCGGGCGTCGCTGCGCCGCGCCTTCCTGCGGGACGTGCGGAGCCACATCGATGCCGTCGCGAAGTACATCGTGCCGGACGAGGGGACGTTCGAGTTCGCGCTGATGTACATCCCGGCGGAGGGCGTGTACTACGAGACGTTTTCGCGCGAAGACATGATGTCGGAGGGCGAAGGGCCGTGCGCGTACGCGCTGGGGCGTCGGGTCATACCGGTGTCGCCGAACAGCTTCTACGGGTATCTGCAGGCGATTGTGCTGGGGCTGAAGGGGCTGCGGGTTGAGGAGCGCGCGCGGGAGATTATCGACCACCTGGGGCGTCTGGGCAGCGAGTACGACCGCTTCCGCGAGGAGTTCGGGGTGCTGGGGACGCACATCGGGCACGCGAAGTCGAAGTACGACGAGCTGGACAAGCGGGTCGGACGCTTGGGCGACCGGTTGATGGCGCCGCTTCGGTCGGACTGGGAGCAGTTGCCGGAGCAGTTGTCGCTCAAGGAGTGAGAGCGCAAGGTCATTCGTACTCGAGGAGAAGAGAGATGGCAGAGAACGAGTGGGTCAAGGAGTTTCCCGAGCCGGTTATCGTCTCCGACCTGGACGGGAAGATCGTCGAGATGAACGACAAGGCTGTCGAGTGGTTCGCCAACAGGGGCGGACGCGATTTGCTGGGCAAGAGCCTGTTCGAGGTGCACCTTGAGCCGTCTCGGAGTAAGATCAAGGAACTTCTCCAGTCGGGGGAGACGAACGTTTATACGATAGAGCGGGACGGCGTGAGGAGGCTGGTGTGCCAATCGCCATGGTACCGGAATGGGGCGCTCGCCGGCCTGGTGGAGCTTCTGCTGGAGGTGCCGTCGGAGATTCCGCACCACGTGCGCGTGCCGAAGGAGTGACGGCTTCACTGTCGGCCGTCCTTCTTGGGGCGCGGTGAACAGCAAAAACGGCGCGGGTTGAAGCCCGCGGCATTGATGGGCCGAGACCGGCAAGTATGAGCGGAGGGCCTGCCGTCGGCTAGGAGGAGTACGGCGGGATGGCTTTGAGAATGCTGATTCGCGTTTGTGTTGTTGTCCTTATGACGTTGGCGCTGGCGTCGGCGGCGTGCGGGTCGGAGAAGGCCGCGCCGCCTACGGCATCGGCTACGCCGGCGTCATCTACTGCCACTTCGTCGCTCGCGCCGACTTCGCCTGCGTCAACCGCTCCAGCCGGCCCAGCGGCGTCGGCGCCCGCGACCTTGCCGACGGTGGCTATGGCTACCCCACCGACTCCTCGTCCCACGCTGACGTCGGACCTGAAGCAGAATCTGGTCGACCTTGCGTCGAAGGACGCGAACATCGCGCGTGTGTTGGCGGGTCTGTCGGCTCCCAAGTCCAGCGTCGCGGCGTGGGCCAACAGCGAGGGAACGCTGATCGGCGGCGTGGTGGTTATGGAGCTTTCGCAGCCGGCGACGATCGACGGCGAGTGGCGAGGCGTGAGCTGGGACAGCGCGAAGGTGAGCTATCTCGTGACGGTCTACACCGCCAAGTTCTCAAACGTCACTGCGGTAAACGTGTGGATCGATCTAGGGAAGGCGGCGGTCATCGGCTGGACGCCGGATGCCGCGGCCAAGGCGGAAGCGACGCCGGTCGTAGTTGGTACCGTCAGTCCGTGAGGACGAGACCCTTCTCGGTTCCGAGGTTGAGGTAACTGCAGCGGTGAGGCGGGTCGCTGGCGACGCGCCGGGTCTACCTTACGACTTCCCCTCCTTCTTGCGCCGCCAGCCTTTTCTCCGTATAGTCCGGGCAAGCCAAAGCGCATCCACGAGCGCGAGCAACGCGACGAAGGCAAGAAGGGCCACCCTGTTCCCCTCGGCAAACGCAATCAGGGCAACGGCAGTCGCAGCCACGAAAATGAGACCGGCCACGATCCCCTGAGCCTTCGACAGGCGAATCCACGGTAACTCGCGGTAGCAATCCAAGCGCGACCCCGGCCAGCCGACGCTGAAGTGCCTGGTCGCCATGCCAACCATGTCAACTGAGCAAAAGGCCCAGAGCGCCAAGAAGAGCCAGTCGCGAAGGATGACCGTCCAAACCCCGATGGCGATCATGGCCAAGATCAATACCGCGAGAAGAACGAAGACGCGCCGAGCCGTCTTCGGATCCGTCGTCATCGCTGTTGTCAACATTGGCGGGCACGGAACTCCGCAGGTTAGCGGGAGGACTTCAGTCCTCCCCTACGAGTCCTCTCCCACCCGATGCGGGTTGAGGTCGAAGATACGGTCGGCGCTAGGCGGGCTTGATGGCGTTGACGCGGGCGCGAACGGCGTCTTTGTCCTGGTACCATTGGGCGTTGAGCGCGGCGAATTCTTTGACGCTGTCGGGCACGTCGTCCTCGGCGAAGATGGCGGTCACGGGACAGGAAGGCTCGCAGGCGCCGCAGTCGATGCACTCGTTGGGGTCGATGTAGAGCATGCGGTCGGCGTCGCCTTCTTCGTGGATGCAGTTGACGGGACAGACGTCGACGCAGGCGCGGTCTTTGACGTCGATGCAGGGCGTGGTGATGACGTAGGTCATAGGTCGCAAGCACCTCCGGAAGTATTCAAGGCTATTCTAGGGCATAGTCGACTTAGCGGGAAGCACTCCTGCTCTGCGGCGCCCCCGCGACTATTCCGCCGTCAGTAGCCGGGGCTCAAGGCGCTCGACCCGGACTGCACGACGACCTGCGCCGTCATGAACGGGTGAACGGTGCAGTGGTAGGAGAAGGTGCCGGCGGTCTGGAACGTATGCGAGAAGGTCTTGCCCTGCGCCATATTGCCGCTGTCGAAGCTGCCGTCGTCGGCGGTGGCGGTGTGGGTGGACGGGCCATTGTTCGTCCAGACCACGGTATCGCCGACTTTGACGGTGATGGACGGCGGCGTGAACTTGAAATCGGAGATCGTCACTGCTCCCGGCTGGGCCGTGCCGGCGGCGGTAGCCTGCGATGTGGCCGCCTTCGTACCCGCGGGCGCCATCGTCATGCCGGGCGTGGGCGTGGAGCTCTTCGAGGAACTGCCGCAGGCCACTGCGGAAGGTCCTGCCAGCAGCAGGAGGATGAGCGCTAGACCAAAGGCGAATCTTCTGGAGAACACCATGACAGCCTCCCTTCCGTCTTCCCTGCGCAGCAGCCCTGTCGCGTTGGGTCTCACTATGTCGTCTAAGGCCAGTATACCATTGGCAGAGGAGGCGCGACCGGCGAGAGGGATGTATTGCGGTCGGAGATGGGCTACGAGAGTCGAGAGAAATCGTAGAGGCCGCCTTCTCCGACGTTGACGAGGCCTTTGTCGGTGAGGCGGAGCGAAGGGATGACGGGCAGTGAGAGGAAAGAGAGGACGGCGAAGGGCTCGGGAATTGTCGCGCCGAGGGAGCGGGCCGTCCGCTGCGGCGGATTGAGCAGGGCCCATCGATGGGAGACTTGCGCCGCTGGTTCCAGCGACATTATTCCGGCGATTGGCAGAGGCAGCGCGGCGAGGACCCGGCCCTGGTCTACCACGACGAGGCCGCCCTGCATCTCGGTTACCTGACGGACGGCATGCAGCATATCGTCGTCGCTGGCGCTGACGGCGATGATGTTGTGGGAATCGTGGGCGTAGGAGGAGGCGAGAGCGCCGCGCTTCAGGCCAAAGCCGCTGACCAGCCCGACGCCGACTCGGCCGCTGCCGTGGTGTCGCTCGACGACGGCAAGCTTGAGGATGTCGCGCTCCGGCTCGGGGGTGACACGTCCTTCTTCCACTCGCACTTCCTGCAGGCGGCGGCCGGTGAGGATCTGCCCGGGAATCGCTTCGATGACGGGATAGCGGGGACCGGCGGCGGGCAGCGCGAGGTCGTCGACGGTCAGGGTGCCGACGTTGACGGTGCGCAGCAACTCGGACGGCACGGCAGCGGGCGAGTCGAAGAGAGCGACGCCGTCTTCGGCGACGAGGCGTCCTTCGAAGTAGACGCGGCGCGGAACGGGGCGTCGCAGGTCGTCGCAGACCAGCAGGTGGGCGCGATAGCCAGGGGCGATGGCACCGACGTCGCGCAGCCCGAAGCAGATCGCGGGGTTCAGCGTGGCGAGTTGGATGGCGCGCACGGGATCGAGGCCGAGGGCGACGGCCTTGCGGACGATGGCGTTGACGTCGCCGTCGGAGAGCAGGTCGGCGGCGGAGCGGTCGTCGGTGACGAAGAGGCAGCGGGAAGCGGTGGCGTCGGTGATGAGAGGAAGGAGGTCGGCCAGGTTCTTCTCGGTCGTGCCCTCGCGGACCATCAGCCACATGCCGCGTCGGAGCTTTTCGCGGCCCTCGGCCGGCGTCGTTGACTCGTGGTCGGTGCGCGGGCCGGCGCAGAGGTAGGCGTTGAGCGCGCTGCCGGAGAGGCCGGGCGCATGACCGTCGATGGGATACCTCAAGGCGGCTGCGAGCTTGTCGAGGAGGCGCGGGTCGGCGGCGATTGCGCCCGGGAAGTCCATCAGCTCGCCGAGGCCGATCGCGCCTTCGCTTTCGATGAGCTGACGGATTTCGTCCGGCCCGATGGTCGCGCCGGCGGTTTCGAGCGACGTAGCGGGAACACAGGAAGGAGCCATGAGGTGCAGGTCCAGCGGCAGGGCGGCCGCGGCCTGGACGACCGCGCGCACGCCCGGGAGGCCGACGACGTTGGCGATCTCGTGCAGGTCGGTGACGACGGCGATGGTGCCGTGCGGAAGGACGGCGCGGGCGTATTCGGTGATCCAGAGGTGGGAGCTCTCGACGTGTGTGTGGCCGTTGATGAAGCCGGGCAGGAGGTAGGCGCCGCGGAGGTCGACGGTCTCGCGGGCGCCGTAACCGCCGCCGAGGCCGGCGATGCGGCCTTCAAAAACGACGACGTCGACCTCCTCGATCTCGCCGGTGAGGGTGTTGACGACGCGTCCGTTGGTGAAGAGAAGGTCGCCGGGAGCGTCGCCGCGAGCGACAGCGATGAGCTCGGCAACGCTTGGTTTGGCAGTGGGCAGGCTCACGACGTGCCCTCGACGACGTGGAGATCGGGCAAGTGGCGGTACTTCTCGGAAAGGTCGAGGCCGTAGCCGACGAGCCAGCCGTCGCGGACGGTGAAGCCGGCGTAGTCGACGAGGTCGTTCAGCAGGTGTCTGGAGCGCTCTCGCAGCAGGAGGGCGCAAACGCGAACGCTGGCCGGCTGCATGGAGGCGACGTGGCCGCGCAGGAAGCGCAACGTCTCGCCGGAGTCGACGATGTCCTCGACGATGACGATATGCCTGCCGCGGATCTGGCTACGGGGGTTGAGGCAGATCTCGATCTTCCCGTCGGTGGCGGTGCCCTTGAGACCGTAGCTGGAAAGCTGGATGAAGTCGACCTCCGGCGGCTCGACCATGCAGCGCGCGAGGTCGGCGAGGAAGACGTAGGATCCCTTGAGGACGCCGAGGAACAGCGGCGAAAGTCCTTCGTAGTCGCGGCTGAGCTGCGCGGCCAGCGCGCGCACGCGGCGGCGGACGGCGTGTCTGGAGATGAGCGGCTGCAGTTGTGGCGCGTCCATGCTGTCGCCATCAGTGTACTACGGGCGGAGGGCGCACTACCACGAGCCGCGGGCGCCAGCCTGCAGTGTCGATTGGACGGTGTGCGTTGATACGGGGATCGGTGTCGAGAACGACGCCGCTGAAGAGGAACGCAGAGGCAGCAGGGCTCGGGGGGTCGTCGCCCCTACTTGTGCTTGCGTTGCCAGCGCGTCTTCTTGAGCATCTTGCGGTACTTGTGCTTGCGGATCTTTTTCCGCCGCTTCTTAACGACAGACGGCATAGGCTCTCCTTTCGTTGGATTCTGCGATGATGGATGACTTGCGGATTATAGCACGATTCCGCGAATCGGACAGAGGGCGCGTGGCAATTGCGAAGGATTGTGGCTCGGCGAACGAGGGGATTCACGCCCGTCCGCGCAGGCACCGCCAGCCACGCTGTTTCGACTCATAGCCTCTCCTGGCCAGCTATTCTGCCCGCCGGCGCCTGCCAGCATAGCGAGTGCCAGCAGCGAGGCCGAGAAGAAGCGCCACCGATCCCGTTGCCGCCGCCAGCGTAAGGCCAGTCTTGCCGGAATTGCCGCTGCTTTGAATGGAATCGGGAGGCTCCGCAACGCCACCGACGGCTGCAGCCGCTAACACCGTCTCCGAAAGGCTTGCGGAGGCTACGCCAGCCATTGGATCGATGGCCAAGCCGTTTGGCAGTACATTGTCGCCGTTGGTGATCGATGCCGTGGCTGTGACTGGTCCCGCGTTATGCACGCCGCACAGAACGTTCCTCGCCGCAAAGCCCGCGGATCCCAGATCGGTGGTCCAGCCGAACGGTGCGGCAGTGACTGCCTTTGTCTGATCGTCGGTCTGCCATCTTACGAGCGATGCCGTCAAAGGCTTGCCGTCAGAGTCGAGAATCTGGGCCTGCATCACCGTTTTTTGGCGCGCCGTAGAAGCTTGTCCCCATTCGGCCTCGCTTTGTGGGTATTGGCAACTCGCTGCCCCAGTTTCTACTGCCTTACCAATACTGAGATGGATCTGAGAGGGCTCCCCGGTGATGGTGAAATTCAGCAGTGTGTCGACGCCGCTTTGGTTGACGGTTACCGTCCCCGGGCCGCGGGGTGCGTTGTTGGCAATCAAATTGACAGCGATGACGCCGTCGCCCCTGACGCCATTGCCGTCGCAGTCCTCGTCCTGGAAAGGAACGGGTCCGCAGACGGCGCTGGCCGTTCCACTGGCGTCGAAGATGCCCTTGTCGGTCGAAAACGTTACCAGGTCATCATTGGACACGAAGGCCACGATCGTCAGCACGCCGTCCTGCTCGTGCAACTGATTTGCATCCAGGTCAATTGGTGCAAAGTCGGACGGTTGGGGATTGTCCGGATTTCCGCCGAGCACGCGTACCAGGCTCTGGATTGCGCCAGGCTGGTCAAGGTGCTGACATTGTACAAGAGCCGTCGTGCTGTCGCCGCTGTCGAGTACCCCGTTGTCGTTCCAGTCTCTGCCCTGGGTCATCAGGAAACAAAGCCTAGGGTTGATGCCCAAGACGTTCATTGGCTTGGCCTGGGCCGGTTGGGTTCGCACCGCGCTCGCAGTCAGAGCGACTATCGCCAGTGTTCCGAGGAGAAGGAAGCGGGACATAGATCGGAGACGCATCGTACATTCTCTAGACGGCGAGGATACTTGTGCTCGAGAATCGCGGGAACGGCCGGTGCAGCAAGTATAGCGCTGCCGAAGCGTTTGTCAATGGGACCGGAAGGTTCGCCTCAGGCCCCCGCCTCCGAGCTCAGAATCAGCGACGTGGTGCCTCTTGTCAAACCAAAAGGCACGTGAAGAACGCGGCAGTGCGACCAGTTGTTGATTGAGCCATCAGTACCCGATGCTCTGCCACACGTCTTCGGACCAACAGGCCGATCCCGTTGCTTCGGCGGCATGCCGTTCTGCGGCCACGCGCGTCTTCGAGGCTTTGGCGTTCGCTAAGGCTGAT
This sequence comes from uncultured Chloroflexia bacterium, assembly GCA_963703345.1. GTDB lineage: Bacteria > Chloroflexota > Dehalococcoidia > DSTF01 > JALHUB01 > JALHUB01. Next base: position 1,948,547 of record OY969814.1, on the reverse strand, counting down.
GGCGTTCGGCCCATCGGCGCAAGAGGAGTACACTCACACTACCGATCGGCCCACAGGCCGTGAATACCGCCCAAGCCGCAAGGACAGGCCCGAAGCTGCCTCCTCCTATGACAACGAAGTAGATGGTGAGAGCTGGTAAGAGCAAGAGCGCCAATGCGAACCAGACAAAAGCGAACCTCTTGAGTATGTCTTTCTCGAAAGCCATGGGTTCCCTCTGGTTCTTGCTCTATCGACGATGCTCGAAGGGTGGTTGGCCCGGCGGGGCGTTGTCAAAGGAGCGCGGCAACGGGCACACGGTCTTCGTCACTCGTCGCTCACCCTTGCTCAGCCGCATTAAACGCTGCGCAGGCGAGTCGGTCAAGCCCGGAAGACATGGCCTGGCCCGTAGAATCCTTGCCGTGCCTCTTGTCTCACGCAGCATGAATGTGCGATAAAGGGGCGAATGCTCGCCAAAGTACTTTCTTGCGCAGTCGTCGGCCTCGAAGGCACCGTCGTCGAGGTCGAGGTCGACATTGCCTCCGGACTGTCCGCGTTCTACATCGTCGGGCTGCCCGACACCGCCGTCCAGGAGGCGAAGGAGCGCGTGCGCTCGGCGGTGCGCAACTCCGGCCACCAGTTCCCGTCGAGACGCATCACCGTCAACCTGGCGCCCGCCGACGTTCGCAAGGAAGGCCCTGCCTACGACCTGCCGATAGCCGTCGGCATCCTCCTGGCGTCGCAGCAGGTCGTCGCCGACCTTTCGAGCGCGCTCTTCCTCGGCGAGCTGGCGCTGGACGGGCAGGTGCGCCACGCCCACGGCATCCTTTCGATGGTCGCGCTGGCGAAGGAACGCGGCATCGAGACCGTCTACGTGCCGGAGGCCGACGCCGCCGAAGCGGCGCTCATCGAAGGCGTGACCGTGCTGCCGGTGAAGTCGCTGGCGCAGCTTGCGGCGCATCTGGCCGGCATCGAGCCTATCGAGCCGTTCGTCGCCGGGCCAACCGAGCTCGCGCCCGAGGAGCCGGTCTGGGACGGCGCGGACTTCGCCGACATCAAGGGACAGGAGCACGTCAAGCGCGCTCTGGAGGTCGCTGCGGCCGGCGGCCACAACCTGCTGATGACGGGCCCGCCGGGAAGCGGCAAGACGCTCCTCGCCCGCGCCATGCCGTCGATTCTGCCGCCGATGAGCCCGGTAGAGGCGCTGGAGGTGACGAAGATCTACAGCGTCGGCGGGCTACTGCCGGCGGACACGCCGCTGATCAGGCGACGGCCCTTCCGCTCGCCGCACCACACCGTGTCGCACGCGGGGCTCGTCGGCGGCGGACGGCAGGTGCGCCCGGGCGAGATAACGCTGAGCCATCGCGGCGTGCTCTTTCTCGACGAGCTGCCGGAGTTCGGACAGGCGGTCCTCGAAGTGCTGCGTCAGCCGATGGAGGACCGCATGGTGACCATCAGCCGCGCCCACGGCACGACGACCTTCCCCAGCAACTTCATGCTCGTCGCCGCTATGAATCCGTGTCCCTGCGGCTTCTACGGCGACCCGACGAAGGAGTGCACCTGCTCGGAGTCGACCGTCAGCCGCTACCAGAAGCGCATATCGGGGCCGCTGCTGGACCGCATCGACATTTTCGTCGAGGTGCCGCGCGTGGAGTACGAGAAGCTGGCGGCGATGTCGCCGGGCGAGCTATCAGCGAAGGTGCGCGGCCGCGTCGAGGCAGTGCGACGGCGTCAGACGGCGCGCTTCAACGGGACGCGCCTCACGTGTAACGCGGAGATGACGCCGACGGAGGTGCGGGAGTACTGCCAGGCGCAGCTTTTGGAGCCGGCGAAGGGCCTCCTGCGACTGGCGATGAACCAGCTAGGCTTATCGGCGCGGGCGTTCCACCGGGTGCTGAAGCTGGCGCGGACGATAGCGGACCTGGCGGGAAGCGACGAGATCGGGCCGTCGCACCTGGCGGAGGCGGTGCAGTACCGTCACCGCGGCGCGTGAAGCCACGTGGGCCCACGGAATATGATGTCGCCTAGGAAGGCCTACGAGGGAACGGCGTGACAATGGACTCCCTTTGCGAAGAAGACCCGGCCGAACCGCAGCGTGCTGGCGCTCCTAAACCGGTGCGGCGGCGGCGTTTCACGGCTGAGCCCGGTGGCATCGTCGGCCGCCAGCCTTGGCAAGCCGCTCTTAAGACTGCGGTTCGCTTTGGCGTGTTGCTGGACCTTGCCGTTATCGTCGGGGTGGCCATCCTCTTCGCCCGCCCCGTCCTCAACTTCGATGAGTCCCACATACCGTCGGGCCACCCCGATTGGGAGGCCTCCACGTCTTCAATGCAGCTGGACAGGCAGTCCATCTTGGACCATGTAGAGTACCCATTGTGGGATCCCTACTTTCGCACGGGCGTCCCATATGTTGCGGAACCGAAGACGCACCTGCTGAATCCTATTTCCTCCGTACCGTCTCTCATCTGGGGCGTGCTCAACGGGTCGAAGGTGGCGGCCGTGCTGAGCATGGTGGCTGCCGGCCTGGCAATGTACTACCTTGCCGCCGTAGTAGGTCTCTCGCGGCCCTGGCGGGTGTGGTGCGGGCTGCTGATGGCGATGAGCGGCGCGCTTGCCGGGAGGGTGTACGCAGGGCATTTCAACCTCGTCACCGGGCTCCCGTACGTGCCGTTGGTGTTCGCACTCGGCTTCCAGGCGCTGCGCAGGCCCGGCGTAGTCTATCCAATGCTTGCGGGGCTGGCGGGCGCCCTGCTCTTCCTATCCGGCCAATACTACTACACCATCTATGCCGTCCCGGGCCTATTCCTCACCTTTCTTGTGCTTCTTGCTGCCGAAGGGTGGACCAACGGACGCTGGAGTCCGGAACGCGGCGCGGCTGTCCTCAGTCGCGGACTAGCCGTGTTCGGCTGGACCGTTGGCTTCTCGGCCATCCGGTTGCTGCCGCAACTGGAGAGCCGAGGCTATTTCAGGGGGCCCCGCTTCGACCTGAGCGGTGCGCAAACGGTCTTGGCCTCTGCCGAGAACTTCTTTATTCCCAATACCAACTATCTGGGTGCGCAGCTCCTGGGACGAACGTGGGGCTGGTGGGAGTACTACTACTATGTCGGCGTTGTGCCGCTCGTTGGGTTGGCGCTGGTGGTGGCCGCGCTGCAACGGCCTTCCCAGCGCTTCGCAATTGCTTGGGCTGCTGCGCTCTTCGGCCTCTACCTCGCCTGGGCAGCGGCTCCCCACACCTTCTTCCAATGGATCTACGACGATGCTTCCTTCCTCTACCGCATCCGTGTTCCAACGCGGACCCTGGCCTTCGCAACGCCGTTTCTAATCCTCCTCGCCGCATTCGGACTGCAGTACCTGAGAGACTGGCTCGCCGCTCAGCATCGCTGGCGCCTCTCGTTCGCTCTTCAGCCGGCGGGGACAGCTCTGCACATCGCGCTCGGTCCCATCCTGGCGGCGGCGCTCATTGCTGTCTCGTTCTACGGTCTGCGCGACGTGTTCGACGCAAACCGTTCGATCTTGCACGGGGGCACCCGCTTCTGCGATCGCACTTCCGCCGCCCAGTGGCTTCGTGAACGCGATCCTTCCGTCTTCTACGTCTTCGTCACCGACTTGGGTCAGGCCGTGCCGACCGAGTTCTATGAGCTGGGCATTAAACGCTTGGACGCCAACTGGGAATATGCATACTATGCGCCGAATCCCACCTCGCCTTCGGTTCCTCGATCGATAACCGTAACGCCCAAGTACGTAATCGGAGATTTGAAAGGCAACTTCCCCAGTGCTGAACTCATCGGGACTGTAGAAGGACGGTCTATCTATGAACTGCCTCAAAGCCCGTACTATGCCTCCACAGTGCGTTCTGCAGACCCGCCCACGGATGCGTCGTATCTCTGGCATGAGAAGACTCATGAGGCTGGGGCGCGCGTGGTCTCCGCGAACGTGATCGAAGTGAAGGCGAATCCACCTGCAAGCGATGACCGCCTGCTTGTTCTGGAGAGCTTCCACCCTGGGTGGCGTCTCGAGATTGACGGGAAACGCGCAGGAGCGCCGGAGAACTATGGGGGCTTCCTGTCCACGCAGGCGTTGACCGGTGAACACACCTACAGATTCGTATTCGATCCTCGCAGCTTTCGCTACGGAGCTGCCGTTACAATCGGCACGATACTAGGCGGGGCGCTACTGCTGCTATCGCGGTTCGCCTCACGTTTGCACCGCCGAGGAAGAGAGTCCTCGCATGTGGTGTAACTTCGGCGTGGTGGCGGCATGATTGGCCTGCCGCCGAAAACGAGTCCAGGTCCAGTATTCTCTATTCTCTCGCTGAGAACACTGGGCCAAAGAAGGGGGGCATCTCAATTGGGCACACGCCTAGCTGCTAGACTAGAACGGGAACGCGCAAAACTGTCCACGTGGGAACCGTCAGCCGCTACCAGAAGCGCATATCGGGGCCGCTGCTGGACCGCATCGACATATTCGTCGAGGTGCCGCGCGTGGAGTACGAGAAGTTGGCGGCGATGGTGCGGGTGAGACTCGCCCCGCGGTGGCTAGGGTTGAGGACGCCGCTTCATCGTCCAGTAGTGGAGGCCGCCGCCCGGCAGATCGTCCTCCTCCACCACTTCGAAGCCGTGACGCTGGTAGAACGGAACGTTCTTCGCTTTGTCCGCCTCCAGGTAGCACGCTAGGTGCTCATCGTCGGCCCGCGCCAGCACGGGACGCAGCAGCGCGCTGCCGACGCCCTGGCCCTGTCGCGGCGGGTCCACGCCGAGCGTCCACAGGTACCAGTGCCGCTCCGGAGCGTCGCGCTGACGCAGCTCGTCGAAGTGGCGCTTCATCAGCATCAGCCGCTGGAACGGCTCGGAGCCCATCTGCTGCGGCATGTCCATCATTCCGGCGGCGGTGAGGGTCTCGCGGGTCATCGCGGGGCTCTCCGGGGACAGCCAGATTGCGGCGCCGTCCACGCTGTCGATGGTGGTGTAGGCCTCGCCGAAGAGCAGGCCGTAGCGAGTCGTCCGATCGAACATCCAGGTCAGCGGACGGCTGCGTGTCTCTGCGTCGGGCAGGAGGAAGAGCGACATCGGGTTGTCGAAGAAGGCGCGGCCGAGCATCTTCCCGGCCTTTTCGACCTGTCCCGATTCGAGGCGCACGATTGCAGTCGAGTCCATCCTGAGCTCTCCTTCGCCGCTGATTCTACACTCCGAGGGTCGCCTGTGCCACAATGTGGACCTTCGCCGATTGGGGCCAGCGGTCGTTGTGATAAGCTTCAGATAGGAACAGGCTCGACCGGACGCCGAAGGACTCACCGTGCGTCGACTCCGCCCTCTCTACCTGCTGCCCGCCGTCCTCGCGATGGCGCTCGTCCTCACGCCGAAGGACATCCCTTTCGACGGCGCCGGCATCGCCTTCATCGGCGACAGCCTCACGCTGGGCGCCGCCGCCACGACGCCGGCGGAAGCGTTCCCCTCGCTCGTCGCGGAGGAGCTTGACCGGCAGGGCGTGGAAGAGCAGGGACGCCTGTTCCTGTCGTTCGACCCGACGACCGACATCATTGCCGCGAGACAGGCGATGAAGCACGACCGGCGCTTCGTCATAATCGAAATCGGCGTGCATGCGACGATCGACCAGCAGATCACGGCGGACCAGTTCCGCCAGATGTACGGCTCGCTGCTCGACTGCGTGACCGGCGGCGACACCATCGTTGTGGCGGGCTCCGTGCCGTGGATCGGTTGGCCGGCCGATTCGATTGACTACCAGCGCGCCGGCGTGTTTAGCCAGATAATCGCGGAAGAGGCGGCTAAGCGAGACGTCGCCGTTGCCGACCTCTGGACCGCCACGAAGCTGCAGCTAAGTCTTATTTCGACGCCTCAGGACAAGACCTTCCTCGGCACCGGCTTCGGCGACAACATCCATCCCAACAACGCCGGCCACGCCGTGATCGCGCAGATCTATGAACAGGCGATCAGCAGGGAGCTGGCGGACCCGCCGCGCCGTGCCTTCAACCGGCAGTGCCATTAGGGCGACTCTGTCCGGCGCCGCTGGCTGGAAGGCCTTGTCAGGCCGGCAAGGCAGGCGGTAAGATGGCTGCGGGCCCCCGTAGCTCAGTCGGATAGAGCGCCGGCCTCCGGAGCCGGGTGCGTGGGTTCGAGTCCCGCCGGGGGTACCATACCTACACAGACAGACCCTCTACACGTATCCCGCCGCATTACAAACAGCGGCTGGAACTCCGGCCAGGGGCGAACCCATAGTTGCCTCCGGCGGGTGTCCAGCCTGACCTTCTCGAACAAGATCCGGCAGGCCTCGCGCCGCTCCGTCATCGTCATCCCGTCCCAGAGCTGGCCGATGCTGCTCAACCGCTTGCCAGCGAAGCGGATGGCGTCGGGAGAGCTGATCGGGAGGTGGGCGAGGCGATCATCGACGGTTTGCACTTCGCGCCGCCACTCCTGCTCGGACAGCAGTTCCTCCATGTAGGCCGTCGTAGCCCTGCGCTTCCTTGCCTCCAACTTCTTTCGCTCACCATCGTCCTGCCTGGGCAGGCGCCGTGCTTCGCGGTCGATCTGGGCCAGCAACTCGTTGTCCATCGCCATTCCTCGGATGATTCTGTCAACCTCTGCCTCCGCGTGCTCACAGCGCCACATCTTCCCGGCGCTGGCGCAGGGCTGCCCGCGCAGGTTGGACGTCTCCCGGTAGTAGGCGTAGCGGTTGCCCGACCCGCACTTCGTCTGATGGATGGGGCCGTCGCACGCTGAACAGCGGGAAATGCCAGCGAGCATTCGCGGCTCTCGGGCATGGGAGGACTGTCGCCGCACCCGTTCCCGCGCTGCCAACCAGAGGTCCTCGCTGATGATCGCCTGGTGCGCTCCGCGACGACGCTCTCCCTTGTAGCGCACAAATCCCGCGTAGAAGTCGTTCTCGATAATTGACTGCAATGCGGAGGTCGTGAACGTCGTGTGGCCCTGTTTGGAGCGTGGACGCAGTCCCTGCGTATTCCAGCGCCTGGCAATCTCTGTGTAGCCGGCGCCGGCAGCATAATCGCGCACTGCCTCCGCGATTGCCGCTGCCTCTTCGGGTACGGGCACCAGCGGGTCCTTGGTGGTTGCCCCCTTGCGGTAGCCGAAGGGAGTATCCCCGACGTGGAGCCCCAGTTCGAACCGCTCTCGCTTCGACTTCTTGATATGGAAGCTCATCTTGCGGGACCAGTAGGAGCCGAGTCCCAGGTCGAGGCCGAGCATCATGTGGCCTTCAGGCGTGCTGTAATCGATGTCGTTGCTGGCATTGACGAGTTTGACGTGATGGCGTTCAAGGAGGTTGTGGATCGCGTGCCCCAGTTCTTCGTCGCGGGCAAAGCGGCTCAGGTCGTGCACGACGAGCGCATCGACGAGCCCTTGTTCTACGTCGCGCTTGACGTCGAGCATCGTCTGGCGCTTGCCGATGTCATTGGTGAATGCGGACTCGCCGATGCCAACGTACTCGCGGACTATCTCCCAGCCATTTCGTCGGCAGAGTTCTCGAAGCACCCGGCGCTGGGCGTCCAGCGACAGCCGGTCACTTGCTCCCTGGCTGAGATCACTCACCCTGGAGATCAAGCCCGCTCGTATCATGCTCTGCTATTCCTTCGGTCAACTGCCTGCGCCAGGACCGCACCAGCAGTTCCGTCAGCCGATCGCGTCGTGCGTTGTCGCCGACCTTCCGACGCCGGCGGTCGTATATATGCGTAACCTTCGCCGGAGAGTCAACAGTTCGATTCATACGAAAAAGACCGCCCCCGAGCGACCTATTCTGGTTCTCTGCTCTTGCCCTAGAACTTCAGCTCCAGGTTCACTGTGATATCGCCTTTCTTCGTCACGCGCCAGGTCAGCCGCCCAAAATGCAGGGAGCGCTCCAGCAGCGGCCGGTTTGCCTCCAGCTTCCTGGTAACCGCCTGAATCAGCTCATCGACCAGCTGGCACTTGTTGTCCACTTCTCTCTCTAACTCGCCTCCACGAGCTCCGCCAGGGCGGGCTGAATGTAGACCCGCTGCCAGCGCAGGTGCCTCTTCCACGAAAACGTACTGTTGCGGAAGTAGGCCGCCACGTTGAACAATAGGGAAGCGATGGCCGCCGGTGTGACTGTGACGAAATCTGTGACATCCGAAGACGCGCTTGTCCTTTCTCCTGCCGATATCCCAGAACAGCCTAGCGACCTGCCTGACGTGTTCGACGACTTCGAGCGTGTTGCCGCCGGTCTCGAGAAGGGTTCCTTGTTCGTCGGGTTGGAGGGCGTCAAGATGGTCTTGCAGGCGTCAGAGAAGGGCTTTGGTTTCTACTTCACGCCAATACTCTCGAGTGGAGAGGCTCCTGGGCAATTGCTGCCGCCGGAGTGGGAAGGCCGGGTAACCCGAGACGTTGTTGCGGCATTCGTGCGGGCAGATTGTCTGCTTTACCTGCGACCCCCTGGCTGGGGAGCACACGCGGGAATCGAGCACGTGTCTGACGAAGGAGTCGTTGGCGGGCGCCTTGATGTGAATACTCCCCTGATCGACCCATTGCGAGATTCGGCTCGACCAGACGACGAACGTACCCTTCCGCTCGCGCCTGAGTTTGAAGCGCCTTGGGATGCCCATCTAACGCCCTGGGAACATGTTGACGGATTGTTGGTCACAAAGCCGCCCCCAAGAGCTTGGGTTAGGCGGCGAGTCAGGAGAGTCATCTGCAAATACGGACGGTGGTGGTGGGAATTGAGGGGATTGCGCGACTGTGATGACCCAAACCGCTACAGCGGAATGTGGAAGGAACCCCGCCCGATCGCAATGTACCTGGGCTGGCCTGCTTATCTGCTTGAACTCGCGGGTGATATCAGGGAGTGTTCTTGTGGCGGCCGAGCCATTCAGGGTCGCACCTACTGTGGCTCGCCGGACTGCAATCGAGAACGTGCCCGGCGGAGACGGCGAGATAGCCGGAAGGCACACACAGCGATGGCGTCAAAGGACGAATAGCCGCAGTCTCATGCGGGGCATTCAACAAATGCCAATCGCCTCCGCCACCTTCCCCCAACTCCGATCCTCCTGTCCCTCCAAGCGTCTCAAATAGACGGTCGTCACCGCCAAACTGCTGTGGTCGAGGAAGGAGCTCACGTCCTCCACCGACTCCCCGACGTCTCGCCGCAGCTTGGTAGCTGAGTGGCGGAAGATGTGGACGCCGGCGGGCGGCAGCCCCGCCTTGCGCAGGTAATGCTGCAGGTTGCCGTAGAAGGTTCCACTGGTGATGCCACTACCATTGCGACCAGGCGATGGCCAGAGCGACTCCTCCGGCTGCATGCAATCGAGGTCCTTGCCGAAAGCAGCCAGCGCCACGCGGATGGCGTCGAACGCCGGCATCGGCAGCTCCCGCTTTCCTTGCTTGCCACCCTTGCCTCGGTAGGTATAGAAGAGGCCATCCGTCCGGATAATGCTCCCGACCTTCAGGTTGAAGACCTCGGCCCGGCGCCGACCCGTCAAGACAAGCGTGAGGACGATTGCTTTGTCCCGCAGCCCGGCCGGCGTGTTGGGGATGACCGACATCAGCCTCCTGATTCCCTCGGCGCTGATCCCCCGCGGCGGGCTGGGCGAGGACTTCGGCCGCTCGATCTGGTCGCAGGGGTTGGCGGAGACGATCTCCATACGGATGAGGAAGCGGTAGAACGAACTGAGGCAGGCGAGCCGTGATCCGATCGTTATCGCGGACGGCTCCTTACCTGACAATCCCGTGCCGTAAGCCCAGGTGAACACCTCCTGGCTCGTGATTCTGTCGGGCGATTTGCCCACGACGCCGAAGAAGTGCTGGAGGGTTCGGGAGTAGCCCTCGACTGTGCGTCTTGAGCCGCTCCGTCTCTCCTTTTCGGCAAGAAATGCGTACAGGGCACGTTCCCAGCCTGCCGCCTCCTCGCCAACAGGGATGATCGTTGCTGTCATGGCCGTTTCTCCTTCGCAAACGTAGAATCACGACCATATTCGCTTATTGTGCGGGGAAGTCAAGGGGACGCTGCGAAGGCGAAGAACGTTGTCGTATAATCCAGCCGCCAGCGGCGATGACAACATCGAGGAGGGGGTACTCATGAAGATTGTCGAGGGCGTTTACAGGGTAGAGGGAGTAAGGGGGTGTGGGGTCTACCTCGTCGAGGGAGAAGACCAGCTGACTCTCGTCGACACGGGTATGGCTGGTACCACAAAGAAGGTACTCCGGACCATCGCCGCCATCGGTCACAAGCCCGAGGACCTCAAAGAAATCGTCGTGACTCACTATCATGGGGATCACACCGGCAGTCTGGCTGAACTGGCCGAGGCTACGGGCGCTCAAGTATGTGCGCACGCATTGGATGCCCCGGTGGTGCGGGGCGAGCAGCCGATGCCCTCGCCGAGGGCACCACGACTCTTGAGTGGCCTTCTCGGTCCTCTCCTCGGCCGCTTGGCCCGACCGCCGAAACCGTCACGAGTGGGCCGGGAACTTCAGGATGGTGACGAGCTTGGGGTCGGTGGCCTTCGAGTCGTGCATGCCCCTGGTCACACCCCTGGGCAGATCGTCCTGCACATGCCTTCCAGGGGTGTGCTCTTCGTGGGGGACGCCGTCGTGAACGTCTTGGGCCTGCGCCCTCCGCCCGGCATCTTCACCCAGGACAAGGCCCAGGCCAGGGAATCCATCCGCAAGCTGGCCGCTCTGGAGTGTGACATTGTCTGCTTCGGACACGGTCCGGTCCTGATGAAGGAGGGGTCTACCCGCTTGCGGCGCTTCGCCAAAGGGCTGCGTTAATCCCCGCTCACCTCGAATCTAAGCTCTGACACCTTCGGAGCCGCCTGGTGCCAACGTTAGCGCGACGGGTCATCAGAGCATTGACCCCCGGATGACAGCCAAAAGGGCTGGGCCGCACACCATGATGCATTAGTGTGCGGGGAAGTCAAGCGATCAAGTACCAGGGGGAGGCGACACCGGCGACCAGTCTAGTCCGCCTTGTCGGTGTCAGTTTCACTTATCCGCCACCCGGAGGCCAACTTGAGGGCGAACGTGGATTCAAGCTGATACGGCCGATCGTGAGGGCCAGGGCCGAGCAGCCAGGACTGTCGCTGAACATGTGAGGCGCTGAGTACCTCCTCGATATCTTCTCGGCTGACCTCTGTCATATTCATGGCAGCAGCGTGGGCCATCCAACTGACTTCAGGCACGCGCTGAAACCGAAGCTGATATACAACGTCCAGTGCACGCCCCAGAAAGACGCAGCCCATGAAGGTCCTCACCAGCAGCCTCACCAAGTGTCGGTCCTGCACGGGCAGCTCATAGCGTTCCCCGAGATCGTCGGGGTTGACGTGGATCGTGAGGATGTTCCCCGCCCCTGTCCTGCTTCGCCTGAGAGTGACGAATATGCCGTGCTTAGTCTTGTTCCATGCCCTCCACAGACCCAAGTCGCCCGACCTTGTCCAACTCTGCGCCCCTGAGAAGAGAGCGTTAGACAGCCTGGCCAACTCATCGATGTCCCGCCGCAGTCGGTCTCGGCTAGATGGGTGCACCGCCTCCCAGTTGTCCCGATCCTTGTATGGAAGACCAAGCCGGCGTGCGAGGCTCTCGCCGGTGTGACCACCATCTGCAACGCTGAGTCGTTGCAGATGGCCGATGCGATGTCGTTGACCGACGGCCCGCTCTCTGTCGAGGAGCTGTATGACGTTGCCTTCACGTCGGGCCCACTTCTGCAGGACATGCAGCCAGATGGCGATGTCTTCGTAAGTGTTCAAGTACGTCTGGACTAGATCCAGTGCCAGCGATGCGCGCAAGTTCGCCTGTTCCTTCGGAGTCCGCCTGAACTGTTCGCGCAGACCCCACGCGACGCGTGCGCGATGCAGCGCCCCAAACTCAATGAAGTTCTCCACGAACTTCATTTCTCGGTTAGCTTGCTCATTCATCGGTTCGTTCCCCTGGTAGGCGCTCTGTCGTGTTGACTCGTCCGGGCCGATTATACCCCGGTGTCTGGCCTGTTGGGGCATCGCACTCCATCACGGTCTGGAAAGTGAGCTGCCCCGGATCGGTGCCGCAGTCGAGTTTGCTGGGGCCGCGGTCTCGAGACGCAGCAAAAAGCAGAGCCTTCGGTTGGTCACCGATGAAGGCTCGCGGTCACCCCCTGCGTGATAGGCAGCGGGTTGCTCGCACGGTCTCTTTCCTATTCTCCGGCTACTTAGGCTGCGGACGCTTGCGTTGCGCCACTGTAGGGCTAGTCAGAGCTGCGTCGGCCTGCCGCTATCCGGTTCCGTCGTCTGTGTCCGCAGTCTTGCCGCTTTAGTATGGCGACCGGGTAGGTCGCAAATGGTCAACCAGGCGTGACGGCTCACAGACGACTCAACAGCGAATTCCTGAACTATTCTTCCGGAACGAACATCGACCCGGGTTTGGCCTGAAATCCTTCACGAGAAACCACCCGGCGATTGCGACCCCACCTGACATCAATCGAAGCGGAATGCCTGAACCGCCGGGGGGCTTGACCTCTTCGCGCTCCTGCCTGCACAGTGGTTGAAACCACTGGCACCCCCGCTTCGGCTAAGGGGCGGAACGAAAGGAGACCCTCTAGAATGGCAGACGGCAATCCAACCGTGATCGAGGTAAGTGAGAGGCTCGCCAACCCCGCGCCCCTCGGCCTTGCGGCCTTTGGGCTCACGACGCTTGCCCTGAACGCGTTCAACGCCGGCCTCGTCAACAAAGGGTCCGAGGGGGTAGTGTGGTCGCTTGGCATCGCCTTCGGCGGGATTGCCCAGTTCGCGGCGGGCATGTGGGAGGCAAAGAAGAATAATACCTTCGGCTTCACCGCTTTCAGCGCCTTCGGTGCCTTCTGGGCGTTTCTGGCACTCGTCAACATCCTCACGAAGACGGGGGCAATCGCGCCGGTGGCAGCCGAGGGCAAGTCGCTATTCCTCGTCTGCTGGGGAATCTTCGCCGCCTACATGACGGTCGCGACCTTTGGCATTTCGCGTGCCCTGCAGGTGACCTTTGTCCTGCTCACCGTGCTCTTCTTCGGCCTCGCAATCGGTGTGCACGAGCCGAATGGCAACTTCATGCATGCGATCGGTTGGGAGGGAATGCTCACGGCGGGAGCCGCACTCTACACCTCTTTCGCGATCCTCCTCCAGGAGACGTGGGGTCGCGAAGTGCTGCCGCTCGGCGTCGTCAAGCCCGCAGCGAGTTCGGCGAAGTCAAAGTAGCCTTCCAGAGAGGCTGACCTCCTCCGACTGCGACCCTGCGGCTACGATTCTTGTGAGACGCTGCTTTAGGGCCAGGGCGGCACCGTGCCCGAGGAGTCGAACGCGAACGGAGCGTTGAACGCAGGCGCCCTGGTGCGCCACCGCCGGCAGGGTCCCTACGGTGTGGAAAAGCTGGCTGATGGCCTCCAGCATTTCTCGCGGGAGCTCTCGGAGAGCGCCATATCCGGAGATAGCGTCGCCTAGGCAGTTCTGGGGTGCCAAAGCACCACTCGTGGCAGCGCTATCACTGAGGGCTAGACCGCACACTATGACCTCATCGTGTGCATTCCTTTGGGGTGTCAAGTCTTGGGAAACGCACTGCTCTGGTTTCCCGCTCCAGAACACATATACATTAGGGAAGGCTGGGCAATACGCCCAGCCTTTTACATCGCTGACGGCCAACCATCTGCTTTCCCGGCAGAGGGTCAAGGCCTGAGGGAACATCGGCCTCCGCCACGAGTACGAGTGGGCCGGCGCTTGACCTGCGCAGATACGGATCCAATACTGTTGCCCCACACCCCCTGGCCAATGTGCAGCGAAACACCGAATAATTCAGTGGATGGGCGCGAAGGTGCGGGCAGGCCCCTGATCCTCTTGCGCACATCGCCTGCACCCTGCCGGCGACTGTGAGCGCCAGCGACATGGGTGGTAGGCATCAGTTTGCAGCAGACTGCATAGGGACGAACCATCGATGACTGAACCGCGGGACAAGACGGCGAAGCGCAAGCGGAGCGAGGAGGCGCTGCGGGAGAGCGAAGAAGGATATCGGGATCTGGTTGAGAACGCCAATGACCTGATCCAGAGCGTCACCCCCGAAGGCTCTCTCATCTACGTCAACCGTGCCTGGCGAGAAACTCTCGGATACAGCGAGGAAGAGATCCCCGGCCTGTCCTTGATGGACATCATCCACCCCGATAGCAAAGCACACTGCGCGGAGACATTCCAACGTGTGATGGCTGGAGAGGGCATTGAACGGGTTGAGGCCATGTTCGTAGCCAAGGACGGCAGGACAATCACGGTTGAAGGGAACATCGATTGTAGATTCAAGGATGGCAAGCCCGTTGCTACCCGGGGCATTTTTCGCGCCATCACCCAGCTCAAGCAGGCGGAGGAGGCGCTCAGGATAAAGGATAGGGCCATAGCGTCCTCCACCAATGCTATTGCCATCGCTGACCTCGAAGGGAATCTGACATACGTAAACGCCTCTTTCCTCAGCCTCTGGGGATATGTGGAGCAGGAGGTTCTGGGAGAACCTGCTACCCGGTTCTGGACGATGGAAGAGAGGGCTTCGGAGGTAGTGCAAGAACTGCGCTGGGAGGGGAGCTGGATAGGTGAACTGGTCGCCAGGAAAAAGGATGGCTCACTGTTCTATGTCCAGCTTTCGGCAAGCACGGTCACGAATGAGGCCGGCGAACCTGTCTGCATGATGGGTTCGTTTGTAGATATAACCGAGCGCAGGCAGGCGCTGCAGGCGCTGTGGAATCAGACGCACGACCTTGGCGAGCGGGTCAAGGAACTGAATTGCCTGTATGGAATCTCGAATCTAGTTCACAGGCCGGACATTTCCCTGGAAGAGATACTCCAGGAGACGGTCGGCCTCATTCCTCCCGGCTGGCAGTATCCGGAGGTGACGTGCGCACGAATCACCTTCAACGGTCGAGAGTTTCGGACGGAGAACTTCAGAGAAACGGCCTGGAGGCAGACCAGCGACGTTATCGTGAACGGCGAGCGGACCGGGGCTGTGGACGTGTGCTACCTGAAGGAGAGGCGAGAGAGTGATGAGGGCTCCTTCTTGCCGGAAAAAGGGGACCTGATCAATGCCATCGCCGAGCGATTGGGACGGGTCATCGAGCGCAAGCAGGCGGAGGAGGCGCTGCAGAAGAGCGAGGAGCGGTTGCGCAACGTCCTGGAGGTGTCCCGCGACCTGATCTACAGGCTGAACCTGCAAACCAGCACCTACGACTACGTGAGCCCATCGTCGCTCCGGCTAGTCGGGTTCGCACCCCAGGAGATCGTCGCCATGGGCCTCGAAGGGGTTAGAGAGAGGTTCCATTCTGAGGACAGAGAGAGGTTTCAAACACACCCAAGCCGCCTGCCCGACGACACTGTTGAAGGCCACGAGGCTCCAACAGTTGAGTACCGCTGGCAATGCAGGGACGGAGAGTACCGTTGGCTTAGCGACAATCGCGCCTTTGTTCTCGATGAGGGCGGGAGGGCGCTGACCTTAGTCGGCACCGTCCGCGACGTCACGGAGGACAAGCAGGCGGAGGAGGCGCTGCGGGAATCAGAAGCGCGGTACAAGGCGCTGTTCGCAGGCGCCCCAGAGGGAATGCTCGTGGCCGACCTGCAAACGAGACAATTCCGCCATGCCAACCCAGCGATGTGCAGGATGTTCGGATACACTGAAGAAGAGTTCTTGCGGATAGGCGTGGCGGACATTCACCCAAAGGAGTCCTTGAGCTACGTGCTGGCCGAGTTCGAGGCCCAAGCGCGGGGTGAGAAGCTGTTGTCATCTGACCTTCCGTGCCAGCGCAAAGACGACAGCCTGTTCTACGCTGACGTCAACACCACCATGGTGGTCTTAGACGGCCGTAGGTGCAATGTGGGCTTTTTCACCGACGTCACCGAGCGCAAGAAGGCGGAGGAGGCACTGCGGGAGAGCGAGGAGAAGTACCGGCAACTGGTTGAGAAGCTCCAGGAGGGCGTCTGGGCCATCGACAAAGACGCAAACACCACCTTCGCCAACCCTCGTATGGCGGAGATTCTCGGCTATACAGTCAGTGAAATGCTGGGGAGACAGGTCTTCTCATTCATGGATAAGCAAGGACAGAAACTCGCCAGCCGCAAGCTCGAACGTCGCCGGCAGGGAATAGCTGAACAGTACGAATTGGAGTTCCTGCGCAAAGACGGGACGAGAGTGTATGCGAGTCTCGCGACGAACCCGGTCACCGATCGCGACGGGAACTACATTGGCGCACTGGCCGCTGTCACAAACATCACGGACAAGAAGCAGGCAGAGGAGGAGATAGCGAACAGGCTCAAGATGGAATCCGCCATCGCCCAAGCCTCTACCCTCCTGGCCGGGTCAGAGGATGCTGGCGCCGGCCTTGATCTTGCCCTCCGCATCTTGAGTGAAGCGGTCGGCGCCGACCGCGCCCACATCTTCCTGTTCCGGGACAACGATACGAGGATGGACAACACGAGCGAGTGGTGCGCCCCCGGCGTGGAGCCGCAGATCGACAACCTCCAAGACCTGGACTGCGCGACGATCCCCTGGTGGATGGGGAAGCTGGCGCAGAACGACCCTATCATCATGACCGACACATCCGCGGCGCCGCCGGATGCGGTAGCAGCGAAGAAGTCCTGGAAGGCGCTGAACATCCGCTCGCTCCTGGCGGTCCCGTTGCTCTCCGACGGCAAACCCATCGGCTATGTCAGATTCGCCAACATGGAAAGTGTCACCAACGAGCGGGAGGAGGACGTCAGACTGCTGCGCCTCGCCTCGGAGAGCATCGCCTCTTTCATCGAGCGTCAGCGCGCAGGCGAGGACAAACGCAAGGCCTACGAGAGCATAGTCATGCTCCTAGCCACCGGCGCCGAAGCCCGCGACCCCTACACAGAAGACCACCTGCCTAGGATAAGGGGCTTTGCGGAAGCGATGGCCGCCGAGTTGGGTCTGCCGCCCGGCGAGATCAGAGAGATCGGGTTGTCCTCCCTCCTCCACGACCTCGGCAAGATGCGCGTCCCCGATTCCATCCTCATCAAACCGGGGCCGCTCTCACAGGCAGAATGGAAGATTGTGAAGCAACACCCCGCATGGGGAGAGGAGCTGCTGTCAACCCATCCCTGGCTGGGGACAGCCCGACAGATCGCCCGCTGGCACCATGAGAGATGGGACGGAGGCGGCTATCCAGACGGTCTCCGTGGCGAGAAGATACCGTTGTGCGCCGCCATCGTCGCCGTCGCTGACGGCTTCGACGCCATGACCAGCGACCGACCCTATAAGAAGGCATGGCCGCAGAGGCAGGCCATCGTGGAGGTCCGAGCGCAGAAGGGCCGGCAGTACTCTCCCACCGTAGTGGAGGCGTTCAACCGCGCCCTGCGCAAGGGAGAGATTGGGAGAATCAGTTCGGGCGACTCGGCCTGCCTGCCCGAGATGTCCGAAGCTGCCTAGAACTCATCTCCGATTATTCGCTCTCTTCATTCGTCCGGATATGGATTACATTTTGGCTGTGGGGTGTCAAAACTCCATCCATATCTGTGGAAGTCTCGCGCTCAGTCGCCCCTGCGCAGTGAGTAGCACAGAGCGCCGATCCCGGAACGATGGTTGATGACCCTCTGCGTGATAGGCAGCGGGTTGCTCGCACGGTGGAAGTGTGTCATGAGGGACGGGGCCAGCGCCGCGAGGGCCACCGGTGTTCAGACCCCAGGGCCATCTATGCAGCCGCGAGCGGTTGTGCTATGGTCTGCACCACGCTAATCTGCGGGGCTTGAAAGCGAAGGAGGTGCACCACGGCAGAACCCGAACTCCTGGCAAGGATGTATCACGCCATCATCAGCCGTCTGGTTGCCGACGGTCGCGCCCCACACTACACGGAACTCGCCACTCAACTGGCTCTCTCGCCTGATGCGGCACGGGATGCCCTTCATGATCTCGAAGGCGCAGGAATAACGGGCTTCTGGCTCCAGCCGGGCACTGACTACATCGCGTCTTTCGCGCCGTTCTCCAACATCCCGACGCAGTACCTGATATCTGTGGACGGCCAGCAGAAATGGTACGGGCAGTGAGGGTTTGAGTCGCTAGCGGTCAGCTGGCTCTACCCTGGCAAAGAAGTCCAAATCGACTGCCCCTGCCTTGACTGCAATGAACCGATACGAGTCCGCATGCGAGACGGCGAAATTCTGGAAGCCTCACCGCCCTCCGTCGTCGGGCACGTCAACGTGCCCTTGTCACGCTGGGAGGAGAATATAGCCTTCTCCTGAAGCGGCATGAATCTCTTCCGGTCGGAAGAGCACGTTCGCAACTGGACCCAGTACGATGCCGGCAGCGCCGATGGCACGATGCCGCTCAGAGACTACGCTCAGTTGTTCGGAGGGGGCATGTTTCGAGAGCGCCTTGCCCCTGACTACCTGCCTCGTATGATGCAGCTGGAAGACGAGACGCTGAATACCCTGTTAAAGCTGGGGAAGACCGGGCCCTTCTGGCGGCTGGGTGGCACCTAGTCCCGAGCGTCCTCAACGAAGGGCCGCCGGTGGGCGGAGAAGTCGAAGACCAGGCACGATGACCTGATCGTGTTTGTCCACAGAAGGCTTTGAAAAATCGGCTGTTCTATCCGCTAGGCGAATAGCCTAATGACAAGCGATATCAGCACCACGAGAATCAACACAAGCCAGAGCCCGCGGATCCCGAAGTCAAGCCAGAAGTCGAGTGCCTGGCGAGCATTGCCTCCATCCCGTCCTACGAGCAGTTGCCGCTGCTCACAAGTGAGCGAGTCTAGCTCGAAGTCGGCATCATTGCTGGGCAAGTCCAAGTCGTGCCCCCTCCGTTCGAGTTGGAATTTCGTGTAGTATCGCTCGCTACTAGGAAGCAGTTGCTCGGCTGCGATCAACTGGCATAGCCAATAGGAAACGGCGTCGCCACGTGAGCTGATTATCCGTGAAACTCTCTTGGAAAAGACGAAAGCGAAGACCGCGAGTAGCACTGTCACGACAGCTAAGGCCAAAGCCGCAATAGAATTGTCGATGAGCAGAATCGTGACCGTCAGACCAGTCCCGAGCGCCACAAGGATAGACGCCGAACTAATCGCAAATCCGCGGTATTGCTGCAGAAGGGAATCATGGTACTGCGCGTGCGATAGGAGATATTCAACGTGCACTGTGCGTGGTGCGTCTTCTCTCCGATGCAAGCCTACACCTCGTAGACCTTTAGCACCTCGTCGCCGTAGTGGTTGATGACCTTGACCGCGATCTTCCCCGTCTCCGGCCGCTCGAAGGGGTAGCTGCGCGTCTGGTAGAGCGCCGACCACGCCGACTCGTCGATCTCGGCGCGAAGGGCGCGCTTCAGCTTGTCGTACGGCTCCTCGGCGCCCGTGAAATAGGCGTGGCGGACGAAGAAGCTCTCGCCGTTGTAGTTGGTGTCGATGAACCAGCAGGCGATGTCGTCCGTCGAGCTGGAGCGTATCTCCCCCGTCGTCGGGTCGTACACGTCAACGCCGCGCACCTCGGCGACCAGCTTGCCACCCTCGACCTCGCTGATCGCGATGTCCGGCTCGCCGAAGACCATGAACAGGTTACCGGCGCCCGTCTTCTTCAGCACCTCGTCGCCCATCGTCAGGTCGGCGTTGATGCGCGCCAGCATGACGGGTAGCTTGCCGTACTGTTTTGTCTCCTCGGCGATGGCGAAGCCCTCCGCCCGCTTCGACTGGGGCGAGAACTCCTTCGCCGTCTCCCCGGCGTGGGCGTCGAACGCCAGGCCGCAGACCACCAGCAGGTCGAAGCCGGCGCCGCGCAGGGCCTCCTTCGCCGCCTCCTTCACCTGCTCCGGCCCGACCGTCCCGTGCTCCGGCCCGAGGGACACGGCGACGCGACGGCTCATGCCACCCTTGTCGGTATACTCGCCGGCGCCCTGGAGCCAGAGGCCGGCGTAGGGCTCCAGCCGGTCGAACTTGAGCCGCTCGTTGCGGCGCATGTTCTGGACGCCCGCCTTGCGCAGGTTCTCGATGATCATCGTCTCGAACTGGCCGTTCGTTGCCTCCCGCTGCGCCTCCTGCTCGCTCTGCGGCCGCTCCGCCTCGGCCGACAGGACGCGATGCGGCGACAGGCTCTCGACCGTGAACGGGCCGGTGACGCGCACCCGCTTGTTGTCCTCATAGGGCTGGTCGTAGAGCAACTCGACGTCGGCATTGCGGGCTATCGAGGCGTCGATCTCCTGCTGGCGCTCGCGACGCAGCCGCCAGAACTCCTCGTGCAGTCGCTTCGCCTCCGCCGGCCACTGCGGCGACTCCTCCCGCGGCACCTGCCAGTCCTCCCAGGTCTGCTTGAGGGCGGCGTTGAGGCGCTGCCGCACCGGCTCGATCTGCTCCTGCCGGCGGGCGTGGATGGCGTCGATCTCCTCGTTGTTGGCGATGGACTTGAGGGTTACGTGGGGGACGCGCTCGTAGACGAACCCCTTCTTGATGTCCCCCGCCGTCTGCGCGCCGCCGAAGGCCGCCGGCGACGCTCCGGCGACTTCCGCCTCTTTCGCGACCCCTCCCGGCGAGTCCGCCAGGACGAAGTAGGGGAAGCGGGCGGACATGAGCCGGGTGCGGGCGAGGGCTAGGGCGACGCGGGAGGTATCGATGGTGATCCAGCGGCGGCCCCACTGCTCCGCGACGTAGGCGGTGGTGCCGCTGCCGCAGGTGGGATCGAGGATTAGATCGCCTGGGTCGGTGGTCATAACGACGCAACGCTCGATGACCTTCGTATTTGTCTGTACGGTGTAGATTTTGTCAGACGTGAAGCCAGCAATGCCGGTATCCCCCCAATTGTTCGACAGCGCGGAAACAGGGAAATCGTCGAGGTACTGCACAAACCTGAGCGTGTTCCCCAGAGCCAACAACCGTTCCTGGGACGCGAGAGTCTGAAGGAATGAGGGAAGGACTCGCCAGTGTCTGTTGGCCCCCGGATAGTAATCTCGCCCCTCAAAACAGAATTTAACCGTAGTGGATGGGCGATCTTCGGCAGAAGTTAGGTCAGCAGCCATGAAGACCCGTGCCCCCAACTCCTCAACCAACGAAGGGTTCTCTTTCTCCTCCCTCGACATGCGCCGGCGTTCGCCGGTCTTCAATTCGATCCAATCGTACCCCTGGGTTCCTCCGATCGCGCCGCTCTTGTTCAGGTACGGCTGGCGGAATTTCACTGTAGCCCGATCCTTCGCATACCAGATCAAGTAGTCACCGACGACCGACAAGAGGTCATTGCTTTGGCCTCCGGTCTTTGCGAACGAAACGAGCAGGCAGAAGTTCTCGCTGCCGAAGACCTCATCCATTAGGCAGCGCACCAGGTGCACGTTCTCGTCGCCTATCTGGACAAACACGCTGCCCGTCTCCGTCAGCAGCTCTCGCGCCGCCACCAGCCGGTCGCGCAGGTAGGCCAGGTAGGAATGGATGCCCAGCTCCCAGGTGTCGCGGAAGGCCTTTATCTGCTCCGGCTGGCGGGTGGCATCATCCACCTTGCCATCCTTAACGTCGCGCTTGCGGGTGCTCACCTGCCAGTTGGAGCCGAACTTGATGCCGTAGGGCGGGTCGACGTAGACCGTCTGGACCTTGCCCTTCAGTCCTTCCTTCTCCGCCAGCGAGGTCATGACGAGGAGGGAGTCGCCCAGGATCATGCGGTTCGACCAGTTCTGCTCGTGGTGGTAGAAGTCGACCATCTCCTCAAAGGCGATGCCGTTGAAGTCGGCGAAGAGGTTGAGCTGCGCTTCCGGCCGCTCCTTGCGCGCCTGCGCCCGCACCTCCTCCACGATGGCCTGGGGGCTGATCTTCTCCTGGATGTAGACGGGCACGACGGGCACTTCCAGGTCCTGCTGGTCCTGCTCGTCCTTGCCTTTCCAGACGAGCTGCGGGTCGAGCGACGGGTCGCGGGGGTAAAGCATCTTCTGGGGCTGCGCCTCGTCCTCAGCGACGAAGTCTCGCAGCTCCTCGGTGGGGATGTTCTTGCGTTTGTCCCTGTGTCGCGTCGCGTCGACGGGGACGGACTTGCCGCTCGCCTTCTTCTGTGCCATTGATCTACTCCTGCGATAGCTTCCGCAGCATTGCGCGAATGGTGTTCTGGGCGTCCCAGGGGTCGGTAACCTCAATGAAGGCCCATCGCCCGAAGCCGCCGTGGTTGTTGACGGCGGGCACCCAGAGGGTGCGGGCGGTCTCTGCCTTCGCCGCCTTGTCTTTCTTCGCCTCGCCGGTAACCTCAACGATCAGGTTCAGCGAGTCGTCGTGGCCGTCGTCGATGACCACAATGTAGTCCGGAATGTAGCCTCTCTCCTCGCCGTTCAGCGTGTAGGGGATGGTGAAGCCGAGACTCTGGTTCTTCACGTAGCGCAGTACCTCATCCATCTCTTCGAGGGCCTGGGCCATCTTCTGCTCCCAGGATTCAGTGTCCGCCACAACATGGCTGACGTGACATTTGTCCGGACGTGTTGGATACACCGCCTTCGTGGTGTCGAAGTCGACGTAGCGCGTGGAGCCCACCGGGTCGTAGGGACGCATGATCGGCTTCAGCGCCTTCTCGCCACCGGCGGAGGCGACGATGGAGCGATAGATACGGTCGGCGGCGTCGTGCGCGAACTCGGCGAGGAGCAGGAGCTGGGGGAAGGTGTTGTCTTTGAGGACGACGCACTCGCGCAGCCAGCGGTTGGCGATCCCCAGCACCTGGGGGAAGAGGTACTGCTTGACGTTGCCGTCGTCATCACGGAAGTACTGCTCCAGCGTTAGCTTGGCCAGCAGGAACGCAACCTCTTGCTCGCGACGCCGCTTGAGCTCGTCGAGCGTGTGGGTGCTGCCTTCTCCGAAGATCGGTTCCAGGTGTGTCTTCGTTGGGATGTCGGCGGTCGAGAGGGCGAGTTTCGACGCGTCGCTGAATGTCGCCGTCAGCCGCTCGCCCGGCAGGTCGTAGCGGTAGCCGACGAGGCGGGGGAAGGTGATCTCGCAGGCGATGCGGTCTTCGAGGGCGCGCACGCGAGTGGGCATCGGGCCGGGCTTGGGGTCGGCACGGGAACCGGAGCAGGGGATGAACGAGAAGGGCACGCCGTAGACCTCGGCGTATTCCGGGGCGAACGCCTCGATCTCCACCGTACTGCCATTCACAGCGACCGTGCGGCGCTCCGTGGCGTAGCTCGTCCGCCGCAGGCCACGACCCACCACCTGCTCGCACAGTAGCTGCGTCCCGAAGGCGCGCACGCCCAGGATGTGAGTGACGGTGTTGGCGTCCCAGCCCTCGGTGAGCATGGAGACGGAGACGACGCACTTGACGTTCTCGCCCAGCTTGCCCTGCTTGCCAACAGTGTTCATCACCTCGCGCAGTAGATCCTCGTCGGTGAGCCCTTCAGCGTCCCGGCCCGTGCGCTGCCGGTATTCCCATTTGAACTTTTCAATCTCAGCGGCAGCGATCTTCTTGAAGTCGGCGCTCATCGCCTCGCCGGATTCGAGTTGGGAGCTGTCGACGAGGATGGTGTTGGGCCGGGCGCTCCAGCCTCCGTTCTGCTCGTTGCTGAAGACTGGCAGCGCGCCGGGGACGATGGCGTTCGAGCCGTCGGGGAGCGTCTTCTCCCAGCCGGCGACGTAGTCGAACACCAGCTTGGAGACGTTGGTGTTGTTGCAGACGACGATGAAGACCGGCGGCGTCTGGTCGCGGGCGCGGGCCTCCGCGTTCTGCTCCCAGAGCCGGTAGGACTTCTCGTAGTTTCCGTACAGGCTATGGAGGGCGCCCTCTAACTCGACCGGGAGCTTGGGCTCGCCGCTGACGGCGTCCGTCTTGCGTCCTTTCTTGGGCAGTTCCTCGCGAATGCGTATCCAGAGGTCGCGGTAGGTCGGCTGGTCGCCGGACATCGAGTCGTCGGCCACAGGCACCCGTGGCACCTTCACGATGCCGGACTCGATGGCGTCGATGAGCGAGAAGTCGGAGACGACCCAGGGGAAGAGCGTGCCCTCGGGGTAGCCGGAGCCGCGGAGGAAGAAGGGCGTGGCCGAGAGGTCGTACACCACCTTGACCCCGATCTTGTCCTTGACCGCCTCCAGACCGGAAATCCAGACGCGGGCCTCCTCTTCGCGTCTCTCCGCTTCCTTGCGCTCGTCGCCGGTTAACTTCACGTCGTCGCCGTCGGCCTTGCGGCGATAGCAATGATGCGCTTCGTCGTTGATGACGACGATGTTCTTTTTGCTTCCGAGGTCACGGCAGGCACGGCGAACCATTTGGGCGGGGGTCTCGGTGAAGGCGCTCTCCTCCTGGTTGCCCTTGAGAATGCTCTTGGTGACCTTTCCGGCCTCGCCGCGCTCATGCAAGAGGAAGGCGTGGAAGTTGGTGATAACGATCTTGGCGCGGCCAAGCTCTTCCAGCCACTCCGCCGGCAGGACGTCGCGCTCCCGGTAGTAGTTGTTCGGGTCGTTGGGCAGCAGGACGCGGAGGCGGTCGCGAATGGTGATGCCCGGCGTGACGATGAGGAACGCGTCGGAGAATCGGGCGTCCTGGGGGTCGCGGAGCTTGTTGAGGGCCTGCCAAGAGATGAGCATCGCCATGACGACGGTCTTGCCGGCGGCGGTCGCCATCTTGAAGGCGATGCGGTTCAGTATGGAGTTGGCGCGCTTGTTCTCGTCACGCAGCTTGTTGTCGATCCAGGCGTCGCCGTACTTAGAGGCGACCTCCGTCAGAAAGATGGCGGTTTCCAGCGCCTCGACTTGGCAGAAGAATAGCTTCTTCTCGCGGTCTCCCCGCTGCCAGTAGTCGAGAAGCTGGCGTGTTGTCTTGGTGATGCCGACGTAGCCGCCCTGTCGCCAGCGGGCCACGCGCTCCCGTACCTGGTTGATGAACTCGTTTTCTTCGACACGGTCCTTCGTCCATTCCGTGTCGAAGGCGAGTTGCTTGCCCTTCTTCTTGGGCGCAGGTATGGGGACGAAGTACGAGCTGGGCCGCCGCGCCTCGACGATCTCGTCGGTTATACCCTCGTCGGCGAACTGGAAGTGGCGCTGTGGCTCCCGGTAAGGTGAGTTGAGGACGGGGTTCTCAATGACAACCTGCGCCATGCTCGCTCCCTCGAACCTGCGTGGGCACGTCGAATACGATTGTGCGGGGAAATTGGCTTTCGTTCGCCATGATACGCAGGGAGCGGCGAATGTCAAGCGAGCAGAGGGGGCGAACCGTCACCATCCACACTTAGTGTCTGTCCCCCGTTGCCAAAACCGCAGGCTCCGCTCCGCTGAGGCAATGGCCCGCGCCTCGGTATTCGAACGAGCGCTGTGCATCAGATTCAGGACCCCCGAGCGAAAACGCGGAAGTTATCATCTGGAAATTGGGCCAATATGCGCGATTGCGATTAGTGCCCAGTGCCCTATTCTGCGCGGCTCGGCTGATGGTATTGATTGGGGCTTCTGTCGCGAACCTTACCGGGTTCCCCAACGCCTCCTGGCGTACAGCCCGCCAGCCAGCAGCATCGTGCCACCAACGGCTGCTGTGCAGATCGCTATCGCCCAGGCCGCCGACGGTGCCCGAGAACGGTGGGCGATTCCTGTGAACGGGGGGCTCACTGTGCCAGGAGCCTCGGGCGAACCCGTGAGGGTGGGTGTCTCTGTCGGTGAAGGTGAGTAGGCCTCGGTTGGGGTCGGCGCGTATGTTGACACCGGCGTGGTGGTTGGGGTGGCTTCGGACGTAGGCGGTGTCGCCTGCCCGAAGTACTGGGTCCCCGTGCGGATCCCCTTGACATCGTAGTTGCTGCCCCAGCAGGCCATGGTACCGTCTGTCTTTACGGCGCAGGTGTGATAACCGCCTGCGCTCACCTGGCTGAAGGTTCCGGCGGGTGGTGTCGCCTGGCCCTGGGAGTTTCCTCCCCAGCAAACGATCGTGCCGTCGGCCTTCAGTCCACACGTGTGAAAGCCTCCCACGCTGACCTGCGTGAAAGTGCCGGCGGGTAGCGTCTCAAGCTGGCCGTACTCGCCCCAGCAGGCCAGCGTGCCGTCCGTCTTCACGCCGCAAGTGCGCGTGCTGGTCTGACTGATCTGGCTGAAGGTGCCGGAGGGCGGAGTCCCAACCTCCCCACTCCTCCCCCAGCAGGCGACGGTGCCGTCGGTCCTCAGCCCGCACGTGCTAAAGCCGCCCGCACTGACCTGGCCGAAAGTGCCGCTTGGTGGTGTCACTTGCCCGTAGTCCTCGGAAGGGGCTCCCCAGCACGCTAGCCTGCCGTCCGTCCTGACGCCGCACGTATATTGGAAGCCCGCGCTGACCTGGCTGAAGGTGCCGCTGGGTGGCGTCGCCTCTTGATAGTTGTTGTCGCCCCAGCAGGCAAGGGTACCGTCCGTCCTTACGCCGCAAGTGTGATAACCGCCAGCGCTGACTTGGCTGAAGGTGCCGGTGGGTGGCGTCGCCTGCCCGATCCAAAGCCCGTGATAGTCGTAGTTGCTTCCCCAGCAGGCCAGTGTACTGTCCGTCCTTACTGCGCAGGTGTGATAGGCGCCGGCGCTGACCTGAATGAACGTATTGGCGCTGGCCTGAGTAGCTGTGGAAGACAATGGCAGGCATCCAAGAACAACGCCTAGGAGCAGAAGCCTATACATCGTGTTTCGCCTCTTATCGAATCATGGCGCTGGTTCCGATGCGAGCGTGAGGAGGATGTGCGACGTTATTGATAACGCATGGCGGGGCGATTGGTTAACGACGTTGCGACGTCAGTGACAGAAAACGCGGAAAGCGAATGTGCTTGAGGGCTATGGTGGGCGATGCAGGGCTCGAACCTGCAGCCTTCTGGGTGTAAAGCAGCCAGGCCTGAGCGCTGTGCAACAAAATCAGCATCCCTGAGCGAAAACGCGGAAGCTATCATCTGAAAAATGGGCCATCAGGGGCGAGTGCGACTGATCCCAGTGAAAGCTCTGCGCAATAGCTTCATAATCAGGAAGCTGGTCTTAGGAAACCGCCTGAGACCGTAGGCTATAGGCGACGCCTATCACCCGCTGTCGGGGGCCGGCCCGAAGGAACCGGCCCCCAGAGCGCGGCGGCGGCCCCCGCAATACAGGAACTTGTCCCTAGCTCCCCAGAATCTTCTGCGCCCAGGCAGTAACCTTGTCTTGCATTTGCACCGCTTGGGCTCCCTCGACAACCGGTATGAGCTTCCACTCCATGTTCGTCCAAGGCAGCCCCGCCTCGTAGTTGGCGGCTGATGTCGTGATTTCGGCTATGACAACGACACTGCCATCTGAGCCCCAGTACAGCGTCTTCATGTCATATCCGGGAGGGGGTGCCCACTGCCGGAACAGTGTTGTGTACTCCTGTGCCTGCTGCCTAGTCAGGCCGCGTACTGGCGTCCCGATAGCCACGCATAACATGTGCTGTTCCCTCCTTGTGTGCTCTGGGGACCACCGCCGAAGCTGGCTTCGGCGAAAGGACTCGCCTAGGCTGGCGGGCGATAAGCAGCTTGACCCGCTTTCCGCATAGCCTCGATGCTTTCCTGCACGGTCATTAGAGGCGTCGTCTTTACTGCCCTAACTGCCCCGCCTGCGGAGATGGCTATCGAGAAGGCGGCGGAGGAAACGTTGTCTGGCATCTCCGCCACTCCCACGACATCGTATTCACCGAAAGCGAAGTACAGAGAGAGGAGTTTGCCTCCAAGCCGCTCGATTACCGGGCGCAGCCCCTCGGCCCGGTCCTGTGGGTTCTTCACCATCGCGGCCGTTGCCGCCTGGGAGTAGGCCGCCTGAACCATGTAATGTGGCATGGGGAACCTCCTTGTTTCCTACTTTGCCCTGGCTATCGAAGCACTTCCGCTGGGCTCCATTCTCTGTGCTCCGCCTCCAAACAGAAGGCCCCAACCCTTCCGCGGTCGGGGCCCACCATGCTAGAGTGAGCAGGTCGACCCTGGCGGCGTCAGGGCTCGGCAACTGGGGCCGTCGGTGGAGCAATCACCGGCGGTCCCTTCGTCTGTGCGCTGACAAACTACTCCTACGTCAACAGCCTGTCAAGGGTGGCGCCAAACATTCTTGTGATTAGCCAGGGCGAGAAGCGCCGCTCGGCAGCGGTTTTGGTGGGCGATGCAGGGCTCGAACCTGCGACCTTCTGGGTGTAAAGCATCTGAGCCTGAGCGCTGTGCAACAGATTCAGCACCCCCGAGCGAAAACGCGGAAGTTATCATCTGGAAAATGGGCCATTAGCCGCAACTGCGACTAGTCCTAGGGGAAGCTCTGTGTAATGGCTTCATAAGTGGGAAGCTGGCGTTCAACCGTGGTTGGGTAGCGAGCTCTGCCGAGTGCGCCTCTAGCGGCCTGCCTTACTTTTTGGGGCGGCCCGTTGCAGGTTGCTATTGCGGCTTAAGAAATGTCGAAATCCGGTTAACTTTCCTCTCCGGCGCGCGTTATCATCAATGTAGACCGCCGAGCTTTGGCGATCCGTTGAAGTGTCGAAAGGAGGCAAGAATGAAGCGTCTATTGGTCCTCGCCCTCGCGGTAACAGGAATCCTCGCCGCCGGTTGCTTCGTCCGCTTCGGGACGTTCGACAGGGACACGAACCACTTTGTTGGTCTAGCGACCAACCTCTCGAACGTGGATGTGGTCGCAGCATCCGTTCAGGTGGACTTCCTGAACAGCTCCGGCACCATCGTCCACTCCAAGAATGTGAGTCCCTGCACCCGCACTCTGCAGAAGGGGATGGATTCGCCAGTTGAGGCAACTGCGCCGTCTTCGATAAACGCGAGGACGACGAAAGAGACTGTCAGGGCGCTCACCTTCGGTCACAAGAGCGTCGCAGATCTTGACGTCGACGAAGACAACATCGTCATCACTACGACTGCCAATGAAGACGAGACGCATATCACGGGTTCCATCGACGCCAACCAAGACCTGGAGAACGTCCACGTCTGCGCCGCGCTGTTTGACAACGACGGCAACGTAATAGCAGTTGGCCACGACTTCAGCACGACGCCGGAAGACATCGATGATAACGATACAGGGACGTTCGACGTCTCCGTTGACACGAGCGCCATCGATGTTGGCGACATTGACCAGTATGAGCTCTGGTTCGATGCGATTCATAGCTCGGACGTGACCGCGCCCGTCGTCATTGGTCCAAACGACTTCAACATCGAGAGCACGCCAACGCCCACGAAGACAGCTACGCCGACCGTCACCCCAACGCCTTAGCCGCAAGAGGCGCTCAGGCGAAACGACAGCGGGGCCTCATGATGAGGCCCCGCGAACCTTCTGGCTATTCCGAAGGGGTTCTGGTGGGCGATGCAGGGCTCGAACCTGCGCCCTTCTGGGTGTAAATCAGAAGCTTGTTGGAGGAATATAGAGAACCCAAAGGGAGCGCCGGCCCAACACAATCTTCCCTTAGTGTCTGCTAAGCGAGGCGGGCCAGCTAGGGCTCGTAATAGCCCCGCGCGACATCCAGCCTGGCGAGTTGCGCGCCGCCCAGCCACAACTGGATCTCCTTGCCGTCGCGCCAGTATTTCTCTAGGTCGAACTCGCGCATGTAGCCATACGAGCCCATCAACTCCATAGCGCGGTTCGCCACCATTACGGCGACATCGCAGGCGTGGACCTTAGCCAGGCTGGCCCTTGACAGCATCTCGTCGGAGTCCGGCTGCCCGTATTCTTCCGGACGGTCGAGCATGTAGGCGGTCTGCAAATAGTACGCCCGCGCCGTCTCGATCCCGATCGCCATATCGGCAAGCATGCCGGCGCACATTGAATGCTGACGGATCGGACGTCCCTCGACCACTCGCGACCCAGTGTAGTCGAGGACGCGGTCGAAGGCGCCGCGGGCGTTGCCCACAGCCATCGCCGCGCTGGCGCCGCGCCCGAGTGTCAGGTTTCGCTTCATGAGGCGGGCATCTTCACCCGGGCCGGCGGCGCGGTACCGCCTTGGAACTCGCACGTTGTCGAAGTAGATGTCGCAATTGCGGTCTGCCTGCATCCCTGCCTTGCTCTCGAACTTGCCGAAGGACAGCCCCTCCCACGGCGAGGGTACGTAGATAAGAGCGATGCCCTCTTCGCCGAGGTCGGGATCTGTCTGGCAGACAGTGCAATAGATGTCGGCGACGCCGGCGTTGCTGGGGAAGCGCTTCCCCCCGTTGATGACCCATTCATCCCCGTCCAAGACCGCCCTGGTCTGAATCGGGCGGCCGTGCAGTGCCGCCAGGTTCTCGATGTCGCAGCCACTGGCGGGCTCGGTCATGGCGAAGCAGCCCAGCCGGAGCTCACTTCCGCCGAACATCTCGCCCATCAGCTTCAGGACGGTCTCGTTGCCCGCCCTTATCGCCGGTATCAGGGCCCAGGTGGTTACGCTGGCCGCAACGGCGATGCCGCAATCACCCCTCGATATCTCCTCCAGCACAAGGCAGGTGGTGACATTGCTCGCGCCGCCGCCGCCAGCCGCCATCCCTCCGTATTCCTGGGGCAGGCCCGCGCGCATCAGGCCGAGTCCGAAGAGTCCCTGGAGTAGGCGGCGCACAACCACGTGGTCCTTGTCGTCGTCGATCTGCTGGCGGACCGGCATGACCTCCCGTTCGACAAAGTCTCGCATTACCGAACGGACGAGCCGGTCCTGGTCTGTTAGGAAGACATCAGTGGTCTGCATGGCGGCCTCCTTCCGCGCTGAGCTTAGTTGACGTCGCCCCGCCTACCGCACCAACCGACGAATGAGGCGTGAGGATCGCTTGTTCGGTTGCTGGTGCACGACGGGCGCCCGTCACCATCACGATGGACGAATAGTGTGCGGTCCCGGCAAGGCCTTGCTGACCGATACCCCGTTGCTCAGGCCGGGCGGCCACCGCGCCGCCTAGGCGTTGATGGTGCCTCGAGGCCCGTTGGCCTTCGGTCTCCGGTTGTCGCGCCGGCGGTACCAATCGCGCCAGATCAGCCTGTGGATGCCCAGGTACCGAGGCAGCCAGCGGATGATCGGGATGAACGGAAGCAGAACGAGCAGCAGGAAAGCAGCGGCCGCAATCCCCATCGCCTCGAGGTCGGCATTGGGCGAAGAGGACATGGGACGAATCTGGTAGAGGAAAGAATAGGGCCAAAGCCACCAGGCTCCGGGGAACCGGCCCGTTTCATTGCTGACGCCCCACTGATCGCCTTTCATGTCCAGTGTTTCGGCGACGCTGGCATCGACGTCATCTTGGAAAAACAGCAGGGACTTCGTGTTGTTGAGGGAGTAGGGCAACTGGTTGCCGCTCTCTATGGCCCCCTCCAGCAGGCCGGCCCGCCCCAGGGCAAGCATCCCGTTCATCATTGTGGGGACGGGCCCATAGTCGCCGGCAGGGATGTTCACTTCGCCGTTCGTCTCCGTCGCCTGATCCAGACCGTCAAGATACGTCGTGACCCACGTTTGCTGCTGGTCAGGGCTGACCGCCTGGTACTCTTGCAGCGCGCTGGCAACGTCACTGTTAAGGATCGCCACCCGCTGCAAGGGGCCGAGCACGAGGTCTTTCGTCGGATCAACGGGAATCGTGGCCCCAAACCAGTTTGCTGGCGCCACGCCGAATAGGCTTTGCGCGTTCTCGCTGTCGGAGGTGTATGGCGGCCCGTAATCCTGAATACCGTGGTTTCCAGCGAGAATATCGGCGCTGGTCTGCAAGAAGGCGATCGGTTCGAGATTCGCCACGTCCTCGCCGCGCACCGTCGGATAGTCGGGCGATCGAAATACGGCAGCCAGAATCACAACTATTACCGTGGCCAGGACAAGGACGATGAACCCTTCCCGCAGCAAGTCGTAGGGCTTCATCGGGATGTCTTTGAGGTACTCTTCAGTTCGATTGCTCATCTTGCGGCCTCGCGTCGATCGGCTTTACCGGGCCGTCTCGACGGATAAAGAAGAGGTGGATTCCGACCAACAATGCGAGCAAGAGCGGCAAGGCGACAACGTGTAGGGTTAAGACCTGGCCTAGGTTCAACGTGTTGAAAAACGCGCCAATGCCCACTGCGTTCAAAGCATCCTTGGCTTGAACGGCGATCCACTGCGAGTCCCAGTTTGTCTGGGCAAGAAACCCTGTGAGGGCGGTGAAGATCGCAGCCCCTAGGGCCAGCGCGCCCACGGTCCATGTCTTCCAGCGACCGTCCCGCCAGGCGGCCATCGCATACTTGGTCGCCACGTGGGCGATGAGCGCAAAGAAAAGGAGTTGCGCGCTCCAGAAGTGAATCGAGTTGACGAAGCGGCCCACCCCTGATCCCGGCGCCTGTCCACCGTGGTACCATTCTGGCCCGAACAGGCTCATTGCCAGGCCCGTAACGACCAGCACTGCTATGGCGGAAAGCGCCGTCACGCCGAAGAGGTAGGCGACTGAACTGACGTACACCGGCATCCTCGTGGGCAAAGCGTCCTCAAGGGTGAGGTTGCCGGTCAGGAAGCGTTGCGCGGACCGAGTCAAGTTCATACTCATCCCTGTCTCACTCTCGGGGCTCGAAGATTCGCGGGAGGCGCAGCCAAGCCGCGGCGCCGAAGGCAAAGATAAGCGCTACCCATGCGGCAATGTTCGGAATTGCAAGGTTGAAGATGGAGAACTGGATGTGGGGTACGGCAGGCAGCAATTGGGTTGGCAGCACTTCCACAATGGGGCCTCCTTTGGACACGAGCAAAGGGGTCGGCGACAGCAAGCGCTCTTAGCGCCGCCAGCATGATATCGCGCTGTCAGGGCAAACACCAGCCCCGCAACGAGTCCAATGGGGATGACGGCGGAGAGTCATCGGGTGACAAGCAGGTGGACTGGCCCCCCGGGCGGTCCAGGGCCTCATTCCCGTTCCTCTCCCCACGACTCTCCTAGACACGTGATCGTTTGATTGCCGAAAGCGAGCCGGGGCAGCGCGCAGAGGACGTGCCGTCTCGGGCCGACACCATGTCCGGATCGTGTGTGTTGAAGGGCGCAGCGGTGAGCGCTAGGTCTGCCAGTGCAGCTCGTACAGCCGGACCGGCTTGTCAAGTCCCTTCAGGGCAGCTTCCCCTTGATCGGAGAATGCGAAGCCTTTTCCAGCGGCAAGCTCCTGCACAACGTTAGAGGCTAGTATCTGGCAGGGCTGGGCGTGTGCACACACGCGGGCTGCCACCTGAACCGCCGTCCCGAACAGGTCCTGGTCCTCCGCCACCGGCTCACCCGCGTTCAGCCCGATGCGGACGCGTATCGGCGTCTCTGGGTGCTCATCATCGTGGGCGGCGAAGGCCCTCTGCATGGCAACGGCGCACTCCAGCGCCCGCGTCGCCGATGAGAACGATGCCATGAACCCGTCCCCCATCGCCTTCACCTCCGCGCCACCGTGGGTCCTGAGCGCATCGCGGACGATGCCGTTGTGGGTGCGAAGGAGCTCCTGGGCCTTGGCGTCCCCCAGCCGCTCGGTCAGCGCCGTCGAGCCCTCGACGTCCGTGAAGAGGATGGTGCAGAGGCCGCCTGCCGCGGTCGGCTCGGCTCCGGCTGGGGTGGGCTCGCTATCCCCCAGGAACTGGTCGATGGCCGCAAGTACCGCCTCCATGTCGCCTGCCCACCAGAGGAGCGCCTCTCCCTCCAGGAGAGCGAGGCGGGCATCCCGGATTCCGGAGGCAAGACCTTTGGCGATGTCCAGGCCGGGAAGCGCCGCGACCTGGCGACGCTGAAGTATCAAGGTAGGCGACCTCACTTGCGAAAGCACAAGGGTGACATCAAACTCCGCAAGCGCGCGAAAGGTGGCGCGTGACGCCTCTAGTGTGGTGCATTCCCTGCAGAAGGCAGCGAAGCGGTGCGCTTCCTCACCCGTCGACCAGCCCAACATGGCATGCGCTATTGCCTCCGTGTATAGCTCCCAGTCCACCTTGCTCAGCGCCCAAAGTGCTTGGGAGCGGGGTTCCCGTGACCACCACCATGGGCACCAAAGCACAAGATGGGATACGGCCTCCGGGTGGCGGGTCGCGTAGGCGATGGCGATCGGGCATGAGGTGACATGGCCACTCAGAACAAATCTCTGCAGGCCCAGGCGTTCCACCACCGCCTGCAGGTCCAGAACATGGGCGTCGAAAGAGTAGTCGGCGACGTTGCGGTCCGAAAGGCCCATCCCCCTCCCGTCGTAGCGGACCAGCTTCCTCTTCTCAGCCAGCCGCTCGTAACTGCGGCGCATCCCGGGCATCTGCCACTCCAATTGGATATGGCTCCAGGGAAGACCTGGCATTTGCACGAAGGGCACGCCTTCCCCCAGCGTCCAGAAGGCGATGCTCACCCCATCGGCGGTCCTGGCGTACTGGATGCGCGGCTCCATGGCGACCCCATCCTACACTATCGAGAGCGCCCCCACGAACTAGATCCCGGCCAGCAGCGCTTCCGCCATCTCTACGTGCTTGGGCATGCCGATGCGGCGGTACATCGCGACGGCTTCGGAGAGCAGTTCGCGAGCCTTCTTGCGGTCGCCGGGGGCGTCGCGGTCGATGAGCATGCGGGCGTACCAGCGCCGCACCTCCGGCTGCTCGCCGACGACCGGCAGCTCGTGGGCTAGACGAAGGGCCTCCTTGTAGTGCTCCCCCGCCTTCTTCCACTGCCTCCCGGCCGCCGCCGCCATGCCGGCTACGGTCTGAAGCAGTCCGAGCATCGACGATCGTGCGACGCAGCCGGTATCGACGGCCTCCAGGACCAACGGGTAGAGCTTCGCGGCCTTCTCTCGTTCGCCGAGGGCAGCCAGCCCTTCGACCGCCGCGAACAGCATCACCCAGGTGCCGAGCGTATTGGCCCGGCTGGGGTGGGGGAGGCAGGACATCCTGTCGTCCAGCATGGCGAGAGCTGAATCCCCGTCCCCAACGTACGCCTTACCGAGGAACAGGTCGGCCCAGGCCAAGCCAGCCAACGGGCCCGGGGGCTCCAGCCTAACGCCCTCCTCCAAGCTCTCCAGCGCCTGCCCCCACTCTCCCCTCCAGAAATGCGCCATGCCAAGCCAGGTGTAGGAGTTGGATATCCCGGGGTAGCCGGTTCTGCGGCAGAGCTCCAGGTCCGCCTTCACAAACTCCTCGAACCTGTTGATGTCGCCCGTCAGCTGGAGATCTACGCCGCCGCTAGCGCGCCTGGTCAACACAAGGGCGAACAGGTGGCCCAGGCGCTCCGCCAGGGGCTCCGCCTCCTCGCCCATCTTTGCGGCTTCGTCATAGCGGCCGAGCAACAGCAGGGCGTGCTGCGTGACCCACAGCACTTCGGCCAGACTCCAGAGGCTGCCGGCCGAGCGCAAGAGCTCGGCCGCCCGCAGGCCGGACTCGACCGCCTCCCGCGGCTGCAGGTACCAGTAGTGAACCATCCCCTTGCCGAAGAGGACCAATCCCAGCAGGCGCCGGTCACCCAACTCCTCGGCCATGGCGAGCGCCTCGGTGAGCAAGGGTGCGCCGGTGTCGTGGTCTCCGGAGAGGCTGAGGTGGGTCCCGGTCTGGGCGAGGAGGCGGCAGCGGTCGACGCTCACCTGTTGGCCCCGCGCGCCAAGGCCGCGGCGGGCGAGCTCCACCGCTTCGTCCCAGCGGGCTGCATAGGCCAGCAGCGCGGATAACCCCTGGCAGATGCGGCCCGCCGCCTGGGCGTCGCCCAGCTCCTCGTAGGCGGCCAGCGCCTGCCGCCAGTCGGCCAGCGCCTCCTCCCAGCGACCCAGGCTGCGGAGAGCCTGCCCCCGCTTGTGCAGCAGGTCAGCCCGCCCCTGCCGGTCATCGGCCGGGTGCAGGGAGAGGGCGTTCTCGTAGTGGCGCAGGGCGTCCTCGAACGCCGCTGCCTTCATGGCCTGGTCGCCGGCCACCGCCAGGTAGCGCACAGTCTTCTCGGGGTCGGCGGCGGCCCCCGCCTGGTAGAGGTGGTGGGCCAGCTCGGCACCGTGCTCCTCCAGGGCGCGGGCGTAGAGCCGCTCCATGGCCTCGGCCACCCGCAGGTGCCACCGCTGCCGGCGGGGCAGGGAGAGGCTGCTGACCAGCGTCTGGCGGATGAGCTCGTGGGCAAAGGTGAAGCGGGCCTCAGGGCCGTCGGCGGTGGAGGTGATGAGATGCGCCCGCTCCGCTTCGTCGATGGCGTCCAGGAGGGCGTCGGCATCTACGTCGCCCAGCGCCTCCAGCAGTTCGAAGCTGAAGCCGCGGCCGACGACTGCGGCGACGGTCAGGACGCGGCGGCAGTCCTCGCAGACGCGCTCCAGTCGCTGGCCGACGACCAGGCGGACGCTGCGCGGCACCTCCAGCTCGCCGATGCGGAGGTCGGAGCGCCAGCGGCCCTGTTGGTCGAACAGCTTCCCCTCCTCCGTCAGATGCTGGAACACCTCCTCGACGAAGAAAGGGTTGCCCTCCGTCTCGCGGTAGACCTCCTGCGCAAGGAAGCTCGGCGGCTCCTGGCCGCTAAGGCCCCGCAGCATCGCCTCCACGTCTGCCTCAGGCAGCCGCTTGAGGGCCAGATGATGAGCTAAGCGCTGGCGCGTCAGTTCCCGCAGGGCCGCACCTAGCGGCTTACTCACGTCCAGCTCCACGTCTCGATAAGTCCCCACGATGAGGACAGGCATCTCATGGAGACGCTGGGTGATGTGCTGGAGGAGCAGCAGGGTCGAGTCGTCACCCCAGTGCAGGTCATCTAGCATCAGGAGAAGGGGC
This sequence comes from uncultured Chloroflexia bacterium, assembly GCA_963703345.1. Lineage (GTDB taxonomy): Bacteria > Chloroflexota > Dehalococcoidia > DSTF01 > JALHUB01 > JALHUB01. The sequence continues at coordinate 1,912,081 of OY969814.1, read as the reverse complement.
TGTCTCTGGGCCGTCCGCTGCAGGAACTCGAGCACGCGGTTGAACAGGTAGCGGCGCTCCTGCTCCGGTGGCAGCTCCAGAGGCGGCGGGATGTCGGGGAAGAAACGGCGGAGCTCCGGCGCGAGCTTGGCCACCTCCGGCGCGGAGTCGCCCAGGGCGTCACGCAAAGCAACCGCCGGGATCACGCGGGCCGCGGTCTCCAGTATCTCCACGAAGGGAATATAGGGCGATGCCCCTGCCATCTCGTAGCAGTGGCCGGTCAGGGCCAGCACGCCACGCTGGCCGGTCTCCAGCAGGAACTCTTCAGCTAGTCGCGTCTTGCCGACGCCGGGCTCGCCGCCGATCATGACCAGGGCGCCCTGGCCGCGGACGGTCTGGTCGAGGAGGCGCCGCAGCTCGGCCCGCTCGCTCTCCCGGCCCACGAAGGGCGTTCGCTCCGCAACAGCCGGCAGGACCGCAATGGGCCCCTCCGCCTTCTGCCAGATGGCTTCGTAGAGATGCCAGCGTTCGGGGAAACCCTTGAGGCGAAAGCGGCCGCAATCGACGAGCTCAACGTCTCTGGCCCGGCCCAGGACGGCCCGCACGGCTTCAGAGAGCAGGATCTGGCCGCCCTTAGCCTTGGCAGCGATGCGGGCAGCGGCGTTTACCGCCTCGCCGAACAGGTCCGCCTCCTCTCGGATCGCCTCCCCCGTGTTCAGGCCGATCCGCACCTGTACCTGCTGGTCAGGATGCTGTCGGTTGTGCTCCTCCAGGGCCCGCTGGATGCCGACGGCGCAGGCCACAGCCTTTCGCGCCGAGGCGAAAGCTACCATGAAGCCATCGCCCAGGGACTTGACCTCGTGGCCGCAGTGCTCCTCGACCTGCTGACGCACCAACTCCCGCTGGGTGCGCAGTATCGCCTGTGCGGCCTCGTCACCGCGGCGGGTCGTCAGATCGGTGGAGCCTTCCACGTCGGTGAAGAGGACGGTGACGGTGCCTTCAGGGATCTCGTGTGCCATCGTAGCCACCCGTAGCTCCGGATGACGCAATATTACTGCGTTTGCTAACGATGTCAAGAGGACAGGTTCCTATTAGCTCCCGACGACCGCAGGCCGGCGAGACCCCCAGCCGACTCCACCGCTCAGGCTGCCCAAGTGCGCCTCTGGCCCAGCCGTACGCGGCCGCCGAAGGGGTGTGACCGGAAAGGAGAACTTCGAGCGGGAAACGGGGACTCGAGGCCGCGGCCCTCTGCTTGGTAAGGCAACCAGTTCCCACGAACGCCGCACACGATGCACGCATGGTGTGCGTTGAAAGGGCATGATCACTTATTCGCTCTCTGACGGCCGGATTAAAAGTCCGTTCACCGTTCGGCCCGTATCCGGCACCGCTCGCCGAATCTGTGGGAAGGGTCAGATGGCGCTCTGCGAGGTCGAATCCCGCCGTCTTGCCCGCGTGGCACCTGACGACCGGATTCTAGCTCGCCCCCTCATTGTCGAGCCTAGAGCCTCTAAGGAGTCTCCACGTAGGCCGCGTCCTTCCCCAGCTTCGGCTGTTGATCAAAGCCGTCAGGAGGTGTCGCCGGTGTGCACTCTTTCGTCGACTCATAGCTAACTGGGTCGCCCGATGTCTGCCACTTGCCGTTCACCACTGTGTTGAGGATCAGCGTCTCGGATACCTTGTGGTCCGTCGGGCTGGTGGATTCAAGGCTCCAAGGAGCGCACACGGAGCAGTCCACGCGGCACATCTTTTCGGCGGCGTCAAGGAAGGACTGGCGCGAGAGGTCCTTCCCGGCCATCTCGAGGTCCCATACCACGTCCTCCGCCCTGGACATGCCATACTCCTCTAGGTCCGTCAGGGGCCCGGTGACGCCGTTGTGGAACTTGTCCCATATCTTCATGTATTTCTGGATGCCCGGATCTTCAGTGTCGTATACCTGCATGCCGAAGGTGTCGCTTACTACGCCCTCCGCATTCTGAGCACCGGCCAGCAGAATGAAAATATCGCTCACATCGATTGCGCTTACTGCGATAGGAACCTTCCAGTTCAGCGTTTCGTGCGCCGTCTTCACGAGGCTGGCGCCCTGGCCCGGCATCGCAAACGCAGCCAGCACATCCACACCGCTGGCTTTCAGCCGCTGGGTCTGGGCAGAGACGTCGTTAGCGCTCGCTTCATACTTCTCCACATCCGCAATCTCAACGTTGCTGCCTTCCAGCCCCTGCCGCAGCCCCTTTTCCCCTTCCTGGCCCAACGCGTCGTTTTGCTCAAGGATGCCCAGCTTACCATTGGGGTAGGTCTTTGCAATGTAATTGCCGAGGAAAGTGCCATCAATGATGTAGTTCGGGTTTCCGGCGAACCGGCTGTGCGCAACGGGGTCAGACCACGCTACGAGGCCGGTGGAGAGATACATGTCCGGAATGCCCCGTTCCTCCAGGTACTTGTAGACAGCCAGGTGCGTCTCTTCGCCCAGACCGCTGATGATGCCAAAGACGTGGTCCTGCTCCACGAGCTGGTGGACGACCTCGACCGTGTCAGGGGGGTTGTAGTGGTCATCGGCGATGATAAAGTTGATCTTTCGGCCATAGACGCCGCCCTGAGCATTGATATAGTTGAAGAATGCCTTCATTCCGTAGGCGATGACTGCGTAGGCGGCGGCCGGGTTGCCGCTGAGGGGGTAGTGGGTACCTAGGGTTATCTCGGTGTCGGTAACACCCGTCGTGTCAGGCGTCCCTTCCGCGCTCGGCTTGGACGACCCGTTCCCGCCACAGGCCGTGAGCGAAAAGACGATGGCGATGAATGTCACGCTCAGCGCCATCCGGCAGAGCTTTCTTCTCGATGGCATGTTGACCCCCTGTCGAACTAGTGGTACGACCCACAGACGGACGATGCCGAGATGCTACACCAAAACTCCGCTGTGTGCACGGAAAGCCTTTCAGGGCGAAAGGCGGATTTCGAATCTGAAAGAGGGCTCTGGAGGGCCGTGAGGGGTTCGAACCCTCGACTCCCGGACTTGGAATCCGGTGCTCAACCGGGAGAGGCGGGCGAAGAGGAGGGGGCCTGCAGACGCGGCAATCGTATCTGCGGGAGAGCTCTCGAATGCCAAGGGCTCTCAGTCTTTAGGCTCATAAACTTCAAGTCCGGTGGTCAGGTTGGGTTGGCCGAGGCGACAAATCATGGGTTAGGCGAAGAACAAGCAGCCCTTGAGAGCGGAAATCGAATCTGAAAAAAGCCGTCTGGAGGGCCGTGAGGGATTCGAACCCTCGACTCCCGGATTAAAAGTCCGCGAGCCGTTCGGCCCGCACTCGGGCGCTGCTCACCGAATCTTGGGGGAGGGTCAGATGGTGGGCCTAGAGGGGTCTTGACAAGACAATCCTGCTGCTGACAGTATAGAACTGCGCGACTGCTCCTCTCCCCTATGGGCATGGACGAATAGTCGCGAGAAGGGGCTGCGACAGCCATGGTGGCTGGGCTGTCGGCACGGGCCCGGAGAAGCGTCTCCAGACAAGCCGGAAGGGAAGCCGACCAGCGCATCGCTGGTTGGCTTCTTTGCTTTTCTCTCTAGCGAGGAGCGGCGGCAGGACTCTATACGGAAGAAGGTGGCCCCGGCGGTGGCACCCGTAATATTAGTTATGAAGGCATGGCGCGGCATTCTTCTCGGCGTGGCGCTGATGGCAGGCGCCCTGTTCCTGGCTTACCACTTCAGCTTCGTTTCCGCCCAACAGGCCGTCGTCCGCCTCGACCCGTCTACTCAAAACGTGAGCGCAGGGGATTCGTTCAGCGTCAATGTGATGCTGGACGATGTCTCCAACCTGGGCTCTTTCGAGTTCACCCTCCAGTTTGACCCGAGCCTGGTTGCCTTCCAGACGGCAACGGAGGGACCGTTCCTGGGAAGCAGCGGACGAACCGTGGAATGTCCCAACGCTATCGTGAACACGACCCTGGGGAAAGTGACATTCGGTTGTTATTCGTTCGATGGGCTAGTTGGCGTTGACGGCTCTGGTGAGGTCGCGACGATGACTTTCAACGCTCTCGTCGAAGGAGTGAGCCCTCTGGATTTCATCGATCCCACCTTTCTGAGCGATCCCTTGGCCAATGACATACCGGTGGTGGCGGAAAATGGGCAAGTCACTATCGGCTTTCCGACGCCGCGGCCGACGTCAACCCCTGTCGTGCCCACGCCGTCGCCAACGCCGGGCCCGACGTGCGAAGGCGCACCTGCGGGCGTGGTCGCTTGCCTTCGTCCGGCGGGGCAGACGGCGTTTAACGGCAGCGATTTTAGCATCGACCTTATGGTCAACAACGTGGCCGATCTTGGCGCCTTCCAGGCAAGCATTCAGTTCGATCCGGTTATCGCTTCGTTCGTCGGCGCTAAGTACGGCCCTTTCCTCGGGAGCACGGGGCGCAGTGTGAGCTGTGACGCTGCGACTCCGAGTCCGACGGGCAACTCGGTGCGGCTTGTCTGTCGCACGTTGGGCACGCATCCTCCCGGTCCCGACGGCAACGGCGTGCTTGCGACAATCACTTTTTCCGCCATCCGCGAAGGCATCGGCCTGATGAATCTGAGCGACTTCGTCCTGACAGACATTCAGGCCACTGTCATTCCGACGGATGCGCTCCTCGGCGCATCGGTCGTTGTCCAGCCGGCGCCGACGCCGACTTACGGGCCGTCGCCTACACCGACCGATACACCAACGGCGACGGAGACGGTCCCGCCCACGGCGACTTTCACGGTCGGGCCGAGCCCAACGCCGACGGCGACACTCACGCCAAGGGCAACCTGGACGCCGGGGCCGGCCGCGCCAACGCCGACTAACACACCGGTGGGCGGCGCGGTCACGATCAGCGTGGCGCCGGCTTGGCAGCAAGCAAATGTAAGCGTTCCGTTTAGCGTCAATGCCACGGTGGACGGCGTAACAGACCTTGGAGCATATGAGTTGACGCTCGACTTCGATCCAGCGTTTCTCCAGGTCGCAAGCGTGAAGAACGGTCCTTTCCTGGGTAGCAGCGGCCGGGGTCCAAGCTGTCTGCCCCCGGATATCTTTGGCACCAAAGTACGTACGGTCTGCCTCACGCTCGGGCCCGAACCGGCAGGGGCAAGCGGCAGCGGCGTCCTGTCCATTCTCACTTTCGTCCCGCTCCAGACTGGAGACACGCAGGTCACCGTAGAGAAGGCCATTCTGACCAATCCAATGGCAGGAACCATTGCGGTCAGCATCGGTGGACAGGCGTCCGTAACGATTGGACCGGCGCCGACGCCGACGGACACGCCTCTTCCGACGGAGACGTACACGCCCGGGCCCAGTCAAACGCCGACGAGCACGGCGACGGCCGGCAACGAGCCGCCTACTCCGACGCCAACACTCGCTCCTAATGTTCCGGCTGTCCTGATCGATCCGCCCTCACAGTCCGTGAGGGTGGGCGACTACTTCGTGGTGGACGTGATGGCGCGTGACGTCTCGAACGTCGCCGCATACGACTTTACGGTCCAATTCGACCCGAATATCCTGATACTCTCGGGCATAAGCAATGGGACTTTTCTCGGCAGCACCAGACGTGGCGTGTTCTGCCCAACCCCGACGGTGAGCGATAGGCAGGTCCGCTTCGGTTGCGTAAGCAGCGGTAGCGCGCCGGGCGCCAGCGGAACCGGCCTTCTGGCGGAGATCACTTTCCGAGCGCTGGCGCTGGGGACAAGCTCGCTCGACCTCCCCGCGTACGCGCTCGCCGATCCTTTCGGCAACACTATCAGCGCTAAGGCTGCAGGGGGATCAGTTTCCGTATCCGCCACAGGGTCGGTTCCCCCCGCGTCGAAGGTGGCGCCCCGATACGCAGCCGTTGCCGTGTTGCTAACGGGAATGGCCGGACTTCTGGTGCGTCCGACCGGGCGTAAGAGAAGCAAGAAACGGATTAAGGGGCGCGCTCCGAAACAGCCAAGAGGCGCTGGTTCGAATGAAATCGTTCTTGCGAAGGACGCGATGATGCGCGCGGAACGGGGATTCAGACAACTGCTCCGCGGTTGTCGCGCCGCGCTCAGCGGCGCCGTCGTCAGGCGAAGGGGGCGGGTTCGCATACCGGCGGCATTCGCTCTCACTGTCACGGGCGTGTTCGGCTTATGGCTTGTCTTGGCCGCCCGTGTCCAGACTCCTTCCGCTGCGACGGCGGCGGACCCAATCGTTCTGTCGATAAGTCCGAGCAGCGCAAACTTGTGGCAGTGCAGCGGGGGCCCGACAGATTGCACGCATGACGGTGAAGGGAAGCTCGTGTTGGCCGATGAGGTCGCCAACGTGCCGGCGGGCACTCAGGTCGGTGGCTTTGAATTCACAGTCTATTACGATAGGAATGTCGTCAGCGCTAGCGCGAGCGAAGGCCCGTTCCTGGCCAGCACCGGGCGCCAGACGCAATGCCGGCAGGACCAGACGGAGAGCTCGCTTAGTATAGCTTGCACATCCACGGGTAGTCAGCCGGGGCCCACAGGGCCGGGCGTGCTCGCCTATCTGACGCTTACACCCACTGTGACGATTCGGCCGACGTTGGGCAACGGGATGCTGACCAACGTCACCCAGAGTGGCGCGGAACTGAGCGACGTGCTGCGGAATCCCATTCTCATCGATCAGGTCAGCGGGTCGACCATTCTTGTGCGGGCGCTGGAAGGCGACGTAAACAAGGATTGCCAGGTCAACGTGATAGACGAGCAAGCGGGGTCCGGGCGCTACGGCTCGAGCCTTGGCCAGTGGCCGTACAACATCTGGTTTGACCTTGAGCCGGCGACCGGTGACTATGACATCGACATCAAGGATCTGCAGTTCGTTTCCGGACGGTACCAGCGGACTTGTGCAGGCTCAGTGCCAACACCCACCCCGACGCCTACCCCCACACCCGTGCGCGTTTCCGGCGCTGTCGGGGGGATTGCGGAGCCACCGGATATAGCGCCGGGGTCGCCTGAAGCAACAGAACCTTCTTCGGCAACCGATTACGTCCCTTGGGCGGAAATGGCTGCGGGAGCAGTAGGCGCGATCACTGTCGGTGCTGGTCTCTGGTACGTTAGAAGACGGCGGGCCGCGTAGCGCCCGGGTAGGCCGCGAACCGCGCAGATTTGAGGCCAATCGACCGCGCATGAGTGCGGAGGCTGGGTCTCAGGGTCGGTTCTGGCTATCGTGTGGGGATGCTCGCGTGAACGGGCTGGCCGAACTTGAGAGGCATTCCCCGGTCGGCGCACGCGCGCTTGACGATGACGACGAATGCGACGGCTGCGACGGCTGGGAGGGCCGTGAGGGATTCGAACCCTCGACTCCCGGATTAAAAGTCCGCGAGCCGTTCGGCCCGCACTCAGCGCTGCCCGCCGAATCTTGGGGAAGGGTCAGATGGTGCTCAACGAGGCCGAATCCCGCGGCCTTGCCCGCGTGGCATCTGACGAGAGGATTCTAAGTGGTCCGGGATGCCCAGGCAAGCCACCCCCGGCCACGATGGCGGTCTTGTCTTTCAATAAAGCCGGCGGCACAGGCCGCCGGCTTTTTTCTACCAGGACAACCTGGCTTGACAGGCTAGGCCAGCAGCTTGGGAACGTTTCTCAGGATGGTCTCGGCCTCCGTGACGATCTCCTGCACCATATCGTTGACTTTAGGCATGTCCTTGATGCGCTGCGCCACTTCCCCGGCAGCCATCATCGCCTTTTCCTTGTTGCCCTCGAAGACAGCTTTGATTGATTCAATTTCGTAATCGAGCAGGGACATGTCCATTGTGCTGTAGTCATCAGGAGTGCCGAGGAAGACGCCCGGCGATTTCTTAAGGGTGCTGGCGGCATGTTCGACACTGCGGGGCGTCTTCAGCCAGCGGGCAGGGCCGACAACACCGCGCGCCACGAGCGTTGCTCTGTCACCGGCGGCCACAACTTCTTCCTTCCAGATCTGGTGGAAGTCGCTCTCCTGCGTGGCCAGGAAGCGCGTGCCCATCTGCGCGCCGTCTGCGCCCATGACGAGCGCAGCCGCGAGGGTCTTGCCGTCGGAGTACCCGCCGGCGCCGACAACCAGCGTATTCTCGTCGGACACCGTTTCCACCACCGCGGGAAGCAGGATCATGGAGTGTACCGGCTCCCAGGAAATGTGGAAACCTCCTTCATGGCCGGAAGCTACGATAACGTCTACTCCTGCCTTCTTGCAGCGCAAAGCTGCCTTGACCGACGGGACAACGTGTATCCAGGTGAACCCCGCTCCCTTGATCTTGTCCTTCCAGCCCATGGGGTCACCGGCTGACGTGAAGATGACCTTAAAATGCTTCTTGATGTCCGGGTTCTCCTGACACACCTTTATGGCTGTGTTGACTATGACGCGTGAGCGATCGAGGACCTCCGCCGAGACCATCACGTTGATGCCGAAAATGCCGCCCTTGTCCTTGACCAGGTTGTAGGTCCGTTTCAGCACCTTTTCGATGACAGTCGGCATGTCATCGTCGTAGTCTGCGCCGGCAGTGTTTACGAAGTCTTTGTAAACCCAGGGCTGGGTATCCTTGTTAAAGACACCGCTGGTGGAAAGCAGCCCCAGGACGCCCGCGTTGGCCGCAGCAACTGCCAGATTGTTGTTGCTGAAAGGTCCCATCCCTGCCTGGATGATGGGATACTTGATTCCGATCAGGTCACACAGTCTCGATTTGATCATTGAAGCTCCTTTGTATGTACTATCGTTATCTTTCTCAGAAGAGGTTATCCTGCGGAATATATATTACCGGCCGAGCGCTGTTATATCGGAAGAATCGTGCATGTGTAAGACATATTATACGACCGCAAGAGGTACAGGATAGGTCAGTCTAGTCTCGGAGGTAGGCGGCGATTGCGGCTGGTGGTTCAGGCGCCTTTCCTGGCGTGGTCTGGTGCAGTATTAAGGGGTCAATATCGTAGTCCCGGCATCGCTCCAATTCCATGAGCTGTCCTGCGGGGTTGGAGATCTCAAACATGGCCTTTGAACACAGGTGTAGAAGCAGGAGAGACCAAATTCAGATTCAGAAGAGCCGTCTGGAGGGCTGTGAGAGGTTCGAAGCGACCTCCGGATTGTTCCATAGCGGTCACGACGGGGACTTAGTGTCTGGTCCTCGACACGCCGCTTCGTCCCAGCGAGTCGATTTGGTGCATCGCCGCGAGCAGAGGATGGCGAGCTAGCATGCGAGGGCCGGCATAGCGCATCACGTCCCTGATCCGCGCTCTCATGTCGGGTTTATAGCAGTGGACCGGGCACCTGGCGCAGGTAGGCTTATTGTCAGCGAACGGGCAGCGGTCGAGGCGGGCGAGCGCGTAGTCCTGAAGCGTCCGACACTCGGCGCAGGGCGTGTCGGCTGCTGGATGATGAGCCTGACAGTACAGCGCTATCATAGCGCTCACCGTCCGTTTCTCCCGCTGAATCCGCGTCATTCTCATGATCTGAGTCTGAGCCGGCGGCAGCGGACGCGCAACCGGTTACCTCCTCTGGCCAAATCCGTCTAGCCTGAAGTGGGTTAGTAGGCGTTGCAGGCGCAGCCGGGCGGCTGGTGGCAGGTGTAGTTCTTGGAGATGCAACCGTCGCCGCAGGCCTTGCCCGTGGTGCAGTACTTGCAGCAGCCCTGGGTGGGCGTATCCACCGCGGCAGGGGGAGGCGGCGCCGGGATGCTCTCCCCTGTTGTTCCGCCGGCGCTCACCGCCTCCCAGTTCGTCGCTATCAGGCCCTGCGCGTCCGCCAGCGTCATCTGCCCGCTGCACACCCTGTCGTGCAGAGAGTTCTCGACCTTGTCCTTGTCCCTGGCCCCGTTCGGCTCGGCATACGGCTCCGGCCACAGGTTGTTCGGGTCTGTCGGGTTCCCGCCAACCTCCAGCGGGATGAGGTGGTCCTCTTCGTAGTCTGCGGTCGTCCCGGTCCAGCCGTACGCCGCCATCTGTTTGACTTTCAGCGGAGTCGTATACGAGGTCGGTGGTCGGACCGTCGTGGTGTAGCCGGAGACGCAGATCGTCTGGTGGATGTTGTCCTGAGTGACGCGAGGGTTGACGGCGCCGGGAGTGCAGCTGCGGTCGGGGAGGCCGTCTTTTGAGACGCAGGTGGATGTGGACGAGGGTGGAGTCGCTGCCGCCGGAGTGGTGGTGGCTGGCAGCGGTGTCGAAGTGAGGGGCGGGAACACCGTGGGTGACGCTGGGACTGTCGTACGCGCAGCAGTAGGCGAGCGCGTCGGGCCAAACGTCGTGGTGCCGCCACAGCCACTCGACATAACGACCGTGAGCGCAGCCAGGCAAGCCGTGACCTAAAGGCGCGTCGACATCCGTTGTCTCCCTGCCGACTGTTGGTCCGTTCGGCCGACGAACCGGGGGGATTATAGCATGAGGGCGGCGATCGGCATCGTCCTCCGCGGGGCAGCGCCGGAGGTCACAGGCGGGACAGAAGCCATCTGGTGGCTTGCGGGTCGAGTTCGCTCTGGGCAGTGATTCGTTCGGCTTCGCCTATCAGTTCCTCGAAGTCCAATCCCATCTCCTCTGCCAGCATTCGGACCTCCGCCTGTAGACCAGCTGGCCCTTCTCGGCGCGTCTCAGAATGCGCGGGCTTTCTCTGGATGGCAGCCATTCGCCCGGCTACTTGCCAGTACTCCCGCGCAAAATCCGTCCACGCGACGGAGTGTCGCAGCCCGAGCACGCGGCGTGCCCTCGCCTCCAGCTCCAGGTCAAGAGTCCGCTCAAGCCTACCGAGACGACTCCTGCTGTTGGTCATCTTCCCCCGTGCCCGTCCGATTGCGGTCCGAGGTACGCGTTGACAATCTTGTCGAAGCCCTGCGCGAAGCGGTCTATTCGCTCCTGCGGATCTGGCTCATCATTGACTTCCAGAAACAGTGTGCAGACGGGCGGGATGACACTGTTGAGTAGTTCTACCGTGATATCTCGGCGTGCCTCCTGCAGTGTCTCCGCCGTCGCCCGCTCAAGCCGTCTGACCCGCATGGGTATCATGCGTCTTCCCCTTCCACTCCTCGAAGTAGCCCTCCAGGACGCTCAGCCTGCTCTCCACCTCACCCACCTCAAGGCACTTCAACGCCATCTGGACGAGGTAGGCCAGCGTCCGGGAGCGGGCGATGGAAGACTCGAGGGTTAGCGTATCCACCGCCGCTATCTCTAGTAGGCGACGGATCTTGGGCACGTCCTCGAGACCCTCGAAGTCATAGACGCCGCCGGTTATCTTCTCCTTGCGCCGGCGCAGCCCTCCCAGCCTCCGTGCTTCGGCCGCCTCTTGCGAGTGCTCCGGCGAGTGCCAGAAGCAGAAGCTCTGCCCCCGCAGGGGAGCCTGGCGGCAGGGCTTGCCCTTCTCAGTGATCGCCATGCAAGTGCGTTCAGACATAAGCATTCATAAGCTCTGCTTATCGGGGGCTAGCTTATCGGGCACCATCGGGCCATAGTGTTCGTTCCCCGTAGACACAAGAGAGAGCAGCAGACCTCACCGGGTCCGCTGCTTCTGCTAGGGCCGCTATCGTCTATTCGGCCTGCTCTCCCTCCGGCTGGGCCGCGACCTCGGCAGCCTGTGGCTGTGCGGGCGGCTCGCCGACCGCGTTCATCGGGTCGATCATGATCGCCTCGTAGTCGCTCTTGCCGGCGCTCTCGCGGGCAGCCTTGGCGCCGGCGCAGCGGCAGGAAGCGGCCGCCTTCTCCGTCTTGTGGATGCGCTGGCAGTGCAGGCAGCGGAAGCGCTCCACGTGGCCGTTCTTCTTGCTCTGGCGCTCCTTCTTGGGAGCTGCCGCCTTCTCCGCGAGTTCCTCGGCAAGGCTCCAGAAGCGCCAGCCGTTCGCCGCCATCCCGCCCATGACAGCGCTTGCTGCCGAGGAGGGGCTCTTGAACTCTCTGCCGTCCGCCAGCCGGTAGCGCAGTCCCTCCTCGGTCTGGACCACCTCGCAGGTGTGGGTCGCCCCCTTGTAGCGTGCGGCCAGGCGCGTCCCGGCCTCCAGGTTCCTGTTGTCGATGGGCATTCTCAACCTCCTGATTCTCTACTACGGCCCTTTTCAGGCCACGAACTCGATCTCGCCGAACCGGAGCCAGCGGCACAGGTCGGCAGCGTGGAGCTTGCTCGGCGTCCGGACGCACTTGCCCTGGGAGCAGACGGTGTAGGTGACTTCGTCGCCCACCACCAGGATCGCGACCTGAGCCGCCATCTCGTCCCGACCGTGCCGCTTGTAAAGCGCGATCGGCGTCGGCTCGTCTTGCGGGATCTGCTCCGGCCCGCACCAGAACTCGCCCCAGAAGCTCTTCATCTCCTGAGGAACCTTGAATGTTGGCATCCGTTTCTCCTTTCCTGAGTTGGTCTCCCTTGCCGGTGCGGACATACATCACTCTGAGTCGCGACGAAGTCAAGCGAATCGTCATTCTTTCTGCGCTCTTTCTCCGCTGAACGCCTCCCAACGCCGGACTGCGACGTCGATGTACGCCGGCTCCAGCTCCAAGCCGAAGCAGATCCGCCCCGTTCGTTCCACGGCGATGAGCGTCGTGCCGGAGCCGAGGAAGAGGTCGAGGACGGCGTCCCCGGGCCGGCTGCTGTTGGAAAGGGCCGTCTCGACCAACTCCAGCGGCTTCATCGTCGGGTGGAGCTCGGAGTCGGCCGGCCGGGAGATATTCCAGACGTCACCCTGGTCGCGGTCGCCGCACCAGTGGTGGGAGGCGCCCTCTCTCCAGCCGTACCAGATCGGCTCGTACTGCCTCTGGTAGTCGGCGCGGCCGAGGACGAAGCGGTCCTTCGCCCAGATGATGGTGTCCGACCAGTGGCCGCCGGCCTCCTCCAGGACGCGGGAGACGAGAGGCCACTCCTTGGTGCTCATGCAGACGTAGAGGGCGCCGTCGACGTGCTGAAGGAGGTTTTGTGCCCAGGCCCGGACGAAAGCCTCCCACGCTTCGGGAGACAGGGCATCGTTGGTGATGCGCCGCCGGCGGCTTCCCCGCTGCCGGCCGCCGTGGTCACCCAGGCCGACGTTGTAGGGCGGATCGGTGAAGGCCATAGACGCCCTTGTCTCGCCGAGTAACCGCGACACGTCCCCCACGTCGGTCGCGTCACCGCAGAGCAAGCGGTGATCCCCCAGCCGCCACAGATCGCCACGTTGGGCAACGTGTGCGGCCTGTGCGGCCTCCAACGCCGCGTCGAGGTCGAACGCCTCCACCCGCTCGCGCTTCTCCCGCACGTCGAGCGACTTCAATAGCTTTCCCAACTCCTCCTCCGTGAAACCGGAGAGGCTGAGGTCGATGTCCTCGACCGGCTTGAGTTCGGCAAGCATCCTCGCCAGGAGCTCCTGGTCCCACTCGCCCGAGATGCGATTGAGGGCGAGGTTGAGGAGGCGGGACTGCTCGACGGAGAGGTCGAGGAAGATCACCGGTACCGTCGTCAGGCCGAGTTTGCGGGCGGCGAGGAGCCGTTGGTGGCCGCCGATGACGACGCTGTCGCTTTTCCTCGCCACCACCGGCTGGACGAAGCCGAACTCACGCAGGCTTCGCGTCAGCGCCTCCAACTCCTCTTTGCCAATGCGCCTCGGGTTTGCCGGGTCGGGGTGCAGGGAATCAATGTCTACGTTCTCGATTTCGACTGTGGCTGTCGCGGTGGTCATCGTCTGTCTCCTTGCACCGCCTTCCGGTACTCTTCAATCGCCGTTAAGCCCGGAGTCTCATGCTCAGGCTCTCGTTCGTGCGCGATTCCGGCCCGCAGACGCGCCACAGGTGTCAGGCACAGTTGTCGGCCCAACTCCGCCAGAGTCTGCTCGGCGTCCTGCTTCATGAACCAGAGTGGGTTGCGTACCAGGTGCCCGCGTGCCCCTTTAAGCAGCTTGCCCGAACGCTCCAGCAGTCCCTGCAGCTCTACCCAGTCGGACCAGGCGGTGCAGTAGCGAATGAGGACGGCTCTATCGATGGTGGCGACCAGCCCGGCTGTCTCCAATTCCCCGATGATCCGCCGCCACTCGGCCTTCGCCTCTGGCGGGAGGTCGCGCGGCATGGCCGGCCGGCAGACGATGACTGACTTGCCGCTCGTCTGGCGCCGATTGCGACGGCGGGTATAGGGCTTGGGCAGCGGTCCTCTCTCACCCATTCAAAGCCTTCCTGTCCCTGTGATCTTTTTCAGGAAAACCCGTACAGGGTCGGAGGCTGGCATGCCAGCGGTCCCGTCCCAGGTATCCCCCAAAAAATCCGACCGGCACCGGTCATCGTCTCGAAGCGACTCGACGCCTACGTATTCGATGGTGGGTGTGGCTGTTGCTGTGTTGGTCATTCTCTTGCTCCTTCCTCAGTCCTTTCCCGACAGGAGTTTGTCCAGCCAGTCGTCGTCATCCTCCAAGGGGGAAGCGGAAACGCGGCTTCGGCTGGAGGGTGACATGCCGAACTCCGTGAGCATCGCCCGGATCTGGTCCATCGCCCGGTTGGCCACGGCGAGATAGGGCGACTGCATGGGGAAGCCGTTCGGGCTCTTCACCATGACGCCGTAGGTCCTGAGTGCTTCCTCCGCCTCCACCCAACGTCCCCAGGCCTGGCAATAGAGTGACAACGCCGCGCCGTCTATCTGGCTCAGGAGCCCCAGCTTCTCCAGGAGCGGCGTGACCCGCTCCCATTCCTTCTTCGCTGCGGGGGACAGATGCTCTGGGCAGGAAGGAATGGCCGGAGGCGGGTCGGGCTCTTTGTCATTGAGCCGGCGCTTACCCGGGTTGCCCTCCAAGAGCTTCAGCTTTGTGGGCCTGGGCTTTCGCCCCTGCCTGCCCTTATATCCAGCCATCTCGGAGCCCCTTACTCCCGCCTATACCCCCCTGCCTCATTTCGCGGACGCACAAGCCTTGCTGCCGCCCGTTCGACATGCCTCAGACCTGTAGAGATTTGACCGGCCCTCCCCCTCGCTGGCGTCGGGCACCATTCACTCATGGTGATGGCTTGCTGCTGCCCGTTGGCCTCGCCAGAGCCAGTGACCCCCGACCTGTTCCACCTGGTCGGCCGGGACCGAGAAAGGGTACAATTCGACGACGCCGCCACAGAAGGGGCAGCTGTGCTCCGCCTTCTCACGCTTGCCCTTGAGGGCTCCACCGCTGATTCGACTCAAGGGCTTTCGGTTATGTGTTGCCGCTGCCTCAGTTGACATAACCATGTCCGCCTTCTCCTTGTCCAAACTTTCGTTAGCTTCACCGTAGACGGCGCCGAACCCCTGAAAGCGCCGCCGGCCCTTCGTCTCCGCGATCAGGACCGCCAACTCATCCGGCGTTTGCCAGTCCTGAGCCTCCTGGACGTATTCGCTCTGGAGCCAGCGAAGGAAGTCCCGGGGGCCCTGGTTCAACGCCACTATCTCCACCTCGAAGGCGAGGGACGATTCGGGAACGGGCAAGTGGGCGGGAATTGCCAGCAAGATGACGGCGCCGGCAGTCCTGTCGAGGCGAACTCCGTATATGCCGGCGCCGATGCCGCTTCGGGCCCGCCACTCCCGGAACCGGGAACGCACCTTCTTGAGAACATCGGACGGGATACCCCAGAGGTCACGGGGCCGCAGACGCAACAGGGTTAGTTTCTCCGGGAGGGAGGCGTTGTGGCGCTCCCAGTCCGCGGCCAACCGGCCCGGCATGCAGCGCAGGCACAGCGGGTCGCCGCAGGAGATGGGGTAGGCGGGCGTCCGGGCGCACTGTGTGCACTTGCCTACGCGGAAATGGTGTCGGCAGTCGCGGACCGAGCCGGACCGTTGGTGCAGGCCCAGTTGCTCCAGGCCCGACGCCAGCCGCTCGCTGGCAGCATCGACGTCAGCACACCCCAGGTTATCGCCAGAGAAATGATTCCTCCCGTTGTCAGCACGGCGCTGATGATTGCCCCCGGCATTGTTCCGCCCCTGGCGGTAAGTTGGGGTGTCGCAGCGAACGAGCCGGCGGAGGCTGCCGATCCCACCACGAGCGCTGCAGTGCACGGAGAAGCAGTAGAAGAGGGCGGCCTCCCAGTTGATCGAGAGGGAAGGAAGGCCATCATGGTGCCAGGGACAGAGCGCCAGCGTTTGGATCTGGTTGCCCCGGCGGGAGACGCCGGCCTGTGCCATGAGCTGCTCGAACTCCTCTTGGTCAGCGGGTGCTGCAGGCTGGGCCCTTCGGTTTTGCTCCCGACCGGCAGCACCTTGGCATAGCTCTCGGACGTCAGGGATCAGCCCGAGGGCTCGAAGGTCGGCAACCGCATCGATGTGATGCGGCTCGATAACCCACTCGTACTCGCCCCCTTCGGGATGATCAGACGGTGGGAGCATCGCCAGGTGAGGCTCTGAGAAGATCTCGCCACCGACGAAGCTGCAGTAGCCGTTGCGCACGGCTTCCCGCACTCGGACCCAGATGTGAAAGCCCCGTCGCGTCCGCACCACCGCGAAGACGGCCGAGCCGAGTCGCCGTAGCAGCAGCGCGAGCATCTCCTCCGGATCGGCCCCGTCCTTGTCGTCGAGATCGATAACGGCCCAGCCGTTGCCGGTCCGTCCGGCGAGGTTGATGCGGCCGCGGCGTAGCTCGGCCCGCGTTAAGGAGAGCGCGTCCGTGACGGTCATGTCGGGCCAACCGGGAACGTACGTGCCCTTGGTTCTCCGCCTGGCTGGGAAGACCGGGATTCCCGCACCTTCGAACAGCCGGAGGGTGCGCTCAAGGTCTTCGCGACACGGGTTAGGGGGCTTGGTGGCGCCGCCGGGGCCTGGGGTTGCGGGCCGAGGCGCTTGGATGACTACCGGGTTGGCATGGGAGTTTTGCACCTGTGGGAGCATGACAAAGGTCCTCCACAGGCCCTTCCCAGGCCTGTCGGGAGCCTCTGCGCCGCTCCAGGCGAATGCTCTTAGATTATGCTGCTAGTCGGTCAATATGGCTGGCATCCTGATACTGATCACGCCACTCGAATCAACTCCGAGGGCGCAAACCACCCTGCTTGCCGTGTAGGTAGTATGGGTTCGACCCCCGCCGGGGGTACCATACCTACACAGACAGGCCCTCTACACACGTTCCGCCGAATGCGAAGGGCTCTTCCTCCGCGCCTCTCGTGGTTCCACGAAAGACACTTTTCCAGCGTCGTCGTGGCAGCGACGCAATAGAGGGAATGGGCAGCGTCGGCTGACGGCTCCTTCTCCACACGGCGAACGCGCGGGTTGTCTGCCAAAGGCGACCGCTGACCCGTTTAGCGGGCAGCTTTGTTTGCCGAACCTTAGATAGAGCGATCAAAGGAGTAACTGCGTCTGGTGAAATCAGTTGCCCGACCGGGGTTCGAAGATCTGCATCGACTAGCCACATTGGCTTCGACCTGTCCCCCGAGCAGAGAGGGACTGGCTTCAGTTGCCGACGCTCTCAGGGATGAATTGGGCGCTGAGCAGGTGTGCTTTGTGTATGCCGAGGAGCTGGACTGGGCCACATGCGGCGACCATAGCGGCGGCGATGACGTTGGGACGGGGAAGACGGGCCTCTGGATCATCCAGCAACAAGCTCAGGCCCAAGAAGGGTCCGTCGCCTTCAATATCCAGTCCAGGCGCGTCGGGGACTTTGTGAAGGCTGCCGGTGCGCGGGACAGGGAATACCTGGCGATGCGGATCCCGGTGAGCGAGAGCCCAGCGGAGATGGTTATCCTCCATGGCCCCTGGAAGGCCGGCATTGACCGTGCGCTGGTGCGTTTCCTCAAAGCGGCCCGCGCTCCTCTTGTGGTCTTTCTGGAGCGAATGCTGTACGCCGCGCGGGTGGAGCGAGAGCGCGAGCAGATGGAGGCGCTCGCCAACCCGGCGGACGTACTGACGCAGGCGGAAGACGCAAAAGAGGTACTCGTGAATATCGCGACCGCCATGGCGAGCGTCACGGGCTTTGAACTCGTAACAATAGTGCTCTGGGACGAGGCTTCCCAGACGCTCGGCCTCCGTGCCGTCCGCAAGCTGTTGCGCTGGGAAGACGCTTCCCTGACACGCGTTTGGACTGAGCCACTTGACTCGCGCTTTGACGAGATCTTCCTGGATGTGATCCGCTCGCGGCGGGCCGATCACTCACCGGACCTTCAGAACAACGAGCGGGCCCCACCGGAAATGATGGAGTTCTTCAAGTTGATCATGGTTGTATCGGGAGCGTCGGTCCCGGTCATCTTCGGAGACGAAGTGCTGGGCGCGATATCGTTCGCGAGCTACCAGCCCCACACGTTCCCGCCGGAGGAGATAAAGCTGCTGGACGAGATGGCCGCCAGGCTGGCGGTGGGCCTGAAAGCAACGCGCATGTACAGGGCGCTCGCTGAATCGAAGGAACGGTTGGAGCGATATTCGCAGCAACTGCAGGCGGGCACGGAGATCCAGCACCGCCTGGCGCGCACGGATGCCCTTACCGGCATACCCAACCGACGATACGTCGAAGAAGTGATTGAGGCGGAACACGCCCGCGCTCTCCGGTACCGCGGCCGCTTCAGCGTCGGCTTGCTCGACGTCGATAAGTTGAAGGCAGTGAACGACAAACACGGCCATGACGCTGGCGATGAGGTGTTGATCCAGCTCGCGCGACTTGCACGCCGGAGCTGTCGCAAGGGCGACATAGTGGGTCGCTTCGGCGGCGACGAATTCCTGTTTGTACTGCCGGAAGCCGACCTGGAAGCCGCAGTGCAGTTTGGTGAACGGTTCCGCGGCAGAGTGGAAAGCCAGCCCTTCCATCTTCCCCAGGGCGGTACGCTTGCGTTGAGAGTCAGTCTCGGCATCGCCGAAGCGGATTCTGCACGAGCGCAGGCTGCGCCCGGACTCATCGCAACCGCCGACGCGGCTCTTTATCGCGCGAAGTCAGGCGGCGGCAATATCGTCTGTGCTCAGCCCGGCGCCGCGCGCGTCGCCTGAGGACTCGTCGAGAACGCTTCCTCTATCCTCCCATCCGCGAGCTTCAGCACGCCGAACCTGCATGCCAGGCGGCCACTTGACCGTGGCGGTCACCGATGCGATTCTTGGCGGGTGATCGTCAGTCAGACGACATGCACCTCAGGCTAGACAACCGCAGGGAGGTTCGCCATGAAGAGCGATTTCTTCGACGTTCCACAGACCGACTACACGACCTCGTCCGGCGTGATCCAGGTGCCGGTGTTCTACCAGAGGCTCGCGATGAGGGCCATCAACTACTTCGTGGAGCAAGACCGTGTGCTTCCGCTTCTGAAGGATACCGGGTTGCTGCCGGTCCGCTACTTCAACGGGAAGGTCCTCACCACGCTGACGTTTTTCAATTACCAGGAGGTGAGCCTGACAGCCTATGACGAGGTTGTGCTGTCCGTCAGTGTGTACCCGGAGGCACTGGGGCGGCCGTCGTTCCCGACGCTCAAGCTCCTGCTTGGGAAGAGAGAGAACTCCTGGAAGAACATGGGGGTCTACGTTGTCGAGATGGTGGTGACTATCCCCGAAGCTAGAGCCGGAGGACGCGAAATCTGGGGCTACCCGAAGTTCCTGACCCAGATTCCAAGCCAGTTGTCCGAAGACCACTTCAAGTTCGCGGTGCTGGACCCGGATGGCGGGGAGCCAATCGTGGACGTGCAAGGGGAGCTTGGTCGGGGGATAACGGGCAGACCGTTCGACATGGTGACGTTCGGCAACTTCAACGACACTATCGTCAGGACGGTGGTGGAGGTGGACGGCAAGGTCAAACACCGCCGTTGCAAGCAGATCGAGGTGAAGGTGACGCCCGCCAAGCACCGCATGGCGGAAAACCTTCGCGCGTTGGGGCTGGACAAAGCCAAGCCCTTCGCCGTGATGACTTCCGACTATCTGCGGACCAAGCTGAACGCCGGAAAGCCGGTGGCGGAGTGGAAATCCCCGGAGCCTCCTTACCAGTACGAAGAGGAAGCCGAATTCTACAGGAGACAACGGGAGCCGATGGGAGAACGGTCATAACGAAAGAGCGCAGCAAAAGAGCCCTTGTCACCGGCGCGGGCGGATTCATCGGCGGGTTCCTGTAACCGCGTCGTCTAGGACAGCGATGTCGCCTTACTTCGCGTTCGGCGCCTTCTTGACCTTGTCCTGCTTAGGCTTCTTGACCTTCTTGCCGCCCTTATCCTTGCGTGCCATTGTGTCCCTCCTTCTGCTTTCGTCAGCATAGTAACACGAGCCGGAGCCGCGGGCGAAGGGCCCTACTGAGCAACAGCCTCCGCGCGCATGATCTACACTTGGCGCTGGGTTACGCCGCGACGAAGATCAGGAGACTCGCGATCCAACCCGGGTATCGCGCTCTGACCCCGTCCACCTCCCCGACTGGAGAAACGGCGCAGTGATGAGACGCTCTGGCCGGACTGTCTCCAGGATCCGCTCGTAGGCGTCGAGATAGCCGTCGACCATGACCGGGACGTCGAATCGCTTCTCGACAAGGCTTCGGCAGCGCCGCGGGTCAATGTCGCCGAGGTGCCGCACTGCCTCCACCATTCCGTCAACGTCGTCGACCAGGAAGCCGGTCTCGCCGTCCACCACAATCTCCGGCGCAGCCCCCCGAGCGAAGGCGATGACGGGCGTGCCACAGGCCATTGCCTCTGGCATTACCAGGCCGAACGGCTCTTCCCAACTGATCGGCGCCAGAAGGCAGCGGGCCCTGGCATACAACACTCGCTTCTCCTCGGCGTTGGCTTCGCCGAAGAACCGCACGTTTGTCCCGTCGATCCGAGGTTCTATGGCCGTCTCGAAGTACTCCCGGTCAACCCTGTCAACCTTGCCCGCGATAACGAGCGGCATAGAGAGCCGGCGGGCCGCGTCGATCGCGAGATGCGTTCCCTTTTCGGGCGAGACACGGGCTAAGCAGAGTAGGAAGTCCTCTTTGTCCACGCGGAACGGGAACGTCTGGACGTCGATGGCGTTGTGGACTACCCCGGCAAATTGCGCGCTTGGGAAACCGACGAAGCGCTTCGCCTGCGACCAACTGATCGTGTTGTAGAAGCCGTGGTAGTGCTCCCAAACGAAGCGGCTGTCCGGCGTCAGGTTGCCATGGGTCGTCGTTAGCATGGGTACATCTATGAGGCCGGTGAAGGCCATCAGGATCTCGCCCGTGTGGTTGTGGACGATGTCGAAGTCCTGGGCATCGCGCAACGCCTCAGCGGCGTGCACCAGCTCGTAAGGAAGAGGATCCTCGATTCCTGTCGCGGTCCTTAAGCTGCGCGGGTAGACCGAGCGTAGCCGCGCCAGCGTGATGGAGTCGCCGGAGGCGCGGAGTACCACGTCATGTCCCCGCCGGGCCAGGCCATCCGCCAGCAATCCGACGATAGCCTCGGTGCCACCGTAGGCTGGGGGCGGGACTCGTTCCGCGAGCGGTGCAACTTGCAGAATTCTCATTTCTTTCTCTCTTCTCTCTTCAAGATAAGTTCACCTGCGCCTTGTTGCGGGTAGGCTACACACGTACTAGGGAGGACTAAACTCAGAGGGCCTTGCTTGCTGCGATTGCCTAAGGGGATAGAGGGCTTTCTGGTGAGGAAGAGAAACTGCCCTAGACAAGACCACTGGCAGGTTAGCATACCACATGTGTTCTTGTCAAGCGTTTTCGGTGTCGCACTGTTCGGGCCAGTAATAAATGTCCCAGGCCTTTGCCGCGAGGGAAGTGGTGACCCCGTTCACACACCATTCTCGGATCGTGTGCGGTCGCTGGCTTGAGCCGCATTACCGTTGGCGTCCGGCGCTTCCGTCGCGTTCTCGCGGCGACGGTGGTCTTCTCGCTCCTCCGTCGCGCCCTCTGTCATCTTTATGTGATACCTAAACACTCATCCCATTGACGTACGGTGTACAATAATTTGGCACCCTTGGACTCGGCACGGCTGCTGCATTCTTCTCATGGGAGGTGGGCCATGAGGCACAGGGTTCTGCTCCCGATAATCGCTCTAGCCGCCATGGCGGCTTGGCTTGGCGGCTTCCCCTCAGGGGGTCCGAGCCGGCGCCGACACCTTCAGCCAGGTCAGCACGGGCAACCAGCACACCTGCGCGGTGAGGACGGACGGCACCCTGGCCTCTTGAACCACGATGGAAAGGTGAACTCCACAGATCTGACGATCATCAGGAGCCAGGTTGGGGGCCGTTGCCAGGCGTCTACCCGGTGAGGCAGCGGCAGGGAGTCGGCAGGCGGCTGGGCAGCGATTCTACGTCGCCCGCGATCCGCGGCGGGCCGGCGGAGGATAAAGCGCCCTCAGCGTCAAGTCAGTGGGCTCGCCGGGAGAGGGATTAATCCCTCAGCCTTTGGATTCCGGCCGGGGGAATCTGAAGAACGGGAGCAACCTTCACTCTTCAACGAGCCGCCGCGCCGCGCTCCACGGGTCCAGCTCCCGCGCGGCGACCGCCCGCACCGCCTCCTCCAATCGCGCCCGCCCGGCCTGGTCCTCGAGAGCCGACTCGACGAGAAGTTCCCGCAGCGCCGCCGTCACCTGCCGCCGCGCGTGTTCGACACGGTATCGTTCCAGCGCTCCCGACTCCGCGAGCTGCCGTTGGTGCCCTTCGACCGCGTCCACGAGTTCGCGCACCCCCTCGCCCGTCGTCGCCACCGTCAGCAGCACCGGCACGTCGCACTGGACGGGAGACAGGCACAGCGCCGCGTGCAACTGCTCAGCGACCCGGCTCGCGTTCGCGGTGTCCGCCTTGTTGACGACGAGGATATCCGCCGCCTCAAGGAGGCCGGCCTTCATCGCCTGGACGTCGTCGCCGCTGCCCGGCACGTTCAGGACGACGGTCGTCTGCGCCGTGCCGGCGATATCGACCTCGTCCTGGCCGGCCCCCAGCGTTTCGACGATCACGACGTCCTTCCCCGCCGCGTCCAGCGCCGCCATCACCTCCGCCGTCTTCGGCGCCAGCCCGCCGAGTTGTCCGCGCGAGGCCATGCTGCGCAGGAAAACGCCCTCGTCCGCAGTCAGCTCCTGCATCCGAATGCGGTCGCCGAGAAGGGCGCCGTGCGTGAAAGCGCTCGAGGGGTCGATGGCCACGATGCCGACGGTCTTGCCGCGCCGCCGGAGCTCCTGCGTCATTGCGCAAACGAGGGTGCTCTTGCCGGACCCCGGCGCGCCCGTCACGCCGACGCTGTGCGCGCGGCCGCCGTGCCCGTAGAGCAAACAGGACGCCTGCGCGCCCTCGTCGGTGCTGTCCTCAATCCAGGAGAGCACTCGCGCCAGGGCCCGCCTGTCGCCGGCCAGCAGGCGCCGCACCATCTCCTCTGCGCCGCCCTCTGCGCTAGGCTCGGCGGCGGCCAAAGGCGTTCTCCTGGACGAAGCGGATGATGTCGCGCGTGTCAGCGCCGGGCGGGAAGATTGCGCCGAAGCCCATCTCCTTGAGCGCCGGCACGTCCTCAGCGGGGATGATCCCGCCTGCCAGCAAGAGCACGTCGTCGACGCCGCGCGCCCGCAGCTCCGCGACGACGCGCGGAAACAGGTCGATGTGCGCGCCCGACAAGGCCGACAGCCCGACGACGTGGACGTCTTCCTGCAGCGCTGCCTCGGCGATCATCTCCGGCGTCTGCCTGATGCCGGTGTAGATGACCTCCATGCCGGCGTCCCGTAGGGCCCGCGCGACCACCTTGGCGCCGCGGTCGTGGCCGTCCAGCCCCGGCTTGGCGATGAGCACGCGTATCTTCTCTTCTCTCATGGCCTACCTCTCGCCGCGCCGCTCGACCAGCGCGATTTCGACGCCGCAGGTCCAGGCCGGGTCGAGCCTGGCCGAGCGTGACGCTTCGCCCGTCGCCGGCGCTGCGTCAATCCCCTTCGAGCGCAAACGCGTCAGCGTCGCTTCCAGGTTATCGACTTGGATCACGATGGCCGAAAGGCCCTCGCGCTCTCCCGCAACGGCGGGTCGCATCTCCAGGAGCGTGCTTCCGGCCCGCAGCCCGTCGCCTTCCGCGGCCGGCAGTCCGAGCGTCCGCCGCCAGGTCGCGACGGCCTCCACCGGCTCCGCGGCGGCGAGGACGATGCGCTCCAAATGCGCGTCGCCTGTCATTCCAGCGGCTCCTCTATCTCGACGAGCGCGCCGTGCATCTGACGCGGCGGCAGGAAGAAGATCATGCCACTCAGCCCGCGCGTCGGACGGTCCACCCGCAGCTCGACGCCGCGCTCGCGCACCAGCGCCATCTCGGCGGCGGCATTGTCGGTCTCCAGCGCGACGTGGTGCAAGCCCTCGCCGCGCTGCTCGATGAACCGCGCCAGCGCCGTCTCCGGCGATAGCGGCTCCAGCAGCTCGACCTGCGTGTCGCCCAGTTGCAAGAGCGCCGCTCTTGCCTTCTCGTCAGCCAGCTCCTCGACCTTCAGCAGCGGCAGGCCCAGGGCGTCGCGATAGAACGCGAGGCTTTTCTCCAGGCTCCTGACGGCGATCCCGACGTGCGCGATTCCCTTGATCATCAGAAGACCAGCGACTCCTTCTGCTCGCCCCAGATGCCGCGCAGCACGTCGCACATCTCGCCCAGCGTGACGCCGCTCTCCGCGCACTCGACGAAGAACGGCATCGTGTTCTCGCTGCCTTCCGCCGCCTTCGCCAGGCCGTCGAGCGCCGCTTGCGCTTTTGCCGCATCACGATTGCGCCGCAACTCCTCTAGCCGGCAGCGCTGACGGGCGCCGACCTGCGGATCGACCCGCAACAGCGCCGGCGAATAGTCATCTTCGCTGCGGAACTTGTTGACGCCCACAACCACCCGCTTCTCGTCCTCCATCTCGCGTTGCAGGCGATAGGCGTTAGCCTGGATCTCCCGCTGCTGGAAGCCCTGATCGATTGCCGCCGTCGCGCCGCCCATCTCGTCGATGCGGCGAATGTATTCGCGCGACTCCTCCTCGATCTGGTCGGTCAGCGACTCGACATAATACGAACCGGCCAGCGGGTCGATCGTGTCCGCGACGTCGCTCTCATAGGCGATGACCTGCTGCGTACGTAGCGCAATCTGGACGGCCCGCTCGCTCGGCAGGGCCAGCGCCTCGTCCAGCGCGTTCGTGTGCAGCGATTGCGTGCCCCCCAGCACGGCGGACAGCGCCTCCAGGGCCACGCGAACGACGTTGTTGTCCGGCTGCTGCGCCGTGAGGGTGGCGCCGCCGGTCTGCGTGTGAAACCGCAGCATCAGCGAGCGCGGGTCGCGGGCATCGAAGCGGTCGCGCATAATCGTCGCCCACAGACGGCGGGCGGCCCGGAACTTCGCGACCTCTTCGAGCAGATTGCTGTGGCTGGCGAAGAAGAAGGAAAGGCGCGGCGCAAACTCGTCGACGGCCAGGCCGGTGCGGATTGCTCCCTCGACGTAGGCGATGCCGTCCGCCAGAGTAAACGCCACCTCCTGCGCCGCCGTCGAGCCCGCCTCGCGCATGTGGTAGCCGCTGATGCTTATCGTGTTCCAGGAGGGCAGGTGCTGCCGGCAATAAGCGAAGATGTCCGTGGCCAGGCGCATCGACGGACGCGGCGGGAAGATGTAGGTGCCGCGGGCAATGTATTCCTTGAGGACGTCGTTCTGGACCGTGCCGCCCAAGCGCCGCACGTCGATGCCGCGCTTCTTCGCCGTCGCGACGTAGAACGCCAGCAGGACGGGCGCCGTCGCGTTGATCGTCATCGAGGTCGTGACGCGATCAAGCGGGATGCCGTCGAAAAGCTCTTCGACATCCGCGGCGTTGCAAATCGAGACGCCGACCTTGCCCACTTCCCCTTCGGCGCGCGGGTGATCGGCGTCGTAGCCCATCTGCGTCGGCAGGTCGAAGGCGACGGATATACCCGTCTGCCCCTGCTCCAGCAAATAGCGATAGCGCCGGTTCGAGTCCGCCGCGTCGCCGAAGCCGGCGTACTGGCGCATCGTCCACAGACGGCCGCGGTACATGCTTGCCTGGACGCCGCGGGTGAAAGGGAACTCGCCGGGATAGCCCAGCTTCCGGACGTAGTCCCAGTCCGGCAGGTCCTCCGGGCAGTAGAGCGGCGCCACGTCCGCGCCTGAGCTCGACTCGAAGCGCTCCCGGAGCTGCTCCGCGCTTTCGAGAGAGCGTTTCAGGGTGCTCTCCTCCCAATCGGCCTTGCTGTCGCTTGTCACGGTCCTCTCCCGGCGTTGGTGGTGTCAGTGTATTGAGAGAAGCGAAGGACAGTCAATCTGCACTAGCCGTCGCTGGTGCTATACTCCGAGCGATGAGCAGGATGCCACTTCAGCCGGCCGTGTCACGAGGGAGCGAATGGCGATAGCCCTTGTCCTTCTCCTTGTCAGCCTCGCCATCATCCTTGCCGCCGCCGAGCTGTTCACGAACGCTGTCGAGTGGATCGGCCTCCACCTGCGCCTGAACGAAGGCGCTGTGGGCAGCATCCTGGCAGCCGTCGGCACCGCCATGCCGGAGACGCTCATCCCGCTGATCGCCATCCTCTTCAGCACCGGCGCCACGCACGACGACATAGGCATTGGCGCTATTCTGGGCGCGCCGTTCATGCTGTCGACGGCAGCCTTCTTCGTCACCGGCGCCGCCGTGCTCGCTTTCGCCCGCAGCGGCCGCCGCCCGCGAGAGATGCAGGTCAACGCCAACATCCTTCGCCGCGATATGGGCTACTTCATCGTCGTCTACGCCCTCGTCGTGCTCTCCAGCTTTTTGCCCAACCACGGTCTGAAGGTCGGGTTCGCCGTCCTGCTGCTCCTCTTCTACGCCTTCTACGTCTACCGGACGGTGACCCGCGGCGGCGCGACGGTCGAGATGCCGGAGAAGCTCTACCTTGAGCGGGCCGTCCGCTACCCGACCGAAGAGGCCTCGCTGCTGCTGAGCGTGTTGCAGTTCTTCGGGGCGCTGGCGGTGATGATCCTCGGCGCGCGGCTTTTCGTGTCCAACCTGGGAACAGTGGCGACGCATCTCAACGTGCCCGCTCTTGTCCTCGCCCTCATCCTCTCGCCCCTGGCGACGGAGCTGCCGGAGAAGTTCAACAGCGTCATCTGGGTGCGACAGCGCAAGGACACGCTGGCGATGGGCAACATCAGCGGCGCGATGGTCTTCCAGAGCTGTATCCCGGTCTCGGTCGGACTCATCTTCACGCCCTGGGAGCTGACGCAGCCGGCGCTGGTCTCGGCGGGAATCGCTCTCCTGTCGACGGCGATAGTCTTCCTGTCGATAACACGCCGAGGTCATCTCAGTCCGACCGTCCTGGCGCGGGCAGGCATCCTCTACGTGGCGTTCATCCTCTACGTCGTGCTACGGTAGGCCAATTCAGCGGGGAAGGAAAGCCTCGACGCCCGGGTTCAGGCGACGCGACTGCCGGAGACAGGGGGAGATCTGCGGTCCTGCGCAGCCGCAGCCCGAGCCGCATCGACGAGCGCTTCCGGGGTGACGCCGTCTTCGCCGTACGTCGCCACGCCCAGCTCGACTACAGGCTCGGCGTCGTCTCCGCGGTCCCTGGCGAGCCCCGGCAAGCCGACGGCGAGCGAAGCGCGCAGTCTCCGCACCAGGACATCGACGCCCTGGGAGTCCACGCTGCACGCGAGGACGGCAAACTCGTTACTGCTCACCAGCGCAACGAGATCGCTTGGTCGGGTCAAGCTTTGCACCAGGTCGGCGGCGCGTCGCAGGAACTTCGTGGTCGTTGCGGCGGCGTGATGGCCATGATGCGGTTCCGGCAGCCTGAGCTTCAAGATGACCAGCGCGAAGGACGACCCGTGACGCTCCGACCGCTCGCACTCCAGCGACAGGCGATCGTACAGGTGGCTCCGAGTGTGCGTGCCGGTGGTCTCATCGTACAGCGAGTTCCAGGCGACCAGCGCTTCCCGCTTGTGGCGCGCCAGGGTGCGCAGCGTCATGTAAAGCAGCCCGAGCGCGATGCAGCAGGCGGCAAAAGACATCGTAACAACGTACTGGGGCGTGTAGTCGTCTCTGGAAAGGCCGATGCCGAACCAGGGAATCGACCACATTACCAAGTAGCTGAAGCAAATCCAGAACGCGAAGAAAGCCAGCCGGCTCAGGTAAAGGGCATGGAAGTAGCTCTTGTAGACCGAGTTCGTGGCCCGCTTTACCCGTTCCGTAATACTGACCCCCTTCAATGACGGAAAGCGGCAGCCCCTCGCCGCAAGATTCCGCGCGGACTATCCCCACAGTATTCTTCGGACGATTTGCCGGAATCAGAATCCACCATGCGATAGATGCTCCGGCGACACGACTCAGGCGGCCGGCAGAAGCTTCGCCGGGTCGATCTCGAGGGCCGCCAGTACGGCGCCCGTCCTGTCCGACACCCGCAGCTTCTTGAAGATGTGCCGCAGATGAGTCTTCGTCGTGCCGGCGCTTATTCCCAGCAGCGACGCTATCTCCTTGTTGCCCTTTCCCTGCGCCATCAGCCGCAGCACTTCGCGCTCCCGCGGCGAAAGCTTTCCCAGCGCTGAGTCTCTACCCGACGAGGCCCCGCGACCCACCGCGGCCGCAACCCCCGCCAAATACGCGAAGAGGTCCCTCAGGATCACCGGCTCGACTGCGCAGCCGCCGAAGGCCAGCATCAGCACGGCCTCGATCAGTCCTCGAGCGTGCACATCGCTCCCCAGGTAGCCACGCGCCCCGGCCTTCACGCAAGAAAGGAATACGTCCAGATTGGGATGATCGGTGACGACGAGCACGGGGATCGACGCCCGGCTCTTGGCCATCTGGCGCACCGCCTCCAGCCGCTGCAGCTCAGAGAAGCCGTAGCCGATCAGCGCCACGTCCGGCGACTGCTTGACGCACTCCGATACGGCATCATCGATCGTGCGACAGGAGGCGACGACGTCCAGGTCCTCGCGAACGGCCAGCAGCCCGCGCAGGCCCTGTCGCGCGAGGTCCGTAGGATCGGCGACGAGAACGCGAATCTGCCTGCTGCCGTTCATAGTTTGCGCCGATGACGCCTCGTCCTTGAAACCACGGCCGTGCTGGCCTCTGCCTTCGAACGACACGGGGCGTTCGGCGTGCGGGTTCCGCTGCGTCATAGAGGATTATCGTTCAGCGGCGGCCGTATCGTTATAGGGAAGAGACGTAACTGGAGGCGAGTATTGGTGCCGCGAGAGAGGCGCCTCGAGGCGTCAAGCCGCCGGCAGAATCCGCGAGGCGTCGATCTCGAGCGCCGTGAGCACAGCGCCCGTGCGGTCCGATACCTGCAGCTTGCGGAAGATGTGCCTCAGGTGAGTCTTGGCCGTCCCTACGCTTATCCCCAGCAGCGCCCCGATCTCTTTGTTGCCCCTGCCCTGCGCCATCAGACGCAACACGTCGCGTTCTCGGGGCGTCAGCTTCATCAGCGGCGAGTTTTTGTCGCCCACCCGGACAGGCCGCCTGGCGAACTGCCCCACCGGCTGGGTCAGGAATGCGAACAGCTCCGGCATTATACACGAGTCCATCGCACAGCCGCCGGAACTCAGCTTCCGGACGGCATCGATTAGCCCTGACGCGTCCACATTTCCTCCCAGGTAGCCGCGAACTCCAGCTCTAACACACGACAGGAACGCTTCCAGTTCGGGGCGGTCGGTCAGGACAAGCAGGGGGATCCACGGCCGATTCTTCTCTATCTGACGTACCGTCTCCAGCCGCTGAGGCTCGGAAAAGCCGTAGCCCAGAAGGACCACGTCCGGCGACTGTGCAATGGCCTCGGATACCGTTTCGCCCATCGTCTGGCAGGAGGCCACTACCGCGATGTCTTCCTGGGCCGATAGGAGCCCGGAGAGTCCCTGTCGCGCCAGGTCCGCGGGGTCGGCGATGAGAACGCGCGTCTTGTTCATTTGACGGCCACCCTCCTGAAGAACGATGGGGCGGGACGTTTGCTGCGCCAGGCGAGCCACCCAATCTCCTGCGCTGGAGTCGATTATGCTTGAGCAACGGAAGGGGCGCATATGAGGACAGCGACTAAACGCGGGTGAAGTGAGGCCGATAAGTTGGGGGAAGGTCATCTACTCCTGAAGTCGCATACCTTGACGGCGGCGAGGAGAGCTAACCTTCGGCGCTTCCCTTCAGCCGCAGCGTCTGCACGCCCCAGGGCCGCATCGGCAGGCCGCCGGCGGACGATTGGTCGAACGAGGTCGAGGGTGCAGCGCTGGAGCGAGAGTGAGGCGCCGCTCTCCACCCGCGCCTCTGCCGTTGCCGGCGACGCGTTCCAGAGGCGGACGTAGACGCTGCCGTCCCGGACGAACATCGCTGAGAGGAGAGCTTCCGGCGGCGCGACGCTGAGGAAACTGCCTTCCGGAGGCAGGCCGCCGGCATGCGGCGTCACGAAGGCGCCCAGGCAAGGGAGCTGGTAGTCAAGCGCCGCACGCGTCGCCTCCAGCCGCGAGCCGAACGGCAGCAGGGCGCACTCCCAGACGCCGGTGCCTTTTACCGTCCCGTCGAAGCTCGTGCTCTTCGGCGCCCAGGCCAGCGCGTTCCTGAGGATGCCCTCTGTGGTATCGAAGTGGTGGCTCCTGCTGCCGCGGTTGAGCAGCGCGACGCCCCGCTCACGCTCGTCGTCCAGGCCGGCGACGCTCAGCGCGTGCGCTCTCTCACCGCCGACGTCCGCTAGCAGGAACGGCGAGTCGGCGAAGAACCGCGTCAACGGCGAGTGCAGGTTCAGCGACAGCATCTTCGCTTCCTCGCCCGCCTCCAGCCGCCAGTCGCGAAGCTCCGGGCCGAACACAGCGCCGCGCCCGAATCCAACCTCCGTTCGCAGGTCGATGCGCGGCAGGGCGTGGTAGAATGTCAATCGCTGACGGAACGGCATCCCGGCGATGCGCCCTTCCACGAGATAGCGGTCGAATACGGGCCCCTGCCGGTGCGGGATGATAGCCTTCACCGATCCGCGGGAGTCGTGAAGCCGCTTGTTCTTCCAGACCGTCAAGTGGCCCGCCGCCGCGCTCAGTCTTTCGCCGCCGGCCTCGATGCTCAGGGCGCCGCCCTCGCCGATCTCGGCCACGTAGAAGGCGTTGGTGAAGAAGCGCGAATCGAGCGCCCTCTTCTGCGCCGGCGCTTGCTGCGCCAGAGCTGGCCGCACCTCCAACAGCCGGTACCCAAGTGCCGGCACTTGCACCACGAATCCCAGCGTGACGTAGCCGCGGCGACGCTCCACGACTTGCGACGGCACCTCCTCTTCGCCCTGGAAGATGCGATATCCCTCACCGCCCAGCCTCGCCTCCAGGTACTCTTCGCGTGGCCAGGACGATGGGTTGAAGACGACCAGGCTGCGTCCTTCGACGCCGTCGCTGTTGACGTGGGATGCCAGGTAGCGCGCGGCGGACTGCGCTATCGCCCGCCCGGCCTTGGATGCCTCCGCCGGCCCGGGGAAGCCACGGCTCTGCGCTCGGAGGAGGCCCTTCCAGGCGTGTTCCAGCTCCCGCTCGTCGCTTCCGCGGCCCATGGCGTAGGCCAGGGCGTCCAGCCGCTCCGCCAGGAGCAGCGACATCTCGGCGTTGACCAGCTCCCGCTGGCGCCGGCCGCCCAGCTCCCAGCGGCCCGGGCGTACGACGGGCGACGTGCTTTCGGCAACGGCGGGCGACTCCGCGACCTCGAAGTACTGGCGCGGCGTGACCAGGTGAATGTCGCTCCTGGCCGCAACCGTCGACCAGCCGGAGAACCGCCCCCGCCAGGAGTCGATGCCCTGGACGCGGCAGAGAAGGGGATGGGACGTAAGCGGCGTTTCCTGCCGGAAGCGCTCCAAGCGCTCGTTGCTCCAGAGGAAGGGGTCCGGGTGTTCGCGTTTCTTCTCCCGCTTTGTGGCCAGTGCGGCGTCGACTCGGGGCGCGAGCGCTGTCGCGACGTGGGTGCCGTCCGGTCCGCGCAGGAGAATCGGCGTGCGGCGATCCTCCGGCGGCCTTGCCGAGATGCCGTCCAGCAGCACGACGACGCGTCGCAAGCCGAAGCTGCGCACGAGTTGCGGCAGTTGCGGGAACAGGAGCGCCTCGGCCGTGAGATAGGACTCGGCCTGCGCCTCGACGGCATGCCTGGCGGCGAGAAGCCCGTAGAAAAGCTGCCGAATGAACGACTCGCCGCTGAACGCTTCGCCCGTGCCCTTCGTGTAGGCGCCGGCGACAATCTCCAGGCGGCCGCTTGCCAGCGACTCCCGCAGTCGCCCCACCGTCTGCGACTCGTTTCCCGCCAGCTCCTCGAACGTCTCGCCGTCGAGATAGAGCACGACGCGGAGCCGGTCGTTCGTCTGCAAACTCTCCGACAGCGCGCCCACGAACGGCAGCAGTCGCTGGGCGGCGCTGTCCCGCTTTTTCGACGGTTTTCTCAGGGGCGCTTCGTGGTGGTAAAGGTCCAGCACGTAGACCGGTCGCCCCAACCCCTCCTCCAGCACCGTGCCGGCCGCTTCCTGGCCAAGGCGAAACTCCACGTCCAGCAGGCGCTCGATTCGCTTGCTGGAAGAGCTCTGTCGCATCAATGTCGGAAGGGGAATCTGAGGCAAAGGGAAGGGAATGAGAGCGCCACGTTTGTAGTCATCTGCTGGCCAAACCGTCATATGCGAACGCGGCCTCCCGACCGAGCTGCTGTTCGCAGAATAGGAAGAATCCGTGAGGGTTGTCAACAAGCGGCCCCAAGCGGAGCGACGAAGAGCTTTCGGCGCCATGCTATACTGAGGCCATCTCCACCATGGAAGGGAGCGTCATGGAGGAGGACCGCGAACTCCAGGCCGCTAAGCTCCGCGTCGAGGAGCTGCGCTCGCTCATCGCCTATCACGACTACCGCTACTACGTCCTCGACAGCCCTGAGATAAGCGACGCCCAGTACGACGAGCTAATGCGCGAGCTGCGCTCCCTGGAAGAGCGCTACCCGCAGCTCATCACGCCCGACTCGCCGACGCAACGCGTCAGCGGCCAGCCGGTCGCGGCGTTCGGCATCGTCGAGCACCGCCTGCCCCTGCTCAGCCTGGCCAACGCTTTCAGCGAGGAGGAGCTCCGCGCCTGGCACCGCCGCGCCGGCGCTCTCGCCGGGAGCGACGACTTCTCCCTCGTGTGCGAGCCGAAGATGGACGGCCTGGCGGTGGCGCTCGTCTATGAAAGCGGTGCTTTCGTCCAGGGCGCGACGCGCGGTGACGGCCGTCGCGGCGAGAATATCACCGAGAACCTGCGCACCATCCATAGCGTTCCCCTGCGCCTTGGCAAGAACGCGCCGCCGCGCTTCGAGGTGCGGGGCGAAGTCTACATGACTAAACAGGGCTTCGAGCGGCTCAACGAGGAGCGCGCCACCGAAGGCCAGCCGCTATTCGCCAACCCGCGCAACGCCGCCGCCGGCTCCGTCCGTCAGCTCGACGCCCGCATCAGCGCGCGCCGGCCGCTGGATATCTTCGTCTACCAGCTCGGCTGGATCGAGGGCCGCGCGACGCCGCCGACTCATTGGGAGACGCTCCAGTGGCTGGGATCGCTCGGCTTCCGCATCAATCCCAATAACGAGCGCGTGCCCGGCATGGACGACGCCATTCACGTCTGCCGCGAGTGGGCCGGCCGGCGCGACAGCCTTCCGTACGAGATCGACGGCATTGTCGTGAAGATAGACGACCTGGCGCTTCAGGAGCGCCTGGGCTTCGTGGGCCGGGAGCCGCGCTGGGCCATCGCCTACAAGTTCCCGCCCGTCCAGGCGACGACGAAGCTCCTCGACATCGGCATCAACGTCGGCCGCACCGGCAGCCTCAACCCGTACGCCATCCTGGAGCCGGTGCGCGTCGGCGGCGCCACCGTCAAGCTCGCGACGCTGCACAACGAAGACGACATCCATCGCAAGGACATCCGCATCGGCGACACCGTTATCGTGCAGCGCGCCGGCGACGTCATCCCGCAGGTCGTTGGGCCGGTCGTCAGCCTCCGCACCGGCAGCGAGCGGATCTTCCGCATTCCGGAGAAGTGCCCCGTCTGCGACGCGCCCGTCCGCCGACTGGAAGGCGAGGCGATGAGCTATTGCACGAACATCGCCTGTCCGGCGCAGGCGTTCCGCCTTCTCACGCACTTCGTCTCCCGCGGCGCCATGGACGTCGAAGGGATTGGCGAGTCGCTGGCGGGGGTATTGCTGGCGAACGGGCTCGTTGCCGATCCGGGGGATGTCTACAGCCTGACGGCAGAGCAGCTCGCCGACCTGATGCTGCCGGGAAAGGACCATCCGAGGCGGGTAGGAGAGAAGACGGCGGCGAAAATAGTCGATCAGACCGAGCGGAGCAAGCAGCAGCCGCTCAGCCGCGTCATCTTTGCCCTCGGCATCCGCCACGTCGGCAGCGAGATGGCCGACCGCCTCGCCGAGGCTTTCGCCGGCATCGATGCGCTGGCTGCGGCGTCCGTCGAAGAGCTGGAGTCCATTCCGACGGTCGGGCCGAAGATCGCCCAGAGTGTGCGCGCCTACTTCGACGACGAGGACAATCGCCGCATCGTCGAAAAGCTGCGACGCGCCGGCGTGCGCCTGGCGGAGGAGTCCGCCAGGGGGCGGAAGGAAGGGCCATTGCACGGGCTGACGTTCGTCGTCACCGGCACGCTCTTGACGCTGACGCGCGAGGAGGCGGAAGAGCGCGTGCGGGAGCTCGGCGGCAGCGCGACCGCCGGCGTGAGCCGCAAGACCGACTACGTGGTCGTCGGCGAGAACCCCGGCTCCAAGGCGCAGAAGGCCCAGGAGTTGGGGACGAAGACGCTTACCGAAGAGGAGTTCCTGGCGCTCCTGGATCATGGCCCGGCGGGGTAGGGGCACACAGCCGTGGCCCCTGCGACATCCCACGTTAGCGCTTCGATTTGCCTCCAGGAACATATCGAAGCGCTAGAAATAGTATCCCTTGACGCCCCTTTCCCCCGCCCGCTCGATGCGCTATAATTCGCCACGATTCGGATCGTCATCTAGCCAAGGAGCGGCTTTCCGTGTGGAATCCCCTCTCCGCCTTGCTGGGCGCGTTCTCGCACGACATCGGCATTGACCTGGGCACGGCCAACACGCTGGTCATGGTCAAGGGCCGTGGCATCGTCATCGACGAGCCCTCCGTCGTCGCCATCGACCGCGTCAGCAAGAAGATCCTGGCCATCGGCGCCGAGGCCAAGCGCATGGTCGGGCGCACGCCATCCAACATCGTCGCCGTCCGCCCGATGCGCGACGGGGTCATCTCCGACTTCCAGGTCACCGAGCGCATGCTCCAGTACTTCATTCGCTCCGTCCACGATAAGTTCGGCTTCGGCATCCCGCGACCGCGCGTCGTCGTCGGCGTTCCAAGCGGTGTGACCGAGGTCGAGAAGCGCGCCGTTCACGACGCCTCCCTGAACGCGGGTGCCCGCGCCGCCTACCTCATCGAAGAGCCGATGGCCGCGGCGATCGGCGCCGGCCTGCCGATCATGGAGCCCAGCGGCTGTATGATCGTCGATATCGGCGGCGGCACGACCGAAGTGGCCGTCATCGCCCTCGGCGGTATCGTCGTCGCCACCTCCGTACGCACCGCCGGCGACGAGATGGACCAGGAGATAATGGCCTACGCCCGCCAGGTTCACAACCTGCTCATCGGGGAGCGCACGGCCGAGGAGATAAAGATCGAGGCGGGATCCGCCTTCCCAATGGACGAGGAAGGGACGGTCGTCCTGCGCGGCCGCGACCTGGCGACCGGCCTGCCGAAGTCGGTCGAAGTCAGCACCGTCGAGCTGCGCGACGCTCTCTCCGGCTCCATCAACGCCATCGTCGATGCTGTGCGCTCCACAATCGAAATCACGCCGCCGGAGTTGGTGGCGGACCTCATGTACCGGGGGATCGCCCTTGCCGGCGGTGGCGCCCTCCTCGCCGGCCTCGACCGCAGGCTGGCGCAGGAGACGAAGTTCCCCGTCTACGTCGCCGAAGGGCCGCTGACCTGCGTGGTCCGCGGCGCCGGCGAAGTGCTGGAGGAGGCGGCCCTCCTCGCGAAGGTGCAGTCGAATTTGGCGGCGCGCAAGCCTCCGCGCTAGACCCTCGGCGCGGCCGGCGTCAATCGTGCGGGTGGCAGTGATTCCCAGGCGGCAGCTTCTTCGGAGCGATCTCGCCGACGGGAAGAGGGTATGGCGATGAGTTCTCGGCTGGGAACCTGGACGTTGGGGGTCATCGGCCTCAGCCTGGTCCTCATCCTGCTCTCGCGGGCCGGCGTCATCGATCCTTTCCAGAACGCCTTTCTTAGCGTCACGGCGCCTGTTCAACACGGCCTCCGCAACGTCGCCGATCCCCTGGCTGGCTGGCTGACGAACTTCCGGGACGTTGGCGACGTGCGCAGCGAGAACGACCGCCTGCGCGCCGAAAACGAGCAACTCAAGGACCAAGTCGCCAGGTTGCTAAACGGCCAGGCGCAGCTTCAGGAGTTGCAGAAGCTGCTCCAGGTCAAGCAGACCTACCCCGATGAGCAGTACCTCGCCGCCAACGTGCTGGCGACGGAGCCGAGCAGCCTGAAAGAGGCCGTCGCCATCGACCGGGGCAAGCGCGACGGGCTCCAGGAAGGGATGGTCGTCGTCACGGAAGGGCACAGTGTCGTCGGCACCGTTACCCATATGTTCGACACCTACTCCTGGGTAACGCTCGTTACCGATCCCAACAGCGCCATCTCCGCCATGATCGAAGAATCGCGCGCCCAGGGCGTCGTCACGGGCAGCTACAGCCGCAAGCTCTCAATCGATTTCGTCGGGCAGGGCGCGGCGGTCAAGAACAGCGACACGGTTATCACCTCGGCCATCGGCGGACTGTATCCGGCCGGGCTGGTCATAGGGAAGGTGACGAACGTCGGCGGCGGGCCGCAGGACCTGTTTAAGTCGGTGACGCTGGAGCCGCTGGCGAGCCTCTCCCACCTCGAGACGGTGCTGGTTCTGACGAGCTTCGTCCCGCAGAAGCTGGAGACGCCATGAAATACGTCTTCGCGACGCTGCTGCTCCTGCTGATCGCGCTTGTACAGACGTCGGTGCTGCCGGCGTTCCCGATATTCGGGGCTTCGCCGAACCTCGTGCTCGTCCTGCTCGTCTGCTGGACAATTGTCCGGGGCCGGCAGGAGGCGATGGTCGTCATCCCCGTCGGCGGCCTCTGCCTCAGCCTCCTCGGCAGCCAGCCCGTCGGCGTGGCGCTCCTCGCGGCTACGCCCGTTCTTCTTCTCTCCGAGCTGCAGGCGTTGCGCCTGACGCCGAACAACCTGCTGCTGGCGCTGGCCGTGGTGTTCCTGTCCAGCCTCATCTACCAGGCGATTCTTCTCGCCGCGCTGCGCCTTGAGGGAGATACCGTGGGTTGGCTGTCCGCTCTGACGCGGGTGGTCCTACCGACGAGCATAATCGACGTGCTCTTCACGCCGCCGCTGTACTGGATCGTCTGGTCGCGAAGCGCCGGATTGCGCAAGGCGCATGGCTACATCTGACGCCCGGGGTTTGCCGTGGATCTACTAGGTCACAAAGAGCGAAGGTGGCGCTCGCCGAAAGAGAAGAAGGAGCGCAGCGATAAGCAGGTGCTGCGCGATAAGTTCTTCTACTTCCGGCTGGTCATACTCGTCGTCTTCGGCGTCATGACGCTGCAGCTAATGCGCCTGCAGGTCTTCGAGGGCCAGGCGTACGAGCAGCGCGCCGAGACCAATAGTCTGAGGGTGTCGCCGGTAATGCCGGCGCGCGGCATCATCTTCGACCGCAACGGCACGCCGCTGGTGGAGAACATCCCCGAATTCTCGGCCGGCATCGTCCCCGCCGACTTCCCGAAGGACCGCGAGGCGGACCTGTCGCGGCAGTTGGAGGCGCTGCTGCAGGTGCCCGCCGCCGAGATCAGTGCCAAGGTCGACGAGAAGCGCGACAGCAAAGACCCCTTCACGCCCGTCATCATCAAGGAAGGCATCAGCTCCGACGAAGCGTTCGCTCTCAGAGAGCGCCAGAGCAGCATTCCCGGCGCCCAGGTCATCGTCACGCCCATCCGGCATTACACCACGGGCGACCTCCTCTCGCACATCCTCGGCTACGTCGGGCAGGTCACAGAAACGCAGTACCCCGACCTGAAGACTAAGGGCTACCAGATAAACGATCGTGTCGGGCAGACGGGCGTTGAATCAGTATATGAATCAGTGCTCCGCGGCGAGCCCGGCAGCAATGACGTTGAGGTCGACGCCGCCGGCAGGGAGATGCAGACGCTGAAGGAGAACGCCGCGACGCCCGGCGCCGGCCTGGTCCTCTCACTCGACCTCGACCTCCAGCGCCACGTCACCGATCTCCTCCAGCAGGGCAAAGGCGATTCCACCAACGCCTGCGCCATCGTCATGGACGTCCATACCGGCGAGATCCTGTCGATGGTGTCGCTGCCCAACTACGACAACAACATTTTCACCAACATATCGCAGCAGCAGTACCAGTCGCTCCTCGACGATCCCGGCAAGCCGCTTCTGAACCACTGCATCTCTTCCGTCTACCCGCCGGGCAGCACGTTCAAGCAGATCACCGGCCCCGGCGCCCTTCAGGAAGGCGTTGCCAACGCCGGTACGACCATCACCAGCTACGGCTCCATCAGCGTCCCCAACGAGTACGACCCCAGCATCATCTACGTCTTCAAGGACTGGGCCGCGCTGGGCACGATGAACTTCTACCAGGGCGTCGCGCAGTCCTCCGACGTCTACTTCTACTACCTGGCCGGCGGCTACTATCAGAACGGCGTCGAGCTGTTCCGCGGCATGGGCGCCGCTGCCCTTGCCCGCTACACGCGCGAATACGGCCTCGGCGCGACGAGCGGCATCGACCTGCCGGACGAGGCTGAGGGCACGGTGCCGGACCCCGATTGGAAGAAGAGCCAGCTCGGCGAGGAGTGGACCATCGGCGACACGTACAACATGGCGATCGGCCAGGGGTTTGTCGCCGCGACGCCGCTGCAGATGGTGCGCGTCACCGCTGCCGTCGCGAATGGCGGCGACGTCCTGGTGCCGCGGATCGTGCGCGCCGTCGTCGACTCCGCGGGGAAGCCGCTGTTCCCCTTCGTTCCCAACGTCGCTCACCACCTGTCGGTGAGCGCGGACAACCTGGCCATCTTCCGCGAGGGCATGCGAGAGGCTGTAGCCTGGGGCACGGCGAGCACCGCGTCGGTCCCGGGCGTCGCGGTGGCCGGCAAGACCGGCACGGCCGAGTTCGGCCCCGACCTGGGCGGCGGCACTTACGCCAGCCACGC
The DNA here is from genome assembly GCA_963703345.1 of uncultured Chloroflexia bacterium. GTDB lineage: Bacteria > Chloroflexota > Dehalococcoidia > DSTF01 > JALHUB01 > JALHUB01. Next base: position 1,873,173 of record OY969814.1, on the reverse strand, counting down.
CTGGTTCACTGGCTTCGCGCCGGCGAACGATCCGCAGATCGCCGTCGTCGTCTTTCTCGATCAGGGGAACGGCGCCAAGAACGCCGCTCCGCTGGCGGGTCGCATCCTCAACTATTACTTCAACCACAGGTGAGGACGATGAGAGCGGCGAAGATTGACTACGTCAGGCAGTTTGACTACATACTGCTGCTCGCCGCCCTCGCCCTCGTGGCGCTGGGCGTCCTTCTCATCTACAGCGGTAGCCTCCCCAGCTACGGCAGCTCGAGCGCCGTCATCGAGCACCCGGTGGCCCGGCAGGTCCTTTTCGCCGGGGTGGGCCTTGCCGCGATGTTCGCCATCTCCCGCGTCGACTACCGTTTGTGGGGCTACGCCTCAAAGTGGCTGTTTCTGGGAGCGCTGGCGGCGCTGGTGTTCGTGCTATTCGTGGGGCAGGCCGTCTACGGCTCGCGGCGCTGGATCGAGCTCGGCGGGACGCAGGTGCAGCCGTCGGAGATGACGAAGCTCATCGTCGTCATCGTCCTCGCCAAGTATCTGACGGACCGGCAGGAGCGAATGGGCTCGCTGGCCGTGTTCGTCACGTCGCTTGTCATCACTCTCGTGCCCACCGTGCTCGTTTTCGCCGAACCCGACCTCGGCTCGGCGATAATTCTCCTGGCGATCTGGCTGGCGATCGTCATCATGGCCGGTGCCCGCGCGACGCACGTCCTGGGGCTGGTCGCTTCGGCCGCCGTCGCCGCGCCGTTCGCCCTCATCGCCCTTGTCAGCGATTACCAGCGGGAGCGCATCGCCACCTTCCTCGACCCGGGCAAAGACCCCCTCGGCTCCGGCTTCAACACGCTTCAGGCGGAGATAAGCATCGGCTCGGGAAGGCTGTTCGGCAAGGGGCTGACGCATGGCACGCAGACGCAGCTCGACTACCTGCGCACGCAGACGACCGACTACATCTTCAGCGTGCTGGGCGAAGAGCTGGGCTTCGTGGGCGTCGTCATCCTGTTCGCGCTGTTCGTCGTGCTGCTGATGCGCTGCCTGCAGACCGCCGCCTCCTCGCGCGACCCGTTCGGACGGCTGCTGGCGACGGGAATCTGCACGTACATACTGTTCCAGGTGTTCATCAACGTCGGCGTGAACATCCGACTCGTGCCGGTGACGGGCATTCCGCTGCCGTTCATCAGCCAGGGGGGCAGCTCGCTGCTGACGCTGTTCATCGCGCTGGGGATATTAGAGAGCGTGCGGATGCATCGCGGCCCGCCGGAGTGGTAACGGCCTCAACTAGCGGGCGGCGTAGGCGTCGGGCAGTAGGGAGGGCGAGGCAGAACGTTCGCAGGGGCATCGCACCAGACGCTGCTATCTGTTGAAGGGCTGGCAACTCCCTCCCAACCCCCTTCCGGCCTTTTTCTCATCAGAATGTAGACCTGTGCGGTGCTCTCGCCCCGAACCAGGAGGACTCCGGCCTGCACCCAGGTCCGCTGGGACGAACTGTCATCCCACCGCTTTGCATCGATTATCACTTTGTCGACGTCCTCAGGCTCGTTTTGTCGAACGAAGGCCCGGATGGCCCCGTCAAGCGCAGCCTCATCCGGAAGGCAGGTCCGGTGCCGGAATGCAGTCTGCACCTCGACCGGCAAGTCGCACTCCATCATGGCTGTGCCGGGACCGCTGACGACACGCCATTTGCCGTCGGGCAACTTCACCATGTAGCCGCGAGCCGGGTCCGTGAGATCATTGGGAACCGGGGATATGTTGAACTGGAGCCACAGGTTTCCGTCCGAATCGGTGTAGTACATCTTGTCATCAACTCTCGCGTTGTACGCGGACGATGCGGTCCCCTTGACAGCCTGATCCGCCTGCTCATCCTCCTCGGCCCAGGCCGTCGCCATCGGTCCCGGCGTACAGACAAGGAATTCCAGGGCAGACTGGACGTCGGCCGCAAGCCCGCAGGCCACGCCAGCGTTCCCGAGGCTGACCAGTTCCCAGGTATCGTCCGATGTCTCCTTTATGATTCCAGTGTAGGGCGTAGTCACTTCCTTGCCGTTGACATCGTAGCCGTGCTCGAGCGTCTTAATCCTGGCCCAGGTTGTGCCGGTTGAATCAGTATATTGCGCAACAACGCCGCCTCCGACGTCCTCTGTAATTGCCGAAGCGTAGCTCGCGATGAAGTCCCCTGCTATCATCGAAAGGGTCGCGGAAGACGTGTTTGGCGAGGGCGTCGCCGTTGCTGTCACTGCCGTTCCCTCCGTCGGAAGCAGTTGCTCAGACTCGATTTGCCAACTCTGCACGAGCCACTGGCCGCCTTCTAGGACAAGATGGCACTCCATCTGCTCGATTGATGACTGCTCAACGGGTACCGATTCTGAACCAGGCACGACGAGGTGGCGAGTACGCTGAGTGGTAACGGCGACGGTGGCTACGCCCCCCGAGGTTTCGGTCACCCGGCTTGACACGACTGCGGTCGTTCCCGTCACCTCGTACATCCGAACGTAAGGGTTTTCGTGGAAGGCAGCATACTGGGCGAGCCTATCGGAGCTCAGCAGCAAAAGCACCCGGTTGAATCGGCCTTCCTGGTCGTGGTAGTTGATCGTCTCCCAGGCCTCCACGAAAGTCGTTGCCGCCGCTTCCGCCGCTTCGTTGGAAATCTGTGTGGCAGTGGCGGACGCGGCCGAGGGCGTTGGCGTGGATTCGGGCTGGTTCTTGGACGAGGCGCAAGAGCCGCCGGCTAAGGCCGTCACCAGCGCTAGCGCCAGCATTGACAGCAGCAGTAGGCTCTTCTTCATCGCTGGCCCCTCGTTTGGAACGGAAAGACCCGCAGTTGGAGCTATCTTGGAATATGGCTAACCGTGCGGGCAGTAATCAAATCCCAGGCCGACTTGTACGTCCTCCGGAAGGCCGCATTCGACTGCGCCCGTTCCATAATTGACCAGTTCCCAGCTTCCGCCGGGTACCTTCTTGATGATCCCGTAGCCCCCTTCTGCCGTCCCCTTCCGTATTGGAGACGCGACGAATTCAACCCACGTGGTGCCCGAGGGGTCATTGTAGTAGCGTTTCTCACCAATGGTCACATCTTGTGTCGCTTTGTTGTTCAGGAGCAGATCTGTAATGATTCCGTCCATGTCTTCTGCAGGAGTAGCCGACGCGGTTGCAAATGCGGGTGATTGCGTTGGCGTGGATTCAGTTTGCTTGTTGGACGAGGCGCAGGAGGCGGCAGCGAGCGCCGTGAGCAGGAGAAGGGGCAACGCGAACAGCAGCAGGTTCCGATTGCTCAAGTTCTATTCACCATTTGATTCCCAAACCGTTCTTGACATCGTCAGGAATGGTCTCGGGGAGGGGACCGGTTCCCAATGCGACTAATTCCCACTTTGTTCCTCCCGAGGCTTGTTTCACCACTCCGACGGCTAGTTCTGAGCCGTCTTCGAATGTTACCTCCGCGCCGAACGCAATCCAACTAGTGCCGGACGAGTCGGTGTAGTAATGCTTGTCCCTGATGGTCAGGTTCTCACTTCTCATGGGCAGATCCTTGAAAGTCGGACCTATTTCGTTGAGCACCAACCCCCTAATGATGCTATCGATCGGGTCGTCAGACGTGGCTGAGGCGGTTGCAGATGCGGCGGATTGCGTTGGCGTAGGTTTGCTGTGCTTGTTGGAGGAAGCGCAGGAAACAGCAGCGAGGGCCGTCAGCAGTAGCAGCACGACAAGCAGGCGGTTTCGATTCATCTGCGTCCTCGACACGTCGAATCCAGAAGGTGTCGGCTACGCGGATTATAGCAGGGAATGTTGCGGCTGTCGCGCTTACGCCTCGCCCTCCGCCGCCTGCCCCTCCTGCTGACGCATCGGCAGGCGGCCCTCCGTCTCCAGCCGCGAGCGTAGCAGGCTCAGCTCCTGCGCCAGCCGACGGCTCTGGTCGGACAGGCGCGATATCTCCAAGGAGTAGTGGAACAGCATCGCGACGACGAAGGCGATGGCGACGAAGAACATGATCGACGGCGGATAGAGCACGCCCAGCCGCTCCGCCGTCCACTCCATGATCCCTTCGAACGACGCCAGCAGCAGCATTGCGGCGGACAGCAGCAGCCAGAGGAGCGAGTACTCCTCTCGCAACCGCCACTTGCGGACGTACGTGAGCACGATGGCCGCAATCGCCAGAGAGACGAGTATGACGAACACGCTTATCGGCCTCGGCGAGAAAGAAAGCAGGATCATTGCTCTCGTCTCCTTTCGGGAGTGGGGAACGGCTTTTCCTTGAGGGCATTCAGCGTCAGGGCAAGGCTCACCTTGCCCATGTAGGACAGCGGCCTCAGCCCGCCGATGGACGAAACGCCGCCCTGGCGCGCCCTCATCGCCACCGGCACCTCGCGAATCGTCAGGCCCTGCCGCGACAGGAAGACAATCGATTCCGGCTCCGGGTAGTCGGGCGGATAGTAGTCGGCGAGGTAGCGCAGCGCGCGCCGGCTGTAGGCGCGAAAGCCGGATGTCGCGTCCGTTATCTTCTGCCGGCTGAAGAGAGTCGCGATGCTGGAGAGGATGAAGTTGCCCAGCCGTCGCAGCGGACTTCCCGCGTAGCCTGGCTCCTCCAGGTAGCGAGAGCCGATCACCATGTCGAAGCCCTCGTCCAGCACCAGCGCCACCAGCGAGGCGATTCGCTCCGGTGGGAACTGGCCGTCGCCGTCCACCTGCACGGCCGTCTCGTATCCCTTGTCCAGCGCGTACTTGAAGCCGGTCTGGACGGCGCCGCCGATGCCCAGATTGAAGCAGAGGTCGAGCACGGGCAGGCCGAGCGAGCGGGCGACGGTCGGCGTGGCGTCGCTGGAGCCGTCGTTGATGACGACGATGTCGAACTGCGGCGCTACCTCGCGCAGCTCCTGGAGCACGAGACGCAGCGTCGCCTCCTCGTTGTAGGCGGGGACGATGACCAGTGCCCTGCTGCGTTCGGCTTCCACGTCAATCCTCCGGACCGTCGCCTTTCCTAAGAGACTACTCCGCGACGGCCCCGCGTGCCAGCCCTCGCCCTCGCCTGCGATTGCATCGCGAAGCGGTAGAGCGCTCGCGGCACGCCCAGCAGCGACGCCGCGGCAAGGACGGCGAAGACGGGTATCAGCGCCGAGTGCAGTCGCGGCTCGCCGACGAAGACGAAGCCGAAGAAGAACGAGTAGTACAAGAGCAGCAGGACGAGGAGCAGCTTCCGCGGGTTGCGCAGCGAGAACCACAGCGGCAGGCCCAACGCCGCGATCACGAAGACGATGCGGTAGTACGTGTTCGCCAGCACCTCCAGCCGGTGCGACGTGCTGTCGCTGAAGACCGGATCGTTGATCGTGCCCTTCTGCGTCCAGAGAATCGGCCGGTCGTCGGTGCTGTAGAAGGCGCGCAGCTTCTTCGCAACCAGCGGCACCTCTTTGCCCGGGTTGTGCACCATGAAGTCGATGGCCCGGCGCGTCTCCTCCTTGTAGCTCGCCGTCTCCGCCTGGTCGGAAGGAAGGCTCTTGTATGTGTCCGTGACCTCGATGATCGGGACGAAGCTGCCCAGACCGTTGGCTCCCGGCCAGTGCCCGCCGATCAGGTTCTCCGCCGAGCCCGTGGAGATAAGGATCGGATAGTCCATCACGACCCAGTTGCGCACCACCCAGGGTAGGATGACCAGGCCCGTGGCGACAAGCGTCAGTCCGCCGTAGCGAAGACCCGCGCGCCAGGAGCGGTGCGCAAGGGCCCAGACGACGACGAGCGGCACCGCCAGCAGCACGGTCTCGCCGCGCACCAGCGACGTGAAGCCGATAAGCGCTCCCAGCACAATCGCCTTCTTCCAGGAACGCGAGCCGAGCGTCGAAAGAACGATGTAGGCGATCAGGGCGACGAGAAAGGTTGCCATCGTCTCGCTCAGGAGGAGCGTCGGCCAGAAGACCTGGCTGGGGAAGACCGCCAGCGCGAAGGCCGCCGTCAGCCCCACCGCGCCGCTGAACACGCGCCTGCCGATGAGATACGCCAGGAGGCAAGTCGCCGTGCCCAGCGCGACGTTCAACAGCTTCGCCAGCAGTATGCTGTGCCCGAAGAGCTTGTAGATGGCCGCCAGCACCAGCGGATAGCCGGGCGGCCACTGCGCTGTCGGGGCGCCCCACATGTTCAGGTAGCCCTTGCCGGCGGCCAGCGAACGGCCAAAGAGGTCGTAGAAATAAGGGTCGCCGACGCGGAACTCGGTTGGCTCCGGGTCCACGGCCAGCATCCAGCCCAGTCGCAGCGCGAAGGCGATGCCGAGCGCCAGGCAAAGCAGCGCGGCCTCGCGGCTCAGGAGCAGTCTCAGGGGAGAGCGCTTCACGACGTCGAGCTCTCCTTCGGCCTCTTCGTCAGCCGCCGCTTCACAAGGTCGAACGCAAAGACCAGCGTCGTCGCCGCCCACAGACAGAACACGGGGATGAGCGCCACGTGGTAGCGGGAGTTGGGAATGAACGCCAGGTGCAGCGCCGTCCAGAGCACGACCGCAAGCACGAGCAGAAGGCGTTTCTTGTCCTTCACGGAGAACCAGAGCGGTACGCCAATCAGCGCGGCGGCCAGGACCGCGAAGTAGTAGCGGTCGGCTAGGCGAGCCCAGTTCCTCTCCGCCGCCCGCGGAATCGTCACCACGGGATCCGGCGGCGGGCGCTCGGCGACCCAGCTCCCCTGCAACCAGGGCAGGTTGCCCGGGCTGGGCCAGGCGCCTTCGATCCAGAGCAGTGCCTCGGAGTCGTCTTTGTAGAGCTGATAGAACTTCTCGCCCACGAGTTGCACCTCGTAGCTCCGGTGCGACTTAGCGAAATCCCACCCGAGTCGCCAGGATTCCCGCTCCATCTTCAGCTCGCGCTGCGGGTATGGCAGGTAAGAGTACTTAATCCAGAGGTCGGAGGCGGGAAAGACAAACGGGGTGCCGTACGGGTCCTCGAGGTGCCCGGCGAGGAACGTGTGCCCGCCGCCGCTGGAAATCGGGACGAAGCCGTCCATGGCGATGGCGTTTCTCGCCATCCAGGGCGCAATCGCAATGGCCGCGCCGGCAAGCACCAGCGCCCCCTGACCGACGAAGGCGCGCCAGGAGGGAGCCGCAAGCGCCCAGACGATCAGCGCCGCGACGAGCAGGACGACGGCCTCGCTGCGCATCAAGGCCGCCCAGCCGAAGAGTATCCCCAGCAGGAGCAGTGCCGGCGGCCATATACGCCGTCCCCTAGAGATCCACACGACCGTGAGCAGAAGGATGAGCGTCGAGAAGAAGGCGAATAGCGATTCGTTCAGAATAAGCGCCGAATAGTAGATCTGGCCGGGGAAGACGGCCAGCATGACCGCCGCGATTCCGCCGACCTTCTTCGAGAACACGCGCGCCCCGAGGAAGTAGACGAGCAAAGTCGTGACGGCGGCAGCGAGGGCGTTCAGCACGTCCGCCGCAATGATGCTGTGGCCGATCGCCTTGTACAGCCCGGCCAGGATCAGCGAGTAGCCGGGAGGCCAGAGGGCGCTTTGTGCGTTGTACGCGCTCAGGTAGCCTTTGCCCGCCGCCAGGCCGCGCGCCATAAAGTCGTAGAAAAGGTCATCGCCAAAGCGGCCGTCGTTGGGGTCGTAGTGGGCGTAGGCTATCCAGGCCAGCCGCAGCCCCAGCGCGAGCAGGAAGACAAACAGCAGAAAGCCTGCCTCGGAGAGCGAAGGGCGCCGGAGGAAGGGCAGTCTCTTCCGGGAGCGAGCGGGACCGACCGGGGCGGCATCCATCCGTCGCTCCTACCGCGCCTGCCGCGCCCGGCGGGCCTGCGCCAGAGTGCGCCGTCGCTGCTCGCCCAGCCACTCGTACACCGTGACCAGCGTCAGGCCGGCCCAGAGGCAGAATATCGGCGCCAGCGCCACATGGTAGCGCCCGGACGGCCACAGCTCGAGGTGGATCGCCACCCAGGCGACGGCGAACAGGACGAGGAGGAACTTCCGCTTGTCTTTCAGCGACAGCCAGAAGGGCACGCCGGCGAGGGCGACGAGCATGACCGCCACGTAGTAGACGTTCGCTACCGTCGACAGGTTGTCCTCCTGCTGCGCCGAAAGCAGCTTCGGGCGCGTGTCCGGCGCCGGCGCCCAGGAGTTCACCCAGCTCACGGCGTCATCGTCATTCTGGAACATGTGCTTGAACTTCAGCAGCGGATACCATGCCTCCTCTACCGGGTGGTGCACGATGAAGCTCAGCGCCTGGTGCTCCGCCACGCTCTCCACTTTGACCTCACGCTCTGGATACGGCAGATACGAGTACTCTTGCTGGATCTTGGCCTCAGGGAAGAGCGAGCCGATGGCGTAGGGGTTCGGCTGGTGGCCGGCAAGCAGCGTGTGGCCGAGCGCCGTGCTCACCGGGACGAAAGAATGCATGCTGATAGCGTTTCGGACCGTCCAGGGGAGGACCGTGAGACCGGCCGCCAGAACGAACACTCCCGCCTGCCGCGCGAACAACCGCCAGGCGGGCACGGCCAGCTTCCAGATGAGCAGCGCCGCCAGTACCAGCATGACCGCCTCGCCGCGGGCCAGCAGGGCGACGCCGAACAGCACCCCCAGCGTGACGTGGTGGAACCAGCGCGTGTCCCTCCGCTCGACGACCCACATCAGCAGCAGGAGCAGCATTAGCCCGACGAGCGCCGGCGTCAGCGATTCCGTCATCAACAGCGTCGAGAAGTAGATCTGGCCGGGGAACAGCGCGAACAGGAGCGCCGCCAGCAGGCCGATTCGCCGCTCGAATACCCTGGCGGCGATGAGGTAAATCAGCAGGCAGGTGAGGCCGCCGGCGAGGGCGTTGACGATCTTCGGGACGACGAAGTTCGTGCTGCCGAAGAGCTTGAACATGCCGGCGAGGAGGAACGGATAGGCGGGCGGCCACTGCGCCGTCGGGAAGCCGAGGAAGTTCACGTACCCTTTGGCGGCCGCCAGCGCTTGCCCGGCGGAGGCGTAGAACGCGGTGTCGTCCGTCCTGCCGTCGAGAGGATTCGGGTTGACATAAGCGATCCAGGCGAGACGCAGGCCGATTGCCAGGACGACGATGCCGATGAGCAGCACCAGGTGTCGCCTCGACGCGGGTTTGTCCTCACGACCCGCGATCGCAGCAGGAGAATCGCGCACGACTTCGTCGGCCATTCGTCCGGTGGCCCTTTCAAACCTGACGGGGTGGCAACCGATACCGCATTATAAGCGGCGAAAGCTCTGACCCGCCAGCCGCGCAGTCCGTTACAGGAAGCTGTGCTAGAATCGGACGTGGAGGATGACATGCGAGTGGTAATCGTCGATTACGGCGCCGGCAACCTGCGTAGCGTGGCGAGGGCCGTCGCCCACTGCGGCCACGACGCCGTAATCAGCGGCGACGCGGCGACGGTTGAGGCGGCGGAGGTCGTCATCGTCCCGGGCGTCGGCGCCGCCGCCGACACGATGCGCAATCTGCGCGAGCGCGACCTCGTCGAGCCGATTCGCTCCTTCGTCGGTAGCGGCCGTCCCTACCTGGGCATCTGCATGGGGCTTCAGGCGCTGCTGACGGTGAGCGAGGAGGGCGGCGAGCACCCTTGCCTCGACATCCTGCCGGGACGCGTCCTGCGCCTGCCGGGCGGCCTCAAGGTGCCGCACATGGGCTGGAACCAGGTCCGGCGGCGGCGGCAGCACGCCGTGTTCGAGGGCATACCCGAGGCCGCCTACTTCTACTTCGTCCACAGCTACTATCCGGAGCCCGACGACGGCGATACGGTGCTGGGCGAGACCGACTACGGCATTACCTTCGCCAGCGCCCTCGTCCGCGACAACGTGATCGCGACGCAGTTCCACCCGGAGAAGAGCGGCGACGTGGGCCTCCTCTTCTACGACAACTTCCTGCGCTGGGCATCCGGTGTCTGAGGCGCAGATGCAGGATCCCTACGGAAGCCACCCTCTGCCTCAATCGCCCTATGAAGCCGATCCTATGGACCCGTCAGGGCAGCCCCCGCGAAGAAGAAGCCGTCGCATTCGATGGCACACGGTTGCGTCCGTAGTCGTCCTCGTTATCTTCTCGGCCGTCAGCATGTACGTTCGCCATGAGAAGGCGCAAGAGCGCAAACTACACGGAACAGGAATGGAACCTACGATCGCTGATGGTCAAACCATTCATGTTTCGGGTTTTGGGGATGCCGGACCCCAGCGTCAAGACATCGTCCTTTACCATCCGCCGGGAGACTCTGGACACGAGTATGTCGGTCGTATAATCGGGCTGCCGGGGGAGACCGTCGAGGTACGCAATGGTCCAGTGTACATTGACGGAGAGGTCGTCGAAGAACCATACGTGGCGAATCCGGCTAACTACGCTTATGGGCCTACACGCATCCCCGATGACAACTATTTTATCCTGGGCGATAACCGCTGCGGCGCGACGGACTCCCATAACTTCGGTTTCGTAGCCAGGGAAGATATCACGAAACGCGTGAAGGAATGAGGCTCCGACGGAACTAATCCCGGCAATCGACATCCGCGATGGCCGCTGCGTCCGCCTCTATCAGGGCGACTACGCGCGCGAGACTGTCTTCTCCGACGACCCCGTCGCCATGGCGAGGCGCTGGCAGGCGGAGGGCGCGCCGCGTCTTCACCTCGTCGACCTCGACGGCGCCCGCGAAGGGCGGCCGGTCAACCACGGCGTCGTCATCGCAATTGCCCGTGCCGTCGCCGTGCCCTGTCAGGTCGGCGGCGGCATACGCAACACGAATACGATGGCCCGCTATCTGGAGGCCGGGCTGCAGCGCGTCATCCTCGGCAGCGTTGCCGTCGAAGCGCCGGCGATGCTGGCAGGCGCGCTGGGCCGCTTCGGCGAGGCCGTCGTCGTCGGCGTGGATGCTCGTGGCGGCCGGGTTGCCCTGCACGGCTGGCGGGAGCAGAGCGGCGAGAAGGCGGAGGAGCTTATGCGGCGTCTGGCCGCGATGGGCGTCCGCCGATTCGTCTACACCGATATCTCCCGCGATGGGACGCTTCGCGGCCCCAACGTCGCCGCTACTGCGCGAGCCGTCCAGTCCGTCCCAGCGAAGATCATAGCGTCGGGCGGAATCGCCTCGCTCGCCCACCTGCGGCGACTTGTGCGCACGGGTGTCGAAGGTGCCATCCTCGGCCGCGCCCTGTACGACGGCGCACTCTCCCTTCCGGACGCTATCGCTGCTGTCGCCAAATCATAAGCCCGCTTCGAATCGGATCGGATTGCAACCCGGCCCTCGCTGCATTATCATCCACTCCTGAGGGACCTTTCACGAACGCGTGGAACGTCCCTGTAGGTTCTATTCGCGGTCGAGCCGAAAACCGCCGGGAGATGTGACAATGGGACCCTAGCGCCGGAAACTCGTCAGGGCGCTCCGCCCACCCCTCGCGATGACTCCGGCCACGTTTGGTCCCTTCTGCGGTCGTTCTCGGCTTGCTGGCGGTCCCGCGCCAACTCGGATCGCGGAACGAACCGTGCGTGAAGTCGAAGCTGCCCTGGAAGCGAGGGTCATGGCCTTCATGGCTTCGCTTCGTCATATGTTGCGCTCGGCGTCCCTCTCCTTCGCCGACGCTGACATCCCTCCAAGGCCTGGAATCTACATAATCTACGACGGCTCCGAGCGGCCCTACTACGTCGGCCAGTCGCGCAACCTGCGGCGACGCCTCCTCGTCGACCACCGCCGCGGCAACGGCAAGGCGAACATCTTCCGGCGCAAGCTCGCCCGACTGAAACGGTTGGAGGGCGAGCCCGCCGTCAGTCTCTACATAACGGAGAGGTGCAGCGTCCGCTTCCTGGAGGTCGACTCCGACGGCGAGAGACTGGAGATGGAGCACTTCGCCACGGCGCTCCTTTCGCCGGTGCTCAACACCCGCGCAAGCTGATACAATGGCATCTCTGAGGAGGTCACAGTGCTGGCAACCCGCGTCATCCCCTGTCTCGATGTCGACCGCGGCCGCGTTGTCAAGGGCGTCTCGTTCGTCCAACTGCGCGACGCCGGCGACCCCGTGGAGCTTGCCGCCTTCTACAGCGAGCAGCGCGCCGACGAGCTCGTCTTTCTTGACATAACCGCATCGTCCGACGCGCGCGCGACGGTGTACGACATGGTGAGGCGCACCGCCGACGAGGTGTTCATACCCTTCACCGTCGGCGGCGGCGTCCGCAGCGAGGAAGACGTGCGGCGGCTGCTGGAGTACGGCGCGGACAAAGTGTCGCTGAACACCGCCGCGGTCGCCGACCCGCGGGTCATCGAGCGTTGCGCCACACGCTTCGGCAATCAGAATATCGTCGTCGCCATCGACGCCAAGGGCATCGGCGACGGTCGCTGGGAGGTGTACACGCACGGCGGCCGCACGCCGACCGGCATCGATGCGCTGGAGTGGGCGCGGCAGGTCGTCGAGCTCGGCGCCGGCGAGATCCTGCTGACGAGCATGGACACCGACGGCCACCTCGACGGCTACGACCTGCCGCTGACGCGCGCCGTCTCCGAAGCTGTGACGGTGCCGGTCATCGCGTCGGGCGGCTGCGGCAACCCGCAGCACATGGTCGACGCCATCAAGGACGGCAAGGCGGACGCGGTGCTGGCTGCCAGCATCTTCCACTTCGAGACCTACAGCATCCGCGAGACGAAGGAATACCTCAAGGCGCGCGACATCCCGGTCCGCCTCTGAAAGACCCTTCGATATGGCGGACAGAGGCTAGGAGGCTTCCATGGTCGATTTCGACAAAGGCCAGGGGCTCGTTCCGGTCATCGTCCAGGACGACGACACGGACGAGGTGCTGGTGCTTGCCTACATGAACAAAGAGGCGCTGGAGCGGACGCTGGAGTCGCGCCAGGTCTGGTTCTACAGTCGCAGCCGCCAGGAGCTCTGGCACAAGGGCGCCACTTCCGGCAACTTCCTGAACGTCCGGCGCATCATGATCGACTGCGACGACGATACGCTGCTGATCCGTGCCCAGCCACTCGGGCCGGCCTGTCATACCGGCGAGCGCACCTGCTTCCACCGTGAGTTCGACGGCCGTCTGATGGAGGACCAGACGCTGTAAGGGAGAGCTCTGCTCCTACAGTCGCCGCGGAACGTTCCTTTCCTCTAAGAGACGCCTTCTTCGGTCAAAGGAGCGGACGAGGAAGCGTCCAACGCCAGCACCTCCTGCAGCGCCCGAATCGCCACCTCGATCTGGCTGTCGTCCGGATCGCGCGTTGTCAGCGCCTGCAGCGCCAGGCTCGGACGCGACAGCCAGCGCACGATTCGGAATCGCCGCAGAGCCGCGCTCAGCCGGATGATCTCGTAGCTGACGGCCGCGATGACCGGTATCAGCAGCACGCGCGAGGCGATTCGCCACCACCAGCTCGGCGTGCCCAGCGCCACGAACACCACCAGCGACACGACCGCCACCGTCAGCAGGAACGCCGTCCCGCAGCGGGCGTGCTCGTTGCTGAAGCGTCGCACCGACGCCACCTCCAGCGGCGCGCCGGCCTCCCAGGCGTTGATCGTCCGGTGCTCCGCGCCGTGATAGGCGAAGACGCGACGGATGTCTGGCACGAAGCCGATGCCCCAGATGTAGCCGAGGAGCATCCCCAGCCGCACGACGCCCTCCGCGAGCACGACGAGGCTGCCGTTGAAGCGCGAGCTCAGCCAGCCGGTAAGCAGCAACGGCGCGACGAAGAAGATCGCCGCCGCCAACGCCAGCGTCACGCCGACCACGAGCCAGATGAAGCCTGAGCCCGGCTCCTCTTCGTCTTCGGGGGCGATTCCCGCCGCCACCTCCGACGAGAAGACGAGGGCCCGCATGCCCAGCGCCAGCGTCTCCCAGAGGACGATGACGCCGCGCAGGATGGGGATGCGCCGCAGGGGGCCCACGTAGACGCCGCCCAGCGACTCCGACTTGACGCGAATGCCGCCGTCGGGCTGTCGCACCGCTATCGCCATGCCGCGGGCGCCGCGCATCATGACGCCCTCGATGACCGCCTGGCCGCCGTAGTGCGTGATAGCCCTGTCGCCGGGCTCCGCCGCGTCCTGGCCGTTCCTATCGCTCATAACAAGAAGGGGCGGGATTGACTCCGCGCCCCTGCTCTCCGTCCGCTTCGACTCTACTTGAGGCCGTAGCGCCTCTTGAAGCGCTCCACACGGCCCGCCGTGTCGACTATTCGCTGCTCACCCGTGAAGAAGGGATGACAGCGGCTGCACACCTCGACGCGCAGCTCCTTCTTCGTCGAGCGGGTTGTGAACTCGTTGCCGCAGGCGCAGTGGACCGTCGCCTCGACGTAGTCTGGATGAATACCTTTTTTCATTTTTGCTCTTCGCCGCCGTACACGCTCACCTGCTTGCGCCGGCCCTTCGCGTACGGCTGGAACTTAACCTTTCCTCGAATAAGGGAGTAGATTGTGTAGTCGCGTCCCAGCCCGACGTTCTCCCCCGGATGGAAGCGCGTGCCCCGCTGTCGCAGGATGATCGTGCCGGGCAGCACCAACTGGCCGTCGTAGCGCTTGACGCCGAGGCGCTGACCGCCGCTGTCGCGGTTGTTGCGGGAGCTGCCCATGCCTTTCTTGTGCGCCATCGCGTTTCGACGAGGGGCCTAGCCCTCGCTCTCCCCTTCTTGCTTCTTCGCGCGCGTCCGGCGTGCCCGCTTCGGCGCCGTGGCCTCTGTGCCCGGGGCCACGATCTGCTCGATCGCCAGCCGCGTGAAAGGCTGACGGTGCCCCGTCCGCTTCCGGAAGCGCACCTTCGACTTGTACTTGAAGACGACCTTTTTCGGGCCGCGACCCTGCTCGGCGACTTGAGCTATGACTTTCGCGCCGGCGACGAGCGGGTTGCCCGCCGTCACCTGGCCGCTGTCGGCCAGCATGAGGACGTCCGGCAGCTCCACCGTATCGCCTTCGGCCGCCCGCAGCTTCTCGACGTCGATCTTGCTGCCGACTTCGACTCGATATTGCTTGCCGCCGCTACGGACAATCGCGTAAATGGGGGTGCCTCCTCAAGCGCAGAACCAATCTAGTCTACCGTTCCGGCCGCGAACCTGTCAACCTCAGTAGCTTTCGCCGCGCTCGCTGACGGGCGCCTCGCCCTCGATGACGCGAAACTCGTCGTCGCCCAGCGGTGCCAGCTCGCCCTTGCGATAGGAGTCGTACAGCGCGAACAGATCGCGCTTGTGGGGCCGCTTGCGACCAACCGGGCATTTCTGCCAGTCCTCGTACGTCTCGTCGCAATAGCCCGTCCGCCGTTCGCCGCACTTCGGCTGGAGGTAGCGCGCCAGCTCCGGCGCCACGCGCTTCACCTCCGCCCGCATCAGCGACGCCACCTTGCGAAACTCCCACTGCGCCCGCGTGCAGAGTCGCAGGTCGCAGATGTGCAGCAGCGATTGGAAGTTGACGGTAATCTTGAAGTTCGTCTGGGCCGCGTTCGGGATGAGGAAGCGCGCGTCCTCCGCCGGCACGCCCGCGTCGAGCATCTCCTGGTAGAGCCGTCCCAGGCCGGCGAACGCGTCCTCCATCTTCTCGGCCAGGCCCGCGTTTCGCACCGACTCCGGCAGCGTGAAGGGGAACTCGCCCTCCTTGAAGGCGACATAACGTTGGCTCTGCTGCTCGAAGCTGATGCCGATGCGATGCCGCACGAACTGATGGCTGAAGGCGCGCGTCACGCCGGAGAGCGCGAACTCGAACCACACCTGCTCCAGCGGCGACGAGTGTCCCGTCTCCAGCCGCTTTTCGACGAACTCCAGCATCTGCGGCCGCGTTATCCGCTCCGACTCGATGCGCGCGTCGATCTCGGCCGGCTTCAGCGACGAATACGCCGTGCGATAGGCGACGTACAGCGAGCGAATCGGGTCGTGGCTGTGGTCGAGGAGCTTGACTTCTATCGGCAAGTGGACGGCCTCGCTGGCAATTCCCGCCGTGCCTATCGGCAGGCAGGCACATTCATTCTAGCGCGGCCAAACGCCTCGAGCCAGTGAGAACCCTTAGCCGTCCTAGGCTACCGCCGTCTCGTCCTCGACCTGCAACGGCAGCGACGACGACGACACGCCAACGGCCGCCAGCGCCGGCCTCGCCGCAGCCTGCCGGATGATCTGCTGATACACCCGCAGATAGCCCTCGGCCATGTGCGACGGGCTGAAGTTCGCTTCGACGTGACGCCGGCAGCGCCTCGGGTCGATGCGGTCGACTTTGCGCACCGCCTCCACCATCTCGTCCACGTCGTCCACCAGGTAGCCGGTCTCGCCCTCGACGATGATTTCGGCGGCGGCGCCGCGCTGGAAAGCGATGACGGGCGTGCCGCAGGCCATCGCCTCCGCCATCACCAGCCCGAACGGCTCCTCCCAGCGAAGAGGAAGGACCAGGCAATAAGCCTTCTCGTAAAGCTCCCTCTTCATCCGTCCGTCCGCTTCGCCGACGAACTGGATCTGCTTTCCGTCCACGAGAGGCTTTAGCACATCGTTGAAGTAGGCCTGATCGTGTTCGTTCGGATCGACCTTCCCGGCGATGATAAGCCGCATGCCCAGTCGCCTCGCCACCTCGACAGCCAGGTGGGGAGCCTTATCGGTTGAAACGCGGCTGAGGAAGAGGAGATAATCGTCCTTCTTCTCGCTATAGGGGAAGGTCTCCACCTCGATTCCGTTGTGGACGACGCCAGCGTATCTGTTGTTCGCCACCGGCGGCATCGTCAGCTTCTCGGAATGGCTGATCGTGTTGTACCAGCCGTCGTAGTGGTCCCAGATGAACTTTGTGTCCGGCGTAATGAGGCAGTGCATGGTGGTCAGCATCGGGGTATCGACCAGGTGCGCCATTGCCATGACAGTCTCGCCGATGTGGTTGTGGATGATGTCGTAGGAGCCGGCGTCCTTCAGCGAGAGGGCCGCATGCATCAGCGCGTAAGAAGCCGGATCAGCGATGTCCGACGCCGTGCGCAGACTGCGATGATAGATCGAATAGAGCTCGGCGCTGGTGCGCGAGTCGCCGGACGCCCAGAGACTCACGTCGTGGCCGCGTCTGACCAGCTCTTCGCACAGTACGCTGACTACTGCCTCCGTGCCCCCGTAGGCCGGCGGTGGCACGGTTTCCCAGAGTGGTGCGAGTTGAAGGATCCTCATGGCGAAGCCTCCCTGCTAATATGCGATGCCCGGCCGCGCGTGCCGCGGCCAACTGCCTCGCGAAAGTTGTTGAGGTATCCGGGAGTTCCGGCCTGTAGTGTGTATGAAGCTTGTCTAATGTGGTTCCTCTTGCAGTGTACCACACCGACTGAGCGATCACAACCGACGGCGAACCGGCTTGCATCCGGATGCCTCGCTTCCCTGCGAGACATCACGCTCCTTTCGATTCCCGCCGCCAGCTATGTCAATCGCGCTTAGAATCGCGCGAACGACGTTCCTTGCCAGAAGATCACGGCTATCGTCGCCGCGGAGATGAAGGGCGCATACGGTATGGGGTCCCTCCGGCCCTTGACTCGCGTGACCAGGAGAATGACGGCCGCGGCGCCTCCGGTCAGAGCCATCAACATCAACACGTTGCCCACGAGCGGCCAGCCGACCGCGATGCCGGAGAAGAGCGCCAGCTTCACATCGCCGAGACCCATCGCGCCGCGCGATATTATCAGTGCGATGAGCATAAAGCCGCCCGCCGTGGCGGCCCCCTCCAGCGTCGCCCGCGGGCTGCCGCCGGGCATGAACGAGCCGGCCAGCAGGCCCAGAACGATCGCCGGGTAGGTGACGACGTTGGGGACGCGGTACCAGGCAATGTCGGTTGCCGTGCAGATGACGAGCACGATTATGTAGACGGCCACCAGGGCGACGTCGCCGGCGTTGTGGAAGCGGAATGCCGCGCCGATGACAAGCCCGACGGCCAGAGCGGCGAAGCCGCGGGTCGGCCAGGAAGTCGCCGCAAGAAGGAGACCGAGTTGACGCAGCAGGAGCATCCGTGCTCCCTGTGTTGCGCCTTCTTCCGCTGGCGCACCTAAGCGACGTCTTATGTCGGTGAGCATATCGTTGTTTTCTTGCCGCATCTATAATATCGGCGCTTTCCCGCAGATCGCACTCAGGAGAATCCCTAGTCGCGGTCGGGAGAACCCTTAGGAATACGATATTACGCCGGGAGGCGAAAAGAAACCCCCGGCCCGCGCGTGCCTTCGGACGGCTCGCCGTGGACGACGCGCTTTTGTCGGAGTAAACTCTGCTCACGGTGACCCAACGGGAGGCAGACGATGGTCCCAAACAACCTGCGCGAGCTAGTCGAATTGTACCGCGAGGATCTGGCGGACGAGACGTGCATCTACTGGCGCGATGAACGGATCACCTACCGACAGCTAGACGAACGCGTCAACCAGGTCGCGAACGGCCTCAAGGCGCTGGGCGTGCAGAAAGGGGACGTCGTATCAGTCTACCTGCCGAACTGCCCCGATTATTTTTACGTCTGGTTCGGCATCCTCAAGTTGGGCGCGGTCTTCGGGCCTATCAACGCTCTCTTCAAGGGCGACGAAGTGCGCCACGTCCTCAGCGACTCCGGCGCTGTCGCTCTCGTCACCAGCGAGGCGCTGATGGCGACCGTGAACGCCGTTCGCGGCTCCTGCCCGGCGCTCCGTCACGTCGTGTGCCTGGAGGGCGCGACGGAAGGGGCATCGGCGTATAGCAATCTGCTCGCCCAGCCGGCCGAGCTTGCGCCCGTGGAGATAGCCGGAAGCGATCTGGCGGCCATCGTCTACACCTCGGGCACGACAGGCAAGCCGAAGGGCGCCATGATCTCGCACTGGAACTGCGTCTGGGATATCATGGCCTCCGCCGAGCTCATTCCCGTCTCGCCCCAGGAAGGCTGCCTCGGCCTCATCCTGCCGCTCTTCCACGCCAACGCCCAGATTACCAGCCTCACGCAGTTCCTCACCGGCGGCGCCGTCGCGATGTGGGAGCGGTTCAGCCCCAGCGACTTCTGGGAGACCGTCGACCGCTACAAGCCGCAGACGTTCAGCGCCGTGCCGACAATGCTGGCCATCCTCCTCAGCGCGCCGATCAAGGAAGGGCTGGACGTGAGCAGCGTGGAGTTCGTTATCTCCGGCGCTGCGCCGCTGCCGCTGGAGATCATGCAGCGTTTCGAGGAGACGTTTGGTTTGCGCATCCTGGAAGGCTACGGCCTGACCGAAGGCACCTGCGTCTCGGCGCTTAACCCCTTCTGGGGCATCCGCAAGGCCGGCTCTATCGGCATGCCGGTCCGCGGTCAGGCTATGAAGATCGTCGACGAAGACATGAAGGAGTTGCCCAGCGGCGAATGCGGGGAAATCGTCATCAAAGGCCCCAACGTCATGCAGGGCTACTACAACAACCCCGAGGCGACCGCCCAGACCATCGTCGACGGCTGGTTGCGCACGGGCGATATGGGCTACCAGGACGAAGACGGCTACTTCTTCATCGTCGACCGCAAGAAGGACATGATCATCCGCGGCGGCGAGAACATCTATCCGCGCGAGATCGAGGAGGTGCTGTTCACCCACCCCATGGTCGCCGAAGCAACCGTGCTCGGCCGCAGCGACGACGTCTGGGGCGAACGCGTCGTCGCCGTCGTCGTGCCCTGGCCCGGCGCGACGCTGAGCGCGGACGATATCATCGCCTATTGTCGCGAGCGCCTCGCCGACTACAAGCTGCCGCAAGAGGTCGTCTTCCGCCACGACCTGCCCAAGACGCTGACGGGCAAGGTGCAGAAGAAGGCGCTCAGAGAGGAGCTGTTCGGCGCCGCCGGCGACAATTGTTCCTAGGGAAACCCATCAAGGACTGAAAGGAGGGCAAGAATGCTACGCAGCCTCGGTCTCTTACTGCTCCGGCTCAACGTCGGCGTCACGCTGATGGCGCACGGCTACCCCAAGCTCTTCGGCGGACCGGACAAGAAAGTGCCCGAGAGGCCGCTGAAGGTGCTCGGTCCCAACTGGCAGGCCTTCACCGAGAACGGCGGGCCGCAGGCGTTCGCGGCCGGGCTCGAATCGATGGGCGTACCATACCCGCTTGCCGCCGCCTATGCCTCCGGCATCACGGAGTTCTTCGGCGGCATGGCCCTCGTGCTCGGCTTCAAGACGCGCCTGGTCGCACTTCCGATCATCGTCAACATGACGGCGGCGATCTGGAAGGTGCACTGGAAGAACGGCTTCTTCGGTCAGGGCGGTTTCGAGCTGCCGCTGTCGCTGGCAACGGGGGCCACGACGCTCGGCCTTGCGGGCCCGGGCGCCATCTCCGTCGACGCGCTCACCTCGCTGTGCGGTTGTGGGAAGAAGGACGAAGCCGGCGATTCCTGACGCTTGTCGCGCCGATCAGTTCGGCACGTGCGCTTCGTACTGGAGGTCCGCGTCTCCCGACGCCCGCGACGGGTCGAGGTAGGCGGCGTAGCTCTCGTCCCCAGTGACGTAGGTCTTGAAGAAGGCCGTGGCGTAGAAGTCGATCAGCTCGTGCGCCTTCTCTTCGTCAATTGCCGCCGGCCCGCAAGTGTCGAGCAGTGGCACGCAAATGTCGGTGTAGGCGGTGTGGCCGCCGCGCGGAAAGGCGACCAGAAAGCGCGGCTCGCTGCCGTCCAGCGAGTTGAAGTACGCCTGCTGCTGCTTCAGCGGGAAGGTGGTGTCCCGGCCGCCTCCCATGATCATAATCGGAATGTCGGAGGAACGGCGATTGCCCATCATAGCGCCCGCCGGCGGTGCCATCGCGAGCGCGGCCGCGAACGGGCTCGTATCTCCTCCCGCGAGTTGCAGCGTTGTCAGCCCGCCGAAGGAATGGCCGCTCATGCCGACGCGCTTGCCGTCCAGCGCCTGGTAGAACAGCGATGACGGGTCGTCGTTCAGCTTCAGCATCGAGTTCAGGACGAAGGTCATGTCGTCGGGCCGGTTGAGCATCGAATCGGCAAGCGCTTTCATGTCGACGCAAGGGAAGCAGTCGTTCAGCGTGTTCCCGGGGTGCGGCGGCGCGACGACCACAAAGCCGTGGCTGGCGAGGTGAGCAGTGTAATAGGTGGACTGGAGGGGCGTGCCGCCGCTGCCGTGCGAGAAGAGAATGATCGGTAGAGGTAGGGCGTCGCGGGCCAGCGCCGCGTCGCGCACGCCCTTGGACGTCGCGTCGGGCGACTCGTTCGCCGTGCCGGCGGCCGCGGGATACCAGACGACCGTCTTCAGAACGCGCGGCTCGCCCGTCGTCGTCGAGTTGCGCTCGAAGGTGATCTCCGTGACGCCGACCGGATATGGCCCGGGCGCGGCCGGATCGAAGGTATTGGCCAACGGCGCAGTGTGTCCAATCGGCAGTGGGACGACACCGCTTCCCGTGCAGGCCGGCAGCAACGCCGACGACAGCAGAAGCACGGAAATTGCCAGGACGATCCGATAGCTGCGCTCACCCAAAACGTCCGCGTCCCCACTGAGCCGTATCCGCGCGATGATCACGTCCAGTCTAGCTTATTCTCGTCCTGATCGCCTTTCTGACGCAGAGGGGGCGCACGCTGGCGAAGAGCGGCCGCTGCCGCTAGACTGAGACGTATAGACCGATTCGCTGACACGCCCGGGAGGCTGCAATGAGAAGCGACGTCGTGAAGCCGCGCAGGCCCCTATTCGTGGCCATGGGCCGCACCGCCCAGGAGATGCAAAAGCCGCTGGTCGCCATCGTCAACTCCCAGAACGAGCTGGTGCCCGGTCACGAGCACCTCGACCAGATCGCCCGCGCCGCCCGCGACGGCGTCCTGGCCGCCGGCGGCACCCCCTTCGAGTTCCCGGCCATCGCCATCTGCGACGGCTGGGCCGAAGGACACGCCGGCATGTGCTATCCGCTGCCCAGCCGCGAGCTCATCGCCGACTCCATCGAAGCGATGATGATGGCCCACGCTCTCGACGCCATGGTGCTCGTCACGAACTGCGACAAGATCACCCCCGGCATGATGATGGCGATGGCCCGCCTCAACCTGCCGTCCATCATCATCAGCGGTGGCCCCATGCTCCCCGGCCGCTTCTGTGACGAGCGAATCGACGTCAGCAAGATATCGGAGTACTTCCCGAAGCTGCAGCGCGGCGAGATCGGCGGCGCCGACCTCCTGGAAGTCCTGAACCGTGCCGCGCCGACCTGCGGCTCCTGCGCCGGCCTGTTCACCGCCAACAGCATGAACTGCATGGCGGAGGCGCTTGGCCTCGCCCTGCCCTGGAACGGCACGATTCCCGCCGTGTATGGTCGGCGCCGGGAGCTGGCGAAGCACGCCGGCACCCGCGTCATGGAGCTCTTCGCCGAGAACGTCACGCCGCGATCCATTCTGACACGCGACGCCTTCGAGAACGCCATCACCGTCGACATGGCCATCGGCGGCTCGTCCAACACCATCCTCCACCTCATGGCGCTTGCCAATGAGGCGCGCGTCGACCTCGACCTCGCCACGTTCGACCGGATCAGCCGCAGCACGCCGCGCCTGTGCAACCTCAGCCCGGCCGGCAACCACTTTGTCGAGGACCTCTTCGAAGCCGGCGGCCTTCAGGGGGTGATGAAGGAGCTTGCTTCGCGCGGCCTCCTCCATCCCGACGCCATGACGTTGAGCGGCCGCACCGTTGGCGAGATCGTCGAAGAAGCGAAGATCATGGACAGGAATGTGATCAGGCCGATCGCCGACCCCTACTATCCCGAAGGCGGGCTGGCCGTGCTCTACGGGAACATCGCGCCGGAGGGGGCCATCGTCAAGCAATCGGCCGTCGCGCCGCAGATGATGCGTCATCAGGGGCCAGCGCGCGTCTTCAACTGCGAGGAGGACGCCCGCGACGCCATCGGCGGCGGCGGCATCAAGAGCGGCGACGTCGTCATAATCAAGTACGAGGGCCCGAAGGGCGGCCCCGGCATGCGCGAGATGCTCTGGGCTACGTCAGCCATCGTCAGCAAAGGGCTCGACGCGGAGGTCGCACTGGTCACTGACGGGCGGTTCTCCGGCGCGACGAAGGGCGCCTCCATAGGCCACGTCTCGCCGGAAGCGATGGAAGGCGGCCCCTTCGCCGTCATCGAGGAAGGCGACATCATCGAAATCGACATGCCGGCGAAGTCGCTGAACGTGCGTCTCTCGCCGGCCGAGATCGAAAGGCGCCTGGCGAAATGGATGCCGCCGGATAAGGGCGAGCTGCTGCCTTACCTGGCCCGCTACGCCTCGCTCGTCACCTCGGCGAGCACCGGCGCCGTCCTCCGGCGGCCCTGACCGCTTCTGCCGACTAGGACGCCTCAGACAGGCGCTCGCCGGGTTTGTGGTGACGCGCTCCGGGCTGCCAGAAGCTGCGTCTCAGACACGCGCTCGCCGGGTTTGTGGTGACGCGCTCCGGGCTGCCAGAAGCTGCGTCTCAGACACGCGCTCGCCGGGTTTGTGGTAACGCGCTCCGGGTTGCCAGAAGCTGCGTCTCAGACACGCGCTCGCCGGGTTTGTGGTAACGCGCTCCGGGTTGCCAGAAGCGAAGTCTCAGACACGCGCTCGCCGGGTTTGTGGTAACGCGCTCCGGGCTGCCAGAAGCGAAGTCTCAGACACGCGCTCGCTGCGTTTGTGGTAACGCGCTCCGGGCTGCCAGAAGCTGCGTCTCAGACACGCGCTCGCTGCGTTTGTGGTAACGCGCTCCGGGCTGCCAGAAGCTGCGTCTCAGACACGCGCTCGCCGGGTTTGTGGTAACGCGCTCCGGGCAGCGAGGAGCGACGGGGCGTTTCGGGATGCTTGACAACCGGCTGTGTTATCGCTAAATTGACATTGACAACCTAACCGCCGAACGCCCGAGCTTGTTCGGGGACGGGGGAACCAGAAGAGGGGTTAATCCCGGGTTACCGGGAGGGGCAACCTTTCAGCCCTAACCCGTCAGCTAACCTCGTAGGCGTGCGAAAGGTCGGACCGCAACGGGACGACCTTTTCTCTTTGCCCGTTGTCTGTCCGCAGGATGCGGTGGAAACAGGAAGGGCAGGGAAGTAGCCGTGGAACCGATCAGGGCGAAGAGCCTCTCGACCGCCTCCAGTGAGTCGCTTCTTTCTACCGGCATTGCATCCGGCGCCATCGACCGCGTCACAAGCTCCGTCGCAGCCCCCAACCGCCTCCCCCTTTCATCCGACGTCGAACTTGGCGAACTGGTGTTGCCGCTCCCGGGAGCAGGGCTGGCCACCGCGGCAAGCCTTCCGACGACGATTGCCGTCCCGCGGCCGCACACGTTCGAAGAGGAGCGCTCTCACCCGCTACGCGACCACCTCATCCAGCGCGCCCTGGACATCCTTCCCGGCGCCTGCGCTCTTTTCCTCATCAGCACCCTGGTCTGGGGCACCTTCTTCCTGCCGCTTCCGCTGGCGATCATGCTCATCGGCTTCGACATGTACTGGGCGTGGCGCTCCATCAACACCGGCATCCACGTCGTCCGTGGCCACGCCATCCTCCGACGCCACAAGAAGGTCGACTGGCGCCAGCGCTACAACGAAGCGGCGGCGCGCGGCGAGGCGTACCTGCGCTGGGAGGAAGTGCGGCACATCGTCATGATCCCCAGCTATAAAGAGAGCGTGGAGAAGCTGTCGACGACGCTGCAGACGCTCGTGGACCAGACGCTGGGCGGCCAGCAGCTCGTCGTCGTGCTGGCGCTCGAAGGCGCCGAGGCGGGGGCCGCCGAGAAGGCGCAGGTGCTGCGGCAGAAGTTCGCCGGCCGCTTCATGCTCTTCTTCCCCACCTTCCACCCTCCCGACATCGAAGGAGAGATACGCGGCAAGTCCTCGAACGAGCTGTGGGCGGCCCGCATCGCCCGACGTAAACTCATCGATGAGATGGGCCACGATCTCGACCTCGTGACGGTCACAAGCTGCGACGCCGACACGCAGTTTCCGCCTAACTACTTCGCTTGCCTGACCTATAAGTTCGCTACCAGCAGAATGCGTTACCGACGCTTCTGGCAGGCGCCGATCTTCTTCTACAACAACGTCTGGGACGTGCCGGCGCCGTTGCGCCTATCCAACTCCTTGGGCGGGCTCAACCAGCTCGTCAAGCTGACCCGCAAGTACGCTATCCGCTTCCCGCAGTCCACCTACAGCCTCAGCCTGCGCATGGCGGACGAGGTCGGCTACTGGGACCCGGACATCATATCCGAAGACTGGCACATGATGCTCAAGTGCTTCTTCCTCTGCGGCGGCAACGTCGATGTGGAGCCGATCTTCCTGGTGGTCGGCAACGACGGCGTCCGGGCGCATGGCTACTTTCGCACCTTCTGGGAGCACTATCAGCAGTCGCGGCGGCACGCCTGGGGCGCCTCCGACATATCCTACGCGATAAAGATGGCGTTCGCCCACCCGGAGATATCACTGCTGCAGCGTTATCGGCGCACCTGGAGCGTCTTCGAGAACCACGTCCTCTGGTCGAGCCAGTGGTTCCTCATCACCATCGGACGCGCTGTCCCGGCGGCGTTCGTCTTCCTGGCCGCCAAGGGTTTGCTGCCCGACGCGCTCACGCCGATGATTCCGAGCTGGTTCAACATGATGTCCGCGAAGATACTCTTCCCCTGCATGGTCCCGCTGGCTATAATGGTTGGCTTCGACACGTTCATGCGGCCGCCGCGCCCGAAGACGTTCCCGATCTGGCTCTACCCAGTGCAGTTCGGGCAGTGGTTCTTGATGGCGCCGATAACTTTCATCTTCGGCGCGCTGCCCGGCCTCGACTCGCAGATCCGCCTCATCCTGGGCAAGCGGCTCGAGTACAAGTGCACGGAGAAGGCGTAGGGGCGTAACTTTCCTACCGCAGACAAAGACAAGAGCCGCCCGGTAAAGGCGGCTCTTGCAATCTTCATCCCGAGAGGCCCCCACGAGGGCTGGCCCCCCAGCGCCTGGCCGATCCGCCCTATTCAGAACGGTGGCCATCAAAGCACTGATGCGACGGGGCCAACTCGGCGACCGTTTCGCCCTACCCTTTCAGGGTAGGGCCCAACAGTCAACCTGCCACACCCCCCAGAGAACCCGGTTCTCTACCATGAGACTTACCTCCTCCTTTCGGATTGGGAATCCCATCCCGGGCTCACCTTCAGTCTAGCCCCGACCTCCGAGGCTGTCAAGGGGGCCGGACTCGGACGGAGTGCCCGCCCGTTCCCTCCTGGCAGTATATCAATCGGCAGAAGCGCCGAAAAACTGTTACCAGATCTCCTTGCCGCCGGCGAACTCCACCCGCAGCATCTTGCGCGGGTCGGCCGTCTCCTCCACGTTCGGAATCGGCTTCCCAAGCACCTGCCCGAAGCCCTGCGGCACGTACAGCAGGAAGGGAAGCCGCTCGGCGCCGGCGGAAACCGCCTGCACATACTCCACCGCCGCCGTCGAAGTCGGATCGCTCATCGTCTCCAGATCGCCCGTGTAGCTGCTGCCGTTGAACGCCTTGTCGGCGTACTGGAAGGCGAATCCGTATATCGAATCCATCGTCGTCATGAAGGGGAAGCCGAGGCCGTAGAGCAACGACCCGACGGCCATGAAGCGGGCCATCTGCATGCTCGGCCACTTGCCCTTGCCCCACGTCATCGACGGGACGAACGGATCAGCGCCCTCGATCTCCATCTGCGACAGCGTCAGTCCCACCAGCGCCGACGAGCTGTCAACATACTCTTTGAGGAAGTCCAGCCCGTCCGGGTTGAAGGCCGCGTCGGCCCAGCGCAGCGCGTTCGCCCGCAAGGCGAAGGAGCCGCGCAGCATACCGTACTCCTCGCTGCCCATCAGGTGGACGCCGTAAGCCGCCGCGTGCAACTGAAAATCGACGATGCCCTTTCGGCCCATCTCTTCGTAGTCGATAACGCCGTCGCCGTTCTCGTCGAACGCATCGAGGAACTGCCGCCGATAGCTGGAGCCGGTGAGGGCGTCGTTCGCGGCAGCGTAGCCCATCACCGTGGTCTGCAGGTCCCACAGCAGCTTCAACTGGTCGTAGTAGAGAGTGCTTGTCGTAACTTCGGAGAACTCGCGGTCGACGACTTTGCCCAGGTGCCCCTGCACGGACGCCAGGCGACCTCCCTGCCACATTTCCCGGCCGACGACGTGATACGCCTGCCCGCCGATGCCCCTTCCTTCCGCGTACTCGAAGAGGACGTGGCGCGACAACGGCGAGTCATAGCCCTCCGCCGTAGCGATGTTCTGCCCATCGACCACCGGCAGCGGCACCCGTTGCAGCCACTCCGACTGCGCCTTGCCCTCCGCCACGAGCCGGCGCGATTCCGTCGTCGGCAGCATGTTGAACATGTAGCGAGCGCAAAGCACGTCGAGGGCGACCACGTCGAGGCCGGCGAAGACGAAGCCCTCGGGGACACGAATCGCCGGCGCGTCGAGCGTGTGATCGATGTTGATCGTTTCTATGGCGTCGACGATGCTCAGCACGCGCACGCCCTGCGACTGGACGGCCTTGATGATGTCCACCATCGTCCCGTTGATGCCCGCCGTCCGCCTGACGGAATGCGGCCGGCCGGTCTGGTCGTCCACCGATGCCGTCCACACCTGGTGCGGCAGGCGGCTCTTCATCCCCGGAACGTCCAGTTGCGGCGAGCTGTACAGCCAGCGCGTGCTCGCCGGGTCGGAGTCCGACGCCGCTTCCATCGGGTAGAGGCCGATGCCCAGGTTCTTGATGGCGTTGGTGAAGAGGGCGAAGTTGTGCACCTTCATCTTGGGCAGGCTGAGCAGCACGCAGCCCGGATAGTCGCGACGGTCTGCGGGGTCCGACGGCTCGCCGCCGACGATCGCCTTGTGCAGCGTTATCGCCTCGAAGTTCGCCCCATCCGGCACCGGCACCCGACGCCCGCGCTCCGGAACGTCCTGGATGCGGTTCAGATCGTAGACCGGCAGGCGGTCCATCGCGCGGCCCGGCGGCAGGTAGTTCCCGGCGACGCTGTCGTCGTAGCCGCGCATCGGGTTGTCCCGGTGCGATGGGTCGTGCGATTCTGCCAGGTACTTGCGCACGAAGTAGAAGCCCCAGCCGCCGTAGAACTCGTCGATGCGCCCTTCCATGACCGCCTCACGCGTGACCGGCCGGCCGAAAAGGCGCGTCCCATAGCCGGCCGCCGCAGCCATCGACGTTGCCGCCTCGCCCAGCGCCATCTGATGATAGGAGACGTCCATCCGGTCGTGCAGCCAGCGCATGACGGCCGCGACAAAGGGCCAGGCCGTGCAGGTGGCGTAGCCCAGCCCGCGCCCGTGCTCCCGCGGATCGATGCAGACGGGGACGACGAGATTCGGCTTGAGGAGCAGCTTCTTGCCCGCCGCCAGTTCGCTCCGCAGCATCTCGGCGAGCTCCGTCTCCTCGCGAAGAGGCGTCAGGGCGCCATCGAGGCAGTCGTACGTGTAGTCGATCCGCTCGACGATCGCCCGCCAGGCCGATTCGTCGGCGCGGTCGATGACCTCCTTCAGCAGCTCGGGCACGTCGACGTACGAGCGCAACGGGTCCAGGCGCACGGCCGCCACGGTCGCGCCATCGACATCCAGCATCGCTTCGCCAATTGACGATTGGACGGTTTCAGCTTCACGCATCGGTCTCCTCCATGATTGGGTCGGGCTAGAAAGTGGGTCAATTGTCGGCCGCGAGCCCGCAGCGAGTCAAGACGCCGCGACGCCTCCTCGGCGAATCCGGGCCTCGTCTTCCTGAGGTATTTGCTTATGAGCAGCAAAGTGCTAGGATAGCGGCCAGCAAGGGAAGGCTGGTCTCACGGCCCGGGCGCCGTGGCGGAATGACCGCCGGAAACGAATCGACGGGGGGTGGCATTAATGAGAAAAGCGTTCTGGCTTCTATTGATTCCCGGCCTGGTCTTAACGGCATTTTCATCGCTCAGTTGTAGCGTGTTTCCTCTGGCAATTTCCGTCGACCAGTACTGCAGCTCGACGCCGGGCATGGTCGACGCGACGTTTCACTGGCTACCCGGCAGCCTGAAAGGCGACCAGTACCTCGACGTGAGCTGGTTCAGCGACTTCCCGCCCGGACAGTTCTTCAGCGTGGGCCCGATGGACCCTAACGCCAACTCGGGGAGCGTAAGCGGACTCCAGGTCAACATGGTGACTCACTGGCGCGTCAACACGCTGGTGAACGACCAGTGGTTCACCTCGGCGGCCGGCAGTTTCACGACTGCGGCCTGTGGTAACGGTGACGGCTCCGCCACTCCGACGGGCCTGCGCATGATTATCCCGAAGATCGGCGTCAACGCGCCGGTGAACGTGCGCGTCGTCGGGCCCGACGGCGCGATGGCGACTCCCAACGGCAAGGACGACGTTGTCTGGTACGACTTCCAGAACTTCGGCGGACTGGGTGGCTTCCCCGGAATCTCCGGTTTTGGGGGCTCCAATGCCCTCTTCTCCGGCCACGTTGACTACCACCCGCACTACACGGCGGTGTTCTGGTACCTGAACGAGCTCGTCCAGGGCGATGAGATCGACGTGCAGCTCCTCGATGGCTCGTATGTCAGGTACGCCGTCGACTGGACGCAGTGGATCGGCGACACGGACAGCTTCACGCAGTACGCGTTGAAGGACGGCAGCGAGGAGCTGACGATAGTCACCTGCGGCGGCACGTTCAATTCGGACACCCGGAACTATGACCACCGTCTTGTCGTGAGAGCGACGCGCATCGGCTAGCGCGCGGCCGTCGAGGCTAACAAACGACGGGTCCGCTTCCGGCTTGGAGGCGGGCCCGTTTCTTGCCCTCACAACATCAGGTGGAGGTCTCGTCCGGCTTCCGCCGCACTCTTTTCGCTTTAGGTCAGCGAACGCGAACGGTTTGCGAGGGTGGAGGTGACGGTCGGCCTTATTTGATGCCGATGACCCGCTTCGCCTTCTCGATCTTCCCTTCAATGTCCCCCTGGCGGCCGATCATTATCCGCTGTGCCGCCGGCGGACCCGCGCCGTGCATCGACTCGATGAGGTAGGCGACAGCGCCGGCCCCGGAGACCAGGTTCTCGATGAAACGCATCACCTTGATCCGGTCCGTCACGTCGTAAGCGTCCGACGCCGCCAGGTACTTGCGCACGTACGGCCCCGTCGTCGGGTCGTCCAGGTCCTCCGCCGACGGCATCGTGCCCAGCAGCCCGCCGGCGATGTCGATGGCGTTGCGCGCGATCTCGAACGGGAAGCGCGTGACGTTCAGCTTGCAGACGTTCGCCAGCAGCATGTCGATCTCGTAGTTGCCGGCCTCCGTCGGGTGCCCCAGCGCCGAGCAGGCGATTCCGGCGGCGAACATCGTCTCGTTCAGATGGATCATGTCGACCAGCTTCTCGCGGATGTGGCTCGCGTTCTCAGCGCCGTTCATGCGGGCGATGAGGGCGGACGCGCCGATAAGCACGTCGCCGACGCCCACCTTGCAGCCGCCGTAGCTCTGCCGGTGGTAAGCCGCGAAACGCTCCACCAGCTTGCCCGACTGGTCAACCTCGCCGTTCATGAAGACGCGCTCGTTCGGCACGAACACATCCTCGAACACCGTCATGACCTCCTGGCCGCCGAAGCGCACGTTGCCCACGTCCAGCTTCAGCCGCTCCATCTTGCGCGTGTCGCTGGCCTGCCGGCCGTAGATGTAGCGGATGCCCGGCGTGTTCGTCGGCACGGCGAAGCAGACCGCCCAGTCCTCCTCGCCGGCGCGCATGGCGATGGTGGGCATGACGATGATCTCGTGCGAGTTCAAGATGCCGGTCTGGTGCAGCTTGGCGCCGCGCACGACGATGCCGTCGCTCCGGCGGTCAACGACGCGCAGGTACAGGTCGGGGTCGCTCTGCTGCGCCGGACGCTTGCCGCGGTCGCCCTTCGGGTCCGTCATCGCCCCGTCGACGACCAGGTCCTCCGACTGCACGTGCGCCCAGTAGTCGCGGAAGCGGTGGTGGTAGTCCGTGCCGTGCGCCTTGTCGCACTCGAAGGTGACGGTGAGGAGGGCGTTCGCAGCGTCCATGCCGACGCAGCGCTGGAAGCAGCAGGAAGTGACGTTGCCGCAGTGACGCTGCATGATGACCTTGTTCATCAGGTCTTCCGTGCTCTGGTGCAGATGGGTGAAGCGGGCGACCTCCTGGCCGGTCAGCGACGAGCGGACGCGGAAGAGCTCACGGCTCGACTCGTCGTAGGCGCAGTCGAACGTGGCGGCGACGGCGCGCACCGAAGGCGCCACCAGCGGGTGCTCCGTCAGGTCGCCGGTCTCTTTGCCCAGCACGTGCGCCTTGAGGTTAAGCTTCTTGATTGACTTCACGTATTCTTCGCCGGTCTTGAGCGACATCGGACACCTTCCTTCTCGTTCCTACAAAGGGGACGTTGTTCTGCCTCAATTCTACCAGCAAGAATCAGGCAAACGCCATTGAAGCCGTCGCCCCACGACGGCGAAGAAAGGGTGCCCGACGAAGGCGCCGGGCGTCGTGAGCCGCCCTGCTGATCGCCTCGCCCTTTCCGATCATCATTTTGGGACCTACTGCCGGTGCGCCCTTTGCGGGAGCGCGAGACGAAGGTGGGAGGCTAGAGAGCCATCTTGGCAGAGAGTGGACGTGCCGGAGCGCGTCGCGTGCGGGCCAGATGTCGAAACTGAAGTCGGCGCGAGGCCTAACTGTAGCTGCCACCGTGGCTTTGCTGGTGCTTTTGGGCGCCACGGCCGCGGTCGCGGCATGGCGCGCGCAGAGCGATAGAGCCGTGCGCAGATCGCTGCAAGACAGGGCCGACGTAGTCGCCGCGCTGGATGACGCCCGCGCTCAATTCTACTTGAACATGAACGTCCTCTTGGTTTCGGGGTTCGTCAACGTAGACCAACGGCTTTCCTTGCTCGACACGTACGCTCAGAATCGGTCCGTTTCGGTAGACAGGCTTGCTGAAGCTCGTGCAGGGATGGTCACTCTCGGCGAAGACGATGCCATCGCTGGCCTCGATGAGGTCGCGGCGTCCGTCGCGGAGCTAAATCAGCAGCTAGACTCGGTCATTTCGTCGGGCGCTAGCGGGGAAGACGTCATGCAGATGGCCGCTCAGTATGCGCCGGCGCTTTGGCCGATGTTCGAGCTTATCGAGAAGCAGGCCAATCAGCTTGCGCGTGCCCAGCAAGCCAAGCTGGCAGACGTGCGAGCAGCAGCGGACCGCTCTTCACAGACCGCGTTAGGGCTGCTTATCGGGCTCGGCGTCGCGACCTTCCTCGTCGCGTTTGCAGCGCTTGTCGCCTTCATCGTCGCGCTTGTGCGCCCGCTCGCTTCACTCAAGGCGAATGCCCGGGCAGTCATATCGGGCGATTGGGACGCAAGGGCAAAGGTTTGCGGCCTTGAAGAGACCTCTTCGCTGGCGCGCGATCTCAACGAGATGACCGAGACGCTGGTGACGGGATCGGCGCAGCTCAGGGAATCGGAGGGTCGCTTTCGCGACGTCCTCGATGTGTCGCGCGATCTTGTCTACAAGTTGAATCTCGAAACCCGCACCTACGACTACATGAGCCCGTCGTGCGCCGAGATGCTCGGGTTCACGCCCGCCGAGGTCACCGCGATGGGACTTGACGAGGTGAGGAACAGGTTCCACCCGGAGGACGGGCAAAGATTCGGGTCATTCGGGCGCGATGCAAAGGGCAACGCCGCCGCAGACCGCAAGGCTTTGGGAATAGAGTATCGGTGGAAACGCAAGGATGGAGAGTACTGCTGGCTCAGCGATGACCGCGCCTTCGTTCGCGACGGGGACGGGAAGTTGCTCGCTGTGGTGGGCACCGTTCGGGACATTACCAGCCGGAAGCAGGCGGAGAACGCGCTCCGCGAGAGCGAGGAGCGCTTCCGCACTCTGAGCGCCTCCGCACCTATCGGCATCTTCCTTTCCGACGCGCAGGGCAACGGCGTCTACGCCAACGATAACGCGGTGGTGCTGATCGGCGGGGATTCTGAAGATGGTCTGGGGCGCGTATGGACCAAGTACATCCACCCCGACGACCGCGAAGCAGTGAAGGTGGAGGGGGCTGCTGCAATAGGCAACAGGCGCAAGTTCTCCATGGAATACCGCATACTGACCAAGGCCGGAGAAGAGCGCTGGGTGCACACGACCATCATTGCGATTCGTTCCCCAGAGGGCATCGTCACCGGCTACGTAGGCACCATTGAAGACGTCACCGACCGGAAGCGTGCAGAGGAGGAGATGGCGGACAGGCTCAGAATGGAATCCGCGATCGCCCAGGCCTCCAACCTTCTGGCAGCCTCCGATGACATGGATTCGGCACTCAATCTCGTCCTGCGCGTATTGGGCGAGGCTTTCGGAGCCGAACGGGCCCACATCTTCATGCTGCAGGGCAGGACCAAAATGCACTGCGTTGCACGCTGGTGCGCGCCCGAAGCGGAAGAAGTCAGCGACATGTACGACTTCGACGCTGTTGCCTTCCCGTGGTCCACGCGGATGGCGTTGCAGGCAGAGCCCATCATCGTTAACGATATAGACACGCTCCCACCGGAAGCGGCGGCGGAGAGGAGTATCTGGCAGTCTCTGGGGGTTCACTCAATCGTGGTAGTATCGCTGACATCCGGCGGCCGAGTCATCGGCTCCATCAGCATCGATACGGTGCACAGCACCTGCGTTTGGCGAGAGGAGGACGTCAAGCTGCTGCGACTCGCCGCTGAGAGCATCTCCGCTTTCATCGAGCGCCAGCGCGCGGGCACCGAGAAGCGCATGGCGTTTGAGAGCATCGTCTTCCTGCTGGCGACGGCCGCCGAGGCCCGCGACCCGTACACCGAAAACCACCTGAACAGAATAGAGCACTACTCGGAGGCTATAGCGCTCGAGATCGGCCTTAGTCCCGATGAGGCCCAGGAGATCGGTGTGGCTGCCCTTCTCCACGACCTCGGCAAGTTACGCGTCCCCGACTCCATTCTGACAAAGCCCGGGGCCCTCTCGGAGGACGAGTGGCGGATCATGAGGAAGCACCCGATGTGGGGTGAGGAGCTGCTTCCACCTGACCCCTGGTTCAAGAAGGCCCGCCAGATCGCCCGCTGGCATCACGAGAACTGGGACGGGACAGGCTATCCGGACGGCCTCCACCGCGACATGATACCTCTGTGCACCGCGATCGTCTCCGTGGCTGACGGCTTCGACGCCATGACGTCGAGGAGACCGTACAAGGCCGCGTGGCCGCCGGTCCGGGCGATGCAGGAGATAACCAAGAACAGGGGCAAGAAGTACTCACCAGTGGTCGTGGATGCGTTCAAGCGCGCCGTCGCCAGGGGTGAGATCGACAGAATCGTCAAGGGGCGACCCAAGGAGTCCTCCGACCTGGCGCGCGCGGCCTGACCGCCGCGTTATCGCCTGCAGCACAGTGGCGACGACTCTCCTCAGCATTTTTTCGGGCGTAGCGATGCCCGAATCTACCGGAAGTGCGGTGGCCCCAGTGAGGCTTGCTTTGCTCGGCAGGGGGTGTAGAATAGGTAGCAAGAAGTTAATAACGCCCCGCGCAGTTCCTCATTGCGATTCCCGCACCGCCGAATGGGACGGCACTCACGACAATGGGGGGGGTAGTGAATGGGTGGTGGTCTCCAATGATGCAGCACATAGCCGCTGGAGCTTCCGGCGTTTCCGCCTTTCGGTCAATAGCGAAACGACCGATGCTATAGGTGGAGGGGTCGATGCGACAAGCGGCGAGTAACAGAATATGAGAATCAGTTTCCCCTCCTACTCCCTGACGATGCCTCGCCGCCGGCTGATCGAGCTGGCGGCCACCGTTTTTCTCTGGCAGGCTTCCCTGGGCATCTTCATGCTGACGCTTGTCCAGACCTACCTGCCGCAGCACCTCAACGCTTCCAACGCCTTCCCGGGCTACGCGCTCGCTTCCTATAGCCTGGCGCGCTTCCTCTGGCAGATGCCTGCAGGCTGGATCGCCGATAGAGTCGGAAGGCGGCCCGTCCTCGCCGTCGGAATAGCGGTCGGCATACCAGTGCTCGCCGCGATGATGCTCTTCCCTAACGGCACGCTGTTCCTGGCCCTCTCCGGCCTCTACGGTCTCGCCGCCGCGACGATGTGGCCCGCCTTCCTGGCCCATGTCGGCGACACGAACGAGCCGGCGAAGCGCGGCCAGGTCATGCACTACCTGAACCTCGCGCAGATGCTCGGCCTCGGCGCAGGAGCGATGGTCGGCGTCATGCTCGGCGACTTCGTCTCTTACACCGCCGTCTTCCTCGCCTGCCTGGCGTTGAACGGCCTCGCGCTCGCCGTTGCGATGCGGCCGGACCACGCGCCGGTCGTGCCGATCGTTCGGAAGACGGGTGAGGCGCTCCAGCTCAGCGCCTTCCGCTCGATCATGAAGCCCGGCATCCTGATGCTCGCCGCCATCATCCTTTTCTTGAGCCTGGGCATCGCCGTGCAGACGCCCGCTATTGGAACGTACTTGACGCAGGTGCTGCACGTCCAGATGCACCAGATGGCGCTGCTCCTGATCGCGCCGGCGGCAGTCGCGGGCTTCATCGCCTTCCGCTTCTCGCACCTGGCCGACCGCTTCGGGAGGCAATTGCCGCTCATCGTGGGGCTGGCTGTTACCGCGCTCTGCCTGTTCGCGCTGACGCTGACGCACAGTCCGTTCATCGCCGTCAACCTGGCGGTGCTGGCGGGCCTTGCCTATGCCATCAGCGTGCCCGCCTGGTGCGCCGCCGCCCTCGACGCGACGCAGGTCCAGACGCGCGGCGTCCTTCTTGGATCGCTGGCCGCGGTGCAGGGGCTTGGCGGTGCAGTCGGTCAGGCAGCCGGCGGGCGCGTCAGCGAGATGTACGGACCGGAAGCGCCGTTCAAGTTCGCCGCCATACTGCTCGGCGTCGCCATCGTTCTGACAGTCGTCCACCTACAGCACCACCGAATGACGCGGGACTTGAAGCCGCCGCCCTACCTCTAGACGGTCTTTCGCCCCAATTCGTTGACGGCCCGTGCCGTTTCAAACGGTGAACGTGCCCGTGCGATAACGCTGGCGGCTCTTTCGATTTTCGGCTACCCTCGCAATTGCGGGGGTGGCTTCTTTCTACGAAAGATCCGGGCTGCCTCATGCGAGGACGCAGCGAATGACGCCTCACGACGATGCTCAGAAGAGCGCGGAAGACGAAGATCTATCCCTGAACGGAGTCGCGCCCAATTCCGCCGTGGAGGCCGGGCTCGCTCCCGCCGGGCGAAGCGTGCGCGACATCTTCATAGCGCTCAGCGTTCGCAATTTCCGGCTCTTCTGGTTCGGCCAGCTCATCTCCCTCAGCGGCACCTGGATGCAGACTGTGGGGCAGGCGTGGCTCGTGCTAAACCTGACGCAGTCGCCGTTTGCCGTCGGCACCGTTACGACGCTGCAGTTCCTGCCGATAACGCTGCTGGTCCTCTTCGGCGGCGTCTTCGCCGACCGCGTGCCCAAGCGGCGCTTTCTCGTCGTCACGCAGACCGCGGCGATGCTGCAGGCGCTCGCGCTTGCCGTGCTCATCACGACGGGCACCGTCCGCCTCTGGCACGTCTACCTGCTGGCAACGGCTCTCGGCATAACCAACGCCTTCGACAACCCGACGCGGCAGGCGTTTGTGCCGGAGATGGTTGGCAAAGACCTGGTGCCGAACGCCGTGCCGCTCAACAGCACCCTTTTCAACGCCGCGCGCATCGTGGGCCCGGCGATAGGCGGAATCACCATCGCTCTCGTCGGCGTCGCCGGCACGTTCTACCTGAACGCCGCCAGCTTCATTCCCGTCATCATCGCCCTGATGATGATGCGGCCGGCGGAGCTGTTTCCCGTCGAGAAGGGCAGGGGAAGGATGTTCACGCAGCTTCGGGAGGGGCTGGACTTCGCCTTCCGAACGCCGCAGGTGCTGCTAATCCTGATCCTGATGGCGTTCGTCGGCACCTTCGGCTATAACTTCAGCACTGCTCTGCCGCTGCTCGCCCGGTTCGTCCTGCACGTCGGCTCGATAGGCTTCGGCGCAATGACCGCTACTCTGGGCGTCGGATCGCTCCTTGCCGCCCTCGCCATCGCCTACACGAGGCGGGCCGGCGAGAAGCAGATTCTGATCGGCGGTGGCGTGTTCAGCCTGCTGCTGATTCTGGTCGGCCTGTCGCATTGGTACGCGCTGACGCTTTTCCTGCTGATGCTGATGGGGGTTTCCGGCATCATCTTCACCGCCTCAGCGAACACGCGTCTTCAGCTTCTCTCGCCGGGGCACCTCAGGGGCAGGATAATGAGCCTTTACGTGCTGCTCTTCGCCGGGACGACGCCGCTGGGCGCCTTCCTCCTCGGCAACGTCGCGGAAAGGCTGGGCGTTCAGCAGGCGATAGTGCTCTTCGGCATCCTCTCGGCGACCGGCGTAGCGCTCTCGGTCCTCTACCGACTGCGAAGCGCGGGCGGCTCGGTAGCGGCGCCCTCTTCCTGGGGCCAGTGAGTTCGTTCGAGAACGCCGCGCCGCTGCAGCTCTGCCAGGGCGGTTTGCGCCGCAACCCCCACGGTCGCTGATGGCTCGATGCTCTCCAGCGCGGTCAACACCGGCTTCACGATCTCGCTGACCTCCGGGCGATGGAGCTCATCCGTTAACTGCCGCAGCACGCGATGAGCGCCTCTCCTCAGCCAGAGCGAGTCGCCCTGGTGGACCAGCGCGTCGAGCAATGGGCCCAGAGCGGCCTCCTTCAGCGCTATCAGCGCTTCCGAGGCCAGCCAGCGCACGCCAAAGCGCGAGTCCGTAAGCGTGTTGACGAGCGCCGGCGCCGCCCTCGGATCGCGAATGTTCTGTAGCGCCTTTGCCGCCTCCCAGCGAACGTGCCAGTCCGGATCGTTTAGCAGGTCGATGAGCGGGAAAAGCGCCAGCTCTCCCAGACTCTCCAGTCCCAGCCGCGAGGACTCCCGGACCTTCCAATCGTGGCTGAGAAAGCCTGTCAGGAGTTCATTGACCGTCTCGCCGCCTTCCCCCGCGATGGCTGTCGCTTGTTCGTCTTCCTTCACCATTTCTGCCTCCGCGGCTTTCGCCTGTTGCGCCCCCGGCGCAACAACTCTCTCCTTACAGAATCTCACAGCCGCCGGGCCTTGTCCACTGGCGCAGGGTCTACTACGACTCCTCGCCCTGATGCGGCGCCGGGTAGGTTATGAGCCCGTCCTCGACGCGCGCCCACGGCGTCAGGCGGTGCCGCTGCGGGCTGCCGCTGCCGATTATGTGCTCGACCTCCTCCCCACGCACCGTCAGGGCGTCGCTGATGAGAAAGCGATGACAGCGCCAGGGCAGAGCCTCAGCGCAGAGGACCGCCGTGCATTCCCGTCGCGACGACGCTATCAGTTGCTCCAGCGCCGCCGCGAACTCCGGCGTCTGCATGTAGTCAGCAAAGCCGCGGAAAGACGCGTTGCGCCAGCCGTCGTTCGGCGAGTCGCGTCGCGCGCGGCGCAGGCCGCCCAGCGATGGCCTGTGCTCGTAGGCGATGTCGGCGGCGAGAAGCGCCTGAGGCAGCGTTTCGATGTCGAACTGCGGGTTGTGACGCGAGCGCGGGATGGTCCGCACGTCAACGACCCGCTTAACCGCATGCTCTCTCAGCAGACCGAGCAGCTCGGTGATGGGACGCGTGGAATGTCCGATTGTAAACATTTCGCTGCTCCTGCCCGCCTCCTTCTCTGCTATCATAGCTTATGAGGAAGCCGGCATGACGCTGCTTGCCACCGCCCGCCAGACCATCCGCAACCATCTCCATCTCATGGCTCTGCTCGTCGTCGCCTTCGCGATCCGCCTGCCGCTGCTGCCCCTCTGGGCCTACCAGGACAAAGGCTTCACCGACGAGGGCTTCTGGAAGAACTGGATGGTGGCCATCCACCGGCACGGCCTCCTCAACATCTTTCGCACTACCGACACCGACTACGTTGGCTATCACTACGTCCTCTGGCTGCTGACGCAAATCAACGGCATAATCGGCGGAACGTGGGACTATGACGCGATACGGCTGCGCCTCCTCGTCAAGGCGCCGCCCGTTCTGTTCGACCTGGGCCTGATCGTCGCCGTCTATGCCGTCAGCCGCGCCCTCTTTGAGGAGCTTCGCCTTCCGCGGAGCAATGCCCTCGCCCTTGTTGCCGCGGCCGTAATCGCCGTGCAGCCGGCCGTTCTGTACGATTCGGCGGTCTGGTCGCAGACGGACTCGGCCGTCACGATGGCGATGCTGCTGGCGATCTTCTTCGTCGCAAGGGGCCGCACGAAGCTGGCCTTCGGCATGTGGGCGGTCGGCTTTCTAGTCAAACCGCATCCGATAATCATCCTGCCGCTGCTCATCTACCTGGCCTGGCGACAGAGTCCGCGCGCCCTGCGGTCGGGAGTGCTCACGGTGGCGGCCGTTTGGCTCGTCGGGCTTGGCCCCTGGCTGCTCCACGGCGACGCGCTGAACATCCTGCGCGTCTATCGGAGCCTGTTCGAGGCGGACTACAGCAGGTTGTCGGCGTCCGCCTGGAACCTGTGGTGGTTCGCCGACCTGTCGTTACATCCTCATCCCGACCAGGGCGTCGTCCCCTTCATCACCTACCGGACGATTGGCTTGGTGCTGACGGTCTGCGCCGGCTTCCTGGCGTTGTTCTACCTGCACGCCCGTCCCAACCTTCGCGGCGCCCTGGTGGCCGCGGCCTACCTCTCGTTCGCTTTCTATCTCCTGCCCATCTCCACGCACGACCGCTACCTCTACCCGTTCCTCGCCTTCATGCTGCCGGTGGCCATCGCCGAGTCGCGCTGGCGGGCCTTGTACGGCTTTGCCTCCATCGCCTTCTTCTTCAACCTGGCCGTCGTGGCGCCGCCGATTGCCGATTTTGCCGGTCGCTGGACGGGCTCCCCCTTCACGATCGCCGTGGCTGCCTTGAACTGCCTCCTTTTCGCCTCGTTCACTGTTGCCCTCGTTCCTGTCGCGGCGCCGTCGATGCGGATGCTGCTCCGTCGCGGCTCGCAAGGAGCGCGCGCGGTGCTGAGAGGGCCGGCGGGAGAGATGGACTAGCCGCTCTGGAGGAGCGTGCGGCTCTCGGCGTCCGGGGGATAGACCTTGAGGGCGTTGTCGTAGCTTGGGTCCTTGCCGACCTCGGCCATCGTCTGACTGATTGCCTGGCCGAAGGTAAGCTTCTGCGACACTAGTTTTGGCAGGAGGCTCTGTATTGCGGCGTCGGTGTGCTCAGCGGAGACGAGGCTATTCCAGCCGATGATGACGCCGGCGCCCTTCTTCGCGAACGCCTTCGCCGTCGTGTCGAAGAGCAGGCCGTCGCAGCCCATGAGCACGATTGTCGTGTTGTTGAAGCTGCCTTGCATGCTGGACTCAACGAACTGCGGCGCTATGCCGAAGAAGCGCTTGTCGCCGGAGCCAGCGAGGTTGCGGACGGCGAAGAGGCGGTACTGCGCGCGCTCGTCGGCGTATTTCGACGAATCGTACTCCTCAGAGCTGAAGAGGAAGGCCTCTTGGCCGAAGGCGTCGATGATCTGCTGTCGCTTCACGGGATCCGACTGCGTCAGTCCCTCTTCGGTGAAGCGGGCGATGTGGACTCTGAAGATGATGAGCGTGTACTTTTGCTCCGCAATATGGCGGTAGAACTCGACGTTGACCTGCTCCGGCGGAAAGTAGTCGACGCTGTAACCGGCCTGCTGCAAGACGGGCGTCACGGCCTGGGCGAAGGCCGGGTTCGGATCGGTGAGGCCCAGTTGGTCGACGATGGCCGCCCGCAACTCTGGCGCCTCGCTGGTCTTCTGGCCGACGAGAAAGACGCCAATTATCGCGACCGCGGCCGCCACGAGCACGCCCGGCACGACGAAGCGCAGCGTAATGCTGCCGGCCCTCTGGCTAAAGGACTGCTTGCGGCGACGCGACTTCTTCTTTCGTGGCGCCTCGGCCTCGGCTTTTTTTCGGGCCATTCGCGCAATCCCCCGAATCGCGACAGTTGCTTTCCGACGCGCTCAAGCATACCATCGTCGTCGCGGAATTGCACTCTGTGGCGGTGTTTTCGCTTCCGCTTTTTCGTGTAGAATGGCAGAGAACAGCATCGCGAAGGACGATCCGCGGAGGCATGGCATGCGAAAGGCGTTTATCCTGTTCCTCGCTGCTCTCTGGCTGGCGCTTGGGGTTGCGTGTGGCGGGGGAGGTGGCACGCCCTCAGCCACGCCAACGACCAGCGCGGTCGCTAGCAAGGAGGCGACAACGATGACGCCGGCAACGATGACAATGACGAGCTCGGCCTTCGCCGCGAAGGCAACGATTCCGGCGAAGTACACCTGCGACGGCGAAAGCATATCGCCGCCGCTGCAATGGGATGCGCCGCCGTCGGGCACGCAAAGCCTCGCCCTCGTGGTCGACGACCCCGACGCGCCGTCAGGCACTTTCGTCCACTGGGCCATCTACGGGCTGCCGCCGGCGTTGCGCGCGCTGCCCGAAGGCGTCTCGACGGACGAGAGGCCGGCGACGGGCGGCGTGAACGGGGCGAATGGCGCCGGCAAGCTGGGCTACACCGGCCCCTGCCCGCCCAGCGGCGTGCACCGCTACTTCTTCCGCCTGTACGCCCTCGACGTCAAGCTCGATTCGACGCCCGGCTGGACGGAAGACCAGCTCCTCCAGGCGATGAACGGCCATATCCTCGGGCAGGCGGAGTTGATGGGAACCTACAGCCGCGGGCAGTAGGAGCGATTCCTCATCGGTTGTCGACAAGCATCGCAGGTTCGATTGGTCGAGACGACGTGCGCTAGCGCGCATTCTTGGGGCCGTTCGGGATCCCGAACGGCCCCCGAAACCACGTCTCGCTCGATACTCCACGCAGATCTTGCGCCGCCGGAGTCGACGTCGAAGTCGACGGAGGTGAACGTCCCTAGCGGCCCTTGAACGCCGGCGGACGCTTCTCCAGGAACGAGCTCACGCCCTCCTTGAAGTCCTCCGTCCCGAAAAGCGGCAATAGCTGCAGATAAGCGTGGTGGACGCTCGCCTCGAAGCTCTCTTCCAGCCCCAGGCGCATCAGGCGCTTTGCGGCCTGGACCGCGAGCGGCGCGTTGCCGGCGATCTCCTCCGCCCAGGCGCGCGTCTCCTCCGCCAGCCGCTCGTGCGGGACCACCGTATTCACCAGTCCCAGCTCCAGCGACTCCTGCGCGTCGAGGACACGACCGCGGAAGACAAGCTCCGAGGCCTTCGCCCAGCCGAGCAGTCGGGGCAGCATCCACGTGCCGCCGCTCTCCGGCAGAATGCCCCGGCGCGTGAACACCGCGCCCATTCGCGCCTTCTCCGAAGCGATGCGGACGTCGCAGCCGAGCGCCAGGTCGAAGCCGTAGCCGGCGGCCGGGCCGTTGAGCGAGCAGATGACCGGCTTGTCGAGAGTGTGCAGCGCCATCGGCGGGCTGTTATTCAGATCGAAGCGAATGCCAAGGGGAGCGCCGCCGGCGGCAGCCCCGAACATCTCCTTCAGATCCAGTCCGGCGCAGAAGCCGCGTCCGGCGCCGGTGACGACGACTACCCGCACCTCCGGGTCCCTGTCGACTTCGCGCAGGGCCGCGGCCAGACTGTTCAGCATCGCCAGCGAGATCGCGTTGAGCGCCTCCGGCCGGTTCAGCGTTATCGTGGCAATGGCGCCGTCCTTTTCGTAGAGCAGGTCCTCGTATTCCATCATGCGCCCCTTTCTTCGTGCCGACCTGCCGCGAGTATGGCATCGGCGGCGGAAAAGCGTCAACGCGCCCCGCTTACGGCTATCGACCGGGTGCCATGCTATAATACCGGCGGTCACAGCGAGCGGAGGTCGAAGCGTGCTTCAAGAGGAGACCTGGACGGCCGCGAGGTACACGCCGGAAGACGCCGCAGCCTGCCTTGAGCTCGCCCGGAAGGTCTTGGCCGAAGGCGCTCCAGGCGAGGCGTACTTCGAGTGGCTGATGCAGCGGGGCCCCGGCGGTCCGGCCATCGGCATGGTCGCGCGGGAAGCAGCGTCCGGCCGCCTCATCGCCTGCGCCGCCATGGCGCCGGTTGGCGTGCGGCTCTCCGGCGAGTCCGTGACCGCTGCGCTCACGCTCAAGCCGCTTATCGACCCCGAGTTTGAAGGCCGCGGCATCCCCCTCGACCTGCTGCGAAAGCTCGATGCCCTCGCCGCCGAGGAGAAGATCGCCTTCAGCTACGCCTTCCCCGACGACGCATCCTTCCCGGTCCTCGTCAATCAGGGCGGGTTCAAGGAAGTGGCCGCGCTCTCCCTGCTCATCCGCCCGCTGCATCCTGAGCGCCTGGCGATGAAGACGACCGGCAGCCGCGTCCTGGCGAGGACGGCATCGATTGCGCGCGTCGTCTGGCGCACGCCGCCGTCTGTTCGGCAGAAAGAAGTGCCCGGCCTGGCAATCGACGAGGTGAAGGACTTCGACGAGCCGTTCGCTGTCTTCTGGCGCCGCGTCCAGCACCGCGCGCCGCTCATCGTCGTCCGCGACTCCGCCTACCTGAACTGGCGCTATACAAACGCGCCTGAGGGAGATTTTGCCGCTTTCGCCGCAAGGTCCGAGGGGAAAGTGCGGGCGATAAGCGTCTTGCGGGCCGCGTCGCTGGGCCGCTTCTCCGCCGGCCTCATCGTCGACCTCGTTGTCGAAGCGAGCGGCGAAGGACGGGCCGCCGGCCGCCTGCTAATCGACCACGCCGGCGCTTACTTCCAAGACCGCGATCTCGACATGCTGGCGACGCTCTCGCTCCGTCACACCGACGAGTTCCGGCTGTTCCGCGCCTCCGGCTTCTGGATGCCGCCGCGCTTCATGGAGCCGCATCCGCTTCACTTCGTCGTGCGCTCCCACGCCGACGAGGCGAACGCCGCCTACGACCTGCACAACTGGTTCCTAACCCTCGGGGACTCCGACGTGGTGTAGACTCTGACGGAAGCGGGATGTTCGCGGTCTGCTGGGGAAACACGTAGCCGAGGCTTTCCAGCCTCGGCGGGAGCAAGAATGCGGCCAGGCTGGAAAGCCTGGCCTACTTCTTTTCAAAAGGGATGCCGCGTCCTTTAGGGCGCGGTCGAGAAACAGGGATACTCTAGCCCGGTACCGTCACGACGACCTTCGTGCCCTCGCCCGGCTGCGACTCCATCTCAATCGTACCGCCGAGGAGCCGCGCTCGCTCCTGCATCCCGATCAGCCCCAGCTTGCCCGACAGCGCCAGGTCGCCCGTGGCCGGCGGCAACTCGAAGCCGTTGCCGTTGTCCGCCACCGTCATCGCGATGCTGTCGCTGCGGAAGTCCAGCGTCAACTCCACGGCCGAAGCGCGCGAATGCTTCCTGACGTTGTTCAGCGCTTCCTGCGCGATGCGGAACAATGCCAGCTCCGAC
Organism: uncultured Chloroflexia bacterium; assembly: GCA_963703345.1. GTDB lineage: Bacteria > Chloroflexota > Dehalococcoidia > DSTF01 > JALHUB01 > JALHUB01. The sequence continues at coordinate 1,829,080 of OY969814.1, read as the reverse complement.
TCCCGCGGCAGGCGACGCGGCTCGCCTAACAGGCGCGTGTTCGTAGCAATCCCGTCCTGCTCATCGAGGGCGATGAGCAGCCACTTCAGCGCCGGGAGCAGACCCAGGTCGTCGAGCACCGGCGGCCGCAGGTCCTGGCTGAAGCGTCGCACGCCGTCGAGGATCGCGTCCGTCTGTTCCCGCAGCTCGTCCAGCCGTTGCGCGACCTCCGCCGGCACGTCCGACCCGCTTGACGACAGCAGGTCGAGGCGACGCGAGACGCCGGTCAACGCCTGCGCCGTGTCGTCGTGCAGCTCGCGGGCGATGCGCAGGCGCTCGCTCTCCTGCGCCTTCAGCACCTGCGAGACGTAGTAGCGGAGGTTCTCCTGCATTCGCCGCTGCTCCGTGACGTCCCGAACGATGGACTGCACGCCGATCGGCCGTCCGTTGCGGATAATGAGGCTGGGCATGAGCTCGACAATCGCCTGGCTGCCGTCGCGACGCCTGAGCGGGAACTCGATCAGGGCCTCCACCGGCTCGCCGCGATATTGCGCCCTCAGCATATCCTCCACCGCCCTGACGTCTTTCGGCTCCAGGAACTTTGTCGCGTCCAGTGTCTTCAGCTCTTCCAGATCATACCCGGTGAGCTTTTCGAACGCGCGGTTGGCGTTGACTATCTTGCCGTTCAGGTCATGCACTTCAATCGCGCCGGTGGCATTCTCGAACAGGCCGCGGTAGTTCTCCTCGGACTGCCTCAACTGCTCCGACGCCTCTCGCTCTTTCTCGTATAGCTTCCCGTTCTCGATGGCGACGCCGATTGCGTTGCCGATGGCGCTCGCCAGCTCGATCTCCTCGCTCGCGAACTCCCTGGGCTCGCTCGTCGCGGCGCAAAGAGTGCCCAGCACCTTGCCCTTCGACTTTAGAGGCACGATGAGCTGCGCCTGGAGGTTCTCGCGCCGGCCTATCTCGCTTGCCAGCAGCGGGCTCGTGGCCCGACCGTCCGCCACCAGCGGCTCGCCCGTCTGGGCGACGCGTCCGTTCAGACCCTCGCCGACGCGCACCCTCTTCGCGAGGTCTGCGAACTCGATCGATATGCCGTGATAGGCCTCCAGCGTCAGCTCGTCGGAGTCCTCGTCCAGCAGGTAGAGCAGCGACTTCTCGACTCCCATGACCTCCTGCACCTTGTCCATCGCGTGATGCAGGATCTGCCGCGGCTCCAGCGACTCGGCGACGACGTTGAGGACGGCGTTGATGGTCTGAAGCCGCCGCTCTTCGTTCTCCACCGTCTGGATGTGCGAGCGCAACTCCCGCTGCGTCCACTCCAACGAAACGATGGTCCCCCGGTGCTGCGCCTTTTCGCGATTTTGAACGTCGATGAGCCAGGTAACGAAGGCGCCCATGACGGCGAACGCCGCTGTCTCGATTCCGGCTTCTTCGGGAGCGGTTGAGGCCACGAATACGCGCGGCAGAAGCAGAGCGGTGATTACCGCCGTCGTGGATAGGCCGCCTCGGAGCCCGAATATGTAGGCCGCGTACGCGACGGGCAGAATGGAAAGGATGCGGTGCACAGAACGACGCGTGAGTTCGATGTGCAGCACCGTTTCGAGGGAGCTGAGGACGGGAAGAACGTCCGCATAATAGAGTATTGTGCCGCAGGTGATGATCGCGACGATTATCCAGAAGTGCGGCTCCCGCAGCACCCGCCAGGAGCGCGTCTCGCGCGCCGGAGTACTGAGCATCTCCCTCGTTCGGGTTAGGGTCCGTATCATTTCGACGAGTCCCCCGTAGAGACACCATCGAGCGAGATCCAGCCTTCTTTGAGGGCCTTCAGCACCGCTTCCGTGCGGGAGCTTACGCCCAGCTTGTCGAAAATGTTGCCCAGGTGCGACTGCACGGTGCGCACGCTCAGCGCCAGCTCCGACGCGATCTCCTTGTTGCTCATTCCTTTCGCCGCCAAGTTCAACACCTCAAGCTCACGGTCGCTGACATGATCCGGCAGCCCCTCCACGACGCTCTTCCCGTGGCTCATCGACGAGAACCACTGCACGACCTTGCGCGCCACGTGTGGGTCCAGCACCACCTCGCCGGCGCTCACGTCGCGTATCGCGTCGACGAGCTGGACGCCGCGCACGTTCTTCAGCAGGTAGCCGTTGGCGCCGGCTTCCAGCACGGCATAAATGTACTGGTCGTTGTCATAGGCGCTGAGGACGAGGATGGAAGTGGCCGGTTGGCTGGCCTTGATCTGCTTCGTCGCCTCGATGCCGTTCAGGTTCGGCATGGCGATGTCGATTATCGCCACGTTCGGTTTCAACTCCTGCGCCAGGCGCACCGCCTCCTCGCCGTCCGCCGCCTCGCCGACCACCTCGAAGTCCGCTTCCCGCTCCAGGCGTTCGCGTGTGCCCTCGCGCACGAGGGTGTGGTCATCGGCTATGAGAATGCGGATCTTGTCCATCTTCGTTCTCCTCGCGCCCCAGACGGGTGACTTTCCATATACAGATTACAGGCAGGCAGCCTAAGCCGCCAGCCGTACCCTGCTGATAGTCATCCGCCAACTATACGTAACGATGTTGCGCGAAATGCGCACCGTCGTCGCGCTATCCCGCTCATGCCATCCGCAATCCGCGAAAGGCGCTCTGCCGAGTCCAGCGACTAGTCCAGCGCAATTGCCGTCTTCGCCGCCGAGGTTCGGACGCCGAAATGCTTAACAATAATCAGCGCGCGCGGCGGACGACAGCCTAGCCCTTTGTGCCGTACCTTACAGGTGGAACAAAGAACAAAGACGGAAAGGGCAAAGGTGAAGAGAATGACAACGATGACTGGAACCCCAACCGGTGTCGAGAAGACCAGCCTTGGCGCCCCGCAGACGATCTGGCAGGAGCAGCCGCGTGCCGTCGGGTACGTAAGGCAGGACTTCGAAGAGATGGGCAAGAAGTGGACACGGCCCGACGGCCAGAAGACCCGCATCTGTGCCTGCGCCGAGGCTCACAAGTGGCAGCTAACCGACGTCCACGAGGACATCGGCTGGACCGGCGAATGCCTCAACAGGCCGGGCCTCATCGCCATGCTTGCCGACCACAAGTTCGACGTGCTGGTCGTGGACCGCACCGACCGCCTCGCCTGCAAGAAGACGGACCTCGACTTCCTGCTCGCGCTGCTCGAAGAGCACGGCGTGACCTGCGTTCCCGCCACCTGGTCCTGGGAGCCGCTGGCCCAGTACATGCGCTGGTGGTACCGGAGCAAGGGCAACCCGGTTTACGCCCGGCTCGAAGCCGCGACGGCCAAGGCGAAGGCGTGACGGGGAGAGGTCAACGGAGAAACGGCAAGCATCGGCTTGTCAGGGAGGATGTCAGGCAGAAGAGGGTGGACTGAAGGAGTAAAGGAGGTGCCAAATGCCCTCCCGAGAGATATTCTGGAACATCCAGTTCGGTGAGCTAGTATACCTGTTCGGATTCCTGCTCATGGTGGCCGCGGTCTACGGCCTCACCCACCGCCTGCGAATGTGGCGGCTGGGCAGCGAGGACGATAGGCTCCGCGACCTGCCGGGCAGGATCCGCGCGGTCCTTATCAAGACGAAGGCCGACGGTCTGTGGCACAAGCGCATCGTCCGCGACCGGTACGCGGGCGTCATGCACCTGCTCATCTTCGGCGGCTTCGGTGTGCTCCTCATGGGCCCTTTCCTCGACTTCACGAGTGAGCACATCTACCACTTCATGGAGGGCAACATCTATCTGGGCGTGTCGCTGATGCTCGACGTCGGCGGCCTGCTCGTGCTTGCCGGCCTGGGAATGGCCGCCTACCGCCGCTACGTCATCCGGCCCAAGAAGCTGAACAACGTCCTCGACGACGGCGTTGCTCTAGGGCTCGTGGCCGGCATCATCGTCACCGGCTACATGGTTGAAGGGGCTCGGATTGCGGCGTCGGAGATGGACGCCCACCTTGGCTGGTCGGTCTGGTCGCCGGTGGGCCTCGCCTTTGCTGTCGTCTTCCATCCGCTGGGCCACAGCGCCGACCTGACATTGCACAAGACACTGTGGTGGACCCACATGCTGGTATCGATGGGCGGAATGGGCTACGTGGTGGTCAGCTTCACCAAGCTGGCCCACGTAGTCGCCTCGCCGCTCAACATGTTCCTGCGCACACAAGGCACCAAGGGAGTGCTGAAGCCAATAGAGATAACAGAGGAGAGCGTGGGCGCTCTGGGCGCCGCGAAGCTCCAGGACCTGACCTGGAAAGACCTCATCGACCTCGACGCCTGCACCCGCTGCGGACGCTGTCAGGAGGTCTGCCCGGCCAACATGACCGGCAAGCCGCTTTCGCCGAAGATGGTCATCCAGGAGTTGAAGGCGCACATGGTCGAGCGGGCGCCTGTGCTCCTGCGCGGCAAGCGCAACGGCAAGCAGCCCTCGCAGGATGAAGTGCCGCTCCTTGCCGGCGGCGTGGTCAGCGAGGACGAGTTGTGGGCCTGCACGACCTGCGGCGCCTGCGAAGAGGCCTGCCCCGTCTTCGTCGAGCCCGTCAAGAAGATAATAGAGCTGCGTCGCAACCTCGTCCTCGAGCAGGGCAACATCCCGCCGACGCTCATGGCGGCCCTGCGCTCGGTCCAGGACCGCGGCCACCCCTGGAAGGGCGCCTCGGCCTCGCGCACCGACTGGACGGAGGGCTTCGAGGTCAAGAACGTCGCCAACGACGGCGACGCGGAGTTCCTCTTCTGGGTCGGCTGCACCGCCGCTCTCCAGGAGAGCAGCATGAAGGCCGCCCTCGCCCTGGCGCGAGTCCTCGATGCCGCCGGCGTTAAGATAAGCATCCTCGGCCACGAAGAGTCCTGCTGCGGCCACCCGGCGCGGAGAATCGGTGACGAGTACCTGTTCCAGTGCCAGGCGCAGCAGAACATCGAGACCCTGAAGCGGCACAACGTCAAGAAGATCATCACCGCCTGCCCGCACTGCTACCACACGCTGAAATACGAGTACCCGCAGTTCGGCGGCGACTTCGAAGTTGTGCACCACACGGAGTTCCTGCTGAAGCTGGTCGAAGAGGGCCGGCTGAAGCTGACAAAGGAGATCAAGGCGGTCGTCGCCTACCAGGACCCCTGCTACCTCGGCCGCTATCACGGCATCTACGACGCGCCGCGCAAGCTGGCTGCCGCCGTCCCGGGCGTCGAGCTTGTGGAGATGGCCCACTGCGGCGCCGACGGCATCTGCTGCGGCGCCGGCGGCGGACGGATGTGGATGGAGGAAGAGCCGGAGCAGCGCGTCAACCGGCTGCGCGCCAAGGAAGCCGTGGACACGGGCGCCGACAAAGTACTGACCGCCTGTCCGTTCTGCCTCCAGATGTTCAAAGACGGACTGACCGGCCTTGGCCTGGAAGAGCCGCCGGAAGCTCTCGACCTCGTGGAGCTGCTGGAGCGCTCGGCCCTGCCGGAGCCGAAAGCGGTTGCGACCGAGACCGTTGCCGAGAAGGCGACGGAAGAGACCCCGGCCGAGAAAGCGGCCGACCAGGATGGAATATTGAGTGGCGTAGGCGGCGAGTAACGGCTCCTCTCCGAACCTATCGGCGTTGCCCCGCCCGCCCCTTTCAGGCGACCAGCGTGAGACCCCACGCTGGTCGCCTCTCCTTTCCCTTCCCATGCCTCGATTCGACGCTCTCGTGATGGTATCCTGAGACAGACAGCAGGGAGGCGCTCATGGACGAACGCCCCGAGAACAAGGTGGAGCGAGAAGCAGAGATCGAAAACCGCCGACCGAACCGGTTGACGCGTTTCGCCGAGTGGATCGTCCAAGACCGCCGACGGCGTATTGTTGCCGGCGCAATCGTCACCGTCGTACTCATCGTCTTTGCCGCCGCCGTGCTCATCCTCCAGCAGCGCTTCAAGGGGCTGGGCTACGCCGGCATCTTCTTTGTCAACCTGGCGAGCACAGCGATCTCATTCCTGTTCATTCCCGGCCTTACTCTCGCCGGCCAGGCGCTCATAGTCAGCGACGCCAAGTCGCTGGGAGCGTTCCGGGTCGGTATTGCCGGTGGATTGGGCATGGGCCTCGGCGAAATCACCACCTACGTCGTCGGCTCCGTCGGACGCGACCTCGCGCACGGCCGTCGCATCGGCGGCCCGGCCTGGTTCCGCCGCAGCGTTGAAGGCGTGGGCGCCGGCATAACGTGGCTTCTCGCCCACCATGGCAGCGTGACGCTCTTCTTGCTTGCCGCGATCCCAAACCCGCTCTTCGAGGTGGCAGGGTTCAGCGCCGGGGCGGTCCGCATGAGCTTCTGGCGCTTTCTCGTGCCCGTCATGCTGGGGAAGCTCGTGCGAGGGCTGGCTCTCGCTTACCTCGGCTACTCAGTGCACGGCTTCGACCTCTGACTTCACGACGATTCTCCTCTTCGGAGCGGAAGCATAGAATGGACGCATAGCCGAAGGGGGAGCGTCCAGTGGCCGAATCCGCCGATTCCGCTGAAGGCGCCATGCCGAGCACGGGCGCTTCCGGCTCGCATGCCTTCCAGTCGCTGTCCATCGTCAACTTTCGTTATCTGCTAAGCGGCACGGCGGCTTCCAGCTTCGCCTTCTGGATGGAGCAGATCGGCCAGGGCTGGCTGGTCGCCCAGCTTACTGACTCGCCCTTCCAGTTGGGGCTCGTCCAGTTCATTCGCGGCATCAGCATCATCTTCGTCTCGCCGTTCGTCGGCGGTTTCTCCGAGCACACCAACCGACGCCTTCTGACCGGTGTCGCGTCCGCCGTCAACGGCCTGGGCGCTCTCGCCATCGCCATCCTCATCGTGATGGGCCGCATCGAGATGTGGCAGCTCTACATAACGGCCTTCACGGGCGGCCTTTCCGCCAGCGTCTACAACCCGGTCCGGCAGTTCCTGGTTTACGACGTCGTGGACCGCGAGCACCTGCCGAACGCGGTTGCCTTGAACGCGATGGTCAACAACATGGCGAGGGTTGTCGGACCGGGGATTGCCGGCTTCCTGGTCGGCTACAACATCTCGGGCGCGTTCTTCAGCGAAGCGTTCTTCTTCCTATGCGCGATCGCCAGCCTGATCGCGATGCGGCTCGAGCAAACGGCGGCGGTGGCGTCTGAGCCGGCGTGGACGGCGATGCGACGCGGCACGGCCTACCTGCTGCGGCACCGCGCGCTGCTGCGGCTGACGCTTCTGCAGGCGATTCCCACGATGCTCATATACCCCTACATCCAGCTAATGCCCATCATGGCGAAGAACTACCTTCACGTGGGCTCGCGGGGCTACGGTTGGCTGCTGACCGGCGTCGGCATCGGCGCTTTCGGCAGCGGTCTTGTGGTCGCCCGGTTTGCCAACGTGCGCTACAAGGGCCTCATCATGAGTGTGGCGCTAGTCTTCTACGCGTTTATGATCCTGGCGTTCTCCTTCTCCCGCAGCTACTTCCTCTCGCTGTTGCTGCTGATCATCGGCGGTATTGGTTTCGTGACGTTCACGGCGTTCAACCAGATGCTCGTTCAACTCCACGCCGAGGACGAGTTCCGCGGCCGGGTGCTCGCGCTGTACATGATGTCGCAGGGGCTCAATCCCTTCGGCGCCCTCATGATGGGCTTCATTGCCGACCGCTACCTGGGGACAGCGCACACGATCGCCGTCTTCGTGCTGGCGGCGCTGCTGCTGTCGCTGGTTAGCGGCCTCGCCTCCCGCGACGTGCGGGCGCTCTAGCCTCCTGCCGTCTCATTCGCCTGTGCTATGATTTGGTTGAGTTCCTCTCAGCCGGCTTTTCCCAGCTGCAAGCGTGAGCCATGTATCGATGATGGAGCACGAGGGTCATCACGCGTCGTCCCAGCGACGCCGGCAGCGCCTCACCCTGGTCCGACTGATCTGGCTCGCCTTCTTCCTGCTGGTCGCCGTTGTCATAGCCACGAATCTCAACGAAGCCAAGCAGATCGCCTCCGAGTTGCGCTCCGCCCGCCCGCTGTATCTGGGCGCGGCCGCCGTCGTGGAGATACTCTTCGTCCTCAACCTGACGCTCTTCTACGCGACAACGTTCTGGGCGACCGGCCTGCGCGCCTCTGTCTGGCGATTCGTCTTCATCACCCAGGCATCATATTTCGTGAACCTCGTGTCGAAGACGGGAGGCATCGGCGGCATTGCGTTCTATTTGCGGGAAGCGCGTTGGAGCGATCAGCCGGCGGCCCGCGTCGGCGCCGCTTACATGGCTGCCTACGTTCTGGGCTATGCGGCCTTCCTCGTCGTCCTCGTCGTCGCACTGGCCCTGCTTTATCTTCAGGGCTCGCTGACACAGGCTGAAGTCATTGCCTCGCTGATCATCACCGTCATAATCGTTGTCGTCGGCGCCGTGCCTGTGGCCGCTCTGAGCAGCAGGAAGGGACTGGAGCGGATGTACGTCATCGGCGCGAAGGCGGTGAACTTGCTGGCACTCCTTGTTCGCCGCGAGCAGGTCGTCGACCTCGATTCCACCCGCGTTGCCGCCGACGAGCTGTACGAGGCGATAACCTTCGTTAGAAAGCGCCCAGGCAAGTATCTGCTGCCCTTCATCCATGCCCTCGGCATCCAGGTGCTGGCTGCGGCGCTGCTCTACCTGATGGCGCACGCCGTCCACGCCGATATCAACGTCCAGCAGGCGCTTTCCGCCTACGCCGTCGCGCTGCTCTTTTCGCTGGTGGCCGTCACGCCCTCGGGGCTCGGCTTCGTCGAGGTGTCGTTGAGCGTGCTGCTGGTCTCATTCGGCGTATCCCGGAACACAGCCATCGCCGCCGCCCTTGGCTACCGCTTCTTCGCGTTGTGGCTGCCTATCGCGCTGGGGGCGGCAAGCCTGGTCGTTCTGCGACGAATTCAGCGCTTGCCAGACGAGAGATAACGCTTGCCGCCCCTCGCCGTTCTGGCTGAATGCGGAGGAGCTCTGGCTGAGGGGCCCGCTCACGTGGTTGTGGCGACAGGCCGGGCAGCGGTCCTGACCGTTCGGGTTTGCCCGCCGTTCCTATCTATCGGGCATGCTCTCGAGGACGGCTATGGTGCGAAAAAACCGTTGGCCCATCTCGTAGAGCTCGGGCGGAACGAAGCGCGTCTTGCCGGCTATCGAGGCCAGCGGCACGGGCACGATGGCCTGGCCCTTCAGCGCCGTCATGTTCCCGGCGAGGTCGCGGTGCAAGAAATCGACGGCGGCGGAGCCCAGCAGCGTCGAGTAGTAGCGGTCGTGCACAGACGGAGTGCCGCCGCGCTGCAGGTGGCCGAGGACGGTAACGCGCGTGTCGATTCCCGTTCGCCGCTCGATCTCATCCGCGACGTGCTGGCCGATCCCCCTTTCGACGAGGCGGACGTGGCCGAACTGGTCCGAGACGTTGACTTCTCCGACCGGAAGGTCCAACCCCTGGAGTTGAGTCCCCTCAGCGACGACCATGACGCTGAAGTGGTGCGTCTCCATGCGATGGCGAGCGTGGTTGACGACGTAGTCGATTTCGAGCGGCACCTCCGGGATGGCTATGAAGTCGGCGCCGCCCGCCATGCCGCCGACGATCGCCAGCCAGCCGGTGTCGCGGCCCATCACCTCCATCACCATGATGCGCCCGTGCGACTTGGCGGTGGAGAGCAGCCGGTCCAGGCCGTCGGCAATGACGCCCGTCGCCGTGTCGAAGCCGATGCAGAAGTCAGTCTCCGGCACGTCGTTGTCGATAGTCTTCGGTATGCCGACGACCTTGACCCCGGCATCGTTCAGCTTTGCGGCGACGCTAAGGGTGTCGTCGCCTCCTATCGCCACGAGGCCATCGATGCTATGACGTCGCAGGTTCTCCACGACCGTCGCCATGTCCGCCGCGCTGCGCCCCGGGTTGGTGCGAGAGGTGCCGAGCATCGTCCCGCTTTCGTGCAAGATGTCTCTCACCTCCATGGGTATCAGGCGGTGCATCTCTCCCTCGCCCAGCAGCCCCGCCCAGCCATTGTGGATACCCCACACTTCGTCTTCCATCGTCCAGCCCCGCTGGGCCACGGCGCGAATGGCGGCGTTGAGACCGGGGCAGTCGCCGCCGCCTGTGAGTACAGCAATGCGCATTTGTCCACCTCTTCGTCAGGAGAATAGAGCGGGAAGTATGGCCGGTTCCTTCCCAGTCTTCCCTAAGAATATACGGTGGGCGACATCGTGTCACCTGTTTGCGGCGACTCCGATCCATGGCTTGTTCGATCGGCAGGGGCGGCGTGCGTTGATCGCGTTCTGGTTGCGTCCGCCGAGGCGGACCCGCCCCAGGCGGACGCATCGCGCCGACATCACGCCGCTCCCCCGGCGAGCGCGCCACTTGCCGTCAAGCCCGCCGGAAGCGACAATCGACACGACGAAGGGCGTTGTCGATGTCACGCCTGCCGGACTTGGAACGCCGGCGGGCACTGGAATCACGCCGACCTGTCGAGGGAGAGAACCATGGACACCGCACCCCATCCCGAATACAGCGTAAACTATCCCCTCTTGCTCACGAATCTCATGAACAGGCCCATCAACCTCTACCCGGACGATATCGGCGTCGTCTATCGCAGCTTCCGGACCGGCCAGACCTATCGCTTCACCTGGCTGGAGTGGTACCGGCGCACCTGTTGACTGGCCAACGCCCTTGAGACTCTCGGCGTCCGCCCCGGCAAGCCCGGCGAGCCCGGCGACAGAGTCGCGACCATCGCCCTCAATCACAACGCCCACCTCGAGCTGTACTACGGCGTCTCCTGCTACGGCGCCGTCCTCCATCCGATCAACATGCGACTCTCGCTCGACCACATGGTCTACACGATCACTCACGCCGAAGACAGAGTCCTGTTCTTCGACGACATATTCCTGCCGCTGGTCGAGCAGATCTACGACCGCATCAAGGGCTGCGTCGAGAAGTTCGTCTGCATCTCCGACGGGCCCGGCATACCGCCGTCGAAGATCGAGAACCTCTACAGCTACGAAGATTTGATCGCGCAGGCGACGGACGACTTCGCCTGGCCGCTGCTGCATGAAGACACGTACGCCACGCTTTGCTACACAACGGGCACGACCGGTCTTCCCAAGGGCGTGATGTTCACCCACCGGGCGCTCTACCTCATGACCCTGCATCTCGTGACAACCGGCGTCCTCAACAACGACCCGGAACGTGAGTTGCTCGGCGAGGCGGGCGTTACGCTGATGAACATCCCGATGTTCCACATCCACGGCTGGGGTGCCCCTTACATGGCGGTGTTCGCCAGCACACGGATCGTGCTGCCCGGCGCGTTCACCGTGGAGGGCTTCTGCGAGCTCGTCCAGAACGAGAAGGTCAGCATGACCGCGCTTGTGCCCACGATGCTCGCAATGCTCATCGAGTACCCGGACCTTACGAAATACGATCTGACCAGCCTGAAGACGTGCGCTGTCGGCGGGGCCGCTCTCTCGCTCGGTCTCAAGAACAAGGCAGAAAAGCTCCTGCCCGGCTTCCGCGCCGCCTCCGGCTACGGCATGACCGAGACGGCGCCCGTCAGCATAATGGCCTTCATCAAGAAGAACGACGCCGACCTCCCGAAAGAAGAGCGCGAAAAGCTTGCCGTCAAGACCGGCATCGCCGTCCCGGGAATCGAGGCGCAGGTTGTCGACGAGAACATGCGGCCCGTGCCCCATGACGACGCCGCCATTGGCGAAATCGTCCTCAGGGGTCCCTGGGTCATGGACAAGTACTACAAGGACCCGGAGCGAACCGCGGAAGTCTGGCGCGACGGCTGGTTCCATACCGGCGACGTCGCCAAAGTGGACCCGGAAGGCTACATAACGATCGCCGACCGCATCTCCGACATCATCCGCAGCGGCTCGGAGATGGTGCCAACGGTGCTCCTGGAGAACATCGTCGCCTCGGCCGACTTCATCCTCGAGGCCGCCATCGTTGGCGTGCCCGACGACAAGTGGGGCCAGCGGCCGATGGCTCTGGTAACTTTCGTTCCTGGCGCGACGGAGACGGAAGAGGACGTCATCCGCCACCTCCTGGCGGAAGGCGTGGACAAGGGCAAGATCACTCGCTGGATGCTCCCGGACTTCGTTCTCATCACCAGCGACATCCCGAAGACGAGCGTCGGCAAGTTCAACAAGCTCGTCATCAGCCGCAACATCGCTGAGTTCGCGGCAAAGGCCAAGCGGATGAGACTGAGCGCAATTGACTGAGAGCGGCATGAATTCCAGAAACGGGAAAGGACGGACCGATGTTTGAGCTTTCGCGGTTCTCACTTGAGGGGAAGACAGCCATTGTTACCGGCGCCAGTCGTGGCATCGGCAAAGGAATCGCCGTCGGCTTCGCCAGGGCCGGCGCGAAAGTGGCGCTCACCAGCCGCAAGGTCGACGACCTCAACGCGACCGCTGCCGAGATAGCTGCCTTCGGCGGCGAGGCGCTGGTCGTCCAGTCGCACCTCGGCAAGATGGAAGAGATCAATCGGATGGTGGAGACCGTCAAAGAGCGTTTTGGTCGCATCGATATCCTCGTCAACAACGCCGGCGCCAGCCCAGCCATGGCCAGCGTCCTCGACACGGATGAGCGCCTTTGGGACACGATCATGAACCTGAACCTGAAGGGCGTCTATTTCACCAGCCAGGCCGTGGCCCGTCTCATGAAGGAGCAAGGCGGCGGCAAGATAGTCAACATCGCCTCCATCGACGCCTTCAAGCCGGAGCCCTTCGTCAGCGTCTACAGCATCTCCAAAGCCGGCGTGCGCATGATCACGAAGAGCTTCGCCATGGAGCTTGCCTCCTTCAACATCCAGGTCAACGCCATCGCCCCCGGCGCCATCACGACGAAGATGATGGACTCCCACTGGTTCAACCTGCCGCCGGAAGAGGCGAAGGCCGCGAAGGATGCGATGGCCAAGCTGACCCCAATGGGCCGCATCGGCAACGTTGACGAGATCGTCGGCGCCGCGATCTATTTGGCTTCCGACGCTTCCAGCTACGCCACCGGCGCCGAGATTCTCATCGACGGCGGCGCGATGCTGGGCAAAGTCGGCCTGGCCGAACAGCCGTTGTAGCAAGCAGCCGCTTTTCCGTTCGAAAACAGCGCCTGCGAGACGTGGTCTCCATGTTGACCGTCACACTCGCAGGCGCTATGTTGAGTAGCCTGAGGTGTGGACGCAGACCGACCCGGGACGGGCGGAATCAGCATGGGGGCGGAAATGCGGAAAACACACCTTCTTACTCTGGCTATCTTAGCTCTGCTCAGCGGCGCCTGCACCTCCAACGGCCCGGTCCTTCCCACTGCCGCCCCGTCCCTGCTCGACACGGCACGTGCCAAGATTAAGCACGTCGTCGTGATAATGCAGGAGAATCGCTCCTTTGATTCCTATTTTGGCACTTTCCCCGCCGCAGACGGCATTCCGATGCAGAACGGCGTCCCCACGGTCTGCGTTCCCGACCCGCGCACGAACCAGTGCCAGAAGCCTTATCACGACTCACAGGACAAGAACATGGGCGGTCCGCAGAGCGAAGCCGCCGCCGCCGCCGACATCAACGGTGGCAAGATGGACGGCTTCATCAGCCAGGAGCTGGCGAGCCGCACCGCTGATTGCGCTTCTCTCCCCGACGACCCGAACTGCAGCGCAAACAACGGTCAACCGGACGTGATGGGCTATCACGACGCCCGCGAGATCCCTAACTATTGGACGTACGCCCAGCAGTTCGTCCTTCAGGACCACATGTTCGAACCGGCTGCCTCCTCCAGTCTGGCCGCACATCTTTACCTGGTCTCGGAATGGGCCGCCCAATGCAGCCACAGGAATGATCCCACAAGTTGCGTCACTGCTCTCCGGTCGATCGATTTGCCGCCTGATTTCGAGACCGCTAAGCGGGCCGACTCCCAGGGCGCGGTGAAGATCCCGAACTATGCCTGGACCGACCTCACCTACCTGCTGTACCGCGGGAACGTGAGCTGGGCCTACTACGTAGCCAATGGTACCGAGCCCGATTGTGTGAACAATCCGCTCGTCTGCATCCCCAAACCACCGACCACCGGTACGCCCGGCGTCTGGAACCCGCTCCCCTGGTTTACGACTGTCCAGAGAGATGGGCAGATGGGGAACATACAAACGGTTGACAACTTCTATCAGGCTGCCAGGGACGGCAAGCTGCCGGCGGTGTCCTGGGTCGCTCCAGACCGTCAGAGCAGTGAGCAGCCGCCTGCCCTCGTTAGCGACGGCCAGGCGTACGTCACCGGCCTCGTCAACGCCTTAATGCAGGGGCCGGACTGGGACAGCACGGCAATCTTTATCTCCTGGAGCAACTGGGGAGGCTTCTATGACCACTACGTTCCGCCGACGGTCGATGCCAACGGCTATGGTCTGCGCGTCCCCGGGCTGATGATAAGCCCCTACGCCAAGCAAGGCTTTATCGACAATCAGATGCTCAGCTTCGATGCCTACGCCAAGCTGATAGAGGACCTGTTCATGAAGAGTTGGCGGATGGACCGTGAGAGCGACGGCAGGTGGGACCCGCGTCCCGGCACCCGGGATCAAACACCGGACATGGGTGACCTGCTCAAGGAGTTCGACTTCTCGCAGTCACCACGCTCGCCGCTAGTTCTACAGCAGAATCCGCCTCCGGGGCCCGCCTCGGTCGGGTACTGAGGCACCGGAAGCGCGTCGGCGGCGCTTCGGCGTTGACAGCTGTCCCCGCGCATGCTTGAATAGACTCCGGCGATCGGGCTGGCGTATCATGCGGCCGCGGTCGTCGCCCCTTGTCGTCGAACCGGTGCCGAGGTAGCTCAGTTGGTAGAGCACATCACTGAAAATGATGGTGTCGGCGGTTCAATTCCGCCCCTCGGCACCAGCCTGTAGCCCCAGCACAGCCCGGACCCTGTCGTTACTCTTTCGCCCCAAGCAGCCCCCTGAATTTAACCCCTCCTTAACACGACTGTAGCCTTCGGGCGACCGGGGAAGGGTATACTTGAATTGAGGGAAGAAACAGAGAAAGACATGAGAATCCTGCAAGTTGCACCGCTCGCGGAACGAGTCCCGCCCCCAGCCTATGGCGGCACCGAGGCTATCGTGGGTTTGCTGGCGGATGGCCTGGTCCGGCGGGGACATGACGTAGTACTCCGCGCCTCCGGCGACTCCATCACCCTGGCGCGGCTGCGTTCGGTCTACCCGCGCAGCTTAAGGACCGCGACAGGAATCGAGAATCCTCTTCCTTACGAGCTGGTGCACGCCGCTGAGGCGTTGCGCGATGCCCAGGACTTCGACATCGTCCACAACCACACGGGCGAGATCCTGATGGCCTTCACCGGCCTCATAGATGTACCCATGCTAACGACGACCCATGGCAACCTGACGCCGGACAGCCGCTTCGTTTGGGAGCGCTACCACGGCTTCTACAACACGATCAGTTGGTCGCAGGCGAAGCGCTTCGTCGGTTTCCCAAGCGCGCAATTTGCCGGGGTAGTCCACAACGCCATCGACGTCCAAACGTACCCGTTCCGCCCGGACAAGGAGGACTTCCTACTCTGCCTGGCCCGCGTCTCGCCGGAAAAGGGAACACATCTCGCCATCGAAGTGGCGCGCCGTCTCTCTATGCCGCTTGTTATTGCGGGCAAAGTCGACGCGGTTGATCGGGCGTACTTTGAGGCGATGATAGAACCTCAGATCGACGGCAGGCTCGTGCGGTTCTTCGGCGAAGCCAACGCCGAGGAGAAGCGAGTGTTGTATGCCAGGGCCCGCTGCCTTCTGGCGCCGATCAGTTGGGAAGAGCCGTTCGGCCTGGTAATGCCAGAGGCAATGGCCTGCGGCACGCCCGTCATCGCCTTTGCTCGCGGGGCCGCGCCCGAAATCGTTGCGGACGGCGAGACCGGCTTCCTGGTCGACGACGTCGATGGAATGGCGGAGGCAGTGCGGCACATCGGCGACATCGACCCCAGGCGCTGCCGAAGCTACGTCGAAGAACGCTTCGACGTCCCGGTCATGGTCGACGGCTACCTTGAAGTCTACGAGCGGATCGTCGAGTCAATCAGCGGAGAGCGCCTCATTACTCAGCCGTCTCTTCGATCAAAGAGCCAGGCGGCCACAAGAGAGCGATACACGCGCTAAATCAGGTCTCCTGATCTTCGCGGCTGAGCGCCAACCTCGCCCGCCGTGTCCGATTGCTCGCCTTGAGGCGTCCGCGTCACGTAAAATGGGACCATAGCCCGCCGCGGGCAACGGAAGCCCGACATTCCAAAGGAGCATGCGATGGATCTCAAGGGTTCGAACACGGAACGCAACCTGCTGACGGCCTTCGCGGGCGAATCGCAGGCCAGGAACCGCTACACCTACTTCGCCTCGCAGGCGCGCAAGGAAGGCTTCGAGCAGATATCCGAAATCTTCCTCGAGACGGCGGATAACGAACGCGAGCACGCCAAGCAGTTCTTCAAGTACCTTGAGGGCGGCGCCGTCGAAGTCAAGTGGTCCTTCCCCGCCGGCGTCATCGCCGACACCGCGGCTAATCTGGAAGAAGCGGCCGCCGGCGAGCGCTATGAGCACAGCGAGATGTACCCCGCTTTCTCCAAGGCCGCACTCGACGAGGGCTTTCCCGAGATCGCCAAGACCTTCCGCGCCGTGTCCGTCGCCGAGCGCCAGCACGAGAAGCGCTACAACGAGCTGGTCGCGAACGTGCGAGAAGGAAAGGTCTTCAAGAAGGACCAGCCCGTGCAGTGGAAGTGCCGCAACTGCGGCTACGTCCACACGAGCACCGAGCCGCCGGACGTCTGCCCCGCCTGCAAGCACGTCCGCGCCCACTTCGAGCTGCTCGCCGAGAACTGGTAGGCACCCGCGAAGGCAGCGCGCCAACAAGGGTCGGCGATTCGACATCAGACAGGCGACAGGAGGTTGCCCATGCCCGTCGTTCTCTACGAGAAGCGCGGCCGCACGGTCGTCCTTACGCTCAACCGGCCGGAGGCGATGAACGCCATCAACACGGAGGTGCGCGAGGCTCTTCGCGACTCCTTCCTGCGGTTCCGCGACGACGAGGATGCCCGCACGCTCGTCCTCACCGGCGCCGGCGACAAGGCTTTCTCCGCAGGCGCCGACCTCAAGGAGATGAGCGACCTGCAACGCGAGCCGGGCGTCGACCCTGCCGGCCTGACGATGGCTTCCCTTCTCCGCAACATCGAGCTCTGGAAGCCGATCATCGCCGCCGTGAATGGCTACTGCCTTGCAGGTGGACTCGAGTTGGCGCTTGCCTGCGACATCCGCATCGCCGCCGACAGCGCCTCCTTTGCCCTGACGGAGGTGACCCGCGGCATCATACCGGGGAACGGCGGCACGCAGCTCTTGCCGCGCGTCGTCCCGGCCGGCGTCGCGCTCCAGCTCATGTTCACCGGCGAGCGAATCGACGCCCAGGAGGCGTGCCGTATCGGCCTGGTAAACTACGTCGTCGCGCGAGGCGAGCTGATGGCGGAAGCGATGGCGCTGGCGCAGCGCATCAACGAGAGCGCCCCCATCGCGGTCCGCCTCGTCAAAGAAGCCGCCCTTCGCGGCCTCGACCTTCCGCTCATGGAGGGCCTGCGACTGGAGTCACTCTTCTCCCTGTTCGTCCACACCACTGAGGACGGCAGGGAGGGCCCGAAGGCCTTCGCCGAGAAGCGTCCGCCGGTCTACAAAGGGCGGTAGCAGCGCGTGTCCGGCTGCCGCTTGCTTGTCGAGCGACCTGCCTTTGACTATAATAGGGTCGCTCTGTGAAGGGCGACGCTGCTTGCGTTCGCAGCGGCAGAGTCGGGGGCGGAAGTAGCTCAGTGGTAGAGCACCTCCTTGCCAAGGAGGGGGTCGCGGGTTCGAATCCCGTCTTCCGCTCCAAAGCCGAAGTGGCGGAACAGGTAGACGCGACAGTCTCAAAAACTGTTGAGGGGCGACCCTCGTGCCGGTTCGATCCCGGCCTTCGGCACCAGTTCACGATCAGGCGGAAGGCGGGAGAACCCGCCTTCATTGATGTGCGGATAGACTCATCCGCTGCCGAGTGGTGTAATGGTAGCACCAGGGACTTTGGATCCCTTAGTCCAGGTTCGAGTCCTGGCTCGGCAGCCACGCCAGAGGGCCGAAGTGCTCCCCGATAGCTCAATCGGTAGAGCGGGTCCGCCGGAGGCGGATTAACCGCTAGGTCTAGACGTGGCTCGATGGCCAGCGGAATATAGATGGATATCGGGTGCTCCCCGATAGCTCAATCGGTAGAGCGGGTCCGCCGGAGGCGGATTAACCGCTAGGTCTAGACGTGGCTCGATGGCCAGCGGAATATAGATGGATATCGGGTGCTCCCCGATAGCTCAATCGGTAGAGCGGGTCCGCCGGAGGCGGATTAACCGCTAGGTCTAGACGTGGCTCGATGGCCAGCGGAATATAGATGGATATCGGGTGCTCCCCGATAGCTCAATCGGTAGAGCGGGCGGCTGTTAACCGCTAGGTTGCAGGTTCGAGTCCTGCTCGGGGAGCCAATCTCAACCTCTCGTGACAAGATTCTCCGTCTACGTGCTTAGGAATGCGCAGGGACGCCTCTACGTCGGCTCGACAGCGGAGATCGACCGCCGTGTGGCGCGGCATCAGAACGACGAGGCTGGCTGGACGCGTGGCCGGGGACCCTGGCATCTAGTCTACTCCGAGCATTTCGCCAGCCGCGGCGAGGCGATGGGCCGTGAGCGCCAACTGAAGACCGGTCGCGGGCGGCGCTTGCTTGCTGACCATCTAAGCGGTAGAGCGGGTCCGCCCGAGGCGGATTAACCGCTAGGTTGCAGGTTCGAGTCCTGCTCGGGGAGCCAGTTTGGTGGCTCAGAGCGTAAACTGCTCTGGGCCACCTCCGTTTGTGGCAAGTCGAAGGGGTACAGTTCCATCGCGATCTGTCGGTCGTTCACCTCGACGCGGCGCAGGACGAGCCGTACGAGTTCCTTCCGCTCGTACGGCGTGAGACACTCGTAAACCCTGCCGAACTCGCCAAGAGCCGTCCGCACTGTCTCCGTCGCGACGAAGCCCATCTCGAGCGGGCCAGGGACTGGGAACAGGGGAGCTCCTTCGACTGCGAGAAGGGCTTCGCGAAGGCGGATCTCCGGTCGCTTCCGCTATTGGGCAGCTTCAGTTGTGCCGGCGACGGTACCAGTCTCCGAACGCGATGAGGACGGCGACGGCGGCGAGAAGCATGAGCGCGGCGAGGACACTGAAGGGAAGCGCGGAACCATGTTCAGCGTAGGAGCCTGATTCGGTGGGTGGCTCCGCTATCCCGCCAACAGCTACCCCACCTCCTGGAGAGGAGGCATCGAGTGGGTCGCTGGCTTTGGCAAACCCGAATGCCGGACAGGGCTCCACATTAGTGGGCGCCGCCTCCATTGCATCCACGAATCCGTCGTGGTCGCTATCGCTGTGGCAGTCAGCCAGAAGGGGGCCGGGTGGGGTTAAGGATCTCATGTCTAGGTAGTCGGGCACGCCGTCATTATTGGAGTCCTGCCAGTTCGTGATCACGCCGTCTTGTTTCAAGCACTGTCGACCGGGGTCGCCGCTGCCGCTCAGCTCAGGCTGGCCGACAGTCCACGGATCCCGGCAGATGTCGACATAGCGGACGAACATGCCGGGGGCCGGGCTAGCGTAGCCGTGCCCGTCGCCCGGGATTGTGGGGGCAGGGTCACAGGCATCCCCCACGCTGTCGCCGTCTGTGTCCTTCTGGTCGGGGTTCCAGGCGGTCGGGCAGTTGTCCACAGAGTTCAGGATCCCGTCATGGTCCACGTCCTGGTTGTCGTCCCAGGGCGGCTTACTCTTCCAGCTCCCACTCGCTGGAGTGTTGTTCTGGCCGTTCGTGTCGCAGGTCCCCGATAGGCCGTCGCCGTCGCTGTCGCTGGTGGCGCTGCCCGAAGCGGGATCGGTGCGACAGCGGTCGGCATAGGCGGGAATCCCATCGCCGTCGTAGTCGGCGGCCATGGAGGTCTCGATGTAGTAGTCGTAGGACTTCCCCGTCACCGTTTGCGGCTGAACTAGGCGGTTGATCTCCGACGTCACGGCTAGGTCAGACACTCCGTCCTCATCGAAATCAGGGCTGGAAGTGACGCCGTAGACGGTGGCCGAGCTCCAATAGGGAGGACAGGTCTGGACGCTCTGCGACAGCGGGTTGTAGTTCGCGTTGGTTGGATCTGCTGAGGGCAGGCCCGGATACTGGATGAGGGTGACACTCAAGTAGCCGTTTGTCCCTTTGTTATGCAGGCTGTAGACCAGGAAGTTGACGTCGAGATTACTGGTGATGCCGCCGACGATGGGAAGCTTGGCGATACCGTAGGCGCGACTCACCCTGGAAGCCGACGTCAAGCCCATGGCGGTCTCGAGGGCCAGTATGGGCCTTGGTAGTCCGCGTATGGCCCGGGGAGCGCACGCATGATTCGGAGTACTGCCACTCACGTCGCAGCCGGACGGAAATGCACTGTCCGGCGCCTGAGCCTCCCCGTACTCGATGATGGGGTCGCTGCCGTCCGTGTGGAAGGCGGCGTTCCAAAGCTCGAAGGAGTCCGTAAGAGCAAGCGTGTCCGGACGGCCGTCGCCGGTGACGTCGGCTCCACAGCGCGGCGGCTGGCCGTTAAGCGTGGAGTCTGCGGCGCTGGCGATATCATCGATGTTGTTTGTGGTCAACGTTCCCGTGAACATGTTCGACTGCATCTGAATGCTGACCATGCCCACCTTGGCGCCCACCGTATTGACCCGCTTGGGGGCCAAGCCGTCTTGCGGCGCCGTCACATCGCTCCCAAGAAGCGGCCCCGTCATCCATATGACATTTGCTCTATCAAACATGGGCTGAGCTCCGCCCACACCACCGTTCGGCTGAATCCAAAACTCGTTGGTCACGTTGGGAGACTCGCCCGGGTCGATGTTTCCATCATTGTCCCCCGGCGGCTGCTGCGGGCATGTTATAGCGGGAGTGGGTATCTTGTCCGACATGGACACGTCCCACTTCAGAGCCGGCGTAGGGTAGGGGGTGGTGGCGACGGCCGTCCTTCCCGATGCGGGGAATACCGCCATTAGGGCGCTTGCGGCCGCACCAAGGACGGCTGCCGAGATTGCGAACGCCAAGACGGTTCGGGCCCCGCGCCTGACGAAGCTCATAGCTTGCTCACCCTCCGAATCTGTCCGAACATGGATCTGATGCGCCTTCGGCTGAGGACCAGCCCGAGAGGAAGGAGCATGAATACAACGTCGATAGTGGCCGTCGTGCCGTATGTGCAACCTGTCGAGCCGGTGAAGCCGCCGACGGGCAACCCGGTGCACGAATCGATTCCGCGGATAGCCTGACTGCCGGTATCCGAGGTCTGGCAACTTCCGAGAGCGACTCCCGCTGGATGATCGAGGACAGCGTCCGTCGCCGGGCAGCCGTCGTAGGGCGCCGTCTGATTCGCATCGCAGCCGCTGCCGCCGCCGGCGACGGTGGTGATCGTGGCATCACCGAAGGTGACGCGGCGCAGCCGGTTGTTCTGAGTATCGGCGATGAGGACAGCGAGGGAACCATCGGACGCCAGGGCCTCCGGGCCGTTGAGCTTGGCCTGAACGGCAACGCCGCCGTCGCCGGAGAAACCGGCGGTTCCCGTGCCGGCAAGGGTACCGATCAGGCCGGAAGGGCCGTGGACCCAGCGGACGACGTTGTTGCCCGTGTCGGCGATGATCAGATCGGTCGCGCGTGAGAAGTTAGGGCCTCGCCGGTAACAACTGGCGCCCCTCCCTGGTGCTCGGGGAGCCAGTCCTCCATCTCTCGCCTCCGCGAGGCGTTGCTGCTCGCCGAATCTGTCGCGGCCGGCGCCGGCCTCCGTCTTTGCCTCCCAACACGAAGAAAGTGGTCATGTTCAGCTTCGGACGGCGATGGCCGTATAGACATACGAGAGAATTTGTGCTTTAATAGGCAAGCAAGAATCCCCGACCAGGCTTGCTCCTGCCCCCGCCCCGGAGAAGTCATTCAGTGCGTCCTTATGGGAAGAGGAGCGAAAAATGAGTCGCAAGAAGCTTCTCCGGGCTCGATTAGTTGTGCCCTCGTTCATCATAGTGCTTGCCGCGGTTGTCGCCTTATGTATCGTCAACTCGGCCAGGGGCAGCGCGGCCACCATGTCGCAGTCCGCGGGAGTCGTTGATGCGACTCCGCCGGCTCAATGTCTCGTCCCGGCCGACCTCGACGTGGTCATCATCATCGACCGGACAGGCAGCATGATCACCAACTACAGCGGCAGCCCGCCAAAGACCCGCCTTTACTGGGCTAAGATAGCCGCGGTAACGCTTGTCGACGCGATTGCCGGCGGGCCCTCCGGTCACAGCCTGGGCAACGACCACGTCGAGGTGATGACTTTCGACGGAGGGGCGCCCATCAATCTCGTCATCCCTTTCAGCAGCGACGCCGACGCCATTCGTGCGGCAGTCAACGGAATCACCAATCCTCCGCCACAAACCGACACCTACATCGCTCCCGCCCTCACGAGGGCGACGAATGACCTGAATGCGCACGTCCATGGCGGCCCTAACGGCTCCTACAAGGCCGTCGTCGTCCTCTCAGACGGCAGAAATTACGCCGACGGCGATCCTACTTACGGCACAACCTGCGACGCGACTCATCAGAGGCGAGCGGACACAGAGAACGCCATCCCGGGCCTTCACGCCGCCGCTGACACCGTCTACACCGTCGGCATCGGCAGCTCGACATGCGGCGCCTATCACCTGCCCTGCGATCCCATGTCGTGCAACCCCGACGAGCTTGACACCTCCCTTCTCACGGACATCGCCAAGAGCCCCGGCTACACGCGTATCGTCCAGGACGCTTCGACGCTTCCTGACATCTACAGTGAGATATCGCTGGAGATGGCGGACATCTGCGTCAACCTCTCCGGCCACAAGTACGACGATCAGAACTGCGACGGCAGTGCCGGAATCAATTCGCCGCTCGCCGGCGTGCCCATCAAGCTGCTGCAGCTTCCCGGCGAAACGCTGGCGGGGGAAACAACCACCGACAACACGGGCGTCTACACTTTCGAGAACGTGCCGTCCGGCACTTACGCCATCTGCGAGGACCTGTCGGCGCAGCCCGGTCGCATACAGAGCGCCCCAACGCCTTCCAGCGGTACCGGCTTGCATCTGCCCTATGGTGTCTGCTACGAGCGGACGGTTGCGGCCGACGGCAACAGCAGTGATCTTGACTTCTACAATTGCCTGCCTACTCCCACCCCGACGAATACCGCTACAGCGACGCCGACGAACACGCCGACGAACACGCCGACGATTACGCCGACGAACACACCGACGAACACGCCGACGATCACGCCGACCAACACGCCGACGATCACGAACACGCCGACGATTACGCCGACGAACACACCGACGAACACGCCGACGATCACGCCGACCAACACGCCGACGATCACGAACACGCCGACGATTACACCGACGAACACGCCGACGATCACGCCGACCAACACGCCGACGATCACGAACACGCCGACGAACACACCGACGAACACGCCGACGATCACGCCGACCAACACGCCGACGATCACGAACACGCCGACGAACACGCCGACGATCACGAACACGCCGACGGACACACCGACGATCACGAACACGCCGACGAACACGCCGACGGACACGCCGACGATCACGCCGACCAACACGCCGACGATCACGAACACGCCGACGAACACGCCGACGGACACGCCGACGAATACGCCGACGAACACGCCGACGAATACGCCGACGAACACACCGACGAACACGCCGACGAACACGCCGACGAACACGCCGACGAACACGCCGACGAACACGCCGACGGACACGTGGACGCCAACGCCGACCGACACTGCCACTCAGACGCCTACGGATACCGCTACGCCGACGCCGACGGATACGGCGAGTCCGACCCCGACGAAGACGAAGACGGCGACGCCAACGCCAAAACCGCCGTGTCAGACGGCAACGCCGAAACCAACGAAGACATCTACGCCGACGGCGATGAAGACGAAGACGGCGACGCCAACGCCAAAACCGCCGTGTCAAACGGTAACGCCGAAACCAACGAAGACGGCAACGCCCACGCCGGCCACAACACCCTCACGAGTGACCGGTTGCTCGCTTGGCTTCTGGAGGCGATGGACCTGGCCCTGGCTGGAGACGCTCTATAGGCCGTCAGATTCCTTCAACCGCGTGTTTGGGCGTAATGCGTTTGCCGGAGACCCTCCGTTGCTTCACGTCCTTTGGTACGGTGGCGGTGGCTTGAGCGCCTTGGGCCGGCAGGCCGTCGCGGCTCTCTTGAATGCCACCAACCCTTACACCTCTCCTCCACCGGCAATCGATACGCCGGCGGAGGTAATTGCCGCCTTCCAAGCGGCGTTCGACAGCGGCGACTATGCGGCGACAACGAACATGTTTGAGGCCGCGAACGAGGCTGGTTGTCCGATTAACCCCTTTGGCAACCACTGAACTGAGAACGGGTCGCGCTGAACAACTGGGCCCCCACAATATCGGGGCTCAGTCGTTTTCCGCTCGATGGTGGATCAGTCAGGCGTTGGGGAAGTACGTATCGCGGTTTGCAGCGCGGCGACGACCTGCGCGTCCTCGCTCGGGTTGACCGTGCGCGGATCGAGGAGCAGCGTATCGCGTTCCACTCGCGCAACGACCGGCGGATCGCCGAGCCGCAGCCGTCGGGCAAGCGACGTGACGTCCAGCGAGTCGCCGCCGAGCGCCAGCAGCTTCGTCGGCAAGCTTTCCTCCGGCAAGCTGCCGCCGCCGACCATCGACCGGCCGTCGACGACGCGCGCCGCCTTCGCCAGCGCTTTCGCCCACGCCTTCGCGCGCCCCTCGATCTCCGCTGCCGGCAGGGCGATCATCCGCCAGACGGGCACCTTCTCGGTGGCCTCCTGCTTTACATAATGCAGAAGCGTCGCCGCCAGCGCCGCAATCGCGCCCTTGTCCAGCCGTCCCGAACGCGCCAGCGGGTGCTTCTTCAGCGTCTCGACGAGCTCGCGCCGGCCCAGCGCGATGCCCGCCTGCGGCCCGCCGAGCAGCTTGTCGCCGGATGAGAAGACCAGGTCCGCACCCGCCGCGAGGGTCTCCTGGAGCGTCGGCTCCTTGCCCAGGCCGAACTGCGTCGTATCTAGCAGGCAGCCGCTGCCCGGATCGTCCAGCAGCAGCAGCCCGCGTTCGTGCGCCAGCCGCGCCAGCGCCGCCGTCGATACCGACTCCGTGAAGCCGACCATGCGGAAGTTGCTCGTGTGGACGTGCAGGAAGGCCGCCGTCCTCTCCGTGATGGCGGCCTCGTAGTCGCGCAGGTAGGTGCGATTCGTCGTGCCCACTTCGACGAGGCGGGCGCCGCTCTCTGCCATGATCTCCGGTATCCGAAAGCCGCCGCCGATCTCGACGAGCTGGCCGCGGGAGATGACGACCTCTCTTTCACGCGCGAGCGCCGACAGCGCCAGGAGGAGGGCAGCGGCGTTGTTGTTGACCGCCAGCGCCGCTTCCGCACCGGTCAGCCGGCGGAGCAGCGATTCGACGTGGACGTGGCGGTTGCTGCGTTCGCCTTCCGCAAGATCGAACTCAAGGTTGCTGTAGCCGCCGCTGACGGCGCTCATGGCGGCCATCGCCTCCGCCGAAAGCGGCGCGCGGCCGAGGTTGGTGTGGATGATTACGCCCGTTGCGTTGATCACGCGCCGCAGGCCGGGCGTCGTCGCCGCTTTCAGCCGGTCGACGAGCGAAGCGACGATCTCCTCGTACGACGGCGCTGCCTTGCCTCCGGCGATGGCCGCCCTGATGCGCTCCAGCTCCTCGCGCGCCATTTCGACGACGATGTGCGGCGCGTAGACGTCTCTGAAGCCGCTGAGTCGCTCGTCGCTCAGCAGGCGCTCGACGCTGGGCAACCGGCGATAGGGGCTTGTCACGGCGCTTCCCTTCGATTGGAGTATCAGCTATTCTAACACAGTCGGCAGTCCATTCACTTGATCCAATTTTCACTAATGACTACCATGAAGTCACACTACACACGGAGGCAGCCATGACGAACCTGCGAATCCCCGGACCGACTCCCTGTGCCGACGAAGCCCTGAAGGCGATGTCCCGCCAGATGATCAACCACCGCGGCCCTGAGTTCGGCGGCATACTGCAGCGACTCACTGCCGGCGTCAAGAAGGTCTTCGAGACCGAAAACGACGTCTTCATCCTCACCACCTCCGGCACCGGCGGCATGGAGACCGCCGTCGTCAACTTCCTCTCGCCCGGCGACCGCGTGCTCGTCGTGTCGATCGGCGCTTTCGGCGACCGCTTCGCCGACATCGCCAAGACCTACGGCGCCGACGTGACGAAGCTGCCTTTCGCCTGGGGCACCGCCGCCGATCCCGCGGAGCTCGACAAGGCGCTTGCCGCCGCGCCCGGCTACAAGGCCGTCCTATTCACGCACAACGAGACCTCCACCGGCGTGACCAACCCCCTGAAGGAGCTGGCCGCCGTCGCCCGCAAGCACAACGCCTTAGTGATCGTCGACGCTGTCAGCAGCCTCAGCGCCGTGCCCTGCCCGGTCGACGCCTGGGACCTCGACGTCGTCGTCACCGGGTCGCAGAAGGGCTGGATGGTGCCGCCGGCGCTGGCCATGATCTCGGTGAGCGAACGCGCCTGGAAGGCCTACGACGTGGCAAAGATGCCGCGCTACTACTTCGATGTGGGGAAGGCGAAGAAGTACATGGAGACCGACCAGACGCCCTGGACTCCCGCCATCTCCGTCTTCTTCGCCCTCGACGTCGCTCTCAAGATGATGCTTGCCGAAGGCCTGCCCGGCATTTTCGCCCGGCACCAGCGCATCGGCAAGCTCACCCGCGATGGCGTGAAGGCGCTCGGGCTGAAGTTGCTGGCCGACGAGAAGTTCGCCTCCAACACCGTCACCGCCGTCAAGGTGCCGGAAGGCGTCGACGGCAAGGCGCTCGTCAAGCTAATGCGCGAGGAGTACGATACGGTCCTCGCCGGCGGACAGGCGGCTCTAGCGGGCAAGATCTTCCGCATCGGCCACCTCGGCCTCGTCAGCGACGCCGACATCACCGCCTGCCTCGACGCCCTGAAGCTGGCGCTGCCGAGGGTCGGATTCGCGGCCGCCGCCGTCTAAACTGCTTCCGGCGAAAGGAAGAATGGACCGCAAGGTTCTCGTTACCGATCCGATCTCGCAGGACGGCATCGCCGCCTTACAGCGCTGCGCCCAGGTCGACGTCAAGCTCGGCATCCCTGTCGAGGAGCTGATAAGCATCATCGGCGAGTACGACGCCCTCGTCGTCCGCAGCGAGACGAAGGTCACTGCGCCCGTTATCGACGCGGCGAGGCGACTGCAGGTGATCGGCCGCGCCGGCGCCGGCGTCGACAACATCGACCTCGACGCCGCCACTCGACGCGGCATCATCGTCGTCAACGCGCCCCTGGGGAATTCAATCTCCGCCGCTGAGCACGCCATCGCCCTCATGCTCGCGCTCTCGCGTTACATCCCGCAGGCCAACGCCGCCCTCAAGGCCGGAAAGTGGGAGCGGCAGCGCTTCATGGGCGTCGAAGTGCGCGGCAAGACGCTGGGCATAATCGGCCTCGGTCAGATCGGCTCCGAAGTGGCGAAGCGGGCGCGCGGCCTGGACATGCACATCATCGCCTGCGACCCATTCGTCTCTGAAGAGCGGGCGCAGGCGCTCATCGTCGAGATGGTCTCGCTCGAAGAGCTGCTCCAGCGCGCCGACTACATCGCCATCCATACCGCGCTCACGCCACAGACGCGCGGCCTCATCGGCGAGAAAGAGCTGCGGCTCGTGAAGCCCTGCGTCCGCATAATCAACGTCGCGCGCGGCGGCATCGTCGACGAAGAGGCGCTGTACAACGCCGTCGAAGAGGGACGCGTCGCCGGTGCCGCCTTCGACGTGTTCAGCAAGGAGCCGGCGCAGGACAACATCCTCTTCAAGAGCGACCGCATCATCGTTACGCCGCACCTGGGCGCGTCTACGGCCGAGGCGCAGGAGCGCGTCGCCGTCAACGTCGCCGATCAGATAGCGGCCGTCTTCCGCGGCCAGCCGCCCGCCTACGCCGTGAACGCGCCGCTCCTGCCGCCGGAGACGATGGCGATCATCGGGCCTTACGTCAACGTCGCCATTATGACGGCGTCGCTGGCCACTCAGCTCAGCGCTGGTCAGCTAAGTGCGGTCGAAGTGGAGTACCTGGGCGAGATCGCCGACCACGACGTGACGCCGCTCAAAGCCGCCGTCATCAAAGGCCTGCTGGAGCCGGTCAGCGAAGAGAACGTTACTATCGTCAACGCCAACCTGGTCGCCGAGCACCGCGGCCTGCGGATAAGCGAGCGCAAGGGCGCCTATGAGGGCATCTTCAGCAACCTCCTGCAGGTGCGCGCCGCGACGAAAGACGGGATGACCACCGTCTCCGGGACGATGGGCCACGACGGGCCGCACATCGTCCAGATCAACGAGTTCTGGGTCGACGTGTCGCCGGGCGCCGGCCACCTGCTCATCTGCAACAACGTCGACCGGCCCGGCATGATCGGCACCGTCGGCATGATCCTGGGCAAGCACAACGTCAACATCAACTCCATGCGCGTCGCCGGCGAGCGCGGCAAAGCGATGATGGTGCTCGGCCTCGATAGCGCGCCCTCCGATGAAGTCGTCCAGGAGCTAACCACCGTCCCCGACATCTTCTCCGTCCGCCGTGCTCGAATCTAGCCTCTACGACTACCTCAGCAGCGGTCTTAACCGTTTTTTTACACATCCTTATTGACGCCTTAGCCGTGCCTCCTTAAGCTTTGTGTTGTAGCTTTGTGCTGTATGTAAGGAGAAGCGTGATGAAGAGGGTACTGAAGTTCGTTCTGCCTTTCGCGTTGCTCGCCGTAGTCGTGGCGGGAGTCCTAACGGGCGTTGCGCTGGCACAGGGAGGCGGTAGCGGCGGATCGGGCTCGAGCACCAGGGTAGACCAGTTCCTCGGCTTCCTCGCCACCCGCCTCGGTATCTCCTCCGACCAGCTCAAGACCGACGTCCAGGGTGCCGCCAGCGACACGGTAGACCAGATGCTGAAGGACGGCACCATCACCCAGCAGCAGGCCGACAAGCTCAACCAGGAGATTCAGAACGGGAACTTCCCTGGCCTACTGGGTATGGGCGGTAGGTTCGGCGGATTCGGCATGATGGGGAAGGGCGAGTTCGGCGCCAGCCTCCAGAGCATAGTCCAGGCGGTCGCCGGTAAGCTCAACCTCACGCCGCAGCAGATCCAGGACCAGCTCAAGAGCGGAAAGAGCCTGGCGGAGATCGCCTCCGCGCAGGGCGTCTCCCGCGATGACCTGAAGAGCGACATCACCACCGCCGTCGATCAGCAGGTCGACAAGGCCGTGACCGATGGCAAGATCACCCAAACGCGCGCCGACCAGATCAAGAGCAACCTGAGCAGCAAGCTAGACCAGATCATCGACCAAAAGCGCGACACGTCCAAGACGCCTTCCGCCACGCCGGAGAGCAACGGTCAGAACAGCAACTCGCCCATGTGGCACGGCGGAATGCAGCGCAACCGCTCGGGCATGGGCATGAGCTTCATGTAGCTATCTGATTTGGGCTTTGTCTCTCGTCCGACCTCGCGAGAGCAGGCAACATACCCCGCGACGCAACGGGTCGCCTTGGTCCACGGGCGACCCGTTGCTCCATCTTCAGAAGCTTGATGTTTGTCAGGTCCCGCGCCTAGGACGACTCGGCTGACCCGCGAATCGCCTCGTTCATGCTGCCGCTACGGAAGCCCGCCAGGTCCAGTGTCACGTACGTGTACCCCAGCGACTTCAGCCCTTCGACGACGCGGCGCCGCGTCTCGTCGTCCAGGAACGTCGGCATGCCGCCGACCTCCACCTCGATGCGCGCGAGCGTGCCGTGATGGCGCACGCGGAGCTGACGCAGCCCCAGCGATCGCAGCAGTTCTTCCGCCGCCTCTATCTGGGCGAGCGCCTCGCGGTTGATCGGCGTCCCGTAGGGAATGCGGGACGCCAGGCACGCCATCGACGGCTTGTCCCACGTCTGCATACCGCGCTCCCGCGATAGCGCCCGTATCTCTTCCTTCGTCAGGCCCGCCTCTCGCAGCGGCGACCGCACGCCCTGCTCCGAAGCGGCGCGCCTTCCCGGGCGAAAGTCGCCCTCGTCGTCCACGTTGCTGCCTTCGACAACCCACGCCAGCCCCTGCTCGTCCGCCAGCGCCCGCAGACGGTGAAACAGCTCGCTCTTGCAGTGATAGCAGCGGTCGGTGTCGTTCCGCCGGTACGCCGGCGATTCCATCTCTGCCGTCTCGACGATTATGTGCCGCACGCCGATGGCTGCCGCCAGTTCGCGCGCCGCTTCCACTTCCGATGCCGGGACCGCCGGCGATAGCGCCGTCACGGCCAGCGCGCGACCGTCCAGCACCTCGCGGGCGACGGCGGCGAGAAGAGCGCTGTCGACGCCGCCGGAAAACGCCACGACCGTTGAGCCGATCTCGCGCAGCAGCCGGCGCAACTCCGCCTGTTTCTCGTCCAACGTCAAGGCGCTCTCCTTCAGACAAGTTGTATTCATCTTAGCACTGGCGGCTGGAGGCGGTCACCTGTATCACCATCGGCCCCCGCCATCATAAAGGTTCCATCGGGTCCGGCCGATACCTATATGAACGGAGGCGCGCGCCGTACTCGTTAGGATTGCCATGCCAAGAAGCGTCAAGGGCGATATCCTCTATCCCTTCGCCACACTGAGCCTCATCGCGTTCGTGCTTGCAGGCGTGGCGCTCGCACTCCTGGCCGGACGCGAGATCGAGACGCAAGTGAGGACATCGACCGCTGACACCGCGGCCGCTTCCGTCGTCGCCGTCTTGCAGCCGCAGGTCGCCGCCCTGGACCTCTCGACGCCCCTGTCCGGCCCGGCCTACGACCAGCTTCAACAGACGGTTGCCCGCTTCGTTCTCTCCGGCCAGACGCAGCGATTGCGCGTCTACAACCGGCAGGGCCAGACGGTCTATTCTACTGATTCATCGGAAATAGGCCGGACCCCTTCCGACCAGCAGGCGATTCTCGACGCGCTGGGCGACAAGACGAGCGGCACAGTGCTGGATGCCGGCTCCAGCGGCGATGGCGGCATCGCTCGGAAAGGGCCCGTCCTCGACGTCTATGCGCCGCTCTACTCGAGTGGCCGACAGGTCGCCGCGGCAGTCGAGATTCACCAGGACTACGCCGCAGTCGCTTCCAGCATCGCCTCAGCGCAGCGTTTGCTCTACGTCGAGATCGCTGTAGGACTACTTGCGCTGTACGCGGTCTTGCAGGCGGGAGCCTGGGGTGTCACGCGCGTCCTCGCCCAGGACCACGCCCGCCTAACGTACCTTTACCAGACGGGCGAGCACGTTCGTTCATCGCTGGACACGCAGGAGGTTCTGAGCCAGATCGTCCGAGATGCGACGCTGCTTGTTCAGGGACAGTACAGCGTCGTCTGTCTCGTCGACCCCGAGTCGCGAGCGCTGGCCGCGCGCGCAAGCCACGACGAAAAGCGCGACACGGTGGCACTTCACAATCGCGAGGTCCAGGAGTGGCTGTTTCATCGCGTCCTGGCGACCGGCGAGACGAACGTGTTGCGGAACTGGCGGGCGGACTATCGGCGCGTATTCGGCGTGGACGTCGAGCAGCAGCCCATGGCTATCCTTTGCGTGCCGATGAAGCTGCGCAGCAAAGCCACCGGCGTAATAGCAGTCCTACGACGCTCCTCGGCGAATGGATTCGGCCGCGCCGAGGTGACGATGTTAGAAGAGCTGGCCGGCCAGGCGGCGATGGCAGTCGAGCAGGCCAACCTCTTCGCCAGGGTCCGCGCCTACGCCGGCGAGCTCGAGCTGAGCTATGACGCCACGCTCAAGGCGCTCTCCGCCGCGCTCGATGCCAAGGACGCCGCCACGGAAGGCCACTCCGAGCGCGTCGCGAAGCTGACCGTCGCTATCGCCCGCGAGATGCAGGTGCCCGAGGAGAAGCTCATCGACATCGAACGCGGCGCCCTGCTCCACGACGTCGGCAAGATAGGCGTCCCAGATGCAATCCTGCGAAAACCGGCGACGCTCTCCCGTCGCGAGTGGCAGACCATGCAGAAGCACCCGCTTCTGGCGGGAGTCCTCGTGTCCAAAGTCGGCTTCCTCGAGGGCGCGCTGCCCATACTAATGTACCATCACGAGCGCTACGACGGCCGCGGCTATCCCTTCGGACTCGCCGCCGACCGCATTCCCCTGGAGGCGCGAATCTTCACCGTAGTCGACGCGTACGACGCCATGACCTCCGACCGCCCCTATCGCAAGGCGATCTCGCACGAGGCGGCGCTGAAGGAGATCACAGCGAACTCCGGCAGCCAGTTCGACCCGGACGCCGTTGACGCCTTCCTGCGCGTCATCGACCGCTTCCTGACCCAGTTCGAGGAACAGGCTGCCTAGTCGAGTCGCGTCCCTCCTCCTTGACGGGCGAGCCGACATTCTGATAACTTCATTTAGTCCCCCGGACGCTGGCCTGCGTGTGCAGAGGAGGCAGCGGGTGCAAGAGCCCCCATTCGACGAGTTGCCGCGGGAACGGCTGGACATAACTCAGAGCGCCGTCCGCGTCTTGTCCGGCGGCCAGGTGACTGTGACGCAGTCGGCGGTGCAGAACCTGTTCGCCGCCGACGCCGACGTGCGGCAGAGCAGCGTCGGCTCGGTCAAGGGAGAGCGGGTGTCGCTAACTCAGGGAGGCGCCCTGCTGGTCGTCGGACGGGAGGTCTCCGCGGATGGGGTTCACGTCGGGCTGCTCGTCACGCCGTCCCTCCGCGGCGGCAACGTGCGACCCGTCCTTACCGTGCCAAGCGCCTTCGCTCTCGGGGCCGGCTTCTTCTTCGGGAGATGGCTTGTCAAGTCCGTCGGCCGCCTGTTCGGCCGCTAGTAGGAGCAGTATCGTGGACCAAGTGCAACTGACGGTCTCGCGCCGGTCCGTTCTCGGCAAGAAAGTGCGCGCCCTCCGGCGCGGTGGCACAACGCCCGCTAACATCTTCGGCCACCGTCTCGAATCGCAGGCCGTGCAGGTCGATAGCCTCATCCTCGCGCACGCCCTGAAGAAGATCGAGCGCAACGCCATCCTGTCGCTGAGCATCGAGGGCGAGAAGACTGCGCGACCCGTCATGGTCCGTCACATCCAGCGCGACGTCCTCAACGACACGGTACTGCACGTCGACTTCTACCAGGTGTCCCTCGCCGAGAAGATGAAGGCGGACGTGCCGCTTCTCCTCATCGGCAAAGCGCCCGCCGTTGAAGACCTGGGCGGCATCCTGCTTCAAGGGCTCGACTCCATCAGCGTCGAAGCGCTGCCCGCCGATATTCCGCCGCACGTGGAAGTCGATATCTCAGGGCTCGCCTCGTTCTACGCCTCCGTCCACGTCCGCGATCTCGCGATCGATCCCAAAGTCCACCTGCTGACCGATCCCGAATCGGTCATCGCCAGCGTCGCGCCGCCGCGCAAGGTCGTCGAAGCCGAAGCGGCTGGACCCGCCGAAGAGGCTGCCGCGGAAGAGGGCGAAGCAGCAGAGACCGCGGAGTCCAAGAAAGAGCCCGGTAGGCCCGAAACAACGTAGCCGAGGCTTTCCAGCCTCGGCGCTCGGGCCGGGAGTTCAACAGATGGGGAGTCCTGCTTGCCCGGCAGGCAGGAGTTCAGCCCATTCGTCGCCCCAGCAGCCCTCGCTCGCCGCGCGCGAACTCCTTCGCCGGAAGCGCCTGCCGACCTTGCTTCTGGACACGAATCACCGCCAGCAGCCCTTCGCCCGTCTGCACCGCGAAGCCCGCTTCGCTCGCCGGCCCTTCGGCGTCCGATGGCGCAGGTACGATCGTCCCGGCCGGCCCTGCGGCGTCGCCTTTGAGCGGCCAGGCCTCGCGAATCTGTAGTATAGCGCCGTCGAGATGCGTAAAGGCGATGGGCCAGGGGTTGTACGCCCGTACCTGCCGCCAGATCTGCGATGCCGGCAATCGCCAGTCGATGATACCGTCCTCCTTCTTCACCATCGACACGTAGCTGGCGAGAGAATCGTCCTGGGGCACGGGCGCAAGTGTTCCGTTGACATAACCCGGCAGCATCGCCATCAGCAGGTCTGCACCTTCCTCAGCGAGGCGATGCGTCAGACTGCCGGTCGTGTCCTGCGCCTCGATGGGGACCTTCCGCTGGCTAAGAATCGGCCCCTCGTCGAGCGCCAGGACCATTCGCATGATCGTCACTCCCGTCTCCTCGTCGCCATTCAGAATCGCCGCGGCCACGGGGGATGCGCCGCGGTAACGCGGCAGGAGAGAGGGATGGATGTTCAGCACGCCGTACGGCGGCAGGTCCAGCACCGTCTGCCGCAGGATCTGGCCGTACGCGGCGGCGACCATCACGTCCGGTCGCAGCTCGGCCAGATCCGCCATCGCCTCGGGCGCCCCCAGTCGCGACGGCTGGAAGACCGCCAGGCGATGTTGCACCGCCGTCTCCTTCACCGCCGACGCCCGCTCACGTCGGCCGCGACCCGCCGGTCGGTCCGGCTGCGTGTAGACGCCCACCACCTCGTAATCGCTGCTGACCAGCCGCTCCAGCGCCGGAAGCGCGAACTCAGACGTTCCGAGAAAGACGATACGCAATTCTCCCTCCGCAGTCGATAAGAAAGTTGTTACGTGTTGACGAGGCGGATTATACTATGGTGGCGAAAAGAGGTGGAGAACATGACTAAGGCTACCCATCTGGCGGCAATATTCGTTCTGTCGGTCGCCTCAGTAATGGTACTGACGGCCTGCGGCAGCAGCAAGAAGGCGGACGTGACGCCGAAAACGCCGACGGCGCCGACGGTGGCCGGCACGCCGTCGCCCGAGGAGACCGTTCAACCCGGCGCCATAACGATTGACAAGCCGCAGAACGATGAGGTCGTCTCTGTGCCGATAACGGTTTCCGGCACCGCCAGCGTCTTCGAAGGGGCGCTCACTGTCGCCATAGAAAGCTCCAAAGGTGACCGCACATTCTGCCGCGTTACCACTACTGCCAGCCAAGGCGCGCCCGGGACCGGCACCTTCGAAGTGACGCTTGCTTTCCCGCCGCCGCCCTTTACTCCGCCTCTGGCCGAGGCCGCTCGCGTCCATGTCCTCAGCCTTAGCCCAAAGGATGGCAGCGTTGCCGGCGAGGCCGTTGTTCCCATAAAAGTGTCCGGCGAAGAGCCGAACATAGTCATCGATTCGCCGTTGTGCGGCTCTATTGTGCAGAGTCCCGTCACGATAAGCGGCACCGCCTCTGTTTTCGAGGCGTCGCTAACGGTCGCCGTCAAGGACTCAACAGGCAACGAGCTCGCAAGCGCGCACGTCATGGCATCCGAGGGTGCGCCGGCAAAAGGGACGTTCTCTCAGGATCTCAAGTTCTCGCTGTCGGGAGGGGCACAGCAGGGGACCATAGAGGGCTACAGCCTGAGCCCCGAGGATGGCAGCGTCATCAACCTTTTCGCCGTGCCCGTCATGCTGATGCCGTAGGGGTTCGGAAGCTTACTGCGACCGCTTCGTCCGCACGATGACCGGCCGCACGCCCACAGGCGCGTCCAACTCCGCGTCCAGCAGTTGCTCCGCGCTGCCCAGCGGAAGCGCTATCTCCAGATAGCCGCTGCTGCCGATAACCGCAACCATCTCCTCGCCCGTGCCGTAGGTCCTTGCGATGCCGTGGATACTGGCCCCGGCTATCTCCACAGTCACGTCGCTCTTGGCGATGTCCGTCCCGCGGATGGTCGTGATCAGGTTGCCAAACTGATCGATGTGGACGACGCGCCCCTCGAGAGTCCCGTCGCTCTTCCGGACCGCCTTGAACGGCGGCAGCGCCCGCATCGTAGACGCCTTTACGCCGAAGCTATCGAGGCTCGCGCCCAAAGAGAGGTGAGCCGCCACCGGCGCGAAGACGTCGCGGGCGTGGAAGGTGGCGCTCACAGGCTGTCGCAGGTAGCCGGGATTGCTGATGGCGACGGCATTGTACCCTTCCGGAAGCTCCACCGACCTCGGGAGCGGGCGAAGGCCGCGCGGGCGAGCGCTGTCCGGCAAGGCGGCTGAAAGGACGCCGTTGTCCGGTCCGACGAAGAAGGCCGACGGCGTCGACAGCGCCAGCGCCGGCCGGTCCGTGCCGACACCGGGGTCGACGACAACGACGTGAACGCTGCCCGGCGGAAAGTGCGGCCAGGCCGCTCCGAGCAGGAAGGCGCCCTCTTCAACGCGCTGCGGCTGTACCTGATGCGTGATGTCGACGATAGTTGCGCGAGGGTTGATCGAGAGGATGACGCCCTTCATCACGCCAACGTAGTGGTCCGAGACGCCGAAATCGGTCGTGAGGGTGATTACCGGCGGGTCCGGCGGCACGCTAGCCGCCCTCCAGTCGCCACTCGTTTACCTGGCAGAAGCGAGAGCTCGAGTCGAACAGGACCGCCGGCGCCACGCCTTGGAGATGCTTGTCCACGGCATAGGTGAACGTGCGCTGGTAGAGGGGAAGGTTCGGCAGTTCGCCGGCGAACACCTCCTGGAACTGACGGTACAGCGCCTTTCGCGCCTCTGCGTCGCTGCTTTGCCGCGCGTTCTGGAGGAGGAGGTCGACCGTCGGATCGCTGAAGCCGGAGAGATTCTCGCCGCCGGGCCTCGCCTGCGAGCTGTGGTAGGCGGGATAAGGGTCAGGGTCCGGCCCGCCGTCGAAGCCGTAGATAGCGACGATGAAATCGTGCGGCAACAGCATGTCGCGCAGCAGCGTCGTCGGCCCCTGTACAGACACGTCCGTCGGAATTCCCAGCGCCGACCAGGACCGGGCGATGTCGTCCGCCGCCGCCGTTCGCAACGCATCGTCGTTCGTTATGATGCGAAAGCGCAACTCCACTCCGTCCTTGGCGCGGATGCCGTTTGGCTGAAGTGTCCAGCCGGCCTCGTCGAGGAGTGTCGCCGCCTGATTGGGGTCGTAGGCATAGCGGTCGAGCACCGGGTAATAGGACCAGGTGCCGGCGGCAATGGCACTGTCGGCCTCTACCCCCTGGTCCTGGAGGATGTCTGAGATAATGCCCTGCCGGTTCGTCGCGTAGGCCAGCGCCTGCCTCACCTTCTTGTCCTGAAGCGATGGCCAGGCGTCGTTGAAGTAAAGCACGGTCGACGTGGTCGAAGGAAGGGCGAGCAACTGCAGATTCGCGTCGGTCTGCAGGTACTGGCTGTCATCGGCGTTCAGTGGCGAGCGGAAGAAGGCGCTCTGCACCTCGCCGGCCTTCAAGGCCTTCAAGAGCGAAGGCTCATCCTGATAGAACCGGAACTCGAAGCGCCGCAGATAGGGGCCGCCCAGATAGTAGCCGGTGTTTGCCTCCAGCACCGCCCGCTGCGGCGACAGGTCGGTCAGCCGGAACGGCCCCGTGCCGACGGGCTGCTGGTTGAAGGGGCTGGAGTACAGCGCCTCCGCGTCCTGTCCCTGCAGCAGGTGCGACGGCAGGATACCGACGGTCAGATGCGCCAGCAGCGGCGCGAACGGCTGCGTCAGCCGGATCTGCACCGTCGCGTCGTCCACCTTCGTGACGGTTATGTTGTGAAATAGCTCCGCTTGTGCCGGTTGGCCCTGGAAGTCGGGGTCCCGAAGCGCGTCGTACGTGAAGATGACGTCGTCGGCCGTGAACGGCTCGCCGTCATGCCAGGACACGTTCTGACGCAGGTGGAACGTGTAGGTAAGGCCGTCGCCGCTGACGTCCCAGCTCTCCGCCAGGTCCGGCAGCACCTGGCCGTCCGGCCCCAGGCGCGTTACGCCGGAAAAGATGAGCGTCGTCAGGTCGGCGTCGACTTCATTTGACGAGCTATAGAGCGGGTTGATGCGGCTGAAGCTACCGGCCACGCCTTCTTTGTGGGTGGCGACGGGAAGGGAGGCGCTCATGTGCGACGAGCGCGAGGTCTGGTACCAGAGCACGGAGAGGACGATCACTCCGGACGCCACGATCACCGGCAGGAGCCATCGCGAGCGCGCTATGCTTGTCACGTCGAGGACCCGCATTTCGAGGGACCAGCGACCGGAGAAGGGCGCTGAAAGACATCGGAGCCGAGGCCTGCTTGCCATTCGACCTCGGCCTTCACTCGCTGGTTAACCTCTGAGAAGCGGCGAAACAGCCTTCGCCGGCATGCTGTTCAGCCGTTGCCTCAGGAAGTGACGCTCCACATGGAGACGAGGATGAACACCGCCGCCAGGACGATCGTCAACTGGAAGAGCGTCTTCTCGACGCCACGACGCGTGCGGAACACGGATTGCGTGCCCAACTCGCCGAAACCCGATCCGCGAACCTGAAGAAGGATCACCACCGTCAGGACCGTGGATATGATGATCTGTATGTAGTTGATGTACGTCAGCCCGACTGCCGCGAGGAACAGGCTCAGATTCATAGCACCCACTAATCTAACCCATCCTCGGCGTAGGCGCTACCCCGCGCTCATCACGCTCTCGGTTGCGGCCTTGTCGATGAGCTGCTCGACCTGGTTGCGCTCGTAGTAGAGGTGAACGAGCGTGTCGGCCAGCTTCTTGGGGTCGTGGTGATAGCGGTTGTCCTCGCTTACGACGTCTGCGGTTATGACGCGAGCGCCGTCGAGAGCAGTCTTGTCGACGAGGACCGCCTGCGACCGCGCTTTCTCCGGCAGACGGCCGCGCACGTTGCTGTTCGCCAGCACGTAGTGGAAGAGATGGCCGTCCATGTGGCGTCGGAGCACTTCAAAGTGGTCGCTGACGGCGAAGGAATCGGTCTCGCCGCGCTGCGTCGCCACGTTGCAGACGTAAACCTTGAGCGCGGGCGAAGCCTGGATTGCCTGCCGTATCCCTTCGACGAGAAGGTTGGGCATGACGCTCGTGAACAGGCTGCCCGGCCCAACGACGATCATGTCGGCGTTCAGTATCGCCCGGACGGCATCCGGATTCGCTTCCACGTTCGCCGGCTGCAGATAGACCTCGCGGATGCGGCTCGGCGAGTCGGTTATGTTCGACTCGCCGTGAATGATCTCCTCATCCTCCGTGTGGGCGGAGAGCGTGACGTTCGCCAGCGTGGAGGGAAGGATGTTCCCGCGCACGGCGAGGACGCGGCTCGTCTCGCGCACGGCCTCCTCGAAGTTGCCCGTGACGCCGGACATGGCGACGATGAACAGGTTGCCGAAGCTGTGTCCCTCTAGCCCCGAACCCTCGCTGAAGCGGTACTGGAAGAGCTTCGTCATCAGCGGCTCGGCGTCCGCGAGGGCGGCGATGCAGTTGCGCACGTCGCCCGGCGGCAGGATGCCCAGCTCGCGGCGCAGTCTGCCCGAGCTGCCGCCGTCGTCCGCCACGGTCACCACTGCGGTCAGGTTGCCGGAGTACTCCTTCAGCCCGCGCAGCAACGTCGACAGGCCCGTGCCGCCGCCGACAGCGACGACCTTCGGACCTCTCGCCAGGTAGCGATTGCTGTAGAGGATGTTGACGAGGCTCTCGTCGCCGCTCCGGCGCACAAGCGCTGACAGCAGCGAGTTGTTCAGCCGCCAGAACGCGACGAGGATGAGTCCGCCGCTGGCGCCGATGAACATCATGCCCCTGAACCAGCGCGGCATGAACTGGAGGGTGATGTAGTAGACTGATTCGGGGAAGGTGTAGGAAACGTAGACTTCGCGCAGGAGGTAGGAGAAGCCGAGGCCCATCGCCGCGACCCCCAGGGCCATCAGCAAGAGCCAGCGCTTGATGTTAATGCCCAGGTAGAGCCACTTGATCAGGTTGCTCTCTCGGATTGCCCTCATTTATCGCCAATCATTAGCTAACAGGAGGGACGAAGGACATCAGGACTTCAGCTTCTCTCGTAGAAGCTCCGTGACAACCGCCGGGTTGGCGCGGCCGCGCGTCTCCCTCATGATCTGACCAATGAGGAACTTGGCAGCCTCCGCCTTACCGCTTTGATAGTCTTCCACAGCTTTGGGGTTTGCCGCCAGCACCTTGTCGACGACAGCCGCTATCTCCTCTTCGCCGCTGATCTGGGTGAGGCCCAGCTCGCGCACCACCTCCGCCGGTGCTTTGCCGGTCTTGAACATCTCTTCGAAGACGGCCTTGGCGCTCTTGCCACTGAGAGCGCCCTGCTCGATTAAGCCTATCATATCACACAAGTGGCGCGGCTCAACCTTCGACTCATCGACGTCGATCCCGGCCTGGTTCAGCAGCCTGGCGAAATCGCCCAGCATCCAGTTGCTGACCGTCTTCGCCCGTTGCTTCATCGCCTCCGCGTCAGCGCCCGCCGGCGACGACGAAAGGCAGGCCTCGAAGAAGTCGGCGCGGGCCCGCGTCTCCGTCAGCAGGTGCGCCTCGTACTCGCTGAGGCCGTACTCGCCGATGAAGCGGCGCTCCTTCGCGTCCGGCAGCTCCGGCAGCGACGACCGTATCTTCTCGACGTACTCGCGCTCCAGTCGCAGCGGCGGCAGGTCAGGCTCCGGGAAGTAGCGATAGTCGTGCGCGTATTCCTTCGTGCGCTGCGAGACCGTCTCACCCTTCTCCTCCACCCAGCCGCGCGTCTCCTGCACCGGCGTTCCACCGGCCGCAAGCACGTCTCGCTGACGTTCCACCTCGAAGCTCAGCGCCCGGAACACCGCCCGGAAGCTGTTCATGTTCTTGACCTCGACCTTCGGCCCGAGCTCCGTCGTGCCGGCCGGTCGCAGGCTGATGTTGGCATCGCAGCGGAAGCTGCCCTCCTCCATATTCGCCTCGCTCACGCCGATGTAGCGGAGGATCTGGCGTAGCTTCATCAGGTACTGGCGCGCCTCCTCGGGCGAGCGGATGTCCGGCTCAGAGACGATCTCCATCAGCGGGACGCCGGCGCGGTTGACGTCGACCAGGCTGTACGTCTCGCCGGCCTCGTTCTGACGGTGCATCAGCTTGGCAACGTCCTCCTCCAGGTGCACGCGGGTGATGCCGATCACGCTTCGCTTGCCGTCCGCCTCGACCTCCAGCCGCCCGTTGCGCGAGAATGGCATATCGTACTGCGATATCTGGTAGCCCTTCATCAGGTCGGGATAGGGGTAGTTCTTGCGGTCGAACTTGGCGTGCTCCGGGATCTCGCAGTCGAGCGCCAGCGCCGTCATTATCGTGAACTCGACCGCCTGCTGGTTGATGACGGGCAGTACGCCTGGCATGCCGAGGCAGACCGGGCAGACGTGCGTGTTCGGCGGCGTGTTCGCGTAGTCGGCGCTGCAGCGACAGTACATCTTGCTGCGGGTGCGGAGCTGCACATGCACCTCCAGCCCGATTACCGTCTCGTACTCAACCGCCTTTTTCGTCTCAGTAGTCATCGTCCCGCTCTGTCGAATTTGCTGGTGCCGGGGGTGGGACTCGAACCCACACGGCCGTGAGGCCAGCGGATTTTAAGTCCGCCGCGTATACCGTTTCGCCACCCCGGCGCCCAAACATGACAATGCTCAGAACCCGAAAGTCCTGAGCCTTCACATCGTGCTGGAGGCGACGACCGGATTCGAACCGGTGATGGGGGTTTTGCAGACCCCTGCCTTGCCACTTGGCTACGTCGCCCCAATCTCGCTTCGCCCGTCCCGCTCAGTCCTGGTGCCGAGGAGGGGATTTGAACCCCTACGCCCGAAGGCACGGCCCCCTCAAGACCGCGTGTCTGCCAGTTCCACCACCTCGGCCCGAGCGCAATTGCCCACCTGTCCGGAGCAACCTTGCCCCGAACGCGAATGCTCAATGGCAGGAGTGGAGGGACTCGAACCCCCGACCGGCGGTTTTGGAGACCGCTGCTCTCCCAACTGAGCTACACTCCTAGATCAGGAGGAGTATAGCAGCCGTTTTTCGAGGTCGTCAAGCACTAGCGGCGTATGCGCCACATCTGAAGGAAGGCAAGTCGAAGGGTCAACCGCCCTTAGTCGCGTCCACAATCGGCTTCAGGAACGAGTCGTCGCTCCAGGCGGCGTCGTCCGCGTCGCCCAGGCGCACGGCGACGATATCGAGGCTAGGGATGACGTAGATGCGCTTCGTCGCGAAGCCCATCGCTTCGTACGAGCCCTTCGGCAGCCCCGCGAACTGCCACAGCCACCAGAAGTAGCCGTAGTTCGTGTTCTCGATCTGCGACGCCTGCGTCGAGCGCGCCACCCAGTCGGCCGGCACCACCTGCTCTCCCGCCCACTGACCGTCGCGCAGGAAGAGATAACCGAAGCGGGCGAAATCTCGCGCTGTGCTGAAGATGCAGCAGAAGGTCGTGCTGTGGCCAACGTTGTCCTTCGACCACTCGCTGACGTGGAAGCCTATCGGCCCGAACAGCTTCTCCTGCGCGTACTGCGCGACATCCATGCCCGTTGCCGCCTTGATGGTGCCCGACAAGACCTCCGCGTCTCCATCGGAGTAGTACCAGTCGGTGCCGGGCTCGCGGTACTGGTAGCGATTGACGGCGTAGCCCACCTGGTCGTTCTGCTCCAGCATGTTGACGGTATCGCCGGACACCGGATCGTACGTCATACTCCACGTTAGGCCCGACTCCATCGATAGCAGGTCCCCAATCGTTATCTTCTGGCGAACGTCGTTGCGCCACTCCGGTATGAAGTCCGATGCGCTCTCATCGACACCCTTAATCTTGCCCTCGCCGATGGCGATTCCCACCAGGGCGCTGGTCACACTCTTCGCCATCGACCAGCTATTGTCCGTCGAGGTCTCGTTCCAGCCGCCCCAGTAGCGCTCCCAGACGATCCGCCCGTGCCGCAGGACGACCACCGCCCGACAGCCGTGCTCGACGCAGTACGGATCTATCTCGTCCAGGCGCGCCGCATCCATTCCCTCCGCTTCGGGCGAAGAAGTCTGCCAGTCACTTGTCGGGAAGACGGCGTTCTGAGCGCTGACTGCGGTTGGCTGGGCCGTCGAATCGTTCGACTCCTTGCTCTCGCCGGAGCTGCAGCCCGTCACGACAAGGCAGAGGGCGGCGACGGCAAGCCAGACGACCAGTCGAGGCGCGCGGTGACCCATGGAGCGCACTCCTATACTGACGACATTCGTGCCGCGAGCATAGCCGAGATTGGCGGCGGCGATCAAGCGCGCCCGAAGGCGGTCAGACGTAGACGGGATCGAGGTATACCGAGCCCCTCAATTCCGGCGCAGGAATGCGAGGCGTCAGTATCTGGAGGAGCGTCGTAAAGTGGGGCAGGCCCGCCATCAGCGAGAAGAGGCGGCTCTCCATCGGCAGCGCTATCGAAAGCCGGTCCCTTTGGCATTCGGCTACCATTGCCATCAGCGCCATGAACACCTCCACCATCGCCTCCTCGGCGCCCGCGGCATAGCCGTAGTCAAGTACGTAGGCCGGCAGCGCCACGCGTTCACTGCCGGTGGCCTTCTCTCGCTCAGTGACCCGCAGCGACCGTCCGAAGTCCCATGCGCCGGCCACCGCCACCAGCGCGCCCTTTGACCGATAACCTCGCCAGTGCTGCCAGCCGTATGTTGGGCTCAAGCTGAGCCGTTTTGCGAGGCTGGCCATCGTGTAGGGCAGGAACATCTCGCGACCAGCGTGAGTCTCGTTGACCAGCTCCACTACCCGCGGCAAGTCGCTGGGCCCGACGCTGCCGACTTCGCGTTCCGCCTCGCGCCTTGCGGCGATGTCGAAGGCGTCCAATCGCCCGTCCACGGGCCAGCTCTCCACTCTCGCCCGCCGGTTGAATGCCAGCGAAGTGTCGTTTTCGGGGCTGATCAGCCAGTAGGGCGCTTCGAAGTTGGCTTCCTCGGCGAGGACAATCTGTTGCACGACCAGGTTGGTGGCGACGTGCCGCCGTCGGTATTCGGGCAGAACACGGCCCTGGTGGACGTAGAGGAGTCGATGCCGCTGGCCGCTGATGACCACGTCGTGCCACGCGCCCGCGACAACCCCTACCAGCCGCCCGTCTTCCTCGGCCACGAGCACGCGCCCGTGCTCTTGCATCTCCTGGTGCGCGAAATAGTTGGGCGCCCGTTCGAACGAGAGTATCGTGTCGCCTAGATCGAGGGGCGAGTTGCGCTCCAGTTCAAGCAGCGCGTCGTTGTCGTTTGGCGTGGCTTCGCGGATTCGGTGCACTGCCGCTGACTCCATTCAGCGACGGTCTCAGCCGTAGCCGTCCGTCACTCGTATCTCAGCGCTTCAGCGATGGGAATCCTCGCCGCCTGCCGCGACGGAAT
Source organism: uncultured Chloroflexia bacterium (assembly GCA_963703345.1). Taxonomy (GTDB): domain Bacteria; phylum Chloroflexota; class Dehalococcoidia; order DSTF01; family JALHUB01; genus JALHUB01. Next base: position 1,785,009 of record OY969814.1, on the reverse strand, counting down.
ATACGTCATGATCAGCGCGGCGACATAGGCGATGAAGCAGATGGGTATGATCTCCAGCCAGGGGACGTAGAAGCCGTGAAGCCCCATGTCCGACATCGTCTTGCTCGTCAGCAGGAAGTACGAAAGCATGATGCCGAGCCCCAGGCCGGTCAGGATGCCAAGCAGCGTTACGAACGACGACTCCAGCAGGAAGCTCAACGCCACCTGCCCGCGGCTGTAGCCGATGGCCCGCAGCATGCCGATCTGCTGCCGCCTCTCGACGACCGTGCGGAAGGCTATCACGCCCACGGCCGCTATTCCAACCACCAGTCCCAGCCCCATGAAGCCCTCCATCAAATAGAAGAAGCCCTTCGACAGCGACATCTGGTCGTTCATCTGCGCCTGCAGCGAGACCGCCTGGGCACCCTTCGTGAACAGCGCCGCCTCAATAGCCTTGGCCGTCGCCTTCGAGTCCTGCCCGGGCGCGAGCCGCACGTAGTATTCGTTGTAGGCAGGGCCGCCCGGCTCCCCGTCCACCACGCTGGCGTTGGTGTAGAGGCCGAAGAAGTTGTTGCTGGGCCCAATCGCCATCACGCCGATAACCTTGATCGGCGTCGTCCCACGCGTCGATGCGTTGACAATACTCAACGAAATCGGGTCAAAGGTCGTGCTGCCCGGATCGACGCCGCTGAGCTTGAAGCCGCCTTCGCCCATCGAATAACCGCTGCCGCCGGCCGCGAAGTCATCGATGATCGCCAGCGACGGGTCTTTCGCCACCGCCGCCCAGACTGCCGCGTCGCTGTCGTATCCTGTCGCCCGCGACTGCAGCTTGATGCTGCTCTGCGTCAAGAACGACGGGTCCATGCCGCCCACTCGGTAGACCGGCAGGTCCGTCAGCGCTTTGCCGCTATCCGACGCCTGCTGCAGCCGGTTGCCTGAGCTTCCAGCAACGGCGATCCTCCCCACGGCCTCGAACTTCGACGTGTCGACGTTGGAGCCGTTCAGCGCCTGCTTCAGGTCGCCGATGGGGTTCGAAGGGTTCTCGGTCACCAGGATGTCCCAGCCGCCGCGCGCCTCCTGCGTCAGAAACGCCCGGTCGAAGTTGCCGTTCATCACCGACATCATTGTCAGAGAGAAGACGACGAGCGCTATCATCGCCATCGTCATGCCGGTGCGGAACTTGCTTGCCAGCGGGTAAGCGATGGCCGTCTTTATCGACGGGAAGACGCGTCCCATCCGCCTGCCGCCGAGCGCCAGCAGGTTGAGCAGCAAGTGCGCGTTGTACATGACGACGAACGTCGCCGCCGCCACCATCATAATGCCGCTTATGAAGAACAGCTCCATGCCGCCGTGCAGGTCCGGGCCCGGAAGCCGCCCGCCCGCCCCCAGCGCCCAGTAGAGAAGGATCGCTATCCCCACGGCCGTGAATATCGGTCTCTCCGGCGCGTGCAGATAACGGCCGACTAGGGCCGCGCCGATGAGAATGAACGAAATGCCCATCGTCCAGAGCGCCGCCTGTTTCGATGACAGCGCGCCGAGCATGAACAGGCCGCCGAATAGCACCAACGCTATGCCGAAGACCAGCGAGCGCCAACCCGGCCGCTTCTCCGGCTCCGGCAGGTCGCGAATCGCCCGCACGATGTTCAGGTTGCTGACCCGCCACGACGAGAACATGACGGTGATGAAGCAAAGCGTCACGCCGAGCGAGTACGAAATGATGAGGCTCCGCGCCGTGACCGCCGACTCGATGCTCACGTATTGCCCGAGAAGGATCGTCATTGCGCCGGCGATCAGCGTGGCGACGAGCACGCCCAGCGTCACGCCGACCAGCGCCGAAAGCAGATTGTAGCCCATTCCCTCCGACACGAACGCCTCGATAAGGTGCCGACGCTTCATGCCGACGGCCCGGCTGATGCCCATCTCCGTCTTCCGTTCCGCCGCCAGCATGACGAAGATCATGACCGTCAGCAGGATGCCCGCGCCGATGGAGAACAGCCCTAGCACCATGAAGAACGTCATCAGCATGTTGCCCGCCAGCTCCGCCGTATGAACGCCGTTCGCCTTGAGGGGATCGACGCTGTACTGCGTGTTCTTGAGCGCGCTCTCCAGCTTGGCCGTCACGCTGTCGGAATACTGCGTCGCGCCCTGTACGCCGCCGTGATTGCCGACGGCGATATAGTCGATTTCGTTTGGACGGTTGAAGAGCTTCTGCAGTGTGTCTAGCCGTGTTGACAGCCCCAGATTCGGATACGCGATGGCCCCAGTGAGAACGCAATCCTTGACGATCGCCGCCACCCGGAAGCTGAACTGCTGGTTCTGATAGTAGACGTCGATGGTCTGCCCGGGCACGGCGTCGATCTTGTCCGCCATGCTCTTGTTCACCAGGATCTCGTCGTCTGCCAGCGCGCCGACGTCCACCGGCTTGCCGTTCGTGTTGACGACGTCTGGGAAAGCGCCGAGCCGGGACGCGTCGAGCCCGTTGATGACGCCTTGTGGCGTATGCAGCTTCGTCGTCGGGTTCGATACCGCGACAGGCTCGGTGATTAGCGGCAGGAAGCCGCTGATCTCTGAGTCGCCCTGGAACTTCTGCTCCAGGTCCGCTGTCAGCGATTGCGGCACGGCTTCCCTGCGCGTTTCGACAGGGGCGTTCCCGCGGTCACCGGCGCCGTTCTCGCTCGGCTTCTGGCCGCGCTGGATCGTCTCGTCTACATGTCCCATCGAATCGTAGACCATCTTCGTTATGCTGTGGTCCACCGTGTCGCCTGTCGTGAAGGCGGCCGAGATAATGGTCGTACTTAACATAAGACCGATGACGATCAGCACGGTCTGCGCGACGCGCCGCGGTATGTTGCGCACGCCGATGCGGAACATCACCCGGTTGCGGAGAACGATGAGCCCCAGGGCGCCCAGCGAAATGCCCAGCAGCGCCAGCAAGGCGAACATGACGTCGTTCATGGGGATGCCGAAGAGGCTTTTCACTGTGTCTCCTGGGCGACCGCGACGGTCTTTCGAGGCATCAGGCGTTCAGCTTCTCGTCGACGATGAGGCCGTCGACCATGAAGACGGTGCGATTCGTGCGGGCGGCTATCTTGGCGTCGTGGGTCACCAGGACGAAGGTCTGGCCGCGTTGCGCGTTCAGGTCGCAAATGAGGTCCATGATCTCCTGCGCGTTCGTGCTGTCCAGGTCGCCCGTCGGCTCGTCGCCCCAGACGATCGCGGGGTCGTTGACCAGCGCTCGTGCCACGGTTACCCGCTGGCGCTGGCCGCCGGAAAGCTCCGCCGGCCGGTGGTGCGCCCAGTCCGTCAGATGCACCTGCTCCAGCGCCGCATGCGCCCGTCGCCGCGCCTCCCTGGCGTTTGTGCCCGAGACCAGCAACGGCAGCTCCACGTTCTCGATAGCCGACAGCACGGGCAGCAGGTTGTAAAACTGAAACACGAAGCCCATGCGTCGCGCGCGGAAGCTTGTCTTCTGGTTATCCGATAGCCGGTTGATGTCGGAGCCGTCGACGAGGATTGTCCCGGAGTCGATGCTGTCCAGGCCGCTGAGGCAGTTGAGCAGAGTGGTCTTGCCGCAGCCGGACGGCCCCATGATGGCGATTATCTCCGCCCGCTTGACCGAGAGGTTCACGCCCCGCAGCGCCCGCACCTGAATCCGGCCCGTGTCGTACGTCTTGGCCACGTCCTTCGCCTCGACGATGAAGTCGGTCGCTGGCGTCGTCGTCTCCACGCGTTCCTTCTCCTGAGAAGTTGTCATCAAGAAGTCTCCTGGCAGGTCGGCCCTGCGCCCCACAGAGCGCGAATCCAACCTAGTAAAGATCATATGGTGGCGGCCGACTGCCGGTCAATCGAATCCGGCCGCCGCCGGGGGCACGGGGGGTCAACGTTGCGCAAACAGTTTGTAAAAAGACGGCGATTCGCCAGGGGCGCTAGCCGGCCGGCTGCCAGCGCGCGAGCGCCTGCTGTATCCGGTCGTACAGGCCCGGGATCGCGTCCTGCCACTCGCCCGGCAGCAGTATGATAGGCGACGACTCCCGCGAGAAACGCATTCGATAGTACAGGTAGCCGATCAGATAGTCGCGCGGCCCCTCCGCGACGGCGGGCGCCAGTTCGCCTAGACGCTTCACGACCTCCGGCGGCACCTGCTTCGCCGGATACGAATCGCCCAGCAATAGCAGCGACTCCGCCTCGCCGAGCTGACCGCCCGTCGTCCATTCAGCGCGCGCTCGGGTGACGTCGCCTTGCGCTGCGTACCACTCGCCCATGACGGTGCGCGCCCGCGCCAGGTCCGGCTGACGGCTCGTCACGTAGCTCAGCAGGTCGTAGGCGGTCTGGTAGTCATTCAGCGCCATCGATATCTCCGCCAGGTTGACGCGCGCGTCCAGGCTGGCCGGGTCGGCGGCGACGGCGTCGCGGCAGCCGTCCCGCAGCTCCGCGAGCCCCAGCGTCGTCGCCTGGGAGCCGCCGTTGCCGGCCCGCGCAACAAGCGTCCCCGTCGCGCAGGGGCTGAGTGAGATGAGTGAGTTCCCGACGATCTCCTTGTAGTGGGAGCGGCGGAAGTCGCTTCCCTGCCAGAACTGCGAATCACCAAGCGACGGCATCCGCGAGAGCGCCATGCCGTAGGTCGGCACGGCCTCCGGCGCGCCCACGTCTTCCAGGACGCCGGCGGCCGCCAGAAGCACCGTCGCGTCGGCGCCGGCGTAGCGACGCGCCTGGAGCGCGGCGTCGCGCGCCTCGCTGTTGCGCCCGGCGACGACGAACATCCGCGCCAGGTTGGCGTAGCCGATGGCGCTTCGCGGCTCGAGCTCCAGCCCTCGTTTCAGGCTGGCGATCGCCGGCTCCGGCGAAGTCAACTCTCCCTGCATCACGGCCGTTCCCTCCGCGACGCCAAGCTGCAACTGATAGATCGCGAAATCAGGGTCCTCATCCACCGCCTGCTGCCCCTCGCTGATCGCCTGCGCGATGTGTCCCATCCCGAGCTGGCTGAGGCTGTGCGAGTAGTGGCGATGAGCGACGTCAATGCGCAGCCAGACGAGCGGCAGGGCGACGAAGGCGACCACCAGCAGGCCGCGCGGCAGCAGCGAGCGCAGGCGACCGGCCCAGGGAGGCAAGCGTATCGCCTTCGCCTCGGCGCGCGGCGCCAGCGAGCAGTAGTTCTTTACGACGATGGCCGTAACCGCCGCCACGGCGACGAGCGTCGCCTTCCAGATGTTCGCCGCGTCGGCGAGATTGTGCACGGCGAAACCGATCAGCGCCGCCGCGCACGTAACCGCCAGCAGCCGCTGCTCCACGTTCCCGCGGCGATAGCTCCGCCAGATCATCCAGCCCAGCGTCACGAGGAGCGCCGCCAGCGCCGCCAGCCCCACCATGCCCGTGTCGTCGGCCAACTGCAGGAAGCCGTTGTGCGCGTGGATGGCGTGGATCGGGAACTCGCCGCTGTACTGGGGATAGAGCAGCGCAAACGTGCCCGGGCCGCCGCCGAAGAGCAGGTGGTCGCGGAAGATGCTGACGCCGGCGTCGAACACGTCATGCCGCGGCGAGAGCGACTCGCGGAAAAGCCACTGCGGTCGCACGTTCCAGCGCGCCGCGAGCACCGCGACCGCCAGGGCGACGACGAGCAGCGCCAGGACGCCGCCCGCCACCGCGAGCGACGGCCTTTCGCGCAGTCTCTGCCCGAAAGGCCGTCGAAGCTTTTGGACCGACCAGGAACCGCGAACAGCCCCGACGCCGGCGACTGTTAGCGCGACGGCCACGGCCGCCCCTATCCAGGCGCCGCGCGACAGGGTGAGGAAGACGGCCCAGAGCGCCGCGAAGAGCATGACTCCCCAGAAGATGCGCAGCAACAAGGATGCCCTGCGGTAGACGGCCAGGACGTAGAAGGGCATCGCCAGCACCAGCGTCATGCCCAGTATGTTCGGGTGGTCGCTCACGTCGTGCACCTTCGGTACCGTCGGCGGGATCAGATCGCCGATGTGGAAGCCGCCGGAGGTTGACTGCGCGAAGCTCAGCCAATCGCGATAGTCGCCGAAGACGATCCACAACGCCCAGACCGCCGCCGCGGAAGCCGCGAGCATGAACGCCGCCTGCAGGCCGGTCGCGTCCAGCAGGTCGAGGTCGCTCAGCGCGTAGAAGACGAGGATCGCCAGCAGGAAGATGAGCGTGCTCTCCAGGCTGACCCTCCAGGCGATGGAAGCGACGGTCGCGACGCCGTACGCCGCCAGCAGGAGGAGCAACGGCCAGTCCAGCCCGGAGCCGCCGGGCAGTCGGCGTCTGAAGAGAAGGTATGCGGCGTAGAGAATCGCTGGCGCCAGCGCGACGGCCTGGAAAGCGATCGTCGCGCGAAAGACCTCCGGCTGGACCTGCGGCACGCCGCTACAGATGAGATAGCCCAGCCAGCTTGCCGCCGCCAGCAGCGCCAGCCAGCGCAGCGGCGCCGGGGCCGATGACGCGCCTCCGCTCGAGTCCCGTGCCTCCGCGCTTTCTCGCATTGCCTCATTCTATCACCGCCAAACCCTGACGCCAGTCGCCGCCGACGACAGGCGCATAGCACGGCATGAATCCCTCAGCGGCCTTCAGAAAGCCGGTGGCGTCCCCCAACAGGAATCCGCCTTTTGGACGACTCTAACCATGGGTGCGACGTCACGATGTCGCCCCCGCCGGCTCGTGCTGCCTTCTCCGGGTGAAGCAGTCCGGCAACCATGGTCAAGGGTGCTCTCCTGCTCATGGCCACCGTCGTCATCGCGGCCTTGATGTTCGACCTCGCCATCTACTTCGCGCGCATCGGCAAGGCGCAGTGGGAGGCGGAGGGCATGGCCACGGCCGCTGCCCGCCAGCTTAGCATCAACGGCAGCCAAGCCGACGCCCTTACCGCTGCCAATCACTGGCTGGAGAACAACCAACGCGGCCTCTCCACCGCCGAATGCTGCACCTTCGCCGACTGGCGCCCTGTTCAGCACCCGGACGGCATCCTCGATACCGTTACTGCGACCGCCCGCGTTGACCACAGCACGTTGCTCCTGCACTACTTCGGCTTGCCGGGGGTTTCTTCCATCGAAAGGTCGGCGACGGCGCAGGTCGTGGGGGCGAAAGGCGCGCCGGTCTGTCCCTTCGGCATCGTCGCCGCATCCTCAGCGCAGGGCAGCGACGACTTCGGCTTCGTGCCCGGACGCGTCTACTCCTTCAACCTCGCTGACCACTCCGGCGACGGCGGCACACTGGTCCCGCTCGACCTGGCCGGCGGTGGCGTTGCCGCCTACGAGCAGATGGTGGCCGCCGGTTGCCGAAAGGAAGAGACCGGCATCTGGTCTGCCGGCGACGTCGTTCACCTGCTGCCGCCCGGCAACGAAGCCGATCAAGCGACGCTCCGCGCCTTGATAGTCCACTATCAGTTCGAGTCAGGGGACGGAACGGCCGACTACCTCGGCAACGAGTGGTGTGACGTGACTTTCGCCCCTGATGGAGGAGCAGGCGCCGGACATGTGACCGGCTTCGATCCCTACGCCCAACCGCCTCGCACTGAATGCGTGCGCGGCAGCGGCGACGGCGGCGTCGGGCGACTCATCGTCGTGCCCATCGTCTCATCTCCGCACGACGGGAGCGCGCGGATCCTGGGCCTCACTTCGCTTTACCTCGCTTCCTGGGACCGCGGAGCTTCTGCCGGTCAACGCGTCTACGGCATCTTCTTCGATCGCGCGCGCCTGAATGTCAACGAAGTCAACCTCGTAGGCGTCGATGACACACCCCTGGCGCCGCTACGGATCGCTTTGACGCACTAACGCCTTTCGTCAGTTGGGCTGCTGAGGCGCGGAGCCTCGTTCGCGGAGGAAGGTATCGATTGCCTGCGCTACCCGGTCCGCGACCGCCTCTCTCGCCACCGGGTCCTTGAGCACCGCCGCGTCGGCGTCATTCGTCAGGAAGAGGATTTCCGTGAGGACCGCCGGCATTTGCACCTCGCGCGTGACGAGGAACTGGCAGAAGCCCGGCGAATCATGCACCGTCGAGTCCTCCTGCGTACCGCGCCGTACCGTCTCATAGCCGTAGTCCTTCAGCCCCTGCACGGCAGCGTCGAGGATGAGCTCTGCCAGACGGGCGCTTTCCGTACCGAATCGATGCTGGCCGCAATACCATATCTCCGTGCCCGACTGCGCCGGATGCGGCGAGCCGTTGTTGTGAATCGATATGAATACGTCGCCGTCGACCGCCGCCGCGAGACGGACGCGGTCCATCAGGTCGCGCGAGATCAGCGACTGCGAAAGCGGCCCCGCGGCCAGCGGCTTGCCGAATCCTGAGCGCGTCACGTAAACGTCGTATCCCTTCGCCTCGAGGAAATGACGCAGCTTCTCCGCGATGTCCAGGTTTGCCTCCGCCTCCGTCAGGTCCACGCTGCCGTCGGGCAGATGATGCACCGCTCCCGGGTCGCCGCGGCCGTGCCCCGGGTCGAGGACGATGGTCGGGCGATGCGGTCGCGGCGTGGGCGCCTGTTGAAGGAGCGTGCCGGGGCCCGCCAGCACCTGCGCGTTCGTCGACGGTTGCGCTTCCGCTGGGACCGGCAACAACCGCGGTTCGCCTCCGCCGCTACTCGCGGGCGCTGCCTCGACGTCGCCCAGCGTTGGCGTCGGAGTGGCCTCCGGTGGCGGGGCGACAGTGGATGTCGCCACTTCCTGTGGCGGGGAGACGTTCACCGCTGCCGGCAGTCGCTCGTGCGCCGCCACAACCGACGCTGCTGCCAGGCTCACCGCAATCGCCAGCGAGCAGGGAGCGACGATGCGAAGGCGGGCGTTCATCCAGGCCTCCCGCTAGACTGCCTGCTCCTCCTCGTGGACAACTTGCACGCCGAGGACCCGCCCAAGCGCCCGTGCCTCCTCGAGCAAGTCATCCGCCGATACCTCCTCCATGTCCGAGGTGAGGCCGGTGTTGTCCACGAACTCCTCGTCCACCGCCGTGAAGATCTTCAGCATGTCATCGTCGCCGCCAAGCGACGCCTCTTCCGCCGGCTTCTCCTCCTCCGGCTTCTCTTCTTCCTCTTCCTCTTCCTCTTCCTGCTCTTCGTCCGTCGGCGCCTCCAGTGGATCGACGGGCAGGGGCGCGTTAGGCACGTCATCCTCTCCGACGTGACTGCCGCCAAACCTTAGGAATGGTATGAGCTTCATCGGAACCTCCAACTATTAGATCGGTGCTGAGACGCTGGCGAAAAGGGCCTGCACGACGGCCGGGATCACCAGCATCGCCACGCCGGACAAAAAGCACATGACGGAGCCATAGAGACACAGCTTATAGGGATGACCTCCCGATGCCGCGTACGGCGCGAAAGTGTTGGCCAGCGTCAAGACCAGTATGACGGCGACGATGAACGAGCGGACGAAATCCATGTTGGGCGCGCTGAAAAGCAAGGTCGTCGATACGCTGGCGTCATTGGCGACGCTGGTGTCCATCCCCTGGGCCTGTACCTCCATCATCTTCGCCCCGAATATGACCAGCACCTGTGACACGAACAGCAGGATCGACAGCAGCGCCACGTGGAGTGGGATCATGATGAACGTGAAGGTCGAAGACACCAGTTTGCGGCTCGCCCGCAGGAGGGAGACCTTCATTGCCAGCATCGACGCCAGGTAGCTGATGCGATCCGCGTCGCCGCCCAGCCGCAGTCCGTCCCAGAAGATGCGCACGCTGCGAGTCACCATCTCGCTGCCCGACTCCGCCGCAAACCGTGACCACGACAGGTCCGACCGCAGCCCGTTGCGCAGCCGGACGTGCAGTCGCTTCACCTGCGGCTCCAGCGAGCCGAGAGAGCGGCGGTTGAGCCGCGTCAGCGCCTCGCTGACAGTGCTGCCCATCGCCGCGACCATGCTGCCCATCGCCCGCAGCACGCTGGCCACGTCCCGGTCCCGCCGGTCGATCTGCAAGTCCTCGCGGAACGCCAGCACGCCCACCGGCAGGAGGAAGATCGACATCGTTATGAACGCTATCGCTATGCCGAACCCCAATAGCATCACGCCGGCGCTTGCTGCCAGTCCCACCGGCAGCACATATCTGGCGAGTAGGGCGGCGAAATGCCGTTCGTGCGAGAACTCGGCCAGCGTGCAGGCCTTCACCTCCAGTGGCGCCACCGTGTAGACGATATACGAGCCGATGAAGGTGGTCGCGATGACCACAACCGCCAGTCCAACGATGAGGCCGGCGCCCATGCTGTAAATCATCATCGAGACGAGCGAGATGACCACGATCAGCGCCGCCGACACCATCAACGCCACGTAGGCGTCCGTCCACCGTTGCAGCGTCTCCAGGTCGCGTTCGTATTGCTTGCCGTACAGTTCGAGCTGCACCTCCATCTCCCGCGCCAGGAAGGGCGCCTCGCCTTCGCCGGAAGCGAGGGCGCTGGCGAAGCGTAGCAGCAGGCTGCGCATGTTCTCGTCGGCAAGCGTCTCCGCGACGACTTCGCAGGCCTGCGCGTAGTCGTAGTTCAGTCGCTGCGCTGCCCAGTGAATGCGGCGGAACAGGACCGACGTGCTGTAGCTGAGGTTGGCGGTGTGCTCGAAGAGCTGCGCGCGCGAGATACCAGCCGTCGCAATGGCGGACATGTAGGTGAGCTGCGTCACTAGGTCGAACGCCAGGGGCTGCCGACCGAAAAAACGGGCCGGCTTATCTAGCTTGTCGCGCTCCTTCGCGACCTCGCTAGAAGAGTCCTTCGCGTTGCGCCTTAGCAAGGAGTTGATAGAGATCATAGAAGTTCACGATACCCTGTTGCTGCAGCTTCTCTAGAATCGCCGCCTTCTTATCTAGCTCCAGGTAGATCTTACGCTTGTCCTTCGGCGTTAGTCCGCGCCGCGGCGCCACGCGGTTCTCCAGCAGGTAGCTGTTCATGTTGCCCGTGAACTCGAACACGTCGTCTGCCGGATTCCAGCGGAACGCTTCGACAAAGGAGAACGAGTCCGACGACAGGTCATAGCCAATAATTTCGTTGATGCTCAGGATGCGCCTCCCCAGCTTCCCGGACGGCAGCCGGACGGCGCTGCAGATCACCACGACGTTGAGGTTGTCGATGTAGGGCTTGGGCACGTTGATCGGGTTGCCGGTGACACGCTGGATCAGCTTCTCGACGGTCGAGGCGTGGAATGTCGACATCACCTGGTGGCCCGTCTGCTTCGCCTGGAAGGCGACGGCGCCCTCCTCGCCGCGGATCTCGCCGACGAGGATGGCGTTGGGCCGCTGCCGCAGAGCCGCCTTGAGCAGGCCGAACATGTCGACGGAGGCGCCCTGCGTCGTGTCGCCGGACATGCGCACGACTTCGCGGATCCAGTTCTTGTGTGGCACCTGCAGCTCCGGCGTGTCCTCAATCGTCACGATCTTGGCGTCCGGGCGAATGAAGGTCGTTATCGCATTGAGCAGCGTTGTCTTGCCGGACGCCGTCTCGCCGGAGACCCACAGGTTGAGCCCATCGCCGACGATGATCGCCAGGTAGGCCGCCATCTTGTGATCGAGGGCGCCGAAGTTGATGAGGTCGACTATGCTGATCGGCGTCTCGGCGAACTTACGGATGGTGAAGTTGCTGCCCCGCTTCGACACCTCACCGCCGTAGACGATGTTGATACGGGAGCCGTCGTTCAGGGCCGCGTCCACGATCGGGTTCTTGAACGTGACCGGCTTCCTGATGTTCTCCGACAGACGCAGCACAAAGTCGTCCAGCTCCTCGTGCGTGTGGAACATAATGCTGCTCTTCAGCCCCTTGAAGATCTTGTGCTCGACGAAGACAGCACCGATACCGCTGCAACTGATGTCCTCAATGTTCGAGTCCTTGATCAGCGGCTCCAGCGCCCCCATGCCTATCTTGTCGCGCAGAATCGTATACTTGATGATGTTCAGCTCCCGCTGCGTGACCGGCACTCGCGCTTCATGGCCGCCGCCGCCGAAGGGGAAGTGCCCGCCGTGCTTCTTCTCGCCGTTGGCGGCATGCCCGCCGCCCTTTACCGTGCAGCACTGCTCCACGGCATCGCAAAGCGCCTGCGCCCTCTCCTCCTCCGTCTGGGCCAGCGCCAGAATGTCGACGTAGTCCAGCAGCCGTCGCTCCACCTCCCGCAGCAGTTCCTCGACATCCATTCCCACCGGCGGCTCGACCGCCAGATAGTAGTTGCGGGGGTCTTCCGTGTCCGGGAAGATGTGGACGAACATGTCGTCGCCGACCGGATAGATCAAATTAGGATGCTCCAGCTCGCCCAGCTTGCGGCTGATCTCTGGATAGAAGTCGGGTACGCCGACTAGCGCCATCGGCACCATGTGGAGGTAGTCCATCAGGTGCGGCGAAGCCTCGGCGCGCTCCAGCAGCTCCTTGGAGACAAGCTTCTTCAGAGCACAGTCGCCGGCGCCGTTCTTGTGGTCGTCGACGACGTTCTCGCAGGGAAAGGGCAGCAGGTTCGGCATATCAGGCTTTTGCTTTTGTAATCGGCACTATCCTCATTCCCATGCCGGGCTCGACCTCGAAGCTGACGACGTTCCCCGTCGTCTTCTCGGCGCCGCGCACCTTGGCAACTTCCAGAACCTTGACGAGCTGGTCGCCCACCTCCTCGATCCGCAGTCGCAGGTGGGCGTCGCAGATCGACCGAATGCGGATAAACATTGATTCGTCGAAGGCGTAGGCGTGCAGGGTTATCAGCAGGGTCTTGTTCTCGTCGCAGATCTTCTTCAGCGCGTTGAAGAAGGTCAGCGTGTCGCGCTCCGGCACGTGCGACACGTATGAGGTAAGCGAGTCCATAGCGATGATGTCGTAGCTCGCCTGCCGCGAAACGTGGTCCAGCAACCGGCTGAAGAACGTCAGCGATTCGTCCGCCGACATCGCTGAGGGCACGACGTAAATGTTGAGCCTGCCCAGGAGAAAGTGGTCCATGATGTTCATCCCCAGGCTCTCCATCTGTCGCAGCAGGCTCCGCGTAGTGTTCTCCGTCGTGTAGTAGGCGACGCGGAAGTTCTCCGATAGCGCGCCCCAGACAAGCTGCTGCAGGAGCACGCTCTTGCCGGAGTCCGACTGCCCTTCGATGAGCGACAGCGATCCCACCGGTATGCCGCCGCCGATCTTTTTGTCCACCTCCGGGTTGCCCGTCGCCACCATCCGTCTCGGCTCGCCGTAAGCTGCCTGGTACATGGTTCTGGCTCCTATCCTGTCACGTCCGCGGAAACGGTGACGCCGTTCTCGGTTGATACAATGACCCAGCCGTTCGTGCCGGGTCCCATCGGCGGATTGATTCTTATCTCCAGTTGCAAGATTTCGCCGGGGTTCAGGACGCCCGGTTCAAAAGTGTCGTTGGCGATGGACGCCACCCGCCACGTGTTCGATTGGAGCGCCCCTGACGTGAACGGTATCCAGTGGGCGTAGCGCGTCCCCGATTCCGACAGGTACTGCACCACCACGTCCATCCGCGCGAAGTCCGCCACCGTCGTCTGGCCGTCGTTGCGTAACTGCAGCGTAATGTTGGCGTGACTGCTGTCCACCTGCGAGCTCACCGCCGTCAGTTGCGTCCGTACGCGCTCTTCCAGGCGCTGCTCCATCCCCTGCCACGACTGTCCCAACCGGTCGACGGAGCTGTAGCCGCTCCTCGCCATGACTACGGTGGTGATCATCATAATGGCGGCGATGAGAAGGGCGGGAATGCTCGTTTCCATACCTTCTCGCCCCTACACGGTGAAGAACTTCGCGTCGCTCGACCCGTTTGGCGCGACGACCTTGGCGTAATAGACAGTGTTCGATTGAAGCGCGTCGCCGAGATGGATCACGATGTGCAACGTCGCGGTCGGCTTCCACTTCGTGTCGTTCTCGAGGCTGTACTCCCAGCAAGGCGCGCTGCAACTGGCGCCGCCGTATGGGATGCGGACGAACTGCCCCTCCGGCCCGAAGAAGATGTCTATCCTGTCCAGCGGGTCGATGATGGTTGAGCCGACGTTCTTCGCCCACACGTCGGCAACGGTAGCGCCGTTCTCGCCGGTGGCATGGACGATTTCGACCTGGCTGCCCAGCCGGTCGTCGATGACGCTGGCCGTGGAGGTCAGGGCGCCGCTCGTCCGGTCGACGCTGGGCAACACCGCGTTGACGACCGCTACGACGGCTACGATTCCCGCCACGGTTAGCAGGATAGTGGTAATGGCCTTTTCTATGGCGGCACCCCCTCTTGCTCCGTCATCCTAGGGGGACGGATCTGTTGGCCCTCCTAGGCCGTTTGCTGCCACTTTTCAGCCGGGCCATGCAGACTGAGGCTGGCCGGCTGCTCTCCCCGCAGAAGCGCGTCGAGCTGGCAGAGCACTACCAGGCACTCGTTCGTTGAGGGCGGCGTCTTCCTCTCCAACGTCGCGTGCGCCAGAGTCGATACCTTGAGCAGCGCCTCCTTCGCGTCCGGGGAGAGATCGCCCGTGAACTCGCACAGGTCCAGGAGAATGCGAAGCCGCTTCACGCCGATCTGCTTGATGGCCTCCTCAGCCCAGACAGCCAGACCGGCGATCGTTATCAGGCTCCAATGCGGCCTTCCGACCGGCTGAGGCGGCACCGCCTGCGGCTTCGGCGCGACCGCCGCTTCAATCGGACGAACGGCGATCGGCTTCGGCGGCGGGACCAGCGGCGGCGGTGTCGGGTAGCTCATGGCCGGTTTCGCGACCGGGGGAGGTTCCTCCACCTGCCGCGCTTCCGGCGGCTTCTCCATCGCCACCGGCTCCGGCATGGGAGTCGGTTCCTCCGGCTCGTTCTCCCAGACATCCTCGGGCAGCGCCGTGGCCGCCTCGGCTTCCTCTTCGGCCTCAGGCGCCTCGTTCGACACCCGCACGACCTTTATCGGCGGCCGCGAGTCGAGAGCGCTCGGGTCCAGACGCAATCCTTGGCCAGGCTCCGCGAAGGGATTGTCCTGGCCAAGTATCGCCGTGCGGATCTCGCTCAGTATTAGTTTGACTTCTCCCTTGAGGAGTTTCACCTCGTCCTCAAGAGAAGCGATCTTTGCGTTGAGTTCCATGCTTCTGCCTCCCTGCCATGACGGCGCTTTTCCGGCTGCGACCCCTCACTTTGGCGTCGCCGCGCCGCCTTCGCGGCAATGAACTCTTGCTAGTGCAGGTCGACCACCGTGTCCAGTCCTGCCGGCGTGGTCCTGGCGATCACCATCGTGCCGCCGAGCGGTGGCTTCACCTCGATGACGAAAGGCTGGTTGGGCCCCAGGTTCTGGGCGGTGACGTCGACTTTTATCTCCGCCAGCTTACCTTCCGACAGCAGGTTGCCCTGGTTCGCTACCGGCGTTGCTGGCACCAGCCAGGTGACGCTCCAGTCGATGCTGGGGATGTTGGTACTGGCGTCGCGGTAGGCGATGACCATCTTGTTGCTCGTAGCGGCGGGATCGAGGTTGACGGGCTCGCCGGCGGCCGCGTTGGCCAGGTCGAAGACGATATTATCCACGATCGTGCCGTCGGTGTTGGCGATGACACTGCCCCTCAACTCCAGCGAACCCTCGGTTTTCGCGAGTCCGGAGTAGACCGCCTCTTTGCCTCGCTCAGAACTGAACAGACCTGTGCTCAGCACGACGAACGCAAAGACAGTCGCCACCACTACGAACGCGATCAGGATGATGGCCGTCTCCAGGCCGGTGATGCCATCCTCCCCGTGAGTGGCTCTCCCAAAGAGCCTCATTAATGTCTTCATTCGCTTGCCTCCCTGTTATTGCTTGCTAATGGCGGGATTCTCTGGTCCGCCACGGCGTCCTGTTTGCCAGCGTCTCGACTCTCGATTCCGCTGTCCTTCGCCGATTCGTCGTATCTCTTGAAGACACGGCGCCGGCGGCGTTCAGGACCAGAAATCCTTTTCCTTGCCGCTGGTTTTTTCGTCCTCCCTGAGAGAGAACAGCATGGTGCCCGTACCCAATTTGACCTGGGTGCTGGCACCCACGGCTGAATCCAAACGAACCTGAATCGTTTCCGGGGAAACTGCTCGTCTTAAGGGAGCTTGCCTAGGGGAAAAGGAGCGATTTTCGGCTCAACGTCGGAATCGGTCCCTTAGCCCTAAAGATACATGTCCTCTGCCCGATAACAGACTCGGGCTCTATCGATGGAAGGACATCCTACGGCAGGCGTCGATTCCTCTGCCGCGAAGGCAGGAAGCTTTTCAGGAGACTGGTCTGAGCGCATGCAAGGACAGCTCAACGGCGACAGGCTGCGTCTACTAATCGTCGAGGACGAGGGCCTCTGGCGTGACATGCTCCGCCTGGCCCTGTCGACTCAGCCGCATATGGAGGTCGCAGGCACCGCGACGAGCAAGGACGATCTTCGCGGCCTGTGCGTCTCGCTCCAGCCCAACGTCCTCCTCGTCAACGTCCGCCTCGACGGCAACACCCAGGCGCTCGCCGCCGTACACGCCGTCAAGACCGAGTGGCCGCACATAGGCATCGTCGTCCTCGCCGCCGAGACCGACCGCGAGTACCTCTCGACGAACCCGCCGCCGAACACGCCCGGCTGGTCGTACATCATCAAGCAATCGCTTGCCGACGCCACGGGCCTCGTGCGCGCCATCGAAGCCGCCGCCGCCGGACTCGTCGTCCTCGATCCCGCCATCCTCTCCGGCCGAAACGACGCCCATGGCCCTCGCCTTGGCCGGCTGACGCCCCGCCAGATGGACGTCCTGCACCTGATGGCGAAGGGCTACAGCAACGGCGCCATCGGACGGGCGCTCGTGCTGGAAGAGAAATCGGTGGAGAACCACATCAACGCCATCTTCAGCCAGGTCGTCTCCAGCCGTGACCCGTCGATTCACCCGCGGGTGCTGGCCGTCATCACCTACCTCCAGGAGACGCAGAAGCTCGCCGCCGGCTAGACTCAGCTTCTCAGAATCGACGAAGCGTCACATCGGCATCAGCGGGCGATCCTTCGCAACATCGTGGTTCTCCGTCAGTATGGAGTGATGCTATTGAAGATCTGGTAGGCAACCTCCACGCTGGAGGCCGAATACCCCTCCACGCGGAAGTTCAGTCGCCCATCGAACACGAGATCGCCCCTGGCGAATGCAAAGTGCACGGTGTTTGCGCCGCCGTACTCCTTGTCTGCCTCACTCAGACTCTCCCAGACTACCCCTGGATATGGACCAAACGAAGTGTTGGGCTGAGACAGATGATCAACCGCCGACGCGTCAGCCGCAATTCGGAGTTCCCCAACGAAAACTCCGCCCACGACTCCGGGAACGACCGTGCCCCCCGTGTTGGACGCTACGGCAGCAGGATTGCTGACCGTGAAATAGCCTCCTTCGGGCTTCATGTCCGTCTGCCAGTCAGGCGGGAGCGCGAAAGTGTACTGGAATTTTGGGTTGTCATACACTTTCCACCCCTCAGGCACGTTTCGGGTGTTCGGTATAGCCGCATTTCGCGCTGCCGGGTTAGGCGTGGGCAGGTCTCCCGGCGGCGGCTCCAAGCTTCGCTGTTCGGGGGACAGGGGTGTAGCAAGCGCTGTTGGGATCGCAAACGGTGGCGTCAGGGGGATGTTCGAGAAGTCAGGGACGTTTGGGCCTCTGCTCTGGGAGGTCGCGCTATCGCTGGGTCTGGCCAACACCCAGGCTATGCCTACGCCAACGGCTATGGCCGCGACGACGACGAAAACAATCGAGAGGGTCTTCGGCCGGAGCATTCGTTTCATCAAAGGTGCCTCCTTGTTCACCTTATTCCCCTAGTATCCGAGCATAGCCTTTGCGTGACGCTTGTCAAGGCGCGTACGTAAACCGCAAGACACTTGCCCAAGATCATCTGGCTCTCACCCCACTCTAGCGGCTTCGACGTCTCGTTGCTTGACGCTTAGCCGACGCTTCTCCGTCGGTTTCCCTACGCTTATGCCCGGAAGTGGCATCTACACCGCGGAAGTCTTATTCTTGTATTGGGCACGCGACCTAGCGGGAGGCGCAACATCTTGACGAACGTCGGCCTGGTCTACGATCCCCTCTACCTCTGGCACGACACCGGCGCCCACCCCGAAAGCGCCCTCCGGCTCACCGCAATCATGCACGTCCTTACCGAAGCCGGCCTCACCGCCCGCCTCGTCCCCCTGGCCGCCCGCGACGCCACCGTCGAGGAGGTCGCGATGGTGCATTCCGAGCGCTACATCGCCTCCATTCGCGACATGGCGCAGCACGGCGGCGCCTGGGCCGACCCCGACACCTACATCTCGCCGCGCTCCTACGACGTCGCCCTGCGCGCCGGCGGCGGCTGCATCGAGGCGACCGATGCCGTCCTCGACCGCGCCGTCGACAGCGCCTTCTGCCTCGTGCGACCGCCCGGACACCACGCCATGCCGGACGCCGCGATGGGCTTCTGCCTGTTCAACAACGTCGCCATCGCCGCCCGCCACGCCATCAGACGGCGCGGCATCGAACGCGTCGCCATCGTCGACTTCGACATCCATCACGGCAACGGCACTCAGGCCGCCTTCTACGAGGACGGCGCCGTCCTCTACTTCTCCACGCACCAGTACCCCTACTACCCGGGCACCGGCCACCTGGAGGAGACGGGCGCCGGCGCGGGCCGCGGTCTGAACGTCAACGTGCCGCTTCCCGCCGGCTGTGGCGACGACGAGTACCGACGCGTCTTCAGCGAAGCGCTAGAGCCGCTGCTCGACCGCTACGCGCCGCAGCTGATCCTCGTCTCCGCCGGCTACGACGGCCACTTCGACGACCCGCTGGCCAGCATGACGCTGAGCGTCGCCGGCTACGGCGAGATGATGTCGTTTCTACGCCGGAAAGCGGCGGAGCACTGCGAGGGGCGCCTGGTGTGCGTCCTGGAGGGCGGCTACCACCTGCTGGCCGAGGCGTGGTCCGTGCGGACGTGCCTGGAAGTGCTGCTGGGCGATGCGCCGACGCCCGATCCGTTCGGCAAGGCGCCTGAGAGGCCCGCCTGTGAGATCGACAAGGTGCTGTCAGCCGTGAAGTCGCTGCACGGGCTGACGGTCTCGCCGCAGGCCTTCGCCTAGGGCAGGAAGCGCTGAAAAACCTCGTTGCCGAGAAGCCGGCCGCGCGCCGTCAACCGCGTTCGCCCGTCGACCGCCTCCAGCAAGCCTACATCCGTCAGATAGGCAATCTCGCCGCGATACCGCTCGCCGACGTCCACGCCGAAGCGACGGCCCACCGCCGCGAGTGATACGCCGTCGTTCAGTCGCAGACCGAGGATGATCGCGTCCGCCAGCGCGGTCGCCGCGTCCAGCCGCTCCGCCGACTCCACCTGCGGCAGCTTCGCCGGCCCGCCCATCGAATCGACCGCGTACGCGCCAACCCTCTCGATTGCCGAGACGTAGCGTCGCGGCGACTTCACGTTCGCGAATCGCCATTCGCTGAGGTACGAGTGAGCGCCCGCGCCCAGGCCCAGGTATGGCTCGCAGCGCCAGTAAGTCAGGTTGTGCCGGCAGCGGTGGCCGGACCTCGCCCAGTTCGATATCTCGTACTGCTCGTAGCCGGCGACGGCCAGCCGCCCGCTGCTCCAGGCGTACATCTCCGCCTGCTCATCGTCGTCCGGCTCCGCGCATTCGCCCTTCGCGACGCGGCGGGCCAGCGGCGTCCCCTCTTCCAGCGTCAGCGCGTACAGCGACAGGTGCTCCGGCGACAGCTCGACCGCCTTCTCCAGCGACTGCTGCCACCCTGACAGCGCCTGCCCCGGCAGCCCGAAGATCAGGTCCAGGTTGACAGATTCGAATCCGGCCTCCCGCGCGGCCCGGAACGCCGTCTCTGCCGTCGCGACGTCGTGGATGCGGCCGAGCAGGCGCAACTCCCCGTCGTCGAAGCTCTGGACGCCGAGGCTGAGGCGATTGACGCCGATGCCACGGAGCGCTCGCAGGTGGTCGGCTGCCGCGCTCTCCGGGTTCGCCTCGAACGTTATCTCCGCGTCGCCGGCGACGGTGAAGAGACGTCGCAGGCCGGCGAGGAGGCGTTCCGCCGCTTCCCCCGGCAACAGGCTGGGCGTCCCGCCACCGACGTACAGCGTGTCGACGCCTCCGACGGCGCCTGTCTCCGCCCAAAACGCCGCCTCGCGCAGCAGGGCGTCGACGTAGCTGGGAATGAGGCGTGCCTGTCTCGCATACGAGTTGAAGTCGCAGTAGGCGCACTTACTGCGACAGAACGGGATGTGGACGTAGATGCTTCGACACTCGCTCATCTCTGTCCGATCGTAGCACCCGCTGCCGCCGCGTTCCACGGGCAGGCGGCCGCCGAATAGCGGTTGACGCTGCCGGCGCTGCCGGCGCTGCTCGCTGCCGCTTCTCGTAACATCTGCGACGATCTTCCCACCCGCCCTCCCGCGTGGCCCTGTTCCCCTCCCCCCAGATTGACTTGGCCGCTCTCCCCATGCGACACTCTAACGCAAGCGCAAAACAACCGCCTCGAGGAGAAAAAGTGCACCATAAGACACACTACTGCGGCGACCTCCGCAAAGAGGACAGCGGCCAGGAAGTGCTGCTCGCCGGCTGGGTGCATCGCCGGAGGGACCACGGCCGTCTCATCTTCATCGACCTGCGCGACACCCGCGGCCTCGTCCAGGTCGTCTTCAACCCCAAGACCGCTCCCGAAGCCCACGAAGCCGCCGGCGAGGTGCGAAACGAATACGTCCTCCAGGTGCGCGGCACAGTCTCGCCGCGGCCCGCCGGCACCGAGAACGCAGCCCTCCCAACCGGCGAAGTCGAAGTCGTCGCCCGCGAGGCGAGCGTTTTGAACGTCGCCAAGACGCCCCCGTTCTACATAAATGAAGAAGTCGAAGTCGACGACCTGTTGCGGCTGCGCTATCGCTACCTCGACCTGCGCCGAATCACCGTCCACGACCGCTTCCGCATGCGACATCGCGTCACCAAGTACATCCGTGACTTCCTCGACGCCCGCGGCTTCTACGACATCGAGACGCCCATCCTGACCAAGAGCACGCCGGAGGGCGCCCGCGACTACCTCGTGCCCAGCCGTGTCTATCCCGGTAACTTCTACGCCTTGCCGCAGTCGCCGCAGCAGCTCAAGCAGTTGCTGATGGTCGCCGGCTTCGAAAAGTACTACCAGATAGCCCGCTGCTTCCGCGACGAAGACTTTCGCGCCGACCGCCAGGCCGAGTTCACGCAGCTCGACATGGAGATGAGCTTCATAGACCAGAAAGACATCCTGGACCTCATCGAAGAGCTGTTCGCCGGCATGATTCGCGAGCTGCGACCCGACATCAAGCTCAGTCCAGTGCCCTTCCCGCGCTTCGCCTACGACGACGTAATGCGTCGCTTCGGCACCGACAAGCCCGACATCCGCTACGGCATGGAGCTCGCCGACGTGACCGACCTGGGCCCAACCTGCGACTTCGCCGTCTTCCGCGACGTCATTGCCGCCGGCGGCCAGATACGCGGCTTTGCCGCTCCGGGCGCCTCCGTCTTCACCCGCCGCGACGTCGACAGCCTGACGCAGTTTGTCGAAGACCAGGGCGGCAAAGGACTCATCTCCGTCGCCCTCCTCGGCGAAGGGCCCATCGACGGCCTCACGATGGAGGATGTGCGCTCGCCGATGCACAGCCACCTCAGCCTCGAGCTGATAAAGGGGCTCGCGCAGCGCACCGACGCCAGGCGCGGCGACCTGCTCATCATCGTCGCCGATCAGCCGAAGATCGCCAGCGCCGCCCTCGACGCCCTGCGACGCGAGATGGCCGCCCGTCTCGAGCTTGCCGACCCGCAGACCGCCGCCTGCTGCTTCGTCGTCGACTTCCCGCTGTTCGATTGGAGCGAGAGCGAGCAGCGCTGGGACAGCGTCCATCACCCGTTCACCGCGCCGAAAGACGAGGACGTGGCGCTCCTGGAAAGCGATCCAGGGAAGGCGCGCAGCAAAGCCTACGACTTCGTCATTAACGGCATGGAGGGCGCCGGCGGCAGCATCAGGATCCACCGCCGCGAAGTCCAGGAGAAGGTGTTCGACCTGCTGGGCATCGCGCGCGGAGAGGCGCAGTATCGCTTCGGCCACATGCTCGAAGCCTTCGAGTACGGCGCGCCGCCCCACGGCGGAATCGCCGCCGGCCTCGACCGCATCGTCGCGTTCCTGACTGGCGCGCCCAACATCCGCGAAGTCATCGCTTTCCCGAAGACGCAAAGCGCCTACGACCCGATGATGGGCGCGCCGTCACCCGTATCGCCGAAGCAACTGGAAGAGCTCGGCATAGCCATTACGAAGCAAACGGAGGTGATCGCCCCTGTGGAGGGAGCGCCGCAGGCCGATCTTCAGTAGAGTCAAGAAACAAGGAGACGTAGCCGGGGCCTGCCTGCGCAAGCATGGCTTTCCAGCCTCGGCGATAGGTTCGATGACCGGAGATCGGTAGTAAGGAGACCGAAGCGATGAAGAGGCTGCTTGCTGTTGCGGCGTTACTGTCAGGACTCGCGCTTGTTGCCGCTGTCACAGGTTGCGGCGGCGGCGGAAATAGCAGCCAGAGCGCAGGCAACAGCGCCGGCGGCTCCGGCTCCGGTCCCACCCTTCGCCTCACTGGCAGCGACCCGCTCACCCTCGACCCGGCCATCGCCACCGACGCCACCTCCGCCAGCTACATCGTCGAGATCTTCGGCGGCCTCGTAACCCTGGATAAAGACCTCAAGATCGCGCCCGACATCGCCAAGAGCTGGGACATCAGCGCCGACGGCACGGTCTACACATTCCACCTACGCAACGATGTCGTATTTCAGCAGACCTACCGCCAGGTTACCGCCGCCGATTTCAAGTACTCGATCGAGCGCGCCGCCGACCCGGCTACCGCCTCAACCGTCGCCGAAGCCTACCTCGGCGACATCGTCGGCGCCACGGACATGATCAACGGCAACGCGAAATCGATTAGCGGCATCGAAGCCGTGGACGACTTTACGCTGCGCATAACGATCGACGCCGCCAAGCCCTTCTTCATCGATAAGATGGCCTCGCCCACGGCCTTCGTCGTCGACCGCACGCAGGTGGAAAGCGACCCCACGAACTGGCTGAAGAAACCGCGCGGCACCGGCCCCTTCCAGGTGAAGGAATGGAAGCTGGGCGAGAGCATGACCCTGGAAGCCAACCCGCGCTATCACCTCGGCGTGCCGGCTCTGAAAACGGTCCAATTCCTCCTCTCCGGCGGCTCCCAAATGACTCAGTACCAGGACGACGAGGTCGACGTGGCTGGCGTCAGCTCCAATGACATCGACCGTGTGCGCGACCCTAACGATCCCCTCCACAGCGAGTACGTTTCCGCCGACGAGATGTCCGTCTGGTACATCGGCTTCAACACCCAGAAGGCGCCTTTCGACGACGTGAAGGTGCGCCAGGCCTTCGGGCTCGCCATCGATCGCCAGAAGATCGTCGACGTCGTCCTCAAGGACATGATGTCGGCCGCCACCGGTGTCATGCCGGCGGGCGTGCCCGGCTACACTTCAACCGTGACCGCTCAACCGTACGATCCGGACAAGGCGAAGCAGTTGCTGGCCGAATCTCGCTACGGCGGGGCCTCGGGCCTGCCCAAGATCACCATAAGCGAAGTGGGCGCCGGCGCCAGCGCGGGCAACGACGTCCAGGCGATGGTCGAGATGTGGAAGCAGAATCTCGGCGTCGAAGTGGAGATCCAGCAGACCGAGCAGGCCACCTTCTGGCAGGACCTCGACAAGGGGCAGTACCAGATGTTCACCGCCGGCTGGGTGATGGACTACCCCGATCCCGAGGACGTTCTCGACATTCTCTTCTACAGCCAGAGTCACCAGAACACTTCGCACTACAACAACCCGGACGTTCAACAATCTGCTCCTTCAGGCGCGAACGGAGCAGGATACAAGCAAGCGCATGGCCCTCTACCAGCAGGCCGAACAGATAATCGTGGGCGACGCACCCTGGATACCGCTCTACAACGCCCGCGACAACGTGGTTGTGAAACCCTACGTGAAGAATTTCTTCCTGCCGCCGATCGTCATGCCCTACCTGCGATACGTGACGATCGAAACTTAGACGCGACAGCGGCGGGAGCGTTAGGCGATGCAAGGGCTTCTCCCCTACATAGTCCGGCGACTTCTCTGGGCGCCTGTCATCCTCCTCGCCGTCACGTTCATCGCCTTCGCCGTCGTGCGCTTCGGCCCGGGCGACCCGATTCGTGTCATCCAGGGCCAGTACAGCGACCCCGCTGCTTGGGAGCGCGTCCGCCATGCGGAAGGACTCGACAAGCCGTTCTTCGAGCAGTACGCCATCTACCTGAAGAACCTGGCGCACGGCAACCTGGGCGAAAGCCTGATCTACCGCAACCGTGACGTCTCCGAGGTTATCTTTCCCAAGGTCTGGCGCTCGGCGCAGTTGGGGCTCGTGGCGCTGCTCATCGTCTTCGCCGTGGGCGTGCCTGTTGGCGTGTTCGCCGCCCTTCGCCAGGGCAAATGGACCGACCCCTTCTCGATCAGCGTCTTCCTGTTCTTCCAGTCCATTCCGGTGGTAGTAGCCGTGCCCGTCATGCTCCTCGTGTTCACGCTCAAGCTGCACTGGTTGCCCGCCTCCGGCTGGGGCGGTATCTTCGACAAGCGCATCGTCATGCCGGCGCTGGCGCTCTCCCTGCCGGGAATCGCCGGTGTGGCCCGCCTCACCCGGGCGACGACCTTGTCCGTGTTGAGGGAGGACTACGTCACCACCGCCCGCGCCAAGGGGTTGAGCGAGTTCAGAGTCATCAGCCGGCACGTCGTGCGCAACTCCTTGCTGCCGCTCATCACCGTCATCGGCATCTCTCTGGCGACGCTGGTGGAAGGTGCCTTCTTCGCCGAGACGCTCCTGGGCGTGCCGGGAATAGGCCAGTTCGCCTTCAATTCTGTCCAGAGCCGCGACTACAACGTTATTCTGGCGCTTACGGTCATCCTGGCGGTCGCCTTCGTCGTCGCCAACATCGCCATCGACATCGCCTACACGCTGATCGACCCGCGGGTGCGCTATGAGCGGCAGCAGTTCTAGCCCTTACCTCGAAGAAGGCCTCGAAGCCGAGCGGCCGGCGCGCGGCCCGCTGGCCCTCGCCCTGCGACGTCTCCTGCGCAAGAAGGTCGCCGTCGCCTGTCTCCTGTTCATCGCCGTCTTCTATTTCTGCGGCATCTTCGCGCCCATTGTGGCCCCGCACAGCTACCGCGCTACTAACCTAGACTACGTCACGAAAGGCCCTTCGCTGGCGCATCCCTTCGGCACCGACGAGTTGGGACGGGACGTGCTAAGTCGTGTTATCTGGGCCTCTCGCACGACCGTCGTCATAACGGTCTGCACACTCGTCACCGGCGGGCTCGTGCTGGCGGTCGGCCTCGGCCTGCTGGCGGGCTACGCGGGCGGGCGCGTCGACACGGCGATAATGCGCCTCGGCGACGTCTTCTTCGCCCTGCCCGGCCTGCCGATGCTCATCATGATCAACGCCACGCTGGGAGAGCGCGTGCGCGGCTGGGGCTGGCTGGGAGCGATCGAGAAGGGGCTGCGCATCGACGGCTTCCCTGACTACTTCGTCGTGTTCGCTGCCCTGTCACTGTTCGCCTGGGTCGCGCCGGCGCGGCTCATCCGCTCGCAGGTGCTGGCGCTGCGCGAGAGCGAGTACGTGACCGCCGCCCGCGCCATGGGCGCCTCGACCTGGCGGATCATCTTCCGCCATCTGCTGCCCAACGTCGCGAACATCGTAATCGTCGGCTTCTCCGCTTCGCTTGGCGCCATCGCCGGCACGGAGATAGCGCTGAGCTGGTTCGGCGTGGGCATCCACCCGCCGACGCCCAGCTTCGGGACCATGCTTTTCGAAGGCGGCTCCATTCGGAGTCTCAACGCCCACGCAAGCCTCCTGCTCGTGCCCGGCGTTGTCGTCGCTGCCCTCATCTTCGCCTTCAACCTCCTCGGCGACGCCCTCACCGACATTCTGACGCCTCACGCCCGTTAGGTAGCTTGACAAACCTCCCGGTTGCTCTTAGCATGACCTGGCTCGGCACGACAGAGTCGTAGGTTCATAGCCGCGTCTGGCGACGGCGCATGGAGGTGACATGCCAGACATAACGAAACGGCTGCGCGCGCTGGAGGAGCTGCGAACAAGCGGGACGATATCGGAGGAAGAGTACCGCGACAAGCGGGAGACCATCCTCGACCGCCTGACGCATATCGATCCCAACGCCGGCAGGGTCAGCGCAATGGTCCGCGCCATCCTGCTTGCCGCCCTGATCCTGGCCTTCATCTACGTCGCCGCTATGGCTTCGTGCGTGGTTCTTTTCGATGTCGTTGGAGTTGTGAGAGGCGGCACGTCGATGAGTGCAATCGAGGCATTGTATGCGGCGGGTTCCTCGTCGGGGCAGATAAACAACGAATCTGTCGGCACCCAGGTGACCATCAGGACAATCAAAGATCCCGCGATTCCTTCTTCGGACGACGGCGCTGCTCCCTCCGGCAAACGCTACGTCGCCATCGGGGTGACGGCCGAGAACACCGGCCACGCCGACCTTGAGGCGCTCAACGTTCGCCTCCACACCTGGGACGGGAAGGAGTATTTCCCCAAGAACCTGGACGCCGTCGGCGCGACGGACGGGAGTTTCCTCGAGAACATCAGCGTAGGGGCGACGGCGCAGGGCGTTCTCGGCTTCGAGTTGCCCGCCGACCAGAGCGTCGAGTGGCTGCGCTTCCAGAGCGACCCGTCGGGCGTCGAGGTCCTCTTCTGCGCTGACCAGTAGGGCTAGCCTCGGATTTGCCCTCGCGGTCGCTGGCCGAGCCCCCGGCTTGCGGCGGCCTGGCGTCAGTCCGCGCGCGGAACTGCCACCAGCTTCCCTACCCTCTCACCGCATGCTATAATTGGATTCCGAGGTCTAAGTGAAGGTTTCCACGGAACGCATTCCCCAGAGCCAAGTTGTGCTGGAGATTGAGGTAGAGCCTGAGCGGCTCGAAAAGTCGCTCGACGCGGCTTACCGGCGTATGGTCCAGCGCACCAACGTGCCCGGCTTCCGGCGCGGCAAAGCCCCGCGCTCAATGCTCGAACGCCAGGTCGGCCATGACACGCTCCTTCAGGAAGCGCTCGATCGCCTCATTCCCGAGGTCTATCGCGAAGCCATCGAGCAGGAGGACATCGACGCTATCGAGCTCCCGCAGGTCGAAATGGTCAGCACGGATCCGCTCGTAATGAAAGCGACCGTCCCCATTCGCCCAACCGTTGAGCTCGGCGACTACCACCGGATGTGGCTCCCGCGCGACCCCGTTGTCGTGCCCGAAGAGCGCGTCGACGAGGCGCTCGACCAGCTTCGCCATCGTTACGCCAACCTCCAGCCCGTGACGCGGCCCGCCGATTGGGGCGATGTCATCACCGCGGACGTGAAAGGCGCCGTCGACGGCCGCGCCCTCTTCGACCGCTCAGACATCGAGTTCCAGCTTCAGAAGGACCGCCCCGTCTTCCTGCCTGGCCTCGCCGAAGAGATCGTTGGACTGAACAAGGGTGCCGAGAAGGAAGTCGAGCTACCGCTTCCCGCCGATTTCCCGGAGCGCAAGCTTGGCGCCAAACAGTGTCACTGCCGCGTCGCCGTCCGCGAAGTGAAGGAAGAGCAGCTTCCCGAGCTCGACGTCGTCTTTGCCCGCCAGGTGGGCGAGGGATTCGATAGCATCGCCGCCCTGCGCCAGCGCCTCGCCGACGACCTGCGCAAGGCCGAAGAACAGGCGGAGCTGGAGCGCTACCAGGAGCAGATACTCATCACCATGGCCGAGTCGGCGCAGATCGAATACCCGCCGGTCCTTCTGGACAAGGAGATAGACCACCTCCTGCGCGAGCAGCTCGGCCCTCGCGGCGAGAGCGGCATGGAGCAGTACCTCCAGCGCATCGGCAAATCTGAAGAAGAGCTGCGCAGGCAGTTGCGTGAGACTGCGGAGCGCAGAGTTAGACATTCACTACTGTTGTCCCAGGTGGCCGAAGTCGAAAATATAGACGTCGATGAAAAAGAAGTCACCGAGGAGGCAGAGCGAGTGATCTCTGCTGCGGGAACGCAGGCCGACCAGTTCCGGCGAATGTTCGGGACCCCTGACGGCCGCGATGCCATTCGACGGTCCCTTCTCACGCGAAAGACCTGGGACACACTCGTCGAGCTCGTCTCCAGCGACAAAACGCCCGAGACAGCGGAGGAGAGCAACCAGGCCGAAGAAACGGATAGCGAATGAGCCCTGTAATGATGGCTGCACTCCCGACGTTTGAAGTTACGAATGCCGCCTCGCACCCAGGGCCCCTAGGAGCAAAAGCATGAGAATCGACAGTCTGATACCCATGGTAATCGAGAGCGGCGCCCGTGGCGAACGTGCCTTCGATATCTACTCCCTCCTCCTCAAGGAGCGGATCATCTTCCTCGGTACGCCCATCGACGACCAGATCGCCAACCTGATGATCGCCCAGCTCCTCTATTTGGAGCGCGAAGACCCGGACCGCGACGTCAGCATGTACATCCATTCGCCTGGAGGCGTCGTGCCCGCCGGACTGGCGATCTACGACACCATGCAGCTCGTTCGACCTGACGTGTCGACCATCTGCGTCGGCATGTCGGCCAGCTTTGCGACCATACTCCTGGCCGCTGGCAAACCCGGCAAGCGCTACGCCCTGCCGAACTCAACGATTCACATGCACCAGGCGGCCGGCGGCGTGCGCGGTCAGGCCGCGGACATTGAGATTCACGCCAAGGAGATCCTGCGCGAGCAGCAGATCATCCGCGACATCCTGTCGAAGCACACTGGACAGTCGACCGAGCGAATCGCCCGCGACTCCGACCGCGACTTCTTCATGGATGCCCAGCAGGCGAAAGAGTATGGTATCGTTGACGAGATTCTGGAGAAACCACCGCTTTAGGTTTGAGTGGTTGGACGCGGCCCCATAGGTCGCGAATACGAGGTCGAAAATGCCGACTGGCCGGAGCAGCAGAGTACAGTATCACTGCTCCTTCTGTGGAAAAAACCAAGATCAAGTAAAACGCCTCATCGCCGGGCCCGGCGCCGTCTACATCTGTGACGAATGCGTCGAGCTCTGCCGCGAGATCATCGACGAAGAGGTCGCCGGTCCCGTAAAGGCGAAAACAAAGGCGCAACGCGTACCGCCGCCCAAATTCATCTATGACCAGCTAGGCGAGTGGGTGATAGGGCAGGAGCAGGCCAAGAAAGTCCTCAGCGTTGCCGTCTACAACCACTACAAGCGCATCGGCGCCGCCCGCCAGACGGCGGTAGACGGCGTCGAGTTGGAGAAGACGAACATCCTGCTCGTCGGGCCCACCGGCACCGGCAAGACGCTCCTTGCCCGCACGCTGGCGCGCATCCTCGACGTCCCCTTCACCATAGCCGACGCCACGGCCCTGACCGAGGCCGGCTACGTCGGTGAGGACGTCGAGAACATCCTCCTGCACCTCATCCAGTCGTCGGACTACGACATCCAGCGGGCCGAACGCGGCATCGTCTACATCGACGAGATCGACAAGATCGCCCGCAAGAGCGACAACCCGTCAATCACCCGCGACGTCTCCGGCGAAGGCGTGCAGCAGGCGCTACTCAAGATAATCGAGGGCACGATCGCCAACGTGCCGCCGCAGGGCGGTCGCAAGCACCCGCACCAGGACTTCATCCAAATCAATACCACGAACATCCTGTTCATCTGCGGCGGCGCCTTCGAAGGGCTGGAGCGCGTCGTCGACAAGCGCATCGGCAAGACGCGCAAGTCCATGGGCTTCACGACCGACTTCCGTCAGACGAAGACCGGCCAGGAGCTCACCGACGAGCTGCTCAAGCACACCACGCACGACGACCTCCTGCACTACGGTCTCATCCCCGAGTTCGTCGGCCGCCTGCCCATGGTCGTGAGCCTCAGCTCGCTCGGCCAGCCGGAGCTCGTGCGCATCCTTAGCGAGCCGAAAAACGCGCTCGTCAAGCAGTTCCAGCGCTTCTTTGCCTTCGACGGCGTCGAGCTCGTCTTCACCGACGAAGCGCTTGGCGCCTGCGCCGAGCAGGCCATTCGACACCGCACCGGCGCCCGTGGCCTGCGCACCGTCCTCGAAGACACGCTGCTCGACGTAATGTACGAGATTCCCTCGCGCGGCGACATCAAGAAATGCGTCGTCGGCGGCGAGACGATCAGCGGGCACAAGCGGCCGGTGATGATCACCGAGTCCGGCCAGACCGTCGAGGCGATAGAACCACCCGAAGAAGAGTCCGCCTAGCCGCCAATCCAGGCTATTGCAAAGGGGCCGGTCCGCCCCTGGCGGATCGGCCTCGCGCATTTTTCGACGTTCGAGACGCCTCCCGGAATCGCTCCAAGCACAAACGTAGCCGAGGCTTTCCAGCCTCGGCCGTCTTCATGGCGTGGACGATCGCGAGTCTACTCCCTCGCTACCGCCAGCAGTATCCCCGACACTGCTACCCACAGCAGAATGTCCACCATCAACGGTGCGTCCTTCAGCAGCACCTCCTCCGGACTCCCGCCCTCGCCGCGCACGTGCACCAAGTACAGATAGCGAAAGATCCCGTACAGCACGAACGGTATCGTCAGCATCATCGAGTGGTTGGCCGGCAGCGCCGTCGCCGTGAACGTGTACAGCCCGTACGCCACCAGCGTCGACGCCGTCACTATCGACGCCATCTGGTCCAGCAACGCCGGCGTGTACTCCTCCAGCGTCGGACGGTGCTGGTTAGCGTCGTCCTTCAGCAGCACGATCTCCGCCCGACGCTTGTTGATCGCCAGGAACAGGGCACCCAGCGCTGTCACCACGTACAGCCACGGCGAAATCGGCACGTTGATGACGAACGCGCCCGCCATCGCCCGCATCACGAAGCCGCCGGCGATAGTCATCAGGTCCAGCAGCACCATGTGCTTGAGGTAGTATGAGTACGCCACCATGATGACGATGTAGCCGCCGATGACCGCGCCGACCCGCCACTCCAGCGCGAATCCGCCCGCCAGGCCCATCGCCATCAGCGCAACAGCCGCGATGACCGCCGTCCGCGTCGACAATCGCCCCGACGCGATGGGACGCGTTCGCTTCTTGGGGTGAAGCTGGTCGCTCTCGCGGTCGCGGACGTCGTTGATCAGGTAGTCCGCGCCGCAGACCATGCAGAAGAGCGCGAACGTCGCCGCCGTCTTGCCGACCAGCGGCAGCCAGCCCGACGGCTCGCTCACATGCCACGTCTCGCCCAGCGAGAAGATGAACGCCATGAAGACGAGGATATTCTTCGTCCACTGCTTCGGCCGCATCGATACGATGACGTTGCCGAGGGTGGAGAGGGCGCCCGCGCTGCTCAGGCCCGTCAACGAAGCGCCGGCCGGAATGGGTGCGGCGCCCTCGGAGGCGAACGGTTCGCTATCTGCCATGATTATCGATGATACGGGCTCCGATCCGGCGGGTCAATTGACGCCTTCCTTGACTCTCCTCTTGGCCGCCACTATCCTTCCTGATGTGGCGGGGAAAAGCCGTCTCGATATACTTCTCGTCCAGCGCGGCCTGGTCGAGAGCCGCGAGAAAGCGCGCGCGCTCATCATGGCGGGCGCTGTTCTTGTCGAAGGACGGCCTGTCGCTAAGGCTGGCGCCCTCGTCGACGCCGCTGCCGCCGTCGAAGTCGCTGCCGGCGACCGCTACGCCAGCCGCGGCGGCGAGAAGCTGGCCGGTGCCCTGAAAGCATTCGGCCTGGACATCGAAGGCCTCGTCGCCGTCGACGTCGGCGCATCGACCGGCGGCTTCACCGACTGCCTGCTGCAGGCGGGCGCCGCCCATGTGTACGCCGTCGACGTTGGCTACGGGCAACTCGACTTTCGCCTGCGGCAAGACGCGCGCGTCTCGGTCCTGGAGCGTGTTAACATAAGATATCTGGAATCGCTGCCGGAGAAGGCAGGCGTCTCCACAATCGACGTCTCCTTCATCTCGCTCGAGAAGGTGATGCCGGCGGTGATGAAGCTTCTCGAGCCCGGCGCCCGCATCGTCGCCCTCGTCAAGCCGCAGTTCCAGGCGAAGCGAAGCGAGGTCGGCAAGAAGGGCGTCGTGCGCGACCCGCAGGTCCACGCCGCCGTTCTCGGACGGCACGTCGCCTGGGGGACCGGGCAGGGGTTGCGTTTGCTGGGGCTGACCACGTCGTCCCTTCTCGGGCCGGCGGGCAACAAGGAGTTCTTCGTTCTGTGGAGCACGCCGGCGACATGAGGACAGACGGATGAAGAGGGTCGGCATCATCTATCATTCGAAGCTGGCCGCGGCCGGCGAGCTGTTGCAGACCCTGCGCTCCGCCATCGCCCGCGAAGTCGCCGAAGTCTGGACCAGCGAGGCCTGGGACGAGGCGAACGCGAAGAAGCAGGTCCCGGGCACGGACCTCCTGATATCGATCGGCGGCGACGGCACAGTGCTGCGCGCGGCGCGGCTTATCGTCCCGCACGAAGTGCTGCTGCTCGGCATCAATCTGGGCCGCCTCGGCTTTCTGACGGAGTTGCGCGACGGCGACAACTCGCTCCGTCGCCTGCCGGACGTCCTCGCCGGCCGCTGGCACGTCGAGGAGAGAGCGATGCTGCACGTGCAGGTCGTCGCCGGTCGCGATGGCCCCGTCCTTAGGGGCGCGCAGCCCTACCTTCATGCCCTCAACGATGTCGTCATCGGGCGCACCGCCCTCGGCCGCACGATCCTGATCAGCGCTTACATCGACGGCGCCCTCGTCGCCGACTACCGCGCCGACGGCGTCATCGTTGCCAGCGCCACGGGGAGCACCGCCTACGCCCAGGCTATCGGTGGACCCATCCTCTATCCGCAGGCGAAGGAGATGGTGCTCATCCCGGTTGCGCCCCATCTCGGTCAGACCAACCCGCTCGTCCTGCCCGGGTCCTCCGTCGTCGATCTCTTCCTCGACCCCGACCACGCCGCCTCCGTCAGCCTCGATGGCGAGCCCGCTTTCGAGCTCGGTGCCGGTGAAGTCGTGCGCGCCAGCCTTAGCCCGCACATCGCGCGCTTCCTGCGTTTCTCCGACTCGCCGGGCTTCTACGAGCGCGTGGCCGTGCGCCTGCGCTGGCGGCGCAGCTTCGAGGCGGACGAAAGCGCGCCTGATCCCGCGGCGGACGGGCCGTAGGCGGCGAAAGACAGGAGAAAACGATTGTCCGAAAGCTTCAGGGTGAAGAAGGCAGCCGTCGGCGACATCGCGCGGCTGAGCGAGCTGGTCAACGAGTTCGCCCGTAGGGGCGACATGCTTCCGCGCGCTCCCGCTGAGCTCTTCGAGACCCTGCGCGACTTCTTCGTCGTCCGCCATGAGGGCGAAGTCGTGGGTTGTGCCGCCCTGCACATCAACTGGGAGGACCTGGCGGAAGTGCGCTCCCTCGCCGTGCGCGAGGAGAGCCAGTCGCTCGGCATCGGCTCGCTGCTCGTTCGCGCCTGCCTCGATGAAGCGCGCTTGTTGGGCTTGAAGCGCGTCTTTGCCCTCACCATGAAACCGGCTTTCTTCCAGAAGCTCGGCTTCTCCCAGGCGGACGCCATGACGCTCTCCCGCAAGGTCTGGAGCGAGTGCTACCGCTGTCCCAAGTTCATGAACTGCGACGAAACGGCGATGGTGCTGGACATCTAGCCGGAGCTGCCGAACAAGGAGGTTCCCGTGCCCGACCAGCCCGATCCGACTCCGCCTCGCGTCCTCCGCAGCGAGCGGCCCTTCAGCGGCCGCCTCCTGAAAGTGCGCGTCGACACCGTGGAGAGCGCGCGCGGTGAGTCCACCCGCGAAGTCGTCGAGCATCCCGGCGCCGTCCTCCTCGTTGCCGTTGACGAGCACGACTGCGTCTTCCTCGTGCGCCAGTACCGGCATCCTGTGGGGCGCGTCCTCCTGGAGCTGCCAGCCGGCACAATCGATGAGGGCGAGTCGCCGGAAGCGTGCGCGGAACGCGAGTTGCGTGAAGAGACCGGCTTTCGACCGCGCTCCCTCCAGCGAATGGGCGGTTTCTTCCTCAGCCCCGGCTACTCGAACGAGTACATCCACCTCTTCCTGGCGACTGACCTGGAAGAAGCGCCGCTGGACACCGGCGACGAAGACGACCTGCGGGCGCTGGGCGTATCCTGGACAGAAGCCCTGCGCCTCGTTGATAGCGGCGAAATCCAGGACGCCAAATCGATAGCCGCCCTCCTGCTCGTCGCCCTGCGCCGCTCCGTTGCCTGACCTCCAGGCTGCTTATAGCTACGTCTCAGACACGCGCTCGGGGAGTTTGAGGCCACGCCCTGCAGGCACGCGCTCCGGGCTGCTTATAGCTGCGTCTCAGACACGCGCTCGGGGAGCTTGTAGCCACGCGCTCCTCCTCGTCGCGCTGCGCCGCTCCGTCGCTCGACGGGCGCCTCGCCTCAAAGGCGCGTTTGTCCTATCATGGGGACGTTCCGCGTCGTGAAGCCCCACACGTCTCATCGACAGGCATCGCCCGGCGGCTCCGCGACCCGGACGCCAGAACGACTATGCATGACGTTCTCGTCGTCGGAGCCGGCCTGGCCGGAATGCGCGCCGCCCTCGAGGTGGCCCGCGCCGGCGTCGACGTTGCGCTCCTCAGCAAAGTCTACCCCCTGCGCTCCCACTCCGTTGCCGCTCAGGGCGGCATCAACGCCGCCGTCGGTGACGACGACTCCTGGGAAAGCCACGCCTACGACACCGTCAAGGGCAGCGACTACCTCGGCGACCAGGACGCCATCGAGGCCATGTGCCGCGAAGCTCCCGACGACATCATCGAGCTCGAGCATATGGGTGCCGTCTTCGATCGCCTTCCCAACGGGCGCATCGCCCAGCGGCCCTTCGGCGGCGCCGGCTTCCCTCGCACCTGCTACGTCGCCGACATCACCGGCCAGGCGCTCCTGCACGTCCTCCACGAGCAGACCCTCAAGCTGAGCGTCCGCACCTACGACGAGTGGTTCGTCACGTCGCTCATCGTCGAAGGCGGGTGCTGCTGCGGCGTGATCGCCATGAACATGCGCACCGGTGACGTCGAAGCCCTGCCCGCGAAAGCCGTCGTGCTTGCCGCCGGCGGTCTGGGACGCATCTATTCGCCGACCTCCAACTCCCTCATCTCCACCGGCGACGGCCACGCCCTCGCCTATCGGGCCGGCGTGCCGCTTATGGACATGGAGTTCGTGCAGTTCCACCCGACGACCCTCAAGGAGAGCGGCGTCCTCATCACCGAGGGCGCCCGCGGCGAAGGCGGCTACCTGCTGAACGCCGAGGGCGAGCGCTTCCTGGCCCGCTACGCTCCGAACAAGATGGAGCTCGCCGCCCGCGACGTCGTCTCCCGCGCCGAGCAGACGGAGATCGACGAAGGCCGCGGCGTCGACGGCTGCGTCCTCCTCGACCTGCGCCACCTCGGCGCGAAGAAGATCAACGAGCGCCTCTTCCAGATCCGCGAGCTTGCCCTCGACCTCACGAATACCGACTTCGTCTCCGCGCCCGTGCCCGTTCGACCCGGCATGCACTACGCCATGGGCGGCGTCAAGACAAACGCCGACGGCGCCACGCCTCTGGATGGTCTCTTCGCCTGCGGCGAGTGCGCCTGCGTCAGCGTCCACGGCGCCAACCGGCTCGGCGGCAACTCGCTTCTCGAGACGATCACCTTCGGACGGCGCGCC
This sequence comes from uncultured Chloroflexia bacterium, assembly GCA_963703345.1. Taxonomy (GTDB): domain Bacteria; phylum Chloroflexota; class Dehalococcoidia; order DSTF01; family JALHUB01; genus JALHUB01. Next base: position 1,749,504 of record OY969814.1, on the reverse strand, counting down.
GGCAAAGCGGCAGCCGCCTCCGTCGCCTCGCAGCCCGCGCCGTCGCCTTCCACCGACTTTGTGCGACGCGACGCCGAAACGCTGGCAGCGCTCCTCGCCCGCCCGAACGACGGCGAAAGCATGGCCGCCATCCGCGGCGAAATGGCCGGGGCGATGAACAGGGGTGTCGGCATCTTCCGCACGAAAGAAGGGATCGCGGATACTCTGAGCCGTGTGCGCGAGCTCCGGGAAAGCTGGACGAGAGTGCCGGTGCGGAACAAGGGCAAGGTCTTCAACTTCGAGCTCCTGTCGGTCGTCGAGCTTGGCTTCATGCTCGACCTGGCGGAAGTGATAGCGCTCGGCGCTCTTCAGCGCGAGGAGAGCCGCGGCGCCCACTCGCGGCGGGACTTCCCGGAGCGCGACGACGCCGCCTGGATGAAGCACACGCTCGCCTTCCAGACCGACGCGGAGCCTCGGCTCGAATACGCCCCCGTCACGAAGACGCGCTGGGAGCCGGAGAAGAGGGTCTACTAGTGGAAGCGAAGATCCGCGTACGCCGCTACGACCCGACTTCCGACGGCAAGGCCGAGTACGAGCTCTTTACCATCGACATGCCACAGTCGGCCACCGTGCTCGACACGCTGCTGGCGACGCGGGAGCAGCTCGACGGCTCGCTCGCGTTCCGCTGCGCCTGCCGCAGCGCCATCTGCGGCTCCTGCGCGATGCGCGTCAACGGCGAGTCGCGCCTCGCCTGCAAGACGAAGATAGTCGACGTCTCGCATGGCCGGCCGGTCACGCTCGAGCCGCTGGCCAGCCTTCCGACGCTGAAGGACCTCGTCGCCGACATGGGCCCCTTCTACGAGAAGATCCGCGCCATCACGCCCTGGCTCGCAACCGACCCGGCGAAGCGCGCGCCCGCCCGCGAGTACCTCGTCGAAGCGGCGCGCTCAACGAAGCTGTCGCAGTTCGCCGCCTGCATTCAGTGCGGCGTCTGCTACTCCGCCTGCCCAATCGTCGCCATCGACGACCGCTATCTCGGTCCGGCGGCGCTGGCCAAGGCCTATCGCTTCTGCCACGACCCGCGTGACGACGCCCGAGCGCAGCGCCTGTCGCGCCTCGCCGACGAGCACGCTCTCTGGCGCTGCCACACCATCTTCAGTTGCACCGAGTGGTGTCCCAAGGGCGTTAACCCAACGGAAGCTATCCAGAACCTCAAGAAGCTGGCGCTCTTGAAGCGCCTGCACTTGCTCCGCTAGGGGCTCGAAGGAAGGACAGATGTACAAGCCGGCAGACGCGCAGTTTCAGGCCAGGGCCATGCGCACGGGCACTGCGGCGTGGGCCCTCCAGCGCCTTTCCGGCCTGTTCCTGACGCTCTACCTGGTCACCCACCTCATCGTTATCGGCACGGCGGTGCGCGGCGAGGGCTCCTTCGACAAGCTGCTCTCGAACTTCGAGAAGACGCCCTTCCTCGTGCTCGACGCCGGCCTTGTCGGCGTTGTGGCGTTCCACGGCCTGAACGGCCTGCGGCTCATCCTGCTCGACTTCGCGGTCGGTCTGCGGTTCCAGAAGGCGCTCTTCTGGCTGTCGTTCGCGCTGGCGGTGAGCGTATTCATCGGCACGGTTATTGCCGTGCGAAATCTTCTCTAGGGGACGTGGGGAGAATCGTGACGGAAGCGACGGAGACTCAGAACGAGGCGACGGTGCCTATGGCTGAAGGCCCCTGGCAGGCCGTCGGCTCCGGCTTCTGGGCGTGGCTGCTGCAGCGCGTGACCGCCATCGGCCTCGTCGTTCTCCTGCCGACGCACATCGTCATCAACCACCTCGTGAACATCTCCAAGGTCGAGAGCGGCGCCCTGCCCGGCCTCGTCGTCTTCTCCAACGTCGCCGAGCGCTTCGAAACGCCGGCTTACTGGGTAATCGACCTGCTGCTGCTGTCCTTCGCCCTCTATCACGGCCTGAACGGCGTGCGCAACGTCGCCATGGACTACGGACTGCGCGGCGTCGGCGAGAAAGTCGTCACCGCTGGCCTGTCGCTGGTAGGGCTCGCCGCGTTCGCGTTCGGCATCATCGCCCTCGCGTCCTTCATCGACTGACATCGCACTTAGGTCAAAACGTGCAGTTCTATTGTTGGCAAGCGGTCGCCTGAGCGCTATACTGGCTGTCGACGTTTCCTAGGAGGTGGTCGCAATGCCAAACGCGAATGCGGCAAAGAGCAGTTCGTCAGTCGGCCAAATCGAGCGAGAAATCGAACGAGAGGTTGAGCGGTTGCGCGAGCTGCGCTCGGCGGCGTGCTACCCGCTCCTCCTGGCAAACGCGGAGATTGGATCGGGCCTTGTGGACGATGTATATGATGACCTTAAGAGCAGGTATCCAGCCGACTGCCATCATCTTAACGTGCTCGTGGACTCGGGAGGAGGAGACATAGACGCTGCTTACAATTTGGCTCAGCTCTTCCGACGGTTCGGCGATCAATCGCTGACCTTCATCGTTCCCAGGTGGGCAAAGAGCGCAGCGACGTTGCTCGTGTGCGCTGGCGACTGCATCCTCATGACTCCAGTGGCCGAACTGGGCCCCGTAGATCCGCAAATAACACAGATGAACGCCCTAGAGAAGCGTCTCGAAAGCTTTTCGCCGCTGCACATCGAATCCACACTGGCCTTGATAAGGGAAGAGTACCGAAAGGGCAACAAGCAGTTGGCGGACGGCCTAATGCAACGGTTGCAGTTCCCCCTGACGCTGGGCAGCTTCAAGAAGACGCTCGACCTGGGGAAACAGTATCTAGAGAAGCTCCTCTCCACGCGTATGCTCAAACACTCCTCCCGAGACCCCAAGCAGGTGGCTGAGCAGCTAACCGAGGGTTACCCTGATCACAGCTATTGCATTAATATGGAAGAAGCACAGGCAATCGGTTTAGAGGCCAAGCCGCTTGAGGGTGATCAGTTGGAGGTCGTCTGGAAGATTCACCGCCTGACTCTGAAGAAGAGAGAGTTGGAGCAGGCCAAAAAGAAGAAAGAGATAAGTAAGAGAATCAAAGAGTTGCCACCTGAACTACTGCAGAAGCTGCCCCCGCTCCTCAGGCAGCCTGAGCAAACGTCTCAGATTGGCTAGGAGGACGCTGACACATGGAAGACCTGGAGACCATCAGCACAAGATTGGCTGCACTCCTCCTCATGCAGGATGGAGAGATAGCCTTGTCCGATATCGAAGCGCTTCCCTTTGTCGAGACGAGAGAAAGGGCCATTTGCGTTGCAGCGTCGCTGGCTCAATCCTTCGATGTTGAGATTTATCAACGCAGAAAGCCGACCAGCGGCTCCGACTCCTGGGAGGACGTGATCCGCCTTAAGACACCGCGCCGGGCAACCCTCGCGCCTCCTGAACGGGCGGCAAATCTCCCCTGCCAAGCCACTTAGGCTACTAAGCTGGCTTACGCGCCGCCGCCGTTCGACCCCTCCGCGTTCTCGCCCACCGGCGCGTAGCTCCCCAGCCGCTCGCGACGACGGTAGCGCGCCTTCCCCTGCTCCAGCAGGTCGTTCCCCTCGATGTCGTTGACGACGATGGCCGGGAAGTCCTCCACCTCCAGGCGCCGGACCGCCTCGGTGCCCAGGTCTTCGTACGCCACCACCTCCGCGCTCTTGATCCGCTTCGACAGCAGCGCCCCGGTCCCGCCGACCGCCAGGAAGTAGACAGCCCGGTTCTTCTTGAACGCCTCCCGCACCGTGCGGTCGCGGCCGCCCTTGCCGATGGCGCCCCTGAGCCCGCCTTCGAGGAGCCGCGGGGTGTACGGGTTCAAGCGCATCGACGTCGTCGGCCCCGCAGCGCCGATAACGCGCCCGGGACGCGGCGGCGTCGGCCCGACGTAGTAGATCACCTGCCCGCGGATGTCGAAGGGAAGCGCGTCGCCCCTGTCCAGCGCCTCGATGATCCGCTTGTGGGCGGCGTCGCGCGCGGTGTAGATAACGCCGGTCAAGCGCACGTGGTCGCCGGCCTTCAGTCCGGCGATCGCCTCGTCGGTAAGCGGCAGACGTATCGGAATGCTCACGTTGTTCCTCCCTAAAGCTCCGCTTCCTTCACGCGAGCGCTGTGACATTGCATGTTGACGGCGACCGGCAGCGCGGTGATGTGCGTCGGGAAGCTCTCGACATGCACGGCGAGCGCGGTGTTGACGCCGCCGACCGCCTGCGGGCCCAGCCCGAGCGCGTTCACCTTCTCCAGCAGCTCGCGCTCCAGGTCCGCCGTCTCTGCGTCGCCGTTCGGCCTGCCGACGCGGCGTGTTATCGCCTTCTTCGCCAGCAGCATGCAGTGCTCCGCCGTCCCGCCGATGCCCACGCCGACGACCAGCGGCGGACATGGGTTGCCGCTCGCCTCTTCCACCGCCCGCAGCACGAAGTTCACGATGCCCTCGCGCCCCTGTCCGGGCAGAAGGATGGTCATGCGGCTCATGTTCTCGCAGCCGCCGCCCTTCGGCATGACCGTGAGCTTGAACGCATCGCCGGGCACGAGGTTGACGTGTATGACGGCGGGTGTGTTGTCGCCGCTGTTCTTGCGGACGGAGAACGGCTGCGTCACCATCGACTTCCGCAGGTAGCCTTCCGTGTACGCCTTCGCGACGCCGCGGTTCACCGCCTTCTCCAGCGCCCCGCCGGCGATGTGCACTTCCTGCCCGATTTCCACGAAAACGACCGACGTGCCGGTGTCCTGACAGAGCGGGATCATCTCCGCAGCGGCCAGCTTCGCGTTCTCCAGTATCTCCTCCAGCACCTGCCGTCCGAGCGGCGACTCCTCGCTGTCGCGGGCGCGCTCCAATGCCGCGACCACGTCCTCCGGCAGGTTGTGCGCCGCATCGACGAAGAGCTCCGCCACCTTGTCGCTTATCTTGTCGACGTGCACCTCTCTCATAGGAAGACCTTTCTCAAACGCAGGCGAATCCACAGTCGCGCGGACCCGCTACAGTCCCGTCACCTTCGTCACTTCCCGCACCGCCGCCGCCGACCGCTCGAACATCGCCCGTTCGTCGTCTGTCAGCTTGATCTCGATGATCTGCTCTACGCCGCGGGCGCCCAGCTTCACCGGCACGCCCATGAAGGTGCCGCTGACCCCGAACTCTCCTTCCAGGAACACGGAGCAGGGCATCACCCGCTTGCGGTCCAGCAGCACCGACTCCACCATCTGGATCGTGGCCGCGGCCGGCGCGTAGTAAGCGCTGCCCGTCTTCAGCAGGTTGACGATCTCGCCGCCGCCCTTGCGCGTCCGCTCGACGAGCACGGCGATCCGTTCCGCCGACATCAGCTCCGAGATCGGGATGCCGCAGACCGTCGTATGGCGCACCAGCGGCACCATGTCATCGCCGTGGCCGCCCAGCACGTACGCCTGCACGTCCTCCATCGACACGTCGAGCTCCCGCGCGATGAACGAGCGGAACCGCGCCGCGTCCAGCACGCCGGACTGACCGAACACTCGCTCGCGGGGGAGGCCGCTGATCTTCTTCGCGACGTAGCACATTACGTCCAGCGGGTTGACGAAGACGATAATGATCGCGTTCGGCGACTGCCTTACCGCCTGCTCCACGACAGCCTTGACGATCTCCGTGTTCGCCGTCACCAGGTCGTCGCGGCTCATTCCCGGCAGGCGCGGCTTGCCTGACGTAATCACAATAACGTCCGAGCCCGCCGTGTCCTTCCAGTCGTTCGAACCCGTGATCTTGCAGTCGAAGCCGACGATCGGCCCCGCCTGCGATATGTCCAGCGCCTTCCCCTGCGGTACTCCTTCGACGACGTCGAGCAGCACGATGTCCGCGATGCCCCTGGGAGCAAGCTCGCGCGCCATCGCGCCGCCGGTCTGCCCCGCCCCGACGATAGTTACCTTACTGCGCAAAATGCACCTCCTGTGTACGGATTAATGAGACGAAGAAATCGAATCCGCATAGAGCGGGCGTCTCGCCCGTGGTGTCTTCCCTATCCCTGCAACGACTTCACATAGCTCAAACGGCCGCCCGCCAGCAGCACCCGCGCCTGGTGCGCCGACAACCCGTGCCGCGCCTCGAACTCGTATCCCCGCGTGCGATTGCGCACCCGTACGGTCTCGCCCCGCTCGACGGCGGCGCGCGCGTGCGGTATCTCCAGCTCATCGCCCTGCTCGATGCGGTCGTAGTCGCCCTCATCGACGAACACGAGCGGCAGGATCCCCACGTTCACCAGGTTGGCGCGGTGGATTCGCGCGAACGACTTCGCCAGCACAGCGCGCAGCCCCAGGTACATCGGCGCCAGCGCGGCGTGCTCGCGGCTCGACCCCTGTCCGTAGTTGCTGCCCCCGACGACAACCGAGCTGCCCGCGTCCTTCGCCCGACGCGCGAAATCCGCGTCGACCTGCTCGAAGACGTGCTCCGCCATCGCCGGAATGTTGGACCGCAACGGCAGCAGCTTCGACCCCGCCGGCATGATGTGGTCCGTCGTGATATCGTCCGCGACCTTGAGGACGACGCTTGCCCGCAGCGTCTCCGGCAACGGCTCGCCGCGCGGGAGAGGCTTGATGTTCGGCCCGCGCACGATCTCGACGCGCTCGCCTTCCTTCGACGGCGCGATAATCATGCGGTCGTCCACCTTGAATTCTGCGGGCACGACGACGTGCGGCGCTTCGCCCAGGGCGCGCGGATCGGTTAGGACGCCGCTGATAGCCGACGCCGCCGCGACTAGCGGGCTGCACAGATACACGCGGTCGCCCATTGTCCCGCTGCGACCGGGGAAGTTGCGATTGAACGTCCGCAGCGACACGCTGCCCGTCGCCGGCGACTGCCCCATCCCGATGCACGGCCCGCACGACGACTCCAGCACCCGAAAGCCCGCCGCGATCAGGTCCGCCAGGGCCCCGTTCTCCGCCAGCATCAGCATCACCTGCCGCGTCCCCGGATTGACCGACGCGTTGACCGCCGGCGATACCATCTTGCCCTTCACGATCGCCGCGACGGCCATCAGGTCCAGGTACGACGAGTTGGTGCAACTTCCGATAACGACCTGACCGACCTCCATTCCCGCGACCTCGCGCACCGGCACGACGGCGTCCGGGCTCGAAGGCACGGCGATCAGCGGCTCCAGCGCCGACAGGTCCAGCTCCATCACCTCGTCGTACTGCGCGTCCGCGTCAGGCGACAGCGGCTTCCAGGCATCCTCGCGCTTCTGCGCCCGCAGGTACTCGCGGGTGTGTTCGTCGCTTGGGAAGATAGAGCTTGTAGCGCCCAGCTCGGCGCCCATGTTCGTGATGATCGCGCGTCCGGGTACGCTGAGGGCGGCGGCACCTTCGCCGGCGTACTCAAAGACCTTGCCGACGCCGCCCTTCACGCTCAGACGGCGCAGCATCTCCAGAATGACATCCTTCGCCAGGACCCACGGTGGCAGCCTGCCCTTCAGGTCAACTCGCACCACCCGCGGCATCATCAGCCGGAACGGCTCGCCGGCCATCGCCATCGCCACGTCCAGCCCGCCGGCGCCCATCGCCAGCATGCCCGCGCCGCCGCACATCGGCGTATGGCTGTCGGAGCCCAGCAGCGTCTCGCCCGGCGCGCTGAAGCGCTCCAGGTGCACCTGGTGGCAGATGCCGTTTCCGGGTCGCGAGAAATAGATCCCGTGCTTGGCGGCGAAGCTCTGGAGGAAGCGGTGATCGTCCGAGTTCTCGAAGCCCGTCTGCAGCATGTTGTGGTCGACGTAGCTGACCGACAGCTTCGTGCGGACGCGTGGGATGCCCATCGCCTCGAACTGCAGGTAGGCCATCGTCCCCGTCGCGTCCTGCGTCAGCGTCTGGTCGATGCGCAGCGCGACCTCGCCGCCGGCGACGGCCTCGCCCTCGACGAGGTGCTCCTCGATGATCTTCCGCGTCAGGCTCTTTCCCACGAATTGGCTCCGAGCGGGGAATTCGATGCTTCAGAGCCAATTATACGTCTGCCGCCCCCTTAGCCCAAACCGCCGCAGACCAGCGACGGGTCTGACCTACATCTGCCGGCGCCTCCTAACGTACCATCCGCCCGCCGCGAGCATGACGACCCCAGCCGCCGCTCCCGCCAGCGCCGCATACGGTGGGGACGAGGAGCCGCTCGCCGATCCAGCTACGTCCGGAGGCTCCGCCACACCACCGACGGCGACAACGGCGCTGGCAGAGCAGCAGACCTTCGTCCCGTAGTCGTTGCTGCCGTCGCAGTCCGCCACGTGCGCGTTGGTGCTGCTGTAGATAGTTGCCAGGCAAGTGTAACCACTGCCGCAGCTCGAGCCGTACTGGCAGCTAATTGTCGTGCCGGTCGCCGACAGGCACGCCTGGGTCGTGTAGCTGGGCTCGCTGGAGGCCACGTGCGCGTTGTCCGTTGCCGATAGCCTCAGCACCGTGGTGTAGCTCCCGCTACAGCTATTGCTCAGGCCCGTCACGCCGCTGCAACACACCACGTCAGGGTAGCCCGAGACGGTCGCCGTTCCCGCATGCGCGTTGGCCAGCCCCGACATCCGGAATACCGCCACCTCGCCTGCTCCATTACATGACCCCTTCACACTGCATGTCAGCCCGCCCGCGGACGAGACAGAGCCACTGCCCAGCGGCCAGTACCCACGGAGCGCGCCCGCCAGCACAGCGAGGAGCAGGGCCGCGAATAATGCTGCTCGTCTCATCGCTTGCCTCCCGCGCGGCGGCGCTGCACCAGGACCAGGCCCGCCACCAGCAGTCCACCGATAGGCAGCCAGCCGATGCTCAGGCCGGAGGAGAACAGTCCAGCCGATGCGCTGTTGCTCGTCCCGTTTGCCCCTTCCAGCGCCGTCACCCGCGTCTCCAGGCTGTCAAGCCCTTGCTTGAGGGAAGCGTTCTCGTCCTCCAGGGCCTGGATGCGGCTCGCCTGCTCCTGGGAGAGCTGGTAGAGCCCCTGGATGCCGGCCAGGGCCACGCCGTCGGCGTCCAGGGTGTTGATGTGGAGGTTGTCCTCACCGAGGCCGAAGGCGGCGGAGAGATCCTGGGCCATGGGCCCCATATGGCGGATCGAGGCGTCCTGGGCCTTGTAGTTCCAGGTGGTGATGGGGACGTTGGCCAGGCTGGCCAGCACCTGCTGGCCGTCCACCGGCGTGAAGTTGTCCTTCACGTCCCGGCTGCTGAACGACGACCAGGAGCCGTCGCCAGAGTACAATGCCACGCCTACGTCTGCGGCAGCGGTGGAGTAGAAGGTGGTGCCGCCCGAAGCGCGCACCAAGAACTGGTCAGAGTAATTTGAGGCTAAAACTGCGCCGGTGGAATCCGCCCAGACGAAATCTCCCGCAGTGTTGGCTTGCGCTTGGAACCCCGCCGCGAAGCTGTAGTCTCCCGACGCGGCGTTGCTCCGGCCCCCCGGCACGGTGGCGTAGGCACCGCCGGCGTTGTTGCCGTAGCCTCCGCCGACCGTGGCCTGGATGCCTGGGGCCCGGTCTCCGTAGCCCCCGCCGACGGTGGAGGCGCTGCCGCTGGCCCAGTTCTGCCAGCCCCCGCCGACGGTGGCGTAGCCACCGCTGGCCGTGTTGGTCTCGCCCCCGCCGACGGTGTCGAACACGTTGCTGGCCTGGTTGCTTTGGCCCCCGGCGACGGTGGCGTCCCCGCCCTGGGCGTGGTTGCCCCAGCCCCCGCCGACGGTGGCGAAGCCACCGCTGGCCGCGTTGCTCTCGCCCCCGCCGACGGTGGAGTACATGTTGCTGGCCTGGTTGCTTTGGCCCCCGGCGACGGTGGTGCCGGGGCAGTTTCCGACGCCGCCCCCGTTGTCGCCTGCCTGGTTGTTTACGCCCCCTCCCACCGTGCCGTAGTCGTCGGTCACGCGGTTGGTATTGCCGCTCGTCCCACCGCCGCCGATGGCGGCACCGTAGGCGCCCGCAGTAACGCTATTCCCGTTGTAGCCCCCGATGACGTTGGGGCCGAAGGCATTTGGCTCCAGGCGCAGGGCGCGGGCGCCGTTCACCCGCAGCTCCAGGGCATTGCTGGCGATCGTGCCCAGCCACCAGCCCGCCGCGTCTGTGCCGTGACCTTCGATTTCGGTCCATAGGTGGCCCGGGTTGGGCGCGCCCGGGTTGGCGTTCGGTCCTGCCGCCGCTGGGCGCACCCCCAGGGCGATGACTAACGTCGCCGCGCACAGGGCGAGACCGACGACCAACGCCGCTACCGTGATGACGATGACTCTGACGCTCTTAGGCTGCCACATGGTGATACCTCCTTTGTGCTAGTTCCTGCTCTTGCCGGCCGACGAAACGAAGATGAGAATACGGCGAACGGAAGCGGCGGAACGCGCCCGCCAGCACAGCGAGGAGCAGGGCCGCGAATACTGCTGCTCGTCTCATCGCTTGCCTCCCGCGCGGCGGCGCTGTACCAGGACCAAGCCCGCCAGCAGCAGTCCACCGATAGGCAGCCAGCCGATGCTCAGGCCGGAGGAGAACAGTCCAGCCGATGCGCTGTTGTTCGTCCCGTTTGCCCCTTCCAGCGCCGTCACCTGCGCCTCCAGCGTCTGGATGCGGCTGGCCTGCTCCTGGGAGAGCTGGTACAGCCCCTGGATGCCCGCCATGGCCACGCCGTCGGCGTCCACGGTGCTGATGCCCGTGTCGCTCTCGCCCAGGCCGAAGGCGGCGGAGAAGTCCTGCGCTACCGGCCCCATGTGGCGGATCGAGGCGTCCTGGGCCTTGTAGTTCCAGGTAGAGACGGGGACGTTGGCCAGGCTGGCCAGCACCTCCTGGCCGTCCACCGGCGTGAAGTTCTCCTTCACGTCCCGGCTGCTGAACGACGACCAGGACCCACTGCCACCGAGCAAATACACGCCTGTGGTTGCGGACGGGTCGGTGTAGAAACCGTAGCCGCCCGAAGCGCGCACCTGGAACATGTTAGCCGCCGACGACGGGAAGAAGGAGCCGGTGGAATCCGCCCAGACGAACGCTCCCGGATGGTTGGCTTGCGCTCTGTACCCCGCCGCGAAGCTGTAGTTTCCCGCCGCGGTGTTGGCCGAGCCCCCAGGCACGGTGGCCTGGTTACCGCTGGCCGTGTTGCTAACGCCCCCGCCGACGGTGGCCTCGGTGCCTGAGGCCATGTTGCTATAGCCCCCGCCGACGGTCGCCAACCCGCCGCTGGCCGTGTTGGAATGCCCCCCGCCGACGGTGGCGTCCTGGCTGCTGGCGGTGTTGGCATAGCCCCCGCCGACGGTGGCCAAGACACCGTTGGCGGTGTTGGATTCGCCCCCGCCGACGGTGGCGGCGACGTCTCCGGCCGTGTTGATATCGCCCCCGCCGATGGTGGCGTCGGTGCCGCTGGCCCCGTTGCCCGCGCCCCCGCCGATGGTGGCGTCGCTGCCGCTGGCCGTGTTGGAATGGCCCCCGCCGACGGTGGAGTAGTCATTCCTGGCCGCGTTGATATAGCCCCCGCCGACGGTGGCGGCGAAACCGCCGGCCGTGTTGCTGACGCCCCCAGGCACGGTGGCGTAGCCACCGCTGGCGGTGTTGGCCTGGCCCCCGCCGACGGTAGCGTAGTTGACTTCCGCCTGATTCGCGGCGCCTGAGGAGCCGCCGCCGCTGATGGTGGCCCCGTAGGCGCCCGCAGTAACGCTATTCCCGCTGTAGCCCCCGATGACGTTGGGGCTGGTGGCGTTGGGTTCCAGGCGCAGGGCGCGGACACCGTTCACCCGCAGCTCCAGGGCATTGCTGGCGATCGTGCCCAGCCACCAGCCTGCTGAGTCTATGCCGTGGCCTTCGATTTCGGTCCAGACGTGGCCCGGGTTGGGCGCGCCCGGGTTGGCGTTCGGCCCTGCCGCCGCTGGGCGCACTCCCAGGGCGATCACTAACGTCGCCGCGCACAGGGCGAGGCCGACGGCCAACGCCGCTATCGGGATAACGATGATTCTGACGCTCTTAGGATGCCACATGGTGATACCTCCTTTGGGCCAACTCCTGCTATTGCCGGCCGACGAAACGAAGACGCGAATATACGGCGAACGGAAGCGGAATCGAGTGGCTCGGCTGTTACGCCGAGGCCGCGGGGGAGGCTCGGGCCCGCAAGCGTCCTACTTGCGTGTCACATACAAGGGAGGCGGCCACACGCCAGTGGCTGGGGCTTTAGCATCATATGTGCCTGGGAGAGGTCTGTCAAGAGCGTTCGCGGCCCAGTTTCGCTGCCACGCGTTAGCAGTGCCACTTCCCTCTTGGAAAAACCCCACTCACCGGCTACGATCAGCTCGCCATGCCACAAGGAGGAAGACGACCCGCCGCTGCGGAAGGCTCGCGTAGGAGAGGTGCCCCTAAGGGCAACCTGAACGCCCTCAAGACCGGGCGCCACTCCCGACAGTTGCTCGCCCTCACCGAGGTCCTGCTTGCCAGCCCTGCTATGCGCCCCATCCTCCTCAAGATGCTTGAGCAGAGGAAACGCGGCGGACCGCCCGCCCGTCCGGGCACCCTTCAGGACGCCTCCAACGAGATGGCGCGCCGCATAATTCGCAGGTCAATTAAGCAAAACGCGCTTCCCCAGATTCGGAAAGCGCGTGTTTCTAGAAAACAATAACAATCAGAGCGGAATGTTGCCGTGCTTCCTCCGCGGCGTCGAGTCCGTCTTGCCGCGCAGCATCTCCAGCGCCCGGATAACCTGCCAGCGCGTCTCCCGAGGGTCGATCACGTCGTCCAGGTAGCCGCGTTCCGCCGCCACGTACGGGCTCGCGAAGCGGTCCTTGTACTCCTGCACTAGCTGCGCCCGCAGGGCCTCCCGGTCCTCCGCCGACTGCAACTGGCTCCGGAAGATGATGTTCACTGCCGCGTCCGGCCCCATCACCGCTATCTCCGCCCCCGGCCAGGCGTAGTTCACGTCCGCCCGCAGGTGCTTCGACCCCATCGCCAGGTAAGCGCCCCCGTACGCTTTCCGCACGATGACCGTCACCTTCGGCACGCTCGCCTCCGCGTAGGCGTACACCAGCTTCGACCCGTGCGTGATGATCCCGCCGAACTCCTGTGCCGTCCCGGGCAAGAACCCGGGCACGTCGACGAAAGTGACCAGCGGGATGTTGAAGGCGTCGCAGAAGCGCACGAAACGCGCCGCCTTCCGCGCCGAATCGATGTCGAGCACGCCCGCCAGGTATAGCGGCTGGTTCGCGACGACGCCTACCGTCCGGCCCGCCATCCGCCCGAAGCCCACGACCACGTTCTGCGCGAAGTGCCGGTGCACCTCCATGAAGTCGCCCCCGTCAACGACGCGGTATACGACCTCCCGGATGTCGTAAGGCTTCGTCGTGTCTTCCGGCACCAGGTTCAGCATGTCTTCCGCGCGCCGGTGCGGCTCATCGCCCAGGTCCAGCAGAGGCGCGTCGTCCACGTTGTTCGACGGAAGGAAGGAAAGCAGCCGTCGCACCTCGTGCAGGCACTCCTCCTCGCCCTCGATGGCGAAATGCGCGACGCCGCTGCGACTCGCCTGCGTCATCGCGCCGCCCAGCTCTTCGTGCGAGACCTCCTCCTGCGTCACCGCGCGGATCACGTCCGGGCCGGTGATGTACATCTGCGACGTCTTCTGCACCATGAAGATGAAGTCCGTCATCGCCGGCGAATAGACCGCACCGCCGGCGCATGGCCCCATTATCACCGATATCTGCGGCACGACGCCCGAAGTGAGCGCGTTGCGCAGGAAGATGTCCGCATAGCCGGCCAGGCTGGCGACGCCCTCCTGGATACGCGCGCCGCCCGAGTCGTTGAGGCCGATCAGCGGGCAGCCGGTCTTCACGGCCATGTCCATCACGCGGCAGATCTTCTCGCCGACGACCTCCGACAGCGTTCCGCCGAAGACGGTGAAGTCCTGCGAGTACACGAACACCTGCCGCCCGTCGATTCGCCCGTAGCCGGTGACGACGGCGTCGCCGGCGAAGCGCTGGCCGTCGGTGCCGAACTCCGTCGAGCGGTGGACGACCAGCGTCTCCAGCTCCGCGAAGCTGCCTTCGTCGAGGAGGATGTCGAGACGTTCGCGGGCCGTGAGCTTGCCGCGCGCGTGCTGCGCGTCGATTCGCTGATGGCCGCCGCCGAGGCGCGCTTCCTCCTTCAGCCTGCGCAGTCGCTCCAGCTTGTCTCCAACCGACATTCGCGCGTCTCCTAACGCAGTCCGGCTTCGCCTACAGGACAGTATTGTATATCGACGAGGGCTGCAAAGGGCATCGCTACCCTACGGGCGTATCCTCCGGCGGCGTAGGCGTCTCCGCCGGCGCCGGCGTGCCGGAGGCAGCGGGAATGATGAGCACGTCGCCGACCTGCAGGCTGCGCAAGGCTTCGACGGTCGTGTGGTTTGCCGCCGCTAGCTCCTCCACCGTGATCCCGAACTGCAGCGCGATGTCGTTAGCGTTATCGCCCGACTTCACGGTGTACTCCGTCTGTCCTGCCGCTCTCGTTGCGGTCGCCCCTGGCGTCGCTGTCACGGCCGGTGCCTCTGTCGGCGTTTCCGCGCCCGGCGTCGGCGTCTTCGCGCGACTTGCAGTCGGCGAAGCGGTCGCCTCGCTGGTCGGGCTGCTGCTCGCGGGAATCTTCAGCACCTGCCCGACGGCGAGGTCGTTGCTCGTCAGATCGTTCGCCGCCATCAGCTCTTCGACGGTCGTCCCCAGCTTGTCGGCAATCGCGGAGAGCGAGTCGCCGGACACGACGGTGTACGTCGAGCCGCTCACCTGGGGCGCACGCGTCGGCACGCCGTTGATGATTAGCGGTTCGGGCAGATTCGCCGGAAGCGTGGCGGTGGGCACTTTGCCTGGATCGATGCGGGCTGTGGACGACTTCCCGCCGCCGCAGGCCGACGCCGTCAGCGCGAGCAGCAGCAAAAAGACGAGGGCAGTCCCGAGCTTCATGAGGCAGCCTCCGGCTCTGCTGGATGTTACTACAGCGCCGTCACAGCCACAAGAGGTCGCAGGGAATGACGGGCGGACGATAATGCGGGAAGCGCGAAATCAACGATTGTGCCGCTTCTTGAACCAGCCCTGCAGCCGGTCGGCCATGCTTGGCCCCGACAGGTCGACGACCTGCCCCCGCCAGCGCTTTTCGGGCGCCCGCCGGTTCGTCACGAAGGAGATGACGATGGTCAGCGCCAGCAGGCCCAGCCCGGCGAAAAGAGCGTAATGGCCAATGGCGCTGGAGCGGAAGGCAAACGCAATGAATATGAGCACGAGCGACACGAGCATCAAGTGCCCCAGCGACGCGCGCGAGAAAGCCGCCCCCAGCCGCCGCGCGAGACTGCCGATCCGTTCGCCGAGCCGCTTGCGCAACCGGGTCGTCGCCTTCTGCTCAGGAATGAAGTCGTCCAGCTTGTTGAGGAGGTCTTCAATCTCGCGCTGGAGTTGGTCCGCCATCCGTCCCCTCCCCGGGAGCACTTTCCATAAGCCTATTCTACACTCTCCGGGAGAAAGGAATCCACGCTCCGCAGCAGCTTTCACAAATCCTGCACGCATCCGCCGGCAGGACGGAGGGACGCGCCTAGTCGAGGGGGTTCATCACGAGGCCCGCAGGCAGCTTGGGGAGGAAGTAGGTCGATTTTTGTGGCATTCGCTCGCCGGCGTCCGCCAGCGTGAGCAGGCGCTCCAGCGGCGTCGGGCGCAGCAGGAACGCTAGCCGGTACGCGCCCGATTCGACGAGTCGCAGCGCCTCGTCGCCGTCATGCGTGAATGCCAGCGATCCGTCCGCGGCGGCGCTTTGCTGGTCGATGCCGAGGATGCCGCGCAACACGATCTCCTGCAGCACGGCCGCGTCAAGTGCGCGCCAGGAAGGCGAGGCATCCGCGGGTATGCTGGCGGCTATGCGACGATCATCGCGGACCTGAGCGATCAGACGCCGGCTGCCCATCGCCAGGGCGAAGGCCGGACGCTCCTCGCTCCTCGCCGCGAGAAGCGATCGCAGCTCGGTCCAGCCGCCAGCGTCGCTGACGTCGTCCAGCACGAAGCAGCGCTTTAACCGATCAACGAAGTCGCCTGGGACCGGCACATCTTTCAGCAGGCGATGGGTCGGTAGGACCAGGAGACCCCGGTCTTCGCGGGCCACGAGCGCCATCAGCGCGAAGTTCTCCGGTTCGTCGCCCGTCCAGGCGCGCGCCTTAGAGCGCTGCTCCTTCAGGTAGGCCAGCGCCGTCTCATAGCGGTGGTGGCCGTCGACGACGTAGAGGGTCTTGTCACTGAGAAGCCGTCGTAGCGACTCAATAGCGCCTGCGTCGTAGATTCGCCGCAGACTGTGCTGCTCGCCGTTCGCGTTGGCCGTCGCCAAAGGCGTCTTCGCGCCGGCCGCCGCCTCGACCGCCCCTCGCACGCTCGCGTCGTCGTCGTGGAAAAGCGCCATGATGGGGCTGATGTTGAGACGCGTCGCCCGCAAGAGGTGCAGACGGTCTTCCTTCGGGCGCCTGAGGGTGTGCTCGTGCGGCAGGACCGGACCCTCGTTCCAATCGTAGAGGCGGACGCGCGCCAGCAGACCCCGCCGCGTCGGCAGCCGGCCGTCGTGCTCGAACTGCTGGTCGTGGACGTAGAACGACTCCGACTCGTCGCGTCGGAGAACGCCCATGTCCAGCCATTCCCGCAGCGTCGCCGCCGCCCGTGTGTAGCGATTGTCCGACGGCCCGCCGTCCGGCTTCGATTCGCCGCACTCCAGCCGCACGACGTTCAGAGGACTGCGTTCGTAGAGCTCCCGCTGCTCCGCCGACGATATCACGTCATATGGCGGGCAGATCAGCGCCGAGAGGTCGGCTTCGGCGTAGCGCAGGCCGCGAAAAGGAAGGACTTCTGCCACGTCGCTCCTGTTCGTGACGCGATGGGGCGAATTGACCGCAATCGAAGGCCCTACCTAGAATGAACCCAGGGCCAGCATACCCGGGGAGCCGCTGATGGTCTACAACTGCGCTTTCTGCGACATCATCGACCGAAAGATGCCGGCGGAGATTGTCTTCGAGGACGATGACGTCGTCGTGTTCCGCAACCGGCTCCGCTGGGTACCCGTGATGCTGCTCGTCGTGCCCCGACGGCACGTGACGCAGCAGGAGCTATGGCGCGACCCGGGACGCGTAACCGAGGTGGCCATGGTGATGGGCGAGAAGCACTGTCCGAACGGCTTCCGTCTGCTGGCCAACTTCGGCTTCGACGCCCTTCAGACGCAGGCGCACGGCCACATCCACGTGCTCGGGGGCATCCGGCTGGGAGAGTACGCCTGACGCCTACTCGCCGGACTGTGGCAGGCTCAGTGCCGCCAGCGCCTCCGTTTGCGCCGACAGCAGCTCCTCGATCCCCTTGCCGGCGAGTCGCAGCACCTCGTCGAGCCTCGCCCGCGGGAACGGCGCGCTCTCCGCGGAACCCTGTACCTCGACGAACTCGCCCGAAGCGGTGAGCGCCACGTTGAAGTCGGCCTCGGCGCGCGAGTCCTCCTCGTACGTCAGGTCGAGCAACGCCACGCCACCAACGACGCCGACGCTGACGGCGGCGAGGGCGTCGCGCAGCGGCATCGTCGAGAGAGTGCGACGCGCCAGCATATTCTCGCAGGCCTGCCGAAGGGCGACGTAGGCGCCGGTAATCGCGGCGCAGCGGGTGCCGCCGTCTGCCCGAATCACATCGCAGTCGACGGTGAACGTGCGCTCGCCGAGTACGTCCAGCCGCGTCACCGCCCGCAGCGCCCGGCCGATCAGGCGTTGTATCTCATGCGTTCGTCCGCCGACGCGTCCGACAGTCGCTTCCCGCACCATGCGCGTGTTCGTGGAGCGGGGCAGCATTCCGTACTCGGCGGTCACCCAGCCGCCTCCGCCACCTCTGTCGCGCAGGAACGCTGGCAGCCTGTCCTCGACGCTGACGGCGCAAAGGACGACTGTGCCTCCCTGCTCGATGAGCGCCGAGCCCTCGGCGTTCGGCAGGTAGCCGGGCACGATGCGCACCGGTCGCAGTTGGTCAGGCCGGCGGCCGTCTAGTCTCTCCATGCTGCTCCTTTCGCTTAAGCGACTCGGGATGGAGGGCAACGGGAGTATAGCACTCTAGTTCGCTGCTGAGAAGCGCGACGGCAGCGGCGGCGGGTCCCGCTGGCTGGAGATCCACAACCGTTCGCCGTCGGTCGAGAACGTGACGTCGCCCTGCTGGTCCGTCCGGTAGACGATGCTATCGTCCAGACGCGCAAGCGTCGAAGCTGCCGGCTCGCCGAAGCGGTTGTCCGCGCCGACGGAGATGACGGACACAACCGGACGCACGGCATCGATCAGCGCCTGCCCGGACGAGTAGGCGGAGCCGTGGTGCGGCACCTTGAGCACCGTCGCCCGCAAGTTAACGTGCTCGCTCAGAAGCGCCGTCTCGCCGGGGCCCTGGATGTCGCCCGTAAGAAGGAAGCTGACGCTCCCCCACGTAAGCTTGAGCACCAGCGAGTTGTTGTTCGTATCGGCGCTCGTCCCTGAGAGCGGCGGCTGCGGTGGGCCCAGCACCTGAATGCGGGCGCCGTGTCCCAGGTTGACCCAACCGCCCGCTTCGACCTCCTGATGCGGAATCGCCTTCTCGTTCAGCAGGTTGTTCCATTCGTTGACGAGCGCGGTATCCGTCTCAATCGGCGCTTCTATCACCTGCCCGACATCGTAGCGCTGGACGACGGTGATGAGGCCGGTCAGGTGGTCGGCGTCGCTGTGCGTGGACAGCACCACGTCCAGACTGCGGTCCCAAAACGGCAGCTCTTCGTCCAGCGCTCGCTCCACGGCCGCTCCGTCCGGTCCGCCGTCGATCAGCAGCTTCTGCCCGTCCGGCGTGCGGATGAGAATGGCGTCGCCCTGCCCGACGTCGAGCGTCTCGACCGTCAGCCGTCCGTTCGGCGCGGAGAAAACGGCTGTCCAGGTGAGTAGCGCCGGCAGCGCCAGGGCGCTGGCCAGCCACACTGTCGGGACGGCCCGCAGCGGACGCGCCGGCAACGCCAAGACGCGTTGGAGGGGACGTCGAATGCGACGCAGAGTCCCGCTTCCCGGCCGTCGACGGCTCAGCAGCCACGTTAGCGCAGCGAGCAACCCGTACGCCAACGCACATTGTTCGGCGTTGAAGCGGTTCAGCTCCAGCGACGCGAACGGCAGCGCCGCGAAGAGTCGCACGCTGGTAGTCATGTACGTCAGGCCCGCCCAGGCGAAATAGCCGAGGAAGTGCGCCAGCGGCTGCCAGACGAGCCCCGCCAGCGCCACCGGCATCGAGCTGAGCATGATGAATGGCACCGACGGCAGCACGACCACGTTCGCCGGCAGGGCGACGAGCGACACTCGCTGGAAGTGAAGCGCGATGAGCGGCAGCGACGCCAACGAAGCCGCGGCCGTGACCACCGCGATCTCGAACAGGGCGCTCAGAGGCCCTTGCTGGAGATGCGCCTGCAGTCCGCCGAATCGCTGCGATGCGGCGACGATCCGCTCGCGAAACAAAGGCACGAGCACGATGAGACCGGCCGTCGCAGCGAAGCTGAGCTGGAAGGACACGTCCGTAACCACCGACGGCTGCAGCACCGCCATCACCGCGCCGGCCAGCAGCAGGGGCGCCGGACCGCTGTTCGGCCGGCCCAGCAGCGTCGCGAAGATGTAGAGCCCGCCCATGATCGCTGCCCGCAGGAGGCTAGGCGAGACGCCGGTGAGCAGCACATAGCCCCCGATGGCAAAGAGCGCCAGCAGCGCCGCCCGTCGCCGTCCGATCAGCCAGGCGAGGGCGCCGATACAGAAGCCGGCGACAAGAGTCACGTTGTAGCCGGAAAGAGCGATGATGTGCGACGTGCTGGTTGCATTCAGGTCGTCTTTCAGATCCTGCGGCAGCACGGATCGCTCTCCCAGCAGAATCCCCTGCGCAAGCGCCGCCTGCGGTTGCGGCAAGGCCTCCGCCAGCGCCGACGAAAGGCCCCGTCGCAGGCGATGGGCGGCCAGGAGCACGGCGTTCCCGTTGTTGGAGCCGATGTCCTTCACGGTCGGGAAGTCGGCGACAGAGCCGATGCCCTGTTGCGCCAGGTATTGCGGGTAGTCGAAGTTGGGCAGCGGGCTCGGCGAAGTGAGCTTGCCCGTGATCTCCAGCACGTCGCCGTAGCGGTGCCGTGGCGACGTCGACGGCTCCCACAACAGGACGCCTCCGCTCATCGGTCGCGGGTCGCCGCTGTCCGCCTGGAGTTGCATCACGCGCAGCCGCGTCGAGATAGTGCGGCCGTGCTCCTCGGAGTCATCCGCGGCGATGGCCTGGAACGTGACCGCCGCGCCGTCGTTGAAGGCGGCGATGCCACTATCTGTCGGCGATGTCCCGCCGGCATCGAAGCGGAAGAAGGCGCCGGCAAACAGGCCGCCGCAAATGAGGACGAGGAGCGCCCCGGTCGGTCGCCGGCGGACGAGGTTGGCGACGACGGCGACGCCGCAGACGGCCATTCCCGCGCCTGCCGTCCAGCGCGCGTCCCAACCCAGAGCGGCAGCGACGGTCCCGAAGAACCAGGCGGCGGCGAGATAGGCCAGCGTCACGGCGTCACCGTGATGGAGTCCTTGATCTTGTTGTAGGTTGCTGAGGGTATCAGCTTTCGCGAGACCAGTTCGTCCGTGCTGCGGAACGGCCCGATCGCTTGTCGCGATTCGACGATCCGCTGCGAGTAGACGGTGCCTATGCCGGGCAGCTTGTCTAGCTCCGCCGCGCTGGCCGTGTTGATGTTGATCTTCTCGCCGGCGACGAGGGGCGCAGCCGTGGGCGACGCGCTCGCGGTCACGGAAGCCCCCGCGACGCTGCCCACACTCCGCACGACCACCTGACCTTCGTCATGGACGCGCTCGGCCAGGTTCAGCGACGCCACGTCCGCCTGGTCCGTCGCGCCGCCGGCGGCCGCGAGGGCATCGGCGATGCGGTCGCCGTCATGTAGCGTGTAGACGCCGGGATTGGTGACAGCGCCGGCAACGTAGACCTCGATAGCCGTGCCGCCGAGCGAGGGGTCGTCGAAGCGAAGCTCGAGGGGCCGGGGTCCGTTACGCCGCTGCAGGACGAGGATGACGAGGCCGGCGACGATGACGGCGCAAAGCGCGGCGAGCACGACGCTGCGATTCCGTTCCAGCCCGGCGACCACGGGAAGTCCTTTCCCCTGAAAAGGCGAGACGCGCAAGCGAGCTTACAATCTGTGGCCACTCACGGTCAAGGCCGGGTCGCCCGCTGTCTGCCGGAATGGCGCTATGCTATACTTCTCAGGTTGAGATAGGAGCCATCATGCGCGGACGCGACCTGCTGTCCATCGCTGACCTGACGCCCGAAGAGCTGCGCCGAATTGTCGACCTCGCCGTCGAGATGAAGCGCAACGGCTATCCGCGCCTCCTCGACGGCAAGACCCTGGCGCTCCTGTTCGAGAAGGCGTCGCTGCGGACGAACGTCAGCTTCAACGTCGCGATGCAGCAGCTCGGCGGCCAGGCTATCTACCTTGGCCAGAGCGAGGTCGGCCTCGGCCAGCGCGAGTCGGTGGCGGACGTGGCGCGCGTGCTCAGTCGCTACGTAGACGGCATCGTCGCTCGCACCTACGCCCAGCAAACGCTCGTCGATCTCGCCGCCTCGGCGACGGTCCCCGTCGTGAACGCCCTTTCCGACGAAGAGCACCCCTGTCAGGCCGTCGCCGATCTCGTCACGATCTACGAGCGAAGAGGGCACTTCCACGGTCTGACGGTCGCCTTCATCGGCGACGGCAATAACGTCGCCACGTCGCTGGCCCAGGCCGCAGCGATGGTCGGCATGAGCTTCGTCATCGCCTCGCCTGAGGGGTACGAGCTCGGCGAAAAGACCCTCGCCCACGCGCGTCAGTTCGCGAGCAGCAACGGCGCCCGCATCGACGTCGTCCGTTCGCCGCGGGAGGCCGTGAAGCAGGCCGACGTGGTCTACACCGACGTCTGGATCAGCATGGGCCAGGAGGACAGCTACGACGAGCGTCTGAAGGCGTTCGAGGGCTACCAGGTGAATGCAGAGCTGCTCTCGCTGGCGCCGCCGGACGTGATTCTGATGCACGATCTGCCCGCCCACCGCGGCGAAGAGATAGCCGACGAGGTGATCGAGGGGCCGCAGTCGGTCGTGTTCGACCAGGCGGAGAACCGGCTGCACGCTCAGCGGGCCATCCTGGCGTTGCTCTTGGCGGACGGCTAGATTCGGGCTCGGCGGGAGACTGGGGCGGCGCGAGATGCAAGACCTGCTCAACGCCATCAGCGAGAACCTGTCGCGACTTGACTGGCGCGCCGTTGTCGACATCCTGCTGATCGCCGCCATCATCTACTGGGTCTTGCTGCTCCTCCGGCGAACCACAGCGATGTCCGTCCTGCGCGGCATAGCTTTTGTCTTCGTCGGCGCCTTCCTGCTGGCTCGCATCTTCGACCTCAAGGTGCTCACGTTCCTCCTGCGCAACTCCCTTATCGCCGTCCTCATCGGGATCCCGATCGTCTTCCAGCCGGAGCTGCGACGCGCCCTGGAGCGTCTCGGCAGGACCGGCCGTCGCGCCTGGCTGGGCAGACCGAGCTATGACCAGCTCATCGACGCTGTTACGGGCGCCGCCTGCAACCTTTCGCGCGCCCGCCATGGCGCTCTCATCGTCCTGGAGAAGGAGACCGGTCTCGAAGACTACATCGACACCGGGATCCGCGTCGATGCCGCGCCCTCAGTGGAGCTACTGCAGGGCATCTTCTTCCCGAACTCGCCCCTCCACGACGGCGCCGTAATTCTGCGCGAAAACCGCGTCGTCGCTGCCGCCTGCACGCTGCCGCTGGCCGGCGAGAGCGGAAAGGGCATGCTCGGCACGCGTCATCGCGCCGCACTCGGCATCACCGAGCTGACAGACGCCGTTTCCGTCGTCGTCTCCGAGGAAACAGGCCAGGTGTCGGTGGCTTCCAATGGGCGGCTCTCACAGTGGCTGGACGAGAAGCGGCTGCGGGCGACGCTCCAGAGCGTCCTCGGCGTTACTGCTTCGCCCCGCGACGACGGCGACAATGGGAGGCGAAGTGCGTTCTCCAGTTGAACTCATCAAAGGCCTCCTCGCCCTTGTTAGCGACGCCGCGGACCTCGTGCGGCAAACGTACACGCTCGGCCTGCTTTCCCTCGGGCTGGCGGTGGTGATCTGGTTCGTCGTCACCGACGCGCAGAGCCCATCGCGGACCACTTTTTTCTCCGGTTCAATCCCCGTCGAGGCGCTCAACCTGCCGCAAGGACTGGCAAAGACGGGCCAGATTGCGCCGGTGAAGGTGCGGGTTACGGCCGACGAAGACGTCTGGAATAGCCTATCGATCGGCGATTTCAAAGCCACGGTTGACCTCTCCGGCGTAACGCAGCGACAGGCGAGGCTGCCCGTTCAGGTGGACATTCTCCGGAGCGACGTCAAGCTGGTCGAGGTCACGCCGCCCTCCGTCGATGTAACCCTCGAGCCGGTCACGACGCAGACGGTCCCGGTCAAGATAAACACCGTAGCGACGGCCCCCTCCGGCTACAGCGTCACCGACGAGAAGGTAGCGCCGCAGACCGTGGAGGTCTCCGGCGCTGCCAGCCTGATGGAGCAGATCGATGCCGCCTGGGTGGACCTCAACCTCACCGGCGTCCAGATGAACGTGGACCGTGAGCTGGTGCTCTCCGCCCGCGGCAAGGACGGCCGCCCGCTGGACGTCAACATCGAACCGAATACGGCGAAGGTGAGCGTGACGGTCGTCAGAACCGAAGGGGCGGTGACCTTTCCGGTCAACCCGTCCATAAGCGGCGACGTCGCAGCCGGCTACAAGGTGTCCGCCGTCCAGTCCGACCCATCTTTCGTCGTGGTCTTGGGCCCGGTGGACGTCCTTCAGTCGATCCAGACGCTTACCACAGACACGATCCCCGTCGACGGGGCCCAATCAGACGTTCAGCGGAGCGTCAAGCTGCGCCTGCCGGCGAATGCCCGCGTCTACGGCAGCGATGAGGTGGTGGTGCACGTGCTTGTCGTTCCGGCGGTTGGACAGCGCAATCTGCAGATCGCGGTCCAAACGAAGGGCCTGAAAGAAGGGCTCACAGCGAGCGTCGCCCCCGACGAGCTGACCGTGACGGTCTCCGGCGCGTTGCCCGTCCTCGACGCCCTGCTGGGCGACGCCGTCACGGCGAGGATCGACCTCTCGAACATGACGCCGGGCGTCTATCAGCTCGCTCCCAAGGTCGACCTTCCGACCGGCGTGCAGCTCGTTGGCATCGATCCGCCCGACATATCCGTGACCATCGCGGGGCAATGAGCCGTCGCAGCCGCACCGAGACGCAACCGGCGGAGGAGCCGCAGGCCGAAGCTGAAAGCGTTCCCGTCGTCGCCCTCGTCGGCCGGCCGAACGTCGGCAAGTCCGCCCTGTTCAACCGCATGCTCGGCGGCCGCAAGGCGATTGTCGAGGAGGCGGCCGGAACCACGCGCGACCGCCTGTACGGCGAGGTCGAGTGGCTGCGAAAGCGCTTCCGCATCGTCGATACCGGCGGTCTGCTCATGGACGGCTCCCTGCCTTACAGCGAGCTCGTGCGGGCACAGGTGGAAGCCGCTGCCGCCGAAGCCGAAGTCGTCCTCTTCGTCGTCGACGGTAAAGAAGGCCTCACCGCCGCTGACCGCGACGTCGCCGACCGCCTGCGACGCATCGAGAAGCCGGTCCTTCTCGTCGCCAACAAGACGGAGAGCGAGTACCGCCGTGAGTCAGCCGTCGAGTTCTACGGGCTTGGCCTCGGCGAGCCGATTGCCGTCAGCGCCCTCCATGGCGCCGGCATCGCCGACTTAATGGATGTCATCGCCGACATGCTGCCCGAAACGCCCGAGGCGCAGACCGCCGAAACGCTGTCGATTGCCATCGTCGGCCGGCCGAACGTCGGCAAGTCGATGCTGACGAACGCCGTCCTCGGCGAGGAGCGCGTCATCGTCAGCGAGACGCCGGGCACGACGCGCGACAGCATCGACACCCCCTTTGAGTACGGCGGCCGGAAGCTCACGCTCATCGACACGGCGGGGATCCGGCGCCGCGGCCGCATCGAGAAGGGCGTCGAGAAGCACGCCGTGATGCGGGCGCAGACAGCCACCCAGCGCGCCGACGTGGCGCTGCTGCTGCTCGACGCTGTGGAAGGGCTGACGGCGCAGGACGCGCACATCGCCGGGCTCATCGTCGATAGCCACGTCGGCATCGTGCTCGTCGTCAACAAGTGGGACCTGGTGCCGCCGGAGCCTATGTATCGCAGGGATTTCGTTCGAATTATCCGGCGGAACCTGCGCTTCCTCCCCTGGGCGCCGCTCTGCTTCGTCTCCGCAAAGGAGCGGACCGGCATCAATGACCTCCTCGACGAGGCGCTGGCCGTCGGCGAAGAGCGACGAAAGCGCCTCAGCACCGCGGAGGTGAACGCCGTCGTGCAGCGGGCGGTCGGCGAGCGCGGCCCCCCGTCGAAGGGCGGCAAGAAGCTGAAGGTTCTTTACGTCACGCAGGCGCAGGTCGCGCCGCCGACCTTCGTCTTCTTCGTGAACGACGCGTCGCTGCTCCATTTCTCCTACCAGCGCTATCTGGAGAACCAGTTGCGAAAGGCCTTCGGCTTTGCCGGCTCGCCGCTGAAGCTGATCTTCCGCAGTCGGGGAGGGAAGTAGATGCTCTGGCAGATCGCCGTCGCCGCCGTCATCGGTTACCTGCTGGGCGCCGTCCCGGGCGGCTACGTGATGGGCAAGCTGACGCGCAGGATCGACGTCCGCGACTACGGAAGCGGCAAGACCGGCGCGACGAACGCGCTGCGCACTCTCAGCCTCTGGGCCGTGATCGCCGTGCTCGTCATCGACTTGGGCAAAGCCGCCGCCGCCGTCTCCATCGCCCGCGCCCTCTCCGACGATGCTTGGCCGCAGGCGTTTGCAGGCCTGGGCGTCCTTGTCGGCCACGTCTGGCCCGTCTGGCTGGGCTTCCGCGGCGGACGGGGCGTCTCCGCTGCCTACGGCTCGCTTCTCGGCATGAACCCACTCGTCGCGCTGGCGCTCCTGCCGGTCGCGCTCATCATCGTCGGCACGACGCGCTACGTCTCGCTCATGTCCGTCTCCATGGCGCCGATAGCCGCCGTCGTCTTTTTGGCACTCGCCCTCGTCGGAGTGCTGCCCTTCGCCTACGCCGCCTTCGCCTTCGCCGCTGCGGTGCTGATAGTCGCGCTTCATCACGACAACATCCGGCGCCTCCTGTCCGGCACGGAGCGCAAGATCGGCCAGAAAGAGCACGTCATGCAGCAGACGGGATGGAGCTGATGGAGAGAGCGGCGGTCGTCGGCGCGACAAGCTGGGGCACCGTGCTGGCAGTTCTGTTGGCGCGCAACGGCCTCCCCGTGCGCCTCTCCGCCTTCGATGAGGCAGAGGCGTCCGCCCTGCGTCGTGACGGCGAGAACGTTCGCCTCCAGCCCGGCCTGCGCCTTCCGCCGTCGCTCAAGGTGACGGACGCGCCCGCCGACACGCTGGAAAGCGCGACTCTGCTGGTCGTTGCCGTGCCGTCGTCGACGCTGCGGGAGAACCTACGCAATCTGCGCCCGCATCTCGATCCGTTGACGCTCGTCCTCAGCGCCGTCAAGGGGCTGGAGCGCGACACCGCCAAGCGCATGTCGCAGGTCTTTCGGGAAGAGCTGACGGAGATGGCCCAGCCCCTGTGCGTCCTCTCTGGCCCCAACCTCTCGCGCGAGATAGCGCAGGGCCTGCCCGCGGCGACGATCATCGCCTGCGAAGACCTGTCGCTGGCCGAGAGGGCGCGCGAGATGCTGATGAGCGCACAGCTCCGCGTCTACACGAACGATGACGTGGCCGGCGTGGAGTTGGCGGGCGCCCTCAAGAACATCATCGCCATCGGCGCCGGCATCTGCGACGGCTTTGGCCTCGGCGACAACGCCCGGGCCGGCTTCGTGACGCGCGGGCTGGCCGAGATCGCGCGACTCGGCGTGGCGGCGGGCGCTCAGCCGCTCACGTTCCTCGGACTAGCCGGTGTCGGCGACCTCGTTGCCACCTGCTACAGCCCGCTCAGCCGCAACCATCGCCTCGGCGTGGAGCTGGCGAAGGGGCGCAGCCTCGACGACATTCTGACGTCGCTGGGAGGCGTCGCTGAGGGCGTGACGACGACTGTCGCAGCGCTCGAGCTGGCGCGCCGCCACGGTGTCGAGATGCCGATCGCCGAGAAGACGTACCAGGTGCTCTTCGAGGGGCTGGAGCCGCGCCGCGCAGCCGCCGAGCTGATGGGTCGCAGCCCCCGGCATGAGCTCCACGACGTTCCGACAGCCCACTCGACATAACTGCTGATGGCCAGTTCTCCCTCGTCGAAATACGCGGGCGAAAGGCCCTTCAGGACGCGTTGACAAGCGCTTTCGGCCGCGCCTAGACTGAATTCGAGGGGCACGGAAGATGGCGCTCCAAGACTACTTGGAAGAACTGAAAGACCCGTCGCGGCCGCTTCTTGCGTCGCGCCTCAGCGAGCTCTCATCGCTTTCGCCCGAGGAGGCGGAGACCTTCTCCGGCGTATGGCCGCAAGTCGAAGTCGCCCGCCGTCGCCAACTGCTACGGCGTCTCCTCGAACTGGCCGAAGACAATGTAGAGATGGACTTCGACCGCATATCCATGACGGCGCTGAAGGACGAGGACGCCGACGTGCGCGCCCTGGCCGTCCAGGGCCTGTGGGAGCACGAGGGCCGCGACATCATCGCGCCGCTCATCGAGATATTGAAGTCGGACCCTTCCGCGTCCGTTCGTGCACAGGCGGCGACAGCGCTGGGCTCCTTCGTTCTCCGCGCCGAGTTCCGGAGGTTGCATATCGCCGACAGCCACCGCATCGAAGAAGCGCTCCGCTCCGCCATCGACGACCCGAACGAGTCGCCGGAGGTGCGCGGCCGTGCCATGGAATCGACCGGCGCCCTTAGCGCGCCCTGGGTCCGCGACAGCATCGAGAACGCTTATCGGAGCAAGAACTGGCGCCTCCGTGTCAGCGCCGTCCACGCCATGGGCCGCAACTGCGATCCGCGCTGGTTCTCCCTGCTCACCTCGGAGCTCGCCAGCGACTCGCCGGAGATGCGCTTCGAGGCGGCGACCGCCTGCGCCTCCTGCTGCGATGAATCCGCCGTCCCTCACCTCAAGCCGCTGCTCGAAGACGAGGACGCCGAGGTGCAAGAGGCCGCGATAGCCGCTTTGGGCGAGATCGGCGGCGAAGAGGCGCGAAAGGCGCTCGAAGAGATGAACCACCATCCGGAAGTGCGCGTCCGCGAGGCGGTTGCCGAGGCGCTGGAGGAGATGGACTTCAACGAAGACCCGCTGGGATTCAACCTCCCGAAGAAAGGCAGATAGCTTGACCGGCGAAAGAATCGGCCTGCGAACGGAGTCCGCGACCTCTGCCGGCGGCGTCGTCTACCGGCTCGGCGAGCGCGGCACGGAGATCGTCATCGTCGGCCGCACCAGCGAAGGCATCTGGGGGCTGCCCAAGGGCACGCCCGAGCCCGGCGAGGACCTTGTCGCGGCCGCCACGCGGGAGGTGTGCGAGGAGACGGGCCTGGAGGTCGTGCCTGAAGAGAAGATCGGCTCCATTCGCTACTGGTTCGTCCGAAAAGAAAAAGGCGTCCGCTACCACAAGACGGTCCACCACTACCTGTTCGTTCCCGTAGGCGGCAGCCTCGACGACCACGATGCCGAATACGACAGCGTCGGCTGGTTCGAGCTCGAAGAGGCCTGCCGTTTGCTCACCTATCCCAACGAGGTGGAGATCGTCCGGAAGGCCGCCGACATGGTGACGCGACGCGCCGCGAGAACGGAGGCGAAGCCGTGACCAGGACGTCGGTGGAAGGCGAGATCGCCTGCGGCGAGAAGGTCGTCCTCAGGATCAAGCGACGCCGCGACGCCGAAGCCGACTATGCCTGGCGCAAGGACGCCGAGCTCGCCATCTACGACGCCGCTCGTCCGATTACGACCGCCTTCGAAGACTACCTGGCGCTTTACGACGACGATCTAGCCCAGCCGACGCCGTTCCGTCGTACCTTCGCCGTCGAGGACATGGAGGGGCGCCATATCGGCAACGTCATGTTCTACAACATCGACGTGCTGAAGGGCGAGGCGGAGATCGGCATAACCATCGGCGACAGGCGTTACTGGAGCCACGGCTACGGCACCGACGCGCTGCAGACCCTCGTCCGCTACATCTTCACCAACACGAAGCTGACGCGGCTCTACTTGAAGACGCTCGATTGGAACGTGCGGGCGCAGCATTGCTTCCGCAAGGGCGGCTTCGAGCAGTACAACACATCCCGCCGCAGCAACGGCATGTTCGTCCTGATGGAGTTGCGCCGCACCGCCTGGGAAGCGCAGCCCTCCGCGTAGAGCAGGCCCCCGCCTCTAACCGCGTAGAGCGGGCATCTTGCCCGGGACGGTCTACGTCGTTCGGCCGGGAATCGGAAGGTCTGCCGGCGGTGGCGACGGGTTCGCGACCCCTTCAAGCAGGCCTCGTGGCAACGCGGCCGCAAGCTCCTCCACCGTCCACATCCCGTCCTTCGTGATGATGCGGCCCATCTCCTCCTCGTACGCCAGCGAGATGCCTCCGCCGGAGACGTAGAAGACCTTGCCGTTGACGTTCCAGGCCTCCTCCGTCGCCAGGTAGGTGACCATCGCGGCCACCTGGTCGGCCGTGCCTAGTCGAAGCTGCTTGCCGGAGGCCGCAGCCGCCTTCGCAAGGCTCTCCGTCAGCCGCGTCTCCGCCATCGGCGCGACGGCGTTGACAGTGACGGCGTTCCGTCCCAGGTCTCTCGCCATGACGCGCGTCAGGCCGAGGACGCCCGCCTTCGCCGCGACGAAGTTCGCCTGCCCGTACGCTCCTAGTAGCGCTGACGGCGACGTGAAGTTGATGATCCGGCCGTAGCGCTGGTGTCGCATCTGGATGGCGGCGGGATGGCAGGTGCAGTAGTGGCCCTTCAGGTTGACGGCAATGACGGCGTCCCACTCCTCCTCCGTCATCTGCAGGAAGTCGCGGCCGCGGAGGATGCTCGCCGCGTTGACGAGGATGTCCAGGCGTCCGAAGCTATCGACAGCCGCTTTGACGATGCTCTCGCCGCCCTCAACGGTCGCGACAGTGCCGGAGTGAGCGATTGCCTTCCCGCCCGCCGCGACGATCTCGTCCGCGACAGCTTGGGCGGGCCCGCCGCTCGGACCGCTGCCGTCGACGGCGACGCCGAGGTCGTTCACCACGATCGTCGCGCCCTCCGCCGCCAGCGCCAGCGCCACCGCCCGGCCGATCCCTCTGCCGGCGCCGGTCACGGCCGCGACCCGTTCCTTCAGCCTATTCGACACGGCGCAACTTCACTCCGCTTCTTGAACAGAGGCCGCGGGCGCCGCTGCTTGCGCGAACGCCGGTTTCAGGTGCTCCGCTGGCGGCCCCGGATTCTCGACAAACTGCAGGAGCTGGTTTGGCACCGCTTCGATTAGCCCGTCCACATCCCAGCCACCTTCCTTGAAGATCGTTCGTCTTGGCACCGGCGGTTGCGCCAGGCAAACGCTGCCGCCGAAGACGTAGAATATCTGCCCGTTGACGTTCCAGGCAGCGTCGCTGGCAAGGTAGGCGATGAGCGGCGCAACGTAGTCCGGCTCCGGTATCACCAGGCCGTATTTGGCCGCCATTTCGCCCATGCCTACGGTGAGACGCGTCGCTGCCATCGGCGCGATTGCGTTGCAGGTTATGCCGTAGCGGCCAAGCTCCTTCGCCAGCGCCCGCGTTAGGCCGGCAATAGCTGTCTTCGCGGCGCCGTAGTTCGCCTGGGCGGCGTTGCCCATAAGCCCGGAGGAGGATGAGGCGTTGATAATCCGGCCGCAGCGCTGTTTCTGCATGTGGGGCGCCGCAGCCTTCGTGCAGGCGAATGTCCCCTTGAGGTGGACGGCCATCACCGCGTCCCAGTCCGCCTCGCTCATCTTGATGAACATGCGGTCGCGGAGGATGCCGGCGTTGTTGAAGAGGACATCGATGCGGCCCCACGCGTCAAGGGCGGCGTCGACGATGCGGGCGCCGCCCTCCATGCTCGCGACGGAGTCGTGGTTAGCGACCGCCTCGCCACCCTTCGCGACGATCTCGGCGACTACCTGGTTCGCGGGCGCCGCGTCCTGGCCGCTGCCGTCGGGGGCGACGCCGGCGTCGTTGACGACTACGCGCGCTCCCTGATCGGCGAAAAACAGCGCGACGCACCGACCGATGCCGCGGCCGGCGCCGGTCACGACAGCAACCTCCCCCTCCAGCGACCGGCCGGCGGACTTCGTAGCGCTATCTGCTTCGGGCTCTGCCGTCAACTGCTAGCCCCGCGACGGCAGGTAGACGGTGGCTTTCCCCGGCGAGGTCTTCTCCCCGCCCTCTTTCTCGGTCCAGATATCGAGCTGGACGATGTTCTTGCCGCCCTCTTGCGACTTCTCAGTGATTACGCCGCGGCAGATCATGTCCTGGCCGGGAACGTCCATGCCCCGATACTGGCAGCTATACTTCTTTATCTCTCCCTTTTCGCCCAGCCAGTCGTGCAGCAGCTGGCCCAAGAAGGCGTTCTTGAGCGCGCCGTGGACGATGACTCCGGGCAGGCCGTTGCCGGCCGCGATGTCCTTATCGTAGTGGATCTGGTACATATCGCCGGAACCGGCGGCCCACATAACCAACTGCTGTGTCGTGCAGTTCTTGACCAGCTGCGGTATCTCGTCGCCGACGTTGACGTCTTCGAAGTAGACCTGATCAGCCATCTTTCGCCCTCCCTAGTACATGATGCCGGTGCCGCGTTCGGTCGCGACGAGCTTGCCTTCTTTGTTGTAGAGGTTCGCCTCCGTGGTGAGAATGAGCATCTTTCCCAGCGCGCCCGTCCTCTCGCGCAGATCGGCGATCTTGGTGACGCTCTTCAGCACGTCGCCGCCGCAAATGTCCTCGCCGTAGTACTCGAACTCCGTGCCGCCGTTGAGGAGGCGCATGAGGCCCAGCCCCGGTATGGCGGGTGGACGCTTGATGGAGTTGCCGACGATATTCGTGGGGTTCTGCGGCGTATGGATAGCGTGTCCCAGGAAGCCGGGCGGCGCGATGATGCTGCGGTGCCCCTTGCTCTTGGCGTACTCCTCGTCGTAGAAGACGAGGTCGGTGTGGCCTACGGCTCGGGCAAACCAGCGGATCGCCGTCTTGTCGACCTCGATCGTCTGGGGCTCCCCCTCTTTTCCTACGACAGAACGCATTTCGTCCGTGAGAATCGATTCTTCGGTCACGGTCTTTCCTACCTCCTTATTGGAAACTCGCAGACTGGAAATTGGACGTGGTGACGTAGACGATAGCGCAGCCCCGTTTTCGTGTCAAACGGACCGGTAGCCAGGCGCATCGTCGGTCTCAGCGATAGTCCACCGGCTCGAAGCGTCCCGCCTTTAGCTCCGCGATGAGCTCGGCAAGCGACGATATCTGACGTTCGAAGCGCGTGGCGCAGCGCCCCACCTGACTCGCCTGATGCGCGTCGCTGCCGCCGGTCGCCGCCATGTGGAGCGTCTGCCGCAGCCTCTCCGAGAACTCGTTCTGCTGCGGCGCCGCCCGGCCGTGGACCGTCTCCAGCGCGACGCAGTACCGGTAGGCGGGATTGGCCGCCGCCCGCTCCAGGCCGCGCTTCAGGTCCGCCTCGTCGAGCTCGTACCATGGCATGTAGCGACGGTACGGATGCGCCGCCACCATCACGCCGCCGTCCTCTTCCACCATCGCCGCCAACTGCTCGATGCGATGCATGCCGAAGCGGTACTGTGTGAGGCCGTAGACGAGCATATGGCCGTGCTCCGTGTTCACCTCGATGCCGGGAAGGGCGAGGAAGTCGTGCTTTTTCGCCAGCGCTGCGCACTCATCGACGTCCCAGAAGTAGTCGTGCTCCGTCAGGCACACGCCGTCGAGTCCCGCCTCCTTCGAGAGCTCGACCAGCTCGTCGGGCGAAAGGCGGGAGTCCCAGGATATGGGATTGGTGTGAGCGTGGAGATCGATCAGCATGAGAAGCAAATCCAGTATCCCGATTGCCGCGACATTGTGTCAACGAAGGCCGCCATGCCCCGTCGACGACAAACTGGACGCTCCGACCATCCGCCTCGACGTGTTACCATGACGGCGAGGCGTCGCATGAAGCACGAGATCGGCGTAAGGATCGACGGACGCTTTCGGGGCGCCGTTGACGAAGAACGGCTGCGCGGCCTTGCCGGGCGCGTCCTCGCCGCCGAGGACGTCGCGCCGGCGGAGGTCGGCATCGTCGTGATCGGCGACGCCGCCATTCGCGATCTCAACCGTCGATTTCGCGGCGAGGACGCGCCCACCGACGTCCTCTCCTTCGCCCTGAACGAAGGGAAGGACGAGTTCGCTCTGCCTCCCGGCGGCGCGACCCGGCTCGGCGAGGTCATCATCTCCCTGCCCACCGCGCGACGGCAGGCGAAACAGGCCGGCCATTCCCTGGAGCGCGAAGTGGCGCTACTCCTGATTCACGGCCTGCTGCATCTCCTCGGGTACGACCACGCCATCGAAGCCGAAGAACGCCGCATGCGGTCTCGCGAAAGCGCTCTGCTGGCGAGTCTGGGGGTGATATAATCTCTCTGACACATGGCTGCTGAAGTCCTCTACCGGAAATACCGTCCCCAGACCTTCAGCGAGGTCGCCGGCCAGGAGCCCATAGTGCGTACCCTGCGCAACGCCGTCGCCTCGCACAAGGTGTCGCACGCCTATCTCTTTAGCGGCCCGCGTGGCACCGGCAAGACCAGCAGCGGCCGCCTTCTCGCCAAGGCCGCCAACTGCCGCGACTCGCAGGAAGGCGAGCCCTGCAACAAGTGTGACTCCTGCCGCGCTTTCTCCGAAGGACGCGCCCTGGACCTCGTCGAGCTCGACGCCGCCAGCAACCGCGGCATCGACGAGATCCGCAGCCTGCGCGAGAAAGTCGGCTTCGCGCCCGGGAGCGCCGACTTCAAAGTATACATAATCGACGAAGCCCACATGCTCACCGAGCCCGCCTTCAACGCCCTTCTCAAGACGCTGGAAGAGCCGCCGCCGCACGTCATCTTCGTCCTGGCGACCACCGAGCCGCACAAGATACCGGCGACCATCGGCTCCCGCTGCCAGCGGTTCGACTTCCGTCGCGTTCCTCTCGAAGCCGCAATCGACCGCCTGGCTCACGTCTGCGAGCAGGAGGGGATAATCTGCCCGCGTGAGGCGCTGGAGCTCATAGCGCGCGCCGCCACCGGCAGCATGCGCGACGCCATCAATCTGCTGGAGCAGGCGGTCGATTACCACGGCCGCGAGCTTAGCGTCGAGACGGTCCAGAGCGGCCTCGGCCTCAGCGGCGACGCCCGCAGCGCCGACCTGGCGCGCCTGGTCTTGCACGGCAACCTCGGCGAAGGCCTGGCGCTCATCGGCTCCGTCCGCGACGACGGCCTCGACCTGCGTCAGTTCCAGCGGGAGGTCGTCGCCCATCTGCGTCGCCTCCTCCTGATGGCCGCCGGCGTCGAGAGCACGCTCAGCCTGACGAAAGAGCAGGCGCAGGAGATGAAGAAGCTCCTCGACGGCGTCGGCAAAGAGGAGATCGTGCGCGCCCTTCGCGCATTCGGGCAGGTTGACGTTCGCGCCGACCCGCTGTCGTCGTTGCCGTTGGAGATGGCGCTGGCCGAATGCGTCCTCGCCCGCGAAGCAGCGGAAGCGCGAAAGGTCGCCGCGCCACCGCCGGTCGAGCGCCGGGAGGCTGCTCCGGCGCGTCCGGCATTCCCGTCGGCGTCCGCCCGCGATGAACGTCCCGCGCCCGCCGCTCCATCCCGCCGCCGCGCCGCGCCGGCTTCGCCCTCTGTCGCTGCCGGACCTGAGGCTGCCGGCGACGGTCCCGACCAGCCCGACGAGATGGGCCCACCACCCGTGCCCGTGCCCGCCGAAGTCTCCGCACTTCGAGAGAAGTGGCCGGCGATATACCAGCTCGCCCGCAAGATCAACTTCAAGGCGGGCGCTCTGCTCAACAGCGGCTGCGCTATCACCGGCGTCGACGACAACACGGTCGTGTTTAGCTTCCGCCACGGACCGCTCGCCGAGAAAATGAACTCCGGCGAGGGCGGCGCCTACCTTGAGGCGTTGCGCGAGGCGGTCCAGAAGGTGCTTGGTGCCGCATACGAGGTGAAGTGCGTCTACGACCCGCAGGCCGCTACCACTCGGGCCGGAGGCGGCGGCAGCGGCGGACATCTCGTCCAGGCCGCGCGTGAGCTCGGGGCGCGGGTTATCGGCAGCGATGACGGAGGAGAGATGCCATGAAGATGAACCGCGACATGATGCGCCAGATCCAACAGATGCAGTCGCGCCTGGCGAAGGCTCAGGAAGAGTTGGCCAACATGACGGCCGAAGGCAGCGCCGGCGGCGGCGCCGTCAAGGTCACGGTCTCCGGCAGCCTGGAGATCCGCTCCCTCAAGATATCGCCCGAAGTCGTCGACCCCGAAGACGTGGAGATGCTCGAAGACCTGGTCATC
The DNA here is from genome assembly GCA_963703345.1 of uncultured Chloroflexia bacterium. Lineage (GTDB taxonomy): Bacteria > Chloroflexota > Dehalococcoidia > DSTF01 > JALHUB01 > JALHUB01. Next base: position 1,714,120 of record OY969814.1, on the reverse strand, counting down.
GCCGCCTTCAACGAGGCGCTTCAGAAGGCGCAGGCGCTTCAGACGGAGCACATGGCCGGTCTCACTGCCGGCCTCGGCCCTGGCTTCCCGGGCATGCGCTAGAGGTGAACATAACGAGGATTCGATGACCCAGACGACCACCGCGCTCCCCGTAAGCCGCCTGATAGAAGCGTTCAACAAGCTGCCCGGCATCGGTCCGAAGAGCGCCCAGCGACTGACCTACTACCTCCTGCGCGCGCCGCAAGAAGAGGCGCAGATCCTCGCCGAGGCGATCCTGGAGATGAAGGAGAAGATTGTCCTCTGCTCCACCTGCCAGAACATCACCGACGCCGACCCCTGCGCGGTCTGCCAGGACGACCAGCGCGACCGGTCGAAGATCTGCGTCGTCGAGGAGCCGCTCGACATCCTGGCCCTGGAACGCACGGGTAGCTATAAAGGGCTCTACCACGTCCTGCACGGCGTCATCTCGCCCATGGACGGCATCGGCCCCGACGAGCTGAAGGTGCGTGAGCTCCTGGCGCGGCTGCAGTCGCCGGCGGAGGTGCGCGAAGTCATCATGGCGACGAACCCCAACCTGGAGGGCGAAGCGACCGCCATGTACCTCACGCGGCTCATCGCGCCGCTCGGCATCAGGGTGACGCGCCTCGCCCGCGGCCTGCCCGTCGGCGCCGACCTCGAGTATGCCGACGACGTCACTCTCACCCGCGCCATCGAGGGTCGTCAGGAAGTTTAGCCGGCGTCCCGCCATGACAATCCCAAAGGTCTACAAGACCAACGGCATCGTCCTCCGCCAGCGTCGCCTCGGCGAGGCCGACAAGATAGTCACCGTCTTCACGCCCAACCTCGGCAAGCTCGACGCCGTCGCCAAGGGAGTGCGACGACCCCGCAGCAAGCTTGCCGGCCACGTCGAGCCGTTCACCTACACGTCCTTTATGCTCGCCCGCGGCCGTGAGCTGGACATCGTCACCCAGGCGCAGACGCTGGAGGTCTTCCCATCGCTGCGCGAAGACCTGGAGCGCACCGGACGCGCCTTTTACGCCGCCGAGCTCGTGGAGCGCTTCACGCCGGAGCGCCAGGAAAGCTATCCCGTCTTCCGCCTCTTCCTGGAGACGCTCCGCCGCCTGGCGACGGAAGAGCGACTGGACATGACGCTGCGCTTCTTCGAGATGCGCCTGCTTGGCCACCTGGGCTATCAGCCGCAGACGGAGGAATGCGTACTCTGCGGCGCGGCGTTGCAGCCCGTCCCCAACGCCTGGAGCGCGGAATCCGGCGGTGTCCTCTGCCCGGCCTGCGCCGCCAATGCGCCGATGTCGCGCCCGCTATCGGTGAACGCCTTGAAGGTGATGCGACTCATTCAGAAGGGCGGCTTCGCGCAGGTGATGCGCGTCCGAACGGCTCCCGCGCTGGAGGCGGAGCTGGAGCGCCATCTGAAGGAGTACCTTCTCTATGTGCTCGAGCGCGACGTGCGCTCCGCTCGCTTCATCGAAACGCTCCGCCACACGCCGGCGCCCGTTTCTCCCGACGCGACGTAACAACGCAACGATAAACAACGTAGCCGAGACCCACAAACAACGTAGCCGAGACTTTCCAGTCTCGGCGTCTTGGTAAGATCGGTTGACGAACGAAGTCTACGCCCGACGCTCCAACACGTACGCCGCTATCTCCTCCAACGAGCTCCGCTGCGGCGTCAACGGCAGCGCCGCCAGCGCCGCGCGTGCTGCATCGCCGAAGCCCTTCGCCCGCGTGAGCGCCTCGTGCAGGATGCCGGAGTCGCGCACCATCGCGATAGCCTCGTGTAGGTGCTCCGGGCCGCCGCCGTCCAGGAAGAACGTCTTCACCGGGTTCTCCTCCGGGTAGCGCTCGATCAGAAGCAGCGACGGCAGCGTCAGCGTGCCCTGCGACAGGTCGCTGCCGACCGGTTTCCCCATCTCCGACTCGTCGCCGCTGAAGTCCAGTATGTCGTCGACGATCTGGAACGCCATTCCCAGGTTCTCGCCGTACAGCCGCAGCAACTGCGCCTCTTCCAGCGACACGCCGTTCACCAGCGCGCCGCCCTGCCCGGCAATCGCGAACAGCGAGGCCGTCTTTCCCCGGATTCGCCGCAGATAGGTGTCCAGCGTCTGGTTGTAATCGAACGCCACGCGGTCCTCCTCGAGCTGCGCGCTCGACATCATCACCATCGTCTCGGCGAACAGGCGGGTAACCGCCGGATTGCCCGTTCGCGCTACCAGGGCCGCCGCCTGGGCGAAGACGTAGTCGCCGAGAATGACCGCCGCATGGTTATCGAACAGCCTTCCCGCCGTCGGCCGGCCGCGCCTGATGCCGGCGCCGTCGATGACGTCGTCGTGGACAAGGCTGGCCGTGTGAAGCAGCTCCAGCGCCGTCGCCAGCGGCACGGACAGATCGGCATCGTGGTCACCGAACTTGCCCGCCAGCAGGCAGACCGCTGGACGCATCCTCTTGCCGCCGTTGAAGAGGACTGTGGCCAGCATCTCCGCCAGCCACGGCGAGCCGACGTTGCCCAGCGAGCTCAGGGTCTCCTCGACCCGGCTCATCTCGGCCAGGACCGGTTCGTAGAGGTTGGCAGTCCTTGTCATCGCCCCCTCATTTTACCTTACAGCCGGTAAAGCCGCCGCGCGTTCGCCGCCGTTGCGCCGGCCACCTCAGCGACGCTGCTGCCCCGCAGTCCGGCGACGGACTCGACGGTCTCCCGCAGGTGCGCCGGTTCGCAGCGCCTACCGCGGCGGCTCTGCGGCGCCAGGAACGGGCAATCGGTTTCGACGAGCAGGCCGTCCAACGGCACCGACGCCGTAGCCGCCTGTAACCGCCTCGCGTTCGGATACGTGACGTTCCCCGCGAACGATATCATGAACCCCAGTCCCACGTACGCCTCCGCGAGCACCGAATCGCCGGCGAAGCAGTGCAGCACGCCGAATGGCTTCCTCGCCTCCGGCTGACCGTCTGCCCAGTCCCGCAGGATCGCGAACGTCTCCTCCTGCGCCTGTCGCGAGTGAATCACGACCGGCAGGTCCACCTCCGACGCCAGCGCGAGCTCCTCCCGAAACGCCTTCCTCTGGAGCGCTGGCGCCGACAGGTTGCGATAGAAATCGAGCCCGGTCTCACCGATAGCGACGACCCGCGGCTCCTTCGCCAGCGCCCGCAGCGCCACCAGCGCTTCCTCGTCGAGGCAGCTTGCGTCATGCGGATGCATCCCAACGGTAGCGTAAAGCCCCTCGTAGCGTGAGGCAAGGTCAATCGCCTGCCGGCTGCTCGGCACGTCCATGCCGATAACCACGCTCGCCTCCCATCCCTCCTGCCGCGCCCGCTCCAGCACCTCTGGCAGGTCGGACGCAAAGGCCGGCATCTGCAAGTGGCAGTGGGAGTCGAACAACGGCGTCATTCCTCCGGCGGCTCCAGCTTCTTGAACAGCGCCTCCGGCTCCCGTAGCGGCTGGCCCGGCGGCACCAGCGCCGTCTGCCAGCCACCCGACGCCACTTCGCCGTCGAAGCCGAGGAAGCCGTGCAGCCGCTCGCAGGTGAACGGCAAATACGGGTAGAAAGCGACCTTGAGGGCGTTTATCGCGCCCAGCGCCGTGTAGAGCGACATCGCCGCCGCCTGCGGGTCGTCGCGGATCGCCTTCCAGGGCGCCTTGTCGTCCAGGTAGCGGTTCGTCTCCTGCGCGAAGCCCATCGCCGCCGAAAGCCCCGCGCGAAAGCGGCACAGCCCGATGTTCTCGCCGACCTCGCTCAGCGCCGCGTCCGCCTTCGCCAGCAGGACCTGGCTCTCCGCGTCGAGTTCGCCCGGCGCCGGCACGCGGCCGTCGAAGCGGCGATAGGTGAACGTGAGCACTCGATGCGCCAGGTTCCCCCAGGTCGCCACCAGCTCGTCGTTGTTGCGACGCAGCAGATCGGCGTCGCTAAACTCGCTGTCCGCCGTCTCCGGCATGATCGCCGCCAGGTGGTAGCGCAGCGTATCGGCGTCGTAGCGCGCGAGGTAGTCGGGCAGAAAGGGCGCCGTGCCGCGGCTCGTCGAAGCTTTGCCGCCGCCGAAGTTCAGGTACTGGTTTGCCGGAACGTCGTAGGGCAGGTTCAGGCCGCCGTAAGCCATCAGCATCGACGGCCAGCTCAGCGTGTGGAACCAGATGTTGTCCTTGCCGATGAAGTAGTAGCTCTTGCAGTTCGAATCTTCCCAGAACTCGCGCCAGGCCTCCGGCGTGCCGCGAAGCTGCGCCCATTCCTTCGCCGCCGACAGGTAGCCGATGACGGCCTCGAACCAGACGTAGATGCGTTTCTGCTCGTAGCCGGACAGCGGTATCTCGATTCCCCATTCGACGTCACGGGTGATCGCCCGGTCGCGCAGGCCCTGCTCCAGCGCCCCCAGCGAGAAGTTCAGCACGTTCCGTCGCCAGTGCCCCTTGTCCTTCGAAAGCCAGGTTTTCAGCCGCTCGTTATAAGCGCTGAGGCGAAGAAAGAAGTGCTCCGACTCCCGTACCTCCGGCGTAGAGCCGTCGAACTTGCAGTGCGCGTCGATCAGATCCTCCGGGTCCAGCGGGTTGCCGCAGTTGTCGCACTGGTCGCCGCGGGCAGCCGTGTAGCCGCAGATCGGGCAGGTGCCTTCGACATAGCGGTCGAGGAGGAACTTCTGCTCGACCGTGCAGTAAGGCAGCCGCATCCTGTCGAGGTAGATGTCGCCTTTCTCGTGCAGGCGCAGGAACATGTCCTGCGTCACGGCGGCGTGGTTTGGCGTGCCCGTTGTCGTGTACAGGTCGAAGCCGATGCCCAGCGCTCGCCACGATTCGAGGAACTCCTGATGGAAGCGCGCCGCCAACTCCGCCGGCGTAACGCCCTCCTCTTGCGCGCGGACGGTTATCGGTGTGCCATGCTGGTCGCTGCCCGATACCATTAGGACGGTGTTTCCCTTCAGACGGTGATAGCGCGCGAAGATGTCCGGCGGCAGGTACGCGCCCGCTATCTGGCCGAGGTGAAGGGAGCCGTTGGCATACGGCCACGCCACACCGATGAAGATCTTCTCCGGCAACTCCGACCTCGCTGGCAAAGCCCAGGTGATTCTATTATACGTTGGACTTGAGAGGTAGAGCGGAGCGGATCAGGTGTAGCGCTGCACCTCGAAGCGGTACAGCTTCACGGTCTTGTCGTCGCCGATGCCCGCCTTCATGCGCGCGATCCGCACCTGCTCCTCGACGCTGTCGACGCCTTCCAGGTCGGGCAGGAGCAGCCCGCGACGCCCAGCGCACTCGACGATGACTCCGTAGCGGCTCGGGTCCAGCTCGTCCTCGCCGCCAATAAGCTCCGGCTCCGTCAGCACGTCGACACTGTAGGTCAAGTGGTGCAGCTCGTCATCCGTAATCGGCAGAAAGCGTGGGTCACGACTGCAGGCGGCGACGGCGTTGTGCACGATCTCCATGCCCACGTTCGTCTGCGTTGCCTCGATGGTGCCGATGCAGCCGCGCAGGTCGCCGTGCTTCTTTATCGAGACGAAGACGCCTGCCGGTGGCTCCGACTCGAAAGCGGCCCCGATCTCGAGCGGCAGGTCCTGCGACCAGAGAAAGCGGTCGGCGCGGACGAAACGCTCGACGGTCTGCTTGGCGAGCTGCACATAGGGATGCTGCGGCTCACGCGGCGTCCGCTCGGCTGCCGGCTCGACGTCCCCTGCCTCAGTCCCGTCCGTTCCGCCGACGTCAATCGCCGCCACCATGTAGCCGACGCCGAACGGCCCTTCGTACGAAAGGATGCGCGGCCGGACCTCGTGCGCGCTCAAGATGCCCATAAGCATCGCCGTTTGTGGCAGCGCATCCTCGGCGGCGCGGGCCCGAAAGTCGCGCGTCGCCTCCAGAACCCAATCGACGTCCCACGTCGCGATAGCGTCCTGATAAGCGCTGTCGAACTCGCGACCCGCCGGATCATAGCGGCTGGGAGCGCCCGGCAGCAGGGCGTGCGACAGGTCGGCGCTGCAAATGACGGCCGCTCGCTTCGAAAGCTGCGCCATCGCCCGCCCGATCGCTTCGCCGAGCGCGTAATGGTAGCGCAGCGTCCCGAACGACGGCGCTATCGGAACGAGGCGAGCTCCCTCTAGGCCGGAGCGCAGATAGTACAGCGGCACCGTGCAGCCCCAGTCGAGCCCTTCGATGGCGCCGTCGTCCCACTGCTCCAGCGCTACGAGCGGCAACTGCGCCGCCTCGGCCTCCGATTGGATGGCCGCTACAGTATCGAGGTCGTTCTCGAAATCGAAGCGGACCTGTGGCGCGTCCCAGCGTCCCATGTCGCCGTTGACCTCGCGGGTCGCCAGTATGCCGGCGCCCTCCGCCTGGACCGGCCCGTGCGGGCTGATGACGATCACGGTCTCCGGTCGCAGGGAAGCCAGATCGGCCGCTACTCGTTCCAGGGCGGCAATGGTACGACGCGTCTCAGCCTCACGGCCGTGGCCCACCTCGTGGACGATGACCGGCGGATGAGGCGCGATGCAGGCGTAGACGATTCCGCTCATGGCACCCTCACGAAGCTGCGGAGACGGGCAGGCGTCGCTGGTACGCTATCGTGCGGATGTTGAGCTCGGCGCCGCAATTGGCGCAATTGCCGTCGGGCGTAAGGGCGCGCTTCCGCGTCTGGTAGCCGGCGCGGCTGATAACGACTTCGTGGCAGCGCGGACAGCGCGTGCTCTCGTCTGGATGGCCGAAGACGTTCCCCGGGTAGACGAAGAGCAACCCCTCCTCGCGGCCGATGGCCATCGCCCTGTCCAGCGTCTCAACCGGCGTCGGCGGCAGATGACCCAGCTTGTGATGCGGCTGAAAGGCGGTGACGTGCCAGGGCGTCGCTTCGCCCAGCGCGTCGCGGATCCATCGCGCGATTCCGCGGAGTTGCGCCTCGTCGTCGTTCAGCGTCGGAATGACGTTGGTGACGATTTCGACGTGCATGTCCCAGCGCTTCCTGGCGTACTCCGTCGACTCCAACACGCGGCGCCAGCGGCTCACCTTCGCCAGGTCGCGGTGGAACTCATCGCTGAAGCCCTTCACGTCGACGCGGTAGGCGTCGAGGTACGGCCCGATCAGGTCGAGTGCTTCCGGCGTGCTGAAGCCGTTCGTCACGAAAACAGTGTATAGGCCCGCCTCTTTCGCCGGCCTCGCGCAGTCGAGCGCGTACTCCAGCCAGATGCCGGGCTCGTTGTAGGTGAAGGCGATTCCCTGGCTGCCGAGCCGCTTCGCCAGGGTGACGGCATCAGCGGGCGTCAGGTCGTGCGAAAGCCGCTGCGCCTGCTCCGGCGAGGCGAAGGAGATCTCCCAGTTCTGACAGTGCTTGCAGTGGAAGTTGCACCCCCACGAGCCCAACGACAGGCAGTTCGAGCCCGGGTGGAAGTGAAAGAGCGGCTTCTTCTCCACCGGGTCGTTGTTCGCCGAGGCGACGCCCGGGTAGTTGTACAGTACGACTCGCCCGTCGACGGCGCGACGCATGCGGCACACGCCGAAGGCGCCGTTGGGGATCAGGCAGCGCCAGTGGCAGACGTTGCAGCGCAGCTTACCGGCGGCGCCCGCCTCCCAGAGCACCGCCTCGCGGTTTGTGCTAGGAATCGTGATCATTTGGCTTCAATTATAGCACCGGCAAGCGGGCGATGCATGGCAGGCGGGAGGCGGTAGCGACGTCTCAGACACGCGCTCGGGGCGCTTGAGGCCACGCGCTCCGGGCTGCCGGTAGCGACGCCTCAGACACGCGCTCGGGGCGCTTGTAGCCACGCGCTCCGGGCTGCCGGTAGCGACGCCTCAGACACGCGCTCGGGGAGAAATGTCTAGAACCAGTCGAGGCAGAAGGGGGGATGCTTGACCGAGAAGACCGCTGTGGCCGCTTCCAGCGCCGTTTCGCTCTCGACTTGCAGGCGCCCCATACGCGCGGCCTCTCGCGGCGACAGGTGGCCGTTGAAGATAGGCGCCAGGACCGCCGCGTCGGCGACGAGGTCCGCTGAGCCGCCGTCCGCCGACACCTCCAACCGCCCGCCCTGCGCTTCGACGCGCCACGTCCCGTCGTTCCACGGCGCCACGGTGTCGCGAACGCCCAGTACGAAGCGGCCCTCCGCCTGAGCCGGACATCCTCGCGCCCGCAGCGCCGCGGGGACATCGACAATGCGCAGCATCAGCGCCGACCAGGCTTCGGTGCGCACCCGCTGCGGGTCGTCCAGCAGGCTGAGCAGCGGCTCGTCCGGCGACGCCAGCCACTCGATCTTTTCGTGAATGTCGTGGGAGAGCAGGTAATTGACGAGCGCGACGCAGGCGCCTGCGTCCTGTGTCGCCAGCTCCCGCACCCACAGCCGGCTCTGCGGCCATGGCCTGTCGGGAAGCTCCGCGCGACGGGTATAGTAGAGCACGTAGCCGCGCGGCCGTCCTTCGCCGTCCTCCCAAAGCGCGGCGTCCGGCGTATCGCGCTCCCGTCCGAACACCCAGTCCCGCCACCACGACTCCGACCGCACGAGGACGCCGTTCCGTTCTGAGCTGTACGCTTCGTAGAGGTCGTTCAGCGTTTGCCACTCGTCCGCCGTCACCCGCCGGTAACGCCCTTCAGCCGGAGGAGCGACCAGCGTCTTCACCTCTTTCGGCGCGAACGTGAGGCGAAGGTTTCTCGCGGCGATCTCCCAGCCGTAGCGACGGTAGAGTGGCACGTGAGGCGTGTACAACCCCGAGAGGACCTGACCTCGCTCCCGCATATCGGCCAGGGCGCGTCGCAGCAGCGCGCCGACGTAGCCATGACGCCGGTGCTCCGGCAGGGAGGCCACGCCGCCTATAGCGCCCATCGCCAGCGGCGCGCCGTTGACGCGCATGACCAGCGGGATGATGCGCATTCCCGCCACCAGCCGTCCATCGACAAAGCCGGCCAGCGACCATTCCAGCGGCACGTACGCCCTCGACCTCGAGACTGCCTCCGCCAGCGCTTCCGGCCGCCTGTCCTGATTGAAGGCGTAGGCGTTGGCGAAGATGAAGTCCGCCAGCTCTTCGTCGCGGACCGGGCGTATCTCGATTGTCATCGCCGGTATCCTCCAGCGGGCGGCATCACCAAAAAAGCGCCTTATCGCTCTCGACGACCCAGTTGACCAGGTCCAGCATCGAGCCGATCTCCACGCCGTCGATAAGCTCGTCCTGACTTACGCCTCGCTCCGAGCAGCAGACGCGACAGGCCCGGACCGTCAGCCCTTCCAGGATCGCCGCCTTGAGGAGTTCCTCGCCGTTGGGCATCCGCTCGCTCCCGACAGGCATCTCCGCTGGCGCCTGCCCTTTCTTGCCGGCGTAGACGGCGTCTTCGAGCAGGAACAGGTTAGCTTTGTGCCCTTCGTGAAGCGCTACCAGGAGGAAGCGCAACGCCGTGTAGAACCGTTCCCGTCCGTACGGCGCCTCGGAAAGCGCCAAGGTGATAGTAGCCACCGAGTATTCGAGCTCCTTCCTAGGCTGACAACGTTGGCCGAGGCTTTTCAGCCCCGGCCTTCGACGATTGTCAGCCTGTGACTTGGAAGACCGCTAGAAGCCGGGAACCTCAGACGACCCCGCGTCGGGAGCGGCACTGCTCTCCGGCGTCACCGAAAGCAGCGTCGAAGGCCCCGCGACCGGCTGAGCAGCCCCGGATGTGGCGGCGGCAGCCCCCCGCTTCTTCGCCACAGCTAGCGTTCGCTCCTGGCCGCAGTAGGCGCAGATCGCCCAATTGAGGCTTATCGGTTTGCCACAGGCGGCGCAGTCTTCCAGCAGGCGAGTGCGACAGTGCGGGCAAAAAGCAAAGTCGCGCCGGATGTGTTTCTGGCAGGCGTAGCAGAGCTGCTGGTCGTCCACCTCGTGCAGCATCGCCTCCGTCTCCAGGTTGCGGATGTACGCCTCGGCCAGCGTTTCATGCGGGCGCAGGATGAGGTAGAGGATAAGCCCCGGAATGTTGAAGACGAGCACCAGCACGACCGCGATGGTCTGGGACAGGGAGTCGCCGTCCCGCTCCTTGCTGTCGCGATACGTCCAGATGACGGCGCTGAGCCAGAGAATCGCCCAGTACGAGGCCGCGAGCGCGATGAGCAGCTTCACCACGGTGGTCCAATCGGAGAACGGGCCCATATCTCTCTCTCCAGAAGATGACTTCCGAACCTAGTCCTCTGTCCCCACGTTCGCCGCGATTATAGCACGCGTTCCGCGCTACTGTCATTGACGAGACGGGGCCGGCTGCTTCGCGTTGAGCGAGGAGGATGCCGCTGCTAGAATAGACTCGCCACGCGAAGCCATCGACGGCTTCTTTCCCGCTGGACGCGTCGCTACACTTATGGACGTTCTCGAAGAGCTCAATGCGCCTCAACGCGAGGCCGTGCAGACCGCCGGAGGCCCCCTCCTCATACTGGCGGGGCCGGGCAGCGGCAAGACGCGCGTCATCGCCCACCGCATCGCTTACCTCGTCGCCGGCCAAGGCGTCGACCCGTACCGAATCCTCGCCGTCACGTTCACGAACAAGGCGGCGCGCGAGATGCGGGACCGCGTCTACGGCCTGATCGGCGAGCGGACGCGGGCGCTGACCCTGGGCACCTTCCACGCCGTCTGCTCGCGCATGCTTCGAATCGATGGCGAGCGCGCTGGCGTCGCCCGCGGCTTCGTGATCTACGACGACGCCGACCAGATGACGCTGATGCGCCGCGTTCTGGCCGACATGGGCGTCGATCCCAAGCGCTATCCGTCTCGCGCCGTGCTGTCCGTCATATCGAAGGCGAAGAGCGAGCTGGCGACGCCGGAGAGCTACGCCAAGACCGTCGCCAGCTACTTCGAGGAGATCGTCTCCCGCGCCTACGAGCGCTACGAGAAGGCGCTTGCCGACAACAACGCCCTCGACTTCGACGACCTTCTCCTCAAGACGGCGCTTCTCTTTCGTCACGACGAGGAGGTGCTGCGCAAGTACCAGGAGCGCTATCTTCACGTCCTCATCGACGAGTTCCAGGACACGAACGTCGCCCAGTACGTGCTGGCGCGGCAGCTTGCGGGCCTTCACCGCAACATCTGCGTCGTCGGCGACCCCGACCAGTCGATCTACTCCTGGCGCTCCGCCGACCTGCGCAACATCCTGAACTTCGAACGCGACTACCCGGACGCGCGCGTCGTCTACCTCGAGCAGAACTACCGCTCGACACAGAACATCCTCGACTCAGCGAACTCCGTGATTAGCGTCAACCAGCAGCGCAAGGAGAAGAAGCTCTGGACGGAGAAGGGCGCCGGCACGCCCATCGTCGCCTACGAAGCCTACGACGAGGAAGAGGAAGCGGAGTTCGTCGCCGACGAGGCGCAACGGCTGGTGCGGACCGGCGAGCACCGCTGGGGCGACATCGCCGTTATGTACCGGACGAACGCCCAGTCGCGGTCATTGGAAGAGGTGTTCGTGCGCGACAACCTGCGCTACCGGCTGGTCGGCGGGACGCGCTTCTACGAGCGGCGCGAAGTGAAGGACGTCATCGCCTACCTGCGGCTCGTCCACAACCCCTTCGATAGCCTCAGCCTGACGCGGGTCATCAACGTGCCGGCGCGAGGCATCGGGCAGCGGACGCTGGAGGAGCTGGCGCGCTGGTCTGCGGAGATGAACGTGCCGGCTTACGCCGCGCTTCAGCTCATCGCCGAGGAGGAGCAGGCGGACGAGGGCAAGCGCACGCATCCCTTCGCCTCTCGGACGGTCAAGGCACTGCTGGCCTTCCTCGAATTGCTGAACGACCTCATTGCGGAGGCGGCTTCGCTTACCGTCTCTGACCTCCTGACCCAGTTGCTGGAGCGCATCGACTACCGCCACTACCTGCTGGCGGAGTTCGAGGACGGCGAGGACCGCTGGGACAACGTCGAGGAGTTGCAAACGGTCGCCGCCCAGTACGATGCCCTCGCCCCGGACGCGGCGCTGCCCACGTTCCTAGAAGAGGCCGCCCTCATGACCGACACCGACGAGTACGACGAGAAGGTGGACGCGGTAACGCTGATCACCCTGCACGCGGCGAAGGGGCTGGAGTTCCCGATCGTGTTCATCGTTGGTTTGGAGGAAGGCCTGTTGCCGCACATCCGCTCCTTCGACGAGCCGTCGCAGATGGAGGAGGAGCGCCGCCTGGCCTACGTCGGCATCACGCGGGCCAAGGAGCGCTTGTACCTCGTGCGGGCGTTTCGACGCCATCATATGGGCATGGCGACGCACAACCCGTCGTCGCGCTTCCTCAAGGACATACCGGAAGAGCTGCTGGCGATGCCTGAACCGGCGGGGCGGCCGACCGCAATGTCCCCGCGCACGCACCTGCGCGCCTTCCACCGGCCGCCTTCGTCGGACGACGAGCCGTTGCCGCCGCAGCTCGAGCCCGCCTTCGCCCCCGGCGACCACGTCCGGCATGCCCGCTTCGGGGAAGGCATCGTCGTAAGCTGCGACATCGAGGCGTCGGACCAGAAGGTGACAGTGGCGTTCAAGGGGGAAGCGGGCATCAAGAAGCTGCTGCTATCGTTTGCGCCGCTGGAGAAGGTCGAAGCCTAGGTGCGTAAAACCGCGCTCGCTCGCCGTCCCCCGCCTGCTCCCCGGTGCGCAAAGCTGCGTTCTTCTTCCCACCCGCCCGCCCTAGTCTGGTTTTCTGCAATCCCAGGGGCACATCCCCTGTGACCCCTGGAAGAGGGGGATTTCCCCCTCTTCACTCCCCCTGATTCGCGGTTGGAAATTCGAACGCTGGCTGGCGTAGAATAGGCCGCATGAACGCCGCCCTCGCAACCCTTCTCTTCGCCCGCGTCACCGGCGACCGCGTCGGCGACTGGCTCATTACCCACGGACTGAAGATCGTCGTTATCGTCGCCGTCATCCTTGCCGTCTTCGTCTTCCTGCGCATCGTCGTTCCGCCCGTCATCGATGCCGCCGTGCGACGGCAGATGCTCGGACGGCCTGCGGAAGAGACCTCCAAGCGCTCGGCCACCCTCGTCAACGCCTTCCTGCGGACAGCGGAGGTTGCGCTGGGCGTCGTCGCCCTGCTGATGGTCCTGCCGGAGCTGAGCGTCAACATCGGCGCGTTGCTGGCCGGCGTGGGCATCGCCGGCATCGCCATCGGCTTTGGCGCCCAGGCCCTCGTCCGCGACACCCTGAACGGCCTGTTCATCCTCATCGAGAACCAGTTCGGCATCGGCGACGTCGTGACTGTTGCCGGCGTGACCGGCCGCGTCGAAGAAGTGAACCTGAGGCGCACCGTCCTGCGCGACCTCGACGGCGTCGTTTACAGCGTGCCCAACAGCGAGATCCGCGTTTCCAGCAACTACACCCGCGACTGGTCGGGCGTGAACATGAGCGTCACCGTCGCTTACGACGCCGATCTCGACAAAGCGACCGCCATCATCGACGCCGTGGGCCGCGAGCTGGCCGCCGACCTCGACTACGGCTCGCTGATCACCCAGGCGCCGCACGTCGAGCGCGTTGACGCCTTCAAGGACAGCGGCGTCTCCCTGAAAGTGCTGGGCGTGACCAAGCCGATGCGTCAGTGGGACGTCATGGGAGAGCTGCGCCGTCGCCTGAAGAAAGCGTTTGACGCCGAGCGCATAGAGCTACGCTGGTGAGGCCCTAGTCGAAAAGAGGGTGTGCAGAGGGAGCCCGGGGGTCTGGGGGTGTCCCCCAGATAAAAAACCTTTCTAGGGTGGGATGGTGGGAAGATCCACGCAGATGTTGCCCGACCCCGAATCTGCGCCGGAGGCACGCGCGTGCCAGGGCTATGTCGCGCCGACTACTTGTCCAGAGTCAGGCTGTGGACAATCGCCTCGAACTTCGGTTCCCACTGCCGGTACTGGGCTTCCGAGGTCTGGCACGAAATGTTGTATGCCCACGTGTCGTTGAGGCCGATCAAGTAGTTCAGGGACTCCGAGGCTCCCTGCCTTGTCTGAAAGCTCCCATCCGCCGGGTATTCGCGAGTCTTCACCGCAGGCAAACCTTTTACGGTGGTATCGACCGTCTTCGCAAACTTGTAGTTTGTATCAAATATTCCTATCACTGCCAGCAGATTGTTCATTGTGGAGTCTAGGCTTCCGCCAGTTATCGGATCTGCCATCATCACACAGAACGTGTTCTTGTCGTCAGGTGCCGAGGCGTCACCCAGCGGAACGGTATCGGGGTCGCCTATCGTCCAACCCGCCGGAAAGAAGAGCGAGAGGTGCATAACCTTGTCATGGTAGTAGGCGAACGTTCCCCGGAGCAATTCGAAGGCCGTTGGGTTCCGGCCGAGAAGTTGGGTGATTGCACCATAGCCTGGTGCTTGGGCCTTGATGGTCGCGTGGAACAGAGGCGCAAGATTTGTTGGACTGAGGCTAAAGACTCCCTGTTCATCTGTCGTGGTTGTGACGCTCTGGCCGCGTTGATCCGTCAGCGTGACCTTTGCGCCGCCAATCGGGGCACCAGTGGTGGCATCGGTGACGACACCCCACATGCAGCCCGAAGACAATGCTGCAATCGCGATCAGTAGAATCGGCAGGGAGTAAACATAACGACGACACAATCGAGGAAGGAACATGTGCGCACCCCGTTCGCGAGGATGATAAACGGCAAATGGCCCACCGTCAAGAACGAGCCCAAGAGAGATTATGGACGATTCGGCGAACGATTCAGGGGTCGGCCGACCGGCCGGCCCCTTTCGTCCGCGCGAGCGTGGGGCCTACGGAAACGGCGTGATCTCCGTCTTGGACGAAGTCTCCATGCAACTGTTCGCGTACGGCGCCGGCATAATCCCCGTCTCGTCCGCGAACCAGCGACCGTCCGGCGACCACGTCGTGTCGTCGAAGAGATTCGGCACGAATGATGCGACGCTGTAGTCGCCGCTGGCACTCCTCACGACCACACCATACGCCACTTGCGTCCCGCTCGCCGACGGATCGGGTCCCACGAAAGCCATCATCCTGCCGTCGGCGGAGAAACGCGGTATGAAGTCGGCGTCCTTGACCGTCGTGCGGATGCTCCCGTCCGGGTTAACCAGCACCAGCCGCGAGTCCTGCGTGCAGCGGTCCGCTATTAGCGCCAAGACGTCATCCGTCGGCGACCAGGCGGAGTCGCTCGGTTCGACGTTCGTGATTCTGATCCCCTGCGTCCGGCCGTCCAGTGGCACGATGTAAGCCTCCCGCGTCTTGTACGTTTCGGCCAAAGCATACTTCCCGTCCGGCGAAAGCCTGACCTCTTCCGGAACAACATTGCTGCCGGCCGGCCACGAGTAGAGACGCGTCGTCTCGCCGCTCGTGGCATCGATTGAGAAGACGCCGTCCCCGTTTGCGAAAACCACCGCGCGGCTGTCCGGCGTCCAGTCTGCGGTCTCGGTGGCGCCGGGCGTGTCCGCAGCCACAACCTTAGGCGCGGCTTCGACGGAGGCAATGAGGCCGGTTGTGCTTCCCGCCGACCGAACGTAGATGTGCTTGTCATCGGGTGCCCAGCTCACGTAGGGGTTCCAGTTCTCGATAGCCATCGGCCCGTTGACTATCCGGCCGATCTCGCGGTCGTCCGCAACCGACGAGATGACGAGATCGAAAAGGTCCAGGGTTGTCATGAGGTCGCCGGAATGGGAGACAGTGATTCCGTGCTCGTTCGAGCGGGGAAGGCGGCGAAGCGTCTTCGCATCGAGGTCGAGCAAGTAGCAGCTACGGTCCGGTGGCTCCCAGCCGCAGAGCACGAGCTGGGTCGGAGATATCCATTCCCAGGGCTCCAAGATGGGGCCGGGCGCTGTCACCACCTGGAACGCCTCTCCCGTAGACGCATCAGCGACGTAGATGCCTGCCGGAAGCTCGCCATAGCTTGTGGGCGGACCTGCGGGCACAAGCGTTATCGCGCTGTTCTCCGGCATAGGCGGCGGCGGCGTCCAGATGGGGAACGGCGTTTCCGTCGGCTCCAGCGTCGGCGTTTTCGACGCAGCGCTCTCGAAGCCGTTGCCGCGCCCGCAGCCCGCCACGAGCAGCGCAATCACGGCGAGCGGCAGGAATCCGAGGAGCGAACTGGCCCGGGTCTTCTTCATAACAGCCCTGTCCTCGGCGTCGGATTGCGCTTAACATAACTCTACGCTCAGGGCCGTGCTCGACGCCAGCCGTACGCTACCTGCGGCTTTCCTCCGAAGTGGTAGCCTTCAGGCTCTCTGGAGATGATTTGCGCGACAGTGGCTAGGGGAACGGCATGATCAGCGTGCTCCCGCCGGTGTCCGCGCACTCATAGGGAGCCGGCCCGGGCGTATACGCCAGCCAGTGGCCGTCGGGCGACCAGGAGTCGTCACCCATGAAGCCCGGCAGGAATGCGACCACATCGTTCTCATCCACGCTTGTCAGCACCAGCCCGACCGCCTGCGACCCTTCCTCCTCCGGGTCCGACCCAACGTACGCTATCGTGCGGCCGTCGGGCGAGAAGCGCGGCATCTGAAGCGCCGGGTCGGCGGCAATGGTCGACTTGATGCTGCCGTCCGGGTTGACGAGCAGCAGCCCCGCTTCCGGCCTGCACCAATCGGCGATGATCGCCAGCACGTCTTCCGTTGGTGACCACTGCGCGTTGCCGGGCCAGACGCCGGTCACTTGCGCGCCCTTCGACGCGCCGGAAAGCGGCACGATCAGCGTGCGGAAGCCGCCGTTGCCGTTGCTCGTCGTGACGACGGCATACCTCCCGTCGGTGGAGAGCTTCAGGGCTTGCGGGTGCACGTTGCTGCCGGTCGGCCAGGAGTAGAGAGCCGTCTTGGCGCCGCTGTTCGCGTCGATGGAATAGACTCCCGCCGAATCCGCGAGGACGACCGACCCGCTGTCGCTCGTCCAGGTGGCGTTGAGAGCCGATTCGCCGGTGTCCACCGTGACAACCTTCCAACTCGAGCCGACGGCGGCGATGCCGGAGGGCGCCCCGGGCCAGAAGACGTGCTTGTCGTCCGGCGCCCAGAGAGCGTAAGCTGTCGGGCTACTCGTGACCTGGCTCAACTGGTGTCCGTCCTTCGCCGACCCGATCAGCAGCTCACCGTTGGGGCCGGTGCTCGCCATCATGTCGCCCGCGTGCGAGAACGTGACGTTCGAGTCCGCCATCGTGCCTGGAAGCTGGTTCAGCGTCTTCGCGTCCAGGTCGAGCACGTAGTAGTCGTGATAGTAGCTGACGACGATGAGTTGATTCGGCGACAGCCATTCCACCGCCGACAGCGGCGACTTGACCTTCGTCTTCACCTGGAAGATGTCGCCGTTCGACGCGTCGCCCACGTAAAGCGTCCCCTCGGCCTTGCTGTCCGGCGCCTTCACCTTCGCCAGCGTCACCTGGCTGCTCGCCGGAAGAGGCGCGGGCGTTACCGACACGCTCTCGCTGGTGCCACAGCCGGCGACGAAAGGCGCTAACCCGATGAGAATGAACCCGAAAAGGGACGCGACAACCGCAGTCTTCATGGCAACCCCTCGTCGATTTCGATGACTGTATCTACTTTACGACTTACATCTGCGATAGAAAACACCCGACCGCGCTTTCGAAAACATCCCGCGCCCCCGTTCCGTCGTTGGCTACGGGAACGGCGTGATTGCCGTTCGCTCGTCGCCCACGGCGCAACTGTCCACGAACGGCGATGGCCCCGAGGGCGAGTAGGCCATCCAGCGCCCGTCTGGCGACCACGGCCCATCGTTAAATAGACCCGGAGCGAAAGCGATAAGTGCATTATCCCCAGTTGCGCTCCTTATCACAGTTCCGCCCTGGCCCTGCGTTCCCGCTTCCGCCGGATCGCCTCCGACATACGCCAGAAGCGTGCCGTCGGGAGAAAAGGTGGGGATGAACTCAGCGCCGGAAATGGTCGCGCGCAGGCCGCCGTCGCCGTTCACCAGCAGCAGTCTAGCATCGGGCGTACACCGGTCGGCGATGATCGCCAGGAAGTCCTCCGTCGGTGACCAGGCGGCATCGCTCAACTCGACGTACGCGATCCGGACCCCCTTCGTCCTGCCGTCCAGCGGCACGATGACGGCGTCCCTTTGCGGGCCGCTGCTGGCGCTGGCGAGAGCGTACTTGCCGTCGGCCGAAATCGTCAGTTCGCCGTGTGTCTCGCTAGTCCCCGATGGCCAGGCGTAGAGGCGCGTCTTCTCGCCGCTCGTCGCGTTGGTTGAAAAGATACCTTCGGCGTTGGCGAATACCACGGCGCGCCCATCCGGTGTCCAGAAGAAGGCCCCGGTATAGTCAGGAGTCTCAGCAGGAACGACGACCGGCGTAGCCTCGACCGAAGCGATGAATTGTGAAGTGCTGTTCGCCGCGCGAACGAGGATGTGCTTGTCGTCGGGAGCCCAAAAGACCCGTGCGCCCAGAACGGTCGTCGGATTCCGGCCGATCGCTCCAACCCGTCGATTGTCCGCAATCGACGATATTATGATTTCGCCTTGTGCGCCCGTGCTTGTCATTAGTCCGCTGAAGTTCGAAAAGGACACGGCCGTATCATCCAGCGTGACCGGTAGACGGCGCAGCGTCTTCGCACTGATGTCCAGCAAGTAATAGCTCTTGTCGGGCATGTTCCACCACACGAGGGGCGAGACCACGAGTTCCGTTGGCGAAAGCCATACGTCTGGATACAGCGTCGGCCCCGGCGCTGTATCCACCTGGAACGATTGTCCCGTTGAGACTTGCGCCAAGAATAGTCCGTCGACCGGCTCGCTCGGACTGGTAGGCGTCTCCGCCGGTTTGAGTTCGATGCTGCTGGTCGCGGGCAGTGGCGGGGCGGGTGTCCACGTTGGGAACGGAGTAGCGGTCGGCTCCTCAGTCGGCGGGGGAGTCAACGTGGCGCCTTTGCTGCCACCGCCGCGTCCGCAGGCTCCGATGAGCAGCGCCGACGCTCCAAGAGCAAGCACTCCCACGAGGGACATGAGTCTGACGTTCTTCATGGCATTCCCCTTCACGCGTTGGGTTGTGCTTAACATAAGCGTACGCGGGGGGAGGTGCTTGACGCCAGCCTTACGCTTCCCCTACGCCATCCCCACGGAGTCGAATCGTTATATCCGCCGCCGTCGCCGCGTTTAGACATGTGAGGCCGGCTCGACGTCCCGGCCCCCGCGACAACCCCGCCCTGTGGTCGCGTTTAGACGCGTCTGTCAGGGAGCGTCGCCATCCGCTACGATCTGCTCGAAGGAGAGCCCGGCTTCTCCCGCCGCCGTGTGCCGCTGCCTATCGCTGCGCCGGCCGCCGTCGCGCGGCTCGCCCTGCATGCGTGCCTGGCGCTCGTGCGGCTCGCCCTTTCGACGCTGCTGGCCCTGGTCGTCGCAGCCGTGCTTCTCAACGTTGGGCTCGCCCTCGCCGGCGGCGAAACCCCCGCCATCGGCGACGCAGGCGACTACCTGTCGCACGTGCTCAGCGTCGCCACCGACTGGGCCAGCAGCGACCAGCCGTCCTCGCAAGACACGAGCGATCTCATCAGCGAAGTCTCCTCGACAAGCACCTACTGGCCCGCCTCGCGCCAGCCGTCGACGACTGCCGGACTCGTCGCCACGCTCTCGGAGCTTGCCCCGTCGGATCTGCGGGAGACCTACCAGCAGGCCGTCCCGATGCTTGAGCGGTATGACGCCATGCTCGGCGACGTGCAGACCGCCCTCGCCAACGACCGCGACCTCGACACCTTCTTCAAGGACATCGACCCCTGGCTGAAACAAACGCAGGAATCGTTGCCAAGGCAGTAGGGGCGCATCGCGATGCGCCCACAACATTGGAAACCGAATCGATTTGGTCGTTATCCCTTGATCACCGCCAGCGGCCGCATTCGCGCCACCTTCCGCGAGATGCCCGCTTGGTCTAGCACCTCGACGACCGCCGCCACGTCCTTGTAAGCCTCGCTTGCCTCCTCCGCCAGCAGCGCCCGGTTCCGTACCCGCACGACGATCCCTCGCCGCTCCAGCCCGCCGGCGATGTCGACCCCCTGTAGCGAACGCTTCGCCGCGCCCCGGCTCTGCAGCCGTCCCGCGCCGTGGCAAGTCGAGCCCCACGTCTCCGCCATCGCCCGCTCCGTCCCGACGCACACGTAGGAATAGCGCCCCATGTCGCCCGGCACCAGTACCGGCTGCCCGACCTTCCGGTAGCGCGGCGGCACCTCCGCGTGGCCCGGCGGGAAGGCGCGCGTCGCCCCCTTGCGGTGCACGCACAGCCGCATCGACTGCCCGCCGACCCGGTGTTCCTCGACCTTCGCTATGTTGTGCGCGACATCGTAGACCTGCGTCATCCCCAGCTCTTCGACCGGGCGACCCAGCACGCGGGCAAAGGCCTGTCGCGTCCAGTGCGCGATAGCCTGCCGGTTCGCCCAGGCGAAGTTGGCCGCCGATACCATCGCCTTGAGGTAGTCCTTGCCCTGCTTCGAGTCCAGCGGCGCGCAGGCAAGCTGTCGGTCCGGGAGTAAGATCTCGAACTGACGCGACGCTTTCTCCATGACTTCGAGATAGTCCTGGCACACCTGGTGCCCAAAGCCCCGCGAGCCGCAATGGAAGGCGATGACGACCTGGCCTAGCGACAGCCCGAACGCCTGCGCCGCCGCCTCGTCGTACACGGCCTCCACCGCCTCGATCTCCAGGAAGTGATTGCCCGCGCCCAGCGTCCCTAGCTGCTCGTGTCCGCGCTCCCGCGCCCGCCGGCTGACGGTCGACGGGTCGGCGCCCGCCAGGCAGCCGCGCGATTCCGTCGTCTCCAGGTCGTCCGCCGTGCCGTGGCCGCGCTCGACCATCCAGGCCGCGCCGCGCACCATGAGGTCGTCGAGCTCGTGGTCGGAGAGGCGGAGCGGGCCGTGGGCGCCTAGGCCGGATGGCACGTCGCGGAAGAGCTGGTCGGCCAGGCGGCCAAGGAAAGGCTGCACTTCCGCTTCGGTCAGGTTTGTCCGAATGAGGCGCGCTCCGCAGTTTATGTCGAAGCCGACGCCGCCGGGCGAGACCACGCCGCCGCTGAGCCGCATCGCCGCCACGCCGCCGATAGGAAAGCCGTAACCCCAGTGGATGTCCGGCATGGCCAGCGAGGAGCCGACGATTCCCGGCAGGAAGGCTACGTTCGCCACCTGCTCGAGCGCCTGGTCCTCGGCCATCGTCTTCAGCAGGTGCTCATCGGCGTAGATGAGGCCGGGGACGCGCATGCCCGGCTTATAGCTCACGGGCAGCCGCCAGCGGTAGTCGTCGACCTTCTCCAGGATGTTGAGCCATCCCTTGCTCATCGAAGACCGCCTAGATGTCGAGGATGACGCGCGCCTGCCAGACGCCGGCCGACTGCGCGACCTGGAGCATGTGGCGCGTTACGGCCTTGATCATCAGCTTCGGATTGTGGCGCTCCAGGTCCAGCGGCTCGCCGTATGCCCGCGCGACGATGTGGTTGTCGCCGATTTCGTCCACTTCGAAGCCGCTGAAGACCACGTTGTCGACCTCGCTGACGTACAGCAGCTCCGCCAGCCAGGCGACCAGCAGCGACTCCCGGTCGTCGGCCGCGACTTCGATCCGACGTTCCTCGCGCGGCTGCACGCGATCGAGGTCGACCATCAGCGAGAACATGGCTTTGGCGGCGTTGGCGAACGCCTCAGCGAGCGTGGCGCCCCGCGCGAGGATGCCGATGTCGGCGGTATGGTCGAACGTCTCGAACGGCGGCTGCTCCCTCATGCCTCCGCCTCCTCAGCCTCAGTATCGCAGCCCCGTTTCCAGCTCGTCAATGGAGAGGCAGCGTGTTCTATTCCCCATAGCGCTCGGGGAGCTTGAGGCTACGCGCTCCGGGGTGCTTATAGCTGCGTCTCAGACACGCGCTCGCCCCAGCGATGACATGCGGGTGAGAGGCGGAACCTATGCTTCGCGCTTCGTCTCGCGCCAGAGCGACTCCAGCGCATCGATAGGCAGATCGCCGAGGCGCAGGCCGCGCTGCCGCGCCAGCGCCTGCAACGCCTCGAAGCGACGGCGAAAGCGCCGCGACGCCAGTCGCAGCGACTCCTCGGCGTCCAGCCCCAGCTTCCGCGCCAGGCTGACCAGCACGAACAGCGTGTCGCCCAGCTCCTCGCGCTGCTCGTCCAGCGACTCCGCCCGCGCCAGCTCCGACGCCTCCTCCGCCAGCTTATCGAGCACGTCCGCCACGCTTGGCCATTCGAAGCCGGTCGCCGCGGCCTTCTCCTGCAGCGCCTGGCTATATGCCAGCGACGGCAGCGTCTGCGGCACACGCGCCAGCGGGTCCTCCGCGTCGGCGCGACCTCGCTCCTCGCTCTTGATCGCCTCCCACTTAAGCACGACCTCATCGGCGGTCTTCACCTTCGCCTGGCCGAAGACGTGCGGATGGCGACGCACCAGCTTCGTTGCGATGCCTTCGATCACGTCATCGACGTCGAACTCGCCGCTCTCCGAGGCGATCTGGGCGTGCAGCAGTATCTGGAGGAGCACGTCGCCGAGCTCCTCGCGCAGCTTGGCCGTATCGCCGCTGTCGAGTGCGTCCAGCGTCTCATACGTCTCCTCCAGCAGGAAGCGACGCAGGCTCTCGTGCGTCTGGACGCGGTCCCAGGGACAGCCGTCCGGCGCCCGCAGCCGTTGCACGATCTCGCGCAGCCCGTCGAAGCTGCGCACGTCTGACTCGAGTGGCTGTTGCGGCTCTGGCAAGGGAATCTCCAATAAGGCGGCTAGGCCCGATTATATAGGCCGGCCAAGAGGGTTGACAAGGTTAAGGTGCCTACCTAACATAGCGGTAGATGAACCTGATGTCGGGCGGGGCGTTTCAGGTGAGGAAGGTGTGGCTTGGCGGTCGTCCGTGGCCTGGCAACGGCCTTGTTTGTTCTCGCCATCCCCTTGGCGCTCATAGGCACGAACGTCCGCATTCTTGCGAACGATCAGCATGTCTACGACTATGCGTTCGGCCACTACAACGCTCCCGCCCGCACCGGCATCTCGCGGGATGAGCTCGACCGCGCTGGCGCCGAGCTCCGCAGCTACTTCAACAACGACCAGCAGTACATCTCGGTGCAGGTGACGCAGGGCAACCGTGAGATATCGCTGTTCAACGACCGCGAGACGCAGCACCTGCACGACGTGAAGGGCGTTTTCCGCTTCGTCAACCACCTGGAGGAGATCGCGCTGGTTTACATAATGGCTTATGTCGTCGGCGTCTTCGTCTGGGCGCGCGAGCGACCCCTGCGCAAGCTGGCACTCCACTCGCTCACCGGCGCCCTGCTCACCATCGCCGTTGTCGGCTCGCTGGCCATCGTCGCCGTGAGCGGGTTCGACCAGGCGTTCGAGCAGTTCCACCACATCGCGTTCAGCAACAACCTCTGGCAGCTCAACCCGGCGACAGACCACCTGATCCAGATGTTCCCCGAAGGGTTCTGGTTCGACGTAACGATGGCGCTCGGCGTCCTGACCCTCGTTGAAGCGGCCATCATCGCCGTCGCCTCCACCGTCCACCTGACGGTAACCTGGCAGGCGGTCCGACACCGCCTCCTCCCGAGCCGCCAGCCCGCGCCCTAGCCGGCTGCCGGACGGGCCCCGACTTTCGGACACAAAAAGGAGAGCGCTTTGCTCCCCTCTTGGCATGTTGCGCGAGGCGGGTTCTAGCCGATGCCACAGCTCCCGCAATCGCCCGATGAGCAGCTACCGCAGGCGCTCGCCACCGACGACACCTCTCCCTCGGCGCTCTTCGTCAGCGCGGAGAAGACCGATATCAGCCTCTCGGCGCCTTCATGGCCGCTGGGGCAGGTCGCCGGTTCGTCGGAGCGGCTCATCGAGCGCAGCAGCTCGAACTTGCGGTCGCAGGTGGGACAGTAGAATTCGTAAAGTGGCATCGTAGTTCTCTCTAATAAGATCGTAAGCCTGCGTCCGACGAAAAGTCAACGCAGAAGTCCGAGGGGGCGTAACGGCTATTCCAGGTAGTCTCTGAGCTTGCGGCTGCGCGTGGGGTGGCGTAGCTTGCGAAGCGCCTTCGCCTCTATCTGTCGGATGCGCTCCCGCGTCACGTTAAACTCGCGCCCGACCTCTTCCAGAGTGCGACTGCGCCCGTCCTCCAGCCCGAAGCGCAGCTCCAGCACCTTCCGCTCCCGCGGCGTCAGGCTCGCCAGCACCTCCATCACCTGGTCCTTGAGAAGCTGGTGCGATGCCGCTTCCGGCGGCGCCAGCGCGGTCGAATCTTCGATGAAGTCGCCCAGGTGGCTGTCCTCTTCCTCGCCGATCGGCGTCTCCAGCGACACCGGCTCCTGCGAGACCTTGATGATCTCGCGCACACGCTCCGGCGCGATCTCCATGCCGCGGCCTATCTCGTCGCTCGTCGGCTCGCGGCCGTACTCCTGCACGAGGCGACGGCTCACCCGCACGAGCTTGTTTATGGTCTCCACCATGTGGACGGGAATGCGGATCGTCCTCGCCTGGTCTGCGATGGCGCGCGTAATCGCCTGGCGGATCCACCAGGTCGCGTAGGTGCTGAACTTGTAGCCCTTGCGGTAGTCGAATTTCTCGACGGCGCGGATGAGACCGATGTTCCCCTCCTGAATGAGGTCGAGCAGCGACATGCCTCTCCCGATGTACTTTTTCGCTACGCTCACCACCAACCGAAGGTTCGCCTCCGTCAGGCGCTTCTCCGCCCGATAGCCCTCTCGCTTCAGATGGTCGAAGTAGGAGCGGAACGTCGACTCGTGGGAATCGAGCTTGTGTAGCTCCTCCCACGGCGGCGGCAACAGCTTGTCTTCGCCACCCAGCGGTTCGCCGGCCATCCGCACCATCTCCGGCGTCACGATGTGCGTTATGATCGATAGCCGTACGAGCGCTTGCTCCGCCTGGCCCGGCTGCAGGTTGAGCGCCTCAAAGATCGCCGCCGCCAGGTCCTGGTCGAGTTCGCCGTCGACCGCCGAGCGGAAGACCGGGTCGGCGATCCGCTGCGACAGCGACGCCTTCGCCAGCCCCAGGTGCTTGGCGACGCCGTTGTAGTATTTGCGCGACTCGTGCAGCTCATTCAGCAGCGTAAGCAGTATCTCCGACCCTTTCGCCGGCCGGCCGTGTTCCTCTAACCAACGTCGCTCGATGCGTTGGATGTGCTTGCCTTCCTCCATCGCCCGCGCGAGCCGCTTTTCGTCGTCCGCCGTTAGCAGGTAGACCTTGCCGATCTCCCGCAGGTACATGCGGACCGGGTCATCGATGCCTTCCTGCTCTTCGACGAGGAGGTCTTCGTCTTTCGTCGTCTTGGTTTTTTCCTCAGACTCTGCCCAGAGGTCGGTCTCCGCCTCCGCTGGCTCCGCGGCCGGTCCCGATTCGCGGTCCGTATCGATCACCGACAGTCCGCGGTCGGAGAGGCGGTTATACACCCTCTCGAGGGGCTCGAGCTCGTCCTCCTCGTGCCCGAGGTCTACGAGGCCTTTCGGCTTCTTCTCTTCCTCCTCGGTAAAGAGGTCCTCGTCCCCTTCTTCTCTCTCGTCAAAATCGCTAGTCATGATTTCGTTCTTGCTTTTCCTTGCGGAAGCCTAAGCCTTCTTCTCATGCAACTCCAGACCTGCCTCCATGTCCCGCACGACGATTCTCGCATCGGCGGTCTCATCTTCCGGCAGGTCTTGGGAAAGAGCCTCGCCCTCCATATACTTTCGGGCGCGCTCAAGCAAATTCTCGGCGCCTAGCCTCTGTTCCTTTTCCGCAATCTCCAAACCTATAAACGTCTTTTCTACCTTAATCTTACTCCTTCTCAGGCGCTCCGTACAGGTTAGAAGCGCCTTCTCCGCCTGCGCCGGGTCGAAAGGCGGCAGGTTCCGCGCCACGATCTGCTCCAGGTGCGGACGCAGCTCCTCCGCAAGCGTCTCCTCCAGCGGGCGCCCCGGCTCCGACGCGCGCCACGCCTCGAACACCTGACGGTTCTCCGTCCGGACGAACAACTCTTCGTCCAGCGTCAGCCCCTGCCCGCGCAACTGCGGATAGCGGACGAGAAGCGCCAGGCACGTTTCCTCTCCCTTCGACACGTCGACCCGCTCCTCCTCGCCACTGCCCGCCCTCGGACGCGCTTTCGCCGTTCGCCGGCCGTGCTCCGTCGGCGTCGCCTGGATGGCGGCGGAGGAGAAAGCTTTCGGCGCTTCCGCTTCGACGACGAGCCGCCGCCAGCCGTCCGGGTCGGCGCGAATGATCTCGTCCGGATCGCGCCCCTTCGGCAGCTTCATGACCCGCACCTGTGCCCCCATCCGCTGGGCGACGAGATCGCCGCGCTCGCTTGCTGCCTGCCCCGCCGTATCAGGGTCGAAGGCGAGGACGATGTTCTCCGTCAGCCGCCGCAGCAGCCCGAGCTGACGCTCCGTCAGCGCCGTCCCCATGCTGGCGACGACGTTGCCGTTGCCGTGCTGGTGCGCCGCGATGACGTCCATGTAGCCTTCCACAATGACCGCAACGTCTGCGCGCCGGATGCTCTCCGCCGCCCGGTCCAGCCCGAACAGTATCGCGCCCTTATCAAAAATCGGCGTTTGGGGCGTATTCAAGTACTTTGGGCTTTCCGAGTCGCCGGCGGGCTCCTCGTCGTCCTCCGCCGGCAGCTTGCGCGAGCCGAAGCCGACCGCGCGTCCCTGCCCGTCGCGAATCGGTATCACAGCGCGATTGCGAAAGCGGTCGTAGAGCCCCCTTTCCCCTTCGACGAGCAGGCCCGCCCGCAACAGCTCCCCTTCGCTGAAGCCGCGGCCCTTCAGGTGCTCGCGCAGGGCGTCCCAGGAGTCGGGCGCGTAGCCCAACTGGAACGCCTCCGCCGTCTGCCGGTCGATTCCCCTCAGCGAAAGGTAGTCCAGCGCTTTTAGGCCGGGCCGCGTGTTGAAGAGCGCCTGCTTGAAGAAGAGCGCTGCCGCCTCGTTCGCCTGGCGCAGACGGTCTTTCTCCGTCTCCTCCGCGGCCACGTTCTTTCGCGCCAGGCTTATTCCCGCTCTCTCCGCCAGGGAGCGCAGCGCGCCGGAGAAATCGAGGTTCTCCTTCTTCATGACGAAGGCGAACACGTCGCCGCCGGTAGCGCAGCCGCCGAAGCAGTGCCAGGTGCCCCTTTCCGGGAAGACGTAGAAAGAGGGTGCCTTCTCGACGTGGAACGGACAGAGCGCTCTGTAGTTGCGGCCCGCCTTATGCAGACTCACCGACTCGCCGACCACGTCGACGATGTCCAGCCGCTGCTTGATCTCCTCGATGGGGTTCACCGTCGACCGGATCCCTCACAAAGACACAACGTCGCCGTGCTGCGGCCGTTGCGCCCGTCTCTACCCCTCATCCGATTGAAAATGCCCGCTCAGTCGCAGCCCACCCGACTTGCCCGGAAGCTGTTAAGCTGCCTGACCGCGTCCTATGGAGTCGGCGTTGGCCTGGCCGTCGCTTTGGCGGTCGCGGACGGCGTGCTTGCCGGCGGCGTCGGAGTTGCCGCAAACGAAACGACAAGCCTGTTGTTCGTGTCTTCCGACTCTTTGATCTTGCCGTTCGGGTCGACGATGACCAGCACCTGCTCCGGGCCGACGACCGCTATGTAGTTGGTCTGAACGTCGATGCTCGCGCCGGGGTTGAGGTTCGCCACCACGCTGGCCGACTTCAGCAGTTGCGACCCCGACACGTCGAAGACGCCGACTTCGATTGTGGCGGCTTTGAGCGCTCCCTTGCCCTGGTTCGTCACCGTCACGACAAGCGTCCCGCCCGAGACGAGCGTTCCGCCGACCACTAGGTCCGGCAGCGCCGACCCGGGCGTGGCCGTACCCGTCGTCGCCGCTGGGGGAGTCTCCGTCGGGAAGATCGTCACCGGCACGTCGGTCGGGATTATCGCCATTGGCAGGCTTTCCGGCGTGGCGATAGGAATTGCCGCCAGGTCTGCGCTCGTTTGCACGGAGCTGACGATGATCCAGCCGAGCAAATTGGAGTGCGCTGGATATTCGATTTCCAGCCACTCGCCGTCGTCGCTTCGGCCGACTATCTTCGCTTCCGACCCCCGGCGCAGTACGCCGAGGACGACGTAGCCGTTGGCCGGGCCGCTGCGGACGTTGACTGAACTTGTGGCCTTCGCCGCCGGCCCGTTGATGCTGTCTTCTGTCGGACTGGCAGTCGGTGTCCGGCCTGCACCTGTCGGAACTGAGACGGAGCCCTTTGTGCTGTCGCCGCCCGCCTTGAAAATGAGCGCGACGGCGAACACCAGCGCCAGGGCAATAACCGCGATCCCGACGAGGATGAGGGGACTGTGGAGGAAAGAGGTGCCGTTCTGTCGAAGGGATTGTCTCATTTAAGCAGCGAGATCGGGTCCGGGTTGCAGTCCAGCCGTCGAGCGGGCCTATTCTAACAGAAACTCTGCCCTCAAATGTAGCTGTCCCGGCCGGAAAATGCTCAATCTTCGAAGCCCAGCCGCTGTCCGAGCTCCAGGGCGAACGTGTCCGTCATGCCGGCGATGTAGTCGGCCGCGCGCCGCCAGGGAGGGTCGCCGCTCAAAGCGAAGTCCGAGCTGATGTCCTCTGGATGCGCCAGGTAGTACTCGAAAAGGAAGCGCACCAGCCTCCTGGCGTTGGCGGCCTCTCGTTGCGCGTCCTCCCATAGATAGACGCGCTGGAACATGAACTCCCGCAGCTCGTCCGTAGCGGCAAGGACGCCGTCGCTCATCCTGATCGAAGGCGCCGTCTCCCCTGCGACTCGCCCTGTCGCCGCCCACGACTCATCGACGATGTCGCAGACGAGCGTGTTGATGCGCTGCGAATGGTGGTCGCCGAGGGTGATTTGCACCTTCTCGGGCAGGTCGCCGTCAGTCAGCAAGCCGGCCCGAATTGCATCGGCGATGTCGTGGTTCAAGTAAGCGATGCTGTCAGCAATGCGCGCGATCTGTCCCTCCAGCGTTGCCGGCAAGTCCGAATCGGGCGCCATGACGCCCTCCCGCGACTTGGAGTGATGGAGGATGCCGTCGCGCACCTCCCAGGTCAGGTTCAAACCTCTGCCGCCGCGCTCCAACCGCTCAACGACGCGCAGGCTCTGCGCGTTGTGCGAGAACCCCTCCGGCAGCAGGTCCGCCAGCGCTTCCTCGCCGCGGTGGCCAAAAGGCGTGTGCCCCAGGTCATGCCCCAGCGCTATCGCCTCCGTCAGGTCTTCGTTGAGGTTGAGGGCGCGGGCGATTGTCCGGGCGATCTGCGCTACTTCCAACGTGTGCGTCAGTCGCGTCACATAGTGGTCGCCGGCGGGCGCCACGAACACCTGAGTCTTGTGCTTCAGGCGCCGAAACGACTTGCAGTGGATGATCCGGTCGCGGTCGCGTTGGAATTCCAGGCGGACGGGTGAGGGCTCCTCCGGCCGCTCGCGCCCCCGACTTGTGCTGCTCCTCGCTGCGTACGGCGAAAGCCCTGCCTCTCGCTGCTCCAGAGATCTCCTTACCTCTTCAGAGTGACGCATGGGTCAGGCTAGGGGAGCCGGCACCAGGCGGGACCAATGTCCTGAGCCGTGTTGTGCGTGAGGCGCGTCAACCCTGAGCCGTCGGCATTCATGACATATATCTCGGGGTCGCCATCGCGGTCAGACACGAACGCGATGCGCGAGCCATCGGTGGAGAACGCGGGTGACCAATCGGTCGAATTGCTGTTCGTCAGGTTTTGCGGGTCGGAACCGTCAACGTTCATTACGTAGATTTCGGGATCACCTTCCCGGTCAGTCACAAAAGCGATCTTCGAGCCGTCCGGCGAGAACGAAGGGGCCCAGTCCTCGGCGCTGCTATCCGTGAGGCGCGTCTGATCGCCGCCGTTCGCGCTCATCACGTATATCTCTTGGTTGCCGTCGCGATCGCTCGTGAAGGCGATCTTGCTGCCGTCCCCCGACCAGGAAGGCCCCCAATCGTTTGCCTGGCTGTTTGAGAGATTCGCGTCATGGCTTCCGTCAGCCTTCATGACGTGGATTTGCTCAATGCCGCTCTCTTTTGAATCATAGGCAATCAAGGAGCCGTCGGGCGACCAGCGGGGCGAGTAGACGCCGCCGGTGCTGCTCGTGAGCGCCGTCTGGTCGCTGCCGTCGGCGTTCATGACAAACACTTTGAGGTCGCCGTCGCGGTCCGACGTGAAGGCGATCTTGGAGCCATCGGGCGAGCAAGAGGGCGCGTAGTCCCCTGCTGGATTGGCCGTCAAGTTCTGAACAGTGCCGTCGAAGCGCATTGAGTAGACTTCGGAGAGGCCGTTGCGACTGGTCGAGAAAACGATGTATTCCTCTCCGGCCGCTTTCTTTCCGCCGCCGCCACAGCCGGCCAGCACGGAGCCGAGGGAGAGCGCGAGCAGCGCCAGGAGCAGGAACAGGGGACGTGCGTGCAAGTTTCCAGCCTGAGTCATGTTCAAATCGTAGGTAAAACGATAAGGTTGTCTTCACCCTATGTCAAGCAGCGCACCGCCGCTTGACGATTCTACAGACAACGACGCGCCGAAAGCGAAAGGGCGGAAGCCCAAGCTCCCGCCCTTCGACATTGCGATGTGAATGCGTCCTACTCGGGCTTGACTCCCAGCTTCGCCTCCGCAGCCGCAACGATCTTGCGCGTTCGCTCGATTACGTCCGGGTTCACCGAGACCGACGTTATTCCCCACTCGACCAGCTTCTCCGTGATCTCCGGGTAGTCCGACGGCGCCTGGCCGCAAATCGACGAGGTGACGCCCCGCTGGCGGCACGTCTTTACGATCTGCTCCAGCGACCGCGTCACGGCCGGGTTCCGCTCGTCGAAGTCCTTCGCCAGGATCGAGTTGTCGCGGTCGATGCCCAGCGTAAGCTGCGTCAGGTCGTTCGAGCCTATCGACACGCCGTCGATTCCGACGTCGATGAACTCGTTCAAAAGGATGACGTTGGACGGGATCTCCACCATCATCCAGAGCTTGAACTCGGGCGATCGCTTGAGGCCGAGCTCCTCCATCAGCTTCTTGACGCCGGCCATCTCCTCCGGCGTCCGGCAGAACGGGATCATCACGTGCAGGTTCTTGTGCTGCTGACGGACCCGCTTGACCGCCTCGATCTCCAGCTCGAAGACCTCGCGGTCGCGAATGTAGCGGGAGGCGCCGCGATAGCCGATCATCGGGTTCTCTTCCGACTGCTCGTACTTTTCGCCGCCCTTCAGGCCGGCGTACTCGTTTGTCTTGAAGTCGGTTGTCCGGTAGACCACCGGGCGCGGGTCGAAGGCGGCCGCGAAAGCCATCAGCCCCTTGGCCATCTTCTGGGTGAACTCCTCGCCGCGGCCCTGTTCGAGGGCGTAGCGCGGGTGCTCGCCGATATCCGCGACGATGAACTCCGCGCGCAGCAGCCCCACGCCGTCGACGTTGCGGGCGGCGACCCGGTCCGCCAGGTCGGGCTGAGCCAGGTTGACATAAACGCGGGTCCTGGTCTTCACCGCCGCCCCCATGGCCACCGCCTTCTCCCGCTCGTAATACGCCAGCGTCGCGGCGGCGCGACCGTCGTAGACTAGGCCGCGCGCGCCATCGACGGTTACGATCTGACCGTCCTTCAGCTTCTTCGTCGCCTCGCCCGTGCCGACGACGCAAGGTATCCCCAGCTCCCGGCTGACGATGGCGGCGTGGGCGGTGCGGCCACCACGGTCGGTGACGATAGCGACGGCGCGCTTCATGGCGGGGACGAAGTCCGGGGTGGTCATCTCCGCGACGAGAATGTCGCCGTCACGCACCCTCCCGATCTCGTTCGGGTCGAGAATGATCTTGACTTCACCGGCTGCCGCTCCGGGGCTCGCTGCCGAGCCCGTCAGCAGCACCGGCACGGTCTCCTCGAGGGCCTCCGTCGGCGCAGCGGGCGCCTCGACCAGCGTTGTCACCGGGCGCGTCTGGACGATGTAGAACTTGTGGTCCTCCTTCGCCCACTCGATGTCCTGCGGAAAGCCGTAGTGCTGCTCGATGCGCTTGCCGATCTGCGCCACCTCGCGGACCTCATCGTCGCTGAGCTTCTGGCTGGAGCGCAGGCTTGACGGCACTTCCTGCCAGGAGATGTCGGCGATGCCCTTGCCCCCGCCGACGGCCGTTCGCGCGAGGTGACGGTCCTGCACCGCGACGTGCTTCTCCAGGATCCGCAGCGTTTCCTTGTCGACGACGTACAGGTCCGGACTGATTTCGCCGGAGACAAGCCCTTCGCCCAGGCCGACGATCGCTTCCACCGTAATCTTGCTGCGATCGCTCGTCACCGGCTCGACGGTGAACATCACGCCGGAAAACTCCGACTGCACCATCCGCTGCACGGGCACCGCAATCTTCACCTTCATGTGCTCGAAGGCGTTCTCCGACCGATAGAAGATCGCGCGCGCCTCGAATAGGGACGCCCAGCACTCCTTGACCGCCTGCACGACCCTGTCGCCGCCGACGACGTTCAGAAAGGTGCTCTGCTGCCCGGCGAACGACGCCTCCGGAAGGTCCTCCGCCGTCGCGGAGCTGCGGACGGCCACCGGCGGCTCGCCCAGATCGCGGTAGCGCCGCTTGATCTCCTCAGCCATGTCGGCGGGAACGGGTGTGTCGACCATCAGCTTCTCGATGTCGCGCGAAGCTTTCTGCAAAGCGTCGCTGTCGTGGACGTCGAGATTGTTGAGGATCGCTTCGATCTTGGGCCGGAGCCCTGATTGCTCTATGAAGCGCCCGTACGCGTCGGCGGTGACGATGAAGCCGCTGGGAACGGGGATTCCCGCCCGAAGCATCTCTCCGAGATTGGCGCCCTTCCCTCCGACCAGGGGAATATCGCCCCTTCCCACCTCTTCAAACGCGACAACGTCTCGCTGGTCAGTCATTCGTTCAGCCTCCCTTGCTGCGGGGCCGGCGCTTCCGGTGCGCCGCCGCTGTTGGCGGAATACAGGGGTCTTCGGCAAATGAAGACAGTATATTATCGGGCGAAAGGAAATAAGAGCAATAGGCGGCTCCCCCCCGGGGAAAACCCCTATTCGACGGTGACCGTCTTTGCCAGATGACGCGGCTGATCCACGTCGCAGCCGCGGTGCACAGCGATGTGGTAAGCCAGCAGTTGCAGCGGTATCGCCGTCAGCAGCGGCATGAGCAGAGGTGTTGTCTCCGGCAGGTAGACCACGTGATCGGCCAGCTTCGCTATCTCATTGTCTCCCTCGTTCGCCAGAGCAATGACGATGCCATCGCGCGCCTTCACCTGCTCGAGGTTGGAGATCATCTTGTCGCGCAGCTCGTCCCGCACGACGATCGTCACCACCGGCATTTCCTGGTCGATGAGGGCGATGGGGCCGTGCTTCATCTCGCCGGCCGGATACCCCTCGGCGTGGATGTAGCTTACCTCCTTGAGCTTCAGCGCGCCCTCCATGGCTATCGGGTACTGAATCCCTCTTCCGAGGTAAAGGAAGTCCTGGCGACGGAAGAAGGTGCGCGCCAGCGCTTCGAACTGCTCCGACTGCCCGACGACCTTGCCGATGAGCTGCGGCATATGCGCCAGCGGCGTCAGGAGCTCGCCGAGCTGCGCCTCGTTCAGGTGGCCGCGCTGCTGCCCCAGATGGCAGGCGAGCATATACAACGCGACTATCGATCCTAATAGCGTCTTCGTACTGGCGACGCCTATCTCCAGGCCGCAGCGTGTGTACACGACGCCGTCGGCGACGCGCGTCGCCTGGCTTCCGGGCGTGTTGCACACCGTGATTTCCAGCGCGCCCTTCGCTTTCGCCTCCGCCATCGCCTCCAGTGTATCGACGGTCTCGCCGGACTGGGCCACGGAGATCAGCAGCGTCCCCGGGCCGATGATCGGCCGCCGGTAACGGTACTCCGACGCGTTGTCCACCTCCGCTGGCAGCCCCGCGATCTGCTCGATGTAGTGTCTCCCGACCATCGCCGCGTGCAGGCTCGTGCCCATCGCCACCAGCACCACGCGTTCGACTCGGGAGAGCGCCTCTGCCGGCGGCATGTCTTCTAGCTGCAGCCCCAGCGGCTCGAACTGGATGCGACCGCGTATCGTGTCGAGCACCGCCTCCGGCTGCTCCATGATCTCCTTGAGCATGAAATGCTTGTAGCCGCCCTTCGCGGCCGCCATCGGGTCGAAGGGCATCGACTGCGGTATGCGCTGCTCGCCTTCGCCGTTGCCGTGCCAATATGTTGCGCCGCTTCGCTCGACCGCGACGACGTCGCCGTCGCTCAGGAAGACGACCTGGCGCGTGTGCGGCAAAAGCGCCGGCAGGTCGCTGGAAAGGAACATCTCGCCGTCGCCGTAGCCGATCACCACGCCGCCGGCGTTACCGACGCGTGCCGCAACCACCGTGCCCGGCTGGCAGGCGGCGATGGCCAGTATGGCATGCGCCCCATCCAACTGCGCTATCGTCCGCCTCACAGCTTCCACCAGCGGACGCCCTTGCGCCAGCTCGGCCTCGATCAGGTGGGGAATGACCTCCGTGTCCGTGTCCGACTTGAAGACGTGCCCTTGCGCTCGAAGTTGCTGCCTCAACGCGTTGTAGTTCTCGACGATGCCGTTGTGGATGACCACGACGTCGCCGTCGCAGTCGCAGTGAGGATGAGCGTTCGTGTCGCTGGGGCGGCCGTGCGTCGCCCAGCGCGTGTGGCCGATGCCGATTGACCCTTTGGGGAAGCCGTCTTCCAGGCAGGCGGCTAGGCTCTGCAGTTTGCCGGTGGACTTGACGATGCAGGGAGAGCCGCCACCGTCGATGACCGCGATGCCGGCGCTATCGTAGCCGCGGTACTCCAGCCGGCGCAGTCCTTCCAGCAAAAGCGGTCCCGCCTCCCGCGGACCAACGTAGCCGATGATGCCACACAAGGCTTCCTGCCTCCCCTCTTCAATCAGCGCCTCTACCGGAACGCGGCGCCCCGCGTCTCTAGCGTCATTGTAACGTACCGTCACGCACTTGCACAGACGCCAGCATTCGCCCCCGCCGAAGAAGGCTCCGCGACATCGCCGCCCAACGACGATGAGGAAGCCCGCTTGCCGGCAGGCAGGGCTTCAGCCCTACCCCACTTGTGGCGCTTCATTTAGGGTGGCTTTGGTGGAGAGGAAGTTGAGGGATTCATCCTTCGGGCCGTCTTCCCTTGACGAAGCCCGCGGCCGCGACATCGACGACCTAACCAAAGCTAGGAAACTCCTAGGGGCGGAGAAGGAGCAATTTAGGGGAAAATTCCGTGAATTTAATCACTAGCCCTTGACAAATTGTTATTCTTTGCTATACTGGCGGCGGTGTCGACCCCCGCCCTTGGGCGACAACCTTCGCGTTGAGGGCTCCCCGGAGCCGTCTTCGCCTCAGTGGCTTGAGAAGATGCCGCTTGGATCGCTCGGCGACCGAGACGGTGCAGAAGCTTCGACAGCGGATTCTGCCCTTTCGGTCTCCGACCGGAAGGGTTTTTTGTCGGGCGCGCGGCGCGTCGGTCAGAGCAGGAGGTAAGGTACGTTGAGGAAAATGCTGAAGAGCAAGATCCATCGCGTCACGGTCACAGAAGCTGACCTCAACTATGTGGGCAGCATCACCCTCGACCCTGAGCTCTTGGAAGCCGCCGATATCCTGGAATACGAGCAGGTCCACGTCCTCGACGTCGACAACGGCAATCGTCTCCTGACCTACGCCCTCGCCGGCGAACGCGGCAGCGGCGGATGCTGCATCAACGGCGCGGCTGCCCGCCTCGTCCATCCCGGCGACCTGGTTCTCGTGCTGACCTACTCCGACTACTCGGAAGAGGAAGCGCGGCGCATCCGGCCCATCGTCGTCCACGTCGATGAGCAGAACCGCATCAAGCGCATCGACCCGCCGGTCGAACAGATCGGCGTCATCGACCACTGGAGCATGTTCAACTAGGGGCCGGCAGGCGGAAAGCCGAGGTGTGACAATGGCTCGAGTATTGGTACACGAACTGAAGGCGATGAAGCTCCGCGGCGAGAAGTTCGCCATGCTCACCGCCTACGACTTCCCCACCGCCAAGCTCCTCGACCGCGCTGAAATCCCCGTCATCCTTGTCGGCGACTCCCTCGGAATGACCGTCCTCGGCTACGAATCCACCGTTCCGGTGACCATGGACGACATGCTGCATCACACCAGGGCCGTCGTGCGCGGCGCCCAGAACGCCCTCATCATCGGCGACATGCCCTTCATGAGCTACCAGACCGGCATCCAGGACGCCATCCGGAATGCCGGTCGCTTCTTGCAGGAGGCCGGCGCCGGCGCCGTCAAGCTCGAAGGCGGCGCGCCCGTCGTCGACATCGTTCGCGCCCTCGTCTCCTTCGGCATTCCCGTCATGGGTCATCTCGGCCTCACGCCGCAATCGATCCACCAGCTCGGCGGCCATAAAGTTCAGGGCAAGACGCCCGCTGCCGCCGTTCGCCTCCTCAGCGATGCGGCCGCTCTCCAGGAAGCGGGGGCTTTCGCCGTCGTCCTGGAGTGCGTACCGGCCGCCCTCGGCAAGCTCATAACCGAGAGGCTTTCCATACCCACAATCGGCATTGGCGCCGGGCCCCATTGCGACGGCCAGGTGCAGGTCCTCAGCGACCTCCTCGGCCTGGATCCCGATTTCACACCCCGCCATTCCAAGCAGTACGCCCGTCTTGCCGAAGAGATACAAAGCGCCGTCGAGCGCTATCAACGGGACGTGCAGTCGGGAGACTTCCCGACTGCTAGGGAGAGCTTCTCCATGGACGAAGCGGCCCTGGCGGAGCTCTCACAGATGGCGGTGTGACATGGCACTCTCAGAAACGATTCGCGGCCTCAGGACAATGCAGGTGGTCTCGTCCGTCAACGGGATGCGTCGACTGCGCAGCCAGACCAACGGTCGGAAGGTGGGCTTCGTGCCGACTATGGGTTACCTCCACGAAGGCCATCTCTCCCTCGTGCGACGCGCCCGCGCCGACAACGAGCTCGTCGTCGTCAGCATCTTCGTCAACCCCATCCAGTTCGGCCCCAACGAGGACTTCGACAAGTACCCCCGCGACACGCAGCGCGACCTGTCGCTCCTGCAACAGGAGAACGTCGACATCGTCTTCATGCCGTCTGCCGTCGACATGTACCCCGAGGGGTTCGACAGCTACGTCGAGGTCGGCCACGTCACCGAGGTCCTCGAGGGAAGCTGCCGCCCGGGCCATTTCCGCGGCGTCGCCACCGTCGTCCTGAAGCTGTTCAACGCCGTCCAGCCACACCGCGCCTACTTCGGCCAGAAGGACGCCCAGCAGCTCGTCGTCATCCGCAAGATGACGCAGGATCTGAACCTGGGCGTGGAGATCGTCGGCTGCCCGACGATTCGCGAGACCGGCGGCCTGGCGATGAGCAGTCGCAACGTCTTCTTGTCGCCGGACGAGCGACGCGCCGCCCTCGTCCTCTTCCGCTGCATGAGCCTCGTCGAGCGCCTGCACCGTCAGGGGGAGCACGATGCAGGCAAGCTGCGCGACCGCCTGGAAGGCCTGATCGCACGGGAGCCGCTGGCGCATGCCGACTACATCAGCATAGCCGATCCCCAAACCCTGCAGGAGCTGGACATTACAGAAGGTCCGGCCCTTGTTTCGCTGGCCGTGCGCATCGGCATTACGCGCCTCATCGACAATGTAACAGTGGGCGAAAAGCGCCAGCCCATCGTCTTCGACAGCCCCACCGGCAAATAGCCCCGTCGAAGACTTCGCATAGAATGCCCCGGCCCTTTGGCCCGCCCTTTCCGGCGGACGCGCAGGCCGGGGTATTCCTTTCCCGGGCGTCGTGACCCGCTCCCGCCAAGGTCTTGCTGCCCCTGACCGTTTTGCCCCGCGCCCGTCTCGATGCTAGAATGTGGACGCCAATCCCGACGATAGGAGAACCCAATGGGAGGCCATTCCCACTGGAGCCAGGTCAAACGCCAGAAGGGCGCCGCCGACGCCCGCCGCGGCCAGCTCTTCACCAAGCTCGGCCGCGAGATAACCGTCGCTTCCCGACAGGGCGGCCCCGACACTAACTCGAACTTCCGCCTCCGGCTTGCTGTCCAGAAGGCGCGCGAGAGCAACATGCCCAACGACACCATCGAGCGCGCCATGAAGCGTGGCGCCAGCGGTCCTGACGCGGCCGAGCTCATCGAGGCGACGTACGAGGGCTACGGTCCGGGCGGCGTCGCCGTCCTGATCGACGTCGTCACCGACAACCGCAACCGCTCCGTCTCCGAAATCCGCGCCACCATGGGCCGCGCCGGCGGCAACCTCAGCGAGGCCGGTTCCGTTGCCTGGCTGTTCGAGAGCAAAGGCATCATCGCCATCAATGCGGAAGACGGCGGCGGCGAAGACCTCGCCCTGACCGCCATCGACGCCGGCGCCGAAGACGTCAACGTCCAGGACGCGCGCCTCGAAGTCTACACGCGCGCCGAAGACCTGGAGAAGGTCCGGCAGGCTCTTGAAGAGCAGGGCGTCGCCATCGAGTCCGCGGAGCTGAGCAAGGTCCCGAAGACGACAGTCAGCCTCGGCGACAAGGAGGCGCTGCAGGCGCTCAAGCTCCTCGACAGGCTGGAAGAGCTCGACGACGTCCAGCGCGTGCACTCCAACGCCGAGTTCCCCGACGAAGTCCTCGAAGCGTACACCGGCTAGATGTCTCACAGCGACGCCGACCGGTCCGAAAGCAGCCTCGTTCTCGGCATCGACCCGGGACTGAGGATGATGGGCTTCGGACTCGTCGCCTGCTGCGGCGAGTCGCTGCAGGCCGTCGACTACGGCTGTTTCGCGGTCAATCCGCGGCTCCCTCTGCCGGAGCGACTCGCCGCTCTCTTCGCCTCGCTGCAAGATGTCATCGCCCGTCACGCGCCGACGGAGGTCGCCGTCGAGCAGCCGTTCGTTGCCGTAAACGCCCACTCCGCGCTGGCGATAGGCGAAGCGCGGGCGCTGGCCGTCCTTGCCGCGGGGCTCGCCGGGCTACCCGTCGAGCAGTACTCGCCCGCCGAAGTGAAGCGCTCAGTGACCGGCTACGGACGCGGCCCGAAGGGGCAGGTGCAGGAGATGGTGCGTCTGCAGCTCGGCCTCCGCGACCTGCCGCAGCCGTTCGACGCCGCCGACGCCCTCGCGGTCGCCATCTGCCACGTCAACCACACGCGCTCGCGGTCCCTCCTGGAAAGGAGCGCAATGCCATGAGCGTTGCCGAACTCAAGCTGCGCGATTTGCGCTCAAGATACGCTTTCGCTAACGCGCTCCGGGCTGCTTGTAGCGGCGCCTCAGACACGCGCTCGCAGGCGCTGATCGAGAGGAGCGTCGCGCCATGAGCGCCGTCACTCGCATCTGGGGCGTCGTCGAAGACGCCGGTCCCGAGGGCATAACCATCCGAGTCGACGGCACCGGTCTTGGGGTGCTCGTCCAGGTGCCGGGCCACACCCGCGACGCCCTGGGCGTCCCGGGCCGCGAAGTGTCGCTCTACACCCATCTTCAGGCGCGCGAGAGCGACATCGCCCTCTACGGATTCGCCACCGCCGACGAGATGCGACTCTTCCACCTGCTCATCGGCGTCTCCGGCGTCGGGCCCAAGGCCGGCCTTGCCCTGCTGACCGGCCTTCCCGGCGACTCCATCTGGGAGGCCATCGCCAACGGCGATGTCGAGCGCATCCGTGGTGTGCCGGGCATCGGCGCCAAGACCGCCAGCCGCATCATCATCGACCTCAAGGGGCGGTTGCCCGAGCACCTGTCCATGGGCGTTCCCGCCGCCTCCCTCCTCAGTGCCGACGACGAAGTGATCGCGGCGCTAGTATCGCTGGGCTACACCCAGGCCGAAGCCGCCGCCGCCGCGGGTCGCTTACCGTCCGACGGCTCGCTCTCGCTGGAAGACAAGATCCGTCTCGCCCTATCCTCCTTCACGTCCTAGCACGCTCAGCGAGGGCAATTGCCGCTCACGAATTAGGCCTGTATTATCTCTTTGCCGGAATACCCCGCCAGTGCTCTAGCTGGTGGAGGCAAATCCGGTCGGGAGGTAGGCATGGCAGCAAGGAAGTTGTTCTCTCACAAGGTCGCGCTGATCCGAAGCTCAAGAGAAGCGGCTCTTGCCGCCATTCAGACTTACAACAACCCCCTCATCACCTTCAAGAGTGAGACCTTTATTGTATTGATGGTCATGGCTTGGACATATTTGCTGCACGCGCACTACAGAGGGGCAAAAGTGGAGTACCGCTACTACAAACCGGGCGCGAAAAGGCGCATGTTCGAGCGAGTTGACGGCCGGCATCGGTACTGGGATCTGGCCAAGTGTCTCAAGGTTGAACAGTGTCCTCTGGACCGAGACACGAGGAACAACCTCCAATTCCTGCTAGGATTGAGACACGAAATCGAGCACGTCAAGCCTCCCCAGCTAGACACCCACCTCTCAGGGAGATATCAGGCGTGCGCTCTCAACTACGATCACTATCTAAAGAAGCTGTTCGGTCCCCGCTATGGGCTCGACCGACATCTAACCTATAGCATTCAGTTCGCTGAGTTGAGCCGGCAGCAAGTCGCAAGTATGGTATCCGGCGACGACACCATTCCAAACTCTATTCGATCATACGTCTCTCGATTTGATGATGGCCTGAGTGACGATGAAATGAACAGCAAACGCTATTCTCGCCGCTTCTTCTTCACTGACAAAGCGGTTGGCAAGCGAGGTCAGGCCGACAGCGTATTCGAGTTCATCTCCCCCGATTCTGAAGAAGCAGGGGACGTTCCGAAGGAGCGCTGGGTGCTGAAAGACACCGAGAAACCGAAGTTCCGCGCGAAGGATGTCATCAGAATCGCCCGTGAAGAGGGATTTGCGAGTTTCGGTATCTACCAGCACACTCAGTTGTGGAAGAACACCGATGCAAAGAACCCGGCCAAGGGGTTTGGCGTGCCGGTCTGTGGCCAGTGGTGTTGGTACCAAAGGTGGGTAGATCATGTGCTTCAGCACCTGAGCCAGATCGCACTAGAGACGCACACCGGCCGTTGAGACTTTGGACAAGGTTGTCGGCATAGTAGACTAGACATGCAATGCCCGACTTCAAGCTCGTCTCCGACTTCGACGCCACCGGCGACCAGCCGCAAGCCATCGACGGCCTCGTCAACGGCCTGACCCGCGGCATCAAGCATCAGACGCTCCTCGGCGTCACCGGCAGCGGCAAGACTTTCACCATGGCCAGCGTTGTCGCCCGCGTTCAGCGCCCGACGCTCGTGCTCGCCCCCAACCGCACGCTTGCCGCCCAGCTCTGCTCCGAGTTCAAGGACTTCTTCCCGGAAAGCTCCGTCGAGTACTTCGTCAGCTACTACGACTACTACCAGCCCGAGGCCTACGTCCCCCGCACCGACACCTACATCGCCAAGGACGCCGACATCAACGACGAGATCGACAAGCTGCGCCACGCCGCCACCCGCGCCCTCTTCGAGCGCCGCGACGTGCTCATCGTCGCCTCCGTCTCCTGCATCTACGGCCTCGGCGAGCCGGAGGAGTACCACGGCTTCACCCTCACCTTCCGCGCCGGCGAAGCCTTCAACCGCGGCCGCGCCGTCCGCCGCCTGGTCAACATGCAGTACGACCGCAACGACATGACGCTCACCCGCGGCCACTTCCGCCTCCGCGGCGACTCCCTGACGGTCATGCCCGCCTACGAGGAGACCGCCGTCCGCATCGACTTCCTCGGCGACCAGGTCGAGCGCATCATCGAGCTCGACCCGCTCACCGGCGAGCTCCTCGCCGAGCGCGACCACATCGACATCTACCCCGCGAAGCACTTCGTGACCTCGCAGGACAAGCTCAACGCCGCCATCGTCAACATCCAGGCCGAGCTGGCGGAGCGCGTCGCCGAGCTGCGGGCGCAGGACAAGCTGTTGGAGGCGGCCCGCCTCGAGGAGCGCACCAACTACGACCTGGAGAGCCTCCGCGAGGCCGGCTACTGCTCCGGCATCGAGAACTACTCCCGCCACCTGGCCCGCCGTCCCGCCGGCAGCACGCCCTGGACGCTGCTCGACTACTTCCCGGACGACTTCCTGATGTTCATCGACGAGTCGCACATCAGCATTCCGCAGGTGCGCGGCATGTACTTCGGCGACCTCTCCCGCAAGCAGACTCTCGTCGACTACGGCTTCCGCCTGCCGTCCGCTCTGGACAACCGGCCGCTCAACTTCCACGAGTTCCAGGACCATCTCAGCCAGGTCGTCTACGTTTCCGCCACGCCCGGGCCGTTCGAGCGGCAACACAGCAGCCAGACCGTCGAGCAGATCGTCCGGCCCACCGGCCTCATCGACCCCTCGGTCGAAGTGAAGCCGACCGCCGGCCAGATCGACGACCTGCTCGACCAGATACGCCTCCGCGTGGAGCGCGACCAGCGCGTCCTCGTGACGACGCTGACGAAGAAGATGGCGGAGGACCTCGCCGACTACCTGATCGAGATGGGCGTCCGCACTCACTACCTGCACTCGGAGATCGACACCCTCGAGCGCGTCGAGATCCTGCGCGACCTCCGCGCCGGCGTCCACGACGTTGTCGTTGGCATCAACCTCCTCCGCGAAGGGCTCGACCTGCCGGAGGTCAGCCTCGTCGCCATCCTCGACGCCGACAAGGAGGGCTACCTGCGCTCCCGCGACTCGCTCATCCAGACCATCGGCCGCGCCTCGCGCCACATCGACGGCGCCGTCATCATGTACGCCGACAAGGTCACAGAGTCGATGCGACAGGCGATCGACGAGACGTACCGGCGCCGTAGCATCCAGATC
Organism: uncultured Chloroflexia bacterium; assembly: GCA_963703345.1. Classification (GTDB taxonomy): domain Bacteria; phylum Chloroflexota; class Dehalococcoidia; order DSTF01; family JALHUB01; genus JALHUB01. The sequence continues at coordinate 1,671,627 of OY969814.1, read as the reverse complement.
GTCTACAACGAAGAGCGCGGCATAACGCCGCAGGGCATCCGCAAGGCGATACGTGACATAACAGATCGCGTGAAGAAAGTCGCCGAGGAGCGGGCGCCGTACACCACCGGCGCGCTGCCCAAAGAGGAGTTGCCGCGTGTCATCGCCGACCTGGAGAGCCAGATGAAGGCGGCGGCGAAACAGTTGGAGTTCGAGCGCGCGGCGCTTTTGCGCGACGAGATCGTGGAGCTGCGCAAGCAGATGATCGGCGGGCCCGATGCCCTCCACGAATTCGCGAAGGCGGCCGGCCGTCCCGGCCCGCTGTTCCGCGGCAACGGTGGTGGTCGTCGCGGCCGCTACCGCCGCTGACGCCCGACCCGCCGCTGCGCGTACCATCCGCCGGCCATCGCGACGACGACAGCGACGCCCGCAAGCATCGCGATTGCGCCCACCGGAGGCCCGCCGCCTCCATGCGTCGTCTTCATGTCATCCGGCGGCTCCCCAATCCCGCCAACGGCCACTGGATCGCGCGTCGGCGTAGGGGCCAGAACGTTGACCGTGACAGAGTCCGAGGCGGAACTGCAGCCGGATCCAGTGCTGCACGCCTCCACTGAGGCGATGTCCGTGACGAGTCCCGGGGTCAGAAGGGCCACCTGCGCCGACTGCTCGCATGTGTCGCCCGGCGCGACCGATGAGCAGTGGTTGTCAAGGGCGGCGTGAGTGTCATCATTGACGTCGGCGGTGAATGCTTCGCCACCAGCATTGGTGACGACCCAATGGTAGATGACCGAGTCACCCGAGGCGACGACGAGACACTGCCGGCCGTTGACAGTCTTGTCGATCTGAGGACCCACCAGGGGTGTGGACGTTGCTGTCGGCGTGTACGTGGGAGTGACAGTGGCCGCGGGAGTGGCAGTGTACGTGGGGGTGGGCCCACCGGGGGTGGAGGTGAGCGTGGCGGTGGGCGTCGGTTCGCCGCTGAACAGCACGTCCACGGGGATGTGCCGCGAGGCGGTGGTGCCATCCCCCAACTCGCCGTAGCTGTTGTCCCCCCAGCACTTGAGGGCGCCACCCGTGGTCAGGGCGCAAGTGTGATTGGTGCCCGCGGCCACGGCGGCCACGCCGCCGGTCAGGCCGGAGACGTTGACCGGGGTGTGGCGTGAGGTGGTGGTGCCATCTCCCAACTGACCGTCGTGGTTCCACCCCCAGCACTGGACGCCGCCCCCCGTGGTCAGGGCGCAGGTGTGAATGGAGCCTGGTGCCACGGCAGCGACGCCGCTGGTGAGGCCGGAGACGTCGACGGGGGAGGTGCGCCAGGTAGTGGTGCCGTCCCCCAATTGGCCGTAGGTATTGTTCTCCCAGCACTTGAGGCCGCCACCGCTGGTGAGGGCGCAGGTGTGATAGTCGCCTGCGGCCACGGCGGCCATGCCACTGATGGCGCCGCAGACGTCGACTGGGTTGAGCCCGTAACCGGATCCCCAGCACTTTACGCTGCCCGCCGTTGTCAGGGCGCAGGTCCGAATGGCGCCTGCGGCCACGGCGGCCACGCCGCTGGTGAGGCCGGAGACATCGACGGGGGTGGTGCTCGAGGTGGTGGTGCCGTCCCCCAACTCGCCGTCGGCGTTGTACCCCCAGCATTTGACGCCGCCCTGTATTGTCAGGGCGCAGGTGTGCTCGGCGCCTGCCGCCACGGCAGCCACGCCGCTGCTGAGACCGGACACGTCGACGGGGGTGGTGCTCGAGGTGGTGGTGCCGTCCCCCAACTCACCGTAGTAGTTCCACCCCCAGCACTCGACGCCGCCCGCGGTGGTGAGGGCACAGGCGTGGAAATTGCCCGCGGCCACGGTGGCCACGCCGCTGGTGAGCCCTGAGACGTCGACGGGGGTGTGGCGATCGGTGGTAGTGCCGTCCCCCAGCTGGCCGTACCAGTTGTTCCCCCAGCACTGGAGTCCGCCCGCTGTCGTTAGAGCGCAGGTGTAGTTCCACCCCGCGGACACGGCCGAGGCGTTTGCTGCAGATGCCGGCGAGGTGCCGCCAAACATTTGGCCGATGACCCCGGCCAGGGCCTTTCTGCTGGAACCCGACGACATCACCACGAGCGAACAGACGAACAGAAGCGGGAAAAGACGGAGCAGGCGTGAGGAGAGCATCATGCACCTCCATAGACCACTATCGACCACCAGCATCCCAAGCATACTCTTCGCGCGACGAATGTCAAGGCCCTGGTTCGTGCAAGCAATGTCCCGTACTCGACGACCCGTGCCGCCTCTCGACGCCGCGAATCCCCTCGTTTGACGATCCTTCTGCGGCATGCTACGGTGAAATGTTAGGCGATCATGCGCCTTCGACGAGGAATGTCATGCCGTCATCCGACCCCGTCCGGCCGCCCGCAGGCATGGAAGACATCGACCACCATGCCGGCTCCCTCCTGCCCGACGACCGCTTTAGCGCCACGCCGTCGGCGCCCTTCATCTGCGCCAACTGCGGCGCCACCATCCCGGAAGGCTCGCGGTTCTGCGCCCAGTGCGGCCACGCCCTCGGCCTCGCCCTTCAGACGACCGTCGAGGCAACCGTAACCGTCCTCTTCACCGACATCCAGGGCTTCTCCGACCTCACCGCCTCCGTCGGCGACCAGCAGGCCCTCGACGCCCTCAAGCGCCACAACCAGATCGTCCGCGCCCAGATACAGAACCACGGCGGCACCGAAATCAAGTACCAGGGCGACGGCTTTATGGTCGCCTTCACCAGCGCCCGTCGCGCCGTCCTCTGCGCCATCGACATCCAGCGCAAGATCGCCGAGCAGAACCGCGACAACCCCGACAGGCCGCTCGTCCTGCGCATGGGCCTCAACTCCGGCGATGCCCTCCGCGATGAGCAGGACCTTTTCGGCGCCGCCGTCAACCTGGCGGCCCGCATCGCCGAGAAAGCGAAGGGCAATCAGATACTGATGTCGGAGCTCGTGAAGGAGCTCGGCGGGCCCTATCCGGGGTTCAAGTTCGTCGACAGGGGGAAGCACAGCATCCGGGGCTTCCCCGGCCGCTTCAGGCTCTACGAGGTCGTCTGGCAGACCTAGCCGCTAGTCCGTGCGCCAACGCCTCCTAACGTACCATCCGCCCGCCGCCAGCGCGACGACCCCTGCCGCCGCTCCCGCCAGCGCCGCATACGGCGGAGAAGACGACCCGCTCCCCGATCCCGCTACGTCCGGAGGCTCCGCCACGCCGCCGACGGCCACAGCCGCGCCGGCGTAGCAACACACCTTCGTTCCGTAGTCGTTGGTGCCGTCGCAGTCCGCCACGTGCGCGTTGGTGCTGCTGTAGATAGTTGCCAGGCAAGTGTAACCACTGCCGCAGCTTGATGCGTACTGGCAGGTAATTGTTGTACCGGTCGCCGACAGGCACGCCTGGGTCGTGTAGCTGGGGTCGCTGGAGGCCACGTGCGCGTTGTCCGTCGCCGATAGCCTCAGCACCGTGGCGTGGCTCCCGCTACAGCTATTGCTCAGGCCCGTCACGCCGCTGCAGCACACCACGTCAGGGTAGCCCGAGACGGTCGCCGTTCCCGCATGAGCGTTGGCCAGGGCCGACATCCGGAATACCGCTACCTCGCCGCCGACGCAGCTACCCGCCCTCACACTGCATGTCAGCCCGCCTGCGGACGAGACAGAGCCACTGCCCAGCGGCCAGTACCCACGGAGCGCGCCCGCCAGCACAGCGAGGAGCAGGGCCGCGAATATTGCTGCTCGTCTCATCGCTTGCCTCCCGCGCGGCGGCGCTGCACCAGGACCAGGCCCGCCACCAGCAGTCCGCCGATAGGCAGCCAGCCGATGCTCAGGCCGGAGGAGAACGGTCCAGCCGATCCGCCGTTGCTGCTGTTGCTCGTCCCGTTTGCCCCTTCCAGCGCCGTCACCCGCGCGTCCAGGCTGTCAAGCCCTTGCTTGAGGGAAGCGTTCTCGTCCTCCAGGGTCTGGATGCGGGTGGCCTGCTCTTGGGAGAGCTGGTAGAGCCCCTGGATGGATGCGAGCGCCACGCCCTCGGCGTCCACGGTGCCGATGGACTTGTCACTGTCGCCCAGCTTGAACGCGCTGTAGAAGTCCTGCGCCGTCGGGCCCATGTGCACGGTGTCGCTGCCCTCGACGCGGTAGCTCCAGGTGCTGACGGGCATGGCGACGACGTCGGCGAGTACCTCCTTGCCGTCCACGAGACTGAAGTTCTCCTTCAGGGCGGCATCCGAGGCGTTGGTCCAAACGCCGGCCATCGTCAGACGCGCGCCGCCCGCCGAGGTGTTGATAAGGTTGACCCCGTCATTGAAGATCTGCACGAAGCTGCCGTTGTTCACGTCAAAGCGCGCGCCGCCGTTGGCGCGGACCTGGAACCGGTCGTTGGTGCTGCAAGTGTAGTCGGCGTAGGTAGAGTCGGCCCACACGAAGCACCCCTGGTTGTTGGCCTTGGCCCGGTTGCCGGCAGCGAAGCTGTACATTCCCGACGCGACGTCCCACCAGCCCCCCGGCACGGTGGCGGCTGGCCCTGAGGCCGTGTTGTAATTGCCCCCGCCGACGGTGGCGGAGTCGCTGTTGGCGATGTTGTGTGCGCCCCCGCCGACGGTGGCATCCAAATTGCTGGCCAAGTTGCTGCCCCCCTCCCCGAAGAGGGGGTCGTAGCCGCCTCCGGCGACGGTGGCGCCCTCGGCGCTGGCCTGGTTGCCGTCGCCCCCGCTGACGGTGGCGTAGTCGGCGCTGGCAGTGTTGCTCTGGCCCCCGCCGACGGTGGCGTAGTTGCTGCTGGCCGTGTTGCTGCTGCCCCCGCCGACGGTGGCGTAGCCGCCGCTGGCGATGCTGCCGTAGCCCCCGCCGACGGTGGCGCCGCCGCCGCTGGCGTTGTTGTTTTGGCCCCCGCCGACGGTGGCGTACGAGCTGGCGTTGTTGGATTGGCCCCCGCCGACGGTGGCGAGGGTGCCGCTGGCGGTGTTGCTCTGGCCCCCGCCGACGGTGGCGTAGGTGCTGCTTGTGGTGTCGCCCCCGTCGCCTGCCTGGTTGTTTCCGCCTCCTCCCACCGTGCCGTAGTTGTCGGTCACGCGGTTGCCCGTGCTGGCGTTGTTGGGGTCGCTTCTGCCGCCTCCCGCAATTGTGGCGTAGTCGGCGCTGGCGGTGTTGCTGACGCCCCCCGGCACGGTGGCGAACACGCCGCTGGCCGTGTTGCTCCAGCCCCCGCCGACGGCCGAGCCGCCGCCGCTGGCGTGATTCGAGGCGCCCCCGCCCACGGTAGAGGTGGTGCCGTCGGCGATGTTGAGGGCGCCCCCGTCGACGGTGGCGTAGGTGCGGTCTGAGGTGGTGCCCGCGTTGTCGCCCGCCTGGTTTTTGTAGCCCCCTCCCACCGTGCCGTAGTCGTCGCTCACGCTGTTACTATTGCCGCTCGCCCCGCCGCCGCCGATGGCGGCTCCCACCGCACCCGCCGTCACGCTGTTGCCGCTGTAGCCGCCGATGACGTTGGGGCTGGTGGCGTTGGGCTCCAGGCGCAGGGCGCGGACACCGTTCACGCGCAGCTCCAGGGCCGTGCTGGCGCTGGTGCCCAGCCACCAGCCTGCTGAGTCTGTCCCGTGGCCTTCGATTTCGGCCCAGGCGTGGCCCGGGTTGGGCGCGCCCGGGCTGGCGTTCGGCCCTGCCGCCGCTGGGCGCACTCCCAGGGCGATGACTAAGATCGCCGCGCACAGGGCGAGGCCGACGGCCAACGCCGCTACCGGGATGACGATGATTCTGACGCTCTTAGGATGCCACATAGTGATACCTCCTTTGTGCTAATTCCTGCTGTTGCCGGCCGACGAAACGAAGACGCGAATATACGGCGAACGGAAGCGGAATCGAGTGGCTCGGCTGTTACGCCGAGGCCGCGGGGGAGGCTCGGGCCCGCAAGCGTCCTACTTGCGTGTCACATACAAGGGAGGCGGCCACACGCCAGTGGCTGGGGCTTTAGCATCATATGTGCCTGGGAGAGGTCTGTCAAGAGCGTTCGCGGCCGAGTTTCGCTGCCACGCGTTAGCAGTGCCACTTCCCTCTTGGAAAAACCTCGCGCACCGGCTACGATCACCTCGCCATGCCAGCAGGAGGAAGACGACCCGCCGCCGTCAAAGACTCGCCTCGGAGAGTCGAAGGCTCGCCCCGGCGAGGCGCCCCTAAGGGCAACCTTAACGCCCTCAAGACCGGGCGGCACTCCAGGCAACTGCTCGCCCTCACCGAGGTCCTGCTTGCCAGCCCCGCCATGCGCCCCATCCTCCTCAGAATGCTTGAGCAGAGGAAGCGCGGCGACCGCACCCTTCAGGACGCCTCCAACGAGATGGCGCGCCGCATAATTCGCAGGTCAATCACGCAAAACGCGCTTCCCCAGATTCGGAAAGCGCGTGTTTCTAGAAAACAATAACAATCAGTCGTCCTGCTCGTCCTCCTCCGCGCGCACCAGCACCCGCCGCGAGCTCCCGCCTTCCGACTCCGCCACCACCCCCTTCTCCTCCAGCATGTCCATCAGACGCGCCGCCCGCGGATAGCCTATCCGTAGCCGCCGCTGCAGCATCGACGTCGACATCCGCGTGTGCTCCATCGCCAGCGTTCGCGCCCGCTCGTACAGCGGGTCGTCCGCCCCGAACAGCTCATCCACCTCCGGCCGGGCCTCGTTCAGCAAGTTGTCGTATACCTGCCGCTGCACCTCGCGGAACCGCTCCTGCGTCCAGAACGCCACCAGCCGCTCGATCTCCTGGTCCGACACATATACGCCCTGCAACCGCTTCGGCTTCGCCGCGTCCGTCGGCTGGTACAGCATGTCGCCGCGACCCAGCAGCTTCTCCGCGCCGCCGCCGTCGAGAATCGTCCGCGAGTCCACCTGCGACGACACCGCGAAGGCGATGCGCGTCGGGAAGTTCGCCTTGATCAGCCCCGTCACCACGTCCACCGACGGCCGCTGTGTCGCGATGATCAGGTGAATGCCCGTCGCCCGCGCCAGTTGCGCCAGCCGGCACACCTGACGCTCCACCTCGTAGGGCGCCGCCATCATCAGGTCCGCCAGCTCGTCGATAATGATGACCCAGTACGGCAGTCGCAGGTGCGCCTTCGGGTGGCGGTTGAACGCCTCGATGTTGCGCACCGCCAGCGACGCGAACCGTCGATAGCGGCTCTCCATCTCGTGGATCACCGCCTGCAGCGTGCCCACAACCTTGTCGACGTCGATGACGATCGACGAAAACGCCAGGTGTGGTATCGGCGCGAACGCCGCCAGCTCCACGCGCTTGGGGTCGATCATGATGAGCCGCACGTCGTCGGGAGACGACTGCATGAGCAGGCAGGCGATGATGGAGTTGATACAGACGCTCTTGCCGCTGCCCGTCGCGCCGGCAATGAGCAGGTGCGGCATCTTCGCCAGGTCCGCTACCACCGGCTCTCCCGAAACGCTCTTGCCCAGCGCCAGCGCCAGCTTGGTGCGACCCGCCAGCCGGTGGAATGCCGGGCTCTCGACGACGCTGCGCAGCGTCACCAGCGACGTCGTGACGTTCGGCACCTCGATGCCGACCACCGGCTTCCCGGGCACCGGCGCCTCTATCCGGAGCGACGGCGTTGCCAGCGCCAGCGCCAGGTCGTTGGCCAGCGACGTGATCTGGCTGACCCGCACCCTTGTCCGCGATACCTCCTCCGTCCTCATCTTCGGATGGCCGTTTCGGTCGATGACGGGCCGGCCGGCGCTATTGCGCTCCTGTACCGTGCGCGTCTTGACCTCCCAGCCCGGCTCGATGCCGAACTGCGTGACCGTTGGGCCTTCGTTAATCTGCACGACCTCCGCGTCCACGCCGAAGCTGGCCAGCGTATCGACGATCAGCCGCGAGCGAGCGGCGTTGTCGGGCCGTTCGCCGGACTCCGTGCCGGCAGGGAGGAGCGTGTCCAGCGGCGGCATCTCCCACCGCCCGTTGCTGCGGGGCGCCGTCTCCGGGGCGTCCGCGTCGGGACCTTCGAGCGCGAGGGGCAGGGCGGGTTGCCACGGTTCGGCGACCTGCTGCTCGCCCGGCGCCTGCGTCTCAGCCACCGTCGCTTCCGCCGCGCCCGGCTCGGCGACCGGGGACGCGTTGGTCCGCGCCCACATCAGCGTCTCCACCGAGACAGGCTCCGTCGGCTCTGGCTCCAGTGTCGTCGGGAAGATCGCGTCGCCCGTGCGCCGCGCCAAACGGTACGTCCGCTGCGGCAGGTGCAGCCGCCAGACGGCCACGCCCAGCCGCGGACTTCGCTGCAGAATGCGGAGCGACCTCCTCGGCCAGATAACGACCGCCGCCGCCAGCGCCAGCCATAGCCAGGCAAGGACGCCTATGGGGGCCGAGACCAGCGTATGGCCCCAATCGCCGCCGGCGGTGACGTCGGACAGAGCTGTGCCGCCCAGTTTCCAATCGGGCCGGAAGAGCGCGAGGAACCCGAGCGCGAACCCAGCAAGCAGGAGGGAGACGAGCCACCTTCGCCAGTAGACGTAGAAGCTCGAGAAGAGCGTGCGCCGGATTATCAGCCAGCCGACGACGCCCAACAGGAGGATGAGCAGGAACACGCCCGCGCCCAGCGTCTCGACCAGCGAATCGCGGGCATCGGCAAGGCCCGTCGTAACGGGCACCAGCCAGGGGATGGCGACGACGGCGACGACGACAAGCGCCACGCCCAACGTCTCCCAGCGGAAGAGCAGCGGTCGCAGCGTCGAAAGGAATGACGGGCTCCGACGCCCTCGTCCCGCTGAGCGACGTCGCGGCAACTGCCTGCCGGCCGCTCGGCGCGGCGCAAGGCTGGACGGCTTGCCGCCGCCCGGCCGTGACCTCATCGTTGCCTTGGCCAACTTATCGTCCTTGATGGTCGCCCCCGCGACCGGTCATCTCCCTATCTAGAACAGCTTCATCTGCTGCGACTCCGGCACTGCCGCAGACTCCTCCGCCAGCGAGCTTTTCAGCACCGGTGGCAGCTTCTTAAAATCGTCCTCGATCGTCCGTCGCAGGCTCCCCTGATGCAGCGCCGCCGCCGGATGGTACATCGGCACCACTAGCAGCCCGCCGATTCGTCGCGGCTGGCCGTGGATCCGGCTTATCGACTGCCCAGGGAAGAACTTGGCCATGGAGTAGCGCCCAAGCGTTATCACCAGTTTCGGCTCGATTATCTCCAACTGACGTTGCAGCCAGCCCCCACAGGCCGAAATCTGGTGCGGCAGCGGGTCCTGGTTCTGCGGCGGCCGGCACTTGATGACGTTGGCGATGAAAACGTCGGCGCGTCGCAACCCGATGGAGCCAAGAAGCTGCTCCAGGAACTGTCCCGCCGGCCCGACGAACGGCCGCCCTTGCTGGTCCTCGTAGTAGCCCGGCGCCTCGCCGATGAAGAGGATGTCGGCGTCGGCGTGGCCCTCGCCTGGCACTGTTCGACTACGCGCCGCCGCCAGCTCGCACTGCGCGCACTGCGCTATCTCGCCGTTCAGCTCCGCCAGCGCAGACTTCCTGTCAACCTCAATCATCTCCGTCACTCAGAAATGCGGCAGGCGAGGGAAGCCCAGGGCCCTCGGAGCTCCACGGCTCCTTTGAGGACCGGAGGTCGCTTCTCCAAACAACTTCCATGCTCGCACCGCGACCTCAGCGCGTTACCTCGCCACGCGGCGGATAATAGCACGACCAAAGCGGAAAGTCAATGAGAAAGTGAGAAGACGGATTAGCCGTTTGCCGGCGCCCGTGACCGCTCGACGAGCTTGGCGAGGATAATGCCCGTGAAGTAGAGAACGATCATCGGCACGGCGACGACTGTCTGCGTTATCGGATCGATGGAGGGCGTAACGATTGCCGAGACGATGAAGGCGACGACGATAGCGTACCGCCACCAGCCCAGCAACTTCCGCGATGTCACGACATGCAGCTTCGCCAGCCCCATCACGATCAGCGGCAGCTCGAACACCAGGCCGGTCACAAGCATCAGCCGCGTTACGAAGTCGACATAACCGCTGACGTTGATCATCGGCTTGATGTTGTTGCTGGCGTTGAGCAGGAAACGGAGAGCGGGCGGCAGTTCCAGGTAGTAGGCGAAGAGAACGCCGATAACGAAGAGCACGGTCGCCCCGAAGGCGATGGGGAACACCCAGCGCTTCTCCTGCTTCGTCAGTGCCGGTCCGACGAAGGCCAGCGCCTCGTAGACGAGAACGGGCATCGACATCGCGACCGCCGCCAGAAGCGCGACGCGAAAGTAGGCGCCCCAGTAGCCGAGGACGTCGGTGAAGACGATAGAGACGTCCTGACCGCTGTTCTTTGCCGGCGCAGTGATCCACTCCAGGAACCACCTCGTCAGAAACAGGGATACGCCGAAAGAGACAACGATCACGATGGCGCAGACAATGAGGCGCCGCCGCAGCTCCTGGAGATGCTCCAGTATCGTCAGCTCCTTGCCGCTACTTGCGCTGCCCGCGTCGGCCTCGGCTGTCGCCACTTCGACCTGCCCTCACTGAACTCTCGACAACCCGTCGAGGCGAACTGTAGGGGAGGACTTCAGTCCTCCCGTCCCTCGAGGACCGTGTCACTCCGGACCTCTGTCGCCGTCGTTTGTACAGCGGGCGGCGCCGCGCTATCGGCGGTCGCGCCGTTGTCGCTGGGTTGCGACCGGGCGGGCGGCTTCGCCTGCGGCTCCTCAATCTTCAGCTTCTTCCGCACCTCCTCCGACACGTCCGTCAGATCGCGCCCCAGCGACTCCGCTCGCTGAAGCATCTCGCCGCTGACCGAGCGCAGCTCCCCCTTCAGCTCCTTGTACTCGCGCTCCAGGTCCGCCACCGCATCCAGGAGCTCTTTGCTGACGCCTGAGCTGTAGCGACGGAACTCGCGGATCGCGCGGCCGAGTTGCGCGGCAACCTCCGGCAATCGCTGCGGCCCCACCACGATGAGCGTGAGGACGAGGATCAGCACGAGCTCCGGCAGCCCTACTCCGAAAAACTCCATAAGCTCAAATCAAGAGAGTGACAGCGATACTTCTAAACCAATTATGCTCTTCGAAGGGGAAACGTACCACACCGCTAACGAGAGAGGCCTGGTCTCGCGCAGGGCGGCAGGGGGCCTACTTGTCCTCTATGCCGAGGTCCTTCAGGTAGTCGATTGCGTCCTGGACGGTGACGATCTTCTCCGCGTCCTCGTCGGAGATCTCAAGGGCCTTGCCGTCCTTGCTGAACTCCTCTTCCATCGACATGATGAGCTCGACCAGGTCCAGGGAGTCCGCGTTCAGGTCGTCCACGAACGAGGCGCTGGGCACTACCTGCTCTTCCTCGACTCCCAACTGGTCCACGACAATCTTGCGTACCCGCTCGAAAACTGTAGCCACCTACCACTCCTTTCTCCGATTAACGCGCTGCCATCGAGCTAACCGATCCAAGCACGCCGTTGACGAACTTCGCTGAATTATCGCTGCCGAAGGTCTTGGCAAGCTCGACGGCCTCGTTGATTGCCGCCTTCACTGGCGTCCTATTATTCAGCAAAATCTCCAGGATTGCAAGCCTCAGGATATTCCTGTCTATCGCCGCCATCTGCTCGAGCGGCCAGGCCGGCGCCACGCGCGCTATCACCTCGTCGAGTTGCTGGCGTTGCTCGACGGCGCCCGTCACCAGCTCCCGCGCGAAGTCCGCGCTCTCCTGCACCGCGTCTGCCTCGACGAGCAGGCGTTCCAGCGCGTCCTGCGGGTCGTGGCCCGTCGTGTCCGCCTCATAGAGAGCCTGGAGCGCCAGAGTCCGCGCCAGCCGTCGTCTCGTTGGCATCGTCGCTACGTCCTGCCGTTCCGCTCGCCCTGAGCCGACAGCGACGCCGTCTTCTCCAAAAGCTCCCGCTCGCCGATCGTCCGCACGGCAGCCGAAGGCGCGATTCGCTTCACCAGCCCCGACAGCACTTGCCCGGGCCCGAACTCGACGAAAGCGGTCACGCCCATCGCCAGCATGCGCTCCACCGACTGCCGCCACAGAACCGTGTGCGTGAGCTGATACGACAGCTCCTCGCGCAGCAGCGACCCCTCCGCAATCGCCTTCGCGGTGCCGTTGGCGACGAGCGGCACGGCCAGATCGTGGAAGGACGTTCGCCCCAGCGCCGCCGCCATGCCGATGGCCGCAGGCTGCATTAGCTCCGTGTGGAAGGCGCCGCTAACGGCAAGTGGAACCGCCCTGCGCGCCCCGTGCGAGCGCGCCAGCTCCGTCGCCCTGGCCACCGCTTCGACGCTGCCGCCGATGACGATCTGCTCCGGCGAGTTGACGTTGCAGACTTGAGCCCCGCTTTCCGCGCACAGCTTCTCCGCCGCCGCTTCGTCGAGGCCGAGCACGGCGATCATGCCGCCGGGGTTTTCCTCGCCGGCCGCTTGCATCAGGCGGCCGCGCGCCTGGACCAGCAGCAGCCCGTCCTGGAATGAAAGCGCGCCGACTGCGACCGCCGCGGTATACTCGCCCAGGCTGTGTCCGGCGACCAAGGTCGGCTCCTCGCGAAGATCGCCGCCCTCCTTCGCCGTTGCCAGGCAGGCGAGGCTGAGGGTCATGATCGCCGGCTGCGTGTTGACGGTCTGGCGCAGCAGATCTTCCGGTCCGTCGAAGCAGATGTCCGAGAGGCGACGCCCGAGAACGGCGTCGGCCCGCTCGAACAGCTCTCGTGCCGCCGGCGATTTCTCCGCCAGCTCGCGCCCCATGCCGACCTGCTGGGCGCCCTGTCCCGGGAAGAGCCAGGCAATCCTATCTGTCGAGGGTACCACCCCTGGCTTCGCCTCCGTTCGACTGCATGGGAGATGAGAAGCGGCTTACGCTACTCGTTGAGACGCGCTTCCTCGATCTTGATCGCCTGTCGCCCCTTGTATGTGCCGCATACCGGGCACGGATGATGAGGCAGGCGCGGCGTATGACACTGAGGGCATTCCGTCAGCCGCGGCGTGTCGATCCGCAGGTGGCTGCGGCGCTTCCCCTGCCGCGACTTCGGGTATTTCCGCTTTGGTAGTGGTGGCAAGTCCTAGCTACCCCTTTCCTTGTCGCTTATCTGCGCCTTGATCTCGTGCAGCGCCGCCAGAGCCTGATCGTCAACGTTTTCGCTTCTGAGGGAACAGGCGCAGGTCCCCAGGTTCAGATTGGTGCCGCACTCCGGGCAGAGCCCCTTGCAGTCCGGACGGCACAGCGGCTTCATCGACTGCCAGGCCAGGCGGTACTGCCGGATCGCCTCGTTCAGGTCAAGCGTCTGCCGCTCGTCGATGGCGAACATATCCTCCGGCGGCGCCAGGCGCAGCCCCGTCTCGATATCGACGGTCGGCCCGAACTCCTCCTGGAAGTCGATGGCGTACGAAGTGCGCAGCGGCTCAAGGCAGCGACTGCACACATCGCTGCTGCTCACTGACAGGCAGACACTGACCAGAATGCTCCGCTGAGTGCGCAGAAATGAGACGGTCCCCGTCACGTCCGCCGCCGGCATGCCGTCCAACTCCTCCTGCCGCTCGCTCAGGCGATAGGCTCGCGTGGCGCCGGCGGGCTGGCGAAGAAAAGGACCAACATCGAAAAGCATTATTGGATCACAACCTTCTGAGGAACAAGTTCAAATTCCATTATAAAGAGCGCTGTTTGCGCGGGTCAAACCAGACGGATCGCTCCGTCTCGTCTTGCGGGTCTTTCGCCGCTCGCCGTATAATCCTGCTTGCGGCCCAGCGATGGGCCTCCCACCCTTCGTCCTGACACGAGTAGCAACCCACGCCTGCAATTGACCGCATGACAAGAATATCCGACCTCTACGAGCTTCAGGAGACGGACCTGGAGATCGACAGCCAGCGCGCTGCTCTGGAGGAGATCGAAGGGCGGCTCGGCGACTCCGAAGAGGTCGCGGAGGCGGCCGCCGCAATCGGCGGGTGGGAAGGCGAAGCACAGGAGATTCAGAAGCACCTCCGCAGCGCCGAATGGGAGGTCGACGACCTGACGAACAAGATCCGGCCCCTGGAGAAGAAGCTCTACGCCGGCACCCTCCACAACCCCAAGGAGCTCGCGAGCCTGCAGGAGGACATCCAGTCCATCCAGGCGCGCAAACGCGTCCTCGAGGACAAGGCGCTCGAAGTGATGTCGCAGCTCGAAGAGGCGGAAAGAGCGCTTGCCGCCGCCCGTCGCGAGCATGCCTCGCTTCTAGGCGCCTGGGAGCAAGAGCAGCGAGACCTTCGCCAACGGCAAGCTGACCTGACGGCCGAGATCGAGGAACTGGAAGGGAAGCGGGCACAGCAGCGGGCAGCCATAGATGGCGCGGGGCTCTCCCAGTACGACGTCCTTCGCTCCAAGCACCAGGGGCGCGCCGTCGCCAAGGTCGAGCGGGGCACCTGCGGCGGCTGCCGCATCTCCCTGCCCATGTCGCTACTGCAGAAGGCCCGCGGCGGCTCCGACGTCATCGTCCAATGCAGCAGTTGCGAGCGGATACTCTACGTGAGTTGATCGGATGAAGGCGGTAGGCTACTTCAAAGAGCCCGCGGGGGATCGCGGCGAACCGCTCGCGGCGCAGAGCACGGCCTTCCTTGAGTTCTGCCGTGATCGCGGCTACGAGGCGGTCGCCTCCTTCGTCGACGGTGCCGCAGTCGATGCCGAAAGGCGTCCCGGCTACCAGCAACTCGTCGAGTTCCTCAAGCGGCCGGAGAAAGGCTTCCTGATGGTCGTCACGCCGTCAATCGATTGCCTCGGCCGCGACGTCAAGGAGGCCGCCCGGAGCTGGTTCGAGCTGCAGGGCCTCGGCGCCCAGGTGCTCGTCATGAACGACGACGACGCAACCGGTCGCCTCCTCGAAGCCTGGACCAAGAGCAACCAGGGCCGCGTCGGCGACAAAGTACGCTCCGCCATGCGACGCAAAGCCGTCAGAGGCGAAGTGCTCGGCCGGCCGCCTTTCGGCTATCGGGTCGGCAATCGCCGCCGCCTGGACCTGGTCCCGGAGGAAGCCGTCGTCGTCCGCTACATCTTTCGACTCTACTTGCAGGAGGGGCTCGGCATCCGACGCATCGCCCGCTGCCTGAACCAGGAGGGCGTCAAGACCCGACGCGGCGGCAACTGGAGCATGGTGAGCATCCGCGACATCCTTCGCAACCGCACCTACCTTGGCACCTACAGCCGCTTCGGCGTCCGCGTGCCGGGCAGCCATCCCGCTCTCATCTCAAATGAGGACTTCCGCCGCGTGCAGGACTGCCTGATGGCGCGCCGCAGCAGCTACTCCGCGCCGCAGGCCGCGCCCTTCCTGCTCTCCGGACTCGTCTACTGCGGCTACTGCAACAACAAAATGATTGGCGTAAGCCGCCGACAGAGTTGGAAGCGGCAGCGGGACGGTTCCGTCGCCGAAGCCTCCTATCGCTATTATCAGTGCCAGTCGCGCACAAACCAGAGCCTCTGCGATTATCACACCCGTCGCGCCGACGACCTCGAAAGCGAGGTGCGCGGGCAGCTTTCCGCACTCGACCTAGATGGCGGAAGCGCCTTCCGCCAGGCCGGTGATCAGGACGCCGTCTTCGCCGAATCGAAGGAAGAGCGAGAAGAGATGCGACGCCGCCTGGCCCAACTGGACAAGCGACTGGAGCGGCACATGGACGCCGCCGCCCGCGGCCGCCTTAGCCGCGAGAAGCTGCAATCACTCGGCATGGCGCTTGCCACCGAGCGGCTTGAGATGGAGGGGCGATTAGTCGCGGCGGAGCGGCGCGTCGAGGAACAGGCGTCGGTGGCCGCGCGACGGCGGGCGCAGGAGCAGGCGTTGCTTCGTCTCTGCGACCGCTGGGACTCGCTCGATTTCCCCTCGCGGCGCTCTCTCCTGCGTGACGTCGTCAACCGTATTATCGTCGTCGACGATGGCATCGAGGTGTCGCTGCGGCCGTGAGCGAGGCGCAGCGGTCGGTCTACGTCGCCTATGCCGACGGCGCCTCGCGGGGCAACCCGGGTCCTTCGGCTGTCGGCGTCGTCATCTTCGATCCCGCCGGCCGCGAAGTCCACCGGCAGTCGCGACGAACCGGCGTCGGCACCAACAACGAGGCGGAGTACCGTGCCGCCATCAGCGCTCTGGAAGCCGCATTGGGCCTCGGTGCCGCTCATGTCGAGCTGCGCATGGACTCCGAGCTCGTCGTCCGGCAGCTCACCGGCCGTTACCGCGTTCGAAACCCGCGACTGATCCCTCTCTACAAGCGCCTCCTTGACCTGCGCAGCCGTTTCCAGTCCGCCACCTTTCGAAACGTCCCGCGCACCGGCAATCGCCTCGCCGACAACCTCGCCAACCAGGCCCTCGACAGCTCGACATAACGAATTGGCGCCTGTCTATCCAACGAACGATCCAGGCCGTCGAGGCGCTTGTGCTAACGCGCTCCGGGCTGCCTATAGTGACGCCTCAGACACGCGCTCGAGGCGCTTGTGCTAACGCGCTCCGGGCTGCCTATAGTGACGCCTCAGACACGCGCTCGAGGCGCTTGTGCTAACGCGCTCCGGGCTGCCTATAGTGACGCCTCAGACACGCGCTCGAGGCGCTTGTGCTAACGCGCTCCGGGCTGCCTATAGTGACGCCTCAGACACGCCCTCGGCGCGCCGGCAGAAGTACGGCGGCCTTCTAAAGTCCTCCCGTTCCTGCTATACTTGACTCGCCAGCAGACCGGGTGACCGCTCTCGCGCGTCTGCGATGCAGACGCATGAGGGAGGAAAGTCCGAGCTCCACCGGGCGAGGGTGCTGGGTAACACCCAGGAGGGGCGACCCTACGGAAAGCGCCACAGAAACATACCGTCCGCCGCAGGCGGCCTGTCTGCCTCAGGTGGATAAGGGTGAAATGGCGAGGTAAGAGCTCACCGGCAGTCGGGCGACCGGCTGGCCGGGCAAGCCCCACCCGGAGCAAGACCGAATAGGAGGACTATGGGCTCGCCCGGCCCGTCCTCGGGTTGGTCGCTAGAGGTGGCGGGCAACCGTCATCCCAGATAGATGGTCACCGTTTCGTCGAAGGCGGCCTGTCCGCCTTGGGCGGAAAGACAGAACTCGGCTTACAGGTCCGCTGGCGCTTGCGTGGCCCGTCCGCCTCAGGCGGACGGGCCTCCCTTTTCTCGCCGACGCTCGGCTCCGGCGCTATAATGACGGAAATCGACTCGCGAGGTGATATGACCCGCATCGACTGGCCTTTGCTCCTGCCCTACGCCCGCTTCGACGGGCAACCGCCTGCGTCCGTCCCGGCCGTTTGCTACGACTCCCGACTCGTCACCTCGGGCTCGGTCTTCGTCGCCGTGCCCGGCGCCCTGCCGCCGCAAAGCCGCGACGGCCACGACTTCGTCGCCATGGCGCTTGAAAAGGGCGCCGCCGCAATCGTCGTCCAGGCCGACCGGCAGGCGAAGTGGCAGGCGCTGGCAAACGGTGGTAGCGCGGCCTTCGTCGTCGTCCCCGACAGCCGCCGCTCGCTGGCGCGAATTGCCGCCGCCTTCTGGGGATTCCCGGCCCGAAGGCTCGTCACAATCGGCGTCACCGGCACCGACGGCAAGACAACCACCGTCCATCTCATCGCCGCGCTCCTGGAGGCGGCCTGCCTGCCTGCCGGCTACCTCAGCAGCGTTGCCTTCCAGACAGCGACCAGCCCGGAGCTCAACGCCACCCACATGACGACGCTCCAGGCGCCCGAAGTGCAGGAGATGCTCGCCCGTATGGTCGCGGGGGGCCGCCGCTACGCCGTCATCGAGGCTTCCTCGCACGGCCTCGCGCTCAACCGCGTCGACGAGTGCGAGTTCGACGTTGCGGTCTTCACGACCCTCAGCAGCGACCACCTCGACTTCCATGGCGACTCGTCCGCCTACCTCGCCGCGAAGGGCCGCCTGTTTGGGATGCTGGACGAGAGCGTCGACAAGGGCGTGCCCAAGACGGCCGTCCTCAACGCCGACGATCCCGCCTCCGACGTTCTGCGCTCCCGTACGCGCGCCAACGCCGTCACCTACGCCATCGACGCGCCGGCCGACATCCGCGCCGAATCGCTTCGACTGGAGCCGCTCGCCTCCGTCTTCGACCTCGTCGGGGCGTTTGGCCGCCTGCCCGTCCGCCTGCCGCTTCCCGGACGGCACAACCTGTACGATGCCCTTGCCGCCGTCGCCGTCGCCCTCTCGCTTGGGGTAGCGCCGGAGACAACATGCGCCGCGCTTGCCGCCTTCAAGGGTGTGCCCGGCCGCATGGAGACGGTCGACTGCGGCCAGCCGTTCCCCGTCGTCGTCGATATCGCTTCCACGCCGGAGGCCCTGCGTCGCGTCCTCCAGGTCCTCCGTTCGACGACGAAAGGCCGCCTCATCGCCGTCTTCGGTTGCGCCGGTGAGCGCGACCACAATCGCCGCCAAGGGATGGGCCGCGCCGCCGCCGAGCTCGCCGATTTCGTCATCCTCACGAACGAAGACCCGCGCTCCGAGGACCCCGACGCCATCATCGCCGAGATCGCCCGCGCCCTCATCGCCGCCGGCCGTCGGGAAAGCGACGACTTCCTGCGCGTTCCGAACCGCCGCGCCGCCATCCGCCGCGCCTTCGAGCTCGCGCGCCCCGGCGACGTCGTGCTCCTCGCTGGCAAGGGCACCGAGCAATCGATGGTCATCGGCGACATGCATGTCCCCTGGGACGACCGAAGCGTCGCCCGCGAGCTCCTCCAAGAGCTGTACCCGGTGCCGAAATGAATGGCGACTTTTGTCTAAGCGCGCTCCAGTCGCTGCTTGAAACCGACTCACTTGGTCGGTTGGCCCTGCATCAAAGCGCCGTCTCTTCGACGATGGACGTGGCGCGAGAAGAGGCGGAATCTGGCGCTCCCCACGGCTTCATCGTCCTCGCCGATGAGCAGACCGCCGGTCGCGGGCGCCGCGGCCGCGCCTGGGTCTCGCCGCCCGGTGGCCTCTACGTCACCATCGTCCTTCGCCCGGAGCCCGACGCCGTCCGTCAACTCGTCATGGTGGCGCCGCTCGCGGTCTGCGAAGCGGTCGACGCCGTCGCCGGCGTGAGGAGCAGCATCAAATGGCCGAACGACATATTGATTGAAGGGCGCAAGGTGGGCGGTATCCTGATCGACTCGCGTCTCCGCGGCGGTGACGTCGAGTACGCGCTCGTCGGCATCGGCGTTAACGTCGATCTCGACCCCTCGCAGCACGAAGGGATTCGCGACATCGCCGTCAGCCTGGAGCACGAGTCCGGACGAAAAGTCGCGCGGGAGAAGCTGCTTGCCACCGTTCTCAACCGATTCGAGAAGCTCCTCGCCGCCTCTCGCCTCGACGGCGATGTCTACGAGGCCTGGCGAACGCGGTTAGAGACGCTCGGTAAGCAGGTGCGCGCGCAGTTCGGCGACCGCCTGGAGGAAGGCGTCGCGGAGGACGTTGACGCCGAGGGCAACCTCCTGCTGCGTCGCCCCGACGGCAGCATCGCCGTCATCTCCGCCGGCGACGTCACGCTGGCTGGGGAGTCCTAGACACTATCGCGGGTGTACGCTGTCGATAGGGAGTCAGCGTACTCATTCCACCGACAGCCGTCGTGTCCCCTTTGCCATTCCACGCGAACCAGCGGGTGAGCCTCAACCAATGCGTACAATTCCTGCACTAGGTCTAGGTTCTCTACCGGCTCGTGCTTCTTTCCTCGGGTCCATCCGTTTCTCTTCCACGTCCGTGCCCACGCCGAGGCGATGTTTTGACCGTACCTGTTGTCTGTGTAGACTACTGCTTCCTCATCGGGTGCCAGCATCTTGTACGCTTCAATGAGTGCCGTGAGTTCCATGCGATTGCTCGTGGTCTCGGGCGAATGCCCGCACTTCTGAACCATAACGACGCCGTTCCGGACTCTCACCGCTCCCCATCCACCTGGTCCATTCGGATTGTGCTCACAACTGCCATCTGTGAAGAGACCTGTGTTCGGGCCCTTGGTGAACCTCTGAAGTACCTCGTCGGTCGAAAGGTTGAGTTCAGGGCGCTGCCTGGCGCGCGTGTAGCAGGCTAGGCATACCTTCGGTTTCCACTTTGGATACCTCCGCCGTCTATCCTCCGACAATTCGAACAATGCGCCACACTCAACACACTTGAGCGGCTCCATCAACCGACCTCCTTCGGCTCGGGCCCGTCCTACTCGGGCGGCGGCTCCATCTCCGCTGGCGGCGCCATCTCCGCCGGCGGCTGCGCCTGCAGCGCCTTCATCGTCTCCATCGTCTCCACCGGACTGGGCATCACGACGGCGCCGCCCTTCTCTATGAAGGCCCGGATTATGTCGATCGGCACCGGGAAGACGATTGTGCTGTTCTTCTCCGTCGCTATCTCCGCCAGCGTCTGCAAGAAGCGTAGCTGCAGCGTCGTCGGCGTCGCCGCGATAATCGCGCCTGCCTGCGCCAGCCGCTCGGCCGCCTGGAATTCGCCCTCGGCGTTGATGATCTTCGCCCGACGCTCTCTCTCCGCCTCCGCCTGGCGCGCCATCGCCCGCTGCATCCCCTGTGGCAGCTCCACGTCCTTCACCTCGACGGTGGTGACCTTGACGCCCCAGGGCTCCGTCTGCTCATCGATGATCTGCTGAAGACGCTGGTTGATCTTCTCCCGCTCGGCGAGAAGCTCGTCCAGCGACGACTGCCCCAGCACGCTTCGCAGCGTCGTCTGCGCTATCTGGAACGTCGCCCGAATGTGGTCCAGCACCTTCAGGACCGCTTCCCACGGCCGCACGATGCGGAAGTAGACGACGGCGTTCACCTTCACGGTCACGTTGTCCTTGGTGATCGCCTCCTGGCTGGGCACGTCCATCGTCACGATGCGCAGATCGCGCTTCACCAGCCGTTCGAAGCCGGGGATGACGAGGAACGGCCCCGGCGGCGTGACCCCCATCGCGTGGCCGAGCCGGAACAGCACCCCTCGCTCGTACTCCTGGATGATCCGCAGCGATCCGATGATCGCCAGCGGCAGCAGGAGCCAGCGCATCGCGGTGTTGGTGATCATTCGCTCTTCGGCCTGCTCCTCAGGCTGTATTTCCATTCGTGCCACCTTCGTCCTCCTTTTCGAATGGCCGCACCTGCAGCTTGATACCGTCGACGCCGGTTATCTCCACCGGCTCTCCCTGTTTGACCGATCGACCGGTCGAAGTCGCCGTCCAGCGCTCACCGTTGATGAAGACGATGCCCGTCGGCTCCAGCGGCGTCCTCGCCACGGCCCGCTTCCCGACGAGCGTGTACGTGCTCAGCGTCGCCGGCAGGCGGCGAGCGCGAATGATCGAGCTGACGATCGAGAATACGAAAAAGGCGATCACCGCCGCAAGGCCGAAGACAAGCCATCGCGACACCTGGAACTGCGGATTGCTCGTGCTCGTCAGGAGCAGCCCTCCCAGAATCAAGGATATCACGCCGCCGATGCCCAGGGTGCCGTGGGCGCCCACCACCAGCTCCGCTCCAAACAGGACGAACGCCAGGATGATGAAGAAGACGCCGGCCCAGTTCACCGGCAGCGTCCCGACTGAGAAGAAGCCGATGAGGAGCGCTATCGCCCCGAAGATGCCGGGGAAGGCTATGCCCGGATGGATTAGCTCGATGAGGATGCCCAGGCTGCCGAGGCTGATGAGAAGGAAGGCGATGTTGGGATCGCTGATGATGAGAAGGAAGCGCTCCACCAGCGTCATGCCGTTCGTGACCACCGGCGCATCCTTCGTTTGCAGCGTCACCGTGCCCGACGAAAGCGCTACCGACCGGCCGTCCACCCGGCTCAGCAGGTCGTCCGTGCTGCCGCTGACCAGGTCGACCACGTTCTGACTAAGCGCCTCGTCCTGGTTGCTGGCGATGCTCTGCCGCACCGACTGCTCCGCCCAATCGGCGTTGCGACCGCGCAAAGTGGCGATGCCGCGCGCGTACTCCGCGGCTTCGTTCGTCACCTTGTCGCCCAGCGTGCCCGTAATGTCGCCGCCCGTCGCGTTGACCGGATGCGCCGCGCCGATCGTCGTGTTCGGCGCCATTGCCGCCACGTTTCCCGCCAGCACGATGAACGTACCCGCCGAAGCCGCCCGCGCGCCGCTGGGCGACACATACGTAATTACCGGCACCTTCGCCGCTTCGATCCGCTGGACGATGTCGCGCATCGAGTCCTCCAGCCCGCCCGGCGTATCGACGCGAATGACCACCGCCGCGGCGTCGGCGTCCTCCGCGTTCGCTATCCCCCGCTCGACATAGCGCGCCATCACCGGATTGATGTCGCCGTCGACTGTCAGCACGTTGACGGCGCCATGCTCGTGCACCGGATTTCCGCAGGCCGACCCAACCGTGCCCGCAGCCAGCACGAGACAGGCCGTCAGCAGACGGACGCCCTTCATGCCGATGCGTGTCAGCTTGGAAATCCTCACGCAAACCATTATACGCTCGCGAAACGCAAACGTCGGGAAGAATGGCGCCAAGTTGAATCACGGCAAAACGCTATTGTAGACTACCGACAGGCGGGCCCAGCGGCCGGCCTTGGAGTGCTATGCCCGAAGAAAACGGTTCCCTCCGCTGTCCCGGCATGCGCGACCTGCTGCCCGAGGAGATGCGCCTCTACCGACGCGTCGAAGAGGACTTCGCCCGCGTTTGCGCCTCCTGGGGCTATTCCGAGGTCCGCACGCCGACGATCGAGTACCTGCATCTCTTCACTGCCGCCGGCACGCTCTCGCCGCAGATGCTCGGACGCGTCTACTCCTTCCTCGACTGGGACGGCTGGAGCGGCGAGCGCGTTGTCCTCCGGCCCGACGCCACCATTCCCGCTGCTCGTCTCTACGTCGAGAGCCTGCCGCCCGGAGCGCCCGCCCGTTTCTTCTACGTCCAGAACGTCTTCCGCTTCGCCGCCGGCGACGAGTCCCGCGAGGACTGGCAATGCGGCGTCGAGCTTATCGGAAACCCGAGCCCGACCGGCGACGTGGAGCTCATCCTCCTCGGCAAGGCGGTGCTGGAGAGCCTTGGCCTGCGCGACGTCGAAGTCGGCCTCTCGCACGCCGGCCTCGTGCGCGCCGTCCTCGCGGAAACCGGCCTCGAACCCGAAGAGCAGGCGCTGCGCTACGACCGTCTGCTAGACGGCGACCTGACGGTCCTGGAGGAGATCGAAGCCCGCCTGCCGCAGCTCCGCGCGCCGCTCCACCTCCTGTTCGACGTAAAGGGCGGCGCCGAAGCCTACCTGCGCGGCCTCCGCGATGCCTTCGGCGCGGCGGTCCCCGCAGTCGCGGACGCCTTGCGCGAGCTCACGACGGTCAGCGCCACGCTCGACCGCCTCGGCTGCCCGCACGAGATCCAGACGACGCTCGTCCGCAACTTCGAGTACTACACCGGCCCCGTCTTCGAGTTCCGCGCCGCCGGCTGTCGCATGGGAAGCGGCGGCCGCTACGATCAACTGGTCGCCCTCGTTGGCGACCGGGGCGTGCCCGCGTCCGGTTTTGCCCTGTCTCTGAGCGAGATCGTTTCGCACCTTCAGCGCTCACCGGCTGCGGACGAGGAGTCGGAGACGTGGATTGTCGAGACGGACGGCGACGACTCTGTCGCTCTCGCCGAAGCATTCGCCGCCGCCCAGCGACTGCGCGCCTTCGGACACCCCGTCGCCATCGCTCTCAAGGGCGCAG
Source organism: uncultured Chloroflexia bacterium (assembly GCA_963703345.1). GTDB lineage: Bacteria > Chloroflexota > Dehalococcoidia > DSTF01 > JALHUB01 > JALHUB01. The sequence continues at coordinate 1,648,098 of OY969814.1, read as the reverse complement.
CGTTGACGGCCGGTCGGCGCGTCCTGGCCGTCGAGCGCCGGAACGACGCCTTCGTCTACACCCTCCGCGGCGAAGACACGGTGGACACGACCTTCGATACCCTTGAGGGCGCGCTGTCGGCGCTGGAGGTGGCCGCGCCATGATCAGGCTGGCCCTGCCCACAGGCGATCTCCGCGAGCCCGTCGGCGCCGCGCTTTCCGCTGCCGGCTTCGACGTCCGCGAGTACACCGGCGTCTCTCGCTCCTACATTCTCGGTCCCGAGAGCAACGGCGGCATTCAGATGCGCGTCTTCCGAGAGAAGGACATCCCCATCCAGATCGCCCTCGGCAACTACGATTTCGGCATCTGCCGCCTGGAATGGGTGGAAGACCTGGCGCAACGCTACCCGAGGAACGCCATCGTGCCGCTGCGCGACCTCGACGTCGGCCGCCGCTCCCTGTTCGTCGCCGCTGCCGCCGGCCGCGACGGCGACGTGCGCGACTGGGCCGCGATCAGTGGGCTGCGCATCGTCAGCGAATACGCGAACATAGCAGAAGCCTTCGCCATGGGCCTCCGGCTCTCCTCCTATCGCATCTTCCCCGTCTGGGGCGCCGCCGAAGTCTACCCGCCCGAAGACGCCGACCTCGCGCTCATCTCGGCCAAGGACGCCGACCAGGTGCGCAGACGCGGCCTCACTCCGCTACACAAGCTCCTCGACAGCTCCGTCTGGCTGATCGCCAACCGACGCAGCCTCGCCGAGAAGGACCTGCGCACGCTGCTCGACTCGCCGCTCGCCGCCGGAAGGGAAGGCAACGGCCGTCCCTCGCTGCTGCTGCCGCTGGCGTCGGCCAGGTCATCTCGCCGTCCCCGCGAAGAGCCCGGCTCCGCTGCCAACGGCAATGTTCGCATCGCCCTGCCCGACGGCCACCAACTGAAGCACGCCGTCGCCGCCCTGGAGGCTACCGGCCTGCGCTTCCACGGCTACGGCGTCGACGAGTACGTTGCCCGGCCGCGGTCCGAGCTTCCGGGTCTCGTCGCCAAGGTCGTCCGGCCGCAGGACATGCCGCAGCAGGTCGCCCTGGGCCACTTCGACCTCGCCATCGCCGGCCGCGACTGGCTCTTCGACCACCTCTGCCGCTTTCCAGGCAGTCCCGTCGCGGAGGCGGTCAACCTGGGTCTCGGGCGTTACAGCGTCGCCGCCGTGGTCTCCGAAGAGCTTCCCGCCGCCAGCATCGATGAAGCGGTCGCTCTCTGGCGGGACGAAGGCAAGAAGACAGTCCGAGTCGCTTCCGAATACGCCAACATCGCCGACGATTGCGCGCGCAACCACCACCTGCCGCGCTACAAAGTCATCCCGATCGGCGGTGCGTCTGAGGGCTTCGTCCCCGAAGACGCCGAGCTGCTCATCGAGGGGACGGAGACCGGCGCAACCCTTGCCGCCAACCGGCTGAAGGTCGTAGAAGCGCTCATGGAGTCGACCGCCTGCGTCATCGCTTCTAGCCGCCCCGTCGACGAGAAGAAGCGGCCGCTGCTGGAGCACGTTCTCGGGCTGTTCAGGAGGGCGTAGCTTTGCCGCATCTCGCATTCCACATGTCGGTCGCGCGCGACCTGGCAAACGCCCTCGAGAACACGCTAATCGACGCGGACAGGGGCGCCTACTACCTCGGCTCGACCGGCCCGGACATGCACGTCCTCTCGCGCGAGAGGCGCATCTCGTCGCACTACTTCGACCTGGACTGCCTTGACGAGCAGGACAGCGTGGAGTCGTTCTTCCGCTCTCACCGCGACCTCAGGGACGCCTGGAAGCTCGGCGACTCCACGGCGGCGTTCGTATCGGGCTACTTGACCCATCTCGTCATGGACGTAGTATGGATAACCGACATCTACCGGCCGTTCTTCGGCCCCGACTCGACGCTCGGAGGAAGCGCGCGGGCCAACGTCCTGGACCGCGTCCTTCAGTACGAGATGGACCTCCAGCGACGGCGGGACCGAGCGGCGATGGACGAGATACGGGACGCCCTTGTCGCCAGCCCGCACGCCGTCGATGTCGATTTCGTGGTGCCGGAGCTGATCAGTCGCTGGCACGATCTCGCCGTCATGACGGCGTCCCTGCCGCCGACCTGGGGCCGCTTCCCGAAGACGGCCAGCCGCTTTCTCGGCCTCGTCGGCGTCTCCACGCCCGAAGAGGTCGAGGAGTTCATGAAGACCCTGCCGCAACTCGTGGAGGAGGCGCGACAGCACGTGAGTCCGCAGCAACGGGAGGCGTTCGTGGAGAAAGCGCGGGCGCTTGCCCTGAGCGCTCTTGAGGAGTACCTGCGATGAGGATCGTCGAAGGCGCGGAAGAAGGACGCAAGACAGTCCTGCTCCGGCGCCCCCTGTCCGAGATGGAGGTGCCGGAGCACGTCCGCGAGATGACGGGTCGCGTCTTCGGCGCCGATCTCTCGCCCGCTGAGGCCGTGGCGCGCATCATCGCCGACGTACGTGCCCAAGGCGATGCCGCCGTCCTCCGCTACGGCGAGGCCTTCGACGGCGTGGCGTCGCCGCCGCTCCGGGTCCCGCCCGAGCAGGCCCAGGCAGCCTACCGAGAGGTCGACTCCGCCCTCGTCGAGCGCCTGCGCTTCGCCGCCGCCCGCATCCGCTCCTTCCACGAGCTGCAACTGCAGCACACCCAGCGTAGCTTCCTGCAGGACGGTCTCGGCATGCGCGTGCGCCCCATCGAGCGCGTGGGCATGTACGCGGCCGGCAGCGCCATCGTCTACCCGTCGTCGATCCTCATGACAGTCATTCCCGCCAAAGTCGCTGGCGTTCCCAGCGTCCACGTGGCCACGCCGGCCAGCCCCGACGGCCGCGTCTCGCCGCTGAAGCTCATCGCCGCCGAAATCGCCGGCGTCGATGCCGTCTTCTGCGCCGGCGGTGCTCAGGCCGTGGCCGCGCTGGCCTTCGGCACGCAGACCATCCCGAGAGTCGACAAGATTTGCGGTCCCGGCAACCTCTTCGTCACCCTCGCCAAGCAGCAGCTCTTCGGCAGCGTCGGCATCGACGCGATGTACGGCCCGACCGAGACGGTGGTCATCGGCGACGAGTCCGCCGACGCCGCGCTCTGCGCCGCCGATCTCCTCGCCCAGGCTGAGCACGACGAGCTCGCCCGCCCGATCCTGCTGACGCCTTCCCTTGCGCTGGCTAAGGCCGTCGACCAGGAGGTGGAGCGGCAATTGGCGCAGATCGAGCGCTCGGCGGTGGCCCGCGTGGCGCTGGCGAACGGTGGCATCGTCGTCACGTCCGACCTCGACGAGGCGATGGCGCTGGCAAACGAGTTCGCGCCGGAGCACCTCTGCCTGCTGGTCCGCGACGCCGCCCGCTGGGCCGAGGGCGTCCGCAACGCTGGCGGCCTGTTCGTCGGCGAGTCCTCTCCGGAAGCTATGGGCGACTACACGGCTGGCCCGAGCCACGTGATGCCTACCGGCGGCAGCGCGCGCTACTCCTCGCCGCTCAACGTGCTAGACTTCCTGAAGATAACCAACGTCGTCGATGTCGGCGAAGACGCCCTGCGCGCGCTCGGCCCGGCCGCGGCGGCTATCGCCCGCGCCGAAGGTCTGACCGCGCACGCCCGCGCCATCGAGATGCGACTCAACAAACAAAAGCCTTAGCCATTCTAGATACCCGCGTAGCCGAGAACTGCCAGTAGGCACGACTTTCCAGTCTTGGCGGCGGCGGCATGCTGAGAAGGTCTCGCTTGCCGGTCTTCCTCAGCGCCTGTAGAGTGAGCACCGTGAGTGAAGAAGGCGACCTGAGCAAAAGCATTCGGCCTGAATTGGCTGCCATGCCCGGCTACGAGGCCATCGAGCCTGTCGATGAGCTGGCGCGCCGCCTCGGCCTGCCGCCGGAAAGCATCGTCAAGCTCGACGGCAACGAGAACCCCTACGGCCCGTCGCCGAAGGCCCTGGAAGCGCTCGCCGGCTATCGCCACTACCACATCTATCCCGACCCGCTCCAGCGCCAGGCCCGTCGCTCCCTATCCTGCTACCTCGACGTCCCGTTCGAGCAGATCGTCTTCGGCACCGGCAGCGACGAGATAATGGACCTCGTGCTGCGCGCCTTCCTTCGACCTGGTGACGCCGTCGTCAACTGCCCGCCGACCTTCGGAATGTACCCGTTCCTCACGAACGTCGCCGGCGCGCGCCTGATAGACGTGCCGCGTCGCTCCGACGATTTCGCGCTTGACCTGACGGCGATTCGCGCTGTCGCGAATGATGCGAAAGTCATCTTCGTCGCCTCGCCCAACAACCCGACCGGCAACGTCATCTCCGAGGCGGACCTCGACGCCCTGCTCACCACCGGCCTTGTCGTCGTCCTCGACGAAGCCTACGTCGAGTTCGCCGGCCGCAGCTTCGCCGACCGCGTTGCGGAGGGAGCCAACCTCATCGTCCTGCGCACCTTCAGCAAGTGGGCCGGCCTCGCCGGGCTGCGCGTCGGCTTTGGCATCTTCCCGCCGTCCGTCGCCGAGGTCATCTTCAAGATCAAGCAGCCGTACAACCTGAACGTCGCCGCGCAGGCGGCCATGCTCGCCTCGCTGGAGGACGCCGGCGTGCTGCGGGAGCGCGTTCGCCTGCTGGTGGCGGAACGGGAAGAGCTGTTCCGTGCCCTGGCCGGCGTCCCCTACCTGGAGCCGATGCCTTCGCAGGCCAACTTCATCCTTTGCCGGATCGACGGCATCGACGTCGGCGCGCTCCAGGAAGAGCTGCGACGGCGGGGCATCATGGTGCGCCGCCCCGACGCGCCTTCGCTCTGCAACTGCCTGCGCATAAGCGTCGGCCTGCCGGAGCACCGTCGCGCCCTTATCGACGCGCTGAAAGAGATAGGAGGGAGCCGTGGAACGTCGCGGTAAAGAAGAGCGCGAGACCAAAGAGACGCGGGTCTCCGTCGAAGTTGACCTCGACGGCAGCGGCCGCGCCGCCATCGAGACCGGCGTCGGCATGCTCGACCATCTCCTGGAGCAGATCGCGCGTCACGGTCGAATTGACATAACGATACAAGCGCGGGGCGATCTCCAGATCGACCCGCACCACACGGCGGAAGACGTTGCGATCTGTCTCGGCCGCGCCCTGAAGAAGGCGCTTGGCAAGCGCGAGGGCATCGTGCGCTTCGGCCACGCCGTCGTGCCCCTCGACGAGGCGCTGGCGCTCGTCGCCGTCGACCTCAGCGGACGCGGCTACGCGGCGCTGGATCTGTCATGGACGGGAGAGAAGGTGGGTGAGCTTCCGACCGACCTCATCGGCCACATGCTCTGGTCGATTGCCACCGAGAGCCAGATGACGCTTCACGCCCGCACGCTTGCCGGCGCCAGCGATCACCACAAAGCCGAGGCCGTCTTCAAGGCTCTTGCCCGCGCCCTCGGAGCGGCCACGCGCCTCGACCCGCGCCTCGGCAACGAAGTGCCCAGCACAAAGGGGACGCTCTAGCGCCCGCGCCGACGCTGGGGAAACGCTGCAGAGACGCAGTGGAAGCACTGATTCCTTCGGTCGGCTCCTCGCCTTTTCTCCAACGGGCGTCTGATGGCGTAGCGACGTCGGGGTGGTCAACGCAACATCGGCGTTTCTCTTCCCACCCGCCCACCCTCATGGCGTTTCCCAGAATCAAGGGGACACCCCTTGAACCCCGGCAGAGAGGGTAAATCCCTCTCTGCATTCTCCTCCGCGGCAACCGCTGACACGCGCGAGACCGCGCTCATTTCTCCTGGACAATGCAGAAGCGTTGATTGGCGAAGGCTGAGGGTTTCAACGGCAATTGTACACTTGACGCAAGGGCGGCGCGTGGTACAGTAGGGGCATGCCTTTCGGCGACGTGCTCCAATCGGCTGCAATCGCGGTGCTCAAGCGGCTTGGGGGAAAGTTGGGCATGAACCGCGATCCGCACATTGTCCTCGGGCCACTTTGGGCCGATTCAACTGACAGACGCGCCGCTTATCATCAACTGCATAACGTCAGGTGTGAAAATCAGTCCCATGCAATTTGGTTTGGAAAACGGATCAAGCCTCGCACCGTTGACTGTCGCGCTACTATTCGATTTGAACGCGCATCGGGTGAACGCGACATCATTGAGTGCGATGCGCTTATAACTGACGGCCCGACCAGCAAACCAATCATGCCTCTTTTCGCTGACAAGCCGGTTAATGTACATGTCTATTTGGACGCGGACGGGAGCATTTCCCATCCGGTGCTGAGGGGCCAACCGCTTGCACGAGGGTACTATGTGACCGGCGCCGAGTTTTTGCATTTCGGTGAAGTCAGGCGAAGTTGGTCGTTGAGGCCGGGAACGTGGATACTTACGGTCAGTCTGATTTGGGACGGAGGAAGTTCCCCACCATATTCGACCGAGGTAATTGTACCTTCATGAGCGAGCCGTCAACTCCGAGTACCGCAGATTCTCAGCCCCAATGAGCTTGAGGAGTGTATCGCGGAAAAGGTACGGGTTGTTGCGGTTGTTGAAGCGGAACGTGATTTCGTCAAGGTAGGCGGGAAGATGTTGGACGCTGAGATGGTGATAGGAACCGACGATAGAGCGCTTCAGGAGCGACCAGACGCCCTCTACGGTGTTGGTGTGAACGTCACCGCGGACCCACTCATCAAGGTTGTGGTTGACCGTCTCATGCCGCGTGTTGCTGTCATCGATGCCCATGTAGGACTGGTGTTGGTCGGTGTAGATGGCTTCGGCGTCGTCATCAACCGTGTCGCGAATAAAGCGGTGGAATGTCTTCGCGGAGGTGTTCTTGCCGATGCGGAGTCGGATTTCGCCACCCCGTTCAACAGCGCCGAGTACCATCGTCTTGTTGCCGATATACCCGCGTCCCTTCCCGCGAACCCTAGCGCCGATATAGGTCTCATCTACTTCAACGATGCCCTTAAGCAGCGGCGCTTGCCCGTCGCTCATAGCGGCGCGAATCCGGTGCGTCAGATACCAGGCCGTCTTATACGTCGTGCCCAAGATGCGCTTCAGTTGGTTCGAGGAGATGCCCTTCTTAGATTCAGAAATCAGGTAGACGGCGACGAACCATTTGCGAAGCGGCAGATGGGAGTCGTGAAAGATAGTGCCAGCGGTAACGGAGAACTGGTAGCGGCATGAGTCACAATCAAACTGGCCACGACCCCGGATGCGGGAAATCTTGTCAGACTGACAACGCGGGCAACGCACGCCGTCCGGCCAGCGAAGTTCTTCTAGAACCTCGCGGCATTTCTCTTCGCTACCGAAGTCCTCGATTAGCTGCATCAAGTTCATTTCGTCTAACTGCTCAGTTGTCATTGGAGTTCTCCTATGCCCAAGCGTAAGAAGAAGGCCCACGAGATGACGAGCGAAGAACTTGCGAAACGCGTCTTTCCGAAGAAAGCCGCGAAGCATTTGAAGAAGCTCGCTCACCCCGAGAAGCCTGAAACCGAATCTGCATCATCATCACAAGACAAGAATAGCAGGTGAGCAGCCTTGTGTCAAGTATACAATTACCGTTTCAACCCTCAGGACTGTGTTCGGCCGCCCGATTCAAGCAGGGGAAATTCCCGCCACAAAAGGCACGCTCTAGCCCGCCGCCTCCTCGATCTCGAAGCGGTAGTCCTCGATGATCGGGTTCGCTAGGAGCTGACGGCACATCTCGTGCACCTGCGACTCCGCCTGCCCCCGGTCCGACCCCGCGACGCGTATCTCCAGGTACTTCCCGGCTCGCACCGCCTCCACGCTGTTGAACCCCAGCGAGTGCAATCCACCCCGGATCGTCAGCCCCTGCGGGTCGTTGACCGTCGGCTTCAACGTCACGTAAACCTTCGCAAGAAACACCTGAAACTCCTCCTGCCTCTCGGTAGGCACGGCGCTAGAACAGGTCATGTCCCGTCAAACGGCGGAACGCCTCCCGGTACCGCGCCGACGTGTCGGCGACCACCTCGTCCGGCAGGTCCGGCGGTGGCGGCTCCCGGTTCCAGCCCGACGCCGTCAGCCAATCGCGCACCGGCTGCTTGTCGAAGCTCGGCTGCGACTTGCCGGGCTCGTACGTCTCGATGTCCCAGAAGCGGCTGGAGTCCGGTGTAAGCAGCTCGTCGATCGCTATGAGCCGGCCGTCGTGCCGTCCCAGCTCGATCTTCGTGTCGGCGATGATGATGCCCCGCTGGCGGGCGAAGTCCGCCGCAAAGCGGTAGATCGCCAGAGTTGCGTCGCGCATGCCGGCTGCCGTCTCCGCGCCGACCATATCCGCGACCCGCGCGAAGTCGATGTTCAGGTCGTGGCCGCTCTCCGCCTTCGTCGACGGCGTGAATATCGGCTCGGGCAGCTTGTCGCTCTGCCGCAGCCCCGCCGGCAGCCGGATGCCGCACACCGAGCCCGACTCCCGATACTCCGCCCAGCCGGAGCCCGACAGGTAGCCGCGCGCCACGCACTCGATGTCCAGCCGCTTCGCCTTCTTCACCACCATCGACCGGCCGGCGATGTCGTGGGAGCAGGGGAACGGCAAATCCGCGTTGTCGCAGTTGCTGATCAGGCGTAGGAAGTGGTTCGGCATCACGTCCGCCGTCATCTCGAACCAGAACGCCGAGAGTTGCGTCAGCACCGCGCCCTTGTCCGGCACCCCCTGCGGCAGCACGACGTCGAACGCCGAGATGCGGTCCGTGGCAACGATGAGCAGCCGTCCGTCGCCGAGATCGTACGTATCGCGCACCTTGCCGCGCGCGAAGAGGTTAGGCAGATTCGTCTCGAGCAATACTGACACGTTCGCGCTCCCTGCTTTGCAGATCGAAGAACAGCAGCGTCGACGCCGTGGCGCTGAATGGCAGCACGATGACCGCGACCACCGCGCTCGCCAGGCTGCCCGCAACCGGCGCTGCCGCCGAGAACAGCAGGCTGACGGCGCCCGTCGGAAAGCTTGCCAGCAGTCCAAGGATGAACAAGACGCCTAGGGTGCGCCACCAGCAACCCTGCACGACTCCGGCGCTGAGCTCCATCGCCCCGTGGCCTGACTGGCCTTCAATAATCACGGTCTGCGTGACGAACGCCCACCGCACGAGGAAATAGACTGCGAAGGGAATGCCAACGACAGTAATACAGAGCGCTATGAATATCACCAGCACGCGCAGGACGGTCAGGAAGAGCGCGCCCAGCCGTTCGAAGACGCGCACGTACACGTAGTTGAAGTCCGGCGGTATGCCCTCGGCAACGTCCGCCACGCCGCGCACCAGAGCCGCATCGGCGACCAGCGTGATCACCGCGCTGAGCACAGTGAAGACCGCGACGACAACCCCGGCAGTCACCCTGTCTTCGATGAGACCTCCCAGGATGGCCCCTATCGCGCTGATAGGCAGGGTGACGGCCGCAATCGCCAGGAACTCGCCGAAGTTCTGCCGGTAGACTTTGATCGCCGTGTTGACGATCTGCCCCAGCTCCATGGGACGCCGCAGGCCGCCGCCGGAGGGGACGCTGTTCAAAGGAGGTCCACCCTCCGGAAGGAGTCGTCCACGTACTTCGTATAGACGCTGTAGTCGAATATCGCGTCCAGCTCCGCCGCCGACAGCAGCGCCGACACTTCGGCGTCGCCCTCGAGCAGGCCGCGCAGGGGAACGCGCTCCTTCCACGCCCGCATCGAGCACGCCTGAATCAGCTTGTACGCCTTCTCGCGGCTGAGCCCCTTGTTGACCAGCGCCACCAGCGCCCGCGACGTGAAGACCAGCCCCTGCGTCAGCTCCAGGTTCTCGCGCATTCGGTCCGCATAGACCTGGAGGCCGCGCATTACATAAGTGAACAGGTCCAGGATGTAGTCCAGCACCAGGCAGGCGTCGGGCAGGATGACGCGCTCCGGCGCCGAGTCCGTCAGGTCGCGCTCGTGCCACAGCGCTACGTTCTCCAGCGCCGTGACCGAATACCCCCGCACGACCCGCGCCAGCCCGCAGACGCGCTCGCACTTCTCCGGGTTACGCTTGTGCGGCATCGCGCTCGAGCCCGCCTGGCCCTCCTCGAACGGCTCCTCAACCTCCAGCACCTCCGTCCGCTGTAGGTGACGGACCTCCGTCGCGAACTTCTCCAGCGACGACGCCAGAATCGCCAGCGTCGTGACGAAGCGGGCGTGGCGGTCGCGCTGCACGATCTGCGTGCTGATTGGCTCAATGCTCAGGCCCAGCCGCGCGCAGACCGTCTCCTCGATCTCCGGCGGCACGGTCGCGTGGCTGCCGACGGCGCCGCTCACCTTGCCGATCGCCACCTCCGCGCGCGCGTCGGCGAGACGGCGGCCGTTGCGGCGCAGCTCGTCGACCCAGCCGGCAAGCTTGAGCCCGAAGGTTATCGGCTCGGCGTGGACGCCGTGCGTCCGGCCCATCATCAGCGTGTCCTTGTAGCGCCGCGCCTTCTCCTCGACGACCGCGGTCAGCGCTTCCAGGTCGCGCTGGAGGATGTCGCTGGCGTCGCGGAGCTGCATGCCCAGCGCCGTGTCTACGACGTCGTACGAAGTCAGCCCCATGTGCACGAACCGCGACTCCTCGCCCAGGCTGTCGGCGACGGAGCGAAGGAAGGAGATGACGTCGTGGTGGATTTCCTTCAGGTAGCGTTCGAAGTCGTCAAGGTTGTAGCGGGCGTTGCGGATCTTCTCCGCCGCCTCCTGGGGAATGTCGCCGCGCTCGGCCCAGGCGTCGCAGACGGCAATCTCGACCTCAAGCCAGCGGTCGTACTTCCCCTTGTCCGACCAGATGGCGGCCATCTCCGGTCGCGAGTATTTTGGTATCACAGGTACTCCTTGCGCGGCGGCGAAAAGACCTCGACGATCACGCTGTCTTCCAGGATCGTCAGCGCGTGGGCGACGCCGCCCGGCGCCAGGTAGCCGCAGCCCGCGCCTATCTCGCGCTCCTCCTCGCCGATCTTGAACAGCATGCGGCCCTGGATCACATAGCCGGCCTGCTCGTCCTCGTGGCTGTGCAGCGGCACCGTGGCGCCCTTGCGCAGCGTGATCTCGCACACAGTCATGCGTTCGGCGCCGCAGAGCGCGCGGCGCACGATGCCGGGGAACATCTCGAAGGGCGTGGATTCGCTAGTATGCTTGAACATGGGTTTCCCGCGTAGGGCGAGCATCCTGCCCGCCAGGTGCCGTTCCGGTTTGCAGATCCCGTCGCCAAGGCTTTCCAGCCTCGGCACCCCCGCGCCCTCAGTTTAACCCGACGCCAATCCCTGGCGATAGACCTCGTACGCCTTGCGCACCGACTCGTCGCAGGCAGCCAGTATCTCCGCCGCCAGCAGCGCCGCATTGCGCGCCCCCCACTTGCCGACGGCCACCGTCGCGACCGGCACTCCCGGCGGCATCTGCGCCATCGCCATCAGCGCGTCGACGCCCTTCAAGTCGCTCGACGCCAGCGGCACGCCGATGACCGGCAGCGCCGTGTACGCTTTGATAACGCCCGGCAGCGCCGCCGATCCGCCCGCGCCCGCGATGATGACGCGTATGCCTCGCTCCGCCGCCGCCTGCGCGAACTCCCGCACCTTGTCCGGCGTGCGGTGCGCCGACATGACGGCCGTCTCGTAGGCGATGCCCAGCTTGTCGAGCGTGTCGAGGCACTCCTGCATCGTCGGCGCGTCCGACTTCGACCCCATAACAACGGCAACGATGGGCTCGTTCACGGTATCTCCAGCCATTCCGGACGCGGACGCTGCCGCCGCCCGCCGACATCCGTCCGGTAGTGCATGCCCGGCCAGCGGATGCGCTCCACGTTCGCGTACGCCTTCCGACGCGCTTCCTCCAGCGTCGCGCCCAGCGCTGACACGGTGAGTACGCGCCCGCCGCTCGTCGCGATCCGGCCGTCCTCGTCCGTCTTCGTGCCGGCGTGGAACAGCATAACATCGTCGTCGATATCGTCCAGCCCCTCGATGGGGAAGCCCGTCTCATACTTGCCCGGGTAGCCGCCGGAAGCGAGCACCACCGCCACGCACGCCTCGCCGCGCCATTCGACGCTCGCCTCGTGCAGCCGTCCGGTCGCCACCGCCCACAGCACGTCCAGCAGGTCGCTCTCCAGGCGGGGCAGTATCGCCTGCGTCTCCGGGTCGCCGAAGCGACAGTTATACTCCAGGACGTGCGGCCCGCTCTCCGTCACCAGCAGCCCGGGATAGATGACGCCGCGGTACAGCCGACCCTCTTCCGCCATCGCCCGCACGGTAGCGCGCGTGATGTGCTCGTCTATCCAGTCGACTGTCTCGCGGGGCAGCCAGCCGGGCGGGCTGTAGGCGCCCATGCCGCCCGTGTTCGGACCCTCGTCGTAGTCGAAGACTGCCTTGTGGTCGCACGACAGCGGCATCGGCACGACGCTGCTGCCGTCGCTAAACGCCTGCGCCGACGTCTCGCGCCCGCTCAGCCGCTCCTCGACGACGATGCGCGCGCCGGCGTCACCGAAGACGCGGTCGCAGAGCAACGCGTCGGCCACCTCCAGCGCCTCGGCCGAGTCGCGCGTCAGTATCGCCCCCTTGCCGGCGGCCAGCCCGTCCGCCTTGATGACCAGCGGCTCGCGGTGCTCGGCGATATACGTGCCAGCCTCCAGTATCGAATCGAAGCTGCGGTGTTGCGCGGTGGGAATGCCGTGTCGGACCATCAGCTCCTTGGCGAACACCTTGCTCGCCTCGATCTCCGTCGCCGCCTTGCTCGGCCCGAAAGCGGCGATGCCCGCGCCCTCCAACCGGTCGACGAGCCCGAGCGTGAGCGGCTCCTCCGGCCCGACGACGACGAGGTCGATCGCCTGCTCCTGCGCCGTGCGCACGATGCCTTCGACGTTGTTCGCCTTGACCGAGAGGTTGTCCGCGATCTGGGCCGTGCCGGCGTTCCCGGGGGAGACGTAGAGGGCGTCGAGGCGCGGCGACTGGCGCAGCTTCCAGGCGAGGGCGTGCTCACGCGCGCCGGAGCCGACGATGAGAACTCGCAACCGCTTCCTCTACCGAATGGGGTACTAGCGTCCTGCCGTCATGATGGTAGCGGCTCTCCACACGATGGGCAATACCGTTCGGAATCTTCGGCCCGGGAGGGCGGCGGACAACCGGGAGTGCAGAGGGTTTCCCTCTGCCGGGGGTTCAGGGGGTGTCCCCCTGAACTACTCTACTCCCACTCAATCGTGCCCGGCGGCTTCGACGTGATGTCATACACCACCCGGTTCACCGTCGGCACCTCGTTCACGATTCGAGTCGAAATCCGCGCCAGCAGGTCGTACGGAAGCCGCGCCCAGTCCGCCGTCATCGCGTCCTCCGCCGTCACCAGCCGTAGCGCCACCACGTGCCCATACGTGCGGAAGTCGCCCATCACGCCCACGCTGCGACTGTCCGTCAGTACAGCGAACGCCTGCCACAGTTCGCGGTAGAGCCCCGCCTTCTTGATCTCGTTCATCACCACCCAGTCGCAGGCCCGCAGCGTCTCCAGCTTCTCCGGCGTCACCTCGCCGATGATCCGGATCGAAAGGCCCGGCCCCGGGAACGGCTGACGGTACACCATCTCCTCCGGCAGTCCGACCGCCAGTCCCACCTGACGCACCTCATCCTTGAACAGGTGTCGCAGCGGCTCGATGAGCCTTAAGGTCATGTGGCTGGGCAGCCCGCCGACGTTGTGATGCGTCTTGATCTTCGCCGCTGCCCCGTCGCCCGTCGGCGAAGACGCGCTCTCGATGACGTCGGGGTACGTCGTCCCCTGGACCATGAAGTCGACGCGGCCCAGCTTGCCCGCCTCCTCTTCGAAGACGCGGATGAACTCCTCGCCGACGCGGTGCCGCTTCGTCTCCGGGTCGACGACGCCGGCCAGCGTCGCAAGAAAGCGCTCCGTCGCGTCGACGTAGACCAGGTTCATCTTCAGATTGCGCCGGAAGGTGTCGAGAACGCGCTCCGGCTCCTCGCGACGCAGCAGGCCGTTGTTGACGAAGATGCAGGTGAGCTGGTCGCCGACCGCCTGGTGCACCAGCGTCGCCGCAACCGCCGAGTCGACCCCGCCGGAGAGGGCGCAGATGACGCGCCCATCGCCGACCTGCTCGCGGATGCGCTCCATGCTCTCCGTCACGAAGTTCGAAGGCGTCCAATCGCCGCGGCAGCCGCAGACGCGGTAGAGGAAGTTGCGGATGATCTGCTTGCCCTGCGGCGTGTGCACGACCTCCGGGTGGAACTGTAGCCCCAGCATGCCGTGCTCGTTCCCCATCACGGCCACCGGCGAGTTATCGGTGTAGGCCAGCGAATGGAAGCCAGAAGGCATCTGCGCGATGCGGTCGCCGTGGCTCATCCAGACGGGGATCGCCGGCGGCAGGTCCGCGAAAAGCTCCGACGGCTCCGACTGGTGGATGATCGTGTGGCCGTATTCATGCTTGTCGCTCGGAGTCACGCGCCCGCCGAGCTGGTGCGCGATCAGTTGCATCCCGTAGCAGATGCCGAGAACGGGGAAGCCCTTCTCGAAGATGAACGGCGGCGCCAGCGGCGCCTTCTCGACGTAGACGCTGGCCGGGCCGCCGGAGAGGACGAACCCCTTCACGTTGAGTCGCGACACGTCCTGCCAGACGGCCGTGTGCGGCACGATCTCACAGTAAACGTTGCACTCGCGGATGCGCCGGGCGATGAGCATGCTGTACTGCGACCCGAAGTCGATGACGACGATGGTCTCCGGGCCGGCGCCGGGCGGCTCTTCGCTGAGGACCGGTTGCTCGCCGCCCTTCTCGCGCGCGATCTCCAGGTACGTCGACACCTCGATGTCGTCGCTGGTGGGAACGCGGTAGCCGCTGCTCTCAGATTCGTCCATCGCCTGGTTTTGCGCCGAAAGGGGGATTGAATGTGTTGGGGGCGGAAAGCCGTCCGCCCACGCCGATGCCGTGACACCACCATACCAGCGTGCTATACTGGCGTCAAGAAAGGGGAGCCTCCCTTTCATCTTTTTGCCTATGCGCATTCTCAATTGGAGCGAATCTCGCGATGCGGCCTTGACCGCCGCTGTCGACGCCGTAAGGCAGGGAAAGCTGGTGGCGTTTCCAACCGACACTCTCTACGGCCTCGGCGCCGACGCCACGAACGACGAAGCAGTGCGGATGCTATTCCAAGCTAAAAGGCGCCCCCTCGATGCACCTCTCCCGATTCTGGTACTCGGCACCGACCAGGCAAGTGAGTTGGTCCAAGAGATGCCTCCCTTAGCGCTAAAGTTAGCCTCTCGCTACTGGCCGGGCGCGCTCACCCTCGTCATGAAGCGCGCCGAGACGTTCCATTCCCTCGCCCTCGCTGGCGGCGACACCGTCGCCCTGCGTGCGCCTGATCACCCCGTCCCGCTGGCGCTCATCCGCTCGCTGGGAAGGCCGATGAGCGGCACCAGCGCCAACCGCTCCGGCGAGCCGCCGCCTCGGACGGCTGCTGAGGTCGAGGGGCAACTGGGCGAAGAAGTCGACATAATCATCGACGGCGGCTCCGCGCCAATCGGCGTAGAATCGACGGTGGTGGACCTTACGGTCGAGCCGCCGCGTATCCTGCGCGAAGGCGTCCTCTCCCGCGACGACCTGGAGGCCGCGGCCGGCGTCAGGTTCGAACTCGGAGGCGACTAGAATGCGCATAGCCATCGGCTGCGACCACCGCGGCTTTCAACTGAAGCACGTCCTAATGCAGCACCTGGCTGTCGCTGGACATGTCGTCCAGGACTTCGGCTGCCTCGGCGAGGCCCCGGTCGACTACACAGACGTCGCCATCCCTCTGTCCCTCGCCGTCGCTGGCGATGAAGCCGATCTCGGCATCCTCATCTGCAGCAACGGCGTCGGCATGACCGTCTGCGCCAACAAGGTCCGCGGCATCCGCGCCGCCCTCTGCCACGACACCTTCGCCTCCCGACGCGCCCGCCAGCACACGAACGCCAACGTCCTTTGCCTCGGCGCCTGGTGCATCGGCGAGGGCGTGGCCCGCGACGTTCTCGACGCCTTTCTCGCCGCCGAGTTCGAAGGCGGACGCCACAGCCGTCGCCTGGCGAAGCTCCAGGCGCTCGAAACGCAGCCGGACACGTAGAATGCCGTTAAAGAACCGTGTAGCTGAGACTTTCCAGTCTCGGCGGTCCTGAGAGGCGCTTCGACGTGACAGCCCCGGACAGAGACGTCTCGCTCCAGCCCTTGCTTGACAGGCTCGCCCCGCGCATCGATGCCGAGCTGCGCCGCGTCTTCGAAGGCCGCGACCTGCCGCACTACGACCTCATGCGCTATCACCTGGGCTGGGAGCACGACGAAGGCGCTCTCCGCGGCAAGCTCGTCCGCCCCCTGCTCTGCCTCTGCGCCTGCGAGGCCGTCGGCGGCGACACCGAGGCGGCGCTTCCCCTGGCGGCCGCGCTGGAGCTCCTGCACAACTTCAGTCTCATCCACGACGATATCGAGGACGGCAGCCCGCGTCGCCACGGCCGCGATACCCTCTGGCGCGCCTGGGGCGTCCCTCTCGCCGTCAACGCTGGCGACGGCATGTTCGCGCTGGCCCACGTCGCGTTGCACCGCCTGCTCGACCTTGACGTCGATGCCCGGCGCTTCGCGGCGGTGGCCCGCCTCCTCGACACCGCTTCCCTGCGCCTCTGCGAGGGCCAGTACCTCGACCTCGCCCTGGAAAAGCGCCTCGACGTAACCGCCGACGACTACCTGGCGATGGTCTCCGGCAAGACCGCCGCGCTCATCGCCGCCGCAGCGGGAAGCGGCGCCCTCGTCGGCGAAGCCTCGCCTGCCGCCGTGAGCGCCTTCGAGCAGTTCGGCGAGAAGCTGGGCCTCGCCTTCCAGATTCGCGACGACGTCCTCGGCATCTGGGGCGCCAGCGCGGAGACCGGCAAGCCCACCGGCGACGACGTCCGCACCCGCAAGAAATCCTTCCCCGTCGTCCACGCGCTGGAGAACGCGCCGCCGTCCGACCGCACCTCCCTCCGCGCCATCTACGCGAAGGAGGCGCTGACCGACGACGATGTTTCGCAGGCCGTCGCGATCCTGGAGCGCTCCGGCGCCCGCGTGTGCGCTCAGGAAACTGCCGAACGCTTCGCCGCCGATGCCCTGCGCCTCCTCGACGCGCTTGACCTCGTCCCCGCGCGCCGCCACGACCTGGACCGTCTTGCGCGCTATTTCGTCAGCCGCGAAACATAGCCTGACCCACCTCTCGGCTATCCCCCGTAAGCTGAGGGTTTCAACCCTCAGAGTGGTTCTCCTGATCTCGCCCAAGCGCCCCGCCTCATTCGACGCGCTTGACCTCGTCCCCGCGCGCCGTCGCGACCTCCGGCTTCTCGCCGATTACTTCGTCAACCGCCAGACCTAACGTGCATGGAACCGGATTCAATGCCGCGTCCCTGCCTGCCAGCGGGCAAGCTTCAGGCCGCCGTGTCAAGAAGTCGAACCTTGCACTCCCGTGCCCCAGCATTTAGGCTGAGGGCAGCCAGAGGCCCCGGCCCGCAGCGGCTTGCAGTGGGACGCTCGACGGAGGGAACCGATGAACAAGATGACAGTCCGCGACATCGATGTTCAGGGCAAACGCGTCCTCGTTCGCGTCGATTTCAACGTTCCGTTCGACGAAGAGACCGGCCGCATCCTCGACGACAGCCGCCTGCGCGCCGCCCTGCCGACCATCCAGTACCTGCGTGACCACGGCGCAGCCGTCATCCTCTGCTCCCACCTCGACCGGCCCGACGGCAAGGTCGTCGAGGAGCTGCGCATGTCCCGCGTGGGCATCGGCGACCGGCTGAGCCAGCTCCTGGGCGCGCCCGTCCACACGCTCTACCACGTCATCGGCCCCAAAGCCGTCGAAGCGACCAAGGCGATGAAGCCCGGCGACGTGGTCCTCCTGGAAAACGTCCGCTTCTTCCCCGAAGAAGAGGCGAACGACCCCAAGATGTCCCACGCCCTGGCGGAGCTCGCCGACGTCTTCGTCAACGATGCCTTTGGCACGGCTCACCGTGCCCACGCCTCCACCGTCGGCGTTGCCGCCTACCTGCCCGCCGTCGCCGGCCTCCTCATGGAGAAGGAGATCGACTACCTGGATAAGGCGCTACACAACCCGGCCCGTCCCTTTGCGGCCATCATCGGCGGCGCCAAGATCAGCACCAAGATCGGCGTCCTCCGCAACCTCCTGTCGCGCATCGATTGCCTTCTCATCGGCGGTGGCATGGCCTCGACGCTGCTGAAGGCGAACGGCGTCGAAGTCGGCCAGTCGCTCGTCGAGGACGAGCAGCTAGACACCGCCCGCGACCTCATGCGCCAGGCCGACGATAAAGGCATACCGCTCTTCCTGCCCGAGGACGTCGTCGTCGCCGACCGGATCGCCGAAGACGCTCTCTCCGAGACGGTGTCCGTAGAAGACATACCGCGCGACATGCGCATCGTCGACGTCGGCCCTGATACCGTCTCCAGCTTCCGCGAGGCGCTCCAAGACTGCATGACGGTCCTCTGGAACGGTCCCGTCGGCGTAGCGGAGTACCCGGCCTTCGCCGAGGGCTCGCTGGCCCTCGCGGAGGCGCTCGCCGAGCTCCACAAGGCGACGACCATCGTCGGCGGCGGCGAGACGGTCGCGCTCATCCACGAGGCCGGCCTGGAGGACAAGTTCACTCACGTCTCCACCGGCGGCGGCGCCACCTTGGAGTACCTGGAAGGCAAGACGCTCCCGGGCGTCGCCGCCCTCATGGACAAGAAATGACGCATACGATATCGCGCAAATACCTCGTAGGGGAGGACTTCAGTCCTCCCGCGATCCGTTGGAGACGCTATGAACCTCGACGTGATTCGTGAGCTGGTCGTGAAGAACGACAGCAAGATCATCCTGCTGGTCATCGACGGCCTCGGTGGCCTGCCCCGTCCCGAGACCGGCCGTTCGGAGCTCGAGGAGGCGAACACGATCCACCTGGACCGCCTCGCCTCCGACGGCCTCTGCGGGTTAACGGTGCCGGTGGGTACCGGCATCACGCCCGGCAGCGGTCCCGGCCATCTCGCCCTCTTCGGCTACGACCCGCTGAAGTACAACGTCGGTCGCGGCGTTCTCGAGGCGCTAGGCATCGACTTCGATCTTCGCCGCGAAGACCTGGCCGCCCGCGGCAACTTCTGCACCGTCGGCTCCGACGGGCGCATTACCGACAGGCGTGCCGGGCGCATCAGCACCGAGACCTGCGCCGCTCTCTGCGAAGACCTGCATAGCATCTCGCTGCCCGGCGTCGAAGTATTCGTCCTGCCGGTCCGCGAGCACCGCTTCCTCGTCGTCCTGCGCGGCAAGGGGCTCGACGGCGCCATCGCCGACACCGACCCGCAGCGCCTCGGCGTCCCGCCCCTGCCCGCGAAGGCAGAGCGTCCGGAGGCGGAGGCGACAGCCAAGCTTGTCAACGACTTCATCGCGCAGGCCGCCAAGCGCCTCGCCGACAAGCATCCCGCCAACGGGCTGCTCCTGCGCGGCTTCTCCAGGTGGCCGGACATCCCGCACATGGGCGACGTCTTCGGCCTCAACGCCGCCGCCGTCGCCGTCTACCCCATGTACCGCGGCCTGGCCAAGCTCGTCGGCATGACGGTCCTGCCGACCGGGATGACCATCGAGGACGAGGTGGCCACGCTTGAGGAGCGCTACCAGGACTTCGACTTTCTCTTCATCCACTACAAGACGACCGATTCCCGCGGCGAAGACGGCGATTACGCGGCAAAGGTAGCCGCGCTGGAGGAGGTCGACTGCATCATCCCCCGTCTGCGCGGGCTAGCCCCGGACGTCTTCATGGTCGCCGGCGATCACTCCACCCCTTCGCTGCTGGCCGGCCATAGTTGGCACCCTGTACCCTTCGTCATCGCCGCCCGCTGGTGCCGCCCCGACAGGGTAGAAGCCTTCGACGAGAATAGCTGTCGCGCTGGCGGCCTGGGCCTGATGCCCGCGACCGCTGTATTGCCGCTGGCGCTTGCCAACGCCCAACGATTGACCAAGTACGGAGCATAGCTGTGAAACGCATTCCAATCATCGCCGGCAACTGGAAGATGCACACCACCGCCGAGAGCGCTCTCGCCTTGAGCCATGCCGTCCGCGATCTGGTCGACCGGATCGCTGGCGTCGAGAAGGTGGTCTGCCCGCCGTTCCCCTTCCTCATGTCCGTCGCCGAGTCGCTAAAGGGCAGCTCGATCAGGGTCGGCGCGCAGAACCTGCACTGGGAGCCGCAGGGCGCCTTCACCGGCGAAGTGAGCCCGACGATGCTGCAAGACCTCATCGAGCTCGTCATTATCGGCCACTCCGAGCGCCGCGCCTACTTCTGCGAGACCGACGAGACGGTGAACAAGAAGGTGAAGGCCGCCCTTGCCGCGAATCTGCGCCCCATCCTCTGCGTCGGCGAGACGGAGCAGCAGCGCGAAGACGGCCAGACCGCCGAAGTCCTAATACGCCAGACCCGCGGCGCCCTCGCCGGCGTCGACCTGCCTGCCGGCTTCGCCATCGCTTACGAGCCCGTCTGGGCCATCGGTACCGGCAAGGCGGCCACCGGCGACATGGCGAATGAAGCGATCGCCCTCATCCGCTCCGAAGTGACCGCTCTCTTCGACGTCGCCCGCGGCGACTCACTGCGCATCCTCTACGGCGGCAGCGTTACCCCCGACAACATCGCCGAGTTCATCGCTCAGCCACAAATCGACGGCGCGCTCGTCGGCGGCGCCTGCCTCAAGGCCGACTCCTTCGCCCGCATCGTCAACGAGTCCGCCCGCATCTCCGCGACCAAGTAGGCGATGGCTGAAGCCGCCCTAAACCCGCTCATCGCCGTCGTCGGGCCTACCGCCGGCGGCAAGAGCGAACTCGCCCTCCGCCTCGCGCTCGCCTTCGACGGCGAAATCGTCTCCGCCGACTCCCGCCAGGTCTATCGTTTCATGGACGTCGGCACCGCCAAGCCGACGCCCCAGGAGCGCGCCGCCGTCCCTCACTGGCTCATCGACGTAGTCGACCCCGACGCCGAGTTCAGCTTGACGCACTACCTCGACCTCGCGCAGGAGGCGCTGGCGGACATCTGGCGACGCCGCCGGACGCCCTTTCTCGTCGGCGGCAGCGGCCAGTACGTCTGGGCCCTCCTCGAAGGCTGGCAAGTGCCTCGCGTTGCGCCCGACGCCGCGCTGCGCCGCTCGCTGGAAGAGCGTGCCGAGCGCGAAGGTCCCGATGCCCTCTACCGCGAGCTGCTGGCGCTCGACGCCTCAGCCGCCGCCCATGTCGACGCCAGGAACGTCCGCCGGCTCGTCCGCGCCCTGGAGCTCCAACGACAGTCCGTCGGCGCCGCGTCGCGCCAAAAGTTGCAGCCGGAGTTCCAGCCGCTTATTCTTGCCATTGACCGGCCGCGCGCCGAGCTATACAAGCGCATCGACGAGCGCGTGGACCGCATGCTTGCCCGTGGGGCTGAGTCCGGGCTCGTCGAAGAGGTCCGCGCGTTGCTGGCGCGAGGCTATGCCGCCGACCTGCCGCCCATGTCGGGCATCGGCTACCGACAGGCCGTCAGCCACCTCCAGGGCGAGATGTCGCTGGCCGACGTCGCGGCGACGATGAAGACGGAGACGCACCGCGTGGCGCGCATGCAGTACGCCTGGTTCCGCCGCGACGACCCACGCATCCGCTGGCTGGACGCGTCGGCGAGCGACCCGTTCGACGAGGCGTCGAAGCTCATCAAGGAAAGGCTTGCCCGATGAACACCGAAGTCGAGACGTTGAGCCGACAGATACGCTCGCTCCTGCAGCGCGTATGCGAGAGCCTACAGGGGCTGAGCGAGGCCCAGCTCAACTGGCGCCCGCCCATCGCCGGCGCCAACAGCGCCTACGTGATCGCTGCTCACACCCTGAGCAACGCCCGCGCCTGGGTGTTGGGCATCGCCTGCGGCCAGGCCGTTGACCGCGACCGGCCGGCGGAGTTTCGCGCGTCCGGACGTGACGCCGTCGCTCTCGTGGCCGGCGCCGGGAGCCTGTCGCAGGAGATCGACGCGGCCCTGGCGGCGCTGACGCCGGCGGGCCTGGACCGGCGCCTCGTGCCCTTGCCGAAATACTGGGGCGAGGGCGAGCCGTATGAGATCTCGGTGCGCGACGCGCTCTTGCACGTCGTTGAGCACGCTGCTCTTCACTTGGGCCAGCTTCAGATCACCCGCGACCTTGCGTTGGAGAACGCCTAACGATGCGCTTCGTCAAGATGCACGGCACCGGCAACGACTTCGTCCTCGTCGAGGCGAGGGGCGACGAGTGCGATTGGCCGCGACTCGCCGTCGCGGTCTGCGACCGCCACTTCGGCGTCGGCGCCGACGGCCTCTTGCTCGTCCTGCCCTCCGACCGCGCCGCCGTCCGCATGCGCGTCATCAACCCCGACGGCTCGGAGCCCGAGATGTGCGGCAACGGAATCCGCTGCCTGGCGAAGTACGCAGTCGAGCGCGGCTTGGTCGAGCCGCTCGACAACCGCTTCGCCGTCGAGACCGCTGCCGGCGTGCTCACGCTCCAGGTCGAGCGCGCGGGCAGCGCCGTCGAGAGAGTCCGCGTCGGCATGGGCGTGCCCCGTCTCGCGCCCGAAGAGATACCGGTCCTTGTAAACGCCGACCCGCCGCTCGTCAACATCCCCGTCGAGCTCGAGCACGGCGATTCGCGTGGAATCCTGCCCCTGACCGCCGTCTCCATGGGCAACCCCCACGCCGTGCTTTTCCCGGAGCGCCCCGTCGCCGGCTTCCCTCTCGCGGAGGTAGGTCCGCGCGTCGTCAATCACCCGCTCTTCCCGCGCGGCGTCAACTTCGAGGTTGCGCACGTCATCGATCGAACGCACATCGAAGCCCGCGTCTGGGAGCGCGGCGCCGGCCCGACGCTCGCCTGTGGCACCGGCGCGTCAGCCGTGATGGTCGCGGCGCGGCTTCAGGGCCTCGTCGACGACAAAGTAGACATAACTCTGCCCGGCGGTACGCTTACTCTCCAGTGGGACGGCGCCGGCGAAGTCTTCATGACCGGTCCCGCCGTAACGGTCTTCGAGGGCGAGTGGCTTGTAGCGGACGACGGAGGCGCCTGATGGAGCTGACACGCGTCGTCGCCGACCTGCTGCCTTTCCCCTTCGCCGAGATCTCGCGGGAGAAAACATTCGTTTGCTAGTGGCGCCTCACGCCCGCTATCCGTGCAGGGAGAATATCGATAGTGTAGGATAGTGCACTATGGAGCCGCGCATCCAGTACACGCACACCACCGACGGGGTGAGCATCGCCTTCTGGACGTTGGGGGAAGGCCTGCCCCTCGTGTATATGCCGGTACTTCCCTGGAGCCACATCCAATTGGAGTGGCAGAATCCCGGGTATCGCCGCTGGTATGAGCGGCTGACGGAGAGAGGGAAGCTGGTCCGCTACGACGGCAGGGGGACGGGCCTTTCGGACCGCAACGTGGCCGACTACTCAGTCGACGCCCATATGCTTGACCTGCAGGCGGTGGTGGAAAGCCTGGGCGTGCAGAGATTCGTTTTGCTCGGCCCTGTCAGCGCAGCGCCGGTCGCCATCTCTTATGCGGCTCGCCACCCGGAGGCCGTATCCCATCTTGTGCTGTGGTGCCCGTGGGTGCGGCAGAAAGCCCGCGACCAGGCACTTTGGGCGCTGAGCAAGGGGGGGACTGGGAGCTATACACGGAGGCACAAGCGCATGCTTGGTTCGGATGGTCGGCGGGTGAGGAAGCGCACCGCCAAGCTGCCTTCGTGCGGGAATGCGCCACGCCAGAAACGGCGCGCGCCATCTTTCGCGCGCTTGCGGAGTTTGATGTCACGGCCGTGCTTTCCCAAGTGAGGTCGCCCACCTTGATACTCCAGCGCCGCCAAATCAAGGCCCTTCCCGGGCTGGAGATCGCCAAGGATCTGGCATCCCAAATACCCGACGCTCGCCTGGCTCTCCTCGAGGGGGAATCGGCGGCGGCGTGGGTGGGCGACATGGAAGCGATGCTCGCGGCCATCTACGAGTTCCTGGGGGATAGCGAGCCCGCCCCGGCTGGAGCCGAGCAGCACGCGGCAGGCGGTCTCTGCACCATCCTCTTCACGGATGTGGAGGGGTTGACGGCGCTGACCCAGCGGCTCGGCGACGCCAGGGCGCGGGAGGTGCTGCGAAACCACGAGCGCATCGTGCGGGAGGCGCTGAGGGCCCACGCCGGCGCGGAGGTGAAGGCGATGGGCGACGGCTTCATGGCTTCCTTCTCCTCGGCGACGCGGGCGCTAGAGTGCGCCATCGCCATGCAGCGGGCGTTTGCAGCCCACGGTGATGAGCACCCGGAGACGCCGATACGCGTCCGTATCGGGCTGAATGCTGGCGAGCCGATAGCGGAGGACCAGGACCTGTTCGGGACAGCGGTCATCCTGGCGGCGCGCATCGCGGCGCAGGCCAAGGGCAAGGAGATACTGGTCTCGGACGTCGTGCGGCAGTTGGTGGCGGGTAAGGGGTTCCTCTTCGCGGACCGGGGCGACGTCGCGCTGCGCGGCTTCGAAGACCCCGTGCGGCTCTACGAAATGAGGTGGCAAGACTGATGGAACAGCATATCCGCTTCTGCACCAGCTCGGATGGGACGCGCATAGCCTACGCCACCGCGGGCCAGGGGCCGCCCTTGGTACGCGGCCTGGGTTGGCTCACCCACCTAGAGTATGAGTGGGAGAACCCCCTCTGGCGGACCTTCATCGATGGCATGTCCGGGCAGAATCTGTTCGTTCGCTACGACGGACGCGGCATGGGGCTGTCGGACCGCCGAGTGAGCGACTATTCCCTGGAAGCCCAGCTGCGCGACCTAGAAGCGGTCGTTGATGCCCTGGGGCTTGAATGCTTCGCCCTGTACGGGATCTCGCAGGGCGGGCCAACGGCCATCACGTATGCCCTGCGCCACCCGAAGCGGGTCAGCCACCTCATACTCTACGGCTCGTTCGCCCGCATGGAGTGGTATCTGGATACGGAGGAGGGCCGCCAACAGGCCGCGGCTATGCTTACGCTAGTCGGCCACGGGTGGGGCAGCGATCTGCCAGCGCACCGCCAGTTCTTCACGAGCCTGTTCATGCCGGACGCTGATATCGACGCTATTCGAGCCTTCAACGAATTGCAGCGGGTCTCAGCGTCCGGCGACAACGTTCTGAACCTTATGACTGCCATGCTAGACATCGACGTGAGGCCGATCCTGCCACAGGTGACAGTGCCCACCCTGGTAATTCACCGTCGCGGTGACGCTATCGTGCCCTTTGAGTCAGGACGGGAGCTGGCGACCGGCATACCCGGGGCCCGCTTCCTCTCCCTGGACGGCAGGAACCATTGGCCTCTGCCCAGCGAACCTGTGGCGCGGGTCATGGCGAAGGCCATCTACGAGTTCCTTGGGGAAGGCGAGGAGGCCCCAGCGGCCAGGGGTGTGCCGTCGAGAGAACCGGGCGGCCTTGTCACCATCCTGTTCACAGACGTGGAGGGGTCGACGGCGCTGACCGAGCGCCTCGGCGACGCCAGGGCGCGCGACGTGCTGCGAAACCACGAGCGCATCGTGCGGGAGGCGCTGCGGACACACGGCGGCGCGGAGGTGAAGGCCATGGGCGACGGCTTCATGGCGTCGTTCTCATCGGCGACGCGGGCGCTGGAGTGCGCGATTGCCATGCAGCGCGCCTTCGCCGCCCACGCTGATGAGCACCCGGAGACGCCGATACGCGTCCGCATCGGGCTGAACGCGGGCGAGCCGATAGCGGAGGACGAGGACCTATTCGGCACAGCGGTTCAGGTGGCGGCCCGCCTGTGTGCGCACGCCCAGCCCTGCCAGATACTAGCCTCTAACGTTGTGCAGGAGCTTGCGGCGGGCAAAGGCTTCGCGTTCTCCGATCAGGGGGAAGCTACCCTGAAGGGACTTGACAGGCCCGTCCGGCTCTACGAAGTGCGCTGGGAGGAGTCGCTGTAATGAGGTTTGCCAAACGTATCGAGAACCTGCCGCCCTACCTCTTCGCCGAGATCTCCCGAAAGATCGCCGACAAGCGGGCGCAGGGCGCCGACATCATCACCTTCGCCATCGGCGACCCCGACCTGCCGACGCCGCCGCACGTCATCGACGCCCTCGTCGAGGCCGCGCGCGACCCCGCGAACCATCGCTATCCCGAGTCCGAAGGCCTGCCGGAGCTAAGACGCGCCATCGCCGGCTGGTATGAGCGCCGCTTCGGCCTCTCGTTCGACCCCGATACCGAGGTACTGCCCCTCATCGGCTCCAAAGACGGCGTCGCCCACGTCCCGCTCTGCCTCATCGAGCCCGGCGACGTCGCCCTCGTGCCGGACCCGGGCTATCCCGTCTACTCCGTCGCCACCATGTTCGCCGGCGGCCGCTGCCACTTCCTGCCCCTGCGGGAGGAGAACGACTTCCTGCCCGACTTCAGCGCCGTGCCGCCCGCCGTTGCTGACGCCGCGAAGCTGCTCTGGCTGAACTATCCCAACAATCCGACTGCCGCCGTTGCCCGCCCCGACTTCTTCGACGAAGCCGTCGCCTTCGCCCGCAGGCACGACATCGCCGTCTGCCACGACGGCCCCTACAGCGACGTCGCCTTCGATGCATACCGACCGGTCAGTTTCCTTCAGGCCGAAGGCGCCCGCGACGTCGGCATCGAGTTCAACTCGCTATCGAAGACCTACAACATGACCGGCTGGCGCGTCGGCATGGCCGTCGGTAACGCCCGTCTGATCGACGCCCTGCGCCGCGTCAAGTCGAACCTCGACTCCGGCATCCCCCAGGCGATTCAGCGCATGGCCATTGCGGCGTTAGAGGGTCCGCAGGGCTGCATCGACGAGCACAACGCCGTCTACCAGCGTCGCCGCGACCGCCTCGTGCCGGCGCTGCAATCGATGGGGCTGCGTGTGCGCGTGCCGAAGGCGAGCCTCTACGTCTGGGCGCGCGTGCCGACCGGCTTCACGTCGGCGTCGTTCGCCGAGCGCCTGCTGGACGACCTATCGATAGTTGTCACGCCCGGAACCGGCTACGGCCCGTCCGGCGAAGGCTACGTCCGACTCTCCCTCACCGTCCCGGACGCCCGCCTCGAAGAAGCCCTCCACCGTTTAGAGAGCTGGAAGCGCGAGTGACGGCCACCAGACGGCGAAGACAGGGCTTGACAAAACCGCGCTGATCGCGGAAAATTATTCCAAGAAAAATTCCGTGAAGGAGCGCCATGACTACGTTCGCCTCGATCATCTCCCTTCCAGAATCGCAGGATGTCCTTAGGCCACGGATGCCCCAGTTGGTAACTGCATTCGGCAAGGCCTGGCAAACTTGGCGCGAAGACTGCAAACATCTACACCTCATCCTAGACGAGTCCGCTCGTGCCATTATCGTGAATCAGAGCTTCTATTCCCACGCGCAGCAGCTCCTCAGTGATGATCCGGGGGTGGCTTTCCTTGTGGATAGTCTGCAAAGATACATGGTTTTCGACGAGACTGTGATTCTCCGTTTCAAACGGTTGGGCGCGGGCTTGGAATCGCATAACTACCCGACTCGAAGGGCGCGTCGCTGGGTACAGCAGGCTGCGCTTGCAACCCTGCCTAAGATTGGACGCCTCGAATTTGGCTATACACTGGATGTCACTGGTGCCGTGGTCACTGGCGCCTTCGTCACGCTTCCCAATGGCGTGGTAACCGCCGTCAACGACTGGATATGGCAGGTTCTTGGTTCTCCGCTCGATCTAAAGACCTTCGGCATCCAACGTCGGTTTCCCGCGCAGTTGGGACAACAGACCGACGTTTATGCTTACGATGACTACTCGGAGTACATGGGAAAGGCAATCTAGAGTTTGCCAGCAGAACCTACGCCCGAACGGGCCAATCCCGAAATGATCACGCTGGCGCGCCAGTCTAGAGGAATCTCACAAGCCGCACTTGCCGTCAAACTCAGATGGGTTCAGGGAACGGTCTCAAAAGTAGAGACCGGCCTTGAGCCTTTATCGGGCGACAGATTGAGCGCGCTGGCTGAAGCCCTCGACTATCCAGCCGGTTTCTTTTTGCGGCGAGAGGAGGTTGGTGGACCTGGGATTACCGAGATATATCACCGGAAGAAGGCAAGGGCGAGTGCTATGGCCCTTCATAGGATTCACGCCGAAGCCGAAATCCGACGTTTCGAAATAGCGGCTCTCTTACGCTCGTGGGATAAGATGCCCCAAGAGCCATTTCCTGTGCTGGACATAAACGAATTCGAGGGAAATCCGGAGAAGATAGCGCGCACTGTGAGAGCAACGTTGCGAATTCCGCCAGGGCCAATTTTCAGCATGACTAAGGTCATCGAATCTGCTGGCGGAATAGTTCTTAGTTGCGATTTCAGTACACCTGATGTTGATGGTTTCAGCCGATGGGGGTCGAATACGCCTCCGATCTTCTATATGAGTTCCAAGATTCCCCCTGATCGCTGGCGTTTTGCACTCGCCCACGAGTTAGGGCATATAGTCATGCACTCTACCTCTGGCTCGTATCCACAGATGGAACCGGACGCCCATCTATTCGCTGGCGAGTTTTTAGCACCAAAGCATGAGATCAGGCCTCAGTTTTTCAACCTCAGCCTCAAAAGGCTCGCGCCACTCAAGGAATACTGGAAGATGTCGATGCAAGCGCTAATAATGCGGGCTTCTACCGCGGGCGCAATCTCAGCGTATGAGAAGCAGCGTATGATGATGCAACTGAGCAAAGCAGGTTATCGCTTGCGAGAACCAGAAGAACTTGATCCGCCCTCAGAGCCGCCCGAGTTATTGCGTGATATAGTCGCATATCATTGTGACAGCTTGGGCTATTCTCACGATGATCTTTGCCGTCTATTGGCCCTCAACAAGGCAGACCTGTACAGAGTCTACCAACCCAACGGCAAGCGTTTACACGCGATTCAGTAGGATGCCCGCCGCAGGGCGGATGTGCCACTTCCCCCTTGAGAAGCTCGACGCGTCGTGCTCTAATGACCCTATGCGCCCGCCGATAAACCCCCGACGATCCGCGGCCCGCGGACCGCGCCGCCTTGCAGACGGCGCCCCTGACAGCGCACCAGCCCGGTGCTCGCAGACCTTTTGTCCCCGCCGGAGATGAGGTAGAATGCCTGCCATAGGAAGGGGGTGCGACATGATGTCAGCAACCAACCGACTGCGCTGCTTGTTCTTCCTCGTTAGCCTCCTCACCGCCGCCTTAGCGCTTGTGACGTCTGGTTGCTTATGGGGAACGGTGCTGGACAGCCAAACGAATTCGCCGCTAGTGGGAGCAAACGTCTCGTACGTGGATTCCTACGGGCACACGGGAGCGGCTACGACGAACAGCTGGGGCTTGTATTCGTTCGACTCAGCGGCAGGGCAAACACCGGCACTCGGCCCGGTCACCTTCAACGTAAGCGCACCCGGATATGATCCGCTCTCTGCGCCGAGACTCGTGCAGTACAACGACAACCCCAACGCCAGCCTGGCCGATCTCTCTAGCTTTTGGGAGGTCCAAGGCTTCGGTCTCACGCCGTCCGGAACGCCGTCCCCGCCTTGCACCCTCCTCAAGTCGCTGTTCGGCCAGACGCTAACACCGGGCGCGTCATTCAGCCTCAATGCGGCCATTAAGTGGCAGCTCTGCAATGACGGTGGGGCGGCCGGCAGTATGGAGAAATACCTCTTCCGCACCACCAACGGCGGCGCCGCCTGGACGCTGATCAGCCGCACGACGCTTGGCAATCCGACACCCGAGCCGGGCGTTGGCGACCTGCCGAACGGAAACGGAGTCGTGCTGATCTTGTTTCTCGATGCGAGCAAGGGCTGGATGGGGCTCAACAGCCCCGGCAATAACCTGTTCCGCTCGCAGGACGGCGGCGTGACCTGGACTGCTGTCACCGTGGTGCCGCCCGCAGTCCCGGTGACGTCCATCACATTCACGGACTCCCAGCACGGGACAGTCGTCACACCGGAAGGGAACTGGACCACGACCGACGGCGGCGTGACCTGGACGCACTAGGTGCCACTTCTCCCTTGAGAAGCTCGACGCGCCGTGCTCTAATGACCCTATGCGCCCTTCGACGATCCCCGACCTTCCGCGGCCCGCGCGCCGCGCCGCCAAAACCGCCTTTTCGACGGTCAATTACCCAAAACGCACCCTTACAGCTTCACAAGATCACAACTTTTTCAAAACAAATACAATTCGAAGCCGCTGCCCCTATAATGGAGGCACAGGAGGCACACCCCGACGGCAAAGACCTACCCCACAGCCGAGCCCATCGAGCGGGCCTACCTCGTCGCCGTCGAGGTCAAGGGCAAGCCTGCGCCCTTCTCCAGCCAGTCCTCCCTCGATGAGCTCGCCCTCCTGGCCGATACCGCCGGCGCCCGCGTCGTCGGCCGCGCCGTCCAGAAGCTGGGAAGCATCCATCCCGGGCACTACGTCGGCAAGGGCAAGCTGGCGGAGCTGAAGGCCCAGCGCTCCGAGTTCGACTACTCCCTCGTCGTGTTCGACGACGAGCTCAGCCCGAATCAGCAGCGCAACCTCGAAGACGCCCTCGGCGTCAAGGTCCTCGACCGCACCGCCCTCATCCTCGACATCTTCGCCCGACGCGCCCGCACCCGTGAAGGCCGCCTCCAGGTCGAGCTGGCGCAGTACCAGTACCTCCTGCCGCGACTCGCCGGCCAGTGGAGTCACCTGGAGCGACTCGAAGGCGCCATCGGCACCCGTGGCCCCGGCGAGACCCAGCTTGAGACCGACCGACGCCTCGTCCGCGACCGCATCGCCCGCCTCAAGCGCGAGATCGAGGCCGTCAGGCGCCAGCGCGCCCTCTACCGACGCCGCCGGGAGCGCGCCGGAGTGCCCGTCGTCGCCCTCGTCGGCTATACCAACGCCGGCAAGAGCACCCTCATGCGCGCCCTCTCCGGCGCCGACGTCTTCACCGAGGACAAGCTCTTCGCCACGCTCGACCCGCTCACCCGCCGCGTCAAGCTGTCCGAACGCCGCAGCGTCCTCCTCTCCGACACTGTGGGGTTCATTCAGAAGCTGCCGGCGCAGCTCGTCGCCGCCTTCCGCGCCACGCTGGAAGAGCTGTCCGCCGCTGACGTCCTCGCCCATGTCGTCGATATCACTCACCCCGACGCGGCGCAACAGGGCGAGACCGTGCTGGAGACTCTGCGCGAGCTCGAGCTGGCCGGAAAGCCCGTGGTGACGGCTCTAAATAAGGTGGACCTGCTCACCC
The DNA here is from genome assembly GCA_963703345.1 of uncultured Chloroflexia bacterium. Lineage (GTDB taxonomy): Bacteria > Chloroflexota > Dehalococcoidia > DSTF01 > JALHUB01 > JALHUB01. The sequence goes on along the minus strand of OY969814.1, from coordinate 1,617,022 downwards.
GTCGCAACGGCGACCCGATTCGCGGCCTCGTGGAGTTGCGAGAGCAGCGCGCTAGCCTCAGCTACGAGCGGCCGGACGCGCTCCTCATCTCGGCGCAGAACGGCTGGGGACTCGACGAGCTGCGGCAGCGGATAGAGCTGGTGTTGGAGGGGAGAAGCGCTCTTCCCGTGAAGGCGGCCTCAGGCTCCTCGACGCCCGACGAGCGCACGGAGCGGGCCTGAGGCTCCTTAGTCTCCCAGTAGCGTGGTGTAACCGAGATCGACGATCTCTTCGACGTAGTCGGAGCGCCAACCCGGCTCAGGCAGGCGAAGGCCGCGCTCCCGGAACCAGCGGTGATACGACAAGTACTCTTCTTCAAGGCGGGCCCGCCAGGCGCTCTCCTCGGCAAACACGTCTGGCGCAACCCCTTCCAGCCGGTGCTCCTCATCGTCCGGGTCGACGTTCAGCTCTTCTTGCCAGTAGTCGGTGAGGTAGTCGAGGCAGTCCTCGAGGTCCTTGCGGCAGTCGTCGATAAGCAGGGCCATCATGGCTTCTTCGTCCGCCTGCTTCGCCCGGACATGCAACTCCTCCGCGCAGGATTGGCAGAGAACGACTAGCTTCCGCGCGTCGCATCCTTCTCGTCGACTGCAATCGAGGCAGCGCGGCGCGTAGTCAGACACCGCCGGCGATCGCGAATAGCCAACACAAACGGACGTCTCCAAGCGGCCGCAGCGAAGGCACGATATCTTGTGCGACAGGATATCGTCTATCGTCTTGCTCCAGTCGATTTGCATTTATCGCCTCGTGTTCTCTCCAATCCATAATACTACCGTCCCTGCCGGTGTCAACGCCGCCTCCTTCGCTGAGAAAGGCGGGCCGCGTCCATGAATCTAAGCTAAACCTGTCGTCCGGCCGGTCGATAATCTAACTGACGGTGTTGGAGGATCGGCTTGCTCGAAGACAGACACATCTCCGAACCAGAGGATACTCATTCCCTGCCGAGGCCGCTTCAAGATGAGCTTCGCGCTGACGCCAGCGAAGACTGGCGCGATACGCGCGCGCTCACGTTGCAGAAGCTCTCTTCCAAAGGCCCACCGGCGGGCAGGGCGCAGGTATGGCAGGATCTGCGGCGATATCTCATCGCTGCGCTCATATCTGTGCTCGCCGGCGCCTCGCTTTCGTTCCTCGATGAGAGAAGGCAGGCTCCGCATTTGGCAGCGGCCGTCGAGCTTCTGATGGTTGCGGTCGTAATCACCAGTCTCTTCGCCATCTACCGGGCGAAGAAGACGGCGGAAGGCTTGGAAAGGACGCTCTCGCCGTCGATGCGCGACGACGTGACCGGTCTGCCGGGCGAGGAGTACTTCCGGCTGCGCCTTCGCGACGAGTTCAAGCGCATGCAGCGCACTGCCTCCACGCTCTCTCTCGCCGTTTTCGACGTGAACAACCTGTCTTCGGTCAACGAGGCGTATGGCGAGGCGGCGGGAGATGCCGTACTCAAACACATAGCGGACCTGCTGGAGCTAACAAAGCGGTCATCCGACATCGCTGCCCGCCTCGGCGACGACGAGTTCGCTCTGATCCTGCTCGAATGCAGCCAGGAGGACGCCTCGAAGTTCCTGCGCCGCCTGGAGCGTTATGTGACGCGAAAGCCGGTTGCCGTGAACGTGGAAGGCCAGACGATAACGCTATGGGTGGGCGTCTGCTCCGGAATCGCCTCAGCTCAAGACGCCGACAACAACCCTCTCGACCTGCTCGTGCAAGCGCGTCACAATCTGGAGACCGCGAAGCAAGACCGAGACCGCCGCCGCGAACGCTGGACGAGCGCCTCTGGATAAGCTTTCCCTCGCATCCCTGACAGCAACTCGCCCCCCACCAGTCGCTCAAGAACGCTGATCCTGCCAGCCCTTGTGCCCTTAGACTAGGGCGTGTCTCCTGCACCGTCGGGTTCCTCGCGGGTATCCTGGGGTCTGCGTTTCCCTTTGAGCTTCAGGTTGGCCCTATTTGAACCTTGACAAGTTACAAGCGGGTGTCATAATACATACCGACGGGTCGGTATGTTGTTGAGGCGAGTGGAGAGGAAGGAACCACATCCGGACGGCACCCACGTGTGCCGCGCACTGCCAGGAGGCCACCATGAAGAAGATGCACTGGTTCTAGGAGGGACGCCTCAGAAGACTCTTTGAGCTACAGATGGCGCCCGCGCCCTCCTGAAAAGCGGGCCGGCTCAACAAACCCAGGGCATTGACTCGATAGCACCGACCGTCTTGGCCTTCGGACGATTCGCATAGGTCCAGCCAGACTCGTCATCGTCCAGGGGCCTACGACACTCCTCTCTTCCTCGCCTCAACGGTCATCGCATCGGAGCGCAGGCAATTCGTTGCCTGCTAGGCGGCCTGCCTTTCCCTCAAGTCATCCGCCCAGCCCTGAAGGCACTGCAGGAAAGCCTGAACCACTCTGGGATCAAACTGACTGCCCGAATTGCCCAGGATCTCCTCCCGCGCCTTGTCCACCGAAAGGGCGCGGCGATAGGGCCTGTTCGAGGTCATCGCGTCGAAAGCGTCAGCGACGGCGAATATGCGCGCGCCTAGGGGTACGTCTTCGCCCTGGAGGCCGACCGGATAGCCTTTGCCGTCGAATCTTTCGTGGTGCGCGTAGACGATCTCCGCCGCAGTTGAAAGGAACTTTACGTCCTTCAGCATATCGTAGCCTATGGCCGGATGCTTTCTCATCTGTTGCCACTCCTCAGAGGTCAACGGGCCAGGCTTGTTCAGGATAGCGTCGGAAACGCCGATCTTGCCTACGTCGTGAAGCAGCGAGGCGCGCTCGATATCCAGCCACACGTCGCTCCGTTCTTCTATTCCCAGTTCCCGCGCCATATCCATTGTGTAGACCGTGACGCGGCTGGAGTGCCCGCCGGTCTCGCTGTCCCTGGCGTCCAGCGCCGCCGCTAGCGCCTCCAGGGTGGCGTCATATGTCTCTTTGAGGCGCGCGCTCATCGCCAGGATTTCGCGATTTGCCTTCAAGAGCTGGTCGTTCTTGCGCCTCAGCATCGCGACGCTGCGAGTAGTCTTGTCGACGTATTGCTTCATGGCAAGACGCATCATCAGCGGCGGAGCGGCAAAGGCGAGCAGGCCGGTGACGCCGATCTGCTGATAAGCTACCGCCAGCGCCAAACCAAGGAAACCGAAGAGGATGTAGTGGGGGAGCAGCCACTGGAAGTTCTGCCGCCAGAACGTCCACGGGCGTTGACCCGACGCCAAGCCGCCCACAGTCGATATCAGGACAGACCTCACGCCATAGTTCGCGGCCGCGGCAGCTACGGCAACGCCAAACACTCTTGCGGACAGCGTGATTTGCGAGCCGCCCGCCAGGAAAGACGTGAGGATCAGTGCTGATGCAACATCGGCGAGGAGCGAGTTGCCCGAGTTGAACATCAGCCGATCTGGAAGCATCCGCCGCGGAAAGTGCAGGCTCAGAATCGCGAGGGGTGTCGCCACGACGATGCCTGGGGGGCCGTAAAGTGCTGCAATGGCGAAGAGACAGACGAAGCTTATTGAGACCCAGCTCTCGCCGTAAACGATGATGCTCAACCGTTCCGAAGCGGCGGCCATAAGCCCCAGTAGGATGAGCCCTACGAGGCCGGAATGAGACACTTGCGGCGCGTAGTAGCCTATGAGCGCCAGGCCCGAGAGGAAGACGACGATTGAGAAGATGCGCGCCTGTACCGGCAGGGAAGTGGGCGCCGGAACATGGGGGCGATCAGCGTCAGCATGCGCGGCGGGACCGGCCGTGGAATGGACCAACACTAGCGGCGGGCGTTCCGTCTTGCTGCCGTTCGATTCGTCTTCTGGCTCTACACCATTCTGCATGACATAAGACTCACTTCGCGGGCGCTTGGGGCAGCCCGCGCACTACATCTCGTGCAGAACAGACAGATTCCCGTAACCGGACATTCGTTCCCCTCAGGACACAACCGTCCGGAAGAAAGCGATTCGAAGGCAGGATGGAGGTTGAGCATCCTTCTTCGCAGTATTATCGGCAGTTTAGACCGCAGTGATGAGTCTGCATCGAGAGCGAAATGTCTAGACCAAAGCCTTGCGCGTCTCAAGGTCAAGCCGCCTCTTCCAGTTGGGGACGCATCTCCCGACGCAGAAGGGTGATGATCCGCTTGTGAAGCTGACAGACCCTCGATTCCGACAGCTCCAGCATCTCGCCGATCTCGTGGAATGGCCGGCACTCCTCGTAACGCAGGCGAAGGATGTCCCTGTCCCTTCGACAAAGAGAGTTCACGGCCTGCGAAAGCTGCGAGAGCGCCGCTTTTTGCTCAGCCGCGCGCGCCGGGTCGGATAGGATGTCCTCATCCACCGGGTCCAGCGCATGGCCGGCACCGTAGTTCGGACGGTCTTCCAGCGAGTACTCGAGAGAGACAAGCCGCGAGCTTGCTCGGCTGAGAAGGTACTGGAGCCGCGATAGGGGGATTCCCAGCTTGAATGCGATCTCCTTCCGGGTCGGCCAGCGGCCCAACTGTACCGCCAACTCCTGCGACGCATGCTCGATCTCCTTGGCGTTCCTGCGCAGTGAGCGCGGCAGCGGATCCTGCTTGCGAACAGCGTCCAGCACCGAGCCGCGGATCCGCTGGATGGCAAAGCTGGCGAAGGTGGTCCCGCGCTCGGGGTCATAGGCGTCGACGGCGTGGATGAGCCCCTCGACGCCGTAGCTCATGGCGTCTTCGCGGTCGATGCCGACAGCGCCCGTACCCTCGCTGGGCATGCGGTTCACCACGAAAGCCACCAAGGGCAGGTGGTTGACGATCATCTGATTCCGGTCTTCTCTCATCTCGCGCTCCGTTTCTCAATCGAGGCTGCCGGAGGCACAAAAAGCGCCGTCGTCGGCAGCGTCACCGACGACGGCAAGGACCTGGGAAGGGGGAATTGATGCGCGCCGAAGGCGTCCTCTCCGACGCCGTTTCGGCAAGGCTTTCGGAAGCCCAGCGGCCATAGCTTCTGCGACAGCAAGCTTTAGGTCTGCGGCTTTGCGTCCCCCTCTTTCGAGGAGTTTGCCTTTGTCGGTGCCTTTTTCTCTGGTTAAGCTGCTGACCCGCGGTGGCGGGACGGTGGCCTATACAAACCACCAAAGCAATAACGGGACACTTCCTGAAACATATCCTGAGGAGCCGAAAAATCTACCAAACGGACGATGTCGCCGTCTTGGAAGAATTGGCGGCGACCTGCTATCGTGGGACCGAGGGGTGGGATTCAGACGCCATTGGCTGCGTCGCATGCGATGAGCGGTGGTCAAGCAGCCTAGCCGAGGCAGGATCTCTTCGGTTTCACGTCCTCCAGGCCGGCTCGCAACGCTTTCGCTGCATTCGCATCCGTTCCGCTGGCCCGGTTCAAAGCGTAGCCTCACTCACTTCTCGGCCCTTCATATGGAGATTGATGGGCGCGTCGGGGTGGGCTGTCAGTGAGGCGCTGACCGGTCGAGAATCAAACAGAGGTATCGTGGCTTGAACGAAGCGAGAGCCGCCAGACAGCAGCAACGCCAACAGACGAGGACAAAACTCGTCGAGGCGGCGCTTCGCGTCTTTGCTGAGCAAGGCTACGACCACGCGACGGTCGAAGAGATCTCCCTTGCCGCTGGCTACTCGAAGGGGGCGTACTACTTCCACTTCGACTCTAAAGAAGAGGTGCTCCTGGAGCTCCTGTCTCTCTGGATAGAGGAGCATACGCGCCGGCTACGCCAGTTCGAGGACCTCGGCGACGACACAGCGCTGTCTCTGGTGAAGGCCGTGGAGTCGCTGGTGTATCGTGACGATACCGACGCCCAATGGCGGCTGCTTCTGCCGGAGATCTGGGCGCAGTCGCATCGAAACGAGAAGGTGCGGAATTCGCTGCAGGACGCCTACGTGAGCTGGACCCGGCTACTGGAGAAGGCTTTCGAAAGAATGGAACGCGAGGGACTCGTCATGCTGGCGGCGCGACCGGCCGTCGCGGCGAGTCTCGTGCTAGCCGCTCACGACGGCCTGGCGCTTCGTTCCAATGTCGTGCCGGGTCAGACGGAGTCGTCGCAGGTGTTGAGCGCCCTCGTCTCCGCCCTTGTCTCGTCGCCGCAGCCAGCGACGCAACCTGTCGTCCCGCCCACTGTCAGGCGGACCGTCCGGCGCAAGAGGTAGTCGTCGCAACCTCCTCCTAGCCACTTCGACCTTCCCCGGTGGACTATTCTGCGGAATCCCCATATATTTGGGTTGACCCCGGCTGTCGATTTCAGTGCGAAGGAGCGCAAGGAATGGCTCAGGGACGGCTGCCGCCGCATGTGGAGGCGCTCCTACTTCCGTCGGCATACCCTCATCCAGTCGAACGCGTCGAGCTGATTCAAACCCACATCTCCTACGTTCTCCTGGCCGGCGAGTACGTCTACAAAGTCAAGAAGCCGGTCGACATGGGCTTTCTCGATTACACGACGCTGGAAAAGCGGAAATTCTACTGCGAGGAAGAGGTGCGGCTGAATCGGAGGTTGTGCCCCGATGCCTATCTGGGCGTCGTGGCCGTCACCGTGAAGAGCGACACGGTGTCTCTCGATGGAACCGGCGAGGTGGTCGACTACGCCGTCAAGATGAAGCGCCTGCCGCAGGAGCGCATGATGGAGCGCCTACTCGAACAGGACGCGATTACGAGCGACATGCTGGAGCGACTGACCGGGAAGCTAGTGGCGTTTCATGCCCAAGCGGAGACCAACGACTACATCCAGTCATTCGGGAAACCGGACGCGGTTGCCGCCAACTGGCGCGAGAACTTCGACCAAAGCGAGCCGTACGTCGGACGGACGATCTCTCGCGACCAGTTCGAAAAGATACGCTCCTACGTCAACTGCTTTCTGGCCCAAGATACCTGGTTGCTGGACAACCGCGTCAAAGACGGCCGGATCCGCGATTGCCACGGCGACTTGCGCACAAACGCTGTCTGTTTCAAGGACGGCATCTGCGTCTTCGACTGCGTCGAGTTCAATGAGCGCTTCCGATACGCAGACACCGCGTCGGACCTCGCCTTCTTGGCGATGGATGTGGATTTCCGCGGCCATCCCGTGCTGTCCGACGAAATGGTCGGCCTCTATCTGGCGCAGTCGCTCGACACAACGCTGCCGCTCGTCCTCCATTTCTACAAATGCTATCGGGCATTCGTGAGGGGCAAGGTGGACGGGTTCCAGCTGGACCAGCCGGAGATACCCGTCGAGCAGAAGGAGGCGGCCGCGGAAGGCGCTCGACGCTACTTCGCGCTGGCCGAAGAGTACGCCTCACATTCCGTGCGTCCGGCCCTAATCGCCATGGTCGGCGTGACGGGCAGCGGCAAGAGCTACCTGGCACATGCCCTGGCCAGCCGACTGGGGGCGGTGGTGATCTCTTCCGATGTTACCCGCAAGAAGCTGGCCGGTCTCGATCCCAGGCGATCGCAGGCAGAGCCTATCGATTCAGGCATCTATTCGCCGGAGATGACGGAGTTGACCTACGCCGAGATGCTGCTTCAGGCGGCGCCCTTCTTGAGCTGGGGGAGGCCTGTGATTCTGGATGCTTCCTATCTGGCGCGCAAAACGCGGGAGCAGGCGAGGGACTTTGCCGAGCGGGCCGGCGTGCGATTCTTGGCAGTTGAGTGCGTACCGACGGAAGCGCTGGTGCGCGAAAGGCTGCAACGCCGGCGGAGCGCGGTGTGGAGCCCATCGGATGGCCGCTGGGAAGTCTATCAGGCGCAACTGAAGCGAACGGAGCCGCTGTCGGAGCTGCCGGAAGGCTCACGCTTGCGGCTGGATGGGTCGCTGCCCTTGGCCGATCAGCTAGACCGCGTCGAGGTGTTTGTGCGGAACGTCGGCGGCTAGCCGGCTCCTGCTTTCGCGGTCGAGGGCGCGGTATGCCTCGTCCAGGAGCTCGACCACGTGCGCCATCTGGGTCTTCCGCGGCCCGAAGCGTCGCAGGCCGGCCTCCAACTGCATCATGCAGCCGGTGTTTGCGGTCGCAACGATGTCGGCCCTTGTCTCGGCGACCGTCTTCATCTTCTCCCGCAGTAGTCGCCAGGAGATCTGCGGCTGCGTCAGGTTGTAGACGCCGCCGCTGCCGCAGCAACGATCAGCCTGAGGCATCTCGACGAACTCGAGCCCCGGAATCGCTTGCAGGATGGCGCGCGGCTGCGCTCTCACCCCCTGCGCGTGCGCCAGGTGACACGAGTCCTGGTAAGTGACGCGGCCCGGGACCGTGCCCAGCTCGGCGCGGAAGGGCAGGGCAACTAGGTACTCGCTGATGTCCTTCACGAGCGCCGAGAAGGCGGTGGCTTTCTCCGCGTATTCCGGATCGTCCTTCAAGAGATGGCCGTATTCCTTCATGGTCGAGCCGCAGCCGGCCGCGTTGACGACGACAGCCTCGACGCCGAGCGATAGGAATGCGTCGATATTCCGGCGGGCGAGGCGTCTGGCCGACTTCAGATCGCCGGCATGGACGTGCAGCGCGCCGCAGCAGGTCTGCTCGGAAGGGACTATAGCTTCGCATCCGTTTCGTAGGAGAACGCGCAGCGTCGCGTCGTTCAGGTTCGGGTAGAGCACGGGAGTCACGCAGCCGCCGAGCAGGGCGACGCGATGCGTCGGCGCTTCGGCTGAGGGCCACACTGCCTGCAAAGGAGGGACGGCGTTGGGCAGCCACGGAAGGAACTGCTCGATTTCATCCAGATGGCCGGGGAACAGCCTCAAGATGCCGCTCCCTCGAACGACGCGCTGGAGTCCGGAGCGCTGATAGAAGCGCAGCGTCGCCGCCGCAAAGCGAACACGCTGCGGGTAAGGCAGCAAGAGGCCGGCCATCGACGCCCGAACTCGCCAGCTCAAAGGCCCGTTTCCGGCTCTCAGTACGGCGGCGCGCCCCCGTTCCATTATGCGCCCGAAGGCGACGCCGGAGGGGCAGGCAGTCTCGCAGGCGCGACACTGAACGCAGCGATCGAGGTGCGCCAGAAGCTCAGGCGTAGCGCTGACGCGTCCGCGGACCATGGCATCGATGAGATGAAGCCGTCCTCGCGGCGACTCCGCTTCGTGGCCCAGCTCGACGTAAGTTGGGCAGTCAGTGAGGCAGTAGCCGCAACGGACGCAGCGCTGGAGGTCCTCGAGGGCCGGCGCGTCGCAATTGCGGTCTGTCTGCAATGCCGTCACCGCGCTACAACCCTCCCACGAAGCGGCCTCGACTGAGCGTGCCGAGCGGGTCGATGGCGTCCTTGACGCTTTTCATCAGCCCGGTGCCGTTTCCGCCCCAGACATCGATCCGCTCCTTCAAATCCACGGCGCACTGCTCGACGACAAGGCCGCCGCCGCGCTCCTGCGCCAGCCGCCGGAGATCGCGGACGAGTTGCTCCGCCTGATCGTCCAGCGCGGCTTCCAGACGGCAGTGCACAGCGCCAAGCGCCGGGCGCGCGTCCAGCCGCAGCGGCAGGCTACGTTCCGCCGCCGTCGACTCCGCCGATTCCAAGAACGACGCAACGTGAGAAGGAAATGCGGCGGCTCGCAGAAGCAGCGCAGCGTCGGGCGTCTGCGTCGAGAGCGCCCGCACCTGCTGCCAGGTTGACTCTGCCTGCTCGGACGAGAGGCGAACGCCCACGGCCCCGTCGTCGTTGCGAATCTCGGTCGCCTCGTACAACGTCCTCTCAACGGCACTGCTATTCCCGGCCGCGGCGACGAGCAGGCAGGCACCTCCCGGGTAGTCGATGCCGGCAGGGAGTGTCGCCACAGCAGCCGCGTGATTGAGCACGTCGAGCGATTCGACGCGGAGGTTGCGTGAATTCAGTCTCAGCGCGGCGCGAGCGGCGGCAGAGGCCGAAGGAAAGAAAGCCGCCAGGGTCGCGCGAGCTGGCGGCAGGGGCATCACCTTGAAGGCGGCTTCGACTATGACGCCCAGGCTGCCGAATGAGCCGGCAAGCAGCTTGGTCGTGTCATAGCCGGCGACGTTCTTGACGACTCGTCCGCCGGACTTGACGACGCTCCCATCGGGCAGGGCGACCTTCAGGCCGAGCAGCCAATCGCGGGGCCAGCCGTGAGCGTGTCGCGCCGGCCCGCCTGCGTTGGAAGCGACGATGCCGCCTATAGTGGCGCGATGCGGCAGCGGCGGATCGAGCGGCAGGTACTGACCTCTCTTCGCCAGGCGCTCCTGCAGGTCCTGCAGGCGAATTCCCGTCTGCACGGCGACGGTCAGGTCGTCGGGGACGTACTCGACGATTGCGTTGAGGCGTGTGAGGTCGAGGGCGACGTCGTAGCGCTCGGGAGTGGCGCCGGTAGCCATCGTGGTCCCGCCGCCCCAGGGAATAACGACGGCGTCGCACTTGGCCGCCGCTGCGAGGATGGCCGCGGTCTCGGTGGCGTTGCGGGGCGAAACGGCGATCTGTGGCGTCAGGCCGTTGACAACGTAGTCGAGGAGCCGGCGTTGCGGCGCGATATCCGCTTTCGGCGCGGCGGCCTTGATCGCTTTGAGGGTGCCGTTGCTGCTCATGGCGCGACAACCGCGGCTTCCTGGGGAAACAGCTTTCCCGGGTTCAAGAGGTGGGCACCGAATGCGGCGCGCAGCTTCTTCATGGCGGCGAGGTCGGCGCCGTTGAACATTAGACGGAGGTGTTGACGCTTCTCTAGGCCGACGCCGTGCTCGCCGGTGATGCTGCCGCCGGCATCGACGCAGGCGTGCAGGATCTCGCCCGCGGCGGCGACGACTCGCTCGACGACGCCCGGCTGGGAGGCGTCGAAGACGAACTGTGGGTGCAGGTTGCCGTCGCCGGCGTGGAAGGCGGCCGCGTGGAGCAGGTCGTACTTCTTCGCGATGTCCGAGGCCTGGCGCAGCAGTTGCGGCAGCTTCGTGCGCGGGCAGACGCCGTCGATGACGTAGGCGTTGGGGGCGATGCGCCCCATGATGACTGCAGCAGCGCGCCGCATCGCCCAGATCTGCTCGCGCTCAGCGTCGTCCTTCGCTACGTTTATGCTGGCGGCGCGGTTCGACTCGATTATCTCGCGGACGGCCGGGCCCAGCTCCGCGACGTCTTCGCGCAGGCCTTCCACCTCGACGATCATGCTGGCGGTCACTTCGGGCTCGGCGCCGGCGGAGAAGAGACGGGCGATCGCGTCGAACTGCATGACCTCCATGCACTGGGGCACGATGCCGGAGGCGATCATCTGGGAGACGGCGTTGGCGGCGTCTTCGACTTCCTTGAACTGGGCGACGAGGGTGTAGCCGGTCTCCGGCACGGGCAGCAGGCGCACGATGACCTTGGTGACGACGCAGAGGGTGCCTTCGGAGCCGACGATGAGGCCGGTGAGGTCGTAGCCGGGCTGGTCGCGGAGGCGGCCGCCGACTTCGACGATGCTGCCATCGGCGAGGACGACTTCGAGGCCGAGGACGTGGTTGCTGGTGACGCCATACGCCAGGCAGTGCGGCCCGCCGGCGTTCTCGGCGACGTTGCCGCCTATGGTGCAGGACTTGTAGCTCGACGGGTCGGGCGCGAAGAAGAGGCCGTGCTTGCGGGCGGCGCGGTCGATCTCGAAGTTGATGACGCCGGCTTCGACGACGGCGATGCGGTTGACGGGGTCGAGCTCCAGGATGTGGTTCATGCGAGTGAGGACGAGAGCGATGCCGCCCTCCGAGGGCACGCTGCCGCCGGAGAGGCCGGTGCCGGAGCCGCGCGGGACGATGGCTATGCTGCGCTCCGAGGCCAGGCGGACGACGGCGGCGACTTCCTGGGTTGTGGCGGGAAGGACGACGGCGTCGGGGAGGCCGCGCTCGATGGTGGCGTCGTACTCGTAGACGAGGAGGTCTTCGGGCGCGACGAGGACGTTGTCGGCGCCGGCGATGCGCTGGAGGTCGCGGACGGTGTTGGTCGGAAGCATCTCAGAGTCAGTGTAGCATGGGGCAGGTCGATGCTCTACGGGCAGGCGCGCCTGCACCTTCTCGCTGCCGCGAGCCCCTTCAGTCGGTCTCAGCGGGAATCTCCATGCCGCAGTGAGGGCAGTAGCGGGCGCCTTTGGGGGGCAGCGGGTTGCCGCAGCCGGGGCACTGGGTGGAGAGTCGGGAGCCGCAGTGGGCGCAGTACTGGTAGTGGGCGGGAGCCTCGGTCTGGCAGGCCTGGCACTCCTGGACGAACTGTCGGAAGGACTCCAGGCGGTGGCGCAGGCGCTCTTCGAGGGGCTCTTCGGGCTGTTTCTTGCTGGTCATGGCTGGCCTCCGGGCGGGCCGCCGGTCGATGGGGCGGGCGCCGCTACTTCCATTGTAGGGCGCTTGGCGGGACGGCGCTATGATTGTATTTGTTTTGAAAAAGTTGTGGTTTGGTGAGTCTGTAAGGGTGCGTTTTAGACAATTGACCGTCGAGATGGGCGATTTCGGCCGTGCCGGCGGTCGTCTGTGGGCGGGCGACGGCCTGTCGAGGCTATTACAGCATATCCAGGGCGGGCTTGCGAGGGGGAAGTGGCACAGACTGGCCGTGCGATTGACGGTCGGCGACGGCGAGCCTAGAATGCCAGCCTAAGGAGATGGCGTATGTCCAACGGAAAGAGCCGTCCCCCCTACGGGCTGGTCATTGCCATTGTTCTTACCGCCGCCCTTCCTCTCCTTCTGTCCGGCTGCTTGTCCTGGCGGACCGCGAAGATCGCCTTCACGAGCGACCGGGACGAGAACTACGAGATCTACGTGATGAACTCCGACGGCAGCGGTCAGACCCGGCTCACCAACAACCCAGCGACCGATTGGTTCCCTACCTGGTTACTGGACAGGAACCATATCGCCTTCGTGAGCGAGCGGGACGGCAACGAACAGATCTACGTGATGAATGCCGACGGTAGCGGTCAGAAGCGCCTTGCCACCGACGCAAAAAATGCTGCCTGGTCACCGGACGGGTCGAGGATAGCCTTCACGAGCAACTTGAACATCTACGTGATGAACGCCGACGGCAGCGGCCAGACGCAGTTAACCAACGACCCAACGGCCGATTTTGATAGTTCGCCTACCTGGTCACCCGACGGCTCCAAGATCGCCTTCGAGAGGGACCGCGGCGGCAACTTGCAGGTCTACGTGATGAACGCCGACGGCAGCGGCCAGAGACGGCTAACCAACGACCCAGCGGCCAATTATGAGCGTTCGCCGGCCTGGTCACCCGACGGCTCCAAGATCGCCTTCGAGCGCAAGCGGGACGACAACTTGGAGATCTACGTGATGAACGCCGATGGCAGCGACCGGCGAAACTTGACCAACAACCCGGCCGACGATTATTCGGCGACCTGGTCACCCGACGGCTCCAAGATCGCCTTCGAAAGCAAGCGGGACGGCGACTTAGAGATCTACGTGATGAACGCCGATGGCAGCGGCCAGACAAGGCTCACCAACAGCGCCGGGGATGTTGAGCCATCCTGGTCGCCCGACGGCCTCAAGATCGCCTTCACCAGCTGGCGGGACGGTCCCCCGGAGATCTACATCATGAATGCCGACGGCGGCGATCAGACGAGGCTGACCCACGGTGGCGCATTCGACCCTGCCTGGTAGCTGCCGCGTCGGGCAACATGGGCGCTCTTCTTCCCGCCCACCCGCCCTCGAAAGGTTGTTTCTCAAGGGGGCACCCCTTGAACCCTGGCAGGGGAGGGCCCCTGCACTCCCTCTGGGCGGCTAGGCGTGCGTTGTGGGGAGGAAGCGAATGGTGTGCGCCGTTGGGCGGCCGCCCGGGCACAGGAGACGGGCGCTAAAGTTGCACTGCGCTACTTCCGTCAGTGCGCTAGCGCTGAGACGAGATAATCGAGGCCCTCTCTATGGCCAAGGTAAGCGGTGAAACCCAAGCCGAAGTGTTTGGCACCTAGCCGGTAGGGGCCCCTGAATTGGGGGACAGCTTCCATCAGGCGACCAGCCACGGCCTGCGATTCCTTATGCAGCCCGCCTGTGACGGTGAAGAACGATCTTGCGGTCCGAACAGTTTCTTTCAGCAGATCGAGAAGGTCTTGATCGTTGGCGCTGAACCCGATGAAAAGGTAGTTCTCGCAATCGGCCAAGAACGTTTTCAGGGCGGAGACGTGGGAAGGCGGGCAGACGAAGCCGTATTTGCCCGCAACGGGAAGGGCCAAAGCAGGGTAGAGAGCACGGCCGTCAGCGTATAGGAAGTTGTTCCTTCCCGCGCGTATCAGGTCAGGATCACGGCTCGGTGGCGGATTGTGTGACGCTAGGTTCCTGGCCCAGTCGCCCCCAATGTCCGTTGCCATATTCATGTGGCCGTCTTCAATCCAGGGGTATCCCCAGCCAACCGAACCGTGCAGCTTCACCAATATCCAGTCGGGCGAAGACACGTAGGACTGGAGCGAATCAAAGACAACGCCCGTGGTTCTTGTCAAGGACATCTCCAGCAGGGTGTCGTAGTTGACAGTCATGAATGCAGTGTGGATCCCCTCGCCAATGGTGCGATTCAGGAGATGTGAGTAGTTGATGGCCTCGCTGGTATACTCGGCGCTTACCAGGAAGAAGAACGTGTGCAAGGCTATGGGAACAAAGGCAAGCTGCCTTTGGATATAGGCATTGGTATTGTCCAGATAGCGGCGCAGGCTTTCTTCAAATGGGACGTTGGCGGCCACCTCGGTCCTGACCGAGCTCATGAGGGCTGCAGCCTCCGGGTGACGCGCCAGCACTCCATCGAGGGCTGTACCGTTGAACATGGTCTCTGTGATGGGCGGCTTGAGGAATTCGTTCTTGACCACACCGCTTCCCGCGGGGCAAACACCGTGAGATGCTCCGGCTCCAAGGATGACGGCGAGTTTCGGTCTTTTCGCCACGCGGGAAGCCCTACAGGAGCCCTTCAGCCTTCATTTCTGCCAGGGCGGGTTCGAGGGCGGCGAGGGTCTGGTCGATGTCCTTCTCGTCGTGGACGGCGGAGGTCAGGCCACCGGTCCGCATGAAGTCGCCGGCGCCGCTGTTCAGCATGGCCTGCTTGAACGCCGCCATGACCCGCGGCGGCGTCTGAGGCACGGTCGCGCCCGGCTCGTCTTCCCACACCCACTCCCAGCCGTCGGCCGGCTCCGGGCAGTCGACGCCTATCGACATGTGGAACATGGACGAGACGGTGTAGGCACAGCCCTTGACGCCCAGCTTTCGAAAGACTTGGTTGGCGCCGCGGCAGAGTCGCTTGGCCATCTCTTCGGCGTGGGCCTGGGCCTTGCCGTCGCTGATGGCCTCGAGCATGGCGACGCCGGCGGCAGCGGAGAGCGGGTTGGCGTTGAAGGTGCCCTGGTGGGCGACACGCTCGTGGGCGTTCCAGTCGGCGTCGCGACGGAACTCGATGCACTCGAGGATGTCGGCGCGACCGACGACGGCAGCGCCCGGGAGGCCGCCGGCGGCAATCTTGGCGAGGGTGGTCAAGTCGGGCTTGATGCCGAAGCGCTCCTGGGCGCCACCGGGGGCGACGCGAAAGCCGGTGACGACTTCGTCGAAGATGAGGACGACGCCGTAGCGCTCGGTGCGGGCTCGGAGGAAGGCAAGGAACTCCGGGTCGATGGGGACGGTGCTGGCGGAAGCGCCGGTGGGCTCGATGATGACGGCGGCGACGTCCTTTTCGTCGGCGAGGGTGCGGGCGATGTCCGGGTAGCTGTTCTGGGGCAGGACGATCTGCTCGCCGAGATACGCTGGGGGCAGGCCGGGCGAGCGGGGGAGCGTCTCTTCGGGCTGGACGTAGCCGACGACGCTGTCGTTCCAGCCGTGGAAGTTGAGGGCGAACCGGACGAGCTTGTTGCGGCCGGTGTAGGCGCGGGCGAGCCGGACGGCCATCATCGTCGCCTCGGTGCCGGAGGAGTGGAAGCGGACCTTCTGGGCGGAGGGCACGAGCTTGCGGATCAAGCCGGCCCATTCGATTTCGATCTCGCTGGAGGCGCCGTAGTGGGTGCCTGCGGCGATCTGGCGGGTGACGGCGCGCACGAGCGTCGGGTGGGCGTGGCCGAGGAGGAGGGCGCCGTGGCCCATGACGTAGTCGATGATTTCGTTGCCGTCGACGTCCCATTTGCGGGCGCCGAGGGCGTGGTCGACGTAGATGGGGAAGGGGGAGAAGTGGCGGATGTCGTGGGTGACGCCGTTGGGGAAGACGCGCTCGGCCTGCTTGTGGAGGGCGGCGGAACGCTGGTGGAGGGCGCGAAAGCGCTCAAGGATAGTAGTCACGATTGTCTCCGTTCTGGGGCGTATCTCTTCGCCGGTGCGCTCCTTCGATAGGCGATGGGGCTCTAGGGCAATTGTAGGGCGATGGGGCCAAGGGTCAACCTGGGCGAGGCGGGAGTGGGAGGGTCGTTGGTCGCCGGTAGGGGATAGTTGACATAACATCACACCTTCACGGATCTTCGACTGAAGGCGGTGGACCTGCCGCGTTTCCTTGCCTCAGAGCGGCGGGGTCGACGGTCGTGAGAAAGGGCGCGTCGCTTCGCTAGTTGCGGGTGACGCCCGGGAGGCCGACGACGCGGCCCGGGCTCGGGGTAGGATTGGGGGACTGGCCTGCGATGAAGGTCCAGTTGTCTTCGTAAGCACCGTCGGTCCTGTTGTCCTTGGAGCGGACGTGGAAGGTGTAGTGGCCGGACTGCGGGACGGACACGGTGGCCTGGGTAGCTGAGCCGAAGCTAGACCAGGCGGGCCGCCGGTCATTGGTGAAGCCGGAGTAGTAGGTCTCGACGTCGGTGTCGAGGTTGGGGTACCAGCCTTCGAGGTAGTAGGCGAAGTCGGCGGAGCCGTCGGGCGATTTCCAGCCGAAGGTGACCGAACCGCTATTGATTTGGTCGGCGGAGGGCACGGCGGTTATTTGCGCTGACGGTTTGATGATGGCGATGGCTGCGGCTCCCTGGGCGACCTTCTGTCGGATGTCGGGAAGGTAGGCGTAGAGGTACTGGCCCGGGCAGGCGGTCTGGTTAACGTCGCGGTGGCCGCAGATGTTGGGGATGCCGCTACGCCATACCCAGTCGACCTGGAGGAAGTCGGTGGTGGCGTTCGGCCAGACGTAGTGACGGCGGCAGGCCCAGGTCAGGAACTGGACAAGGGTGCCGACCAGGTTCGTTTGCTCGTTGGCGCTGAGCTGGTTAACGTCGTAGTTCCCGAAGCAGGAGACGCCGCAGGTGCCTTCGTTCCATTGGAGGGCGTGCCCGGCGACAACGTCGGGGCTAATGATCTCGCGGCCGCCGCCCTTGGGGCCGCTGTCGCGACCGCGGCGCCCTTCAAAGACGCGGCCGAAGCGGTCGATGAGGGCGTTGTAGCCGATGTCGCCCCAACCGAGGGAGATGGCGTGGTAGTAGTAGATGGACTGGATATCCTGGAAAACCTGGTCGGCGGTGTAGGAGGGATAGGGGTAGTTGGGGTCCTGCGGGTTATCGTTGGTTAGCGTGGCGGTGTGATGGACGATCATCTTCTTCGTGGGTATGTACATGCGCGCCCAGTGCTCGCTGCCGTCGGGGTCAAAGCGATAGCTGTCCGGCGCGCCCCAGGCCTCGCGGCTTATGAGCTGGCCGGAGGCGAAGGGCGGCGGAAGATTGGCGGCGTCGTTTGTCGGCGCGGGGGTGACGGCGGAGGTCGGTGTCTTGCCCGGCGTGGGCGTCTTGGTGGCGCGAGCCGCCTGAATGACGGCAGGCGAAGCCGCGCTGAGGGCAGTGACGGTTACGCTCCGCAGCGCCGGCTGCTCGGGTGTGTCGGCGGGGAAGGCGGCGCGGTACTGGACATAAGATGCGCCGGGCGCCCAGACGAGGGCGGCGAACCGTTCGCGACGCGGGTTCTGCTGCGGCTCGGCCTCGATGGAGAGGCGTCGCCAGGGCGACCAGGTAGCACCGTCGCTGGAGGTGCGCAGGTCGAAGTCGATGCGGTCCCAGCCCGGGCCGTCGCCGCGCCAGTGGAGGCCGATGTGGGTGACAGGGAAGCTGGTCTTGACGATTGGCGAGATGTAGTCGCCGCCTGAAGCAGCGGCGGCACGCAGGAGAGGCGCGCCGGCGGAATCCCATTCGAGCCCGCGGAATTCACCCTTCGCGAGCTCGGGGGCGTTATGGCGGATGTCTTCGGCGATTACGGGGCCGGTCTGAGCTTGAGCCTGCGGAGAGCGACCGACGAAGCGTCGGGGCAGGATGAGGGCGGCGCTACCGCCGGCGACGGCGAGGGAGGTGGCCCCAAGCAGCCGGCGTCGAGACAACCGCTTCTGCCAGAAGCTCTGCTCCATGCTTCTAGCCCTCCCCACCTTTCGCTGGCTTGTCTGTCCGGCTGATCGGGGGTAAAGATAGTCGGTCGGGTGAGATAAGTCAACCGCTGGGGAGACAGGGGTGTTCGTCGGGTGGAGCTACGGGGTCGGTCGTAGGCGCGAGGAGCGAAGCGACGAGCGCATCGAGAACGCGATCATCGCAGTCGACAACAGGAATCGTACCTCTCATGGAGGTCGGATGCTTCGGGAGGGATCGAACGGCGCGTCGGTTGGAATGGTCTCGGTTGGTTGGAAGGTTCGGCGTCGGCGCGAGGAGTCCGCAGGACGACGAGCGCATCGAGAACGCGATCATCGGACTTGACAACCAAGAATCGCACCCGCCATGGAAGTGGCGCTGGACAGTAATGCCGCGGTTGTTCGCGCGCTAGGAGTTGCGGTAGGCGGCGATCAGCAGGTCGGCCAGGACGCGATAGCCGGCGTCGTTGGCATGGAAGTCGCCGGAAGGGGCGCCGACGCTGGTAAGCTGGGCGCCTCTGCCTTTGAAGGCGTCGTAGGCATCGACTAGCTTTGCGTCCACGTCCGGAAGGGCGGCCACAGCAGCGATCTTCTGGTTGATGAGCGTCACGAGCGCGTCCAGCGTCGCTTCGATGGGCTGGCCGGTGCCTGAGTAGGAGTTGAAGCAGTTGATGACGAAGATCTTGACGTCGGAGCCGGCGGCCACACGCAGGGAATGAAGGATGGCCGTGAGGTTCTGCTCGGCCGCATCGACCCTTGCGTTGGCGGCGCTCACGCAGCCCGAGCTGTTGGGAGCAACGGGCGGCGCGCAAGGCTGTCCGGCGGGCACGAGGGCGTTGACGTCGTTTATGCCGAGGTCAAGAGTTATGACGATGACGTTGTTCGTTGGGTCTTTGTCCTGATTGCGGAACCTGAGCTCGGCGAGGGCTTTGCCGAGCTGGCCGGTAGCTATGGCGCTCGCGGTCGTCTCGCCGACGACCGCCTCGGAGACAAGCGAGAGGTCCTGCTTGGGGTTTTCACGCAGGTACGAGTAGAAGAGCGGAACGTAGCCAAGGTCTGCCTTGGAGGCGCCGAGGCCGGTGGCGAAGGAGTCGCCGAGCGCGAGATAGGTGAGCTTCTCGCTGCCGCTGCAGGCGACGATCGGGAGAAGGCAAACCAGAACGACAAGAAGGCGGGGGCGAAGTCGCATCAAGCACTCCTAGTCCTGCGGAGTTCCATTCGAATTGACAGCCGCGACGCGGCTCTTATCATAAGAGGAACGACGCGCTAATCTCTTAACACAGTCGGCAACTGGAGGACAAGAGCATGAGCGAGAAGCTGAGCATCGAGATTGAATACTGCGTGACCTGAAACTACACGTTGAGAGCCGTCTGGACGGCGGCTGAGCTGCTGACGGAGCTGGGACAACGCGTGGAAGGGCTGCGCCTCGTGCCGTCGGGCGGCGGCAGGTTCGAGGTGACCGTAAACGGCGAGCTGGTGTACTCGAAGGTGGCGACGGGGCACTTCCCGGAGCTGTCGGAGGTGCAGCAGCAGGTGAGGGGAATGTTGACATAATTCTGACCGCCTCTCGCGCTCGGACGAAAAGGTGTGAAACCTTCGCGAGGGAGTCGCGTTATAGTAAATGCCTGCAAAGCTCCGATGACGAATCTGAAGGCGAAGCATGGAAGAACGCGACTACTACCAGGTCCTGCAACTCCATCCGAATGCCGATCAGACGATGGTCGTTCAGTCATACTGGTGTCTGGCGCGCAAGTACAAGGCGGCGATGGACGAGGATGCCTTTGTAGAACATCGCCTCGCAGAGCTAAACCGCGCGTTCGAGGTGCTCGGCTCACCGGACTCGCGGGCTGCTTACGATTGCGAGAGAGCCAGTCTAGCGCGGATGGCTGCTCCTGAACCGCAAGTGACAAAGCGGGTGTCGATTGAGGTTTCGTTCTGGAGTTTGCCGGCCTGGCAGGGGATGCTGGCGTCCACGGCCTCCGTCGGACTCGCCGTCGTAGCGCTGGCGGCTGGCGTGGCGCTCTGGGCCGCCTTGCCGTTGACGGCCATCGCTGTGGGAGCTTCACTCGTCACGTTGCCAAGCCACTTCGCTTCTTCGAATGAGGCGCATCATTATCTCGGCAGGCGACGGTGGCGACGCGACCTGCGGGTCGTGGAGCGGCTGGACCGCCTGGGTAGCAATCAGGAGCTCGCGCTTACGCGACACCGCTAGGCGCAGCGACGACATCTCCCCAGAAACAGCCTTCGTCAATCGTCCTCGTATGATCGCACTATGGTAGTTATGTAAGCTTGACTCGGCGGAAGGTGGTCAAGCCGGCTGCGACAGCGGCCGATAATCCATAGAGAGCAAAGTGTTCTCCGCGAGTGCTCGACAAGGGCAAACCAGCCGAAAGGTTGGGGCGCAAAGCAACGGGCCTAGGGTCCGCGTGCCGCGGGCTACGGCAGCCGGGCTACCGAAGGCGCTGTTATGTTGACTCTGAATCCGCTTGTCGCGGCGGCCCTGTCTCGCCGGTCTGCGGTCGAAAAGCCTTACGCGAATGCCGTCGCGACCTAGCTTCACGCTGCCCGGAAGGATCGGACGAGCGATGAGAGGCGCCAGCTCCCCGGCGACGGCGGACGATCCGGACGAAGCCGGACTCGAACGGGGGCGCGTAGAATCGGGCAGCGCAGGTTGGCTCTTGCGCGGCATCGGCATCCTGGTGTTCGCCGCGCTTCTCGTTTGGTCGCTGGTTGGACGATGGGTGCTGCCGTCTCACGCGTACGAGGTGTCGGAGACGGGCCTGGTCGGCCTTGTAGCGCTGTACGCGCTGCTTCTGGCCAGGCAGGCCGGGCGAGCCAACCTGAAACTCGAGCGGTCGTACTCGGAGCACCTCGAGCGGTTGAGCGAGAGCCTGCACCACCTGGCCTATCACGACAACCTGACGGGCCTGTACAATCACCGCTACTTCCATGATCAGCTTCGCTCTGAATTCGAGCGTGCGCGTCGTTACGGTCGCCATCTGAGCGTCATAATGCTGGACGTCAACGGCTTCAAGGAGGTCAACGACCGCTACGGGCACCTGGCCGGCGATGAGTTGTTGAGCTTCCTGGGGCGCCTTCTCGCGGAAAACGTGCGGTCTTGCGACACTGCCGCGCGTTACGGCGGCGACGAGTTCGTTCTTATCCTGCCGGAGACGGACGCCGAGGCCGCGGGGTCGATTGCGACGAAGATACGTCAGATGGTTTCGAGGCGACGCGACTGGGGCGCGGGGATCCTGGTGGACGTGGCACTGGAAGTCTCCACCGGCGTGGGCACTTATCCTGACGATGCGAAGTCGAGCGAGGAGCTGCTGGCGCGGGCAGACAGGGCACTCTACGCCTCTCGCCAGCGCCGAGGGACGGTCAGGGGCCGAAGGGCGCCGGCGCATTGGGCCGGCTAGCTTGTCAGTCAAAGACGGACTCGGGAGCGTCGTCTCCATTCCGGCGCCGGAGTTATGTCAACTGTTCCCCTGTCGAGTCGATCGGCGGTCAAATTGCGGGCGCAGTCGCGAGATGCTAGACTGAGCTTCGCCGGAGACGCCGAAGCTCCGCAGACTCCGGTGAACGGTGTGTTGGGAGCCACTCTAATCACGAAGGAGCGACGAGATGTCGAAAGCGGCTAAATGGGCAGTATTCGGCGCCCTGGTGGTCACGCTGGCGGCCGTCACCTTCGCACTTGGCGTCACCTTCGAGAGGAACCGCGGCGGCTCGGAGGCGAGCACGGCGAATGGCTCGCCTGATTTCAACGCCCTCTACGAGATATACGGGCTGTTGCAGCGAGATTATGTCGACCAGTCGCTGATCGACGGCAAGACGCTGACGCAGGCCGCGATCAACGGGATGGTGAAGTCGCTGGCGGACACCGGCACGTATTATGTCGACCCGCAGACCTACGGCGTCAGCATCATGCCCTCTGGCGTCTTCGAGGGCATCGGCGCGAACGTGACGCAGCAGAATGGGAAGATAGTGATACTGTCGCCGATTAAGGGGACGCCGGCGGAAGCGGCGGGCGTGAGGGCCGGCGACATCATCCTGGAGGTCGACGGGGAATCGACGGACGGCTGGAATATCGATCAGGCGGTGACGAAAATACGCGGGCCTAAGGGCAGCGAGGTCCGGCTGAAGCTGCAGCACACGGACGGCGAGGTGGTGGAGCTGACGATAAAGCGGGACGCGATTCAGGTGGACAGTGTGTCCAACGAGCCGCCGGGCGGGACGCTCAAGGACGCAAACGGCAATGACGTGACGGACCTGGCGTATGTCCAGATACGCGAATTCTCGGCGCTGACGGTGTCGCAGCTCAAGCCGCAACTCGACCAGATAGCGAAGGGCAACTACAAGGGGCTGATAATCGATCTGCGCGGGAATCCCGGCGGACTCCTCGACACCGTGGTGCAGGTTGCCGACATGTTCCTGGACAGCGGAACGATTCTGGTGGAAGTGGACCGCGATCAGAGCGAGAAGGTGTACAGCGCCAAGAGCGGCGGCGAGGCGACGCAGATACCTATCGCGATACTCGTCAACAAGTACAGCGCCAGCGGCTCGGAAGTGCTGTCGGCGGCATTGCACGACAACGGCCGCGCGACGATCATCGGCGAGAAGACGTTCGGCAAAGGGACGGTGAATCGCTCCGAGCAGTTGAGTGATGACCGCGGCGCTCTCTTCGTGACGGTCGCGAAGTGGCTCACGCCGAATCGTGTCGGGATTGACAAGACGGGCATCACGCCGGACATCCAGGTCAGCCTCAGCGACGCGGATGTTGCGGCGAAGCGCGACAGCCAGTTGCTGAGCGCCATCGACTTTCTCCACGGGGGGCAGTAGCGAAGGCTGAGGCGTCGGAGGGAACCGTGGCGGAGAAGGTTATCGCCGTCAATCGCAAGGCGCTGCACGACTACCACATCCTGGAGACGGTGGAGGCGGGCCTTGTCCTCACGGGAACGGAGATAAAGTCGGTCCGGGAGGGACGGGTCAGCCTGCGGGAGGCGTTCGCGCGGCCGGACGACGGGGAGCTGTGGCTGCAGAGCGCGCACATCGCGCAGTACCCGGCGGCGGGTCGCTTCAATCACGAGCCGACGCGGAGGCGCAAGCTGCTGCTGCACAAGTCGGAGATGCGGGAGCTGAGCGCGGCGCTGGAGGAGAAGGGGCTGACGCTGGTCCCGCTTCGCATGTATCTGAAGAACGGTCGCGCGAAGCTGGAGCTGGCGCTGGCGCGGGGGCGTCGGAGTCACGACAAGCGGGAGGCGATAGCTAAGCGGGAGGCGGAGCGCCAGATGCAGCGGGCGATCCGCCGCTAGGCAAGGCTCTCCGGATACGGTATAATGCGTGCGGGGACGAAAGGGCTCGACAGGGAACGACGGGTCTGAGTTGCAAGCCGAGGTGCCATCACCCTCGAAAATCAGGTGGCAAAAAACAACTGGCGAACGTGAGTTTGCCCTAGTCGCCTAAACACGGCGACTACGTCGCTCTTGGCCTCGCTCCGGTGGGCTGGGAAGCGGCGACGCAATGCCGGAGTGCAGTGGCCCGGACGTCGATAAGGGTAGCTAAAGACTCATCGACTGGCGGGGCGGTATCCGGTCGGCAGGAGCCCGTCTCGCGACATCAAATAGCCGGCTAAGCTTGTAGGAGACTCAGGACGTTCTTCTTCTGGACGGGGAGTTCAATTCTCCCCCGTCTCCACCAATGAAAACGACGGCCGTTGCGCCGGGATGGGCGCAGCGGCCGCCTCTTATCTGATCCGACGAATTAGGCGGCGGCTCTGCTTGCGATGCGGCGCTTCGTTGCGCACCGTGGACGGCGAGCTGCGCCTACCCGCTGTCCTCCTGAATGCCGCGCCGAAGCGTCTCGGCCCACTTCTCAATGTCTTGGTTGCGCCAGGGCGTGTAGGGCTGGGCCCAAGCCCGCCAGCGCGCCGGCATACACCGATCGCAGTATGTATAGACTCCAGCATCGGTGCCGGGACTCACAAACCATGCAGCAGGGCGCTCGTGGCACCGTTCGCACAGCATCCAATCGTCCACTGGGTCGGCATAGTGATCTGGGGCGATCATCGCCGGCCTACCTTCTTGCCCATCATAAGCACCGGATTGTTTCGTGTATATTGGGCTTTCCCCTCATGCGTCACGGGTGGGGGCCACGCTACTGCTGTCCGCCCCGCCTCTTGCCCGCCATGGTTCCCGCCACGGTGATGGCCAGCACGCCGCCCATCGCGCCCAGCACCGCGAGCCCTACCGCAGCCAGCGCCTCCTGGAGTACAAGCCGCATGCCGCCAGCACGACAATGACGGCCGCAACCCCAGCAAAAGCGCCATACGGCACATCCCGCGAGGTCTTGACTGGTATCACAGTATCCGGAGCTTCTGCGATGCCGCCAACGGGACCGGGCACGGGGGAGTCCTGGATTACTCGTACGGTGTTGTCGCCTTGCTCGGCCACGTAGATGCGGTTGTTTTTGGGGTTGACGGCAACGCCGAAGGGCGAATGGCCCACGGGCCAGGTCGCCACAAGGGAGTTGGTCGCCCCATCGATCACCAGGACATCGTTGCGGGTGGCGTCATACGAGCCGGTCAGGTAGACACGGTTGGTGCTAGGGTTGACCGCAATGCCCCAGGTGCTGTCGTCCCAAGGCACCGGCACGTTCGCCACTACGGTGTTCGTGGCCCCATCCATCACCGAGACTAAGACATTGTTCTGCATCTGGTCTGAGCCGCTCAAGTAGATGCGGTTGGTGTCGGGGTTTACGGCAACGCCATACGGGCTCTGGTCCACGGGCACGGTCGCTGTCCAATAGAAGTCGCTGGACGCGTCGATCACCGAGACGGTCTTGCTCGCGGTGTTCGCCACGTAGACGCGGTTGGTCTTGGGGTCAACATCAATCCCGTAGGGATAATTGCCCACCGGCACGGTCGCCACTACCGAGTTGGTCGCCCCATCGATCACCGAGACGTTGTAGCTGCCCAGATTGGCCACGTAGATGCGGTTGGTATTGGGATTTACAGCAACGCCCCAGGGGTCGGTGCCCACCCACACGGTCGCCACTACGGAGTTGGTCGCCCCATCGATGACCCAGACTCTGTTGCCACCCCATGTATAGTCGGCCACGTAGATGCGGTTGGTGTTGGGGTTCACAGCCACGCCCATGGGGAAGACGCCCGCAGGCGCGGTTGCCACTACGGTGTTGGTCACCCCATCAATCGCCCAGACGTTGCCGCCACTGCCTGAGTTGCCCACCCAGATGCGGTTGGTGTTGTCGTCAATCGCCAGGTATCTAGGACTGCTGTCCAACGGCACAACGGCGATCACCTGTGGCTGGACAACATTTGGAGGAGGTGTCTGCGTCGGCGTAGGCGTGTCGGTGGGCGTTGGGGTGTCGGTTGGCGTAGGCGTCACAACGTTGACCTTGACATAGTCCTCAGCGTAAGTCTCTGCGTCGCCACCAGTTGTTAAACCCTGTACGAAGGCCCTGACCGTGTCGATGACGGGGCCTGGAGTCAGCAACGTCACTACCGCAGTCCGCTCGCAAGAGGTAAAAGCACCGGGCCCGCGGCTCCCGTCTAGGGCCGGGTGAGTGTCATCATGCACCGACGCGTACTCCATCAGGCCCTTCTCGGCGGTGAGGACCCACCGATAAACAACAGAGTCGCCCAGGGTGACGGTGATCGGCCCCTGCTGGCCGTTGACGGTCAAGTCGATGTGCACGATCGGGGCCGGCCTTACGCTCGTGGGCGTGGAGGTGATAGTGGGACTAGCAGGCGTCCAGGTCGCCGTCGGCACTGGCGTGTCGGTAGGCATGGGGGTGGGCGCTGGTGGCGCTAGCCCAAAACTGACATCTCCTCCGCTCCCAGCAAAGCCCCCGACCTGGAAGTGATAGGTGGTGCCACCTACGGCAGTGAACGTGATGAGCGACGTCAGCCCGGGCGCCGAATCGTCGTCGCAGGCCACGCTGGTCAGGCTCTCCAGATCGGTCCCTGTGTAGACCGCCAATGCCGTGTCGTAGTCGCTCCCTACAGTGTCGGCCTGGAGGGTCTCGGTCTCAGATGGCGTGTAGCTGTACCACACGGTCAACCCGATGATGGCACAGGGCTGGGGCTCCTTCACCTGCGACGTGGCGCACATCGTAGATAGGCTGGTTGCGAACGGTACCGCCCCGATGCCAGTACCATTGGCAAAGTCGTCATTGGCGGGCGGGATACACGGTGTAGGCGTTGGCGTGTCGGTTGGCGTGGGCGTGGGGCTCGGCACGTCTTGAATAACCGATACCGTGCCGTCTCCGTAGTTCGTCAAGTAGATGAGATTTGTGTCGGGGTTGACGGCCACGCCGTTGGACTCCCGCTCACCCCAGCCTGTTCTGATGGTGTCAATGACGGGAGGGCCACGGTCGGCAGCGCGGGCGTCGGGTGCTGGCCCCCGCCGGGCAAGAACACTCACCACCAGCGGGAGGGCCAACGTTGCCGCCAGGACCATGAGGAGCAGTCGCATCACGGTTCGAGCAGGCATCGCACAACCTCCCTGTTGGCGGGGGTCAAGTAACGAGGATAATCACATTGTACGCCCGTGAGTCAACTTGTCGCGTGCGCGTTGCCCTCGTCCAGCGAATGACATAGTTGACACAGCGCCAACATGCTGTGATCTGGCTGCTCGCGTGCAGGTTGACAAGCGCCCGCGCGGTGCTATGATTCCCGCATCGGCAGTTCGCTGCTGAATACCCTCGCTTATTGACCGCCGCCACCAGGGAGGTTGTGCAACACTAACCTTGGACGACATAATTTGCTTCACACGCGCGGTCAGGACGGGCCCGCGAACCAACAGACGGAAAGGAGACCGTTCTCATGTCCTGCAAAACCCGTGCTGGCTTGATCGCGCTATTAATTGCGCTTGTCGTCGGAAGCCTTTCGACGATGGCCTGTGGTAGTTCCAAGAAAAGCACTACGACACCGGGCACCGCGTCCGTAACGATTAAAGACTTCGAGTTCACGCCGGCGACTGTTACCATCAAGGTCGGCGATACCGTCACCTGGACGAACAACGGCCCGTCGACGCACACCGTGACCGCCGACGACGGCAGCTTCGCTAGCGGCAACCTGTTGGGCGACACCTTCTCGCACACGTTCCAGACGGCGGGCACCTTCACCTACCATTGCTCGCTTAACCGGTTCATGACTGGGACGGTGATCGTGCAGTAGCGGCGTCCGCCGGGCGCGTCAATGCCCGTCTCTATCGCTAGTCGCACGCGACAGAGTTTGACAGCCAGCTTTGACAGCCAGCGGGGGCTATGAAGGGCGACGGGGAGCGACGGCGAAGGGGCGTTTTAGATTCAAAAGCGACGCCTAGCGACCCCTACAGACGGGCTTGAGACGAGTTCAATTCTCCCCCGTCTCCACCAACGACAGTGGACGGCCGTTGCGCCTTCTCCTGCGGGTCGGGAGGAAACGCAGCGGCCGCTTGTTATGTCGAGCGTGCGGGATCGGCGTGGGTTAGGCGGCCTTGCGGCGTCGTAGCGCCTCCGCTCCGAGCGCGAGCCCTTCTTCGGCGGTCGTGGCCGGGTAGACGGCGGTGTCTTGCTTGAAGGCCGCCAGGACGGTCGTAGTGTTGCCCTATTACCCTCCTGTTCCTGTCTGTGGCTGCTTGGTCGCGTCGGCAGGAGGCGTCTTGGGCGTGCAGCTCTTCGTGGTATCGCGGAGGATCGGATCCCCGAAGGGCGCCCATCTGAACGTACTCGCGTCAGACCCGGTAGCTTTCACGAACAACTCCGACTCGTTCCAGCGGTGGTCCGAGGGGGAGGTGCTCACCTCATTGAACCCGGTGCTTCCGTTGAACTTGCAGACGGACTCCGCGGCGGCCAGGAAACTGGAGCGCGTGAGATCAGGCCCAGCCATTATCAGTACGTGGACCATGGCCTCGGCGAGGGCGTAGGAGGATTCGCTGATGCTGTCGGGCTTTGCGCCCGAGATGTACTTGGTATAGATTTCCTGGTACTTAGCGACGCCCGGGATCTCGGTTTGGTCGGACTGATAGCCGTACGAAACGGTCACTGTCCCGGCGATGTTGGCGTAGCCGGCGAGCGCGCCGACGATCTGGGCTGCGTCCACACCGGTAATGATGAACGGCACATTCCAACTCAACGTCGTGCGCGCGGTACTGATCCCGCCGGCCGCCTGCGCCGGCATCCCGTAGAAGGCGATGACGTCAACGTTGTCGGCCTTGAGGCGCTGCATTTGGGCGGTAACGTCGGTCTGGGTGGGATCGTAGTACTGCGTGTCGGCTACCGTCATGTTGGCGCCTTGGATGCCGTTCTTGACGCCCTGCTCGCCCTGCTTCCCAAAGTCATCATTCTGAGCGAGAATGCCGAGCTTCTTGCCAGGGTAGGTCTTGCCGATGTACTGGCCGAGGATTTGGCCCTCATCCAAGTAGTTGACGAGCCAGCCATAGCGTGTTGAGGCGATCGGATCCGTAAACATAGTCTCGCCGGTGAGGAGGAACATATCGGGGACAGCCTGTTCCTGCAGGTACTGGTAGACGGCGCCTTCCGCGTCTGTCCCCAGCCCTCCTATCATGGCGAACACTTTGTCTTGCTCGACGAGCTTTCGCGTCACCTCGCTGGCAACGGGCCCCGTGTACTGGCTGTCGCCGACGTCCAGGGTCAGCTTTCGGCCGTAGATGCCACCGTTGTCGTTGACCCAATCGAAGTAGGCCTGCATACCATTGCGGATCGGTATCCCCCAGGCAGCCGCAGTCGTATTGCTCAATGGCTGGATAGTGCCGAGCTTGATCTCCGTGTCAGTGACTCCGTTGGTCTCGACGCCGGCAGGGATGGCGACTTTCGTTTCGGCCGCTGCCGGCGTTGCTCCCGCCTTCGGGGTGGCGGTGCCGTTGTTGTTGCTGCTTCCGCCGCAGGCCGCTACAGAGAGCGCGACGACGGCGAAAACCCCTAGTGAGAACAACGGCCAATGCTTGAGTAACCTCTTCATCTTGTGTGCCCCTTTCTTGAGAACGATACTGGAAGATCGGGTAGGCCGCCTCTGAATCCGCCGTGTGGCTGCTCCTTTGCCGTTCGTCAACCTGGCTCGCCCTGCCGGCTGACTCTACGGCGACTGGTCTGAGTCGAACCCTACGCGCGCCGCAGCGCCGCGTCAAGGGGGTTCGCGGGGCACGTCAATGCCGGCATATCACCATTGGTATGCTATGGACGTGACAGCCACAATTGACGGCCGTTGCGCCTTCTCCCGTGGGTCGGAAGGAAACGCAGCGGCCGCTTGTTATGTCGAGCGCGCGGGATCGGGTCGCTTAGTTCCGCAGGAGGACGGCGCGGGCGGGAGCGCCGTCGCTGCCGGGAACGAGCAGCGGCAGGCAGACGAGGTCGTAGGGCCCGGGCGGCACGTGCCGCAGATCGACGCCCTCGAGGATGACGACGCCGGCTTCGAGGAGGACCTGGTGCGTGGGAGCCGGGTCAGACGCGGGCGCTATCGACAGATAGTCCATGGCCACGAGGTCCGTTCCGCGCGCGACCAGAAGACGGGCGGCGTCGGCGGTGAGGCCGAGGAAGTCGGCGCTGAAGTCGGGCCGGTCCCAGAGACGGGAATTCGGCGTCTTGAACAGAAGCCGGCGCGCGTGAACCGGTATGTCGAGGCGCTCCAGGGTGACGGCGTCGATATCGGCGGTTACGGTTGTGGCGTCGATGACGTGGGCAGGGCCGATGAGGGCGCCCAGCGAAAGAGCGGTGACGTCGGAGGCGCCTTCGATGAAGTGGAGGGGCGCGTCGACGTGGGTGCCGGCATGAGCGCCGAGTTGGAGCCAGGTGAGGTTGTAGGCATCGCCGCGGGCTATCGCCTGGGAACGTTCGACCCGCAGGGGAGCGTCGCCGGGGTAGGTGATCATCCCCGGCCGCAGCGGCACCGAGATGTCGAACGCCTCCATCTACCAGAATTATAGCATGCGAATCGGGGCGGGCCGAGATGGTATAATTTAGGTACGGAGGGAACCGGACGAAGCTCCCTTTCGGGGACTATCAGGGCCTTCCGGCTCGCCACTCGGATGGAGGGGGCGGATGGAAAGCCCGATGACGCCACCAAATCGCTCCATTCCGATCTACAGGCGCAATTCTTTTCGCCTTCTCGTCGGCGGGACCGCGCTGTTCCTGGTGCTAACGGTGCTGGTCAGGGGAACCAACAATCCATCTTACATCCCGACCGTTATACTCGTGGGCGCCTTCGTCGTGCCGATGGCGTTCGTTTCGTTCGTGTTCGAGCGGGAGCCGGGCCGCGACATTCCGACCAGCGTGGTCGGGATGTGTTTTCTCTGGGGAGGCGCGCTCGGCGTTTCGGTTGCGGCGGTGCTGGAGTATGCGACGCTGCGAAGTCTGGGCGCGGCGCAGATGTTCGGCGTGGGCATAATCGAGGAGAGCGCCAAGCTGATCGTTCCGCTGGGCATCTACTTTCATGGACGCTACTGCTCGCAGGCGGACGGGCTGATCTTCGGCGTGGCGGCGGGAATGGGATTCGCGGCGCTGGAGACGATCGGATATGGCTTTGCGGCGGCCCAGGGCTCGAACGGGATAGGGAACGTGGAGGTAACGCTGATCGTGCGGGGGCTGCTTTCGCCGGCGGGTCACGGCGCCTGGACGGGGCTGGTGTGCGCCGTGCTATGGCGGGAGCGCGAGAAGGCGGGTAGGCGCGTCATCAATCTCCCGGTGGTCGCGGCGTTCGCGGCGGCAGTGCTGTTCCACGCCTTCTGGGACATCTTCAATAGTCAGACCGGACCGACGGCCATCGAGGCCGTCGGCATCGAACTGGGTAGCGGCGGTATTGCCCTGGCGAGCCTGGCGCTGCTGTTCCATATGGTAAACGAGGCGGCGCACCGTCGGGCGCGATTTGTGCCGGGGTGCTCGCCGCAGCCGGGGTAGTCCGAACATCCCCCGTTATTCGTAGACCTTCTCGTCGGGGAGGTCCCAGCCGGCGGCGTCGGCTTCGACGTCGCGGGCGGTCGAGGGACGGCCCAACTCGTTGTAGTACTCGTGCTGGATGAGCAGGTTCATGATCTCGTTGGTGCCGGTCCAGATCATGAGCAGGCGGGCGTCGCGGAGCAGGCGCTCGATCGGGTAGACGTTGGTGTAGCCGATGCCTCCCATCACCTGCATGGCGTCGTTGATGACCTTCCATGAGGTGTCGGTAGCGAACTTCTTGGCCTCGGAGACGAGGCGCCGGACGCGTCCCGGCTCGTCGTTGCTATCGATGGCGTGAGCGGCGGCGTAGGCGAGGGCGCGGGCGGCGTCGAGCTGGGTGAGGCTGTCGGCGATCTTGAAGCTGACGCCTTCGAAGCGGCGGATCTTCTGTCCGAAGGCTTTGCGCTGGTCGGCGTAGCGGGCGGCTATCTCGAGGCCGGCGCGGGCCATGCCGAGAGCGCCACCGGCGCTGGTCATTCGCTCCGGGATCATCATCTGGTTGAAGACGATGGCGCCGCCGTTCTCCGGCCCGACGAGGTTTTCGATGGGGACGCGGGCGTCGCGGAAGTAGACGCGGCCGGTGCCGCCGCCGCGCATGCCCAGGAGGCCGTAGACGTGCTGGACTTCGATGCCGGGCCCTCGCTCGACGATGAAGGAGCTGATGGACTCGTGCGGAGGATTAGTCTCTGAGGTGCGGGCGTAGGCGAAAAAGTAGTCGGCCCCTTCCGCGCCGACGATGAAGCGCTTCTGACCGCTCAGGAGCCAGCAATCGCCGTCGCGACGGGCGCGGGTGGCCGCGCCGAAGAAGTCGGAGCCGCCGCGGGGCTCGGTGAGGGCTTCCGCCACGGCGAGGTCTCCGGCGAGGGCGGGTCGCAGCCAGCGCTCGTTCTGCTGCGGCGTGCCGAAACGCGTCAGCGCCTCACCGACGATGCTGACGAGGCTGTAGAGGCAGGGCAGGCTGGTGCTGAGAACGCCGATCTCTTCGAGGGCGACGATCTCGTCCCGCCAGCCGAGGCCACGGCCGCCGTACTGTTTGGGAAAGCGCAGTCCGAGCAGGTTGCGCCGGCCGGCCTCTTCAAGGAACTGCTTTGGATAGGGCGCGACGCCGGCGTCCATGTCGAGGAGGAGCTGTCGCGGGACGCTCTTGACGAAGTCGCGGACCTCATCGCGCAGCTTGCGCTGGTCGTCAGTCAGTAGGCTTTCCATGTCCTGTCTCCTTTCGCGGCGCGGTGTCATCCACGCCGTCAGCTCAAACCCAACGAATGGTGCCGGGTCGCTATCGTTTCGGCGAGGCTATCCAGAGCGGCGAAATCGGCGTCGCGAGGCAGCCCTTTGCAGAGAACGGGGTCGAGTATCTCGATGTCGGCGCGCGAGATGACCTCCGCTATGCGCTCTACGGCCTTGCCGCCCCAGCCGTAGGAGCCGATGACGGCGGCGAAGCGCAGCTTGGGGTTGAGCGCCGCGGCCAGGTGGACGGCGCTGAGGAGCGTCGGGTGAGGGCCGCCGAGGACTGTGGGGGTGGCGACGACGATTGTCGCGGCATCGACGAGGGAGACGGCGAGCTTGCCGATATCGGTCGCCACGAGGTTGAACTGCTCCACGCCGACACCCCGTTCCACCAGCGCCGCGACGAGGTGGTCGACCATGCGGCCGGTGCTGCCGTGCATCGTTATGTAAGGAAGCACTACCCTGTTCTTCGGCGGTGCGGACACCCAGTCGTCGTAGGCGTCGACGATGAAGGCGGGCCGCTTGTAGATGGGGCCGTGGCTGGGCGCGATGATCGCCGGGTCGATCTCGCGCACCTTCTCGAGGTGCTTGGCGATGGCGCGCCGGAACGGCATCATGATCTCGGCGTAGTAGCGCTTGGCGGGCTCGTAGACGGCGGCTTCGTCGGCGTAGAGGTCGGACGTCGCGAGGTGCGAGCCGAAGAGGTCGCAGGTGAAGAGGATGCGGTCCTGCGGCAAATAGGTGACCATCGTCTCCGGCCAGTGGACCCAGGGCATGTAGTGAAAGCGGAGTGTCCTGTCGCCCAGGGACAGCTCTTCGCCGTCCTCGACGGTGATTATTCGCTCCTCCGGCAACTCCAGGAGGTCGAGCAGAATGCCCTTCGCTTTCGTCGAGGCGACGAGCCTGGCGGCGGGATAGCGCGCCAGCACGTTCGGAATGACGCCGGAGTGGTCCTGCTCGGCGTGGTGGGAGACGACGAGGTCGACTGGTGGCAGGCCGTCGAGCTGAGCGAGCAGCTCTTCCCTCTTCGTGGGGTCGACGGTGTCGAGAAGGGCCGTCTTCTCGCTGCCCTGGACGAGGTACGCGTTGTAGCTGGTGCCGTCGGGGAGCGGTATCAGGGAATCGAAGAGGCGCCTATCCCAGTCGACGGCGCCAAGCGCCAGCACCCTATCGGCAATGGCTCGCGGCTTCATGTGCGGTGCCCTTGTAAACGTTATGTCGAGTAATGCCCTTCCACGGCGTCGCTTCTGCTCTCGCCTACAGTATACTGTCGCCACTCTATGCGAAGGAGCGGGAATAAGGGAATGAGCGCCGGCAAGCCCGACGCTGGATGCGGCGGCGGCGCTGTTGTATAGTTACGCGGTAAAGCAACGAACAAAAGGAGCGTGAGATGTACCCGGAAGACATACTGGCAGGCGCCTCCCTTTTCTCCGAGCTCAGCCGCAGGGACCTCAAGCGACTCGCCTCGGCGACAATAACGCGGGCCTACAAGAAGGGCGACGTCATCGTCAAGGAAGGCGAGGACGCCATCGCCTTCTACCTCATCACCAAGGGGCGCGTGAGCGTCGTGCGCGGCGGCGACGGCAAGAGTCAGACGGCGCTGGCCAGCCTGACCGCAGGCGACTTCTTCGGCGAGATGGCGTTGCTCGACTCCTACCCGCGCTCAGCGAGCGTCGTCGCCAGCGAGGACACGGAGTGTCTGGTGCTGTCGCGCTGGGACTTCGTGGCGGAGATGCGTTCGAATCCGCATATCGCTGTCCAAATGTTGCCGGTGCTCAGCCGACGGCTGCGCAAGCTTCAGCAGGACGTGCCCTGAGCCTTTAGCGATCGTTTTCGCGCCCGGACCACACGCCTGCGCGGCGGTAGGTCGTCTTCCCCTGCCCCCTGATCCGAAAGATGCCCATTTGTGAGCACTCGACACAATGTTGTCTTGGAAAGCGCCAAGGATTACATTAGTTTCCCACAGCGCAAGAGGGAAGATCATGGCCGTGAGAGAGCGTCGGAAGAGGGCGTTGGAGCCGGCAAAGCGCAAGCGTCAACGGCCTGAGCACATACCCGCCATCGCCTCTGAACCGGGACAAGCGGCGGCACAGAAGGAAGAAGGCTTCCTCTTCGATCCTTACTGGGACGACGCCTTCGCCGCCTACTTCGACCCCACGCTGCACGTCTGCTGTCTGCTCAGGTACTGACGCTGAGGCGTCGAAGAAAGGAGCCGCAAATGGCACGGATTGCAGCGAGCGGAGCGTATGTGCCGCTCTATCGCCTGTCGCGACAGCAGATCGGCGACGCCTGGGGCATTCCGGCGGTTCCCGGCGAGCGCGCGGTGGCGAATGCGGACGAGGATAGCCTGACGAT
Organism: uncultured Chloroflexia bacterium; assembly: GCA_963703345.1. Taxonomy (GTDB): domain Bacteria; phylum Chloroflexota; class Dehalococcoidia; order DSTF01; family JALHUB01; genus JALHUB01. The sequence continues at coordinate 1,582,322 of OY969814.1, read as the reverse complement.
GGCGGTGGCAGCGGGCATTGACTGCCTGACGGGCATCGACCCGGCCGGCATCGATGGCTTGTTCTTCGCCACGACGACGGCGCCCTACCTGGAGAAGCAGTGCGCTGGGATTATCGCGGCGGCGCTGGACATGCGGCAGGACATCAATACTGCCGATTTCACCGGCTCACTGCGGGCCGCGACGACGGCTATGCGGGCGGCCGCGGACGCGGTCGACAGCGGCTCAGCGCGAAGCGTTCTCGTCGTTGCCGGCGATTGTCGCATTGGCGAGCCGGAGTCGATGTCGGAGCAGCTCTTCGGGGACGGCGCCGGCGCGGTGCTGGTCGCCAAGGACGGTCCGGTGCAGATCCTCGGGACGTATTCGCTGGCCGGCGAGCAGGTCGGGCCGTGGCGTCGCAGCGAGGACCGCTACGTGCGGTCGTTCGAGTCGAAGGTCGAGACGCAGCACGGCTACGCGACGTCGGCGGTGGCGGCGGGCAAAGCGCTGCTGGAGAAGCAGGGCGTGAGCGGCGCGGACCTCGCCCGGGGCGTGATCACTTCGTCGGACCCGCGGGCGCACGTCGCCGTGGCGCGAGCGCTGGGAATTGCGCCGACGCAGCTTCAGGACACGCTGTTCTTCTCGGTCGGCAGCCCGGGCGCGGCGCTGGCGCTGATGATGCTGGCGGGCGCGCTGGAGGGGGCAAAGGCCGGCGAGCGCATTCTGGTCCTCAACCACGGCGACGGCGCCGACGCGCTGCTGCTGGAGGTGACGGCGGAGATGCCGCGGCCGGAGGGTCGCAAGGGGCTGGCGGGCCACCTCGCGGAGAAACGGCCGCTGCCGAACTACACGTCGTACGTCCACTTCCGAGGCCTGACGGAGCGCGAGACGCCGGCGGCGGAAGGGTCGCCGGTGACGTACTGGCGGGACGCCCGCCAGGAGTTGAACTTCATCGGCGGGCGCTGCCGGGGCTGCGGCGTCGTGCAGTATCCGCCCCCGCGAGTGTGCGAGGAGTGTGGTCAGAAGGACAACGTTGAGCCGGTCAAACTGTCACGGCGGGGGAACGTTTACACCTATACGCTGGACCACCTGTCGGTCGGGCAGTACTTGAACGTGCCGGTGGCGCGAATGGTGGTCGACCTGGAGGGCGGTGGGCGCGTGTTCCTGGAGATGACGGACGCCGACCCGAACGAAGCGAAGGTGGGGCTGCCGGTCGAGGTGCTGTTCCGCCGGTTGCATGAGGCGGCGAACTTCCACAACTATTACTGGAAGGCGCGACCGGTTGTGGTAGCGGGGTAGAAAGCAGCGGGAGGACTAAAGTCCTCCCCTACAATGGCTCCGATTCGCGTCGGTTCTTCGCGGCGTGACGTTGAGCAAGGAGGAGAGGCCATGGGAAGCATCACGGACAAGGTCGCCATCATAGGCGTCGGCTGCACCAAGTTCGGTGAGCTCTGGGACAAGGACGTGGAGGACCTCGTCGTCGAAGCGGCGTACGAGGCGCTCGACGACGCGGGCGTGTCGCCGCAGGACGTGCAGGCGGCCTGGATAGGCGTTCTCTACCCGTTCACTGGGTTCAGCGGCAACACCTTCTCCGATCCGATGAAGCTTTTCGGCATCCCGGTGACGCGCGTGGAGAACTACTGCGCTTCCGGGATGGACGCTTTCCGCAACGCCTGCTATGCCGTCGCGTCCGGGGCGTACGACGTCGCGATGGCCTGCGGCGTCGAGAAGCTGATGGACACGGGCAGCTCCGGCCTGCCGACGCAGGGCTTCAGCCATCCGGTGTTCGGTGTGGCCAGCGCGCCGGCGCTGTTCGCGCTGTCGGCGACTCGCTGTTTCCATCAGTACGGCTGGACGAGGGAGGACCTGGCGCGCGTGGCGGTGAAGAACCACAAGAACGGCGCCAAGCACCCGAAGGCGCACTTCCGGCGGGAGATAACGCTGGAGGACGCGCTGTCGGCGCCGATGATCGCCTGGCCGCTGGGGCGCTTCGACTGCTGCGCGATGTCCGACGGGTCGGCGGCGCTGGTGATCACGCGTCCGGAGATCGCCGACCGGAGCAAGCACAAGGACGACTACGTGCTGGTGAAGGCGAACGCGCTGGCGGTGGCTACGGGCCGGCCCATGTTCTCGAACTCGACGGACTTCCTGGGCTTCCCGGCGACGCAGGACGCGGCCAGGGCGGCCTACGCGGAGGCGGGCGTCAAGGACCCGGCGAAGGAGATCGACCTGGCGGAGGTGCACGACTGCTTCAGCATCACGGAGATCCTGAACTACCAGGATCTGGGCTTCTGCGAGCAGGGCCAGGGGGCGGCGTTCGTCGCGGACGGTCGCAGCGAGGTGGACGGCGACCTGCCGGTGAACGCGAGCGGCGGGCTGAAGTGCTTCGGGCATCCCATCGGCGCGACGGGATGTCGGATGCTGTACGAGGTGACGAAGCAGTTGCAGGGCCGCGCGGACGGGGCGCAGGTGAAGGACGCGAGGCTGGGGCTGGCGCACAACCTGGGCGGGCCGGGCTCAGTCTGCTCCGTGACGATTCTGGGGCGGAAGGACTAAACGGGAGCCGAACGAAGACCTCTTGCGAAGCCCCTTGCGTGAATGTGCGATGCCTTCTGTCGCTGCCTAGGTCGGCGGAGTGACTGGCCTTCCCTTGAACCCGTATGCTATCACTTCAACAGAATGCATCGGTGCGAGCTCAGCTACTACTTCCGACACCGTAAGTGAACTGCGTGCCTCGACCCCTTGCGGAATCATCAAGCAGGACGTGCCCACGAGTTTGTCACGCGATCCTCTGAGGTTGAAGCAGAGCGAGCCGAAAAGCATGTAATCATCGGTCGGGTTGCTTATGGTCGCGGATATCTTCAATGAATCCGTGCCTGCCTGCTCGGTCTCGACGTTTGTCACTGGAATGGAGACGTAGTTCGGAGGCTCTTGCCACTCCGATACTCCGGCCTCAATTGCAGCGACTTCGACACTCGGAGTATCGTTCTGGTCCAGCGGCAACGAGAATCTGAACGGAGCCTTCTTTCCAGCGAGGATCAAGCCGTTTCCATCCCAGAAGTTCAGTCCGCTGCGAAAGTCTGCTCCATACGGTCCCACATTTCCATTGGCACGGACCGTGGGAGAAGTAGTCAAGTACACCTCGTATCTCGCCGACATCAGATCGGTTGTGGTGGTGTTCGTTATCTCGCCGACCCCCAACAATTCCCTACCGTTCGGAGTCTCGACGATCTTGTAGGTCTCAAGATCAAAGGCTGTCGAAGGGAGAACTGTGTTCAGAGTCGAATTGTAGCCGTCATGTGTGCCGAAAACGAAGGTGCCATCGAGGGGAGAGCTGAACTGGAACGGGAAGGTGACTGACTGCCCAGGGCTCAATGTGCCCGCAGGAGACGGTCTTCTGGTTACAATCTCCTGCACTTCTCCTGCCGCTGAGAGCAGGACGGCGCAGGTGTCGAAGTTGCTGTAGGTATTTGGGGAATCGTTTCGCATCTCGACCATTATGGCCTGGTGCTCTGGATATGCCTGCAAAACACGAAACGTCAGCCCAGTCACGGGTCGCTGTCGCAGAGGATAAGTCTGAATCTCGGAGAGCCTGAGAGGCAGCGTAGCAGCGAGTGACGGATCATTGAGGCGACCGGCTGCCATCGCGGAGATGGAGAAATAGGCCTTGTCGCCAGGCAGAAGGTCCCAGGGGCAGAGCAGTGTGGGCGCGGGGCCCACGTCCTTGCCGTTGGCATCGATGGTGAAGCCGGTTCCTGTAGTCCCGTCGACGGCATCGGTGCCGGTGTTCGTGACTTCGCCGACCCAGGGGCCCGCCGGTCCTTTCTGGTCGACGTGGGTGACGCAGGTGGCGCCGAGGAAGAGCGCGGGCAGGAGGAGCAGCGGCAGGAGTCTCAGAAGCTTCACCTTGGGCCTCCCGGCGGGGACCTGAAAGTTCTTACGTGATCATAACGCTCGGGGCGGGCGAAAGGTTAACGCGTCGAAGGGTCGAAGGCTAGGAGGCGCTCAGATCGAGGACGTCGCCGGGGACGGTGGCGGACTGTTCGATGGCGCCGACGGGCAGCTCGATGGTGTAGCGCGAGCGGCGTGGCGCCAGGACGACGCGCCAGGGTTTGACGTTTGCGGCCGTCTTCAGCACCAGGCCGTCCCTGTCCACGAAGATGACGTCGATGGCCATGCGCATGAAGAACATGTGGATGGCACTGCCGGGCATGAGCACCAGCCCTTCGCCGGGCTCCAGGTGGGAGCGGTTGAGCAGGCCAACGAGTCGCCTCCAGGGGTTGTTTGCCGGGACGGCGCGGTCGGCGACCTGGGTCTCGCGAGTCGTGTTCTGGATTCTCACGTGCCTCGGCTCGATATCGTCTGGTAGAGTTGAATGGCGGCCGGGCCCATGATGACGACGAACAGGGCGGGAAGGATGCACATGACGAGCGGAAAGACCATCTTCACCGGCGCCTGGTTCGCCTTCTCTTCCGCTCGCTGACGGCGTCGCACGCGCATCTGCTCTGATTGCACGCGCAGCACCTGGCCAATGCTGGTACCCATCTGTTCAGCCTGGATTATAGCATTTACAAAGAGGCTGAGATCGGCGACGCCGGTGCGGTCGGCAAGATCGCGCAGGGATTCGGCGCGATTGCGACCCATGCTGATCTCGTGCAGGGTGATGGACAGGTCTTCAGAGAAGGGGCCTTTCACCTTCTCAGCGACGCGGGCCAGAGCGGCATCGAGCCCCAGGCCAGCTTCGACGCACGTCGTGATCATGTCGAAGCTATCGGGCAGGCTCTTGATGATCATGTTCTGGCGCTGGCGCAAACGGTTCGATAGCCACATGGTGGGCAAATAGGCGCCCATGCCGGCCATCAGCACTATGAGGCCGAGCATCTTTACGTTCAGCGCCCCCTTCGCGGAGATCATCAGAAGGAACGGCAGGCCGCCCAGAACGCCGCTCGCGACCAGGGTGATCATGATGAAGCCTTCGGCGGTGACGGGCTCGCCGGCCCGCATCAGGCGGGTCCTCAGCCGAATGATGAAGCCGTGCGGCAGAATGGCGAAAACCTTGTTCGTGAGGCCATCGACGAGCGGCACTACGATGCGGTCGCCGAAGGACAGCGTCGGCTGACCTCTCTCGTGGGCGTGGGAGGTGGAGAGACCGGCAACGCGGGCTCGCACTGAATCGCCCTTCGGGCCTGCGCGGAATGAGAAAGCGAAGACCACGACAGTGACAAAGACCGAAGCGGCCGCCAGTAGTGCCATTTTCTCCCTCCCTTAGACCTCGATGGCCAGGATCTTGCGGATGATCATGATCCCCATGCCTTCGAGCCCCGCGGCGGCCATGAGCGCGAGGCGACCGGCGTTCGTCGTGAATAGCGTGGCAATGTAGCTCTCGCCGGTGAGCTGGCCCACGACCAGCAGCATGCCGATTATGGCGACGGGCAGCCCGCCGACGACATAGCCCGACATCTTCTGCGAGGCGGTCAGGCTCCGCAGCTCGCCCTTGATGCGGGCTCTCTCGCGCATGGTGTTAGCGACGGTGTCCAGGATTTCGCCCAGGTTGCCGCCGACGGTGCGCTGAATGAGGATGGCCGTGACGGCAATGTCAAGGTCGTTGCTCATCATGCGCTGGTTCAGGGCAATGAGCGCATCTTCGAAGCTGGAGCCGACGTTGATATCGTTGATAGTGCGCTTGAACTCGATTGCGAGCGGGTCCTTCAATTGCTCGGCGGCCAGGTCCATCGCCTGGAGGAGGCCGAAGCCCGAGCGCAAGGCGTTGGCTACTTGGCCCAGCGCTTCGACGAGCTGGTCGTCGAACGTCATCAGGCGCTTCTTGAGCCGGCGATTGATCATGAACTTGGGCAGCGTGTAGCCGACAAGCGCCGCCACGCCCCCCCCCAGCAAACCGAAAACGCCCGGTCCCATGATGACCATCGCGATGGCGAAGAGGACGAGAGCGCAGGTTATGCGAATGGCTAGGTACTCGCCGACGTGCAGCTTGAGCTCGGCGCGCTCCAGGTCGGTCGTGATGCGCTGGGCCCATTCGCCGCTGGCGAAGATGCTGGTCAGGAGGGGGAAAAGACCCATGCGCTCCTGCTTCAGGGCAATGACGTCGTCCAGCCCTGCTTGCCCAGGCGTACGGTTGACGACGTGCTCGAGCCTGGTGACTACGAGTCGGTTACGGTCGGCGCCGGAAAAGGCGTAGGCAGCGGTCAGCAGCAGACAGACCGTCAACATCACCGAGAGAGCCGCCGCGAGCGCTAGCATGTCCATACGATCACCACCCAGGGCCAAAGATGTCCTGCGGCAACTGGATGCCGGCCAACTTGAACTTCTCGGCGAACTGCGGGTGAATGCCGGTGAAGCGGAATTCGCCGACCACGTGGCCCTCGCTGTCAATGCCCTTCTGCTCGTAGCGGAAGAGGTCTTGCATCGTGACGACCTGGCCCTCCATGCCGGTGATCTCCGCGACGCAGGTGATCTTGCGCGTGCCGTCGGGGAGCCGGCTGATCTGGATGACGAGATGGATGGCGGACGAGATCTGCTCGCGGATGGCGCGCATTGGCAGCTCAAGGCCGGCCATCAGGATCATGTTCTCGATGCGGGCGAGGGCGTCGCGCGGCGAGTTGGAGTGGACGGTGGTGAGTGAGCCTTCGTGGCCGGTGTTCATGGCCTGCATCATGTCGAAGGCCTCTGGGCCGCGCACCTCGCCGACGAGGATGCGGTCGGGGCGCATACGGAGGCAGTTGCGGACGAGGTCGCGCTGCGTGACTTCGCCCTTCCCTTCCAGGCTGGGCGGCCGCGCTTCCAGGCTGACGACGTGGCCCTGCTGCAGCCGCAGCTCCGTCGGGTCCTCGATGGTGATGATGCGTTCGGTTTCCGGGATGAAGGCGGAAAGGGCGTTCAGCAAGGTCGTCTTGCCGGTGCCGGTACCGCCGGAAATGACGACGTTCAGCTTCGCCTGGATGCAGGCGTGCAGGAATTCCGCCAACTCCTGGACCATCGTGCCGGTGGCGATGAGGTCCTCCACCGTCATCTTGTCTTCGCGGAACTTTCGGATGGTGATCGTCGGGCTCTTGGGCGCGACGGGCGGGATGATTATGTTGACACGGGAGCCGTCGGCGAGACGCGCGTCGACCATGGGCGACGACTCGTCGACGCGGCGGCCGAGCGGCGCGATGATGCGGTCGGCGATGCGCTGGATGTGGTTAGAGTCTCGGAAGCGGATGGGACTCAGATACAGCCGCCCCTCTTTCTCGAAGAAGATTGTGTCCGGGGCGTTGACCATTATTTCCGAGATGGATTTGTCCCGGACCATGGGCTCGATCGGTCCGAGGCCGAGCACTTCGTCCGCGACGGCGGAAACGAGCTCGTCGCGCGTTACGCCAACGATTCCCGGCATTTCCTGGGAGATCAGCGTGCGCGCCGAGGTCTCGACGGCTTCGCGGGCTTTGATGGGGTCGAGCCCGTCGAGCTTGGCCGGGTCCAGCTCCTCGATGAGGCGCTGGTGGAGCTTGTACTTGAGCTCGGTGAGGGCTTCGCTGGTCTGAAGCAGGCTGGAAGAGCTGCTGGTCCGTCTGAAGCCGCCTTCAGCGCCGTCGACGCCTGTTCTTCGGGGTTGCCATTGGAATTGAGTCATCGTCTCATCCGCTCCATCTGCTGTACGATTGTGTCATCGGGTCAACGTCCGAGGAACCTCTCCAGGAAACCCTTCTTCTCGCTGACCGTGCCGCTGAGGGCGCCGGCGAGCTCAGAGATGCTGCGCGAGACCCTGGCGTACGGCTTCGTGATGACGACTGGCTGGCCAAGCTGCGTGCTTGTGGCGACGTTGAGGTCATGCGGGATGCGCCAGAACACCTTGTACTCCAGAACGCGCTCCACGTCGTCCTCTCGCAGCGTGTTGGCGGCCGTGGAGTGGTTGATCATGAGCTTGACCTTGTCTTCGGAGACGGCGGCGCTCTGGAGCATCTCCAGGGTGAGGGCCGTGTCTTTGATGCTGGCGATATCCATGCTCGTGACGAGCAGGATGAGGCTGGCCGCCTCCAACGTGGCGGCCACAATCTCGTTGAACGTGCCCGGCGTGTCCACGATCACGTAGTCGTGCGTCTGGGCGAGAAGGTCGATGATCTTGCTGATCTGGTGCGGCGTGACGTTGCGCCACTCGGTCGGGTGAAGGGGCGCGGGCAGGATCATGACGCCGCTGTGATGGCGCACCAGGAAATCGTGAATAGTATCGCGGTCCATGGTGTCGACGCGACGGGCGAGATCGGCGATGCTCCGCTCGACGGCGATGTCCATCATGATGGCTACGTCGCCGAATCGCGTGTCCATATCGACGAGGACGACGGAGCTGTTCGTCGAGCGGACGAGGGCCGTCGCCAGGTTGGTGGAAATCGTCGTCTTGCCGATGCCGCCCTTGGCGCCGAAGACGGTGATGACCGTGCCCCTGGCGGCAGTCTCCTGGCGCTCGCCGCTGGCGCGCATGCGCCGCCGTTCTTCCTGCTCCATGACGCCGTAGATAGCGCGGGTCAGGTCTTCGGGCTTGACGGGCTTAATCAAATAGTCGCGGGCGCCGGCAACCATGGCACGGCGGACGGAAGCGGCGTCGGCAAGCGAAGAGTAGGCGATTATCGGTGTGTCGGGCAGGGCGTCGCCGAGGGACTGCATCGTTTGCAGGGCACGGGCGACCGGTTCCTCGACGCTGACGATGAAGACGTCGGGAACGTTCTCGTTAGCGACGGTTACTGCTTCTATGCCGTAACCGGACTCGCCGGACACCGTGAAGTGAGCCAGAGTGAGCGCTCGCTTAACGTCGGCGCGGGCGCTGAGATCAGGGTCAATGATTACGGCTTCCGGGGTTCTTGCCATCGACTTCCTTGTTCCTATATCGGATGCGAGTATCTTCGCTGAACAGGGCTAAGGCGCGGCCGGCGAGAGTTCGTTCTGGAAGATGGGACGCACCTGGGTCACGTCGCCGTCGCCGAAGCCGCGAACCACGGCTCTCAGGGTGCCGTTGGACTCAGCGAGGAAGAGCAGCTCCGACTGCTCGGGCGAAGCGAGAATCGTCAGGGTCGTCGCTTCCGGATTGGGCTTGGCCGACGAGCCGCTAGAGCTATCAGCGCTTGCGGAGGTCGAACCGGTGCCGCTGCCTACCGCAATGTCGGCGATCTTTTGGGCCACCGCCAGCACCTGGACGTTCTGAAGTATCGTCTTGACGACGTAGTTCTCTACGGTGGTGCCGTCGGGTTTCGTTCCTTTGAGCACGCCCATTATGTCAACGTAGTCGCCGGGGAGCACGAGGCCGCCGGCGCTCAGGACCTGATCGGCCTGAATGGAGATCGCGCGCATCCCCTTTGGGACGACGAACGAGAGCGAATCGGTCGTCTGGGTTCCCTGGAGGGAGACGATCTTGTTCGGGGTCACCTCCTCGTCGGCGCCAATCGGGTAGCGTGTCACTTTGCCGACAGCGTCGTCAATGCTGGTGAGCGCCGTAGCCGGGCGAACGCTAAGCGGGATTTCCTTTAGTGCCAGCATTTCGGCCGTAATCTGGGTACGCGCGGGTATGTCCATCTTGGCGATCACTGTGAAGCCGGTCATGGACGCTGACTCGGCTTCCTTGCTGGTGCTGCCGCGGGAGATGGCGGCGTAGACCAATACCGCGCTCAAGAGGGCGAATACGATTGTCAGCAGCAGGAAGCGTCGATTGATCCTGCTCACCGGCCCACGGGCTCCTGCTCCAGCCATGGGGCTACCTCCAGTTTCGCGTAGATGTCCGGCCACGAGAGCGGCTGGACTTGGTTTTCGTTTGATCTATGGGTGCCTTACCCAATTAAGAGTATCGGCCGATTGAACGTATCTCTTGAACCCTAGGGCGCTTGGCCGCGTTCAGTGGCGTCGCAAAACGGGGCGCGGGCAGAGTCGAGCAGCGCCTGTTCGTCAGGAGCCGCCGATGACCACATCCAGCACCGGCCGCGGTTGTTTGACGACCGGCCGAGCATCTTGCCTTCTCGAATGAGATTGGGTGGGGAGACACGTGCTCCCCACCCAAATGTTGTCGTCGACTTCCGATCGTGAGTCGGTTCTATGCAGGTGTAAGGGCGTTCTTGATGTCGCCGAAGACAGTCTTCAGCTGATCGCCGACCGTTATCAGGGCCACGATCGCGACGACCGATACGAGGGCCAGGATCAAGCCGTACTCGGCCATGGTCTGAGCCTTCTCATCCTTCATCCAGCAGTAGAGCCGGAGAATGGCGTCGTTGATGAACTGCATTTGTTTCCTCCTAGTTGTCTAAGGTGTTGTCGAGCTTGCTTCACCGCCTGGCCCTCGGGCGGGGCGACACTTGTCGCGAGGGCGCCAGGCGGATGGTCTCCGGGTGTTCGTCAGTCTTTCGGCTTCACCTCCTTTGCTGAGCCTTAAAGCCATTTCTGGCCGGTTTTTGTCATATCGCCACGGGGACGCCGCGAGGTGTCGCGCCGTGGTGTTTCATCGGAACTTGCCCGACCGCTGGTCCGGCGCAAGGGACGAGCCCTCTTGCGCCCGTCGGCCCTCCAGGATCTGCACTTTGGTGCGCTCCTTGAAGGCGAACGAGGGCGCTATCTCCGGTGGCAGCGGCCGCAGTAAGCTCGCGATCTGCAACAATGGTGTGAGCTCGGCGCGGTACTGTGGGTACATCGCCAGACAGACCTCCATATCTTCGCCCTGACGCATCGCTTCCAGGCAGTCGGCAAGTGCTTCGACGATTCTAGGCAACTTCTTCCACCTTCATGATCTTGCGCAGGGCGCACAGGGCGCGGTGCTGGATGACGCGCACCGCAGCCACGCTCTTGCCGAGAATCTCGGCGACTTCTTTGTAGTCCAGTTCTTCGACGAAGCGGAGGATGATGACTTGCCGCTGGTCGTCGCCGAGGCGGAGGACGGCTTGTCGGACGCGCTCTTCGTCGGCCTGTCGTTCGACGACGGCTTCCGGGTTTCGCGGAAGGCCGTCGTCGACAAGCGACTCGTGGAGCTGCGCATCCCCCTTTCGGGCCCTCAGATGGCTGACGGCCAGGTTGTGAGCGATGCGCAGCAACCACGATGCGAAGGGAGCACCCCTAGGTTGGAAACGGCCCACCGCCTCCCAGGCCTGGAGGAAGGTCTGGGCGGTAAGGTCTTCAGCTTCTTTCTGGTCGTTGATTATGTAGTAGATGTGCCGGTAGACGCGTACGACGTGTCGGTCGTAGAGCTCGGCGAAGGCTTCGCTGTCGCGAGCAATGGCCCGCTGGACGAGCATCCTCTCTTCGGTTACCGGCGGGATGTCCAGTTTGAGCACTGCGATCTCTTTCCCGGACGGAATCGGCGATACGTCTCGGCACTCCCCCTTAGGTCGTATTCCTTAGGGAGTTCACCTAGGTAAGTATCGGCAGGTGTAGCGTGGTCTGTAGGGGTTATCCCTAATACGATCGCGGAAGGGAGGAGGGGAATGACGCTTGCGGGCCTGCCTGCCGGTAGGCAGGCGGGTGGGTGGGAAAGAGTACGCCGATGTTACGTCGACTGCATCCCACGCCATGTCATTGGCACGAAGGCAGCGAGAGGCCGTGACGCTGAAAGTGAGGCCGGGGCGTTGTCGTTCGTGGGCCGAAGACGAGGGTCAGGCTGAGGAAGCAGCAGCCGGTGTGTCGAGGTCGTCTTCCGGCGGCGGTGCGCCCGGAGGTTCGTCGACGGGCCAAAACCAGCCTTCACCCGGACGGGAATTGAGGCGCTCCACGGCATCGGTTACTGCCTTGTTCGCTTTGGCCTGCTCCAGTGTCCTTCCGGCCAGCACCTCGAAGCGCAGCCGGTGGGGACCCACGCTGACCTCGTCGCCGTGCTCCAGCACCAGCCAGCCCCCAATAGCTCCGTCCGTGGCCAAGACCGTGAGACGCGTCAGCTTGTGGAACATCATCTTGTCGCCGTGGATCCAGGCTCGTGCTTCTTCCGGTCCTATCGAGCCGCCGTCGTCTGCCAAAATGATGTCGCACCACTCAGCGCTGCCGACGCTAAGCGGCGTCGAGCCGACGGGGAACTCCTTGCCGGAGTTTGGACCACTCACTATGACCAGCTTGGCAAGCGGTTGTTCTACCGGCTCGGCCTCCGGCTGAAGCAATAAGACGGGTTCTTCGTCGACGAGTGACGATTCGGTCTCCGCCGGGCCGCCGTTCGACCAGGGCCGCAGGCGGACCTGCACAATCTTCCGCCGCACGTTCGGCCGGCGACGTCGCAACCATATGAGGCCGGCGACGCATAGCGCCACGGCGGCGAGAGCGCCGATGACTTGCGGGCTCATCGAGCTGCCACCGACCGCCCCGACGGCGAAGGTCATGTCGAGCGTATAGCTGCTGCCCGAAGCGTCCCTGGTTTCGACATGGAGACTGTGGTTGCCATTCTTGAGCACGGCGGGGTCGATCGTTGCGGCGAAAGGTGGAGCTGTCGCGTCGGCGAGAGGCTTGCCGTCGAGGAGGAAACGTACTTCAAGCGGTACTGCCTCCCCTGTTTCCGCCGTGATAGTAGTCAGCGAGTTGACACGCTCGCCTGAGGCGAGACCTTTCAGCGTCAGTCGGGGAGTTGCAGCGGCGACGGCCGGCAAGTCCTTTGACGCGACGGCGGTAACCCCACCAGCGCTGATCGTCAGCTCGAGGGTGTGCGTCGTCCCAGCAGCGGCCTGAGGCGACGCGAGCTTGACGACGTACTGGCCGCGCAGAAGACCGGCGATGTCGCCGTAAAGCTGCGACAGCCCTTCCGGCGAGGGCGTTTCCAGGAACCGGGCGCCAGTGGCCGTTGCGAGCTCATCAAGGTAGTTCCTGTCGATTTCGGAGCCCAGACCAATCGTGTACACAGGCACTGCCGCGGCCCGCGCTTGTGCTAGAGACTCGTCCCGACTGACGTTGCTCCTGCCGCCGTAGTCGACGCCATCTCCCAGCAGAACGATTGCCCGGCGCGTTGACGGCGAGGCTGAAGCCTCGGCGATTGCCCGGCTCGTCGCCTCGTATAGAGCGGTGTTTCCGCCGGCGTTCAACCCGGCCAGGGCGGCAGCGACGGCGTCCTTGTCAGCAGTGGGCTCCAGGACGGTGTTGACGGAGTCGCTGAACGTCAAGATGGAGACGCTGTCTTGCGGCGAAAGGCCGTGCACGAAGTCCGTGGCCGCTTTCTGGGCTGAAGATAACGGCTGCCCACCCATGCTGCCGCTCACGTTGACGGCGAGAATGACGGAGAGAGCGACCTGCGAATCGACGACAGGCTGCACCTCCTCTATCGTTGCCGGCTTGCCGTCGACTGAGGCCTGGATTGCTGAGGCATCGAGGCCCGGGATCGGGCGGCCGTTCGCGTCGAGCACGTTGACGACGGCCGACACGCTGGGGAAGGCGCTGCTGTCCACGCTGGCAATGTCGACGTGGAGCTTGCTGTCGTCCGCGTGAGCGCCGGCGCACGCCAGCGCAAGCAGCGAGATGACTGCAGTAGTGATCGAGGCGCTTCGAAACACCAAGTCTCGGTCCCTATCAGTCGATTCGGTCTAGCCTCAAATCGGCGGCTTCGGATGCGACGCCGCGTTCGTGCGGACGCTGCCTCCGTATCTGTCCCCGCGCTTGGCCTGCCATGATCTCAAGCCGGCCAGGCCGAGACGAAACCGTTCCAGAGTTGAAGTACTGCTCCACCTAGCCCACCAAGGGCTACAACCGCTGCAACCACGACCAGGACCAGTACTAAGCCGAACTCGACTGTGGTCTGGCCCCTCTCGTTGAGAAAGCTCTTCATCGTCTTTGTCCTAACGCTTAGGATAGGCCCAAGGCTTCAAGAGCGGCGTCCCATCCTGTAATGAGCACCTAACTTGAACGTTATGAGTATTGACAGAGTACCAGGAGAGCCCCTTGACAACGCGCCGCTGTTGTGACAACATTGCGCTAAACTCGCAGCCTCAGGGAAGAGGCCGTAGGTCTGGAGCCCGGGGCTCCTCCGATAATATTTTCGACCTTTTCCTGCTGGCCTGTAATTCGCAAGGAGGCGTAAGGGCTCAGCCTAGGTGAATCCCCTCATATTGGGGAAAAACGGGCGGCATGCCGATGGAGGGCAGCCGACCGGGCACCTGGACAAGAGAAGAAGCCTCCGAGAAGCGCATGGGTAACCATGCCAGCAGGCAACCAAAGCGCCTGCCTCCCTGCTTTCGGGGGGCGTAAGCCGCAGCTTCCAGCCAAAGCGGCAGGAGCGCGGCCTCGGCCGAGGTATCGGCCCCTCCCTTGCGCCCCCGTTCATCGAGAGCCAGGAGTTAGCTTTTCTGGGGCCGAGGGACCCGGAAAGGGGGAGGCGGGGCCCTGCACCGTGTCCCTCGGCCCCTTCTCTTTAACAACAATCAGAATACGCTCCGAAAAGGCAAAGGCCGGGAAACCGGCCGACGCAAAGCCACGGATCTACGGTCTCCGAATAGCTATCAGGGACGACGGCAGGGAGGTGGGGGCTAGGGCCGCCGGGCTGCCGAAGAGGCATTTGCGGAGCTCTTCAGCCGTTGTCTTCTAAGCTGAAGGCGGCGGCTTTTTCGTTTATGTGGTACCGGCTGTGAGGAATGAGCAGGGTGTTATTCGAACAGGCGAAAGCTCAGACGCTCTGCGCACTGTCGCTCACGTGATGGCCTGGGGTGCAGCAATTCGCTGCGGGAGGCAAGCAAAATGAAAAACCCGTTTCCAATTGGGAAAATCCGTGTCAACTGGTTGCTACTTCTTGGCGTCGTGGCTGTCGCCGGTGTCGCCTTGTTCGTGTTGCTTGGCCTGCTGATTCGACAGAACCAGCAGGCCGCAGCCGCTGGGGATCGATACACGCTGGAAGGTCAGATATTCGGAGACGGCTACACCACAGGCAACCTCTGCGCGGGCATAGGATCCGGGAATTGCTGGAGCGATTTAGACAACGTCCCCCATCGATTGACGATCACGGGCCTCACACTCGGAACGTCATACACCTGCCTTCAGCTGCAGCACGATTTCAAGGATTCCAACGGCGTCATTGGCTATGACAACTTCAACTCATGGGGCAGCGCAAACGGTTCCGCTTCCGGCGTCACCATGACCGCCGGGCCGGAGGTGTCGATCGGCGGCGGAGGAACCGCAATCACCTATGACGTTGTCTTTACCGCTCAGAGTTCTACCGTCATCCTGAACTGGAACTCGCAACTGGGCCTGCACGCGGACCAATGGAACGGCTCAAGCCTGCACAACCGGTTGGTGCGGGGGATATCCTGCGAGAGCATCGGAAATAAGGAAGTGCCGCTCCCGGTGAACAAGATTGTCCCGCCGGCCACACCTACTCCGACCAGCACCGCCACGCCGACGCCAACCGATACGGCCACGCCGACACCGACCGATACGGCCACGCCAACGCCGACTGATACGGCAACGCCAACGCCGACCGATACGGCAACACCAACGCCAACCGATACCGCCACGCCGACGCCAACCGATACGGCCACGCCGACACCAACCGATACGGCAACACCAACGCCAACCGATACCGCCACGCCGACACCGACTGATACGGCCACGCCGACGCCGACCGATACGGCAACACCAACGCCGACCGATACCGCCACGCCGACGCCAACCGATACGGCAACACCAACGCCAACCGATACGGCCACGCCGACGCCGACCGATACGGCAACACCAACGCCGACCGATACCGCCACGCCGACGCCAACCGATACGGCCACGCCGACGCCAACCGATACGGCCACGCCAACGCCGACTGATACGGCAACGCCAACGCCGACTGATACGGCAACACCAACGCCAACCGATACGGCCACGCCAACGCCGACTGATACGGCAACGCCAACGCCGACTGATACGGCAACACCAACGCCAACCGATACGGCCACGCCGACGCCGACCGACACCGTAACGCCGACGCCAACCGATACGGCCACGCCGACAGCTACGACCACGGGTACGCCGCCTAACACGGCCACGCCCACAGCAACACCTTCGACGCCGACGGCGACGGCGACGGAGCACCACAGAAGGCACACTCCGACTCCAACGCCGGTCAACACGGCGACGGCTACCACGGTCCCGCCGACGCCAACGCACGTGAGCACAGTTGCGCCCGCGGTCATCACGCGGCAACCGGTTACCGAGGTGCTGCCTCACGCCGGCGATCCGGGAGACCACGGCTCCTCGCAGGGAGCGACGATTCTGGGCGTGCTGTTCTCGCTCGCCGGCATCGTCCTGCTGCTGACCGGACTGCGGCTGGCGCGAGTGCATGAGGATGAATAGCATCGCCGGGTAGGATGGAGCATGGACTCTGAAGAGGTATTCTGCTCTAATAGAGCAAGCGACAGCCCAATCAGGCGTACTGCCGGCCGCTCCCAAAGCGGCCTGCAGTGCATGCAGACTCGGGAAGAGGAGCGAACGATGAAGAGCAGGGAGGCGGGGCCAGGACTGCCGGGCTGCCGAAAAGTTTATTTCGGAGCTCTTCAGCCGCTGTCTTCTAGGCAGAAGGCGGCGGTTTCTTGTCGTGTATAGCCAGGAGGTTGGGCATGAAGAACCACTTTCAATTAGGGCGCTCTCAGGTCTGCTGCATGCTATTCCTTGGTGTCGTAGCAATCGTCGGCGTCGCTCTCGTGTCGCTCGGAGTCTTGGGTCGACATGACCAACAAGCGACGGCCGCCGGTGATCGATACACGCTGGAAGGCCAGGTATTCGGAGACGGCTACACCACAGGCAACCTCTGCGCGGGCATAGGATCCGGGAATTGCTGGAGCGATTTAGACAACGTCCCCCATCGATTGACGATCACGGGCCTCACGTTCGGAACGTCATACACCTGCCTTCAGCTGCAGCACGACTTCAAGGACTCAGCTGGCATTATTGGTTATGACAACTTCAACTTATGGGGCAGCGCCAATGGCTCGGCCACAGGTGTCAACATGGTCGGCCATCAAGCCGCCGACGCTTCGGTGATCACATATGACGTAACCTTCACAGCGCAGAGCTCCACGGTCGTATTGAATTGGAACGCTCAGCTAGGTCCGCAGGCCGACTTGTGGAGCGGATCGAGTCTGCATAACCGCCTAGTGCGCGGAGTGGCGTGTGAAAACATCGGCAACAAGGACGTGCCGCTTCCCGTGAACAAGATCGTTCCACCATCGTCGCCAACGCCGACGATGACATCGACGCCGACGGCCACTAACACGTCCACGCCGACGCCGACGTTCACAAGCACGGCCACGCCAACAAAGACCTTCACGCCGACGCCAACATGCACCGCGACGCCAACGTCGACCGATACGTTCACACCGACGGCAACCGACACCGCCACACCGACGGCGACCGATACCGCCACGCCGACGGCAACCGACACCGCCACACCGACGGCGACTGACACCGCCACGCCGACGGCAACCGACACCGCCACGCCGACGGCAACCGACACCGCCACGCCGACGGCAACCGACACCGCAACGCCGACGGCGACTGACACCGCAACGCCGACGGCGACTGACACCGCCACGCCGACGGCAACCGACACCGCCACGCCGACGGCAACCGACACCGCCACGCCGACGGCGACTGACACCGCAACGCCGACGGCGACCAGCACCAATACGCCGGTCGACACCGACACGCCGACGGCCACCAGCACGGGGACAATCACACCTTCGGCCACGCCGACGCTGACGCCAACGGGCAGCGTCACGCCGACTCTGACACCCACGGACACGCCAACGGCTACGCACACGCCAAGGCACCATGAAAGTGCGACTGATACGCCGGTACCGCCGACGCCGCTCAGCCAGGTTAGCCCGGTGGCCGTAACGCCGACGCCGCAAGTGGCACCGCGAGTGACGCCGACGCCGTTCCACCAGGCGGAGGCGCTTCCTTCATCCGGTGACGGCAGTGGTGGCGGCCCGACCGGTGGGGCAGCCGTGGCGTCAGTCATTGCATTGGTCTTCGGCGGGATCACGCTTCTGGAGACGCGGAGGCTAATCCGCAATCGCAACTAGGCCGCTCACGGGCTGAGCTTCAAGACATGAGGGGAGGGCTTCCGCGACGGAGCCCTCCCTTTTCTTGCGTCTTCAAAGCGCTGCATCTGAAGCCGGTCGAGGCTCCTGCCGATACTCTAAGAGAGCGCGCCCTTATTGGGGACTCCGGTTCGTAGTGAGTCAGGGCGCTCTGTCGTTTCAAAGGCCGATGCTAGGTTCGCTGCTAAGAAGGTTCAGACAGAACTCAGCGGAGTCGAAGGTGCGCGAGGCCGTCGAGGCAGGAGTCGGCGTGTACCACACCTGCTGGGAGCTGGGAGGCGACGTCGCTACCGCCCTCGGCGACGACGTCGACTCGATGGTCGTCGAATGGGCGCGCGGGACGATGGCGGAGATGCGCCGGCCCTACGGGCTGGATTACGTGACGCTGGCGCTGGCGCTGATGAGCTCGGAGAACCAGGAGACGGTACGGTACAGCTTCGGCGTCCTGCGACCGACCGATTTCTATGAGGATGGTCCGGTGCCTTCGCGACTGAGACAGTTGATGCAGGAATGGCAGGCTGAAGGGTGGCTCGAGCACTCCCGCTGGCTGTCAGTCGTTATGTTCAGTTGGGGAGATCTGACGCGTGAGCTGCTGCTTGTCGGTTAGCGGGCGGTTGGCGGAGCGCACACGCTTAGCCCCATTTGGTCGCGGCGAGAAGCGCCTGCAGCAATACTGTCTGAGCGGCGTCCGTGGGATGGGCGCCGGAAAGAGGTCTGATGGAGCAGCTTGAGATCGGCCTGGAGGCCAAGAAAGACCCGCGGAACACACCTCCCACTGTCTTCATCCCTCAGCCGCAGAGTGTCGAGGAGACCGGCGTGCATTCGGGTCTTCTCCTCGACCAGTGTATCAAGTGCGTCTATTTCGCCGGCCGTCCGGCAGCGCGACAGATCGGCAATCACATGATGCTGCCGTTCGCGGTGGTCGAGGAGCTTCTCGACTTCCTGAAGCGGGAGCAGTACGTGGAGGTCGTCGGCAGCGCGGGCGCGGGCGAGGCGCAGTACAAGTACGCGCTGACGGTGAAGGGCATGGAGAAGGCGGAGGAGGTGCTGCGCCGCAGTCAGTATAATGGGCCGGCGCCGGTTTCCTTCGAGCAGTACGTGGAGGTGCAGCAACAGCAGTCCGTGCGCGGCCTGCGCATCGACAGCGAGACCGAGCGACGCGAGCTGTCGCATCTCATTCTGGACGATTCGACGCTCGACGCGCTGGGCGCCGCAGTCAACTCCGGCCGGTCGATGCTCCTCTACGGCCACTCCGGCAACGGCAAGAGCAGCGCCGCCGCCGCCATCGGTCGAATGCTGCCCGGCCAGGTGCTCATTCCCTACGCTTTCGAGTACAACAGCCACATCATTCGCGTCTTCGATCCGCGGGTCCACCTGGAGATACCGGACGACACGGACCCGGACCGGCGCAATGACATTGAGGGAGCGCCGGACGAGCGGCGTCGGGACCGTCGCTGGGTGCGGACGTTCCGGCCGGTGGTGATGGCCGGCGGGTCGCTGAGCCTGCAGGACCTGGAGCTGCGCTACTCCGAAGTATCGAAGTTCTACGTGGCGCCGCTGCAGGTGAAGGCCAACGCCGGCGTGCTGGTAATCGACGACTTCGGCCGGCAGCTAATTGAGCCGAAGGAGCTGCTGAACCGTTGGATCGTGCCGCTCGAGCAGGGAGTCGATCACCTGGCCCTACACACGGGCGATACGATCGTGATGCCGTTCGACTTGCTGCTGGTGTTCTCGACGAACATACCGCCGCGGCAACTCGGTGATGAGGCGTTCTTCCGGCGCATCCGGCACAAGATCGAGATGCCTGACCCGCAGCCGGCGGACTTCCGGCGCATCTTCCGCCAGGTGTGCGAATCGAAGGACATCGCCTGCCCCGATTCGGCGCTGGACTATCTGATGGAGAAGCACTACGCCAGCCGTCCTCTTCGCGGCTGCCACCCGCGCGACCTCGTCGAGTTGCTGGAGTCGATAGCGAACTATCGCGGTGAGACGCCGGAGCTCAGGCACGAGCTTATCGACGTCGCGGCGAGCTTCTACTTCGTGGACCTGCAGTAGAGCAGATTCGTCGATCTGACTCGCCTGGTGCGGCAGGCGCGACGGCGGGAGGACTGAACTCCTCCCCTACGCTTGTTGCCACACATATTCCCGTCAGGCGACCCGCGGAGTCCCGCCCCTACGTTGGTATCTTTGGCGACGGGAGTCAGGGGCCGGTAAAGACGACGGTGAAATACTTCATGCCCGACGCATCGACCGCGGAGCCGATGCCGACGTTCGTGAAGTGGACGTTGAGGATGTTCTCGCGGTGGCCTTCGCTGGCCATCCAATCGCGCATGGAGACGGCGACGGACTCGTTGTCCGGATAATTGTTGCGTGCCAGGTTCTCACCGGCCCAGCCGTAAGGAATGCCATAGCGGTCGAGAAGGATGAAGGCGGTCTCACCGCTGGGGCTGACGTGCGCAAAGTAGTCCTTCTGCACCATATCGTTTGAGCGCTCACGGGCGACGGCGACGAGGGCGGAATCGATCTGCAGGGGCGCCAACCCGGCTGCCACGCGCTGAGCGTTCTGCTGACTGAAGATGTCCGCCTCGAAGGCTGTGAGCTGCGCCGATGGCGCTACTACGGGCGGCGGCTCCTGTGTCGGCGGCGGTGGCGGCAAAGGCGTCGGCGTTGGAGGAACTGCCGTTGGCTGCACGGGAGCGACGACGCGAACGGGTGCTGGAACGGGCGTGGCGGTCCGCAGGGCGATAGGCGGGTCTATCGGCTGAACGACAGGCGCCGGCGGCTGCGCTGTCGCCGTGGGCGATGCTGTGGGCTTTGTCACGCTTAGCAGGCGCGCGTCAATCGTTTCGAATGAAGGCGAGTTCGATGGAAGAAGTAGCGTGGCGTCGGGAGCGGGCGGCTGGTCGGAGGAACGGAGCGAATCCTGGCTGCCGGCGACGGACCCCTGGCCGAGGAAGAAAGCGGACGAGACGACCAGCAGAGCGATGCCGGCGGCTACCATGAGCGAGCCGAGCAGACTGGAACGGCTGCTCAGCCGAGCCGAAGCTTTTCTCCAACGCGTAATCATGGTCGCAGCCGGTTTTCCTCCGCGGGCTCGTTGTTGGGCACGGCACGAGGCCCGCCAATCTAATACTCGGCGAACGTAGGGGTTTCCTTTAGGGGAAAACCCTTAGGGGCGGAGGGAGCAGCAGATTTCAGGACCTACGTCGGGAGCGATGCAAAGGCGTGGGCAGAGGCGCGGCGAGCGCGTGTCTGAGGCGTCGGTATGAGCAGCCTGGAGGGCGTGAGCACAAAGTGCCGGGAGCGCGTCTGACACACGCCCTGCGGTAGCTAGGTCTTAGCGGCGGCGGAACTCGCGGGCGAGGTCGTCGGCGCTGAGGTGGACCATCGTGGGGCGGCCGTGCGGGCAGTGGCGCGGGTTCTCCGTTTGCTCGAGCTGGCGCAGCAGTTCGCGCATCTCCTCGGCGCTGAGCGTCTGGCCGGCGCGGATGGCGGAATGGCAGGCGAGCGACGTAGCAACGCGCCGCCGGCGATCCGGAACGGCCTCTTCGCGGGCCAGGGCGTCGAGGAACTCGACGAGCGCCGTCGCGACGTCGGCGGCGGCCATCGCGGCGGGAACAGAGCGCACGAGGAAGCTGCGCTCGCCGAACGGCTCCAGCGAAAAGCCCTGGTCGGAGAGCTCCTGTGCCATCTCTTCGACGAGCGCCTGCTGGCGCGGCGCCAGCTCGACGGCGACGGGTTCCAGCAGCCCCTGGGCGTCGGGAGCTGCGTCAGTTTTCAGGAAGCGTTCGAAGAGGATGCGCTCGTGGGCGGCGTGCTGGTCGACGAGGTAGAGCCCTTCCGGGCCCTCGGCGACGACGTAGAGCGAGCCGACCTGGCCGAGCGGTCGTAGGACGGGCAGGGACGGCGCGAGCAGCGGCTGCTCGGCCACCGGGGCGGTGGCAGGGGGCTCCAGCGGGAGGGGCGCAGGTTCAATCGGCTTGTCGGGGAGCGAAGGACGCGGACGGCCGGGCCAGGACGTCGTCCCTGTGCCGGCGGGCGTTGGCGCGCGTTGGGTCAGAGTGCGCCGCACCTGTCGCTGCAACAGGGCGAACACTTCGCGCTCGTTGCGGAGGCGCACTTCAAGCTTCGAGGGGTGGACGTTGACATCGACGTCGGTCGGAACCAGGCGGACGTCGACAACGGCGAGAGGATGTCGGCCGGTCATGAGAAAGCCCTCATAGGCCTCCTCGATAGCGTAGGTCAGGGCGCGGTTGCGCACCCAGCGCCGGTTGATGAAAAGCGTTATGTAGTTGCGATTAGCCCTGGAGACACCGGGATCGCCTATCAGCCCTTCAAAGGAGGGCAACACGGACCGCGATACGGCGGCGGACGCGGAGAGCGGCAGGAGGGAGCGAGCCACCTGATGCCCGTAAACGCCGGCCGCTGCATCGAGGAGATCGCCGCTACCGGGCGTGCGCAGGGTGAGGCGACCATCGGTGAGGAGCGTGACGCGAACCTCGGGATAGGCGAGCGCGTAGTGGCTTACGACGGCGGCGATCTGCGCGGCCTCGGCTGCGGGCGAGCGCAGGAACTTGAGTCGCGCGGGCTGGCGGCTGAAGAGATGCCGAACGCTGACGATAGTGCCGGGAGATGTCCCGTTGTCGCCGCTGTCCGTGACGCGGCCGTCGCGGAGAGTGACGAAGCGACCGCCGGCGGCGTCGACGGGTCGGGAAAGCAGCTCGACGTCGGCGACGGCGGCGATGCTGGGCAGCGCTTCGCCGCGGAAGCCGAGGGTCGATATGGCGTCGAGATCGGCATCGCTGAAGAGCTTGCTAGTGGCGTGGCGCTCGAAGGCGAGGGCCAGATCGTCGGGCGCAATGCCGCAGCCGTCGTCGGCGATGCGGATCAGGTCGAGGCCGCCCCTGCCGATTTCGATGCTCACCTGGCGGGCGCCGGCGTCGAGGGCGTTCTCCAGCAGCTCCTTCACGGCGGAAGCTGGGCGCTCGATGACCTCGCCGGCGGCGATCTTGCCGATCACCAGCGGCGGCAGCTTTTGGATAGCATTGGGGCGGCTCATCGACGCCATTCTAGCATAACGTTCGCCCCTTGCCCCTCGGGAGCATCCGATGTAACGTATAGGAGGCGAACGTGGGCATTGCGGGGAGGTGAGGATGGCGCCTGGTCGCAAGCGCGTAGCTCTGCTGATCTTTTTTCCGGCGGCAGTCCTAGCCGCCTATCTTGCTGTCGGACCCGTCTGCGATCCGCTGCCATCTCTCCGCCTATCACAGGCAAACGGCGCGCCGGATCTGCCGGCCGCCGTGCCGGGCCAGCTCGTCGTGAAGTATCGTCAGCCGATGGTTGCCGCCGCTGAGCGGATAGTAAACGGCACCGTCGGGTCGAAGGAAGTGAGCAAAGTGAGTGACCTCGGCGTGTCGCTGGTGGCGGTGGAACCCGGCATTTCCACTCAGGCCGCGGCGCAGCGTTATCGCTCCCTGCCGCAGGTCGAGTACGCGGAGCCGAACGCAATCGTGCGGGCGGACATGACGCCGAACGATCCGTTCTACGTCGGCCGGCAGCAGTGGTACTACGACGCCATCGGCGCGCCGAAGGCCTGGGACGTGGAGACCGGCAAGCCATACATCGTCGTCGCTGTGCTCGATACGGGCGTGGACATTACTCATCCCGACCTGAAAGACGCAATCTGGACGAACCGCGGCGAGATCGCCGGGAACGGCGTCGATGACGACGGCAACGGCTGTGTGGACGACGTTCACGGCTGCAACTACGTGCGCAGTTCGCAGGCATGCCCTGCGCCGCAGGACCCGCCCAACGGCAACATCGACGACGATGATGGGCACGGCACCTTCGTCGCCGGGATCATCGCCGCGCGGGGAAACAACGGCATCGGCGTCATTGGCGTAGCGCCGAACGTCACGATCATGCCTGTCAAGGTGCTTGACTGCCAGGGTCTGGCGACGGGGCTGGAGGCGGCCGAGGGCATCGAATACGCAGCGAAGGCCGGGGCTAGCGTTATCAATATAAGCTTCACATCGCAACTGGATTCAACCCCCTTGCACGACGCGGTCAACGAGGCCCACGACCGCTACGGCGTGACGATCGTCGCGGCGACGGGAAATACAGGCGGCAACCAGGTCCTGGCGCCCGCTCGCTACGATAATGTGATCGCCGTCTCGGCGAGCGACCACAGCACGATCCGCGGCAAGGCGTGGTTCAGCAATTGGGGGCCGGAGGTGACCGTGACTGCGCCGGGCGTGGACATTGCGAGTACCGTCCCGGCGAAGTTCTGCGCGCGCTGGACCTGCTTCGGCAGCGAACCTTATGCCATGAGCGACGGCACTTCGTTTTCCACGGCGCTGGTGTCGGGGGCGGCGGCGTTGCTGTTGTCGTCGGGGCGCGTGTTGACGCCGGACCAAGTGGAGGCCCTGATGGTGAAGACGGCTCTGCCCCTGCCGGACAGCGTATTCCACGGCTGGGACGGGGCGGGACTCATCCAGCTTGACAAGGCGCTCGAGGGCAAGTCGTATCAACTTGGGCTGACCGCCGTCACGAAGAACTAACCGCCAGACTGCTCGGCCGCGCGTGAGGCGGCGCGAGGACTGAAGTCCCCCCTTGCATTTGTGTCACGCATGGGGCAGCGGGAGGATAACGAGCGGGAGGATTGAAGTCCTCCCCTACGCCGAGGCGTCGTCTTCGCGCGCCTTCTTGCGCAGCTCGTAGAGTTTCGTTATCGCTTCCAGGGGCGTCATGGCGTCGACGTCGATTAGCGCGAGCTCGCCCAGGAGAGGCGACGGCGCGGCGAGAAGCGGGAGTTGCTCCGCTGCGGTCTGGCTGGAGCGCGCAGCCGGCCGCCGCCCGTTGGCCTGCGATTCAAGAGCGGCGAGGACGTCGTGGGCGCGCTGGACCACCGCCTTCGGCAGCCCCGCCAGCTCGGCGACGTGGATGCCGTAGCTCTTGTCGGCGCCGCCGGGGACGATGCGGTGCAGGAAGACGATCTTTCCCCCTTCTTCGGTGACGGCGACGTTGTAGTTCTTCACTTTGGGCAGCGTCTGCGCCAGCGCCACGAGTTCGTGGTAGTGGGTAGCGAACAGCGTCTTTGCCGCCCGCTCGCTGCGATTGTGCAGGTACTCGACGACGGCGCGGGCGATGGCCATGCCGTCGTAGGTGCTGGTGCCGCGGCCGATCTCGTCCAGGATGACGAGGGAGCGCGGCGTGGCGTTGTGCAGGATGTTCGCGGTCTCCAGCATCTCCACCATGAACGTCGATTGGCCGGAGGCTATGTCTTCCTGCGCGCCGACCCGCGTGAAGATGCGGTCGACGAGGCCGATGCGGGCGGAAGCTGCAGGCACGAAGCTGCCGATCTGGGCCATGAGGACGGTGAGCGCGACCTGACGCAGGTAGGTGGACTTGCCGGCCATGTTGGGTCCGGTCAGCACGATTATCTGGGCGTCGGCGTTCGAGAGATGAACGTCGTTGGGGACGAAGGCGCCGGCGGTGCCGAGGGCGCGCTCGACCGAAGGATGACGGCCGTCGCGGATAACGATTTCGCCGTCGTCGGAAAGTTCCGGCCGGCAGTAGCCGTAACGGGCGGCGGCTTCGGCGAAGGCGAGATGCACGTCGATGGCGGCGACTGCGGCGGCCAGCGCGAGCAGTCGTTTGCCTTCGGCGGCAACCTGGGCGCAGACTTGCCGGAAGATGCCGGACTCCAGCTCGCCGATGCGCTCGCGGGCGTTGAGAATGCGGCTCTCGTACTCCTTGAGTTGCTCGGTCACAAAGCGCTCGCCGCCGACGAGCGTCTGACGGCGCTGGTAGTCGTCCGGAACGAGCGCCAGGTGTGGCCGGCTGACTTCGATGTAGTAGCCGAATACGCGGTTGTAGCCTATCTTGAGCGTCTTGATGCCGCTACGGGCGCGCTCCGCAGCCTCCAGCTCGGCGAGGTAGCGGCGCACGTCGCGGGTGACGATACGCAACTCGTCGAGCTCCGGCGAGAAGGCCGCGCGCACCACGCCGCCGTCCTGCGGGTCGCCGGCCGGCTCGTCGTCGATGGCGCGGGCGATGAGGGCGGCTGTCTCGTCGCAGGGGTCGAGGCGGGCGAGCATGGCAGCGACGGCTTCGGAGCCCTTTCCTTCGACAAGAGCGTCGCGCAGGGCGGGCACCATCTCAAGGCCGCGCCGAAGAGCGACGAGCTCGCGCGGCAGGGCGACGCCGCCGGCCATGCGGCTGAGCAGGCGCTCGAAGTCGGGCATCCCGGCGAGCACTTCGCCGGCGGCGCCGCGTCGGACGGCGCTCTCGTGGAACCAGGCGACGCCGTCCTGGCGCTCGCGGATGGCGTCGAGGTCGAGCAGCGGCTGCCCGAGCCAGCGTCGGAGGAGGCGTGCGCCGAGGGCGGCCCGCGTCAGGTCGAGCACGTCGAGGAGCGAATTGTGCCGGTCGCCATCGCGCCTGCCTGCCGCTAGGCCAGGGCTGCCGCTGAAGAGCTCCAGGTTGCGGCGCGTCTGGGCATCGAGGAGCATGAAGCGCGTCGGGTTGTAGACGGAGAGGGCGGCCACGTGGCTGAGCGCGGTCTTCTGGTTTTCACGCAAGTACTGGAGGACGGCGCCGGCCGCGCAAGCCGCCAGGGGCATCTGGTCCAAGCCGAAGGCGGCCAGCGAGGCGACGCCGAAGTGTTCGAGCAGGAGCGCGGTCGCCGTATCGAGCTCGAAGCAGGCGGGCTCGACGCGCGTCAGCGGCAGACCGGCGACGGGCGGGTCGAGGCCTTCGGGCAGGAGAAGCTCCGCCGGTCGCAGGCGCGAGAGCTCAGCGGCGACGGCGTCGGCATCCAGTTGGGCGGCGGCGAACTCGCCGGTGCTGATGTCGACGTAGGCGATTCCGGCCTGCGGCGGTTCGCTGCTGCGGCGACGGTCCTTCGGCAGCGGCCCGACGGCCAGGGCGACGAGATAGTTGTTGGCGCGCTCGTCGAGCAGGTGGCCTTCGATGACCGTGCCCGGGGTGACCACGCGCACCACCTGGCGGTCGACCAAGCCTTTCGCCGTCGCCGGATCGCCCATCTGCTCACAGACCGCGACCTTGTAGCCCTTGCCGATGAGCCGCGCCAGGTAGCCGTCGAGGGCGTGGTAGGGAATGCCGGCGAGGGGGACGCGCAGGTTCTTGCCCATCGGCTTCGAAGTTAGAGTTATGTCGAGCTCGCGGGCGCAGAGCTTGGCGTCGTCGTCGAACGTCTCGTAGAAGTCGCCGAGGCGGAAGAGGACGATGGCGTGGGGGTAGCGCCGCTTGATGTCGAGGTACTGGCGTCGGATTGGGGTCACGGCCGGCCTCTCGGAAGAGTCTGGCCTATTCTACATCAACGAGAGCAGCCGGTGGAGGCTCCCTCGAACGGACAGGCACTCAGGGGGCTAGGCAGCATCGCCTTTCCACACTCGGTCGCGCGCCTTCTCTTTGGCGAGCTTCCCGCGCTTGACCTGGCAGGCGATGTCGAACAGCGATACTGTTGTCAAGAGCTTGCCATGAAAAAGCCGAAGCTGCTCCTTCGCGTGGGCTGTTAGCGGTGGCCTTCTCGCTTCAGGATCAACCTCGCGGTAGTGATTGAGGACGTAGAAACCGCGAATCTCGCTTGCGCGCTTGCCTTCGCCGATGGCACGATTTAGCCATCCTTGAAGCTGTAATACCTTCTCCTTGTCCCCGGGCCCAGATGGACCTTGAACCTCAACAATCGCGCACACTCCATTGTGGGTGAAGGTTATGTCCGGATTGTCAGTAACATCTTGATGATGACGTACATCTGAAAACCCAAGCCATTGGAGTGTTGAAGCCACCGCCTCTTCCAGGGGAATATCCGTCAAGTACAGCAATCGCTCCATCTGTTCAACCTCAGACAATTGGGTCTGCAGGTCCTCTAGTTTGCGGACAAACTCCGCCCTTTCCGGAAGCTCGTACTTGGAGATCCACTCTGGCCTTGCTTGAGTTCTAAGCATGGATTGCATCATGTCACACGGAACGACAACCTTGGGCGACCCCCTGCCCTCACCTCCGAACGCAACGTACAACTGCCTTTGCCCAACGAGTGTGTCGCAAATGGCGTGACACTTCTTGGGGTGGATCTTGGTGAGCTTGGATAGGTCTGCCACCTGGGGGAACCGATGAGTGGTGAAGACATACTCCCGAACCGTCTGCATTACGAGACGGAAACCATGTCCAGCTTCTGCTAGCTGGGCGTCGTTCTTAGCCCGGCGGGGCTTGCTAGCCTGCTGGCGCATCCTGCTCGATGATTTCCTTGCCACGGGGTGTTGAGACCTCAATACCTACGTCCTTCAGCGAACATAATCTCTCCATTCTGCCCGGCCGGCTGCGGCTCTGTTTAACGATTCCTAGTTCGAACCAGCGTTCCCACCAATTATGAACCGTCCTGGACGGGACACCAGCTAGGTCCCCAACATCCCGCCCGGCCCTTGACCCATCGGTCAACTCGTAGACCACACGCTTCCTGTCCTCACTTAGCTCGGTCTCCAAGATCTTTTTCAAACCCGGCAAGGCTTGAAACCGTGTCCAAGCGATCAGCTCGCGAAGAAGCTCGGCAATTTCGGCAGAGGGCCCAATGCTTTCGTTCGTCATGACGACCTCCTATGTCCTGGATCTGAGGTAGACCACGCGTCCGTTGCTCTTGACACTCCTGACCAGCCCTTTTCTTCGCAGCTTGGTCAAGGTAACTTCAACGTGGTTCTTGCCCTTGCCGATGCGCGCGGCAATCTCCTCGCAGGTGTGCTGAAGATCGCAGAGCCCGAGGATCGCGCTCTCCACTTTGCCGAGTTCCCCTTTCGCATCCGCCAACGGGGGCACCGCGCAAACCAGAAGCATGTCAAGGCGCTCAAGGATAGCGTCCAGCCGCTGGACGAGTAGGTCAGTTTTATCAGCCATTTCAGATCCCTCTTTTCTGCCTGGATGGTTGAGGCGAACGTACGTGCTGGCCGCATTGTAGCCGACAGATCGCACGCTGTCAATAGGAGCGCGAATAGCTTAGCGCAACGTCTAATCGGTGGATGTCACGAAGGAGGCGATCTTGTCGCCGAGGCGGACGGAGTAGTTGAGGCCGCGGTCTTCCGGGTAGATCTGCGTGGTGTTCGCCAGGTAGAGGCCCGGAACGGGCGTCTCGTGCGAGGGAATCGAATCGCCGTAGTGCATCGTTATGACGGGCTGGCCGGCGGAGTCCTTGAACAGCCAGCGGTCGATGATCCAGTCGCGGGAGAAGGCCGGGTTGATCTTCGTCAGGTGCGGCAGATAGTAGTCGCTGATCTCGTCGATGCTCATGCCGACGACCGGCGAGGAGTCCTCGACGTAGTTCGACAGGTAGAGGACGTTCAGGCCGTTGTATTGCGCCGGCTCGATGTAGTTGGTGTGCTCGATGGCGCCCACGAACGGTATCTCGGGGTCGCTGATGTTCAGCCAGTAGATGGGGGAGAGCGATTGCTTCAGCGTCATGACGAGCGTGCTCGCCCATTGGTACTGGACCCTTTGCAGCAAGCCGGCGTAGTCGTCGGGCAGGAAGGGCGCCATCTCCAGGAAAGCGGCGTTGGGCACCGTGGCGATGACGGCGTCGCAGGGGACGGTCTCGCCGCCGGCAAGCTGGAGGCCGCAGGCACGCCCGTTCTCGACGACGACGCGCTCCACGGGCCGGCCCGCTTCGACGCGCGCGCCGGCCTGTCGCAGACGGTCGGCGAGGGCGTCGATCAGCAGTCCGAAGCTGCCTATGAGATAGCCAAGCCGCTCCTTCTGCGACACGCCGCCGCCGCGGGAGGCGAAGCGAAGGAATATCTTCCCCCAGAACCAGACCATGCTGACGTCCGCGGCGCGGGAGCCGAACTTGCCGCGCAACAACGGCCCCCAGACGACTTCGTAGTTGCGCTTGCCCGCCCAGCGTTTGATCCACTGCTCGGCGGTGACACCCTCGTAGCGGCGCCAGTTCTTCTGCCGTCGCAGGTAGACGCCGACGAGGCCGAGGCGGACGCGGTCGATGGGCGAGACGGCGCTGAAGCGGAGGAGATCGCCGGGGGTGACGAAGTTGTAGATGCGGCCGCCGTGGAAGAAGCCGACCTTCGATTCGCGCCAGCTCATGCGGTCGCCGAGGCCCATCTCGTCGATGAGGCCGATGACGTCGCTGTCGCCGCTGAACAGGTGGTGATAGAAGACTTCCAGGCGGTTGCCGCCGCACTCGAAGGTGCCCGCCTGGCCGCCGAGCTGCGGCCTCGCCTCGAAGAGGGCGACCTCGTGCCCCTTCTGCGTCAGCCGAAGCGCGGCCGTCAGTCCCGCGATGCCGGCGCCGACGATACCGTATTTCACGGCGCCTCGCTCTCGTCACGCAGGGACGGCTGCAAGGAAGCGCCCTCCGTCGCCGGAGTCGCGCCTCTGCCGCTGAGGACTTGGCCCAGCGAGAGGTTGATGGCCCACAGAGCGTAGAGGCCGACGGCGATGACGGGCAGCAGCACCAGGGCGTGCAGCGCGACGGCGTAGGCGGAGGCAAGACCCGACGCAACACCGAAGTGGATGGCAGTCTGCTGGGCGACGAACTCGAACGGGCCGACGCCGCCCTGAGTAGCGATTACGGCTATCGCCAGGTTGGCGCCGGCGCAGATGAGCAGGTAGATGTCGAATCCGAGATGGAGGCCGAAGGCGAGGCCGACCATGTAGTACATCGTTGCTTCGAGCAGCCAGGAGGCGACGGAGGTCGCCGAGGCGAGGAACATGTCGACCGGGCTGCGGAAGGAGTGCAAGCCTGTCAGGAACGACTCCGCCAGCGTCCGCACGTTCGGCTTGAGTCGCGCCGGGACAAAGCGCAGCACCAGCCCGATGAATCGTCGGCTGAGCTCTTCGGAGAGAGCGAGGACAACGAGAACGATGAGGCCAAGGCCGAAGATCGCCGTCATCCAGATGGCGATGGTCCGCAGCTCGCTGTTGACGCCGGAGATGGCGCCGACGACGAGCAGGAACGGCAGCAGCGTTATGCCGTCGAAGACGCGGTCGACGGCGATGGTGCCGAGAGCGGCCATCTTGCTGACCTTCTCGCGCTCGCCGACGACGTAGGCGCGCACAAACTCGCCGGCGCGCGCGGGCACGAGGTTGTTCGCCATGAATCCGATGATGACGATGGGGTACAGCGCGGTGACTCGCAGCTCACCGAGGGGTCGCATTAGATACTTCCAGCGCCAGGCTCGGAACCAGGCGCCGGCGAAGTAGACCGGTATCGACGCGGCTACCCACCAGTAGTTGGCGTGGGCGAAGGCGTCGGGGATCTCGCCCAGGTCGCCGCGGGAACGGTAGATGAAGAAGGCCAGAAAAACAAGGCTCAGGATCATCCCGAGCCAAACGCGTCGACTACGCAGCAATGAAGAGCCTCGGTTTCAGGGCGTCGGTCCTCAGTATGACGGGTCTACTAGAAGGATCGGACGCGCTACGTGACACATTATAGGCGGAGGCGAAAACGAGGGTCAACGCACCAGCGCCGATTCGCCCAGGAGGCGGTCTCGCTCCCGGGCGGCGCGCCAGCGTCGGAAGGCGACGGTAGCGGCGGCTATGACGAAGGCGAGCAGGGCGAGTCCCAGGACGCTGGGTCGAAACAGGTAGTGGGCAACGTGCCGGTAGGAGCCGTGCACAAAGGCGCCGAGCCGCACGTAGAGCAGCGCCCAGATGGTCGCGGAGACGGCGGTGTAGGCGAGGAAGGCGCCGTAGTTCACCTGAAAGACGCCCGCAGCAATCGTCGTCACCGTGCGCAGGCCCGGCGTCAGGCGCCCGAAGACGATGGCGACGCCTCGGTGGCGGCGGATCCAGGCGCCGGGCTTCTCCAGTCGCTCTTCCCTGATGTGCAGGAATTGGCAGACGCGCAACACGACCGGCATGCCGCCCAGTCGCGATATCCAATAGAGGATGGACGAGCCGAGGAGCGTCGCCACAACGACGAAGAGGACAACGACGAGGAGGCTGGCCTGCCCCTTGTCGACCTGAGCACCGGCGAGCAGGATTACGGTGTCGCCGGGCGCGGGCAGCGGTATGCCGGCCTCCTCCGCGAAGAGCAGCATGAAGAGGGCGCCGTAGAGGTGATGATCGGCGAAGGCAAGGATAGCATCGGCGATCTCACGAAATGCTTCCAAGAGACGCCCCTAACCTTCATGATGCGGTGAGAGCCGCTACTATCCCGTCAGGCTGCTCACCGGCAGCCGATATACCCGGTTGCCGTTGCAATCGGCGACGTACAGGAAGCCTTTTCCGTCCAGCGCAATACCGACCGGCCGGCCGCTAACGCCCTGGACTGCGGGCAGCTCCCAGGCGGCCGTCGCCTGCCCGAAGCCGCCGTACAACTCTATGCGCCCACTCGCCGGGTTTCCAAGGATGACGCGGCCGTCGGGCAGCACGGCGAGATAGGGCTTGGCCGTGACTTCCTGGCTGCCCCAGCCCTTGACCTTGAACTCCGTCAGGTACTTGAAGTTGGAGTCAAAGACTTGAACGCGGCCGTTCCAGGTGTCGGCGACGTAGATGTTGCCGTTGGGGCCGAGGGCCAGGCCGACCGGCTCGTTGAACTGCCCCTGGCCGGTGCCGTCGCTTCCATAGGCGCCGAGAAGCGAACCGTCCGCTCCGCTGAGCTTGACGATCCGCTTGTTGCCCGTGTCAGCGACGAGAACGTTGCCGTCGGGTAAGACGAGGATGTCGCGCGGGCCGTATAGACCAATCGTTTTATCCGATTTCCAGACAATGTTGAAGCTGGCGTCGTACTTCACAACCTGGCCGATGCCGGTGCCCACGTTCTTGTTCCAGGTATCGGACACGTAGATGCTTCCGTCAGGCGCGACCGCGACCGACCATGGCTCGTTGAGCGCGGCGTCGCCGCTGGGCTGGAACGTGCGCAGCGACTTTCCGTCCTTGTCAAAGAGCTGGATGCGGTTGTTGCGCCCCTCAGAAACGTAAATGTTGCCCGCCTGGTCGACGCTCACGTCCGTCGGCTCATCGAGTTGGCCGTTGCCGGAGCCCTGGCTGCCGATCACAAGCTGACTGGCGGGAGGGACCGTCACGGTAGGTATCGTCACCCCTTTCACCGGCGCGCTGGTGCCGGTGGCAAGCGACTTCGGGATGTAGAGCAGGGCGTCGTCGGGCGGCGGGGCCCAGGGCGTTTGCCGCCAGACGAAGTAGTTCCGCCAGACGTTC
This sequence comes from uncultured Chloroflexia bacterium, assembly GCA_963703345.1. Lineage (GTDB taxonomy): Bacteria > Chloroflexota > Dehalococcoidia > DSTF01 > JALHUB01 > JALHUB01. The sequence goes on along the minus strand of OY969814.1, from coordinate 1,549,148 downwards.
CAGACGCTTGTGTCGAAGAGGTCCTTGACGAAGCCGCCGGCGTTTATGCCCTCGTAATACTGCGGGCCGTCGCCGAACCACCACAGGTGGCGTATAGAAATCGGCGGGTCGTAGTCGTCGAGGTAGGGGTCCATCCAGCTCTGGTGGTCTATCTTCAGGAGGACGATGCTGCCCGAGATGGGTGGTGTCATGCTTCCGCTGCTCCACGTAACCTTGTTGAAGTTGCGGAAGTACCAGACCATCGGCCAGGCGATTTCGTTGTCGGCGGACACTGGGTAGTCGTTGCCAAGGCCGCTCTGGATGCCGGCGGCGACGATCCGGTCACGCACCATGGGCAGGTCAGGCGACGTGTCGGCGTAGGAGAGGATCTCCCGCGGCCAGTCACCGATCTGGAAGTTGGCGCGGAATGAGTCGCGAACGGTGATTATGAACAACGCCGGAACAAGGAGGGCAACCGCCGCCTGTGCGCCGAGAAGCGTTCCCCTGAGCATGACGGCGCGGGCGATGAGACCAGCGGCAACCACACCAAGCAGCACGGCCAGCACGGCGCCGGTCGCAGAGAAAGCGGTCAGCCAAAGGATGATCATCGACAGGGCGCCGCAGGCCGCCACCAGGAGCACGAGTATCTCCGGGCTGCGCCAGTCGAAGGGCAGGCGGATGCGGAAGCGCTCAAAGAGGGTATTCAGGAACTTGGCGGCGATGATGATTAGCGGCAGCGTCAGGTTAACCGTCAGCCAGGGCATCTTCTCGCCGGCGGTGGCGTAGGCGATGAGCGAGGCGCCGGCCCAGAAAATGAGGAACGTCGTGAACAGGTCCATCCGGAAGGCGAAGAGGGCGGCGCCCAAGATGACGAGAATAGGGATCAGCGTGGGCAGCGAGGCGCCGACCCAGAAGTAGAGGAATATCAGGATGCAGACGCCGACGACGGCGGAAAGCGACAGCAGGAACTGCCGGCGCAAGAGGAACCAGCCGGCGCCGATGATAGCCAGGACCAGCGGCAGGAACTCGTACATCGGCAGGATCATCATGTAGTAGTAGACCGGCTGGCTGCCGCGCTGGACGCCCTGCTGCTTGAGCCAGTAGTCGAACGAGCCCCACATTCCGGACCAGAAGCCATTGTCGACGAGGACGAACAGGAAAACGACAACGAACACGGCGAATCCGATCCCGGCAGCCAATGTCAACTGTCGTTCAATTGACTTGTGCGGTGATCCCTCAGGGGAATTAGGCGAAAAAAGCAGGAGCAGCGAGGGTCCAACGAAGGCCAAGAGAGCAAGGGTTCCCAACGCGCCTTGCCAGAATCCGCTGGCGTCCTTTGCAAAAGTGAGCCCACCGATGTTGCTGAAAAAGGTCGTGTAGAGCAACACGAAGATAGCGTAGAAGATACTTGCGCAGATCAACCAGGTTCGCGGCCGCCAGAGAAAGCCTATGTAGGCGGAGACGACGAGAAATGAGAAGACGGCAACCTTCATGAGCGTCTCTTCGTTGACGCCCGGATCTTTGTAGTAGGCATCCTTGCCGCCGACGAACGGGATTAGCTGCACGCCGGCCGCGAACTGCACACCGGCCAGCGTTCCGACGATCAGCAAGAGGTCGGCGGAGAGCGGCAGCTTCTCGAGACCCCAGCGGGCGCGCCATTTGCCGATCAAAGGCCAGGCGGCGGCGATGAACCAGGCAAACGGGACGAACAGAAGGAACACGAGTGCCCAGTGCAGAGGCTGAGGCGCAGCTTTCGCCGGTGCGGCCGCCACCTCTTTTCGCCGGGCGCGCCGCGTCGTTGCCGCCTTATCGGGAGACGGCTCAGCGACGGCGGCGGCGGTCGACTCAGCGCGATCTCGCATTCCCGACGCGAGCTCCCAAGCGACGAACACGTCAAGGAAGAGCAGCAGGATCGCTGCGGTGAGGAAGGTGGTTTCCTTCGTTGCAAAGCTCAGCGCCAGAAGAGCCGCGATGAGGTAGAGATAGCGAGGGCGGCGCTCGCTCATGTAGCGCCAGATGCAGATAACGATTCCCAGCGTGAAAAAGGCGATGATGATGTCGTTGCGGGCGAAGCGGCTGAAGTAGAGCAAGACGGGCGAGAAGGTCAGGAAGAGGGCGGCGAGGAAGGCGCCTAAGCGTCCGATATAGCTTCGGAAGAAGAACGGCAGCGCGACCAGCGCCGTCCCGAACATCGCGTACTGCAGGCGGGCGGTGAAGTCGTTGACGCCCCAGCTCACCCAGTTGTTCAAAAGCGGCGCGGCGCTGATGATGCCTAGGGTCTTCCACAAGACGGCGTTGAAGTGGAACTGAAACGGTCCGTGCATCATGGGATCGTGCTGGTAGCCCTGGCCGTTGAAGAGATACCAGCTATAGGTGGCATGCAGGCTCTCGTCGTGGTTGAAGGAGCGGGCGCCGAGGTCCCAGAGGCGCAGCCCGGCGGCAACGGCGACTATGGCGGCGAAAAGGGCGATCTCCCAGTAGCGCGGCCAGTTCGCCTTCAGCCAGGCGATCGCCTGAGCGGACGAGAGCTTGACGGAGACGGCGGGTTTCTTGGGTTCGTCAGATACAGCCATGAGCGCCTATGAACTCCTTAACGAGCAGTATACGGGGAACGGCGTGCTTGCTCCACCCTGTCGCCGCTCTTCGCCACTATTTCCCCCCGACCTTATAGATTACGTTGTCGCCGGACTTGATTGCGACCGGATACATGCCGTCGAACTTCTCAAGCGCCGCCGCCGAATAGGCCTGTCGCTCGAGAGAGCCGACGATTATGTAGTTGATGCCATACTTGGCGATGATCTGCTGCACCTGGTTCGTGTCTTCCGTCTTGTAGAGGTTATCGACGTCTTCCAGGCGACCCTTCGTGAGGGCGTCGCCGCCGCGCCACTGCTGCTCGTGCCCCGGCCAGGCGAAAACGGTCGACAGGCCGGTCCAGGAGGAGATGCGACCTGTCGATCCCCACTCGTAGCCGATGGACTGATTGCCGACCATCTCCACGATGACGTCTGCGGGTTTGGCGTTCTGTAGGAGCCACTGGGCAAGGGAGTAGTCGCCAGCGGAGCTCTGCTTGGCGAAGGCGAGGCCGTCGAGGCTGCGCTTGGCACCGAAGTCCTCGGTGCGAGCGTAGGTAGCGCCGACCGGGTAGGCGAGGGCGGCTGCCAGGATGACGGCCACGGCGCCGGCCCAGGTGTAGCGCCAGCCGCCGGAGATCGTCTTCGTCGGCAGCCAGTATCGCACCATGTAGTAGAAGGCGAAGCCGCCACCGATGGCCAGGAACAGCCACGCCTGGTAGTAGAGCTTGAACACCGTGTTCATGCGGTTGTTGAAGACGTCGCGGATGAAGTAGAACTCGGCGCCAAGGACCAGCAAGGCCGCCAGAGCGCCGGCTAGAAGGGCGACAATGACCGGTAGCGAGCCCTTTGCCGCGGCGTAGGACTCGGCCTCGCGGCGGAGCGTGGCGATGAGCAGCGTCAACAGCGCGATGAGGATGAGGGCGGTGAGCCAGGCGCTGCCCCTCGCGGGCACGGCGTTACCCAGGTGACCGCGCGCCAGCACCCACAGGAACCAGAATCCAACGACGGCGAGCCCGGGAACGGCGGCCAGCCACTCGTTGCGCTGCCAGCGACGCTCTTTCAGGGAAGCGACGAGTCGTTGGGCGGCAAAGGGCAGCATCAGCACGGCGAACGGGCCCCAGAAGATGAAGGCGTGGAACGGCATGGTACCGTTGCCTTCGACAGGCGCGATGCCGTTCGCCTGGCTGGCGAAGCCGAAAGCGGGGATGAACAGCTTGTGATAGGGGACATAGGCAACGACGGAAGCGATCCCCAGCGGCACGGCGAACCCGAGCGTTTGCTTCAGGAGCTTCCAGTCCCATCGCTTGAGGGCGAGGTAGTTGCGCAGGAAGGCGGCAGAGAGCAGAAGGAAGAAGAAAGTCGGCAGGTCCCAGGTATTGAGGAAGGAGAGCCCGCCGACCAGCACGGCCAGCGCCACCAGGACCATCTGGTGTCGCGTCCAGAACGAGAGGTCGAGCGTCTCATCTTCCTGCAGCAAGCGGACGGCGGCGGCGATCCCGAGCAGGTCGAAGGGTATGGCCATGACGTGCGGGTGCAGGTCACCGAGGAGGAAGCTGAAGAAGGGGAACTCCGTAATCGTCTCCGGCGCGGTCGGCGAGACGATGCGGGCGGCTTTCCACCACCACCAGTTCGAGGTGGGATACCAGGTATTCGTGGTGTTGCCGACGCTGGTGAGCCCCTTGATGTCGACCCAGTTCCAGAAGCCGGCTCCGCCGAAGCCATGGGCCGCGAGGAACTCGAGGAGGCCCTCCAGGTTGGCGACGACCGTCAGCAAGAGGGCAGCGACGAGCCCGAAGGCAAGCGGCCAGCCGAGGAGCTTCGCCCGCTTCGCGGCAGTCTCTTCGTGCAGGGTAACCAGGTTGTAGACGAGGCCGAAGGCGCCGACGACGGCGAGGGCGGCGATCATCGCCAGGCCCAGGTTATAGCCGACGCCGGTGCTCACACCGGCGAGCTTGCCGGTCATCGCTACGAGGAAATAGCCGCCGTAGTAGTAGCTGATGGTGTGGCCGGAGAGCCACGGGTCGTTGGGCGCGAAGTGCTGGCTGATCGTCGAAGCGTTGAGGAAGGCGAAGTCCATCGGCTTCTCGGTGCCGCTGATGTCGGGCGTGAACGAGCGCAGATAGGCGGCGACGATGAAGGCGAGGAGGAAGAGCCCTTCTATGACGAGGATGAGCGACCACTTCTCGCGCAGGAAGGCGAGCATCTCGTCGCGACGACGCCAGGCGAAGTAACCGGAGGCCGCGCCGACCATCAGGACGACCCAGACGATCCCGCCGGCGTTGTTCGTCAGGACAGAGGCGGAGCCGAATATCCAGAAGACGAAGCCGACGGTGAGCAGTCCGAAGGGCTTGGCGAAGGCGTAACCGCGGTCAGGGAAACGCGGGAAGAGCGCATAGACGAGAGGGAAGGCTACCAAGCCCATGGCCTCAACGGCCAGCCACCAGAACAGCGTCTCAGGCATGTCGTAACCCCTCGGCGTCGCTGCCGCGAACGCGCGCGTGGCTCCCTACGGGCCTCGTCCTTGAGGGAAAGCTGGAGCCGTTTCCGCTACTCAAACAGCGCTTCAACGAACTCCTCAGGGGAAAATTCTCCCAGATCCTCGGGGCCCTCGCCGCTGCCGATGAAGCGGACGGGCACGCCGAGCTGGTCGGAAATAGCGAATACCATGCCGCCCTTCGACGTGCCGTCGAGCTTCGCGAGGCAGATGGCCGTGACGTCTACCGCCTCGGCGAAGGCCCTGGCCTGCGTAAGGGCGTTCTGGCCGGTCGTCGCATCGAGGACGAGCAGCACCTCGTGCGGCGCGCTGGCGTCCTTGCGCTGGATGACGCGGAGGATCTTTCGCAGCTCCTCCATCAGGTTGAACTTGGTGTGAAGCCGGCCGGCGGTGTCGACGATGACGACGTCGGCGCCGCGGCTCTCGGCAGCGGATAAGGCGTCGAATACGACGGCGCCCGGGTCCGCGCCCTGCTTGTGGGCGATGACTTCGGCGCCCACGCGGTCGCCCCATTCGCGCATCTGCTCGATGGCGGCGGCGCGGAAGGTGTCGGCGGCGGCGATGGTTACCTGCAGGCCCTCCTGTCGCAGGGCATAGGCAAGCTTGCCGATGCTGGTGGTCTTGCCGGTGCCGTTGACGCCGACGACGAGGATGACTGCGGGCCTGGGGGCAGCTTCGGCGTGGCCGCCGTTGCGCCAGAGGGCGCCCCTGGGCTGGGCGGTCTTGAGGATGGCGACGAGCTCGTCTTTGAGGGCGTCGCGGACCTCGGCCGGGTCTTTCAGTCCTTCCTTGTCGACGCGCTGCTGGACGTCTTCGAGGACTTTCTGGGCGGTGGCGACGCCGGCGTCGGCGCCAATCAGAAGCTCCTCGAGCTCTTCCCAGAGGGAGTCATCGATCCGGGAGCGCTCGAAGAGCGAGGTGAGATGGCTGAACCAGGTCTTGCGAGTCCTTTCCAGGGCCTGTTCGGTCTTCTTGACGTCTTCCTCTTCGCTCTTTGTTTTGCGGAATAGACGCAAGGACCCGGTATCTCCTTTCGCTGACGCGATGTGCTGAGATCATAGCATCGGGCGATCAGGGGGGTCAACTTGCCAAGCGCTTTCGGCGGTTCCGGAGGGTCACCGCCCGCCACCGAAATGCGTTGCGCTCCTGTCCCTTGGGGTAGGGCACGAGTCGTTTCGGCGGGTTGGAGCTCGCAGCGGCGTTGGGCGTATTCTCGAAACATTTGCGTTTCTCTTCCCACCCACCCGCCCTAGATGGGTTCTTCGGAAGGCAGGGGACACCCCTGCAACCTCCTCCGGAGGCGGACCTTCGGCCGGGAAAGGTGCCCTAGGCACCCCTGCACTCCCAGCGATCACTCATCGAGATCAGAGGGATGTCGTCGCCAGGGGCAGTGAAGCGGTTCGCCCCCACCCGCGGGAGGACTAAAGTCCTCCCCTACGTCGTCGTGCAATAGGGCGCTCAGGTGCTCGGGGCGAGGTCGCTGAGGCGGAGGGAGAGGATGGACGACGTCATGTCCTTCGACATAGCGACGCCGTAGATGTGGTCCGCCATCTCGATGGTGCGCCGGTTATGCGTGATGATTATAAACTGCGTCGCTTCGGCCAGCTTCTTCACGGCCTCGGCGAATCGCCCGACGTTCGACTCGTCGAGCATAGCGTCGACTTCGTCGAGGACGCAGAAGGGGGAAGGACGCGTCTGCAAGAGGGCGAAGAGCAGCGATACGGCCGTCAGCGCCCGCTCGCCACCGGAGAGCATCGACAGGCTGGCGACGCGCTTTCCCGGCGGCTGCGCCATCACTTCGATGCCTGGCTCTTCGTCGTCTTCTTTCGGCTGCGTCTGCACGAGGCGCGCGGTGCCGCCGCCGAAGAAGGTGCTGAAGTAACGCTGGAACTCCTCGTCGACCTTCCGGAAGGCGTCGCTGAAGCGCTCCTTGATCTTCTCCTCCAGCTCCGCTATCGCCTCCTGCAGCAGCGTCTCCGCCTGGCCGAGGTCGGCGACCTGGCCGCTGAGGAAGTCATAGCGCTGGCGGCTCTCGGCGTAGTCGGCGGGCGCCTGGGCATCGACGGGGCCGAGCGAGCGGATGCGGGCGCGCAGGTGGCTTATCTGCTCTTTGAGGGCGACGGGGTCGATGGTCGAGCCACCGCGGATCGGCGGCAGGCGGTCCTCCGGTTCGCCGAAGGACGCGTGGTTGCCGGCGAGCCATTCTGGTAGCCCCTGCGATGGGCTTGAGACGGGCACGACGTCGCCGGTTTCGGTGGCAGTCAGGCCTTCCGCCTCCATGCCTTCGCGCAGGGCTTCGAGCTCGTCGGTGCGTTGCTTGACCGCCTGCTGCGCTTCGAGGAGGCCAATCTCCGCGTCGCGACGGCGGGCCAGGGCGACCTCCATCTCGCCGCGCAGGCCCTTTTCGCGCGATTCCAGCCGAACGAGCTCTTCTTCGTCGGGCTGCTGGACGCCGGTGAGCTCTCCCCAGCGCCGTCGCTTCTCTTCCAGGGACGCCTGCGCCTGCTGGAGGCGCTCCGAGGCGGCGGCCATCTGCTTCTCGACCTCGACAAGCTGGCCGCGCTTGCGGGCCGTCTGAGCGTCGATGCGGGCCAGGGCGGTCTCCTGCTCTTCGCGGCGCAGACCAAGCGCCTGCCGTTCGCCTTCGACGGCGGCGAGGGCGCTGCTGGCCTGGGTGAGGGCGTCGGTGAGCTCCGGCAGCCGCTCCGCGACGGCGGCGATGACCTGCGTGTCGCGCTCCGCCACTTCTGTAGCTGCGGCGGCCTCGCCGGTCAGCGAGTCGCGTTCGTGCTCCAGGCTTTCACGCTCCCCAGTGACCTGTTTCGCTGTCTGGGCGACGCGCGTCTCCTGGTGGCGCAGCTCGCGCATCTGGCCGGCCAGGAGCGCCAGGTGGCCGCGGTGCTCGACGAGCGACTGTTCGGTGGTCGCCCGCTCCTGCCAGAGCCGCTGCTGCTTCACGGCATGCGCGCCGAGAGCGGCGTCGTAGTCGCGGAGGGCGCGGCGGTAGCTGTCGATCTCCGCCTGCTGCTCCCTGACCGCCACCTCGATGTCGGACATCTGCGCGGGCAGGCGTCGCAGCTCGCTCTCGCGGGCGACGAGGGCGCCCATCGTGCGGGAGCTGCCGCTGGTGACGGCGCCGGTGGCCCGCAGGAGCTCGCCGTCGAGCGTGGCGACGTTCCCCATGCCGCGCTTGAGGACGCGCAATCCGATGACGAGATTCTCGACGATGATCGTCCGGCCGAGGAGCGTCTCGATAAGCGGCTTGAAGCGGGCGTCGCAGGTCACGAGGTCGGAGGCGACGCCGACGATGCCCTTTTCGTGCATGAGGACGAGCGGTCGCGAGGGCGTCAGGTTGTCGGCGGCATAGAGGGTGACGCGACCGCGCGGGTACTCCATGAGGAGCTGCACGGCGGCCAGTACGTCGGAGTGAGAGGCGAGGACAATCGATTGGAGGCTGTCGGCGAGGGCGGCCTCGATGGCCTTCTCCAGGCCGGGCGGCACGCGAATGAGGCCGGCAAGCACGCCGATGTAACCTTGCAGGCTGCCGGGCTCCGGCGTGTCTTCGTCGTCGCCGTAGGGGGCCTGGCCGGCGGCGATGAGGAGCATGCGCGTCGCGTCGTCAAAGCCTTCGCGCTCAGCGTGGACGCGGCCGAGGATGTCGACGCGGGCTTTGGCGCGCTGGAGGTCGGCCTGGAGCTCGGGGACGCGTTCTTCGGCGCGGGCCAGGCTGCGTCGCGTCTCGGCGATGGCGGCGTTGACCGCGACCTGGCTTTCCGCCACTTCGGCAAGCTCCTTTTCGATACGGGCACGGTCGTCGTGGTGGGACTTGTAGTCCTGCGCCAGGCCGGCGAGACGGCGAAGATTGTCCTTGCGCCGGTCGCGCAGCTCTTCGATCTCCTGGCGAAGGCTCTCCTCCGTCTTGCGGACGCGGTCCAGTCGCGCTTCTATCTCGGCGACGACGTTGCGGGCGCGAATCGCCTGCTCTTCCGCTTCGACGGCGCGGCGGCGCAGTTCGGCACGCTCTTTCTCGGCGCCTTCCAGCTCCTGACGCCGCGTCATGACTTCGGCGAGCCGCTCCTCGACCTCGCGCTCCAGCCGGAGCCTCCGCTCGCCGGCGCCGGTCTCTTCCTGCTGGCGTCGCTCCCGTTCGGCGGCCAGCGCCTCGACGTCCGATCGTATCTCCTGGAGACGCTCGCCGAGCATGCGCTGCCGCTCGTCATCGAGCGCGCACTGGTGCTCGAGGCGGCGCAACTGGTCGGCGAGCTCGCGCTCGGCGACGGATCGCTGAGCGATCGCGTGCCGCCGCTCCTCGATGGCCCCATGCAGCGTCTCGCCGCCATCGGTGCAGTCGTGAATCGCGGCCTCGGCCTGGCGGAACTCCTCCTGACGCTGGTCGCAGCCGGCGAGGGCGGCGGTGAGGGCGTCCTGCGCCTCGCGCCAGTGGTGGCCGTACCACGCCTGGAGGGCTTGCGCCAGCTCGCGGCTGAGACGCGCGTGCATGTCGGCGCGCTCGGCCTGCCGCTCCAGTCGCGCGAGATTGGGAGATATCTCAGAGAGGAGCAGGTTGACGCGGTCGAGGTTATCGCGGGTGGCAACGAGGCGGCCGCGTGCTTCGTCGAGCTTGACGCGGTAGCGCCGCACGTCGGCGGCCTCTTCGATGAGACCGCGGCGCTCGTCGGGTCGCAGGCTGAGCACCTCCTCGACCAGGCCCTGGCCGATGAAGGCGTAGGTACCTTGGCCGAGCTCGGAGTGGAGGAAGAGGTCGTTCACGTCGCGCAGGCGGACGCGGTTGCGGTTGATGAGGTACTCGCCCTGCCCGTCGCGGTAGGCACGGCGGCCGACGACGACCTCCTGGAAGTCGATGGGAAGCCAGCCATCGCTGTTGTCGAGGACGAGGTTGACCTCGGCCATGCCGACGGCCGATTTCTGGCTGCTGCCGGAGAAGATGACGTCTTCGAGGCGGCGGGCTCGCAGCGTGCGGGCGCTCTGTTCGCCGAGGACCCAGCGAATGGCGTCGCCGACGTTGCTCTTGCCGACGCCGTTAGGGCCAACGACGCCGGTGATGCCGGTCCCAAACTGAAAGACAGTCTGAGCCGCGAAGCTCTTGAACCCGCGCAGCTCTAACCGCTTGAGGTACATAGGCAAATCTCAGGGGAGTGTCAGCTATCGGTACCGGTCATGGGCTCGCCGCCGTTCTCGCGCTCCATCTTCTCCAGGGCATCGCGGGCGGCTTCTTTTTCCGCCTGTTGCTTGCTCTTCCCCTGTCCAACGCCGAGCGGCTTCTTATCGCCCCAGACCTGCACCGTAAAGAGCTTGGAATGGTCGGGGCCCTCGTCGCGCACCAGCCTGTAGACGGGCGCTTTCTGGAAGCGCGCCTGAAGCAGCTCCTGTAGCTGCGATTTCGGATTCGCCAGGGCGCGGCCCTTCGGCAGCTCGCGGTACTCGGCGGAGAGGGAGCGCAAGACGAAGCGGCGCGCTTTCTGGAGGCCGCCGTCGATGAACACGGCGCCGACGACCGCCTCGTAGGTCGAAGACAGGTTCGAAGGACGCGCTCCGCCCCCGGCCGCCCGTTCGCCACGTCCAAGAAAGAGGTAGTCGCCGAGGGACAGACTCCTGGCGACGCGGGCAAGCGTGTCGCGACGGACCAGGGCAACGCGCATCTCAGTGAGCTGCCCTTCGGAACGGTCGGGGTAGTCCTCGTAAAGCTCGCTCGCTACGACGAGACCGAGAACGGCGTCGCCGAGGAACTCCAGGCGCTCATTGGATTCCAGCCCGGACTCGGGCATCTCGTTCAGGTAGGAGCGGTGTACTAGAGACTGCTCCAGGAGGGCCGGATTGCGGAACTTCAGCCCCAGCTTCTTCTCCAGCAGCTTCAAGTCCGGCGTCATATCCTCGAACCCGCTCCTTGATAGCGATAGACCGCCATGGCGGCGGTCTTTTCGTGCCTACCGCTCTGCGACGCGCGATGTTGCGACTGCTTCAGGGGCAGCGTTTCGGCGCTTCATGTGCGGTCTGGCTTCAGAGGCATAATAGGATTCCCGGAGGAGGTTGTCAAGTTCGCGTGCTATAATCGGGCGTCCTTGGGGATTTGCAGCGAAAGGCCAGCGAAGCGTGGCGGAGGAATCACTCGTCGCCCTCGAAGAGCGCCTGACAGAGGCGGACCGCGACGCCATGGCGACGCTGCTGGAGCTTGCCGAACGCCGCGCTGAGCAGCTCTACCTCGTCGGCGGAAGCGTGCGCGACCTGCTGCTGGTGCGGCCGCACGTTGACCTCGACATCGCGGTTGAGGACGACGCCATCGCCTTGGGGCGCGAGCTGGCGAAGTCGCGACAGGGTCGCCTCACGACGCACGAGAAGTTCGGCACGGCGTCCGTGGATCTGGCCTCTTCGCGCGTCGACCTGGCGTGCGCGCGGGCGGAGGAGTACGAGCGCCCCGGCGCGCTGCCCACCGTGCGGCCCGCGAGCATCGACGAGGACCTGCGGCGTCGCGACTTCAGCGTGAACGCGATGGCGCTCCGCCTGACCCCGCCAGCGGCCGGCGAGCTGCTCGACCTCTTTGGCGGGCGGCGCGACCTGGAGCAGCGACTGATCCGCGTCCTGCACGAGGGCAGCTTCCGCGACGACGCGACACGCATGCTGCGGGCCGTCCGTTACGAGGCGCGGCTGGCGTTCCGGCTGGAGGAAGAGACAGAGCGACTGCTCCGTCGCGACCTCGCCTATCTGGACACGGTCAGCGGCGCGCGCCTGTGGGCGGAGCTGACAGCGATCTTCTACGAAGACTGTCTCAAGCAGGCGCTGGCGCGCGCGCAAGAGATGGGGATCCTGGCGGCGATCCACTCCTGCCTTCGACTCGACAAGGCCGGCGAGGCGGCGTTCGCCCGGGCGGTGGAGGAGCGGCCGGCGCCCTGGGACGAGGTGTGCCTGTGTCTCGTCTGCTGGCACTGCGAGGAGCGGGATGTCGAGTCGCTGGTGCGGCGGCTGGCGCTGCCGCGTCGCCACGAGCGCGCAATCACCGACCTCGCGCGGCTACGCGGCGTCTTGGACGAGCTCACGCCTCCCGACGCTTCGCCGAGCCGCCTGACCAAGCTGTTGGAGCCGTTCAGTGTGGCGTCCGTGTGGGCGCTGGCCCTCCGAAGCCAGAATCCGATCATCGCAGAGAGAGCGCTGCTCTTCCTACGTCAGTGGCGTTATGTAAAGCCCCTCCTCGGCGCGAGCGCGCTGCGCAGACTCGGCGTCCCGGCGGGTCGCGAGCTCGGCGCCCTGCTGCGACGCCTGCGGGCGGCGCGCCTCGATGGGGTGACGAGCAGTCGCGAGGACGAGATCGAGTTGTTGGGCCGGATTCGCGAGTAGTTCGCTTCGATACGCGTAGAGCGGGCATCTTGCCCGCGTCGTGGATTCCTCGGGGTTCCAATTGCCAAGCGTCGACACGCCGAGACTGGAAAGTCTCGGCTACGTTGTTCTTAAGTGCCTCGACGGCGGATGCGACTAGCTCCGCCGTTTGCCGGCCAGCCAGGCCGCGGTCGCAGGGCCAAGCTCGCGCAGGGGCAGATCTTCGACGGTGCAAGGCGGGACTGAACGCAGGAAGGACGACCCGTAGGTCTTGCTCCGAAGGCGTCGGTCCATCACGACGACCACGCCCCTGTCGGTCTTGCGACGGATCAGACGTCCGAAACCCTGCTTGAAGCGAATGACCGCCTGCGGCAGAGCGTACTCGTTGAAGGGGTCTTCGTGGAGCTCAGAGCGGGCCATGAAGACGGGATCCGTCGGCACGGCGAATGGCAGCCGGGCGATGACGAGCAATGATAGCGCCTCGCCGGCAACGTCGACGCCTTCCCAGAAGCTGCTGGTGCCCAGGATAACGGTGCGATGGTTCTCGCGCAGGGCGTTCAGCAGCGACTTCGGTGGGCCGTCCATCCCCTGGCCCAGCACCAGTATCCCTTCGCGCTCCAGCGGTCGCTTGATGGCGCCGTGGGTGGCGCCGAGCGAGCCGTACGACGTAAAGAGGACGAGCGTCCGCCCTTCGGCGGCCCGGCAGAGGTCGACCAGGGCGTGGTCGAACTCCTCCTGATAGTCGTTGTGGTTAGGCTCCGGCATGTCGCTGGGGATGAGCATGAGCGTCGAGCGAGCGTAGTCGAAGGGCGAGCCGAGGAGGAGCTGGCGCGGCTCTTCCAGTCCCAGCGCATCGCAGATGTAATCGAAGCGGCCGGCGACGCTGAGCGTGGCCCCGGTGAGCACCGCCGACTCCCTATCGGCGAAGAGGCGCGCGCGCAAGGCCTCGGCGACCTGCAACGGCGCGGCGCAGAGCGTGACGCTGCCGCTCTGGCGCGCGTAGGCCAACCAGGCGATCGTCTCCGGGTCGTCACGCGTCAGCACGGAGGCGATGCCGAAGCGCAGACGCTGGGCTTCCTGACCGACACCGGAGATCTCCGTGAGCAGCTCCTCCGCCTCGCCGGAGCCGTCCGCGGCGACGCTCTCGTTCAGGCGCGCCAGGAGGCCGGTGAGCCCGCCCAGAGATACGTCCAGGTTCTCCCACCCCACTTCGACGTTCGACCAGTCGGGCTGAACCCGCATGGCGCGGCTGAGGAGGAGACGCGGGTCGAAGTCTCCCTGCTCGGCGGCGTGGTCGAAGAGGAACGACGACAGCAGGTCGAAGAGGACCGGCAGGGCGCGGCGAGCGCCTTCCGCGGCTGAGGCGAGCTCGCCAGCGAAGGCCTCCAGGTCAGTTGCAGTGTCGGGCCGGCCGGCGCGTTGCTGCGCCCGCAGGCTCTCGACGAGGCCGCCGGCGCGACCACGAGGCAAGCGATGGTGAACGCGGTCTAGGAGGGCACGGACGTCGCCGTCACTGCCCTGAAAGCCGAACTGCTGCGTCGCCTCGCCCTCCAGGTTATGCGCCTCGTCGATGATGAGGTGACGGTACTCGGGCAGCACGTGGCCACCGGTCGCGATGTCGGACAGAAGCAGAGCGTGATTCACCACGACGATATGGGAGCCTTCGGCGCGACGCCTCGCCCGCTGGAGGAAGCAGGCGCCGTGGCGGGCGTAATGGCAGGCGAATGAGACGCAGGACTCGCTGTCGGCGCTGAGGCCTTGCCAGACGGTCTCCTCCTGCGGCGAAAGGCTCAGCTCCGCGCGGTCGCCGGTCTCGGTGCGTCGCAGCCAGACGAGGATGCGGGCGAGCAGTCGCGCTTCCGGCTGACTGAGCGAGGAGGAGCGTCGGAGAGCGGCGAAGCGCAGCATGCAGAGGTAGTTGCGACGGCCTTTGAGCTGCGCGAATCGTAACCTGGCAGCAGCAGCCTTCGCATTCGGCGATGCCTGGAGGAGTTGGCGCAGCAGCGGGATGTCCTTTCCCATGAGCTGCTCTTGAAGGTTGATGGTGTCCGTGGAGACGATGACGCGGGCGTCGTTCTCCAGCGCGTAGCGGGCCGCCGGCGCCAGATAGGCGAGCGATTTGCCGGTGCCGGTGCCCGCTTCGACTATCAGCGGTTGGCCGGAGTTCAGCGCCTCCGTTACCTCGCGCCCCATGGCAAGCTGCTCGGCCCGCAGCTCGAACTCGGGGAAGAGCTTCGGAGTTGCCTCCGGCGCGCGGAGAATCGCCTCCACCTCGTCGGCGGCTATCGGCTGGAGCGGCGAGCGGGCGACGAGCGGCGCCCCGACCTCGACCGGCAGGGGCAGGGCTTCCGCCGGCGCGGACGGCTCGGAGAGCAGCGGCGCCTCTTCCAGCAGCTCGGCGAAGAGGTGCCGCACGGGCCAGTCGACGCCGGCGGCGATGTTGTGCAGCTCGGCGAGAGTGCCCACGGGCAGCTCCGACAGGTGCTCGCGCAGGCGCAGGAACACCTCACGCGCGGCCTGGGCGTCGGCGAGAGCGCGATGGCGGACGTTGAAGTCGACGCCGAAGTGACGCGCCAGGGAGCGGAGGTTGTACTCGGGGAGACCCGGCAGGAGAAGCGTGGCCAGCTCGTGCGTGTCGAACGACAGCCCGCGCTCGATGCCCTGCGCCGCGAGAAAGCCCAGGTCGAAGGAAACGTTCTGGCCGACTACGGGATGGTCGGCGAGGAAGTCCTCCAGGTCGGAGGCGACCTCGGCGAAGAGCGGTGCGTCTTTGAGGTCTTCGGGCCGGATGCCGGTGAGACGCTGGATGAAATAGGGCAAGGCGCTGACCGGCTTGACCGACGTGTGGAAGGTGGCGATCTCGCGCTCAGGCGTGAACTTGACCGCGCCGATTTCGATGATCTCGCAGGTGTCGGCGCTGAGGCCGGTGGTCTCCAGGTCGAGGGCGACGTAGGTGGGCATGCTTGTCCTTGGGGGAAAACCCATCTCATTCTAGCGGTCGGAACGGCCGAAGCGGTAGGGGCTAGAAGTCCGCAGGCAAAGTGAAGGGCTGCATGTCGCCCTGCAGCAGGCCGCTTGCCGGGTAGAAGCGCCCCGCATGCAGCTCGCGCAGGAGGTCTGCTTCCGATTCCAGGGTTCGCTCGAAGACCGTCGTATGGATGCCGATGCCCTGGTGCGAGTGCGCGTCGCTGCCGCCGACACCGGGCTTCCCCAGCACCTGCGCGACTTCGAGGGCGAAGACGTTCTCCTCCGGGCTGTTGCCGCCGTTCAGCACTTCGATGGCGTCGACGAGGCAGAGCAAAGGCAGGCGCGCCGCCTCAGCCGGCGAAAGCTGGCGCGGCTTCAGCCCCTGCCGCTCCCACTCGACGCGGCTGAACTCGTGCCGGAAGGGATGCGCCGCGATCATGTAGCCGCCGGCGTCGCTGACGATGCGTCGCAGCTCCTCCGCGTAACGCATCGCCGGCAGATAGGCGTGCAGCCCGAGCACAAGCACGTGGCCGAGATTAGTCGAGACCTCCATGCCGTTGATCAGCAGTAGAGAGCGCTCCTCGCGGAAACGCGCGACCTCCAGCGGGTCCCACAGCCGGTCGTGCTCGGTGACAACGACGGCGGAGAGGCCGAGGCGTCGGGCGATGCGGGCAAGCTCCACGGGGCGCAGGCTGCTGTCGCTCGCGCCGCGCGTGGTGTGGATATGCATATCGATAACGCTTGTCACGCGTCTCGCCTCCGGCCTGCCGCCAAAATTGCACCCTCAGCTTACGCGAGTTGCGGCGTAGTGAGCGAGCCAGGGCGTGGCCCAGCCGAAGAGGGCGACGTAAGTAAGGACTAGGAAGAGGGCCAGGCGTCGCGCCGAAGGGATCAGGACGTAGAACGGCAGGAAGATGACGGCGGTGAGCAGGATGAACAGCGTATAGAGCAGGTTGGGGCTGGCCAGACCGTGATTGGGATGCGAGTTGTTGGCGGCGATGAGCACCATGCCGTATATGAGGCCCAGGCCGGTCCAGAGGAGGAAGAAGAAGGACGATATCGGGACGGAGAGAAGCGTGAGCGGCATGCCCTGCGGGACGGCGTTGCGGATGAATGGTATGTCGTCGCGGGCGTTCAGCACCCAGAGGGCGAAAGGCGGCGTCGCGATAATGGAAAGCGCGAAGCCGCAGACGAAGGCAGCGAAAATTTCGGGCATGGGTCGCTAGAGCTCCTCCCACGCGGTCGATTCGGCTGCCGTCAGCGTCGTCGTCTCAAAGAGCTCGACGCCGGCGCGCAGGAGGCGCTCCTTCACACCCTCTGCAGGCGGCGAGAGGAAGAAGAAGGCGGGCCCGCTGCCGGCGAGATGCGGACAGGCGCCGACCTCCACGCACTCTTCCGCCAGGGCTGCGACGAGCGGCATGGAATCGGAGAGAACGGCCTCGAAGACGTTGAAGACGTCGTCGTCGGAGACGGCGGCCCCGTGCGTCAGCTTCTCGACGAGGCGATTGGTGTGCTCACCGGACGTGCAGTTCTCGGGTCGCAATTGACCGTACATGAGAGCGGTCTTCTGCGGCAGGCGGTCGCGCGGGACGGCGATGACCACTTCCTCAAGCGGAACGTCCGCCAGGGGGGCGACTTCGTCGCCGCGGCCGCCGGCCATGGCGGTGCCGCCCGTCAAGAAGAATGGAACGTCGCTGCCGAGCGAGGCGGCGATGCGGGCGAGGCGCGCCAGGTCGAAGTCCAGTCGCCAGAGACGATTCAGGCCCCGCAGCACCGCGGCGGCGTCGCTGCTACCTCCGCCGAGGCCCGCCGAGGCGGGCACGATCTTCTCAAGCTCGATGAGCGCGCCGAAAGATGGATCGCCAACCTCCTCGCGCAGGGCGTTCGCCGCTCGATACGCGAGATCGTCTTCGGGCGACCAGGCCTGCGACGGCGACGGCCCGACAAGTCGCAACTCCAGAGCGTCGGCGGAAGAGAGAACGACGCTGTCGTGCAAGGCGATGGTCTGGAAGACCGTCCGTATCTCGTGGTAGCCGTCGTCGCGGCGGCGAAGCGCCTCCAGCGTCCAGTTGATCTTCGCGGCGGCGATGAGGCGCAGCTTCATGCGGGTTCCTCCCGGAGAGCGCGGAACAGCGCGGACCATTGCTCCAGACTCAGCGCCTGCGCACGCAACGTTGGATCGACGCCCGCGCGGCGCACCGCTCCTTCGATTTCGACGGCGTCGCGGCCGAGGGCGTGGCTGAGGGCGTTCCGCAACTGTTTGCGCGGCGCGCTGAAGCCGGCCCTCAGGATGCGAAAGAAGGCGTCAACGTCGTCGACGGGCACGGCGGGCTCCTCGCGCACGTCCAGTCTCAGCACCGCCGACTCCACTCTCGGCGGCGGACGGAAGGCGGACGGCGGCACGGTGAAGAGGAGTCGCGGGACGGCATAGAGCTGAATGCTGAGCGCCAGCAAGCTCATTCGTCCGGGGCCAGCGACGATCCTCTCCGCTACCTCCTTCTGCACCATGACAACCATCCTCTGCGGCGGCTGCGACGCCTCGAGGAAGTGGCGCAGCACGGCGGCCGCGATGTTGTAGGGCAGGTTGCCAGCGACAACGTACGGCGGCCGGGCGCCTTGTGCACGCAGCAACTCTTCCGGCGAGACGGCCATGACGTCGGCGCAGACGAGGGAAAGGTTCGGGGTACCCTCGAAGCGACGGCGCAAGTGCTCGCAGAGAGCCTCGTCGACCTCCACGGCGATCACCTTGCCGGCCCGCTTCGCGAGTTGCGCCGTCAGCACGCCCAGGCCGGCGCCGACCTCGACGACGGTGTCTTCGGGAGTGAGTCTGGCGGCGTTGACGATGCGTCGAAGGATGCGGCGATCGGTCAGGAAGTGCTGGCCGAGGCTCTTGCGTGCGGTGAGGCCGGCGAGCGCGAGGTCGCGCGGGAGAGCGCTACGCAGTCGGAAGCGATGAGCAGTGCTGCTATTGCGTCGCGGCGTTGTCGGGCTCGTCAACCAAGAATGTAGATGTCGACCGAGTGGGGAGACCAATCGACGGGGTAGTCGTCGGGATAGCCGAGGTCGATCATGTTCCCCTTGACGCCGCCGCCGCAGTCGGCCGCAACGGCGAAGCCGTACCCGGGAATGAACATCTTCGTTCCGTATGGTATCACCGACGGATCGACGGCGACAATGCCCCGCGTGACCTGGACGCCGGTGCTGGTGTAGCCGTAGCCGGGAGAAGAGCGGGGCTTGCCGGCGGAGGCGGGATCATACCAGGTGGCGTAGACGTGCTTGACTTCGACGACCTGCATGCCGTCTGGGATGCCGGCGGCGCTGGAGTTGGAGGCGGCGGAGTAGTAGACTGCGGCGTCTTGCGGCTCCTGCTCCACCCAGTCCCGGACGAGGACGCGACCGGTCTCCTGACCGTTCTCGTAGGTTACCTGGTACTCCGACGCGTGAACGCCCGGCTGCCCCTCGACGCGGCGCGAGTCTCCCCAGGCGAGCGCGGGATCGCCGCGGAAGACCGTTCGGTAGGGGATGTCCTCGCGGTCGACGACGGACCCGACCGTTACGCGGATTACCTCCACCTGCATGTCGGGCGATAAGGGCTCATCGCGGGCCGGCCACACTTCGTCGAGCGGCGTCAGGCCGATGCCTGCCTCATCCAGCGCATCGCCTACGGTCTTAGCGCGGCTGTAAACGACGGTCGCACCCTCCGGCAGGGATATCGTGACCTTCGCCGCGTGGTCTACCTCGGCGCTGAGGCCGGCGGTGAGCGGCGTCTCGGGATCGGGCCGAACGAGGTCGCCGGGGCCGAGAAGGATCGCGTTTTCCTTAAGGGCCAGCGCCAGCGTCGGCTCGGTGGAGCGCAGACTGAGGCTGTGGCCGTCCTCAAGAACCGTGAGCGGCACGGCGCGCCTCACGGTGATCGACAGCGGATGGTCGTCGGAAAGCGTCAGCGAGGGCAGTCGCGCCAGGCTGAGGGCGCTGGCGACCATGCGCGGCGCCAGCGGCACAAGTGGGTCGCGCGGCGAGGTGACGACGCCGTTGACCAGAACCCTGTCGCCGTCATCGAGGGTCACGCCGATCTCGGACAGGGCGCCGCCGAGCGTCTTCGCCTGCGTGCGCCAGTAGACGAGATGACCGGATACTTCGGCCACTACCGGCGTCGCCCGCGACACGGAAAGCTGCGGCTCGCCGCGGGGGTCCGCCTGGTGCAGGACCCGGTCGCCAACTTCCAGGGTAACGTTGGCGCGATGGAGTATCGCCGCGTCGGACTTCTCGCGGCTCTGGACGAAGTGGCTGACACCATCGGCGACGACGGTCATGCGGCGCGCGGGAAAGACGACGAACGTGAGGAGGGCGATGAAAGCGAGGGCGACGAGGAAGGCGAGGCCAGAGCGGCTGATGGGAAAGCCGGCCGGCGGGCCCGAATTGGCCTTGAACAGCCGGCCCCTCAGCGCCCTGAGGATTCGTGCTCCGTTTTGTCGAGCGGGCAAAAGCTCTCTCTTTAACTACCGCGGAGCGGCCAAGGAAAATGACGGTCGTGCACCCGTTGTCGACCCGGCCCGCGGGCTTAGCGCCGTCCGCTTGCTCTGGCCCGGTTGCCCTACGGCACCCGAAGACCACTACTTACCGCTGCTTCCTTCCGGACCTGACGGGGTTCATAGGGTTTCGCCGCGTAGGACCAGGCCTTCTACGCCGCGCAGCGGCACCAGTCCCCCGGTGCCTGAGGCCTCGAACGGGAATTCAACCCCGCTATAGCGGATTGCGGGTTCAGGGCACCGCTAGCTCCCCGTCTAGCACGACCGCGACATCCTACCATGGGGTTATTGTCTAAAGTCAACCCCTGAGGACGTAAAGGTGCCCACCGTTCCAAGGCTTTCCAAAGCCTGAAGCATTTCCCTGGCTGGGAAAGCCAGACCAAGTAAGTACTATACCAGAGGCCGGCAACCCCTGGCAAACCGACGCGTCACCGAAGCTGGAATGCCCCTCCTTGCCGCTTAGGGTAGGCACGCCCCTTCCGCCTCGACGCGGCAGTCGAATATCGCCTTGCCCGCGCAGCACGCCCGTCGTAGAATCGCTTGCAGAAGCCTTTCGTTGCCCCACGAACGAACGGAGACAAGGATGCGCGTTCGCAAAGGTCTCATCCTCGCCGCCGGCTACGGCACCCGCATGCTCCCCGTCACCAAGGCAAGCCCGAAAGAGATGCTGCCGCTCGTCGATAAGCCGGTCATCCATTACGTCGTTGAGGAGGCGGTAGCTTCGGGCATCGAGCAGATCATTATCGTAACTTCCGCCGGAAAACGCGCCGTCGAGAACTACTTCGACTACGCGCCGGCGTTGGAGCGCGCGCTGGAAGAGAAGGGCGACCTGGCGCGACGGGACGAGATCCGCGGCATCGCGGACATGGCGGAGATGGTCTTCGTGCGCCAGAAGGAGCAGAAGGGCATCGGGCACGCCGTGCTGGCCGCCGAGACGATCATCTGCGGCGAGCCGTTCGTGCTGTACTTTCCCGACGACATCATCGTCGCGGACCCACCGGTCACGCGCCAGCTCATCGACGTCTACGATCGGCACGACGGCTGCGTGCTGGCCGTCGAGCAGGTGCCGCACGAGGAGATAAGCCACTACGGCTCGATGGCCGTGGAGCTGCTGGAGGAGGACGTCTTTCGCGTCAAGGCGCTGGTCGAGAAGCCGAGGCCGGAAGAGGCGCCGTCGGACCTGGGCGTCGTGGGGCGCTACGTGCTCACGCCGGACGTCTTCGCCGCCCTCCACGAGACGAAGCCCGGCATCGGCGGCGAGATCCAGATCACCGACGGCCTGGCGCTGCTGCTGAAGACGCATCCTATCTTCGCCTATCGCTTCCAGGGCAAGCGCTACGACACGGGCCGCCCCCTCGGGCTGCTGCAGGCGTCGCTGGAGCTGATGCTGCAACGTCCGGACCTGGCGCCTCAGCTACGCCAGTACCTCCGGTCGCTTGACCTGAGTTGAACCTTCTTCTTCCAATCGCCGGCCATCTCAGCAACAAGGAGGCATTGCTTTGACTAAGGAAAGTCAGGAGTGGGCGCTCATCCTCGGCGCCTCCAGCGGCTTCGGCGCGGCGACGGCTGTCGAGCTGGCGCGCAGCGGCATGAACGTCTTCGGCGTCCACCTGGACCTGCGCTCGACGCTGCCCAACGCGCAGCGGGTCATGGCACAAGTCGAGTCGCTGGGACGGCGGGCGGTCTTCTTCAACACGAACGCCGCCGACGCCGAAAAGCGCGCCGCCGTCCTATCGTCGATTCAGGAGACGCTGCGCGAGCAGCCCGACGGGTTCGTGCGCGTGTTCATGCACTCGCTGGCGTTCGGGACGCTTGTCCCATACATCGCCGAGGGGCCGAAGCAGCGCGTGAGCCAGCGCCAGATGGAGATGACGCTCGACGTGATGGCGAACAGCCTGGTGTACTGGGCGCAGGAGCTTGTGGCGCTGAAGCTGATGCGTCGCGGCAGCCGCGTGTTTGCGATGACCAGCTCCGGCTCGACGCGGGTGATCCCGAACTACGGGCCGGTATCGGCGGCGAAGGCGGCGCTGGAGTCGCACGTGCGGCAGCTTGCGGTCGAGCTGGCGCCGTCGGGAATCGCCGTCAACTCCATTCGCGCGGGCATAACGGACACGCCGGCGATGCGGAAGATAGCGGGCGCGCTGGCGCTGTACAAGCGGTCGGCGGCGCAGAACCCGAGCGGTCGGGCGACGACGGTGGAGGACGTATCGCAAGCGATTGCGGCGCTGTGCGACGAGCGGCTGTACTGGATGACGGGCAACGTCATCGGCGTAGACGGCGGCGAGGAGATAACGGCCTAGCCCGAAATGCACCAGCTAAGCGACTTCATTCACGACCCGACCGTCCTGGCCATTGCTACTCTGATCGGAGCGGCTGCGATCATCTGGGCTATCATCACCTTTCCTGTGCGCTGGTGGCTGAACCGTGGCAAGCCCCGACCGGCCACCACAGTGGACATCGGTGCTGTCGCACAGCAGATCAAGGACTTAGAGAACAAGCTCGACCGTGGGTCGGAGTGGGTGGACGGCCTGCCGCAGGCGGTCAACGAGAAGCTCAGGGCCGCATACCAGGAGGCCCGCATCCTCCAGCTTGAGGGTTACGAGGCCCAGAGCGCCGACAAGCACCGGGACGCCATTGACCGCTTCACGAGGGCTCTGGTGCTGGCCGAGACGGACTCCCAGCGGGCCGCCCTCCGCATCCTCCGTGGCAACAGCTACGAGTCCGTCAGCGATTATGGCAAGGCGGAGGCAGACTACAAGGAGGTACTGAAGGTCGCCGCGCGCATCTCGCCGGATAGAGACGCGTTGACCGCTCGTGCCGTCGTTCTGAGCAACCTGGGTATCACCTACGCCGCGCGCGGCGAGTTGGGGAAGGCTGAGAAGCACCAGAAGGAGGCGGTGACCATACACCGGGAGACCGGAGACCGCCTGGGTGAGGCCGGTGCTTTGTGCAACCTGGGCGGCGTGTACCTCCGGCAGGGCAAGCTGCACGAGGCGGAGGAGCACTTCAAGAAGGCGTTAAAGATACAGAGGAAGATCAGCAACCGCCACGGCGAAGCCCAAAACCTAGGTAACCTGGGGAGCGTATACATCCTGCGCGGCGAATTGGGGAAGGCGGAAAAGAACCTCGAGCGGGCCCTGAATATGGACGGCAACCGCTTGGGCCAGGCCCAAGACCTACTTGGCCTGGGCAACGTCTACTACCAACGCGGCCGGTTGGAACTGGCAGAAAAGGCCTATAAGCAAGCCCTGAACATAGACAGCGAGATCGGCAACCGCTTGGGCCAGGCCCAAGACCTACTTGGCCTGGGCAATGTCTACCACCAGCGCGCTCAGTCAGAGCGGGCGGAGAAACGCTACACGCAGGCCCTCGAGATAGCCGAGCAGATCGCCTACCGTTTGGGCCAGGCCGACGCGCTGGGCAACCTAGGGATCGTCTACGGCCAGCGCGGCGAGCTCGGAAAGGCGAAGGAGCATCTCCGACAGGCGCACTCTATCTACAACGCGATAGGTGCCGGCGGCCAGGGGCCGAGAACTGTGTGGCAGACGCTAGAAGGGTTGGTGGAACTCGATCGGCAGGGGCGGGAAGGGGGGGGGGAACGATCTGAGGGTTGAAACCCTCAGCCTTTGCCAACAACCGTCTTTCCGGGAAGGCTGCGGGATTCATCATCCCGCAGAAGCGCTTCTCGACACGGGAGGACCAAAGTCCCTCCGTTCGGGCAGGCCCTCCCTACTTTTCGAGTTTGAGGACGGCCATGAAGGCCTCCTGCGGGATCTCCACCTGCCCCACCATCCGCATCCGCTTCTTGCCCGCTTTCTGCTTCTCCAGCAGCTTGCGCTTCCGCGTCACGTCGCCGCCGTAGCACTTGGCGAGCACGTTCTTCCGCATGGCGCGGATCGTCTCGCGGGCGATGATGTGCCCGCCGATGGCCGCCTGCACCGGCACGTCGAACATCTGGCGCGGGATGAGGCGTCGCAGCCGCTCGACGAGGGCGCGGCCGTTGTGCTGCGCTTTCTCCGCCGGCGTTATCAGCGACAGGGCGTCGACGGGCTGGCCGTTCACCAGGATGTCCAGCTTCACCAGCTTCGACGGCGCGTAGTGGGAGAACGAGTAGTCGAGGCTGGCGTAGCCCTGCGTGCGCGACTTCAGCGGGTCGTAGAAGTCGATAAGCATCTCCGAGAGCGGCAGGCGGTACTCCAGCACCACGCGCCCTTCGCCCGCCGCCGACCGCGCGTGCTCCTCGCGATGGCCCAGGTACTCCATGCGCCGGAACTCGCCGCGGCGGCTCGTCACCAGCTCCATGACGGCGCCGATGTAGCGGTCGGGAGCGATGATCGAGATGTTCATCCAGGGCTCGCGGATGACGGCGATCTCGGTGGGCTCCGGCAGGTCGGACGGGTTGTCAACGACGAGCTCGCGATTGTCGGTGGTCGTCACCTCGTACTCGACGCCGGGCGCCGTGATGAGCAGCGTCAGGCCGTACTCGCGCTCGAGGCGCTCCTGGACGATCTCCATGTGCAGCAGGCCGAGAAAGCCGCAGCGGAAGCCGAAGCCGAGGGCGCCGCTGGACTCCGGCTCGTAGGTGAGGGCGGCGTCGTTGAGCTTGAGCTTGTCGAGGGCGTCGCGGAGGAGGCCGTAGTCGTTGGCGGCGGCAGGATAGAGGCCGGCGAAGACCATCGGCTTGGCGGGCTGATAGCCGGGCAGCGGGTCCGCGCGGCGATCCTCCTCCGTAATCGTGTCGCCGACGTGGCAGTCCTTGACGTTCTTGAGGCCGGTCGCGACGTAGCCGACCTCGCCGGTCGTGAGGCCGTCGGTGGGCGTCATCTCGGGGCGGAAGGCGCCGGCCTCCAGCGGCTCCAGCGGTCGCTGGACGGCGGCGAGCCAGAGTCGCTGGTCCTGGCGCAGCGAGCCGTCGACGATGCGGACGTAGGCGATGACGCCCTTGTAGGAGTCGTACTTCGAGTCGAAGATGAGGGCGCGCAACGGGGCGTTGACGCGGCCGTGCGGCGCGCGAATCCGCTTGATCACCGCCTCCAGCACCTCGCGGGCGCCGGTGCCCTCCTTGGCCGACGTGTACAGCATCTCGTCCTCGTCGAAGCCGATGACGGTCGAGAGCTCGCGCGCCACCCCGGCGGGATCGGCGTTCGGCAGGTCGATCTTGTTGATGACGGGAACGACCGTCAGGTTGTGGTCGAGGGCGAGGTACGTGTGGGCGAGCGTCTGCGCCTGTATGCCCTGCGCCGCGTCGACGACGAGCAGGGCGCCCTCGCAGGCGGCGAGCGCGCGCGAGACCTCATACGTGAAGTCGACATGCCCCGGCGTATCGATGAGATTGAGCTCGTACTGTCGGCCGTCGTCGGCGTCGTACTGCATGCGGACGGCCTTCGCCTTGATGGTGACGCCCTTCTCGCGCTCCAGGTCCATCGTGTCGAGCACCTGCTCCTGCATGGCGCGCGGCGATATCGTGCCGGTAAGCTCGAGCAGGCGGTCGGCGAGCGTGGACTTGCCGTGATCGATGTGCGCGATTATGCAGAAGTTGCGTATCTGGGACTGCTCCATGGCAAATCGATGGTAGCATAGGGGATCAGCGCGTTCAATTTGGCGGAAGGGGGTAGAGGTGCTGCATGGCTGTAGACCAGGTGATAACCGACGCATCGGAAGACGACGCTGAGCTGCTGGCGTCGCTCATCCGCGGGGCGTTCGCCGACGTCGCTCAGCGTTTCGGCCTGACACCGGAGAACTGCCCGACGCACCCATCGAACTGCCAGCCTGAGTGGATCACGGCCGCCTTCGCCAAGGGCGTCAAGTACTACATACTCCAGACCGCGAAGGGCCCGGCAGGCTGCGTCGCGCTGGAACGCGTCAGCGACGACGTGTGCTACCTGGAACGGCTGGCGGTGCTGCCGGCGCTCCGTCGCAACGGCTTCGGCGAGGCGCTGGTGAACCACGTCGTCGCGAGAGCGCGCGGGCTCCGCTTGCGGGCCATCGAGATCGGGACGATTGCCGCGCAGACGGAGCTGCGGCGGTGGTACGAGCGGCAGGGGTTCGAGGTCACGCGCGTCGCCTCGTTCGCTGCGCTGCCGTTCGACGTGACCTTCATGCGCAAGGCACTCGTCGAAGAGACAGTACCTCCGACAGAAGAGGCGAACCGAGCGACGGAGGGCGATATTCGGTCCTGCGGGAGCGCCTAGACACGCCAGCAGGCGACCCGGTGGCCAGGCGACTTTTCGCGCCATTCCGGGACGTGCTCGCTGCACTCGCCGACGGCAATCGGGCAGCGGGTGTGAAAGACGCAACCGGGCGGCGGGAACATCGGGCTCGGGACGTCGCCGTGGAGGATGATCCGCTCCCGCGTCGCCTCTATCTTCGGGTCCGGAATCGGCACCGCGGACAGCAGCGCTTTCGTGTAGGGGTGCAGCGGGTTCTCATACAGCTCCAGCCGGTCCGCCATCTCCATCAGCTTTCCCAGGTACATGACCGCCACGCGGTCGCTTATGTGCCGCACGACGGAGAGGTCGTGAGCGATGAAGAGGTACGTCAGGCGGAACCGCTCCTGGAGGTCCTGCAGCAGGTTGATGATCTGCGCCTGGATGGAGACGTCCAGCGCGGACACCGGCTCGTCGCAAACGATGAAGTCGGGCTCAACGGCGAGCGCCCGCGCCACGCCGATGCGCTGTCGCTGGCCGCCGCTGAACTCGTGCGGATAGCGGTTGGCGTAATACGGGTTCAGGCCGACGATGCGCATCAGCTCCTGGACGCGCTCGCGGCGCCGCTTGCCGGAGGCGAGCTTGTGGATCGCCAGCGGCTCGCCGATGATGCTGCCGACGCTCATACGGGGATTCAGGGACGCATAGGGGTCCTGGAAAATCATCTGCATCTTGCGCCGGACGAGGCGAAGCTCGTTCCCCTTGATGCAGCAGAGGTCGCGTCCGTCGAAGAGCACCTGGCCGGCGGTAGGCCGGTAGAGCTGAAGGATGGCGCGGCCGGCCGTCGTCTTGCCGCAGCCGCTCTCGCCGACGAGCCCCAGCGTTTCGCCTCGTTGGATGGAGAAGGTGATGCCGTCGACCGCTTTAACGTCGGCGATCTTGCGCTGAAAGATGATACCCGCGGTAACGGGGAAATACATCTTCAGGCCGCGAACGTCGATGAGGACTTCGTCGCTGCTCCTCGTCGCTGCGCTGTCGACGATGGTGTCAGGCTCAGTCGTCATACCGCGGCCTTTTCGACTTCAGCGGCGTGCCAGCAGGCCGAGTAGTGCTTCTCGCCAACGAGCATAAGCGGTGGCTCTTCGGCGCGGCACCTCTCGTCGCGATAGCCGCAGCGCGGGTAGAAGCTGCAGCCCGACGGCATGTGCACAAGGTCGGGCGGAAAGCCCTCGATGGGATTCAGCTTGCTCCGTCGCGCCTGGTCGAGCCGCGGCACCGATTTCAGCAGCCCCAGCGTGTAGGGATGCCTGGGATTGCCGTAGACCTCGCGCGAGGTGGAGGACTCGACGATCTTGCCAGCGTACATGACGTTCACGCGGCTGGCATAGCGGGCAATCACGCCCAGGTTGTGGGTGATGATGATGACGGCCGTCCCGAAGTCCCGGCTCAGGCTGGCAAGTATCTCCAGGATCTGCGCCTGGATGGTCACGTCCAGCGCCGTCGTTGGCTCATCGGCGAGGAGGAGCCTGGGGTTGCAGGAGAGCGCCATAGCGATCATGACGCGCTGTCGCATGCCGCCGGAGAACTGGTGCGGGTAGTCCTTGATACGCGAGGCGGCGGACGGAATTCCGACCATCTCCAGCAGCTCGACGGCGCGCCGGGTCGCGCTGGACCCGTCCATGTGCATGTGGAGCTCCAGCGTCTCGGTAATCTGGCGGCCGATGGTGAGGACGGGATTGAGGGAGGTCATCGGCTCCTGGAAGATCATAGCGATGCGATTGCCGCGGACGTGGCGGATCTCGTTTTCGCTGAGCTTCAGGAGGTCCCTGCCTTCGAACCAGACCTCGCCGTCGAGGATGCGGCCGGGCGGCGTTGGGATGAGTCGCAGGAGGGAGAGGGCGCTGACGCTCTTGCCGCAGCCGCTTTCGCCGACCAGGCCGATGGTCTCGCCCTCGTCCAGGTCGTAGCTGACGCCGTCCACCGCCTTGACGATGCCGTCGTCGGTGAAGAAGTGCGTTCTTAGGTTTTTCACCTCCAGCAGAGTTGCCATTGGAGGTCTCTTCGTCCCTCGCTACCTGATGCCTGCCGTGCGGGCGGAGCCGGCGGCATCGTGCGCCACTGGAGGCCCGGTCCTGTCGCTAATCTGGTGGGGAAGAGGGGACTCGAACCCCTACGCCTTTCGGCACATGATCCTAAATCATGCTCGTCTGCCAGTTCCGACACTTCCCCGACCAGCGATCCTTCACTGGTAGGCCGCCCAGGACTCGAACCTGGAACCCGCTGATTAAGAGTCAGCTGCTCTGCCAAATTGAGCTAGCGGCCCTTGCACATCGATCTTACAATGCGCCGGTCCTAAAGGCCACGCCTAGCCAGCTTCGCCCCTGAAGTATCGGCTGTTGACCCAGCAAATACGCGTCTTCATAATAGCCTCGATAGCGCGCAGCTTCCACCCCGGCATTTCGCCAATTCTCCTCAGGTAGGTGGAGGCATGCCCTTGACTGCCATGATCGATGAGCTGAAACAGGTCGAAGAGCAGGCCCGCAGCGCTCTTGCCGCCGCCGGTGACGAGGCGTCGCTGGAGGCGTGGCGCGTGACGTTTCTCGGGCGCAAGGGGCGCCTGACGGGTCTGCTACGCGGACTCATCGAACTTCCCGCCGAGGAACGACGTAACGCCGGCGCGGTCGCCAACCGGCTCAAGCAGGCGCTGGAGGAGGCGCTGGAGGCAAGACGCGCGGAGGTCGAGGCGGAGCGGCTGGAAGCGACGACTGCGGGCCGCCTGGACGTGACGCTGCCGGGTCGCCCGAAGAAGATCGGCGGCCTGCACCCGGTAACGCAGACGTTGCGCGACGTTCTTGCCGCCTTCGTCTCGATGGGCTTCTCGGTCGTCGAAGGGCCGGAGGTGGAGTCCGACTACTACAACTTCGAGGCGCTGCGCATCCCCAAGGACCATCCCGCCCGCGACACGATGGACACGCTCTACGTCGATATCCCGCACGACGGCGAGTACGACGTGGTTATGCGCACGCACACGTCGCCGAACCAGGTGCGGGTGATGGAGAAGACGCGCCCGCCGATCCGCATCGTCTCGCCGGGTCGCTGCTATCGCAACGAGGCGACGGACCCTACGCACGAGTGGATGCAGACGCAGGTCGAAGTGCTGGCGGTCGACGAGGGGATCAGCATGTCGGACCTGAAGGGCACGCTGTTCGAGTTCGCCAAGCGACTCTTCGGCCAGGAGCGCAAGGTACGCTTTCGCTGCGACTACTTCCCGTTCGTCGAGCCGGGCGCGGAGATGGCCATCGACTGCATGATCTGCGGCGGCGGCGGCTGCCGGACGTGCGGCGGCGAAGGCTGGATCGAGATACTGGGCTCCGGCATGGTACACCCGGAGATCCTGTCGAACATGGGCTACGACGCCGACCGCTACACCGGTTTCGCCGCCGGCATGGGGATCGAGCGGATCTGCATGCTGCGGCACGGCATCGAAGACATACGGCTGTTCTACGCGAACGACCTGCGTTTCTTGAAGCAGTTCTGAGGCCGGAATGAGAGTATCGTTCCGCTGGCTGAGCGACTACGTCGATATCGATTTGCCGCCGAAGGAGCTGGCCCACCGTCTGACGATGGCCGGCCTCGGCGTCGACCGCATCGAGAGCACGGGCGGCGATTGGGAGGGCATCTCCGTCGGGCTCGTCGTCAAAGTCGAGCCGCATCCCAACGCGGACCGCCTCAAGCTGGCGACCGTCGACCTCGGCGGCGAGCAGATAACGGTCGTCTGCGGCGCGCCGAACGTCGCGGCGGGGCAGAAGATCGCCTTCGGACGCGTCGGCGCCCACATCACGAACCCGCAGACGCGCGAAGCTGTCACGCTGACGCCGGCGACGATCCGCGGCGTCGAGTCGGCGGGAATGGTGCTCTCGGAGCGCGAGCTGGGCATCTCCGACGAGCACGTCGGCATTCTGGAGCTGGACGCGGACGCGCCGGTCGGCATGCCCCTCCAGCAGTATATGGGCGACACCATCTTCGACATCGCGGTGACGCCGAACCGCGGCGACTGCCTGTCGATGGTGGGCATTGCGCGCGAGGTGGCGGCGCTGACGGGAAAGACCGTCCGCTACCCGAACGGCTCCTACGACGAGGCGGGCGGCCCCATCGGCGAGCGGGTGAGCGTGGAGATAGCGGACGATGACCTCTGCTCGCGCTATGTCGCGACGCTGGTGGAGGACGTGCGGCTGGGTCAATCGCCGCCCTGGATGCAGGAGCGGCTCATCGCGGCGGGCATGCGGCCGATCAGCAACATCGTCGACATCACGAATTATGTCATGCTGGAGCTCGGCCAGCCGTTGCACGCGTTCGACTTCAGCCTCCTGCGCGGCGGCAAGATCATCGTGCGCCGGGCGCGCGCCGATGAGAAGTTGAGGACGCTCGACGGCGTCGACCATGAGCTTTCGCCGGACATGCTCGTCATCGCCGACGCCCAGGGGGCCGTCGCACTGGCGGGCGTGATGGGCGGCGCCAACAGCGAGGTGGGAGACGATACGCGCACTGTGCTGCTGGAGTCAGCGAACTTCAACGCGGCGAGCATCCGGCACACCAGCGTCCGGCTGAAGGCGCGCAGTGAGGCGTCGAGCCGGTTCGAGAAGGGGCTGAGCCCAGAGCTATCGATAGTTGCTGCCAGGCGCGCGACGAAGCTAATGGTGGAGCTGGCCGGCGGGCGCGCAGCCTCCGGCGTCGTCGACGCCTACCCGCGGAAGGCGGGACCGGTCGCGATTCGGGTGCCGCGGAAGCGCCTGCAGATGATCCTCGGGCTCGACCTGTCGCCCGACAAAGTGTGTGGCGTCCTCGAAGGGTTGCAGTTCGGCTGCCGCGCCGGCGACGGCGACTACGTCGTCGACGTGCCGTACTGGCGCATGGACGCGCGCATCGCCGACGACGTGGCGGAGGAAGTGGCGCGCATGGTCGGCTACGATGAGCTGCCGATGACGAACCTCCGCGGCGAAGTGCCGTCGTTCATTCCGCAGCCGCTGCGGGAGCTGCGGGAGCGCGCCCGCGACCTGGCTGCCGCATCCGGCATGCAGGAGGTCATCAACTACTCGCTGACTACGCTGGACTCGCTCCAACAGGTCGTGCCGCCGGAGCTTCTCGCCGAGCAGCCGCCGTTGCGGGTCGTCAACAGCCTAAGCAGCCAGCACGAGTACCTCCGAACGACGCTGCGGGCGAGCCTGCTCCAAAGCCTGGCGGGCAACCTGCGCTACGACAAGGGTGAGATGGCCCTCTTTGAAGCGGCGCGCGTCTACCTCCCCCGGGGGCCGGAGCTGCCGCTGGAGGAGGAGCACCTGACAGCAGCGATCGGCGGGCGGCGCGAGGACCGCTGGGGCCATCCGGCGGCGGAGTCGGTGGACTTCTACGATGCCAAGGGCTACCTGGAGGCGCTGCTCGGCGGGCTGGGCATCGAGGCGGAGTTCGTGGAGACGGACGTCTTCGGCATGAGCCGCGGACGATCGGGCGAGGTGCGCGTGCAGGGAGAGCGGGTCGCGATCATCGGCCAGGTGGAGCCGCGCGTTGCCGCCGGCTTCGACGTCGAGGGCGAGGCGTATGTGTTTGAGGTCGTGCTCGACAGGCTACTGCCGTCCGTCGCCGGGCCGCGTCGCTACGAGGCTGTGCCGCGCTTCCCGCCGGTGGTGCAGGACATCGCGCTGATCGTGAGCGAGGACGTGCCGGCACAGCGCATCGCCTCGATCATCCGGAAGGCGCCGATGGTGCGGGAGGTGCGCCTGTTCGACTACTACACGGGCGAGCAGGTAGGCGCGGGAAAGAAATCGCTGGCGTTCTCGATTACGTACCAGTCGTCGGAGCACACGCTGACCGACGAGGAGGTAGCGCGGGCGCAGCGGGGGATTGTGGAGCGGCTGAAGCACGAGGTCGGCGCGTCGCTGCGAAGTTGAGCCGACCCCTAGCCCTTCGGTTTAGGAGAGAACGAGACCCCAGCCTGAAAGCTGGGGCCCAGTTTTGTCTGAGGTCGCGGGGAGCGGAGCGCTAAGAAGCGGCGAGGGCGCTCTTGGCGGTGCCGACGAGGGCGGCGAAGACGGGGGCGTCGCGGACGGCCAGGTCGGCGAGCATCTTGCGGTCCACTTCGACACCGGCCTTGCTCAAGCCTTCGATGAAGCGGCCGTAGGTGATGCCTTCCGCCCGCGCAGCGGCGTTGATGCGCTGGATCCAGAGGCGTCGGAACTGGCCCTTGCGGTCGCGACGGTCGCGGTAGGCGTAGTCGAGGGCGTGGAGGACGGACTCGTTGGCGCGACGGAAGATGCGATGGCGCTGGCCGCGGTGGCCCTGGGCCATCGAGATTATCTTCTTGTGCCGGTGGTGGGCGGTGACGCCCCGCTTGACTCTGGTCACAGCCTATCCTCTTCCGCGCTATCTCCCGTAGGGCAGGAGCTTGCGCATAGTCTTCTTGAAGGCGTTAGCGACGGGCAGCTTGCCGCTGATGTCGCCCTTGCTGCGGTTGGCCTTGCGACGGCGGAAGTGGCTGATGTTGCCCTTGCGGCGCATGATCTTGCCGGTTCCGGTTATGTGGAAGCGTCGTTTGGCGCCCTTGTGCGTCTTCATCTTCGGCAATCTACTGCTCCGCGACCGCCTCCGTGGGCGGATGGTTTTCGTGCGGCTTGGGCTGCTTGAAAGCAACCGGCGCCAGGATCATCGTCATGAAGCGCCCCTCAAGGGAGGCCGGCTTCTCGAGAGCGGCTATCTCCCTGACGTGCTCATAAATCTGATCGAGAAGGTTCCTGCCCAGCTCCGGGTAGGTGACCTCCCGACCGCGAAACATCACCGATACCTTGACCTTGTCGCCCTCTTTCAGGAGCTTCTCGGTCACGCGCGCCTTCAGTTCCATATCGTGCGGCGTGATCTTGGGCCGGAAGCGCACCTGGCGGGTGACGACCTGTCGCTGGTGCTTGCGCGCTTCGCGCTCTCGCCGGGCCTGCTCGTACTTGAACTTGCCGTAGTCGAGGACGCGGCAGACGGGGGGCCGCACGTTCGGGGCGACCTCCACCAGGTCGGAGTCCTGCTCGCGGGCGATCTCGAGCGCGCGGGCGACAGGCATAACGCCCAGTTTTTCGCCGTTCGCTCCGATTACGAGTACTTCTGGGGCCCTTATGGCCTCATTGATACGGAGTTCGCGAACTATGCCTGTAACCTCTTCAGCGTCTTCTTCGGCAACATACCCAATTTGTTCTGAAACTATAGCACGGGCCGGAAGGGCAGTCAACGGGTGTGGGTTCGCGCCGACAGGGCGGCGGACAGTGAGGGGCGCGTGGGCGACTGCGCCAAGGAACGCCCTTTGCTAAGATAGATGTGCGAATCTATGAGGGGGCATTCGTCTTGACGCACGAGATTATGATTGCCCGGGAGATCGCCGAGAAGGTAACGCGCGCAGCGGAGCGGGCCGAAGCCAAGCGCGTGGTCGCCGTGGAGTTGGAGCTGGGCGATCTCGCCTTTCTCGACACGGCCAGCCTGGGGATGTGGCTGCGGCAGGCGCTTGCTAACGGCCCCGCGAAGGACGCCGCCATCAATATCGACGTCGTCGAATCAGAGCTGAGCTGCCCCGATTGCGCCTTCCGCGGTCAGCCCGCAGTCCCGGAATACCACGACCACCATATGCCGCTGCCGCCGCTGCAATGCCCGCGCTGCGGCTCCGCCAACGTCACGGTCGAGGCCCGGCAGGACTGCATCCTCAGGCGAATCGAGCTCGAAGTCTGATGCAGCGCCTCAGAGTGACCATACGCGGCGCCGTCCAGGGCGTCGGCTTCCGTCCCTTCGTCTACCGGCTGGCGACGGAGATGGCTCTCCACGGTTGGGTGAAGAACAGTCCCCAGGGCGTCTTCATCGAGGCGGAGGGCGCGAAGGAGACGCTGGACAGCTTCCTGCTACGCCTGGAGCGCGAGAAGCCCTCGCTTTCGTTCATCCAGAGCCTGGAGTACTCGGTTCTCGAACCGCTGGGCTACCAGGGCTTCGAGATCCGCCACAGCGACGGTAAGGGCGAGAGGTCCGCCGTAATCATGCCGGACATCGCCACCTGCCCGCAGTGCCGCGACGAGCTGTTCGACGCAGCCGATCGCCGCTACCGCTATCCTTTCACCAATTGCACGCTCTGCGGGCCGCGCTTCAGCATCGTTCAGGCGCTCCCCTACGACCGCGCGAACACCACGATGCAGCGGTTCGTCATGTGCCCGCGCTGCCGCCGCGAGTACGAAGACCCGCGCGACCGCCGCTTCCACGCCCAGCCCGACGCCTGCGGCGTCTGCGGGCCGCGGCTGGCGCTGTGGGACGAATCCGGGAGGACGCTGGCAGAAGGCGACGACGCTCTACAGCAGGCGGCTTCGGCATTGCGGCAGGGACTCATCGTGGCGCTGAAGGGGCTCGGCGGGTTCCAGTTGCTGGTCGACGCCCGCAGCGACGAAGCGGTGCGCCGCCTGCGCGAGAGAAAGCGTCGCGAGGAGAAGCCGCTGGCCGTCATGTTCCCGGACATGCAATCGCTGAAGGGCCAGGCGAGCGTCTCAGCGCTCGAGGAGCGGTTGCTCGCCTCGCCGGAAAGCCCGATCGTGCTGCTGGAGCGCCTGGCCGCCAGCGACATCGCGTTGTCGGTTGCGCCGGACAACCCGTATCTCGGCTCCATGCTGCCCTATACGCCGCTTCACCACCTGCTGCTGCGCGAGGTCGGCTTTCCCGTCGTGGCGACGAGCGGCAACCAGCACGACGAGCCGATCGTGACGGAAGAAGCAGAGGCCGTCGAGGACCTGCGCGGCATCGCCGACCGCTTTCTCGTCCACGACCGGCCCATCGAGCGCCACGTCGATGACTCCGTCGTCCGCGTGCAACTGGGGCGGGAGATGGTCATGCGACGGGCGCGCGGCTACGCGCCGCTGCCGGTGGTCGTGAAGCGGGCGCTGCCGCCGCTGCTGGCCGTCGGCGGGCATCTGAAGAACACCGTCGCGGTGTCGCGCGGGAGCGAGGTCGTCCTCAGCCAGCACATCGGCGACCTGGAGACGGCGAAGGCGCTCTTCGCCTTCCGCAAGGTAATCGGCGACCTGCTGTCGCTGTACGAAGTGACGCCGCAGGCCGTCGCCCACGACCTGCATCCGGACTACCTTTCGACGCAATGGGCGAAGAGCGCGCCTTACCCCGCCATCGCCGTCCAGCACCATCATGCGCACCTGGCGGCCTGCCTGGCGGAGAACGATCTCGAAGGCGAGGTTCTGGGTGTTACGTGGGACGGCGCCGGCCTTGGCGATGACGGCACGCTGTGGGGCGGCGAGTTCTTGCTCGGCGATGCGGCCGGCTACCGGCGGGTCGCGACGCTGCGGCCGTTCCGGCTGCCCGGCGGCGAGGCGGCGATCAAGGAGCCGCGACGCACGGCGCTGGGCCTGCTGCATGAGATGAACGCCGATTTCGGCCTCCTGCGGCCGTCGGCGGACGCGGCGCCCCTTTTGGACGGAGAGCTGCGGCTGCTGGAGCAGATGCTGGCGAAGGGCGTCAACTCGCCCGTCACGACGAGCGCTGGTAGACTATTTGATGCGGTCGCCGCTTTGCTTGGGCTCCGCTCCGTCTGTTCGTTCGAAGGACAGGCGGCGATGATGGTGGAGTTCCAGACGGAGCACGGCGTCGATGGCCGGTACGATTTCGCCCTCCGCGACGGCGAGCCGCTGGTACTGGACTGGGAGCCGCTACTGCGTGGCGTGATTCGGGACCGCGGCGAGGGCGTCGCAACGCCGGTCATCTGCGCCAGGTTCCACAACGCGCTGGCGGAGGCGATAGTCGAGGTGGCGCGGCGGGCCGGCGCGACGAGAGTGGCGCTTACGGGCGGCGTCTTTCAGAACCGCTACCTGACGGAACGGGCCTATCGCCGTCTGGAGAGCGAAGGCTTCCGGCCGTTCACGCACCAGCGGGTGCCGCCGAACGACGGCGGAATAGCGCTCGGGCAGGTGCTTGTGGCGGCAGCGAGGATGGACAAGGGATGTGCTTAGGAATACCGGGAGAGATCATTTCGATTGACGAGGCGTCGGAGCTGCGGACGGCGAAGGTGCGCTTCGGCGGCGCAACGCGCGACGTTCACCTCAACCTCGTGCCGGACGCGCAGGTCGGCGATTACGTGATCGTTCACGTCGGCTTCGCCCTGAGCAGGGTCGACGCCGAGGAGGCGGGAAACGTCTTCGAGATGTTGCGAACGCTGGGAGGGCCCTAGTGCGCTACCTCGATGAATACCGCGACGGCGACGCCTCCCGCAGGCTGCTCGACGCCATTGCCGCCGCCGTGACGCGCCCGTGGACCATCATGGAGGTCTGCGGCAGCCAGACGCACTCGTTCCTCAAATACGGCATCGACCAGATGCTGCCGCCGGAGGTCACGCTCATCCACGGGCCGGGCTGTCCGGTCTGCGTCACGCCGGTCGAGATTATCGACCAGGCGATTGCGCTGGCGGAGCGTCCCGACGTCACCCTGGTCTCCTACGGCGACATGCTGCGGGTGCCGGGCAACGTCAAGGACCTGCTCAGCGTCAAGGCCGAAGGCGGCGACGTGCGGATGGTCTATTCGTCGCTCGACGCGCTCAAGCTGGCGCGCGAGCACCCGGATCGAAAGGTCGTCTTCTTCGCCATCGGCTTCGAGACGACGGCGCCGGCGAACGCCATGGCTGTCGTCGTGGCGGAGCGCGAGGGCATCGACAACTTCTTTATGTTAACTTCGCACGTCCTGGTGCCGCCGGCCCTCGAAGCGATAGCGTCATCGCCGGAGAACCGCGTCCAGGGATTCCTGGCGCCGGGGCACGTCTGCACCGTGACCGGCTACGTCGCGTACGAGCGGCTAGCGGGGAGATACCGCATGCCCATGGTCGTCAGCGGTTTCGAGCCGCTGGACCTGCTGCAGGCGACGTACATGCTCGTCCGCCAGCTCGAAGAGGGCCGCTGCGAGGTCGAGAACCAGTACGCGCGCTCGGTGAAGCGGGAGGGCAACGGGCAGGCGCTGGCGTTGATGGAGAGCGTGTTCGAGGTCGTCGACCACGGCTGGCGCGGCATCGGCGTCATCCCGAGGAGCGGTCTGCGGCTGAAGGGGCGCTACGCCCGCTTCGACGCGCTGCGCGCCTTCGACGTCGCGGTGACGGCCCGGCCGCAAGCGGAGACCGTCTGCATTGCCGGCCTCGTCCTCCAGGGGATCAGGAAGCCGGCGGATTGCCCGGCCTTCGGCGTCGAGTGCACGCCGGAGCACTGCCTGGGCGCGCCGATGGTCTCCTCCGAGGGCGCCTGCGCCGCGTACTATCACTACGCACGTCAGGGAGCGCCCCGGTGACTCTCTTCCCGGAATGCCCGCTGCCTCTCGACGAGTACCCGCGCGTCCTTCTGGCCCACGGCGGCGGCGGCCGGCTAACGCAAAACCTCATCGAGCGCGTGCTCCTCCCTTCCTTCGACAACCCGTACCTGGCGCCGCTGCACGACGGCGCCCTGCTCGACATCGGCGGGCAGCGGCTGGCGCTTTCGACCGACTCCTACGTCGTGCAGCCGCTGTTCTTCCCCGGCGGCGACATCGGCAGTCTGGCGGTCTTCGGGACGGCGAACGACTTGGCGATGTGCGGCGCGCGGCCGCTGTTCCTGAGCTGCGGCCTGATCATCGAGGAGGGCCTGCCGATGGCGGACCTCTGGCGCGTCGTCGTATCGCTAAAGGAGGCCGCGCGGGAGGCGGGCGTCCAGATCGTCACCGGCGACAGCAAGGTGGTCGAGCGCGGCAAGGGCGATGGCCTGTTCATCAACACGGCGGGCATCGGCGCCGTCCTTCCCGACGTTGACGTGGGGCCGCAACGCGTCCGGCCGGGCGACGAGATCGTCTTGAGCGGCTCGCTCGGGCGGCATGGAATCGCTATAATGGCTCTACGCGAAGGGCTCGACCTCGACGTTGCCATCGAGAGCGACTCGGCGCCGCTGTTTCCGATGGTGGAAGCGCTGGCTAACGAAGGGATCGACATTCACATGCTGCGCGACCCGACGCGCGGCGGCGTGTCGTCGGCGCTGAACGAGATCGCGAAGAAGAGCGGCAAGGGCGTGGTGATCGAGGAGGAGAGCATCGCCGTTGGGCCAGGCGTGCAGGGCGTGTGTGAGATTCTCGGCCTGGACCCGCTGTACGTGGCGAATGAGGGCAACTTCCTCGCTTTTGTATCGGCAGGCGAGGGAAAGCGGGCGGTCGAGGCGCTGCGGCGCCATCCTTGCGGCAGGGAAGCGGCGGTCATCGGGCGGGCGGTGGCTGAGAACGGCGGCGTGGTCGTCATGAGAACGCGCATAGGCGGCGAACGGATCGTCGACGTTATGAGCGGGGAGCAGCTACCGAGAATATGTTAGGAGGAGGATGACGTGTCGCGAGAAGAATGGCGCAAGTGGCTTCCCTATGTTCCCATAGCGTCGGCTATCCTCGTCGTCCTCATCGCGCTGGCGCTTGACCTGACGCTGGGCGCTCCGACGAACGCGCAACCACAGAACCAGGCCCAGTCGCCGGACGTGGTCCGCGCCACCGTCGAAGCCGCACCGGTTTCGCCGACGCCGTGGGCCCCCGCGGCGACAGAGATCCCCACGCCGGGGCCGACCGCGATTCCCGCCATCGTGGCGCAGGAGCGGGACCAGACACGGCTTTCGGACCTGTACAAGATCGGCGTGGCCCTGGAGCAGTACAAGGCCGACAAGGGGGAGTTCCCGAGCAACAACAACAACGTCCAGTCAGGTTGCAGCTACAAGGACCTGGACGCGCTCTGCAAGATTAAAGACTATCTGGACCCGATACCAACCGATCCGGACGGGAATCCCGTGACCAACGGCTACTGGTACGTCTCTGACGGCAAGACGTTCACGCTGATCGCGGGCGTTGACTCGCCGGCCGACGCATCGCCGGAGAAGTGCGAGCAGCGCTTCTATGACCACACGAAGAAGACGAACCTCTTCTGTCTCACGAGCGTCCAGTAGACGCTTGAGGCGCCGTCACAGCGAGAAGATGTGCACGCTGGCGACGGCGTTTTCGCCCCGCATCATGCCGCCGCTGTTCTCCGCGAGCGCGACCTTGGCTCCAACCACTTGCCGGTCGCCGGCCTCTCCGCGCAACTGAAGGAACGCCTCGAATATCTGCGCCGCGCCGGTTGCGCCTATCGGGTGGCCCTTGGAGATGAGGCCGCCGCTCGTGTTCACGGGAAGCTTCCCTCCTAGAGACGTCCAGCCGCTGTCGATGAGGCGGCCGCCCTCGCCCCGCGGGCAAAAGCCCATCTCTTCGCAGAGGATAAGCTCAGCAGAGGCCGTGGCATCGTGCAGCTCGGCGACGTTGACGTCTTCGGGCGTGAGCGCGGCCATCTCGTAGGCGGCAGCGGCGGCGCGTTCGCCCAGGCCCGGCTCGTCGGGAGAATGGTCCTCGCCTGTCGTGAGGACGCTGGCACGCACCCAGACCGGTTTCGTTGTGAGCTGACGCGCCTTCTCCTCCGAACAGAGGACGAGCGCGGCGGCACCGTCGCCGATGGGAGAGCACATGAGACGGGTGAGCGGCTCGGTGACGGGCGGCGACGCCAGCACCTCTTCGAGCGTGTAGCGCTCCCTGTACTGGGCATGGGGATTGAGGCTGCCGTTGAAGTGGTTCTTGACGGCTATGCGAGCGTACTGCTCCTTCGTAGTGCCGTAGCGACGCATGTGGTCGCGGGCAAGGGCCGCATAGAGGTCCATGAAGAGGCTGCGCGAGGAGCCGGCGCCCGCGGCCAGGCCTTCACGCGCCTGGTCCGCCTGGGCCTCGGCGACCATCTGCTCCGTCAGCTCCACGTCGACGGCAGAGCCGATGGCGGCGAAGGAGCGCTGTTTGTCGGTGTGGTAAAGTTTTTCGACGCCGAGCGCGAGCGCCAGGTCGTACATGCCGGAGGCGACGTAGAGCCAGGCGAGGTGAAAGGCGGTCGAGGAGCTGGCGCAGGCGTTCTCGGCGTTGAGCATGGGGATGCCGCCGATCCCCATCTCCCGCAGCATGACCTCCGCGCGCACCATCTCCTGGCCGGTGATGAGGCCCGCGGCGCCGTTTCCAACGACCGCGACCTGCAAGGACGATCTCTCCGTCCCCGCGGTGGCCAGCGCCCCTTCGACGGCCTCTCTCGCCAGGTCTTTCAGTCCGCGCTCCAGGTACTTGCCAAAGCGGGTCATCCCCGCTCCAACGACAGCGACTTGTCTCATCACACCCTGCCTTCCGCCTTTTCAAGAGAGGACCGGTAACTGCAAGATATGCCTGAGACGCGCTGACTTCAAGCGCCGTCCGACCCGTGTAAGTCCATTCGTTAATATGATCTCTCCACTTTCGCAGGCGGATATTGAGCGCTCATTGCACATTCCATCACAAGGATGTAGTCTTCTCGCATGTTTAGAAGAGTGGTGGCGCTGCCGAAGGGCAGAAGCGGTGTGGCCTGGCGGTTTCCGCGACGGGACGTCGCCCAGGTGCTGAAGGGAGAGGTGCACTGCCACGATACGCTGGAGGTCGTGCTCGTTACGGCTGGAAGCTGCGTCTACGAGGTCGGCGGTGAGAGATTCAATCTCCAAGCGCGCAGTCTGCTCTGGCTCCCGCCGGAGCTGGAACACGTCATCATGGAATACACGCCGGATTTCTCAATGTGGCTGATCGGTGTCTCGTCCCAGATGTTCGAGCAGATGAAGCCGCGAATCCCCATCGTTGCCGGAAAGGGCCCTGCCTTAGGCATGACGCGCGTCCTCCCGGCTGGATGCGTTCGGACGCTAAACAACATCGCCCAAGAGCTGTACGCCGGCTTCCAGCCGCTCGATTGCTATGAGTACGGCATGGCCTGGTGGCTGGCGTCGGCCTGGAACGCCTTCGCCTACGGCGATTCTCGGGACGCGAAGGCGCTTCACCCCGGAGTGTCGCGCGCCATGTCCTTCCTGCTCCACGATCCGTCGCGCGACCTGACGGCGCTGGCGAGGAAGGCGGGCATCAGCCCCGGTCAGTTGAGCCGTCTGTTTAAACGCCAGGTCGGGATGAACATCAGCGATTTCCGCAACCATGTTCGCCTGCAGAAGTTCCTGCGAATTCGGCCGCAACACAAACAGAAGGTGCTGTTCGGGGTCGCCAAAGAAGCGGGCTTCGGGAGCTATGCGCAGTTCAATCGCGCATTTCGTCGCGAGATAGGCTGCAGTCCGGAGGAGTACTACCGCTCCCGCCACGCAACTCTCCGAGCGCCGAAGGCGCGCCCCGAGGACCTGTTCTCCTAGCGTCGAAACGAGTGCCAGGCCGCTCGGCAACCCGAGCGGCCCGAGGATGGCGGATCATCGTCCCTTCCAGCACCGCGGTCTCGACCGCTCCAGGCGTCGGGCCGCGTCGTTCAACGCTATCGAGACCCGAGGTCTCTACCCCTGGCCGCCGGCACCCTCCGCCCCCATTTGGCACAAGGAATGCGGCGCACTACAATACTATTGACTGCTACAAGTCGTCGAACAGAATCGCACATCGCCAAAGGTAGAATCGGTCCATGTTGGAGAGCGAAGCCCGCGACACGGAGAGAAAGACGGTCGCGATACTGAAGGTGCTCAGCGAGTCGAAAGAGCCGCTGGGCTCGATCAGCATCGCCCGCGAGCTAGAGAACCAGGGCATCTACCTGAACGAGCGCACGGTCCGCTATCACTTGCGGATCACCGATGCCCGCGGCTTCACCCAGCCGCTGGGCAGGGATGGCCGGATGCTGACGCGCCGGGGGCACGAAGAGCTGTCGAACGCGCTGGCGCCGGAGCAGCTCGGTTTCGTCATTGAACGCATCGCCTCGCTTGCCTTTCAGACGACGCTGGACCCGACCCGCGGCACCGGCGAGGTCGTGATAAACACGTCGATTTTCCCGAAGGACAGGTTCCGGAAGGCGCTGGCGGCGATGAAGGACGCGTTTGTCGCCGGCGTCTGCGTGAGTGAGCTCGTTGCCGTGGCCGACGAAGGCGAGAAGCTAGGTGACGTTATCGTCCCCGAAGGTAGGGTCGGGCTGGCAACCGTTTGCAGCGCGACGATCAACGGCGTGCTGCTCAAGGCCGGCATTCCGATGGACTCCCGCTTCGGCGGCATCCTGGAAGTGCGTGATGGCCAGCCGCGGCGATTCGTCGCCATAATCCACTACGCCGGCTCGTCGCTAGACCCCTCGTTAGCCTACATCAAGGCGGGCATGACCAGCGTGCGCGAGGCGGCTATCAACGGCAACGGCAAGATCCTCGCGAATTTCCGCGAGATACCGGGTGCGGCGAAACCGATGGCTGAGGAGATCATCGAGAAGCTGCGGGGCGTGGGAATCGGCGGCGTGGTCGTCACCGGCTACCCCAGCCAGCCTGTTTGCCAGATACCCGTTGGGCTGAACAAGGTGGGCCTTATTCTTGATGGCGGCCTGAACCCGCTGGCCGCGGCCGAGGAAGCCGGTATTCCGGCCGAAAATATCGCCAACAGTGGCACGATGGACATCAAGCGGCTTCAGAGCGTCTGGACTGTCTGACCTGCCCCCCAGCCGATCCACCCAGGTCTCTTTCGACGTTGCCGTCAGGCAGGCCATCCCATATACTGCCCACAATCGGACGAGCAGCAACAGGGAGGATGAACAGCGATGGTGATGGAGAGGTTCGACCTGACTGGAAAAGTGGTCGTGATTACCGGCGCCGGCCGCGGGTTGGGGAAGGACATGACCCTGGCCCTGGCGAAGGCAGGCGCTCACATCGTCGCCGCCGCGCGCACGCAAGAATACATCGATGCGATAGCGCGTGACGTCATCGCCATGGGCGGCGGACGCAGGGCCATCGCCGTGCGGACGGACGTGCGTGATTCGGCGCAGGTCGACCGGCTCGTAGGCGCCGCGCTGGATGAGTTCGGGCGGGTCGACGTGATCGTGGCCAACGCCGGCATCGGCGAGGCGCGCGGTCTCAACCGACCTCTGTGGGAAGTGACCGACGAAGACTGGCACGACAACATCGACGTAAATCTTTCCAGCGCCTTCTACTGCGCCCGCGCCGTCGCCAAACCGATGATCGACCAGGGTAGCGGCTCCATCATTACCCTTAGCTCCGGCACTGCCTTCCGCGGGGCTCCCCATATACTCCCATATGCGGCCGCAAAGGCCGGTATCGTCTCCCTCACCAAGTCGTTTGCAATCATGCTGGCCCGTTACAACATTCGGGTGAACTGCATCATCCCCGGCGAGTTCGCGAAGCGGCCGTCGGCGAACGAGCAGGAGGAGCGCTACTGGAAGGACAGGGGCAAGTTCTTCCCGGCTCAGCGCGTCGGCGAACCGTGGGAACTGGGCCCGCTGACTGTGTTTCTCGCCTCCGACGCCTCCAGCTACATCACAGGCCAGGGCATCGCGGTCGAAGGCGGATTCCTGTCCGGGGGCTATGCGCCGATCTCGTTCGCGCCGGAGGTCCCCATCTCCTAAAGGTGCCGGCTTCGTCGCTTCCTCGCGCGAACCGGCTCGCATCGTGGCCCGCATATAGGGAACTGCCACTATATAGATCGGTCTGGCGTCTGCCGATATCTTCTTGAGCCTAGCAATATAGCGCTTACTGCTTTCAGGTCGGAGGTAGGACGCCATGTACAAGAAGATGCTGGTCCCGGTGGATGGTTCCCTTCGTTCCGAAGTCGTAGTACAGCATGCCGCCGAGACAGCGAAGGCATTTGGATGCAGCATTCGGCTGCTTACGGTCGTCGATCTCGACAAGCGTAACAGCCAGGTTACGCAGGATGGCGACAGCGACGAGGTGGCCAGCCTTGCCTGGGTCGAGTCGCAGATAGAGGAGGCGGAGAACCATCTCCGGCCTGTGGCGGAGCGCTTTGAGGACCACGGCCTGAAGCCGGAGATGGAAGTTCGCTTCGGCAACCCGTCGAGCGAGATACTGAAGGCGGCGGCCGAATACGGCACGGATATCATCGCCATGGCCACGCGTTCGCGACGGGGCGTGGCGCGACTGATGTTCGGAAGCGTCGCCGACCAGGTGCTAAGGGAGTCGCACGTGCCGGTCCTGCTGATAACGGCGGCCTAATCCGGCCAGGGAACGGGCAGCCCATAAGAAGACCAGGGGGCCAGCGATGGAAGCGGCGGCCGTTCGGCCGTCGCTTCTGCTTGTCCAGCGCAGGGTCGGACGGGGCCGGACAAAGAGAGGCCGCCGACGAAGAATCCTTCGCCGGCGGCCCAATGGTTCCTGGCCCGCTCGCGTCTAGGCGGTTGCCTCCGCGAGCGCCCTCTTCTCGCTAAGAGCGCCTGCTATTTCTTGATTACGCCCAGGGGCAGGAGTACGCGGCCCCAGGTCTCGTTGACGATCTGGGCGAATGAGGCGTACAGCGCCGCGCCGGCAGTGAAGAGACCTTCATAGCCAGCGAAGTGTTCGACATTCGAGTTTCCGCTGTGTGCGCCCCAGGCCAGCAGATAGAAGAGAATCGCCAGCGCTGCGAACACGACCATCAGCGCCACTGAGATCCTCATGGTGCCGACAAACATGTAGGTGGTGAAGATTCCCCATCCGATCAGG
This sequence comes from uncultured Chloroflexia bacterium, assembly GCA_963703345.1. GTDB lineage: Bacteria > Chloroflexota > Dehalococcoidia > DSTF01 > JALHUB01 > JALHUB01. The sequence goes on along the minus strand of OY969814.1, from coordinate 1,504,586 downwards.
AACACCGTGATGCCGCCCGGAGCCGATACCGGACCCAGAATTTTGTTGCCGATCAGTATCTCCATCACAGCGAAGGACAGCCAGAAGGCGCCGAAGGACGTGAAGGCGGTCGCGCCAAAGGTGTTGTTCTTCTTGAACTCCCACTGGCCGGCCAGCAACTGCGCGAGACCGCCGTAGAAGAGACCGACGGGCAACACCATCCCAATGTCGGTCTTGTTGATGATGCCTGCGTTCACCACGTTGAGCAGCAGCGTGGTGAGACCAAAGCCGGCGAGACCCAGAGGCGCGGGGTTCGCAATAGTCTCCGTGACCGTGACGGCCTTGCCCTTCAGCCCCTCCACCTCTCTTTTCAGGGCTTCGAGTCTTGCCTCGATGTCGTTTGCCACGAAAGAAACCTCCTATTTCCTGCTTCGATTCCCGATTGTGGATATCTATAGCACGCCTTCCGGCTAAATGTCCACTGGCAGCACAGGCCTATCGTGGGTGCCTCGGGACGTGTTTGAGCGAAGCGTGCAGAGCCGGTGAAAGGGGGCTTCAAGGAGATGACTGGGCACCCACTCTTTCGAGCGGGTGCCCAGATTTTGGGCTCTATTGTTGGAATCCTACGGCCGCGTCCGCCTGGCTTTCCTTAAGGAGAGCAGTTGCTCCTTAATGGAGGTCAACCACTGTATCCAGGCCGGCAGGTGTCGTCCTGGCGATGGTCATGGTACCGCCGAGCGGTGGCTTCACCTCAATGGTGAACGGCTGGTTCGGCCCAAGAGCCTCAGCCGTGATGTCCACCGTGATTTCCGCCAGCTCACCTTCCATTAGCAGGTAGCTGTTGTTCGCTGGCGGCGTTGCTGGCACCAGGAAGTTGACGTCCCAGGCGATGCTGGGGATGGTGGTGTTGGCGTCGCGGTAGGCGATGACCATCTTGTTGCTGACGGCGGTCGGGTCGAGGTTGACGGGTTCGCCGCCGGCGGCGTTGGCCAGGTCGAAGACGAGAGTGTCCACGATCGAGCCGTCGGTGTTAGCGATAACGGCTCCCCTCAACTCCAGCGAACCCTCGGTCTTCGCGAGTCCTGCGTAGACCGCTTCTTTGCCTCGCTCAGAGCTGAATAGACCTGTGCTCAGCACGACGAACGCGAAGACGGTCGCCACAACTACGAAGGCAATCAATATGATGGCGGTCTCCAGACCGGTGATGCCTTCCTCTTTCCCGGTTGCCTTTCTGAATAGCTTGAGTAGTCTGCTCATTCACTCCCTCCTTATTCGGAGCGGGGCCCTGTAAGACGCGGCCCGTCTCCCGCCGTTGGGCGGGGCTTGCGGCAGCCATCCTCCTGGCTACCGCTTCCAACCATTAAGGGTCTGTTTGTATGTCGATACTCAGGAGGGCTGGATGAAGGGTGTCAGCACCCGACTTAACTTGGGGGATAGCCCCTGAACGGCCGAAATCGCAGAAAGCCGAAGCTCGAAAGGCGCGTAGGCCACGCTTCCCAGCCTGGCCGCAGGTTCGGCGCCGAGACTAGAAAGTCTCGGCTAGGGTAGTTCTTCAACAGCCTGGGAAGGTCCGCGCGGAGCGGGCGCAACCTACCAGATGCCCATCTCCATCCGCGCGTCTTCGCTGGCCATGGTGTTTGGGTCCCAGGGCGGGCTGAACGTGAGCAACAGCTCGATGTCCCGCACGCCCGGGATATCCAGCACGGCGCGACGGATCTGCTCGGCGATGAGGCCGCCGAGAGGGCAGGCGGGGCTGGTAAGAGTATAGGTGACGCGCACAGTGTCGCCTTCAATGTCGATCGCGTAGATGAGACCAAGGTCGACGACGCTGAGACGCATCTCCGGATCGAGCACGTCGCGCAGGCGTTCGCGGACCACTTCTTCCGAGAAGAGCACGGCTAGCAACTCTCCTGCGTCTGCTCGTACTGGTTCAGCAGGTCTATTAGAGCGTGCCAGGCGAGCGTGGCGCACTTCACGCGGACCGGGTACTTGGCGACGCCGATGAATGCCTCCAGGTCGCCAAGTTCTTCGGACGCCGGAGATGCCGGATTGGTCATCATGCGCGTGAACTGGGCGATGAGCGACCGCGCTTCCTGAAGCGTCTTCCCCTTGATCGCCTCGGTCATCATGGAGCCGGAGGCCTGGCTGAGGGAGCAGCCGCGCCCCTGAAAGCCAACGTCGGCAAGAACGTCGCCCTCGATGTGGGCCTCGACGGCGATCTCATCGCCACAGAGAGGGTTATAGCCCTCGCCGACAACCTTCGGCTCCGCGACGGAGTGACGGTTTCGCGGCCGCCGGTAGTGGTCGAGGATCAGGTCTTTGTAGAGCTCGTCGAGCTCAGGTTCGGCTGCTGATGACATTTCCAAAGAACTTCGCGGCCTCCTTGACTCCCCGCACCAGAGCGTCGATTTCTTCGCGAGTGTTGTAAAGATAGAAGCTGGCGCGCGCGGTGGCGACAACGCCCAGGCGCGTCATCAGGGGCTGAGCGCAGTGGTGGCCGGCGCGAATAGCGATCCCGTAGCTGTCGAGGACGGTGCCGATGTCGTGGGGATGGAGCTCCCCAAGGTTGAAGGAGACCGCGGCGCCGCGTACAGACGCATCCTTCGGCCCGTAAAGTGTCACGTCTGGTATCTCCGACAGCACCTGCAAGGCGTAGGCCGTGAGCTCGATCTCGTGGCGGCGCACCGCTCTCATGCCGATGCCCGTGAGGTAGTCTATGGCAGCGCCGAATGCGATTACGTCGGCGATGTTCGGCGTGCCCGCCTCGAAGCGCCACGGGAGGTCGTTCCAGGTGGAGTCTTCCAGCGTTACCCTGCTGATCATGTGGCCACCGGTCAGGAACGGCGTTGTCTCTTCAAGGACGCTGAGCCGGGCGTAGACGACGCCGACGCCGGTGGGGCCCAGCATCTTGTGGCTGGAGAAGACCAGGAAATCGCAATCCAGATCCTGGACGTCTACCGGCATGTGGGGCACGCTCTGGGCGCCGTCGACGAAGACGAGAGCGCCGTACCGGTGGGCAAGGGCAGCGATCTCGCGCACGGGGTTGATAGTGCCGAGCACGTTCGACATCTGCGTCAGCGTGACCAGCTTCGTCCTCTCGCCGACAAGGCGTGGCCAGTCCTCGGGGCGCAGCCGGCCTTCGTCATCGATATCGACGAATCGGAGAACGGCGCCGGTCTCCTTCGCCAGCATCTGCCAGGGCACCAGATTGCTGTGGTGCTCCATGACCGTGAGGACGATCTCGTCGCCGGCTCTGATATGCGTGCGTCCCCAGCCCTGTGCGACGAGGTTGATCGACTCGGTGGCGTTGCGGGTGAAGATGATACTCTCCGGGCCCGGCGCATTGATAAAGCGCGCGACTTTCTGCCGCGCCTCTTCGTAGCGGGCTGTCGACTCCTCGGCGAGGGTGTGCAGGCCGCGATGGATGTTGGAGTTATAGTGCTCGTAGTACTCAACGAGCGCGTCGATGACGGCGTGCGGCTTCTGTGTGGTGGCGGCGTTGTCCAGGTAGACCAGGGGCTTGCCATGCACGGTGCGCTCGAGGATCGGGAAGTCCTTGCGTATCGCTTCAACGTCAAACATCGCGTCCTCCTGCCCCCCCGGGAATCGACAGCACCACGTCTCCGCCGCTGACTGACACCTGGTAGGTACGAATCGCATTCACAGCCGGAAAGACGGTGGCGCGACCGCTGCGAACATCGAAGCGACCGCCGTGGCGCGGGCATTCGATCTCGCCGTCGCAGAGCCTGCCGCTGCCCAGCGGTCCGCCGTCGTGCGTGCAAACGTCGTCGACCGCGAAGTACTCACCGCCGAGGTTGCAGATTGCGATCCGGCGTCCCATTGTGTCCACTACCTTGACCGCTCCCGGCGGGATATCCCGCGTTGCCGCTACCTTCACAGCCTCGCGCATCATTTTCAGGCTGCCTTCGCCACCAGCCGGCGCTCAAGGAGACGGCCGACGAAATCGTAGGCGCGGACGAGGCTCAGGCGCTCCAGCCCCTGCCGGAAGAAGCCGTCGACGATGGCTTCTGTCGCCTCCTGCCGGCTAAGACCGCGCGACATCATGTAGTAGAGCTGGTCTTCGTCCACCGAGCTAACGGTGACCCCGTGGCTGCAGCGGGCGACGTCGTGCGCCTCGATCTCGAGCACGGGAATCGGCGCTACGCGGGCGTTCTCGCCGAGAAGCAGGTTGCGGCTGGTCTGATTGGCATCGCTTTCGCCGGCGCCCTTACGAATGCGCGTCAGGCCGTTCCAGACCAGCAGGGCGCTGTCCTTTATGGCGGACTTCAGAAGCAGATCGCTCGTCGTGTTGCGCGCGCGATGGTCCTGGAGAGTGGCGTAGCTCATCTGCTGCTCGCCTGAGGCCAGGAAGAGGCCGGCGATGCTGGCTGTAGCCCCCGGCGCCGAAAGGATGACTTCAACGTTGGTCTTCGTGGTGCGGCCGCCGGTGCCGATAAGGCCGAGCTCCAGGTATCCTTCTTCGTCGACAATCGCGCGGATGGTCGCGAAGGCGTTGGCGTTCCGGCTCCAGTCCTGGACGCCGACGTAGCGGACGCCGGCGCCGCGTCGCACGAGGATCTCGACGACGCCGCTGCTGAACTTGTGGCGTCCGCTCTCGTCGGAAACCTGCTCTTCGACGAGGGTGGCGCTGCTGCCCTCTTCGGCGACGATGAGGGTGTGCGGAAAGATGGCTTCGGCATCAGACCCGCCCACGCGGGCGTGGAGAGGAACGGTGATATTAGCGCCGGCGGGGACGTGTAGAAAGACGCCGCCTTTCCAGAGAGCGGCGTGCAAGGCGACCAGCTTCCAGACTATCGGCTGCACGGCTTCTGTCATGAAATTGGCTCGGAAGAGATCCGGCTGCTCTCGGGCGGCGGCATGAAGGTCCGTGAAGATCACGCCCTGCCGTTCGATCTCGCGGGAGAGGCGCCGGCGCAGCGTCAGTCCGTCCTGCTGCACGATCTGGCCGCCGTAGCCTTCTTCGTCATGCAACGTGGCTGACGCCGTCGCATCTGATGGTCCCGCCGACAGGTCCAGGCCATCTACGTTCGCGGCCCGCAGGTCCACCCGGCGCCATTCTTCCTCCTGGCCGGTCGGCAGCAACATGTCGCCGTAGAGGCGGGAGGCCTTCAGACGATGCTGGAGGAGCCAGACCGGCTCGTCGTTGCGAGCGGATATTTGCTCGATGGCCTGATGTTCGCGGCTGGCAACGGAGCTCAACATGGCGCTAGCCTATCGCCCCCTCCAGTTGCAGCTCAATGAGCCGGTTCAGCTCGACCGCGTACTCCATCGGCAGCTCTTTCACGACCGGCTCCACGAAGCCGTTGACGATCATCTTCGTCGCCTCCTGCTCGTCGATGCCGCGACTGCGCAGGTAGAAGAGCTGCTCTTCGCTGACCTTGCTGACGCTCGCCTCGTGGCTGACCGAGACGTCGCGCTCGTCGATCTCCATCGTCGGGTAGGTGTCGGAGCGCGAGTCTTCGTCGAGAAGCAAAGCGTCGCAGCGGACGGAGGAACGGATGCCCTTCGCGCCACGGTAGGCCTTCACCAGGCCGCGGTAGCTGGCGCGGCCGCCGTCCTTGCTGATGGACTTGGAGGTTATGACGGAGTTGGTGTACGGCGCCACATGGACGGCTTTGGCGCCGGCGTCCTGATGCTGGCCGCGGCCGGCGAAGCTGAGAGACAGCACCTCGCCGCGGGCGCCCGGCTCCATGAGATAGATCGCCGGGTACTTCATCGTGACTTTGCTGCCGAGATTGCCGTCGACCCACTCAATTACGGCGTCCTCATAAGCGACGGAGCGCTTCGTCACAAGGTTGTAGACGTTCGTCGACCAGTTCTGGACGGTGCTGTAGCGCACCCGCGCGCCCTTCTTGACGATGACTTCGACCACGGCGGCGTGCAGGGAGTTGCTGGTGTATATAGGCGCCGTGCAGCCTTCGATATAGTGGACGAAGCTGCCGGGCTCGGCGATGATGAGCGTGCGCTCGAACTGGCCGATGTTCTCGGCATTGATGCGGAAGTAGGCCTGAAGCGGCACGTTGACGCGCACGCCCTCCGGCACGTAGATGAAGCTGCCGCCGCTCCAGACGGCGCTATTCAAAGCCGAAAACTTGTTGTCGCCGGGCGGCACGATGGTGCCAAAGTAGCGGCGGACCAGCTCCGGGTACTCGCGGACAGCCGTGTCCATGTTGACGAAGATGACGCCTTGCTTCGACAGCTCCTGGCGGATGTTGTGATAGACGGTCTCCGAGTCGTACTGGGCGCCGACGCCGGCGAGGAACTTGCGCTCCGCCTCCGGTATGCCCAGCCGGTCGAACGTCTGACGGATGTAGTCCGGCACGTCCTCCCAGTCACGTTCAGCGCGGTCGCTGGCGCGCGCGTAGTAGTACATATCGTCCAGGTTCACCGCCGAAAGGTCGGGCCCCCAGCCGGGCATCGGCTTCGACTCGAAGACCTCGAGCGCGCGAAGTCGCATCTCCCGCATCCACTCCGGCTCCTCTTTGATGCCCGCGATCTGCTGGACGACCTTGCGCGAGAGGCCCTTCTCGGTCCGGAAGATGTAGCGCGCCTCGTCGTGGAAGCCCCACTTGTAGCCGTCTTCGGCTATCTCGACGGCCTTGCGGTCGGTCATGAAGCCACCTCCGAAGCGGCGCCGGTAAGGCGTTCATAACCTTCCGCTTCCAGTTCCTCGGCCAGCTCGCGGCCGCCGGACTTGATGATGCGCCCGTCGAAGAGGACGTGGACGAACTGCGGCTGAACGTAGTTCAGGATGCGCTGATAGTGGGTGATCACCAGCATGGCGCGGTCCTTGCTCATCAGGCTGTTGACGCCTTCGGAGACGGTGCGGAGGGCGTCGATATCCAGGCCGGAGTCGGTCTCGTCGAGAATCGCCATGTCGGGCTGGAGGATGCCCATTTGCAGCACCTCGGCCCGCTTCATCTCGCCGCCAGAGAAGCCATCGTTGACGTAGCGGCGGGCGAAGTCCTCGTCGATCTTCAGCTTCGCCATGGTCTCATGCAGCATCGCCCGGAACTCGCGGACCGGCACGTCACTGCCGCGGACAGCACGCAGCGCCGTGCGGAGGAAATTGACCATCGTGACGCCGGGAATCGCCAGCGGGTACTGGAAGGCGAGGAAGAGACCACGGCGGGCCCGCTCGTCCGAGCCGAGCGATGTGATGTCTTCGCCCTTGAACAGCACTCTTCCCGCGGTCACCTCGTAGCGCGGGTGTCCCATGATGGCGTTGGCGAGGGTGCTTTTGCCGGAGGCGTTGGGGCCCATTATCGCGTGCACTTCGCCACGACCGACTTCCAGGCTGAGGCCTTTGACGATCTCGCGGGACTCGACATTGACGTGGAGATTGTCGATCTTGAAGAAAGGCTCTTTCGCGGGCACTCGACACCACCTTGCTATCGCTTCCTTCGAGAAAGCGCGCCTATCTACCCCAACTATAGGATGCGCCCGAGACGGTGTCAAGACTTATTGGCGTTTTATGCAGTTTTTGCACGGAAATGCCACGAAGCGGACCGAGGCGAGATTGGGCCAAAAGAAAGGCCGCGGGACGCCGTTCCGCCCCGCGGCCTCGGTGGGTGCGAATCGTAGGGGCGCCTAGGCGCGCGAGTCCATCTTCTTCGCCAGCGCCTCGGCGTCGACGGGCGCGTCCTGGCCCGCCGGCCACATCGACATCGTCATTAGGACGCGGTCACCGTGCTTGAAGACGTAGGCGTCGAAGGCGATGCCGCTCTGGAACGCGCCCAACTGGTCGGAGCTACCGCCGAAGGCCTGGGCCAGGCCGCTCATGTCCATGACTATGTGCATCGAAACTCCGCCGTCGCCGATGTCGGTCTTCTTCACACTGAAGTCCTTGAACGCCATGCCCAGGGCCGAGGTGCCGGTCATTTGCTGTTCCAAGTCGACCGTGGACATCTGGTCGAGCTGGTCAAGCTGCGAATTGAACTTCGACAGCTCCGAGGCGGGCAGAGTCATCGCCGCCGACATGACGACTGGGCCTGATTCGGCGGAGCCGCCCTGCGCGAGCGAGCGCATCGCCATCTTCATCTGGCCGTCGGGCATGTCCATCGTGAAGCCCATGTCACCGGCGGCGGCCTGGTAGTCGGAAGGCAGGTCGCTCTCGGTCAGGAGGACCGCCTTCAGGTCCGGGTCTGCCTCGCCCACAACCGCGGCTTCCGCCGCCAGCGCGTCGGCGCCGAACAGATCGCCCGTCAGAAAGCTGAGGGGGTTGAAGGAGCTATCGGAGGAGCCGCTGGCGGTCGCCTCCGCGCTAGGCGCGGCTTTCGACGTGGGCGCGGCCTCTCTCGTCGCGGCGGTCGTGGCGCTGTTGTCGTTTTTCTCCGACGACTTCGATGAGCCGCCACAGGCAACGGCCAGGGCTACGAGCAGCAGGCCGGCGAGGATGAGTGCTTTCTTGACCATGTCCCCGTTCCTTTCGCTAGGGCCACAGCGCGGCCTACGGGAGGGCTGTCGTATTGTGGCAGCCGTACAGATAGTCGTCAAGAACAGGGAGAAGCCGCAGTCGGCCGGCCGGAAGAGAGCGGCGGCAGACACGGGTCCGGGAGAACGGGGCGGGTTACTGGGCCTCATGAGGGCGGCTGTCCGTTTCTCCCCACCCACAACTTGGGGTGAGATTCCGATCAGTGTTAGTTGAAAACGCTATTCCTTAACGAACTCGTATCGTGGTAGAGTAACGGCGATGCGCCAATCCGATCGCAAGAAGCTCTGGGGTCTAGCCCGCGGTATGTGTTCGCTGTGCAAGCGTCCTCACTCGGAGGTTGAGCTGGAGGAGGCTCACATATTCGCCCGTGAGGCAGGTGGGCCGAGGGCCGATCCGCATATGCTCCCTCGGGACTTGAACGCCTATGAAAACCTGATTCTATTGTGCCCAAATTGCCACAGCACGGTCGACGGGGACATCAATGCGTGGACCGTTGAACGACTAAAACGAGAAAAAGCTGCACACGAGGAGTACGTTCGTCATCTAGATGAAGGCACGGTGAGCGAACTGGCGGGGGAGATAACGGTTCGGGCTCAGAACGCTGACGATGTGGCGGGAGCGCGCATCAGAAAGCCCACACGCATAAAGTCTGGCACCAAAGTAATAGTGGATGCCTCCGACGCAAAACGGGTAACAGGTATCGACATTGGAGGGGAGAAATGAGCGAGGCGAACGTTAGCTTTGGGTACCGATGCACACGATGTGGCAGCACCTTTGGCGCGCTCGTCCAGGTGGGCCAGGCCGAACGCGACTGTCCGCGTTGTGGCGGTCCTCTCGTCCCGGCAACGGGTCCCACCGCTCCTGAATCTCTGGCCAATTACACATGCCCAAAGTGCCACTCCACCTTCGGGCTCATCGTTTCTCCAGGCGGACCCATTACGGCCTGCCCCAACTGCGGTCATCCGATCAACTAGGTTTCGTGGATCCAGCGCGGCTTAGCGGTTCTTCTCCGCGGAGATATAGGCGCTGAAGAGGCTGCTGTCCGGGGCCGTGCCCTCTTTCGGCTCGACGCGGATGTCCTCGAAGCCGGCGACACGCAGCTTGGCGACGTAGTCGGCATCGGTGAGGGCGCCGGCGACGCAGGCGGTCCAGCCTTCGAGGTCCGCTCGCTGCTGCTCCGTCGGCTCTCGCGTCCAGACGATGTCGGAGGCGCGCAGCCGTCCGCCGGGCTTCAGGACGCGGTGCGCCTCGCCTAGGACGGCGTCCTTGTCCGGCGAGAGGTTGATGACGCAGTTGGAAATGATGACGTCGAAGGAGCCGTCGTCGAAGGGCATGTCCTCCATCTCGCCGAGGCGGAAGCGCACGTTTTCAGCGCCGATGCGGCCGGCGTTGCGACGGGCGAGCTGAATCATGTCGGCGCTCATGTCGAGACCGACGACTTTGCCCGCTGGCCCGACCTTCCCCGCGGCGAGGAAGCAGTCGAGGCCGCCGCCGCTGCCCAGGTCCAGCACCGATTCGCCTTCGCTGAGAGCGGCGATGGCGGTCGGATTGCCGCAGCCGAGCGAGGTGAGCACGTCCTCCGGCAGGTCGCGCAGCTCTTCGGCGGAGTAGAGCATCCCGGCGACGTTGGCGTCAGCGAGGGCGTCGCTTTCGCCGCAGCCGCAACTCGTTACTTCGGGGGACGGCGCGCCGCAGCAGGACGAACCGCCGGTCTCCTGGAGCGCGGCGAGGCGTCGCTGGGCGTGCAGGCTGTAGCGGCTCAGGACCGCCCGCTTGATGTCTTCGGCGTTGTTCTCGGGCATGTCAGTCTCCTTTCGACTTCGCAGGTCGTTTCGTTGCCATTCCAGAGCAGCAAGTCGCTTTCTTCGTCGATGATTGCAGCGCGGCATCGATGGCGCGGTTCAGCGGCGTCAGCATGTGCTGCCAGGCCGTCGCGGCCGCGCGATACGCTTCTTCGCCCCTGTCGGTGAGCTGGCAGACTTTGCGCGTTCGCCCGCCGACGACTTCGTCGCGGCAATCGACGTAGCCGCCGTTGACCAGCTCTCGCAGGGCCGGATAGATCATGGCGTCGGTAGGATCGCAGCAGCCGGCGCAAGCCTCGCGTATGGCGCGGGCCAGCTCGTAGCCGTGGCGCGGGCGCTCGTGCAGGGCGAAGAGAAGGAAGAACCGCTGCACGCTGCGGTTGATGAGCATCTCCCAGTAGTCGTTGCTGCGCGCTTCCACGTCTCCTCCCGCGTTCCTGATAGCTAGCCTCGCTAGATATATAGCCTAGCTAGATATGGCGATCATGTCAAGGGGTTTCGTCAGCTTTTTCCAAGAACGCGGCGGGAGTCACAGTGCCGCGACAGAAGGCGCTGCTACAGCTTTAGCGGCACAGGCGTTATGATGCGCTCGACTTCGGCGAACGGTGGAGACTGCATGAGCGAAGCAGGGACCGACTGGGAGGCTATGAGCCGCGAGGCGACGGACCTCCTCTGCCGCTACATCGCCATCGACACGAGCAACCCGCCGGGCAACGAGTGCGCCGGCGCCGAGTTCCTGGCAAGCGTGCTCAAAGACAACGGCATCGCCAGCGAGACGCACGCCTCGGAGCCGGAGCGCGCGAACCTGGCGGCCCGGCTGCACGGCGACGGCTCGAAGCGCCCGCTCGTCCTCCTCAACCACATCGACGTCGTTCCCGCCGAGCGCGACTTCTGGCAGGTCGACCCCTTCGCGGCGCTGGTCAAGGACGGCATCATCTGGGGCCGCGGCGCCCTCGACATGAAGTCGATGGGCGTCATGGAGTTGATGACGCTGCTTATCCTGAAGCGCCAGGGGCTGCGGCTCCAGCGCGACATCCTCTTCCTCGCCTGCGCCGACGAGGAGCAAGGCGGCATCCGCGGCATCGACTGGCTGGACGCCAACCACCCGAAGCTGTTCGACGCCGAGTACGTCATCAATGAGGGCGGCTACGGCAGCACTGAGATGTTCGGACTGCGGCGTCCTATCTTTTCCTGCTCTATCGGCGAGAAGGGACCGCTATGGCTGCGGCTCGTCGCCCACGGCGCGCCCGGACACGGCTCGGTGCCCCACGCGGATAACTGCCTGGAGCGGCTGGTCCGAGCGCTCTACAACGTCCAGTCCTGGCGACGGCCGGTCAAGCTGCTCCCGGAGGTGCGGGCGATGCTGGAGCGCCTGCGGGAAGCCGGCCTCGCCGGCGAAGAGACATCGGAGGCGGCGCTGGCCCGCCTTGCCGAGGGCAATCCGCTGCTTGCGGCGCTGCTGACGGACACGGTTAGCACGACGATGTGCAACGCCGGCGTCAAAGCCAACGTCATCCCCTCGGTCGCCGAGGCGACGCTCGATTGCCGGCTGCTGCCCGGCCATGACCCGGCGACGTTCATCGAGCAGGTGCGGTCTGTGATCGGCGACCCGCAAGTCGAGATAGAGCAGGTAATGGAGTCGCACACGCCGATCTCGCCGGCGGAGACAGAGCTGTTCCGGACCATCGAGGCGGTCACGCTTGAGGTCGTGCCCGACGCCATCGTCGTCCCGTCGATCGCGACGGGCTTTACGGACTCGCGCGCTTTCCGGCGACGCGGCGTCACTGCGTACGGCTTCGTTCCCTGCCTGCTGGAGCCGGCAGAGCTAGCGACGATACACGGCAACGACGAGCGAATCCCCGTCGAGAAGCTGGCGACGGGAGTCCGGATGCTGTACGAGATCGTGCGGCGAATCTGCACGTAGAACGGCGCGGCGATGGCCCGCCGAGAGAATGGGAGGAGACATGGCGTCAGAGGACATAACGAAGGTAGGCATGATGGGCGGCGGCGTGATGGGAGGCGGCATATCTCAAGTGCTGGCAGTCGCGGGCTATCGAGTGGTGTTGCGCGACCTGACGCCGGAGCTCCTCGACAAAACGCGGGAGACGATTGTCGACGGGCGGTTCGGGCTGCGGGCTGGCGTGCAGCGCGGCAAGCTGACGGAAGCCGAAATGGAAGCGGCGCTGGCCAGGATTGCCTTTACGACGAACATGGCAGACCTGCGCGATGTTGACCTGCTGATCGAAGCGATCCCCGAGAACCTCGACCTGAAGCGCAAGGTATTCGCCGAGCTGGACGCCCTCGTCCGGCCGGACGCGATAATCGCCACCAACACGTCGGGCTTCGCCCTCGCCGACTTGAGCCAGGCCATCTCACGGAGGGAGCGCTTCGCTGGGATGCACTGGTTCAGCCCCGTGCCGGCGATGAAGCTTGTCGAGATCATCAGCACTCCCGAGACGTCGGAAGAGACCGTGCGCCGGCTGGAGGCGGTCGGCGAGAAGGCGGGCAAGGTCACCATTCGCGTGAAGGACGCGCCGGGAAAGTACGGCTTCGTCGCGAATCGAATCTACTACGCGGCTGTGGCCGAGGCGCGAAAGATCCTCGAAGAGGGCGTCGCTACGGAAGACGACATCAACAAGGCGATGGTGTACGGCTTCAACTGGCCGGTGGGCCCGCTGGCGATGACCGCCGGCGCCCGCAGCGGCTGGAAATAGAACCGCGATGAGCGCCGCGAGCCCTGGCACCACCCACTTCTTCCTGAAGCTCAACCCGCCGCGGCCGACTTTCCCCGCCGACATGACCGAGGCGGAAAGGGCCGTCATGTGGGAGCAGTCCGCGGCTAGGGCTCCGACCGGTCGCGACTGCTTGAGACGCCACCGGCGCAGCGCTATGATGGGTTAAAGGGCTTCAGCAAGATTATGTCCACAAGCAACGAGCTCGATACAGGGCTGGATGACGCCGCGCGCCTCATGGCGCTTTCAAACTACGTCGTCGCGCTCGTCGGCGCCGGCATCTCGGTCGAAAGCGGCATCCCGCCGTTCCGCGGCCCCGGCGGCATCTGGACGAAGATCGGCGAGCCGGCCATGAGCGGCTATCAGCGCTTCATGGACGACCCGAAAGGTTGGTGGGAGGAACGTCTCTCCGACCGCGACGACCTGGCGGAGTTTATGAAGGCGCTGGACGGCGCGAAGCCCAACGCCGCGCACCAGGCGATGGCTGAGATGGAGCGGCTCGGCTTCCTGCAGCACATCATCACGCAGAACATCGACAATCTGCACCAGGAAGCCGGCAGCACGGCGATTACCGAGATTCACGGCAATCGCTTCAAGCTGCGCTGCATTGAATGCGGCGCGCGCTTCCCGCTAGAGGGATTCCCTCTTGACGAGGTGCCACCGCGCTGTCCGGACTGTCGCGGCATCCTCAAGACCGACACGGTCATGTTCGGCGAGCCGATACCGGTAGACGCGCTGCGCTCCTGCCACGACCACACGGGGCTCTGCGATTGCATGCTGCTCGTCGGCACGTCGGCGGTGGTCTATCCGGCGGCCGAGTTTCCGCTGATCGCCCTGCGGGCCGGCGCCACGCTGATCGAAGTCAATCCGGAAGAGACGCCCCTTTCGCCATTCTGTCAGGTCGTGCTGCGAGCCCCCGCCGGCGAATCCATGCCCGCCCTGACACAACGGTTGCGAGCGGCGCGACCCTAGCAGCAAACTCTCGGCCCCTGTGGAGACAAAATGCCCGACTTGATCAAGGCCGTGATCTTAGGGATCGCGCAGGGGCTGACGGAGTTCCTCCCCGTCTCGTCTACCGGGCACCTGATCCTGCTTGAGAAGGCGCTCGGCCTGTCGGAGAGCCGGCTGGGGCTGCCCTTCGACGCGGCTCTCCACCTGGGAACGCTGCTCGCCATTCTCATCTTCTTCTGGGGGACGATCGTGCGCCTGGTCGCGGCCTGGATTGCCAGCATCCGCGAGCGCGACTGGGACCTGACCATCGACTCGCGCCTGGCCTGGCTTATCGCGCTGGCGACGGTGCCGGGGGGATTCGTCGGCTTCTTTTTCGAGAGCACAATCGAGAACAAGCTGCGTCAGCCGGTCACGATCGCTGTCATGCTCATCATCTTCGCCGGCGTGCTCGTGATGGCGGAGGTCTGGGGCACCCGGAAGCTGCGCGCGACGCAACTTGGCCCGAAGGAAGCGCTGTTCGTCGGCATAGCGCAGGCGATTGCGGTCATTCCGGGCGTCTCGCGCTCTGGCATCACTATGTCGGCGGGCCTGTTCGCCAAGCTGGACCGCGCCCAGGCGGCGACGTTCGCTTTCCTGCTGTCGGCGCCCATTGTCGCCGGGGCCGGCGCGAAGGGCGTGTACGATGCGCTGAAAGAGGCGCACCACGGCACGTTGGGTCGCGAGGACCTGGCGTTCTTCGTCGTCGGCTTCTCGCTGGCGGCGCTTACGGGGTACTTTACGATAGGCTTCCTGCTGCGCTTCCTGCGGACGCACACGTTTTACCCGTTCGTGGCCTATCGATTGGGGCTGGCGATCTTCGTGCTGGCTCTGGTTGTGCTGATGCGCTAGCAGCGAGGCGGCGCTCCCTTGCGGAAGAGCGCTCCAGCTCAGATCGACGTCGCCGGGTTGCAGCCGTCGAGGCGCTAGTCCTTGATCCCCGCCAGGTACTTTACCAGCGCCTTCTTCGCCTCCATGTCGTAGGCGCCGAGAATCGCGATCTCTTCCATCACCGGCGAGCCGCCGCCGTGAATGCCGGCTATCTGCTGCACGCTCCCAAGACCGGAGCAGACCAAGTCGCCCATCAAGCGGAAGAGACGGTGCTGGTCTTCGGCGGAGATCTTCGGGTTCCGCATGATGTACTTGTTGAGCAGCGGACCGGTGACCTCGTTGTAGAAGTCGCCCTCTGTGGGCAGGGTCGCGATGAGGCCGCCGCCGACGTCCGCGACCGTCTCGTGCTCGTGGTAGATGTGTAGCCCGGCGTGGCGCCGGCCGACGTTGGCGTAGATGACGTCCGGCACATACGTCCCGGAGGGCGCCTGCTTGCCGGTCACCGCCGCGGCGATGCCGGCCGCGTAGACCAGCTCCGCCACGGAGATGAGCTCCGCCAGCTTCCCCTTGACATGCTGGGCGTTCGGCACGCCGTTGTACTCGGCGGCTAGAGCCGTCGCGCCCATCATGATGTCGGTAACGGCCGGCTTGCAGCCGCAGTAGCTATGACGATGGTAGAGCGCGAACAGGAGGGCGAGCTGCCCGCCGAACTCGCTCTCGCCGCAGAGGAAGACGCGCTCCCAGGGGACGAACACGTCGTCGAAGATGGTGAACGATTCGACGTCGCCGTAGTGCGCATGGGGCGCATCGAGGCGCTTGCGGGGCCGCGGCGAGGCGATGCGACATGACAGGTGAACGCCCTCCCAATCGGCAGGAATGGCGAAGGCCACCGCCCAGTCGCCCTCTTCCGGCGTCAGGAAGCGCGTCGGCACGGCGATGATCTCGTCGACGTAGGGCCCGCACGTATTGTGCGCCTTGGCGCCGCGCACCACGATGCCGTCCGACTTCTTCTCCACGACCCGCAGGTACAGGTCCGGATCGACCTGCTCGTGCGGGCGCTTGCTGCGGTCTCCCTTCACGTCGGTCTGGGCGCAGTTGCCGACCAGGTCTTTCTTCTGGAAGTTCGCCAGCCAGTTGAGGAAGCGCTTGTTGTACTCCGTGCCGTACTTCTGGTCGGTGTCGTAAGTGACGACTGACAGCGCGTTCGTGGCGTCGATGCCCATGCAGCGCTGAACGCAGCCGCCCAGCTTCTGGCAGAAGAGGCGGGTCATCTTCTGCTTGTTGAGGAGGTCCTCGACGCTACGATGAATGTTGGTGAAGCGATTGATCTTCTCGCCGCTGAGGTGGGAAGTTGCCGTCATGACGCCCTCGTACTCCGGCTCCGTCGCCAGGTCGAAGGTCTGCGCAATGACGTTGATGCCGGGCTCGAGCCGCGGGTCGTCCCTTCCCACGAGCTCGCCGTCTATGTACACGTTAGGGCGCATTCGCAGCAGCCGCTGCCGGTATTCGCTGGAACTTACCATTGCCATCGGTTTTTCCTCCTAGCACTAGTGGCTTCAAGGACGCCATAACGATACGTCAACTCTAGTACAGCCAGTGAGAGGAGGCAACCGTCCGCCGGGCGTTGGCGGTTGCCCGCTGATGCCTTCTGTGCCATCATCCGCCCATCGCGACACCACACTCGGCACGGCAGAAGGAGCAAAAACATGAGCGCCCCTCTCGACCTCAATCCCCAATTGACGGAGACGCAGCAGACGCTGAAGCAAGCGATGCACCGGTTCGCGGCGGAGATAGCGCGACCGGCCAGCATCGAGCTCGACAGCCTGGCGGACCCGCAGGACGTGATCAACCCGGGATCGCCGCTGTGGCGGGTGTTCCGCAAGCACTACGAGCTGGAGCGCCACCTGATGGAGATGCCGGAAGACCTGGGCGGCGCGAACGTGATGGGCCTCGAGGCCCACATCGTCGCGGAGGAGATGGGCTGGGGCGCCGCCGACTTCGCCGTCGCGCTGGGCGTCGCCGCTATCCCTTTCAGGACCGCGCTCCTGTCCGTGCAGATGACCGGCAACCAGCGGCTGATGGATGATATCGTGATGCCTTATGTCAAGGACAGGGAGGCGAAGGTTATCGGCTGCTGGGCGATCACCGAGCCGCAGCACGGCTCCGACTGCCTGGCCATTGGTGTGGGGGACATCAACGACGAGCGTACCGCCTTCGATACCCGCGGCCGCCGCGACGGCGACGACTGGCTGATCAGCGGCGCCAAGGCTGCCTGGGTGTCGAACGGCAGCATCGCCTCGCACGCCATGGTCCACTTCGCTGTGGACCGCTCCAAGGGAATGACGGCCAGCGCCATCGCCGTCGTCCCGCTGGTTCTTCCCGGCGTCTCACGGGGTAAGCCACTGAACAAGCTGGGGCAGCGCGCCCTGAACCAGGGCGAGATCTTCTTCGACGACGTGCGCATCCCGAAAGAGTACGTCATTGTCGAGCCGGAGTTGTATGTCCTCGCCGCCGACATGATTCTGGCTACGGCGAACGGCGTTATGGGCGCCTGGTTCACCGGCCTGGCGCGCGCCGCCTACGAGGAGGCGATGGGCTACTGCAAGCAGCGGGTGCAGGGAGGCAAGCCGCTCTGCGAGCACCAGCTTGTGCAGCGCAAGCTCTTCGACATGTTCGTGAAAGTGGAGTCGGCAAGGCAGCTTTCGCGGGCTGTACTCACCTACAACGCGACGGCAATGCCGCCTCTGTCGCGATTGGGCATCGCGGCGAAGGTCTATTGCACGGAGGTCGCGTTCCAGGTGGCGAGCGACGCCGTCCAGCTCTTTGGCGGCATGGGGCTGTCGAAGGGCTGCCTCGTCGAGAAGCTGTTCCGCGACGCTCGCTCGGCGATGATCGAGGACGGCGCCAACGACATGCTGGCGCTCGCCGGCGCGCGGCAGCTCATCGACGCCCACATCACGTAGCTAGAAGAGGTCGGGAAGAAGCTGGAGGAGCGCCAGCGGCGCCAGTCGCTTGTCCGTAGTGAGCTCCTCGAAGGGGGTGTCGCGCACCTCACCGCAGATCTCGCCGACGACGTGTCCCGTCTTGCCCTCCATCAGCGCCTCCACCGCGCAGATCCCCAGTCGCGAGGCCAACAGGCGGTCGCGGGCGGAGGGTGTGCCGCCGCGCTGAATGTGGCCCAGCACTGTCACGCGATAGTCGGCCTTGACGTATGGTCGCACGTGCTCGGCTATGGCGAAAGCGCCGCCAGCCGTATCACCCTCGGCGACGACGACGATGAGGCTCCGCGAGCGGCGCAGTATGGCGCGATTCAGCAGGTCGGCGAGCTCTTCGAGGTTCGTCTCTACCTCCGGCACGAGGATGGCATCGGCGCCGGCGGCCAGGCCGGCATGGAGAGCGAGGGCGCCGCTTTCCCGGCCCATCACCTCGACGAAGAAGACTCGCTCGGTCGCCTCCGCCGTGTCGCGCAGGCGGTCCACGGCCTCGACGGCGGTGTTGACGGCGGTATCGAAGCCGATACACCAGTCGGTGCCCGGAGCGTCGTTGTCGATGGTCGCCGGCACGAGGACGACGGCGATGCCTTGCTCGCTGGAGAGAGCGCGGGCGCCACGAAGCGTGCCGTCGCCGCCGATGGTGACGAGGCCGTCGACGTTGAAGGCGCGTAGGACTTCGGCGGCGCGGGCTCGCCCCTCCGGCGTGTAGAACTCCTCGCAACGTAGAGAGCCCAGGAAGACGCCGCCGCGCTGGATGATGTTGCTGACGTCATGCCGGTGGAGGACGACTAGCTGGCGGTTGAGAAGGCCGGCGTAGCCGTCCTTGACACCCAGCGTCTCCAGGCCGCGGTGGGAGCCGGCGCGCACGACGGCCCGGACGCAGGCGTTCATACCGGGCGCGTCGCCGCCGCTCGCCAGGATAGCAATGCGCTTCACTGCTGCCGGCCGGAATCCTTTCGGCTGCTGAAGTGGTGGTCTGTACTAGAGCTCGGTGAGAAGCCGCAGCCAGTCGCGGACGAGGCGCGGCGTCAGGAAGCGCTCGCGAACCCGCTGCTGGCCCAGCTTCCCCATTTTCTTCGCCTCGGCGGGGTGGCGCAAGAGGTAGAGGGCCTTCTCGGCGCACTGCTCCGTGCTGTCGACGAGAAAGCCGCCGATGCCGTCTTCCATTTGAAGCGGAATGCCCCCGGCGCGGTTGGCGACGACGGCAGTGCCCTTCCATAGGCTCTCGGAGATGATGAGGCCGAAGCCCTCACGGATCGACTTCTGGATGATGACGTCGGACTTGCGCTGAAAGGCGTTGATCTCCATGTTGCTCACGCCGACGAGGTTGGTGCGGACGTGGATGTCGGCGTCATTCTTCGTCTCGGCGATGACGTCGTTGTAGATGCCCCAGCCTTCAGGGTCGTCGAGGGCCATGAAGCCAAGCAGGGCAAGCTGGAGGCCGGGCACCTCCTCCCGCACCATGCGGTAGACTTCGATGACGCCGAAGGGGTCCTTCCAGGGGTCGAAACGGGACACCTGTGTCATCAGCGGCTTGTCCGGCTTCACGCCGAGCCAGACCAGCATCTCGCGGCAGAGGTCGTCGGGAAGGTTGACGTTCTTCGGGCTCAGCGGGTCGATGGACGGTGGGATTATGGCCAGCTTTTTGTGCTCGAGGCCCGGCGGCACGAAGCGCTGCATCGTGAAGACGAGCGCGTCGTACTCCAGGAAGTAGCGGGAGATGAAGGCGAGGACGTCTTCGTTCGGGCTGGAGGTATCGATGTGACAGCGCCATACCCATTTCGCGCCGTTGGGGCCCTTGAAGTGGCGTATGGCCAGCGGCTGCGGATCGTGGATGACGACAAAATCGTACTCTTCGTCGAGCAGGTCGGCGTTGAGCTTGTTGTACATCAGGTAGGTCTCACCGGCCAGCCGCGTGAGCTCCTCCTGAGCGCCCTGCAAGGCATTGTGGAACGCTTTGGTGATGGCGAAGAACTGAGGGTCGCCGTAGATGCACTTCCAGTCGGCTTTTATGCCAAGGCCGCGGTAGATGGGAATGACGGCCCGCAGCAGCTCAGAGACGCCGCCGCCGTAGGGCGTGGCGTTGACCTGGAGAAGGCGGGCGCCCTTCAACTGAGCGGCGCGCGCGCGTATCTCCTTCGCCATCTCCGGGTCCGTAAACGGTTCGTAGCTCTTGAAATCGACCGTTCCAACGTCGACGTGGTCAAGCATCCCAGTGGTCCTCCATATCGACGCGTCGTGTTCGCTCTCGAGGGGCCTCCTGCCCCTTATACGTTTACGGCCGAGCAGGTGTCAAGCTGAACCTTCAGAGATACGCCCGAGGGGATACTGATTGGGATATAATCGATTGATAGGGGAGAGAAAGGCAGGGATTGGCCATGCAACCGCGAGTCCGCGATCTCCGTAACTACCAGGCGGAAGTCTTGCTCCGCGACGGCTCCAAAGTGCGCCTCCGTCCGATACGGCCCGACGACACCGACGCCTGGCTCTTCCTCTTCAGCCGCCTCAGCCCGCGCACGATCTACATGCGCTTCCATCACGTCATCGCCGAAGTGACGCGGGCAGAAGCGGAGACGTACACCAACATCGACTACGAGAACAACTTTGCGCTGGTGGCCATTCTGGGCGAGCCGCCGGACCAGCGGATCATCGCGATCGGACGCTTCGCGCGACTGGCGAACCCGGAGCGCGCGGAGGTGGCTTTCCTCGTCGAGGACAGCCATCAGGGCCGCGGCATCTCGACGCACCTGCTGGAGCACCTGGCGATCGCGGCGCGCGAGAAGGGGATCCACGTCTTCGAGGCGGAGGTGCTGTCTGAGAACCGGGACATGATGGAGGTATTCCAGGATTTCGGCTTTACCGTCGACGCGAAGTACGCGGAGGGCACGTTCCACGTCGTGTTCCCCATCGAGCACACGGAGGTCGTCGAGCAGCGGACCGAGCAGCGGGAGCTGGTGGCGGCCACCGCCTCGGTGCGGGTCTTCTTCAATCCGACGAAGATCGCCGTCATCGGCGCGTCGCGCTACCGCGGCACCATCGGCGCCGAGCTGTTCAACAACGTCCTCGACACCGGCTTCAACGGCATCGCCTATCCGGTGAACCCGACGACCAACGCCGTCGGGGCCGTGCGCGCCTATGCCTCGGTCCTCGACATCCCGGACGAAGTCAACCTCGCCATCATCATTGTGCCCGCTGAGCAGGTGCTGGACGTCGTCGACCAGTGCGGGCGCAAAGGCGTGCGCGGCATCGTCGTAATATCCGCCGGCTTCAGGGAGACGGGCGCCGAGGGAGCGGAGCGCGAAGCGGCGCTGCTGACGAAGGTACGCAATTACGGGATGCGCATGCTGGGCCCCAACTGCATGGGTGTCCTCAACACCGATCCGGAGGTGAGCCTGAACGCCACGTTCTCGCCGGTGTTCCCGCCGCGGGGCAACGTCGCTCTGCTGTCGCAAAGCGGCGCGCTGGGGCTGGCGCTCCTCGACTATGCGCGCAGTCTGAAGCTGGGCCTGTCGACGTTCGTCAGCGTCGGCAACAAGGCGGACGTCTCCAGCAACGACCTCATCCAGTACTGGGAGCAGGACCCTTCGACGGACGTTATCCTGCTGTACCTGGAATCGTTTGGGAACCCGCGCAAGTTCGCCCGGCTGGCGCGCCGCATCGCGAATGCGAAGCCAATCCTGGCATTGAAGAGCGGTCGGAGCAGCGCCGGCTCGCGGGCGGCGGCGTCGCACACCGGCGCGCTGGCGGGCCTGGACGTTGCGGCGGACGCGCTCTTCCGGCAGGCGGGTGTCATCCGCATGGATACGCTTCAGCAGCTCTTCGACGTGGCGAACCTGCTCTCGCACCAGCCGCTGCCGGACGGACGGAACGTCGCCATACTGACGAACTCCGGCGGTCCGGCCATCCTTGCCGCCGACGCCTGCGAGAGCTACGGGCTGCGCGTGCCACCCCTGTCGGACGAGGTGAAGGCGGCGCTACGCACTTTCCTGCCAGCCGCAGCCGGCCTGGCCAATCCCATCGACCTCATCGCCTCGGCATCGCCGAAGGACTTCGGCCGGGCGCTGCGGGTCCTGTGCGAGCAGGACGACATCGATGCCGTGATCGTGATCTACATCGCGCCGCTGGTGAGCATGCCGAAGGAAGTAGCGGCGGAGGTCCACGAGGTCGCGCGTCACTTCCGCGACAAGAAGGCCATCCTCGCCTGCTTCATGAGCTCCGGCGGACCGCCCGAGGAGTTGGCGGCCGGCGATTACGTCATCCCCTCGCTCACGTTCCCGGAGGCAACGGCGATGGCGCTTTCCCGCGCCGCGGACTACGCCGACTGGTGTCGCCGGCCGAAGGGCTCCATCCCCAAGATAGACGGACTGGTGCCAGAGAGGGCGCGGGCGATCATTGAGCGTGTGCTTGCCGGCGACAAGACGACCGGCATCTGGCTGCCGCCGGACGGCTGCGTCGAGCTGCTGGATGCGTACGGGATACGAAGCGCCGGCGCCCGGCTGGCGACGACGGCCGACGAGGCGGCCGAGGCGGCAAAGTCGATGGGCTTTCCGGTTGCGGTCAAGCTCGTCTCTTCGACGATCATGCACAAGACCGATGTCGGCGGCGTGATCCTGGGGCTGGAATCGGAGGACGCGGTGCGCCGGGCGTTCGAACAGATCCGCGAGAGGCTGCGCGCCGCCGGAAAGCTGGAGGCGATGGAGGGCGTGATCGTGCAGGAGATGGTGCCAGGCGGCGTCGAGGTCATCGTCGGGCTGACGCAGGACGCATCTTTCGGGCCGCTGATCATGTTCGGACTGGGCGGCATTCAGGTAGAGCTGATCAAGGACGTCGCTTTCCGCATCCATCCGCTGACCGATTTGGATGCCCGCGAGATGGTGCGGGTGGTGAAGGGCTATCCGCTGCTGACGGGCTATCGAGGCTCTCCGCCCACCGATGTCACTGCCTTGGAACAACTCCTGTTGCGCGTCTCGGCGATGGTGGAGGAGGTTCCAGAGATAGCCGAGATGGACCTCAATCCAGTGAAGGTGCTGCCGCCGGGCGAGGGCTGTTGCGTCGTCAACGCGCGGGTCCTGCTCCGGCCGCTCGAGTAGCTCCGCGAGTACTTCGTACCCCTGTTCCACAGCCCGTCCACCCTTCGCGGCGGACGATTGCCCTCGGCACGTCTACCGAAGGGAGATTGCAAGTCCGACAATCCTTCGAGGGGAACTGTTAACCGCTACGTTTGGATAGCGATCTAGGCGCGTATGGCAAAATTCTCCAGGTGGTTTGGAAGGTGCGCGTTCGGCACTATTAAGGGGCGCTCGCTACTGGCCAGCTTTGTTTTGCTTGCCTTGCTTGCCGCCGTTGCCCTGTTGGGCATCAGCCGGATGAACGCGGACCGCAAGACTCACAAGGCCCTCGAACAGAAGACCACCACAGTTCTCGATCTCGAGGAAGCGCGGGCTCAGTTCTTCTCCGCCGGCATGTTCTTCGCCACTTCGGTGCTCACAAACAACCCCCACCCCCTCAACGATTCCTACTATAACGCCGTCGCTCAAGGGCAGGCTTTCCTTCAGATGGCCCGGAATAACATTCAGGCGGAAGGAGACGCCTACCTCATCAGCGACATGGACCGCGCCCAAGAATACGCGGGCCAGGTAAGCGAGATGATAAACTCATATGCGCCTCAGGGCGATTCGCAAACAGCCGTTGCCGATTACATGTCCAAGCTCCTGCCCGTTGCTAACCTCCTTCTCGCCAACCTGGCTCAAGTGTCGCAGGCGGAGCAGGAGGCCGTTTCCGCCGACGTTTCCAACGCGAATTCCCAGGCGAACCTGAATCTCTGGCTGCTTTCGATAATCGGCACCGCCGGCGCCCTATTGGCGATTGCTGTGCTCACAAGCTTCCTTCGTTCGGTCGTGAAGCCTCTTGCGTCCCTCCAGCGCGGCGTCCGAGCTGTGGCGTCAGGCGACATGCAGTCACGCGTCGAGGTTTCGGGGCCGACGGAGGTGGCTTCGCTCGCCAGCGATTTCAACGAGATGGTCGGGAGGCTGGACGGCGTAACGGACCAGATGCGGCAGCGGGTAAGACTGGAATCGGCGGTGGCGCGGGTATCGACGGTGCTGGCCACGGCGAACAGCGTCAACGGCGCGCTTATCGCGGCGCTGCGCATTCTCGGCGAGACCGTAGACGTCGAGCACGCCTACGTCTTCATGTTCAATAGAGACGGCAGCCGGCTGGACAACACACATGAGTGGAATGTTCCCGGCAGGAGACCTACGAGAGACCGCTTCCAGGGACTCGACACGGCAACTTACGCCTGGTGGGTGGGCAAGCTGGAGCGAAACGAGGACATCGTCCTCCATGACCTGCACCAGTTGCCGGCGGAGGCATCGGCCGAGAAGGAACTGCTCCAGAACATGCGGGTACGCTCGCTGCTCGCCGTGCCGTTCAGCAACCACGGCAAGCTGGCGGGTTTCATGGCGTTCGGTGATACGCGCGGCTCCCACATCTGGCACGATCAGGACGTAAGACTCGTGCGGCTGGCAGCGGAGAGCACGGCGTCGTTCATCGAGCGCAAGCGGGCGGAGCAGGCGTTGCGCGAGAGCGAAGAGAGATACCGCATGCTCTTCGAGCGCTCGCCGGACGCGGTCTATCTCTACGACTTCAAGGGCCGCTTCCTGGACTCCAACGACAGGTATTTGCAGCTCTTCGGCTACTCCCGGGAGGAGATGGCGAAACTGAACTTCGCTGACCTTTGGGCCGAGGACTATTCTCGCCCCGTTGCCGCGCTCGTCGAGGAGCTTGAGACAATAGGCCGGCAGTCGGAGCCGCTGATCTTCAGGCTGCGCCGGAGGGACGGGACATGCATTGAAATCGAGACGCTGGCCGCGGCGGTACAGAGGCCGGGCGGGCCGCCGGCTGCGCATGGGATGGCGCGCGACGTTACGGAGCGTCTGCGCTCGGAAGAGGCGCTACGTGAGAGCGAAGAGCGATTCCGTTCGCTCAGCGCCGCAGCGCCGGTCGGCATATTCTTGACCGATGCGCAAGGGGGGACCATCTACGTTAATGAGCGCATGCTCGCCATCTGCGGCCTAACCACCGAGGAGTCCTTGGGCCTGGGCTGGCTGAGAGTAATTCATCCCGACGACCGCGAGCGCGTCATCGAAGCGAAGAGGGCCGCGAACGCTGAGGGTCACGAGTTTGCGGAGGACTTTCGAATCGTCACGCCGGCCGGAGAGACGCGCTGGGTGAGCGCCCGGTCGACGCCCATCGGCAACCAGGGCGCCCGCGTCGGCACACTGGAGGACATAACTGTTCGTAAGCTGGCGGAAGATGCGCTGCGACAGAGCGAGGAGAAGTTCCGCTCTCTCGGCGCCTCGGCGCCCATCGGTATCTTCCAGTCCGACCCTATGGGCAGGGTGACGTTTGTAAACGAACGCTTCACCGAAATCGCCGGCTTCTCCTTTATCGAGAACCCCGATGCCAACTGGTTCGCAGTGGTCCATCCCGACGACCGTGACGATGTGATCACCAGAATGATCAACTCTATCAAGGAACGAAGCGAGTTCTCGCAAGAGCTGCGCCTTCTGACGCCTTACGGCGTCACGCGCTGGGTGTACGCGCGCGCGACTTATCTCCGCTCCAAAGACGGGCGCTTTGCCGGCCTTGTCGGCACGATTGAGGATATTACCGAGCGCCGCCAGGCCCAGCAGGCGTTGCGGCAGAGCGAGGAAAGATTCCGGTCGCTGAGCGCCTCCGCGCCCGTCGGCATCTTCCTCGTGGACGCCGAAGATAGGGTTACTTATGTCAACGAGTGCCTCCAGGCGATTGTTGGAAGCATTCCGGAGGATGTCACGGACGCGCTGAACGCAATCGTGCACTCAGAAGACCGGGAGGCGACCTGGCAGAAGCATGAGGAGGCCGCCCGTCAGCCGGTCTACGAGCTCTCGCACGAGTTTCGCATCACGACCGCATCCGGCGAAACGCGATGGGCCCGCGTGCACGTCACGTCCATCCTGTCAGGCGAAGGCGAGCGGACGGGGCTTGTGGGCACGCTGGAAGACATAACCGAGCATACGAACCTGGAGCGGGAGCGGCAAGATGCCTACGAGAAGACGACGCTCCTCCTGGCGCTCGCTGCCGAGGCCCGTGATCCGTACACTGAACATCACCTCTTCCGAATACGCGGCTACTCGGAGGCGATCGCCCTGCAGATGGGCTTGGGCGCGGAGGTCGCCAAGGAGATAGGACTTGCGGCTTTGCTGCATGACCTTGGCAAGACGCGCGTGCCGGACGCAATATTGACGAAGCCGGGGCCTCTCACCGAAGAGGAATGGCAAATCATGCGACGCCACACCGCCTGGGGAGAGAGGCTGCTGCCGCGCGATCCCTGGTTCCAGACGGCGCGTCAGATCGCCCGCTGGCATCATGAGAACTGGGACGGCACGGGCTACCCGGATCGCATGGCGGGCGATCAGATTCCCCTCGCTGCAATGATCGTCGCAGTGGCGGACGGCTTCGACGCCATGACCTCACGGCGACCTTATAAGGGCGCCTGGCCATCGGCCCGCGCCATGCGGGAGCTGCGGGCAACGAAGGGCACGCGGTATTCGCCGGAAGTCGTCGAAGCGTTCGAGCGGGCGGTGGCGTCCGGCGAGATCGCTCGCATAGCCTCGGTCCAGCGGCGCGGCATCTCCGCTCTCATGAGGGCCGCCTAGACGACGGCCGAGCACCGCCGCAACTCCACCGATTAGCCGCCTTCGCGCGATCCCACCACACCCGGGCAATCGACAATAGCGTAAAGAGAAGACCTGCGTCCTTGCGCAGGTCTTGCTCATCTCATGTGTGGCAACCGCCCTGTTCGAGCGGGATCGCTACCAGGGAGGTTGCCCCAAGTTGCCGGAGAGGTCGTAGGCGACATCGCTGGCGTCGGTGAGGCTCCAGCTTCCATCGCGATTGCGCTCGACGTCGAAGGCGCTGGGCCGCAAGCCGGACGGCGAGGCGATGGCTACGCTGGCGAAGGCGCTTCCCTTCTTGCTGGGGATCTACCTCGTCGCCAAGGTCGCCGACCTGGCCGGCGCGCGTGAGCTGGGCCTTCTGTTTGAGGGGACGCGGAGCAGCGCCGTCTACTGGCTCGAGGTGTCCGTGGGCATCATCATCCCGATGCTGCTGCTCCTCTCGAAAGGCGCGCGGGAGAACGCAGCGCTGCGCTTCACGGCGGCCCTGATGGTCGTGCTGGGGCTGATGCTGAACCGCGTCGACGTCAGCATCATCTCCTGGGCCAGGCCGCCGGGATCGCCGACGTACATCCCGCACCCGCTGGAGTTCGGCTTCACGTTCGGGCTGTGGGCCGGCCTGGCGCTGGTATTCTACGTCGCGGCGAAGTACCTGCCGCTGTTCGGCCAGGCGCCCCACGACGGGGCAGCCGGCTCAAGCTAAGAGTGAACGTATGGGAGAGGCAAAGGCGGCTCGCGAGGGTCGCCTTTTTCTTTTGCCGCGAAAGCATCTAGACTGGAACCTGAGATGAACGATTACAGCGAAATCATGGCCGCCCTCGAACAGGGAGCCGCGGAGCGCCCCGAGCTGGCGGAGACCGTCGACCTGTGCTGCAAGCTGCTGGAAATCCAATCGCGCGTGCAGGTCTCGATGGAAGCGGACGTTCCGAAGCCCGAGGAAGCGCGGACCCGCCTGCAACGCGGTAACCCGCTGCTCGTGATCGAGGAGTTGGACGTTGACCCCGACAAGCTGACGGACCTGGCTATGCAGATCGCCTTCGCGATTGCGGAGTGCCGGCGGGAGCGCGTCAAGCAGCTCGCCGACATCCACGCCTGGCTGCACCGTCGCCGGCACCGCATGAAGTCGCTGGCGGTAGCTTATCTCAGCGGCGGAATCATGCCGGAGAGCAACAGCAACATAGACGGCGCGCTGCTCGCGTTTATCATGCACAACGCCCTGTACCCGTTCCTGCGGGCACGGGCC
This sequence comes from uncultured Chloroflexia bacterium, assembly GCA_963703345.1. Classification (GTDB taxonomy): domain Bacteria; phylum Chloroflexota; class Dehalococcoidia; order DSTF01; family JALHUB01; genus JALHUB01. The sequence continues at coordinate 1,476,847 of OY969814.1, read as the reverse complement.
GAATCGCTCAGCCGCCTCGTCGATGCGAGCAGTTGGTATCGCGGCTATTGCCCGATCTGCGGCGGCGAGCCCGACATGGCTGCGCTGGAGAGAAGCGGCGGCCGCAGGCGATTGCTCTGCTCGCGCTGCGACGCGGAATGGGCGTTTCGCCGCCTGGGCTGCCCGTTCTGCGGCAACGACGACCCGAAGGAGCTGGCCTTCTTCCCCAGCGACGACAAGGTCCACCGCCTGGCTGTCTGCGAACGCTGCCGTCGCTATCTGAAGACGATAGACCTCCGCGAGACGAAAGAGCGTCCACTGCCAGCGGAGCGCATTCTTACGGCGGGAATGGACGTCTCGGCGCAGGGGACGGGCTACCGCGCCCGAGCCTGAGCGTCGCCGGAGACCGTCAGCCTCATTTCCGCACGTAAACGCGAAAGAGGTCGTTCGCCCACCTCGCCTCGTAGCTTTGCGCCAGAAGGTCGCTCAACCCGGGATAAGCCGCGAGCGCCTCGACCGTGGTCTCGTTCGTGCCGGTTAGCCACGGCTGGGGGGCACTGGCCGCGACGGCGATGAAGTGGGGTTGCTGCGTCTGGAGATCGTCGACGAGCTCGCTTCGCCACGCCTCGGGGGCCCAAGTCGCAGAGAGTGGCGTTTCAAAGATGAACCTGCTGACCAACGGCTGGTCGGCCCACCAGTAGATGACGGGCCAATTCCCCCAGATGAAGAGGCTCGTGTCGCCGTCGCCGTTCGCCCTCACATAGTCCAGCACCTCACGATCGAGACGGAAAAACGGCCCCCACTGGCCCTCGTTGTCCTCCCGCGTCACCCTGCCCGTCGCATAGCCCAGGAACTGACGGTACTGTTCGTAGGGGTTGGAGAGCAGGCTCGGCGTGAGCAGGACGAGGAAAGCGCCCGCCAGCCCATAGGCGGCCCATCGCTGAGCAGGGAAGCCAGGTCCACTCACATAAGCGACGACTCTGTCGATTGCAAAGCCGGCGAGAAGCGCCAGCGGAAAGATCATCGCCAGATAGTGGTAGGCGAAGAATTTGCCCTGGCTCCAGACGCCGGCCAGCGACGCAATCGCCAGGATGGCGACGAGTGCGGTCTCTTTGCGTCGCGAGCCCGCCAGCGCAACGAAGAGGGCGCCGGCAGCAGGCACGACGAGGAACAGGTTGTGCAGCATATAGTCATGGGTAGCGCGGGCCAGGAAGTGGAGGTAGGATTCGCCCGGCGGCGACCAGCGAAGTGACGTGTAGGGCCAGACGTGCAGTCGCTGGATGTCGATGAAGTCGCGGAGGGCGCCTCCCGCCGCCAGGTAGACGACAAAGACGGCGGGTATCACCAGAAAACCGGTCGCGGCAATCGACAGGCGCTTCAGCGCGGGTGCAATCCGAAGCGGCCTCTCTGCGAACATGACCTCCACGGCCGGAAGGGCCAGGACGAAGAAGAGGGCGGACAACTTGATGCTGAACGCCAGGCCAAGCAGGACGCCGGAGAGGAATGCGCCGGCATTGACGCCGCGCTCGGAATTTGGGCGATAGAACAGAATGGACAGGACGACCGGCAGCGCCAGAAAGCTCTCCACTTCGCCCAGCCCCTCGAAGCCGGCGCGCGTCAGATACGTCACGCCATAGAGACAGCCGGCAAGAATGCCCGCCCGCTCACCGAAGAAGCGCCGGCCAAGCAGATAGACGACGCCCATGGCGAGTCCGGTGTTGGCGAGGTCGAGGATGCGGACGCTGACCATGTGCTGGCCGAGCGGAACGAAGGCGAACGCGTAGACGAAGTAGATGGCCGGCGACTTCACCTCCCAGAAGTCGCGATACAGCACGCCGCCGGAGAGTATCGTGCGGGCGCCGAGGGCAAAGTCGGCCGCATCGGTAAAGAAGGGCACGATGAGCGTTGGCAGGCCAAGCAGGAGGACGACCAGGAAGGCGCCGCATACGAGGCGGTATCGCCGGAACCAGAGGCGAACGGCGGCGACAGCCCGAAGCAGCGGCATTCGTTGGCGTGAGGTCGTGGCTTCAGCGAGCATCAACCGAAGTATAAGCGTGAAGCGACGCGGATGCCATATTCTCTGTCGACGATTGCGCTCCTTCGCTTGACGGGCGGAAGGCCCTTTGCTTATCATCACACGGACGGGCTTCGAGGGTGGAGGGATGACATGCGAGCTTCAGTTCTCGTCCGCGGACGACATCACCGAACGATCTTCCTGCTACCGCTGGCCGCAATCCTGATTCTCCTTCAATCGTCCTGCTACACGCTGCACACCGAGAACTCCTGGATTCGCATCCAGAATATGGGCAGCGCGGCCGCGAACGTCGAGATAAGGTATCTGGGCGCGCAGGGCAACGTCGTCGCCAGCGAATCATGCCCGGGGACCTGTCCAGCCATCCCGCCGGGCGGCGGCTGGACGTTCATTGAGGGACGCAGCGGCACTCTTCCTACGGGCTTTATCGGTTCAGCGGTTGTCACGAGCGACCAGCCGATCGCCGTCCTCCTGGCAAGCGACGTCGATGCCGGCGATGGCTTCTACCAGACGGCCGGCGACACAGTAGCGGTGAACGCAGGCTCAGGCAAGCTCTACCTGCCGCTGGTGATCAAAAAGGACGGCCCGGCGCAGGCCTGGAACTCCCGCTTCGCCGTTCAGAACATGGGCGGCACGATCGCCTGTGCGACGCTCGTCTACACGAGCAACTACAGCGATTCGGCGGTCCACTGGGACCCGTTCAACCCGCAGGTCGGCGGCTTCACGCCCCAGGACGGTTGTCCGCAGGGCGGCACCCCCATCCAGGCGGGCGCGACGCTTTTCCGCTCGTACCAAACGATGGGCGTTGATAACAACTTCGCGGGCTCCGTGCGCGTCGACCTCTACCCTAACGCGCAGGGCGTGCCCCCGTCGCAGCAGTTCGTCGTCGCGACGGCCAACACGTTCAACGTCGACACACACCAGTTCGCCGGCTACAGCGGCTTCACGAGCAACGATATGGGCACTTCGATCCTGTTGCCGATCATCGAGCGCACCGCCGGCGGCGAGTGGAGCACGGACTTCGAGGTAATGAACAGCGATCCGGCCCAGGCGGCGACGGTTACTGTCAAGATCGACGGCCTGGACGGGAACAACCAGCCGGTGAGCAAGAGCAGCAGCTTCCTCGTCCAGGCGTCGCGGCAGTGCTTCCAGGACAGCGACGTCGCCAACTGCCTGGCTCCCGGCGACACGCTGCCGCAGAACTTCCACGACGGCACGGCGCTGATAACGTCGAACCGGCCGGTCGGCGTCGTCGTGTCGCGCTCGTCGAACCGCGGCGATGTCTATACCAGCTATCGCGGCCTGCGCACCGACACGGCGGGCAAGCGCGTCTACCTGCCGCTCGTCGACAAGAACTCGCCGGACGGGGCCAGCCGCGCCGGTCTGACCTCATGGGTGCAGGTGGCGACGGCCGACGGCGGCGCTGCGAATCTGACAATTCGCTACGTCAGCGGCGACCTGCCGGGAGGGCAATACTCCTACAAGATGAAGGTGAACGGGACGGCGAAGCTTCTCCAGGCGTGGGAAAACAATCTGCCGGCGTCTTTCACCGGCTCGATGGTAATCGATTCGGACAAGCCGATCGTTGCCCTGGGAGACGTGATCGCGGGCGACTATCCCGGCGACACCGATCTAATGTACGAAGGAGTCCCAGGGTCCTAGAGAGGCTGGACGGTTGGCATCAAAAGGGGCTCTACGCGTGTCGGGCCCCCGTTCATATCCGCGCAGACCTCAGCGAGGGCCACCATCGGACCTAAGCCACGTGGTGTTGTTCGTCCGGCAGGTTCAAGTGCGTCGCCAGCTCGCGCGCGTGATGCTCGCAGTAGAGCCCGTCGCCCGTGTACTGATGGAAGTGCAGGCGCCCTCCCCGCCAGGACATGCGGTGCCCTACGTCCCAGCCGAGCGGCAGGCGGCAGCGGCGGGCGCCGCGCTTCTCGTCCTCATGAGTTACGACACAGGAGCCCCAGCGTGCGCGGAGCCCTTCGCAGTGAGCATGTTTGTGCCAGCCCTTTTCGCCGCCACAACTGGGGCAAGGTTTGCTGGCCTTGCTAATGAGGGCGTAGTGGATTCCATGCTCTCGCTTGGCTGGTTTTTTCATTGCCGTGCCTCCTGCACCGAAGATTCCCGTCTGAGGAGATCATCGGCACTTTCCGCCAAGGGTTGAGCGCTACCAAGGGAATGTCCCTACGGCTCCATCGGTTTGGGCGGCGCTTCGGCGACGGTCTCGCCCCCAAGAACGGCACCACAGTCCATTTTGGTGCACGCCGTGGCCGAACAGCCCCCGGTGTAGGCGGCGGTAGGCCGGTGGAGCGGGGGACGGGATTCGAACCCGCGACATCCTGCTTGGAAGAAACGGAGTAACCGACTCAAGTGCAGCCGATAAACCTAGGATGACGCCGGATCTTCCGCCAGGCTCCGCTCCCGCATGTCGCCCGGGCTCCATCTCGACCGGTCTTGTCAGCTGCGTCGTCCAGGATATCGACATCGCCTTACTTCGCGTTCGGCGCCTTCTTGATCTTCTCCTGCTTTGGCTTCTTGACCTTCTTGCCGCCCTTATCCTTGCGTCCCATCGTGTCCCTCCTTCTGCTTTCGTCAGGATAGTAACACGAGCCCGCACTTCCTAGTCCCGCCGCGCGTCCCTCGCCCGCTCGCTTGCTCGCTCGCTTGCCGCGAGCAGCCGCTTTCGCAGTCGCAAGCTCTTCGGCGTTACCTCCAGCATCTCGTCCTCGGCGATCCACTCCAGCGCCTGCTCTAGCGACATGCGCCGCACCGGCAGCAGTTGCACCGCAATATCCGATGTTGACGAGCGGATGTTGGTGAGTTTCTTCTCCTTCGTGATGTTGAGGTTGATATCCCTCTCACGCGCGTTCTCCCCAATGATCATCCCCTCGTACACGCGCTCCCCCCGCTCGACGAAGATCTCCCCGCGCTCCTGCGCCTGCTCCATAGCGTACGCCATCACCGCGCCCGTGCGATCCGCCACCAGCGCGCCGTTCGTGCGATGCTCGATGTCTCCCTGCCATGGCTTATACCCGTCAAACAGGTGGTTCAGTAGACCGGTGCCACGCGTGTCCGTCAGGAACTGGCTGCGGAAGCCGATGAGTCCTCGCGATGGGATGCGGAACTCCAGCCTTACCCGGCCCGTGCCGTGGTTCACCATGTTCGTCATGCGCCCCTTGCGGATGGCGATCTTCTGCGACACGATACCCACGTACTCATCCGGGCAGTCGATCACCAGGTGCTCCATGGGCTCGTGCACTACGCCATCGATTTCGCGGGTTATCACCTGCGGCTTGCTGGCCGACAGCTCAAACCCTTCGCGCCGCATCGTCTCGATTAAGATCGCCATCTGCAACTCACCGCGGCCCGACACCTTGAAGTTATCCGCCGAGTCGCCCGGCTCGACGCGCAGCGCCACGTTCGTGAGCACCTCCCGCTCCAGCCTGTCCTTCAGGTTTCGCGACGTTACGAACCGTCCCTCCTGACCCGCGAAGGGCGACGTGTTGATCGAAAACATCATGCTCACGGTCGGCTCGTCGATAATCACACGCGGAAGCGCCCGCGGGTCATCTGCGTCAGTGATCGTGTCCCCGATGTTCACCTCGTCGAATCCCGCCAGTTGCACGATCTCTCCCGGCCCTGCCTGGGTCACTTCCACGCGCTCCAGCCCCTCAAATGTGTACAGATAGGTTACCCGGGCGCGATCGATGCTGCCGCCCTCGCGCACAAGCGCCACGTCCTGCTTCGCGCGCAGGCGCCCGTTGACGACACGTCCCACCGCCAGGCGTCCGACAAAATCCGAGTAATCGAGATTCAGCACCAGCATCTGCAGCGGCATCGACGGCTGATAGCGCGGCGCCGGAATCGACCGGATGATCTCCTTGAACAGCGGCTCGAGGCGATGGTCTTCGCCGTCGGGCGTCAGTCGGCAGACGCCGCCGCGCGCGATCGTGTACAGCACAGGAAAATCGAGCTGGGACTCGTGCGCGTCGAGGTCGATGAAGAGGTCGTAGATTTCGTCCAGCACCTCCTGCGGCCGCGCGTCCTTCCGGTCGATCTTGTTGATCACGACGATCGGCGGCAGTCCCAGTTCCAGCGCCTTCTTCAGCACGAAGCGCGTCTGCGGCAGCGGCCCTTCACTGGCGTCGACCAGCAGCAGCACGCCGTCCACCATCTTCAGCGTGCGCTCCACCTCACCCCCGAAGTCGGCATGTCCGGGCGTATCGACGATGTTGATCTTGTACCGGCCAAACCGCACCGACGTGTTCTTGGCCAGAATCGTGATCCCCTTCTCGCGTTCGAGGTCGCTCGAGTCCATCACCCGATCGACGACCTCCTGGTTCTCGCGGAAGACGCCGGTCTGCCGCAGCATTGCGTCGACCAGCGTAGTCTTGCCGTGGTCGACGTGGGAGATGATCGCGATGTTGCGGATGTTCTTTCGGACGGCCTCGCCCTCGGTGGCATTGACTTGGGCTGCGCTCATGCTACTCCATCAAGAAAGCCGGGCGATTCGCTCGGCTTCGTATCTGGCGAATTGGAGCGGGGGACGGGGTTCGAACCCGCGACATCCTGCTTGGAAGGCAGGAGCTCTACCGCTGAGCTACCCCCGCTCGCTTTCGAAGCTGGCTACAGTCTCTAACTGATTTCCTCTTGACGAACACCGCTCGAATACCCTATAACTAGCGCAAGTGCGAGAGCTAGCGATAGGAGTGGCAGATGCGCGAGTCCATAGCCGCAAGAAGTATAGCACAGGGCGATATCGTAGGTAACATCGAGAGCTTTGGGCGCCATCTACGGGCGGAGAATCTGTCTGCAAGGACGATTGACACGTACCTGGAGAGCGCGCGGCAGTTGGCCGGATTCCTAGCTGATCAGGGAATGCCGCAAGAGGTAGCGAAGATTCGGCGAGAGCATGTTGAGAGTTTCATTGCCTACTTGTTGGAGCGGTGGAAGCCTGCGACAGCGAACAATCGATATCGCGGACTACAATCGTTCTTCAAGTGGCTGGATGAAGAGGGCGAGGTTAGGGAGTCACCGATGGCAAAGATGAAGCCGCCTCGGGTCCCTGAGAACCCTCCGCCTGTGCTGCGCGAGGAGGAGTTGAAAGCGCTGCTGGCAACGTGTGAAAAGGGCGGCAGTTTGGAGGACCGGCGCGACACGGCGATACTGCGCATTTTCATCGACACCGGTGCGCGTCGAGCGGAAATTGGCGGTTTGCGGTACAACGCCAAAGATGAGGAGAATAGCGACGTTGACCTAGATAGGGGCTTGATCCGGGTTCTTGGGAAGGGGCGACGGGAGCGGGTGCTACCTATCGGAGCGAAGGCTGTGAAGGCCCTTGACCGTTATCTGAGGAAGCGCAAGCAGCATCCTTCAGCGTCATCACCTTGGCTATGGGTGGGTCATAAGGGTCAGTTTGGCGACACGGGCATTTACCAGATGATAAAGCAGCGTGGCCGGCAGGCTGGATTGGGTGACATTCACCCTCATCAGTTGCGGCATACGTTCGCCCATGATTGGCTCTCGCAGGGCGGTACGGAGGGCGACCTAATGCGTCTCACTGGCTGGCGCTCGCGAACGATGGTTCAGCGGTACGCAGCTTCGACAGCTGACGAGCGGGCTCAAGCGGCGCATCGACGTCTAGGCTTAGGAGACAGGCTGTGACTAGGTCGGACGGCCTGTTCATTCGCTACCGGATTCAGCTGAGGCGGAAACTCCTGCCGATTCAGAGTAAGAAATACTTCAACAAGACGCTGTCGCTTGAGGAGCCGACAGAGTTCACGTTGGAGGAGATTCAAGCGCTGCCTCTATGGCGATTCTCGCTTTGGGTGGCGAGCGTATCGGGGAATTTCCTGGTGGCGGGGCTCAACGAGAACGGAGAATGGGAGATAGTATCGAATTGGGCCAAAGCGAAGGGGCGGGAAGAAGAGTTGTTGGCCTCGATCGCGGAAGCAGGACCGGTGCGGTCCGGCAGGAGGAAGGGGTCGGGGGTGGACATGCTAATTGCTCATCTTCGTGAGAAAGAGGGGGTGACTGATTACGACCTGATTGTGACGATGCTGAAGGCGTGCAATATCAAGTGGATCAGGCGAGTCGTAGATACTTGGGGAGAGATGGATGAGCGTGTGAAGGCGAGGGCGGGAGCGGCGCGGGGGAAAAGAGCACACGAGTCAAAGTACTGCCCATACTGCTTGAACGGTTTGCCTCAGGAGTTGGCAGAGGGGGTGGCGAGCGTAAAACAGGTCTGATCGAATAACGGGCGTTTTCGATGCGCCGCTAGGTCAGGGCGTCGGCTATCTTCGATGCATGTCGAAGGTGGCCGATTGGGTTTGTGGGCTGGTTGGACGATGAGCGGCGAAGTGAGTCTCAGAGCGCGAATAGCGTCATACACTCGGTGGGCTGGTACGGGAGATAGGGCGGCAGCGACTGCTCCCGCACGAGCGGCCTTCGAATCGCGCTTCGAGCGCCTGATTGACCCAGAGGGCAAGCTCCCGGCGAACGAACGCGCTTTGCGCGCCGAGGCGGCGCGCAAGGCGCATTTCGCGCGCCTAGCATTGGCGTCCGTGAAAGCAAGGCGGCGGAAGCGATGAGCGAAGCTGATCGCGACGCGGCCAGCTGCCCCCAGCGTACTAACAGGGGGGCAGAAAATCCATTGGTGTTCTCTGTTGATTGGCTCGAGCCCAGCCTCTGGGAAGTGGAGCTGCGGGAAGTCGAGAGGGTGGTGTCAGGATACATCGGGTTCGATTTCACAACAGCTGAGCGGGGGAATTCCTACTATGAGAATCAGAGAATCGCGCCTGGTGGCGCGGCCATCATGTGGTCGGCACACAGGCCGGAAATCCATGTGCAGCTAAAGGGCGATATCTGCCAGTCGATGGAGGAAGCGCAGATGCGCGGTCTTCTAGGGTGGCTCGACGCAAAAGGGGCGAAGGCCTCGCGAATCGACTTGGCAGCGGACGACTTCAACAAGATTGTTCGAGCCAAGGACGTATGGGAAGCACTGGATAGGGGAGACTGGTCGTCACACATCCTCGAAGGGAACTGGACTCGTGACGAAACGCTTCATGGCGGGATGACCGTATATGGAGGGGGCAAGGGCTCAAGGCAGAAGTTGCGAGTCTATGACAAGGACGAGCAAAGCGGAGGGCTCATTCCGGCTACGAGATGGGAGCTCCAAGTACGTGACGACGCAGCGGAAAGAATGCTGAAGAGGCTCGTTCTTGAGCGTTGGGGAAAGGTGTGGGCAGAACGGCTGCTGCAGATGGTCGAGTTCGTGGATCGGACAGTTGATGAGAAGCCGAGGCGCTGCCCACGCTTGGGCTGGTTCGAGGCACTGGTAGGCTCAGCTGAGAAAGAACAGGGGGTGTATGCTCCGAAACCTTTGCCGACTCTCGAACAGAGGCGAAAGTGGTTTAAGACTACGTGTGGTCCCACTGCGGCTATGATCGTTAAGGACGATGGGGGCGACATTGGCTTCTTGCTGGAAACGGTGAAGAGCGGTGAGTCAAGATTGAAATCTAAGCACCGGACGATGCTAGAAGGCGCGGCTAAAGGACGGGAAGCCGAGCCTGGCAAGGTGCCCGCTGTACGAAGCTGGGCTACCAGGTCGCCCAACTGAGAAGAACGACCCCGGTCAGGATTAATGGCACTCCATACCAGCGGAGTTGGACGCGCCTATCGCGCAGATTGATCATGTCATTTCGCCATTGAGCTGGGAGTCGGGCGACGTCGTTTTCGAGGCGTTGGAGCCTATCAGCTATTGTTCCGCCGCGTGTTAACGTGGCAGATACGCCAGCGCTAAGGTGAAGCGTCGCTGGCGGAAGTCTGACGGTCATTGATCGTGGCCGGCCTCTGAGCTGGCGATACCAGTTGGCCGCCGTCTCAGCGCGTTGCCGGAACCACCATTTGACTTCCTCTCGTGCTCGTCGCCAAGCTGTCGGGTACCAACGTACGAAATTGGCCCAGGCGCGGCGGCTTACCGTAAATGCCCTGAGAGCTTGGTTTTCCAGGTCAGGCCATGCAAGAAGGAATACCCCAAGTAGCTGGTCGAAGGTTCCGACTACGATCAGTTGGCGATGTTGCTTCCATGGAGCTGCGACTGCCAGCAGAACGGATCCCAGGACCTCCAGGAGTATGACGGCTGTGACCTTAATAGTTGGCCTGAGGTCGTCGGTACTATCGCCAGACACGCGTGTAGTGTACCCCTCTTCTTCAGATAGATGAGGCGGCGGTTTCTTGTTGAGCTCGCGTTGTGGCAGCGTACTCGCGCGGGCTCTGGTGGCGGATGTTCACTTACCTGAGGGTAGGGGTAACTGGGTAGCGGGTCAAGGGCGCGTGAAGCGCGTGGCGCAGCCATCGGGACCCTTGACGTGCGGGTGCGGGAACCGAAGCTGCAGTTCACGGGCCGGAGCGATTTCTGCGACGGCCCCTTAGAGGCTCAGTGGCCAGGGTTTGGTGCCTCGGAAGATCCAGCAGTAGTCTGTCCACCCCTCCAGCGGAATGCTCGGCGGAAGCCCAGAGCTTCGGCCTCTGCGACGGTCTCAACGTAGCACTCAAGTCGCTCTTGTTCGATGATAGTGCGGTCATACTGTTGGTCGAAGGGCAAATGGTATATCTTCGTGCCATCCTTGCGTGAGACGTTGCATTTAATGCAGGGGTACGGGGACAGAGGGGCATTCTCGAAATACGTTACACTGAGCATGTCAGCGAACTGCTTGGCCCTAGGCGACAGACAGGTGGAAGTGTAAAAGACCGGAATGACCTCTTTATCCGGATGATCTATCCGGTAGGCCATCGCCGTGCCAAAGAGCTGATTGACGTGTTTCTCGTGTATCGTTTTGTCTTTGGACCAGTACTTGCACTGAACAACATCTACACAATTGCCTTTGGTGGCTAACAGATCGCGACCTAGATCCTCTAGCCCCTCGACGATGCCTTGGTAGTACACTGCAAAGCCCTGCTCTTCGTAGCGGAAGCCGACATATCTCTCGTAATCCCTACCGAGCTGCCAAGGGCGCTTTCTGCCTTTCCAATAGCGGTCTAGCGCAAGCTGGCATTTCTCGGCAACCGGTAAGGAGGAATACTCTGCCTCTGTGAGCCATTGCCGTGCGGCGTCTTCGACTTCTGTGTCAGCCTCTTGCTGTTTCTCCGTCGTGATGGCGATTAGAAGGTCATCAACGTCCTCGCCTCTAAGGTCGGAAAGCCAAGGGAAGAGTGCTTCGTAGTATCTGAGTACATACTCGAGGACCTTTGCCTTCTTCTCAGCCGTTCGCTTTGCCCGTGATGCTTCCCTAAGGGTGTCCGCAGCCTTGATGGCCGGGCGTGTTTTGGTTCTCAAGGATGATTCGTCTTTCTTATCCTGCAAGCGGAGAAACTCGGCATACGCTTGGGCTAGCCAGGGGAAGCCTTCTGTCTTCTGTTGGGTGAGTTGCTCAAGGGCGTCTTCTCTCGCGCGAAGCCGTTTCTCAACGGCTTCCTGTTTGTCGCGGAATTGCTTTTCGTGGGACGTCAGTAGCTGGCGGGACGCGTGCAAATCTAGCTTTTGGTCAGATAGATAAGCCTGGAATCCCCTCCGGGCCTGGGCCACGTAGGCATCAAATTGCACGCGCTCCGTGTGAAGTTGGGAGAGCAAGTCGCGGAGTTCGGCAAGGCGGCGTTGGTATTTCTCTCTCATTTCAAGATGTGAGGGGTGAATCCTTGGTATAACGGCACTGCGGGTAGTTGCTGCAGCCATAGAAGGGACCGTGTCTTCCGGTGCGCCTCCGCATGACTCCGGAGCAGTAGGGGCAGCGGTATTCGGGCGGGAGAGCGTCCGTCAAGGCATCGTCAGCGCGTTTTCGCTCGGCGTTCACGGTTTGGATGGTGTTTGCTCTCTCGGTGCCGGGGTCGAACCCAGAGAAGAGATTGTCAAGTTCCTGTTCGAATTGATGGGCGTCGGCGAGGAAGAGCGTGTCTTCGAGTAGCGCGCCGAGACGGGAGATGCCGCGCAGTAGCTGGGGGAGGTTCGATAGGAAGGCCGTTAAGAGCAGGAAACCCGCCCCGATAGCGAGTAGGGCTATTGTGCCGCGGTCCAATTGTTGACCTTTCTGGGCAACGACATGGCGGATATGGCGCCTCAGTGAGTGGCAGGTTAAGGCTGCGAGAGGGCAGGGTCAAGGGGCCAGCATTGTACGGACAAATAGCAGGGTCAGTTATGTTTGCGTGGATGAGACGCCACTTGCCGAAATCGAGGTGTCGCTGGAAGACACTATGGGACAGTCGATAACTGTGGGGTTTTCGGTGAGAGTTCGCGAGTTTGACGGACAGCGCTTGCGAACAACTGTTTGGAAGGCAGGAGCTCTACCGCTGAGCTACCGCCGCATCGCATCCAAGTATAGCGATGACCCGCGCAGCCCCGCAACTCGTCTCGGACCCGGCGACGTTTGACCGCTGCCCAAGATCAGCGGATCGGCCGGATGCTCGGCTGGCGCTATCGGTGCGACTCCCCCGGCCTCCCGCCGGTCGTGACGCTGGGGGAAATCGTCTCGCTGACGGAGGTGACAAGGTGAGGCGGCAATGGCTCGACGCCCTGGCCGCGACCATGAAGAAGCACGTCGTCCGCAACTCAGCGACGCCGATAATGATCCTGCTCGATGAGGTAGAGCGATGCAAGGACGACGGCGACTCGACGTAGAAACCAGGGCTACCGGAGCTAGCACAGGAGCCGCGGGCCTCGCCCGCCCTAAGTCAGCGCATCTGAGCCATCACCTCCTCCCTTCGCTGTGAGGATGCCGCGAGGACGCGACGGGCGAGCCGGGTTGTTGACGACCCAAGGAGGCTCCGCTCTCGAAAGACGGTGCCATTTTCGGCTCAATCCCGTGTCAACCTTGTCGCCGCGGCGAACACGGATGCGACTGCACCTTCACCGTTCCGTATAAGAACCGCACTCAACGGAGTGCACGTCCCGCGATGCAAGGCGCTCCTAACCCGCCGGCCAGCAGCCCCAACACCGGACGGGGATCCATCAGGCGGGCCATAACCAATTTTGGGCGCCAAGTGTGCCGTTCAGTGTGGAGACCAGGGGAGATCCCGTGAAATAGGTGTGAAGGATTCACGGATTCTGCCGGCCGCTGTTCACCAGTAGTCTCTACGGAGGATGTGGCGGTCGCAGCGCGGGGAGCATAGTTTCACCGTGTAACTGGACGCCCTTCGCTCACTGCCGGTAGCCTCCTGAACCTGTTTAGCACAGCGCATGGTGGTCGCGGACTTCTAGTCCAGCAGTCAGACAGCGAACAACCTAATCGTGCCCTCCAACGCACACTAAGCGTGCATCGTGCGGCTAATCGTTAGCCCGGCAAGAGTCTGACGATCCCAATTGGAGCCATGGGGCCGGGACCCGTCTGAAGGGGCAACTTTTCGGGCGTCGCCACATTTGACATTTCTCTTAGCCTGATGCAAGATCGGTGCGTCCGCGAAAGCTTCCGATGCAACGCGGAAGATCGGCGGGACGTATGCTGTGCCGTTCGTGCGGCCACGACAATCGTGAAACGGCATCCTTCTGCGACCAATGCGGCGCAGCCCTGGTAGATGTCTGCACGAGCTGCGGGGCACAGCTTAGGCGCGCAGCTCTCTTTTGCGACTCCTGCGGCCATCGCGTAGTTGAGCCCTCGAAGGGGGTCCCCGCTCTGGATCCCCTTACCTACACACCGCCTCACCTGGCCGAGAAGATTCTCCACGACCGCGCCGCGCTGGAAGGCGAACGCCGCACAGTGACCGTCCTATTCGCAGACGCCATGGGCTTCACTCCTATCTCTGAGCGCTTGGACGAGGAGGACGTCTACGACCTGATGCAGGCCTGCCTCAGCCGGATGATGGAGGCTGTCCACCGCTACGAGGGCACGGTTACGACGTTCACGGGTGACGGCGTCATGGCCCTGTTCGGTGCCCCTATCGCCCACGAGGACTCGGCCCGCCGCGCCGTGGCCGCCGCCCTGGAGATGCAGAAATCCCTCGACGAACATGGCGCGGAGGTCAAGAAGCGCCATGCCATCGAGTGCCGCTTTCGCGTCGGCCTCAACACCGGCCCCGTGGTCGTCGGCAAGATCTCCGACAGCCTGAACATGGACTACACGGCCCTGGGCGACACCGTGAACTTGGCAGCCCGAATGGAACAGCTAGCCGAGCCCGGCGCGGTCTACCTGAGCAAGAACACCTACCGGGCGGTACAGGACTACTTCGAGTGCGAGCTGCTGGGGGCGCTAACGGTAAAGGGCAAAGCGGAGCCGGTGGTGGCCTACAGGGCCGTGGGGGAGAAGGCGGTGCGCACCCGCCTCGAAGCGGCAGCTGAGCGCGGCCTCACCCCCTTCATCGGCCGCGACCAGGAGCTGACCGTGCTCAGGGGCTACCTGGAACAGGCCAAGCGGGGCCAGGGACAGGTGGTGTTCGTCTCGGGCGAGGCCGGTATCGGCAAGTCCCGCCTCCTCCTGGAGTTCCGCCGCTCTATCCTAGACGAGGCGGCCACCTGGCTGGAAGGCCCCTGCATCTCCTACGGCAAGAACATCCCCTACCTGCCCATCATCGACATCCTGAAGGGCAACTTCGGCGTGCAGGAGGCGGACAATGATGCCGCCATTATCCGCAAAGTTGACGAGGGCACGGCCCCCTGGGACGAAGCGGCCGAGGCGACAGTCCCCTATCTCAAGTACCTGCTGAACGTAGACCCCGGCGACCCGGCTGTGACGGTCATGGACCCCCTGGAGCGGCGGGCCGGCGTCTTCGACAGCCTGCGGGCGCTCCTCCTCCAGGAGAGCCGCCGGCGGCCGCTAGTGGTGATCGTGGAGGACCTGCACTGGGTGGACGAGATGTCAGAGGAGGCGCTGGCGGCGCTGGTGGACGTCGTCGCCTTGGCGCCGGTGCTGCTGATCCTGACCTACCGGCCCGGCTACGCCCACTCCCTGGGCGAGCGCACCTACTACAGCCGCCTGGCCCTGGGCCACCTGCCGCCGGAGGAGAGCGCCGCCATGGCAGAGCGGGTGCTCCAGGTGGCCACGCTGCCCCAGCAGCTCCAGCAGCTCATCACCAGCAAGGCGGAGGGCAACCCCTTCTACATCGAGGAGGTCACCAAGTCTCTGGTAGAATCCGGCGTCCTCCGCAAGACCAACGGTAGCTACTCGGTGGAACGCGCCCTGGAGCAGATCCGGGTGCCCGACACCATCCAGGAGGTGATCCTCAGCCGCATCGACCGGCTGGAGCGCCAGGCCAGGGAAGCCATCCAGCTCGCCTCCGTCATCGGCCGCGAGTTCACGGTGCGGCTGCTGAATCGCATCTCGGACATCGAGGCGAAGCCGGACGACCTGCTGGCCGAGCTCAAATCACTGGAGCTGATCTACGAGAAGGCCTACTTCCCCGAGCTGTCCTATATGTTCAAGCACGCCCTCACCCATGACGTGGCCTACTCCACCCTGGTGCTGGGACGGCGCAAGGCGCTCCACCGCATCGTGGCGGCGGCCATCGAGGAGCTGTACGCCGACCGCCTGCCTGAGCACTACGAGGCGCTGGCCCACCACTACTCCGAGGGGCAGGAGTGGGACAAGGCCCTGGACTACCTAGCGAAGGCCGGCGAGAAGGCGGCCGCTGCCTACGCCAACCAGGACGCGCTAGAGTACTACGCCCAGGCTCTGGAGGTGTGCGAGAGGCTGGGCAAGTCGGCCCTTGCGGTATCCGCCTCCATAGCCTTGAGCCGGGCCTTCGTAGACATCACGATCGGGGACTTTTCGGGCGCCGCCGCCGACTTCGACCGGATGCGGGTGGCCGCCCGCAGCTTGGGCGACCGGCACCTGGAGGGGATCGCTTTCGCCCGACGCGGTGCCGGCGAGTTCTGGGACCACGAGTTCGAGACAGCGGAGGGAACGTTGAGGGCCGCTCTGGCGATTGGCGATGAGGGTTTCAACGACGTTCGCTTCGTCGCGAGTTCCGAGCTCGCCTCGATGTACGTGGTTATCAACCGCCACGCTGAGGCCGAACCCCTCACGCGGACGGCGGAGGAGCTGGCGCCCGAGGTTGGTAATCGCCTCACTGGGGCCTGGTGGGGCGTGAACCGCAGCTTGAGGTCCATCTGGGCTGGCCGCTTCAATGAAGCCCTCGAGGTCCTCGAGCGCTGGCGCGGGGCCGCCGAAAAAGGCCGTCAGATCACCCCGCTCATGTGGAATCAGTGGGCAGACGCCCTTGCCCGTGGGGGCAGGGGAGACTGCCAGCAGACCCTTGCTCTCCTCGCGCATCTACTCGCGACCTGCGGCCGCGTGGGCGACGTCTTTACTCGGGCTCGCGTCGTGAACACCATAGGCTGGGTGTACGGCGAGCTCCAGGACCACCAGCAGGCAATGGAGTGGAACGGGCGGGGGGTCGAGGCGGCAGTGGAGGCAAACCTCCCTGACCCTGAGTGCGAAAGCAACGCCCGCCTGAACCTTGGAGACAACCTGCTAGCCCTGGGCCGCCCCGATGAGGCCGACGAGCAGTTCCAGAGGGTCGAGCAGGTGGTACGAAACCCACGGCCCCAGGACCGCTGGATGCTCTGGCGCTACTCCCAGCACCTGTTCCACAGCTACGGCGAGCTTTGGCTGGTCAGGGGCGATTACGACAAGGCCCTTGCCTGCGCCGACGAGTGCCTGGCCCTGGCGGAACAAAGCGACAGCAGGAAGAACATCGTCAAGGGCTGCCGGCTACGGGGGCAGGTGTTCCTGGCCCAGGGCAAGCTGCCGGAGGCGGAGAAGGAGCTTGCCACGGCCCTAGAGATCGCCCAGCAGGTCGGCAACCCGCCCCAGCTCTGGAAGACTCAGGCCGCCCTGGGAAACCTGCGAAAGGCCCAGGGGAGGCCCGACGATGCCCTCCAAGCCTATCGGGATGCAATCGCCGTCATTGAGGGAGTAGCCGCCAGACTCAGCGACGGATCGCTCCGAGATACATTCCTCAACTCGGACCACGTGCAGGGCATCCGACTCGCGGCAGAGATCCGCCCGGAATAGGCCACCCGCAAGGACCAAGCCACACCAGGGACAGGAATCGTGGCCGCCTTCGCCAAGAGATGGTTGTGGCGGGACCTCACTCCCCCAACCTTCGTTTCCCGACGTCTGCGGTCACTCCCAAGGCCCTCTGCCTCGGAGTCAGATGCTCTGTCGTTTCCGGTCTGCGAGGCATCACCATCCGGAAATGGTGACGATCGATTGGCTTTGCCCAGCAGCACCCTCTATGCTTTTTGTGCGCCCGCTTGACAAACGCTTCGCCAGCGCTATACTTGGCGCATTAGTTCCTCGTCTCAGAAATCCCGCTGTCTAGCGTTCCCGCTAACAAGAAGGAGGCTTAGTACTCGTCGTGTTGCTGCTCGCCCTCTATTTCGCGCCTACGTTCGTTGCCTTCGGGAGGAGTCATCCGCACGCGGCGTCTATTCTCATTCTCAACTTGTTTCTCGGTTGGACGTTCATTGGCTGGGTCGTGGCGCTGGCGATGTCCGTAAGCGGGTTCCAGCAGCGACAAGCCTAACCCGGCGGGAAGAACGACACCCCCCAACCTAGTCAGCCTGCCACTGCCGCGACTCGCGGCCTGAACATGATCGCGTTTGCCGGCCCAGCCCCATCATCCCCGCCGTCGTCATGCGGCGTCCCGAAGAAGGCACCGGCCGGATTGTAGCGCGTCTGAGCGCCACCAGCGCCCGCTCGGAGCAAAAGTAAGGGGCAGCCCTAATGTATCGAGTGCGTCCGATGCGGGAAAATGGTGCCAGCGTCGCGGGTATGTTAGGAGGGGGATGACGTGTCGCGAGAACGATGGCGCAACTGGCTCCCGTACACACCTGTGGCGGCGGTCATCCTCGTGATCCTCATCGCGCTGGCATTCTATCTGGCGCATGGCGATCCAACGAACGCGAAGCCACAGAATCAGGCGCAGCCGCCAGAGGTGATTCGCTCCACCCGAAGCGGCGCACGTTTCGCCGACGCCGTGGGTGCCGGCAGCTCGCGACAACAATGGCGCAAATGGCTCCCGTACACACCCGTGGCGGCGGTCATCCTCGTCATCGTCATCGCACTGGCGCTGGACCTGGCGTCAGGTGGCCCGACCAGCGCTAAGCCTCAGAATCAGGCGCAGCCGGCGGAAGGATTCGGTTCTACCGTCGAAGCGGCGCACGTTTCGCCGACGCTGGGACCGACTGCTATGCCGGACGTTGTGGCACGCGCGCGCGACCAAACGCGGGCCTCCGATTTGTATAGGATCGGAGTCGCGCTGGACCAATACAGGACCGACAAGGGCGAATTCCCCAGCACCGACGGAGATATCCAATCGGGGTGCGGCTACGTGGGCCTGGACACTCTTTGCAAGATCAAGGACTACCTTGACCCGATACCGAGCGATCCGAACGGAGATCCCATTACCAACGGCTACTGGTACGTTTCCGACGGCAAGACGTTCACGCTGATCGCAGGCGTCGATTCGCCAGCTGACGGCACACCGGCGATGTGCGAGCAGGGCTTCTATCAGCACACGAAAAAGACGAACCTCTACTGCCTGACCAGCGTGAGCTAAGCGTCCAACGCGTCACAGCGAGAGGATGTAGACGCTGGCGACGGCGTTCTCGCCTCGCATCATGCCGCCGCTGTCCTCGCGGCGGGCGGCTGGTACGCCAGGAGGCGCTGGCGGGCAGGCTAAAGGAGGAGCGATGTGAGCCGCAAGTTGTTCGCCCTCGCTGGCCTGCTGACAAACGGCGAGCATCATCGCTAGCGGCCGCCCGCGGCGCATAGGCGCCCACCTCGTGCGCCGGCAGCTCTACAAGCAGACAGGCCGCCTGATTCGGAAGATCAGGTAGCAGCCGCGCAGCGGCTAGGCGACGAGGTTGTTATGCGGAGGCTAGCCCTTCTTCGTGATCAGTCCGGCGGCGATTTGAACCGCACTGGCAACTATCTCGCCGCATGCCTGCGGCCCTCCGGCGGCAGCGTACTCGAGGGAGTCGCCACGGTCGGCGAGATTGAACCTTCGGCCCAGCTTGGCTTCAAGAAGGCCAGCGCATGCCGTGCTGCCGTGTGCCTCTTCAAATCGCTGACAGAACTTCCGAGAGGCAGGAAGGGAGGCGATGTATCCCTTCCAGTCATCGAGATTGTCCCTGCCGTAGACCAATCCGATTGCCATCAGGCACCCGACAACCGCCCCGCAGGTCTCGCCCCGCAAGGCAATGCCGGGGAAAGGGGTGAGGGCCTTGAGGACTGCCCCGCCTTCAAGATTGAACTCCTGCTGGAGCACCGCGAACGACGTCTGGGCACAGTTGCCGGATAGGGCGAGGGTCTCTTTAGCCCTCTGGGCAAGTGCGATCGGTCTGTCCTCCGGAGACATGCTGGCACCCCTTCCGCCCCGTAAGCCTAGCATAGCGTCGCCCGCTTCACAAGCGCACTAACTCAGGAATTGAACGATTTCCGCGGCGAAGGTGCCTGTGATCGCACGCCTTGCCTAGCGCGAGCTCACCGGACCCGCACTAGCCTTCCAACCGGCGGCCACGCGTGACGCTCGGGCGTGTCCGTGATTGACGGCGTCTCAGGAAGTGTGGCCGGCCAAATGACATTTCCGCAATTGATGCAGACACTAAGGGAAGACGGTGCCGGCTCCGCTGAATCTATGACAGACGGCTCTTCCGGCGCTAGGATGCGGCGCGTCAGGCTGGTTTCAAGTGTTTTTCGCAAGACCGAGATGCCATCGCCTTGACAAACCAGGTGGGAGCCGAAAGGCCCCCGCCTGGTATCTGTCATGAGAAAACTCAGCCTGGAGCTTGACCTAGGAATCCTTGCCCCGACCTGCCAGCTTAAGCTCCACCTCAACTTCCCCAGGCCCGTACTTGATGTCGAACCCGAGAGCCCGACAGAGACCCATCATTTTCGTGTTCTCAGGCAGGACTATTCCGTAGATGGTCTCCAGGCCTTTTTCCTCACCTATGCCGATCAGCATGTCCACCAGCTTGATTCCAAGACCCTTGCCAGCAAAGTCGTCGGCCACCACTACTGCAAACTCGGCCCGTTTGTCACCGGGCTCCGTTATCAGCCTACCAACCCCTATGTTTCTCTTCTTACCGCCCTCCGTTAGCTCGGCAATTATCGCCATCTCGCGGTCATAGTCTATGTTACAGTACCCCATCAGCATCTCGTGAGTGATGTTTCTCATCACCTGAAAGAACCTGAATCGGCTTGTTTCGTCGGAGAGGCCCCGGATTAGCTCCGCCTCCAGAGGTTCGTCCTCGGGGCGTATGGGCCTGAGGAGAACCTCAGTGCCATCCTTGAGTCTCCAAGGCGTCATGTACCTGACGGGGTAGGGCATTATCACGAGATGGCGGTAGGGATCCTTGGAGTCCAACCCTTGCGGGTCCAGGACTATCCTCGAGTCGAGGGCGTAGATTCCTTGCCCACAGACTGCCAGCGGGTTTATGTCAATCTCGGCTATCTCGGGGAAATCGACCACCAAGTTCGAGAACTTGACCACGATCTCCTCGAGAAGTCTGAGGTTAGCCGGAGGCCTGCTCCTAAGTCCGTTCTTAAGAATCTCCCATATCTTAGTATCCTCCATCAGCCTCCGAGCTAGCGTCTGGTTGAGAGGGGGGAGCCCCATCGAGAAGTCCCTGTATGCCTCGACGCCTATCCCGCCTGCTCCGAATAGTATCACCGAGCCGAAGTCCTCGTCCTTTTTCGATCCGAGGATCAGTTCGTAGCTCACGTCCTCAATCATTTTCTGGACGTAGACGCCTTCAATCTGCGCCTGCGGCGATTTCTCACGGACCCGATCCAGGAGTTTGGAAAAACCTTCTTTCAGCTCGGTCTCGGACCTCACCCCGGTGATGACTCCGCCGGCATCGACTTTGTGAATGATGTCCGGCGAGACTATCTTGAGAACGACGGGGTACCCTATGGAGACCGCTGCGGACGCAGCCTGCTCGACGCTCGTACAAAGGACCCCTCTTGCCCTTGGTATCCCGTAAGTATCGAGGAACCTGTCAGCTTTGTCTTCGGTCAGGAAGACTCTCCCCTCTCGCAGAGCACGCTCTGCCAAGAGCCTGACGTGACTGGAAGGAGGAGAGAGCCCCACTGAGAGTTCTTCGGGCGTTTCATAGAGTAGGTCGAGATTGCGTTTGTACTTCCACATATACATGTAGGTCCCTATTGCGGCCTCTGGGGATGCATACGTGGGTATGTTCTTGCTGTGGAACACTTCCCGGCCGGCCCTAACCTCATGCTCACCCATCCAAACGGTCAGGATGGGCTTGATTCGCTTCTCTGCCGCGGCGACGACACGTTCCGCCAGTTCGGTCGGCCTCGCCGCACCTTGCGGCGTATAGACGACAACTATGCCGTCAACGCCGGGATCGGCCAAGCACGTGCTGATCGCTTTCGCGAATCGGTCAACATCGGCATTCCCCAGCACATCGACGGGGTTCGCGTGGCTCCAGTAGCTGGGGAGAGACGCGTCAAGATCCGCAATCGTCCCCTCGGAAAGCTGGGCGAGTTCGCACCCGCGTCCCATTACGGCATCGGCGGCTATTACCCCGGGACCTCCGGCGTTGGTGATTATCGCGATTCTCGGCCCGGCGGGAAGAGACTTGGAGTCCAGGACACTCGCACAGTTGAAGAGATCCATGATTTCGTCCACCCGGACTATTCCGGCTCTTCTGAAGGCAGCGCTGTACACCTCATAGCTGCCGGCCATCGCTCCGGTGTGAGACAGGGCCGCCCGGGCGCCCTCAGCGTATTTCCCCGGCTTTATCACGACTATCGGCTTCTTTCTGGCGAACCCCCTGGCCGCTCGCATGAATCGCCTCGCGTTCCCCACGCTCTCCATATAGACTATTATGCTCCTGGTAAACGGGTCTTCGCCAAGAAAGTCAATCAGGTCACCGAAGTCGACGTCCAGCATGGAGCCGACGGACACGAATGCGCTGAATCCGACGTTCGAGCTGACGGCCCAATCGAGGATCGCTGATCCGAGCGCCCCGCTCTGGGATATGAAGGCCATTCGTCCCGGCTCAGGGTTCTGTCTTAGGAACGTCGCGTTCAAGTTTGCGTGAGGTCTGATGATCCCGAGGCAGTTGGGGCCAAGGATCCGCATCCCGTACCTCGTCCTGATGGCTGCTATCTCGTCCTCGATCTTCCTCCCGGACTGCCCTGCCTCCCTGAATCCGGCCGAAATGATGACCATTCCTCCCACCCCTGCTTGTCCGCACTCTTCCACTATATGCGGGACTGTCTCGGCAGGAGTGGCCACGACCGCCATGTCCACCGGCTCGGGGACGTCGGCTACACTGGCATAGCATTCTTCACCCATCGCACTCTCGCGCTTAGGGTTCACAAAGTAGATCTTCCTTTCACCCTTTCCCAGCAGGAGATTTGTCACAAGAGTTTGACCGACTGAGCCATCCCGGTCGGTGGCGCCTATCAGGGCAATTGCTTTGGGATTGGTCAATGACTCTAGGTCTCTCAAAAGACACCTCGGTAAACAGCTAAGACCTTTGCGTTTCTCGGAACTCTCATCAGGGCTGGTGTGCCTCTACGTTTGTCGTGACGCCGGGCAAGGGCACGCTGAGGAATCCTGGTCATTGTCTTTCTCACATCGTCGGAATATCGCTATCCCACAGGGTTAGGGTTCTCGCCGTCGCCGCGGTATCGGCTCAGTATTAGATAGGACGGGTGGTTCTGTAAGCGTAGGACAGATAGCAAGAGCCGATGTCATGGCTCCATGATACGCAAACGTCGATCTCCGGTAGCGTCGAGTCAACTCCCGGTATGTCGGGAAGTCTGGCAATGCAAGCATGATGGCGGAATGAGCGCGCTCCATCGCGGCTCCTAGTCTCGCTCCAAGACGCGAGCGAAGGGATGCTGAACCGCCTCGCTCACGACCCTGACGCGCTCCATCAAATGGGCGAAGTTGGCGAACGTCAGGCTCTGGGCGCCATCGGAGAGCGCGCGGTCCGGATCGGGGTGGATCTCGACCATCAGGCCGTCCGCGCCCGCCGCCACCGACGCCAGGGACATCGGCTCGACCAGGTACCAGCGGCCCGTCCCGTGGCTTGGGTCGGCGACGACCGGAAGGTGGCTGAGGCGCTTCGCCAGCGGTATGGCGGCGACGTCGAGGGTGAACCGCGTGCCGGTCTCGAAGGTGCGGATGCCGCGTTCGCAAAGGATCACCTGCTGGTTGCCGCGCGCCAAAACGTACTCGGCGCAGAGC
The DNA here is from genome assembly GCA_963703345.1 of uncultured Chloroflexia bacterium. GTDB lineage: Bacteria > Chloroflexota > Dehalococcoidia > DSTF01 > JALHUB01 > JALHUB01. Next base: position 1,453,620 of record OY969814.1, on the reverse strand, counting down.
AGCCACTCCTCGACGGAGCAGGCCATGCCGCGCTTCAGCAACACGGGCTTGTCGCAGTTGCCGACCTCGTCCAGCAGATAGTAGTTCTGGGCGTTGCGGGTGCCGATTTGCAGGAGGTCGACGTGCTCGGCGACGATCTCGACATCGCGGGGGTCCATGACTTCGCTGACCGTCGGCAATCCGACCGCCGCGCCCGCCTCCGCCAGGATGCGCAGCCCCTCTTCGACCAGGCCGCGAAAGGCGTGAGGGCTGCTCCGCGGCTTGAAGGCGCCGCCGCGAAGGAGGTGCCCGCCGGCCGCTTTCACCGCCTGTGCCGTCTCCAGCATTTGCTCCGGCGTGTCGACCGAGCACTGGCCAGCGATGACGACGGTTGAGCCGCCGCCTATCTCGACGTTGCCCACTTTCACGATGGTGTCGTGCGGCCTGAGTTCGCGGCTCGCCAGCTTGTACGGCTTGGAGATGGGCACCGTCTGGTCGACACCCGGGAAGGCCCTCAGCTCATCGGAAAGCTCAGGGTAGATCAGGCCGACGACGCCGACGACGGTCCGTTCGACGCCAATGATCTTATGACCGGAAAGCCCACCTTCCTCCAGGTGGTCAAGTACCGCCTGCAACTCCTGCGGGCTGTGGTCTTTCTTCATCACTACCATCATGGCTCTCTGACTCCTAGCATCATTGTGGCCTGCGGTATTTGTCAGGGTCCTGCCGGCAATATCATACGTTAAGCAGTCGATTGGGTCTTGCGCAGCCGCCGGTGCCCCTTCGATTGTGTCCATGCGGCGAAGGCAATAGGATGAGACCGCTTCTCAAGTGATCGAAGCGAGGAGGAGACTGATGAAGACAAGGGTCACGGAGCTGTTCGGCATCAAGTATCCGATCCTCTGCGGCGCGATGATGTGGCTGGCGAAGCCGGAGCTCTGCGCCGCCGTATCCAACGCCGGCGGCCTCGGCAACTTGACCGCCGGCAACTACGACTCCGCGGACGCGCTACGCCAGGCCATTGCCAGGACGAGACAGCTCACAGACAAGCCGTTTTGCGTAAACCTGACGCTTTTGCCGTCCGTCCGCATCGCCAAGGACCTGCACCAAGGGTACTTCGCCGTCTGCTGTGAGGAGAAGGTATGCGCCATCGATATATCAGGCGCGCCTCTGGACAAGTACCTGGGACCCGACGCCATCCGCCGGGCGGGGGACTCGGGCGTCAAGCTGATACACAAGGTCGGCGCGGTGAAGCACGCCATGCACGCCGAGGAGGCGGGCTACGACGCCGTGATCGCCGCCGGCTTCGAAGAGGGCGGGCATCCCCTGAACGAAGACGTCACGACAATGCTGCTCACGCCGCGGATCTGCCAGTCGGTGGGCATCCCCGTCGTCACGGCGGGCGGCATCGCCGATGGACGCGGGATGGCGGCGGCCATGGTGCTGGGAGCCGAGGGCGTGATGATGGCCTCGCGGTTCATAGCTACGACCGAGTGTCTCGCGCACCAGCGCATCAAAGAAGAGCTCGTCCAGCGGCACGAGAATGACACGGTCATGATCTGCCGGAGCATCAACCTACAGATGCGGGCCCTGAGGAACGCGCAGGTCGAGAAGGTGATCGAGGTCGAAGCCCGACGAGGCGGTTTGGAAGAGATCATCCCCTTGATCGACGGCCAGCGTCAGAGCGTGGCCTGGGAGACCGGCGACGTCGAGTGCAGCCCGTTCCCGGTTGGCCAGTCCATCGGGCTCGTTGACGACGTCGTAAGCTGCGAAGAACTCCTCTCGAGGATGATGCGGGAGGCAGGCGAAATACTGGCGCGTGTGCAAGAGCGGTTCGGCGGACATCCCGCCGAAGAGAGCCACCCGGAGCAGGATGGTTCTCTTGATGTTCTGTGATGATCTTGGACAACGCCGCGGTTACGAAGTGAGTTCCATTCGTAAGCGGTTGACCGGCACCAAGGGACAAACAGACACTAAGTGTGGATGTTGATGGCTAGGTTCGCCATCCCAGCCCAAGGTCGGGCCGCCCGACGAATTCGCCTCCTCGAGCGCCAGGCCCGGCCTTAGCTACTCAACCGCCTCCCGCTGCAGGTTCAGCGCAAGCAGGCGCTTGACGATTTCGGCGTCCGACAGCGCGTCAGGCGACTCCGGCCAGCCGTATGCCGCGAACACCGCCTCGTCCAGCTTGCGATGCGCGTTTGCCAGCCATGTGGGGCGCTGGTTGTAGAGGTTGGTTAGGGTGCGCTTCCTTAACTCGCTGGGAGCAATGTTGTCCTCCGGCGGGTTGAGCCAGGCCTGGCGCAGCTCATCGAGTTCCCGCGCCGCCTCAGCGATCGCGGCCTTTTGACTCGGTGTCGGGTGCGGGAGCGAGAACGTCTCGAAGGAAGTCGTCGGCGTGTAATGCGGGCGCGACTCAAGCTGGCTGCCTAGGAGCAAAGCCCACACTTCGTCGGCCCGCGAATGCAGGACGCCGAAGAAGTAGTCGTCCGCGCGGGCAAACGCGATAAGGCGGCAGTCCGGCAACACGGCAGGTGTCAGCCATACAAACGAGCGGTACTTCGCAACGCGGGTGGTGGCAATATACCGTGGAAGCCCTTCGAGCGCCGCCCGCAACTCCGGTCGCGGTCTCTGGTGTATCCACCACGCGACTCCCGTCCTGTCCCCCGACCGCGCCTTTTTTCGGAAGGGCTTAACGTATTTCTTGATGTACTCGAATGGCGCCTCGTAGAGGGCAGCTTCGCTCTCGCTGGTGCCGGGAGGGAAATCAATGATCCACATGTGCCGTGGGCGTCTCGTGATATCCAAGCCGTTCACCCAAGGACGCACCACATCTGAGTTTGGTCTGCCGTGCGGGTTGGGCTTGCCCAGCATCTCTTTGGCTCTTGCCTCCGGTATCTCAAACGGCCCTACCTTCGTGTCGCCCATGAAAGAAATACCCAGATTCTCTTCGAGGCGTCGCGCCTTCGTCACGTCCGCGGCAGAGGTCAAGTTGGCGTTCATTTGGGACACGCGGCGGGCGTGTGCTAGGGCGTGTTCCGGCGCGTCGTCCTTCTCTTCGTTCAGCAGTCGTTCCTGTTGACTGCCGTCATCGAACCCTATCATTGCGACACGGACCGCAACTCCGTCCTGTATCCACTTGCGGTCGGCCTGAGCGTAGAAGATGTCGCCGGTCTCCTTGATCCGTTGCAGAACGCGCCGGTTGGCCCCGCCCCGGATCGCTTGAGTGGCAAGAAGCCCCACGCGTCTGGCGCGGCCTGCTTCGACGGCGCGGCGGCCCTGCTCGAACCAGTAGCAGCAGAGATCGGACTCACGAGCCACCTGCCCGTCCCAGGCGGCGAACAACTTGTCAACGTATTCGTCGCCCAGGTGCCGGCGCAGGAGCTTGCCGCCGAGGAACGGCGGGTTGCCCACGATTACGTCCGCTTCCGGCCACTCAGGGATGCGCGGCCGGCTGGGGTCCGAGAGGTCAACGATGGCATCTCCGAACGCGATTTGGTCCAGCGGCTGCAAGATCGGAGTCTCGTCGTCGAATGGCATCACGTTGCGGTGCTTCCACTGCAGGTAACCTATCCAGATGACTATGGACGCCAGCTCGCGCGCGTACTCGCTGATCTCCAGGCCCATCAGTTGGCGCGGGTGAACGCGCGGGACGAGCGCAATGTCATGCAACGACGCGAAGGCGACAACCTCTTTTTCGAGAGCCTTGAGAAGAGCCAGGGAGACGTAGAGGAAGTTGCCGGAGCCACAGGCTGGGTCAAGGACGCGGATGGTTGCCAGCCGCTCATGGAACGTCTGCAGCGCTCGGGCGATGCGCCGCCGCGAAGCCGCGTTCTCCGCCAGGTCCTCTGCCGCCGCCTTGATCTGGTCCCACTCGCGTCTGAGGGGCGCCATCAGCACCGGCTCAACGATCAGCTCGATATCCGCGCGGGACGTGTAGTGCGCGCCGATCCGCCTGCGCTGAGCGGGGTCGATGACCCGCTCGAACAGGGTGCCGAAGATTACCGGTTCGACATCCGCCCAGTTGAGGTCGTTGAGGTCTTCCAGCACACGCACATGCTCGCCGTGGATCTCGTCGGGCACGTCGCTGTCCTCAAACAAGCGGCCGTTGAAGTGGGGAACGGGGTGCATGAGGAACTTGCCGCCTTCCGCCATGACGCCGAACAGCGCCGACAGGTTCTCGCGGAATGCGGCGGGGTCGTCCTTGTTGACGTTGATGACCTCGCTGAAGGTCTCGCGCGGCAGAAGGCCCACGTCCGTTGCGAACATGCAGAACATCACCCGCGTTACGAAGCGAGCGATGCGCATGTCCTCCACCTTCCATTTGCGCAGGTCGTCAGTGATGCGGCCGAAGAGCTTGGCGGCTTCCTGCGTGATTTGCTCCGTGGTCCGCAGGGGCTTCAGGCGCTCCGGCTCCTCGAAAAGCGCCTTCAGGACTTGCAGGGCGGTGAGCTTCGGGGCGTCGGCAGCGGGCCCGCCGTAGGTGGTGACTTCAACCGGCTCGTCCAGGGCGATGTCGGCGTTACGAAAGCGGTAGATCCAGGTCTCCGTATTCGTCCAGTTGGTGTGGACCTCGAATCGTTCTATATCGCAGACCACCAGCAGCGGCGGGTTGCCCAGCGCCTCGCGATACGTCTGAACTTGCTTGTAAGCATTGCCCAGGTCTTTGTGTTTGCCTTTGTACTCCCAGGCAAAGTGGTTCTTGAGCCATACGTCCGCGAATCCGTCGCCGTCGGGCCGCTTGGCGCCCTTCTCAAAGGCGAAGTAATCGCCGCTGGGGTCATCATTGGGCGTGCCCTCATTCAGCGTGTGGCAGAGGTCGATGAAATGCTCCTGCGCAGCCGCACTTTCGCTTTGGGTGGAGGCGGCCCACTTCTTGACGAATCCGAGGGAGTCCATGGATGCGATTATAGCCTACGCGTGGGGAGCCGCCAATGTGGGCTTTTGCCGCAGGCAGTTATTTCAGGACCGACACGATCAGGTCTTGGTGTGCGGTACGGTCCCCGCGGCGCTAGCGTTGTCCCTCATGACACACTTCCAACGTGCGAGTGACCCGCTGCCTATCACGAAGAGGGTCGAGTGCTGCCCTCCAGATACGGATGGGCCTTTGGCACCCCACACCGACGAGGCCGAGGTCGAGCACGTCAGGCTCATCCTTAAGCGCGCCGAGGGGATATACGAATAAGGCATACGGGGTTCAGCGAGACCTTCAGCCAAGGCGCCGAATGTTGCGCCGTGTTAACTTTTGAAGCAGGTCTCTGAGGGTCGCCCTCTCCTCCATCGACAGGACACCAAAAAACTCGTTGCTGACTGCCGCTGCCGACGACCGGCCATCGTCGTGCACCCGGCGCCCCAGATCGGTAAGCGTCACCAAGACCACACGTCGATCACGGGGATCCTTCACCCGCTCCACAAGACCCCTCTCGCACATCCGATCAACGAGGTTGCTGACGCTGGAACTCTCCTGCAGCAGCAACCTCGCGATCCTCGTCACGGGCAGCGGGCGCTCGGCTTCCGCGAGGAGAGCCAGCACGGCCACTTGGGGAAAAGAGCGGGGAAACATTGTGACCTGCCCGTCCGACAACGCACGGTCCGTCTCCTTGCGCAGAATGGTGAAGGCGGCGTAAAGGCTCGCCCATTCTTCCCGGTCGGGCGGCGCGAGATTGTCCGCTGTCATTCCTGCTCTCTTGACTCATCAGATAGCCCAGAAGAAGCTCCATCGCCTTGATCAGGCGTTTCACGCGGACTGGCTGACGATGTCAGACGAACCGCGCCCTCTGGCAAGGCTAGATGCCGTAGCGCATCCGCAGCCTTAAGTTGTCCCCCGGTGACGCTCCGTTGTGAGCCCATGTCAAGTCCCTAGCACTCTCCTTGACGAGCGCGCTGCTGACGGCTCTAGGATGAGAGGGACGGCTGAGCGAGAACCGTGACTGGTGATGATACTGGAAGCGCGCAGCGGCGGGGGTGCGCTTGGGGCTCAGCCGTCCCTGCTTTGCCCCATGGTGCGAATTGTAACGGGCACGCACCGACTGTCAAGAGCAAACGCGCGCAGTCAAGTCGCAATCTCAGATTGTCCCTGTGGGGCGCCAACATCCCGTGCGTATCTGGAGAGAGCGGTGAGTGGCAAACGAGGACCGCCGAATGCCGGCAGAGGAGCGCAAACCCTCTGCCTAGAAAGCAGATGGTCGCCGCTCTGAGGTGAAAACGGCCGGGCGAAATGCCCGGCCCGATGGAATGGGCGGCGGCGCTTGTGCGGGCCTCCAGACCGGCGTCCCCAGCGCCATCCGGTTCAAGGACCGTTTCACTCTGTCGCGAGGAATTCGCGGAGTTCGAGGGAGGCGTCGCTGCGGTCGCGTAGCTTGCCGGAGCCCGCCACGGCGATAATCTGATCGACGCGCTTGTCGGCGAGTTCGGGGTTCAGGCGCCAGATGTCGAGGAGTGACATTCGTGCTTGGCCTCGGAACGATCGAAGACGAGGATACCAGGAGTGTGGAGGGTCGGCAAGGTTTCGCCGGGACCAGGTACGCGGCGCAAGCATCGGAAACCCTTGACGTGCGGGTCGTGGTACCCAAGCTGACGGGTCACGGGCGGGAGCGATTCTTCGCGACGGGCTTCACTGGCTTAGACGAGGAAGCCGACGTGAGCGAGGCTTCACGGGGCTGGTAAGCGTGGGGCACGCCGCTGAGTTGAGAGCGGGTGATGCCGATCCGGGCGCCGACACGGACAATGAGCTCGATCACATAGGCGAGCACCGCGTGGGTATACTTCTTGTACGCTGCGGACGTTATGGTGATTTGTTCCCCGACAGAGAGGCGGAGCCAGGGGCACGACTGGATGAACTTGCGATCTGCGATGCCCCTGCGGTGAACGAGGAGATTGCGGACAAAGTAGAGCTCAAGAAGATCTCTCTTCAAGCGCTCGTCAAGGCTAGTTTCGAAGCCGAAGGCCGCGAAAAGCAACTCGAATCTGTCTATGCCACGGCGATTGCGTGATTCCATTTCTTGTTGCAGGCGGTCAATGATGTAGAGGCAACGTTCGTCGGAGTCCATCGCTTCGTATTCCCCCAAGGACACCTTCAACTTCTGGATCGCCTCGATGGTCTTGGCGCTGCTCTCATGATGCAACCACGCGGCGAGAAAGGTGCGGAGGCCGTTCTCTAAGTCCGCCCAAAGGGAGAGGTTGCTTGGGCGAAGAGTAGGGGAAAACCGGTGTCGACTTCAGTCTGGGCGAGTTGTGCGAGGTTCTGCACGGTGCCAAGCCGTGTTTGAGCGGCTACGACGTCTGAGGTAGGCTTTGCGGCAGCTAGGGCCCGAAGGGCCTGCGGCGTGGCTGCGAGAGCGGATATTCCTTTGGTGGACAGTTCGAGGAGTTGGACAGCCTGCCCCAAGTGATGGGCGAGGCGGTTAAGCGGGTCTAGGGCCGCTTTCGGAACGTTCTTTTTTCGGTCATGGCATGTGCTCAAAGCAGAATGAACGGCTCCTCGGGTTGACTAGGAATAGCGGATAACTGACGTTGTCTTGGTCGTATTATTACGGCCCGAGAACAGCGGTGGGCCCGGGCTGCTTGGAAGGCAGGAGCTCTACCGCTGAGCTACCCCCGCATCGCATCCAAGTATAGCGATGACCCGCGCAGCCCCGCAACTCGTCTCGGACCCGGCGACCTGCCCGTCTTCGTGGACCAGTTCTGCATCCGGTGCGTCGAATCGGTCAACGCGGGTGGCCCGTTCACCTTGCTCGGCGAAAGCGAGCCGCGGCCGCGACCGGCATTGAACCGACCAACAGGCGAGACGAGGGAGCGGCGACGTTCAGCTTGCGGGGCGTGTCGCGCCGGCGACGGCTGCGATCTTAGGGACCAGCCAGCGCGCCACCACGTATGACCCTTCCGTGGTGAAGTGGACGCCGTCCTCACGCATCCTCACGCCGTCGACGTGGAGGTCCGTGTACTTCCCTTCCGGGTCGGCGAAGGCGTTCAGGTCCGCGATGAACACCTGCCCGGGGTGCTCGGCGGCGAAGCCTCGGTAGACAGCGTTGAGGGCGTCCATGTGGCGGGCGCTGTCGTCGGTGATTTGCTGCCCGTTGGAGACGAGGTCCCATAGGCCCGGTCGCACATAGGGAAAGGTCGTCAGTATCAGCTTCGCGCCCTGCGACGTGAGGGTGACGAAACGCTTCTCCAGGCCGTCGTGGACGTAGACGTTCCACTCCGGCGTGCCAGCCAGCAGCTTGCCGCCGGAAGTCTGGATGTCCTCGCTATCCCAGACGCCGAACGCCATGAGGACGACGTCCGGCTTGAAGCCCGCCACGTCCTGCGCCCATGATTGGTGCCACTCCGCGCACTTCTCTGCCTCCGCCTTGGAGAGATTCCCCTGCGCATCATGCCATACCTCCAGGTCGAGGAAGCCGCAGCCCACGGCGGCCCGGTTCCAGACCGCCACGTTTGATTGCCGTCCAACGTCGCTCAGGCCGGGATCGAGCAGCATCGCGACGGATTCCCCGAGCACCATGACGCGAATAGGCGGCCGCTCGCCTGTACTTGCCGCCGTCGGCATCGGCGCGTCCGCGGGTTGCCCGAGGTCGAACGCGCCCGCCGGCGATACAGCCCCCCGCGTCACGACGACCAGCGCCACGGCCAGGCAGGCGGCGCCCGCCGGGGCGAAGCTCCAGGTGATCTTCTTCCCTCGAAAGGCGCCCCGCCTTATCGGCATCTCCAGCAGGTGGTAGGAAAGGGTGCACACGGCAAGGGTAACGACAACCCTCAGAGCAAAGAGCTCGTACAGCCCCAGATGGACGCGACCCGGCGTTAGCATCAAGAAGATCGGCCAGTGCCAGAGGTAGACGCCGTAGGAGATGAGCCCCAGGGACCGCAAAGGACGCAGCGATAGGAGCTTGCCTACAGGTCCCGCTTTCGGCTGCACGGAGGCGGCTATGACGAGGGCTACGCTCAACGCCAGGAAGAAGAAGCCGCCCCGATACAGAAGGTCGCTGCTCTCTGTCGTCCTCAGCCAGATGAAGGCGACTACTCCCGCGAAAAGCAGGCCGGCTCCTTGTAGGGCAGGCCAGCCAATCCGGCCCTCTATCGGCCCCAGCCGCAGGAGAAGGACGGCGAGGGTAGCGCCTACGAATAGTGATTGGGCACGCGTGTCGGTGCCGTAGTAGACGCGCGAGGGGTCGGTGCCGGGATGAAAGAGAAGCGCCATGAGCAACGCAGAGCAGGCCGCGGCCACAATCGTCCCCAGCATCAGCTTGCCCAGGGTGATCTTCTTGATCTTCAGGACGAGGAGGAGAAGCAACGGCCAGAAGGCGTAGTACTGCTCCTCTATTCCCAGCGACCATGTATGCCTGAGTGGTGACGGCATGGAGAACTGATCGAAATACGACTGGCCGCTAAAGACGGGCCGCCAGTTGGCGACGTAGGCGATGGTGGCCAGCGCATCGCCTCGTATCTTCGCCAGCTCCTGCGGCGCGGCAAAGACAACGGCGTAGAAGGCGACGCCTATGAGCATCAGGAAAAGTGCGGGAAGAAGTCGCCTCGCCCGCCGCGACCAGAACGCTATCGGCGAGATCTTCCCCCGCGTACGCCACTCCAGCAGTAGAAGGCTGGTGATTAGATAGCCGCTCAGGACGAAGAAGGCATCGACGCCAAGGAAGCCGCCTTTCGCCCAGGGCAGGTTGCCATGGTAGGCGAGGACGGCCGCTACCGCCAGGGCTCGGATGCCGTCTAAGGCCGGCCGGTAGGAGAAGCGATGACTAGCCGCATCCGAAGCCTGTTCAGCAGACAGTTCGCCACCTCAACCGCACGATTCATCCAAAGACGTGCTGATGATACCGCGTCGATGCTGCTTGCGTGAAGCTCAGGCGGCGGGCCTCATTGAGCGGGCCTCCCCGCGGCAGCGACGATCTGCGGCGCCAGCCAGCGGGCAACGACGGTCGAGCCTCCGGTTGTGAAGTGGACGCCGTCCTGGCGCATCCTGACACCGTCGATATAGAGATCGCTATACTTGTCGCCGGGGCAGGCAAACGCGTTGAACTCAACCAGCACGACCTTGTCTGGATGCTGCGCTGCGAACTCGCGGTAGATGTCGTTTAGCGCTGCTTCCCGCCGTCGCGTGCTCTGCTCGAGCTCATCTCCATTCGATAGAGTCGACCAGACCCACGGCCTCGTATAGGGGAAGGTGGCCAGCATCAGCTTTGCTCCGCCTGCCGTCAATATCTCGAACTTCTCCTCAAGCGACTGCGAGAGAAAGTCGGCCCATTCGGGGCTACCGGCGGCAAGCGTCTTGCCGCCGACGACACGGTCTTCGCTGTCCCAGGCCCCGAAAACCATGAGGACGATATCGGGATTGAAGGCCGTCAGGTCCTGCTGCCACGACTGGCGCCACTCCTTGCACCGGTCCGCCGCCTGCTTGCCGCTTTCGCCGGTCAAGCTCATTTCCGAATCCACATCCGAGAATCCGCAGCCAAGGGTCGACCGGTTCCAGACGGAGAGATTGTACTCTGGTGCCACCTCCTGCATCCCCGAATCCAACGAGAAAGCGACTGACTCACCGAAGACCATGACGCGGATGGGCGGCTGGCTCCCTCCTTGTGCCTGCGTCGGCATCACGTCGGGCGTGTTCACGGCGTACGCGCCCGGTCCCGTGGGCCCCCTCGTCACGACGACCAGCGCCACGGCCAGGCAGGCGGCGCCCGCCGGGGCGAAGCTCCAGGTGATCTTGCGGCCTCGAAAGGCGCCCCGCCTTATCGGCATCTCCAGCAGGTGGTAGGAAAGGGTGCACACGGCAAGGGTGACGGCCACCCTCAGGGCAAAGAGCTCGTACAGCCCCAGGTGGACGCGACCCGGCGTCAGCATCAAGAAGATCGGCCAGTGCCAGAGGTAGACACCGTAGGAGATGAGCCCCAGGGCCCGCAAAGGCGGCAGCGAGAGGAGCTTGCCTACAGGTCCCGCCTTCGGCTGCACGGAGGCCGCTATGACGACGGCTACGCTCAGGGCCAGGAAGAAGAAGCCGCCCCGATACAGAAGGTCGCTGCTCTCTGTCGTCCTCAGCCAGATGAAGGCGACTATCGCCGCAAACGCGAGGCCCGCTCCCTGTAGGGCAGGCCAGCCAATTCGGCCCTCTATCGGCCCCAGCCGCAGGAGAAGGACGGCGAGGGTAGCGCCTACGAATAGCGATTGGGCACGCGTGTCGGTGCCGTAGTAGACGCGCGAGGGGTTGACGCCGGGATGAAAGAGAAGCGCCATGAGCAGGGCAGAGCAGGCCGCGGCCACAATCGTCCCCAGCATCAGCTTGCCCAGGGTGATCTTCTTGATCTTCAGGACGAGGAGGAGAAGCAACGGCCAGAAGGCGTAGTATTGCTCCTCTATTCCCAGCGACCATGTATGCCTGAGTGGTGACGGCATGGAGAACTGATCGAAATACGACTGGCCGCTAAAGACGGGCCGCCAGTTGGCGACGTAGGCGATGGTGGCCAGCGCATCGCCTCGTATCTTCGCCAGCTCCTGCGGCGCAGCAAAGACAACGGCGTAGAAGGCGACGCCTATGAGCATCAGGAAAAGTGCGGGAAGAAGTCGCCTCGCCCGCCGCGACCAGAACGCTATCGGCGAGATCTTCCCCCGCGTACGCCACTCCAGCAGTAGAAGGCTGGTGATTAGATAGCCGCTCAGGACGAAGAAGGCATCTACGCCAAGGAAGCCGCCTTTCGCCCAGGGCAGGTTGCCGTGGTAGGCAAGAACGGCCGCTACCGCCAGGGCTCGGATGCCGTCCAGGGCCGGCCGGTAGGAGAACCGGTGATTAGCTGTGTCCGCAGGGTGCTCAGACAGTCCGCCACCTCAACCGCGTATTTCCACTCGTTCGGCCTCCTTCACAAGAGGAAGGCCGCTTCCCTTCCGCCGCGATCCTATCAGAACGACGAACTTGCACCAACCGCCTTCGCCTTCACCCTTCCTTCACGTTAACACCGCAAAACTCACGTCCGCTGCATGCGCAGCTCCTAGACTAAACTCAGCATTCTTGATCGACGGACTCAAGAAGAAGGAGGAACGTCATGCATGGCACTTCGGGCGAATGGGGAGGACAGTGCGGCGGTGGCGGCCATCACGGACACCACGGCGGACATGGACACCATTGCAGTTGCGGTTGCGGCTGTAGCTGCCATCAGAGCGGCGGCCAATGCTGTTGCGGCGGCGGTCACGGCGGCGGCTGTTCCTGCGGGCGCCATGGCTGCTCGTGCGGCGGCGGCGATGCTCCGAGACTTCAGCGCCGCTTCTTCAGCAAGCAGGAACGAAGCGGTGATCTCGAGGCTTATCTGAGGGACCTGGAAGCCGAGGCGCAGGCGGTCCGCGAGGCGCTGGCGTCTGGTGGCGGACAGCAGTAAACGAGTTAGGGAAGCCTCGTCGTCGTTCGACATTCGAGTGGAACACAAAGGAGGAAGAACGAGTGAAAGTACTGAATTGCAAGGACACCGGGATGGATTGCACCTGGAGCGGCAAGGCCAACAGCGAGGAGGAGCTCCTTAAGATGGCCGGTCAACATGCCAAGGAGGTCCACAAGATGGAGCCGACGCCGGAAATGGTCCAGCAGATACGCTCGTTGATCCACGACGAGTAGTTACGGCTCGAGGCCGGACCTCGCGGCGAACGATGGGCGAAAGGAGAGCGTCGTGATTGGAGAGTCAGTACGGCACTACGAGGGCAAGAACGTCGACCTCGAGGCCTTGAAGAACAGAATCGTTGAGTATCTACAGCAAGACGGCTTTCAGGTGCAGACGTCGCCGGCGAGTGCGCATGGCACAGTGCTCCAGGCGAAGAAGGGCAACTGGCTGAGCGCCATCATCGCCGCCGACCGGGCGCTTACGGTTCTTCTCGACGGTGAGCCCAACAATTTCACCGTAAGGCTCGGAATCGGCAGGTGGCTGGAGCATCTGGGCGTGACGGCGGTCGAGGGTCTGCTGATATCGCCGCTGTTCCTTCTCGTCGACGTTCCGGAGACGCTCTGGAACTTCGAGATCGAAGGCAAAATCAGCAAGCAGATCGACACGCTCGTGGACCAGGTGCCGATGGCGGCGTAGGCGAGGCCCATCGCAGATTCGGCGCGACGAGTCCGTCGCAGACGGAGACGTTGCCGCGTTCCCGCCGCTAGAAAACGTCCTCCGGCGATACCCAGGACGGGATGTGCCGGTAGTATTCCGGCGGATTCGCTTCCCTGATGCCCCGCAGCGTCGCTTTCGCCATCTCTACTTGGCCGCGGCGGTTCTTGTATTGCGACGCCAGCCCCTTCTCCTCCAGCGAAGCGAGGTGCCGGAGCAGAACGTCGTCCGGCGCGTCTAGGAACTGCTTGATGTCGCCAATTGTCATGTGCAGTCCCGGATTGACGCGGTAGTTCTCGGCTAGCACCTTCAGGACGTCCATCTCGCTGCTGACCGGCTTCGGCTGCGGCGCCTTGCCCAGCGGCAGCGGCGTATCCAGCTCCTCGTCGATGACGCGCACCGGCGGCTGAAGGTCGTCGGCGAACTCGCGATTGCCCATGCGGTAGATGAGAAGTCGCAGTATTTCGTTCGTGCCGGCGGCTATCTGGTTCAGCTTCGCATCACGCATGTATCGCTCGGCCGGGTAGATCTGCATCACGCCGTTGCCACCCATGCACTGAATCGCTTCGATGGCGATTTGCAGTTGCGAGTCGGAAGCGAACAGCTTGCAAAGGCCCGCCTCGATCGGCACGTCCCGACCGAGGTCCGCGGCGTAGGCGGCGTAGAAGACGATGAGGCGCGACAGCATATACTTCGAATACATGTCGGAAAGCTTGAACTGGTTGACGGCAATCGCGCCGGTTGGCTGGCGGAACTGGATGCGCCGCTCCAGGTGCTGACGGGCATAGCGGATGGCTTCGCGTATCTCCCCCAGGTACGTGGCGCCGTTCACGATGCGCTCCACGTTGAGGCCGTCCATCATCACGCGCCAGCCCTCGCCCTCGCCGCCGATGACGTTCTCCAGCGGCACCCGAACGTCGTCGAAGCGCAAATAGCAGTTGTACATGCCGGCGGAGCCCGCCCAATCGTTCACGCGCTCGACGTGGAAGCCGGGCATCCCCTTTTCCATGATCATGCCGGTGAGATGTCCGTACTTTGCCCGAACGGCCGGGTCTTCGCTGGTCTTGACGTAGGCCATGTAGAGGTCGGCGGCGGCGGCGTTCGTCTGGAAGCGCTTTATGCCGTTGACGACGATGCAGTCGCCGTCGCGAACGCCGGTCGTCTCGATCTCGGCGATGTCCGATCCCGCGTACGGCTCCGTCATCGTGATGCAGCCGAGGAGGTCGCCCTTCGCCAGCCCCGGGAGCCATCTCTGCTTCTGCTCCTCGCTGCCGTTGTGCACCAGTTGCGCCGTCGCACCGATGAGGCAGGTTGTATAGGCGGCGCCAAGGACGCCGGCGCGGCTCACCTCCTCTGTCAGGATACAAGCGCCGGTGACGCCCCATTCTTCCAGGTGGCCGCCGTACTTCTCAGGTGTCGTCGCGCCGAACCACCCCTTGCTGGCGATCTCGCGCACCGCCGCCCAGGGATACTCCTTCTTAACGACCGAGCGTTCCGCAAGGGGGGTGAGAACTTCGGTCGTGAAGGTGCGGGCGTCCGCCATGAGCCTTTTCTGCGCGTCGTTCCACCAGGGGTAGTCTTGCATTGCTGCGTCTCCAATCGCGAGATTTCCCGCTTGTCTGCGGGCAAGCAGGACGCCTGCCCCACGGGTATCCTTTCCGAGCCCTATACCTAGAGTAGCACGAGCAGCGGTGTTCCGGGCTCCACCTGCTGCCCGACAGTGACGTAGACGGCCTTCACCTGGCCGCTCCGATGCGCGTGCAACTCGTTCTGCATCTTCATCGCCTCGATGACCAGCAGGGCGTCACCCGCCTCGACGCGGTCGTCCGGCGCCACGAGCACCCTTTGCACCACGCCGGCCATCGGCGATATCTGCACCCACTCCTCGTCCGCCTGCGCCGGCAGCGTCTCGCCCTGCACAGCGACGGCGGGACGTGCGAAGCGAGTCGTAGTCACGGAATAGGTGTGCCCGTTGACCATGATCTCGTATCCGTGCGGCGATTCCTCGGCGAAAAGCTGGTGCGGCCGGCCATCGACGATGAGGCAGTACTCGGCGGAATCGCCGATGCGCTCCAGCCGCAGCTCGTGCTTGACGCCGTCGAGCGTGGCGAGCACGACCTGCCCGCTCTCCTCGATCTCGACGTCCTTGACGTCGTCGCCCAGCTTCAGTCGCTGCTTCGCCGCCATGCCTTCCCTTCCGCTCTATCGCTGCTCCTCAACGCAGCTTGCCTCCAATGGGTCTTCCAGCGCCCGCCGTCCTTCGCCGACACCACGTCCCGCGACCGCTTGTCGCGCCGGTGTGTCAGCACGGCCGCCGCAAGCAGCGCAATCCGGCGCTCTTGTTCGTCCGACGCGATTGCGGCTTTGAACTCCCTCTCGAGGAAAGTTGTGTGGATGTTGCCGGCGAGGAAACGCGGGTCTTCGAGCAACTGGATGTGCAGCGGGATGTTCGTGTTGACGCCGACGATTACGAACTCGGCCAGCGCCCGCCGCATCCGGCGAATCGCCTCGTCGCGGTCGCGGCCCCAGGCGATCACTTTTGCGATCATCGGATCGTAGTGGTAGGAAACGTCGCAGCCCGCGAAGAGAGCGCTGTCGACGCGGATGCCCGGGCCTGCCGGCTGGCTAACGTAGTCCACGCGGCCGAGCGACGGCAGAAAGTCATTATAGGGGTCTTCGGCGGCGATCCGGCACTCCAGCGCCCAGCCGCGCATTTCCACGATATCGTACCCGAGGCGCTCTGCGGCGGCGAGGCGCAGTTGCTCCGCTACGAGGTCGAGGCCGGTCACGAGCTCCGTCACGGGGTGCTCCACCTGGAGTCGAGCGTTGACCTCGAGGAAGTAGAAGCGACCCTGCGAATCCAGCAGGAACTCCGCTGTGCCGGCGTTGCGGTAGCCGGCCGCGCGCGCGATCTTGACGGCGGCTGCCCCCAACGCCTGGCGAAGCGACGCGTCGACGGCGGGCGAAGGCGACTCTTCGATGAGCTTCTGGTGGCGGCGCTGGATCGAGCACTCCCGCTCGCCCAGGGCGACGACGTTGCCCAAGGCATCGGCGAGAAGCTGCACCTCAACGTGGCGCACATTCTCGAGCAGCTTCTCAATGTAGAGGGCGTGGTCGCCGAAAGCGGACGACGCTTCGCTGCCAGCGACCCGCAGGGCCGCTTCCATTTCGGCGCGGTCCCGCACCAGCCGTATCCCCTTGCCACCGCCGCCGGCCACCGCTTTGACGAGGACTGGATAGCCCAGCCTGTCGGCACCGGCGAGCGCCTCTTCGCCGGTCGCGACGGCGTCTTCGCCCGGGACAACGGGAACGCCCTCGGCGGCGGCCAGACGACGGGCCGCGACCTTGTCGCCCAGAAGGCGCATCGCGCGCGACGAAGGGCCGATGAAGGCGATGCCAGCGCTGTCGCAGGCGTCGACGAAGGCCGCGTTCTCGGCCAGAAAGCCGTAGCCGGGATGGACCGCCTCCGCGCCGGAGCGTTCGGCGGCGTCGATGACGCGTTCGATGTTGAGGTAGCTTTCGCCCGCCGTGGCGGGGCCGAGGAGATACGCCTCGTCGGCGTAGCGGACGTGGAGCGCCGTGCGGTCGGCGTCGGAGTAGACGGCGACCACCGCGACCCCCAAGTCGCGACAGGTGCGCATGACTCTCAGCGCGATCTCGCCGCGATTCGCTACGAGCAGCTTCTTGAACAAGCTTCGCTTCCTTGCTAGGTCTGGCTATGTTCTGCGACCTCGCGCTGCAGCCGCGCGAGGAGCTCGTCGAGCGGCATCGCGCCCAGGTTGTCGCCGTTGCGCAGGCGAACGTTGACGGTCCCCGCTTCGGCTTCCCTGTCGCCGACGACGAGCATGTACGGCACCTTCTGAAGCTGCGCGTCGCGGATCTTGGCGTTCATGCGCTCGTTGCGGTCGTCGACTTCCACGCGCAGGTCGGCCTGCTTGAGCGCCTCGGCGACCTTCTGACCGTATTCGATGTGCCGGTCGGCGATGGGCACGACCACGGCCTGGATGGGCGCCAGCCAGAGCGGGAAGGCGCCCGCATACTGCTCGATGAGGTAGGCGGTCATCCGCTCCATCGTGCTGATGACGCCGCGATGGATCATGACCGGCTGGTGCTCGCGGCCGTCCTCGCCGATGTAGGTCAGCGAGAAGCGCTCGGGCAGGTGAAAATCGAGCTGTATCGTCGAGAGCGTTTCCTCGCGGCCCAGCATGTCGCGGATCTGGACGTCCACCTTCGGGCCGTAGAACGCCGCTTCCCCGACGGCTTCGACGTACGGCAGGCCGAGGGCGTCTATCGCCTCGCGCAGCTTCTGCTCGCCGAGGTCCCACATGGCGTCGTTGTCGACAAACTTCCCCCTGTCGCTCGGGTCGCGCAAGGAGAGGCGATAGGAGTACTCGCTGATGCCGAGGACGCGGTAGGCCTTCTCCATGAGGCCGACCACTCCGGCGAACTCGCTGCCGATCTGGTCCGGCCGGCAGAAGATGTGGGCGTCGTTGAGGGTCATGACGCGGACACGTGTCAGGCCGCCCATGACGCCGGACTTCTCGAAGCGGTACATCGTGCCCAGCTCAGCGATGCGCACCGGCAGGTCGCGGTAGCTCCGCATCTTCGAGGAGTAGATGAGGATGTGGTGCGGGCAGTTCATCGGCCGGAGCACCATCTCCTCGTGCTCGAGCTTCATCGGCGGAAACATCAGCTCCTGGTAGTGCTCCCAGTGGCCGGACTTCTCGTAGAGCTCGCGCTTGGCGATGTCCGGCGTGTAGACGTGAAGATAGCCCGCCTGACGCTCCTCCTTCGTTATCCACTCTTCGAGGACGCGACGAATCGTGGCGCCCTTCGGCAGCCACAGCGGCAGGCCGGCGCCGACAAGGCTGCTGCTCATGAACAGCTCCAGCTCGCGGCCCAGCCGTCGATGGTCGCGCTGCTGCGCCTCTTCCAGCCGGCGCAGGTAGTCGTCCAGCTCTGCCTGCGTCTCGAACAGGGCGCCGTAGATCCGCTGGAGCATCGGCCGGTGTTCGTCTCCGCGCCAGTAAGCGCCGGCGACGTTTGTCAGCTTGAACGCCTTCACCTCGCCGGTACCCTCGACGTGGGGGCCGGCGCAGAGATCGACGAAGCCGTCCTGCCGGTAGATGCTAACTGTGTCGCCTTCGACGTCATCTATCAGTTCCAGCTTGTAGGGCTGGGCCGCGAAGAGCCTGCGCGCCTCCTCCTTCGTCGCTTCCTCGTGTTCGAACGGCACGTCGGCCGCGACGGTCTCGCGCATCCGCTGCTCGATGACGGCAAGATCTTCCGGCGTCAGGCTGCGCGGGAGGTCGAAGTCATAGTAGAAGCCGTTCTCGATTGCCGGGCCGATGGCGAACTTCGCCTCCGGGAACAGGGAGAGCACGGCCTGGGCCATGATGTGCGATGCCGAATGTCGCATCCGGTGCAGGCGTTCGTCTTTCGATTCCATGCGATGCCTCGCTGTCTTGTCGCTGCAAATGAAATGCCCCTCGCCAAGGGACGAGAGGCACGTGGTTCCACCCTTGTTTCTCCCCGCTGTCTCGTCGGCCGCAGACCTGAAGAAGTGCAACTCTGAGGGTTAAAACCCCTCAGCCCCTGACTGCAGGCTGCGGGATTTATCCTGCAGAACTGTACTCTTCGTCGCCCGCCACGTGCGAGGACTCGATTCGGCCGGTAACGGGTGCCTCCGGGAACGTCTACTGGCTTCCTTTCGACGTCCGGCTCGCAGGGGGTTTGTCGCCGTGTTCCCGGCGGGGCGCTTTCAGCCGTGGCGTCCCTCTCTGCCGCCGTCCCAACCGCGACGCTTCCTGGTCGTCGCCTTTTGCTATGGTGGGCGATACTGGATTTGAACCAGTGACCTCTGCGATGTCAACGCAGCGCTCTAACCAACTGAGCTAATCGCCCGGAACAGGACGATGATAGCATCGGGCCGGAGGCAAGTCAACGAAGCGCTCCGCCCAGCGGCTCGCTTGACACGAGGCGAGGGCCGCGTATGATGTTCGCAAACCGAGCTCTAGAGGAGGCAACGATGTCGGTGCATGGATACGTCCTGATCGAGGCGGAGGTCGGCAGGGCAAGGTCGATAAGCGACGCCATCTCCCGCTTGAGTAACCCCGACGCTGATATCGTCGCGGTCGACACCGTGACCGGCCCCTACGATGTGATCGTCCAGATCGAGGCGGAGGACCTCGACCGGCTGGGGCGCTGCATCACCGACGTCCTCCAGCGCGTTGACGGCGTGCAGCGCACCACCACCTGCCTTGCCGTCCGGTTCTAGTCGCAGCCTTCATCCGAGCGACCCCAGACCAGATGTACGCCCCGGCGATGAGCTGACGGCGATGATGTTGCACTGGTCGCACGGAGAGTAGCCGGGGAAGGAGGAGATGCTTGCCTCCCGTACTTTGCATCGTGGGCAGAGAGCGCGCCGGCGTGCAGGCGGTCATCCAAGGGCTGTTGCGTGAGCTAACGGCGCACGGCGCGCGCATCGCCATTGCTGTTGAGGCAACGCAGCCGCCCGCGCTCGAGAAGCTGTCGAAGGCGGCCGCCGACTATCTGGCGGCGGGCAGCGAGATGGCGATCATAAGGGCGCCGGGCGCGGTGGCGTCGGTCCGGCGATCCGACGAGGAGCCGTCGCTGGATGAGCTCGTCTGGGAAATGCGTGGCGACCCCGACCTTGTGGTCGCGGCCGGCTTTCGCAATAGCACCTATCTGAAGCTGGAAGTCCGTCGTGGTGACGCAGAGCTCCTTTGCCACAAGAACGAGTTGCTCGCGATAGCGGGCGACAAGCCGCCGGAGCTCGATATCCCCGCCTTCGCCGCCGACGATTTCGCCCGCATGGCCGAGCTCGTCCGCCGCCGCTTCCTCACGCAGGAGCCCGTCGAAGACGCGGCGCTCTTCATCAACGGCGTGCGCCTGCCGCTGGCGCTCTTCGTCCGCAAGATCGTCGCCAGCACGGTGATAGGGATGGTGCGCCCGCTGAAGGGGGTCGACGACCCGAAAAGCGTCGTCGTGGCGGTGCGACGGCGCGGCTAGAAGCGCGCCTCGAACCTGCCGAACTCGCCGGAGGCGTGGCACCAGCGCACCTGGACGCTATCGACGCGCGCCATGAAGGGTCCTTTCCACAGGTGTCGCACCAGCTCCTCGAGGTCGGATTGCGGCCCTTCCGCCACCACCTCGACGCTGCGGCCGTCGTCGGCGTTACGCACGTAGCCACCGAGGCCGAGTGCCCGCGCCTGCAGGACGACGAACTGGCGAAAGCCGACCGCCTGCACCGCGCCCCGCACAACCGCCTTTAGCGCCGCGCGCTCCTCCTCCGTCACATCCGCCCCTCCTTGGAAGCTTCGCTTAGGACCCCCCGCACGACTTCTCTTGCCAGTTCCGCCGGCACGTCGCTTCGCAGCGCCGGCTGTCCGACATCCGAAAGCACCACCCAGCGGACGCGCTTGCCGACGACCTTCTTGTCGAGGCTTATCGCCGCAAGGACGGCGTCGACGCTTATCGGCGGAAGGGGCCGCAGCAGCCCAAAGCGTCGCAGGAGCGCGTTCTGCCGTTCGCCAAGCTCCGGCGGCGTCAGTCCCAGTCGTCGCCCCAGTTCAGACGCGCCGGCCATCCCCCAGGCGACAGCTTCGCCGTGCAGGAGGACGTTGTAGCCCGTCGCCGCCTCCAGCGCGTGGCCGATGGTGTGGCCGTAGTTGAGGATGCTGCGACGACCAGTAAGCTCCCGCTCGTCCTCGGCGACCACCTGCGCCTTCAAGACCATCGACTGCCGCACAACCTCCGTCGTCGCGGCCGGGTCCAGCGCGAGAAGAGCGTCGACGTTATCTTCAAGAACGGACAGCAGCGCGGGACTTAGCACCAGCGCATGCTTGATCACTTCCGCCCAACCGGAGACCAGCTCTCGCTCCGGCAATGTACACAGCATCGACACGTCGGCGAAGACGAGCCGCGGCTGGTAGAAGGCGCCGACGAGGTTCTTCGCCTCCGGCCGGTCGACCGCCACCTTGCCACCGATGGAGGCATCAACCATCGCCAGCAGGCTGGTCGGCATTTGGACGAGCGGCAGCCCGCGCAGGTAGGTCGCGGCCACGAAGCCGGCCAGGTCGCCGATGACGCCACCGCCGAGCGCAAGCACCGCCTGGCCGCGCTCCGCCCTGTTCGCCGCCAGCCAGTCGTAGATGCGGGAGGCGCTTTCCAGCGTCTTGCTTGCCTCGCCGGCCGGAACGACGCGCGTGCTAACCGCGAAACCGCTCGCGGAAAGAACGTCGGAGATCAGGCTCCCGTAATGCGGCTGAACGTTGGAGTCCGTGACGACGTAGACCGCGTCGCTCAGGCCCGCCTCGCGTAGCTTCTCGCCCAGGCGATCGCTGATCCCCCAGCCGGCGAAGAGGGGATAGCGCGCCGTTTCCGTCGTGACGATGCAGACGAGATCTGCGTCGTCGGCAAGCGACGCGCCAGTACCTGCGAGACGCGAGCCGTCGTAGGTGAGGCACTCGGCGAAGCGGTGCCACGCCCGCACGACCTCTTCGGCAACAAGCTCCGGCGACATGTCGTCGGTGTGGACCGTGAAGTCGGCCAGGGCGTATAGCGGTTGGCGCTGCGCCTTCAGGCGAAGTATGCGTCCCAGAGGGTCATCGCCGCGCAGGAGCGGCCGCTCGGACTCCTCGCGATCGCTCGGCTGCTGCAGCCGCGACAGTATCGTCTGCGGGCGCGCCTCCAGGCAGACGACGAAGCCGTTCTCCGCCATGAGGCGTCGATTCTCTTCCGCCAGCACGACCCCGCCGCCGGTGGCGACCACGACCTCGATCTCCCGGCAGGCGCGTCGCAGGGCCTCCGTCTCGCGCAGCCGAAAGGCGGCCTCGCCTTCGTCGGCGAACACGGCGGGCACGGGCTTGCCGGCAGCTTTTTCGATGAGGTCGTCGAGGTCGAGGCCGCGCCAGCCGAGCGTTTGCGCGGCCAGCGGCGCCACACGCGACTTGCCGGTGAACGAGAAGCCGGTGAGGAAGACGCGGCGCGGCGGTTGCGACGGCATGATCAGCTCGAAGGGTGCGGACCGATGGTCTCGACGTAGGCGCGATAGTTGCGGAGCGTCTCGCTCATGTGGTCGCCGCCGAACTTCTCCAGCATCGCGGCGGCCAGGACGATGGCGACCATGGCCTCGGCGATAACACCGGCGACCGGCACGATGCAGACGTCCGAGCGCTCATAGTGGGCTTCCACGGCCTCGCCGGTCGACAGGTCGGCAGAGGGAAGCCGCCGTGCGAGCGTGGAGATCGGCTTCAGCGCCGCGCGGACGATTAGCGGCTCGCCGTTCGTCATGCCGCCCTCCAGGCCGCCGGCGTGGTTGGAGACCCGTCGCCATGGACGGCCGGCCCATTCGCCCTTCGGCAGAATGACGTCCTGCGACTCCGAACCGCGCATTCGCGCCCCGCCGAAGCCGTCGCCCAGCTCGACGCCCTTGACGGAAGGAATGCTCATGACGGCCTGGGCCAGCAAACCGGTCAGCCGCCGGTCCCAGTGCACGTGGCTCCCCAGGCCTATCGGAACGCCGCTGGCGCGGACTTCCGTGACGCCGCCCAGGCTGTCGCCTTCGGTGCGGGCGGCATCGACGGCGGCGACCATGCGCTGCCCGGCCTCCGCGTCGGCGCAGCGCAACGGCGACTCTTCGACCGCCTGCCAGTCCGGCTCGTCGATGGGACGGGCTTGGACGCCACCGATGGCGACGGTGTGGCTATCAATGGCGACCTCGAACTCTTCGAGAAAACGCCTCGCCACGGCGCCAATTGCCACTCGCGCCGCCGTTTCGCGCGCGCTCGCCCGTTCGAGAATGTTGCGCACGTCGTCCTGGGCGTATTTCATGGCGCCCGCGAGGTCGGCATGGCCCGGCCGCAGGCGTGTCACTTTTTCGACCGCCGTCTCAGATGCTTCGACGCCCATGACGTCGCGCCAGTTCTCCCAGTCGCGATTGGCGATGACGAGGGTGATGGGGCTGCCGAGCGTCAGGCCGTGGCGGACGCCGGAGGCGATCTCCGCGCGGTCGCTCTCGATCTTCTGGCGGCCGCCGCGTCCGTAACCACCCTGGCGACGCTTCAGGTCGCAGGCGATGTACTCCTCGGACAGGGCGAGCCCGGCGGGAATGCCCTCGACGATGGCCGTAAGCGCCTTGCCGTGCGACTCGCCTGCCGTCAGAAAGCGAAGCGTCAAATCCCTCTCCTTCGCCGATGTTATGTCAATTCGTTCAGCGCTTGCTCGGCCGCCGCCAGCATCTCGTTCACCGGCGCGTCCAGCCCCGTCCACAGCTTGAACGACGCTGCCGCCTGATAGACCAGCATCATCAGGCCGCTCACCGTGCGGGCGCCGCGCGCTTGAGATACGGCCAGAAGCGGCGTCAACGGCGGATTATACACCAGGTCGAACACGAGCGCGCCGGGCGGGATCCCCGCGCGATCGACCGGCGCCTGCCCTTCGAGCTCGCTGTGGCGCGTGCCTACGGGGGTACAGTTTACCAGAAGGAGAGACTTCGCGACCGCTTCTCGAAAAGAGGCATCCGACGGCTCGTGCGCGCGAACGTCGGTCCCGCCCGATGCCAGCGAGCGAAGGTGCGCCGCCAGCGTCTGGGCGCGCGCGGCATCGACGTCGCAGAGGTCGATGGAGGCCGCGTGGGAGCGCACAAGCGCTAGTCCCACCGCCCGCGCCGCGCCTCCGGCGCCGAGCAGCGCGACGGGCTGCCCCGCCGGCGAGAAGCCCGTCGCTTCCAGCGCCCGCTGGAAGCCGGCGACGTCGGTGTTGTAGCCGGCAAGGCGCCCGCCCTCGTTGACGATGGTGTTGACGGCGCCGGTCTGCTCTGCCAGCGCGTCCAGCCGGTCGAGGTAAGGTATAACAGCTTGCTTGTAGGGCACCGTCACGTTCGCACCGAGCGCGTCGGGCGAGCGCAGGCTGCGGACACGCGCCTCGAGCTCAGAAGCCG
Source organism: uncultured Chloroflexia bacterium (assembly GCA_963703345.1). Lineage (GTDB taxonomy): Bacteria > Chloroflexota > Dehalococcoidia > DSTF01 > JALHUB01 > JALHUB01. The sequence goes on along the minus strand of OY969814.1, from coordinate 1,429,602 downwards.
CCGTCTCCCACAGCTCATAGCGCTCCTCGCGGTGATGGTGGGCGAAGGCGACGTTCTGGATGAGCGGCGACAGCGAATGCGCGACGGGATAGCCGATGAGGCCAACGCGTTTCATTTCTCTCGCTTTCGGACCGCTAGCGCTGATAGAGCTGCACGTTGCGAAGATGCTCTTCCAGCGTCTCGGCGAAGACGTGGCTGCCGTCGTTCTTGGCGACGAAGTAGAGATAGTTCGTCTGGGCCGGGTGCAGCACCGCTCGAATCGAGTCGAGTCCCGGGCAGGCGATAGGTCCCGGCGGCAGGCCTTTGTTCACGTAGGTGTTATAGGGCGAGTCGACCTTCAGATCGTCGGCGGAGAGCTGCGTTTTCCAGTAGCCATAGGCCGCCACGTTCTGCGGGTCGTCAGCGAGGGCATATTGCACGGTGGGGTCCGCCTCGAGCGGCATGTCTATGTTCAGCCGGTTGATGAAGACGCTGGCGATCAGCGGCCGCTCTTCCGGCTTGACCGCCTCGCGCTCGACGATTGAGGCGAGGGTGAGCACCTGGTCGAGGGTGAGGCCGACGCTCGCCAGTTGCGGCTGCACCTCCGGCAGGACCTGCTCGTTGAACGCGTCTAGCAGCTGCTGGACGGCTTTGTCCGCCGTGACCGAGCGCGAGAAGCCGTAGGTCGCCGGAAAGAGGTAGCCGTCGAGGGTGCCGCTCGTGTCGCCGGCGACGACTGCTTCGGCGCGACGGGCCGCGACCGCGTTCATGAAGTCGTCCTTCGGCACGACCCCTTTGGCGTCCAGCAGGGCGGCGATCTCTTCGACGCGCAGCCCTTCGGGGACGGTCACCATCAGCGGCGCAGTGATGCCATTGTGGATGCGGTCGATCGCCGCCAGCGTCGTCATCCCTTTGTCGAACTCGTATTCGCCGGCCTGGAGCTGGTCCTCCAGCCCCATCAGCGCGACAAGCACGCGGAAGAGAGTCGCGCTCTGAATGACGCCGGCGCCTTGGAGGTCCTGACCTATCTTGCCCGCCGCTTCGCCGTTTTCGATTGTAACGGTAGCGACGCCGGAGGCGGGCGTCGGACCCAGGGCGGCGGACGGCTCGCTGGTGAGGATGCCGCCGGGCATAATCCAGATTGCCCAGGCGACGACGGCTATCGTCGCGATGGCCAGCGCAACAGCCGCCGCGGGCGCCAGCTTCGACAATTCGCCTATCCTATTCTCCGGCCGGCCGGCTATCGAGATAGCCCTGGAGGATTATCGCGGCCGCCAGGGCGTCCTTTTCCGCTTCGTTCTTTCGAGGGGCACGCCTGCCGCCGGGCCTGGAGCGGCTCTCGCGCCGCAGTAGCTGCTCCGCCTGCACCGTCGAAAGCCTTTCGTCCCAGAGTGTCACCGGCACGTTGACCGCAGGCAGCAGCAATCGCACGAACTGCTGCACGCTCTCCGCCTGCTCGCCCACGCCGCCGTCGAGCCGCAGCGGCAGGCCCACGACGACGGCTTCGACGCCTTCCTCGGCCACGAGCGCCGCGATCTCCCTGACGGCTGCCTCCTGCGTCCTCGCCTGGAGCGTCCGCAGAGGCACCGCGACCTGGCCGTTGGGATCGCTTATCGCGACGCCGATGCGCCTCTCGCCAACGTCCAGCCCGAGAAAACGCAAATTACGAGTCCTTGAGCCCTCTCATCTTGTCCGCGGCCAGCTCCTTCGCGAGGCGCAGCGCTTCATCGAGCCGGCTGGCGTCACGACCACCCGCCTGCGCCATCTCCGGCCTGCCGCCGCCGCCGCCGCCGGTGACCTCCGCCGCTCTCTTGACAAGCTCGCCAGCATTGACGCCGCGCGCCGTGAGGTCGGGTGTGACCATCGCCAGTAGGTTGGGCCGGCCTTCTACGACGGTGCCGAGGACGATGACGCCGCTCCCCAAGCGCTCGCGGAGCCAGTCGCCCATCTCCCGCAGCGCTTCCGGGCTGCTCCCGGGCACGCGCGCCGACAGCAGCGCCCGCCCGTCGACATGCTCGGCCTCCGCCAGCAGCGATTCGGCGCGATTGCGTCCTATCTCCCGTTCCAGCGCCTGCACGCGCCGCTTCAGCGATTCCATTTCCTGCAGCAGCGCTTCCACGCGACCCGTCAGCTCCCGGTCGTCGCCGGTGACGCTCAGGCGGTCGCGAAGCCGCTGGAGGGTGGCCAGGCGATCGCGGACGTGCTCCTCGGCGCCGCGGCCGGTCAGCGCTTCGATGCGCCGCAATCCGGCGCCGATGCTCTCTTCGCCGACTATAACGAACTGGCCGATGTCGCCGGTCGCATGGACATGCGTGCCGCCGCAAAGCTCCGCGCTGTAGCGCTCGCTATCTTCGGTGACCTCGACGACGCGCACCTCGGCGGCGTATTTCTCGTCGAACAGCGCCGTCGCGCCGCCGGCCGTCGCCTCTTCGTAGCTCTGGCGCTGCGTCCGGACCGGCAGGTTCTCGCGTATCTTCTCGTTGACCAGGCGCTCCACTCGGGAAAGCTCGTCCGGCTTCAGCGCCTCCACGTGCGTGAAGTCGAATCGCAGGCGGTCCGGCGCGACGAGCGAGCCCGCCTGGCGAGCGTGCGGCCCCAGCACGCGACGCAGGGCGGCGTGCAGCAGGTGCGTCGCCGTGTGGTTGCGCATGATGTCCCAGCGGCGGCCGGCGTCCACTTGAGCGATGGCGTCGTCGTTGACGGCGATGCACCCTTCAACCACGCGGCCGCGATGGAGAGTGAGGCTGCCCTCGGTGCGCTGCGTGTCCTCGACGCGGAAGCGGCCGCTTGACGCAACGATCTCGCCGGTGTCGCCGACCTGGCCGCCCTGCTCGGCGTAGAACGACGTCTCGAAGAGGACGATCTCCGCTTCCTCGCCCGCCTCAACGGACTCCACGGCGGCGCCTCCCGAAATGATGCCGGCGACGCTGGTCTGCTGGGAGAGCGTGTCGTAGCCGGTGAAGCGTGGCTGCAGGTGGGAGAGCGCGGCGTAAGCCTCCGCCGACTCCGCCTCGCTGAGTCGGAAGCGTCCGGCGGCGCGGGCGCGCTCCCGCTGCTCCTCCATAAGCCGCTCGAATTCCGCATCAGCGGTCTCGCTCACTTCGAGGCCGTGACGCTTCGCGACCTCCTCAGTTAGCTCTTTAGGATAGCCGTAGGTGTCCCAGAGGATGAATTCGGCCTCGCCGGTAATGGCCATGGGGAGTTCGGCAGCAGCTTGTATCGAAGCCTCGTCAGCGCCCCAATGTTGCTGGCCAACCAAGCCTTCGTATGGCTTTAGCACCGCCGCTTTCAGATTCTCGGGGATCCAGTTCGACGAGAATGACAGCTCCCGCAACGGAATCGCACGAGCTGCCCATCTTCCAGCGTCCCGTCTCTTGAGATACGCCGACAACGCTTGACCATGCTGGGCAATCGCCTCGATGGCGCTCTCTCCCCGCCCCATCGTGCGCACAAACCTCTCCTCTTCAGCAGCCACGACTTCGCATATCAACGAGGCCTGCTCTTTGAGCTGTTCATACCGCCGCCACATCTTCTCGATTATCTCTTCGGCGACGATGTGCATCATGCGAACTTCCGTGAAACGATGAGCAAAATAGATGGCGCGTCTCAGAACACGTCGCAGGACGTAGCCCCTTCCCTCATTGCTTGGCATGACCCCATCGGCGATCAGGAAGGCGGCCGCTCTGGTATGTTCCGCGATGATTCGCATGGCTCGTCTTGTCGGTTCATCTCCCCCATCGTATTGGCAGGACGTGCGGTCTTCGATTCGCTTGATTATTGGGCGGAAGAGGTCCGTGTCATACACGTTGCGCTTGTCATTCAAGACGCTGGCCCAGCGCTCCAGGCCGGCGCCGGTATCGATGTTCTTCTGCGGCAGGTCGCTGCGGGAGCCGTCCTCGTTCCGGAAGTACATCGTGAAGACGAGGTTCCACAGCTCGGTGAAGCGGCCGCAGTCGACCGCCGGATGGCACGTACCCTTCTCGCACTCCGGGCAGCCGGGCGTCGGGCCGAAGTCGGGCGCGAAGTCGTAGTGGATCTCGGAGCAGGGGCCGCAGGGGCCGATGTCGCCGGAGAACCAGTAGTTCTCCTCTTCGGCGTAGCGCATGATGCGCTCTTCCGGGACGCCGAGGCCACGCCAGTAGCCGTACGCCTCATCGTCGTCGAGGTAGACGCTCACCCACAGGCATTCCTTCGGCAGGGCGATCTGCTCCTTCGGGTCCGTCAACAGCTCCCAGGCCCACTCGATGGCCTCTTTCTTGAGGTAGTCGCCGACGCTGAAGTTGCCCAGCATCTCGAAGAAGGTGAGGTGCGTGTCGTCGCCCACTTCGTCGATGTCGCTCGTGCGAAAGCACTTCTGGACGGATGCCATGCGCGGCGCCGGCGGTTTCTCCTTGCCCATGAAGTAGGGCTTGAACTGGACCATGCCGGCGCTGGTGAAGAGGAGCGTCGGGTCGCCGTGCGGCACCAGTGGCGAGCTGGGTATGATCCGGTGGCCGCGCGCCTGGAAGAAGTCGAGGAAGCGTTTTCTTATCTGGTCGCTGTTCATCGAGAGACAAGTCTAGCAGAACGAGGGTTGCGCGTCACGACGGGGGATTTGCACCGAACACGTCGAGCGCGTGTCTGAGGCTTTGCTTCTGGCTCCCCGGAGCGCGTTCGCACCCAACACCCCGAGCGCGGCTCTTGACAGCGCCGGACGGCCGCCGATACTATTCGTAGGTGGAAACGGGGGTTTTGACCCACCGGTGAAACAAGACGACCCTTTAGACGATAGCGACTATAGCGATAAACGCGAAGCTGGCGCTTCCCCTCAGCGCAGCTATGTCGGCCGAACGGCGCATCGCGCGAGCGGTGGCCGCGGCCGCTTTTTGTTGACCCTCCGAGGCGGGCAGGCCTGCAATGCAAGATAGCTGGACGGCGATAGTCCTCGCGGCCGGGCTCGGCAAGCGGATGCGCTCGAAGAAACCGAAGGCGCTCCACGAGATCGCCGGCCGGCCGATGCTCCTACACGTGCTGCAGACCGCCCGCGACGCCTTCGAGTCGACCAGTCGGCACGCGCGCTTCGTCGTCGTCGTCGGGCACGGCGCCGAGCAGGTGCAGACGATCCTGGACGACAAGGTTCAGTGCGTTCGACAAGCGGAGCAGCTCGGCACGGGACACGCCGTCGCGCAGGCGGAAGCGGCCGCTAAGGACGCCGCACACGTGCTCGTCCTGAACGCCGACGTTCCTCTCGTGACCGCGGACACCATCGCCAGTCTCATCGCGACTCACCGCGAAGCGGACGCGGACCTGACCTTCCTCACCGCCTGCATCGACGAGCCGCGCGGGCAGGGACGACTTCGCCGCGATCCTTCCGGCCGCCCTGTCGCCATTGTCGAAGAGGCGGATGCGTCCGCATCGGCGCTGGCCGGCAACGAGGTGAACGTCGGCGTCTACTGCTTCCGCGGCGAGTGGCTCTGGCCTCGCCTGTCGCGAATCGAGCGCAGCACCGCCGGTGAATACTACTTGACCGACCTCATCGAAATGGCCGCCAGCGCAGGCGCAAAGGTAGTCGCGGAGGCGGCCACCGATCCGATCGAGGCGCTGGGCATCAACGACCGCGCCCAGCTCGCGCAGGCGGAGGCAGTCGTCCGCGAGCGCATCCGGCAGCGCCACATGCTCGCCGGCGTCACCATCGTCGATCCGGCGACCACCTATATCGACGCGGACGTGACGATAGGCGCGGACACAACTCTCCAGCCGAACACGTCGCTTCTCGGAAAGACCGCGGTCGGCGAAGACTGCGTAATCGGGCCGGACAGCCGCATCGTCGATTCCACGATTGGCCATCGCTGCCGCGTCGTCTCGTCCGTCGTCGAGCAGTCGACGCTGGAGGACGAGGTAAGCGTGGGTCCCTTCAGCCACCTTCGTGGCGGCGCCCACATCTGTCAGGGCGTTCACATCGGCAACTTCGCCGAGGTGAAGAACTCGCGCCTGGGCCGAGGCACGAAGATGGGCCACTTCAGCTACATCGGCGATGCGGACGTGGGTGACGCCGTCAACATCGGCGCCGGAACGATCACCTGCAACTTCGACGGCGTCAACAAGCACCGCACGGTCATCGGCGACGGCGCCTTCATTGGCAGCGACACGATGCTCGTCGCGCCCGTGACCGTCGGCGAAAGGGCGAGGACGGGCGCCGGTTCCGTCGTTAACCACGATGTGCCGCCCGACGCGCTGGCAGTCGGCGTTCCGGCGCGGATACGGCGCAAGCGGGAGAAGAGCAATGAGTAAGCAAGGCCGGCTATGCGTGCCCCTGTGGATCGGCACGCTGGTTCTCCTCGCGGTCCTGACGGCAAGCGAACGGGCGCGCCGTCGCAACAACAAAGCCAAGGAGGCGCCGGAGCGGAACGACGGTGAGTAGCGGCAGTTGGATTGCGCTCGGCCTGCTGCTCGGCGACGTAGCTCTGCTCGCGCTGGTGACGGCCGCCGAAGCTGGCGCCGTCTGGTTAAGCCGCACGCGCGCGCGCTCGATGCTCGTCGGCGGGGAGCCGCGGGCCGAGGCGCTGCGAGCCTATCTCCGCGAACGCCACCGCCTGCTGGGAGCGCTCGACATCGCGCGCAGCCTCGCAATCATCGCCGGTGTGGCATTGGCGCTCTTCCTCGTCCTCGGCGAGAGCGGCCACACCTGGGCAGGCCTGGCGCTGGTCGCCGCCGGCAGCCTGCTCGTCCTGGCGCTGCTCGAGGCCGTCTCGCGCCTCCTGGTGATCGTCGCGCCGGACCGCTGGGGCCCGCGCCTGTCGCCGCTGGCCGCCGCGCTCAGAGCGACCTTCGCCGCTCCCGCCTGGCTGGCGACGCTGCCGGACCGCGTCCTGCTGCGCCTGCTGAATCGCCCCTCGGAAGCCGTTGAAGACGTGCTGGAGAGCGACGAGCTCCTCCGCCTGATGGAGATCGAGCAGGAGGAAGGCCCAATCGAGCCGGCGGAGCGGGAGATGATCCGCGGCATCATCAACCTGGAAGAGACGAGCGTGCACGAGATCATGGTGCCGCGCATCGACGTCGTCGCGGTCAACGTCGAGGACACGCTCGATGACGTCATCCGCGTCATCACGGAGCGGGGCTACAGCCGCGTGCCGCTGTTCGAGGAGACGATAGACAACGTCGTCGGCGTCATCTACGCCAAGGATATCATCAAGCACCTGGCGGCCGGCGACGACGACCGCTCCGAGGCCAACCTGCGCGAGCTGGCGCGCCCGCCGTTTTTCGTGCCGGAGTCGAAGCACGTCGGCGAGCTGCTGGCGGACATGCGGGCGAACCGCGTCCACATTGCAATCGTCGTCGACGAGTACGGCGGGACGGCGGGCATCGTCACCATCGAGGATATGCTGGAGGAGATTGTCGGCGAGATCGAGGACGAGTACGACCGCGAGGAGCCGACGGTGGAGAAGGTCGACGACATGGAGGTGATCGTCGACGCGCGGGTGAGCATCGACGACCTCAACGAGCTGCTGGGCCTGCACATCGAGGGCGATGACTTCGACACGGTGGGCGGGTTCGTCTACCACGAGCTGGGGCGGATACCGCTGGCCGGCGACGAGGTGCAGTCGGACGGCCTGCGATTGTGGGTGCTCTCGGTGCTGGGGCGCCGGATCAAGAAGATACGCGTCAAGAAAGACCTGCCGGCGCCTCCGTCCTCAAACGGCAACGGCAACGGCAACCGGTAGGGCTGCTACCGCGCCCGCCGCCTCCTCGCAAACCATCCGCAGGCCGCTACCCCGACAACGCCCCCCGCCGCAATGCCGGCGAAGGCCGCGTACGGCAGTGCTGGGGAGTTGGTCGATCCTGCCATTGCCTCCGGCATGTCCGCTATGCCGCCGACGGGCGGCGAGGCGAGGGCACAGGTGTGGTTGACGCCAACACTGATGCCAGCGACGCCACTGGTCAGGCCGGAGACGTCCAGCGGCGACGGGTGCGGATTGCCGTCTGAAGCACCTATTCCAAGCTGACCGGCGCCGTTCTCGCCCCAGCACTTAATGCCACCAGCTGTCGTCAGAGCGCAGGTTTGGTATCCGCCAGCACTGATGCCAGCGACGCCACTGGTTAGGCCGGAGACGTTGACCGGCGTTAGGCGCGTGGTTGTAGTGCCATCGCCCAGCTGGCCGTACTCGTTGAAGCCCCAGCACTTGAGGCCACCACCGGTGGTCCTGGCGCAAGTGTGGGACCCGCCAGCGGAAATGGTGGCGACACCGCTGCCGAGGCCAGAAACATCGACAGCAGTGGTGCTGCAAGGCTCTCCCGAGCACTGCTCTGGCCCGCCACCCGCCCCGTCTCCGAGCTGGCCGTACTCGTTAACGCCCCAACACTTGACGCCACCGCCCGTGATGATGGCGCAAGTGTGGGACGACCCGGCAGAAATGGCGGCGACGCCACTGGTCAGGCCGGAGACGTCCAGCGGCAAGGGGTGCGTGCCACCTGAAGCCCCTATTCCCAGCTGGCCCCAACCGTTACCGCCCCAGCATTTGACGCCGCCGGCGGTGGTGAGAGCGCAGGTATATTCTCCACCCGCCGCGATGGCGGCGACGCCACTGGTCAGGCCAGAAACGTTTACGGGGGTCAAACGCTGCGTGGTAGTGCCATCGCCAAGCTGACCGGCGTCGTTCTCGCCCCAGCATTTGACGCCGCCGGCGGTGGTGAGAGCGCAGCTATGTTCCCAGCCCGCGCTGATGGCGGCGACGCCGCTGGTCAGCCCCAAGACGCTGACGGGAGCCGTTCGGTCCGAGAGCGTGCCGTCGCCGAGCTGGGCGTGGCCGTTCGTGCCCCAACACATGGCGGCACCCGCGGTCGTAAGGGCGCAGGTGTCTCCGTAGCCAGCAGAGATGGCGGCGACACCGCTGGTCAGGCCGGAAACATCGACAGCAGTGGTGCTACAAGCGTCTCCTGAGCATTGCTGTGGCCCAGTGTTCGTGCCGTCCCCGAGCTGGCCATAGATGTTCCAGCCCCAACACTTGAGACCGCCTGCCGTGGTCGCGGCGAAGGTGTGTCGGCCGCCCAAAGAGACACTCGCGACAAGCACATCTGGAGCAGCCCCACCTTCGCGTCCGGTAAGTACTGCTACCATTGGCAATAGGAGGGCAGCTAGTAGGACACTGCGGAGACCGATTCGCGATTGTGCAGCAGTGACGACACGCATCGCGCAACCTCCCTGTTGGCGGGAAGACCAAGCGGACTTTCGGGGGTGAACCACCACGGCCACGATTATAGCGCGTCCTACCCGCCTGTCAAGCACGCCAGGGTGACGCCAAACGCTTACCACGCCGCCTCAGACCTGCTATCCTGCATCCTGGCGCAACCGGCTCACCAGGCACCCGCCGAATCCGGTCGCAACCACAGGTCTTCGCAATGACTTTTCGCCTCATTATTGCAACTTCTCCAGATTCGGTTCGTCCTCTCCCAGATTCAGAAGACACCTCGAAAAATAATTGAATTCAATTGGTCAATTAAGCGCCCCTCGGCTGGCCGTCGTCCCGCGCGCCGTTTTGTCACGCCGCTGGCCCTGTGCTAGAATGCGCGGCAAATGACCGACGCCAACGACGACCTCAAGTTCTGGATCGCTTTGGGGCGCATCCCGCGCATCGGGCGAGCGCGCTTCTCCCTGCTCGAGAAGCACTTCGGGCGGCTGGAGAACGCCTGGACAGCCTCCGCCGCCGAGCTGCGCGCCGCCGGCCTCGACCAGGCGTCCGTTAACGCCATCGTCGCCGGACGGCCGGAGATATCGCCGGACGCGGAACTCGAACGGCTGCAACGCTTCCACGTGAGCGCTCTCACCTGGAACCATCCCTCCTATCCGGCCAAGCTCAAGGAGATCTACGACCTGCCGCCCGTCCTCTACGTCCGCGGCGAGCTGGCAAGCGTTGACGAGTGGGCCGTCGCCATCGTCGGCACGCGGCGGGCCACGCCCTACGGCCGTCAGGTCGTCGAGCAGTTCTCCACCGACCTCGTGCGCAACAACGTCACCGTCGTCAGCGGCCTGGCGCGCGGCATCGACGCCATAGCGCATCGAGCCGCCCTCAGCGCCGGCGGTCGCACCATCGCCGTGCTCGCCTGCGGGCTGGACATGGTCTACCCGCCGGAGCACCTGAAGCTGGCGCAGGAGATCACGGAGCGCTGCGCCCTCATCTCCGACTACCCGCTCGGCACGCAGCCGCGCAGCGAGTTCTTCCCGCGACGCAATCGCATCATGAGCGGCATGAGCCTGGGGATACTGATGGTGGAGGGCGACCTGAAGAGCGGCGCCATGATCACGGCGCACCTGGCGCTGGAGCAGAACCGGGAGGTCTTCGCCGTGCCGGGCAGCATCTACGCCCCGACGTTCCGCGGCCCGAACAAGCTCATCCAGGACGGCGAGGCGAAGCTGGTGTCGAAGGTGGAGGACATACTGGAGGAGCTGAACCTGACGATGGTGGCGACGCAGGTCGAGATGAAAGAGCTGGTGCCGGCGGACGAAACGGAGCGCCTCCTCTTGCGGCACCTGTCGTCGCAGCCGATACATATCGATGAGGTGCGCCGCGAGTCCGGGCTACCGATCGCGACGGTGAGCAGCACGCTGGCGATGCTGGAGCTGAAGGGCATGGTGCGTCAGGTAGGCCGGATGAACTACGTGCGCGTCCGCGAGGTGGGGCCGTCGTATGGGTGACAGCGGCGGGTTCTTCCGCAGATCTCCTACAGTTCTGAGGGTTGAAACCCCCAGCCTGTGCACAAGCTGGGTCAGGTGGAAGCTGCGGCCTGCCCGCCTCAGGAGGGGATTCATCCCGCAGAATTGCCTTCGCTACGTGCGCGTCCGCGAAGTGGGGCCTTCGTACGGATAGGCAGAAGAGAAGGACAGCTCCACCCCAGCCTGAAGGCTGGGGCATGGAGGGGCAGCTTCTGAACCGGAAGAATCGCAAAGCTTCCGCGGAGATGGCATAATAGAACGGAGATAGATTCAGCTCAGGTAAGGCAATGACAAAGAAGAAACAAAGAAACCTGGTGATCGTTGAGTCACCGGCGAAGGCGCGGACCTTGGCCGGTCTTTTGGGCTCGCAATACGACGTCCACGCCTCCGTCGGGCACGTGCGTGACCTGCCGAAAACGAAGCTCGGCGTCGACATAGAGGACGGTTTTGCGCCGCGCTACGTCGTGCCGCGTGAGAAGGCGAAGGTGGTGCGACAGCTCAAGGCAGCGGCGGAGGACGCGGACCGCGTTTACCTGGCGACCGACCCCGACCGCGAGGGCGAGGCGATAGCCTGGCATATCCTCAAGGCCGTGGGGCTGGAGGGCACTCCACACCAGCGCGTCGTATTCCACGAGGTAACGAAGGGCGCCGTCCTTGACGCATTCGAGCACCCACGGCAGATAAACGAGCGCCTCGTCGATGCGCAGCAGGCGCGCCGCATCCTGGACCGGCTCGTCGGCTACAAGATAAGCCCGGTGCTCTGGCAGAAAGTGCGGCGCGGGCTGTCGGCGGGACGCGTGCAGTCGGTGGCGGTGCGAATGGTGGTCGAGCGCGAGAAAGAGATAACCGCGTTCGTGCCGCAGGAGTACTGGACGCTCGACGCGCGGCTGGCGAAGGCGTCAAGCGACGCGACGCTAACGGCCCGTTTGGTCGGGCTGGCCGGCAAGCGCAAGAAGCTGGAGATCGGCAGTGCGGCGGAGTCGGACCGCCTGGTCGCGCTTCTGCGACCGGCGCGCTTCGTCGTCACGTCCGTTCGCAAGAAAGACGTGCGTCAGCAGCCGGCGCCCCCGTTCACGACCAGCAGCCTGCAGCAAGAGGCATCGCGGCGGCTAGGCTTCACGGCGAAGCGCACCATGGCCGTTGCGCAGCAGCTCTACGAGGGCCTTTCCGTCGCCGGCGGGCAGATCGGACTTATCACGTACATGCGCACCGACTCGACGAACGTCGCCGCGGTCGCCTTGAGCGAGACACGCGAGTACATCGCCGAGCGCTTCGGCGCGTCGCTGGTACCGGCGGCGCCGCGCGTGTTTCGCAAGAAAGCGAAGGGCGCGCAGGAGGCGCACGAAGCAATCCGCCCCACGTCGGCGCGGCGCGAGCCCGCCTCTCTGAAGACGGCGCTCAACCGCGATCAACTCCGCCTTTACACCCTGGTCTGGCAGCGGATGGTCGCCAGCCAGATGGCCGACGCCGTCTACGACCAGACATCCGTCGAAATCGAAGCGCAGCCGAAAGAGGGGCCGGAGCGCTACCTGTTCCGCGCAACGCGCAGCTTCCTGCGCTTTCCCGGCTATCGCCAGGTCTACCAGGAGTCGACGGAGGAAGAGGAGACCGAGGAGAAGCGCCCGTTGCCGGCGCTCGCCGAGGGCGAAGAGCTTCGCCTGCAAGACCTCCTGCCGGAGCAGCACTTCACGGAGCCGCCGCCCCGCTTCACGGAGGCGACGCTGGTGAAGGCGATGGAAGAGAACGGCATCGGGCGACCGAGCACGTACGCGCCCATCCTTTCGACGATCCAGGACCGCGGCTACGTGGAGAAGGAGGGCCGGGCGCTGAAGCCGAAAGAGCTCGGTGTCGTCGTCAATGACCTGCTGGTCAGCTACTTCCCGGAGATAACGGCCGTCAGATTCACCGCGGAGATGGAGGAGGAACTGGACGAGATCGCGGGCGGCCAGCGCCAGTGGCAGCCGGTCGTGCGCGACTTCTATCAGCCGCTCGAGGCTGCCCTTTCGGCGGCGGAGGCGGCCCCGCGCGTCGAAGAAAAGACGAGCGAGGTCTGCGAGAAGTGCGGCAAGCCGATGGTCATTCGCTGGGGGCGCTTCGGGCGGTTCCTTGCATGCAGCGGCTTTCCGGAGTGCAAGAACAGCCGGCCTCTGGAACGGGAGGAGGAGACGCCGCAAGCGACCGACGAGACCTGCCAAATCTGCAGCAAGCCGATGGTCATCCGGCGCGGTCGCTACGGTCCGTTCCTCGCCTGCTCCGACTATCCGACCTGCCGCGGCACGCGTCGAATCATGGCGAAGGTGGGCGTCGCCTGCCCGGAGTGCGGCGGCGTCGTCGTCGCCAAGCGGACCCGTAGGGGTCGCACCTTCTACGGTTGCTCGAACTACCCAAAGTGCCGATTCACAAGCTGGTCGCGCCCGCTCGCAGAGCCTTGCCCCAAGTGCGGCAGCGTGATTGTGGCCCAGGCGGGCGGCAAGGCGAAGTGCTTGAAGTGCGACTGGCGCGGGACCGTGAAGAAGCTTCAGCCGGCGGAGGTCAAGGCCTAGCGCGATGAGCAAGGCAGCCACCGACAGGGAAGTCGAGGCAGGACATATCTCCGAATGGCTGCTGACGGCCTACCTGGCGATGCTCGCCGCCGAACGCAATCGCTCCGCGTACACGCTGCGGAACTACGCGACCGACCTGCGCGCCTACTTCGCTTTCCTCGACCAGAAGCATATCGACGTCCTCGCTGCGGACCGCCATGCCGTGCGCGCCTATCTCGCAAGTCTCATGGACGGCGGCGTAGCCAGCGGCAGCATCGCGCGCAAGCTGAGCACGCTGCGCTCGTTCTACCGCTTTCTCCAGCAGGATGAGAAGATCGCCGCCAACCCCTGCGAAGGGATGCGCGGCCCGAAGCAGACGCGACGGCTGCCTTCGTTCCTGAGCGAAGAGGAGGTGTCGGCGCTTGTCCTGGCGCCGGAGCCGGACAGCCCGCAGGGTCTGCGCAACCGGGCGCTGCTCGAGCTGCTGTACGCGGCCGGCGTGCGCGTCGGCGAGGTGTTCAACCTGAACGCCGGCGACCTGGAGCTTTCGCCGGAGGGCGGCCTCTTGCGAGTGCGCGGCAAGGGCAACAAGCAGCGGGTCGTCCTCGTCGGCCGGCCGGCGGCGCGCGCTCTCAAGCAGTACCTGCACCGGGGGCGGCCCGCGCTGGCGAAGGGCGCGCAAGAGGCGCTCTTCCTGAATCGCGACGGCGAACGGCTGTCGGCGCGGGCGGTCCAGATGATTGTCCGAAAGGCGGCGCTGGCTGCGGGCCTCGACCGGCGGACGCATCCGCACCTGTTGCGTCACACTTTCGCCACCCACATGCTCGACGGCGGCGCGGACCTGCGCGTCGTCCAGGAGCTGATGGGGCACGCCAGCGCAAACACGACTCAGATCTACCTCCACGTGACGGAGGCCCGCCAGCGCCAGGTCTATGATGGGGCCTGGGACGCCATGGCCGAGAGCTATCGCCGCATAGCCAACGAGCGCGCGAGCTCCCGGGAAAGCGATGAGCAAGAGGAGGGAACCGATGCGGATTCTGCTGATTGACGGCCCGAACCTGAACATGCTGGGAACGCGCGAACCGGACGTCTACGGCAAGATAACGCTCGCCGAGATCCAATCGCGGGTGAGCGACAGGGCGAAGGAGCTTGGCGTCGAGGTGCGTTCGTTCCAGTCCAACAGCGAAGGCGCAATCATCGACTTCATCCAGTCGGAGGCGCCGAACGCCGGCGGCATCATCATCAATCCCGGCGCGCTCACCCACTACAGCTTCGCTTTGCGCGACGCTCTGGCGGCAAGCGCGCTGCCGGCCGTTGAGGTGCACATCTCGAACATCTACGGACGGGAGCACTTCCGGCGACGCTCCGTCACCGCGGCTGTCTGTCGCGGGCTGGTGGCCGGACTGGGTTGGCGCGGCTACGTCGCGGCGCTGGAAGCGCTCGTTGCAACCTCCTTCGACCGTCCGGCCGAGTAGGCTGCCATGGCTGGTCGGAGCCACAGCAGGGTCGCGCGACTGCGGGCGCTTCTGGAAGAGCGGCAGCTCGATGCTCTCATCGTCTCGCAGCCGGCGAACCGGCGCTATCTCTCCGGCTTCACCGGCTCGGCGGGATACCTGCTGGTCAGCCGGGACGAGACGCGCATCGCCACCGACTTCCGCTATTTCGAGCAGGCGTCGACGCAGGCGCCCGACTTCCGCCTCCAGCCCGTCGCCGGAGCCGCGTTCGAGACGTGGCTCCCTGGCCTGCTGAGCGGCCTCGGCGGCGGGAAGATAGGCTTCGAGGCGTCGCACGTGCCCTACGCGACGTTCGAGCAGATGTCGGCGGTTGTTCGCGCACTGCCCCAGGACGGGCGGCCGCGCCTTGTCCCAACGACCGACGTCGTCGAGAGCCTGCGCGCGGTGAAGGAGCCGGCGGAGATCGATGCCATCCAGGCGGCGATCGACCTAGGTGACGCGGCGTTCACAAACCTGCTGGAGCGTCTGGAGCCGGGCTGGACGGAGAAGCAGGCGGCGTGGGAGATCGAGAAGTACATGCGCGAGCACGGCGGCGAAGCGGCGTCCTTCGAGACGATTGTCGCCGGTGGAGCGTGGAGCGCGCTGCCGCACGCTTATCCCCGCGACGAGCCGCTGCGCGAAAGCGAGCCCATCGTCATCGACATGGGCGTGCGCCTCGACGGTTACTGCTCCGACCTGACGCGCACTATCGTCCTCGGCAAGCCGGACGGCCAATTTCAGCGGATCTATGATATTGTGTTGGGGGCGCAGCTCACGGCCATCGAGCTCATCGCGGCGGGCATGACCGGCGAGCAGGCGCACCTCCTGGCGGAACGCTTTATCGCCGAGGCCGGCTACGGCGAAAGCTTCGGGCACGGCCTGGGACACGGCGTCGGGCTGGAAGTGCACGAGAAGCCGCGCCTGGGCCGCACATCGGAGGACGTGCTGGCCGACGGCATGGTGACGAGCGTCGAGCCGGGGATCTACGTATCTGGATGGGGCGGCGTCCGCATCGAGGACCTGGCGGTGATGGAGAACGGCCGCCTGCGGGTGATGTCGCGGGTGCCCAAGCTCGAGCAAACAAAGGCGTGACTGATGATTGAGACCGGTGATCTGAAGAAGGGCGTGACGATTGAACTGGACGGCGTGCTGTACCAGGTGCTCGACTACCAGCACATCAAGATGGGTCGCGGCTCGGCGCAGGTGCGACTGAAGCTGCGCGACGTCCGCGGCGGCCACATCATCGAGCGCACGTTCCAGGCCGGCGAGCGCTTTGCTCGCGCCCGCGTTGACCGGCAGCCGGCGCAATACCTCTACGCCGACGGCAACATCCACCACTTCATGAACACGGCCACTTACGACCAGCTCGCAATCAATGCCGAGCGCCTGGGCGACGCGCTCAACTACTTACGCGAGAACGGCACCTGCGACCTTCTCACCTACGGCGACGAGGCGGTAGGCATCGAGCTGCCCGCCGCCGTCGAGCTGAAGATCGAGCAGACCGACCCCTGGGTGCGCGGCGACACCGCTCAGGGCGGCACGAAGCCGGCTCGTCTGGAGACCGGCCTGCTGGTGCAGGTGCCTCTCTTCCTCAACACCGGCGACACCGTCAAGGTCGATACGCGGACGGGGCAGTACCTGGAGCGCGCTTCAGCGAGCCAGTAGAGATTCCGGCCCGTAGGACAAGTTTCATCTTCCTCATGGATTTGCGAGAGCCTCTGGAATGAGCGTGCAGGTCTACTCGGTCAGCAGCATAACGACCTACCTTCGCGAGCTCCTGGAGACGGACCCGCACCTCGCGGACGTCTGGGTGAGCGGCGAAGTCTCCAACCTCTCGCGCTCTACCGCCGGCCACCTCTACTTCACGCTCAAGGACGCTGATTCCCAGCTCCGCTGCGTCTTCTTCCGCGGCGCGACGCTTCAGCGCGACCTCGCCTCGCTCGTCGAAAGCGGCGCACAGGTGGTCGCGCACGGACGCGTCTCGCTGTACGAGGTGCGTGGCGACTTGCAGTTTTATGTCGACTTCGTCCAGCCGGAAGGCGTCGGCGTGCTGGCGATGGAGTTCGAGCGGCTGAAGGCGCGGCTGGAGCAAGAGGGGCTGTTCGAGCCGACGCGGAAGAGGTCGCTCAAGCCGTTCCCGGAGCGAATCGGTGTCGTCACCTCGCCCACCGGCGCCGTCTTCCATGACATCTGCGCTATCCTGGCCCGTCGCTGGCCGCTGGCGGAGATCGTCCTTGCGCCGAGCGCCGTGCAGGGCATCGAGGCCGTGCGCGGCATTGTGGCCGGTATCGCCGCGCTGAACGACGAGCCGGACATGGACGTAATCATCGTCGCGCGCGGCGGCGGGTCGCTGGAAGAGCTGTGGGCGTTCAACGAAGAGGCGGTCGCGCGGGCCATCTACGCCAGCCACGCACCCGTCGTCTCGGCCGTCGGGCACGAGACCGACTACACTATTGCGGACTACGTCGCCGACGTTCGCGCGCCCACGCCTTCCACCGCCGCGGAGCTCGTCGCGCCGGAGAGGCACGCCATGCTCGCCGGCCTCAACGCCCACCGCGCCTCGCTTACAACGGCGATGCGCTTTCGCCTCGACGACGGCACCGGCTGCCTTCGCGGCGCCCTGGGCCGCATGGAGCACTGCGCGCCGCCTGTTGACCGCGAGCGTCAGAAGGTCGACGATGCGCTGCGGGTGGCGGGCGCGCTGGTCGACGCCGCGCTGGGCCGGAGCCGCGAGCAGGTGGGCGGCTTTCTGCTGCAGCTGCGCTCGCTGCATCCACGGGCGACGCTGGCGCGAGGCTATGCGCTCGTCGAGCGGGAGGGAAGTGTCGTGCGGAGCGTGCGGCAGGTGAAGGCGGGCTACGCGCTGGACGTGCGCGTAAGCGACGGCGCGTTTCCGGCGCGCGTCGAAGCGAAGAAGAGCGTTTCGCGACGGAAGTCGCGGCCGTCGCAGGAGATGCAACCGTCGCTGTTCGAGCCGGACGGCGCCTGAGGAAGAAATGGCAGCAAAGAAGAGCAAGGAGACGTTCGAGGAGCTGTTCCGCCGCCTCGAGGAGACGGTGGCGAAGCTGGAAGAGGGCGGCCTGCCCCTGGAGCGCTCGCTGGCGCTCTATGAGGACGGCATGCTGCTCGCCCGCCGCTGCCAGGAGATGCTCGACGCGGCGGAGGTGAGGATCCGCCAGTTGCGGGAGACGCTGGCCGCGCCGCCTGAGCCGGAAGCAGCCGAGGAGATACCCTGGGATGATGCTGAAGGCTGACCTCCACCTGCACACCAACTTCTCGCCGGACAGCCTGATTACGCCGGAAGGGTTGGTTACGCGCTGCCTGAAGCTTGGTATCAACTGCATCGCGGTCACTGACCACAACGTGCTGGAAGGCGCGCTGACCATGCAGACCATGGCGCCGTTCCGCGTTATCGCCGCCGAGGAGATAAAGACGACCGAAGGGGAGGTCATCGGCTTCTTCCTGAAGGAACGCATTCCGCCCGGCCTTTCGCCCGAGGAGACGGTGCGACGGATCAAGGAGCAGAACGGCCTGGTCGGCGTGCCGCATCCCTTCGACCGCCTGCGCCGCGAGCCGCTGCGTCAGGCGGCCCTGGAGCGCCTAGTGCCGCAAATTGACATCATCGAGACGTTCAACGCCCGCGTCACGGTGGGCTCCGACAACGCCCGCTCGGCGGCCTTCGCCGCCGAGCACGACCTGGCGTGTAGCGCCGGCAGCGACGCCCACTCGCTGCTCGAGGTAGGTCGCGCCTGCGTAGAGATGGACGACTTCGAGACGCCGCAGGAGTTCCTGGAATCACTGCGGCAGGGAAAGATCGACGGGAAATGCAGCTCGCCGCTGGTGCACGTCATCAGCACGTGGGCGAAGCTGCGTCGCCGCCTTCCGCTCGGGAGCTGACCTGTCGCGACGAAGAAAATGGACCGCAGCGATTGGCAAGCCAGGCTACCGTTGCTATAATGGCTGACACTATGAATCCTCCCGCTCGTCGTAACGGCGAACTCCTCGTCTGCCATCGCTGCAGCCGGCCGTATGACCCCGGCGACCGGTTCTGCCGCAAGTGCGGCGCGCCCGTCGGCAGCCTGCCCGTGGCACGCGAGAGCTATCAGCCCGTCGCCTGGCGCCCGCCGGTGCCGGCGCTTGCCCGCGGCGCCACGGCCATCATCGTCGGCACGCTGGCGGAGATCGTCATCAGGCGGGTGATAAGGATGGCCTTCCGGCCGCGGTCGCTGCTGCCGGCGCTCAAGCCGGAGTCGAAGGCGGTTGTCCGGAAGCCCGGCGAGAACGGCTTCGAACCCGACGCCGTAATCGAGAGCGAAGCCTTCTCGGTCCGCCGCGTCCGTGTTCGCCGTAGCCGCGAGGGCTGATCCGTTCGCAACTCCCAACGATTGTCCTACAATCAGGATAAGCTCTGTTTCGCGAAGGACCTGCGATGCCCAACGTCGTCATCGTAGTCGACATGCTGCGCGGCTTTCTTGAGGAGGGTCGCGCCCTCGGCTGCGGGCCCAGCGCCCGCGCCATAGTCCCGAACGTCCGCCGGCTGGTCGAAGAGGAGCTTCGGCGCGGCTCCCACGCCATATTCCTCGCCGACACGCACGATCCGGACGACAAGGAGTTCGCGACGTTCCCGCCGCACTGCGTCCGCGGCACCGAGGAGACGGAGATCACGCCGGAGCTGGCGGACCTGGCGACGGAGATAATCCCCAAGCGGCGCTACAGCGGCTTCTTCGGGACGAACCTGGAGGCGCGCCTTCGGGAGCTGGCGCCCGAGAAGATCGTTGTCTGCGGCATCTGCACCGACATCTGCGTGATGCACACCGTCGCCGACGCCCGCAATCGCGACTACCACGTCGAGGTGCCGGCGAACTGCGTGGCGACGTTCAACGAAGAGGCGCATCGGTGCGCGCTGCAGCACATGGAGAAGGTGCTGGGCGCAAGGCTGGTGCGACAGGCCTAGCGGCCAGGGCGCCAATAACGCAAGGAAGCCATTTTGAGCAACGATTTCCCGATCCTGCCCTCCGTCCTTAGCGGCGACACGGCGGACGTCTACTTTCTCCGCACTCGTGAAGTGCTGGAGCGGACGGGCGTCAATCCGCGCGCGGCGATGGAATTCTTCCCAGCGCGCGACGGCCTGCTCTGCGGCGTGCGCGAGGCCGTGTCGCTGCTCCGGAAGGTCCTCCCGCCCGAAAGCGAGGTCTGGGGCCTCGCGGAAGGCGAGGCGATGTCGCGGAAAGAGACGGTCTTGCGCGTCACGGCGCCCTACCAGTCCTACGGCATCTACGAGACGGCGCTGGCGGGCATGCTGGCGCAGGAGAGCGCCTGGGCGACGGCCGCCCGCGAGTGCGTCGATGCCGCCGCGGGCGTCCCGGTCATAAGCTTCGGCGCGCGGCACGTCCACCCGAACGTCGCGGCGGTGATGGACTACGCGGCGGTAGTCGGCGGCTGCCTGTCGTGCTCGTCGGTCGAGGGGGCACGACTGGCCGGCGTGGCGCCCTCCGGCACGATGCCGCACGCGCTCATCATCTGCTTCGGCGACACCGTGGCGGCGGCACTCGCCTTCGACGAGCAGATGCCGCCGGAAGTGCAACGCATCGTCCTCGTCAACACGTTCCACGACGAGGCGGAGGAATCGCTTCGGGTCGCAGAGGCGATGAAGGAGCGACTGCAAGGCGTGCGACTGGACACGCCGGCAGAGCGCGGCGGCGTGACGCCCGACCTAGTGAAGGAGGTGCGAGCGCGTCTCGATCTTGCCGGCTTCCCCGGGGTGCAGATATTCGTGAGCGGCGGCGTGACGCCGGAGCGGATCGTCGGGATGCGGCAGGAGGGCGCGCGTGTCGATGGCTTCGGCATCGGCAGCTACATTACCAGCGTGCCTCCGATCGACTTCACGGCGGACATCCATGAGATCGACGGCCGGCCGGTGGCCAAGCGAGGACGCCTTCCCGGCATCACCCCTAATCCCCGCTTGAAGCGTTTGCTGTAATAGGTTACGATACGTCCCTAACTTCCACCCCGTAGCTTACAGGCTACGAAAAAGGCGCAAGGAAGCCGCCTCGGAGTTACTATCCGCGGATTCGGACCCCTTGCTCGCCGAGACAAGGAGCGTACGGCGTGCGAAGCGGCGCGGCAGCGCTGGCAGTGGCGCTGGCTGTCCTGTTCCTGCTGTCGAGCGGGTTAGCGGCGCGTGGGTCGACCGATCTGCTGATCGACGACGGGTTCGAGAACGGCGTCGGCGATTGGGTGGCAAGCGGCGGCACCCTCGACACCGTCTGCGGCGATCGTGGCTACGAAAGCGATTGCTCCGCCGTCCTCACCCCGGACAACCCGGGCTCCGTGAGGGTTCAGCGGCGCACGGCCGTCGCCATCCGGCCTTCCGCCGACTACACGCTCTCCGCGTCCGTCTTGAAGAACGATCCACAGGTGTATTCGGTCGAGCTACAGCTCTGCTGGAGTGACCAGGCAGGGAACCCGCTCTCGCCCTGCCCCGCTGGCAGCGCGCCCCTGAGGGACAACGCGGCCGACTGGCAGCCTCTGTCGGCGACCCGCACCGCACCCGAAAACGCCGCCTTCGCGCGACCCAGGATCAGCGTCAATTTCTACGGCAGCGGAACGGTCTACTTCGACGACGTCACGCTCGAAGGGCCGCCGCCGGACGACACGCCAGCGCCCACTGACACGCCCGCCGTCCCCCTCCAGCCTTCGGCAACGGCAATTGCGACGGTCGCGCCGACGGTGACGCAGACAAGGGTACCCACCACCACGCCAAGCACCGTCCCCAGCGCGACGCCGACGACCGGCCCGGGCAGCGCTCTCGTCAACGGCGGTTTCGAGGACGCGGACGGCGACGGCCCGCTGGGCTGGAACAAGTACGGCGGCGAGCTGCAGCAGAGCAGCGCGCACGCCCGCAGCGGGCAGTACTCCGGCGCCTTCAGCAGCAGTACGACCGCGACGAAGTGGGTCTATCAGACCGTGCGCGTGAGCGGCGGCAGCGCCTACGACTTCAGCGGCTACGTCCTCCTTGACGATCCGGGAGTCAGCGAATCATACCTGCGTATCTCCTGGTATGCCAGCGATGACTGCAGCGGCAGCGCCCTCGCCACATCCGACTCGACGACACATCTAGGCGATGTCGACCCGACTTTCCGGTTCCTGACGACCGGCGCCGCTCTCGCGCCCGCCGACGCGCGCTCCGCCAGGCTTCGCGTCATGCTCGCTCCCGCGTCGGAGGCGCCGGCAACCATCTACATCGACGACGTGTCCTTCGAACCTGCATCGTTGGATGCCGTAACGCCCTCGCCCCCCGCCACCTCTGTCGTGGAGCCGCAGAGCGATATCGGCACGGCCGCAATCATTCAGCGGGTAACGAAGCCGCGGGCCACTGTTGCCGGCCAGAGTGTCGTCCGGCAGGCGACTCCGCCGATCGGCAAGTCGTCTGCGTCTGCAATTGCATCGGTCCGCAATCAAGGAGGCGGCGGCATCGAAACGGCGGCTGCTCCCGTTCCCACCTCCGACGACACGCGACTCCGCATTCTCATCTCGCTTGCCTCCGGCGCCGTGGCCCTCCTCATCGGCGGTTCCAGCGGCCTGTTCCTTGCCCGTCTGAATGGGCGCCGCCTATAATCGAAGGGAGGTTGATTAGCGGCGCATAAGCGCTGGAGGAGATATCGCAGAGGAACGCCACGGCCATCCGAGGACGGTCGCCATAGACGGCCCTGTCGCGTCAGGCAAGAGCGCGGTGGGCAGCCTGCTGGCGAAACGCCTCGGTTTTCGCTTTCTGGACACCGGCATGATGTACCGCGCCTTCACCTGGCTGCTCCTGGAAAGGGACATTGCGCCGCAAGACGAACAGGCGATTGTCGGCGTGGCGCAACGGGTTAGCATGACGGTGAGCACGACCGCCGACGAGCAGAGCCAAGTCCACGTCAACGGCGTCGAGGTGACCGCGTTCCTAGTTCGTCCGGAGGTCGAGGCGAACGTTTCCGACGTGTCCCGGCTGCCGGCGGTGCGGGAGGCGATGGTGCGCATCCAGCGCGAAGAGGCGCAGCGGGGCGAGATCGTGGTCGTCGGACGGGACATCGGCACCGTAGTGCTGCCGGACGCCGACCTCAAGGTCTACCTCGACGCCCCGCGGTTGGAGCGAGCGCGGCGTCGCTGGGAGCAGGCGCAGCTCCGCGGGGAGACGATCAGCATTGCGAGCGTCATGCGAGAGTTGGAGCGCCGCGACGCCGCCGATAGTGAGCGCGAGCTGTCGCCGCTACGACCCGCGGCGGACGCGCGCATACTGCAAACGGACGGCCTCAGCCTGGAGCAGGTTGTCGACAAGATACTGGCGCTGACGCAGTGAAGTACATCGTTCCCCTGTTCTACTGGTCGCTCCTGGCGGTCGTCAAAGCCGTCGTCTTCGCGTTCACTACCACCGAGGTCATCGGCCGGGAGAAGATGCCGCGGCAGGGCACGCTCATCGTGGCGTCCAACCATTTCAACAACGCCGACCCGCCGCTGCTGGGCGCCGTAATGTCGCGACGGCTCGTTTTCATGGCCAAGCGGGAGATGTTCCAGTGGCCAGTTATCGGGATGATGGCCCGACTCGTCGGCGCTTTTCCGGTGCGTCGCTCGGAGGCCGACCTCGGCGCTCTGCGCAAGGCGGCGGAAATCCTCCGCGGCGGCGAAGTGCTGGCGATGTTCCCGGAAGGCACCCGCAGCAAAGACGGCAGGCTGCACGCTGCCCATCCCGGGACGGCGCTGCTGGCGCTTCGAAGCGAGGCGCCGATCCTGCCGGTCGCCGTCAGCGGCACCGCGAAGATATCCATCATCCGGCTGCCCCTGGACAGCCTTCGCAGGCGCCGTCCTCACATCCGCGTCGTCCTGGGCGATCCCTTCTTCCTGCCGCCGGTGCAGCGGGTGACGGCGGAGGAGGCGAAGCGCTGCACCGACATCATCATGGGGAGGATCGCGGCATTGCTGCCGGCGGAGCAGAGAGGCGCCTACGCGGAGACGGCGTCGTCGGGAGTCGAGAGAACGGGCTGAGCGAGCGATGGAGATAATTCTTGCCGGCGACCTGGGCTTCTGCCTCGGCGTCCGGCGCGCTGTGGAGATGGCGGAGAAGGCGGCAGCCGAGTCGGGCGAGCTCGCAAGCCTGGGGTCGATTGTGCACAATCAGCAGGTCGTCGAGCGGCTGGCGGCGATGGGCGTCCAGGTCATCCATGAAGCCGACGAAGCTCGCGACCGCGCCGTCATCGTCCCCTCGCACGGGGCGTCGCCGGCGGTGCTGGCGGAGATGGCGCGGCTCGGGCTGCGGGCAATCGATGCCACCTGCCCCATCGTAACGCGCTCGCAGCGCTGGGCGAAGCGGCTGGCCGGCGAAGGCTACACCATCGTCATCTTCGGCAATCCGGAACATCCTGAGGTGCGCGGCGTCCTCGGCTGGGCTGCCGGCAAAGGCGTCGCTCTCCCCGATGAGGCGGCACTGGACGCGCTCCCCGCGCCTCTGCCGGGGCGAGTCGCCGTGCTGGCGCAGACAACGCAGACCGCCGACCGCTTCGCTTCCTTTGTCCAGCGCCTCGTCGACGTGCACCTGCGGGATGCGCACGAGCTGCGCGTGATAAACACGCTGTGCGACGCCACCACTAGCAAGCAGGCAGCGGCGCGGGACCTAGCGCGACGGGTCGACCTCGTGATCGTCGTCGGCGGCAGGGAGAGCGCGAACACGCGGCATTTGGCGGAAGTCGCGCGGGAGGAAGGCGTCGAGACGTACCAGGTCGAGTCGGCGGAGCAGATCGAGGGCGAGTGGCTGCGAGGCCGGGCGCGTGTCGGCGTGACGGCCGGCGCTTCGACTCCGGACGAGGCAATCAAGGCGGTCGTGGCGCGGCTGCGGGAGCTCGCCTGATGCCCCTTGCCGCCTCAAAGGCCGGTGGCGCGGTTCGAGAGGTGGCCGCCGGCAGCCTCGCGGCGCGCGTCGGACTGCGGCCCGGCGACAGGCTTCTCGCCGTCAACGGCCATGCGCTGCGCGACGCCATCGATTTCGCCTTCTACGCGGCGGAGGAGCGCTTTCACCTCACTTTCGAGCGCGACGGGCGGGAGCAGGAGATCGAGGCGCAGCGGCGGCCCGGCGAAAGCCTCGGCGTCGAGTTCGAGTCGTCCATCTTCGACCGCATTCGCACCTGCAACAACGATTGCTTTTTCTGCTTCCTGAAGGGCCTGCCCGCCGGCCTGCGCCCTTCCCTTTACTTGAAAGACGACGACATCCGCCTCAGCTTTGCCGACGGCAATTTCGTCACGCTGTCCAACCTGACCGCCGCCGACTGGCGCCGGCTGGAGGAGCAGCGCCTGAGCCCCCTCAACGTGTCGGTGCATGCTACTGACCTGGAGCTGCGGCGTCGCCTGCTTGGAAACGGACGCGCGCCGGACGTTGTCGGGCAGTTGCGGCGTCTAGGCGAGCTTGGCATTCGCATCAACACGCAGATCGTGCTTTGCCCGGGCCTCAACGACGGCGAGGAACTGGCGCGGACCGTCCGCGAGCTAGGCGAGCTCTACCCGGCGGTGCAGTCGATCGGCGTCGTGCCCGTGGCGGCGAGCCGGGACGCCTGGTCGCGCGCCGACGACGCCACAAAGCGCCGGCTGGCGCCCTGCACGCCGGAATACGCCCACCAGGTCATCGCGCAGGTGCGCCCCTGGCAGCGGGAGTTCCGGCGACGTTTTGGCGTCGACCTGGTCTACCTGGCGGACGAGTTCTATCTGGCCGCGGGCGTACGTTTGCCCGCTTCCGCGCGCTACGACGGCTATCCGCAGTATGAGAACGGCATTGGGATGACGCGCGCCCTCATCGAGGACTGGCGGCGGCTGCGACGGCGGCTGTCCGGCAGCGCGGTCCCGCGACCGACGCTCTCCAGGAGGATTACGCTCGCCTGCGGGACGCTCGTCGCGCCGGTGCTGACGCAGCTTGCGGCGGAGATGAGCGCGCTAACGGGAATCGACGCATCGGTCGTGGCGGTCGAGAACGCCTTCTTCGGGCCGCGCGTCACCGTGTCCGGCCTGCTGACCGGCCGCGACATCATCGAAACGCTTCGGGGCCGCGACCTGGGCGATCTGCTCGTCCTGCCGCGTCATGCCCTCAACCACGCCGGCGCCCTGTTCCTCGACGGCGCGACGCCCGCCGACGTAAGCGCCGCTCTGTCGACGCCCGTCGCCTTCGCGTCGATGCCGAGCGAGCTGCTCCGACTGCTCTCCTGAGCTAGCGTCCCATCGCGAGCCACTCCGCAGCGGAAGGGATGCCCGCCAGCCCGGTCGCCGCCTTTACGGCGCGGATGATGGCGCGCTCGACGGCGCGGGCGGCGAAAGCTCCGATGACCAGCACGTTCGCGGACTCTTCGCGCTCGCAGGTGGCCAGGGCGAAGAGCACGTCGCCGTCGACGGGCGAGTGGGCGGGCCGGACGGCGCGGGCGATGCCGTCGTGGGCCATTTGGGCGACGGCGGTCGCCTGCACCTTCGTGAGAGTGGCGTTGGTAGCGATGACGCCGATGGTCGTGTTCGTGAGAGGCAGGCCCGCGGAAGGTCCGGCCTGTCGCATTATGTCGAGTGTGCTGTCGAAGCGGCCGGGTGCGCCGCGTGGGCCGGCGATGACGGTCTCGCCATCGCTGATCTCGCCGAAAGCGTTGACAGCGACGAGCGCGGCGACAACGATGTCGTCGATTCGTTCCGCCGCGGTGCCGACGCCGCCCTTCAGCCCGTGGGCGACCGTCCGCACCTTCGCCACAGTCGCGCCCGTGCCGGCGCCGACGCTGCCCTCAGCGATGCGCCCGCTTTTCGCCGCCAGGCAGGCGCGGTAGCCGCTTTCGCCGGTGGGTCGCACGTCCGCGCGGCCGACGTTGAGGTCGAAGAGGACGGCGCCGCAGACGATCGGGACGGTCGCGCCGCCGTAGGCGAAGCCGACGCCTCGCTCTTCCAGATAGCGCATGATGCCGGAGCCGACGTCGAGGCCGAAGGCGCTGCCGCCGGTGAGGAAGACGGCGTGAATTTGCTGGACAAGCGTCTCCGGTCGCAATAAGGACGACTCGCGGGTGCCGGGGGCTCCGCCGCGCACGTCGATGCCGGCGACGGCGCCCTTCTCGCAGAGGACGACCGTACAGCCGGTGGCGGCGCGCCGGTCGGTCCAGTGGCCGACGCGTATGCCGGCGATGTCAGTTATGGCGTCCTTGCTCTGCATGACTAGCTGCTAAGCATCTGGCGAAGCATTTGCTCGTGGCTTTTCAGAAGGTCATGAAGTTCGTCAACCTCTTCCGGTGTCAGTGGGATTGTGTCGGACCGGATTTCATGGAATACGCCGGAAAAAAGGGGCCCAAGAATCTGATCCACTCTCCGGCGGTCCTTTTCGCCGGTCACAACCAGGAAAAGACGAGACCTCCATACGTCGTGCGCATGCTTCAGTTTCAGCAGGGCGTCGGCCAAGTTCCCGTGATGTTGGATCTCGAAAACGTGGCTAGCCCTGGCGAGGTTCTGGTCTTCCTTCCAGACCACGTCGTATTGATAGGGTCCTTCTGGATACTCGGACACGCAAAATTTGCCCAGAATGTGGCCAATTTCCTGAAGTTTCTTCTGAAGCTGTCGGTGCAGATTCTCTTGCTGAAGTTCGACGACAGGCGACTCGCCGACTCGTGTCACCGAGGCAGGTCGCACCGCAAGGCTTCCCTCTTTCTTAAGCCTCGCTCGCCCGGCGTCGGTAATACACCACAAGCCGCGGGGCTTTCGGTTGAGCTGGCCGGAAACGACGAGACTCTGCCTGGCCCATTGGATTCGGTTGGCCCATCGGTTTCCACCCGACGGCAACGCGCTTCGCATGTCATCGTCCGTCAACTTCGGAAACCGGGCCGTTACGGCAGGATAGACGTCGCTCGGCTTTGCCGAGCCCCCCGCTTCTTCGACTACTGACAGAATGGCTATCTCGGTCTCGCGGTAACTTGGTGATGGCATGGCCGCCTCCCAAACCGATCTTACGGCTGGCAGTGGGGGCAGAAGTGCGTGCTCCGGCCGCCCACTTTGATGCGAGCTATCTCCGTCCGGCAAACATAGCACGGCTGCCCCGTCCGACGAAAGACCTTCACCCGCAACTGGTGTCGCCCCTCGCGACCGGCGGCGTCGACGTAGTCGCGGAAGGAGGAGCCGCGGTTGCCCAGGGCGTCGTTGAGGACGCGTCGCACGGCGCGGTGCAGTCGCGTCACTTCCGCGTCGGACAGGCCGGCGGCGAGTCGACGCGGATGGATGCGGGCGGCGAAAAGCGCCTCGTCGGCGTAGATGTTGCCGATACCGGCGATGGCCCGCTGGTCGAGCAGGACCGCCTTGATCGGAGCGCGCCGGCCCGACAGCGTGTCGCGCAGCTTTGCGGCCGTGAACGAAGCGTCGAGCGGCTCCGGTCCGAGGCGCCCGGTCGCCTCTTCCGGCGAATCGGCGAGCCAGAGCCGGCCGAGCTTGCGCAGGTCAGCGTAGCGCAGCTCTGAGCCGTCGTCGAGGGCGATGACGGCTCGGACATAGGCGTCGGGCGGGTCGCCGGAGCGCCGGTAGAGCAGGGAGCCGGTCATGCGCAGGTGGACGGCGAGGAAGAGCGGCCTTCCTTTGCTGTCGAGGCGAAGCAGTAAGTACTTGCCGCGACGGAGGAGGTCGTCGATGCGGCGGCCGGCGAGGCGTCGAGCGAAGGCGACGTCGCCGCGGATGACGCGCTCGGCACCGGGCGCGACGCGCACGCCGGTGATGGTACGCCCGACGACGTGGGGGAGCAGGTCGCGGCGAATCGTTTCGACTTCAGGGAGTTCGGGCATAGCTGGGGCCAATTAGGGTCGCCGGTACGGGGCCCGGAACTAGTACACGGGATCTTGATCCAGTTCGGAGCGCAACACGTCCTTGTTGAAGCCGTACTTTTGCGTCACCGACGTCACGAGGTCCAAGAACCACGAAGATGCCGTTGGCGCCACATAGACGCTGCTAGCAAGCAACTCCAGATCGACGGGAACATACGCTCCCAGTTCAACCGGCTGTTTCCGCAAATCGACTGTAGCACCTTCGACCGGAAGATTCAGAATTACGGCCCTCAGCTCGCGCTCGTGCTGGAAGCTCTTCCTCTTGTGCAGAAACGGGTTGAAGGCGGTCGCTTCAGGGAGCCAATCCGTCTGATAGTCGATGTACTCAACTTTGCCGATGTAAACGCGGTGCGCCTCACATGCCTTGAAAGACTCGCTTAACCTCTTGAAGCTGGAGCGAATGGCGACGCCCTCATCGCTCTTGAGGTGTAGGCTCCACATCGCGGCGGACTCATTCTCACTCATATGCCAGCAGTTCAAGAGTACGAATTTCCTAATGTCCCTGTGAAGGGACGCCAATGTTGCCAGCATCTTGTCCAACGACTCTTTCGGAATATCCTTGTAGACGACGGGGCGAAGCCTTACGCTCTCTTTCGGTAATGAACGTTCAAATGGGTCAGACAGGGTATCTGCCCGAGCGAAGAACAGCGCTTGCCTGTCCAGCAGCGACACTAGCTTGGTAAAGTCCAGATAGCGCCATATGGCTGCGTTTTCATCGGTTGGTTTCTCGAATATTGGATGTTCCTCGTACATCGAGGCGCAACCTCCCCCAAGGATTGGCTAGATTTCACCCCAGTTCTTGCCGACCTTGACGTCGATCTTCAGCGGCACGTCGAGATCGAGGGGAGCGGGCATGAGGCGCAGGACGATCTCCCGCAGCACGTCCATCTCGGCCAGCGGACCTTCGAAGATGAGCTCGTCGTGCACCTGGAGCAGCATCTTCGAGCGCAGGCCGCGCTCCGTCAGCTCGGCGTCGATGCGGTTCATGGCGACCTTGATAACGTCCGACGCGGTGCCCTGGATCGGCATGTTTATGGCGATGCGCTCGGCGGCGGCGCGCACCATCGGGTTGCTGGCGTGGATCTCGGGAACGTAGCGCCGGCGGCCCATCATCGTTTCGGCGTAGCCCTTGGCGCGGGCGTCGGCAACCGCCTTCTCGCGCCACTCCTTCACCCGCGGATAGCGCTCGAAGTAGGTAGCTATGAAGTGGGACGCGTCTTCGCGGGAGATGCCCTCGCGCTGGGAAAGACCGAAGCCGGTGAGGCCGTAGAGGACGCCGAAGTTGAAGACCTTGGCGCGACGCCGCATCTCGGCCGTGACCTCCGCCAGCGCCACACCGAATACCTCCGACGCCGTGGCCGCATGGATGTCCTCGTCCTCGCGGAAGGCGTGCACGAGCAGCGGGTCGCCGCAGAGGTGGGCAAGAATGCGCAGCTCGACCTGCGAGTAGTCGGCGCCGAGGAGTCGCGGCTCCGGCCCGATGTCGCGGGCGATGAAGGCGGCGCGCACCTGTCCGCCCAGCTCCGAGCGAATCGGTATGTTCTGGAGGTTCGGGTCGTTGGAGGACAGGCGGCCGGTGGCGGCGACCGTCTGGTTGAAGCTGGTGTGGACGCGGTTCGTCTTCGGATTGACCAGCCCGGGCAAGGTGTCGATGTAGGTCGACTTCAGCTTTGTGAGCTGGCGGTACTGGAGGATGAGGTCGACGACTGGGTGGACACCGCGCAGCGACTCCAGCACGAGCGCATCGGTGACGTAGCCCTGCTTGGTGCGACGCGCCGGCTTCGGCAGGGCGAGCTCGCGGAAGAGGATGTCGGATAACTGCTGCGGTGAAGCGATGGTGAACTCATGGCCGACGGCGTCGTAGATTGCACGCTCCAGCGTAGCGATCTGGCCGCTGAGTTGCTGCGACAGCTCGCGGAGAACGCTGACGTCGAGGGCGATGCCCGTCATCTCCATTCGCGCCAGCACCGGCAGGAGCGGCATCTCGACTTCGGCGAAGAGCTTCCACAGGTTCTGTCGCTTCAGCTCCTCCTCCAGGACGCCGCGCAGGCGACCCGCCAGGTCGGCGTCGGCGCAGGCGTAGCGGCTGACCTGCTCGATCGGGACGGCGCTCATCGGCAGCTGCTTCGCGCCCGCCTTGCCGATGAGGTCGGTGATCGGCGTCATCTCGATGCCCAGGCGCTTGGAGACGAGCCACTTCAGGCTCAGCGAGCCGCCGCCGACGGGCGAAGCGCCGGCCGCGCTGCCGCCTTCGCCGAGGAGATAGGCGGCGATCATCGTGTCGAAGGCAAAACCGCGGACGTTGCCACCGTGGTTCGCCAGCACCACCATGTCGAACTTGCCGTTGTGCGCCGTCTTCGACAGCGATTCGTCCTCCAGGAGCGGGCCCAGATGGGCAAGCACCATCGCGAGCGGCAGTTGCTCCGGCTGGCCGAGCGCTGGCTGATGGCCGACGGGGATGTAGTACGCTTCCCCGGGCGCCGGCGAGAAGGACATGCCGACCAGGGGCGCGCGCATCGGCAGAATGTCGTCGGTCTCCGTGTCGATAGTGAAGGCGCCGGCCGTGCGGAGTCTCTGCGCGAGAGAGCGAAGGTCGTCCTCCGTGAAAATGGTGTGGTATTCCACCGGGCCCGCCACCTCCGGCGCCGGCAGCGCTTCCACCGGAGCCTCGGCGCCCGACTCGGGGATGCGCGGAATGAGGCTGCGGAACTCCAGCTCGCGGAAGATGTCCAGCACCTTCTGGCGGTCGAAGCGCTTCCGGTGCGCCGCCTGGAGGTCGAGCGTTATCGGCACGTCGGTGCGGATGGTCGCCATCTGCTTGCTGTGGCGGGCCTGCGCTTCGTGCGTGCGCAGCAGCTCGCGCAGCTTCTCCGGCTCCACTTCGTCGATGTGCTCGTAGATGCTTTCCAGGCTGCCGAACTGCTGGATCAGGCGGACGGCCGTCTTCTCGCCGATGCCCGGGACGCCGGGAATGTTGTCGGAAACGTCGCCTTTGAGGCCCTTGAAATCGGGCATCTGTCGCGGTTCGAAGCCGTAGCGTTCGCGCACAGCCTGCTCGTCGTAGGTCACGGTGTCACGCTGGTAGGGCCGGAACATGAAGACGCGGACGCGCGGCCCGACGAGCTGCACCATGTCGCTGTCCAGGCTAACGACGAAGGTGTCGACGTCCTTCTCTTCCGCCTGCCGCGCCAGGGTGCCGAGCGCGTCGTCGGCCTCGAAGCCCGGAACGCGGAAGATGGGGATGTTGAACGCTTCGATGACCTCGATGCAGCGGCCGATCTGCGACGTCAGGTCTTCCGGCGCGGCGACTCGTTGCGCTTTGTACGTTATGTCGAGCTCGTGGCGGAAGGTTGGGCCGCGCGGGTCGAGGGCGATGGCGATGTGCGTCGGGTTGAGCTGTTCGAGGACGCTGAGCAGCGTGTTGGCAAGGCCGTAGACCGCGGTCACCACCTCGCCGGTCCGCCGGATGATGAGCGGCTCTTTGAAGGCATGATAGGCGCGGTGAATGATTCCGTGCCCGTCGAGAATCACAAGGAGAGGCTTCTCTTCAGAAGAGGTCATCGATGAGATTATAGCACCGCTATGCCGCCCTGGCGCGGGCGGCGCGGGCCGCACAGATCGCGACGTCGAAGGCGGTCACGCTGCGTGGTGCCGGCGGCCGCTTGCGTTAACATTGACGATCCTCTTCCCACCCAGCCCGCCCTAGCAAAGTCCCTTCGTTCAAGGGGACACCCCTGGAACCTCCTCCAGAGGCGGACCTTCGGCTGCCAAAGGGGGCGAGCCCCCTCTGGACTCCCCTGGAACGACGGGCTGAAGGGCCAGTTACGGCGAGATTAGTGGGCGAAACCGTGAGAAACGCAGGATGCTTAAGGCGAGCGGTTGGTCTAGCCGGCGGCCTGCTCCACGTTGCCGCGACGGAGAACGCGCTCCATGCGCTCCAGGGCCTCCTCGACATCTGCGCGCGATATGTCGCAGTGCGTTATCATTCGCACCCTATCCGGCCCAACCGGCAGGGCGAGAATGCCTTCCTCGGCAATCGCGGCGAGGAACGGCGGCGCTCCGGTTTCGACGGTGAAGATGACTATGTTGGTCTCGACGGCTGGCAGGTCGATGGTTACGCCGGGCAAGCCGGCAAGCCCCTCGGCGAGAATACGGGCGTTGGCATGGTCCTCGGCGAGCCGGTCGATCATCGACTCCAGGGCGACGACTCCGGGCGCCGCCAGCACGCCGGCCTGCCGCATCCCGCCGCCGACCAGCTTCCGCGACTGCCGGGCGAGGGCGATGAACTCGGCGCTGCCGCAGAGAATCGACCCGACCGGGCAGGCGAGCCCCTTCGACAGGCAGAACATCAGGGAGTCGACGTCCTCCGCCAGCGAGGCCGCCGGCACGCCCTGGGCAACCGCGGCGTTGAAGATGCGGGCGCCGTCGAGGTGCAGCGGCACGCCGCGGTCATGCGCGACGGAGGCGATCTTGGACGTGTAAGCAGCGCTCAGAGTCACGCCGCCGCAGCGCATGTGGGTGTTCTCCAGGCAGACGAGATCGATGGGCTTACCTTCGCTCTCCCAGAGCGTTTCCTCCAGCGCCGACGGCTCTATGCGGCCGTGAGCGTCGTTGGGGAGCGTGCGGATGTCCACGCCGGCTAGTCGGCGCATGCCGTCGCCTTCGTAGTAATGGATGTGCGCCTCGCTGCCGACGAGCAGGCGGTCATCCGCCTCGCAGTGCGTGAGGACGGCGACCACGTTGGCCATCGTGCCGCTGGCGACAAAGAGAGCGTCCTCTTTGCCCAGCATATCGGCGGCCATGCGTTGCAGGCGGTTGACGGTGGGGTCTTCGTGGTAGACGTCGTCGCCGAGCTCAGCGCGGGCGATGGCGTCGCGCATGGCGGGCGTCGGCAGGGTGACGGTGTCGCTGCGGAAGTCGGTTGTCTTCATGTTCGTTCACCTCATGTTATCGGAGGCCGCGGCCGGGAGTGGAGGGCGAAGAAGGCAGGAGGCATCGGGGCCGTTCCTGCCTTCGTGTGCGTCTTTGGTAGCGCATGCGGGATTCGAACCCGCGATCTCCGCCTTGAGAGGGCGGTGTCCTGGGCCGCTAGACGAATGCGCCATTCCCAATTATGCCCGAAACGAATTCGGCCGACAACAACGGCGCGATGGCTGAAGCTGGCTGGGGAGGGAGGATTCGAACCCCCGCATACGGATCCAGAGTCCGCTGTCCTACCACTAGACGACTCCCCAGCGAGCCATGCCAGTTTAGCATGGGGAGGGACGGCCGTAAACCGAAGCTGCGCGCGGGTGGACGCCGAGGGTGGAAAGCCTCGGCTACGTCGCTACGGGACATTGAGGGTCGACCACAGCGTCAAGGGGGACCGAGGCGGCGGAGGGCGTCGCGGAGGCGGGCGAGTGACCGGTCGCGGCCGAGGACCTCCATCGTCTCGAACAGCGGCGGCGTCGCGGTCTGGCCGGTGACGGCGACACGAATGAGCATGAACAGATCGCCCGCCTTTAGGCCGAGCTCCTCGGCGAGAGGACGCAGCACGCCCTCCAGCACATCGTGGCGCCAATCTTCGACGGCTTCCAGGCGCTCGATCGCCTTCGCCAGCGCCTGCGACGCGTCGTCCGGCTTGGCCGCGAAGCGCCCATACGGGCGCCCGTCTGGGCGCTTACCCAGCAACAGCTCCGCCGGATATTCCAGCGGCCCTTCGACGAAGAAGAACGCCGTCAGCGCCACCGCCTCGTCGAGGCGCTTGATGCGCTCCTGCACGAGCGGCACGATGCGAGCGACATAGGCCCTGTCGAGCGGACGCGGAACCTCGGGAGGCAGGTCCTCTTCAAGACGTTCGCTGAGGAGCTCCGCCAGTCGCTCCACGGGAATCTGGCGAATGTAGACGCCGTTCATCCAGGTCAGCTTCTCGACGTCGAAGATGGCCGGGTTCTTGACGATGCGCTGCAGGCTGAAGGCGCGGATGAACTCCTCCCGCGAGATGACCTCCGTGTGGTCGTCCAGCGACCAGCCGAGCAGGCCGAGGAAGTTGAACATGGCTTCCGGCAGGTAGCCCTGGCGCTTGTACTCCAGCAGTGAGACGGCGCCGTGCCGCTTGCTGAGCTTCGCTCGGTCGGTGCCCAGGATCATCGGCAGGTGGGCGAACACCGGCGGCGCGTAGCCGAGCGCGGCGTAGAGCAGCAGGTGGCGCGGTGTGCTCGGAAGCCACTCGTCGGCGCGAAGGACGTGGCTTATCTCCATCAGGTTGTCGTCGACGACGTTGGCCAGGTGATAGGTGGGAAAGCCGTCCGACTTCAGGATCACGAAGTCGTCCAGCGTCTCATTCTCGAAGACGACGCGGCCGCGGACGGCGTCGTCGAACTCCGTGCGGCCGGAAAGCGGCGTCTTGAAGCGCACGACCGGCGTTGTTCCCTTCCCCTCCTCCTGCGCGCACTCCGCCTCGCCGAGATTGCGGCAGCGACGGTCGTAGCGCGGCGGTTCCTTGCGACGCGTCTGCTCGGCGCGGACCTGCTCCAGCCGCTCCGGCGAGCAGTAGCAGCGATAGGCGGCGTCCCCGGCGATGAGCTCGGTGGCGGCGCGATGATAACGCTCCAGCCGCTCCGACTGGAAATAAGGACCGTACGACCCGCCGACCTCCGGGCCTTCGTCCCAGTCGAGGCCGAGCCAGCGCAGGCTTTCGAGGATGGCGTCGAGGGCATCGGAGACGAGACGCGTCTGGTCGGTGTCCTCGATGCGCAGCACGAAGCGGCCGCCTTCGTGTCGGGCGAACAGCCAGTTGAAGAGAGCGGTACGTATGTTGCCGACGTGCGGGATGCCCGTCGGGCTAGGGGCGAAGCGGACGCGAGGGGTCATGGCAGCATCATCCGGCGCAGCGGCAACCTCCGTCTGCCCGGCCTCGTATCTATGATAGCAGCGAGGTCACTTGAGATAGGCGCCGGGAATGCCGACCCAGCCGAGCCCGGTCATGATCGCCATGTCGGCCAGGGCGAGAGCCGTGAGCACGCCGGACAGGGCGATGGGCCTTTCCTGGCCGTAGCCGCGCAGACCCAGGCGAACGAAGTCGGCGATTTGCGTTCGCAGGCCCTCGAAGCCGAGGCTGACGAACATCGTCACCATCGCGGCGACCGTCAGCAGCACGAACGACAGCATGAAGCCGGCAATCACGTGCTCCCAGCGTCCGGGCGCGCCGCCGTCGCCGACGAGCCAGCGACTGGTGAAGTAGTTGAGCAGACCGGGCACGACGATGAACGCAGTTATGATTATCAGGCCGAGAAGGAGATCCATTGCCACCTCCCTGTGACGCGAGAACGGGCTCAACGAGGACGATTGTCAGCATTCTAGTGGAAAGCAGCGCCAGTCTCAAGTGTTTTGTCAGCGATAGTGGCGCTGGAGCTCGGAGGCGTAGCGCGTGCCGAGGGTTGAGGCGTTCTCGTCGAGCCAGTCGCTGAGGCGGGTACGGCCGGTCGGAGGAGCGCTGGAGACGAGCAGGCCCGCCATCAGGCCGGCAACTTCGTCCGCCGTAAGAACGACGTCGCGCACGAACACGCCGACGACGCGCGACAGGAAGAGCGCCGGGCCGGGCGGAAGACGGACAATCCTGGCTCGGCTTCCGATCCTGTCCCTGATCAGCCGCACGAGCGCGTCGAAGGTGAAGGTCTCCGGGCCCACGGCGTCGAAGACCTCGTTGCCGCTGCGTTCGGCCGCCGCCACGGCCATGTCGGCCATGTCCTCCACGTAGACCGGCTGCAGGCGGTAGTCGCCGCTTCCCAGGACGGCGAAGACGGGGAAGCGCCGCAGGAGCCAGGCGATGTTGTTGATGAGAATGCCTTCCCTGCCAAAGATGACCGTCGGCCGGATGATGGCGTAGGACAGCTTCGACTCCGCTATCGCCCGTTCGAGCACGCCTTTGCCGCGAAAATAGGGCAGCCGCGACTGCTCGGAGGCCTTGGTGATGCTGACGTGGACGATTCTGCGGACGCCCGCCTCTTCGGCGGCGCGAATCAGCGTTCTCGTGTTGGCGACGGCCTCATCGAACGTGGTCTCGCCGTGGGAGAAGCGGACCCAGTAGGTGTTGAAGAGAGTCGTTGCGCCGCGCAGGCTTTCGATAAGCTCGGCTGGGAGGTCGAAGTTGAACGGGAGGGCCTCGACACGGTCGCCGAAGGGATTGGGACGATCCGGATGGCCGGTAAGCGTCCGGATGCGCTTTCCCTGCGCCAGCAATCGCTCCGTGATGTAGCGGCCGGTGTAGCCGAAGGCGCCGGTGATGACGTTCAGTTCACTCTGCGTCACGT
This sequence comes from uncultured Chloroflexia bacterium, assembly GCA_963703345.1. Classification (GTDB taxonomy): domain Bacteria; phylum Chloroflexota; class Dehalococcoidia; order DSTF01; family JALHUB01; genus JALHUB01. The sequence continues at coordinate 1,392,786 of OY969814.1, read as the reverse complement.
TCGCACCTCCCTGCGCGCTGACTGCGATTCAGCTTGGGACCGTCGCTCCGATGACTCGCAGCGCCTCGGCCAGGTCGGCGGGCAGCGGCGACTCGAACGCCATTGGCCGGCCGTCGGCGGGATGGCGGAAGGCGATGCGCCAGGCGTGCAGGAACTGACGTCCCACGAGTGTCGAACGCCTGCCGTAAAGCGCGTCGCCGACGATGGGATGCCCGACACCGGCGAGATGAACGCGTATCTGGTGAGTTCGACCCGTTGACGGCGCGACTTCGACGAGGGTGAAGCCGTCCAGACGTTCGCGCACGGTATAGGCCGTCCTCGAGGGCCGTCCTCCTTCGACGATGGCCATGCGCTTGCGGTTCCGTGGGTCGCGGCCGATGTCGCCCTCGATGACGCCTTCTGCCGGTTCCAGGCGTCCGGTCACGAGCGCCAGGTACCGCTTCTCCACGAGACGCTCCTTCAACTGGCGCGACAGGTCCGCGTGCGCCCGCTCATTCCGGGCCACGAGGAGGAGACCGGACGTGTCCTTGTCGAGCCGGTGGACGACGCCGGGTCGCAGCGCCTCGCCCGTGCCGGCGAGGTCCGGGTAGCGGGCCAGAAGGGCGTTCACGAGTGTATGACGCGCCTGGCCGGGACCAGGATGGACCGCGACGCCGGCGGGCTTGTCCACGACCAGGATGTCGCTGTCTTCGTAGATGATGCGCAGGGGGATGGCTTCGGGTTGCGGCGCCGTGGATTCGGACGCCCGGACGCGGACGTCGACCACGTCGGCGGGCCGAAGCGCGTACGAGGGTCTGGCCCGGCGCCCGTTGACGGTCGCCAGGCCTTCTTCGATCAGCCGTCGGGCCTGAGAGCGCGAGAGACCGGGGCAGCGGGCGGCAATGAAGACGTCGAGCCGTTTGCCGTCCTCTCCCTGGACGGCGAGGCGGAAGCTCTGCTCCGTCAGGTCTCTTTCTTCCGCCATATCGTGTCACTGAGGGTAAGGAAGACGACGATGGCGACGACGCCGACGGTGATCGAGGAGTCGGCGACGTTGAAAGCAGGCCAGTGCGGCCACTGGATGAAGTCGGTCACTTCGCCGACGCGCAGGCGGTCGCTCAGGTTGCCGATGGCGCCGCCGAGCTGAAGTCCCAGGGCGATGCGCAGGATGCGGTTGTCCATGGGCGGGTATAGATAGTACAGGAGGATGGCGCCGAGACCCAGCAGAGTCGTTACCGTGAGAAAGTACGTTTGCCCCTGGAACATGCCGAACGCCGCGCCGGTGTTGGTCACTCGCACGATTCGCATGGGGCCGCTATCCGGGAAGGACTCGCCGAGGTGCATGTTGGCGCGCACGAGATATTTCGTAAGCTGATCGAGGGCGAACACGGCGGCGGCGACCAGGAAGAAAGGCGCGTCTTTGCGGAGTCGCAGCCAGAGGCGGCTGTGGCCCGCGGAGGCCGGTTGTTGCGTCTCGATCATTGTGCTTTCCATCGGCGGCTGCGTGTCCGGCAGGTGCTATTCACGTCAGCTTTGATCATAGCATCGGCAAGCGAAGGGTGGCAATGAAACGAACGCTATTACCGGGCGGCAAAGCGAGGGTCGAGCCCGACGGCCCGACCCTGCTGTCATCGCTTTCACGAGCAGGCTACTGCGGCGGCACAATCGATTCCGTGACGGCGTTGACGTCCTTGACTTCCCACGTGATCTGGCCCTGCGTCACTTCTCCGCCCGGCGGATAGCCGACGTTGATGGTTGCCTTTGCGGGCCAGCCGCCGCTGTCGACACGCCACAGGTCCATGCTGAAGCTAGTCGGCTGGTCTGACTCTCCGTTGCCGCCGAATATCTCGGCGAGCTTCGCCATTGTGTCGGCGTCGACCTCGCTAATCTGATAGTGGTGCGCCTGGACGCCGTTCACGTTCTCCTGGCCCTGGTCTTTGCTTAGCGCGACGAGCTTGTCGATTGGAAAGCTGCCCCAGAAGTCCTTCGGCATAAGGCCCATCACCTCGCCCTGCGCCTCCGCCAGGCTCAAAGTCTGCCAACTGGTGTCGCCCTCGTTCTGCGTCCATGCTTCCGAGCCGACTATGACCAGCGAGCTTATGGGCGTCGTCGAATCAGCCAGGTAGAAGTCCATGCGAATGCCATCGGGGTTCTTGACTGTGCCGCTGATCTTGATGCTGGTCGAGCCGTCCGCGGCGAGATCCATGTCATAGCGATAGCTGTTGAGAGAGGCGAATGGGTCCGGGACGGGCGTGCCGCTTTCGGTCGGTGCGGCCGCAGGCGTGCCTTGCGACGACTGATCAGTCGAGCCGGGCGCCGGCGTCGATGTGCTGCTTCCCCCGCCGCAGGCAACGAGGACGACGGCGAGGAGCAGGGGCAAAATGAGGAATGGGCGGCTCATATTTAGGGACCTCCCTTGGCGAAGGTTGTTGAACAAGTCCATAACGCAGTCAACTTACGAATAGCGTAGACGTTAGCGGGAGGAAGGTCAAGGCGGCGGAGAGCCTGTCGCCGTTTACGGATCGCGTTGATGCATGCTAGACTTGGCCTGGGGCCCCCATCGTCTAGTGGCCTAGGACGCCACCCTTTCAAGGTGGAAACGGGGATTCGATTTCCCCTGGGGGTACCAGAGCCCCGATTCCGCGATCGCGCGGCCCCTCTAGGCTCGTGAGCCGAAGCGCCGGCCGCGGCGTCGGCTCCGGGTGGGCGCCGAGGACACTATCACCGGGACGGGGTTCCCTTCCGGCGTAACGCGGGGAAGCTTCCTGCCCAGGCCCCTCTCGATCTCATGCCACTTCGGCAGGTCCGCCGGGCCGAGCAGCGTGATCGCCCGGCCGGCACGCCCCATGCGGCCTGTGCGACCGACGCGATGCGTGAATAGCTCGTGGGTCTCCGGAAGCTCGTAGTTGATGACTCGACCGATGTGGAGCACGTCCAGGCCGCGCGCGGCGACGTTGGTGGCAACCAGGATCGGCGTGGCGCCTTCACGGAATCGCTTGACCACTTGATCTCGCTGCTGCTGCGAGAGATTGCCCTGCAGCACGTCGGCAGCATAGCCCAGGCGAATGAGTTTCTGCCCCAGATTGCGGACTCCGTGTTTGGTGCGCCCAAAGACGAGAGTGGCGCCCTCGGTTTCCTGATCGAGCAGCTTGCGGAGGACGGTGAACTTCTCTTCATGCCATACTTCGCAGACTTCATGCTCGATGCTCAGGCCGTCGCCGGCGTCCGGGTTCATCTGGATGACTTCAGGGCTCTTCAGGTAACGGGCCGCCACGTCCTGGACCCATTCCGGAGTCGTGGCGGAGAAGAGGCTGGTCTGCCGCTCGCGCGGCGTCGCGGCGACGATCCGCTCGACGTCGGGGGCGAACCCGCGATCGAGCATCTCATCCGCCTCGTCGAGGACGAGGTACTTCAGGGCATGAAACTGTAGCGACCGTCGGGCCAGGAGGTCCAGTATTCGGCCGGGAGTGCCGACGACGATCTGGCAGCCGCGTCGAAGCGTTTCCTGCTGCGGTCCGATGGCCTGCCCGCCGTACAGGACGGCCAGCCGCATGCTCGTGCCGGCCGAAAGCTGCTTGATCACGCCGCCGACCTGCTGGGCAAGCTCGCGCGTCGGGACTAGGACGAGGGCCTGGAGAGCGCTGCTTCGCTCATCGACAGCGTCGATTAGCGGGAGCGCAAACGCGAGGGTCTTGCCCGATCCCGTGCAAGCCTGCCCGATGACGTCCCGACCCTCCAACAATGGAGGCATGGCGGCGGCCTGTATTGGCGTGGGCTCGTCGATGCGCATCGCCTCCAGCACCTTCATAGAGGAAGGGCGAAGCGCGAAGTCATGGAACGATGTCAAAGGCATGGCCTTTCGTTGCTGTTCTGGCGACTCTTGGGGTTTCGAAGCTGATGGGGTCGATGCCGAGGCGTTCGTGACGAAGCGATTGACCTGGGACGGTTGGGCTCTATTGCGTAAGTTGCTGCCGACTAGCAAGAGACGCTCGCGAGCGTCTTTGAGAAAAATGACACTGACGACCTCCTTGTTTTGTGCTCCCGGTCGTCTAGTGCTGTATGAACCAGAGGCTCCGCATAAGAGGACTAGGAATCTAGATGCCTCACTTTAGCACATATCCTGGAAGATAGCAAATGCGCACCGCGCGCCACCTCTCCTCGCGATCGGCAGCTCTGCCGACAATTGATATGAAGGGAGTCGGAAGTGCCGGGCTCACCGGTGCCGCGTGACAACGGGGGCCAAGTGTGTTATACTGGCTCAGTAAGAAGTAACCCCTCTCTTCGATCTGCAACGCATCCCCAGTCTTGTTTTGCACTCGGCGACGAGGAACAGCAGACCCCTTGAAGGAGGTCGTCGAGTGCCCTACAGTGACCGAACCCTAACCTGCGTCGATTGCGGCGCCCAATTCACGTTCTCAGCTGAGGACCAAGAGTACCACGCCAGCCGCGGCTTCACCAATGAGCCAAAACGTTGCTCCGGTTGTCGTTCCGCCCGTAAGTCGGAGCGCGACGGTGGCCGAAGCTATGGCGGAGGCTACGGCAGTTCTGCACGCCAAATGCACGCGGCTGTTTGCGCTCAGTGCGGCAAGAACACTGAGGTTCCATTCGAACCGCGCGGAGACCGCCCTGTGTACTGCAGCGATTGCTTTTCCCAGCGCTCGCCGGTTCGCAACCGCTACTAGGCCCGACCCGCCGATCCAAACACGGAGTCCTGGGTAAGGGAAGAGGCGTCGGAGCCGCGAGCTTCGACGCCGCGGTGGCGCAGCCCGCCCCGCAGAGGAGGAATGCAAGTGACCACGCTACTTGTGGGGAACTTGTCCCCTAAGACCACCGCCAGTGACTTACAGACCGTCTTCTCGGCCTTCGGCGAGATCGGCTCCCTGCGGATAGCCCGCGATCAGGCCGGCCACGCGCGCGGCTTCGCTCTTGTCGACCTTGATCAAAGGGCCGCCGCCATCGCCGTGCAGACCCTGAAAGGCGTGGAACTGAGAGGACAAACCATCGACGTCGCAGTGGATCGTCCGTTGTCGGACCTCGGCCGCCAGACCGCACGCGGCGGGAGCAGCAAGCTGCGAAAACCGTCGCGTGCACAGCTCCAAAGGCCGGTAGAGAACCCAATCCCGAAGAGCAGACGGATTTCGAAATAGCGACCTTTGGCTGGTCGTTTCTCCGTCGCTCAGGCGACGCGACGCTGACTCCCCGGGATGACTTCGTCGACCAGCCGGTAGCGCGCGAACCCGGCGTTCGCCATGGCGATCAGCAGGACGCGGTCGTACCGTCTGCCTGCCAGGTCCGCCTTCTTCCTTTCCCGCGCCCACCTTCTAAGAAAGAGCAAGCGCGTGGGGTCTGCGTCCTCCTCGGCCAGGTTGCGGTTCCACCTCACCATCTGCATTCCTCCTAACGCCGCAAACTGCATCCATAACGATCACTTTTTCATCGTAGCGCTCCCGTTTTAACGCCCGACCAACAGGCGTTAAGAAACAGTGAATTCGCCAACGAAATATGCGGCCGAAATGCCCTGAAGTCTAACTCTCCGGCCTACGGGACCGCAATGAGTCGTCGATGTCGTATACTTAGGCCCGGCCCTCTGAGCAGCCTGCATCACTATGGGACGCATTAGCGACACGCTGGCCAAGACAAAGGCGGAGGGACGCCTGGCGCTGGTCGCCTACGTGACCTGCGGCTTCCCCCATCCCAGCCAGACCCTGTCCATCGCCGAAGCCCTGGCCGAGGGCGGCGCCGACATGATCGAGCTCGGCATCCCGTTCAGCGATCCCGTCGCCGATGGGGCGACCATACAGAAGGCTAGCTTCCGAGCATTGGAGGCGGGAACATCAACGGCGCGTTGCCTCGACATCGCCAAGCAGGTCCGCCGCGAGGCCGCCGACATCCCTCTCATCCTCATGAGCTACGCCAACCCGATCCTCGCTTTTGGCGCCGACGCCTTCGTCGAGGAAGCGACCGCAGCAGGCGTGGATGGTCTGATCGTCGTCGATCTGCCGCCGGAAGAGGGAGCGGAGCTACGAGCTCGCTGTCAGGCGGCCGCCATCGACAACATCCTGCTTGTCGCCCCCAGTTCAGACGACGACCGCATTAGGCGAATCGCGGCCCGGGCATCGGGCTTCATCTACTGCGTGAGCGTCGCCGGCGTCACCGGCGCCAGGGCGCAACTGCCTGCCGCCCTGCCCGATTTCCTCGCCCGCGTGCGCAGGCATACGTCGCTGCCGCTGGCCGTTGGCTTCGGCGTCTCGCGGCCGGAGCACCTGCGGTCGCTTCACGGCCTAGCCGACGCGGCGGTTGTCGGCAGCGCCGTCGTCGACATCATCGACGCGTCGCCTCCGGGCGAGGTGGACGACCGGCTCAAGGACTACGTGCGGACGCTTGTTCGCTATCGAGATGCGGGCCGATGAGACGCTTGACAAGAGGACGGAAAGATCTGGCGAAAGTGCGGCCGTTTGTGGCGGCTGCAAAGGGGGCAATGGGTCGATGACTTCCCTTCCGGATGAACAGGGGCGCTTCGGTCAGTTCGGCGGCAAATACGTGCCGGAGGTGCTGATGGGTGCGCTGGCGGAACTGGAAGCAGCTTTCCGCGAGGCATGGCACGACTTCGCGTTCCGCCGGCGCCTCGACGGCCTGCTCCATCAGTACGCGGGCAGGCCCACGCCTTTCTACTTCGCCGAAGGGCTGACACGAGGCTGCGGCGGTGCCAGCATCTACCTCAAGCGCGAGGACCTGCTACACACGGGCGCGCACAAGATAAACAACGCCCTCGCGCAGGGCCTCCTCTGTCAGCGCATGGGGAAGAGCCGCGTCATCGCGGAGACAGGCGCAGGGCAGCACGGCGTCGCGACAGCGACCGTCTGCGCGATGCTCCGCCTCGAGTGCGCCGTCTACATGGGCGAAGAGGACGTGCACCGGCAGATGCTGAACGTCTTCCGGATGCGGCTTCTGGGCGCGGACGTGCGGGTCGTCGAGAGCGGCAGCCGGACGCTCAAGGACGCCATCAATGAGGCGATGCGCGATTGGGTGGGCCATGTCGACAGCACCTACTACCTGCTGGGCAGCGTTGTCGGGCCGCACCCCTACCCGCTCATCGTGCGCGAGGCGCAGTCGGTGATCGGCGACGAGACGCGGACGCAGGCGCTGGAAGAGACCGGGCGCCTCCCCGATTACCTGGTGGCCTGCGTCGGCGGCGGGAGCAACGCCATCGGCTTCTTCCACCCCTTCTACGCCGATGCCGCCGTCAGCTTCGTCGGAGTCGAGGCGGCCGGACGAGGGCTGGACACGCATCTCCACGCGGCCAGCCTTGTGCGCGGGCGTCCGGGAGTGCTGCACGGCAGCCGTTCGTACCTGCTGCAGGACGAGAACGGCCAGATCGAGTCGACGCACAGCATCTCGGCCGGGCTCGACTACCCGGGCGTGGGGCCGGAGCACAGCTTCTACAAGGAATCAGGGCGTGCCGAGTACGTGGCCGTCACCGACGAAGAGGCGCTAGAGGCTTTCCAGCTTCTTAGCCGAACAGAAGGGATCATCCCGGCCCTGGAGTCGGCGCATGCCGTCGCCCATGCGGTAAAGCTGGCGTCGACTCTGCCGCGCGAAGCGACGGTTGCCGTCTGTCTGTCGGGACGCGGCGACAAGGACATGGAGACGGCGTCGCAGGTGCTGGGAATCGTAGTGTGAGGCCCGCTGCGGTTTCGCTACGGCACCCTGCCCGGTCGGACGCGGCGGGGGCCGTCGTCGTGGGCAGCGCCGTCATTAGAAGCAATCGAGGCCTGGCCAGCGAGCGAGGCACAACCGCGCCTGCGGAACTTCCTCGGCAGTCTCGTCCATTACCAAGACACGCCTTCTTGGCGAGATATTGACAAACGCTGCGGACGCTGCTATAGTGGCGCAAATCGAATAAGCAGCGGCGAAGAACAGGACTAGTACGTCGCGAGGCGAGGCCGCCCGAAAGGGCAGTGCAGAGAGCCGGGACAGGTGAGAGCCGGCGCCGGCGCAGCGATAGGAATGGACCTGGGAGCCGCAACTCCGAGCTGTCCGCGAGGCGGAACAAGTAGGGGTTGCCGGAACGGGCACCGTTAGCAGAGCCCAGGGTATCGTCCGCCAATGGTGGACCGTACCTGACAAGAGATGCCGCGGCGTTGTCGCGGTAACTAGGGTGGCACCACGAGCCTCTCGTCCCTATGGCGAGAGGCTTTTGTGTTGTCTGCGAGGCGGAAGATATGACAAACGGCAGATACCATCCCAGCCTGGAGGAAGCGCGGGGGCTGGCCGGACAGGGCAACCTGCTGCCGGTGTTCAAGGAGGTCGCGGCAGACCTGGAGACGCCGGTGTCCGCCTATCTGAAGGTTGCGCGCGGCGAGCACTCCTTCCTGCTGGAGAGCGTCGAGGGTGGCGAACGTCTCGGACGTTACAGCTTCATTGGTACCGAGCCGTATCGCGTCCTCAGCAGCCCCGCGGGATGTGTTGACGACCCGCTGCTGGAGATCGAACGGGAGCTCGCGCGCTTCGAGGTCGTCGCCGTGCCCGACTTGCCGCGCTTCCACGGCGGCGCGGTCGGCTATCTGGCGTATGAGGCAGCGCGCCACTTCGAGCGCCTACCCTCGCCGGAGTCCGACCCGCAGGCGCTGCCGGAAGCCATTTTCATGTTCGCCGACACCCTCCTCGTCTTCGATCACGTTCAGCACAAGATCAAGGTGCTGAGCCACGCCCGCCTCGACGGCGACGTTGACGCCGCCTATCGAGAGGCGACGGGCCGCATCGACGAGCTGGTGGAGCGCCTGAGGCGGCCGCTTGCCGTGCCGGCGCCCGGTCCGGCGGACGATACGCGGGAAGTGCGCCTCGACGTATCGTCGAACGTGAGCCGGGAGCACTTCTTGAAATCGGTCGAGCGGGCGCGAGAGTACATCATCGCCGGAGACGTCATTCAGGCGGTCATCTCGCAGCGGCTGTGCGTGCCCACGACGGCCCCTCCCTTCGAGGTATACCGGGCGCTGCGGGCCATCAACCCATCACCCTACATGTACTATCTGCGGCTCGGCGATGCCCACGTCGTCGGCGCCTCGCCGGAGATGCTGGTGCGAGTGGAGAACGGCACCGTCGCGACGCATCCCATCGCCGGCACGCGGCCGCGCGGACGCGACGCGGCGGAGGACGACGCGCTGGAGGCAGAGCTGCGCTCGGACGAGAAGGAGCTGGCGGAGCACACTATGCTCCTCGACCTGGGCAGGAACGACATCGGGCGCGTGGCAAGCCCGGGCAGCGTCGAGGTGGGCCAGTGCATGGACGTGGAGCGCTACTCGCACGTCATGCACCTCGTCTCCCACGTCTCCGGCCGCCTGCGGGACGGGCTCACCTGCTTCGACGCCCTTCGCGCCTGCTTCCCGGCCGGCACGGTGTCGGGCGCTCCGAAGATTCGTGCGATGGAGATAATCGCCGAGCTGGAGCCGGACAAGCGCGGCCCCTATGCCGGCGCCGTCGGCTACTTCGGCTTTCGCGGCAACCTGGATACCGCCATCACGATCCGGACCATCGTCATGAAGCAGGGCACGGCCTACGTTCAGGCCGGCGGCGGCATCGTCTACGACAGCGTGCCGGAGCGCGAATTCGAGGAGAGCCTCAACAAGGCGCGGGCGCTGCTGCGGGCAATCGAGCAGGCGGAGAGGACGACGGCGGGAAGGCGGGCTTGAGATGCTGCTCCTCATCGACAACTACGACAGCTTTACCTTCAACCTCTACCAGTACCTCGCCGAGCTGGGCGTCGAGCCCCGCGCGGTGCGGAATGACGCCATGACCGTGGAGTCCATTGTCGCGCTGGCGCCGGAGCGGATCGTCATCTCCCCGGGGCCGGGCGCGCCGCCACAAGCCGGCATCAGCATCGAAGTCGTGCGACGGTTTGCCGGCGTTGTGCCGATTCTCGGCGTCTGCCTCGGGCACCAGTGCATCGGCGAGGCGTTCGGGGCGATCGTCGAGGGCGCGGGTGAGATCGTCCACGGCAAGCTGTCGCAGATCCATCACGACGGCAAGGGCGTCTACCGCGGCCTGCCGAACCCCTTCCCGGCGACCCGCTATCACTCGCTGGCGGTGCGTCGGGATAGCGTGCCGACATGCCTCGAAGTGACCGCCTGGACGGACAGCGGCGTCGTGATGGGCATCCGCCATCGCGATCTGGCGGTCGAAGGCGTCCAGTTCCACCCGGAGTCGATCATGACGCCGGCCGGAAAGATGTTGCTCAAGAACTTCCTGGAGGGAGGCCAGCCATGATACGAGAGGCGATTTCGGCGGCGGTGGCGAGTCGAAACTTGACGGAGGAGGCGGCGGCCAGAGTGATGGAAGAGATCATGTCCGGCGAGGCGACCGATGCTCAGCTTGCAGCCTTCCTGACGGCTCTCCGGCTCAAGGGCGAGACCGTCGAGGAGATTGCCGGCATGGCGCGAGTCATGCGCGAGAAGGCATGTCGCATCGCCTTCGACGGCGCGCTTCTCGATACCTGCGGCACCGGCGGCGACGGCAGCGGCACGTTCAACGTCAGCACGGCAGCGGCATTCGTGGCGGCGGCGGCGGGGGCGAAGGTAGCCAAGCACGGCAATCGCGCGATGAGCAGTTCCTGCGGCTCAGCGGACGTGCTTGAGGCGGCCGGCGCAAGAATCGACCTGTCGCCCGAGCAGGCGCTGGCGTGTCTTCAGCGGACGGGCTTCTGCTTCATGTTCGCGCCGCGCTTCCATCCCGCCATGCGCTTCGCGGCCGGCCCGAGGCGGGAGATCGGCATTCGCACCGTGTTCAACATCCTCGGGCCTCTCTCCAATCCGGCGGGCGCCTGCCGCCAGGTCCTCGGCGTGCCCGACGCGTCGCTAGGGGAGAAGATGGCGCAGGTTCTAGCCAGACTGGGCTGCGAGCGCGCCCTCGTCGTCCACGGCGAAGGGGGGCTCGACGAGCTGAGCCCGGCCGGGCCGTCGGAGGTGTGGGACGTAACGGCGGGCGACGTGCGAAAGTACCACCTGGCTCCGTCCGAGGCCGGGCTGCCGACGCATCCGCTGTCATCGCTGGCCGGCGGGTCGCCCGACGACAACGCGAAGATGCTGCGGGCCGTCCTCGGCGGTGAACGCGGCGCCCTGCGTGACTTCACGCTCCTCAACGCGGCGGCCGGTTTGGTCGCCTCAGGCATGGCAAACGACTTCAGGGAAGGCGTCGAAAAAGGCGCATCGGCCATCGACACCGGCGAGGCGCTGCGCAAGCTGGAGCGCTTCATCGAGGTCACGAATGCCGTCACCTGACGCGATGCCGGACATCCTGCGACGCATTGTCGGCGCCAAGCGCGAGGAGCTGCGCGCTGAGCAACAGAAGACGCCGCTCGCCGTCCTGCAGGAACGCGTGGCGCGACTGCCGATCGAAGAGGACCGGAGCTTCTCGAAGGCGATTCGCCGGGAAGCGGCGGCCTCGCGAATTCGCCTCATCGCCGAGGTGAAGATGGCCTCGCCGTCAGCAGGACCGCTGATAGACGACGAGACGCGGCGCCGTTTGCCATTGCTCTACGCCGAGGCGGGCGCGGCGGCGATATCGGTGCTGACCGAAAGTGCGCACTTCCAGGGCAGTCTCGGCCACCTGACCGAAGCGCGGAAGGCGCTGCGGGCCCGTTTCGGCGAGGCCGCGCCGCCGCTCCTGCGCAAGGACTTCCTCTTCGAGCCCTACCAGGTCTGGGAGTCGAGAGGGCACGGCGCCGACGCCCTGCTGCTGATCGTCGCCCTCCTGCCGCAGGACGAGCTCGCGGAGCTGTTGGCGCTGAGCCGGGAACTGGGCATGGAATGCCTCGTCGAGGTGCACGACGAGCGCGAGGTGGCGACGGCGCTGGCGGCGGGAGCACTTGTCATCGGCATCAATAACCGTGACCTTCGCAGCTTCAAGGTGGACCTGGCGACGACGGAGCGGCTCCGACCCCTCATCCCGCAAGACAGGCTCGTCGTCGCCGAGAGTGGTATCAGGACGCGGCACGACATCGCGCGCATGACGGCCTGCGGCGTCGACGCTGTGCTGGTCGGCGAAGCGCTCGTGACAACCGCGGACCCGGCCGCAAAGCTACGGGAGCTAATGCTTTGACTTATGTGAAGATCTGCGGCTGCCGCTCACCGGAAGACGCGCTGGCCGCCCGCGATGCCGGCGCCGACCTCATCGGCATCGTCTTCGCCGAAAGCCGCCGGCGCGTGACGCTGGAGACGGCGCGGGAGATTGCGCGAGCACTTCGACCGCATCGAGATGCTCCAGACGGGCTAGTCGATCTCGAGCGGCTGCTCGCAAACGGTTCGCCGCTGCTGGTCGGCGTCTTCGAGGGGCAGAGCGCCGCGGAAGTCGAGCGTCTGGCGCGCCTTGCCGGCGTCGACGTGGTGCAACTCCACGGCGACGTCGACGATACCGGCTTACTAAAGCGCTGGCCCGTTATCAGGGCGGTCGAAATCGCCGACGACGAATCGCCGCTCTCCGCCTCCACCACGCCAGCGATGTGGCTCGTCGATTCCAGTCGCGGGCACGGCAGGCTTGGCGACTGGGGCGCAATTGCCGCCCTTGCTTCGCGCGTCCCCCTGATGCTGGCGGGAGGACTGACGCCGGAGAACGTCGCGGAGGCAGTGCAACGAGTACGGCCCTGGGGCGTCAACGTCAGCAGCGGCGTCGAGGCGGCGGGCCGGAAGGACGCGGCGAAGATGCGGGCCTTCGTCGCGGCCGCGAAGAGCGCCGGCGCCTCATCCTGATGGGGTCGCGTCGCCGATCCGGGCAAGCAGCGCCAAGTCGTTGCTGATGATGCCGTCCGCGCCCAGCATCGCCACCCGGACCGCTTCCGCGGGGTCGTCCACGCACCAGCAGAACGTCTCGATGCTCTTGCTCTGAAGAATGGCTGCGCTGGGCCCGTCGAACAGAGTGGAGCGCAGCGAGACGCCCGTTATCCTGTCGCCGCCGTCGAGTCGTTCGACCAGGGCTTGCCAGCGAGGGGGGTCTCCAACGGAGTAGTAGAGCCGGACCTCGGGCAGCAGGCGCCGGACCGCATCGAGCAGGGGCCAGTCGCCGCAGAGGCAGTCGGACGCCGTTCGGCCGAAGCGTCGCAACTGCGCCGCCAGCGCTTCAGCGAACTCGCTCGCGCTCTCCGACCGGCCCGACTGCTTGAGGTCGAGCAACAGGCGACAGCGACCGGCCGCCTCCAGCAGCTCTTCCAACGGCAACGGGGCGGTTTGCAGGCGCGCCTGCCACGGGCCTAATCGCAGTGCTCGACTCGTCGGAGGCTCCAGCGAACGCCTGGAGACATACACGGGCAAGAGAGGGAGACGGCGGTCGTGGCCGAGCCAGAGACGGCCCTTCCACAGGCGCACGTCGGCCTCGATCATGTCGATAGGGGTTGCGAGAGCGACATCAATGAGCTTGCGGCTGTTGCCGAAGCCGTGGGCGATTCGCAGCAGAGCCCCCGGCATCAGGACTCCCTGGTTGTGCGGGCTTCCAGACCGGGAGCGTATGCTCGGGCGGGATTGAGGAAGAGCCGGCAGATAACGGCCGCCATCTCCAGGCCAACGCCCACTGACGCTTTCGACCGCCCCGCCTTCCGGTCCTCGAAAGTGATGGGCACTTCCACCAACTTGAACCCTGACCGCCAGGCGAGGTGGTTCATCTCCACCTGGAAGGCAAAGCCGCTGGAACGTACCGAGTCCAGTGGCAGGCCGGCAAGGGCGCGACGGCCCCAGCACTTGAAGCCTCCCGTAGCGTCCTGGACCGGAATGCCCAGCAGCAGGTGCGCGGCCAGGCTGGACGTCCGACTCATGAGGACGCGTAGCAGGGGCCAGCCGGGGGTCGAGCCGCCGGGGACGTAGCGAGAGCCGATAACTACGCTACCGGGAGTCGCGGCCCCGGCAAGGCGCACCAGGTCCGCGGGATCATGCGAGAAATCGCTGTCCATCTGGTAGATGAGGTCTGCTCCCATCTTCAGGGCCATCCGAAAGCCGCTGATGTAGGCGCTAGCGATCCCCATCTTCACGGGGCGGCTTAGCAGGTGGAGGCGCGGCTCCTCCGGCGCCATGTCGGCGACGATGCGCCCCGTGCCGTCCGGCGACGAGTCGTCCACCACCAGCGCTTCGTACTCGTCTCCGAGCGAGAGTATGCGCTCCAGGAGGCGGCGAATGTTGGCGCTTTCGTTGTAGGTGGGTATGACGACGACTCTTTTTGCCCGGCGGAGGCGCCACGTGTCGTCAGCGTCGGGCGGCAAGGGCACCGGCGTCTTGACGCGCCAGATCCAGGAGGCGCTGATGACGAAGTTGACGGCAGAGGCCGCGGCTATCGCCATCAAGTCCGCCGCCAGGTAGTGCAGGCTGCCGGCGGAGGTAAGCAGGAGGAAGAGGCTGAGGTTCATGACGCCGGCCACGGCGGCGGCGCCGTGGAATGCCAGGACGCGCGAGCGCCACGGTCTCACCTGTCTTTCAGCGCCGAAGGTCCAGGCGTCGTTGAGAACGAAGTTCCAGCAGATCGAGACCTCGACGGCCAGAGAGGCAGCCAAGGCGCGCGGCAAACCGAGCCGCCCGAGCGACAGCCACAAGACCAGCATGTTGACGGCGACGCCCGTCAGGCCGACGGCGAAGAAGCGGAACGCCAGCGGCAGCGGCAGCGCGTCGAGGCGACGCCATAGGGAAGGCAGCGTTCTCTTCGTCAATGCGGACCTCCTGTCCTTCCGAGAGCGGAAGCCAGTGCTGAGCTCGCGGGACTGACGCGCAGGTAGAAAGCAGCGTAGTCGACCTGACCGGCGTAAACGTAGTGGCTGTCAAGGTAGGTCTTCAGCTCGGCGGGCGGTCCATTCTCGCAGCCGTCGAAGTCGTGGCTCATGGGCGCGCATTCGTAGGTCAGCAGGACGAGCTTCGGCTGCCGAGAGTCGAGGTCACGCAACACTTCGTCGAGCATCGTCGGGTCGATGCCGTAGGCCCGCGCGTGCACCCAGCGACTCGCCGGCTTTCGGTCGGCGAGGAAGTAGATGTCGCTCTGGCGGCCGAACTCGTACACGTAGTCGTTGGGCCCGGTGACGGCGTTAACTCGTTGCGCTATGTCGCGCGCTTCAATTGAACGGACCGCGTAGTCGCGGAAGGAGTACTGGGCGAGGAAGCGGTCGTCGGACGAGGGCCAGGCATAGAGAGCGGCGGACAAGCCGACGGAGATCACCGCGCATCCAATTGCGAGCTGCCCCAGCCTGCGCCGGCCGAGGCGCCAGGAGTCGATGACGGAATCGACGCCAACGGCGCCCAGGATCGCCGCGGCCGGCAGCAGCCCAACGTTATAGTGCGCCGAGACCTTCCCCATGGATTGCACTGCCAGCTCCGAGAACACGGCGAAGACGAGGATTAGCCCGGCGTTGCGGTCGCGACGTCGCCAGAGCTGTACGCCGCCGACGACGGCCAGGAGCCAGAGGAGCAGTCCGCCGAACAGCGGCAGCGGGTCGAGGAGCAGCGGCGGTATGATCTTGAGGATGAGAGGGTTCTGGCCGGAGAAGAGGAAGTTAAACTGGACGGTCGCGTACCAGAAGTCGTACAGGGCGCCGTTGACGGCGAAGTAGACCACGAACGGCGCCAGTCCGAGGAGCGTTCCGCCGACGAGCAGCGCGGCCGACCGCAGGTGTCGCGCGCGCTCCGGGGAGTATCGCACGGCCAGCACGGCCAGCCACAGCAGGTAGCCGACGAGAGGTCCCGCCGCCGCCTGCTTCGTAAGGCCGGCAAGCGCCGTCAGAAAGCCCGCCAGAACGAACCATAGCTGATTGCCACCGCGCCCGCCCTTGGTGAACGCCCAGAAACCGGCGGCCAGCGGGCAGAGCATCAGGATTTCGGCGTTGGCGTTTGCCTGCAGGAAGGGGTTGGCGAAGGCGATCCCGAACAGCAGCGCCGCGAAGACACCCTTTCGCGAGCCCAGCAGCAGGCGCGCGGAGTCCCAGACGAACGGTACCGCCGCCGCCGTCCCGATTGCCGCCAGCAAGCGCGGCGCGACAACGCTTTCTCCCAGCAGGCGGAAGGCCGCCATGTACCAGAGGAAGAGAAGAGGCCCTTTGTTGTCCCACAGGTCTCTGTAAGGCACGGAGCCCTGGAGCCAGCCGCGGGCTATTACCCCGTACAGCCCCTGGTCCCGATCGAAGGGAGCGTTGAAGAGCGGCGCCAGGAAGAGGACGGGCAGGGCCGACAGCGCGACCAGTAGCGCGAGAAGGAGAAGCCTCCGTCGAAGCGGGGACCTGCCTAACTTCCCGATGCCCGCCGGCGCTCGCAACATTCGTGTCGCCTTCCCTGATTGCCCGTTCCGTCCCGCTCGGAGAGAGGCGCCCTTGAGGCCGGTCGGGAGCCTTCGCGACCCCATTATGACGGGCCTCTGCGGTACCTTCAATCGAATGCTAAAGCGGCGAGTACTCGCCGCCAAGGTGCGAATGCACCAACCTACGCTGGTACTTTCCCACTAAGCTGATGATATTACAACGGGATGGTCCTGCGCTTGACGGGCGGGAAAAACGGCGCGTGCGACCCGCCGTTTTTGACGCGCCGAGTTCGGCCAGGATAGGATATTTCCTAACCCTTCGTCGTGACGTCGCAAGAATGAGAGTGCTCCGCCGGCACGCCGAGCGGCCCCTCTGACTTCGGCGTAGCGACCTGAGGCAGCCAGCGCGGCGACGGGCGCAAAGAGCAGGAGGCTCTGCCGGCCCTCTGACACACCTGCGCGAGAAACGGCGGCGGCCTCGGCATCCCTCCGGAGCGGATGGGAGAGCTGTTTCAGAAGTTCTCCCGGGTCCATCCGGGGATGAAGCACAAGGGCACCGGGCTGGGGCTGGCGACCTGTAAGGGAATCGTCGAAGCGCACGGCGGCCGCATCTGGGCGGAGAGCGCCGGCGACGGGAAGGGCAGCGCTTTCCTGTTCACGCTGCCTATCGCGCGCTCAACGGAGTCGATTGCTACATGATGGAGAAGACGTTGCGGACGACTTCGCGCGGCGTCGTGACGCCCTGGCTCACCTTCAGCATGGCGGCGCGCCGCATCGTGATCATGCCTTCGCTTATCGCCTGCGCCTTGATGTCGCCGGAGCTCGCGCCCTTCAGGAGCAGGTGGCGGATCTCCTCGCTCAGCATCATCACCTCATAGACGCCGGTGCGGCCGGCGTATCCGGTGCCGGCGCAGAAGTTGCAACCGCTGCCGTAGTAGAGCTTGTCGGGCCTCTCGCCCACCTCCTCCGCGTAAGCGCTTTGCTCCTCCTCCGGCACGTCGGCAAGAGCGCGGCAGTGCGAACAGACACGCCGGACCAGTCGCTGCGAGACGACGCCCACCAGCGCCGACGAGAGCAGGAACGGCTCGACACCCAGGTCGATGAGACGGAAAAGGATGCCTACGGCATCGTTGGCGTGGATCGACGACAGCACGAGGTGGCCGGTCAGCGAGGCCTGAGTCGCCATTGCCGCCGTCTCGCCGTCGCGCACTTCGCCGACGAGGATGACGTCCGGGTCGAGCCGCATTATCGACCGCAGCCCGCTGGCGAAGGTGATGCTGGCTTGCGTATTCACCTGGATCTGATTGATGTCGTCGAAGTGGTATTCTATCGGATCTTCGATGGTGATGATGTTGCGCCCTTTGCGGTCGAGCTGGCTGAGCGAGGCGTACAGCGTCGTCGTCTTGCCCGACCCCGTCGGGCCGCCGACCAGCACCATGCCGAAGGGCTTGCGCAGCATCTGCGTGTAGCGCTCCAGCGCCTCGGGCAGAAACCCCAGGTCGTCGACGGAGATGAGGTAGAGCGATTTGTCGAGGACACGCAGTACCATCATCTCGCCGTGGGCGCTGTCGGAGGTGGCGACACGGAAGTCCACGTCCTTGTCTTCGACGCGCACGGAGAACTGGCCGTCCTGCGGTCGCCTTCGCTCGGCGATGTTCATGCCGGCGAGCACCTTCAGGCGGGAGATGAGCGGCAGGTGCACGCTGAGCGGCAGGTTCTGCACTTCCTGAAGGTACCCATCGATGCGATAGCGGACCCGGAGGCCGCCCTCCTTGGGCTCCAGGTGGATGTCGGAGGCGCGGTCGCGGACCGCCTGCGTAATCAGCAGCTCCGCCGTCCGTACGATGGGCGTCCGAGCGGTAAGATCCTGTGCGGCTGTATCTTTGGCGGCGGCCTCAGCGACGCGCGGCGCTACGAGGTTGACCTGCTTCTCGATCTCACACCAGCCCTGGTAGTTGCAGTTGATCGCCTCGCGGATGTCACTGGGGATGCCGACCGCCGGTGAAATCACCTTCCGAGCCCGGGCGCGCAGGTCCTCCAGCACGTGCATGTTCAGCGGATCCGCCATGACGACGACCAGCGAGTCGCCCATCAGGTCGACGGGGATGAGGTCGTGCTGGCGGGCGTAGGCTTCCGGCACGAGGGCCAGAGCCTCCTGCTGCACTGGGTGGCGCGTCAGGTCGATGATCGGGAGGTTGAGCTGGAGGCTGAGGGCCATGGCGACGTCTTCTTCAGACACCACGCCCTCATCGCGCAGATAGTCGCCGAGGCGCTTCTGAGCCCGCTCGGCTTCCTCCACCGCCTTGACCATCTGCTCGGGCGTGAGCAGGCCAGCGTCGACCATGATCTCGCCGAACCTCTTGACTATGGGCGCTGCGGCGGCTTGCTCAGGCATATGCTTGCGAACCGATCACAAAAGGGGCTGCCTGCCGACCGTGACTTCCAGGGACGGGGCGGTTAGCCGGGGGGCGGAGGCCTGACCTCCGCCCTTGCTGCCCCCGGAGTCTATTGCTTGTCGTGGCTTGGGCGCGGACCCAGACAACAGCGGCGAACCGATGATTCGGAGGCCGCCTCATGCCCGGCCCGCTCAGTAGCCGGTGCTTGCTTGCGTCACCTTGCCCGTGGTGTCGACGGTATAGGTGCCCTTCGTAGCCGTGCCACGCATGTATGTCGGGTAGAGGCCAAAGCCTCCCGAATCCGTGGTCATGTCGGTGGTCGCGGTAGTGATCTCATCGGTCGTGGCTAGGTTCTCCGCCGCCATCTTGGCGTCGACGGCTGTCTGGACGATGTTCTTCTCCGCGTCCGCCGCGGTCGTCTGGCTCTTTCCGAGAAGGCCGGTGAAGTTCGGCAACACGACGGCGACGAGGATGGCCAGGATCGCCAGCACTATCAGCAGCTCGACAAGCGTGAAACCAGCCTCACCCCTTTGCTTCTTGAGAATGTCAACCCTATCTCTCATCAATAGACCTCCGGTTTGGGCATAATCGCGATTCTTGGGCACGCCTGATATGCGTTCTGCCCTACAATCGTTAGATCGGCGGAGGTCGGGGGAACGTCTATCTATCAGCGGAGGGATTCGAGGATACCACAAAAGGGGTACGCATCAGCGTACCGTCAGGGAGCCGATGACGGCGCCATCGCCCGTGCTGCCCTCGGATTCGAGCGAGAGGCCGGATGATGCGTCGCGGATCTTCAGATTCAGGTTGTAGGTTCCCGGCGCCACGTCCCGCGGCACGAGCAGATAGTACTCCTCTTTGACGATACGGCCGGGCTCCCACATGCTCGTCGGGCGCGCGCCGGCTCCCAGCTCCCAGCCCTGCCACCAGAGCGGGAAGCCGCGGCGCGTCGCCACAAGGCCGTCGCTATCGGTGAAGAAGAGCCGCGCCAGCAAGTCTGCGTCCGTCTTGTCGGAAAGCAGCCAGTAGTAGTCCAAACGCACGATGTCGCCGCGCTGGGCGACCGGTGGATCGGCCCGGAAGCCGACGAGGTCGAGCCCGCCGCCGAAGCTCACGAGCGTCCGCGCGCCATGGGGGACGGCGTTGACGGTAAGCGAGGGCTCATCCGTCAGAACACGGTAGAGCGAGCCGTTGCGGACCAGGTCGTCCTTGTACTCCGGCTTAGGGAGGACGTTGGTGACCATCGTCTCGATGCCGTCGAGGAGGACGGGCTGCACGTGGTACCCCTTCGCTATCGTCGACACGCCGCCGCGAAGCCCCTCCGCCACGTAGACGGGTCGTCCTTGCCGAAGCTGTTCCTCAATGAAGCTGTTCACGTCCTCGCCGGGCACGGAGAACAGCGGCGACACCAGCACGTCGTGGCGGTACCCCTCGACGAGCTGGGCGTACCAGAGCGGCGAAGCGGTCCAGCTATCGGTGATGATCGTGGCGTGCGGCTTCACGCCGTCCAGCGTCGTCAGCGCGAAGTCGTGGGCGCTGTAGTCGTCGCTCCGGTCCACCCGCGGCAGGTTGCGGGCGACGAGCCAGACCGGCAGCAGGAGCAGCACGGCGGCGGCGAGCGGTGAGAAGAGGTACTGGCCGGATTGCGCCCAGCGCAGCCGTCGCACGTCCGCCAGTTGGAGGCCGAACGACAGCAGCGCCTGGGCACCGCAGCCGGTCCATACCGCCAGCAGCAGATAGGCAGGTATCAGGTAGTTGTAGACGTTGTGGATGCTGTAGGTCAGCACCACGAATCCGACGAGAACGCACAGCGAGAGGCCGTAGACCGCCAGGACCCGGCGCCGTCGCCAGACATAGACCAGGCCGACGACGGCCAGCGCGAGCCCGAAGACCGAGAACTCGTTCAGCGGGAAGCGGGCGAGGACGTCGAGCCGGTCGAAGAAGGCGAAGTCCCAGTACCGGCCGCTGCTATCGCCGCTTAGGAACATGCTCAGGTACGTCTGAAGGTCACCCGGCTTGGCCCAGTTGAGGGAAGGGTTCTGCGATCCACGTATCGGCAGGTAAAGGTACACGGAAAGTCCGAGCAGGAACACGAGCCCGCCCCGGAACAGTCGCCCGCGGTCCAGCGCCTGCCTCCCCGACCACAGGAAAGCCAGGATGCCCGGCGTCAACAGCAAGATGAGGCGATGATTGCCCAGACTGAGCCCAAAGACCAGGAACACCAGATACAACTGCCAGGTCTTCCCGCTCTCGCGCCAACGTAGCAGCAGCAGCGTGATGAGCGCCGTCGAGAAGGCGTTCAGGGAGTATGACTCGGCCCAGTTGGCGTTCGACCAGAACGTCGAAGAGAAGGCGAGCGTGAGCGACCCGATGAGGGCGGCGAAGCGGCTCTCTGTCAGCTCGTGAACGATGAGAAAGACCGTCGCCACCGTCAGCGCCGCGAACACCGCCGACATCAGGTTCACTCGGTAAGCGACGTCGCCGACCGGCAGGAAGGTGAACAGCTTGCCCAGCAGGATGTAGAGCGGATAGCCGGTGTTGTGAGCGATGCCGAGCACATAGGAGGTCGTCGTCAGCTCGCCCATGTCGTACCACATGACGGTGGGCGCCAGGGTGCGGAGGTAGACGATGAACGCCAGCAGCCCGGTGAGGGCGGCGCAGACGCGGTAGTCCCGCTGCGCGGATGCCAGGAATCGCCGACTCATCGTCTCCTTCCGATCGAGCCCGACCCGCTAGGCGGCGGCGCTCTCCTTGAACAGCAGCAGGCGCTTCAGCTCCTCGGGGTTCTGGCAACGCGACAGCGCGTCTTCTGTCCTGACGATGCCGCTCTGGCACAGCACCGCCAGGTCCTGGTCGAGCGTGCGCATCCCGAACTGGGCGCCGGTCTGGATCACATTCAACAACTGATGCGTCTTGCTCTCTCTTATCAGGTTGCGAATCGCCGAAGTCGCGACCATTATCTCCGCCGCGGCGACTCGGCCTGTCCCGTCGGCGCGCGGCAGCAGCGTCTGGCAGAGCACGGCTTCGAGCACGAGCGATAGCTGCACCCTGACCTGCTGCTGCTGGTGCGGCGGGAAAACATCGATGATGCGGTCGATGGTCTGTGGCGCGCTGGGCGTGTGCAGCGTGGTCAGTACGAGGTGTCCCGTCTCCGCCGCCGTAAGCGCCGCCGATATCGTCGCCAGGTCGCGCATCTCGCCGACGAGGATGACGTCGGGGTCCTGGCGCAGGGCGTGGGAGAGGGCGTCCGCGAATGACAGCGTGTCCAGTCCGAGCTCCCGCTGTGATATCAGGCAGAGGTTATTGGAGTGGATGTATTCGATAGGGTCTTCGATGCAGATGACGTGGCGCCGCTCCCGCTCGTTGAGGTACTCGATCATGGCCGCCAGCGTCGTCGACTTGCCGCAGCCGGTAGGACCGGTCACCAGCACCAGGCCGCGCGGCTTGAGCGCAAGGTGGCCGCAGATCTCGGGAAGGCCGATCTCTTGCAGCGACGGAATGTGCTCTTTCACGAGCCGGAAGGCAAGCGTTATCGTTCCTCGCTGAAGAGCGGCGTTCACGCGAAAGCGCCCAACTCCCTCCAGCGTGCAGGAGAAGTCGATCTCCTTCTCCTCCTCAAAGCGCTCTCGCTGCTCCTCGTCGGTTATCTGTTTCAGCATCGATTCAGCGGCCGCCGGGCTCAGAGTCGGAAGGTCCTGCGGCTGAAGCTCGCCGTTGATGCGCAGGACGGGCGGCGAGCCGACCTTCAGATGAAGGTCAGAGGCTTCCGTGTCCACCATGCGCCTGAGCAGCGAGGCGGCGGTCATTTGGCCCTGGCTGTCGAATGTCATTGGCGGTTCCTCCTCATTCAGTTCGTAGGGGGCGCTGTTCGATTGCGACGACGGCCGCGGCGACGAGCGCGCAGGCCAGCGCGCCGGCGGCAAGAGCCAGCCAGACGCTCTCTAGCAGCAGCCCGCAGATTCCAAAGACCGACGCTGCGGCAATCTCGACGACCGGCGCGCGCAAGGGGATGGCGGCGTCGCAGTAGCGGCATTTGCCTCGCAGAAAGAGGTAGCTGGCAACCGGAACGAGGTCGCGCGCGCCCAGCGGCGTCTTGCACGCGTCGCAATGGGAACGCGGACTGAACAGCGATTGCCCGCGCGGCAGCCGGTCGATGCAGACGTTTAGAAAGCTTCCCACCGCCAGCCCGCAAATGACGATTGCGATGTTTGTGGTCGCGTCTATTGCGCCACCTCCACTGTGAACGCCGGCGACGAGCCGCCTCCTCCACCGGCAGCCGTTCCCAACGAAGTGATAGTGACGCCGGAGAACGATCCGTCCGCGTTCAGGGCCGACGCAAAGGCGATGACGCTTTCGATGCTCGGCGCCTGCCCGGACGCCACGATCTTGCTCTCGCTCTTCGAGGCCGACGTGATGCGCAGGCCCGGCGGAGCGGCGGCGTAGAGGACCCGCAGGTCTTTCGATACCGGCGTGTCCATTCCGAGGACCGTCTTCCGCTCGGCCTGCACGGCGGCGAGCGCCGCCTCCGCCTGCGTGATCTCCATGCGCAGCCCTCTCTCCCGGCCGATGTCCATCTGGACGCCCGTCAGTTGGCCCGAGATCAGAAGCAATTGGTGGTTCAGGTCGGCGGTCTGATTGTTGGCGGAGCGCTGCAAGATGATGGCCGGCACCAGCAGCACGCAGCCGATCATGATGGCGGTGAGCCCGAGCACGTACCAGCCGGGGTAGCGCAGGGGGCGCATCTCCTGCGGCAGGACGTTCAGGTCTATCAGTTTGCTTCTCTGCGCTGTCAAGCTGCGATGCATCGTCACACCTCCTTCAGCGCCAGCCCGAGGTTGACGGCATAGGTATGGACCGGCAGCTCCGGCGGGTAGGCGAGCGGCGGCGAAAGAGGCTGCACGGAATACTGCTCCAGCGCCTCTAGCGACTGCAGCGGCTCGGCTGCCACCATCTCGGCAAGCGACCCGGTGAGGAAGATTGGCGTCGATGGCTCCAGCGGCTCCTGCCGATGCGTGTCGTTGTAGAACTTGATCGTACGGGCGAGCTCGTCGCGGAAGCGCGCGACCCGCGCCTCGTCGCCGGCTTCGCCGCCCCTGTCCATGACCGTCCGCATGATGACCGGAATCCCCTTCGTGACGACGACTACGTCGGCGCTATTCGGCTCGATGTCGCCGATTATCGCCTCCTCCTCGCCGCAGATCCTGGCTAAGGCCAGCGGCTTTATGTTGACCGCGCACGGGCGGCGCTTCGCCACCGTCATCATCTTCAGTAGCGGGTCGAGGATGTCGCGCGGAACGCCCAGAGCGAATATCCGCTGTTTTGCGTCCTCTGCGTCGAGCGCCTGCCAGGAAAGGTGGATGTCTTCCATCGGCACCGGCATCTCCCGCTTCGCCTCCCGCGTTACGGCCTCTTCCAGCAGATCTTCGCCCATCTTCGGCAGCTCGAGGACGCGCGCTATCGAGCGAAAGCCGGTGACGCAGGCGATGAGGTTCCCGCCAAGAAGGTGCTGCGAATCGAGGACGGCCGCCAGTGCAGCGCCCGCCCGCTCCGGGTCAGCGACGACGCCTTCGCGCACGACACCGAAGTCCAGCGGCGCCTCCTCCCAGGACACGACGATGTTCCCCCTCACCGCGAGTGTTCGGATGGCGTGCCCCTCGATGTTGACGGTCACGGTAGGCTTCTGGAGCATGACCGGCAGGGTCAAGGCGGGTTTGGGAAAGGAGAGCCTCATGAGCGTCAGCCTCAATTCGATCCCGGCGCCGCGGTGGCCTGCGGAGCGGGCGTTCCGCCGGGCGTCGCCGTCGTCGACGGCACCGAGCGGGAGTAGAGGGAGACACCGACCGTCATCTCCTTCTGCGCGCCGACGTCCGCTATCGTCATCTGGTCCACCGCTGCGGTCTGCGTCGCGCCGCCTTCGATTGTCGCGAGGAAGGCGATCATGTCCGTCAGCCCACCGTCCAGGACAAGCGTGTACTTCAAAACGGTGTACACGCTGCTGTCATCCTTGCCGCCGGTCTTCAATTCGGTGGCGGGAAGCGCGCTCATCTGCTTGATGCTCAGGTGGTTCTGGTCGGCGTTCTGCAGCATAGCGGAAACGATGGTCGCGCTATCCAGCTTCGTCGGGAATGCTTTCGCCAGCGTTTCCGTTTGCGCCTTTACCTCAGAAAGCCGGGCCTGCAACTCTTTCACCGCCTGACCGGAGTCGCCGACGCCGGAGAGGGTGCCGCCGCCGTTCGTGACCTGCTCTTTGATGCCGGACTGCGCCTGTCGCTCCTTTATATAGGAGGCGCCGACGACGAGGTAGGCAATGACCAGTATGCCGCCAAGACCGAGCAGCATCTTGCTCGGCTTTATCTTCGTGGCCTCCAGCCACTTCATCAGGTCGAATGATTGCACCGATCTCAGCATTCTACTCTCGCTACTCCAGTTTCCAGGAGATGATCTGGACGCCGTCCGCGCTCGCCGTCGCCCGGGAAGTCGTCGTGTGCCCGTGCCGCGTCGACCGAATGTCATAGGCTGCGACGGGGTAGTTGATCGTCACGGTGCCCGTGGCAACCGGCGAAGTCTCCACGTAGAGCTTGTAGGCGTCCGGCGTCACATTCGAGTACTGCTGCCGGTAGGGCGAAGAGCCGTCCATGGGCCCGAGACCGGCAGGCCGAGTGCAGGGCGCCGCCTCCGGCAGGAGTGTCATCCACACGGACGTCGCCTGGACCTCGACGATGCCGAATACGTTCCCCAGCTCCGACGAAGTGAAGTCGTAGCACTTTGGGCCGGCGCCGCTCTGCCACGCCGGCGTGATCGTCCGTGACATGCCGGCGTTCGCGACGCGGCGGATCTCGGTCGTCGGGAAGGGCGCGTCGTTGACGGCAGCGGGCGTCGGCTGGAGCGGCGCTTCCGAGTAGGAGGTGTCGGCTGTCAGTTCGGGGTTGTTCTTGAGTCGCCACAACGCCCATTCGACCCCCGAGTCCGCGGAGTACTGGTCCTTGATTGCCGCATCGACGTGGCGGCTCGCGAGCAAGTTGACGCTGGCATCGACCAGGAAAGGCGTGACCAGCACGGCGCCGATGCCCATCGCGGCCAGGGCCAGCGGCAGGAACTGCCCGCGTGAGTCGTTCGTGAGGCGCAGGAGCCTCGCCAGGAAAAGGGCGCTTCTACGGCCCATCGTTGTTGTGTCGATCCGTGCGCTAATCTTCATCAGCCACCATGTCGCGGAGCAGGGCAGTAATAAGTGCTGCCATTGTTGTTGGCCGTGACGTTAGTGCCCACCTGGAAGCCGTCCGCTTGCAGCGCCTCGGTGCGGAGAGTGGTGAAGGCCGTCGCGTCGCAGTAGAGGGTGTGGTCGCCGACGATGCTCGCGGGACGCCACACGCCGCCCTGCGCGCCAGCCCGCTTGAGCCACACCAGCAGAAGTTGGAAGGCGAGACCGGTGATCGACTGGTTGTCGGTGCTGTTCCCCTGGTAGGTAGCCGTAGATGTCCCCGTGCAGGCGGGCGCTGCCTTGAACGAGACGATCTGCCCGCGCCAGGCTCCCGACACCGTCGTGGTCGCCGTGGTGGAGTACGTGCCGGTCGCCGTCACTATGCGGTCCGCGCCGGCGTAACTACGTTTGGGATTCCCTCCGGTGTTGTTAAAGTCAGACTCTTCATTGAAGGAGTTGGTCCAGTTGCTGAAACTGGTGTCGGCCTGGATGACAACACCCGCGATGAGAAGGTCGTTGGCCCCCGTGGTCGTGACGCTCCCTGAGGACGGTGAATTGCTGCTGCCGGTAGACGATGCTGTCTGATCGAGCGGCGAGGTAGTGGCCACACCGCTGTATTCGTAGATCTGCAGTCCCAACTGGGTACCGCTCGAGACAGTGACCGTGACGGTATTGGACTCGGAGCCGCCAGCCACCTTGTAGAAGATGGCCTGCCCGGGCGCCCCGCTCTGGTTGATGGCGGTCGACCAGCCGACGGGCGTGATGATGGTTACTGAGATGTCTGTGCCGACGATCGCGACCAGCAGGTGGTTGGCGGTCGGCGCGGCCGAGAACGACGCCGAGACGCTGGTGGCGTTCTGGTTCTGTGATACGCCGGACGCCTTTTGGACAAGCGCGGGTACGCATGGCGTAGGCGTCGGCGTATTGGTAGCTGTCGGCGTGAAGGTCCGCGTCGGCGTCGGCGTATACGTGGCGGTCGGCGTGTTTGTGGGCGACGGCGTCGGAGTGAACGTCGGGGTTGCCGTGGGAGTGAGGGTGACCGTCGACGTCGGAGTGGGCGTGACCGTATGGGTCGCCGTCGATGTGGCGGTGTCCGTCGGCGTTGGTGTGAAGGTGAACGTCGGCGTGGGCGTCAGCGTGAAGGTGGGCGTGGCGGTTGGCGTGTTGGTCGGCGTGGACGTCGGTGGCAGCGTCGGGAGGGGCGTCATCACCTCTTGGGGCGGACGCATCAGCACCATCTCCGACCGCGACGCGCTTTCCTGCCCCTGGCTGCTGGCTATATGCACCGTTATCAGGTCGCCGTTCCGCGAGGCGCTGAACCCATCCGGTTGGAGATCGCGCGCGACCGGCAAAGCGGAGGGCGTGCCGTTGACCGCCAGTGTGCGCACGAGCTCGCTCCCCGACTGCTGATAGTGGCTCTGATAGGAATCGCCGGTGACCTGGTCAGTCCAGTTCAGAGTGACGGCGTCGGGCCCAACCGTCGCCAGGGACGATACGGCCATCTGGGCATCGCGACTCAGCCAGGAGAGGGCGTCGCGCTGGTCATGCACAACGGCAAGCTGGTCATGACCACGGCTCGTCGTCCTCAGGAACTGCGACAACGCCGCGCCGATCACTCCGACGACCAGGCCGCCGATGGCTAGAGCTATCAGCAATTCGACCAGCGTCATCCCTGACTCACCAGCGTTCCACCTCATCGGTCTACCTTGTAGTCCTCGGTCACGAACAGCGTCTTGCCGTCGCGCGTGACGGTGACCGTAACCTTCTCGATTGCGCTGTCGGCGTCTGGTATCGCCTCCACGACAGCGCTGACCGCGTAGCCACCCGGCGAAGGCGTCACGGTGGCGTAGGAAGCTGGAGGCGTCGCGTAGGGCTGGCTCTTGACGTACTCCAGTTGCGAGCGCGCCATGTTCTCCGCCGTCACCCGCTCCTGCGACCGCGAAGTCGCCAGACTGCCCGTCGAGACCGCTGCCAGCAGCGCCGTGAGGGCGAGACCGAGTATGCCCACGGCTATCAGCGTCTCCACGAGCCCGACGCCCTCTTCGTCGCGTCGCATTGGCGAAAAAGACGCCGGCTTTCTTCGTGAGATTCCGTTTCCTGTCGTCATCTCTACTGAATGTGCCCCATGATGCTGTACATCGGCATGATGATTGATACGGCAATGAAGGCGACGACCAGCCCGATGACTAGCGTCATGGCCGGCTGGATCATCGACGTCAGCGCCCCGACCCTCTCGTTGACCTCCGCGGCGTAGAACTCCGCCAGCGTGTCCAGGTTCGTATCCAGCGCGCCCGTTTCCTCGCCGACGGCCACGACCTGCGCCAGCATCGACGGAAAGAGCCCCGAGCTGGCAAACGGCTTGGAAAGCCCCTCGCCGTGCATCAGGTCCTCGCGGACGCCGACCAGCGCGTCGCGGACGATCTGGTTTTGCGTTGTCTGAAGGACGAGCTCCATGATGTCGGAGAGCGGGAGCCCGGCGCGGAGAAGCATCGCCATCGTCCGGCTGAAGCGCGAAACGTTGCTCTGGACGTTGATGGCGCCGATGAGAGGCAGCTTCACCATCAAGAAATCGAGTTGGCGCCGTCCTGCCGGCCGCCTGATGTGCCAGGTAAGCGCCGCCACGATGGCAACGGCCACGACCAGCATGTGTATCTTGTAGGCTATCGCGAACTTGCTGACGGCGAGAAGGATCCGCGTCGGCAGCGGGAGTTGCGTATTGAACTCGCCGAAGAGGCTGATCAGCGGCGGAAGCGCCGTCGTAACAAGAATGCCGACGACCACGGCCGCCAGGACGACGATGAACGCCGGATAGGCCATCGCGCCGCGAACCTTCTTCACGATCGCCTGCTCCTTCTCCATGTGCGAGGCAACGCGCCGAAGCACCGTCTCCAGGCTGCCGGTGCGCTCGCCGACCTCCATCAGACGGCTGTAGATCGGCGGGAAGACGTCGTGCTTGGCGATGGCGGCGGAGAACGGCGAGCCGTCCTTCAGATCGCGGGCAATTTCGCCCAGCACGCGCCCGAACGGACCGCGGTTCTGCCCCTGTAGGAGCTCCAGCGCCTGAAGGAGCGCGATTCCAGATTCGACGAGCGTGGCCAGGTGGCGGCTGAAGTTGATGATCTCCCGCGGCTTGACGCCGAAGAACGAAGGGATGATCTTGTCAAGCGTCGGCCGCACCCTGACGCGCCGCAATTGCACGACTTTGTAATGCCAGTCCCACAGCGTGCGCTCAGCGACGTCTTCGCTCGCGGCGTCGACGGAGCCGACGATTCGCTCGCCTGAGGGCGCGAAAGCGACGTACTTGTAGAGCAATCTCTCCCCCTACCTCATCACGACAGTCGTTTCCAACACGTTCACGGGGCGTGCCGATCCGTTTGGCGCCTTGAGCATCCTGCTTCGCGCCGCGTGGTCGTCATGTCCCTCTTCGGAGCCTCCTTTTTTCGGGCGCAGCTCCACTTCTGACTCATCGAATTATTCGACCGAACGGATGGTGTTGCGCATCGACCGGAGGGATGATTTTTCGACGGCGCGGGTCAGCCGCCGGTACGACGCGGCCACCAGGATCTGCTTGACGAGGCGCCTTGACGGCTGCTATTCTGAGCATAGGGAGTCTAGGTATGAAAGAGAGTCGCTCCGAATACATGCTCCGCGGCAGCGCCGACGGCCTGCTCCTCTTCCTGATTGAAGAGAAGGGGCAATCGTACGGATACGAGATCATCAGGGAGATCGAAAGGCGGAGTAAGGGCTACCTGAGTTTCAAAGAAGGCACAATCTATCCTGCCCTGCACAAGCTGGAGAACCAGGGGCTCATCCAGGGCGAGTGGTCGGAGCTGCCGAGCGGCCAGCAGCGGCGGTGCTATCGCATCACCGACAAGGGCAGGAAGGAACTCAGCGAGCGCATTAAGGCTTGGGAAGGCTTCCAGAACGCCGTAAACCTCATCTACAAGCCGTCCAGAGCATAGCGCAGGTCGGGCAAGAGGATGTTGCCAGAGGTTGGGTGCTATCTGCGTGAAGTCCATGATCTGCTCCATCTGGAACCACGCACAAAACGGCTGGTCCTAGCCGAACTTCGTACGTACTTCCAGGAGAAGACCCAGGAGCTTCAGGGCGAAGGGTTTTCCGAGCAGGAAGCCGCTCGCCTGGCGATTCTCTGCTGCGGCAGGCCGCGCATCATCGCCCGCCGCATGTACGAGGCGCACAGCCACGGCAGTCTAGCGGAAGCCGCTCTCGCGTCGCTGCCGCACCTCATCGTCGCCTTCCTCTTTGCCAGCCACCTCTGGTTGCAGCCGCTCTGGGGGATCGGCGCCGTCGTTGGCATTGCGGCCATCACGATTCTTGCCTGGTGGAACGGCCGGCCAAGCTGGCTCTACCCCTGGATCGGCTACTCGCTGGCGATACCGCTGATCTGCGGCTGGGTCAGCAGATCTATCCTTGCGCAAGTAGTGTCCTTTGTGCTGACGGCCGGTCCAGCGCCGAACTTCGCCCTCGTCGCGCTCGTGCTGCTGTTCTGCGTGCTCTCCCTATCCGTCATCGCCGTCACGACCGTCCGCGTCGCTGAGCGCGACTGGCTGCTGGCGTCGCTGATGCTCGTCCCGCTGCCGATCATCGGTGGTTGGCTGTGCAGCCTGAGAGACATGCACGGCTTCTTCCAGGGCCCGGCCCTCGCGCTTCACGCCCTCGACGCGGAGATGAGCCTGGCGCTGATAGCGCTGGCCGTCACCTCCGCCGCCTTCGTTCTCGTACGACAGCGCGTTCTCAAGATCGGCGGCCTCGTCGTCGTCGGAACGCTGGCGGCCGCGACCGTCGCCCACAACCTGTGGGGTGAGCAAGGGCTGTTCGGGCTTCTTGCCGCCTCCTTCCTCCTGCTGCTCTTCATCCTCAGCCCGGCCCTCATCAAGTCCTTCTTCTCCGACGAAGACGCCGTTCAGTTCGCCGAAACTCTGACCTCTTGACAAGGCATCCCCAGCGCGGGATGATGGCCTTAGGGATACCTCGTTATCCGATATCCTCGGAGTCCAAGGCATGACGCTTGAACGTATCGATGAGCCGGCGGCCCTCAAGGGACTCTCGCAGCAGGAGCTGGAGGAGAAACTCACTGCCGGCGGGCCTGCTGGGGCTCATCAGCTACGCCTACCTGGTCATCCGGCTGCGGCACGACTCGATTTCGCGGACATCGAACCCGCGGAGCGAATCCTTTTGCTGCCGCACTGCCTTCGCTCCAGCGAGGGCTGTCGCGGCAAGCACACGCGCTCCGGCATGGAATGTCCGGATGATTGCGATTTGCCCTGCGCCATCCGCAGTCTCCGCGAGGCGGCGCCGGCGGCGGGATACAAGGACGTCTGCATAGCTCCCGGCGGCCGCCTCGTCCTGCGTTATGTCGAGGAGAAGCAGCCGCGCGCCATCGGCGCCGTCGCCTGCGACAAGGAACTGGCGGCGGGCGTCAACGGCGTCAAAGAGGTCTCGGCGAAGGGCATGCCGCTTCCCTCTATGGTCGTCATTCCGCTGGCCCGCGACGGCTGCGTCGATTGCGAGGTCGACGAAGAAGAGGCGATCCGCATGATCCTCCTCGGCTGCCACGATTGCGAGGCGTCCCGGCAGCGCCGCGCCGGCTAGCGCCGCATCCTGCCTGTCACGACTCGCCCTTCTCCCCTGTCCGCAACATAAGTTGCGACGCCTGCGTTTTTTGCTTAGACTACTCTCCACGAGCCCATCATCCAGGACAAACGCGGCGAGCGGGAGACCATGCACTTGGAGAAGACGAGTATTCAGGACTTCCAAGATGACTCGGTGACGCCAAAGCAGTGGCGCCGAAGATTCTTCGGCCTCCTCTGCTGGGCGGTGCGGTTCGCGGCGCTTCTCGGTGCCGTGGTTGTCGCCTTGCATGCGTCGCGCATCATCGACGAGACGTTGATGCATCGCTTCTCTGAAGCAATCGTCTGGTACGGCCTGGCTCTTCTGCTGGGCCTCATCTTCGCCTGGGATGTTCACGTCAGGTCGCCCGCACGATGGCGTAGCTGGCTTGGCTCCTTCTGGTCGGGACATCGAATCGAAATCGTCCTCTTCCTGCTGATCCTCGGGTTCGGGGTGTTCATGCGGCTCTACATGTATGGAACGATTCCGCCGAGCAACACATTGGTGTTCGAGGAGGGGATAGACGGCGGCGTTGCCTTCAGGGCCCTTCACGGGGACGTCCAGATTCCATTCGCTGTCACGCGCTACGTCACAGCCTTAGGCTTTCTTCTCCTCGGCTACAACGCGTTGGGGCTTCGCATAGTGTTCATCGTGGCGGGCATTTTATCAATCCCGATCCTCTACCTGCTCCTTCGAGAACTCGTCAGCGCGTCTATAGCGCTTTTTGGGACGCTGCTTTTCGCGGCGGCATACTGGCCGTCACTGTTCGACCGTCACGCCTTCGAAGCGACCACGGTGCTGACGCTGCTGGCGGCCTACTTGCTGGTCAAAGGCATCAAGACGCGCAGCTCCCTCGCTTTCTTCGGCCTCGGAGTGCTCTGCAGCCTCATCTCTTACGAATACGAGAACTACAAGCCAATGCCGTTGTACGTGGTGGGTTTTCTGGCCCTTCTTGGGCTCTGGCAGCTTCTTCCCGCTCTTAAGCAAGGGCTGAGACCACTTGGGAACGCCGTCGCGGAGATCGCACGGAAGGCGTGGCGACCGGCGCTGGCTTTCGCTCTCGCGGCGGGGATCACGGCCGGACCGATGATGGTCGGAGCACATCTTGGGCAAGACGTGTACCTGGCTTCGCTTCATCGCCAGGAATGGGATCGCACAAACAGAGGAACGCCGGGCCTTATCGCCCCAAACTGGACTCAGCAGGCGCGGTGGGCCGTTGGCCTCTTTCTGCCGGCCGGACCCGACAAGGCTCAGGATACCATCCCCCTAACTATTCCCGGAATCCGCGTCCTTGATCCGATATCAGCGACTCTGGTGGTCGCGGGCGTTTTGTACGCCGGCTTCAGGCTCTTTCGTCCCTACAGGATATTCTTCCTCGGCTGGTTCCTGGCGACGCTTGCGGGCGGCGCACTGCTGCTATCGAACTGGGCCCCCTGGAAATTCATAGGCCTCGTGCCGGTGGGCTTCATACTTGCTGCTTTCCTGCTACAGGACCTCCGCTCTCTCTGGTCCAGACTGGTGCCGCATCGACATTCCCAGGCCGTCTTCAACGTCGCCATGCTGGGCGCGGCCATCTATGTCTGCTCCTGGAACGGCGCGACGCTCTTCAAGAACGTGGCCAAGAACCAGGCAGTTCTGACTGAATACGGGCACACGGTAAGCCAGTGGTACGCCCTGTGCGATTACATGCAAGGGAAGGGAACGGACAACTTCAGCTATGCTTTCCAGGCGCGCGCCGACCTTGGTTTTGGCCAGCCCCATCAGACGTTGCAAGAACAGATTAGGGCATGGGGCGACTACGTCTGGATATGCCACGATCTTGACGGCGCACCTCTTGCCAGCCCCCAGGAGTCCTGGCCGATACGCAACGTCCACTCGGACCCAATATCGCTCGCTTTCCTCGTCGACGCCGAAGCGCTGAAAGCGTTAGAGCAAAGCGTGGAGGAGGGCTACCCGGGCGCGGTCCTGGAAGAAGAGTACGAAGGCCCGTCGAAAAACTACTACATCGTCGGGTACAGCTTCAGCAGCGAGCTAGTCAGGAGCCGGCAAGGGCTTTACGGGGAGTACACTCCTGTCGACGGAAGCGGGGTCCCCGTTGGACAGGTGGATGACGTATCGAACCTATCCTGGGCAGACTCGACGCCTCCCATACCACCGCCCTTTGCCGTTCGCTGGAGAGGACTCGTTTATCTCGCTAACAGCGGACCTTATCTGCTCCAGGCCAGCAGCGCCGATCCCGTCCGCGTTCGCCTCGATGACAACCCTGCCTATGATGCGAACGACGTGTCAGGCCAGCTACAATCGACGGGAACGCTCGCGGCCGGCTGGCACACAGTGGAGATAACGACTGTGAAGCAGTCATCCGGCGGTGACCTGCAGCTTCTCTGGCGCTCGTCCAACGGCGCGATGGCGTTCCTGGAGAAACAGGACCTCTTTTCCCTGCAATCCGTCGTCGGGTGGCAGCACGTTCGGGACTTCGCGCGCTTGGACGGCAGTTTGGTACCCTCTCAACGCATAGACTACGGCGTTGACCTTGCGAGCAGCGGCATTGTCTTGCAGCAGGCGAAGGACACATACCACGTCCCCGGCTTCGCGCCGATAGTGAGTTTGAAAGACGAGAGATTCTCCTCCTGGTGGTCGCTGCAAGACGCCCACGCGTTCAACCTGCTGCTCAGGTATACTGGGGGAACGGCGACCATCTATGTTGATGGAGCGCTTCTGAAACAGTGCCAAGCCGGGCCCAACGCTTACGCGGAGTGCCCCGCAGGGATGTCGCTTGATCCGGGGAGGCATCATATCGAAATCCAATTGCAGGGCGAAGGCACCTCCTCGACCGGCGTTAGATTGCTGAGCTCGCCCATGGATCAGGGCAAGATGGAAGACGAAGTCACGATAACGCCATTCTGATCGGAGGCGCGGGACGCCCACAGATCGGGCGACGAACAGGCCGAAACGCCCTTCCGGGAGGAGCGAATGGTCCCCGAACAAGCTGAGCCGAGACCTCCGGCAACGGCGCCGGAGTCGGAAGAGTTAATCGACGTCTCCGTCGTCCTACCCTGCTTGAACGAGGAGCAGACCGTCGCGAGCTGCGTGCGCAAGGCTCGAAGCTGGTTCGAGTCGGCCGGGCTACGCGGCGAGGTGTTGGTCGTCGACAACGGCTCGACGGACCGCTCGCGCGAAGAGGCGAAGGCCGCCGGCGCCCGGGTCCTCGACGAGTCGCGGCGGGGCTACGGAGCGGCGCACCGGCGCGGCTTCGCAGAATCGCGCGGCAGCGTAATCATCATGGCCGACGCCGACGACACGTACGACCTTTCGGACCTGACGAACCTCGTCAGCCCGCTGAGCGAAGGCTTCGACATGGTAGTCGGCAATCGGCTGAAGATGCTCTCTCCCGGGTCGATGACCTGGAGTCACCGCTTCATCGGGACGCCAGCGCTAACCGCCCTTCTCGGCTTTTTCTCCGGCGCGCGCCTGGGCGACAGCCAGTGCGGCCTGCGCGCCTTCACCCGCGAGGCATACGAGCTGATGGAGCTAAAATCGGCGGGCATGGAGTTGGCGTCGGAAATGATACTGAAGAGCGCGCGCCGCGGCCTGCGCATGGCTGAGGTGCCTATTCCCTATCATCCGCGGCAGACCGGAAGCAAGCTGAACACCTTCCGCGACGGCTGGCGGCACCTGCGCTACCTCATCCTGGCCAGCCCCAGCCACCTGTACACATTCCCGGGCCTCTTCCTGATTGCGTTGGGCATCCTAACGCTCGCAATGGCGCTGCCGTCGTCCCACGGCATCGAGATAGGGCCGCTGCGCTGGCAGCCCATATTCGCCGGGACGATATTCCTTGTCGTCGGTATGAACGCGGTGCTGCTCGGACTGGCATCGCGCATCTACACCACCGCCCGCGGCGATACGGAGCCGGACTGGCTCCTGCGCTTCTATCGGAAATATCTCGGGCTGGAAGGCCTTTTCCTGCTTGGCCTCTTCCTGATGGCCTGCGGCATCGGCGTCGACCTCTTCATACTCGTCAGTTCACCAAGCGGTGCCAACGCGCTGAACTGGGTCGACATTGCGGCCGTGGCGCAGAGCCTGATAGTGATGGGCGCCAATCTCTTCTTCGTCGGGGTGCTCACCGGTGTCCTCGAAGCCGAGTAGCCGAGTCGCAGCCCCGTTTCCGCCGTACCGACTCGAGTGAACGTTCCAGAAGCAAACGACGAAGCGGGCGCGTCGCCCGGACAGCCAGCGGCGAGCGTGATAGCCCGGCACTCCAACCGCCGCCACCGAGCTAGCTCATTTCAACAACTGGAGGAGAACAACTGAAGAGCTGTCGGAGGGCAGAAGACCATCCGCATCAGGGCATCTGAACACCGGGGCTCTCGGATAGCCCGGGGTACGGTGTCGCTGCAAGTCAGTAGGGGTTGGCTCGTTCACGCATGAAGATAGGGGCATACTACGTTGGCACCGCGCAGACGCGCCCCTTCCCGTTCTCAAGGCGCCTTACGCCCAAGGATGCGCCATGTGTGGGGAAGAATGACGGCCAGGAGGCGAGCAGCGCCCCGCTCCAGCTTGTTTCGCCCGGCCGTGTAGCCTTGAATGAAGAGAAGCTCGAAGCCCGCATTCCCGATGAGCCGGCGGGCGCCGGAGCGGCTCAGCGGCCGGATGTGAGTGTAGTCATCGAAGAAGTTGGCAACGGGATAGAGGGTAGAGTACTGGCTGGGCACGTGGGCCAGGAAGAGACCGCCGGGCCTGACAACCCGATATGCCTCCCGGACCATGGACAGGGGATCGGGGAGATGCTCGATGATCTCCTTCGCGCGGACGATATCCATGGAGCCTGTCCGCAAAGGCAGGAACAGGGCGTCCGATCGGATTCCCGACGCGCCTCTCTCCGGGCACATTCGGACAGCCTCTGCCGACAGATCGAGACCGATAGCCAGTCCGAATTCGCCTTCCAAGAGACCCAGGAACCCGCCCTGTCCACAGCCAATGTCAACTATGCGATGGGCGCCAGGAAGATAACGCCGGAGGATTTGGATATCCTCACGTGAGATCTCCGGATGCTCGCGGATTCCCTTGAGATAGCTGTTGCTCATGGTCGGCCCCATGGTAGCGTAGAATAAGAGGAGCGGCAATGACCTGCCCCCCCCGAAAACGAGTCCAATTCAATGTTACTCTTCAGCGAGGGAACAGCGGATACTGGGCCGAAGAAAGGGGCATCTCCTGCGCAGCAAGAGGCACACGGCAGAGGAGATCATCGGCAGGCTGAGGTCGCCCGCACCAAGATGGACTGGTGGTTAGCGTCTTGAAAGCAGGGCATAATTCTTCTATGAGAACGAAGAAGATTGCTTTTGTTTATGACGCCATCTATCCGTATATCAAAGGCGGCGCTGAAAGAAGGTACTATGAGATTGCCAAACGGTTGGCCTCAAAGGGATATGAAGTTCATCTATACGGGATGAAGCTTTGGGAGGGCCCCAACGTAGTCAAGAAAGAGGGAGTGTATCTCCACGGAATCTGCAAAGCTAAACCCGTGTATACCAGAGGAGGCAGGCGTTCCATACGGCAGGCGATATATTTCGGGATTCACTGCTTGAAGCTCGTCAAGGAGGATTTCGACGTCCTTGATTGCTGTGGATTCCCCTTCTTCTCGTTGTTCACCTGCAAACTGGTTTCTCTCATCAAGAGGAAGAAGCTGCATTCGACCTGGCTTGAGGTTTGGGGGAGGGATTACTGGCAGGAGTATCTTGGGAAGCTGGGAACGATAGCCTACGTCGTGCAGTGGCTCAGCGCCAGGATGCCGGACGAAATCACATCGATTTCTGAACTTACGACTACTAGACTCATTCGAGAATTGAAGATAACCAGAACAATCCACACGATTCCCGTGGGAATAGACCTTGATGAAATCAGAAAGGCCGAAGAATCCGAAATCAAGTCTGATGTTGTCTATGTTGGAAGGCTAATGGACTTCAAGAATATCGATATGTTGATCAGGGCGATAAGTCTGGTGAAAGTGATAGAACCCAATGTGCGTTGCTGCATTGTTGGGGACGGCCCCGAAAAAGAAGGCTTGGTTTCTTTGGCCGAACAACTGGATTTGCGGAATAACATCGACTTTCTCGAGTTTAGGAAGACGCCGCAAGAAGTGTATGCGTTAATGAAAGCGTCAAAAGTATTCGCACTGCCCTCAATGAGAGAAGGGTTCGGTATTGTAGTTCCAGAAGCTAACGCGTGTGGCATTCCAGTAATAACGTTCAATCACAAAGACAATGCAACGAAGAGTCTCATAAAGGAAGGGGAAAATGGTTTTGTGTGCGAACCGAACGAACAAGATCTTGCTGACACTATTTCGATAATACTGAGTGCAGACCTGGATGAGAAGCTAAGAGAGTCATGCATAGATTCAGCCCAAAGATTCGATTGGAACAAGATCATAGGTGACGTTGAAGAGGTCTATATGACCTGCCACGGGAAATGAGAGCAATCTCGATGTCAGTGCGCGTGGGCTCTGGACTTATTCGCCGCTCCACCGTTCCGCCGTGGAGTACGCAGGCGGCCACACAGCCAAAATCGGCTATGATAAGAGGCAGCGATTCGTCGCTTGAGTGCAGGGCCTTGCAAGCCCGACGGCAGTGTGGAAATCCCGAGGAACAATGAGGCGCTGGGAGATTCAGATCGGTGTCGGTGTTGCCCTTGTGGTCCTGCTCCTGTGGCGGGCCCGCGTCTGGGAACTCGGCGACACGTTGGGCGACTTCAGCGCCTGGGCCGCGCTCTACGTGCTCCTGCTGAACCTGCCGGCTATCGGCCTGCTTGCCGTTCGCACCCACTTCGTGCTGCGACGCCTCGGCTATGGCGTATCGCCGCTGGCGCTGGCGCCGGTCTCCGCGCTGGGCAACATAGCGGCGGTCGTAACGCCGGGCGCGACCGGCGATATCATCCGGGTGCCGTTTCTGAAAGGCCACCACGCCGTTTCCTACTCCGACAGCTTCGCCACCATAGTCTACGAGCGCTCCTATTCCTTCTGCATTCTTTGCTTCTCGACGCTCCTGGTTGTTGCCTGGAACGTCTCGCCGGACGCCCTCAGAATCGCCGTCCCCATCGTCGGGCTGCTGGTGCTGGTGGTGCCGGCGCTGGCCGCCATGCCGCTGCTGTCGTTGAGCGCGTGGGCGGAGAGGACGCAGTCGACCAAAATCTGGCTGAGGCCGCTGCTGCACGCGCTGAACCTGGGCGAAGGGCGCTGGGTGCAGTCGCTGGCGACGCTCCTGCGGGACCTGCGCCTGTCGCTCCTCTTCGCCGTCCTAACGACCGCGATCTTCGCGACCTTGGTGGCCCAAATCTGGATAATATCGGATTCAGTGGCCGTGCGACTCTCCGCCGGCGAAGCCTCGGTCGCCCTCGGCGCGTCCGTGGCGGCGGGCATAGCCTCCTTTCTGCCGCTCGGGCTGGGCGTGCTCGACTGGACGCTCACAGCCATGCTTCAGCACGCGGGCGCGACCGTGGCCTCGGCGACGTCGGTGGCGATCCTCTATCGCGCGACGAACTCGTTGCCGGCGGGCCTGCTGGGGCTCATCGGCTACGCCTACCTGGTCATCCGGCTGCGGCACGTCGAAAGCGGGCGGTCGCCGGAGAGCGCAACCGCTGAAAGCGACGCGACCTAGGCGGCCGACAACCTCGCCCACTTCACCTCCGGCACCGACTCCGGCTTCGCGTCGTCCTCGGAGCTTCCACGGCCAGCGCCGCACAACCGCCGCGGCCGAAGGCCCGCAGATCAATGAAGTGGACCAGGACCTCGCGGGAGACCGCGAGACGGTGAGCACCGCTGGCACGGCCACCATCGAAGCCGGCGCGGGCGAGTCCTGGGCAGGGCTGCTTCCGGCCACGGGAACGGCGGTTTGGGGACAGCTACAGGAGATGACCGGCGACTGGGTGCTGTTGGCGAAGCGGCGCTAGCTGGAGCCGCCTGAGGAGTCGGAAAGAGGTGAAGGCGCCGGCAGGGCCAGCTCCGGGAAGGCCGCGCGCACCCGCCTGACGATTCCCGCCGCATCGAGGTCGAACATTGCGCGGAACAGCTCCTGCGGCCCGTGCTCGATGAAGCGGTCCGGCAGGCCGATCCGTTCCACCCGCAGGCCGGTGAGCCCAGACTTTTCGATGGCCTCCAGCACAGCGCTCCCGAAGCCTCCCGCCAGCGCGTTCTCCTCGACGGTCACGAGCCGGCCGCTGCGAGAGGCCAGGGCGAGTATCGTCTCGTGGTCCAGGGGCTTCACGAAGCGGGCGTTGACGACGGCGCACTCGATGCCGCCGGCCGCAAGCTCTTCCGCCGCCGCCATGGCCGCCCAGGCCGCCGGCCCAACCGTCGCTATCGTCAGGTCATCGCCGGAGCGCAATAGCTCGCTCACGCCCACCGGCAGGAGCCGCAGCGGGCCCGCAAGCGGCAGGCCGACGCCCTCGCCGCGCGGGTAGCGCACCGCCATCGGACCGCCGAGGCGAGTCGCGGTGTAGAGGAGATGCCGCAGCTCGTCCTCGTCCTTGGCCGCGGCGACGGTCATGTTCGGAAGAAGGCGCAGATAGGACAGGTCGAAGGCGCCCTGGTGGGTGCGACCGTCCTCGCCCACGATTCCCGCCCGGTCGATGGCGAAGACAACGGGCAAGCCCTGAATACAGACGTCGTGGATTATCTGGTCGTAGGCGCGCTGGAGGAAGGTGGAGTAGATGGCGACGATGGGCCGGAAGCCGCGCACGGCAAGACCGGCTGCAAGCGTCACGCCGTGCTCCTCGCAGATGCCGACGTCGAAGACGCGCTCAGGGAAGACGCGCGCCGCCGGGCCTAATCCCGTCGCCTCGCACATCGCCGCCGTGACCGCGACAATGCGCTCGTCCTGGCGCAT
This sequence comes from uncultured Chloroflexia bacterium, assembly GCA_963703345.1. GTDB lineage: Bacteria > Chloroflexota > Dehalococcoidia > DSTF01 > JALHUB01 > JALHUB01. The sequence goes on along the minus strand of OY969814.1, from coordinate 1,352,455 downwards.
CAGCTGCAGCACCGTTTGCCCGAAGACGTCGCTGTAAGAGGGAGCGGGCTTCTGGCCGTCGCCGTTGTCGCCGTGGCCGTTCGGCGCCAGGCCGTGGAAGCGGGCCGAGTCCTCCTCGGCCGGCGGGTAGCCCTTCCCCTTCTCGGTCAGGACGTGCACTATCGTCGTCTTCTTCTTGGCGTCGCGGGCGCGAATCAGCGCCGCCTCAACGTCGCGGATGCTGTGGCCGTCTATCGGCCCGATGTAGTCGAAGCCCAGCTTCTCCCAGAAGGCGCTGGGGACAAGGGCCCCCTTCACCCGCGCCTTCAGCCAGGTGATGAGGCGCAGGATGGGGCCGCCGCCGGGAAGGCGAGTCAGAGTCCGCTTGGTGTCGGCCTTGACGTGCTCGTAGCGCGGGGCCCGGTTCAGCAGGTTGAGAAACTTGGAGATGGCGCCGATGTTGGGCGAGATCGCCATGCCGTTGTCGTTGAGGACGACGATGACTTTGGTGTCCAGATGGCTGGCGTGGTTGAGCGCCTCCAGCGCCATGCCGCCGCTAAGGGCGCCGTCGCCGATGACGGCGACGACGTGATGCCGCTCGCCCGCAAGGTCGCGGGCCAAAGCCATCCCCAAAGCGACGGAGATCGAGGTGCTGGCGTGGCCGGTGTCGAAAGCGTCGTGCGGGCTCTCGGCCCGGGAGGTGAAGCCGGAGAGACCGCCGTACTGACGCAGGGTCGAGAAGCGCTCTCTCCGGCCCGTCAGCAGCTTGTGGACGTACGACTGGTGGCTGACGTCCCAGATAAGCTTGTCGTTCGGCGTCTCGAAGACGCGGTGCAGGGCGATCGTCAGCTCCACGACGCCGAGGTTGGAGGCAAGGTGGCCGCCGTTCTCGGAGACGGTGCCGACGAGAAGGGTGCGGACCTCATGGGCAAGCTCCTCCAGCTCCTGCTGCGAGAGTCCCTTGAGCGCCGCTGGCTCATCGATACGTTCAAGCAGTGTCACAGGCTGCCCCAAAGCTGCCCGCACTCGAGGGCGAAGTCGGGCTATTCCGTGGCTCGTACGTACGACATCAATTGTGCGCCAACTCCCAGGCGCGACGCAACCGCCAACGGGTCGATTGCCGAGAAAAGGCCTCTTCGCTAGACTCTAGGCAGAAGTCCGGACAACGTAGCAAGGAGCATCAAGCTAATGGAAGAGATAGTTCTCGTAAGCGGCGCGCGCACGGCTGTTGGACGCATGGGCGGCGCCTTCCAGAACACATCCGCCTCCGATATGGCGGCAGCCGTCTTCAGGGCGGCGATGGAGCGAGCCGGCATCCGCCCCGACCAGGTCGACCAGGTGATCCTTGGTTGCGCCGGCCAGGTGATGGAAGACGCCTACGTCGGCCGTCACGCGGCCGTGAAGGCCGGAGTGCCGATCGAGGTGCCCGCCTACAACGTCTCGCGCCTCTGTGGCACCGGCCTGGAGGCGATCCATACCGCCGCCCGCTGGATCGAGTGCGGCGACGCGGAGATCGTCCTCGCCGGCGGCGTCGAGAACATGAGCATGCTGCCCTTCTACGTCCGGCGCGGTCGCTACGGCTACCGCCTGGGCGACGGCGTGCTGGAAGACGGCATCCTCTCGCTCCTGAGCGACCCCTTCAGCCGCGCTCACATGGGCATCACCGCGGAGAACCTCGCCGACAAGTACGGGATCACGCGCCAGGACCAGGACGAGCTGTCGCTGCGCAGCCATCAGAACGCCGTCGCCGCGATGGAAGGGGGGCGCTTCAAAGAGCAGATCGTCCCCGTCGAGGTCAAGGTCGGTCGGGAGACGAAGAGCATCGACACGGACGAAGGCCCGCGCGCCGACACGAACATGGAGGCGCTGGGCAAGCTGCGCCCCGCCTTCAAGGAGGGCGGCAACGTCACCGCCGGCAACTCCAGCAGCATCAACGACGGCGCCGCGGCCGTGGTGGTCACAAGCCGCCGCAGGGCCGACGAGCTGGGCATCCGCCCGCGCCTGCGCCTGGTCTCGCGCTCGGAAGCGGGCGTCGAGCCGTCGCTCATGGGCTACGGGCCTATTCCGGCGACCCGAAAGGCGTTGAAGCGCGCCGGCCTGACGGTCGACGACATGGACGTGAACGAGGTCAACGAAGCGTTCGCCGCCGTCGCCTGCACCTGCATCAAAGAGCTCGGCCTCGATGCCGCCAAGACGAACCCGAACGGCGGCGCCGTCGCCCTTGGGCACCCCGTCGGCGCGACGGGCGCGATCCTCGCCGTCAAGCTCATGTACGAGCTGGAGCGGATGCAGGGACGCTACGGCCTCATCAGCCTGTGCATCGGCGGCGGGCAGGGCATCACGAGCATCTACGAGCGGGTTTCATAGCGTCGCGGGACCGCACAAGAGGCGTATTTAGGCAGTAGGGGCGGACGGTGTCCGTCCCTACTGGCATGCCCGGCGGCCGTTTCTCAGGGTCTCCCCCTATATCCCCAAGCCTAAGCCGTCCGACTATCCCGATAGATAGAGGCAACATTCCGCGCGGACTCACTTCCCGGACGGACGGCATTGGGACAAAACGGGCATAACGGCCACAATCACGTAAAGAAGATAGCGGTCCTCTCCAGCGGCGGCGACGCGCCGGGGACGAACGCTTGCATCCGCGCCATCGTCCGCGTGGCGTCGGACCGCGGAATACACGTTCTCGGCGTCTCCCACGGCTACTCCGGACTCCTCCGCAACGAGGTCACACCTCTGACCCAACGCACCGTCGGCAACATCATCCAGCGCGGCGGCACCATCCTTGGCACTTCGCGCTGTCAGGAGTTCACGATGCCGGAGGGACGCGCCAACGCGGCGGCAATCCTGGAGGAGCACAAAGTCGATGGGCTGATCGTCCTCGGTGGCGACGGCTCTTTCCGCGGCGCGGCGGCTCTGGCGAAGGAGCACGACCTGCGCGTCATCGCCATCCCAACCACCATCGACAACGACATGCCCGGCACCGACTACACGCTCGGCTTCGACACCGCCGTCAACGTCGCGCTGGAGGCGATCGACCGCATCCGCGACACGGCGGAATCGCACGACCGCATCTTCTTCGTCGAAGTCATGGGCAACGTCTGCGGCGCCATCGCCCTGGAGGTCGGACTCGCCGGCGGCGCCGATGACGTGCTTGTCCCGGAAGTCGACACCGACATCGATTTTCTTTGTGAGCATCTGGAAACGGGCTTCCATCACGGCCGCCGGAGCAGCATAATTGTGGTAGCAGAGGGCGGCGACAACGGCGGCGCCTTCGCCATCGCCCACCAGGTGTGGAAGCGTCTGCGCTGCGATTATCGCGTCTGCGTTCTCGGCCACATCCAGCGCGGCGGCACGCCGACGGCGCGCGACCGGGTCACCGGCAGCAAGTTCGGCGCCCTGGCCGTCGACACGCTTGCCGACGGCGAAAGCGGCGTCATGGTAGGCGAAAAGGAAGGCAAGCCCTGCCTTGTCCCGCTGGAGGAAGCTTTCAGCGCGCGCAGACACGCCGATCAATCCCTTCTGGAGCTGGCACGCCGCCTCACCCGCTAGCTCCAATCAAGAGCCACTCGTGAGGGACCAAGATGCTCTACCAGTCAGTGGAACAGCTCCAGCGTGACCTCAAAGACGTTCTAGCGTTCAGCGGCGGCGACGTCAGGAAGGTGCTCGACGCGGCGCGACTGCGCAGCGACGGCATCGACAGCCTGATCTACACGGCGGTCTTCGACGAGACGGAGGAGCTGCGAGCCTACGCGCGCGCCACGATTCGCGACACCGCCTCCCTGCTCGAAATCCGCCCCCACTCCATCCAGCGCCTGTACGAGGCGATGGGACGCGGCGAAGTGTCGGGCTTCACTGTGCCCGCCCTCAACCTGCGCGCCATGGCCTACGATTCCGCTCGCGCCGTCTTCCGCGCCGTCCACCGCCTCAACGTCGGGCCCATCCTGTTCGAGATCGCCCGCTCCGAGATCGGCTACACGAACATGCGTCCCGCCGAGTACGCCGCGAACGTGCTGGCGGCCGCCATCAAGGAGGGCCACGAGGGGCCCGTCTTCATCCAGGGCGACCACTTTCAGGTGAACGCCGCCCACTACAAGGCCGCGGCCGACGACGAGCTGCGCGCCCTCCGCGACCTGACGAAAGAGGCGATCGAAAGCGATTTCCTGAACATCGACGTGGACAGCTCCACGCTCGTCGACTTGAGTCAGCCGAACGTCAAGGAGCAGCAGCGGCCGAACTTCGAGGTCGCGGCGGAGATGATCCGCTTCATCCGGCAGGTCCAGCCGGCCGGCGTCGACGTCTCCGTGGGCGTCGAGATCGGCGAGGTCGGGAAGAAGAACAGCTCGCCGGAAGAGCTACGCGCCTTCATGGACGGCCTTCTCGAAGTGCTGGGCAAGAGCGTCAAGGGACCGAGCAAGATTAGCGTCCAGACAGGCAGCAGCCACGGCGGCGTCGTCTTGCCGGACGGCTCGATAGCCAAGGTCGCCATTGCCTTCGAGACGCTGGAGGAGATGTCGCGGATGGCCCGCCGGGAGTACGGGCTGGCCGGCGCGGTGCAGCACGGCGCATCGACGCTGCCGGACGAGCTCTTCCACCGCTTCGTCGAGGTGGAAACGGCGGAGATCCACCTTGCCACCGACTTCCAGACGATGATCTACGACAGTCCGCTCTTCCCCGACCCGCTTCGACAGCAGATATACGCCTACCTCAAGGAAAAGCACGCCGACGAGTGGAAGGCGGGTCAGACGGAGGCGCAGTTCATATACAGCACGCGAAAGCGCGGCACCGGCCCGTTCAAGCGCCAGATGTGGGACCTGCCGGAAGAGGTGAGGACGCAGTTGCGTCAGGCCCTGGAGGAGCGCTTCACCTTCCTGTTCGAGAAGCTACAGGTGCCCGGCACGCGCGATCTGTTGAGTCGTTACGTCAAATAAGAGACTGGCGAGGCCCCCGCAGCCCCGCCAGTCATTGACATGTTGCCGCTGAGCCGTCAGGCGGCCATCTTCTGCTGCTGCTTGCGGACGTAGTCGGCGGCCCGGCGGATCTCCTTCCGGAACTCTTCGTAGTCGTAGTCCAGCCCCTGAATGTAGGTGCTCCAGCCGGCGCTCGACTTGGCGTAGTGGATGGCATCCTCAATCTCGGCGTCGGTGGCGCCGTTCAGCTTAGCCATCTCCCTGTGGAAGAAGACGCAGTAGCGGCACTTCGTGACGGCTGCGACGCCGATCCCTATCAACTCGCGGTACTTGTTGGGCACAGGTCCGGTCTCCATCTGCACCGTCTTCATCAGCTTCCACTCCAACTCCAGCGACGAGTCGGGCAGTGTCTTAAGGAAGCCGGGCACCAATCCCAGCGTTCCCTCGATGTCCCTGTAGGTCTCTTCTCTAGTCATTGTTCTCTTCCTCCAACTAGTTCCCTCTAACCAACAGGCAAGCGTACGTCTCTGCTGTGCAGGCCGCATGAAGCTCCGTCTCTGCCGCGTGCAGGAAGCGTGAAGGCCGCCTCGCCGTCCTTCCCGGCGTCTTTCGATGGGATTAGGGGTTATCGCGAGGCTCTATCAGGGATTGTCCGGACAGCCGCCGGGCTCTTCGGCCGGGAGAATTGAACTGCACGTCGACGACTGCCGCCGTGTGATTCTCTTCTCTCTTGCCGAGGTCGATAGTTGCGTCGCTTTTGGGGTGGTTCGAAGCGCTACGGGATGCTGGCGGCGTTTCTCGCGCAGGTGGCGCTCGCCGCGCTGCTGACCAGCACGACTCCGCCATCCATAGCCGCGACGAGTCCTTCCGTTATCGAGGGGCGGCAGGTGACGGGCGAAGTCGGCCGCCTTTCCGACGTGCTGGCGCTCAGCCAAGTACCGCCGACGATCGCTCCCACACCAACGTCGCGACCGCTTCCCTCGCCAACGCCAACGACGCAGGCCATTCCGACGCAGACGCCGCAGGCCCGACCGCCCGCGCCGGGGGACTCGCCGTACGCAGCGCTGACCTCCGCACCGGTCCGTCGCGCCCAGGCTCCGTCGCCGACGCCAACGCCGCTCACGCCAACTCCGGTCCCGCCAAGGCCGCTCCCGCCAACGCAGGCGCCACCGCCGTCGCCGGCCCAGGGCTGCGACCAGATAATCGTTCTCATCAACCAGATCCGATCGCAAAATGGCCTGCCGGCGCTCGCATACCATCCGCAGCTCGAGGCCGATGCGCAGGCGTACGCCAACTTCCTCGCAGCGCATGACGCCATGTCCCACACCGCTGACGGTCGAACGCTCGACGCCCGCGCCGACGCGGCCGGCTACACGACCTGGACGGCACTGGGGGAGAACCTGGCAGGCGGCTACCCAACCTTCGATGACGCCGTGAGCGCCTGGATGGCCAGCCCGGGACATCGAGCCAACATCCTGAACCCGATGTTCGAGGAGACGGGCGTCGGCTGCGCCTGGAACGATAGCACGTCCTACGGCTCGTTCTTCGTGCAAGAGTTCGGCACGCGCTAGAGCGCCGGGTGCTTCCCTACAAGTGCGCCCTCGCAATCGTTCACCTTTCTTCCATAGCAGAACGCCGCTCGCTCACACAGACTGCACGTCCTTCGGCTATCATGGTTTAGCAGTCGGATGTGATCACGCGTCCGCGAAAGAGAGGTGTAGCTCATGGCTGAGCGAAGCTATCGTTACGTAATCGTCGGTGGAGGGCTGACCGGCGGCGCTGCCGTGGATGGGATCAGGGAGGTCGACGCCAGTGGCTCCATCCTGTTCATCGGCGAGGAGAAGCACCTGCCATATGAGCGACCGGACCTCACGAAGAAGCTCTGGTTCGGCAAGAAGACGCTGGAGCAGGTGTTTGTCCACGACCGCCAGCATTTCCTTGACAGGGGCGTCGAGCTGGCGCTCGGCGACCACGTCGTCGCCATCGACGCCGCAAACAAGGAGGTCGTCGACGCCCGCGGCAAGACCTATCACTACGAGAAGCTCCTGCTTGCCACCGGCGGCATCCCCCGCTCTCTGCCGCTCCCCGGCAGCGACCTGGAAGGAATCTACTACTACCGATACCTCGACGACTACCTGCGCATCCGCTCCGAGGCGACGCAGGGGAAGTCGGCGCTGGTCATCGGCGGCGGCTTCATCGGCTCGGAGATCGCAGCGGCGCTCAACATCAACGACGTCGCGGTGTCGATGCTCTTCCCGACCGCTTATCTCTGCGACCGCGTCTTCCCGGTTTACCTGGGCGAGGCGATGATGGCGCGCTTTCGGGAGAAAGGCGTCTCAATATTCACCGCCGACGCGCCCGTCGCCTTCGAGAAGCGCAACGGCCGCTTCCTGACGACCACGCGCGAGGGGCGATCGCTGGAGTCGGACATACTCATCGTCGGCGTGGGCATTATGCCGGCAACGCAACTGGCCGAGGACGCCGGCGCGGAGATCGAGAACGGCATCGTCGTCAACGAGTACCTTGAGACGAGCATCCCCAACATCTACGCGGCCGGCGACAACGCCTTCTTCCCCTATCAGGCGCTAGGCCGGCGCATGCGAATCGAGCACTGGGACAACGCCGTCACGCAAGGCAAGTGGGCCGGACGCAATATGGCCGGCGCCCACGAGCCGTACGCCCACATGCCCTACTTCTTCTCCGACCTCTTCGAGTTCGGCTATGAGGCCGTGGGCGACGTGGATTCCCGGCTGCAGACTTATCGCCGACTGGCAGAAAGAGAACGACACCGGCGTCATCTACTACCTGGAGGACAGCAAGGTGCGCGGCATGATGATGTGCAACGTCTGGGACAAGGTCGACGCCGCGCGAGAGATGATCCGTCGCGGCGAAAACGTGTCGGCGGAGAGCCTACGCGGCATCGTCGTCTGAGGCGTTCTCGTCGAATAGGAGGCAAGCGATGGCACTGGCAGAGGAGAAGAGCGGGCCGGTCGAAAAGGGGTCGCGGCCGCTCACGAGGCGTGAAGCCGAAACGCTGGAGCGCGAGGTGCCGAGCTGGTCGCTGGTGGACAGCCGGCTGGAAGAGGAGTTCCACTTCAAGGACTTCGAAGAGGCGATGGGCTTCGTCGAGCGGGTCGCCAAGATCGCCCAGGAAGAGGACCATCATCCGGACATCGAAGTGTCGTACAACAAGGTGCGACTCGTCCTCACCACGCACAGCATCGGCGGCCTCTCCCGGAACGACTTCATAGTGGCGGCTAAGATAGAGCGCCTGCTATAGTTGCGGCACAAACGGAGCGGGAAGGAGCCCGCCGCATGGCGGAAGACCTGCGGGGAAAGACGGCGCTTGTAACCGGCGCCGCCAAGCGCATAGGCGCGGCGATCTCGCGGGCGCTGGCGCGGGAAGGCGCCAACGTCGTCCTTCACTACCGCAACTCATCGCGCGAAGCGGAGCAACTGCGGAGCGAGATGGAAGCGCTGGGGGTCGCCTGCTGGCTCGTCCAGGCGGACTTCGAGAAGCCGGAGGAGTACGAGACGCTCATCGCCCGCAGCATCGATGCCGCCGGCAAGCTCGACATCCTCGTCAACAACGCCTCGCTCTTCACTCACGATTCTCTGACGAAGGTCACGTTCGAAAGCCTGATGCAGAACATGCAGGTGAACGCCTGGGCGCCCTTCACGCTCAGCCGCGACTTCGCCCGCCTGGCCGGCCGCGGCAAGATCGTCAATCTCGTCGACTCCCGTACGCACGACTTCGACTGGACGCACGTCGCCTACATCCTGAGCAAGCACGTCCTCCTAGTGCTGACGCGCGTCACCGCCCTCCGCTTCGCGCCGGACATAACGGTCAACGGTGTGTCGCCCGGCCTCATCCTGCCGCCGCCGGGAGAAGACGAAAGCTACATCGACCGCCTGACGAACACCGTGCCCCTCAGGCGCCACGGCTCGCCCGAGGACATCGCCGAAGCGGTCATCTACCTGCTGAAGAGCGACTTCGTGACCGGCGAGATAATCAACGTCGACGGCGGCCGGCACCTCAAGGAGTACGAGAGTGGACCGCGTCCTGATCAGTGACCTCGCCGCCCGCTGCATCATCGGCGTCAACGAGGACGAGCGCGAAGAGAAGCAGGACATCGTGATCAACCTGACGCTCTTCACAGACATCAGCGCCGCCGCCCACAACGATAGCCTGGAGGACGCCCTCGACTACCGCGCCGTGCGCAGCGACGTCGTCGACCTGGTCGAGTTCTCGCACTACTTTCTCCTGGAGGCGCTGGCGGAGGCGATTGCCGCCGTCTGCCTGAAGCACCGCGGCGTCGCCGGCGTGCGGGTGCGCGTCGACAAGCCCGGCGCGCTTCGCTTCGCTCGAAGCGTCGCGGTGGAGATCGAGCGGGGGCGCACGGGGCCGTGACGCGCGCGTTCATTGGGGTGGGATCGAACATCGACCCGGCGGCGAACGTGCGGAAGGCGCTGCGAGCGATGTCAGGGGAGATGCGGGTGGTCGCGGTCTCGACTGTCTATGAGACGGAGCCCGAGGCGCGCCCGGGGCAGCCGCGCTACTACAACTGCGTCGTCGAAGCGGAGACGGAGATGCCGGCGCTGGGGCTCAAGCGCAGCTTGCGGGCGATAGAGGAGCGCCTGGGCCGCCGCCGCAGCGAGGACAAGTTCGCGCCGCGCCCCATCGACCTCGATCTCCTGCTCTACGACGACCTGGCCACGCAGTCGCAAGAGCTGACGCTTCCCGACCCGGAAATCGCGGACCGCGGGTATCTTGCGGTCGCGCTTGCCGAGCTGGCGCCGGACCTGTCGCTGCCCAGGCGGAACGAGACGATGGCGGAGCTGGCGCTGAGACTACCTCAAGAGGGCATGCGCCCCCTCGAAGAGTACACCTCGGCGCTGAGAAGAGAGGTCGCAGATGGACGCTAGAAACGACAGGATCGAAGGGCTCGTCCGGCAGCTATTGGTAGAGCTGGGCGAGGACCCGCAGCGCGAGGGGCTCGCTCGCAGCCCGCGCCGGGTAGCCGCATCGCTTGCTTTCCTCACCTCCGGCTACAACGTAGATATCGACGCGCTGATCAACGGCGCCTGCTTCGCGCAAGAGACGACCAGCATGGTCATCCTGCGCGACATCGAATTCTACAGCCTTTGCGAGCACCACATGCTGCCGTTTTTCGGCCGCTGCCACATCGGCTACCTGCCAAGCGGCCGCGTGTTCGGCGTCAGCAAGCTGGCCCGACTCGTCGACGTCTTCGCGCGGCGGCTCCAGCTTCAGGAGCGGCTGACGGAGCAGATTTCGCGCGCGATCATGGACGCCATCGACCCCGTCGGCGTGGGCGTCCTCATCGAGGCGCAGCACCTCTGCATGATGATGCGCGGCATCGAGAAGCAGAGCGCGGTGATGACGACGTCGTCGTTGCTCGGCAGCTTTCGCGACAATGCGACGACCCGGCAGGAGTTCCTCACTCTCATCAACCGCCAGCAACCATAGCATCGTAGTGACGAGTCGCCGGGCTTATGACGGCGGGCCGGAGGCGATGATAGAATGAAACTAGGACGGCCGGTCATGTAGCCAAGGACGTCTGACGGTGCCTGAGTGTGACCTTCCTCGCAGCGTCTTCTCCCCAATAGCCCGCAACTACGACCGTCCGGCGCTGGCGCTCAGCCTGTTCCAGTACCGCCGCTGGCATCGCTTCCTGCTCGACCGGCTGGAGCTACCGGAAGACGCTCGCCCTCTCCGCGTCCTCGACATGGCCACCGGCACCGGGGCGCTGGCGCTCGACCTGATGGCACGCCCAAACATCGAAGTTGTCGGCGCGGACATCACACGCCCGATGCTGGCGAAAGCGTCCCTTCGCGCCCGCAAGAACGGCGCCGCGGGGCGTCTCTCGCTCGTCGAATGCAGCGCGGAAACGCCGCCGTTCAAGCAGGGGGGATTCGACGCGCTAGTCTTCGCCTACCTCCTGCGCTACGTCAGCGACGTCTCGTCGACCCTGTGCTGCCTGGCGTCGCTGGTCAGGCCGGGTGGGATGATCGCGTCGCTCGATTTCGCCGTGCCGCGCGGCGTCGCCTATCCCTTCTGGCGCGCGTATACAGACCTGGCGTTGCCATTCGGCGGGCAGCTCTTCTCCGGCGCCTGGCGTCGGACCGGCTCCTTCCTTGGCCCGAACATCCGCGATTTCAACCGTCGCTGGCCGGAGGAGCGCATCCTGCGCGCCTGGCGCGACGCCGGCGTCGTCGAAGTGCAGTCGAAGCGACTCTCTTTCGGCGGCGCAATGGTCATTTGGGGACGGAAGGCGGCCTGAGCATGCACAAAGAAATGACCCCTCCCGCGACCGGCGCGCTACGCTACCGCCCGGCCTTCTATGCTCTTCGCGGCGGCGGTTGGCGTGACTACGTCACTCTGCTGCATCCGCCCTACACAGCCTGGCACTTGAGTTATGTCGTCCTGGGGGTTGCCGTCGCGCCGGCAGTGCACGTCGACCGGCTGATCGCGGCGCTGGTCGCCTTTTTCCTGGCGATGGGTCTTTCCGCGCACGCGCTCGACGAGATGGCCGGCCGTCCACTCAACACGCGCATCCCGGAGTCGACGCTCCGAACGATAGCGATAGGCGGCCTAGGCATCGCCGTGGCGATGGGGATAGTCGGCAGCATCGTCGTGACGCCGTGGCTGCTCGCGTTTGTCGCCTTCGGGCTGTTCATCGCTCCGGCGTACAATCTGGAGTGGTTCGCCGGCCGCTTTCACTCCGACGCCTGGTTCGCCTTCGCCTGGGGCAGCTTCCCGTTCCTCACGGCCTACTGGGTGAGCGGCGAGCGGCTGGCGCTGCCGGCGCTTTTCGGGGCCGTCGCGGCGTTTGCGCTGAGCCTGGCGCAGCGGAAACTGAGCTTTCGGGTCCGCACCGTGCGACGTCGGGTGCGGGAGATCGAAGGGAAGCTGGTCTACGCGAACGGCGCCGTCGAAGAGCTGGACCGCGCCTGGGCCATCGAGCCGCTGGAGCGCGCGTTGACACTAATGGCGCTGGCGATTGTGACCGTCAGCGTCGCGGCGCTGCTTGCCCGACTTTGACGCCTTGCTCAGCTACTTGATGATGTCGGCGATGGTGCCAAAGGAGTAGCCCTGCGCCTTTAGACCGTCGATGACCTGCTGCAGCGCCGCCGCGTCCTGCGACTCTGAGCCGACGTGCATTATGTAAATCGCGCCCGGCTTCGCGTTCGACAGACTCGTCTGGATGATCTGGTCGACGCCGGCGCCGTTCCAGCCCAGCGTATCGACGGTCCACATCACCACGTAGTTGTAGCCGGCGGCGTAGGCGTCGCAGAGGACGGAGCCGTCGACATCGCCGTAGGGCGGCCGGAAGTACGGCTTCGTCGTCCGGCCCGCGATGGATCTGATCGTCAGGTCGGCATCGTCGAGTTCCGCGATACGGTCTTTCGTGCTGAGCGGCCCCTTCCCGGTCGAGAGGCCGGTGAAGGACGGGTGGTCCTGCGAGTGGTTCATCAGCAGATGGCCAGCGTTTGCTATGGCCCTGACGAGATCGGGATTCGCCTGCGACCATTCGCCTGTAAGGCTGAAGCTGGCCTTGATGCCGTTCGCCGCCAGGATCTGAAGGACCTGCGTCGTGTTGCCGGCGTCGGCGCCCGCGTCGAAGGTGAGGGCGACCTGCTGTCTCGTCGAGTTGCCGCGTCGCACTTCGAGCGCCGGGTGGTCGCAGTCGGCGGAAGGCGGCGGCGGCGCTGGTGTCCCGAGTTCGGCCGTCGCTTCCGGCGGCGAAGTCGCCTCCGACTGCTCGGCGGGCGTGTCGGTTGCCTGCGGTGCGACCGTCGACATGGTTGCGGGCGATGAGCGGTCGCAGGCGACGAGCGCGATTGCACCCAGCGCCAGCGCAGTTGCCGAGAACGCAGCGAGAAGACTCAGCTTCACCATGGCAGATTCAATCGTAGGCTGAGAGGCGCGGATTCAGCAATAGGCTTGAGGGGAGGAGTTTTCAGCGCTTGTTGAGGGTCTGGCCGCGCTTCTCCTCCAGACGGCCGAGGGCGCGGCCTTTGTCGGGATGAGGGTCCCGCACGAGACCGTAGATTTCGCGTCCTTCGTGCCCTTCCGGCAGGTGCTCTGTTATCGGAAGACCTTCCGAATTACAGAACAGCATTCAGTGGCAGTACTTGTAGCGCTGCATCTCGTCGCAGGCGCATGACCACTCACTCGACCGCGCCTCGGCGACGATGTCGGGGTAGAAGTTGCAAGGGCAGAGCGGCCGGCCCACCTCGTCGATGTGACGAGCGAGGCCGATTACCAGGAACTCCGTGATCTCCGGCTGCGGGTGCAGGTAGCTGCCACTCTTCGCGGCGTAGCGCCGAACGAAGTGCCACATCTTCGCGACGTTGGCGGCCGAGGCCTGCCGGCAGTCTTCGTCTGTGGGCTGTTCGAGGGGCATCGCCCGTCTTCCTCCAACGTCAGTCTAGGCAAGCGAAGGCGTGCGGACAAGGCTGGCGCGTCTGACGGCCCGAAGAGGAAAGGGTCAGTGGCCGCCGTTTTGGGCGAGCTCGCGCCGCGTCTGGATGAGGCGCAGGATGTCGGCGCGGCCGATGAGGCCTACCAGCCGCCCGCCGTCGACGACCGGCACCTGGTTAACGTCCTGCTCAGCCATGAGGCGCAGCACGTGTCGCAGGTCGTCGTCGGGCGAGACCGCGTGCAGGCGGTCGAAGGAGGTCATCGCCTTCTCGACGGGGGTTATCGCCCATTGCTCGCGCGGTATGTGGCGGATGTCCTCCAGGGTGACGAGGCCCAGCAGCTGGTCCTGCGACTGCACGGGAAAGCAGCGCACGTTCCGCAGGAGCACGTAGTTGTCGACCACGTTTTCGAGCGAAAGGTCCGGCGGCACGGCCTCGCAGTTCGTCGCCGCCGCGTCGCCCGCTTTCAGGCCGGCGAGCGCCTCGTCGGTCACCATCTGCTGGTAGCTCCCGGCGGCGATCCCGCGCAGGAAGAGGCCGATGACGAAGAAGTAGATGCCGTTGACAACATTCCCAAAGAGGAAGAAGACAACGCCCGCGCCGATCAGCAGGTAGCCGACGCCCTCGCCCGCCATCGAGGCGATGTGCGTCGCCGTGTGAAGGTTGCGCGTGCGCTGCCAGAGGATGGAGCGAAAGACGCGGCCGCCATCGAGGGGGAATCCGGGCACCATGTTGAAGACCGCCAGCGTCGCGTTGATCACGGCAAGCTGGGCGGAGACGCCCGCGATTCCCGGGCTGAAGGGCGACAGGGCGGCCCAGCCGATGGCGAACAGGCCCCCCATCACAAGGCTGGTGGCCGGCCCTACGACCGAGATGACGAACTCGTCGCCGGGGGAGCGCGGCTCGCCGCCGAGGTTGGACACGCCACCGATGAAGAAAAGCGTTATCCCCTTCACCTCGAGGCCCTTGCTCCGCGCGACGAACGAATGGGCCAGCTCGTGCGCCAGCAGCGAAGCGAAGAAGATGGCACTCGTGATCGCCCCGGCAATCCATAGCGCCGGCTCGGACCAGGAAGGGAAGAAGTGAGCGAGAGTGCCATCGGCGAAGAGCCAGGAGAAGATTATGAAGATGGGAATCCAACTCCAGTGGACCCCGATCTCGACGCCAAAGATCTTGCCGAACTTGAATGACGAGGGCATAATATGCGCTCCCTCCCGAAACCGCCGTCCTCAGACCGCCCTGCCTGAAAAGCGACAGCCTCTAATCTCATAGTAGGACTGCCGCGAAGAGTTGTCGAGTGGCAGCGTAGCTAGAAGCCGCAGTCCGAGAGGCGGGCGCCCGGTTTCTTGGCGCCGCGGACGTCGTAGGCGGTGAAGCGGCCCTTGGGATCGCGGTAGATAACCTGCGCCTTCCCCTGCTTCACGAACTCGCCCAGGGGCCATTCCTCGTTCTGGTTGAACTTGTACTTGTATTCGGTCTCGTACAGGACGACGTCGATGTTCTTCGCCCCAAGGAAGCAGGAGTACATGTCGAGCGAGTACCACCAGCGACGGAACTGGCTTTGATCGAAGAACTCCTGTCCCAGCACGGCGCCGTGCTTGATGAGCTGGTACGCCCCGTCTTCGCGATCATTCGGCTCCAGCACACGGTAGGTCAGACTCGGGTCGAACTGCGGCGAGTCGATGAACTCGGAGTAGAAGGGGCTGCTGTCGTGTTTGAAACCGTAGGTGTTGACATGGTCCTGCTGGAAGCGGACGGCGAAGGTCAGGGCCATCGCCGCGAAGGCCGGCAGGAACAGCGGCCGCAGCAACGGCGCCAGCGCGGCGACTATCAGCGGCATGACGACGATTATCCCCCGGAAGCGCGCCATGTAGCGGATGGTGCCTATGATGTAGGAGGGCGGCGTCGAGCCCAGGGAAGGCGTCGTGTGGAGATAGAAGAGATAGGGCACGGTCAGCAGCGCCGCGACGCCCATCGCCGCGCTCAGCGGCAGGAAGTCGCGCGGGCGTCGAACCAGCGTGAACAGCGCGTAGGCGGTCACGGCGATGCCGCCCGCCACCAGATGCGTCGTCACCGTGAGCAGCGCCAGGACCGCAGCCGGCAGCCAGCGCCGCTTGTCCATCGCTTCGACTGAGAGGAAGAAGAAACCGCAAGACCAGATGAAGGCGAACTGGAAAGAAACAATGCCTTCGATGAGGAAGGTGTTAACGTAGACGAGCGCCAGCAACCGCGGGTCGCGCAGGACCGGTCGGGCGCGCGTAGCCGCGTAGCCGTAGAAGGCGACGCCGGCGACCATGGAAGCCGTCACCGCCCAGTCGCCGAAGACGCGGTAGGGAATGGCGGTTGCGATGTAGGGCGCGACGCCGTAAGGAAAGGCGAGCGCCTTGCCCGACTCCAGGTACGGTATGTGCAGCGGCACGCGAGCGTGATGGAAGATCTGGTCGGAGATGTACCAGACATGCGCGTAGTGGTGCGCCGAGTCGGAGCCGAGGAAGAAGGTCTTGCTGAGGACGATAGCGCACATGAACGCCACGCCGAGAAGCCCTCCCCAGGCGACAAGCAACTGCGCCCATAGATGCCAGCGAACGCCGATCGCGTTGCCGCTTGCCTGCATCTGACGTGGGAACGGTATTCTCTCGAACATCGCCCTTTCAGGACCCGGTGGAACCGCAGATTTCCGGGTCGATTATCTCCGGCACGGTCGTCAGCTCGTAGCCGCCTTCGCGCAGCCCGGTGAGAATCGACGGCAACGCCTGAATCGTGGCTATCCGGTCGGGATTGCCACCGGAGAGCCCGCCGTCGTGCATCAGCACAATAGCGCCGGGATGGACCTTCGACAGCACCGCGTCGGCAATCTTGCTCGGGTCGGTCTCCTGCCAGTCCGTCGAGTCAACGTCCCAGCCGATAGACGTGTAGCCGGCGTCGCCGAGCTCCTTCAGCATCGCGGCGCTCGTCTTTCCGAACGGCGGACGGTACAGGCGCGGCTGCCGCTCAAGGACGGCTCCGAGCACCTTCGTCGCGGCGTCGAGGTCGCGCCGGAAAGTAGGAGCGTCCGCCGTCGCCAGGTCTTGGGAGTGGCCGTACGAGTGCGATTCCACGTCCATCCCCTCGCTGTCCAGCAGCTTGACGATGTCCGGATGCTCCTCTGCGGCCTGCCCTTCCACAAAGAAGGTTGCCCTGACGCCGTTCGACTTCAGGATCGCCAGGATCTGCTCCGTGAACGGCGGATTAGGCCCGTCGTCAAAGGTCAGCGCGACCAGTCGTCCGCAGCCTTCGCCGCTGCTCAAATGCATTGCTTTGGGCGAGGCGGCGGAGCGGCCGCATGCGAGCAGAAACGCAAGGGCAGCGAGCAGCGCCAGCGCCTTCGAGAGCTCCCGGAGCGTTCTTGCCCCTGCCATCACCGATCACAGTACCGAAGCGAAGGCGCCATCGGCAAGCTCAGTGCTTGATGAAGCGGACGATCCGCCGTGGCTTGGTGGCACGTTTCTCCCCGCCCTTCCCCGTCTCCACGATGCTTATCGAGCCGTCCGTCTCCAGGACTGCGAGCTCTACGTCCTTGATGTCGTCAACGCCGTGCTCGCGCATCGCCATAAGTATCTCTTCCCTGTCCACGTCCTCGCGCTCCAGGTTCCTATCGATGAATTCGCCGTTGAAGACCAGGAGCGTGGGCTCGCCCTGCACCGCGCGCTCCAGCCAGCTCACCCGCGAACTGAGCCTCGCCAGCCCGTAGTTGCCCACGAGGAGCACCCCCGCGGCGATTAGCCCGCCGGTGACCGAGACGTCGTGGCCGACCATCGCGTTCTGCACGGCATTGGCCACGAGGATGATGACGACGAGGTCGAAGGGCGTCATCTGGCCCATCTGCCGCTTTCCGGTCAGGCGGAAGCCGACGAGCAGCACAGCGTAGACGATGGCTGTCCGTGCGGCTATGGTCCAGGCAGCCTCCCCGAGGTGGAACATCCCTGCACCTCCGCTGTCAATTCCTTGCCATCATAATGTCCCGCATCGGGAGGCGAAAGCGGAGGAAAAGAAAAGGCCGCCACATGGGCGGCTCAGTCAACGGAAAAGCGAAGTCTTAGTCTTACGCGGCCGTGGGTTCCTTCTGCCCGGAGAACACCGGCTTGAGGTCGTTGCGCGCGGCTTCCATCAAGGCCTCCGGCTCCGGATCGATGCTCGTCAGCGAGGCGTAGCCCATTCGGACCAGCAGCCGTGGCGCCGCCGCTCCGCCAAGCTGCGCCGATCTCGCTTCCAGTGAGCGCTGCAGCCGGCAGACTATGCTGCTCAACGCGTACGTGGAGCCCGCGGCCGTCAGGATGCCCATCTCAGTGCCGCTGATGGCCGCCACGAGGTCGCTGGGGCGCATCTGGTTGAGGAGGTGCGTGCCAAAGCGCCGGAAGACTTGGTCGTCCGGCGCGTGCAGCTTCTGTCCGTCCTCCGTCTGCTCTTCGATGGTCACGAGGATAATGGCGACTCGATACTCCGCCAGGTCCTTTCCGAGGTGACATTGCAGCTCCAGCCGCTCTATGAAGAACTCGCGGTTGCGCAGGCCGGTCGCTTCATCATAGATGGACGACCAGGCGACAAGCGCCTCTCGATGTCGAGCAGCCGCGCTGGCGGCCAGAAGGTAGATAGCCGCGACCGCCGGGCAGACGCCCAACAAGAAGAGCGCCAGCACGACTTTTGGCGAGTAGTCGGCTAGCGACATTCCCCAAGGAAACACCGGCAGCGCCCAAAAGAGAAAGACGACGAAGCATATCCAGAAGGCGATGCGCGCCAGGCGGCTCCACCTGGCCACGCGGAAGTAAGACCTGCGGACCAGGCCGTAACCGTCGTTGCCACCGACTGCTGCTCTTGTTTGTTCCATAGAAGAGGCGGACTTCTCGCGAACGCCGACGATCAGGACGAAGCGCTTCGCGGCCGTCCTTGCGGACATCCTGTGTGAAGTATCGGTATCTGGAGATATACGCCGCAGGGCTTACGGCTGGAATCCGACCAACTTCGTTCGGGAAACCCCCACTTGACCGATCTCATGCCAACCTCTAGAGTAAAGTCGCGAGCCGTAAAGGCCCGCAGTTTGTTCTACCCACAATGCGCCCGTCTTCGGCGGCGAAGGAGACCGATGGCCAAGAACGTGTTCAAAGAGGCGTCAATTCGCATCTATGAAGAGGCGAAGCGAAGCGGTCGCCTGATCGAGAACTTTGACCTCGGGCAGGCGAAGGCACTGGCCCTCACTCAGGACGGCATCATCGAGACGCAACTCGGCTCCGTCGCCGCCATGTCGGAGCCCATGTCGCGGGCCGCCCAGCACACTAAGAACAGCGTCGATCATGCATTCGGCGAGGAGGAGGGGGCGCTGGCAGCGAAGGCGGTGGAGGCGATGAGCTCCGAGAAGATCCTCTCGCTTGACGTCTGGGTCGGCGACGGCGAGGACGGCGTGTCGGCCCGCTTCCTCATGCCGCTCGCCCACGCCGACGTCGCCTACGGCCTCAAGCTGCTCTTCGACCATCCCGCCACCGTCGTCGAAGACCCGACCTACACTGTCATCTTCTTCACCGACGAGGCCTTCGAAGCGAACAAGTCGCGGCGCCTGGCAGAGAAGGACATTGAGGTGCGCGTGTTCATGGGCGAGAAGCGCGGCGAGCAGGTGAAGATCTGCCGCAACACCGCCTACATGGGCGAGGGCAAGAAAGGCGTCTTCCAGTTCGAGAGCTGGCGCGTCAAGGCCATCGACAAGACCGGCGTCTTCCTGCACGCGGGCGCCCGGCGCGACCGCATCTGGGTGTACGACTTCCAGACCGAGCGCCCGGAGCTCGTGGATATCGTCACGGCGATCGGCGGCGCCACGGCGACCGGCAAGACGACCAGTCTCTGCCGGCGGCTCGCCCGCATGCCGAAGGAGTCGTCGGAGATGATCGGCGAGGACGGCGGCACGTTCGGATTCGACGGCAGCTACGCCGCGTTCGAGCTGGGCGGCCTTTACGTGAAGACGGAGGGCCTCGACTCCAGCCAGCCGGAGATCCTGCGCGCCGCGGAGTCGAAGGACACCTACCTGGAGAACGTAGCGATAAGCAAGTATCCCTACATACCCAACTTCGCCGATCTGAGCGTCACTTCGAACGGGCGGGCCGTCATCGCCAGGTCGAATCTGGAGATCGCCAGCCAGACGCTTCGGGCCGGCCGCGTCGACAATCTGATGTTCCTGACGCGCAATCCGCTGACGAACGTCCTCTCCAGACTGACGCCGGAGCAGATGACGATGCAGCTCATCTACGGCGAGTCCATCGAGTCCTCCGGCGGCAACCCGGAAGAAGCGGGAACGTTCAAGCGCGAGTTCTTCCTCGACCCGTTCGTCACGGGCAACCGTCTGGAGCACGCGATGATCTTCTACGACGTAGCGAAGCGCAACAACCTCAAGTGCTATCTCGCCAACACGGGCTCGATCGGCCAGGACGAGTTGAACGTGGACCTGCGCCAGTCACTTTCCGCCTACAACGACATGCTGCGCAACGTCATGATCTTCAGCTCCGAGCCCGACCATCTGGGCTACCACTTCCCCGTGCGCTGCGACCGCGCCAACCTCGACTACATGCGCGCGGGACCGCTCTTCCCTGATCGCGCGCTGCTGTCGAAGAAGGTGGAAGATTTCCTCCACGGCCGCCGCGAGTACCTGGAGCGGTTCGAGAGCGAGTACGGCCAGATACCGGCGCACATGAAGGACTCCCTGCCGCACTAGCCGCCCTCGCCCGCCGTCCCTCTTCAGCGTCCCGACGGTTGACAGGCCGGAAGACACACGATACGATGCACTTGCAATCATTTGCAGGAGCATCGAATTGAGCTGCGAGTCGGAAATCGTCGAGTTGCTGCGCGAAGCCGGTCAAAGGCCGACGCCACAGCGCCTGATGATCCTCTCTATATTGCGCCATCGCGAAGGCCACCTGACCGCCGCGGAGATCCTCGCCGAGGTCCGGAAAGAGTACCCCTACGTCGACGTCTCGACGATCTACCGGACGATGAACGCCCTCAAGGAGCTGCGCATCGTCTCGGAGACCGACATGGGCAGCGGCGAATACAGCTACGAGTGGCGCCTTTCCGACCCGCATCATCACCTGGTCTGCCGGCAATGCGGCGCGGAACTTTCGCTCGATCCGACATACCTGGAGGACATGCAACAGCGCCTGCTCGAGGAGCACGGTTTTCGCGCCGAGATGGACCATCTGGCGATCTTCGGGCTCTGCCGCGACTGTCGCGAGGCGAATGGCGTAGACTAGCTGCCGCTCCAGTCGCGATCGTCGCGGATGCGGGAAAGGGACTGCCATGCACGTTCCCGACGGCTATCTCAGCCCTCTGACCTGCGGCGCCGGCTACGTCGCGGCAACGCCCTTCTGGCTTATCGCCTCCGCACGCGTGCGACGCGCCGTCGGCGGGCGGACCGTTCCTCTTCTTGCCGTCTTCTCGGCCTTCACCTTCACCATCATGATGTTCAACGTGCCCGTTCCCGGCGGCACCACCGCGCATGCCGTCGGCGCGACGCTGGTCGCGATCGTCCTCGGGCCATGGGCGGCGGTGCTCTCCACTTCCGTCGCGCTGATCATTCAGGCGCTCTTCTTCGGCGACGGCGGCATCACGGCCATCGGCGTCAACTGCATCAACATGGCCGTCATCCTGCCGTTGAGCGGCTACCTGACCTATCGCCTCATCGCCGGCCGCAGCGATGTGCTCTCGCAGCGTCGCGTCGCGGCGGCGGCCATCGGTTCGTACGTCGGGATCACACTGGCCGCGCTTCTCGTCGGCGCTGAGCTAGGCCTGCAGCCACACATCGCCAGCACGAACGGCATCCCTGCCTACAGCCCGTACGGCTTCGGTGCCGCGATACCGTCGATGCTCGTCGCGTACGTCTTCGGCGCGTCCTTCGTGGAAGCGGCCGTGACGGGTCTTGGCCTCGCCTACCTCCAGAAGTCCTTCCCCGAAATCCTGCTGCGGCGCGGCGAAAAGACGGCGGGCATCGAACAGCGGGCGCGCTCCCTCAATCCCTGGATTCCGGTCGGAGCGTTTGCAGTCGCGGCGGCCGTCGTTATCTTCGTGGCCGGCCTGGTGATGGGCGGAGGCCGCCTCGAACGGTGGGCCGGCCTGGACTGGACGGCGGTATCCTGGCGCGACGCCGGCCAAACCGTCCTTGTGTCGGCAATCGTATCAGCGCTCGTCCTCCCGATTCTGTACGTATTGCTGCGGAACGTTGCGGGAACAAGCACGCGCGCGGCCGTGATGATAGTCGTTGCGCTGCTGATCTGGGCGCCCATCGGCCTCATCGCGCCGGGCGGGGCTTTCGGCGAGGACGAGAGCGCGTCCCAGGCGGAAGTGACGGTAGCGCTCCAGGCGCGGGCGCAGGGCGACGCCAGCCTGTTCGACGCGTTGCCCGACGTGAATAAGGAGTGCGCGTGCGTGCCGAGCAAGATCGGCGACATCGGATTCTCCCGCCACGCGCTCCTGGCCGGCTACGAGCCGCCGTGGGTCAACGACAACGACCCGGCGTGGAAACAGAACGTGGGCTACCAGGTCGCAGGCTTCGCTGCCATGGGGATGCTCGTTATCATCGGACTTGGCCTGCGGGAGCTCGCCCGCCGGCTGATGCCGGGCGCGCCGCCCGACTGGAGGAACGCCGAGCAATGACCGTCGACCAGGCAGCTTCGGCCACGCACGCCCGCAGGCTCAAGGCCGGCTTCGTCGAGAAGACGCTGGCCGACATCAGCGCCGGCATCGAGCGCGCCGTTTTCTCCGAGGAGAACGCCCGAAAGAGCGGCTTCCTGCAGCGTCGGGATGCACGCGCCAAGCTCCTGGCGTTCGCCGCGCTGATCATCGCCGCCGGCCTGTCACGCGAGTGGACGGTCCTGGCGGCGCTCTACGCGCTGGTGCTCGTCGCCGCGGCGCTCTCCTCCGTCGACATGGGCCTGTTCGTCAAGCGCGTCTGGCTCGGCGTGGGCCTTTTCAGCGCCGTCGTCATACTGCCGTCCGTCTTCTTCATCGGCCACCGAGAGCTGCTTCACGTTCCACTCGGCCTGTTCGACCTGACAGTCCACCGCGACGGTCTGGTAGCCGCGTCCGTCTTCGTCCTACGCGTCGGCGTGTCGGTGTCGCTGGCCGTCCTGCTGGTCCTGACGACGAAATGGGCGGACATCTTGAAGTCGCTGCGGGCGCTGCGCCTGCCGGGCGGCCTCGTCCTGGTGCTGGCGATGACCTATCGCTACATCTTCGTCGTCCTGCACGCCGCGAACGCCATGTTCCTCGCGCGCAAGAGCCGGATCGTGGCGACGACGTCGGGGCCGGAGCAGAGGCGCTGGGTGGTCTCGTCGATGGGCGTGCTGTTGGACCGCTCCGTCAGGATGAGCGAGGACGTTTATCAGGCGATGCTGGCGCGCGGCTTCCAGGGCGAAATGCGCACGTTGGACGACCACCGCCTGTCGGCCGGCGACTGGCTGCTGCTGGCCGGCTCCGTCCTGACAGCGGCTGCGGCGGTCTATATCGGCGGGAGGCTGTGACGATGCGGCCGCCGGTCTTTGAGCTGGAAAACGTTGGCTATACGTACAACCGCCGGCAGGTCGCGCTCGACGGCGTGAACCTGAGGGTCGCTGAAGGCGAGGCGGTCGCCGTGCTGGGCGCGAACGGCTGCGGCAAGTCGACGCTTCTCAAGCTGCTCGACGGTCTCTACGAGCCCAGTGCGGGACGCCTGCACGTCTTCGGCAACGACATTCGGACAATCGCGTCCGACAGCGAAGAAACGCACTGCTTCCACCGACGTATCGGCCTCATCTTCCAGGACCCGGACGTCCAGCTCTTCTCGCCGACGGTCGGCGACGACGTCGCCTTCGGGCCGCTGCAGCTCGGCCTGACGCTGCCGGAGGTCCGCCGGCGCGTCGAGGCGGCGCTGCGGCAGATGGGCATCGAGCACCTCCGCGACCGGGCGCCGTTCGAGCTCTCCGGCGGCGAAAAGAAGCGCGCGGCCATCGCCTCCGTGCTGTCGCTGGAGCCCGACGTCCTTCTCCTCGACGAGCCGACCGCCAGCCTGGACCCGCGCACGAAGTGGGTGCTGGTGGACCTCATCGTCGGGCTGGCAGCCGAGCGGAAGACGATAATCACGGCGACCCACGACCTGGAGATCGTCCCTATCATCGCCGAGCGCGTGATCGTGATGGGCGAGGACCGTCGCATCCTCGCCGACGGCACCCCGGAGTCGATCCTCGACGACGAGGCGCTGCTGATGGAAGCCAACCTCCTCCACGAGCACGCGCACCGCCACGCGGCGGTAGTGCACGCCCACGCCCATGAAGTCGGGGCTCACCACGACGAAGAGGTGTCGCCTGAAGCGGCGACGGTCATGGCTAGGGGCGACCAGCGATGAGCGGTTAGTCGGCCGGGCGCAGCTCCTTTACCGCAACGAGCCCCGTCTCCTCGTCCAGCCAGACGAGCAGCGGCGGCAGCACGATGAGCGTCGCCAGCAGACAGAGCGCCATGTCCAGCACGGTGACCTGCCCGAAGCTCTCCAGAAGCGGGAAGTTGGAGATCGCCAGCGCTCCGAAGCCGCCGATGACGGTAAGCCCCGAAGCGGCAATCGCCCGCCCTATGCGGAGGGACGCAACATCCATTGCCGCGCGCGGCGCCTGCCCCTTCTCCCGCTCCTCGAAGTAGCGTGACATCAGCAGCACGGTGAACTCGGTCCCCATTGCGATGATCAGCGGTCCGGAGACGGACGTCAGCGGGTTCAGCTCAATGCCGAGCAGGTAGAGCACGACCGAGGACGCGCTCAGCGCCAGCACGATGGGCAGAAGCGGCAGGACAGCCTTCGCCGGATTGCGGTAGATCACGAACAGGCCCAGGCAGATCGCGCCCAGGGCGGCGATGGTCATGAGGCCGCGGTTCTGGGAGAGCGCATTCGCCGTCTCGGCGCCGATGACGGAAAGACCGCCGGCCATCAACGTCACGCCGGGCGGAGCGTCGGCGTTGCGGCTGATATCGCTTATGACGGCACGCCGCTCACTCAGCGACATGTCGCCGACGCTGAAGATGACGCTGGCGCTCTTGTGATCGGCGCTTATCATCGAGCTCAGGATGCCCGGCGGCGCGACATCGAGGATGCGCTGCGCCTGGTCGGGAGAAGGCATCGCGCCGTTGTTGGCAGCCGTCAGCAGCGTCGCCAGGCTGTTCGCCCGCAGCAACTGCGAGTGCGCCGCCATCTGCTTTCGCTGGAAGTCCTGCATCCAGGCTAGAATGTCCGGCCGCAACACGTCATCAGCCTGCACCATCAGCCCCAGCTCACTGGTCGAGCCCGCCGTGTCGCGAATGTGGTACAGGTCTTTCAGCACCTGGCTGTTCTGAGGAATGAAACGCTCCGGGTCGGTCTGCAGCGGAAGGCGCTGGTCGAGGAAGAGACCGAGCAGCACGACGAAGAGGCCTATCGCCAGCACCGGCAGGACGCGGCCGACCGTGTTCGTCGTTATCGAGCGCACAACGCTCTCCACCTGGAAGTGGGCGGCGGCCCTCGAGGCACTCGACGCCGCCAGGCGCGCACCCAGACGCCAGTAGAGCACCGCGTGAAGCAGGAACAGACTCGTCAGGAAAAGAATGACGGTGCCCACGGTAAGCATCGAGCCGAAGTCGCGGATCATGGGCACGCGTGAGATGTGCAGCACCATGAAGCCGGCCGAGGCTGCCAGCACCGCTATCCCGACCGCCGTGCCGATACGCCGCATGGAGATCCGCATCGCTTCCGCCGCGTTCGCGCCCTTCTGCGTCTCTTCGTCGAAGCGGCTGTGGAACTGGATCGCGAAGTCCACGCCGAGGCCGATGAGAATGGGCAGGCCGGAGATGGTCACCATCGTCAGAGGCAGGGAAAGGAACCCCATGAGCCCGAACGCCCAGACGCAGCCGGCCAGCACGATCGGCAAGGAAAGCAGCCGCCAGGGCGCGCGGAATACGAGCGAGAGGATGACGACCATAAGCGCGGTCGCCAGCGCCGCCGTCTTTATCAGGTTCGAGCGCATGCTGTCGTTGATCTCCTGGATAAGGATCGCCGGGCCGCTGGGCAGCGCCGTCACGCCCTGAAAGCTGTGCGCCTTTACGAGCTTCGACACGTCGGCTGCGGCCTTCGCCTGCTCGTCGATCGACATGTTGCCGCCGAGCCGGACCACGAGCAGCGCGTGGTTCGGATCCGGCACGATGTCCGCCATCTCCGGCCGTACCTTCCCCTCTGAGTCGAAGAGGACGAACTGCGCCACCTTCGGGTTGTCCGGCGAAAGGTCGCCGATCTGGGCGAAGCGCTGAGCGTCGGGCCCCTGCTGCGCCAGGAAATCGTTCGCAGCCTGATCGCGGGCCGCCTGCGCCGCCTCGTCCTGCGCCTGTGGCGAGCCACCGGCCGCCGCGACGCGCTGTCGCGCCGCCGACTCCGCCTGCGCCTCAATGCCGGCAAGCGTGGCGACGGCTTCCTCTCGCTGTAGCTTGATCTGTTCGATGCCCAGCTGGAGGACAGTGAGCGGACTGACGACGGAGAAATAGCGCCCGTCCGCGTTCAGCTTTTGCTCGATGTCCCGTAGCGTATCCACATTCGGCGGCGAGAGCAGGCTGAGAACGTCCCCTTCGAAGAGCACGAGCATCGGGTCCCCGCCGAAGGTGCCCTGGTAGCGCAGGTTGTCCTGGTAGACCTTCGAGCTGGACGGAAGGAGCGTATCCTGGCCGGTCTTGAAGTGAATGCGCGGCAAGCCGAACGCCAGCACGACCGTCGCGATGGCGGCGACGCCCAGAATCCAGCGGTAGCGCGCGCCGACTAGCCCCGCCAGCCGGTCCCACAGTCCGTTCATGACTCCCGACCTGCGCGATCAGATATGCTGCGGCTCGAAGCCGAGCAGTCGACCTGCATCGAAGTCCGATACCCTATGATCCCTTCGTACCGCAGCCGACACGTCCTGTCAAGCGTCGCCTCGCGCCGGCGCGCGCCTCGAAGAACGCCAAAAAGAGACGGCCCTCGCTCTTGCGACTCACTTGGGCCCGCTGCTATAATCTGGACGGGAATCGACAGTCAAACCTTTAAGTCCGGTCCGGCGAGGCCGGGAAGGGGTTTGCGAATGCACGCTCAGGCGGGCAAGCTGAGCCTGAGAGCTTTCGCGCGGAGGACCTCTCGTCGGCCGGTCCGGCGGGAGGCTTTTTTATGACCGAAACGGTAATCATGTCCCCCGACGACGTGCGACGCGCCGTCATGCGCATCGCCCACGAGATCGTGGAGAACAACCGCGGCTGCGAAGACCTCGTCTTCATCGGCATGCAGACGCGCGGCGTCCCCCTCGCCGAGCGCATCGCCCGCGGCATCGCCGAGTTCGAGGGCGAGACGGTGCCCGTCGGCTCGCTCGATATCGGCCTCTACCGCGACGACCTGCCGCACGTCGGCCTCGACATCGAGATCAAGCCCAGCGACATACCGACGGACATCGACGGCAAGCGGCTCATCCTCGTCGACGACGTCCTCTACACCGGGCGCAGCATCCGGGCCGCCCTCGACGCCCTCATCGACTACGGCCGTCCGCAGCGCATCCAGCTCGCCGTCCTCGTCGACCGCGGCCACCGCGAGCTGCCGATCCGCGCTGACTACGTCGGCAAGAACATACCGACCTCCCGTCGCGACGACGTCCAGGTGCGTCTCGCGGAGACAGACGGCGGCGATGGCGTAGTGCTCATCGCCGCGGAGGGAAGGTGACCATGGCAAGAGAAACCGGTAGAAGAGAGGCGAATGGGGGCGCCGCCGTGCTCGTCCAGGAGCCGCCACCGATCCTTACGCCGCCAGCACCCGATACCTGGCGCCACCGCCACGTCCTCGACCTCGACGACTTCTCGAAGGACGAGATCGAGCTGGTAATGGACACCGCCGGCGTCATGAAGGAGGTGCTCGCCCGCCCGATCCCGCGCATCCCGACCCTACGGGGCACGACGATAATCACGGTCTTCTACGAGGCCAGCACCCGCACTCGCTCCTCCTTCGAGCTGGCGGGCAAGGCGCTGGGCGCGGATGTTATCAACATCACCTCCATCGGCAGCAGCGTCCAGAAAGGCGAGTCGATTGTCGACACCGTGCTGACGCTACAGGCCGTGGGCGCCGACATGCTGGTTATGCGCCACTCCCGCTCCGGCGCGCCTTACCTGGCCTCGCGGCACACGCGGGCGTCCGTCATCAACGCCGGCGACGGCTGGCACGCCCACCCCTCGCAGGCGCTGCTCGACCTGTTCACCATTCGCTCCCACATCGGCGACGTGCGCGGGCGCAAGATCGTCATCATCGGCGACATCACGCACAGCCGCGTCGCGCGCTCCAACCTCTGGTCCCTGACGACGATGGGCGCGCATGTGGTCGTCTGCGGCCCGCCGACGCTCCTTCCGGTCGGTCTCGAAGGGCCGCGCGGCAGCGAGTCGATCGGCGACCGGCCGTCGTTGCCCGCCGTCGAAATCGAGACGAACGTCGACCGCGCCATCAAAGACGCCGACGTGGTGATGACGCTGCGCCTCCAGCTCGAGCGCATGCAAAGCGGCCTCATCCCGACGATCCGCGAGTACTGCAACCTCTACCAGGTGACGGCCCGCCGTTTAGCGACGGCGAAGCCCGGCGCGCTGGTCCTGCACCCCGGGCCCGTTAACGAAGGCGTCGAGATATCGCTGGACGTGGCGCACGGCGCGCAGTCGGTCATCGAGGAGCAGGTCGCCAACGGCGTGGCAGTGCGCATGGCGCTCCTCTACCTCGTATCGCGAGGACGCGGATGAGCGAAGAGAGCCGGTCAATCCTGATTCGCGGCGGGCGCATCCTGGACCCGGGCCGCGGCGTCGACATCGTCGGCGACGTGCTGATCAAGGATGGCCGCATCGCCGCCGTCGGTGAGCGCATCGACGGACAAGGAGCGCAGGTTATCGATGCGAAGGGTTTTGTCGTCTGCCCCGGCCTCGTTGACATCCACTGCCATCTGCGCGACCCCGGCTTCGAGTACAAGGAAACGATCGAGACTGGTACGAGGGCGGCGGCGCGCGGCGGCTTCACGACCGTCTCCTGCATGCCCAACACTCAGCCGCCCATCGACTCCCGCGCGACGGTCGAGTACATCCAGCGCACAGCGGCGGCAACGGCATCGGCGCGCGTGCTGCCGATCGGCTGCGTGAGCAAAGGGCGCCACGGCGAGGAGCTGGCGGAGCTGGGCGACCTGGCGGAAGCCGGCGTTGTCGCCTTCAGCGACGATGGCTCGCCCGTCGCCAACGCGGAGCTGATGCGCCGGGCGCTCGAATACAGCCGCGCACTCGGGCTGCCCGTCTCCGACCACTGCCAGGACCCTGCGCTGGCGCACAACGGCGTCATGCACGAGGGCTGGGTGGCGGCGCGACTGGGGCTGCGCGGCGAGCCGGCGGCGGCGGAAGAGTCGATGGTGGCGCGCGACATCGCCCTGGCGGAGCTTACCGGCGCCCACGTCCACATCGCCCACGTCAGCACGACCGGCAGCGTCGAACTCGTCCGGCAGGCGAAGGCGCGCGGTGTGCACGTCACGGCGGAGGTGACGCCGCACCACCTGACGCTGACGCATGAGCTCGTTATGTCGAGTTCGTCCCTGCCCGACGGGCTGGCCTATGACACCAACGCTAAGGTTGCGCCGCCGCTGCGCACCGCGGACGACGTCGCCGCCTGCGTCGAGGGGCTGCGCGACGGGACGATCGACGCCATCGCGACCGACCACGCGCCGCACGCGCCCGTCGACAAGCTCTGCGAGTTCGACGACGCGCCGTCCGGCATCATCGGCTTCGAGACCGCGCTGGCGCTCGCGCTGTCGCTGGTGCACGAGGGCAAGATCGACCTGCCGACCCTGCTGCATCGGCTGACGGCGGGCCCGGTGGCAGCGTTCGGGCTGGAGCGCATCGACCCGGACGGGCAAGGGGTCTCGCCGGCCTCGGCAGCCTGGCCGTCGGCGCGCCCGGCGACGTGCTCGTGTTCGACCCGGACGCGGAATGGACCGTCGACCCAGAGCGTTTCGCGAGCAAGGGGCGGAACACGCCGCTGGCCGGCCGCGTGCTGAAGGGCCAGATCGTCGCGACAATCTTCGGCGGCCGCGCGGTGTTCTCAAAAGATTGGGCGGAGGTCTGATGGCAGATAAGGCCCACCTGGTCCTGGAGGACGGCTCGACCTACGAGGGCGAGGCGTTCGGCGCGGAGAACGGCGCCGGCGGCGAGGTCGTCTTCTCGACAAGTATGACCGGCTACCAGGAAGCGCTCACCGACCCCTCGTTCGCCGGCCAGATACTGGTCATGACCTACCCCCTCGCCGGCAACTACGGCATCAACCGCTTCGACGTCGAGTCGAACCGCATCCAGGTCACCGGCATGGTCGTGCGCGAGCACTGCGACCTGCCAAGCCACTGGCAGTCGGAGATGACCCTGCACGACTACCTGGCGCGAAACGGCATTCCCGGCCTCTCCGGCGTCGACACCCGCGCCCTCACGCGTCGACTGCGCATGTCCGGCGTGATGATGGGGATGATAACGCGCGGCGAGGACTGCGACGAGGCGCTGGCGCGTCTGCGCGAGTCGCCGCGCTACGGCGAGATCGACTTCGTGCGCAACGTGAGCACCGACTGCGCCTACGAGTGGCCGGACAGCGCGACGGCGGCGAAGAGCCACATCGTCCTCGTCGACCTGGGGGTGAAGTACAACATCATGCGTCTGCTCAGCCGTCGCGGCGCGCACGTCACCGCCGTTCCGTGCCTGACGAGCGCCGAAGACGTGCTGGCGCTGCGGCCGGACGGCGTCGTCCTGTCGCCGGGGCCGGGCGATCCGGCGCATCTCGGCTACGTCGTCGAGACGCTGAAGGGGCTCATCGGCAGGACGCCGATACTGGGCATCTGCCTGGGGCACCAGACGCTGGGCACGTCGTTTGGCGCATCGACTTTCAAGCTGAAGTTCGGCCACCGCGGCGCCAACCACCCCGTGCGCGACCTGACGACCGGGCGCGTCTATATCACGGCGCAGAACCATGGCTACGCCGTCGACCCCGACGGGCTGCACGGCGGCATGGAAGTGAGCCACTCCAACCTTAACGACGGCACCGTCGAGGGACTGCGGCATGAGGAGCTTGGCATTATGTCAATTCAATACCACTCCGAGGCGTCGCCGGGCCCGCTGGACAACACCTACTTCTTCGACCGCTTCCTGGAGCTCGTTGCCGAGCGAAAGAGCGAAGGCGGCCCTCTCGATGCGTGGCGGCTGAACGCTTGAGACTGTAATGAAGGAGACGCAGACGGACAGAGACGAGCAGCCCGAAACGGTCGAGCCCGACGACACGGACGACGCCGACGAGCGCTGGCCCCGTCGACGCCGCCGTCGCCCCCTCGTCCGACGCGTCGGCGGGCACGTGGAGACGCGCTTCTCCTACGGCGTCCTCACGCTTAGCACGTTCGGGTTCGAGGCGGCGGCCCTGCTCATCGTCATCGCCGTCGTCGGCGCGCTGGTGCTCCTGGCGCAGGGAGGTTTTTGCACGCGGCGGTCTTCTTCGTAATTGCGCTCGCCTGTGCTGCCATCGCCGGCGCCTTCGGATTCGCGGCGGGCTTCATCGGCGTGCCCTTCGCCGGCGACTGGTTCCTGGAGTGGCCCAGCCACGTCATCGCCTGGACGGTCGGGCTTGCCGGCTGCGCCCTGCTGGCGGCGCTGGTCCTCCTGACGCCGCTGCCGGCGTACCTCGGCGCCTTGCTCACCGTGGCGACGGTCTTCGGCGCGGGCTACACGCTGGGCTATGCGTTGCGGACGACATCGCCGCCGAAGCCGCAAGAACGAGATCAGAAGAAACGCTAATGTCGCGAAATCATCGGAGAGAAGATGCCTGACAAACCCGCTAAGGTCCTGATTATCGGCTCCGGGCCGATCATCATCGGGCAGGCGGCGGAGTTCGACTACGCCGGCACGCAGGCCTGCAAGGCGATGCGCGAGGAAGGCGTGATCTCCGTCCTCGTCAACTCCAACCCGGCGACGATCATGACCGACGAAGGCATCGCCGACATCGTCTACATCGAGCCGCTTACCGTCGACGTCGTCTCCCGCATCATCGAGCGCGAGCGGCCGGACGGCCTCCTGCCGACGCTCGGCGGCCAGACCGGCCTCAACCTGGCGGTCGCCCTCGCCGAGGCGGGCGTGCTCGACAGCTTCAACGTGCGCCTTCTCGGCACGCCGCTGGACACGATTCGCAAGGCGGAGGACCGCGAGCTCTTCCGCCAACTGCTCGCAGGACATCGGCGAGCCGGTTCCGCCCAGCGCGACCGTCACCAGTCTCGGCGAGGCGCGCCTCGTCGCCGACATACTGGGGCTGCCGCTCGTCGTGCGCCCCGCCTACACGCTCGGCGGCACCGGCGGCGGCATCGCCCACACGCCCGAGCAGCTCGAGCAGATTGCCGGCGGCGGCCTGGCGGCCAGCCCGATCAGCCAGGTGCTGCTGGAGCAGTGCCTCCTCGGCTGGAAAGAGATCGAGTACGAGGTGATGCGCGACGGCGCCGACAACTGCATCACCGTCTGCAACATGGAGAACCTCGACCCGATGGGCGTGCACACCGGCGACAGCATCGTCGTCGCGCCCAGCCAGACGCTGAACGACAAGGAATACCAGATGCTGCGCTCCGCCAGCCTGCGCATCATCCGCGCGCTCGGCATCGAAGGCGGCTGCAACATCCAGTTCGCCCTGGCGCCGCGACCGGAGCTCGCCGACTGGGCCTACCAGGAGGCCTCGGCGCCGCCCTACTACGTCATCGAGGTCAACCCGCGCGTCTCCCGCAGCTCCGCCCTCGCCAGCAAGGCGACCGGCTACCCGATAGCGCGCGTCGCCGGCAAGATCGCCGTCGGCAAGACGCTCGACCAGATAGCCAACGCCGTCACCGGCAAGACGACGGCCGCCTTCGAGCCGGCGCTGGACTACGTCGTCGTCAAGATACCGCGCTGGCCCTTCGACAAGTTCGCGTTCGGCGACCGCAGCCTCGGCACGCAGATGAAGGCCACCGGCGAGGTGATGGCCATCGACCGCTGCTTCGAGGGTGCGCTCCAGAAGGCGGTGCGCTCGCTGGAGTTCGGCAGCCGCTCGCTTCTCTGGGAGGACCCGGCGTGGGCGGACAAGCTTGCCGAGAGCGCATCGCCCTACGACCTGCCGCTGGAAGCGAGCGACGAGCGGCTGTGGGCGCTCATGGCGTCGCTGCGGCGCGGCGCCGAGCCGATGGAGCTGGCGCGGCGCACCGGCGTCGAGCCCTGGTTCCTCTACAAGATGGCGAACATCGTCGCCATGGAGAAGCGCCTCCTTTCCGAGCCCTTCGCGCCCGACCTGCTGCGCGCGGCCAAGCGGATCGGCTTCTCCGACAAGCAGATTGGCGTGCTGGCGGACCGCCTCACCGAGCAGGTGCGCTTCATGCGCAAGCAATGGGACATCCGGCCGGTGTACAAGATGGTCGATACCTGCGCCGCAGAGTTCGACGCCGCCACGCCCTATTTCTACAGCACCTACGAGCAGGAGAACGAGGCGCTGCCGGAGCCCGGGAAGAAGGCGCTCGTCATCGGCTCCGGGCCGATCCGCATCGGCCAGGGCATCGAGTTCGACTACTGCAGCGTGCACGCGGTCTGGGCGCTGGAGGAGGCCGGCTACAAGGCGTTCATCGCGAACTCCAACCCCGAGACGGTCTCGACCGACTTCGACACCAGCGACCGCCTCTACTTCGAGCCGCTGGACGAAGAAGCGGTGCGCGACATCCTGGAGAACGAGACCGGACGAGAACCTGCCGCCGCCGTCGATCGTCCAGTTCGGCGGCCAGACGGCGATAAACCTCGCCGGACCGCTGCACCAGGCAGCCGCGCCGATTCTCGGCTCCAGCGCCGAAGCAATCGACCTCGCCGAGGACCGCCGCCGCTTCGAGGCGTTCCTGAGCGGCCTTGGCGTCCCGCAGCCGCCGGGCGCCGGCGTCACGACGCTCGAAGACGCCCTCAACACCGCCGACGTCATCGGCTACCCCGTGCTCGTGCGCCCGAGCTACGTCCTCGGCGGCCGGGCGATGGAGATCGTGCAGAACGCGACGGAGCTGGTGCGCTTCATGGGCGCGGCGGTCGAGCTCAGCGGCGGCAAGCCCATCCTCATCGACAAGTACTTCGAAGGCAAAGAGGTCGAGGTCGACGCCATCGCCGACGGCGAGCAGGTTCTTATACCCGGCATCATGGAGCACATCGAGCGCGCCGGCGTCCATTCCGGCGACTCGATGGCCGTCTATCCGGGCCTCGACCTGACCCAGCACGAGATCGACACCATCGTCGACTACACGCAGCGCATCGGCCTGGCCCTCGACGTGCGCGGCCTGATGAACATCCAGTTCGTCATCATGGCGGATAGCTCGCCGGCCGGCTCGTCGGTCTACGTGCTCGAAGTGAACCCGCGGGCCAGTCGCACAGTGCCCTTCCTCTCGAAGGTGACGGGCGTGCCGATGGTGCGACTGGCGGTCAACGTAATGCTGGGCAAGACGCTGGCCGAGCAGGGCTACCGCGGCGGGCTCTGGCCGGCGCAGGACCTGGTCGCCATCAAGGCGCCGGTCTTCTCGATGGCGAAGCTCGTCGGCGTCGACACCTACCTGGGGCCGGAGATGAAGTCGACCGGCGAGGTCATGGGCGTCGACAAGGAGTTCCCGGCCGCCCTGGCGAAAGCGCTCCTCTCCGCCGAGCTGATGCTGCCCCGCGACGGCGGCGTCCTCCTGAGCATCGCCGACAAGAACAAGGCCGAATCGCTGCCCATCATTCGCGAGCTGGCGCAGGCGCGCTTCCGCCTCTACGCCACCGAGGGCACCGCCGACATGATCCGCGGCCTCGGCATGGACGTAGAGGAGGTCACGAAACGCATCAGCGAGGGCCATCCCAACGTGGTCGACGTCATCCAGGAGGGCAAGGTCGACTGCGTCATCAACACGCCCGAAGGCGGCGGCCCGTCCGCCATGCGCGACGGCTTCCAGATCCGTCGCGCCGCCGTGGAGAAGCGCATCCCCTGCTTCACCTCGCTGGACACGGCGCGGGCGGCCGTGCGAGCCCTCCTGCTGCAGAGCCGCCCGACGCCAGCGGGGAGCCGACCGTACGCTGTCCAGCCGCTGCGCCTCTACCTGCGCCGCGACGGTCTGCCTGCCGACAGGCATGGCCCGCCAAAGGACGCGCCGGCGCAATGAAGGTCGCGAAGGGCCGTATCGTGAGCACCGAGCGCGTCTTCGGCTCGACGTATCTAACGTGGTTCGATGCGCCGTCGCTTGTCCCCGGCGCCTCGCCCGGCCGCTTCCTGATGCTGCGACTCGACGCCGGCAGCGACCCGTTGTTGCCGCGCCCGATGAGCTATCATCGCGTCCGGCCCGGCGGCGAGGTCGGCATTCTCTACGAGGCGCGCGGCCGCGTGACGACCATGCTGTCGCAGAAGCCGGCGGATACGGAACTGCTCCTGTGGGGCCCGCTGGGACGCGGCTTCAGCGTCCGGCCCGGTGCGCAGAACCTCCTGCTCGTCGCCGGCGGCATGGGCGTCGCACCGCTCGTCTGGCTGGCGGAGGAGGCGGTCGCGAAGGGGAAGAACGTGACGTTCATCATCGGCGCCCGCACCGCCGCTCTGCTGCCACCGTCGAGCCTGCTGCCGCCGCAAGTCGAGGTTGTTGTCGTGACTGAGGACGGCTCTGCGGGCCACACCGGCCTGGCGACGCGTCTCTTCGAGGAGCGTCTGCCATGGGCGGACCAGGCGTTCGCCTGCGGCCCGCACGCGATGTACGAGTCGATGGCCGAGGTGGCACGCCGAACGAGCAGTCGCACCCGGACGGGCAGGCTGCCGGTGCAGGTGCTGCTGGAGACGCCGATGGCCTGCGGGACGGGCCTGTGCTACGGCTGCGCGGTCGAGACGCGACGCGGCGTCAGGCAAGTCTGCCACGACGGCCCACGCTTCGGCCTGCTCGACGTTTTCTGAGGGAGGTTATCATGGCATCGAAGTGCGCGGACTGTCCCTGGCGGAAGCGTTCGGAGGAGAACCCGAAGACGTTCATGGCGCGTATCTGGCGCTGGCACACGAAGGTCTGCCCGACGTGGAAAGCGTACCAGCGGGAGCTCGCCCGCCAGAAGCAGGAGACCGAGTAGGGACGCACATCCGTGCGCTGGCGCGAAGACAATTCTGAGGGCTCAGAATCGCTAACATTATCGGCATGCCGCAACCCAACACAATCATTGAAGGCGACTGCCTCGACGTCATGACGGCGTGGCCGGACGCCTGCGTCGACCACTGCATCGCCGACCCGCCGTTCGGTATCGCCTCCGGCAGCGGGCGACGCGGCAAGCGCGGGCTCGGCTGGGCGTTCTCGTCGCACGTCACGATGCAGGAGACGTGGGACCGCTTCAGCCACGACGAATTCTTTCAGTTCAACGTCCGCTGGCTGTCGGAAGTGTGTCGCGTCGTCAAGCCGAACGGCAACATCCTCCTTTTCGGCACGTTCCACAACATCTACCAGCTCGGATTCATCCTCCAGAGCGTCCTCAACCGGCGCATCCTCAACTCTATCGTCTGGTTCAAACCGAACGCCCAGCCCAACATAACCGCGCGCACGCTGACCGAGAGCACGGAGCAGATCATCTGGGCCGTGAACGAGACGCCCGCGCGGGCCAAGAAGTGGACGTTCAACTACTGGGACGCGAAGGAGATGGCCGGCGGCCGTCAGATGCGCAACCTGTGGGAGTTCGCGGTGACGCCGAAGAGCGAGCGCCGGAACGGGGGGCATCCCTCCCAGAAGCCGCTGGCGCTGGTCGAACGGCTCGTCCTCGTCGCGACGCGATCCGATGAGCTGCTGCTCGACCCGTTCGGCGGCACGGGCACGCTTGCCGTCGCGGCGCAGAAGCACGGCCGTCGCTGGCTGCTCGTTGAGAGCGAATCGCAGTACGTCGAAGCCGCGAGACGACGGTTGGAGGCCACCGAGAACGCCTAGCTCTTCGACTCCTCCGCGTATTGCGCGACGGCGCAGCGCGCGGCAACCTTCTCCGCCAGATCCGTGAACACCTTCGCCGCCGGCGAATCGGGCGCCGAGTCGACAATCGGCAGGCCACCGTCGGCCGCCGTCCGCGTCTCCAGGTCGATCGGTATCTCCCCCAGGAACTCCAGCCCCAGGTCGTCGGCTATCGTCCGGCCGCCCCCGTGCCCGAAGATGTCCGTGCGCTCGCCGCAGTGCGCGCAGACGAAGTAGCTCATGTTCTCGATGACCCCGAGGATCGGCACGTCGACGCGGCTGAACATCGTCACCGCCTTGCTCGCGTCCTCCAGCGACACCTCCTGCGGCGTCGTGACGATAACCACGCCCGCAAGCGGCACCGCCTGCGCCACGCCCAGCGACGCGTCGCTCGTTCCCGGCGGCAGGTCGACCAGCAAGTAGTCCAGCTCCCCCCAATCGAGCTCGTGCAGCAGCTCCCGCAGCGCCTTGTCGATCAGCGGCCCCCGCCAGATCACCGCCGACGCCTTCGGCAGGATGAAGCCTAGCGAGCACACCTTCACGCCATAGCGGTCGATTGGGACGAGCGGCTGGCCGGACTCGCTGAGGAATCCCGAAGGCAGCCCCATCATCAGCGGCACGTTCGGGCCTGTGACGTCGGCGTCCAGCAGGCCGACGCGGGCCCCCGCCTTCGCCAGCGCGACCGCCAGGTTCACGGCGACCGTCGTCTTCCCGACACCGCCCTTGTTGCTGGCGACGGCGATCACGTTGCGCACGCCCGGTATCGCCTGCGGGCCGCCCCTTCCGGCGAAGGCGCGCACATCGGCGTCCATCGCCACCGTGACCGACTTGACGCCTGGCACCGCCTTCAGCGCCTCTCGCACGTCCGCCTCGATGGCGTCGCGCAGGGGGCAGGCCGGCGTCGTAAGGACGATCCGCAGCGATACGTCCCCGTCCTTCACCTCGACGTCGTGCACCATGTTGAGCGACACGAGATCGCGGTTCAGCTCCGGGTCCTTCACCTGCCGCAGCGCGTCGATAATCGCCTGCTCGGTCGGTTGCTCTTCAGTCATGAGTTTGCCTTTCGCGGAGAATGTGTGCTAATTATAGCCCTTGCCGTCATTTTCATTTAACACCGAGTTAACACACTTGGTACAGTTTTTTCGCTCCATTGCTTGACAAGGCCGTCAAAGCGATGCTATTCTACCATGATGCCTGAGGAGGTGAAGGCAATGAGACGAGGAACCGCAACTAGGGACAGATTCCACCAATCCGAGCCGGTAACGAGAGAACCGCCGCAAATAATCGGCGGTGATCCCGACTGTGTCCACCACTGGCTTATCGATAGCCCAGCCGGCAGCGTAAGCGCAGCTTCCTGCAAGATCTGCGGCGCGCGTCGCGTGTTCGCCAACTACGTGTCTGATTTCATCTATGAGGGTGACTCCGCGGACGCACTGCCGCAAGCCGGCTGGAAGAAGCCTGTCAGCGAACTGGTCAAGCCGGACAGCGACGGCGGCGGCGAGTCCGCTCCGGGAACGGAAGGCGACTACTAGCCTTCAACAGCATAGCGACAAGAGGCGGTTCGACAGGTCGGGCCGCCTCTCTTCGTGCCTCGACACGCTTCGCCGCCAGCCGATATAATCTGCTCGACTCGCCTGCAAAGGAGAAGCGTTGAACCTCGCCGTTGAGCTCGCCCCACGACGCAAACCGCGCCTACCGGCAGGCAGGCAGGGACTGCTACTGCGCAATCCCGTCATGACCG
The DNA here is from genome assembly GCA_963703345.1 of uncultured Chloroflexia bacterium. GTDB lineage: Bacteria > Chloroflexota > Dehalococcoidia > DSTF01 > JALHUB01 > JALHUB01. Next base: position 1,314,359 of record OY969814.1, on the reverse strand, counting down.
CGTCCGGCACCCTGAGCAACGGGCTGGAAGCGGCCCGCATCTTCGACGTCAACCGACTCGGCGCCATCGTTAGCAAGGGCACGACGCTGCGACCGCGCGCCGGCAACCCGCAGCCGCGCACCGCCGAAACGCCCTCCGGCATGCTCAACACCATCGGCCTCCAGAACGTCGGCGTCGAGGCGCTCATCCGCGACATCGCGCCCGTGTGGGCAACCTGGCGGGTCCCGGTCATCGTCAACATCGCCGGCGAAACCGTTGAGGAGTTCGGCGCGCTCGCTTCCCGCCTCGACGGTGTGCCGGGCGTCAGCGGCATCGAAGTCAACATCAGTTGCCCGAACGTGGCTGTGGGCGGCATGCTCTTCGGCCAGGATGCGAAGCAGGCGGCCGCCGTGACCGCCGCAGTCGTCCGCGCCACGACGCTGCCGGTGATAGTGAAGCTCACGCCGAACGTCACCGACGTCGTCGCCATCGCAAAGGCCGTCGTAGACGCCGGCGCTGACGCTCTCTGCCTGATCAACACGCTCCAGGCGATGGCAATCGACATCCACGCCCGGCGTCCCGTGCTGTCGACCGTCTTCGGCGGCCTCTCCGGCCCCGCGATCAAGCCGGTGGCGTTGCGCGCCGTCTACCAGGTCGCCGATGCCGTCGACGTGCCGATTGTCGGTTGTGGCGGCATCCGCAGCGGCGAGGACGCGATCGAGTTCATGATGGCGGGCGCGACGGCAGTGCAGGTGGGCACAGCGACGTTCTCCAACCCGAACGCCCCCATCGACGTTCTCGAAGGTATCGAGCGCTTCCTGGCAGACTCAGCCGTCTCGGACGTTCGCGAGCTCATCGGCGCCGCACGCCTCTCCTAGTGACCGCGCCCCTTCCGCCGATTTATAATGCGGATGCTCCCGAGTCGGGGTGTAGCTCAGCCAGGTTAGAGCGCTTGGTTTGGGACCAAGAGGTCGACAGTTCGAATCTGTCCACCCCGACCATGGCCACCCCGTGATTCGGCTACCGCCACCAAGACGCGGTATTCCGCCCGCGGCAGAACCGTTCGAATTCCCACCTCGTCGAACCGAATCTCCTCGAAGAACTCGTCCACAAACTCCTCTCGCTCCTCCTGACTCACGCCTGGGTGCAACCAGAGCCCGCCGAAATTGCGGAGCAACTCACCCCCACGCCGCAGATCATCGAGATTGACCGGACGACACCCTGGCAGAACGCGGAGTTGCCGCTCGATGTCTTCGCGCTGACGCCGGGACAAAGCCATGGTGACGTACCGAGGAACGCCGCTGACGCCTGGGGGCTGGTGGTACCGATGAGGACCTCGCACACGGACCTGGCCTACCGGAATAGCGTCTTGACTCTGCCAAAGAAGGACTTCGATTTGACCTTTCGCAGGAGATTTGCCCATTCCGTTTCTGCTGAAGCCTTCCGATCTAGGTCCTTGATCCTCGTCTTCATAAGCTCAATCACTCGAAGTTCTTCCCCCCGGTCAAGCCAGAAGCCATGCTGCTTCTCGCACAGGTCGAGTTCCAGATTCCAGGCGCGATAGTCAAACGTTCTCATGGGGCCCTCGCACCTTGGACAAGAGATATCGCTGGGTCGCGGGTCGTAGATCAACGTTCCCTTGACTTCATCTTCGTCCAGCGCCACATCCTCGAGCTGGTCGAGCTCGGTATAGTCTAGCCAGAGGCCTTGGCAGTCCGGGCATCGATCCACCTCGATTCCTTTGTACTCTTCGGTCCTGAGTTCGGCGCTGCATCGAGGGCAACGCATTCTTCTGCCTCCTTCCGGTCCAATCGAGGGAAGCCGGCCGCACTTTGCTCTTAGTGGGAGGCCAGCCTCGCTGTCAGGTTGTGGGCGCGCCGGGCGGTCATGGCAGCACCATCCTACTCGCCGCCGCGAGGGCCTGGCAAGGGACGAGACTAGTCTGCTTGGTCAGGCGAACATTCGGCAGCATGCCCAACCGGAGGCGTGACGCCATCAGGCCATTCGGCTACTCCCACGTTTCGGACACCGCCAAGGTAACCTTCCAAGTCATCGACAGCTTTGACTGGCAGGACGGCCAGGGGCTACGCAAGGGCTTCGCCTACCCGTCTGTAGACCACCTTGCGGCCATCCGCTCGGTGAGCGACCGGACCATCCAGCGCCACATCGACGAGCTAATGGCGGCCGGCCTCTTGACCAAAGAGGAGCGGCCGGGCCACACCAACATCCTCTACATCGAGGACGGGAGCGAGGAGGAGGCCAAGCGGTACGAGGACAGCTTCGCGAGGGGTGACAAAAATGTCACCCGAAATAATACGAAGAGAAGAAAGACTAAATGACGTTGTAGAAACGCCTCTGTTTAGAGCTAGAGCGCCATCCGAGGACGAGCAGAGTTATCTGCTGGACGAGATGCTATCGACTCTTGGAGACGTGGAGAGCGAGGGATACTACCGCCGTCTAGCGTCGACCGTACCGAAGGACATCATCTTCGAAGCTCTGAGCCTAGTGAAACGAGCGGTACACGAGGGCAAGATACGGAAGTCCAGAGGGGCCCTTTTCGTCGCCATCGTCAAGCGCGCGTGCGGCGACAGGGGTATCCCCGTCGCTGTCAGCCACCCCTTGTACGCCAGCCGTTTCGCGTCGTCAGGCTCTTGCGCCAACGAGGGCCAGCAGAGATAGTGGTCGCGTGGAAAGCACGCCGACACGCCGTCGCCGCTCAAGGACTCATCTGCTGCCTCGCACGCCGCTTGGCTGGTGGGCGGTTCGGCTCTTGATACCGTTCGCGGCGCTCTTCTTGCCGGGGGTCGCTCTCGCAGCCTCGGACCACTGGTTGCCGTGGTCCCCACGGGTGGGCTTCATCGGGCTCCTGGTCGGCGCGCTCGCGGGCGTAACCGCAGCCGTCGCCGTCGCCCGCCGCGGCGAGCGGGCGGTACTAGTGTTTCTTGCGCTCATTGTCTTGGTCTTCTGCGCTATCCTCTTGGTGGGTGAGGTGGTCGACCACTTGTAGGGCCGCCTGTTCGTCGCCATCGTCAAGCGCGCCTGCGCCGAGCGGGGGGTTGTCTCAAGCTATGCCCTGAATGGGGCCAGGTAACACTTCCATAGATGTTGAACACGACTGACGACCCCCCACTCGGAGCCGTCAAGCGCGGAACCTGCGAATCCACATAACCGCAATTATACGCGGTCGACTGGCCTCGAATCCGCATCGCCTCGCCGCACTACGGCCCATAGGGCTCCCAATGACTGACTACGGGCTGCTCACCCATGTCCTATCTGGCACCCTACAGAGAAGTTGACAAACGTCAGGGCAGTGGTACGATCGCCGCATTGGTGGCTGACCCCTCAAATCCCCGCTTTCTAGCGTTCCCGCCAACAGGGAGGTTGCGCGGCGCCTACCAGTCGATGAATGTCCTATCGTAGTTCTCAGGCGGCGCCAACCGTCGCATAGGGCTGGCGTCCTCTGAACTCATTCATACCAACCTCCAAATTGCGTCAGTCATCGTCGTCATCCCGCCAAATCGAGAGGAGTAGTCAAATGAAAGCGCACCTGTTGAGACGGACCCGAGCGGCAGCGGCCTGGGGTGTGGCGGTAGCCATAGTTGCCATTGCCTTTGTCGGGGCGCAGGGCGCCCGCTCGCTCGTGGCTGACAGAGCGTCGGCAAACCCGTCGGCCAACCCCGACATGCCGAACCCGGGTCACTCCTACAGCCAGATAGAGCTGCCGTCCGGCACCTGGCCCGGCCTGGACGCCGACAAGCTCGACGGTCTGGACGCAAGCCAGATTGCGACCGGCCGCGCCGGCTTCTCCGTTACCAGGCTGGACAGCGCCGGCAGCGTCGGCACGTACACCTCGGCGACGGTGGGTGTGGACGGCCTGGGGCTCATCAGCTACTACGACGGGACCAACGCTGACCTGAAGGTTGCCCACTGCTCCAACGCGGCGTGCACCACAGCCACCATCACCACCCTCGACAGCGCCGGCATCGTCGGCGCGTGGACCTCGGTCACCATTGGCTCCGACGGCTATGGGCTCATCAGCTACTTCGACGGGACCAACGCTGACCTGAAGGTTGCCCACTGCTCCAACGCGGCGTGCACCACAGCCACCATTTCCACCCTCGACAGCGCCGGCACCGTAGGCTCGTACAACTCAGTCACCATTGGCTACGACGGCGATGGGCTCATCAGCTACTTCGACGCGACCAACGGCGACCTGAAGGTGGCCCACTGCTCCAACGTGGTCTGCACCGCCGCCACCATTTCCGTCGTCGACAGCACCGGGCTTGTCGGCATGTACACCTCGATAACGGCGATCCCAGGTGGTGGCCTGGGGCTCATCAGCTACTACGACGTGACCAACAATGACCTGAAGGTGGCCTACTGCCTCAATCTGACCTGCAGCAGCCACACCATCAGCACCGTCGACAGCACCGGGAACGTCGGCTTGTACACCTCGGTGACAGTGGGCGTGGACGGCCTGGGGCTCATCAGCTACTACAACGGGACCGACCTGAAGGTGGCCCACTGCTCCAACGCGGCGTGCACCGCAGCCACCATAACCGACCTCGACACCGCCAACGACAGAGGCCAGTTCACCTCGGTGACTATTGGCGCGGACGGCCTGGGGCTCATCAGCTACTACGACGCGACTAGCACCAACCTTATGATGGCTCACTGCAGCAACTTGAACTGCATCTCCGCCACCATTTCCATCAACGCCGACACCGCGGGTGTCGGCCAGTACAGCTCGGCGACCGTGGGCGTGGACGGCCTGCCGCTCATCAGCTACAACGACACGACCAACGGCGACCTGAAGGTGACCCACTGCTCCAACCGCTTCTGCCTGCCCCACCTCCGGCCGCGGTGACGGCACGGGTAGGGCTCGCACGGCGGAGAAGATGATGGAAAGAGGACGAACATGAGACGACTGATTTCAGTGGGTCTGGCGGCAGCCCTCCTGCTGGCCCTCGGCCCTGCGGGGGTGGGCATGTTCCGCGGGCTGCTACACAGCACGACTGAGGCGTCCTCCTCGGACCTGACATGCAGTGTGAAGGCGTCCTGCGGCTCAGGCGAGGTGGCGGTGTTCAAGATGTCGGGGCTGGCCAACGCGCATGCGGGGACAGTTAGTGACTCGACCTACGCCGACACCATCTGTTGCAGTGGCCCGGCAGGCCTGAGCGCGTCCTGTACGGGTAGTTACGCCACGGTGCTGAGGCTATCGGCAACGACCAACGCACACGTCGCCTCCAGCGACGTCAGTTACACGACCCAGGCGTGCCTGTCGGCGACCGGCACAGCAATGAACTGCCAGTACTCATCGAGCTGCGGCAGCGGTTACACCTGCCTGGCGACTATCTCCGGCAGCACGAACGCCCACGTGGCGGACTGCGACGGCACCAACGACTATTCGACGAAGGTCTGCTGCTATGCCGGCCCGGCTGCGGCCGTTGGCGGTGTGGCGGAGCCTCCAGATGCAGCGGATTCGGCGGGCGGGTCGTCTTCCCCGCCGTACGCCGGTATCGCGGGAGCCACGGCGGGCGTCGCGCTTCTGCTGGCCAGCGGATGGTACGTGAGAAGGCGCTGGCAGAGGTAGGAGAGGTTTTCGCACACGCAAGCATATGGTAGCATCAGTTGGAGGCAAGGGGCCTGACGTCTTGGAGACAGGGGGTCAAGACGGGCCGAACACGGCCTTTGGGGCTCACATAGATTCAACGGGGCGGGCACAATCTTCCCAAGCAGAGGGTCGCGGGTTCGAGTCCCGTTTCCCGCTCCAGAACACATATACATAGAGGAAGGCTGGGCATTTCGCCCAGCCTTTTTCGCCTCAAAGAGGCGACCATCTGCTTTCCAGACAGAGGGTTTGCGCTCCTCTGCCGGCATCCGGCGGTCCTGGTTTGCCACTCGCCGCTCTCCCAGATACGGATGGAATATTGACACCCACACCCCACGCGCTGCAAGCCTGTGGTGTGGCAAGACTCCGTCCGTCCCTTCTGCCCTCAAGCGGCCACCCGTTCGTGCCCACCGTGCAGACCTCCGAGCACCGGCCTTGCGACAGCTAGGCCACCCCACACCCTCCTCTCTTAGCGCCTCCTGTCTCACATGTATCTGAATGAGTACACTTGAACTTGAGGAGTCAGTCGCGCAGACGAAACCCATAGAAGTTACGCGGCCAGACGAGCAGCCGAAGTTTCTCGACACGCAGCCACTTGATAAGCAGTATCGCGCAAGACGGGCCAGTCCGTTCCAGCACTAGAGGCAAGAGAAGCCAGGGTCATCAGCCTGGCGTATCCCGTATCGGGGAACGCCCGATACGGGACAAGAAGGAGAAGGTTATGATTGGAGAAAAGGTCCGGCACTATGAGGGTAAGAATACCGACTTGGCTGCCTTGAAGGGGAAAATAGAGGAGTACCTCCAAAGTGATGGCTTCAAGGTTCAGTCCTCCGCGCCAAGCCCTCACGGCACGCTCATTCAGGTGCAGAAGGGCGGTTTCCTCAGCGCTGTCATAGCTGCCGACCGCGCCTTCAACATACTGATCGACGGCGAGCCCAACAACTTCACGGTCAGGGTCGGCATCGGCAAGTGGCTCGAACATCTGGGAGTCACGGCGGTCGAAACTCTGTTGCTATCTGAACTGTTTCTCCTCGTCGACGTCCCGGAGATGCTCTGGAATCTCGAGGTGGAGAATAAGATAGTCAAGGAGGTAGATTCGATCGTGGGATGATGTGCAGCCGCGACCATTTCAACGGCCAACTCATTTCCGACTAGCGCGGCGGAGGACCAGCAATGCGTCGTGTTGTCTCCTGGCTGACTGAATTCTCATATGGTAAGGCACGACTTGTGCTCGTGGCCGTCGTGCTTGTGGTCGCATTCGGTGTCTACACCGTCACCCGCGTCCGAGAAGAGCTGCTCCCGGATATCAGCTTCCCCGTGATTACGGTGATCGCCCGCAGCCCTGGCGACCAGCCCCAGGACATCGCCCAGACGGTGACTACACCCATCGAGTCCGCCGTCGGCGGCCTCCCCGGGGTCCGCAAGACTTCCTCCACCGCCGTCTCGGGCCTGGGCGTCACGATGCTCAGCTACGACTACGGTACGGACCTCAACAGCGCCGAAACGGCGGTGAAGCAAGCGCTCGCCGATGCCCGCCTCGGGTCGAACGTCTCCACATCGATCCTCAAGTTCGACATCTCGATGATACCCATCGTCACGTTCAGCCTGCAGGGCGACCTCAACCAGGCGGAGCTGTATCAGCTTGCTCAGTCCCAGGTCGTCCCTAACCTGGCGAACCTGGACGGTGTGGCTTCCGTTTCTGTGAGCGGCGGCGCGCTCAGCAACGTCGTCGTAACGCTCGATCGCCAGAAGCTGCTCGATAGCAAGCTCACCTATGACCAGGTGGCGCAGGCGCTGGAGGCGAACAACGTCATCCTCCCCTCCGGCCAGCTCGCCACCGGCGATACCGTCCTACCGGTCGAGACGGTCGCCGTCTACAAGAGCTTGGACGATATCCGCAACATCGGCATCCGCACGACGCCCACCACCGGCGCGCCCGCGAGCGTTGTCCGCCTGGGGGACATCGCCACGGTCGCCGAGGCGTCGGCCGCCCCAAACGGTGCCAGCCGCACCGATGGACAGCCAGCCGTGAGCATCCAGGTGGTCAAGGCGAAGGACGCCAACACGGTCCAAGTCGCTCATGAGGTGACCGCGGAGCTGGACAAGATCAAGCCTACGCTCCCGCAGGGCGCCTCGTTCAGCGTCTTCTTCGACCAGTCCACCTTCATTACCAACTCGATCAACGGAGTGGTCCGGGACGGACTGATCGGCGGCGTGTTCGCGATCATCATCGTCTTTCTCTTCCTGGCCAACTGGCGCACGACGCTGGTGACGGCGGTCTCGATCCCGCTCTCGGTGATCACGGCCGTTGTGCTGCTCGACCGCATGGGCTATTCGCTGAACATCATGACGCTGGGTGGCCTCACCATCGCCATCGGCCGCGTGATCGACGACTCCATAGTGGTCCTCGAGAACATCTACCGGCATATGGCGAAGGGGGAGAAGACCTTCCCCGCAATCGTTAGCGGCGCCCGCGAGGTAAGCATCGCCATCACCGGGGCCACCGCGACAACCTGCGCCGTCTTCCTGCCGCTCGGCCTGGTGGGCGGCCTTATCGGTCAGCTTTTCTTTTCATTCGCGCTCGCCGTCGTGTTCGCCCTGCTGGCTTCGCTCCTGGTGGCCGTGACCGTTATTCCGGCGCTCACTCGCTTCACCATCGCCGGCCGCGTGAAAGTGCGTGAGAAGGTGGGTCCAGGCGATACCCCTCTGGCGAAGGTGTACACGCCCGTGCTGCGCTGGGCACTCGGGCACCGCTGGATAACGCTCGGCGTTGCCGGTTTGATGCTCGTCGGCAGCCTGGCGCTCGTCCCGCGACTGCCCGTGCAGTTCCTGCCCGGCTCGGGCCAGAAGACCGTAACGGTGTCGGTTGATGCCCGCCCCGGTGAGACCCAGGACGCCGTCCTGCAGCAGGCCATCGCCGTCGAGAACCTGCTCTCGAACTTCAAGGTCGACCGCTATCAGACTGTGATCAACGGCACCGCCGGCGACCTGGGTGCCGTAAGCAACGTCATTTCCGGCAAGGGCGCCAATAGCGCCAAGATCACGGTTGAGTTGGCAAAGAGCGGGCCGGACAAGAACACAGTTGCGACCCAACTTCGCAACCTGATAGCGCGGGACGTCCCCAACAGCGACAACATGTCCGTCTCCGCCGCCGATAGCAGCATGGGATCGTCCGGCATCTCGATAACCGTCTCGGCTGGAAGCGATGCGGCGGCGAGTGCGCTGCCCGACGCGGCGGAACAGGTGCGGGCGGCGGTCGCGGCCGTACCCGGCACCGCCAACGTCATGAGCGATCTCGCCGCTGCTCAGTCCACGCTGGAGGTGCAGGTCGACCCGGAGAAGGCTGCCGCAGCCGGACTGACGCCGCAGCAGATCTCCGACAGTGTTGCCAATCTCTCATCCAACCGCACCATCACCACGGCGGACCTTGGCCAGGGGCCTCTCGGCGTGAGCCTGGTGGTATCCGGCGGCGATCTCAATAGCGCCGAGGCGCTGGGCGCGCTGGAAATCGCCCGCGGCGTGAGGCTGGACTCTGTGGCGAGCATCGTGCCCGTGACCAAGCAGACGACGATCACACGTGTCGACGGCAAGCCGGCGGCGACCATCACCGGCGACATCACCAGCGAAAACACCGGCAAGGTCTCGGGAGACGCGCAGAATGCCGCCGACAAGCTGTCATTGCCGGAAGGGATCAGCGTGAAGGCTGGCGGCATCTCATCGGACATCAACGAGGGCTTCTCCAAGATGTTCGTCGCCATCCTGGTATCAATCGTACTGGTCTACACCGTCATGGCGTTGCTGTTCGGGAGTCTGCTCACGCCGTTCGTCATTCTCTTCAGCCTGCCACTGGCTCTGATCGGCGCCATCGTGGCGCTGGCGGTCACCGGCTCGGCGCTCAGCATTAGCTCGCTGATCGGCATCCTGATGCTCGTCGGCATCGTCGTGACGAACGCCATCGTCCTGCTCGAGTTCGTGATCATGCTTCGCAAGGAGCGCGGCTACAGCACCTATGACGCGCTGGTGGAGGGCGGGCAGACGCGCGTGCGACCGATCATGATGACCGCCGTCGCGGCAATGCTCGCGCTCGTCCCGCTGGCGCTGGGGCGCAACCAGGGGGCGCTGATCGCGAGCGAGCTGGGCCGGGTGGTGATCGGCGGGCTATTCAGCTCAACCCTGCTTACCCTGGTGGTAGTGCCAGTAGTCTACAGCCTGCTTGAGGGCGTGAAAGGGCGCTTCTCCCGGCGACTACTGCCCGAACGGGCGGGTGGAGGCGGAGAGAGCCCTGTCAAGGAATAAGCGCGAGTGTGCTGGGCGCAAGGGTGGTACGCTACCCAGCCGCGACGGGAGCTGCCGGCGGAATTGTGGGGTGCCAAAATTCCATCCGTATCTGGAGGGCAGCACTCGACCCTCTGCGTGATAGGCAGATGCTCCAAGGCCTCGTTCCGCCGATGGTCCCACACCATCCGGACATTGTGATGTCGGCAGCCCCTCCAGCGGGGGGTTGACAGAAACTCCCTGGCCGCTAAAATAGGTATTAAGTCCATAGTTTTCCTGGTCAGAGAAGGGCCGAGAATATGAGACTATCCACCAAGGGCAGATATGGACGTCGGAGGTGCATGATGCGCGCTGGAACCATTCCTCGACTGGTGCTTGTGGGACTGGCGGGAGTGTTGGTTCTCCCGTTAGTAGTGGGTTTTCTTGCCCTGCCTGGGCCGGCGTCTGCCGCAGGCCCCAGCTGTACCCCAGCAGGAGCCACCGGTCTGACGGCGGCCGTTGTCGCCAGCCCCGACCAAACCATAAGGGGCGTTATCGACGGGACGGGCTGCGACCTGGGAGTGTACGTGGGTCCAGGGGTCAGCGACGTTTTGATCTCTGGCGCAACCATCACCGGCGCTTACGATCATGGAATCTTGATTCAGGACACTTCCGACGTGACCGTGGAGAATAGTAGGATCACCGGCAACGGGGTGTCCCCTACGCCAGGGGTCATCCAGAACAAGGCGATCGCACTCGTCGGCACTAGCGACTCGGTGGTCCGAGGCAATATCGTGACTGGCAACCTGGCTGACGGGGGCATTGCCGTCCTGGACGACGGGCCCATTGACCCTGGCGCCCCCGGCCCCGGCAGCCCTCGCCCCGCAACGGGCAACACCATTGTCGGGAACGACATTACTGGCAATATGGTCGGCTGCGGGATCGTCCTCGCTGCGTTCAACGTCGGCGAAGGCGTTGATCACAACCTCGTGGCCCGTAACTCCGTCAGTCACAATCCGGCCGGTATTATCGTGGCCGCTGACACGCCCGGCACGTCAGCCACGCACAACTGGGTATTCCTCAACACGATCACCGATAACTTCCTCCCGGGCGTCATAATTCACAGCAACGCCCCAGGCGACACCGTCGCTGGAACCGTGGTGCTGGGGAACAGGATCAGCGGCAATGGCTTCGACCCGGAGGTGGGTCTCACTGATCCCACCAAAGGAGCCGGGATCATCGTGGTGGGGGCGGTGGCCCCGGTGACAGACACGCGTATTGTCGCTAACAGGATCACCAGCGAGTACTACGGGGTGTGGGAGTCCAACACCACCAACACACGCGTCGTTAGCCTTGGGCTGAACAAGGCAACGGTGCCCGTTTACCCCTTGCCATAGGAGTGGACACATCAGAGCGCACCTAGCTCTCGTTGTGTCTGAGGGCCGAAATCCGTGGCTTCTACAGACGCCACAGATTCCAATTCGCGGCCTGCGCTCCTATATTGCGTGGCTCAGGAGGCCCGATCGGGCAGCGACGGGTCGCAGGCCGAGAGCGGCCGCCGCTTCTTGCACCACGTGCATGTCGCGACACGGTAGTTGACCAGACGGTGGTCGTATACGGCGTGACCGGGGGATACGCCCCCTTCGGCACAGCGTCGGGAGAAACTCGCAGAAGGAGAGATGCATGAACAAGGCCTTAGTGTTGGCTGGGGGGGTCGTGGCATGGGCCGTCGTGGCTGCGACGGCGATCCTCATCGTGTTTAACATGGGCGGAAAGAACCAGGTCCTCATGTTCCTCCCGATCCTCGCGGTGGTACTGGTCGCCTGGTTTATCGGGGAGCTGGTGACCCAGCGCGTGTTCACCGGGCACGAGAAAGGGGTCTGATGGCCTTCCTACAGCGATCGTTCGAGAAGCGCGACTTGCGCGACCCGGGCTTCATCCAGGCGATCTTCAGCAACACCTGGCTGGCCCCGTTATGGCTGGCGGCGCGGCTGTACTTGGGCTATCAGTGGCTGATCGCCGGCTCTCACAAGGTATGGGGCGCGAACCGCTGGATCGCGGTGAGTGGCCCGGACGGCGTGGCCCTCAAGAACTACTGGCAGAACGCCATCGCCATACCTCAACAGGGAAAACCGCCGATATCCTATGACTGGTATCGCCACTTCCTGACCTTCATGCTGAACCACGAGTGGTACAGGTGGTTCTCGTGGGTCATCGCTCTCGGTGAGACCACGGCCGGAGTCCTGCTCATCATCGGCGCGTTCACGGGGCTTGCTGCCCTCGGCGGCGCCGCGATGAACTTCAACTATCTGCTCGCCGGCTCGGCGAGCACCAACCCGGTGCTGTTTGTGATCGCCCTGCTGATCCTCCTCGGTTGGAAGGTAGCGGGCTGGATCGGCGTGGACCGCTGGCTCCTGCCGACCCTCGGAACGCCGTGGCAGCCTGGGCCTGTCTTTCGGGCGAATGCGCCTTTGGAGTAAGCGTTCCAGCCCTCTAGTTGAGGCCTGAAGACCTCCGCTACATCCGGGCCCTTTGCCCCGAGAAGCCGGGGGAGGGCCGGTGAAGGATGAGGCGGCCTTTGACCGCGCTCCAGCGTGAAGGCAGCGGCCTGGCTAGGCTGCGCCGCTCTTTCCAGGTGGCGGTGTACGAGCCTGGCGAGCGCGCTCTTGGACGAGGCATACGCCCGCTTCCTGGCCCTCCTCAACCTAACGGAAGAGTAATCTCAACCGTCGTCCCCCGCCGCCGTCCGCTCTTGATCTCGACTTCGCCCTTGTGCAACTCGATCGTCCTGCGCACCACCGTCAGGCCGAGGCCCATGCCGCGCAACTTGGTGGTGAACATCGGCTCGAACACCTTTGGCAGGTTCTCCGGCGCGATCCCTTCGCCGCTGTCCGAGAAGACAACTGTGACGCCCCCCGCCGAAGGATGTGTCTTCGCATCCAGCCGGCCGCCGTGCGGCATCGCCTGGATAGCGTTCGTGATGATGTCGATGAAGGCGCGTTCCAGCCGCTCCGCGTCGCAGACGACCAGCGGCAGGTCCGGCGCCAGATTCCGGAACACGCGGACCGTCGCGGGGATCTGCGAACGCGCTATCGTGCCATTGACGATGGCATTGATGTCGGCCGGCGCCAGCAGAAGGTCGGGCACGTGAGCGAACTCCAGGATGTCGTCTATGACCCGCTTCGCACTCGTCACCTCCCGACTGACTATCTCCACATGCTTGCGTGCCTTCTCCGGGAGGTCGGCCTGGCCAAGCAGGAAGTAGGCGGAGTTGCTGATTACGCCGAGGGGGTTGCGCAGCTCGTGCCCCAGGGTCGCCGCCATCTGCTCCAAGATGCGCACCATACGGCGCAGCTCGTTTGCTCGGACATGCTCCGCGTGTAGCTGCCGATCCCTCTCCTCCGCCTGCTTGCGCTCAGTGATGTCTGCTAGGGTGCCCACGCGGCTCTTCGACACTCCCTCCTGGGACAAGAGCGGCGTGGTGTGTACGCTCAACCAACGCGTCTCTCCCTGAGGAGCGACAACGCGGAACTCCCGGATAAACTCCCGCCCTTCGGCCATGGCCTTTGACCTCTCGGCAAGAAACGCCTCCCGGTCATCAGGGTGAAGGCTCTTGACCCAGCCAAATCCCATGGCTTCCTCCTTGGGCAACCCGAAAATGGACAGGAAGCGCTTATTGCAGTAAACCATCCCGTCCTTATTGTCTATTAGCATGATGCCGATAGGCGCGGCGGCGCTCAGGGAGCGGAACCGCTCCTCGCTCTCCCGTAGCGCCTCCTCCGCCCGCCGGCGCTCGGTGACATCACGGACGGTGCCGACCAAGGCCAGCGGGCGGCCGCTCTCGCCGCGGACGAGGGAGCGGTTGTCGCTCAACCAGCGGTACTCGCCGTCCTTGCACTGCAAGCGGTACTCAAAGCCGGGGTGGGAGCCGAGTTCAACGAACTCTTCAGACCCTCGCCTGAGATCCGGCCAGTTCTCAGGATGAATCCTGCGACGGAGACCACGGGGCCCCATAGCGATGAACTCTTCCCGCGTGAAGCCCGTCATTTCCAGCACAGACGGGCTGATGTAGTCGAAGGTGTCGGACTCCAGATCCAGCTTGTAGATCATGTCGGCGGAGACATCGAGCACCTGGCGGAAGCGCCTCTCGCTCTCCCGCAGCGCATCGTCCGCCTTCTTGCGCTCGGTGATGTCGTGCACTGTGCCAACCAAGTGGGTGCAGTTCCCGCCTTCGTCGAAGACGGCCACGACACTGACTTCGCCGGTGAGCCTGCCCGCTGGATAGTCGGATGTCTCCTCCCAATGGACAACTGCCTTCTTCTGGACTGCCTGCCTGTATTTGCCCAGCACCAGGGTCAACGACGGCTCTGGGATAACGTCGTTAACGCGCTTGCCGACTACTGCTTCGGCAGGCAGCCCTGTCACTGAGAGGAACGCATGGTTGACAGAAGTGAACCGGTATCCTCCATCCTTTTCCACATCCAGCAGGAAAATGACGTCGCCAACGGTGTCGTAAATGGATGCAAGCCGTTTCTCACTCTCCCGCAGAGCATCCTCCGCCTGCCGGTGTTCGGTGATGTCTCTGGACATCCCGAGAAGGCAAGGAACACCGTCCAGCTCAATCGTCACGAAAGCGCCGAGCCAAACGCGCGTTTCTCCTGACCTGGTACGGACCCTCAGTTCCCAATCGGGGACGCTTCCTCTCTTGAGCGCTTCCTGGACCATCCGCTCCCGCCCCTTACTATCAACCCAGATTCCAATCTCCAGGGAAGTCCGCCCAATAACCTCTTCCCGGCTATAGCCCATTAGCTGCAGGAAACCCTCGTTCACGTCAACGATCCGTCCTTCAGACACCGTGGCGATGACGATGGCAAGCGGACTGGCATGGAAAGCCTTGGAGAACCGCTGCTCGCTCTCGCGCAGCACCTCCTCCGCTCGCTTGCGCTCGGTGATGTCCCTTGCGATGGTCCATATGCCGATTGGCCTACCGGCCTCGTCCTCGATCCTCCAGATGCGCAGAGAGACGGGGAGCGCCGTCCCGTCTTTCTTGGTGTACTCCTTCTCGAATTCCTCCGAGTAGCCGCGTTCCATTGCCTCTCTGACGGCGTCCGCATTGAGGGTGTGCCACTTCGACGGCGTTATGTCCTGGTACCTGATCCTTTGCAGCTCCTGGCGGCTGTAGCCAAGCATGTCGGCGTACGCCTGGTTACATTCTGTGAAGCGCCCGTCCGGGTCCGCGGCCGCAATACCGTCACGGGAGGACTCGTAGAGGGTGCGGAAGCGCTTCTCGCTCTCGCGCAGCGCCTCCTCCGCCTGGTGCCGCTCGGTGACGTCTTCCACCATGCCCGCATGCCCTATCTGCTCACCTTTCTCGTTGAACAGAGGGCAAATGCGTGTCTCCACCCACCGTGTCACACCTTGTGGCGTCAATATGCGGAAATCTCCTAGAAACACGCGACCCTCTGCCATCGCCTTCGTCCTCTCCGCCAGAACCGCCTCTCGGTCATCAGGGTGAGGGTCAATGCCCCAGCGCCAGTCCGCCGTCTCTTCCAACGCCGTCAATCCGGTGATCTTCAGCACGCGCTGGTTGACATACTCGATCTTGCCCTCAGCATCCGTCTGGAAGATGCCCACCGGCACTGAAGCGGCAAGCAAGCGGAACCGCTCTTCGCTCTCGCGCAGCGTCTCTTCCGCCCGTTTCCGCTCATTAACCTCAGACAGGAGTTCTGCATTGGCCCTCCTCAGCTCGACGGTTCGCTCACCGACCAGCTCCTCAAGCCGGTCACGATGCCTCTGCAACTCCTCCTCGACCCGCTTGCGATCGCTGATATCCCTGAGGCAACCCTCGGTCCCGGCGGGGGCGCCGTCAGGGTCCCGCAACATGTGAAAGCTGAGCGAGCAGTCGACCACGCGGCCGTCCCGAGCCTTCAGCCGCACCTCGCGATCAGTGACCTCTCCGTTTTCGAGAAGTTGTGTCAGCGTTATCCGCTTTCCCGGGTCCTCGTAAACCCCCGCGGCCGGTGTGCCGATCAGCTCTTCGCGGGCGTAGCCGTACCGCTCCACTGAGGCGCTAACCTCCACGATGAACCCCTGGCGATCCGTCTGGAAGAAGATGTCTTGCATATTCTCGAAGATCGCGCGGTATTTCGCCTCACTGCGGCGGAGCGCTTCCTCTACCTCTCCTGCCTGAGAGATGCGATGCCGTACCGTCATGGGCCACCTCCCTGAGACTGATGTCTAGGGCCCCAGTCGGGACAGAACGAAGGAAACGTTCACGAAATCACGAAAATGCGTAGTTTCGCGCATGACAGCCCCTCGCGAAGGCTGCTACAAGGCAGGCAGGCAAGACCGGGGAGCGAGTTGAGAAACGCCTGCCGACCGTTCGAGGGGGGACTGCCAACAAGCAGACGTGTCAACTCGCAGCTTCCTGACGAGAGCCTAATAGAGGAAGGACGGGCTGTCAAGTGGTTCACCGTGATCCGGAGCAGCCGCACCCTCAGGCAGATGTCTATGGGGGAATGGCGCGCCTTCCCCAGTCGTCGGCTGGCACTTCAGGGCTTCTAACGATAGAACTGGAGGTCGAACGCACCACCCAACTGGTCCTGGCCGTATACGTCTACCCCGAATGCATGGCGCTCAAGCGTCTTATCGAGGAAGCCATTATCGGCAAGACCATTGCGGCGATCCCGACTGACGGCGTGCAGGCGATAATGGAGCACTATCACTCCCCGTTCCGCAACGCCGCGCGCGCCGCCCTCCTGCAGGCCTGGGAAGCCGGTACGCGAAAGGCGGCCTACATTGCCCGCGATCGGCGCAGGACCCTGGCGCCGTCTTACCTAGACTAGCCGGTGCCGGATAGCGAAGGCCGCCGCAGCACCGCGACCAGGCACCTCCAGCCGCGCCAGTATCTTTCCGACGTGCCGCTCCACCGTCCGCGGGCTAAGCGTCAGTTCGGCGGCAATCTCGCGGTTGTGCTTCCCCTGAGCGATGAGTGCCAACACTTGCAACTCTCGACGCGTCAGGCCCGAAGGCGGCGACTTTGCATCCGGCTGAAAGTCCGCAGGCTGCGATAACGCGCGGCCGCCCCGGGTCCGCCCTATCATCTGAAGGAGGTGAGGAATGTCGATCGGCTTCACGAACACGTGCCTCACTCCCCTGGCGTGAGCGCGCTTCGCGAAACCCGGCTCCGCATAGGCCGTGATCATGAAGACCTCGTCGCACGCCCGCGTTCTGATCAGTTCGCCGGCTACTGCCAGGCCCTCCATTGCCGGCATTCGCTGATCAATCAGCGCGACGTCGTAGTGCTCGCCCTGCACCGCTTCCAGCGCAGCCTGGCTGCTCTCGACGGTTCGCACCTCATAGCCTTGCCCGCTGAGTATGTCCGCCAGAGTCTCGCACGCGCCGGAGTCGTCGTCCGCGATCAGGATCCTGATCATGGGTCTGCCGCCTCGGTTCTGGCATTGTACCACCGCTTTGTCGACGCGTCTGCCCTTTGAGAGCGACTCCTATGAGCCTCCCAGTGAGCCGGCAGGTCGCGTGGGCTCCGAGCCATCGAACAGCGAACTCGCGGCGATACCACCAGGTGGCGATGTCATAATCGGCGTTGACGACAAGCAGGTGACCAGTTCCGACGAATTGGACGACTACATCGACGCCAAGCAGCCCGGAGATGCCGCATGCCAGATCGTCGTACTTGTGGCCGCTGAAGTTGGCGCAGATGTTGATCACGTCCTGCGATATCCCGCTGTAGATGTCCGGCAAGGTGGACGCGTCTACCGCGTGCGTGTAGTTGCCGGGCGGTCCCTCGACGATTGCCTGGAGGAGGGTTTCATCCAGTTCATGGGCGTTGCAGCAGTTCGCGGCGCCTGTTTGACTGCCGACGCCGACTGCGTACACAGTGTCGGCTCGCAGTCGGGTCACTAATGAGAACGTCGGAGAAGGATACTCGTTATAGACTAAGCGATGGTCAGCGCCTAGATGAAAGACCGATGGGCATCAGACCAGCTTGTCTCAGAGTACTTTGTCGAGGACCGCTCCGAGAACGCCACCAGCGCACATCCCACTGCCGTTGCGAAGCTGCCATGGAAGGTCGACGTAACATAAGGCATCGGTTGCTGCAGCTACGTGGGTTCCGCGCGAGGCTTCGCCTCGCGCATCGCAGGAGCGCGATCTCACCGTCCCTCTAGCCGTCGCTTTCGACCAATCTGGCTGTCAGGAGGTCTCCGGGCGGGGCAGGACCCTCCTTGTCGGCGGCCGGTTTGCCAAGCGAATTCGCTCTGTTATACTACATACAGTCGCCTTCAAGGCTCGTTTAGTAACTCAGAGGTTTTCTTAATGCCGAAACAGAAGCAACCAAGAAACATCAAACGGAAGGGCCGCAAGCCGCGCCGCGCCGACTGGTCGGGGCCGGCCGCTAAGCACGGGCCCTTTGGGATCTTTAGCAACGTCAAGATGTTCTACATCGCCGGCGCCCTGATAATGGTGGGCAGCCTGGCAACCGGCTGGTTGGCGATCTGGGGCCGGACCAACGCCTCCACTCCTACGCCCACGCCTGTAGGCGCCGTCTCTCAGACCGACACGCCGACGCCCTCAGCCAGCGACGTCACGCCCACGCCGACCGTCGAGCAGGTGAAGCAGTGGCAGGCCGCCCCGGCGATGAGCATCGATCCGGCGAAGACCTACACCGCAACAATCACCACTGACAAGGGCCCAATCGTCGTGTCGCTGTACGCTGCCGACGCGCCGAATACGGTCAACAACTTCGTCTTCCTGGCCAGGCAGGGCTTCTTCAACAACCTGCAGTTCTACTACGTTGACACCGACGCATTCGCAGCCACAGGCGATCCGGCTGGCAACGGCAAGGGCGGTCCGGGCTACGAGATCGCCAACGAGCCGAACTCGCACACTTTCGAGGTGGGCTCGCTGGGCATGTTCGAAGGGAGCGCGACCGGGATGAAGGCGGGCAGCCGCTTCTTTATAGCCCTCAACCCCTCCCGCCTCGATTCGACGGACTTCTGGCCGTTCGGCAAGGTCACTTCAGGTCTGGACGTCCTGCAACAGCTCGCGAAGGGCGACGTTGTCCAGAGCATTCAGATCGTGGAACAGTAAACCGGAGCGTTTCTCGCGCGAGGAACGACGCGCCTGAAGCTGCGTTCTCTCAGGCCGCCGGCAGCGTGAAGCTGAAGCTGGCACCCTCGCCTTCGCCGGCGCTCTCCGCCCAGATGCGCCCGCCGTGCGCCTCCACGATGCCCTTCGAGATCGCCAGGCCGAGGCCGCTTCCTTTGTCCCCCCGCTCGTCGATCTTGTAGAACTTTCGGAAGAGCAGCGGCAACTGCTCCGGCGCAATGCCGCGGCCGCGGTCGCGCACCTGTATGAGCACGCCGTCGTCCTGCGATTGCGCGAAGATCGTGATCGGCTCCGACGGTGGCGAGACGTGAGCGGCGTTGGAGAGGAGATTGCTCAGCACCTGCACGACGCGCCGCTTGTCCGCTTTCAAGGGGGGAGATCCTCCGGCAGCTCAACGAGCACCTTGTGCGTCGTGCCACCCCTGACGAAGGCGGCGTGCGCATCCTTCACCAGCGCGCTCGATGGCCGGACTCACGTATTCCAGGTGCGGCTCGGGCAAAAAGCGGACGAGATAGCTGGCATCCTGGGCGTGCTCGGTAAGGAAGCGATGCCGCTGCTCGCTCTGGGCGAGGGCGGCCTCGGCGGCTTTCCGTCGCGATACATCGCGAAGCAGCCACCGCAGTTCGACGTCCTCTCGCGCCGCGTTGTGGACGAGACTGACCGTCGCCTGGGCGTGCAACGGTTCGCTGCCCGCGTTCGGCGAGAGCCGCAACTCGCATTCCTGCCGCTCCTCGGACTCGCGGAACAAGTTCAGGAGCTGCAGAACGGCAGGGCGGTCATCAAGGGAGAAGAAGCCGGGCACCGGCTTGCCGGTAACTTGCGAAACCTTCCGGTTGAGCAACTCCGCTGCGGCGCGATTGCATTCCAGTATCTTGCCGTCGATGTCGGTGACCACGTACGCGTCGGGAGCTTGCTCGAAGAGGTCATAGTAGCGGTGCCGCTCCACGTCCGTTTCCAGGCACGCCTTTCGCAGCTCTTCGTCCTTGCGCTGCAATTCCTCTTCGGCGGCCTTCAACTGCTTGAAGACGTTCTTCGCCTTGGGCGCAGTCACCTTCGCCATCCTTGGACTGCAGACACCGAATCAAGCCTCCGAAGATTGGCGCTTGACCTCTTGTTGTAACATCCGTGTCAACGAGAGAGGCGAGGGATTTCGCAAGCAAATCTCTTAGTCGGGAAGGCGAATGACCGCGCCGGCCGCGATGGACTACAATCATGCGCGGCGAGAGTGGGACCGCCGCGTTTTCGAGTCGGGAGGTATTCGCGTTGACTGCGGGCGATCTGGACGCCGTGACGGCGGCAAGTGGCAGGAACGTGTGGCTGCGGATGGAGGAAGCCGCGCTCTTGAAGGAGTGCCGCGAGGAGCGCTATCGCGCCAGTGGCCCGGGCGGGCAACGGCGAAACAAGGTGGAGACGGCGGTGCGCCTCCGCCACGAGCCGAGCGGGCTCATCGCCCAGGCCGAGGAATCGCGCTATCTGGAAGAGAACCGGTCGCGGGCGGTCCGCCGACTGCGCGAGCGAATGGCGCTCGCGCTCAGGCAGCCCTTCGATTTGAAGTCGCCGCCGTCGGTGCCGGAGCTCGAAGCGCAGCGGGGCCGGGAGGGCGGCCTGGCGGTGAACCATAGCAACCGTGGCTATCCGATAATCGTCGCCATCGTGCTCGACGCCCTCGACGCGGCGGGTGGCAGCTACGCTCGGGCCGCGGCGGCGCTCGGCCTGACGACGAGCCAGCTCTTGAAGTTCTTGCGCTCCGACCCGCAGATACGTCGCGCTCTGGCCAACCTCTCACGAAAGTGAGCCCTTCTCAAGCACTCGACATAAGTCGTGAGACTTTGACAAGTTCTTAGAAGATGCTGCAAGGCGGTTGCCGCCGATCTTGCTTCATCGAACGGGCCGGCCGCGGCCGACCTTGCCCGCGAGAATATCGCGGATGAGCGTCTCCGTCTCTTCCGAGGGCGCGGCTCCGATCTCGCGGCGAAGCACGGCACGGAAGGTCTTATACTGGCGGTGGGCCTTCTGGCGACTACCCGCCTCGGCGTAGAGGCGCATCATCAACCGATTGGCGTCCTCATTCAGAGGGTCGGCCTGGAGCAGACGTTCGAGACGTTCGGCCGCCAGTTCGAGTTTTCCCGCCGCCGCGTACAGCTGGCTCAGCTCAATCAGTAGGTCATTGTGTAGATCCCGCAGCTCCCGGCGCAGGCCCTCGGTCCACTCCGCGTAGAGATCTTCTACAAGCAAGTCGCCCCCGTAGATGGCGATGGCTTCCTCGTAGAGATCGAGCCTGTCTTGAGCGGAACGGGCTGCGCGCGCACAAGAACGGAATTCGTCGATGTCCAGGGAGATTTCAGGCGAAAGGACGACCATATCGTCGGCGATGGTGACCACCTGAGCTGCTACGCGTCGCGCGGCGAACTCGGCGCGCAGATCAAACAGGATCTTGCGGAGGTTCGCGGCTGCGGCCGACGGGTCGAGGCTGGCCCAAAAGGCATCGAGAATCTGTTCGCGGTGCAGAGCGCGGTCCCTCTGAACGGCCAGGAGCTTGAGTAACGCCTTGGCGTTCCGGTGGTGCCACGCCTGGTCGATGATCACGTGGTCACCGGCGCGCACCTCGAAGCGCCCCAGCAGAAACATGCGCAGCCCTACGTCGTCCGTTTGCACTGCGTTGTACTATGCCCCCCTTAGAACTGAAGGAAGTACGAGTATTGTACAACGACGTCACAGCGAATTACAAGAACGAAAAGAACGTCAAAAGAACGCGCCCGGAACGGCTGCGGAACGCGTACGGAACGCCGGCCTCCTATAGTGAAGTACATGAAGGTGCTCACAGTCAAGGAAACGGCGGATCTGCTCAAGGTCAAGCCGCAATGGGTATACAGGATGATTCGCCGCGATGACCTACCGTTCATCCGTCTCGGCCGTCAGATCCGCATTGACGAGGATTCCCTGGAGAGATGGCTGACAGAACACACCGTTCTGTGGCGTGATGTCGATCGAAAGGACGCTGGCAGCAGGGCGATCGATAGCCCCGGTCTGAAGGCCAATTGAGGAGGTGCAGAAATATGGTGTTCAGGGGATGTCAGCGATGCAGCGGAGACATGTTGGTCGAAGAGGACATACTTTCGCGTTTGGAGGAATTGGTGTGTCTCCAGTGCGGGCACCGCCAGGCAGTTCAAGCCGCCTCGGTCGGACCGAATACTGAGGAACACACCAATGCGACGCGCTGGCTCATGTCACAGAGGCCGTTAAGCGTCGCGGCTTAGACGCCGGTGACCTCGCAAGGAGGAAATGATGACTATCCGGAGACAAGATGAGGAGATGGCAGACGACAACGAGCGGCGACCCGTCGCCGAAGACCGACCGATCGCCAGGGACGATAGCGTAGTCGAAGAGCAGGTCGTGCACTCGTCAGCCGGCGGTTGGAACCTGGCACGCAGCTGGGGTCGTAGCCTGGGCGACGTAATTATGGTCGCCCTCGCAGTAGTGGAGACGTTGCTGGTCTTCCGGCTGGGATTTCGTCTGGCCGAAGCCAATTCCAACAGCGGCTTCGTCAACTTCATCTACGACATCAGCAAGCCACTCGCCGCGCCGTTTCAAGGGATCCTCGCTAACAGAGGCGATCTCGAATACGCGTCCCTTATCGCGATAGGCGTGTACGCGGTCGCTGCGCTGTTGCTAATTGCCGTCCTATCTGCGATTACGGCCGGCCCCTCGGCAACCGGGGAGAAAGTCGTTACCAGCCGCACCAGGCGGTGGCGGCGCTAGTGTCGAATGACCGAAGGCGGAACTCACAAGCGCCAGCGAGAAGGTGAAGCTTGGAGTCGATGTATACGAAAGATCAAGTGGAGGTGACTAAATGGGCAACAATATCTGGCTCGTCCTTATCATTGGATTCATCGTCCTCGTCCTCCTGGGCGTGGTGAGTATCACAGTTCGATGACGTAGGCACCGAGAAGTTCCTTCAGGCCAACGGCGCGGAGCCCCGGTGCCACACGGCCCGAACGTCTACCCGCGTAGACCCTTACAAGGAGGTAACGAAGGATGTTACACAGGTCAATCTCTTACAGGCTTATCGTGGGGCTCAGCGCCGTTGCCCTCGCCGCGCTCCTTGCCGCGCCGGGCGCCATGGCAAGCCCCAGCGCGCAAACCGCGCCAGGACTGGGTTCAGCGGCGAGCTTCGCGGTCCTCGGTGGCCAGACTGTGACCAATACCGGCCCGACCACGATCTTCGGAGATCTCGGTGTCAGCCCAGGTACTGCGGTCACTGGTTTTCCTCCGGGGAGCGTGACCGCGGGAGCAACGCACAAAGCGGATGCGGTCGCGCTTCAGGCCCAGAGTGACGTCACCACTGCGTACGATGCTCTAGCAGCCCAGGCCTGCACCGCCGATAAGACTGGCAAGGATCTGGGTGGGCAAACGCTCACGCAAGGAGTCTATTGCTTCTCGTCGTCCGCTCAGTTGACAGGAGCGCTCACTCTCGACGCCCAGGGTAGCGCCGACGCCGTCTTCATTTTCAAGATGGCGAGCAAACTCACGACCGCCAGCAGCTCTTCTGTCCGCGTGATCAATGGCGGTACAGCTTGCAACGTGTTCTGGCGGGTCGGCAGTTCCGCGACTCTCGGCACAACCACTAAATTCGTAGGAAATATTCTCGCGCTCACGAGCATCGCCCTACAAAACGGTGCGAGCGTGTCCGGTAGAGCCCTGGCGCGAAATGGTGAAGTGACTATGGATACCAACAACGTCTCGATCCAGGGCTGCTCCAATGCGTCGCCTGAAACCCCCGCCCCGAGCGGTACGCCCGGTACGCCCGTGGCTACAGCAACGCCTGCGCCGCCCACCGCTTCGCCCGTGGCATCCACAGCGGCGCCGGCCACGCCTACTCCCTTAGGTGGGGCCGGCCACCCCATAGCTGCACCACCGTCGACAGGCGGCGGCCCGGGCAACGACTCGCCACCATGGCTGCCAGCAACCTGGTTGCTACTCGCGGCAGGCAGCGCGTTTGCCGCAGCGGTAGTCATTCGGTGGCGGGCGGCTAGCCGAGCACAACATAAGGAAGGGTAAACTACGTGGTGGCCTGCCCCCGAAAACGAGTCCAGATCCAATGTTACTCTTCAGCGAGAGAACAGCGGATACTGGGTCGAAGAAAGGGGGGCAGGCAACGTCAGCAAGTTGAAATGGGGAATCCCGGCCTAACATTCGTGGTCAGCCACTGTGATAATCGCTTTGATTTGCGGTGGATAGGACGGTGGAGTAGGCGGCATCGTCGCCAGTTGGCGGGCTTTAGTTTTCTGATGACTACCTGAAGCGCTCCAGACCGAGTAAGGAAGTATTGAGAATGCGTATTCTGTCGACTTTGGCCAGCTTCTTCTTGGCATTCCTTTTGTTCATGACTGGTGGTCGATTCCTCCTTCTTCTGTTCAACGCCAACAACGGTAATGAAATAGTCCACTGGATGTTGAGCCGTAGTGACTACTGGGTGCAGCCGTTCTTCAGCATTTTCCACTTGACGAATAAGGCGGTGAGCGATACCGGTGGCGTCGTAGAACCAGCTTCCCTTATTGCCTTTATCGTCTACCTCATCGTGGGTTCACTAGTCCTGGCCCTCCTCAATGGCATGCTGTTCGGTGGCTTCGGTAACGGGCGAACCTCGCGCGAAGCGTAACTTTTCACCCCGGCACGTAGTGTCATCTGCGCGCTTACGCTTAGCGCCAGCGCGCAGGTGAAGCTTGGAGTCGATGTATACACGAAAGATCAAGTGGCGGTGACTAAATGGGCAACAATATCTGGCTCGTCCTTATCATTGGATTCATCGTCCTCGTCCTCCTGGGCGTGGTGAGTGTCACAGTTCGATGAAGTAGGCACCGAGCCGGCGGCCGGACCGAATCGGGACGCCGGAGGGCCATCCGGCCCTGACGGCGTTCCTCGGCGTACCGATGATCAGCGCCGCCAGGGTGATCGGCATGGTTGGCCTTGCCAACCGAGAAGGCGGCTATTCCGAGGAGGAGCAGGAAACAGCGGTAGCGCTTGCGACAGCTACCGTTGAGGCGCTCGAGCGCAAGCGAGCGGAGATAGCGTTGCGCGAGAGCGAGCAGCGCTGGGCAACGACGCTCCCGGGCTGGACCCCGCTCTTCGCGCCTATCCCTGGACCACCGGCCGCTTAGCCGATCAGCCTGCGGGATTCCGTTCAGCTTACTCAATGCGACGGCGCGCCAAGTGCGTCGTTAGCCTACCTCAGCGAGCGCCTCCCGGCACACCAGACGCCAGCGCCCACAGCCATTACCACCGCGGCCACGCCGCGGCCAGAGTCGCGCATTCCCGGCCGGGTCCCGCCGCCGCGTTGACCTCCTCAGCGAGGCGCCGGCCCCATCCGGACGCTCTGCGATGCCACGCACAAGCGCCACTGTTGGTCAGCTGCGCCCGGCGGGTGCCATCGGCGTTCGTCGCGCAGATCTCGTTCCCCGTCTCTGTCGAACGCGATCCTCGACCGTGGGGCGACCAGGCGGACAACACGTCGTTGGCGGGACCGTTCGTAAGGCGCGCCTGACGACTGCCACCGGCGTTCGTACCGTCCGGGCCGTTCTTCGGGCGCCGGCCCGGACGGTACTTATTGCCTATTCTGTTTTTCTATTGTTCCGTTCGGGAAACGACTTCCCCGAACCTAGTACACGGCGTTCTTGCAGGCCGTCTTACCACAGTTACCGGCGCTGGCCTTGGCAGCACAGGTGTTGGATGCGACTTGCAGGAGGTCGCTGGAGTTGATCTTCAGGTCCTTGTTGACGTCGATCACCTCGAAGGAGGTAGCGTCAACCGCCGGCGGGACCTTGTTGATGTACGTCGCAACGATCAGCAGGTCGGTCGTGTCAACCGCACCGCTCCCGTTTAGGTCGTTTATCTGGACGAAGTCTTCGCAGGTGTCGCCGTCCGTGTCCTTGTTCGCCGGGTTGGTGTTGTAGCCTTCGATCTCAACGATGTCGGGCACGTCGGCGTACGTGGCCGGCCCGCTGTCGTTGTCCTTGTCGCCTATCTTGTTGTCTGTGGTCTGGCAGTTAACACCGTCGTGGTCCGGGTCAAGCTCGGCCCGGTCGGTGTTGCCGCTGTACTTGGCGTCCCACTGCTGGAACTTGGCCTCTCCTCCGGTGTCGGTGCTCAGGATCGGCAGGTTCCAGCGACAGGCGCGGAAGAACTTCGCCATCGCCAGCGTAAAGTAGACACCGGTGGGGCATTTGGACGTTGCTAACGTTGGGTCGCTGCCCGTCAAGACCTCTGACCCATCGACGCAGTGGTCACCGTCGGTGTCGTAGGAGGGCGTTACGCCGTCCGGCGCGAAGTTCTTAGGCGCAGTGCCCATGACACCCTCAACAGCGTCGGGAAGCCCGTCGTTGTCGTTGTCCTGGTCGCAGGCGTCGCCCATCTTGTCCTTGTTCGGGTTGCTCGCCTTGCCCGCCGGGATCGAGGCTCCAACGGAGCGGTGCTTGCCGTCGGTGTTCAACTGGCTGTTGCCACTTGGTCCGTCGGCGTTCGAGACCGTCGGGCAGTTGTCCTGGGACTTGTCCGTGTTGTCGCCGAAGGCGGCGGACGGCCTGTCCAGGAACCCGTCTGCGTCGGTATCCGTGTTGATCGGGTTGGTGTTGTCGAACATCTCGACGTAGTCGTTGGCGCCGTCGTTGTCGGTGTCGGCGACCATGGGGTTGGAGCCCCAGGAGGCTTCGACTCCATCCGGCAGACCGTCGCAGTCGTGGTCGGCGGCCTTAGTGTAGGTCACCTGGATGGGCCCCCCTGCCATCGACCAGGGCACCGGGTCGCACGTGCCGGCAATATCCGGCAGGTCAACGGGGTGCCCGGGCTGGGCAAAGGTGGAGAGCTCGAGGCAGTCACCATCGGGGTCGACAGTGGCTATGCCGCCCAATTGCTGCAGATGATAGTCCTGCTGGCTCTCAAGTTGATCGATGTAGCCGTCGGCCGGGTGGCCGGAAACGGAGCCGTCACAGGGAACGGTCCCCGCGGCATCGGTGTAGCAGGTGCCGAACTCATCGTGCCAGTAGCAGCCGAACTGCATGAAGCGCTCGATGTAGCCGCCGATGGGCTGCTGCAGCTTGGTGTCGGGACCTGTGTCCGATGGGAAGCTGGGCGGGCTGGCAAAGCTCTGACGCGAGTCCGGGTTGCTGAAGACGATCTCCCAGCGGGGGTAGATACCCTCGCCATCGTCCTTACCATCAGCAGTCACAGTCAACGCGCAGTTGACCATGATCACCAGGCGCTGGGCGTTGTCCTGCGGCTTCGACTCTCCCGCGGGAGCAAC
This sequence comes from uncultured Chloroflexia bacterium, assembly GCA_963703345.1. Lineage (GTDB taxonomy): Bacteria > Chloroflexota > Dehalococcoidia > DSTF01 > JALHUB01 > JALHUB01. The sequence goes on along the minus strand of OY969814.1, from coordinate 1,287,093 downwards.
GATCCCCTTCACAACGACGGAGAAGCGGCCTGTAGTGGACGGGCTGGCGGGACAACCGATTGTAAGGTCATCCTTGATGTCGCTCTGGCCTGGTGGCTCGCTGACGCCGGCGATCTTGGTCGCGGCGGTTCCAACGCCGGTCTGGGTTCCGCCGTTAGGCAGCGTTGCTGAACCCCAACTCAGAGTCAGAGGGCTGGTTGACGCCTTCTCGGCGACCAGCCACTGCGTCGCGTTCTGGGCGGCTATGTCGTTGTTGGTGGTTACGTCGCGAATCGTGACCGTCGCCGACGCGCCAGCAGCAAGGGTAACCTGCTCAGGCTTGGTGCTCGTCGGGGTGACGTGAGTCGCCTTGAGCAGGGTGACGGACATGTCTACGAGAGGAGATGCGTCCGTGCCGCACACCACCTTGATCACGGCAACGTTGGCGTTGTCGGCCGGGTAGTAGTCCTGAGTCGGAGAAACCGGCCAGAGGACGTTCTTGACGACTACCAGACCTTCACCGGTACCGGGGCAGGTGACGGCAATGCTCCTGTAGTCAAGGATAATCCCCAGGCCGCCGACGTTGCCTGCATCAACGTCCAGGGTCTTCCCGCCAGCATCCCAGTTGGCGTCGGCTACGCTGGGGTTGGTCACTTCAATCTCCCAGTGGGCGGTGAAGTTGCCGGCGTTGGGTCCCCTGTTGACGTAGGTGGACGTCACGGGGACGGCTCCGGCGCCTTTCTGAATGTAGTTGGCGGTCGGACCGTAGACGGCAGCGTCGGCGCAGTTTCCACCGCTGCAAGGCCCGCCCGTGTCGCCCAACTTGGGCGGCGCATAGTTCGTGGTGGTGTGCGACGTGCTGTCCTGCGGCGTATCGATGCAGAGGCCGTCAGTGGCGGCCGACCAGGCGCGGGCGTCGCCGCCGTTCCTCGTCGCTACGATATCGGCGCCGCCGTTGACCGACCAGGGAACCGTGGTCCAAACGCTGTTCAGCACGACCTTCACGGTAACCGGTGCGCCCGCGATCCAGAACCGCGTAACGTCGGAGGTATCACGGAAAAGCCAGGGATAAGGCGGCACCACGGGGATGAGGAAGGCGTCTGGCGTCCCCTGCACTACCGTTGTGGTTGCCGTCCACGGCCAGGGGTCGGTGAGGCTCGTGTTGGCCATTATGTCGTTGGACACGCCATCCGCCGGAGAGTCGCACAGGGCATCGAGCGTGGCGATGATGTCGCCCACGGGCGCCCCCACTGTGCGGTCCATGGTCGGGGGCACAGCGTAAGCTGCGTCAGAGAAGAACAGCGGTCCGGCGATGCGCTGACCGCGGGGAATCTTCGTCTCGACCAGGTTCGATATGAGGGTCCCCCCTGTGTTCGTGTCTCCCAGTTGAGAGTTGGAGAGTCCACTGAAAGAGTAGTCTGGGGCGAACGGCTGGATCGGTATGCCGATGAGGGCGCGGCTCGGGGTAGCGCCGCGGCCCAGGGGACCCAGGCCGAGGGCTGCCACCACCGCTACCAGCCCGATGGCAATTACGAAAAAGACTTTCTTTATCATCAGATTCCTCCTGCCAGAAAAAACAACGCCAGTCTGACCCTCCACGGGGTCATGGCCAGTATTGTCCTGCTCCCCTTCTATGCAGTCCTCCTTTCTAGCCATGCAATCCGAGCTGTGCGCTAACGCTGGTTCTTTAGCTCGCTGGTGGGGGATCTGCCGGGCCGACGAAGGGGACTGGTGACGAGGAGAATCCTTCGTGGCACCATTCGCAGACCGAAGACGAACGTAAACAGAGACGCATGGCGCTCCTCGCTGGTTCTTCGGCAATCAGTGCCAGCTATTTGCTCAGGTCTTTGAGCGGGGAAAGGCCACCAGTCGTCGCTGTTGTAGCACTCTCAGGGGGTTTTGTCAAGTACGACTTTACCTCCAGACGCTTGTCAAGCGTCGCGGGAGGCGCTACAATCTGGTTCGTCTCCCTGGTTCACTGGGGGCACGGGCCGACGGCGCTGGAGCAGTGTTGCCACAGGATTTCAAGTTCTTGCTGGCCACTTCAATCCGGTCTAACCTCCGAAAGGAGGATGTGGTGAAAACACAACTCGGGCGAATAACGTTCCCTCTTGCTGCAGCACTCGTCTTTTGCTCTGTCTTAATGTTGTCCTGCAGTTCGACGAAGGATCAGAGCGGCGGCGGCTCGAACACGACAGCCGGTGACACGACCGGCGTCACTGACACCGAGATACGGATCGGCACTCTCATGCCGCTCAGCGGCAGCCCAACGGCCGCCTGGGGGATTGAAATAAGCAAAGGCATGCAGGCCTACTTCGACTATATCAATTCTCAGGGCGGTCTCTACGGCCGCAAGATCACCCTCATCGTCGGTGACAGCCAGTACTCAGGACCCGTCGCCACCGAGGTGGTCCGCACGCTCGTGGAGCAGGATGGCGTCTTCGCCCTTCTCGCCAATCTCGGCACCGAGCCCGAAGCCGCTGTCTACAAGTACCTCGAAGAGCGGGGTGTCCCTGACATGTTCGCGCTGAGCGGTGTCCGCGAGTTGACCGTCCCCATCGGCAAGAACCGTTTCACGACGATGGTCAACTACACGACAGAGGGTCAAATATTCGCCACGTATCTATTCAAGAACTACGATGGGAAGAAGTTGGGCATTCTCGCCCAGAACGACGACTACGGAAAAGAGGGTGAACAGGGCACGAGGCAGGGGCTCAAAGACTTGGGCGCCAATATGGATGTCACCACCGAGTTCTACGACGCGTCGCAGTCGGATGTCACTGCCCAGGTGGAGCGTCTGAAGGCGGACGGCGTTGAAGTGATCATGTTCTGGGGCTCGCCGGTCCAGGCCGCGAATATGATGAAAACCGCCCGTCAGACTCTGAGCTGGAACGTCCCCATGGTCATCAACGAAGCCAACGCCCTGGACATCACAGCGCAACTCGCCGGCTACGACAACATAGAGGGCGTGATAAGTACAGTCGTCGGCCGTCAGGCGTGGGAGACCGACATACCCGGGATCGCCAGCAGGAAAGCGATCATGGCGCAGGTCGCGCCTGACCTCCCATTCGACAACAGCACGTTGGTGGGCTACGAGCTGGGTGAGAGCATGCTGGGCCTCATTAAGCAGGTGGGCAAGAACCTGACCCGCCAGTCGCTGATTGCGGCTGCCGAGTCGGTCTGCAAATACGGCACCGACCTATCGTTGCTGCCCTCGACTACGAGTCCGACGGACCACCGCTTCCTCGAAGCCGAAATCTTCGTTAAAGCGACTGTCGATCGTTCAACCGCCACTCCCACATTCCGCTGGCAGCCTTTCGGAGAGCCGGTGGGCTTCGAGTCAACCAAAGACTGCACCGTGCCGACGCCACCGCCGGACGCGACGGATCAGCCGGGTCCGCCCCTTGGGGGCGAGATGGGGAACTAGAGAGACAATTCTCATGAAGACAATCGTTGAGCCGCAGCGGGATACTGAGGTGCTGCGGGAAGCGGAGGTCATAGTCGTCGGTGGCGGCCCGGCTGGAATAGGCGCTGCCCTAGCGTCCGGTCGGACCGGAGCCGACACCGTTCTGATAGACCGGTTCGGCAGCCTGGGCGGGCTGCAGACTCAGGGCAACAACTCCATCTTCAGTTTCGTCGATCCGGAGCTGCACGGCGGGATCATCCAGGAGATCCTCGGGCGCCTTTCCGACGCCGGCGCGATGCAGAAGCCGGACGACATGTCGGCGGCTGAGACTCTTATCCGAAAGGCCCCTTTCACGAGGGGCCTCAGCCCGGACAAATTGCCGAAACGGCTGGCTGAGACAAGCGTCGGCTATTGGGGGCGCTGGGGCCTCTCATTCGACGGAGAGTACTACAAATATCTCCTCGACGAGATGATGCGGGAAGCCGGCGTCAAGCTCCTCTACCACACCTTCGCTGCCGCCGCAATCCGCGAGGGCAATTCGCTCAAGGGCGTCATAATCGAAACTAAGGAGGGACGACGAGCGATCCTGGGGGGTGTTGTCATCGACACCACCGGCCAGGGCGACATCGCCTGGAAATCAGGAGCGCCCGTCCTGGGCGACGAAGGCTTCCCCGTTGGCCCGAGAAAGGGGCGCCCCGGCGGAATGCTGCACGCCTTCTACCTCGCCGGGGTAGACCTGGCCAAATACAGGCAGTTCAGGGCCGCCAACCAAGCCGAATGGGGTCCAATGTACGTCGGCAGGAAGATCATCAAAGAGGCGCAGCAAAACGGCGCCCACATCAAGAGCGGCGCCGTCATCCTCGCGACCGAATGGGACCACCGCGGCACAGGCAGAGTGTACGTCATGAATCCTGTCCACGTCATACCCGAAGGCCGCAACGGCTGGATGACCGAAGAGATGACCGACTGTGAGATAGACCTGCGGAAGCAGGCATGGGCAATCCATCGATTGCTCAAGGAGAAGGTCCCGGGGTTCGAGAACTCCTATATCGAAAAAACGCCACAACTCGCCACGTTCCCCGGACACAGGATGGTCGGCGAACACGTGATGACTGTGAGCGAGATGCGGGAGGGCAAGGCCTTCGATGACTCGGTAGCCATCAACAACATGCCGCCCGACGTCTACGAAGCGGTCGGCAGGTTCGGCTATGAGATTCTGCCGCATGACATCCCTTATCGTTCCCTCGTGTCGAAGGAGATCGACAACTTGCTCGCCGCCGGCACGACGATATCGAGCGGCGCCTTTGCCGTGGCGGGGCTAAGGTACTGCACTCCCAGCATCTGCGCGGGCCAGGCGGCAGGCACGGCCGCCGCGCTGGCGGCCAAGAACAACGTCAGCGCAAAGAAGCTCGACGTGAAGCTGCTGCAGGACGCGCTCCGAAAGCAGGGCGCGCGTGTTACCGTCAAAGACCTTGCGCCGGAGGTCATCGAGCCTTACCGATTCATTCAGAACTTGCGGATCTTCTTCGAGCGGACTCCGGGCGCAAAGCTCGACGTGACAGAAGAAGAAATAGGCCGGTACTAGGCACCGAGGCACCGGCAACGCCAACTGGCCGATTCCCAGAGTCCATCGCCGACTCGTTCCCCATTCTGCATGCTTCCTTCACTGCCTGGCCATTGTCATTCACGTGCCCCCCACATCCGACCCCTAGAGTTGAGGGGTTGGCTAGTCGGACTCCAGGACAGGAGGATGCAATAATGCGTATGGTGATGCTCGTCGAAATGCCGGTGGAACCGTTCAACACCCTTACAAAGAACGGCACCGTCGGGGCGAAGATTCAGCAGGCGCTAGAGGACATCAAACCCGAGGCGGTTTACTTCACCGAGCGGGACGGCCTTCGTGGTGCGGTCCTGATCGTTGACGTGCCAGAGCCATCGAGGATACCGGCGCTTGCGGAGCCATTCTTCCTCAGCTTCAACGCCAAAGTGGAGTTCCGGATTGCTATGACTCCGGAAGACCTCGGCAAGGCGGGATTGGAAGCCATCGGCAAGAAGTACAGCTCCTAGCTGTCCGGGAATACGTTCGCGCGTCAAGTGCGGTGATCATCCCTCCGGGAAGACCGCACACTAAGTCTCCATCGTCTGCGCCTGCGCCGACCAAGGCGTGCCCCGTGCCCTCCCCAGGCTCACCGTGCCGCGAGCCCACCATCGACGGGGATGGTCTGTCCCGTTATGTAAGAAGCTTCAGGGGACGCCAGAAAGAGCACAGTGTAGGCAGTCTCTTCAGCTTTCCCGTGTCGCCTGAGGGGCACCCTCTCCTGGACAAGGCGAATGCGTTTCTCGTCCATTATGGGCGCTACCATGGGAGTGTCCATAAAGCCGGGCGCCACGCAGTTCACCCTGATGTTGTGCCCGGCTAGCCCAACGGCAAGGCATCTGGTCAAGGCGATGACTCCGGCTTTGGAGGCCGAATAAGCATACAAGGGGTGGGACTGATAGGCAGCCATGGAGGCATTGTTTACTATCGTTCCGCCTCCATTCCTTATCATCTCAGGAACAGCGTATTTGCAGACGAGCAGCACGCTCTTGAGATTCAGATCGAAGGTGGCATCCCAATCTTGGACTGTTACCGAAAGGCTGGTGCCCCCGCGAGCGCCACCGACATTGTTGAATAGTATGTCCAGCTTGCCATAGCCAGAGACCGTCACCTCGATCAGCCTCTGAGCGTCCGATTCCTTGGTGACATCTGCCTGTATTGCTGTGGCCTCACCGCCCGCGCTCTTGATGATGGCCGCCGTCTCTTCGGCAGCGGCGAGATTTCGGTCAACGCAGGCTACTTTGGCTCCTTCCCTGGCAAACAGGACCGCCGTGGCCTTTCCGTTTCCAATACCGGGCCCTATTGAACCTGCCCCGGTCACCATCGCTACTTTGCCCTCTAGCCTCATCTGTCACCTCCCGAGAGACTCGGAATGGAGACCCCAGTTGCAGATAGACACCTGAGCGGCGTGCCGCCCGGCCCCGAGAACGAGTCCGGTCCCGGCGCCGGCCGCGGTGTCCAGGGGCGTCAGGGCTACGATAACACAGACCGCGGCGGCACTCCCATCGCGACGTTGCACAGGCGGCGGGGCCGCGCAATAATCCGTTTTGACGCGCCCTGCCGGGATCCCGTTCCGCGAAAGCAAGGAGGTGAGGACAGAATGAAGGCAGCAGTCTACTACGAGACCGGACCTCCCAGCGTCCTCAAGTATGAGGAGGTGCGCGACCCTCAGTGTCATCCCAACGGCATTCTGATCGACGTCAAGGCCGTGAGCATCGAAGGCGGAGATATCCTCAACCGCGCCCTCGGCGTGATGGCCTCGCGGCCGCACATCGTCGGCTATCAGTGCGCCGGCATCGTCCGAGAGGTCGGCGCGAACGTCACCGACCGGTCGGTCGGCCAGCGGGTGGTTGCGACGGCGCCCTACGGCTCGCACGCCGCGATCCTGTCCGTGCCGGTCCGAGCCACCTGGCCGGTCCCCGAAGGACTCGACCTCGAACAGGCGGCCTGCGTCCCCATCCCCTTCGGTACCGCCGATGATTGCCTCTTCGAGTTCGGTCACCTCAGGGCGGGCGAGACAGTGCTCATCCAGGCGGGTGCGGGCGGCGTCGGCCTGGCCGCGATCCAACTCGCAAAGCGGGCGGGCGCGACCGTCCTGGCGACAGCCTCGACCGACGAGAAGCTGGAGCGGCTGAGAGAGTTCGGGTTGGACCATGGGATCAACTACGTGACCAGTGACTTCGTGGAAGTCTGCCTGAAACTCACGGACGGTAAGGGGGTAGACCTGGTTGTCGATTCGGTGGGAGGCAAGACGCTGGAGGGAAGCATCAAGAGCCTGGCCTACAGAGGGCGCGCGATCAGCATAGGGCGGACCGCCCGCAGCAACGAACCTCCCGACCTGGCCTTCCTATCCCAGGGCAACCGCTCGTTGACCGGCATGGTGTTCGGCCTTGAGATGGCGCTGAACGCGGAGCATGCCAGGGGGATTGTCGCACGGCACCTGGAGGACGTAGCCGCCGGCACCCTTCGGGTTGTCATCGACCGTACGTATCCATTGTCGGAGGCGGCGGCAGCGCACGCCTACATCGAGAGCCGGAAGGCCTTCGGGCGCGTCCTGCTGATCCCCTAGCTCTGCTGACCCCTCAACTCCGCCCTCAGCTCGGTGGAGACGGCGCGAACTTCAGCCCGAGGGCATTATTCGGAGCAGCCGTCACCCGCGATGTCGCGGTGAGGAAATCGAGAGGATTGCGATGCCCGGCGCGAAGCCGGCTATAGCCGCCAGGATGACGAAAGGCCACGGGGAGAGGCCCGTAGACAGCCAGTAGAGCACAGCGATCAACGCTATTAGAGCGCTCACCGCTAGAGCCGCGACCAGCACTTCCTCAACTAAGGGATCAAGTCCGGCCATCGGCGCTCCCAATGCCACGCCCGGCCGGCTATGAAATCGGCCCATGGCCTCGTTCTTGGCGCGGTCGGCTATCTCGTCTCTCCGTAACTACTATTTGACGGACACAGCCTCCTTAGCGCGGTGCCGGGTGGTCTTCTTGGCCAGCGCTTCACGGTCCCCGCCGCCCATTCCAGCGATGAACCTCACCAGCTTCTTCCGTGCCTCGATGTCGTACTGCGTGGTGATGGCGATCTGCTCCATGATCGGCGAGCCGCCACCGTGGTAGGAGCCGATGTTGTGGATTCCGCCCGCTGCGGAGCAAAGCCCATCGCCCAGGAAGCGCCAGAACTGCGCCTGGTCCTCGACGTCGGCCTTAGGGCTGCGCTTCGTGTACTTGCGCAGGAGGCCGCCGATCTCCGGATTTGCGAAGTCCCTCTCGTACGGGAAAGTCGCCGTGACGCCGCCGGAGATGTCGCAGAGGATCTCTGCTTCCCGATAAACCGCCTCACCGGTGAGACAACGACCGACGTTGCAGTAGATCGAGTTGGGGATGTAGGAGCCGGGTCCGTAAGGCATGAAGCCGACGCCGGGGATGTAGACCTCCGGCTTGCCGAGGTCCGAGGCCGTGTAGCCGGCGGCGTACCCTAGCTCCGTGGTCATGATGATCTCCGCAAGCTTCTCCCGTACGTGCGGCGCTTTCTGGATGTTGTTCATTTCAGCAGCGAGAGCCGCCCCGCCGAGAATCACATCGCCAATCGCCGGCTTGCAGCCCGAATAGGAGTGGCGGTGGAACAACGCGAAGAGGAGCGCCAGGACTCCCCCATGCTGCCATTCGCCGGCGAGGAAGACGCGTTCCCAGGGCACGAAGCAATTGTCGAAGATCACGTACGAGTCGGTGGAGCCCGGCATGAATCCGCGCGGGTAGAACTCTCTCTCTCGGAGGTTGTGGATCGTGACCACCTGCTTCACGCCTTCCCAGTCACCCGGGACGGCGAAGGCGACGGCGTAGTCCTTGTCCTCTTCACGCAGGGCCCTGGTAGGGACCACCAATATCTCGTCGGCAACCGAGGCTTCGGAGATGTGGACCTTGCAGCCACTGACGACGATGCCATCCGGCCGGCGCTCCTTGATGTGGACGTACGCGTCGGGGTCGGGCTGCTCGGCCGGCCGCAGCAAGCGGTCGCCCTTCACGTCGGTTTGCGCGCAACAGCCGACGAGGTCCTCCGTCTGGAAGCGGGCGAGCCAGTTCTTGAAGTTCTCGTGGTACTGGGTGGCGCCGTTGTTCGATTTGTCGGCTTCGTAGGAGACGTTGTAGATCGCGTTTGTGGCGTCGATGCCCATGCAGCGCTGGATGCAGCCGCCGACCTTTTGGCAGAGCATGCGAGTCATATCCTGCTTCTTGTGCAGGTCGTCGGTGTTCTGGTGAATGTGAGTGAAGCGGTTGATCCGCTGTCCCGTGAGATGGGAGATGGCCGTGCACAAGTCCTCGTTCTCGGGCCTGGCCGCTTCATCGAAGGTAGTCCCGATGGTGTCGAGGCAGGCCATCTGCCGCTCGTCGGTGCGGTCGATGAGTTCACCGTTGTAGTAGATGTTCCGCCGCATCTTGCCCAGTCCCCTGATGTACTCTTCTTTGGTTCTCATGTCTCCTCCTTTTTGCTATGTCTATTATAGCCTTTTGAGGCATTGCGAACCAATTCCCGGAGACCTTCCTGAGGCGTAGCAGCACGGGCCCGCTGATGGGGAAAGCGCTAGACCTGGTTTCCAGCCGTTTTCTGCATGCCCAACGTGCTTGCGCTTCCGTTTTTGACAGGCGGGACGGCAATTGCTATGATTTGAATGCCCGGTGCCGGTTCTCCGCTTGTGCGAAGAGGCACCGAGTTGATCTATATGGTTTCACCTCTTGCCGCGCAGGATGGGCTTGGGGCAAGCGGCCTCAGCACTCCCCTCATTGTCGTCATCCTTGTCGTTAGCGTCGTTCTGTACGCGCTCGTAAACAGCATCGAGATAGCGATCGTCGCCGCCGACCGCATTCGCGTGCGTCACCTCGCGGAATCGGGCGACCGCCGGGCGCAGGCCATCGAGCGGATTCGCGCCAACCGCGACCGCTTCTTCGCCGGCGTCGTGCTGCTTCAGAACCTGTTCGTGGTGATGGCTGCGGCCATGGCCAGCGTTCTCTCCGTCGAGGCAATTGGCAATCTGGGCCTGATCTTCGGCACGCTAATCACAACCCTGCTGCTGGCGCTCCTCGGCGAGTTCACACCGAAGGTCCTTGCCGCGCAGTCTGGCGAGGGCTACGCGCTGTTGGTCGCGCGGCCGGTGGAAACGCTGGTGCGCGTCGTCAATCCGCTCATGATGGTCCTTGCCGCGATCCCGCGCGGCTTCCAGCGCCTGCTTTTCGGGTCGGCGCCGGGACCGACGCCTACGGTCACAGAGGCAGAGTTGCGCATGCTTATCGACATCGGCACGGTGGAGCGCGTGCTCGGCGAGCAGACGGGCGAGCTGCTGGAGAACGTCTTCCAGTTCCGCGACCGCCAGGTGCAGGAGATAATGGTACCGCGAACAGAAGTCATCTGGCTGGAGACGGAATCGACGGTCGGCGATTTCTACCGCGTCTTCGAGGAGACCGGACATTCGCGCTATCCTGTCTATCGGGAGAGCGTCGACAACGTGATCGGCGTCGTCGCGATAAAGGACGTCCTCCGCAGCGTTGCCCGCGGCGAGCTGGAGCGCGACAGCTCCATCGAAAGCTGCATGCGACCGACGTACTTCGTGCCGGAGACGAAACCGGTCGGCGCGCTCTTCCGCGAGATGCAGACGCAGAACCAGCACATGGCGATCGTCGTCGACGAGTACGGCGGCACGGCGGGAATCGTGACCATCGAGCTGCTACTGGAGGAGATGGTGGGCCCTGTGGCGGAAGAGGAAGCGGGCACGGCGAAGGAGTTCCAGCCTATCGACGAGCACACGGCGTCGGTGGACGGCGGCATGAGCGTCTGGGACGCCAACGAGGAGCTGGGCCTCCAGATTCCGGAGGGCCGTTACGAGACCGTGGCCGGCTTCGTCCTCGACCGGCTGGGGCACATTCCAAAGGAAGGCGAGCAGGTGGAGGAGGACGGCTTTCGAATGGTCGTCGCGGAGATGCAGGGCAGGAAGATCGAGCGCGTCCTGGTGACGAAGAAGTAGCGATGAAGATACAACGTCTTCGCGTCCGCTTTTCCCGAGGCGATGAGGTGAAGTTCATCACCCATCTTGATTTGATGCGCCTCTGGGAGCGGGCGCTCAGGCGGGCGAAGGTCGAAGTCGCCTACTCCGAGGGGTTTACCCCCCATGCGCAGCTATCGCTGGCGGCGCCGCTGGCCGTCGGCGTGACGAGCGCTGGCGAGCTTATCGACGTGTTCCTGGCAACGCGCCTGACGCCGCTGGAGTTCCTGCGAGAGGTCGGTCGCCAGTTGCCGGCGGGAATCGAGCTGCTGGACGTGCAGGAGGTCGGGCTGCGCGGGCCGTCTCTGCAATCCGAGCTGCGGGCCGCCGAGTACGAGGCGTCGCTGCCGGCGTCGCTGGCGGAGGAGGGCGCGCGCCAGGCCGTCGAGCGCTTCCTGGCGGCGGAGAGCCTGCCGTGGGAGCAACTCCGCGATAAGGAGGTCCGGCGCTACGACGTTCGGGCGCTGGTGCAGGAGATGTGGCTCGAGCAGCGAAACAACGGAGCGGCGATCGTCGCCATGCGGCTGCGCGCCGACAGCGGCGGAGCGGGCCGGCCGGAGCAGGTGATAGCGGCGATGGGGCTGCCGGAGCCGACGCGGCTGCATCGGCGCAAGCTGGTGCTGGCGGAGACCTCGCCGGCGCACGAGGCCTGGCGGCGTCACGGAAGGTTCGTCTAGCGAAATGGCTGATGCTGTCGCGAAGGAACTTGAGTTGGCGTTGGCCGGTGAGTTCGTTCGCTTCTTGAACGAGCGATACGGCACGGACTACGGAATCCCCAAAGCGAGTGAAGCGCCTGACGCGACTTGCCACGATTCGAGAGGCCACCACATCGGAATCGAGGTGACGAGCGCCGATTACTCAGCCGACGAAGCCCGCAATACTTGGACACCCCTCCGCGGGAAGCCCGAACTATCTGCCCGCTACGTTCGGCCCGGTGAAGATATCGGAGAAAGGCTGGGGTTGGCACCGGTTCTAGTTAACCCGACAGCGGCGCTCGTTCGCAACGCCCAACAGACGATCGAAGCACACTGCAGGAAGCGGTATGGGGTGCCCACCTATCTCGTCGTGGACTTGGTGCGGGCCATAGCAAACACGGCGGGGGACGCCGATCGAATAGTCGCGAACCTCTGCCTGCCGAAGGGCTCTCGCTTTCTCGCAATCTATGTGGCCCTGTTCCGCGACTCTCCTCCTCGGGCGGAATTCTTTCTGGTTGAGCGACAATGCGTCTGATTCTAGCCAGACACGGCGAGACGGCAAGCAATCGCGCGGGGCTCGGCCTGGGACGGCAGGACGTGCCGCTCACGGAAAAGGGGCGGCTGCAGGCGCAGGCCCTGGCCGAGGCCCTGGCCGGCGAGGAGATCGCGGCCGTCTACTCCAGCCCGTTGCGTCGCGCCTTCGAGACGGCTGCGGCAATTGCGGCGCCCCACGGCCTCGAAGTCGTCCCCGATGAGGGTCTGACGGAAATGGACGTCGGCGAGCTGGATGGCCTGACGTTCCGCGAGATGCGGGAACGCAACCCGGAGTTCGTGTCCCGTTGGCTGGGCGACGAGGCGGGAACCCTGCGCATGCCGGGCGGCGGCGAAAGCCTTCAGGACGTGCAGGACCGGGCCCGAGAGGCGACGCGGCGGATCTGCGACCGCCACGACGGCGAAACGGTCGTCGCGGTCACACACAACTTCGTCATCCATGCCCTGCTTTGCGAAGCCCTCAACATGTCGATCTGCGATTTCCGTCGCCTGCGTCACGACCTGGCCGCGACGAGCCTGCTCGACGTGCGCGGCGGGCGGATGATCGTCGTCCATATGAACGACACCTGTCACCTGGAAGCGCGCGGTCTGGCCGAGACGCAAGGCTGGCCGCCGGAGCGCCGCGAGGGATAGCAGGTCATCGTCGCCTTTCCGTATGTAATCCCCTGTGCTACAATGGGCCAAACAGGCGGGGCTCCGCGAGGTCCTTCATTCTGCGATGAATGCGGATCGTCGTGTTGCCTTGCCGCTGAATTAGGAGGCCCGAGCGACTTGTCTAACGATCCGTCGCCTGATCCTACAGGCCCCACAAGTGAGGGTTACCAGGACATGGCAACCCTGTTAGAAGCAGAGTCCCTGGAGTACAAGAGTCTTCGGCGCGGCGATATTCTTGAGGGAGTAGTAGTGGGCTCCGACCGCGACGGAATGGTGGTGGACGTCGGGACGAAGTCAGAGGGCATCGTCCCCCCCAGCGAGATGCATTCCCTGGGGCCGAACATGGAGGAATGGCCCACCAGCGGAGACCGCATCCTTGTCTACGTCATGCAGCCGGAGACGCCGGAGGGTCAGGTGCTCCTCTCGCTCGACCGGGCGCGCGGCGAAAAGGGATGGCGCATCCTCCAGCAACGTTTCGAGGAAGGCGAGAGCTTCGAGGTGCAGGTGGGCGGCCACAACAAGGGCGGCCTGCTCGTCAACGTCGAAGGCGTGCACGGCTTCATCCCCTTCTCGCAGTCCGTCAGCGCCCAGTCGCCGGCGGAGGGTGAGGAGACCGACGCGCCGGCCGAAGCGGTCGTCGGGCGAACGCTGCTAGTCAAGGTCATAGAGATTAACCGTGCCCGCAACCGCGTCATCCTCTCTGAGCGAGCGGCGATGCAGGACTGGCGGGCGCTCCAGAAGGACCGCCTGCTGGAGGAGCTGCAAGAGGGCGAAGTGCGGAAGGGCCGGATAAGCAGCATCCGCAGCTTCGGCGTTTTCGTGGACCTTGGGGGAGCGGATGGCCTGGCGCATCTGTCGGAGCTGTCCTGGGAGCGGGACAAGACGCCGGAGGAGCTGTACCGCGTCGGCCAGGAGGTCGACGTGTACGTCATGAAGGTCGACCAGGAGGCGAAGAAAATAGCTCTGAGCATCCGACGGGCGCAGCCTGAAAGATGGGAGGAGATTGTCGATAAGTATAGCGTCGGCCAGATCGTCACCGGCACCATAACGAAGCTCGTCACCTTCGGCGCGTTCGCCCGAATCGAGGGCCCGGTCGAAGGGCTGGTGCACGTATCGGAGCTGGTAAACCGGCGGATCGCTCACCCGCGGGAGGTCGTCAAAGAGGGCGACCAGGTACCGCTGAAGATCGTCCGCATCGAGCGCGACCGGCAGCGACTCGGGTTGAGCCTGCGGCAGGCGCGCGACGAGGCCGAGGAGATGGGCTTCGTCTTCGACAAGGACGGTCGGGTGACCGGGCTGCCGGGAGGCGTGGCGCAGAAGGGCGCGGCAAAGACGGCGGCTGAAGGCGCGGAGACGGAAGAGGAGGAGGCCGTCGAGGCTGAAGCCAAGGTCGAGGCGCCAGTAGCCGAAGAGGCCGTCGAGGCTGAAGCCGAGGTCGAGGCGCCGGTAGCCGAAGAGACCGTCGAGGCGGAAGCCGAAGCCGAGGCGCCCGTAGCCGAAGAGGCCGTCGAAGCGGAAGCCGAGGCCGAGGCGCCGGTAGCCGAAGAGACCGTCGAGGCTGCGGCCGAGGTCGAGGCGCCGGTAGCTGAGGAGGCCGTCGAAGCGGAAGCCGAGGCCGAGGCGCCGGTAGCCGAAGAGACCGTCGAAGCGGAAGCCGAGGCCGAGGCGCCGGTAGCCGAAGAGGCCGTCGAAGCGGAAGCCGAGGCCGAGGCGCCGGTAGCCGAAGAGGCCGTCGAGGCTGAAACCGAGGCCGAGGCGCCGGTAGCCGAAGAGGCCGTCGAGGCTGAAACCGAGGCCGAGGCGCCGGTAGCCGAAGAGACCGTCGAAGCGGAAGCGGAAGCTGAGGCCGAGGCGCCGGTAGCCGAAGAGGCCGTCGAGGCTGAAACCGAGGCCGAGGCGCCGGTAGCCGAAGAGGCCGTCGAGGCTGAAACCGAGGCCGAGGCGCCGGTAGCCGAAGAGACCGTCGAAGCTGCGGCCGAGGTCGAGGCGCCGGTAGCCGAAGAGACCGCCATCGTCGAAGAGGCGGCCGAGATGGAAGAGAAGGCAGAGGAAGAGATAGCGGCCTCCGAAGAGGAAGAGACGCCGGCGGAGGAGCAGGCGGCTACGGAAGAGACCGAGGAGAGCGTTGAGGCGGTGGCGGCTGAGGCGCCGGAGGCTGTCGAAGAGCCGGCGCTCGAAGACGTCGCAGCCGAAGCAGCCGAAGACGAGGCCGACGCCGAGACGGAAGGGCAAAGCGATGTCGAGGAGCCGGTCAGCGGCGAAGAGGGATCTGTCAAGGAGGACGCTTAGGGAGAGGTTCGGCTGCCATGGAGGCCCTAGACTAGGTTCGATCCGTATGCTAAGGTTGATCTAGGGGAATTCAAGGGAAACTGGCATGGCAGAAAGATTTGACAAATTCACAGAGCGCGCACGACGTGTGCTGACACTCGCCCAGGAAGAGGCTCAGCGGTTCAATCACAATTATATCGGTACTGAGCATCTCTTGCTGGGCTTGGTACGCGAGGGCGACGGCGTGGCCGCAAAAGTGCTCGCCAACCTTGGCATCGAGCTCAACAAGGTGCGCTCGGCAGTCGAGTTCATCATCGGGCGCGGCGAGCGCACGACGATGGGCGAGATAGGCCTGACGCCGCGGGCCAAGAAGGTCATCGAGCTGGCAGTCGATGAGGCACGGCGGCTGAATCATCATTACATCGGCACCGAGCACCTGCTGCTGGGCCTCGTCCGCGAGGGCGAAGGCATCGCGGCCGGCGTTCTTGAGAGCCTGGGCGTGAACCTGGAGCGAGTGCGCGCGGAGACGACGCGCATCCTCTCGCAGACAACGCCGCCCGGCGCACAGCCGGCAGGCCGTCCCACGACGCGCACTCCGACTGTCGATCAGCTCGGCATGGACCTCACGGCGGCCTCACGGGCCGGCAAGCTCGACCCGGTCATCGGCCGTCACAGCGAGATCCAGCGCGTCATCCAGATCCTGTCGCGACGCACCAAGAACAACCCGGTGCTCATCGGCGAGCCCGGCGTCGGCAAGACTGCAATCGTCGAGGGGCTGGCGCACCGCATCGTCGCCGGACAGGTGCCGGAGACGTTGCAGGGCAAGCGGCTCCTGACGCTGGACATCGGCTCGCTGGTCGCCGGCACAAAGTACCGCGGCGAGTTCGAGGAGCGCCTGAAGAAGGTTATCGAAGAGATAAAGGCGGCCGGCAACTGCATCCTGTTCATCGACGAGATGCACATGCTCGTCGGCGCGGGCGCGGCCGAAGGCGCTGTCGACGCGGCGAACATCCTGAAGCCGTCGCTATCCCGCGGCGAGCTCCAGTGCGTCGGCGCGACGACGCTGGACGACTACCGCAAGCACATCGAGCGCGACGCGGCGCTGGAGCGGCGCCTCCAGCCGGTGCTCGTCGAGGAGCCGAACGTCGAACGAGACGATCGACATCCTCATGGGCATCAAGGAGCGCTACGAAGACCACCACAAGCTCACCATCTCGGAAGAGGCGGTAAGAGCGGCGGCCCAGCTCGCTTCGCGCTACGTCTCCGACCGCTTCCTGCCCGATAAGGCGATCGACCTGGTCGACGAGGCCGCCTCGCGCGTCCGCATCACGCGGGCGACGGCGCCTCCCTCGCTCAGAGAGGCGATGCACGGGCTGGACAGCCTGCGTCGCGAAAAGGAAGCAGCGATCTCGGCCCAGCAATACGAGTACGCCGCCGAGCTTCGCGACCGCGAGATGAAGCTCCAGGAAAAGCTCGACGACATGGAAGAGGGCTGGGAGAACCAGCGTGAGCTGACAAAGCCGGTCGTGAACGAAGAGGACATCGCCGAAGTGGTCAGCATGTGGACGGGCATTCCCGTCTCGCGCATCGCCAGCGAGGAGTCGGCGCGGCTGCTCCAGATGGAGGAAAGCCTGCACGACCGCGTCATCGGCCAGGACGAGGCGATAACGGCGGTGGCGAAGGCCGTGCGGCGGGCGCGGGCCGGCCTCAAGGACCCGCGACGCCCCATAGGCGTGTTCATCTTCCTCGGCCCGACCGGCGTGGGGAAGACGCACCTGGCGCGCGTGCTGTCGGAGTTCATGTTCGGCAGCGAAGACGCGATGATAAAGCTCGACATGTCGGAGTTCATGGAACGCCACACCGTGTCGCGACTGGTCGGGGCACCCCCCGGCTACGTCGGCTACGAGGACGCGGGACAGCTCACGGACACTGTGCGGCGAAAGTCGTACTGCCTGGTGCTGCTGGACGAGATCGAGAAGGCGCATCCAGAGGTCTTCAACATGCTCCTCCAGATCTTCGACGACGGGCATCTGACGGACGCCAAGGGGCGCAAGGTCGATTTCCGAAACACGATCCTGATCATGACGAGCAACGTCGGCTCCGACCTGATCCGCAAGGAGACGGCGCTCGGCTTCTCGACGAAGACGGAAGAGGCGAAGACGCTGGAGCAACGCCATAAGAAGATGCGCGAGAAGGTGCTCAACGAGCTGAAGAACACGTTCCGGCCGGAGTTCCTGAACCGCGTCGACAGCACTGTGGTGTTCCACGCGCTCTCCCGCGACCACATCCGCGCCATCGTCGACCTGATGCTGCGCGAGGTCGATATCCAGCTCTCCTTCAAGGGGATCACGCTTGAGATCACCGACGCCGCGAAGGAATGGCTCGGCGACAAGGGCTACGACGAGACGTTTGGCGCGCGGCCGCTGCGGCGTCTCATTCAGAACGAGGTTGAGGACCGGCTATCAGAAGCGCTTCTCGAAGGCCAGTTCGGCCCGGGCGATACGGTTGTTATCGACTGCGGCGACGACGGCCTGAACTTGAAGGGCGTCTCTCAGCCGGCGCTCACGTAATACTCAAGGGGTCAGCAACCCGGGGGCGGATCTGAAAAGGTCCGCCCTCCTTTTTGCGAACGGACAGTGCTATATCTTCATTGGCCAGGTGGCGACCGCGAGTTGAGCCAGGCGCTTCTGCCGCGCTTTGATCTGCTCGATGCCCCACACGTCGTTTTGTCCAACTTCGTACGTGAGCAAATATGATGAATCCTGAAGCGTCTTCTTCTTTTCCGCAAAGGAACTGTTTCCGATAATTGAGTTCTGTGTTGCCTGAAGGATAACCATGTTGCCTATGCGCCGCCAGTAGGCAGCGGCCGTCTCGGGATCTATCTGCACCCACTCCCCTTCAGGATTCTCCGGCAGGATGTGCTCCAAATTGACGACCTTCTCGTCGTTCATCGGAACCCACTCGGGCTCCGCCGAGCCGCTTGCCTTGAGCTCCAGGGCTCGAAGGTAGTACCGGGCAAGGTGACCTTGAGACACGCGAGCCTCCGCAAACGCCGTTTCGAACAACGCGTCCCCCGGGACGATCTCTTCCAGTGCGTCGGTCAAGCCCTTCGCCGTCTTTATCTTCCCCGACGCGATTTCCTGAGCACGGAGTGCGTAGTGGCTGGCCAAAAGACCCCCACGCCCCCCAGCTATGAGGAATCTCACCGACCAGAAGACGAACAGGCGAAACGCGATCTGAGCTTCCTTCACGGCGAAGTGCCGCGATACGGCGAACATCAGCGGGCGGATCTGCTGGACGCGCAGATCGCGGTTGATGGTCGCAATATGGTTTCTCGTGCTGGTGCCGTACTCGTTCCACTTCCTGTGATCCGAGTTGAAGAGCGCGACGTAGTCATTTGCTCCGTCGGCAATCTCATCGAGGAATTCAATGGCGCGGCCCTGGCTGTTGACCGCCTGTCTAACTCTGTCGAATACCTCGCGCTCCTTAGTGGGGCCGAATTTTGTTATGAGCAAATGCTGCAGATAAGTGACGGTGACATCATCTTCCCCAAGGGTCTCCAGCACACTCGTCATCGCGCTCCACTTCTGTTGGGCTTCCCTTATGCGGTCTCCTGAGTAGCTAAGTAGATGGTTCTTGAGAAGGTCAGCCTGCGACGCTTTCAGTCCTCGATCGTTCAGGGTCTCGAACATCATGAATGCGTTCAGGTGGTCTGGCACACGAAGCAGGATTACTTGAGCGCCTTGTCGAATGAATTTCACCCACTCTAAGAGCCGCGCGGTCCTAGCGGACTCCTTATAAGGCTCAAGAATCGCCTCAATGTGTTTCGCCGCGATCTGTGAGGCACGCTGAATTCTGCTATGAGATTCCTTTGTCGCTTTGACCCCGCGGTCGGGAGAGGACGGCTCCGCAAGGATGAACTTGGTGAAGAACTCGTTGTCGTCTACGTTCAGCCGGAGCTTCGGCACGATCTGCGTTGTTTCGATGTCTGTTGTTCTTAGGAAATCAGACTCAATCGATCTGGCGCGGATGGCATCGTCGGTGCCGAAGAAGTAGTCCCTAATCGCGGACAGAAGGATGGTTGTCGTCGCTAGTCTCTGTTGTCCGTCGGAAACCTCCGGAATGTCGCCGTCGCCTCTCGTCAGCACAATCGTCCCGAGAAAATAGGTGGCTCTGTCGTTCGCTATGGCGTTCGCGAAATCCCGGAACAGGTCTTCGACGTGTTCTTCTTCCCAGGAGTACTCCCTCTGATTAAGGGGTACTACTAGGCGGTTGTGCGCAAGCACGTCGCCGATGCCCTTGTGCTCAAACCCGATTTCCTCGTTCGTTGCCGCCATAACCGGCACAGTCTAGCGGAATCACTCAGCAAATTCAAGGCCGCGCCTCGCGACGAAACGAATAAGCGCTTGCACTTGTAATGACGGTTTTCCTGTGCTATGTTAAGCGCGGCCCGAAAAGGGGCGGACGGCGTGTCCGAGGGAGAGGACGCGAAGGACGTGTTGGGACGTTCGGTGCCCCGGATAATCCTCGTAGTGGCGGCCGTCGTCGCAGGCTACCTCCTCTTCACAACCGTCGCTACCGCTCTGAAATCGCACGGCCTGGCGCAGGACGAGACCTCGGTCCGACGGGAGATCGCCAACCTCGACCGCCAGCACGACGAGCTCGTCTCCGTCCGCGAATACCTTTCGTCCGACGAGTACATCGAAAGCGTAGCGCGTCGGGTGCTCGGCCTCGTGAAGCCGGGCGAGACGCGGGTCATCGTCTCCTCGCCGGAAACGGACGCGGGGACGCCTGCAGCGGCGCCGACGCCGGCAGCCGGCGCCTGGTGGGAATCGCTCTTCGGACAATAGAACCGGCGACGAGCAAGGAGACAGAGGCCAGGCATTGACCTGGCCTTCATCATAAGCAACAGTAACGTTATGTCTACATCCCGACCTGTCGAGACGACGCCGCAGGCTCGCAGCATCGAGCGGCGAGTTTTCCGCTACATCAACGCGCAGGGGCTGCTCGCGGCCGGCGAATGCGTGGTCGTTGGCGTCTCCGGCGGCGCCGACTCGACAGCGCTGCTCCTGCTGCTCGTCCGCCTCGCGCCCCGGCTCGGCCTCGTCCTGCATGCCGCCCACTTCGACCACCAGTTACGCGGGAACAAGGCGTCGGAGGAGGAGCGGGAGACCGTCGCTCGCCTCGCCGGTGACCTCGGTGTCCCGCTGACGGTCGGCTCTGACGACGTCCGGACGTACGCGCGTGAAAAACGCCTCGGCATCGAAGAAGCGGCGCGAGAGGTGCGTTATCGCTTCCTGGCCCGCGCCGCGCGAGAGGCCGGAACGCGGATAGTCGCCGTCGGACACACTGCGGACGACCAGATAGAAACGGTACTGCTGCACATCCTGCGGGGCAGCGGGCTGACAGGCCTGGCCGGGATGCTGCCGCGTTCGCCGTGGCCGGTAGCCCCTGCGGAAGAACACGACCTCACGCTCGTGCGACCGCTCCTTGAGGTGCGACGTTCCGAGACGCAGTCGTACTGCCGCGAGATGGGCCGCGAGCCGCTGGAGGACGCCACGAACCGCTCGCCGCGGCACAAGCGCAACGTCGTGCGCAACGAGCTGCTGCCCCTGCTGCGCGCACACATCCCGGGCGTCGACGCCTCGCTTTTGCGGTTGGCGAGAGCGGCGGCAACGGAACGGCGGGCGCTGGAGGAGGCCGCGGAGAGAGCGCTGGCGCAATCGGCTACCATCGATGACAGCACCGTGCGGTTCTCGCTGGCATCTCTCCAACAGGCACCGGCGGAACTGATGCCGCAGGTCATGCGCCTGGCCGCATCGAAGCTACTCGGCGACGCGAAGGACCTGACGGAGCGGCATCTGCAAGCGATGGCGGCAGCAGCGGCGAAGCCGGCCGGAACGGAGCTAGACTTGCCGCGCGGCCTGCATCTGCACGTCGAATATGGCGATCTCGTCCTCGCGCTGAACCAGTCAGCGGTCGAGGCCCTGCCGGTGGACGGCGTCCCCCTCGTCGTGCCGGGCGTTACGACGGCGGGCAGATGGCGGATCGAAGCGTCGCTCTACCATGACAACGCGCCATTGTCCGAGAGCGCCTGGGAAGCCACGTTGGACGCCGATTCGCTCGTCGGCGGGCTGCGGGCGCGACGGCGCCGCCCCGGCGACCGCTTCCAACCGCTGGGCCTGCCTGCCGGTAGGCATGGGCTCGCGGGCGAAAAGAAGCTCCAGGACGTCTTCGTGGACCTCAAGGTGCCGCGGCGACGGCGCGACAGCGTACCGGTCGTAGAGGACGAAGTAGGCATCGTCTGGGTCGCCGGCTACCGCATCGCCGAACGGACGAAGCTTTCGCCGTCGACGCGGCGGGTGCTGCGCCTGAGCGCGGCGGAGTCCGGCGATGCGGAGGAAGGGGATTCGCCGAATCGGCCGTCGGCCCTTGACAAGCGCGTTCGACGATGATAGACTCATGTCGCGGTGGACTGAGCCGCCTTTCTAACGCTCATCGTTAACACAGGCTCTCGCTCCGATAAGCGAGGATGCGAGGGTCGTGTTAATTTTGTGTGTCGTCGGCTTCGACGGCTGGGCACCTTAACAACTGGATAGCGGAAGGAACAATGTGGGGCCAGACCGTTTGGTCTTTGTCCCGGGAATTCGTTTCCGGGATGAAGGTTAGTACGGAGAGTTTGATCCTGGCTCAGGATTAACGCTGGCGGCGTGCCTTACGCATGCAAGTCGAACGGTCTCAATGGTTTCGGCTGTTGGGACAGTGGCGGACGGGTGAGTAACACGTAGGTAACCTGCCCGGAAGTGGGGAATAACTTCCCGAAAGGGAGGCTAATACCGCATGTGGTCGGTTCCGGCCTGCCGGAGCCGATTAAAGCCTTCGGGCGCTTTCGGAGGGGCCTGCGGCCGATTAGCTAGTTGGTGGGGTAACGGCCTACCAAGGTGACGATCGGTAGCTGGTCTGAGAGGATGGTCAGCCACACGGGGACTGAGACACGGCCTCGACTCCTACGGGAGGCAGCAGCGAGGAATCTTGCGCAATGGGCGAAAGCCTGACGCAGCAACGCCGCGTGGGTGATGAAGGCCTTCGGGTCGTAAAGCCCTTTTGCGGGGGAAGAAGATCTGACGGTACCCCGCGAATAAGCCACGGCTAACTACGTGCCAGCAGCCGCGGTAATACGTAGGTGGCAAGCGTTGTCCGGATTTATTGGGCGTAAAGAGCGCGTAGGCGGCTTGTTAAGTTCGGGGTGAAATCTCCCGGCCCAACTGGGAGGGGTCCTCGGATACTGGCAGGCTAAGAGGAGAGCAGAGGAGAGTGGAATTCCCGGTGTAGTGGTGGAATGCGTAGATATCGGGAGGAACACCAGTGGCGAAGGCGGCTCTCTGGGCTCTGCCTGACGCTGAGGCGCGAAAGCGTGGGGAGCGAACCGGATTAGATACCCGGGTAGTCCACGCCGTAAACGTTGGACACTAGGTGTAGGGGGTATCGACCCCCTCTGTGCCGAAGCTAACGCTTTAAGTGTCCCGCCTGGGGAGTACGGCCGCAAGGCTAAAACTCAAAGGAATTGACGGGGGCCCGCACAAGCAGCGGAGCGTGTGGTTTAATTCGACGCAACGCGAAGAACCTTACCAAGGCTTGACATGCCGGTGGTAGCGAGGGGAAACCTGAGCGACCCTTCGGGGAGCCGGCACAGGTGATGCATGGCTGTCGTCAGCTCGTGCCGTGAGGTGTTGGGTTAAGTCCCGCAACGAGCGCAACCCCTGTCGTCAGTTGAATCTTCTCTGGCGAGACTGCCCCGCGAAACGGGGAGGAAGGTAGGGATGACGTCAAGTCAGCACGTCCCTTACGTCTTGGGCTACTCACACGCTACAATGGACGGTACAATGGGCTGCCAAGGAGCGATCCGGAGCTAATCCCGAAAAGCCGTCCTCAGTTCAGATTGGAGGCTGAAATTCGCCTCCATGAAGGTGGAGTTGCTAGTAACTGCCGGTCAGCACACGGCGGTGAATACGTTCCCGGGCCTTGTACACACCGCCCGTCACGTCATGGAAGCCGGCAACACCTGAAGTCGCTGCGCCAACCCGCAAGGGAGGCAGGCGCCGAGGGTGGGGCTGGTAACTGGGACGAAGTCGTAACAAGGTAGCCGTAGCGGAAGCTGCGGCTGGATCACCTCCTTTCTAGGGAGAAGCGAGGTTGCCTCTGGCGACCAAGCTCATCCTAGGTCGATCGGTGCGATCCGGGTAACCGGATCCATCGTCAAACCTATGCCCCTCTCGTCCCACGGGGCGTTCCTTCCGCTATCCAGGAGTTAAGGTGTCATTGTAGGTTGACGGTCGGGCCACTAGCCCTGCTGGTCAGAGCGGTCCGCCGTCGGCGGACAGGTCGCTGCTGTAAACTGGGCCATTAGCTCAGCTGGTTAGAGCGCGGTCCTGATAAGACCGAGGTCGGTGGTTCGACTCCACCATGGCCCACCAAAGACTGGGGCCGTAGCTTAGCTGGGAGAGCGCCGCCTTTGCACGGCGGAGGTCAGGGGTTCGAATCCCCTCGGCTCCACCAGCCACACCGGGCACTTGTCAAAGTACGGCCGATGAGGTACACTCAGTGAGGTTAACGGAGGACTAGCGGTAATTAGATGGTTTTCGGCCAACTGATAACCGAATAGCCAGTCCGGCTGATGCGAGAAGCGACCCTATCGGCTTGAGGCATCAGGCCGATAGTTTTGTGGAAAGCACATTAACAACTGAACATGGTAGCGGACGCATCTTTAATGCGCGGGTATTAGTGTAGGTCAAGCTACTAAGAGCGCGCGGTGGATGCCTTGGCGTCATGGGCCGAAGAAGGGCGTGGCAAGACTGCGATAAGCCCCGGGGAGCTGTCTAGCAAGCTTAGCCGGGGATTCCCGAATGGGGCAACCCGCTCCGGGTAATGCCGGAGCACGGTAGGCTGAACACATAGGCCTATCCGAGGGCACCGGGGGAACTGAAACATCTTAGTACCCCGAGGAAAAGAGATTATTCCCTCAGTAGCGGCGAGCGAAGGGGGAAAAGCCCAAACCAGGAGTGTCTTAGTGGGCCGTAGCCCTATGCACCCCTGGGGTTGTAAGACGCGACTGCGGGTCCTGCGGGGCCCGCGAAGGAGTTACAAACCGCTTCCCTAGCCGAAGGAGCCTGGAACGGACCACCATAGAGGGTGAGAGTCCCGTAGGCGAAAGGGAAGTGGCTCCTGTCGCTGTTCTTGAGTACCACGGGACACGTGGAATCCCGTGGGAAGCTGGGAGGACCACCTTCCAAGGCTAAATACCCATGACGACCGATAGTGAACCAGTACCGTGAGGGAAAGGTGAAAAGCACCCCGGAAGGGGAGTGAAATAGAACTGAAACCGCGTGCTTACAAGCAGTCGAAGTTCGCCATTGGCGAATAACGGCGTGCCTATTGAAGAATGAGCCGGCGAGTTAATCTGAGTAGCTGGGTTAAGCATAGGAATATGCGGAGCCGTAGCGAAAGCGAGTCTTAATAGGGCGAGCCCTTCGGGGCAGGTTGCTCGGATTAGACCCGAAACCTGGTGAGCTACCCATGGCCAGCGTGAAGCCCCGATAGTCTCGGGGTGGAGGCGCGAACCTTTTAGTGTTGCAAAACTACTGGATGAGCTGTGGGTAGAGGTGAAATGCCAATCGAACCAGGAGATAGCTGGTTCTCCCCGAAATGCCTTTAGGGGCAGCCTTGGGGCGTCTGCCTTGGAGGTAGGGCTCTGGATGGGCTAGGGGGCTAATCGCTTACCAAACCCAACCAAACCGCGAATGCCAAGGTAAAAACCCCAGGAGTGAGACTGTGGGGGCTAAACTTCATAGTCGAGAGGGAAACAGCCCAGACCACCGGCTAAGGTCCCTAAGCGCAGGCTAAGTGTAAAAGGATGTTGAGTTGCCCAGACAGCCAGGATGTTGGCTCAGAAGCAGCCATCATTTGAAGAGTGCGTAATAGCTCACTGGTCGAGTGATTCAGCGCCGATAATGTACCGGGGCTTAAGCCTGCCACCGAAGCCGTGGCTTCGGACGAAAGTCCGGAGGGTAGGGGAGCGTTCCGTTCAGCAGTGAAGTTCTGGCGTGAGCCAGGGTGGAGCGGACGGAAGTGAGAATGTCGGCATGAGTAGCGTAACCTCGGTGAGAACCCGAGGCACCGTAAACCTAAGGTTTCCTACGGAAGGTTAATCCGCGTAGGGTTAGTCGGGCCTAAGCCGAGGGCGAAAGCCGTAGGCGATGGACAGCTGGTTAGTATTCCAGCACCACCGACGGAGCGTTCTAAGGCAAGGGGGTGACCCAGGAAGGTAGGTCGAGCGCGCCCATTGGACATGGCGCGTCCCTGGCTCGTAGGCGTCCGGAGATAGGCAAATCCGTCTCCGGGTCAAGCTGAGGGGCCGGGGGGAGCAGCGACGTCAGTCAAAGCGACTCCGCCAAGCCTATACTGGCAAGAAAAGCCTCATTGCTAGCGCCGTAGGTGCCCGTACCGCAAACCGACACTGGTAGGTGGGGGTAAATGCCCCAAGGTGATCGAGAGAACCCTCGTTAAGGAACTCGGCAAAATAACCCCGTAACTTCGGGATAAGGGGTGCCTCTGGCGGTGACTTTATTCTCTGAGGAAGCCGTTGGAGGTCGCAGAGAATTGGCCCAGGCGACTGTTTAACAAAAACACAGGTCTCTGCCAACCCGTAAGGGGAAGTATAGGGGCTGACGCCTGCCCAGTGCTGGAAGGTTAAGGGGAGGGCTTTTAAAAGGCCCGAACCGAAGCCCCAGTGAACGGCGGCCGTAACTATAACGGTCCTAAGGTAGCGAAATTCCTTGTCGGGTAAGTTCCGACCCGCACGAATGGCGTAACGATCTGGGCGCTGTCTCGACGAGGGACTCGGTGAAATTGAAATACCCGTGAAGATGCGGGTTACCCGCGCCAGGACAAATAGACCCCGTGGAGCTTTACTGCAGCTTGGCACTGGAAGTGGGCTTGGGATGCGTAGGATAGGTGGGAGGCTGTGAACCCGGGCTTTCGGGCTCGGGGGAGCCAACGTTGAAATACCACTCTTCTCTGGTTTGCTTTCTAACCTCTGATCAAGCAGAGGGACAGTGCCTGGTGGGCAGTTTGACTGGGGCGGTCGCCTCCCAAAATGTAACGGAGGCGTCCAAAGGTCCCCTCAGGGTGGATGGAAATCACCCTTCGAGTGCATTGGCATAAGGGGGCTTGACTGTGAGGCTAACAAGCCGAGCAGGGACGAAAGTCGGGCAAAGTGATCCTACGGTACCGAGTGGAAGGGCCGTGGCTTAACGGATAAAAGCTACCCCGGGGATAACAGGCTTATCTTGCCCAAGAGTTCACATCGACGGCAAGGTTTGGCACCTCGATGTCGGCTCATCGCATCCTGGGGCTGGAGTAGGTCCCAAGGGTTCGGCTGTTCGCCGATTAAAGCGGTACGTGAGCTGGGTTCAGAACGTCGTGAGACAGTTCGGTCTCTATCCGGCGTGGGCGCAGGAGGCTTGAGGGAAGCTGTCCCTAGTACGAGAGGACCGGGATGGACAGACCGCTGGTGTGCCGGTTGTTCCGCCAGGAGCACCGCCGGGTAGCCAAGTCTGGCAGGGATAAGCGCTGAAAGCATCTAAGTGCGAAGCCCCTCCCAAGATTAGGCCTCCCATCCGAAAGGAGTAAGACCACGGGTAGACTACCCGTTGGATAGGCGGCAGGTGTAAGCACGGTAACGTGTTCAGCTGAGCCGTACTAATGGTCGAGGGCTTGACCTACATTAATACGCGCGCGAAAGAGTGCAGACGCTACCTACGTTCAGTTGATACTGTGCCTGCGACAGGCAGTTTGGCATCGCGGGATGGAGCAGTGGCAGCTCGTCGGGCTCATAACCCGAAGGTCGGAGGTTCGAATCCTCCTCCCGCTACCAAGTTTGTTCGTTCTGGTGGTCAGAGCGAGGTGGAACCACCCGTTCCCATCCCGAACACGGAAGTGAAACGCCTCAGCGCCGACGATACTTGGGGGGCAACTCCCTGCGGAAAATAGGCCACTGCCAGGACTTTTGAGTCCGCCGAAAGGCGGACTCTCCTTTTGTGGAACGCTCTCCCGCCCGCCTCCCGGGCGCATGCCGGCACTCCCTCGAAATCCGCGCGAAGACTTGGGAGCGAGCTCTCCGGCTTGACGCGGCGGGACCTCCCCTATAGGATCGAAACGCCTGCCGAAGCGTGGGCGATTAGCTCAGTTGGATAGAGCGTCTGGTTTACACCCAGAAGGTCGCAGGTTCGAGCCCTGCATCGCCCACCAGAACTCTCAGCAACCCCCGCATGGTTGACCCAGCGTCTGGGAGGCCTATAATGGCCACACTACCCGTTCCCTGAACAACTCGCTCTTGATTCGGTTCGGCCTTTCGCAGGCGATCCGACCTCCGAACGGCCGCAGGAGCACGCCGATCTGCCTACATGAGGCGAATCATGCACCCGAGACTCTTCCTCCTCATTGCGACCGGCATAGCGTTGGTAATATGCGCCTGTGGCCGAGGCAACTCCACCCCGCAAAGCGTGGCAACGAGCACCAGCCCAACAACTACCCCCCTTTCCCTGGCAGATCTTCCTAATATGGTTCTGAGGGCTGGTGATCTGCCTATTACCTACAGTACATTCGCCCTCGACCCCGCGCGGTCTGGAGCAGGGACACGGGAAAACGCCATTAGCTCTTCGTGCGATCCCAATACCGGGGCGGTGTTCGACGCCTCTCACGAACTCGGAGGCTACGGCAACGATTTCCGACCATCCGAAGGAACGCAGACAGCCTCGGACGGCGTCTTCGAGATAAGTTCAGGAATACACGTCTTCCAAGACCAGACCGGTGCCGCCATGGCTTTCAACTATATGGCCGATGGGATATCGCAACTGGCCAACACCTCCTGCAAGGGCGTATCCTACGGAGCCGTTCAGAAACTCGATTTCCCACAGATCGGCGATGAATCGTGGGGTGCGGAAGTCAACGCAACCCTCCCCAGCGGAAACCAAATAGTCCCCGTCATTCTCACAATAGCCTTCTCAAGGAAGGCTCAACTCATCTTCAGACTGAATATCCTTCGCATCGGCGACTCCGGTCTTCCCGATGAAGCTGTACACTTATTGAGCTCGATGGTGCAACGAACGCACTAGTCTTGCGCCAGCCATTAGCCTCATTCGCAGCATCAGATTTTCCAGATGATAACTTCCGCGTTTTCGCTCGGGGGTGCCGAATCTGATGCACAGCGCTCAGCCTCAGATGCTTTACACCCAGAAGGTCGCAGGTTCGAGCCCTGCATCGCCCACCAAAACCGCTGCCAAACGAATGATAGGCGTCGCTTAGCGCCTCCGGTCTCGACGGTCTCCTAAGTCCGCCCCCCATGCGCTATGGCCCCAGCTTCCAGCCCCGAAGTTGAAGCCCGAAAGTTACCGTGCTATCGAAGGCGGACCACCCTGCTCGTCGCCGGTGCAGGGGCCGGGGAAT
Source organism: uncultured Chloroflexia bacterium (assembly GCA_963703345.1). Lineage (GTDB taxonomy): Bacteria > Chloroflexota > Dehalococcoidia > DSTF01 > JALHUB01 > JALHUB01. The sequence continues at coordinate 1,258,411 of OY969814.1, read as the reverse complement.
GGAATCATGCTAGGCTAGTCCTGGGATTCGCCGCGTTAGCTCCGCCCAATCCGGTCCAATGGTGTCTTGGATAAGCGGTTTCAGCCTGGCGAACACGGGCTCAGGCATCAGCACCTTCCAGACGCTGATCGTGACCTCTCGATCATCGAGTCCTACCAGGGGGAACCACCAGCGTATGAGTTCGGGCTGTCGCTCAGGCGGCACTTCTCCGGCCATCGTTCCGACTATCGAGGCCTGCTCGTCCGCTAGGGTACGCTCGCGCAGAATCGGATAGAGATGTACGTCCTCTTTGTCGAGGTGAATTCGCAAGTGTGTGTTGAGCGCCGCCGTGGCCCGGGCTGTAATAAGCGGGTCTGACGTAGCCGACACCTGGGCCAGGCCATCGGTCATCATGTCCAACTGGCGGTGATCTAGGAAGTAGGGCCTCGCCACGAGCGGCGCCACTCTGTCCATGGTCGAGAACACCGTCTTTTCCTCGCCGTCTGCATGCCATCGCAAAATCTCGCTGAAAAAGCGAAGTCGATCCACAACAACCGACAAATCACCGTCGCCTGCTGCGGCCTTGTATGCCGCATCGTCAATTTCTGCGATATCGCGACGGAAAGCCTTGTGGATGCTGGTTATAGCATCAAGCGGTGTTGCCATTGGATATCCCTCCTCTTCGCATCTGCTGAATGAGCCAGGTGTCGTCGGCGACTGCTCGTTAAGCTGAGGCTATCACGGCGATATGGTTGCCGCGTGAAAGGCCAGCCAATCGAGGTGAAGAAACCATGCTCGCTGCGCCTGCCAACGATGAAAGGAGCGACGATGTGGGTGAAATGCCTGAAAGTAGTTAAGCGCTAGCTCAGCGAGTCATCCGAACCCCGGCCCAGAGCGAGGAACGATCGCTTTGGCGCTCAGGACTACTCGCAGCCGCGGCTAATGGCCCATTCTCCAGATGATGACTCCCGCGTTTTCGCTCGGGGGTCCTGAATCTGATGCACAGCGCTCAGGCTCAGATGCTTTACACCCAGAAGGTCGCAGGTTCGAGCCCTGCATCGCCCACCAGAAACCTTCCAGATTCACTTTCCAGCTTCTAACTTCCAATTCTCCCAAAACTCCCTTTTGCGGACCCCAGCCGTCTGCAGAACCCACACTAAGTGAAGATGGTGCCAACCAGCAGCCTTAATGCAGTCCTCCGATCGTGCAGTGTGCCGATAATTCATTGACACATGGAGGTGAAGAAATGCGCAGATTCCTGACGTTAGCAATAGTCGCGGCTCTCGGTGCGTGGGCTCTGAAGCGCTTAGCTGAGGTCGGCAACGACAACGCACGCTACGAAGGCATGCCTCAGTTCTCGGGTGAAGAGGAAGATCTTCAGTCTCAAACCGTGGAGGACCTTGGCGATGAAGTTACACCGTCGCCCTCAGGTGGCGAGATTTATCTCGAATCTCAACCGGTGGACAGCGTCGTCGACGAGGCTCCACCGTCTTCAGATGACGAGATTGATCTTCAGTCTCAAATCGTGGATGACCTCGGCGACGAGGTCGCACCGTCGTCCTCAGATGAGGAGCTCCATCTCGAGTCTCAACCCGTAGACAGCGTTGTCCATGAGGCTCCACCGCCTCCAGATGAAGACGAATATCTTAAGTCTCAAACTGTGGACGTCTTTCGCGATGATTCCATACCGTTGCCCTTGGAAGAAGAGGTCTATCTCGAGTCTCAGCCCGCAGAGCCGAGCGCGTCTGACGGAGTCGAAATTCAAGGCCCGCCCGACCCCGACCAATGGCCAAAAGCTGGGGACGACTGGTCGCTACCGGTGGGGCCCAACGGCGAAGAGAAACTCGGCCAGACTCGAGCTGGCGTGCATGACCGGTTCCGCAACTTGTTGCATCGCCACAAGCGAGACGACGAGACTGCGGCTTAGACATCCGCGACCTGCGCGCTGCCGAGCAAGGACAGGAAGATATCGGCCGGTGACCACTCTCCGGTCCTACCACCCTTGTTACCTGCCCTATCTATCGGCCAGGCTGGCGGTATCCGTTCGTCGACTGCATTGCTTCTCGCCCGACCACTTATGAAGCCATTACGCCCAGCTTCCACCAAGACTAGTCGCAGTCGCAGCTAATGACCCATTTTCCAGATGATGACTTCCGCGTTTTCGCTCAGGGGTGCTGAATCTGTTGCACAGCGCTCAGGCTCAGATGCTTTACACCCAGAAGGCCGCAGGTTCGAGCCCTGCATCGCCCACCAGAACTCCAAACGAATTGCGAGTCGGGGCGTCCTGCCTCGAAAAGGGAGAGGCCGCGCCGCCCCGTCGTCGAGAGACAAGCCCCTCCACACGCAACGACGGGCGACAGCCGAGGTACAGCTAGCATGCCCGACTGGTAATGAGAAGGCCGCCCCTGAGGGCGGCCCCTCGGCCACCTTTCTATCCGATCTTCACGTACCAGCCGCTAGGGGCTTACACGGCCCCGGGCGCAGGACGCCGCAGCAGGACAGCATGAGCTGCGGTCACCCATCCCGTATTCCAAGCGTAGACCATTATCGGCTCCCAGCCCTCAGCGGCTGCTTTGTTGATTTGCTCCTCAAGACCGGCATGCGTGTTGGACTTGACGATTCTGTACTCAAACACTAGCTCGCCTCCTTTGTCGCCATAGAGCACGTTCGTTTCCATGTCGCGCCAGATTATACACCGCGCCGCCAGAATGCGGCAGTCCCATAGGGTCCGAAGCTTCGCCAGTTTCCATTGACCTGCCCCCGGAAACGACTCCAGCGTGTGACTCCCATAGGCACCATTTGTCGTGACCGAACTGTGCTTGCTCCGATGGCAAGGCTCTGTGTCCACGTTTGAAGACCAGCTTCGTACTTACGAAGCCACTGCGCAGAGCTTCCACCGGGACTAGTCGCAGTCGCGCCTAATGGCCCATTTTCCAGATGATAACTTCCGCGTTTTCGCTCAGGGGTGCTGAATCTGTTGCACAGCGCTCAGGCTCAGATGCTTTACACCCAGAAGGTCGCAGGTTCGAGCCCTGCATCGCCCACCAGAACCGCCCAGATTCACTCTCCAGACTCTAACTTCCAACTTTGATCGCCCACCATGTAGACTTGGTGCTGAGATGGACCGGGCCCACGGGGCGGGATAGGCTGACCCCGCCCGACGGGGCAGCGCTCAGACCCCGTATCCGATAGCCCATCACCTCTCTCCGCAGGCCCGGTCACTACTGACGCCCGTGTCGCCCAGTCCTGACTAGTGACCTCTTCCCCCTCTGCGACGACGGGCTCCCATCCTCCCTGATTGGACGGCCTCAGAGATCTCTCCTGTCCACGGCGTTCTGGCTATCCGGCCGTTGCCACGATTTTTGTTTCTTTAGTCGCTATCTGGCGCTCGTCCGGCCCGACGGCTAAGCCGCCGTTATCAGCAGGACCGGCACGTGCGACTCTTTCAGCACTTGGTCCGCCACGCTGCCGAACATCAGCCGCGCGACGCCTCGTCGCGAGCGCGTGGCCATGGCGATGATGTCCGTGCCGTACTCGGCGGCCGCCTTCAGGATCTCGCTCGACGGGTTCCCAAAGCGCACTTCCATCTCCGGCTTCAGGCCCTCGTCCTCAAAGCGCTCCGCCACCGGTCGCAGGTGGTTCTCGGCTTTCTCTATCTGCGACTCGACCCAGGCAAGGCTCGCCACCTCATCGGAGTCCCCGCCCTGAGTCACCTTGCCGTTGCGCTTGTCGAGATCGACGACCGTGAGCAGCCTGATGGTGCAGCCAAATGCCTTCGCTGTCTCGGCGGCATGGCGTACTACGACCTCCGAACGAAGGGAACCGTCCACCGGGACCAGCATCTTCTTGTACATGGCGTCCTACCTCCGACCTCCAACGTAGGCTTGGTGTTGGATTGACCGGGCCCACGGGGCGGGACAGGCCGACCCTGGCCAGCCGCCCGGCGGGGTACCCCTCGGACCCCGTATCCGATCGCCCATCACCTCTCTCCGCAGGCCCGGTCACCACTGACGCCCGTGTCGCCCAGTCCTGACTAGTGGCCTACCCCCTACTCCCCCTCCGCGACGACGGGCTCCGAATCCTCCCTGAATGGACGGCCTCAGAGATCTCTCCTGTCCACGGCTTTCTGGCTATCCGGCCCTTGCCGGGATTCTTGGCTCTTTTGTCGCTCCAACCGCTTGACTTTGGAGCGCCTATCATGAATAATGATTCGTGACAATGAAGACCGGTTACCACATGCCAGACCGACGTGCCAGGAACTTCATACCAGGTTACGTGTTACCGGCTACCACATTCCAGACAGGCATACCATGAACCTCATACCCCGTTACTTTTTACCAGCATTGTACTTCCCTTTTCGGTCTTGTCAAGCCCTTTTGGAGGAAAAAACATGGCTCATTGGGATTTCCTCACCAATCACGCCCTTGTCCTGATCGACGTCATCGACCACCCACATTCGACCCAGCGCGATATCTCTCTTGCCGTCGGCATCACAGACAGAGCTGCCTTCTCCATCCTCAGGGCTCTGGAGGAGGACGGCATGATATCGCGGGAAAAGATAGGCCGGCGCAACCGTTATTCGGTGAACGTTGAGGCCCTGATGCGCCACCGCCGACAGGGCCCTTACAGCATGGAAGAGCTGGCTCAGGGCCTGCTCCGTCTTTCTGAGCAGGCCTCGGAGAGCGCCGCCTCCGGGGATGATGCGGCCCAGGCAGTTACGCAAGGGGAAGGCTCAGACGGTTGGCATCCGATTATGGATGGAGTCCAGGATACTTCGCAGCCTGCCCCGCTCGCGGCTGCGGGATCTGCAGCGACCTCTGCCCGAAGCAGGCACTAGCCGTCGCGGCGACGCCCTAGCAGCCGCAGACAGCAGCCCTGAAGAACCAGTGTAATCCTGTCGTCAGATGTCAACGCGGGCAAGACCACAGGATCCGCAGGTGCCCGGTATGGCCCAAACGACTCGCGGACTTCTAATCCGGGAGTCGAGCGTTCGAACCCCTCACGGCCCTCCAGACGGCTTTTCTTACATCCCATTCTTTTAGGAGAAAGCATAGAATGACTGGCATCAAAACCAACAAAGATCAATTCCAGGAATTAGCCGCTAATACGAATGAAGGACCATTTGTCATGCTCAACCTCCTGAAGTTTAAGAACGAAGGAGGCCGCGGGGCTTATTTTCGGTACATCAAGGAATCGGGGCCCTTCGTCGAAAACGTCGGCGGCAAGCTGCTTTATTTCGGCAAGGCAAAAGAGTTGCTCAATGGAATAGAGACGTGGGATATTGTGATGCTCGTCCAATATCCGTCCCGTAAGGCGTTCCTCAAAATGGCCAACAACCCCGACTATCTCAAGGTTCATAGTTTCCGCGAAGAAGCCTTGGAACGAGCGGTTCTCTACGCGACAGACCCTGTAACATTCAAGGACATTATTTCTCGGCAGTGACGTACAGGTGGGACTAGTCGCAGTCGCGCCTAATGGCCCATTTTCCAGATGATAACTTCCGCGTTTTCGCTCAGGGGTGCTGAATCTGTTGCACAGCGCTCAGGCGCAGATGCTTTACACTCAGAAGGCCGCAGGTTCGAGCCCTGCATCGCCCACCAAGACCACCCTGCACGGCTGAGGTCACCCCAGGCACGGCCGCCGAAGCCTGACCTACTGGCCCTTGTGGACCGGCTCCCCGTTCTCGCACGCGGTGACGTCGCTGGGCGTCGACTCGTAGCTGATCGGCGTGTCTGACCTGCGCTCCCACTTCCCGTCGACCACCTGCTCGGGCCACTCTGCCTCGTCGGGGCGGTGATCGGTCGGGCTGAGGTTGACCGGTGCAATGCAAGCGATGCAGCAGTAACCGCGGATCTGCTCCGCCCCGTCGACCACGCTCTGGCGTGTTAGGTTCGGGCCGGCGTTCTTCAGTGCCTGCACGACCAACTCAGCGGTGCTTATGCCGTACTCCGTCAGGCTGCTCGGCGGTACGCTGGGCGCGAACTGCTTCATCAGCGCGATGTCGCGCTGCACCCCCGGATCGTCCGTCTCAGAGATCATCCTGCCCGTTGTGAAGCTGACCAGACCTTCGGCGTTGCTGGCTCCGGCGAGCGCAATCGTCATCTCCACGGCAGAGACAGCGCTGGTCATGAAAGGTACGTCCCAGTTGAGGATCTCGCGCGCCACCTTCAAGGCGCTGGCCAGGGAGCCCGGGTTGCCTATCACGAAGACGAAATCGGGGTTGGTGGCTTTCAGGCGTTGCACCTGGGCAGTGAGGTCGAAATTGGTGAAATCGTACGCCTGCTCGGAGACGATCTTGATGTCTGAGCCGGCCAACCCCTCCTCAGTCCGCTGCAACTCCAGGTTACCGCCCTCGTTGTTCTCATAGATAATGCCTAACGTCTTGCCGGCGAAATGCTCTTTCATGTACTGCGTGTTGATCTTCGTTTCGGTATCATAGTCGGTCACCATGCTGAAGCGCGTCTTCACGATGGGATCGGTGAACTGTGGCATGCCGCCGCCGATGAACAGGTCAGGAACGCCTTTCTCCGCGAGGTAATCCATGACGGCGAGGTGACATGAGTCGCCGAGGCCACCCACGATCGCGAACACTCCATCCTGCTCCACCAGGTTCCGCACAACCTCCACCGCGACCGGCGCGGCGTACTGGTTATCGCCGACTATCAGCTTGATCTTGCGCCCATAGACGCCACCCTGGGAGTTGACGTACCCGAAGTAGGCCTTCATGCCGTCAGCGACAACGCCCCAGGCCGCGGCCGGCGTCTGGCTCAGCGGCATGTGCGTCCCGAGCAGGATCTCGGTGTCGGTGACGCCGGGCACCGGACCCCCGGGCGTCGCGCCCGATGTTTCCTCCTTCGAGTTCGAGCAGCCGGCCAAGACGATGCCGGCCGCGACTAGCGAAAGGATAGGTGCGACGAATGACCAGCGTTTCATCACGTATCTCCTTGCTCTCGGGCGACTTTCCATGAAGCCAATCTACTCCCGCGCAAGGCGTTGATCAATGCGGGCGAAAGGACGCCGCAGAAGCCATTGACCTGCCCTCAGGAGATTCACCGCTGATGGTGTCTGTATCGCCCACCGGGCTGCCTCGCTTCGACTCCTTTGAGGTCGCCACTTCCCTCTTCGCTCCGAGGCGCCGGTCAGCGACGGGTCAGGACATCGACATACGTGATTCCCGCGATATCCCACATCCGGCTTTCGTTATAAGTGCCTAGGCCCGTCTTGAGCTGCGCCAGCACCTGGTCCGATTGCTTATCGTCCTCGGGCATTAAGATAACGCACGATGCGCCAACACTAAAGTTTGGCGCATCGAGTACCTGCTCGAACGAGGCGATGCGCGGCGTCCTGTCGCCCAGCGCATACGTAGAGACAACCGGCTTCAGGAGGGGATCCGGGAACTGGCCCACAATGAGCGCAGGCGACTGGCACTCCGGCGAGAACAGCGCCCGCATGGCGACAGCCTCCGGCGATCTTTTGGCCCTCAGCGGGATCTCATGCCAGAATCGATACAAGTTCAAGGTAACTACTGCGGCCAGGACCGCCACCGCGAACGTACCCTGAAGAACTGTCGCGGCAGCAGGCCGTGGCCAATCGCGCGGAGGGAAGACCGCCAGCGCGCGGTCGAGCGCCAGGCCGGCGAGGACGGCCATCACCGGCACCATATACATGAGCCTCGTCTCGGCGACACCCGGTTTCGGGAAAAAGAGGCCGGTCGCGGTGATGCCTATCACAAACCATATCACAAGCAAGCGTTGACCTCCGTGCCTGACTCGAATGGAGGCATAGATCAGACCGAGGACAGCAAGCACCGCTGAAACCGGATCGAGCAGCGACCCGATGGGACGCTGGTTGACGTTAAAGGCAAGCATCTGTATGGGCACGTTCTCCCGAAGATGCCGGCTAATCTCACCCACAAACGACTGATCGTACCCGATGAGCGACTGGTCGCCCATGGCTCTGAAGACGTCCAGCCTATTGACGACGAGCATTGGCGCCACCAGCAACAGGAAGCCCACGCCAACGGGCAAGACCACTTGCGGGCGGAGCCCCCGCCGGCCGAGCGTGATGAGATAGAGTCCGATGATAACGATGGCTGCGCGCGATGAGTAGAAGGTGTAGAAGCCGAGTCCGGCCGCGCAGCCCGCACCGAACAGCGCCAGCGCATTCCTCCTTCGCAACCCGAATACCAGCAGACAGAGCGCGAGCACGGTCGGGAAGAGAGGAAACAGGTTGTCGTAGCCGTAGTGGGCAAAGTCGAGGATGTAGTGGGAAGCTGCGAAGATCGTAGCCGAAAACAGGCCAACGCGGACCCCGAAGAGCATACGCACGAGCAGGTATAGAGGCGGAATGACGGCCGCTGCAGACAGGACCGAAGTCATCCTCCAGCCAAACTGATCGAACCCGAGCACCTTCATCACCATCGCCTGATAAGCCGAGGTCAACCAGGGGTGGTTGCTGTAGACACCCGTTTGGGAAAAGAGATTGTGGGTGACGCCATGTCCAATCTCATGCGCGGCGACGAAGAAAGAATACTCATCGCCGTTGGCCGAGTATAACCAGGAGGTGAGGTCACGGACGTTTAGAGCCACAAACACGCCCGTGATGAGCGCCACGACGCCGACTTCGACGTAGACGGTTCGCGGCGGCCGGCTCAACTTGAACCTGATTGGCCTCTTCAGCGCCCAGAAGACCGCAAATGCACTGACTGACGCGACAAGGAGGTAAGGGTACCACTCGCGATACTTGTGGTGGGAGAGGTTCAGTAGCAGGTAGGCGAACGGTCCAATCGCTATCGCTGCCAGGGCAAGACCCGGCAGTGGGGGCCAACCAATCGATTCAGCGGAAACGGTCTCGCCCTCGTCTCGACGCAGCAGCCATGCGCCCACAGCGAACAATACCCCGCCGGTCGCGAGGAGAGCGACGGCAAGGACCATTGTCTGCGGGTTTGGATAGATACCGCGGAAGGCCCCGGCCGCGCCGTGGAGAAAAGCGAACCGCCCCTCCAATGAACGGCCGCTGACGAACTGCCCCAGGGCAGCCAGCGCGACGCCGGTGACAAGCACCAGCCTTGGGATCAGCTCGCCGACCCATCGTGGCAGTTTCGGACGAGCCTGCCACCATCCAACGGGCCGCTCATGAGCCCCGCCTTTCGCAGCGGGAGAGTGTGTCACTTCGTCGGCATCCAAGCGAGTTTCTGAGCCCCTGCGGGTATTCTGACGCTCTTAATGGGTTACGTCCAGGAGATTGGCCGCCGACGGAGGTTTCATTCTATCAGGGCTGTCAACACCTGATTAGGGGGCTGGGCTTCCGCGCGATGGCCGGTTATTGCGGAATGCGGCCGTCTCAGAGACTCTGCCTGTCAATGGCCCATTGCGGCTGCCGACGGCTTGGTTCCTGCGTGAAAGGGGCATAGACAACTTCTAGCCACAAGTGCGGGCCGCTTGCGTTAAGCATCCTGTTCGGCCCGCACTCGCCCTTCGCTGAGTTAGACTGGAGAAGTCGGTCAGGAGCGCATTCCGCCCGTTCCCGCTCCGACGGCCTTCGGCAAGCGGAGCGCCTTGTAGACGGAGAACTCCCTCACCCTGGGCGTCGATATTCCGGCATTCTTCAGTGCCCGTCCCAGATCGCTGTCGAGGAACCGGTCGAAGTCGGCTCGCGTCTCCCACACGTTGACGACTTGCCAGCCGCCTTCGGCAGGTCCGGCGATGTGGAGAAGCATGCCCCGCGGCGACTCCGGGTCGGCCCCATCGAGGCGGAGGTCTCTCATTGTCCTGTCATACTGCTCCCGACTCACGCCGGGGAATTCGATAACCAGTGCGATAGCCATTTCCTTTACCTCTTTCTGCGCCGGCCATTCTCTCTACCGGCAACAGCTTAACGTACCGCCGCGACGTGAAAAGCGCGTGAGTTAAGCGGCCGTTATGTGAAGAACGAGTGAAGGCACGGCGTCTCGATAGAGGTACCGGCCGTCCGGATGCCAGCGCCACTTCGTTTCTTCGAAACGGCGGGTACACTATACTGACGCTGCTCGACCTCGACGAGCGCGAGCGACTGTGCCTCGCGTCAGACTCGAAAGGGCAGCATGAACAGGTCCTCCCAGCTCGACGCCATCTTCTTCCCGCGAACCCTCGCCGTTATCGGCGCCTCCGCCGACAGCAACGCCTTCGGCGGCCGCTTCCTCAAGGCGCTGCTCGACTTCGGCTTCAAAGGAAAGCTCTTCCCCGTCAATCCCAGCGGCGGCGAAGTCTTCGGCCTGCCAATCTACCCGACCGTCGCCGACATCCCAGAGCCCGTCGACTCCGCAGACATCATGGTGCCGGCGCCTCTGGTGCCGCAGGTCCTCCGCGAATGCCTGGCGAAGGGCGTGAGAGGCGCGCAGATCTACAGCTCCGGCTTCTCGGAGACCGGCGATCCGGAGAGGGCGGCGCTGGAGCAGGAGGTCAAGCGCATCGCGGCGCAGGGGATACGCGTCATCGGGCCCAACTGCTTCGGCGTGTACTGTCCGGCATCGGGCCACACCCTCCTGCCCGGCGGCGACTTTCCGAAAGAGAGCGGGCCGGTCGGCTTCATCTCTCAGAGCGGCGGTCACGCAGTCGAGCTGGGCCGCCAGGCGAAGGGACGCGGACTGCGCTTTAGCGTCGCGGTGAGCTACGGCAACGCCTGCGACGTCAACGAATCGGACCTGCTGGAGTACATGGCGAACGACCCCGAGACAAAGGTAATCACGATGTACCTGGAGGGCCCGCGCGAGGGCCGCCGCTTCTTCGAGCTGGTGAAGCAGACGGCGCCGAAGAAGCCCGTCGTCATCTGGAAGGCAGGGCTGACCGAGGCCGGGTCGAGGGCGGTGCGCTCGCACACGGGCTCGCTGGGCGGCGAGGAGCAGGTCTGGCGGGCGCTCTTCCAGCAGACGGCGGCGATACGCGCGAACAGCCTCGAAGAGATGGCGGACACGGCGGAAGCCCTGCTGATTCTGCCTCGGGAGACGGGACGACGCATCGGCATGGTCGGCGGCGGCGGCGGTACGAGCGTCGCGGCTACGGACGCCTGCGCGGCCGTCGGCCTGGAGGTGCCGCCCTTCGATGAGGCCATGCGACGGCAATTGCTGGAGCTCCTGCCTATCGCGGGGACGATGATGCGCAACCCGGTCGACGTGGGCGTGCCGCTGGTGCCGCCACCGGTCTTCCAGAGCGTGCTCGAAGCCGTCGCGGCGCAGGAGAGCGTCGATACGGTCATCGCGACCCAGCCGCTTTTCTACCTGCTGGGCGGCCACTTCCCGATGCCGAATCCGGACGAGGTCGTGCGGGCGCTCGTCAACGTGCCGGCCGCAGTGCGAGACAAGTTCGGCAAGCCGGTCGTCATCGTCCTGCCGGTGGGCGGCGAGGAGGTGGAGATGGCAGACGCGGAGGCCGGCCGACGACGGGCGCGCGACCGCTATCGGGAGCTCGGTATCCTAACGCTGCCCAGCCTGGACCGGGTCGCGAGGGCGGTGGCGAACGTCGTGACCTACTACGAGAAGGCGTCGGCGACGGCGTGATCGCCGAAGAGAGGAGACGGAGATGACAGAGCCATCGTTTGATCTTACCGACAGGGTGGCGGTCGTAACCGGCGGGTCGCGCGGCATCGGGCGGGCGATTGCGCTGGGGCTGGCGAGCTACGGAGCGGACGTCGTCGTGGCGAGCCGTAAGCAGGAGGATTTGGACGTCGTCGCCGGCGAAGTCCGGGCGCTGGGCCGAAAGGCTGCCGCCATCGCTACCCACATGCGTAATCGCGAGGACATCGACAAGCTGGTGCAGGCAACGCTCGACCAGTTCGGCAAGATCGACATCCTGGTGAACAACGCCGGCACCAACCCCTACTTCGGGCCGCTGGTCGACATCGAGGAGCGGACGTGGGACCAGATCATGACCGTAAACCTGAAGGGCTACTTCCTCCTGGCCCAGTCGGTGGCGAAAGGGATGATCGAGCGGAAGTCGGGCAATATCATCAACGTGGCGTCGGTCGGCGGCAGGCGGGCGTCGCCGGGACTGGGCTGCTACTCGATCAGCAAGGCCGGCGTGATTATGTTAACTCAAGTCCTGGCGCAGGAACTGGCGCCACAGGGGATACGGGTGAACGCGATCGCCCCGGGCGTCATCCAGACGAAATTCGCGCAGGCGCTGTGGGAGAATGAGGCGATCCTGCAGCGAACGCTGTCGCAGACGCCGCTCGGTCGCATCGGGCGAGCGGAAGAGATGGCGGGAGTATGCGTGTGGCTGGCCTCGGACGCCTCAAGCTACGTGACCGGCCAGACGATAGTACTGGATGGAGGGCAGTCGGCGTAGGGGCGACGCTTCTTCGGTTGACAGGAGGCTTCGCGCGCCCCTACAATGAACCTCGCTGGGAAGCCAGCGACCAAGTGAGCGGCCCCGTGGTGTAGCGGACTAACATGCCACCCTGTCACGGTGGAGATCGGGGGTTCGAATCCCCTCGGGGTCGCCAGCCGCAAACACTGATCAGCCCGCCTTCCTCTTCTGCAACTGCCGTGAACAACAGCGTGCCGCGCTCGGTGGCTTTGGAGAATACGAGCCGACCGCGCTTTGACCGGGGACGAAAACCCGCGGCATTCAGCTCGTCAGCTATCTCCAGCATCGAGCGGTTGCCTCCAGCGTACTGCTCGAAGGCGCGCCGCACGGTCCATCCCAACCGGCCACGTAGCGACGAACATCGTGCACTCTGTCGGGATGGTAGCCTCTCGCGCCCAAAGCGCTCTTTGATTTGCTTCCAGTGAAGACAGGAGGTTCCACCATCACGAGCCTGGCGGAGTATCTCAACGAACGCCTCAGCAGTCGGAGGCCACGTGCTCGTTTGGCGTTGCATCTTGACATCCACCGTGTCCTTCGCGGTTTCAGTATCCGTTGTTTCGAGGGAGTACTGCTCCAAAGCAGAGGACTGCATCTCCCGTCGGAAAGCGGCTGGCACTGTTGCTCGGTTCGTTCTTGGGAAGTCTCCATCACGAGTAGGAGTGGCGGCCACTTGACTGCCGCAGATACAGGTGAGATTCTTGGGACCCACAGGGTCGGAGATCGTCAGTTACGATGAGGAACACCTCATACTAGACAACCACAGGGAGGTTCCCTATGAGAAGCGATTTCTTCGACGTTCCACAGACCGACTACACTACGTCATCCGGCGTGGTCCAGCTCCCGGTGTTCTACCAGAGGCTAGCGATGCGGACCATAAACTACTTCGTCGAGTATAACCGCGTGCTTCCGGTCCTGAAGGAGACCGGATTGCTGCCGGTCCGTTTCTTCAACGGGAAGGTCCTCACCTCGCTGACGTTCTTCAATTACCAGGAGGTGAGCCTGACAGCCTATGACGAGGTTGTACTGTCCGTCAGCGTGTACCCCGAGGCGCTGGGGCGGCCGTCGCTGCCGTCTCTCAAGCTCCTGTTTGCCAAGAGCGAGAAACGGTGGAAGAACATGGGGGTATACGTCGTGGAGATGGTGGTGACTATCCCCGAAGCTAGGGCCGCGGGACGGGAAATCTGGGGCTACCCGAAGTTCCTAACCCGGATACCGAACCAACTTTCCGGCAGCCATTTCAAGTTCAGCGTGCTGGATCCGGATTCAGAAGAGCCGATCGTAGACGTGGAAGGGGAGACTGGTCGGGGCTTCTCGGCCAGGCCATTCGACATGATAACATTCAGCGACTGCAAGGATTCGATTCTAAGAACAGTGGTGGAAGCGCATGGCAAAGTCAAGCACTGCCGGTGCAAGCAGATCAAGGTCAAAGTCGCGCCCACCAAGCATCGCCTGGCGGAGAACATCCGCGCGTTGGGGCTGGATACAGCCAAGCCCTTCAGCATAATGACTTCCGACTACCTGCAAACCAAATTGAACCCCGGAAAGCCGGTGGCCGCTTGGAAATCTCCGGCCCTCCCTTATCAATATGAACAGGAGGTGGAATTCTACAGGAGACAGCGGGAGCTCCTGGGAGAACGGTCGTGACGGGGAACCAAAGGAAGACGACTCTTGTCACCGGCGCGGGCGGGTTCATCGGCGGATTCCTGTGCGAAAGGCTTATCGATGAAGGTTTTTCCATAAGAGCCCTGGCCATGCCGGGGGAAAGTGCGGATCACTTAGAGAGAATGGGATGCAGCATTGTCAGGGGCGACCTGACCAAGCCGGGTTCCATCCGCGGGATCTGCGACGGCGTCGAAACAGTGTATCATCTGGCGGCCCGTGTGACATACTGGGGTACCCGAAAAGACTTCTATGATGCCATCTACGAGGCTTCGAAGCATCTGCTCGAGGAATCTTCCGGCAGCGGCCGGCGGTTCGTTCTTGCCAGTTCAGTGGTGGCCATCGGGTTAGGACGGAAGCATCTCAACGGTCACCGCGAGACGGATCCGACGCGAAAGGCCGGCATATTCTACGGGGATGCGAAACTGGACGCGGAGAGACTGCTTTGGCAGTACCATCGAGACGGAAAGATCATCGGTACCGTCATACGTCCGACCAATGTGATCGGCCCGGGGAGCGTCTGGGTTCGTGATGCGGTAGAAACTCTGAAGAAACCCTTCTTCCCGCTCATCGATGGTGGAAGGTGGAGTGCGAGTCTGGTATACGTGGAAAACCTTGTGGACGCGTTCTTCCTGGCGGGAACGAAAGAGGAGGCCAAGGGTCAGACCTATCACATCATGGATGATTATGACATCACTTTCCGGCAGTACTTCTCGGATATCGCCGAATTCACGGGGAAGCCGATCACCAGGACGACGTTCTTGTCAATTCCCTTCGGTGTGGCATGGCCACTGGCGGGCCTGATCGGAGGAGCGTTTCCCATTTTCGGCTTGAAGAGCTCACTTACCCGCCATAACGTGGCAATGATGGGTCGCAACAATGATCTGGACACATCAAAGGCCCGGCGCGAGCTTGGGTGGAAAACAAGAATACCCTACGATGAAGCCAAGAAGCGTATCCGGAAATGGATGAAACAGGCCAATCTGGTGGCTTGATACAAACTCTTGCAACCGGCTCTCTTCATCGCAGGCGACGGTGACCCCGTGCTCGGCTTCACAAGAATGGATGCGATGAGGACGGACGTGCCAAACCTGCGAAAGGTAGTGATGCTCCCAGGTTGCGGTCATTGGACGCAGCAGGAGCGTCCCTCCGAGGTCAACCAGGAGCTCCTCGAATTCCTGGCAGCACTTGAGCTCTCAGCTCCTCTCTCTCCAGAGTGAGCGTGGTGGTTCTGTCTGGGCCCTTGCGTCCGAGATGCGACGGGGTGCACAGAACCGGATCTTCGATGTACTGTTAAGCTCCAGCCAGGGAGGGACTATGGACTTCGATCTGAGCGAAGAACAACGCATCCTTGTCGACACACTACGTGATCTAGGCAAGCGGGAAGACCTCAGGGCGCTTGCCGCCGAAATCGACAGGACGTCCGAGTTCCCCAGGTATCTGGCACAGAAGTACGCCGATCTGGGTCTCTTGGGCATGACCCTATCGCCGGAGTT
Source organism: uncultured Chloroflexia bacterium (assembly GCA_963703345.1). Lineage (GTDB taxonomy): Bacteria > Chloroflexota > Dehalococcoidia > DSTF01 > JALHUB01 > JALHUB01. The sequence goes on along the minus strand of OY969814.1, from coordinate 1,242,936 downwards.
CGGCGGCGGAGGTCAGCCCGGGATCAACGCTATACTGGCGATCGAGGAGCTCGCGAAGTTCAGCCCGGTGATAGCCACGCCCGTATTCGAGTCGAACATCGGCCCTGTCAAGGTCATCGACCGCTTCGGCACCCTCCAGCAAAAGAGCAGCATCATACCCGGCGTGTGCAAGGGTACCATGAGTGTCTCGGTCGGTATGACCGAACCGGAAGCGGGATCGGACCTCACCTCCCTGTCGACAAGAGTCGTAGAAGACGGCGACGGCTATCTGTTGAACGGACGCAAGATCTTCATTTCCGGGGGTGGGGAGGCGACCCACTATCTAGTCTACTGCAGATTCGGCAGCGTTCCCGGCTCGCGAGGCGTTGGAGCCGTCGTCGTTGAGAGGGGGACGCCCGGTTTCAGTTTCGGAGAGCAAGAGCAGTTCATGGGACTTCGCGGCATGGCTTCGTGTGACTTGATCTTCGACGATGCCAGGCTGGCAAGAGACAGTGTGGTCATCGGCGCCGGAGAGTTCAAGAGCTTGATGACGACGTTCGATCTCGAACGCTGCGGAAATGCGGCGATGTGCCTGGGGGTGGCTGGCGGAGCTCTCGAAGAGGCCAAAGCCTACGCCATGGAGCGGAGGGCCTTTGGCAGGCCCATATGCGAGTTCCAGAGCGTACAGTCTATGATCGTCGATATGTCCATGAGGCTGGACGCGGCGCGCCTGTTGGTCTTTCGAGCCGCCAGTGGCGCCGGCCAGGACTTCCCGTCGATCTACGAGGCCGCAATGGGCAAGTGTTTTGCTAATGAGATGGCAGCCGAGGTCACGAGCACTGCTATGCAGGTCCTCGGGGGATACGGCTACAGCAAGGAGTTCCCCCTGGAGCGGATGCATCGAGATGCCCTTGCCTGGAGGGTCGCCGGCGGCACCGTCCAAATGCTCAGAATCACTATGGCGAGTATGCTCTTCGGCAGGCGCTTCAGCCAAAGGGCCCAACTCTAGGCCATCCTCATCATACGAGGTACCGCTCGTCGCCCCATATCACCCGGAGCCCGACAGAAGCCATCAGCGTCCAGACCGCGCACAATGACCTCATTGTGTCCATCCCCTTTCAGATAGGGTCGCCGGTTCGAGCCCTGAGACGAGATACGCACGAGCTCTCGCACTCCACGTCCGGTGAGATTGCTGCTTGAGGAGCGGCCACAGTAAAATAGCGCGTCGGCAGAGCGCTCAGTACTCCCGGAGCAAAGGGCCAGCCGAAGGCCGCTAGAAAGGAAAGCCAGGAATGATTTTGTTGAACCCGAAGAAACTTAGCCCACGCTATCCCGACGAGCGGTCGCTGGAGGTTATGGCCAGCACAATCGACTTCTTCGAGAAGAAGGGGAAGAAGCGTCTCCTGGAGGACGCTCACCAGCGGGTCTGGTACGATGACTTCCTCAACTTCATCAAGAACGAGAAGATCTTCGCCACGTTGCTCACCCCTCCTGAGTACGGGGACGCGAACTCGCGCTGGGACACGTTCCGCAACGTCGATTTCAACGAGATTCTGGCATTCTACGGACTTCCCTACTGGTACACCTGGCAGGTCACCACACTTGGCCTCGGCCCGATCTGGATGAGCGGGAACCAGGAAGCGAAGCGCCGCGCCGCGCAGCTTCTAGATGACGGAGCGATATTCGCATATGGCCTGTCCGAGCGCCAGCACGGCGCGGATATCTACTCAACGGAGATGACTCTCACACCTCAGCCCGACGGGAGCTACAGGGCAAACGGAGAGAAGTACTACATCGGCAACGGAAACGTCGCTCGAATGATTTCGACCTTCGGGAAGATGGCGGATAGTGGGGAATACGTGTTTTTCGCGGCCGATTCCGCGAATCCCAACTTCGACCTACTGGGCAACGTTGTCGACTCCCAACAATACGTCTCGGCATTCGCCTTGCAGGACTACCCGATAAACAATGCGGACATATTGTCGAGAGGGCGGGAGGCGTGGGACGCCGCCCTCAACACCGTCAACATCTGCAAGTTCAACCTGGGTGCGGCGTCTATCGGGATCTCGACACATGCCCTGTATGAGGCAATCAACCATGCCGCCAACCGTCGTCTCTATGGCCAGTACGTCACAGATTTCCCGCACGTCAAGCAGATATTCACCGACGCCTATGCCCGTCTGATAGCGATGAAGCTGTTCACGCTTCGGGCTGCCGACTACATGCGAGTCGCTTCGCCGAACGACAGGCGCTATTTGCTGTTCAATTCCCTGGTGAAGATGAAGGTGACGACGCAGGGTGAAGATGTCATCAACCTGCTCTGGGATGTGATCGCGGCGAAGGGTTTCGAGAAGGATATGTACTTTGAGACCGCTACGAGCGAGATCCGCGGCCTGCCGAAGCTTGAGGGAACAGTCCACGTGAACATCGCCCTCATCCTGAAGTTCATGAACAACTATTTCTTCAACCCGGCCGAATACGCCGGCATCGGTCGGCGATCGGAACCGAAACACGACCACTATTTGTTTCGGCAGGGCCCGACGAAAGGCATGGGCGAGATCCAGTTCCACGACTACAACCTGGTCTACAGCGACTGGGACCTGCCCAACGTGAACACCTTCCGTGAGCAGACTGCCGTATTCGCGGAGATGCTCGCCTCAGCACCTATTGACGAGAGCCAGAGTCGCGACACGGACTTCCTTCTGGCCGTCGGCGAGCTATTCACGCTGGTTGCCTATGGGCAACTCATCCTGGAGAATGCACGCATCGATGATGTGCCGGCCGACATCGTTGACCAGATGTTCGATTGCTTCGTGCGGGACTTCTCGAAATTCGCGCTGCAGCTCTACAGCAAGCCGAGGTGCAACCCGGAGCAGTCGGCCTATTGCATGAAGATGATTCGGAAGCCGGTGGTGGACGACGAGCGCTATGCGCGCGTGTGGCGCGACCATGTATACGCCCTCAAGGGCGCCTACGAGATGAACCCCTAGGGCGGGTGAATCAGGCCGGCTGCCCACCAGCGCTCGGCTCTATCGTTTGCGGAGGGAAATGCGGGCCGGCGCTATGACGCGGGATCTCCGACGAACCGTTCCTGCACTCGCGCCAGTATCTCGCCTGCCTCTCGCATCATCCTCCATAGCAGTTCCTCGCAGCGTGCGACGTCCTCAATCAGCCCGATGGACTGTCCCACGGGGAAAGGGCTACATTCAACGTCGCCGGTTTCCCAGCCAGCGCTTTGACGCTTGCCGGCAATCAGGGGGATGATCTCTTCCAGGCCCCCTCTTCGAGCTTCGACTTCGAGCACCTTCTCGACTTGTGGGTTCCTGAGCGCCCGCATCTGGAGATTGATGCTCCGGCAAATCATGACGGTGTCGTTCTCCTGCCGCTGGACCAGTTCCTCCTTGACACGCTCGTGCACGAGACACTCCGTCGTGGCTATGAACCGCGAGGCCATCATCACGCCCTCTGCGCCCAACACCATGGCGGCCGCCACCCCCTCCCGTCGGCGATACCGCCAGGACGATTGTAGTGTTGCCTTACTATCCTCCTGTTCCTGTGTGCGGCTGCTTGGTGGCGTCAGGTGGAGGCGTCACGGGCGTGCAGTTCTTCGTGGAATCGAACGCGATCACGTCCCCGAAGGGCTTCCAACTGAACGTATCCGCTGTCGTCCCGGTGGCTTTCACGAATATCTCCTGCTGGTTCCACCTGTGATCCGTGGGGGACAAGCTTATGGGCGCGATGCCCGTAGAGGCGTTGAACTTGCAGATCGTCTCCGCTGCGGCCAAGAAGTTGCTACGCGTCAGGTTGGGTCCGGCCTGTATGAGCACGCGCACCATGGCCTCCGCGACGGCGTAGCCGCTAAGGCTTATGCTGTCGGGCTTTGCGCTCGTGTACTTGGCTAGGGCCTCCTGGTACTGGACGACGCCCGGGACGTCGGTTTCGTCGGACTGATGGCCGAACGAAACGGTCACTGTTCCCTCGATGTTGGCGTAGCCGGCGAGCGCGCCGACGATCTGGGCTGCGTCCACACCGGTAATGACGAACGGCACATTCCAACTCAACGTCGTGCGCGCGGTATTGATCCCGCCGGCCGCCTGCGCCGGCATCCCGTAGAAGCCGACGACGTCAACGTTATCCGCCTTCAAGCGCTGCATCTGCGCCGTAACGTCAGTCTGGGTCGCGTCGTAGTACTGCGTGTCGGCTATCGTCATGTTGGCGCCTTCGACGCCAAGCTTGATGCCCTGCTCCCCCTCTTTCCCGAAGTCGTCGTTCTGAGCGAGGATGCCGAGCTTCTTGCCAGGGTAGGTCTTGCCGATGTACTGGCCGAGGATCCGGCCCTCATCCAAGTAGTCGACGAGGAAGGCAAAGCGTGTCGAGGCAATCGGCTCCGTAAACATGGTCTCGCCGGTGAGGAGGAACATGTCGGGGACAGCTTGTTCCTGCAGGTACTGGTAGACGGCAGCTTGGGACTCCGTTCCCAGACCTCCCATCATGGCGAATACCTTGTCCTGCTCGACGAGCTTGCGCGCGGCCTCGCTGGACACCGGCCCAACGTACTGGCTGTCGCCGAGGTCCAGCGTCAGCTTCCGACCGTAGATGCCGCCGTTATCATTGATGTAGCTGAAGTAGGCCTTCATTCCGTTACTCAGGGGTACGCCCCAAGCAGCCGCAGTCGTATTGCTCATGGGAAGAAGGGTACCGATCTTGATCTCCGTGTCAGTGACTCCGTTCGTCTCGACACCGGCAGGGATGGGGACTATCGTTTCGGCCGGTGCCGGCGATGCTCCCGCCTTCGGGGTGGCGGTGACGTTGTCGTTGCTGCTTCCGCCGCAGGCCGCCACGGAGAGCGCGACGACGGCGAAAACCCCTAGTGAGAACAACGGCCAATGCTTGAGTAACCTCTTCATTCTGTGTGCCCCTTTCTTGAGAATGATGCTAGAAGATCGGGTAGGCCCACCTCTGAATCCGCAAGATGAGCGTTCCCTGTCGCTCCAGCTTCCCTGTTGGGGTCATCGACCCAGGGCCTGGCGGCGGCTGACACGGCGTGCGGTCCTTCGTCGCCTGGGAAGCAGCCGACCCAACTAGTCCTGTACCGGTTCACCCTCTTCTTGGCGCCCCTGCCACTCTTGTCGCGAGCGTTTTCTTCCGATGTTGGCCTCCTCTATCTTTTCGAAATTGCCGGCGACCCCTCTGGCCTGCCCCCGAAAGAGAGTCCGGAGCCAATGGTACTCTTCAGCGAGAGAATAGAGAATACTGGACCGAAGAAAAGGGGGCATCTCAATTGGGCACACGGCTAGCTGCTAGACTAGAACGGGGACGCGCAAAACGGTCCACGTGGGAACGCCTACCTAACAAGGCAGCAGGGCGATGTAGGCGCGTCGGTCGAGAGGCAGCGAATCCGGGAGTCGAGAGTTCGAATCCCTCATGGCCCTTGAGGTTGACAGCCGCTCGGCCAGTGCTATGATCGCCGCAATGACAGCTCGCTGCTGGCCGTGATAGAGCGATAGGCCTCGGCTGGTTCGCGCAACCGACACGGAGGTGGACTTATGTGCGAGTTCTGCGCTCAACACGGCGAGGGCAAGAAATGGTACTTGCAGGCGAAGAACTACAGCGAGGAGCTGCTCAACGATCAGCGCAAGCAGTTCATGACAGAGTTCTTTCGCGACTTCGAACACCTGTTTGGAGATAAGGCCGCGCTACTGGACAGGGCGATGGCTGCTGACCCGACGGCCGCCAAGGCGCTCTTGCCGATTGCCGTGGACCAGCAGAAGAAGGAGCACTGGGGACAGGTGGTCCCCGTCGAGGAGATCGAGCAGATCCTCGACATGAGCATTTCGGTGGTGCGACTCCCCTGCGTTTGCCGCAGCATGCTGCGTGGGTTTCGCGACGCCCGCTACTGTTTCGGCGTGACCAGTGCCAACTCCGACTTCGTGCCCGTCGCCGACTATCCCGACTACAGGGACCTGGAGGTCTTGGACAAAGAAGAGGCGAAGAAGGCAATCAGGAAGCTGGACCGGGAAGGACTTGTCCACAGCGTCTGGACGTTCATTACGCCGCTCATCGGAGGTATCTGCAACTGCTCCGTCAACGAGTGCATGGCACTGAAGACGCGCACTCGCCTCGGTCTGCAGACCCTATTCAAGGCGGAGTACGCGGCCAAAGTCGACTGGGAGAAGTGCAACGGCTGCCGTAACTGCATGAAGGTGTGCAACTTCGGGGCTATCAGCTATTCCGCGTACTCTCGCAAGTGCTCCGTCAATCAGCTTCAGTGCTACGGCTGCGGCGTCTGCAGGGCGCTGTGCCATCGGGATGCGATCACGCTCGTTGAAAGGGCCTCCGTTCCAGCATTGGCAGGCGAATGGTGATTGCGATGATAGACATACGATGGGACGCTGAGAAATGCACCTCTCCCCAGGAATGCCGCGCCTGTCTCGACGCCTGCCCGCAAGGGGTTTTTCGCATCTTTCCGCGGGATGGGCGCAAGCCCGGGAAAGTCACTGAGGACTGGACGATAGGGCCGCTCTTCCTGAGCCTCTGCACGGGATGCGAGGTCTGCAGCGACGTCTGTCCTAAGCAGGCGATCACAGTCGCCGTAGCATAGTGACCTGCCCCCCGAAAACGAGTCCACCCTCTATGTTACTCGTACAGGTAGCATCTGGTGTGACAGAACCATGCTTCCTGCCCACGGCAGCACCGTCTCCGGCGCAGGTCGCCTGCACCCCGCCACCATGGACGATTAGTGTCTGGTCATCCCGCAGCCTAGTCGTTCTGCAGTCCCGCCCGGCGACGCTTCCTCGCGTAGCATCTGCCTTCCGCCAACAAGAAGCCTGCCGCGAACCGCCACCTGTTGGCGATGGAGAGCGAGAGCTCCTAAGGCGACGGTGTCGGTATCGGCTACGGCACGCTGCACGGGAATGAATCGATCAGTGCTGCCACCTTCCGAGCGATGAACATCGCGTCTACCATCGACATCTTACCGTCGCAGTTGACGTCGGCGGCCGTGTGGTCTATGACCGCGCAGTCGATAAGCCCGGCCACACACTGGGCGATGCGCATCGCATTGAGGGGCTGGTCGAGTTCTGGTATAGGTCCTCGCAAACGAGCGGCGGGCTGTTCGACGTCGGTGTGCTCGGCACGTCCAGCAGCGTTGGGGTCTTCTTGAGCGGTGGTAGCGTCTGGCTGGAATTGAGAGGGCAGTCCGGTTCGTATTACCAAGTGTCCCAGGGGGCCGCCCCAACACCTGGCATCGCGTTAAGGCCTACTGGCACTGCCAGGGAACGGACCTGCCGCGGCATAACTACATTGAGCTTTCGGTTGACGGTCTCGCGCCGGCCTACGCGAGCGGTATCAGCTCCTGTCCAGCGTTCGACCAGACGGACCAAATTCGAATCGGCTGGAGCGGCTTCTATGGTTACTCCCAGGCGACCGTCAACGAGTTGAGCATAAGTGGAGGCCCCCAGGCCACCAGCAGCGACGTGCTGCGCTGCATTGCGTTTGGTCCCTATGTCGAGGGGTTCGACCCGGATTCTGGGCCTCATCCCAACCCGCAACAGATCGATACACTGCTAGATGTCATTGCTGAACGGACGAACTTCTCATGCATCATGACGTGTGGTGTGCTCAACGGTCTGAACTATACGTTTCAGGCCGCAGAGGAGCGCGGCCTCAAGGTCATCGCGGTGATCTGGCTCGTACCTGAGGTCAACGACGCGAGCCGAGCGCTGAACGACCAGTCGATCGCGACGGGCATCTCGGAAGCACAGGAGCATAACGAGACGATCATCCGGCTCAGTTGTGGTTCGGAGATGAGGACGCGCTACGGCTCAAGTACCGACACCGTGATCAGACGCTGCATCACCGCGTTGAAGAATGCTGGACTGACCCAGCCGGTAACATCTATCGATACGTGGGGGGAGTGGTGCGGCGACAATTGGAACGCATCGGCAGGCTGTGGTCAATGGGATCTCGCCCAGCAGGTCGATTGGATCGGGATCAACGTGTTCCCCTGGTGGGTGAACAAGAACTCCGCGATATTCACGTGCACGCCCGCAGCTGGACGCGGCCGAGTTTCACATTGACCGTCTCCTCGATGTCATCGCGCGGAACCCAGACAAGGAAGTAATACTGACCGAGTTCGGATGGCCGGGAGGACCGGAGGGCTACAGCACGCCGAATAGTCACACTGGGGAACAGTGCGGCATTGCGGGGGAGGCAAACCAGAGGCTTGTCACGGCGGAGACTCTGACCAACCTCCAGCAATTGCGACTGCCCGGTGTCCTATTCGAGGCGTTCTCTGAGCCGTGGAAGGAGAAGACGCAGGGCCCGGTTGGCCCATTCTGGGGCGTCTGTGGAGGCGTTCCGCCGTATGTCTGTAACCTTGCGATGGAGGCGGACTGATCGGATCTTAGGCTCTACGGAGCACGTAGCGAGGGGCGTTTGCGGCGAGAGACCCCGACACCCCTCGGGGTCGCCATGCACAATATCTGAATGGCCGAACCGCACTGACGACAGGCGCGGTTCTTCATTTGCCGTTTGAGTCCAGAGTCAAGGCCCGACCGAGGCCGGACCTGGTGGCGGGTGCTCCGACAGTACGAGAGGCGGGCGAGCGGGCTGCGAGAAGTCGAAGCCCTGCAGCAGGTCCCCCAGTTGCGCAAAGTCTGGAAGTCGGGGGGCGCATCCGGCGACTTCGGCTCGTTCGTGCAGCTTGAAGGGTCGTCTTGCTTGCTGCACAAGGCCGACCAGGCGGAAACCATGAACAGATGGACGGGCTGGCTCCAGGAACCCACCGACGGGAACATGTGGTCCTGGAGGACGAACTGCTGCGCATAGGCCCAGTAGTTGGGGATCTCCGTGGCGTCATGGTAGCCCATCGCGTCCGGCTCGGTGATGACCTTGCCGCAGTTGGGATTGGGGGCCGTCGCGCAGGCGGTCCGCTATTCGTTCACGAAGCCGTCCATCTTCCCGCCGTTGACGTCGGTGGCCGTGTCGGCGAAGGCGTGAGGGCCGCCCGCATCGAGGAGAGCCGTGTCGTGATAGGACGCGACACACGGGCCGGTGGTGTCGTCGGGCACGCAGACGGTGGGGACGCCGTTGTCCATAGGAATGCCGTCGGCGCCGGGGAAGGCGCCGAAGTAGTTGTCGAAGGAGCGGTTCTCCTGCATGATGATCACGACGTGCTTGATCTTCTCGCGCGCCTGCGCCAGTGTCTGGGGCTGGACGGCGATTGCCCTGGATATCGCCGTCGGCGTCGCGCTTGGGACTGACGATTTCGAGCAAGCAACTGCCACGGAGACCAGCAGGAGCGCCGGAAGGGTCTTGAGGAGCATGGATAACGAGTCTTCTCGCCCGTCCTTGAATTTGCCTCGCATTGACGTCTCCAACGCGGACGGGAGACGCGCTGTTGCATGTCGCGGAGGTCCGGCATGAGTTCGAGGCCGACGCGAAAGAAGCACGGCACGAGACCGGCTGCGATTATCGCATCGACCTCGGCGCCGGAGTTGTAGGCAGGCACGAGCGCTTCGTCGCCCGCGTCGAGACGGAGTGAGCGGAGGCCGTGCCAGAGGGCGTTGCGACCGAGGTAGTACCGGCGACCGCGCGGCGCCGAGAAAGGAAATGCCGAATGTGCCCGCTCCCGCCTGTCGAGAAGCGCCGATAGCAGCAACGGCGGTGATGCGGGCAAATAGTGCCGCACCACACGCGCCTCCCTCAGGCCACGGTCCTCTCCTTCGGCTGCATCTCGAACCGGCTTCCGGCTGCGAAGCTAGCCCGTGATGGTCCGCCCATCGCTAATTTTTTGGCGGGGGAGCCGCTCCACTTCTGGATCGGCGCTCCCCCGCCAATTCATTGCTCCAGTCTATACCTGGACTTCGACTTGTCCTGTTCGCTTACGGGTCTACATGCGGCGCAGGAGTAGCCTGGTCGTCAGGTAGGGGCAGGTCGCAGGTGCTGTAGTTGCGACCAAACACGAACTGCAGGTCTTTGACGTCGACATCGTTGTCGGAAGAGGCCGGCTCCAGGTCGTACCACTGGTCGTAGCCCTGTAGGCCGAGAGTCAAGCCGTACCGGAAGGCCTCTGCCTGGTCGTCCGCAACATCGACCGTACAGTCGAGGTTGAGGTCACCTTCGAGCATGCGAATGGTGATGAAGGCGCTGCCGCACACGGGCGTTAGCTGGCCGGAAAGAGTGCCCGGGATCTGCTCGCTCTGGGTGTCGGTAACCTCGCAGTCCTTGTCGGCGACGGTGGTTACCACGCCGTTGTCCTTCGTCGGCCGGAAGTGAGCAGTGTAGATCAGGTTGGCCAGGTTCGGCGTGATGTAGATCCGCGCCAGCAGTCCGTCCGGTCTGCTGACTGTGCAGCCGGGGTCAACACCCACCTGGCACCCGTTAGGTCCGGGCTTGTTCTGCGGCACCAACGACCACGTCTGCGTCACCGGGTCGTACACCCAGGCCAACGCATCCTTGGTCACGCATCCCTCGAGAATCGAGTTCTCGTTCGTGACGCTGACTAAGCAGCCGCTAAGGGGGCCAGGGTTAACATTGACCTGGCGGCCACCGCTGGTGATGTACTCGTTGTCCGGAGCCGTTGTCACAGACACGAACTGCTTGTCCCAGTAGATCTCGTGCTCCCAGGCGCCGAGTCCCTCAGGAACGTTATCGGAGTCGTTGGTGTTGTCTTTGTCGAAGATGCCGTAGACCCACTCGTCAATCTCCAGGCAGCCCTCGCCCTTGCTGACGAGGGCCTTCGCCGGGTCAACTTCGTACTGGCCCAGATCGTTCACATATAGCGAGCCGTCCGGGTTCGTCTTCCAGCAACCGGCCTTCGTGAGCCACAGGATGCCGCTGTCCTGGACACCCCCCGTGTCGATGTTGGCGTCCTTCACCATCTTCACGCCGGGAATCGGCGTGTTCGTCGGCGTGTTCGTCGGCGTGTTCGTCGGCGTGTTCGTCGGCGTGTTCGTCGGCGTGTTCGTCGGCGTGTTCGTCGGCGTGTTCGTCGGCGTGTTCGTCGGCGTATTCGTCGGCGTTCGCGTCGGCGTAAGCGTCGGCGTAATCGTCGGCGTAATCGTCGGCGTAATCGTCGGCGTAATCGTCGGCGTGATCGTCGGCGTAATCGTCGGCGTGTTCGTCGGCGTGTCCGTCGGCGTGAGCGTCGGCGTGTCCGTCGGCGTGTTCGTCGGCGTGAGCGTCGGCGTGTCCGTCGGCGTGAAGGTGTCTGGCGGAGTCTGCGTGGTCGTTGCAGTTGGCGTCCACGTGTCCATCGGCGTGTTCGTGATCGTCGGCGTGAGCGTCGGCGTGAGCGTCGGCGTGAGCGTCGGCGTGAGCGTCGGCGTGAGCGTCGGCGTGAGCGTCGGCGTGAGCGTCGGCGTGAGCGTCGGCGTGAGCGTCGGCGTGAGCGTCGGCGTGAGCGTCGGCGTGAGCGTCGGCGTGAGCGTCGGCGTGAGCGTCGGCGTGAGCGTCGGCGTCCCGCCGTAGTGGGCGTAGTATTCGTGGGTGCCGTTTCCTGGGAAGCCGTTCACGCAGATCACGCCCCCACCGAGGTCGGTGAAGGGATAACTGCTCGTCCACTCGCTAAATGCCCCCCCCTGATCCGAGGTGGCCGCAGCCTCCAGCTTGACGGACTCTACGTCGCCGATGCCCACCGTGTCGCCGTTATGCGAGTCGACTCCGGTCTTCGTTCCGAATGGCGGCGAAGTGTCCCCGGTTCCGCTGCAACCGGCAGCCGAGTACCGAGTCTCCTTCAACGTAAACGTTACTCCGTCTGGCGCAGCGAACGCCTTCACGTTGCCGTCCGTGGGCGTGTTCGTCGGCGTGTTCGTGGCGGTCGCGGTCGGCGTCGCCAGCTCCACGATCGTCACGTCAACTTCGCAGTCGTTGTAGTCCTGGTCGCCGCCGCCGTAGAGGTCTTCCCACATGATCCTGACCACTGTGTCGGACTCGTGGACCAACTGGTCGTGCTGGAAGTTGTCGGCGTTGCGGGCAGCAGGCCCCGTAAGCCAGGTGTAGGGCTGGTTACCGGGGGATTGTGGGGGCGTCGTGATTCGAAACTCGAGCTCCCCGGCGTTGAAGGTCCCGATGTCGAGTGGGATACCCTGGTGGTTCGGGTCCTTGCAATAGAAGAGGTCCCGCGGCGAGGGCTGGCCGCCCTGCACAGGCGAAGGGGATTGTATGCCGAAGAGGTTGTCATACGAGGCTTCGTAGCAGTTGACCTCGACCTGCACATGGCTGGCGAGGATCATGATCTTCCCATCGCTGGTGATCGTGTAGGCTTCGGCGCGGCCGCCCTGAGGACCAAACAGCGCAAGGGCCGCGGTCGCCAAGAGCGCAGCAATGCCGATTCCTGCCGGCCAGAAAAGTGGAGAGCGAAGACCTTTGGTTATTCTGTGCTTAATTGATCTCATGGCGTCCTACCACAAGCAACTAACGGCGGTCGGGATACCAGCCACCAAAGGCTCAACGGCAGGCGTTAGCTGCGAAAGGCGGGGAGATTCTGGGCCACCAGTTACACGGAGTATACTACAGTCCCACGCTTTGTCAAGAGGGTTGCCCTACCTATTTTTCCATATTTCTCATATTTCGTCCTTGCCGTAGCCATCGATGCGCTCGGAGCGAAAACGACAGAAACGGCTTCCAGTGCGCCCCGCGCTTGCCGGAACCCCGCGATCGTTGTGTTCCTGTGAGCCCAGGACTGCGACCGCGAGATCAGCCGCCGCCCGGACTCGCTTGCGTTCCAAGCGGACGGACGGTCAACGGGATCAGCAGAGCAGTGACCGCGGACAGCCAGACGATGAGCCAGCCCACCAGGAACGCCCGGTCGAAGGAAGACGCTGCTGCCTGAGCGAAGATCTTCTGCAACTGCTGCGAAAGGCGGTCGAGCGTGGCACGATTCGCGTCGGCGACTTGCGCCCCCGCCATCTGCTTGACGGCGTCGTAGAGCTGGAACTTCTGCTGCTCGCCCGATTGCGCCGCCTCCGCTGAACTGGTGGAGACGGCGTTGTCTATCCCCTGGATGATCCCCTGCTTTACGGGGTCGGGCAGGTTGGACTGCTGCACGAGTGCGGTAGCCTGCGCCTGGGCATTGCTAAGACGCGGGTGCAGCGCTCCCAGGAAGACAGCCACCAGCACCGCCAGTCCCAGCGTGAAGCCGATCTGTCGCGACGCGTTGAAAACGCCCGCACCGACGCCTTGCTTCCCTCTGAAGACCGCTCCCATGGCCGAGGAGGCCAGCGGCGGAAAGGCCAGACCGGTGCCAAACCCGGCGAGGACCAATCGCCAGAAAACGTGCACATAGCTGGCGTTTGCCGGCAGATACGCGTAGAAGAACAAGGCAAGCCCGAAGATGAACAGCCCCGCCGGCACGACGCCTCGTGGACCAAAACGATCGCTCAGCCGCCCGGCAATCGGCGCCACGACTGCGATCGTCGCGGGAAACGGCGTGATGGCAAGCGCGGCGTGCAGCACGGAGTAGCCAAGCACGACCGTCAGGTACTGGATGCCAAGGAAGAGAGAGCCGAAGAAGCCCACGCCGAGGAGCAACACGGTCGCGTTGGCGGCGCTGAACGTCCTCTGTTTGAGCATCCGCAGATCGACGAGAGGGTCCGTGACGTGGCTCTCGGTCACAACGAACAAGACGCCAGTGATCGCGAACGTCGCGAACAGGCTGAGGACGAACGGGGACGACCAGCCGTTCGTTTCGCCGCGTATCAACGCAAGCGTGAGCGTGAATAGAGACACCGAAAGGAAGACGACGCCCGGATAGTCAACCCCCTGGCTCTGCTCCGGATCGCGCGACTCCGGGATGATGTAGAGGCAGGCGAGCACACCGATTATCCCGATTGGTACGTTAATAAAGAATATCCACTCCCAGCCCACATATTGTGTCAGGACTCCCCCCAGCGTGGGCCCTACGGCACTGGCGACACCGTTTATCGCGCCCCAGATGCCGATTGCCGCTCCCCGCTGCTGCGGCGGCACCGCCACGACAAGGATGGCGAGGCTCACGGGGACCATGATTGCGCCGCCGACGGCCTGCAAGGCACGAGCCGCTATCAGCAGCCCTATCTGATGGGCAAATCCGCAGGCCAGCGAGAAGACTGTGAAGATGACGAGACCGGTGATGAACAGCTTCTTGCGTCCCACCCGATCGGCGACACGGCCCGCGGGGATGAGCAGCACGGCGAAGACCAGGTTGTAAGCATTGAGGACCCAGGTAACGTTATCGATGTTCGTTTTGAGGGACCGCTCGATTGTGGGGACGGCGATTGTGACTATCGATGTGTCCAGGATAGCCATGAAGAAGCCGAAAGAGGCAGCAGCAACGATGAACCAGTAGCTGCGAGGGCGCATCCTGCCTTTGGGGAGGCCGTCTTCCTACGACCTGGTGTGAATCGCCTTCCGACCGGGCGGCGTCACGGGCCTCGGCTCTCCGACGACTCGGACTGACGAGATCGCCGAAGGCAGCCTGCGCCGCCCTCGACTCCATTGTACATCCCACAGCTCCCTAGGGGCTGATGCTAGGAATGCCTGAGCGCTCGTACCGTGGCGTTAGGGCGTTTCGACGAAGGGCGTGTCGGCCCCAACCTTCGGCTGCTTGTCGAAATCGGGCGGCGGCGTCGGCACCGTGCAGTTGGGAGTCGACTCAAACCCGATGGGATCACTGATCTTCACCCACGCCCCGTCCTTGACCTGGGCGTACATCTCATCCTCAATCGGACGGTGATCGCTCGGGCTCATGTTCTGGGGCCCGAGGTTGGTGCAGCCCGAGCACACGAAGCCGCATTGCGATTCGGCGGCATCGAGGAAGGAGCCGCGCGTCAGGTTTGGCCCGGCCATCTCGAGGAGATGCACCATCATTTCGCCGTCGTTCATGCCGTAGAAGGAGAAGTTGCTGAGTGCTCCACCCGAGCCGAATTTGTCCCAGATCTTCTGGTATTTTTGGACCGCCGGGTTGTCGGTCTCGGATACCATCGGGCCGAAGACTACGCTCACCACGCCCTCGGCGTCCTTGGCGCCTGTCAGGGCGACGAAGATGTCGCTGCAGTTGATGCCGCTGACGAGGATGGGGACGTCCCAGCTCAGCGTCTCGCGGGCCGCCTTCACCATGCTGGCTGCCTGCGGGGGAATAGCATAAGCAATCAGCACGTCGACGTTCGCATTCTTCAGGCGCTCGGTCTGAGCGGTGACATCGGACTGAATCACGTCATAGTTCTCCACGGCCGCTATCTTGACGCTTGTGCCATCTATCGCTTTGCGCAGGCCGTTCTCCCCCTCCTGGCCAAGCTCGTCGCTCTGGCGAAGGACGCCCACCCTTGCCTCAGGATAGTTCTTCACGATGTACTGGCCCAGGATCATGCCCTCCGTCATATAGTCGGGGTTGCCGGCGAAGCGCGTCCTCACCGTCGGGTTCGTCCATTTGTCGAGCCCGGTGGTGACGAACATGTCCGGCACACCCTTCTCCTCCAGGTACTTCCAGACCGCGCTATGCGTGGCCTCTCCCAGGCCGCCGACGATAGCGAAGACTCCGTCCTGCTCGACCAGTTTCTTGACGACTTCAACGGTGTCCGGCGGGTTGTAGTGGTCGTCACCTATGATGAAGTCGATCTTTCGACCGTAGACGCCGCCCTGGGCGTTGATGTAGTCGAAGAACGCCTTTATGCCGAAGGCGATTGGGGCGTAGGCGGCTGCCGGGTTCCCGCTCAGAGGAAAATGAGTGCCCACCTTGATCTCGTTGTCTGTCACTCCGGTCGTGTCAAGCGCCTCAGCCGTCAACGTGGGGCCCGGAAGCTGCACTACGGGCCGTCCCGCGCTCCCCTCCGTCGTCACGCCGGCGCCCGGAGACCCGTTCCCCCCGCCGCATGAGGCGATCAGGGCAGTGACGGCAACAAGGAAAACGACCACAACGGTAGAGCGCAGTTTCCTGACCGACGACATTCTTCAACCTCCATACCAGTGGGACTCCGACCGTGTGGAGGACCACCTCACGAACCCACCTGATGCGGCCTGACCAAATAGTACGCCGCAAACGCATGACGAACAACTTCGACGCCGTGACCGCATCGTCCGAGGGTCGAACGACAAGAGGGCGGGCATCGCTGCCCGCCACTCTTCGCTATCATAATACTTCGGGTTTAGGGAGTTTCGACGTAGGACGCGTCGAATCCCAGTTTGGGCTGCTGATCGAAGCCGGCCGGCGGCGTTTTCGGCGTACAGTTTGGCGTCGATTCAAAGCTGGTAGTCTCACCCATAGGTGTCCATTGGCCGTTCTTCACCACGTTGATGATGAACGTCTCGTTGATCTTGTGGTCCGTGGGGCTGGTATTCCAGGTCCCAAAGCCGTTACAGGTTGTGCATTCGACCTTGCACATCGACTCCGCGGCGTCGAGGAAGGACTGGCGCGAGAGGTCTTTGCCAGCCATCTCCAGGTCCCATGTGGTGGCCTCGGCGATGGACATGCCGTAGAGTTCGAAACTGGTCATCGCGCCGCTGGCGCCGTTCTCGAACTTGTTCCAGATCTGCTCGTACTTCTGGACGCCCGGGTCTTGGGGCTCGGACGCCTGCCGGCCGAACGTGAAGCTCACGACGCCCTCGGCATCCTTGGCAGTGGCGAGCAGGACGAAGATGTCGCTACAGTTGATGCCGCTAACGACTATCGGGACCTGCCAGTTCAGAGTCTCCCGCGCGACCTTGGTCAGGCTGGCGGCCTGGGGCGGGATCGCGAAGACGGCGACTACGTCAACGCCATCGTTCTTCAACCGCTGGGTCTGCGCGGAGACATCAGACTGAACGACGTCGTACTTCTCGATGGCTGTTATCTGAACGCCGGTCCCTTCGATACCCTTGCGCAGTCCCGTCTCTCCGTCCACTCCGAGCTGGTCGCTTTGCTCCAGAATGCCCAGCTTGGCGTTCGGATACGTCTTAGCGATCCATTGGCCGAGGTAGGTGCCTTCTGTCACGTAGTCAGGGTTCCCGCCGAAGCGGTTCTTGGCAACCGGGTCCGTCCATAGCGCGAGGCCGGTGGACAGGTACATATCAGGGATGCCCTTGTCTTCGAGGTACTTGTAGACCGCCAGGTGCGTCTCTTCGCCCAACCCGCTGATCATGCCGAAGACGCCGTCCTGCTCGACCAACTGGTGGACGACTTCCACCGTGTCCGGCGGGTTGTAGTGATCATCGCCGATGATGAAGTTTATCTTTCGACCATAGACTCCACCCTGCGCATTGATGTAATCGAAGAACGCCTTCATGCCGTAGGCGATGGGCGCGTAGGCGGCTGCCGGATTCCCGCTCAGCGGATAATGAGTCCCCAGCTTGATCTCCGTGGCGGACACGCCGGTGGTATCCGGGGTGCCCTCGGTATTCTGTGAGGTGCTGCCCCCTCCGCAGGCGGTAATCAACAGCACAACCGCGATCACGGCTGCGCTAAGCCCAACCCAGCACGATTTCTTGATGATCGACGACATCTTCTCCCCCTATCACTAGCTGCGGATGCCGGGGCAAACGGCATCACGAAATGAACGTGTCGCAATGCTACAGCACATCCGGCTTACGTGCACGCTTTGGGCGCCGATCTTCTAGGGTTGCAGGCAGCACACAGCGTTTCCACGGATCGGCGCGGCTCAGGGAGCGGCAGTCGGCGTTTTCTGCTGGCCCTGGAGCGGTGGCCCGGGCTGGTCCTCCGAGCCGGGCGGCGGCGTGGGCACCACGCAGTCCTTTGTCGATTCGAAGGCGATAACGTCGCCGAAGGGCACCCAGCGGAAGGCAGGGACGCCGCTGGACTTATCGGTTGTGGCGCGCACCATGACCTCGCCTTCAAGGAAGCGATGGTCTGTAGGACTGGTGCTGGCCGGCACGAGTGTCGTGCCATCGTAGTACTTGCAGACGGATTCGGCGGCCTGGAGGAACGCATCGCGGGTCAGATTGGGCCCGGCCTGCTTCACGAGACCCACCAACGCTTCAGAGACTGTGTAGCCGACCAGCGAGGTGTTGTCGAAAGGAACGCCGGGCGCATACTGCCCCATAATAGCTTTCTTCTCCGCTATGGCGGGGATATTCGTCTCCCACGCCTGGTGGCCGATCATCCCGCTCACCGTTCCCTCGATGTTGTCGTAGCCTGCGAGCTGGGCAACGATTTCGAGGGCGTTTGTGCTGTTGATCATCATCGGAACGTTCCAACTCAGGATCTGGCGGGCGGTCCTGATCATGGCGGCCGCCTGCACGGGTCCCCCCCAAAACGCCATGATGTCGACGCCGGCCCCCTTGAGGCGCTGAACCTGGGATGTGACGTCGGTCTGCGATTCGTCGTAGTACTCGACCTCGATGTCCACGTTGGCGCCCAACTCCTGGAGTCCTTCCCTGATGCCCTCCTCGCCCTCGGCGCCGTACTCGTCGTTCTGGGCGATGATGCCCAGCTTGCCGCCGTTGAAGTTCTGGTAGATATAGCGGGCGAAGATGCGCCCCTCCGTGATGTAGTCGACCAGGCCGCAGAAGCGGTTCCTGGCCACGGGCACGGTCCATTTGCTGTTGCCGCTGAGGATGTACATGTCGGGGACGCCGTGCTCTTCGAGGTACTTGTAGACGGCGCTGTGGGCTTCCGTCCCCAGGCTTCCCTGGATGGCGAAGACGCCGTCTTGCTCCACGAGCTTGCGCACGACTTCAGCGGCGATGGGGCCGGAGTACTGGTCGTCACCGACGATGAGCTTGAGCTTGCGCCCGTAGATCCCGCCGTGGTCGTTGATGTAGTCGAAATAAGCCTGCATGCCTTCGCTTATCTCGACTCCCCAGGCAGCGGCGGGGTTGCCGCTCAGGGGCAGGAGCGTGCCTACCTTTATCTCGCTACCAATGACGTCTGTGTCCTGATTGGAGTCGTCGGGACTAGCGCTCTCCGGCGTTTTCTGGCAGGCAGCGAAAGGAAGGAGGAGCGCAAAAAGCGCCGCGGCCAGAATGTGCCTTCGCCCTCGCGTTCCCCCCGCCATAGCCATCACGTGGCTCGCGTCAATGCGGCTGCTGGTCGAAGTCCGGCGGCGGCGTTGGCGTCGTGCAGCTCTTCGTCGATTCGAAGGTGATTATGTCGCCGAACGGTTGCCAGGTGAACTTGGGTTTAGAGGGATCCGTCCTGTCGACCGTGGCCCTCACGTATTCCTCGACCTCCACCGGCCGGTGGTCGGTCGGGCTCGTGCTCGACGGCGCGATAGAGGCGCGGGCCACGAAGTTGCAGGTCGATTCGGCGGCGTCCAGGAAGCGGCTTCGCGTGAGGTCCCGGCCGGTCTGCCGCAGAGTGGAAACGGTAGAATCGGCGACGGCCATGCCCGTCAGGGTCAGATTGTCCATCGGCACGTCGGGCGCATACTTGGCGAGGATGTCCGTGTACTCCTTGATGCCCGGCCAATCATGCTCGAAGGCCTGGTGACCGTAGACGACGCTGACCACGCCCTCGATATTGTCGTAGCCGGCGAGCAGGCCGACGATTTCGACCGCGTTGACGCCGGTGATCACGACGGGGACTTTCCAGTTGAGGGTCTCGTGGGCGGCTTTCAGTCCGCTGGCGGCCTGAGCCGGCATGCCGTAGAAACCGATGACCTGCGCCCCGTCGGCCTTCAATCGCTGCATCTGGGCGGTGACGTCGGTTGCCGTAGCGTCGTAGTACTGCGTCGTCATCTCCATGGTGGCGCCGGCGTCCTGTATGCCGAGCTTGAGGCCATTCTCGCCCTCCTTGCCGAATCCATCGTTCTGGGCGAGGATGCCAAGCTTCTGGCCGTTGTAGTTCTGTCCGATGTAGCGGCCGAGTATCCGGCCTTCATCGGTGTAGTCCACAAGATAGCCAAAGCGGTTGTGAGCGACGGGATCGGTCCATAGCGAGTCGCCGGTGAGGATGGCCATGTCGGGAATGCCCTTCTCCTCGAGATACTTGTAGACCGCGAGGTGGGCTTCTGTCCCCAGAATGCCCTGGAGGGCGAATATCCCGTCTTGCTCGACGAGCTTTCGGATCGCCTCACTCGCCACGGGGCCGGTGTACTGGCTGTCACCGATGTCGAGCTCCACCTTCCGACCATAGATCCCGCCCTGGTCGTTGATGTAGTCGAAGAAGGCCTTCATTCCCTTGGAGATCGGGATGCCCCAGGCCGCGGCGGTCGTGTTGCTTGTCGGCTGGAGGGTACCGATCTTGACGGAGGTGTCGGTAACGCCGACCGTTTCGCCGACGCCCGGGCCGGG
The DNA here is from genome assembly GCA_963703345.1 of uncultured Chloroflexia bacterium. Classification (GTDB taxonomy): domain Bacteria; phylum Chloroflexota; class Dehalococcoidia; order DSTF01; family JALHUB01; genus JALHUB01. Next base: position 1,222,752 of record OY969814.1, on the reverse strand, counting down.
AGCTATCGCCGTGTTCCCGCCGCCGCCGCCCGCCTTCTCGCTGCTCCCTTTGCAGCCTGCCACGACGAGGACGACTAGCAGCAGCGATCCAAGTAAGACCAGGGAGAACCGCTTTGCCGCAAGCATGCCTCTCACCTCCGTTCTTGATCCAGCCCCTTCCACGCTCTACATGTTCGGGCGGCGAGGGAAAGAGAGACAGCGGCGGCAGTTGCCGCCGCTGTCTCAGCATTGTTCAATCTCCTGCCGTACTTGTGCCCGGCGGAGTGACCGCTGCAGCGCTCATGCTAGCCAAGCGAGCGGCGACTCCGTATCCTGTCTCAGGTCCTATATTCGATTGTTCTACTTGGTTATGGTCTACTTGGTTACGCCCTGCGGCGCGTACCCCGGTTGCTTAGTCGCTTCGGCCGGCGGGGTTGGCGCCTTGCAGTCTTTGGTCGTCTCGAAGTCAACGACGTCGCCGAAAGGCACCCACTTGAAGTTGTCAGCCGAAGTTCCGGTCGCCTTCACGAACATCTCCGACTCCTGCCAGTCGTGGTCCGTTGGCGACAGGCTCTTGGGCGTCCATACTACTCCGTTATCCCACTTGCAGATCGACTCAGCAGCCTTCAAGAAGTTGGTCCGGGTGAGGTCCGGCCCTGTCTGGATCAGGACCGCCGTCATCACCTGCGCGAGTGTGTAGGCGGAGAAGCCAATGCTGTTGATCTGCGCGTCGGGTTGGTACTTCTTCATGTTGTCTTGGTACTGCTTGACCCCCGCAAACTCTGTCTGGTCGGACTGCGGGCCGAAGGAGACTGTGATCGCACCCTGGATGTTGGCGTAGCCGGCGAGCGCGCCCATGATCTGGGCTGCGTTGACGCCCGTCATGAAGAAGGGGACGTCCCAGCTGAGCGTCGTCCGGGCCTGGGTTATCGCTCCGGCCGCCTGCCCGGGCTGGGCGTAGAGCGCGATGACCTGCGCACCATCAGCCTTCAGCCGCTGCATCTGGGCAGTCACGTCGCTGACCGTGGCGTCGTAGTACTGAGTCGTAGTCGCAGATTTGGAGCCAGCGTCGTTTAGACCCTGCTTCACGCCCGCCTCACCGGCCTTGCCGAACGAGTCGTTCTGGGCGAGGATGCCGACCTTCTGGTCCTTGTAGTTCTCACCGATGTACTTACCGAGGATAGCGCCCTCTTTGGTGTAGTCAGGGAGCCAGCGGTAGCGCTGATAGGAGATAGGGCTAACAGTCTCGCTCTCGGACGCCTGGATGAACATGTCCGGGATGCCTTTCTCCTGCAGATAGGGCATGATGGCCAGCTCAACTTCGATGCCAATCGTGCCAAACATGGAGAATATGCCGTCTTGCTCCACTAGCTTCCTTCCCGCCTCGCTTCCAGCCGGCCCTGTGTACTGGCTGTCGCCGATATCCAGGTCGATCTTCCGGCCGTAGATACCGCCGTTGTCGTTAACGTACTGGAACCAGGCCTTCATGCCGGCCTCTTCCGGCACACCCCAGGCAGCAGCGGTCGTGTTGCTGATGGGCAGAAGGGTGCCGAGCTTTACCGACGTGTCAGTGACGCCGATGGTTTCTCCGACGCCCGGCCCGGCAACCGGGGTAGGCCATGCCTGGGAGCTTGGAGTCCCGCCACCGGTGCTGGCCGTGTTGTTGCTGCTCCCCCCACAGGCAACAAACGACAGCCCAAAGACCATAAATGCCGCAATCACAAGGAGGACCAAACGACTAGACTTGAACATTCCTTTCACCTCCGTCTAACTTGATCTGGAGCAACGGCGGCAGCCTCCCGCCCTGCCCTACTGATTCGGCGAGCTTCAGCGCTCTCTAGGGATTGCCTCTGAAGCACGCCAGCCGAAACACGGATGGCCCGTGGTCTGCCCGAGCTCGGCGCCTACTGCGCCCCTGGTGAAGCCCCCCGCTTCAATCGCTTGATGTTTCTGCTTCTTTCTGCCGGGGGGGCCGATCTGATCGACGAAAGAGGCCCGCCAACTTGCCGCCTATGTTCGCCTCTTTCATGTGCTCGATGTTCCCGGCGATGCCTCGCGGCGTGAAGATGATCGATAGGATGAGGAGGATGCCGAAGATGGCACCGCGGCTGCTCTCAATGCCAATCTGGTCGCCGAACGGTATGTGGTTGGCGACGAAATTGGTGATGTCGACGCGGAAGGTCATTATTAGGGCAGCGAATATGGTGCCGGTAATGGAGGCGAGGCCTCCGAGGACGATCATGACGAGTAGGGTTAGCGAGAAAAGAATATCGAATGAGGTAGGGCCAAGATAGGCGGCCTGGTAGAAGTAGAGCGCGCCGCCCGCGCCAGCGTACATCGAAGAGATTCCAAAGGCGGTCATCTTGTACAGGGAAACGTTGATTCCCATCTGCTGAGCGCCAATCTCTGAGTCGCGCAGGGCGACGAAGCCGCGCCCAAAGCGGCTGCGCGTCAGGCTCCAGGCCATCGCCGTCATTATGAGCGCAGCAGCCATGCAGTTGTAGTAGAGCCACTGGTCGACGTTCATGTCCAGGTTGTTGGCGAGGGAAACGGGGACGCGCGGACTGCTCAGCCGGATGCCGCTCACGCCCCCGGTCCACTGGTCGATTGAGGGATGCTTCAGGATCTGCGGCAGGACGATGATCAGGGCAAGCGTCGCGATGGCCAGGTACGGTCCGGAAAGCCTCAGGGCCGGTATGCCGATGAGGAAGCCCAACAGTCCGGTCAACAGGGCGGCCCCCAGCACGGCGAGGAAGATCGGGGCGCCGGAGTCCTTCATCAAGATCGCAGCAATGTAAGCCCCGACCGCCACCAACGCGGCGTGGCCGAGGGATATCTGACCGCTGTAGCCGGTCAGCAGGTTCAACCCCATGAGAATGACAAGCCAGATGGCAAAGCGCGTCGCTTGAAAGTTCCGGAAGCTGGAGAGGAAGTGACTGAAGAAGGGAAGCCGGTAGAGATAAGGAAATAAGACCAGTATGGCCAGGGTCAGGGCGATGAAGATTATTCGGGGACGGAAGATTGCACGAACCATTAGACCCTCTGAACAACCTTTCTACCGAATATGCCGTGAGGACGAACCAGCAGAACGGCAATGATTACAACGAAGGCAACTGTGATGTCGATGTTGGAACCGTTGGGGATATAGGTGCCCGCCATGTTCTGAATCACGCCGATTGACAGCCCACCCACGATGGCCCCTACCGGGCTATCGAGTCCACCAAGCACAGCCGCAGCAAAGGCGAAGAGGAGCACGCCGACCATCATGCTGGGCGAAAGGAATAGCGTCGGCGCCAGCAGCATGCCCGCCACCGCGCCGACCATTGACGAAAGCGCCCAGCCCAGGGCGAGCATCCGTCCCACGCGTATACCGACGAGCGAGCCGGCTACGCGGTTCTGCGCCGTCGCCCGCATTGCAAGGCCAAGCTTCGTGTAATTGAAGAAGAAGTAGATGAGGAGCATTATGACGATCGCCATGCAGAAGACGCCGATGTTGGTGCGACTGATGGCGGCGGGACCCAGCTTCAGGGGAGCGCCCTTGAAAGCGCTGGGCGAGGGGAAGAACTTGGGCTCACCCTGCCAGATGCGCAGCGCCACGCTCTCGATAACAGTGAAAAGCCCCAGGGTGACGATGACCGGATTGAGAATGGGCCCCGTCTCGACCGGCCGCAAGACTATCATCTCCAGCAGGGCGCCGAACGCAGCGGCGATCACGAGCGTAATGAAGAAGGCCACCCAGAAATGGCCATTCACGTTCCAGACCGACCACGCCACAAAGGTCATGAACATCGCCATCTCGCCCTGGGCGAAGTTGACGATGCCTGTTGAACGGTAGATCAGGACGAGGGACAGGGCGATGATGGCGTAGAGGCTGCCGGTCGAGAGCCCGGTCGCAAACTGCTGTATAAACTGGTCCATGCAGCCAACCTCTGAGAACGCCAGGTGTGTTCGGCGAAATACGCTTCTTGCGTTACGCGTACCGGCCGCCACAGAACGCCGGCAGGCCGCAAGAAGGGCCGACGGCGTATCTGCTCCGACGTGGTTTGAAGTGTACTACCTGCTTTCTCTTAGCACAAGAAATCCCGCCGACGAATTACGGAAACGGACATCAGGTGGCAGGGTATCATCCGCCCGCCCCTTGAGTAAAGGTATTTCGCCGTCTAAGGCGATTTCGGCGACGAATTCGTGCCTCCCTCTCCGGGAATAGGCGTCCTCCCTACGCCACGACGTAGTGCGTGGCACCGATAATCGGAGGACTGCAAGAGGAGTGTTGCGCTCTAGACCCCTTATTCGGACCCGGGCGCAGGAGGCAGGGATGGCCGGAATCACGAACTCCGCCCGAATTCAAGGCCGCGTCAAGGGCCGCGTCGACAAGCCACTTCTCGGACGGCGATTCCCCGTCACCCGTTGGGAGCTTGTCGTCTTAGCGGCGATACTGGCCATTGCCGCGTTGCTCCGCTTCTGGGACCTCGGCGCCCGCACGTTCCACGCTGACGAAGCGATCCATGCCGGCTTCGCCTGGCAGCTCGCCGACGGCCGCGGCTACATCCACAACCCCCTGACACAGGGCCCGTTCCAGGTTCTCGGCACGGCGCTGGTGTTCGTCCTCTTCGGCGACAGCGACTACACAGCGCGAGTGCTGCCGGCGCTGTTCGGCACGGCGCTGGTGGGCCTGCCGTTCTTGCTTCGCGGCCATCTCGGTCGGACGGGGGCCATCGTCGCATCGCTGCTGCTCGCAGTGTCGCCGACGCTTCTCTACTTTAGTCGCTTTGCCCGCGAGGACATCTACGTCGCCTTCTTCACGCTGGCGACGTTCATCTGCGTCTGGCGCTATCTTCAGCAACCGCGACGCCTTTACCTCTATATGATTGCAGCCCTCCTGGCGCTCACCTTCGCCACGAAAGAGGTCGCCTACATCATCGTCGCGCTGCTGCTCGTCTACCTCGACATGCTGGCGGCGCGCGAGCTGGCGGCGCAGGTCCTCGGCGAGGCGACGCCCGACGCGCCTGGAGACGCGGCGTCTGAAGGCGGCCAGCCGAGCCACTACGAGCTGCTCGGCTTGGCGGATGACGCGTCCGTCAAAGACATGCGGCGCGCCTATCGCCGGCTGGCGAAGGGGCAGCGCGGCGAAGACGCTCGAAGCATCCAGCAGGCATTCGCCGTGCTTTCCGATGCCGGCAAGCGGCAGTCGTACAACCGGCGCCTGGCGAAGATGCGAGAGGCTGTCGGGCGGCCCGCCGCTCCGGCGCCAACCGGAATCGCTTTCCAACTGCGACGCGTCGCCGTCCACGCCGCGTTCTTGCCGGCAACGCCCCTGTTGCTCCCTTTCTGGCCGCTCCTCGGCTCGCTGCGCCGTCGCCTGCGACTGGAGGTCTTCCCCCGCGCCGGCCACCTGATGATGCTGGTCGGCTGCCTGACGCTGCCGCTCTGCGCCGCCGCCGTGGAGAAGCTGCCCTTCGTCGGCGACCGCGGCAGCTACAACGCGGCCAGCGAAGTGCCGGTCATGCACGCGACGGTTCTAACGCTCATGGGCATCGCCTTCTTCTTCGGCATTCTGTGGCGTCGGCAGGTCTGGCTGGCATCCGCGGCCATATTCTGGGCTATCTTCATCTTCTTCTTCACGTCGTTCTTTACGAATGCCAACGGTTTCTGGAGCGGCACCTGGGGATCGCTTGACTACTGGCTGGGACAGCAAGGCGTGAACCTGGGGAACGAGCCGGGCTACTACTACTTCATGCTGTTGCCGGTCTACGAGTTTCTGCCGCTGGTCTTCGCGCTGGGGACCGTGGGCTTCTACTTCCTGCGGGGAAGGCGCTCACAGCGGCTGATAGCGCTCGCTGCTCTGGCGGTCGTCGTCACGCTGGCGACCGTCGGCGGGCAGGCGCCGCTCATCGGCCCCTACCGCACGGAGGCCGGCTTCGTCACGATCATAGCCGCGATGCTCGTGCTGCCGATGGACGCACTGAGTCGCTTCCTTCTCTACTGGACGCTTTCGGCGCTGTTCGCCTTCACCGTCGCCGGGGAGAAGATGCCCTGGCTCAACGTGCATATCGCGTTGCCGCTGGCGCTGCTTGGCGGGCGGTCGATCGGCAGCCTGATCGCGGGGCTGGAGCTGCGGGTCGAGCTGCCGCCGCTGCGACGCTGGGCGCCGCTTGCCCTGGCGACGCTTTCGACGGCGCTTGCCGTAGGTCTGTTCGTGCTCGCCGGCGCCGAGAGCGGGCCCGCCGTGGCCGGCTGGCTGTTGGTCGTCGCGGCGCTCTTAACGATAGTCTGGTCAGGGCGCTCTTTCAGCCCTCAGGCCGCCCTTCGCATCGCCGGGACGGCGCTGGGCGCAGCGCTGCTCGTGTTCACCGTACGCGCCTCCGTGCTTTCGAGTTGGGGGCACCCGGACCTGCTGAAAGACGCGAACACCCTGGCTTCGACGGACCGGGGCGACACGCCGGTCGAGATGCTCGACTACGTGCAGTCTTCGCCGGACATCCCGGTCGTGCGGGACGCCATCGATAAGATCGCGGCCGTCTCGGGCGAGGGCGTCCAATTGCCGATAGTGATTGACGCCAACGACGATTTCTCCTGGCCGTGGGCGTGGTACCTGCGTAAGTACGAGAACCTGACGATCCAGAACATCGACAAAGACTATACGCCGCCGCCGGGCAGCATCGTGCTGGCGAAATGGCAGGACAACTCCTATCTCAAGATCGATCCGACCCTCTTCACGGAGGGAACGCGCTACCATCATCGCTGGTGGTTCCCGACCGATTACCGTGGGCTCACCTCGTCCCAGGTTGTGCGCGAGATGTTCGACGCGAGCGCCTGGGAGAAGTGGGGCCGCTACCTGGCCGACCGCTCGCTGCCGCAGGGCCTGCCGGCACTGGACGCCGTGGTCTACTTCCCCCGCGACCCTCTCTATAGTGAAGTCCTCTCAGCGACATTGCACAAGAAGTTGCAGTAACCGAAACTCGGGCAGACGCGGATTCGGCGCTCAATTCCTTTGGGGAAAGTACTTGCAATATCTTTCTGCATGTTCTAGTCTGTCGGGGTCTAAACATCCGGTACTGCTGTTTGGCCTCGGCGCCTCGTCGAGGCAGGCCGATGACCGAGCCGCGCCGGCTTTTTCAAGGAGGTCATCGTGCCATTCGAAGAGAAGATTCTCACTTGTCAAGGTTGTGGTTCGGAGTTCGTCTTTTCAGCGGAGGAGCAGGAGTTCTTCGCCAGCAGGTCGTACACCGAGCCGAAACGTTGCCCGTCCTGTCGAGCGGCGCGGCGGAGTGAGCGGGCGGCGGGCGGCAGCTCCGTGCGAACGCGGGAGATGTTCCCCGCGGTCTGCGCCTCCTGCGGCAAGGAGACGACAGTGCCCTTCCAGCCGAAAGAGGGAAGGCCGGTCTATTGTCGCGATTGCTACATGACGCACGGCTCCGACAATCAGCAACCGCAACCGCAGTTGTAGCGAATCACCACCATCGCGCTTCTCATGCGCGCGGCTTCGAGGATGTCGCGCGGGCACCCGCTATGCGTAGCCGATGGCCGGCGACAGCGGAATATCGCTGCGCATGAAAGTAGCGCTCCCCCGGGCAAGCTCCCTGCCCCCAGAGTCGGAAAGTTTCGACTCAGCGACGAACAGTCGCCGCGAACGGTGGACAACCTCACCGACGGCCGTGATCTCTCCCTCTGAAACCGGACGCAGCAAGTGGGCGTTCAACGACGCGGTCAGCATGAATACGTCAGGCACCAGCGAACTGACGGCGAAGAACGCGGCGTCGTCCAGCGCCTTGAAGTAGAAAGCTGCGTGGACAGCGTTTGCCGCGTGGAAGAAATCGCGCCGCACCTCTATCGTGATCACGGCGCGGCCTTCCGAGACGCGCATAACGGGTCGAAAGAAGTCGTTGATGGGAGCCGAGGCGAACATTCGCTCCAGCCGCCGGAAGTGCTCCTCGTCGCTCAAACGTTGCGCCCTTTCTTGTCCGCGTTAGTCGATGACGCGCTCGCGCCGTAATCGCTCGATCTCCGAGGGCGCCAGCCCCAGCACCTTCTCCAGCACGTACGCGTTGTGCTCGCCGAGCGTTGGTGCGCGCTTTAACTGCGGTTCGCAGTTCGACATCTTCCAGGGCAGCCCCACCAGGTCGTATTTCGAGCCGCCATCGGGGCGCTCCACCTCGACGAAGGCGCCTCGCTCCCGCAGATGCGGATCGCGGAAGAGGTCCTGGCCGTCGCGGGCGGGCGCGGCAGCGACGCCGGCGGCGCCGAGGCGGTTCGCAGCGTAGTCACGGTCCTGGCGTCGCGTCCAGGAGGCGACGATTTCGTCCAGGGCCGCTTCGTTGCGCTTGCGAGCGGCGGCATCAACGAAGCGGGAGTCAGTGGCAAGCTGCGGCATCTCCATGATGCGGCAAAGAGCGGCGAACTCTCCATCGGTCTCGACGGCGATGGCCAGCCAGCGGTCGACGCCCCAGCAGGGGTAAACGTTGTGCGGCGCCATGAGCTCGTCGCTGTTGCCTCTGCGCCCGGGGATGCGGCCGGTCATCTGGTACTCCAGGAGCACTTCGCCGATGAGGGAGGTTACGCCTTCGCACTGCGAGTAGTCGATGAACTGGCCTTCGCCCGTCTGCCGGCGATGGTGAAGCGCGGCGAGAACGGCAAGAGCGGCCGCCGTCGCGTTCATCATGTCGACGTCGCCGACGGCGTGGGCGGGCGGGCCGTCCTCGTAGCCCGTGATGTAGGCGCCACCGCCGACGGCGTGGTTGACCGCGGCATAGCCGGCATAATGACTCTCCGGGCCTTCGCCGCCGCGGGCGCTGGAGGAGAGCATGATGATTCCCGGATTGATGCGGGAAAGCGCCTCGTAGCCGAGGCCGATGCGATCCATGACGCCGGGCCGCATATTCTCGATGATCACGTCGCTGACGGCTATCAGGCGTTTCAGGAGATCCATACCTTCGGGCCGCGCCAGGTTTAGGGCAACGCTGAGCTTGTTCATGTTGGCGATGAGGAACATCATCGATTCCTCGGTGCCCAGCTCGGTCGGCGCGGCGTCGGCGAGAGGCCATATAACGTAGCGGCGGAAGAAGTCGAGGCGGTCGCGGCTTTCGATCTTGATGACTTCGGCGCCGAGAGCAGCGAGCAGCATGCCGCTGTAGGGGCCGGCCCAGACCCACGTCATGTCGACCACTCGGACGCCTTCCAGCGGCAAGCGTTGTTGGCTGCTCATGGAGCGGCGTCCTTCCAGACAGCGCCCGAGCGGCGTAGCGCCTCGCATTCGGCCTCCGAGCAGCCGAGGAGTTCGCGGAGCACCTCATCGTTGTGCTGGCCGAGCAGTGGGGCCGGACGGCTGACCTGCGGCGGCGAGGCGGTCATTTTGTAGGGCCAGCCGGCGTATCGGAACTTTCCGGCCTGCGGGTGGTCAACGTCCACGAAGTAGTCGCGGGCCCGGTACTGGCGATTGTTCAGCACCTCTTCGGCGTTGTACATCGTGCCGACGGAGAAGCCCCTGGCGGAGCCCTGATGGTGGAAGTCCTCTTTCTTCAGGTGTCTCGCCCATTCGTCCATCTTGTCGCCGATCTCGAACATGTGGCCCATCCGGTAAGGGAAGCTGTTCCACTCATCGCCGGACGCCCAGTCGGGATTGCCCATCAGTTCGACCAGGCCGCGCCAGTGGGCGTCCTCGACGACGAACAAGACGACGTACCCGTCTTCGCACTCCATGCGTCCCATGTAGGGTGGGCGGTCGGTGACGCGACTCCAGGTGACGCGCTGGTGGACATTGTTGGCAAGCACGCCGCGGATCATGGCAAGAATGCTCTCCTGCTCGGAGACATCGATCAGGCTGCCTTCGCCGTCGTCGCGGCCAAGCAGCGCCGCTGCAGTTGCGAGCGCCGCCGTGAGGCCCGCGTGGTAGCCGGTGGGGTAGCCGCCGGCCTTGACCGGCGGACGGCTGACGTCGGGCGAGCGCGGCGGGAGCAGCGTGCCGACGCCGCCGCCGTGGTAGCCGGTGAGGTCGGTCCCTTTCCAGCCGGAGCGCCGGCCGGTCCGTCCGTAAGGCGTGATAGAGGTGACGATAAGCTTCGAGTGCCGTTCGTGCAGCGTTTCCCAGCCCAGCCCGAGCGATTCGAGCCGTCCCGGCGGGTGATTGTCGATCAGAACGTCCGCCCAGCCGGCGAGTCGGGTCAGGATGTCGCGTCCGGCGGTGGAATTGAGGTCGAGGGCGATGCCGCGTTTGCTGGTGTTGAGGTTGAGGAAGAGACCGCTTCGCTCGGGGTGCGGCGAGTCATCCGGGAAGGGGCCGCGGCGTCGCGCGGCATCGCCGTCGGGGGGCTCTTCGACTTTGATGACGTCGGCGCCCATGTCGGCCAGGAGCTTGCCGCAGTAAGGTCCTGAGACCATGCCGCCAAGCTCGACGACCTTAACGCCCTGGAATGCGCCTCGCGCCAATGCCCGCTCCTCTAAATGGAAATCGAGGCGATCATACATCGAGGCGGAAGGAGAGCGCTAACGAGGTGGCGACTTGCGGCGCGACGAGTCCGCCACGCGCGGACGAGGAGCGCAACCCGCGACGCGATCAGCCCACGCAGCACTGCCGTCTCGCCCGGTCGATGGGATAACGGCGTAACATGAGGGCAATTAGCTTGTAGCAACGTGGTGTCTGCGCGAGGCGAAGCCTCGCGCAACCCCAGTCACGAAGCTGAGGGATTCCCCTCAGAGTCGTTTTTTCCTCACCGAAACGATTCGGCGTGTCCGCGCGACGAGCGAAGCGAGGAGCGCAACCCGGAACGCGATCAGCACACCTCGCACTGCCGTCTCGCAGGGTCGTTGGGACTGCGACGCAACATGAGGGTCGGTTGCCAGCAGCGGCGTGGGTTCCCGCGCGAGGCTCCGCCTCGCGCAATCCAACGAGGCTGAGGGATTCATCCCTCAGAATTCTCTCTTCCTTCGAAAGCGAGGCGACCTAGGGAGCTACCTCGGCCATGCCGCGTCGGAACGCCTCGAGGTTCATCTCCAGGCGGTCTGCCGCCAGACTCTCGCGCAGCTCCGTCTCGAAGGGCTCGGCTTCGAGTGGCAGAAGCCCGCTGCCTACCAGCGTGCCCATCATAACAATGTTGGCGAGGATCGGCGGGCCCAGCTCGAGCGCGATGTCCGTCGCGTCGACCACCCAGGAACGACTCGACAGCTCCGCCAGCGCAGACGCAATCTCGCCCACCGTCGGGTACTTCGCGTCGCCGCCGCTCACCGCCGCCGGGAACACCGGCCGCGAGTTCGTGATCACCGTGACATCCGCATTCCCGTACTGCGCCAGCACTCGCAGCGTCTCCAGCGGCTCCAGTCCGACGATCACGTCCGCCTGCCCTTCGCCGATGAGTGGCCCGTACTGCATCCGGCGTGACACCCGCAGGTGGCTCATCACCGCGCCGCCGCGCTGCGACGCGCCGTAAGTCTCGCCTATCGTTGCGTGAAAGCCGCCGCGCACCAGCACCTTGCCGACTAGCTGCGACAGCAGGACATTCCCCTGCCCACCGACGCCGGTGATAATTATGTTAAGCGGTTCTTTCTCCACCATCACGCCGGTTCCCTGATAATCGCTCCCGCCGGGCAGATATCCGCGCAGACGCCGCAGCCGGCGCATAGGACCTCGTCGATGCCGGCGACGCCTTGAGATACGTCCCACATGAGCGCCGGGCACTGGAAGACGCGCGTGCACAGCCGCGAGCAGCCGCAGCTTTCGCCGAGGCAACGCTCGGCGTCGACGCGCATCTTGAACGCCGGCTTCTCCTTGCGGGCGCGGACCAGCGCGCACTCCCGCTTGACGATGAGGACGCGGACCCCTTCGTCCCGCATGAGATCGAGCAGCTTCTCTGTCGTGCCCTGCAGGTCGAACGGGTCGGTCTCCTCGACGCGGACGCCTAGAGCGCGACACAACGTCGCGATGTCAACCGTCGGCGTCGTCTCGCCCATCGCGCTGCGGCCGGTGCCCGCATGCGGCTGGAAGCCAGTCATCGCCGTCGCGCTGTTGTCGAGGACCAGAAGCGTGAAGTCGGCGCGATTGTAGATGCCGCTGATAATCGCCGGTATGGTCGCGTGATAGAACGTGGAATCGCCGCAGACCGTCAGCACCGGCTGCGTGAAGCCGAACTCCGCCAGCTTCCCGAAGCCGCAGGCCATCCCCGTGCCGGAGCCCATCGCCTGCATCGTCTTGACCTGGAAGTAGCCGGCCGGACCGACCGCCATCGAGTAGCAGCCGATGTCGCCGCTGACGAAGCCGTCGCGCCCGTCCAGCTTGAGCGCGTTCTTGATCGACCAGAACGTCGCGCGATGCGGACAGCCGGCGCAGAAGCCGACGATCCTCCCGTGGACGAACGGCGAGGTCAGCGCCAGCGCCTTTTGCGAGTAGTCGGGCTCGACGGCGCGATACTCGATGTCCAGGATTCGCGCCAGGGCCGCCGTGACGATGTCGGGGTTGATCTCGCCGTAGGCGGGAATATGCCCGCTCCGCTTGCCATAGAATCTGACGGGCCCGACGCCCGCCGGGTCCTCGCCGACGAGCTCCTTCAGGTTGCCCTCCAGGAACGGGTCGATCTCTTCGACGACCAGCACCTCGGCCGCCCGCGACAGGTGCTCGCGAACGAGTTTCTCGGGGAGCGGCCACGTCGTCGCCAGCTTGAGGATGCCGACGCTCTTCTCCAGCTCCAGCGCTCTCACCGCCTCCAGCGCGTAGAACCAGCCGCTACCGCTGGTGGCTATCAGCAAGTCCGGCTTCTCCGGCCCTTCGTAGCGGTTGAATGGCGAGTTCTCGAAGATCTGACGCGCGCGCTCCATCTTCTGGTTCGCCAGCATGTGCTTGAACGGCGCCGGCACGGACGTGAACTCGATCGAATTCGACGGCGCGAAGCGGGCGTCGCGCGTCGGCGGCAGGCGCTCGCCGATTTCGACGTCGCCGCGGGCGTGCGAGGTTCGCGTCACGCCGCGGATCAGCACGACGCTCTTCAGCTCTTCCGACAGCTCGTAGGCCCAGCGGGTCATGTCCTTCTCTTCCTGGAAGGTGCCGGGCTCCAGCAGCGGCAGGTTCGCCCACTTGGCGACGATGCGCGAGTCCTCCTCCTCGGTGCTGGAGAGCGCGCCCGGGTCGTCGCAGGTGACCAGGACGATGCCCGCCTTCGTGCCGGTCAGCGCCAGCCCCATCAGGTAGTCGAGGACGACGTTGAGGCCATTGTGCTTCATGGCGACCAGCGAGCGCACGCCGGAGAAGGCGGCGGCCGCAGCGGCTTCGAGGGCGACTTTCTCGTTGACCGACCACTCGACGTAAATGCCCGCGTCCTTCGCCACCTCAGCCAGCGAGCCGATGATCTCCGACGACGGGTTGCCCGGGTAGGCGGCGGCAAAGCCGATGCCCGCCTCCAGCGCGCCGCGGGCAATCGCCTCGTTGCCCATCAGAAGCTGCCGCGTCCCTTCGTCGAAAGTCGCAAGGTTTGCCATGTCGCTAACTCTCCGCCGGCCCGTCCGCGAGGAGCTTCTGACGCGTCTCCGGGCGTAGCTCCAGGTAGAGCAGGTCGTCGTCGCTGCCCGTCATAGCGCGGATATTCGTCAGAGCGCGCCTTCGCTTGCCCAGCGACGCGCCCTTCAGATGACTCAGGTTCTCCTCCGGCAGGGCGTCGGCCCCGATGACGCCGGCCGCGTGCGCCGCCTCCACCAGCTCGCGGCCGCGTTCGCTGCGGACGATGAGCGTGTTCCAGCCGTCGATGCCCTCCGCGGCGCCGACCGCCACGTCGGCGAACTCCGCGGTCATGTCCAGGCAGACGTTGCAGGCGGGACGGATGAAACGGCGCACTTCGTCGAGCGGAATCGAAAGCTTCTCGGCGCCGGCGAAGACAAGCAGCAAGTTGGCCGGCGGCGGCGGGATATCGAGCTTCGAGACGCGCTCCAGCGGCGTCTTTTCGGCGAGGAAGGCGGCGAACACGCTGTAATCGAGCGCCCACGTGCAGAACAGGCCCACGACGAGCGATAGCTTGTCGACGTTGTTGCGATTCTCCAACGGCGATAGGCGCATCTTCGCAAGCGCCAGCGCCTGGCACGGCGTGCCGACGACGCCGACGCGTCGCACATCCTCGCGCTGCGCCTCCCGATTGAAGGCGGCGAGGGTCGGCGCGGCAACGTAGCTGGAGCCGGCGTGAGACAGAACTTCCGACGCGTCGCGCGCGATCACGCCGGAGGGCAGCAGCGACGAGTCGCTCTTCGTTAGGACAGCGCTGTCGATGAAGCCGCGCTCGATGGCAAAGGCGACGAGGGCGCTGACTGTGCCACCGTACTGCGCCCTCTCGCGTACGTTCTCGCGAGCGGCGCGCGCCATGAGCACTTCCGCGACCCGTCCGATTGGGCCGTCGTCGTAGGCTGCCCCGAAAACCGCTTTGCTCGCCTCGTCGAGGTCGGTTGCGGTGCGCGGGCAGAAGGCGTAGCAGCGCCCCTGTTCCACAGCGCAGTCGTCGAGGGCAACGACGCGGCCGCGATAATTGACGATGTACGGGCACATGCCGACGCAGGCGCCGCAGAGGGTGCAGAGGCCACGGTCGATGACGTCTGCACGAAGGCTGAGACCGCCCTTCACCTGTGGGGTCACTCTCCGCTCCCTTCGACGGTGTGACGAAGAAGGCAAATAACAGCTAGATGCTTTCTAAATTGTAACATGGCTTGGCCGGCGCCGGCCACGTCGGTTCCGGCCGGCGCTCCCGTATCGAATGATACGCCGATGCCCGTTCACCGCAAAGGCAATGGCCTCGCCGGGAGACCGCAGGGGAAGTGCCCGCGCGCCTGGGGGTAACGCGGCCTTCCGCACCCGAATGTCAATGATTGACAAACACGGTGAATGAAGTAGACTATCGGGCAAGACAGAGCGCCCGCCACTCTCTGAATCCCCCTGCCAAAGATCAGCGAACCGAGGCCGTTGATGGAAGAACACCACGGTTGTAATCCCTTCGCTATCTTTGTCGTCCTCACGCTCGTATCATGTGTTGTTGCTTTTGGGCTTTTCCACACAAGGGTAACTTCAGGCGCGATGGCTGACCCAGCGCCTCAGCCATCACCCGTAGCCACTGACGGCACACCAAGTCCGCCCACAGCCAATCAGACCGTCGCTCCGCCCGGCCTTTCCCGTCACCCCAAACTCGCGCCCCCGTTGGCACGGCTCTCTGACGCTGCTATCAGCTCAGGGAGCCCCCTGAGGCCCGTAGACTTGCCGCCCGATCTCGACGGCCTTGTCCGCGGCGGTCTCATGCATCTCGATCCAGAAGGCAAGCTGGTCCAGGTATACGTGGAAGCAGACCGAGTGGACCCTGCCTTGTTGGAAACCCTGGAGGATTCAGGCGTCACTATCCAGACCGTCGATGACAAGTCCGGAATCGTGCAGGGAATGGCCCCGGTAGACAAACTGGATGTCGTAGCCGGTCTTGATGCGGTCAAGAACGTGAGACTGCCTGACTACGGATTTGTTGAGAGCGGTTCGGCGATGACGCAAGGGGACGCGGTCATTAGGGGTAACTGGGTGAGGGAGACTCTCGGCGTCACGGGTGCTGGAGTGCGGGTCGGCGTAATCTCAAACGGTGTGACCGGCCTGACCAGCGCGCAAGGCAGCGGCGATTTGCCGTCGTCCGTGAACGTCCGAACCTGCAACGCCCTTACAAAGGGCGGCGATTGGTGGATATTCGGCAACCCGCAACAGGGCGGAGCAGAGGGCACCGCCATGCTGGAAATCGTCCACGACATCGCCCCTGACGCCGAGCTGTGGTTCGGCTACTACTGTGGCCCAGGGGGGGGGTGCACGGGGTTGGACTTCAACTGGACCGTAAACTGCCTCGCTGCTCACACTGACGTGGTTGTTGATGACATAGGTTTCCTAACCGCTGGTCCCTATGACGGTAGCAGCTACGTCTCAACCAACACGTCGGCTGCCTTGAACAGCCCTCTGAACCCTATCAGGCAGTACTCCACGGCCGTGGGGAACTTAGCTGTGGAGCACTATCAGGGCAAGTTCACGGACAGCGGCGGATCTTACCCTGGTTGGCACGAGTTTCAAACGACCGGCGACACCACCGAGGCGCGCGGCTCGCAACCGTCCTCATTCGACTCAATATGGCTTGAAACCAACGACACCGTTACCATCGCGCTTGAATGGAACGACCCGTGGGGCGCGTCTTCCAACGACTACAACCTCTACCTGTACCGTGAGGGTCCAGACGGCCGTCCGGCAGGCACACCGGTGGCATCAAGCACACAGGTTCAGGATGGCAACGACGATCCCGAGGAGATTCTGGGCTACGGCAATTACGGTGTGGCTGCTGGCTACTTCGACATCGCAATCGTGAAAAGGTCGGGGGTACCACGCATCCTCGACATGTCCATCCTGCCGACTGTCCGGCGTCAGCTTCCGGGTACAAGCGCGTATCACAACTTCAACACGACTCGGAGCAGCATAGTCTGCGAGAACGACGCCGGGGGCGGCGTCATTTCCGTCGGCGCAATCGGAGCCTATGATCCGGGGAATGACACGATCGAAACATTCAGTAGCCGCGGGCCGACTGAAGACGGTCGTACGAAGCCGGATGTTGCGGGCATCGATGGCGTGAGTGTTACGGGCGCCGGCGGTTTCGGAACAACGTTCCTCGGGACCTCTGCTGCCGCGCCCCACGTCGCTGGTGTCGCCGCGCTATTGCTTCAGTGCAGACCTGACCTGAAGGCAGGCGACCCGGGCGATGATCCCGCGGCGGACCGAGCTGCGATTCACGATCTCATCCTGGACAACGCGGTCGACCTCGGAGAACCGGGTATGGATAACACGTTCGGGACAGGGCGCTTGGATGCTTATGCTGCTGCGATCGCCGCCGGCGGCATCTGCCAGCCCGTTGATGCCGATCACGACTCGATCCCCGATTTGTACGACAACTGCCCGAACAACTACAACCCCGACCAGACCAACACTGACGCCAAACCTATCGATAACGGGCCATATGTGCCCGGCGACGACGCGACTGTCCCTAATTCAGATGGGCTTGGCGACGCCTGCGACCCGGACATAGACAACGACTTCATGCTGAATACCGGCACGAGCCCGTTGGGCATACCGGGCGAGGATGTCGGCTGTGGTTCCGGGCCGACAGATCCTAAGAAAGCGGACACGGACGGCGATGGCGTGGTCGACGGCGTCGAATGCCTTCTCGGTTCGGACCCTCTCAACCCCTTGAGCAAGCCGTCAACCGCGGCATTTGACAACATCAAGGCGCTGTTCGGGGCGGACCAGAATAAGTCTGACACGGATGGTGATGGTATCCCCGACCGCTACGAGGTCATGGGCTGGGCCACATCGCCGACGATGACGGACACAAATTCCAACGGCTGCCCCGACAACGTTGAGATCGCCGACGTCAACGGCGACAAAAGAGTCAGTCCTACTGACCTGCTCATCATCGCCACCGCGCAAACACAGCGCTACAATGACGGCCTTTACAATGCCGACCTCGACCTCAACAAGGATGGGAGAATCAATAGTACCGACATGCTTATTATGTCGAGGCAGATAGGCCAGCATTGCAACTGAACCACCCGTAGACCACCTACCCCTGGGCGTTCGACCGCGCTAAGGGGGAGCAGGGTACTGGGCGGTGCCGTCCGGGTAGACTGCAACACGCGCGTTCCCGGGATACCGTTCGCGCAGGTGCGCCAGAGCCTGCCGCCATTCCTTCGCCCAAATGACGCTGCCCGGGTCGAGGAACAGGTCCGTGCAGGTCAGGTCGGGCTGCGGGTTGAGGACGATTACGCGGAACTGAGGCGGAAGGCCGCCGCGTGTCGCGTACTGCCGGCCGCCGTACTCCTTGCCAAAGCGACGCAACAGATAGTGCACGATCTGCCCCCGCGGACAGTCCACGATGAGGACGATGTCGCCGGCGGACCGGTTGATGGAACCAAGTGCAATCGCCAGCGCGATCATCGCCTCGTTCGGCTTGGCGTGGGCGTTGCTGACAACAACATCGGCGTCGCGGACAAGCTCCGTCGCGTATACCTCCTTCGCCAGACGCACGCCCTCGTGGTGCGCCAGCACGGGGTCGCCGACCAGCAGGTCCGTCACCTCGCAGCGGCCGTTGAAGATCGCGTCGACCGTCATGTCGAGCCCGGCGAGTCGCGCTGCCTCCTCCGTCTCACGCCGCATCGGGTTCTCGTCCCAGATGCCCATGCCGACAGTGCCCGGTGCGCTGTCCGTCGCCGCGCGGTGGAAGCGGTCGACACTGTCGATATGGGCAACGCCGGGCAGAATGAGCTTGCCGCCGCCGCCGAAGCCCGCCTGGGGATGGGGCAGGATGCAGCCGATGCCGATCTTGAGATCGCAAGACATGACCTCCCGGTTGACGGCGATGACGCGGCCCAGCCGCGTGGCGCCCACCGAGACGCAGTTCTCGTAAGGGTTGTGCTGGAAGACGAGATAGCGCTCCAGTATCTCCTGGCCCAGCTTGGCGCGCAGCGCGCTGTTGTCATGGGCGCCGTGCGTGCCGGAGGCTATGACAAAGCGCACCTGATCGTCGGCGATTCCCGCTTTGCGCAACTCTTCGAGGACGTAGGGCGCAATCTGGTGGACCGGCGTCGGTCGCGTGATGTCGTCGAAGATGATCACGACCTCCTTCTTCCCGCGGGCGAGGTCGCGAATTCGGGGTGCGCCGATGGGGTTGGCGAAGGCTTTGCGCATCGCCTTGTCGTTCAAGGCCGGCCGATCCCAGCCGCGCGACGGGCAGAAATGGACGTCCCATTCTTCAGGAAACTCCAGCTCGCGCTCGCCGCCGCCGTCCCAGATTAGTTTTGGCACTTTCAGCTTCATCCGATGGCTCCTCCAGCTTCGTAGTCACAGCCAATATACACGGGGCAGCGACGAGTACGGAAGGTGATAGGACAGACCGAGAAGCGAAGAGACTTCAGCACCCCTTGAACTCGTACGGCTCTCCCTTGAGATAGGCCTTCATCGCCCCGCGAGCGTCTTCGCTGCGGAGCACTTGCATGAAAGCTTCCCATTCGATATGGAGGCCGTCTTCCAGCGGCACGTCGCGCCCTTCGTAGACGCAGCGCTTGATCAACCCCTGCGCGATGGGCGCGCCTTGAGCTAGCCTCTGAGCCAGCGCCATAACGGCCGGCATGAAGTCGGCGGCGGGCACCGCCTTGTGGACGAGACCGATTCGCTCCGCCTCCTCGGCGCCGACGACTTTGCCCAGCAGCATCATCTCCAGCGCCTTCGCCTGGCCGACTGCGCGGGGCAGCCGCTGCGTGCCACCGCCTCCGGGTATTATGCCCACGTTGACCTCCGGCTGCCCGATGCCGAAGTCGCCGATGGCCATGATGCGCAGGTCGCAGGCGAGAGCGAACTCGCAGCCGCCGCCTCCGCACTGCCCGTTGATGGCGGCTATGACCGGCTTCGGCAGCCTCTGCAGGCGTAGCAGCAGGCGATGAAACGGCATTTCCGGGACCCTGAGCGGCTCCGCGGGCATCTCCCTGCCGGGAATCGCTGACAGCTCAGAGACGTCGTAGTGGGTGATGAAGATGCCATCGAGGCCGCCGGTGAAGACGACGGCGCGCACCGAGTCGTCGGCCTCTAGTTCCTGTATAAGGGCTTCGAGCTCTCGCACCGTGCGGCTGTTCATTAGGTTGCGCGGCGGATTGCGAATAGCGCAGACGGCGACCTTGTTCTCCCTGCGGACAGCGAGCTGCTCGAATTCCATTGTTGTCTCCTTCTGATTCGTCGCGTTATCGGTCGCGCCTCAGTATAGTGCATTTGGCCCCTACGAGGCGCGACGAGGGCTCCGCCGCAGGTGGTTACCGGATGCGCGGGTCGCGGGTAGAATGCCTGAAGACGTGGAGTGGAGACGCAGCGGATGCGGACCCTCGTAGATGCACATTCCCGTATCGAACGGCAGGCCCTCCGCGTCGGCCTGTGCCGCCGTTCATTGCGATTCGCTTCTCTGCCGCTCGCCGTGGCTGCGCTCACCTTCATGCTTCTCTGCGGCGGCTGTACGATTCAGGCGCAGGTCGAAAACGGCATTGATCGAGGCATCAATCAGATTCGCGCCCAGGCGGGCCTACCGCCGCTGACCGCCGACCCCCAGCTCGCCGCCATCGCCCGCGATCGAGCGGAGGACATGGCGAACCTCAACTACTTCTCGCATTCGCCGCCGGACGGCTGCCCCGCGCGCTGCCTGATGGAGCGGGCCGGCATCACGCCCGGCTGGACCGGCGAGGTGATGGCCTGGAACAATGCGTTGACAGATGCGACGGTTGACATGGCGCTTTCCATGTGGCGCAACAGCCCGCCTCACGTGACGGTCATCACCGGTCGCTGCTATACGAGGATGGGAGCGGGAGCCGCACTCAGCCAAGAAGGGAAGACCTATTTCGTCGTCGTCTTCGAGGGCGACCCGCCCGGTTGTCAGCCGTAGCGTACGCCCAGCGAGGGGAGGGAATCTCGATGTTCTGTCCACAGTGCGGCACCCAGATGGCCGAGCCGAAAGTGCGGAACGCCGATGCGAGAGGGCGCCACTGCCGCCGGTGCGGCGTTCCTCGGCCTCAAGCGAGGCGCATACTAGCGGAGCGACGTGGTGCCGCGGCGCGATGCGCAGAGCGCATCGCGCAACGTGAACGCGACAAGCGCACCTCACACTGCCGTTACGAAGGCGACATGGAAGATCCGCGTAACACGACGCGTCGTTACTAGTAGCCACGTGGTGTCGTGGGCCGTTCGGGTTGCCGAACGGCCCGACCCCCATCCAACCTATCATCCGCGAAGGCTGCAGGTTTCAACCTGCAGAATTGTAGATTTCTGCCTCACGCACTCTGAGCCTCCGCAGGTCTCAACCTGCAGAATTGTGAACTTCTCCCTTCACGCAGATCGCAGGCTCCAGGGGCAAGTCCGGCGGCAAGCCACTACGACGCAGATTCCGCCTTCAGGTCCGACTCCACCATCATCTCCACCAGCCCCTCGAACGACACCGCGGGCTCCCAGCCCAGCTTCGTCCGCGCCTTCGTCGAGTCGGCGCAGAGGTGGTTGACTTCCGCCGGGCGGATGAACTTCGGATCGCTGCGGACATAGTCGCGCCACTCGAGGCCGAGGCGCTTGAACGCCAGCTCGGCGAACTCGCTGATCCGGTGGCACCCGCCGCTGCCGATGACGTAGTCGTCGGCTTCCGGCGCCTGCAGCATCATGTGCATCGCGCGGACGTAGTCGCCGGCGTAGCCCCAGTCGCGCTCGGCGTCGAGGTTGCCGAGAAGCAGCTCCTGCTGCTTGCCCAGCTTGATGCGGACCGCCGCCTGCGTGATCTTCCGCGTCACGAACTCCGGCCCGCGTCGTGGCGATTCGTGGTTGAAGAGGATGCCGCTGCAAGCGAAGATGCCGTAGCTCTCGCGATAGTTGACGGTTATGTAGTGGCCGTAGACCTTCGCGACGCCGTAGGGGCTGCGCGGCCGGAAGGCAGTCTCCTCGTTCTGGGGCGTCTGGGCAACGCGCCCGAACATCTCGCTGCTCGACGCCTGGTAGAACCTGATGCCACCGGCGCTCCCCGTACGCGAAGGGCTGGCGCCGGTGACGATGCGGATCGCTTCCAGCATGCGCAAGACGCCGAGGCCAGTTATCTCGCCGGTAAGCTCAGGCTGGTTCCAGGAGAGCGGCACGAAGCTGATTGCCGCCAGGTTGTAGATCTCGTCCGGCTGCACCTTCTGGACGGCGCTGATCAGCGACGTCTCGTCCAGCAGGTCGCCCAGCTCGATCTCAACGTCGGGCAGCGTGGCTTCGACGACGAGGCGCTTCGGGTTGTTCTGGCCGCGGATGAGGCCGTAGACCTGATAGCCCTGGGAGAGCAGGTGCTCGGCGAGATAGTAGCCGTCCTGGCCGGTGATGCCGGTGATGAGCGCTGTTGGCACGGAGCAACCTCCTTGCGGCGGCGTGCCTCTCCGCGCTACGGTTCGGCGGGAGGCCTGCCTTATTCTAGCGGCGGCCGTTCAGGGTGTCGAGGCTTCGCTGGTTCCACTCCCACAGGATCGCCTGAAACCATCCAAGGATCGCAGTCGTTGACATGCATCTACGTGGCGCTATACTTACGGATGCCGAAGGGAGCGGTAGCGAATAGTGGCCGATACGCAGAAGGAGTTAAACCGCCTGGCCCTTATGGGATTTGCTACCCACCTGGCCCTCATGTTGCCGGTGTTGGGCATAATGGTGTTCATGTTCGTTTGGGTGGTTAAGGAGTTCCCGCTACTGCTGGTGGTGTTTGTCTTCGTCATAGTGACGCTTGAGAGCGTGGTGGGGATGAAGCTAGCGCGTTGGTTTATGAAACGCGTACAACGACACATTGACTATGCGGTGCTCGAAGCGAAACAAAAGCACGACACCGGAGGCCGCGAATAGCGGATACTGCCGCTAGAGGCGGAACACTCGCGTCGCATTCCCCGACAGGAACAGCTCCTTCGCTTCCTCGTCCAGTCCCAACTCGTCCAGCCCTTCGAGCGCCCGCGACGCCGTGATCATCGGGTAGTTCGTGGCGAACATCACCTTGCTCCGGCCGTTCGCCCGCATGTACGCCACGAACTCAGGCGGGTAGCGTCGCGCGGTATAGGCCGAAGTGTCGATGTAGACGTTCGGGTACTTCGTGGCCAGCGCGATCATCTCGTCGGTCCAGGGATAGCCGATGTGCCCGCCGACGATGACCAGGCCGGGGAATTCGAGAGCGACGTCGTCGAGGTAGGGGATCGGCCTTCCTGTCTCCGACGTGCGGAGCGGACCGGTGTGGCCGACCTGCGTGCAGAAGGGTATGCCAAGCTCGACGCACTCGGCGTAGAGCGGATAATAGCGCCGGTCGTTGGGCGGAAGACCCCACAGCCACGGGACGATGCGCAGCGCCCGCATGCCGAGCTCCCGCACGGCGCGCCGCAGCTCACGCACGGCGGCCATGGGGCGTCGCAGATCGACGGAGGCGACGCCGACCAGCCGCTCCGGATACTGGGCGACGAAGGCCGCGACCTCGTCGTTCGAGATCAGCGCGCCCTCCGGCCCGTACCAGGCCGCGATCAGACCGCGCTCCACGCCGGCGGCGTCCATAGCGGCGATGCTTAAGCTGAGAGGGATCTCTTCGCCGGAAGGCTCCATCGCCTGCGTCGGCTGGGCCCGGGTCCAGCGGCGGAGCGAGTCGAACATGTCATGCTGGATGAACCGCGCCGTCGGGTGCTGCATCCAAACGTCGATCGTGCCCGTCATGGCGCCCTCCCTTCCGGGCGTGTGTGCTGGCAGAATGCGCCGAAACCGTTCGATTAGTCAACGCAGTTGACAAGCGCCCGCCCAGTGCTACAATCACATCGTTGACAGCTCGCTGCTGATTATCCCCGCTGATTGACCCCCGCTCACGAAAGAGGTCGTGCGATGCGCGCTCCGAACGCCTTGCGGCTGGTCCTCGTGCTACTGGCGGGAACGTTGGTCTTCCTGTCACTGGCGAGTGTTCTTGCCCTGCGAGGGCCACCATCCGTCTCACGCGCTGCCGACGCTGACCCTGCCGTCGTTGCTACCGTTGCGGTGGCGAGCGGCCCCTGTGGCGTGGCCGTCAACCCCAACACGAACCGCATATACGTGGCGAACAACGACAGCGGCAACGTCTCCGTCATCGACGGCGCCGACAACACGGTCATTGCCACCGTACCGGTCGGGAGTGGCCCCTGTGAGGTGGCCGTCAACCCCAACACGAATCGCATATACGTGGCGAACAACGACAGCTGGAACGTCTCCGTCATCGATGGGGCCAGCAACACGGTCGTCGCCACCGCAGTGGCCGGATGGGCCCCCTTTCCTGGCATAGCCGTCAACCCGAACACCAACCTCATCTACGTGGCGAACTCTAACTATCCCAGCCACACCGTCTCCGTCATCGACGGTGCCAGCAACTTGGTCGTCGCCACCGTAATGGTCGGGAGTCTGCCCTCTGGCGTCGCAGTCAATCCGACTACCAACCGCATCTACGTGACGAGCGCCTGGAGCGACTACGTCTTCGTCATCGACGGCACCAGCAACAGTGACGTCGATGACGTCCTGGTCGGGATTGACCCCGAGGGCGTGGCCGTGAACCCCAGCACGAACCTCATCTACGTGGCGAACTCCCACAGCTTCAACGTCTCCGTCATCGACGGCGCCAGCAACACGGTGGTCGCCACCGTAGCGGACGGGTGGTATCCCTACGGCGTGGCCGTCAACCCCACTACCAGCCGCATCTACGTGACGCACCACGAAAGCAGCAACGTCGTCTCCGTCATCGACAACGCCAGCAACACCGTGGTCGCCACCGTAGCGGTCGGGAATTTTCCCTATGGCGTAGCCGTCAACCCCTTCACGAACCGCATCTACGTGGCGAACAACAGGGATGACACGGTATCCGTGATCCAGGAGTACCCACCCCTTGGCGGCACCTGGGTTGAACGAGCTTCCATGTCGATGGCTCGGAACGATCATGCGAGCGCTGTTGTGAACAACAGAATCTACGCTATCGGCGGTTGGGGTTGGAGTGGGGGCGGGTACATTCGACTTGCGTCGGTTGAGGAATACGACCCTGCCTCGGATACCTGGATTCCAAAGTCAGCCATGCCTGCCGCCCGCAGTAACCTCGCGGCCGCCGCGGTGGACAACAGAATCTACGCAATCGGCGGAAACAACGGCACCCAAGTCGGAACCGTCCAAGAGTACGATCCCTCCACTGATAGCTGGACATCCAAAGCTGACATGCATACGCCGCGGATGAACCATGCAGCAGCTGCGGTAAACGGCAAGGTCTATGTGTTCGGAGGTGAGAGCGGTGGGTCCGACCTTGCTACGGTTGAGGAATTCGATCCCGCAACGAATACCTGGACAACCAAGTCCCCAATGCCAACGGCGCGAAGGAATGCTGCGGCAGCCGTCGTAGGAAACGTGATCTACGTTGTTGGAGGATGTTCGGTGAGCTGTTACTACGACGGAACTGGGGCTCTCGCAACGGTCGAGCGATACGATCCAGCTACCGACACTTGGCTTACAAGCGCCTCGATGCCGACGGCCCGTTGGGCGCTCGCAGCGGCAACTGTCAACGGCAGAATCTACGCCATCGGCGGCCTAGGCAACCAGGGAGTCCACTTCACGACAGCGGAAGAGTACGATCCGGCGGCCGACTCTTGGAGCGTCAGAAACCCCATGCCGAGACAGCGGCAGGGGCACACCGCCAATGCCGTCGCCGGAAGGATATATGTCATCGGGGGACACGATGGGGTATCCCCGGATTCCTATGTTGGGGCTGTTGGGGAATATACGCCAGTTGGCTCCGCGGGTGTGGGTGGCATAGCAGAGTACCCGCAGCTTGAGCGCGATCCTGCATCGAACCATCGCAATTGGACAACAAGCGCCCTCGGCCTCGCCGGACTCATCGCCGCAGGCACCCTGCTGCTGGGTGCTGGCGGCTGGTATGCGAGAAGGCGCTGGCTGCAGTAGCTCCCGCTTCCCGCACCGCGTGAGGTCGACGCGATTCTATCCACCGGTTTGACAGGCAGGCCGATTCCTGCTATAAATACGTCTGCATCGAAAGAAGACTCTCTTCCCCTCAGTTCGACAGCGGAGGCTTTACCGTGCAATGGAATAGCTACCGGGAGCGGTCTCAGATGTATGGAGCGGCGATCTGCGGCGGCAGCATCCTCGCCGGGCTCGTCTTCCTCGTCGGCGTGCTGCGCAAGAGCTACTGGGCTCTGGCGATGCCCGTAATCGTCGGCTTCCTGGGAGCGCTCTACGTGGCCTTCTGGATCGGCCGCGCCCTCATCACGACGCCGCTGGAGCCGCCTGCGCCGGAGTAGGACGGCTTGCCAGACGGCCTGCCAGCACCTCCTCGTACAGCGCCACCGTCTTGCGGGCGGTCTCGCGCCACGTGAAGCGCTGCACCATTCGTTGTCTTCCCGCCGCGCCCATTCGCGCCCTCATCTCCGCGTCCGCCATCAGCCGCCGAATCGCCTCGGCCAGCGCGTGCGCGTCCGCGGGCGGCACCAGCCAGCCCGTCTCGCCGTGCTCGACCACCTCCGGCAGCGCCCCCGCCGTCGTGGAGACGACGGCCGTTCCGCAGGCCTGAGCTTCCGCCGCCGGCAGCCCGAATCCCTCGTAGACTGACGGCGACACGAGTATCTGCGCCCGATTGTACAGTCGTACCAACTGCTCCGAGCTCACGCGGCCCGTGAACGTCACCTTCGCTCCCAGCCCGTAGCGCCGGACGAGCCGCGGCACAAGCTCCAGCGCGCCCTTCGCCTTGTCGACGAACGTCAGGTGGAGGTCGTCGTCGCGCAGCAGGCGCATCGCCTCGATGAGGTAGCGGGCGCCCTTATTGCGGTCGTCGGAGTTGCCGACGAAGAGGATCTCGTTCGCCGTTTTCTCCACGTCGTCCAGCGGCCGGAAGACCTCGGTGTTGACGCCGTCGTGGATCACCTCGATATGTTCCGCCGGCAGCCCGAACGCCTCCCGCACCGACGCCGCCGACTTGTGCGAGCCGGTGATGATGCGGTCCAGCCGCCGCGCCACGACGTGCTGCATCCAGAAGGGGTAGAAAATGATCCAGCGGATCTTCTCGCGCGGGCTCCTCGCCTGGATGACGGCGTTCCGGCGGTCGAGGTCCAGCGGGTGGTGCACGTTGGCGACGACGGGCAGGCCGCACATGCGCGTCAGCAGCGTGCCGTAGCCCAGCACCTGCACGTCGTGAATGATGTCGAAGCGGCGCTCCGCCTGAATCTGGCGCAGCCGGTCGAAGGCGCGAATGCTGAACGCCGACATGCCGGAGAACATGCCCGCGCGAGAGGTGACCATCTCGTAGAAGTTGAGCGGACGCAGGAAGTCCCGCGGATGGCTGCGGCGCCGGAAGTGGTCGCCGAACGTGCCGTACACGTCGAACAGGCTGAACGTCTCGATGCCCTCCATCGTGATGCCGGGCGCGATGTCCGGGTAAGGCGGCCCGACCATCACGTGCACCTCGTGGCCCAGCGCCGCCAGCTCCTTCGTCACGTTGTAGAGGTAGACGCCCTGCCCGCCGGAGTGCATCTTGCCCTGGTGGAGGAGGAAGCAGACCTTCATGCCCGCTGCCTCTGCGCAACCTCGCGACGGACCTCTTCGTAGACCTGTGCCATGCGCTCCGCCGTCCTCCGCCAGGTGAAGTTCCTGACGACGCGCTCGCGGCCGGCCTGCCCCATCCGTTGGCACAGCTCCGGGTCGGAGAGAAGCATACGCAAGGCTTGGGCGAGAGCGTCGGGGTCAGCCGGCGGCACGAGAACGCCCGTAACGCCGTCTTCGATGATCTCCGACAATGCGCCTGCGCGCGTAGCGACTACCGGCACGCCGCAGGCCATCGCCTCCACCGCGGGAAGGCCGAAGCCTTCGTGTAGCGACGGTGAGACCAGTATCTGGTTGCGATTGTACAGACGCACCAGCTCCTCCGTCGATACCCGCGGCAGGATCTGGATGTGGCCGTAGAGCCGGTACTGCTTCATCGCCCGCTGGACGGTCTTCAGGTGCGACGCCGGCCGGTGGTCGACGAAGGTGACCTTGAACTCCTGGCGATGTCGCAGCATGTGCAGAGCGTCGAGCAGGTAACGCGCGCCTTTGTTGCGGTCCTCGGAGTCGCCGACGAAGAGGATGCTGTTCGGCTCCTTCTGCACGTCCTCCAGTGGCCGGAAGGCGTCGGTGTCGGCGCCGTAGTGGATGACTTGCAGCTTCCCCGGCGCCAGGTGGACTTCGTTCTGGATTGTCACCGCCGAGTTTTCCGAGCAGGTGATGATCCTGTCCAGGCGGCGGGCGGTGAAGTCCTGCATCACCCACGGGTACCAGAGGAATGCCAGCGCCTTTTCGTAGACGTTCTTCACCTGCAGCAGCCGGTTGCGGCGGTCGATCGTCAGCGGGTGATGGATGCTGGCGACGACCGGCAGTCCTCTCGCCTTCATCAGGAGGATGCCGTAGCTCAGCGTCTGGTTATCGTGGACGAGGTCGAACGGCTGCTCCCGCGACAGCTCGTTCAGCTTCTTGTAGGCGCGCAGGCTAAAGGTGAACAGCAGCGAGCCGAGAGAGACGCGCGTCGCGGCCATCTCGTAGAAGTTGAAGGGATTGAAGAAAAGGGCCGGATTGGTGCGAAAGCGATACTCATTGACGTCGTCCATCAGGTCCCAGACGCGGAACGTCTTCAGGCGGTGCATGTGGACGGCGGGGTCCGCCTCCGGATACGGCCGTCCGGCTATGACGTGCACCTCGTGGCCGAGGCGCGTGAGCTCGCGGCCCAGGTAGTACGTGAACACGCCCTGGCCGCCGGAGGATGGGTTGCCCTGGTAGACGATGAACGCTATCCGCATCGTGTCGCCCCCCTGAGCGGTTTTCGCGCGTAAATGACGGCGCTTTTCGGCAGGAAAAGATTGCCGGCGCCCTCCAGGCCTGCCAGTGCTCGCGAGCCCTCCGCCGACCTGGCGTCGAGAAAGCCTTTCCAGGCGGCCGAGGCGCGATGCCTCACGCCTCCCTCACCCGCGCCCAGCCGGAGCAGCCAGTACGGCGTCTCGAGGGAGTGCCGGAAGCGCTGAGCGTACACTTCCAAGCCGTTTTCTCGCAGGAGTCGCGCTATCTCGCCGCGACGGTAGCGACGCAGGTGCTCGCCGGCGGGCACTCTCTGGAGCGAGGCGGCAGACCAGACTAGCCACTCCGAACGGCCGTCGGGAACGCTGACGGCGATTGTGCCGCCGGGCCGCAGGACGCGGCTGAGCTCCGCGAGAAGCGCGCAGTCGTCCGGAACGTGCTCCAGCACCTCCGTGCAGATGACGCGATCGACCGACTCGTCCGCCAGCGGCAGCCGCTGCCCGTCCCCGATTACGGCGTTGGCGCGGGCGAGCAGCTTTCCCTCGCAGGCCAGGCAGTAAGCGAAGAACTTGAACGCCATCAACTCGTCGATGTCGCGGTCGACGCCGACGACGAGACAGTCCCTGCGGCAGGCGCGCACGACGTGTCGGCCGGTGCCGCAGCCGACGTCCAGAAGGCGGTCGCCTGCGCGCAGCCCCAGCAGGTCGAGGTCGACGCTGTCGAGTCGCGACATTGCGCCGTTACCGTTGTGCCCGGCCCCATTCGCACGATAGCGATAGGCGGGCGGGCGCGGCAGGCGCGGCGTCCGGTCCGAGAGCGCCTTGAGCTTAGTCGAGCGGCTTTCTTGCATAGAAGACGAGGTCCTTGCCCAAGACCGGGTTAGCGAGCGCTTCCAGCGACTCCAGCAGGCGCAGGCGACGCCGGTACTGCCACTGCATCAGCTTCTGCAGGCTCTTGGTGAACACGAAGTTCTCGTTGCGAATGCCGAAGGCGCAGCGAAAGAACCAGTAGACCGTCTGGACGGTATGGCGCAGCCGCTGGGCGTAGATATCGAGACCGTTGTCCGTCAGCGCCGCCGCCATCTCGCCGGGGCGGTAGAACCGAATGTGGCCGCCCAGGGAGTGCCAGTAGCCCCAGGAGATGCTCCAGAAGACGATCTCCGGCCAGTAGTTGGGGACGCTGATCGCGATGAGTCCGCCCGGCTTGAGAACGCGCACCAGCTCGCGGATGCCGGCCTTGTCGTCGGGGATGTGCTCCAGCACCTCCGTGCAGACGATCTTGTCGAACACGTCATCGCAAAAGGGCAGGTTCTGGGCGTCGACGGCGACGAGGTCGGGCCGGCCGACGATCTCCTGCGCTGCGATCTGGTAGCGAAGCAAGCTCTGCGCCTTCCGTAGGTCGTCCATGCTGAGGTCGACGCCGACGGCGCGGCACGGCCAGTGACACGCCTCGCTGGTGTGGCGCCCTTCGCCGCAGCCGACGTCAAGCACCAGGTCGCCGGCGCGGATCGGGAGGTGACGGCGAAAGTCGACGCTGACGATGTTGTCCGACGTGGCTCATCCCCTCCGCTTGGCGATTGCCTCCTCGTAGACCTCGAGGACCTGTTCGGCGTTCTTGCGCCAGTTGAAGCGCTCGATGATACTCTGGCGCGCCGCCTTCCCCAGTCGACGCCGTAGATCGGCGTTTTCCAGGAGTAGTTGTATGCCCTCCGCGAGCGCCGGCCCGTCGGCGGGAGTAACCAGCCAGCCCGTCCTTCCGTGCTCCATCACCTCGGGGAAAGCCGGAGCGGTCGTAGCCAGGACCGCCTTCTCGCAGGCCATCGCCTCGGCAGCGGGAAGGCCGAACCCCTCGTACAGCGACGGCGAAGCGAGGATGGTGGCGCGATTGTACAGGTTCAGCAGCTCCTCGTTGGAGACGCGGCCGATGAAGGTGACGTGGGTGCTGAGGCCATAGCTTCGCACCAGCTCCGGCGCCAGCTTCAAGCTCCGGCGGTCGTTGTCAACGATGATCAGGTGGAAGGGCACCCCCTGGTCGCGCAGGATGCGCAGCGCGTCGAAGAGGTAGACGGCGCCCTTGTTGCGGTCCTCGGAGTTCGTGTTGAAGAGGATGGTGTTCGGCGACTCCGGCACTTCAGGCAGGGGACGAAAGCGCTCGGTATCGATGCCGTTGTAGACGCAGGTCATGAGCTCGCGCGGGACGTGGAACATGCGCTCGATGGCGCGGGTCGTGTTCTGCGAGACGGTGATGATGCGGTCCATTCGTCGCGCGGTCACTTCCTGCATGATCCAGGGGAACCACAGATAGCGACGCGCCATCTCGTAGATGGAGCGCGACTGCAGGATGCTGTTGTGCAGGTCGACAGAGAGCGGGTGATGGATTGTTGCGACGGTGGGCAGCCCCAACGTTCTCATGAGCAGTATGCCGTAGCTCAGAGTCTGGTTGTCGTGGACGATGTCGAACTGCGTCTCCGGCATCAGCTCCTTGATCTTGACGTAGGCGCGCACGCTGAACGTGAGGAGAAGTGACGAGAGAGCGATGCGCGTCGAGGCGAACTCGTAGAAGTTGACGGGATGGAAGTGAGTGAGCGGATGTCGCTCGTGCATGAAGTTGCGGCGGTTGTGGTAGAGGCTCCAGTAGCTCTCGGTCTTGACGTTGTGAAGCGTGACCGCGTCGTCGGTCTCCGGGTAGGGCGGACCGGCGATGACGTGCACTTCGTGGCCCATCCGAGCGAGCTCGCGCGTGAGGTAGTAGGTGTAGATCCCCTGCCCACCGGAGAACATGTTCCCCTGGTACATGATGAAAGCGATCTTCATCCGGTTGCTCCTGGGCTTCGCGCCGGGGGGTGATCGGGCGAATCAGGCGCGGGGAAGCCACACTCCGGTATCTTACAGGAGGTGGAGGCGCCTAGTCTAGCTTGGCGATGGGGCAGAGGGGGCCTTGTTGTCGGTCGCAGTAGCGGCCTGGCCGGCCAGGGCGCGGACGTACTGCAGCTCGCGGTAGGCGCGGTCTGCCAGCTCCGGGTCGCCGCTCAGGATGAGCCCGGCGATGCGCTGTCGGAAGGCGTTGGCGTCGGCAGTCTTCTTCGTTTCGTCGTCCACGTTAGTTTCATCCTTTCCAGGGAGGTCGACAGCGGCGATGGCGTCCCAGAGCGCGGGGCAGTCGCTTTCGATGTGCTCGAAGCTCCACCAGGAGAGCATCGTCGCGCCGCGTTCGATGGCGGCCCCTGCCCAGCGCGTCAGCTCGTCCGGCGTCACGGAGCCGTAGGCGCCACCGACCGGCGCAAGCGGCACCTGGACGAGCCCTTCGGCGGCGAAAGCGTCGTAGCAGAGCGCGATGGCCCGTTCCGGCGACACCTGCATCGCGTTGTGGTACGCCTGCGGCACGACGCCCTGGCAGTACCGCTGGAACGCGCGATATGGCAGGCCACGATGGTAGTTGGGCTGCGGCAGCGGCGCGTAGAGCAGCGGGAAGTCGGGCCCGACGGCGCCGCGGAGTTGCGAAAGGTAGCGCTCGGCCGTCGCCGCGGGATCCGCGGGCTGATACTCGTACTCCGCTTCGACGTCGATCACGTAGAGGTCGGGCCCTCGACATGTCGCGTTCGGCCGCTCCGTGATGAAGCGCGCCGCGACGGCCGCCTCATCCGACGCCGTGCGCTTGAGGTCGCCGTAGATGACCGTTGGGCTATCGCAGCCGTAGACGTACCCCCACAGGCCGGCCATGAGGCCTTCGCTCTGCAGCGACTGGACGATCTCCGAGACGGGACGCCCCTGCTCGAACGCGTGCCCGCCGTCGTCGCTCTTGACGATGGCGCCGCGGCAGCCGGCGTCCTTCAGTCGGCGGGCGACAGCGACGGCGTCGCCGTTGAGGCAGCGTCGCCAGTTCCACACCCACACCCACTTGCCGGACAGCATGTCGGCGATTGTAGCGCCGTTGCGCGCCGTTTCCAAGGCAGAAGTGACACCCCGACGCGGCCCGCTATGACGGGCAGCCCGTTTCCCACGATCCTGCTGATGGGAGCTCGTGAGTGTGTGGCACCTCTGCGACTGCCACCTGACGGTGGAGCAGTGTATAATCTGGCCCAACATGGAGACGAACGTTATCTACTGCGGCGACAACCTTGAGGTGATGCCGAACTATATCCCAGACGAATCGGTTGACCTCGTCTACCTTGACCCGCCGTTCAACAGCAGCCGAAACTACGAGGTCTTCTGGGGTGAGGCGCAGGAACGGCGGGCCTTCGAGGATCGCTTTGGCGACGCTATGACATATCTGGACTGGATGCGACCTCGCATACGGGAGCTTCACCGCGTTCTAAAGACAACGGGGAGCTTCTACTATCACTGTGATTGGCATGCCTCCCACTACATCAAGGTGGAACTAGACCGGGTCTTCAGTTTCAACAACTTCCAGAACGAGATTGTCTGGAAGCGGCAGACAGCTCACAGCGACGCTGGGCGATACGGTCACCTGCACGACACGATCCTGTTTTACACCAAGTCCAACCAGTTTACATGGAATCCTGAATATACCGAGTACGATCCGATCTATGTCGAGCGGTACTTCCGATATCATGACCAGCGCGGTCGCTTTCGTTCTGACGATCTGACGGCTCCGGGAGGACGTGGCCCTCGGTATGAGTGGAAAGGGATCACGCGCAATTGGCGATTCACCCTCGTAAACATGGAAAAGCTGGAAGCGGAGGGACGCATCTTCTACACCAAGAGGGGCATTCCGCGGTACAAACGCTACCTAGATGAGCTGCCCGGCACACCCCTTCAGTCAATCTGGACTGACATCCTTCCAATTGTTTCTTGGTCAAGCGAGGGATTGGGTTACCCGACACAAAAGCCGTTGGCGCTCTTGGAGCGGATCGTCAAGGCGAGTTCGAACGAGGGGGATATCGTGCTCGATGCCTTCTGCGGATGTGGCACTACGCTGGAGGCTGCTGCAAAGTCCAAGCGCCGGTGGATCGGCATTGATATGTCGCCTACAGCTTGCAGAGTCATGGCCCAAAGACTCGATAAGCGGCTAGGTCTTAAAGAGGGCATCGACTTCAGGCTAATCGATATGCCTAAGACCGAGGATGATCTCCGGCGTATACCTCATAGAGAGTTTGAAAACTGGGCGGTCATCGCTCTTGGCGGCATACCCAACGAGGTCAAGGTGGGCGACTACGGCATCGACGGTCGCCTCTACCTGGCTGACATAGAAAAGGGAAGAAAAGGGGATTTCTTCGAAACGCTTGACAGGTGGTATCCGATTCAGGTCAAGCAACAGGATCGCGCTGGCCGTCCGGATATTGACAACTTCGAGACAGCCATGCGCCGCGATAAGCGCCTGCGCGGCTACTTCATAGCCTTCGGATTCAGCTCTGACTCCATGAAGGAGATTAAACGCGCCAATCAACACGACGGTCTGGACATCGTGCCCATCACGGTCAAGGAGCTTCTGGAGCACGAGAGAATCACTTGATGGGCACATCAAGCATCCGACCGGCAAAAGATGCTTGACATCTCGAACTCATGTGCTACACTTCACCACATATGGCAAGAAGGGAGCGCAGGTTGAATGATCACGCTGCGGATCGAACTTAGAAGCCGAAAGGAACCCATCGATATCAATTGCGACTCGTACAAGACAGAAGATTACAACGAGGATACCGTAGCCGGAAGGTGGCTGACACTGTATGAAGGCGAAAAGGTATTGGGGCGTTACAGACTAAGCGAGGTAGTCGGATATCACGAGATCCCCGAGGCTAGTGTAACCTTCATGTGATAGTCGAATCGCTGTCCCCATCCACGAGATCGCAGGCACTGGTCTTCGGTCCCGCGAGCCCTTGTCCCACCCCCTTCGCGGCAAGCCGGCCACAACCGAAGGCAATTCCCCGAGTTGCCGACCCCACAGAGGCGGTTTACAATAGCCTGTACCTGATGCCCGGACTTGCGGACGGGAGTCGCCCGGCAATGCTCGATCTTCCCATGGCGCTGAAAGGCCTCATCCTCAGCGGCGGCCAGGGCAGCCGCCTGCGCCCCTTCACCTACACCGGCGCCAAACAGCTCGTGCCCATCGCCAACAAGCCCATCCTCTTCTACGCAATCGAGAACCTCGTCGAGTGCGGCGTCAAGGAGATCGGCATCGTCGTCGGCGACACGAAGGACCAGGTGCGAGCGGCCGTCGGCGACGGCAGTCGATTCGGCGTCCGCGTCACCTACATCGAGCAGGAAGCGCCGCTCGGCATCGCCCACGCCGTCAAGATCGCCCGCGACTTCCTCGGCGACGACCCCTTCGTCCTCTTCCTCGGCGACAACTTCCTCCGCGAAGGCATCGTCCCCTTCGTGGACCGCTTCTGCCGCTGCGACCCGCCTCCGGCGGGCCAGATACTGCTCTATCCCGTCAAGAACCCGCAGGACTTCGGCGTCGCGGAGCTGCGCGACGGCCGCCTGCTGCGCGTCGTCGAGAAGCCGAAGGACCCGCCCTCGAACCTGGCCGTGATCGGCATCTACCTCTTCGACCGCACCGTCTTCACGGCCGTGAACGCCATCAAGCCGTCCGCCCGCGGCGAGCTGGAGATAACGGACACCATCCAGTACCTCATCGACCACGGGCACGACGTGCGCTGCGAGGTCGCCGGCGGCTGCTGGATCGACACCGGCAAGATGAGCGACCTCCTCGAGGCGAACCGCCTGATACTCGAAGGCCTCGAGCCCTCGAGCGCCGGCAGCGTCGACGAGGCCTCGCGCGTGGAGGGACGCGTGGTTCTCGAAAGAGGCTGCGAAATCGTCAACAGCACCGTCCGCGGCCCGACGATAATCGGCGAGCGGACGCGCGTCGTCAACTCCTACGTCGGCCCCTTCACGTCGGTCTACCACGATTGTCTCATCGAAGACGCCGAGATCGAGCAGAGCGTGGTGATGGAGAACACGGTCATCTCGGGCATCGGCGCGCGCATCCAGGACAGCCTTATCGGCCGCAACGTTGACCTCCGCGGCGCCGACGGCAAGCCCCGGAGCTGCACGCTCGTCCTCGGCGACTTCAGCCGCGTGCGGATCCCTTAGGAGCGGACATGCGCAGGATTCTCGTCACGGGCGGCGCCGGCTTCATCGGAAGCCATTTCATCCGCCACGTCCTGACGAAATACGACGGCTATGAGATCGTCAACCTGGACAAACTGACCTACGCCGGCAATCCCGACAACCTGATGGACGTCGAGGGCGGGCCGCTCGGCAAGCGCTACCGCTTCGTGAAGGGCGACATCTGCAACGCCGAGCTTGTCGGACGGCTTGTCGCCGAGGCCGACGCCGTCGTCAACTTCGCCGCGGAGAGCCACGTTGACCGCTCCCTTCTCGAACCGGCGCCCTTCATCCAGACCGACGTCTACGGCGCCTACTGCCTGCTCTCCGCCGTCGCCGCTGCCGGCGACCGCATCGAGCGCGTCCTCCACATCTCGACCGACGAGGTCTACGGCGAAGTCCCCGCGCCCCACCGCTCCATAGAGACCGACGCGCTCCATCCGCGCAGCCCCTACTCCGCGAGCAAGGCCGGCGGCGACATGCAGTGCATCGCCTTCATCGAGACCCACCGCCTGCCGGTCGTCATCGCCCGGCCCTGCAACAACATCGGCCCCAACCAGTACCCGGAGAAGATGGCGCCGCTTTTCATCTCCAACGCGCTGGACGACCAGCCGCTGCCCGTCTACGGCGACGGCCGCCAGGTGCGCGACTGGCTGTTCGTGAAGGACAACTGCGAGGCGCTGGACCTGCTGCTGCACGAAGGCGCGCCCGGCGAAATCTACAACGTCGGCGCCGGCAACGAGCGCCCGAACATGGACGTCGTCGAAGCGATCCTCGACCGCCTGGGCAAGCCGCGCAGCCTCATACGCTTCGTCGACGACCGCCCGGGCCACGACCGCCGCTACGCCCTCGACTTCGACAAGGTCCGCGCCCTCGGCTGGTCGCCGCGCCACGACTTCGCCGCCTGCATCGACGAGACCGTCGACTGGTACGTCGCCAACCGGCGCTGGTGGGAGAAGATCAAGTCGGGCGCCTTCCGCGCCTACTACGACCGCCAGTACGCCGCCCGCCTCGCCTCTTCCAGCAGCGCTCCGCCCGCCTGACATGCGCATCTTCGTCACCGGCAATCGCGGCCAGCTCGGACAGGAGATGATGCGCGCCTTTCCCAACGACGTCGTCGACGGCGCCGACCTGCCGGAGCTGGACATCACCGACGAAGATCTGACGCATCGCACAATCGAAGCCGCAGCCTGCCCGTCTGGGCGACCGGACGTCGTCGTGCACGCCGCCGCTCTGACCGACACCCGCCTCTGCGAAGACGACCCCGACCTCGCTCTTCGCCTGAACGGCCTCGGCACCCGCAACGTCGCCCTTGCCTGCCGCGACACGGGCGCGGCGCTCGTCTACGTCAGCACCAACGAGGTCTTCGACGGAACGAAGCGGGAGCCTTATGTCGAGTCGGACGCGCCGAATCCAATCAACTCCTACGGCCGCTCCAAGCTGGCCGGCGAGGAGCAAGCGCACTCGCTCGTCGACCGCCTCTACGTCGTGCGAACAGCCTGGCTGTGGGGTGGGGGCGAGCGAGACTTCCCGTCGAAGGTGCTGGCCGCCGCGTCGCAGCAGCCGGAGCTAACGATAGTGACGGACGAGGTCGCAACGCCCACATACGCCCGCGACCTGGCAGAAGCGATTGCGCGTCTCGTCGCCACCGGCGTCTACGGCGTCTACCACCTCACCAACGCCGGCGAGTGCTCCCGCTTCGACTGGGCGCGCGAGGTCCTGCGACTGGCCGGCCGCAGCGACGTCACCCTCAAACCGACGACGCTTGCGCAGTACAACCCGTACCCGCCGAAACCCCCCTACACCATTCTCCGTAACGACGCCGGCGCGCGCCTCGGCATCACCCTCCGCCCCTGGGATAGCGCCCTCGCCGCCCACTTCGCCTAACCCCCCAACAACCACGTAGCCGAGACTTTCCAGGGCAACAATATTCTTGCCTCAGTAACCTGCGCGGTGCAAAATGCTCTTAGTAACTGGCAGGGGCGAGTATCCATATCACAAGGGGAGGCACCTGATCGCTATGGCTCTCCATGCCTACGGCGATGACAGCGGATCACAGGATGGCGCCCCCTTCACTCTGATTCTCGGCTACGTCGCATCGCCGCATCAATGGAAGTTGTTTCGCCGCGACTGGAATTCCGCGCTAGAGATACTGCCACCGCCGAAGGACGGCAAGCAGCGGGAATTCCATGCTAAGGAGTTCTTCCAGAAGGCCACTTGGCAAAGTTCAGAGAGTCCATATCACGGATGGAAGCCGCAGAAGGCGGCAGCGCTCCTGACTAGGCTACTGGACACAATCCATCGCTATCAGCTACAGCCTGTGGGCGGAGCTTGCAAGAATCGAGATTTTTTCGCTTATTCGGAGATTGAGCGACGGTTTCTGACCGGAGCTGTTCTCTTGACCAGGACGCGATGGCACGAAGACCAGTTTGAAGTCACTCAGAAGCTGTTGGCTCATGAGTCCGCCCCAACTCGACCATACTTCGTCGTGTTCCCTGGATTCTTAGTGGAGGCATTGTTGGCATGTAGGGCCGCCCACGACTCCCAAATCCACATATACCTCGACAGAAAACGGGAATCCGAGGCTAGAGCACTGGCGACCTTTAATACATTCAAGGATCACGCGGACACCGACACTGATGCGCTTAACGATCTCACGTTTGCTGACTCTGAGAAGGAGCCAGGTCTCCAGGCAGCCGATCTTTATGCCTATGTATGGAATCGCAAGCTATGCGATAACCTGAACGCCGAGCTAACCCGGGCATTCAGGGTCTTAACGCGGAAAAAGGCGGATATCAGGACAGCGGACAAGCGTTATTTCGATGATCTGCTCTCGAAGGTCAAGCGCGACCAAGCGAACGCCATTCAGAGAGCATATTCAGAGGGCCCGCTATAAGCGCGACCTTGGCTTCTAGTCCTGGGTTACGCGATTCTTTTGTACGTTCACATTTTCCGCACAATACGCTCAAACCTTCGGCGTCTCCGGCTTCGGTTTCCCAGTCGGGTTGGCTTTCCCTATGCTTTGACCTTCCTGCCCCACGCTGGCGTCGCATTCACGTGCCACCAATCCCTTGGCAACCTTCCCTCGAACATATATCCTGGCCCTGTCACCTGCAAACAGAGGAAGTGCAGAAGGAGAGTTTCTCCTTCTGCCGGGGTTTCAAAGGGGTGTCCCCTTTGAAATTCGTGATTAACTTCACTGGGTGGGTGGGCGGGAAGAACAGCATCGATGTCCACCACGCGGCAGCCCAAGGGGCCAGGGTGGCGGAAGCCCATCGCCAAGCGACAGGAGACGCTCCCATGCCACGCGCAGGACGCCAGCCCGCCGCCGCCGAAGCCTCCCCTCGGAGGGCCGGAGGCTCGCCTCGGAGGGGAGCCCCGAAGGGCAACCTTAACGCCATCAAGACCGGCCGCTACTCCCGACAATTCCAGGCCGCCATCGACGCCATGGCCGCTAACGACGACATTCGGCCCGTCCTCCGCGCCATCATGCGACACAAGCACCGCGAGCGCGTCCGCTTCCAGGCCCTCATGATCGTCAGCGCCAAACTCATCCAGAATGCCCGGCTGTCCGCCGTAATTCGACGCAAATTGGAGCAGTATCTTGAATCTGAGTGCGCGCATCCCGAATCTGGAAGAGGCGCGAAAAAGTAATTGAATTCAATGGGTCAATTCGACGCGCCGCCCCCGCGATTCAGCCAGCGCGTCGCGGATGCTAAGATGCATTCCACATGCCCGAACCAACCGACCCGCAGCGCCCTTCCGTGGGCATCGTCGTCGTCAACTACAACGGCGCCGCCTTCATCCGTCCCTTCGCCGACTCGCTGGCCGCCGTCGACTACCCCCATCGCGTCGTCATCGTCGACAACGCCTCGACGGACGGCTCCGGCGATGAGCTCGAGCGCCTGCTCCCGGACGCCGTCCTCCTGCGCGCCGCCGAGAACCTGGGCACCGCCGGCGGCAACAACATCGGCGTCCGCTACTGCCTCGACGAAGGCTTCGACCGCGTCCTCATCCTCAACAACGACACCGTCCTGACGCCCGACTTCCTCTCGAAGCTCGTCGCCTTCGCCGACGAACGCACCATCGCCGTGCCCAAGATCCTCTACCGCGATGACCCCCGTCTCATCAGCACCCACGCCGGCGACTTCGACTGGCGCTTCGGCCTGTTCCGCCGCACCTTCCACGGCAAGCCCGACGGCCCGGCGACGAACCGTCCCCGCGACCTCCAGACGGCCAGCTTCTGCTGCGCCCTGGTGCCCGCCGCCGCCTTCCGCGAGGTCGGCCTGCTGGACGAGCGCTTCTTCATGTACTACGAGGAGACCGACTGGCTGCGACACGCCCTGGCCGCCGGCTACCGCCTCCGCTACGACCCCGAGGCGGTCATCTACCACATGGAGAGCGCGTCGAGCGGCGGCGGCTGGATGACGCCCTTCAAGCACTACTACGCCACCCGCAACCGGCTCTACCTGGTGCGCAAGAACTCGACCTCAAGGCTCTGGTTCGCCCTGTTCACGCTCTACTTCCTGTCGACGCGGCTCGCCTACCTCGGCAGGTACGCCATGAAGCGCGACGGGCGCATGGCGAAGGCGCTGGCGCTCGGCGTGCTAGACTACTACCGCGGACGGATGGGCCGCACCGTGGAAGCCGGCGATCTCTAGGAGAGGTTGATGCGCATCGCCTACGACACCACGTCGATACCGCGCCTCATGGCCGGCGCCGGCGTCTACACCGACAACCTGCTTCGCGCCCTCGCCCGCGTCGACGCCGAAAACGAGTACGTCGTCTTTGCCCGCACCGACGCCTTCGACACTCTGCAGCGCGAGCGGCCGTCCCTCCGAGTCGTGCACGTCGGCGCGCGCTCCCGGGCGATGCGACTCGTCTGGGAGCAGCTCGTTCTGCCGGCGCAGCTACGGGCGCAGGCCATTGACGTCGTCCATTCGCCGCATCACACCTCGCCGCTGCTTAACGTGGGCGGTCGCCGCGTCGTCACCTTCCACGACCTGACGTTCTTCATCCTGCCGAAGCGTTATCCGCGCCGGCGGCTCTACTACTTCCGCGCCGTGAGCTGGGCCTCGGCGAAGGCGGCAAAACTGCTCATCTGCCCGTCGCTGGCCGTCCGCGACGACATCGTCCGCATCCTGCACGCGCCGCCCGACAAGGTGCGACCGATTGCCGAGGCGGCGGCGCCCGCCTTCCGCATCATCGAAGACCCCGCGCCCGTGGAGCAGGTGCGCCGCAAGTACCTGCTGCCCGAGCGGTTCATCCTCAGCGTCGGCAGCCTGGAGCCGGGCAAGAACCGCTCTACGCTGCTGAACGCCTTCGCGGAGCTGCGGCGGCGCGGCGTGGAGCACAGCCTGGTCGTGGCCGGGCAGCGGGCCTGGAAGTACGGCGACGACTTCCATCTAGCCGAGGAGCTCGGGCTCAAGGGCCAGGTCGTCTTCACCGGTTACGTGCCGCCGGAGGAGATGCCGGCGCTCTACAACGCCGCCGACGCG
The DNA here is from genome assembly GCA_963703345.1 of uncultured Chloroflexia bacterium. Taxonomy (GTDB): domain Bacteria; phylum Chloroflexota; class Dehalococcoidia; order DSTF01; family JALHUB01; genus JALHUB01. The sequence continues at coordinate 1,181,839 of OY969814.1, read as the reverse complement.
TTCGCCTTCCCATCGCTGTACGAGGGCTTCGGGTTGCCGGTGCTGGAGGCGATGGCCTGCGGCGTGCCGGTCGTCGCATCGAACGTGTCGTCGCTGCCGGAAGTCGCCGGCGACGCGGCGCTCCTGACCGACCCCCGCGACGCTACCGCGCTCTGCGATGCGCTCGAACGCATCCTGAAGGACAGCTCGCTGCGGGCCGATCTGCAGCGTCGCGGCCTGGAGCGGGCGGCGACGTTTAGCTGGGAGAAGGCGGCGCGAGAGACCATCGGCGTGTACACCGAAGCGCTGGCGAGAGGCTGAGCTTGGACATCTCCATCGTCATCGTCAGCTACAACGGGCGCGAGCACTTGCGGCGCTGCTTCGCCTCGCTGCTGACTCATCCGCCGGCCGCCGAGCGGGAGGTCATCGTCGTCGACAACGACTCCGCCGACGGCAGCGCTGACATGGTCGCCTCGGACTTCCCCGACGTCCGCCTGCTGCGAATGCGCCGCAACCTGGGCTTTGCGGCCGGGGCGAATCGCGGCATCAGGGAAGCGACGGGCGAGGCGATCGTCCTGCTCAACCCGGACTCCGAGATCGAAACCGATCCTTTCGCGCCGATGCTGGCCTACCTGCGCGAGCACGACGACGTCGGCATCGTCGCGCCGCGGCTGCTCAACCCCGACGGCTCCCTCCAGCTCTCGTGCCGTCGCTTCCCGACCTTCTCCGTCGCCCTGTTCAATCGCTACTCGCTGCTCACGCGCCTCTTCCCGCGCAATCGCTATTCGCGGCAATATCTGCTGAGCGACTGGCAGCACGACAGCGTCAGCGAGGTCGACTGGGTGTCCGGCGCCTGCCTGATGGTTCGACGATCGCTCCTGGAGCGCATCGGCCTCCTCGATGAGGGTTACTTCATGTACATCGAGGATGTGGACCTCTGCCAGCGGGTGCACCGCGCCGGAGCGAAGGTCGTCTACTATCCGGCGGTGTCGGTCGTGCACCATATCGGGAAGAGCAGCCGGACGCTTCCCAGCCGCAGCATCATGGCGCGCCACTGGAGCATGTGGCATTACTACAGGAAGTACCTGCGGCGGAACGTGGTCGTCGACGTCACCGTTGCGGGGGGGATTGCGACGCGCTGCGCCTATCTGCTCGCGGCGAACCAGCTAAAACGAGCAATGAGTCGCGCCCAGAGCGAGGCGGACTAGCTATCGCCGCTGTCGCCCGTGTCAAACGGCTTCGGGTTCGCTAGGCTGAGCCGCTGCCGCAGCCAGATAACGGAGTGGCTGTTCCAGAGCGTCACCAGATAGCCCAGCTTCGCCAGCACCAGCGTCAGCACGGCGGCGAAACCGAGGAGAATCGCCGCTTCGACGGCGAAGACGTCGATGCCGTGCATTGCAATTGCCGCCCCCGCGAACAGCATGCTCATGGCGTAGATGACAATTAGGAGCCCCCGCGGCCCAAAACCGGCGCTCTCCAGCCGATTATGGATATGATCGGCATCGCGGCCGAAGGGGTGCTTGCGGTCGAGGGCGCGTCGGACGGCGGCGAGCACGGTGTCGAGGATCGGGAAGCCGAGAGCGATAACCGGCACGCTAAAGAAGAAGGCCTCGGTCACACCGGTCGCCCCGCGAATCGACAGCGAGCCGAGCAAGAAGCCCAGCAGCAGCGCGCCGGAGTCGCCGAGATAGCTGTTCGCCGGCGGCAGGTTGAAGGGGATGAAACCCAGGCCGGCGCCGGCGATAGCGACGAGCAGGAGCGCCACGGCCGGGTGGTTGGAGCTGGAAGCGATGTAGGCCAGGGGCGCCGCCGCCAGCACGACAACGCCGGTGGCTAAGCCATCCCGCCCGTCGATGAGGTTGATGGCGTTGGTGAAGAAGACGATCCAGAGAACGGTCAGCACCGGCGCCATGAAGCCAAGAGTCAGCTCCGGCCCCCAGGGAAAGGCAATCTTGTCGATGCTGTAGCCGGCGGCGTAAACGGCGGAAGCGGCGATGACCTGGACAACGAACTTCGGCTTGTATCCCAGCGGTCGCCAGTCGTCGATGAGGCCGACGACGAAGATGAGAGCAGCGGCCGCGAGGAACTTCAGGAAATCGCCGGATTTGGGCGAGAAATACTCCGACGCCCTGGACGAAAGCGCCGATGCTACGAACGGCGTCGAGGCGAAGGCGATGAACACGGCGACGCCGCCCCAGCAGGGCCTTTCGCCGGCGCCGCGATTCACGCGGAAGACGCCGGGAACCGGCATGCGGTGGGAATACGTCTGGAGCGCGAGCGCGACCAGCAGGGCGATGCCGGCCGCGAGCAGCAGTGTCAGCGGGTAGACGTTCAACGTCCCTTGCGCCTCCTGCGCGCCCTCATATTACCACCTTGACCGGCAGTTCTCCATGCAGTGCGCCGCTTTTCACACGGACTCGCTGACCGATTCGGCGCTATTCTGCGATACTGGAAGCAGGTAGCGTGGCATTCCGTCCGTCAGGGATGAGGGGACATGAAGATTCGAGCCGTCATCTTCGACCTCGGCTACACGATGTGGGACGTCGACTACGGCGGCGAGCCGGAAGCGTACGACCGGCTGCGGCGCCGTCTCTTCAAAGAGCTGGGCGAGCCAATTCCGCCGGCGGCCATCCTGCGCGACGCGGTCGCAGCGGTCTTCCTGCGCGAGGGCCAGGCGTACGACGGCGGCAACCTGGAGCAGAAGCCCACCGAGCAGGTGTTCAAGGAAGCGTTCGAATCGCTGGGGTTGGACGTGCTGGAGCAATCGCTGCGGGAGATGGCGGAGGAGACCCTCTCCTACGGCATCCGCTACTACGTCGATCCGGACACAGCGGAAGCCCTGCGCGCCCTCGAGGAACGAGGACTGCGCGTGGGCGTCGTCTCCAACACCTACCAGTCGAGCCGCTCGCTGGCGAAGAGCCTGCGGCGTTTCGGGCTCCTCCGCAACATCGACGCGCTCGTCGTGTCGTCGGAAGTCGGCTGGGGGAAGCCGCATCCGGCCATCTTCGAAGAGGCGCTGCGCCGCCTGAACGTCCGGCCGGAAGAAGCGGTCTTCGTCGGCGATACGGTCCTGGCGGACATCAGAGGCGCGCAGGCGCTGGGGATGAAGGCGGTGCTGACGTGGCAGTACCGGCAGGAGGACCCGGGCGACGCGAAGCCGGACCTCATCGTCGATAAGCTGTCTCAAGTGGTCGAATACGTTGATCGCCTCAACGCCGGGGGTTGACGCTCGTAGACCATCTCGCCGGCGATGAAAGTCATCTCCACGTTCAGCTCGGGCGACAGCACGACGAGGTCGGCGTCGTAGCCCGGCGCAATCCTGCCCTTGCGGTCCGCCACGCCGATGACCGACGCCGGGTTGAGCGTGGCCATCCGGATCGCTTCCGCTTCGCTCACGGCCAACCAGCGAGCCGCGTTCCGCACCATCGCATCCATCGTCGCTGTGCTGCCGCCGAGCCGGCCGTCGGCTCGGCGCGCGACGCCGTCCTTCACTTCGACGCGCGCGCCCTGCAATTCGAACTCCCCGTCCCCGATTCCGGCGACGGCGATGGCATCGGTGATGAGCACGGTCTTCTCGACGCCCTTGAGTCGCAACAGCATCTCCATCGCGGCCGGGTGCACGTGCACGCCGTCGGCTATCAGCTCGGCGGTCACGTCGTGCGCGTTTAAGGCGGCGCCTAGACAGCCTGGCTCTCGCTGGTGGAAGGGACGCATGGCGTTGAAGCAATGGGTGACGTGCCCGACGCCGAGCGAGAAGGCGCGCATGGCTTCGTCGTAGGTCGCGTCGCTGTGGCCGAGGGCGACGGCAACGCCGGCCCCGACGGCTTCGGCGATGGCGGCGGCACCCGGCAGCTCCGGCGCAATCGTCATGATGCGGAGAAGACCTCTCGCGGCCAGAAGGTATTCACGCAGCTCGGCCACGTCAGCCGGGCGCAGGACGTCGGGATCAAGAGCGCCGCATCGCAACGCGTTCAGGAACGGCCCTTCCAGGTTGATGCCCAGCGGTCTCGCTCCGCCGATCTCGCCGTCGCACGCGTTGGCCGCCGATTCCACGTACTCGACGAGCCGTCGTCGCTCATCCGGCAGCAGCGTGACGAGGAATCCGGTGACGCCTCCTGCCGCCGCCCAGCGCGCATATTCGCGTATCTGCTCGGGGTCGCCCTCAGCGAGCGAGAAGCCGCCGCCGCCGTGAACGTGCAAGTCGATGAAGCCGGGCGCGACGGTGAGGCCGCGCAGGTCCCAGGCAGATACGCTGTCGGGGGGCGCGCCCACGCCGGCGTGGAGAATGCGCCCCTCTGCGACAAGGACGGTGCCATCGGGAATCTCGGTCTCTGGCGTGATGACGCGGACGTGTGTGAAGGCCTGGGGGGCGGCGCGGCCCTTCGGCATCGCTCTCGACGCCCCTACCAGCCCCGATAGCGGTTGGCGATGGGCAGACGCCGGTCGCGGCCGAACGCACGCGGCGTGATCTTGACGCCGGGCGGCGCTTGCCGGCGCTTGTACTCGTTTCGGTTGACCATCGTGATGACGCGTTTCACGGTCTCTTCGTCGAAGCCGGCGGCCAGCAGGTCGGCCATGCTCTTGTCCTCCTCGACGTACGCCGTGAGGATGGGATCCAGCAGTTCATAGGGCGGCAGCGTGTCGGTGTCGGCCTGGTTCGGCCTCAGTTCTGCTGAGGGTACTTTCGCGATGACTTCGGGCGGGATGACGGGCTTGCCGTCGCGAGCGTTGCGGTACTCCGCCAGCCTGTAAACCAGCGTCTTCGGCACGTCCTTGATAACGGCGAACCCGCCCGCCATGTCGCCGTAGAGCGTCGAGTAGCCCGTCGCCATCTCGCTCTTGTTGCCCGTCGTGAGCACCAGCCAGCCGAACTTGTTGGAGAGCCCCATCAGGATGTTGCCCCGAATTCGCGTCTGCAGGTTTTCCTCCGCGATCCCGAACTCGGTGCCGGCGAATGGCTCCGAAAGCATGTCTTGGTAGGCGCTGAACGCCTCTTCGATGGGAATCGTTATGAGGCGAATGCCCAGCCTCTCGGCGAGGGTCTGAGCGTCGCTGCGACTTCCCGGCGAGGAGAACCGCGACGGCATCGAAACGCCTATGACGTTCTCCGACCCCAGGGCGTCGACGGCGATGGCCGCGACCAGGCTGGAGTCAACGCCACCGGAAAGGCCGATTACTACCTTGCTGAAGCCGTTCTTGCGCACGTAGTCGCGCGTGCCGACGACCAGCGCCGCGTAGACCTCCGCGACGCCCTCCAGCGGCTCGACGTGTCGCTCTGGAAGCGGCGGTTTGTCGGTGACAAAGGGTGCTGACGAGATGTGGATTTTCTCCGGCGCAGCGCCGCTCGTGGCGACGCCCTTGCGCCGGCGGGGAGCGTGCAGCCGCGCCTTCATGACCTGGTCCATGTCCAGATCGCAAACCAGCAGGTCTTCCTCGAAGGAGCAGGCGCGGCCGATAATGTCACCTTCCGGCCCGAAGACCATGCTGTTGCCATCGAACACCAGCTCATCCTGGCCGCCGACGATGTTGTTGTAGCAGAGCATCGCCGCGGCGTCGCTCGCGCGGGTCGAAAGCATGCGCTCGCGGAAGGGGCGCTTGCCGGCCTGGAATGGTGACGCGCTGACGTTCGTGATGACCTGCGCGCCCGCATACGCCTGGGCCTGCGCCGGGCCTTCCGGGTACCAGATGTCTTCGCAGATGTTGACGCCGACTACCACGCCGGCGATCTCGTGGACGGCGACGCGCTTGCCCGGCTCGAAGTAGCGGTCTTCGTCGAAGACGCCGTAGTTCGGCAGGTACTGCTTGCGGTACACATCGACGAGCTTTCCGTCATGAACGATCGCCGCGGCGTCGTAGATGTCCTGCTCGGAATCGACGAAGCCAACGACCAATGTGATTCCGGCGCTCCCCTTCACAACGTCGTTTAGGGCGTCCAGGTTGTCGCGGACGAACTGCGGCCGCAGGAGGAGGTCCTCCGGCGGATAGCCGGGGATCGCCAGCTCAGGGAAAGTCAGCAGGTCGACAGCGAGAGAGCGCGCATGCTCTACGCAGCCGAGTATCTTCGCTACGTTCCCTTTGAAGTCGCCGACGGTGACGTTGATCTGGGCGAGGCCGACGCGCAGACTCGGCATATCCCTCTCACCTCGAGTCTCTGTCCTGAGATTAGCCTGTTCCGATCGAGCGGGTCAAGGCGGAGGGCTCCTGTTAATTTGACGGTTACTATCATTTGGCATAGACTTTCACTAACATACCGCGAAAGGCGAAGCAATGACGGCCTCAGACAAGATCCGGCAGTCGGCGAGCTATGAGCGGAGGTGGTGGATCCTCGGCGTCCTCTGCCTGAGCGTCGTTATCATCGGAATGGACAACTTCATCCTGAACGTCGCTCTGCCCACGTTGGTTCGCGATCTCCACGCATCAGAGACGCAACTCCAGTGGATGGTCGACTCCTACATCCTGCTATTCGCGGCGCTTCTCCTGACGATGGGAAGCCTGGGAGACCGGTTCGGGCGCCGCTCAACTCTCCAGCTCGGGCTCGTCATCTTCGGGGCGGGCTCCTGCGCGTCGGCGTTTGCTCAGTCGTCGAATATGCTTATTCTGGCGCGCGCCGTCATGGGCGTCGGGGCGGCGGCGATGCTGCCTTCGACGCTTTCGATTCTCACCAACGCCTTCCCGCATGAGGAGCGTGCTCGCGCCATCGGCGTCTGGGCCGGTATGTCGGCCATCGGGTTGGCCCTGGGTCCCATTCTTGGCGGCTGGCTGCTGGAGAACTTCTTCTGGGGCTCCGTGTTCCTGATTAACGTACCGGTGGTGATCGTCGCGTTTGTGTCGGGACAACTCATCCTGCCGAACAGCCGCGACCCGGAAGCGCCCCGGGCCGACCCCGTCGGGTCAGTGCTGTCGATCGTCGGCCTGATCGCGCTGGTTTACGGGATCATCGAGGTGCCGACGAGGGGCTGGAGCTCAGGAGAGATCATGAGCGCCTTCGCGCTGGCGGCGGCCGTCCTGGCGTCGTTCGCCGCGTGGGAAATCCGCTGCGACCATCCGATGCTGAACTTGCGGTTCTTCCGAAACCGCAGCTTCTCCGCGGCGAACGCAACCGTCACCCTGACGTTTTTCGCCCTCTCCTCGGCGTTGTTCTTCCTGACTCAGTACTTCCAGTTCGTCCTGGGCTACTCGCCTTTGGAGACGGGCATCCGCCTCCTGCCGATGGTCGTGACGATGCTGGTGATGTCGCCAATCTCTCCTCGCGTTGCCGAGCGCTTTGGCAACAAGGCTTCAATCGCCGGCGGCATGCTTATCGCGGCGGGAGCAACCTACTACTTTTCGAAAACGACCCTGGATTCGGGTTATGGGCACTCGCTGATAGCCCTTATCTTCATGGCCATCGGTCTGTTCCTGGCAATGGTGCCGGCGACGAGCTCGATAATGGGCTCGCTGCCGCTGGCCAAGGCCGGGGTCGGTTCAGCCACAAACGCCACGACGCGGCAGATCGGCGGCGCGCTCGGCGTCGCGATTTTGGGAAGCATCCTCACATCCACGTATCGATCATCGATTGCGTCATCCTTAGGCGCGCTTCCGCCGAGCGCCCTCGCCACAGCGAAGAGCTCCGTCGGAGGCGCCATAGCCGTTGGGAACGCCGTCGGCGGGTCTCAGGGTGACGCGATCGCCACGGTGGCGAAGGGCGCCTTCATCCACGGCATGAGCCAGGGACTGGAGGTTGGCGCGGCATTCATTGCGGCCAGCGCTCTTGTTGCGCTCGTGTGGCTTCCCAATCGGGTCATCCAGCCGAAGGAAAACCAGGCCGAGCAGCCGAGATTGGGGGCCGACAATGCGTTTGAATAGTGAGTGTCAGGCGACGGGCCTCCGCGAACGCAAAAAGCTTAAAACCCGCGCGGCGATTCAGCAGGAGGCGTTACGCCTTTTCCGCGAACACGGTTACGCGGCGACGACGGTGGAGCAGATTGCGGCCGCGGCGGAGGTTTCGCCGAGCACTTTCTTCCGCTACTTCTCGTCGAAAGAACACGTCGTGCTTTACGACGTCCTCGACCCAATGCTCATCGCGGCATTCCGGGCTCAGCCACTGGAGCTCAGCCCGATACAGGCGCTTCGGGCCGCGTTTCGGGCCGTCCTCAAGAGCCTGCCCACGGAAGAGCTTGCGCAGCAGCGAGAGCGCGCGAAGCTGTTCCTCTCGGTTCCCGAGCTGCGGGCGTCCTGGATGGGACAGCTTGCGGGAGGGCTTCAACTCCTCGCCGAACTGCTGGCAGAGCGCCTGGGATGTCCGGCGGATGATTTCGCCGTGCAGAATTTCGCGGGCGCTGTGCTCGGCGTGTGCCTGCCGGCCATGCTCCGCGCCGCCGAAGACCCGTCGGCCGACGTTCTGGGGCTGATAGACCCCGCCTTCGCGCACCTGGAGGCCGGGCTGCCCCTGGAAAGCCCTCCGGCCAGCTAGCGGGCGGTGATGGGGATGTAAGGGCGGGAGTCGTGCCCCTCGTAGATCTGCGTTGGGCGGAAGATGCGGTTGTCGCTGAGCTGCTCCGCCCAGTGCGCTACCCAGCCGGCGACGCGCGACACGGCGAATACCGGCGTGAACAGGTCGACGGGTATCCCCATCATATCGTAGACGATGCCGGAGTAGAAATCGACGTTCGGCCAGATGCCGCGCTCGCCCAGGCGTTCCGCTGCCACTGTCTCCACTTCGACGGCGATGTCGTACAGAGGCGTGCAGCCGAACTTGTCGAACAGGGGCACGCAGAGGCCCTTAAGGATGGTCGCACGCGGGTCCATCGTCTTGTACTCGCGGTGTCCCATGCCGAAGATCACTTCCTTGTCGGCTATCTTGTCCTGAATCGCCCTTCGCGCGTTGTCGACGGAGCCGATCTCCTGGAGCATGCGCAGGACGCGCTCGTTGGCACCGCCGTGCAGCGGCCCGCTCAGTGAGGCGATGGCTGCCGCAACGGTGCTGTACGGATCCGCCAGCGTCGAGCAGGCGACCATTGACGTGAAGGTGGAGGCGTTGACGGTGTGCTCGATGTGCAGGATCAGGCAGACGTCGAAGATCTTCTCGACAAGCGGGTCAGGAAGCTCACCGTTAATCATGTACAGAAAGTTGGCGGAGTGGCTCAGATCGTCCAGGGGCGGAATCGGGTCTCTCCCCTGGCGCACGTTCTGGAAGGCAGCTAGAATCGTCGGAACCTGGGCGATGAGCCGGACCGTCGCCTGATGGTTAATCTCCGCGTCGTCGGTGTTGCGCGGGTAGAAGAGGCCCATGGCGGCCACGCCGGTCTGGAGCGCGGACATGGGGTGCGCCGTCTTGGGAAAGAGCTTGATTATGTCAAGGATCGTCGGCTCGACGGCGCGGTACTCGGCGAGCTCTTTCTTGAAGGCGTCGAGCTGGCCGGTGCTGGGCAACTCGCCCTTGAGGATGAGGTAGGCCGTCTCTTCGTATGTGCTGTGCTCGGCGAGGTCCTGGATCGTGTAGCCGCGCAGCTTGAGGATGCCCCGATGGCCGTCGATGTCGCTGATGCGTGACTTCGTGACCGGAACGCCGGCCAACCCGGGGATGTATTCGTACTGGTCAATCCTGGTGGTCATCGTCATTCTCCCAGCAGCGGATGACAGACCCATCACCCTCCAGATGCCCGCACGCTCTTACCGATACTCGGAGCGCCTTTTGTCCCTTCGAATGTGAATAGTATCACATATTGGTTGAAAATGCGACAGCAGACTGATTTTGCTGTCGCTTACCGCTTACTCTTCGATCTTTTCGATGCGGAAATGGAGCGATCCGGCCGGCGCGGTCACCTCCACCTCCTCGCCCTCCCGGCGGCTAACAAGCGCCCGTCCCATCGGCGAATCGATTGATATCTTGCCTTCGCCGGCGTTCACCTCGCGGGGACTGACGACGGTGTAGCGAAGAGTCGCGCCCGACTTGAGATTGCGCAGGTGCACAGTAGCGCCAATCTCCACCTCCGACCTCGGCCGGCCCAGCTTCTCGACGAGCACGTGGTTGTGCAGCGCCGCTTCGACGTCACGAATGCGCGACTCCAGGTGGCCCTGCTGGTCGCGCAGGGCGTCTAGCGGGGCATTCTCGCGGAAGTCCTTGTCGGACATGGCGCGCTGCAACTCAGAGGCCAGAAGCGGCCGCCGTGAGCGCAGCTCTTCCAGCTCCAATCCCAACGCGGCGATGCCTTCGGGCGTGAGCGTTTCTGGCGTTCTTTCCACACGGCGACGCGGTCGGACCTGAGCCTTTGCCTGCTTGGGCGGCCTTATCTGCACGGCCAGGTTCGCCGGCGTGAAGCCCTTCTTCTTGGCGAAGGTGAGGAATGAGCGCACCGGCTCCAGCTTGCGGGCGGCATCGGCAAGGGTCATCCCCAGGCTGTCGGGGTACTTGGAGACTTCGTGGCTGTTGAGCTCGGAGAGACGGCGTTCGGTGCCGTACCAGCGCACGAAGCGGTGAACTTCCGGCTGGACTTCCTTTCGCTCCTCTGCCGGCAATCCGGCGAGGAACATCTCCGCTGCCTCCCGTAGAGTCGGCGATTCTTCCGGAATCTCGCTGTCCCCCTTTGGTTTTCGATTTTAGGCAGCTTCAGAGGGGGTGTCAAATTGGACGCTACTCCGGAGGGACGGGTGCTATAATCGGTGGGATTCCTTGGCGAAGGTGCGCCATGTCGAAGGTCCTGACCGAAGGCGCCTGCGCGCTGGGCTTCGAGCTAAGCGGAGAGCAGTTTGCGGCGTTCGAGCGCTATGCCGACCTGATGCTGTCATCGGGAAGGCGCGCCGGCGTCACCGCGATAGGCATCAGGGAGGGAATCGAGCAGCGCCACTTCCTGGAGTCGCTGGCGCTGGCCCGCGCTCTCTTCACCAGAGGCATCGTGGACGACAGTATCTCGTTGCGGGTGATCGACGTGGGCACGGGAGCCGGCGTCCCCGGCCTGCCGCTGAAGGTTCTGCTGCCGCAGCTACGACTCACTGTCCTCGACGCACGACAGCGCACCGCCGTCTTCCTCGGCGAGCTGCTCTACGCGCTGGCGATCGACGACGTCGAGATCATCACAGCGCGGGCGGAGGACGCCGGCCGTGACCCGGCCTATCGGGAGCGGTTCGACCTGGCGCTGGCGCGGGCGCTGGCGCCGCTGCCGGTGCTGCTGGAGCTGACGTTGCCGTTCCTGCGCGTCGGCGGGCACCTGGCCGCGCCAAAGGGAAGCGGTACTTTGCCCGAGATCGGGGCGTCGCGGCGGGCGCTGGACGTGCTTGGTGGCGCCGTCGTGTCGAGCGAGCCACTAAACGCGCCCGGAGGGATTTCGACGCAGCGGCTCGTCCTGGTCGAGAAGCTTGTCTCAACGCCTTCGCGCTATCCCCGTCGCGCGGGAATTCCCGCAAAGAGACCCCTTTGACAAAGTAATTGTTACTGTGATAATACAGGTTAGGGTTTTAGTTCCCGTCGCTGGGAACGCGCCTTGGAAGCCTTGCTGGAGGAGGTCGCCAGCGAAAGGAGGGCTGCTGCTTATCTGAAGGTAGCCGGACCGGCGACACGCGTCGCAAGGACGCGGCAAACGCGAAAGGCGAGGAGAACAAAATGAACGTCAACGTAACCCAAGCAGACATGCAGGGGATGATGAACCGCCTGCTGCGGCTCATCCGCCTCGATACCACCGTTTTCGACGAGGTGCGTCTGGACCCGGGTGCAACCGTGCCTGCCGTCATCGTTGCGGTCGCCGCGACCTTCCTTGCCGGCCTGGGAGGCTGGCTGTGGTGGTCGATGACGCAGGACTTCGGCGACAAGAGCAAGGTCTTCCTGCAATCACTCGTCCTGGGCAGCATTTTCTCAATCGGGCTCTGGGTAGCCTGGCTACTGATCGTCTATGTGCTGCTCACGCAGGTCTTCCGCGCTCAGGCAGATGTGCAGCAGCTCGTGCGAGTGATGGGTCTGGCCGCAGCGCCGCTGGCGTTGTCGGTTCTAATGTTCATTCCCGGCCTTGACTTCGGCATCGGGCTAGCGTCGATCGCTTTGTTCTTCGGACTAACGACGATAGCGGTCCAGTCGGCTACCAACGCTTCGCCCGGCACGGTGCTGGTATGCAACTTAGCCGGGTTCGCCGTCTGGGCGATTGTGCTTGGGCTGCTCGTGACAAGCAGCAACTTCTTCGCGCCGGGCTTCTTCCTTATGGATGCGGCGAACGACGCGCTCAAGTCGCTGAGCAGCTTCAACTTCAACCTGAGCCCTTAGAGGCGGACTAGCCGAGAGGACATCGAAAGGCGACAGCGCCAGCGCTCGCTAGGCTACGGCGCCTGCCTGCCTGAGCGAGGCGATCTCGGTCGCGCTCAGTCCTGCCTGCGATAGTACTTCGTCTGTGTGCTGGCCGGGACGGGGTGTTGTTGCGCGCACGCGACCCGGTGTCTCCGAAAGCTTCGTCGCTATTCCCACCTGGCGCACCTTCCCCAGCGTGGGGTGCTCCACTTCGACCACCATTCCGCGCTCCTCGCTGTGCCGGTCGGCGACGGCCTCTGCCAGCGAGTAGACAGGCGTGACGCAGGCGTCGGCGTCCTTCAGCAGCTCGAACCACTCGTCGCGCGTCTTCATCAGGAAGCGCTCGCGCAGGCGACGGAAGACCTCGTCGTGGTGCGAGGCGTCGTACTGGAAGGGCGCCAGGTCGTCGCAGCCGAGGGCGTGACACAAGTTGGCGAAGAAGTGCGCCTCGAGGCAGCCGACCGCCAGCCAGCCGCCGTCCTTCGTCTGGTAGACGTTGTAGTAGGGCACGCCGCCGTTTAACATGCCTTCGCCGCGACGCGTCACCGCGCCGCTCGCCAGGTACTGCGACAGCGCGGCGGCCAGCAAGTACATGACGCCGTCGGACATGGCGATGTCGAGGTACTGGCCGCGACCCGTCTTGTCGCGCGCCAGGAGCGCCGCAAGGATGGCGTAAGCGGCGTGCAGCCCGCCGGCGGCGTAGTCGGCGACGACGTTGAGGGGGATTGCCGGCGGCTCGCCCGGCCAGCCCACCATGTCGAGCATGCCGGTAAGGGCGATGTAGTTGATGTCGTGGCCAGGAAGCGCGGCGTAGGGGCCGTCCTGGCCGTAGCCGGAGAGGGAGCAGTAGACGAGGCGTGAATTCAGGGCGGCCAGCGTGTCGTAGGCGACGCCCAGGCGCTTGACGACGCCGGGTCGGAAGCCTTCGAGGACAACGTCGGCGGTGGCGGCGAGCCGGTAGAAGACCTGTCGGGCGGCATCCTGCCTCAAGTCGAGGACGATGCTGCGCTTGTTGCGTCCGAGGGCGTTGTAGGCGGCGCCGCGTACGAGGACGTTGGCGTCGATGACCTGCTCGATGCGCAGGCCGCTGCGCAGGCTGTCGGGCGGCGCTTCGACGACGATGACGTCGGCGCCGAGGTCGGCGAGGAGCATCGTGCAGAAGGGGCCGGGCGCCAGGCGGGAGAGATCGAGGACGCGTATTCCTTCGAGCGGCATCATGCTGCGGGCCTCCGGCGATGGAATCGGGCTGCGAGGCGATGATGGGGCAGCGCGGCGACCGGTGTCAAGCGGGCCAGCTTTGATTGACCATTGAATTCAACTGTTTTTTCGCGTTTTTTCCAGATTCGATGTGTGCACATTCAGATTCAAGATATTGCTCTAATTTGCGTCGAATTGTGGCTGAAAGCCGACCATTCTGGAGGAGCCTGGCGCTGACGATCATGAGCGCTTGAAAGCGGAGCCGGTCGCGTCGCTTCTGCTCAAGGATGGCGAGGAGGACAGGCCGGGTTTCGTGGTGGTCGAGCAGGGCGCTGATGGCGGCCTTGAGCTGTCGAGAGTAGGCGCCGGTCTTCAGGGCGTTGAGGTTGCCCTTCGGGGCTCCTCTCCTAGGCGAGCCTTCGGCTGCGCCGGGGCGTCGTCCTCCGCGTGGCATTGAAGTCCTTTCGCCTGGCAGCGGGCTTCCGACGTCAGCCCGGCCCCCCGCGGGGCTGCCGCTTCGGACTGATGAATGGTGTGCTTCCCGCCCACCCGCCCAGGAAGGTTTACATGAATCTCAAAGGGGACACCCCTTTGAAACCCCGGCAAAGGGAGGAATCCCTTTGCAATTCCTCGACACCGGCGAATCGCAGAGACATCCACATGGCGTGAGAGGGTGATGGGAAAGATCGTTCTTGTTTTCCACCTATCCAGCCACGTTGCACAACGAATCAAGGGGGACACCCCCTGTCGCCCCCGCCAAAGGGGCTCCGCCCCTCTGGACTCCCGGTGGTTGCGCAACTCGACGAGGCATCAAGTGTAGCAGCCCTTGCTTTGCCGTTTCGTGCTTGCGATGGCAGCGTTTCTTCGCTAAACTGAGGTTCGGGAATGGGGCTGTAGCTCAATCGGGAGAGCGACTGCCTGGCAGGCAGTAGGTAGGGGGTTCGAATCCCCCCAGCTCCACCAATTCCCCCTGAGCGCGTATCCTTCCCACGAAGGATCGGGAAGCGGTCGCACCGCAGAGCAGCCCTCCGTTCCTGTGGGCGGGGGGCTTTCAGCTATCGGCGAATATATGGACGCGGTTGACCAACTGGCGATCTTCCTGAGGATGCTGCTGGCGGCGATGCTCGGCGGGTTCATCGGCATCGAGCGGGAGCTGCGCGGCTACCCGGCCGGCGTCCGAACGATGGCGCTGGTCGCCCTCGGCGCGTCGCTGTTCACGGAGATATCGGTATTGACCCGCGGCGAAGACCGCACCGCCGCGGGCATCGTGACCGGCGTGGGTTTCCTGGGCGCGGGCGTCATCTTCCGCGAAGGCTACACGATAAAGGGCATCACGACGGCGGCGACGGTCTGGTCGGCGGCGGCGATCGGCATGGCGGTGGGGAGGCATCTCTACTGGGCGGCGCTCCTCGGATCGCTGCTCATCTTCCTGCTGCTGGAGGCGCGACCGGTCGTACAGGCAATCGACGACTTCCTGGAGAGGCACGTGCCGCTGCTGATAGAACGCGAGCCCGAAGAGACGAAGAGGGACCACAATGACGGAAGATAGGTACAATCCGCCGGAGATCGAGCGGAAGTGGCAGGCGCGCTGGGAAGCCGACGAGCTGTATCGCACGCCGGACGACGACCCGCGCCCGAAGTGGTACGCGCTCACCATGTTCCCCTACACCTCCGGCGACCTTCACGTCGGCCACTGGTACGCCATGGCGCCTTCCGACGTTCAGGCGCGCTACAAGCGAATGCGCGGCTACAACGTCCTCTTCCCCATGGGCTTCGACTCGTTCGGTCTGCCGGCGGAGAACGCCGCTATCAAGCTGCAGACCCACCCTTACGTCTGGACGGCCCGCAACATCGAGAACATGCGGCGTCAGCTCAAGTCGATGGGGGCGATATTCGACTGGTCGCGCGAGGTGGTCACTTCGGACCCCGAATACTATAAGTGGACGCAGTGGTGGTTCCTCCAGCTCTATAAGAACGACCTCGCCTATCGCGCGCTGGCGCCCGCCAACTGGTGTCCTTCCTGTCAGACGGTGCTGGCCAACGAGCAGGTCTTGCCGGACGGCACCTGCGAGCGCTGCCACACGCCGGTGACGCGCCGGAACCTGGCGCAGTGGTTCTTCCGCATCACGCGCTACGCCGACGATCTGCTGGACTTCAGCGAGATCGAATGGCCAGAGCGGATCGTCACGATGCAGCGTAACTGGATCGGCCGCAGCGAGGGAACGATGATCGCCTTCGGCCTCCAATCGCCGGAGGTCGACAACAATCAGATCCGCGTCTTCACGACTCGGCCGGACACGATCTACGGCGTCACCTTCATGGTGATGGCGCCGGAGCATCCGCTGGTGCCGCACATAACGACGCCGGAGCACCGGGCGGAGGTGAACGAGTACGTCGAGCGGAGCCGTCGCGCGACGGAGATCGAGCGGCTATCGACGGAGCGGGAGAAGACGGGCGTCTTCACGGGCGCCTACTGCACGAACCTGCTGAACGGCGAGAACGTGCCCATCCTCATCGCCGACTACGTGCTGCTGACCTACGGCACGGGCATCGTCATGGGCGTGCCGGCGCATGACCAGCGCGACTTCGAGTTCGCGCAAAAGTACGGCATTCCCATCCGCGTCGTCATCGCCCCCCCCGACTGGAAGGGCGAGCCGCTGACGGAGGCGTACGTCGAGCCCGGCGCGATGGTGAACTCCGGACCGTTCGACGTCCTGCCCAACGAGGAGGGCAAGGCGGCGGTGACGAAGCACCTGGAGGAGCGCGGCTGGGGCGGGCCGACCGTCAACTATCGCATCCGCGACTGGTTGCTGTCGCGGCAGCGCTACTGGGGCGCGCCGATTCCGATCATCCACTGCGAGAAGCACGGCGAGGTGCCGGTGCCGGAGAAAGACCTGCCGGTGCTCTTGCCGCAGGACGCCGAGTTCAAGCCCACGGGGGAATCGCCGCTGGCGCGTCATCAGGGCTTCGTGAACGCCGCCTGCCCGATCTGCGGCGAGCCGTCCCGTCGCGAGACGGACACGATGGACACCTTCGTCTGCTCGAGCTGGTATATGTACCGCTACGTCGATCCGCATGATCGCGAGCAGGTGGTATCGCGGGAACTGGCGCATAAGTGGCTGCCCGTCGACCAGTACACGGGCGGCGCGGAGCATGCGGTGATGCACCTGCTTTACTCGCGATTCTTTGCCCGGGCGGCGCGCGATCTGGGCGTGGTGGACTTCCGAGAGCCGTTCACGCGCCTGTTCAACCAGGGGACGATAATCGCGGGCAAGGCGAAGATGAGCAAATCGCGCGGCAACGTCGTGGCGCCGGACGACTACGTGTCGCGGCAGGGCGCCGACGCGGTGCGCGTCTACCTCATGTTCATCGGGCCGTGGGACCAGGGCGGCGAATGGGACGACTCCGGCCTCGCGGGCATCTCGCGCTGGCTGAATCGCGTCTGGAACCTGGTGCTGTCGCCGGCGGACACGACGCGGCAGGCCATGCCTACCGGCAGGCAGGCGGAGGCGTCGCAGGTGCGCGAGCTGCGCCGGATGACACACAAGACGATCCGCAGGGTGACGGAGGACGTGGAGCGCTTCCGCTTCAACACGATGGTCGCAGCGCTGATGGAGTACACGAACTACCTGGCGCGGCTCAGGGAGAGCGGCCCTGTCGACGAGGCGGGTTGGCGAGAAGCGATGTCGTCGCTGATGCTGCTGCTCGCGCCGTCGGCGCCGCATCTGGCAGAGGAGCTGTGGCAGCGCACGGGCAACGCCTACAGCATCCACAACCAGCGCTGGCCGGAGTGGGACGCGAAGCTTGCCGCCGAGGAGGAGATCACGCTGGTGGTGCAGGTGAACGGCAAGGTGCGCGACCGCATCCTGGCGCCTGTCAACGTCAGCGAGGAGCAGGCGAAGGAGCTGGCGCTATCGAGCGCGAAGGTGCAGCCGTACGTAGGGGGGAAGTCGATCGCGAAGGTCGTCTACGTGCCGGGGCGGCTGGTGAACGTGGTTGTCCACTAAGACGACGCGTCGCCGTTTCGGCGCGACGAGCGAAGCGAGGAGCGCAACGAGAACGCGATCAGCGCACGGAGCTTCGGGGAATCGAACGTCCCATGGATCTCGACGCGGCGTCGTGAGCGCCTAGCGGACGCGCTCCTGCGCCTTGTTCTCCATGCTGTCGACGCCGGCGCGCACACTGCCCAGGAACGCCGATAGCTGCGATTCCAGCTTCCGCAGCATCTCCAGCGTATAGCGGTCCGCCTCCTCCATCTGCTGCGCCGCCACCGTCTCCGCCGCACCGAAGCGCGTCCGGATCCGCTCCTCCGTTTCCCGCAGCATTGCTTCCGCTTGCCGCTCCGCTTCCTGAATGATCTCCGCCGCCTTCACTTCCGCCGCCTTGACGAGCCCGTTGTCCGTCAGACGCGACTCAACATCTTCCTGCGCCTGCGCCACCAGATGCTGCGACTCCTCGCGCGCCTTAAGCAGCAGGTCGTCCTTCTGCGCCAGGAGCTCCTGCGCCTCCCGCAGCTCCATCGGAGCAGCCACCCGCATCTGGTCGATCAGATCGAGGAGCCGGCGCCGGTCGATAGCGACGCGGCCGCCGATGGGCAGCTTGGTGCCTTCCGCGACCAGTTCCTCCAGACGGTCGATGAGATACAGAATGTCGATAGCTCAACCTCCGCGCGAAGCAGGCCTAGCCATGCCGAAGATCTTCTCGGTCAGCGCCTGGGAAACGTGCGCCGGCACCAGGTCCGCGACATTGTAGCCAAGGCGGGCCACTTCGCGGATTCGCGTCCCGCTAATGAAAAGGTGGTCGAGACTAGCCATGAGATAGACCGACTCGATCTCGGGCGCGATCTTCTTGTTCATCAGAGCCATGTCGAACTCGGTCTCGAAGCCGGTGACGGCGCGAATTCCGCGCACCAGCACCGTCGCGCCCTGCTCGCGAGCAAATGCCACCGTCAGCCCGCTGAACGGCTCGACGCTCACCGACGGCAGATCACGCACGGCCGCCCGGAACAACTCTACTCGCTCAGCGGTCGAGAAGAGCACGTCGTGGTTCTTCATATCGAAGACTGCCACGACGACACGGTCGAACATGGACGCCGCGCGGCGCACGATGTCGAGATGGCCGTTCGTAACGGGGTCGAACCGGCCCGGGTACATGGCGATAACCACTAGCCGCCTCCTGAACGATAGATGGAGATCACCGTGTCTCCGTGCCGCCGGCTCGTCGCCAGGCTGAGACTGCCGAGAGCGTCCGGCGGCGTCTTACGCTTAGAGTGCTCCAACACGACGACGGTTTCCGGCCCTACGAGCGACGAGGCGGCGACGCTTTCCAGCACCGCGTCTGCCTTCTCGTCCTGATAGGGCGGATCAGCCAAAATGAGGCTATACTCGCCGCTCAGTTTCGTCAAGACCCTTTCCGCCGGAAGACAGAAAACTGCTGCCTTCTCGGCGAAGCCGGACGCTTCCAGGTTCTCGTGGATGACCCGGCAGAAGCGCGCCTCCTTCTCGACGAAGTCGCACCAGCCGGCACCGCGGCTCAGCGCCTCGATGCCAAGCGCACCGGTCCCGGCGTAGAGGTCGAGCACGCGCGACAAGTCGCCGCCCATCGACTGCAAGATGTCGAACACGGCGCCACGAACCAGGTCGGAGGTTGCGCGCAGGCCGCGCTCACCGCCGCCCTTCAGGCGCCTGCCCCTGGCTGCCCCGGCAATCACGCGCACGGCTCCGCTTTCTCTCCTTGTGCTGCTTTAAGCCGAATCGAGAGGTCGCGGTCGCACTCAGGACCCGACCGTCAGGACGAGGCGCTGGCCGATACGGGCCACGCCGTCGCTGATGATGAGGGTGAGATGATATTCGCCGGGCTCGTCGGGTGCCACCCAGGTGACCGCGCCCGTGTCTTTGCTCTCCAGGCTGCCGCCATCGGCTTCCCACTGCGGGACGAGGAGCGACCCGTTCGGCCGGGCCAGCGAGGCCTTGCCGCTGTCCAGGAAGCCCCCGATGACCGGCCAGATGTCAGCGCCGCCAACAGAGTCGGAAACGTCTTCGATGGCAATGCCGCCGAGATTGAAGCTCTGCGTTATCTCCAGCTTGAAAGCGATGCTGAAGGCGTTCTCCAGCCAAACCGTGCGGGCGCCGCCGAGGCCCGGGTAGACGAAGGAGACCGCTTCAGCTTCGGCGTCCCAACCGATGCCTGTGGCGCCGTCTGCCGTGTCGATGTTCGTGGCCTTAACTTCGACTGCCTCGCCGGGGCGAACGCCGTCCGTCTTGTCCGCCGACAGCACGCTGCCGATGGCCAGCGCCTCCAGCCCGGTCAGGGAGCGGATCCCTTCGCCGCCCTTTTCCACGCTGAGGGGGTTGATCCGCAGGACCAGCTTCGCGGGTGCAACCTTGCTGTCATCGATGAGGTACTGGAGCGCCGCCTCCGTCTTCTTATAGTAGACGGAAGGGTCCGCCTCGGGCGCCAACTCGATCAAGTCGGCAACCTGCGAGAGACGCGCCCAGTCGTAGGCGCCGGTGTTCCAGGCCGAGCCCTGTTGCTCCGGCAGAGGCGCCGTCACCGTCAGAACGAGACGCCGCCGGTGGAGCTGCTCGGCTAGATTGCTGATGAACTCGCTGAAACCGTCCTTGCGCAAGGGATCGATGGAACCGTAGTCGATCTCGACGCCGTCGTAGTGGCCCGCCTCGACCATCGTTAGAATGGCGTCCACGTGCTCGGCCCGCAGGTCCGGCGAAGCCATGATGGCGTTGACCGCGGACGCGCCGTCGGAGCCGCTGGCGCGGATGCACGGCCGCACAGGCAGGCCGGTCGGCAGCGACGCCGACGTGGGGCTGCCAGCGAGCGACCCATCGGACTGCGGCGAGAAGTCAACCGGATCGACGACGGAGAGGGCCTGCGCCGCCGTAACGCTGATGTTGGCACCGGCGGGCAGATAGCCGATGAGCTGTCGCGCGGAGGCGCCGCGCTTCAGGATTACGATGTTCGACGGAATATCGTCAACTTTCGCTTCGACGACGCTACCGCTGGCACCCAGGCTCGCGTCGCCGAGTCGGCGCCATTCCCCCTTCTGCTGCGTGTAGGCGGACAGATTCCGCCCGTCGCTTATCGTATCGGCTAGCTGCAACGTGATCGTCTCCGGCCCCTGAATGTGGCCGGAGACCGAGACGTCATAGAAGGCGCTTACCGCCTCCAGTCCCTTCGGCAGTTGCGGCATATCCTTTCGAGCCGTCGTCTTAATGTTGGGCGTGCTGCCGCTGCCGCCGCCACCGCCGCGACTCAGCAGCGAGATGGGAGGCAGGACCAGCACCAAGAGAAGCGCGCCCAACACGAGAATCGCCAGGGCGACTATGCCGCCTCTGCCGGGGGCCGCCGGCCTGCCGGACGGCTGTGGGCGCAGCAGGTCGTCGAAGGGACCGCGGTCATCCGGCGGCGCGCCGAAGGGGCCGTCTTCCGGACTCATTGGGTTGCCCTCTCTCGCTCTTGCGGCGTGACCTGCACCGTGATCTGCCTGCCGTTCCGGTCGAGCAGCACCGGGATAGGTTGCCCGGGTGTCAGCCTGCCAAGAGCGTTAATGAACGGCATGTCCTGGTTCACGTCAATGTCACCCATTCGCAGTATTATATCGCCCTGCTGTATTCCGGCCTCTGCCGCCGGCGCTCCAGAAGTGACACGTCCCACTACGGCGCCGTGGTCGTCAAGAAGGCCCGCCAGCGCGCCGATGTCCGGCGTGATGTCCTCGTGAGAGATGCCCAGGTAGGCGCGCGGGTAGCTGCCCCGCTCGACGATGGTCCTGGCGATGGGCGCGGCGACGCTGCTGGAGATGGCGAAAGCGATACCTTCGACGGTCTCGCCACTGTCGGTGCTGCGAATGACGCTCGTGTTCAGTCCCACCAGCTCGCCTTCAGCAGTCAAGAGGGCGCCGCCGCTGTTGCCGTGGTTAACCGCCGCGTCCGTCTGGATCAGGTCCTCCATGTAGACTCCCTGGCTCATCCAACGCCGATGCAGGCCGCTGACGACGCCCGTCGTCACTGAATCGCGAAACTCGCTGAGGGCGCTGCCGATGGCTACTACTTTCTGCCCCAGCTTCAGGGCGTCGGAGTCGCCCCAGGGGAGCGCCTGGAGCCCGTCGGCTTCGATCTTGATGACGGCGATGTCGGTGAACGGGTCGTCGGCGCTCACGAGCGTCGCCGGCAGCTCGCGGCCGTCGTGGAGGATGACCGTTATTTCGCCAGCGCCCTGCACGACGTGCTCGTTCGTCACGATGTAGCCGTGGTCGTCGATGATGACTCCCGAGCCGGAAGCGCTCTCCCCCGTCAGCAATCTCGAACTACCGGAATCGACGCCGAGCTTGTTGACTATCGTTACCACCGAGGGCAGCGCCTTGTCGGCGGCGCTGGTCACGGCGGAATCCTCGTTGAGCGTGACGTACTGCTGCTCCACCGTAGTGACTGCTTGCGGCGCCGGGGTGGTCCCGTTCGAGAGCTCGTGCGTCAGGAGTGCCCCGGCGAGGCCGCCTGCGATGCCGGCCATCAGCACGAGGACAACAACCAGCAGTATCTGTCGGGGAGGGTGGCTTTGTTGCTCCATGAAGCCTGCTTCGCGACTGGGTCCTGGGCCTGATCTCCGTCATTCTAACACGACCTCTGGGCCCCCTCAACACCGGCGCCGGCGGGAAAGCTTTACAAACGCCGACCGCGTCTCCTATAATTATTTCCAACATCCGGGCCGACAACGACTGAGGGCGATGCCTCTCAGTCTCTTTTTTGAATCTGTTTCAGGAGCGTAAGAGATGCCCGATAAGCCAGTTCCTTTGACGAAGGAAGGCCTGGCCAAGCTGGAGAAAGAGCTCGAGCACCTGCAGACGGTCCGCCGCCAGGAGGTCGCGGAGCGCATCCACGCCGCCAAAGAGCTGGCCAGCACTCAGAACAACGCCGAGTACGAAGACGCCAAGAACGAGCAGGCGTTCGTCGAGGGACGCATCCTGACGCTTGAGAAGATCATCCAGAACGCGGAGATCATCAACGAGGAGGAGGCCCATCGCTCCAAGAAGGCGCAGTTGGGCTCTCATGTGACCGTCCTCACCGCCAAGGGGACGAAGGAAACGTACGTCATCGTCGGGAGCGCCGAGGCGGAGCCGAAGGAAGGCCGTATCAGCAACGAGTCGCCGGTGGGACGAGCGCTCATCGGCAAGGGCGTCGGCGACGCCGTCCACGTCGAGGCGCCGGCCGGCGCAATTCGGCTCACCATCACCGGCATATCCTGAACACAAGTCGAATGCCGAGCGCGGCGGGCGGAGCCGAAAGCAAGGGCCGCCCGCCTCTTGATATGCCCGCTCCAGGAGAAGACGATGTCTCTTCGGGATGAGCAAAGCTTTGAGCTGCGACGCCAGAAGTTGGACCGGCTGCGCGTCCGCGGCGTCGAGCCTTATCCGCCTCGCTTTCACCGCACGCACACCTCGGAGGCCGCGTCGCAGGCGTTCCTGGAATGGGAGAAGGCTACCTCAAAGGGCGACGCGCCCTCCGTCACCATCGCCGGCCGCATGATGGCTCTCCGCGACATGGGGAAGGCGACCTTCATCGACCTGCGCGACGGCTCCGGCAAGATGCAGGTCTACCTGAAGAGCAACGTTGTCGGGGAGAAAGCGTACGCTATGCTGCGCGACCTCGATCTCGGCGATTTCGTCGGCGTGAGCGGGCGCCTCTTCCGCACCCGCGCCGGCGAGATAAGCGTCGAGGCGGCGGAGTACACGCTCCTCGCGAAGTCGCTGCAACCCCTGCCGGAGAAGTGGCACGGCCTCGTCGACACCGAAACGCGCTATCGCCAGCGCTACCTTGATCTCATCGCCAACGAGGACGTGCGACGGCTGTTCGCGCTGCGCAGCGCTATCATCGACGCTATCCGCCGCTTCATGGTCGGGCGCGGCTTCATGGAGGTGGAGACGCCGGTGCTGATGCCGGAGGCCGGCGGGGCGGCGGCGAATCCGTTCGTCACGCACCACGAGGCGCTGGACCGCGACCTCTACCTGCGCATCGCGATGGAGCTGCACCTCAAGCGACTCATCGTCGGCGGCTACGACCGCGTCTTCGAGATCGGGCGCGTCTTCCGCAACGAGGGGATATCGACGAAGCATAACCCGGAGTTCACAATGATGGAGTCGTACGAGGCCTACGCCGACTACAACGACGTGGCGGCGATGGTCGAGGAGCTGGTCTCCCGGGTCGCGCTGGAGACGGTGGGCACGACGCAAGTCCCGTTCGAAGAGGAGACGATAGAGCTGAAGCCGCCCTGGCGCCGGCTGACGGTGCACGACGCCCTCAAGCAGTACGCGGAGGTGGACCTGGAGCACTATAGGCGCGACGAGGCCAGCCTTCGCGACCTGATCCGGCGAATGGGCATCGAGACGGCGCCGGACGCAAGCTGGGCGAAGCTCGTCGACGAGCTGCTGTCCGCACGCGTGGAGCCGCAGTTAATCCAGCCGACTTTCCTGATGGACTATCCCGCGCCGCTGTCGCCTCTCGCCAAGCGCAAGCCGGACAACCCGGAGCTAGTGGAGCGCTTCGAGCCGTTCGCGGCCGGGCTGGAGATGGGCAACGCCTATACGGAGCTGAACGACCCCCTCGACCAGCGGCAGCGCCTCCTTGAGCAGGCGCGTCGCAAGGCGGCCGGCGAGAGCGAGGTGGAGATGCTGGACGAAGACTTCCTGCTGGCGCTGGAGCACGGCATGCCACCGGCCGGCGGTTTAGGCATCGGCATCGACCGGCTGGTCATGCTGCTCAGCGGCCGTCGCTCCATCCGCGAGGTCATCCTCTTCCCGCAGCTTCGGAGCAAAGAGTAGCGGTGGACAGATTCCAGGCGGTTATCTTCGACATGGACGGCGTGCTCGCGGACAGCGAGCCGCTCTACCACCAGGGCCTGAATGAGGTGCTGCGCGACTTCGGCCTGTCGATCACGGAAGAGCAGCATAACGCCCTGCTGGGCATGACGGTGCCGGCAACGTGGGACGCGATATTCGAATGGTATTCGCCACCGGCCAGCTACGATGAGTGCGTGGAGCGCTACGACAAGGCGATGGTCCGCCTCCTCAGCCGGCCGCAGGCGCCGCTGGCGGGCGTGCGCGAGCTGCTGTCGGAGCTGAGCGAGCGCGGCATTCCCCGCGCGCTGGCGTCGTCGTCCTGGCCCAACTGGGTCGAAGCGCTTCTCAAATCGACCGGCCTAGACGGCTGCTTCGACGTCACGGTGTCGAGCACGTCGGTGGAGAACGGCAAGCCGGCGCCGGACATCTTCCTCTACACGGCGGCGAAGCTCGGCGTCGCGCCGGAGCGATGTGTCGCGCTGGAGGACAGTCGAACGGGCATTGCGGCAGCGAAGGCGGCGGGCATGTTCGCGGTGCAGGTGCGGGCGGCCTCGACGGCGCTGCCGCCGCTGACGGAGGCGGACCTTGTGCTGGAGAGGCTGTCGGACTTCCCGCTGTCGCTGCTCGACTAGGCCGTCGTGGCGACCGCCGGTTCTATTGAGCCGCGAATTCGCGCAGAAGGGCGCTCTGCGTGGTCGCCGAAACATCAGCGATCTCTTTCCCACCCACCCGCCCTCAAAGGTCTTTCGGGGAATCAGGGGGACACCCCCTTGACCCCCGGCAGAGGAGGCCCTCTGCACTCCCTGACCGCACCACCCCTCCCATGCGGAAGGGCGAGTGCTCGACTCGATAGCGCTCCGGCTGCTAGAATCGCCTCTTGATGGAGAAGCACTTCACCGTCACCGGCTTCGTCGTCCACGGGAACCGAACGCTTCTCCTCTGGCATCCGCTGCTAAAGATGTGGGTGCCGCCCGGCGGCCACATCGAGCCGAACGAAGACCCGCAGGAGGCGGTGTTGCGCGAGATCCGCGAGGAGACGGGCCTGGACGCCTGCCCCATCGCCGGCGACGAGCGGCTGGACGTATCCTATCCGCGCGAGCTGGCGGCGCCGGTGACTATACTTGTCGAAGACAGCCCTGAGCCGGGGCGGCCGCACCAGCACACAGACCTCATCTACTTCTGCACCATCGTCGGCGAGCCGCAGGCGCTGCGTCGGGACGAAAGCCACCTGACGTGGGTGGACGAGACGCAGCTACGCCGCAACGAGCCGCTGAACGCCGGCGACGGTGTGAGCGCGGCGGTCCCGGAGGACGTGCGGCTGCTGGCCTTGCGGGCGATCGAGCGAGGCGGCCAGTCAGGAGGATGACGCATTGCTGAGCCTTCAGTTCGTGCGCGAGAACCCGGAAATCGTCCGCAAAGCGCTGCGAGACCGCGGCGTCGAAGAGACGGGGCTCGACGAGATGCTGCGCCTCGACGCCGAGCGCCGCGAGCTGCTCGTGGAGTCGGAGTCGCTGCGGGCGGAGCGCAACGAGGTCGGCAAGCGGATCGGCTCGGCGGCGGATCCTTCCGAGCGCCAGCGCCTCATCGAAGAGATGCGCGCGAAATCGGAGCGGATCGACGCCCTGGAGCCGCGGCTGAAGGAGGCGGAGGAGCGGACGCGCGCGCTCCTGCTGGAGCTGCCGAACATCCCGCATCCCGACACGCCCGTCGGCGCCGGCGAAGAGGACAATGCCGTCATTCGCACGGAGGAGCGGCGGCCGTTCGAGCTCGACTTCGAGCCGCGGCCGCACTGGGAGATCGGGGAACGGCTGGGCATCATCGACTTCGAGCGCGGCGTGAAGCTGTCGGGCTCGCGCTTCTACGTGCTCAAGGGCGCCGGCGCGCGGCTGCAGCGAGCGCTCATCGCCTGGATGCTGGACGTTCATACCGAGCAGGGCTACACGGAAATCTATCCGCCGTTCGTCGTAAAGGAGGAGTGCCTCTGGGGCGCCGGCCAGCTACCCAAGTTCCGCGACAACCTCTATCACGACGTTGAGGACGACCTGTGGCTGGTGCCGACGGCCGAGGTGCCGCTGACGAACCTCCACCGCGACGAGATCCTGGAGCCGGGCACGCTGCCGCTACGCTACGTCGCTTACACGCCGTGCTTTCGTCGCGAGAAGATGAGCGCCGGCCGGGACGTGCGCGGCATCAAGCGCGGCCATCAGTTCGACAAGGTGGAGATGTATAAGCTGTGTCCGCCCGGAGAGTCGGACGCAGAGTTGGAGCGGCTGCTCGGCGACGCGGAGGACGTTTGCCGCCGGCTGGGGCTGGCGCACCGCGCGAAGATGCTGTGCACCGGCGACCTGGGCTTCTCGGCGACGAAGGCGTACGACGTCGAGGTGTGGGCGCCGGGCTGCGGCGAATGGCTGGAGGTCAGCACGTGCTCCAACTGCGGCGACTTCCAGGCGCGTCGCACGGGGCTGCGCTTCCGCCGCGAGCGGGGCGCGAAGGCGGAGTACGTGCATACGCTGAACGGCTCCGGGCTCGGGCTGCCGCGGACGCTGGCGGCCGTGCTGGAGAGCTACCAGCAGCGCGACGGATCGGTCATCGTGCCGGAGGCGCTAAGGCCGTACATGGGCGGCATCGAGGTGATCAGGCCGGGCGGTTGACCGCCTATCGCATCGCGAACTGGTCGATAGTCATTGCGGGAAGCGTCATCAACTGCAGCGTGCCGCGGGAGCCGAGCTCAACAGAGATCTTGACGATCACGTCGTTGTTCGGCGCTTCGATGACGTTCACGAAGTCGTAGGGGCCAAGCGTCGCGTACTGGGCGAGCACCTTGCCGCCCATCGCCTCGATCTCCTTGTTGACCTCTTTGATGCGTTCCGGGCGTGACTTGATGGTCTTGCGGCCTTCATCCGTGAGGTTGCTGAGCATGACATAGAGCGCCATTGGTCCTCTCCTTCCCTGGCTAGGTCTCGCTCGGTCTCTTCTCTTCATCATAGTGTCGCGGAGACGCCCCTACAAGGCCCATCCGCGAGACTCACGCTGGAGTACTCGTACTGCTGTTCGACACGACGGACGCGGTTGAGAACAGCGTGAAGCTCGTCGCGCCCAGCCCGACGATGCGGGTCGCCGGGCTGCTGCGCGCCTTCGCCGCGAGGCATCCCTCGTTGGGTGCAGCAATCGAGGCGGCGCTGCGATAGGGGCCGCAATTTTCTCCTTTTCCCTCTTTTCTTTGCTTGCTACATTATATGCTTGGATTTATAATGTAATTGGCCTGTGGACTATAATGGTAATGGTCAGTGGAGCCGGCTAGCCGGGCCGTTTCCACAGGTTCAGCCGGAGGAAGAGGTGATGCTGTGGGTAGGCTGATTCTACGAAGGAGAACCGGCGAGAGCCTGACTGTTGGCGACGACATTAACATTCAGGTGGTCTCTGCCCACGGAACGGGCCGAGAGGCCTGTGTCGTCAGGTTCAAGATCGGCGAGGAGCTAGTAGTGGACGTGACCAAGGAAGGCCGCCACATCAAGTTCATGATCGAAGCGCCGGAGTCGCTGATCATCCTGCGGGATGAGCTGACACGAAGGAGCGTGGAGGACACGAATAAGGTGCAGGCGGAGCCGTCGCCCGTCCCGCATCCAAGCCACTAAAGCCTGCCGCATTCCAACAGATGCCCTCGTCATCAGCGAGGGCATTTGCATTTCGTTGACCTGATTCCTGCCCTGGCCTATACTACGACGCTTGGAGGGGTGGCCGAGCGGCTTAAGGCGGCGGTCTTGAAAACCGCTTCGGGCTTGTCCCGACGGGGGTTCGAATCCCTCCCCCTCCGCCATCCGGCCCTCGAAACGGAATTCGCGCTCTGACCAGGGATCGGGTCAGCAGATGAAGGTCCACGAGTACCAAGCAAAGCGCGTCCTCGCTAACTTCGGCGTCTCGGTGCCACGCGGCAGCGTAGCCACGACACCCGCCGAGGCGCGACGAATCGCCGAGGAGCTGGCGGCGCCCGTCGTCATCAAGGCGCAGGTGCA
The DNA here is from genome assembly GCA_963703345.1 of uncultured Chloroflexia bacterium. Taxonomy (GTDB): domain Bacteria; phylum Chloroflexota; class Dehalococcoidia; order DSTF01; family JALHUB01; genus JALHUB01. Next base: position 1,153,554 of record OY969814.1, on the reverse strand, counting down.
CGCCGGCGGGCGCGGCAAAGGCGGCGGCATCGCCCTGGCCGACACGCCGCAACAGGCGGAGGAGGCCGCAGCGCGGATCATCGGCATGACGCTGGTGACGCCGCAGACGGGGCCCGAGGGCCGCCTGGTGCGAAGCGTCCTAGTCGAAGAGCAGTTGAAGCCGGAGCGCGAGCTTTACCTGAGCGTCATCGTCGACAACGCCGCCGCCAGCCCGGTCGTCATGGCGAGCTCGGCCGGCGGCATGGAGATCGAAGAGGTCGCGGCAAGCTCGCCGCAGCTCATCCAACGGGTGCACGTCGACCCAGCAATTGGTTTGCAGCCGTTCCAGGCGCGTCGCCTCGCCTTCGCCCTCGGACTGGCCGGCGACCTCCTCCGACCGTCGATCGCGCTCATGTCCGGCCTCTACAAGGCGTTTGTCGCCTGCGACTGCTCTCTGGCGGAGATCAACCCGCTCGCCGTCACCGCTGACCGACGCGTCCTCCCCCTCGACGCCAAGCTGAACTTTGATGACAACGCCCTGTTCCGCCATCCGGAGATCGCCGAATTGCGCGACCTCGACGAAGAAGACCCGCTGGAGGTGCAGGCGCAGGAGCTGGGCGTCAACAATTATGTCAAGCTCACTGGCAATATCGGCTGCGTCGTGAACGGCGCCGGCCTGGCGATGTCGACGATGGACGCGATCAAGCTGGCGGGCGGGGAGCCGGCGAACTTCCTCGATATCGGCACCGTGAACGACGTGGCGCGAGTGGTGAACGCGTTCAAGATCCTCACCACGAACGCCAACGTCAAGGCCATTCTTATTAACATCTTCGGGGGCATGGCGCGTGTGGACGTCATCGCCCAGGGCGTCGTCGACGCGCAGAAGCAGATGAAGATCGGCGTGCCGGTCGTCGTGCGGCTGGCGGGCACGAACGTCGAGGACGGCGAGCGGATTCTGGCGGCAGAAGGTCACGGGCTCATCCGCGCGCAGGGACTCGGCGAAGCGGCGCAAAAAGCGGTGGTGGCCGCCCGTGGAGCCTAAGATGTTCCACGATTCGGACGCCCCGCTGCAAGGATTGGGCGCGGGCGGATGGGGTTTGGACAGTTCTGAGGGTTGAAACCCTCAGCCTTAGCGATAGCAATGCCAGACGCCGCTCGGAAGCTCTCTTTCCAATGCCGCGTCTTTTGGGGCAAGGGGGAGCACACTCCGAGAGAGCGTCCTTTTGGGGCGCGGTGGAGCAGAACTAGCTGGAGCAGTTGATGCCAATCTTCGTCGACTCTAAGACGCGCGTGCTTGTCCAGGGCATTACCGGTCGCGAGGGCAGCTTCCAGACGCGTCGCTGCATCGACTACGGGACGAAGGTGGTTGCCGGCGTCACGCCCGGTCGCGGCGGCGAGACGGCGGAAGGAGTGCCCGTCTTCAACACGGTGCGCGACGCGGTCACGAAGACAGGCGCCAACTGCAGCCTTATCTTCGTACCGGCACCCGGCGCCGCCGACGCCATCCTGGAGGCGAATGACGCCGGAATAGCGGTCATCGTCTGCATCACGGAGGGCGTGCCGACGCTGGACATGGTGACGGTGAAAAGGCAGCTTCGCGACAGCCAGGCGCGACTCATAGGCCCGAATTGCCCGGGGGTGATAACGCCGGGCCAGTGCAAGGTCGGCATCATGCCCGGCGATGTCTTCATGCCCGGCAACGTCGGCGTCGTCTCCCGGAGCGGTACGCTGGTGTACGAGGCGGTGGCGCAGTTGAGCGAACGCGGCATCGGCCAGTCGACCTGCGTTGGCATCGGCGGTGACCCGATTATCGGCACGAGCCTGAAGGACGTGCTGACGGCGTTCCAGGCGGACGACGGCACCGCCGCGGTCGTGCTCATCGGCGAAATCGGCGGCGGGCTGGAGCAGGAGGCGGCGGGATACATCAAGTCGGACATGATGAAGCCGGTCATCGCCTTCATCGCCGGCAGCACGGCGCCGCCAGGGCGTCGCATGGGACATGCCGGAGCGATTATCGCCGGCAATACCGGCACGGCGCAGGCGAAGAAGGAAGCGCTTGCCGCCGCCGGCGCGATTATCTGCGAAAGCCCAGCGGAAATCGGCTGGACGACGGAAAAGGTCCTGCGCCGGCGCGTCTGAGAGACACCCGAGGCCATAGGAAGGAGCCAATCATGGACAAGCGAGAGGAGCTCGCAGCCAGGTTCGTCGCCCACCTCCAGAACAGGCGCTACGGCGAGGCGGCGACGATGCTTTCCGACAACGCCATCCTGACCGTCCCCGAGATGGCGCAGCTACAGGGGAGAGAAACGATCGTGGCGGCCATGCGCATCGGCGCTGAGAGCGGCCGCGGCCTCGACAGGGTGGGCTTCGCTGTCCCCAAGGCAGGGCCGGAGGGCGAGATCGTTGTGCCGGGCATGGCGCCGCGGGGCCTCCTGCGTCTCGTCGCGATGGCGCTGCGAAAGACTCAGAAGGTCACGGTCTCGCTGCGGTTTGATGCGCAGGACCTGATCGACTCGATGGAAGTGGCGATGAAGTAGGGCGACGTCGCGGCGGGCTGAGTACTGCTCCGCCGTCTTGCCGCTAGATGGCCGTCGGCTGGCGCGACGAGAACGTGTACAGCTTGGCCGGCCGGTGCGCGCCGAGCACGATGGTCCGCTCTGTCGGCCGCACGATGCCCAGGGCAAGCATCCGCTTCCGGAAGTTCCGCTTGTCCACTTCCTTCCCCAGGATCGACTCGTAGACCGCCTGAAGCTGACTCAGCGTGAAGTACTGCGGCAGCAGGCTGTAGGCGACGTTGGTGTACTCCATCTTGCTGCGGAGGCGTCGGAGGGCGTAGTCGAGCACCGATTCGTTGTCGAAAGCCAGCGGCGGCAGGTCGTTGAGCGAGAACCAGGCGGTCGGCCACTCCTCGCGACGCGGCAGGTTGACGCTGTTGTGGTCGACGAGGGCGAAATAGCCGATAGCGACGGCGCCGCCCTCCGCCGAGGGGTCAAGGTCGCCGAAGGTGTAGAGCTGCTCCAGGTAGACATCGCGGACGCCCGTCTCTTCGACAAGCTTGCGCGTCGCCGCCTGGTCGAGCGTCTCGCCCGTCCCAAGGCGGCCGCCCGGTATGGCCCACTGCCCCTCGTAGGGCGCCACGCCGCGACGGATGAGCAGCACCTTGAGGTCGCTCTCGACGGCAGTGAAGATGACGACGAAGACGGCGACGATTGGGGTCCGTTTTGTCGCCGAGGGCACCGGAGCCTGCTTTGGATCGTCGCTCTTCCGCGCCATCAGCTCTCTCCCGAAGGGACGGCGCCGGACAGCGACCACGGACCGGCCCTCTCGATGCGCACCGGCACGAGGTCGCCGGGCCGGTAGTCGCCGCTGAAGTGCACCAGCTTGTCGCTGCGTGTCCGGCCGCTCCAGCGACCCTTCGCCTTCGCCTCTACGAGCACCTCCTCTGTCCGGCCAACGAGCGCGGCGTTGATCTCGCCGGCGATGCGCTTCTGCAACGCCTCGACGGCCTGGAGCCGCGCCTGCTTCGTCACGGCGGGCACGTCGTCTTCCAGGCGACGCGCGGCGATGGTGCCGGGCCGCGGCGAGTAGGCCGCGACGTGCACCTTATCGAAGCGCAAGCGCTCCAGCAGATCGTACGTGCGCTGGAACTGGGAGTCGCTCTCGCCGCAGAAGCCGACGATGACGTCGGTGGAGATGGCTGCTCCCGGAATGCGCCCTCGTATGCCCGCGACGACCGCCTCGTACTCGTCAGCGGTGTAGCCTCGCCGCATGCGGGCGAGGACCGCGTCGTCGCCTGCCTGGAGCGGGAGGCTAAAGCATTCGCAGACCTTCGGCAGGTCAGCGACGGCGTCGACGATGCGCTCCGTGACGTCGGTCGGATAGGAGGTGAGGAATCGGATGCGTTCCAGCCCTTCGACGGCGTGGAGGTCGCGCATGAGGTCGGCGAGGTCCCCCCGATCCGGCAGGTCGCGGCCGAACGCCTCTACCGACTGCCCCAGCAGCGTCACCTCCCTGACGTCGCCTTCAACGTGATGCCGCACTTCGGCGTGGACTTCCTCCACAGTCCGGCTGCGCTCGCGCCCGCGGCGATAGGGGACGATGCAGTACGAGCAGAATTTGTTGCAACCGTAAACAACGGGCACGAAGGCGGTGGGTCCGCCGGCAAGAGGGAAAACGCCGGCCCAGAACTGCGACGGCGCGCAGCCCTCCGGCAGACCCTCGATTCCGGAGGCGATATCGGCGAAGGCCTGCGGCGCCGCGAAGGCGTCAACGTAGGGGAAGCGACGTCGCAGTTCGTCGAGTTGCGGCCCGACCATGCAGCCGGTGAGGACGATCTTGACCGCGGCGTTCTTCGCCTTCAGTCGCTTCGCCTCGGCGAGCCTGCCCGCCGCGCGCTGCTCGGCGTGCTCGCGTACGGCGCAGGTGTTGACGACGAGCAGGTCCGCCTCCTCAGGCGAAGCTGCGACCTCGTGGCCCAGGCGTTCGAGGCCGGCGGCGAGCTTCGCGGAGTCGGCCTTGTTCATCTGGCAGCCGAACGTCCAGATGTGGTAGCGCATTCCGAATTCCCGAAAAAGATAGCCCCGGAAAGGGGCGTCAGTCCGAGTTGCTGGCGGAGGGAATGGGATTCGCCCAGACGGGCCCGCCAAGGCGGGAACCCATGACTACGTTCAATCGCAGTCGCTCTTTTCCACCTCCGAGACCAGCCGCTTCTTCACCACTCCGCCTTCCGGCGTCTTGAAGTAGCGTTCTCGGGCCAGAGCCTCAGCCCTGGTTAGGTACTCTTCACTATACACCAGCTTTACAGGCCGCCTTCCACGAAGCGAGCTGGTCTTGCCTCGATTGTGTTCATTAAGCCCCCGCCGAAGGTCACCTGTCGTTCCGGTATACAGGCGACCGTCCTTCACACTCCGAACGACGTAGACATAGAACACAAAGGGCCGCCGCCGCCTGAGTGCGGCATGCGGAATGGGATTCGCCCAGACGGGCCCACCAAGGCGGGAACCCACGACCCCCAGTTTCCCATTAGTGACCGGCTGGCGGAGGGAATGGGATTCGAACCCATGACCCCAGTTTCCCAGGGTAACCGCTTAGCAGGCGGCCGCACTAGACCACTATGCGATCCCTCCGCGAAGTCGATGTTAGCATGGGGCCGCGCGCCTTTCAAGCTGGAGAAGTGCGGCTCCCGGTCAGGGATGGAGGGTAGGCGGCCTGCGAGGGTAGCACGGGCGGAGGGAATGGGATTTGCGCGGAGGGGGCCCAGACGGTAACCCGTGGCCACGTTTTAGCGGTCTTCTTCTTCCACCGCGGAGACCAACCGCTGTTTCAGCACTCCACCTTCCGGTGTCTTGAAATAATGTTCCCTTGCCAAAGCCTCAGACCTGGTGGCGTATTCTTCACTGTACACAAGTCTGACGGGCCGACGTCCGCGAAGCGAGGTAGTCGTGCCTCTATTATGTTCATTAAGTCGTCGTGGGAGATCGGAAGTCATTCCCGTGTACAGGCGGCCATCCTTCTCGCTCCGAACCACATAGACGTAGAACAAGAGGAACTCTCCTCGTCGGATACGGCAGGGCGGAATGGGATTCGCCCGGACGGGCCCGCCTAGGCGGGAACCCATGACCCCAGTTTCCCAGGGTAACCGCTTAGCAGGCGGCCGCACTAGACCACTATGCGATCCCTCCGCGAGGTCGATGTTAGCATGGGCCGTCCCGCCTTTCAAGCTGGAAGGCCGCGCCTGCAGTCAGAGCGGAGGCTATGCAGGCTGGAGGGTCGTGCTGCTCACTTCGGTCCCGACAGCGACGCCGGAATCGGCCAGCATCAGGCGAAGCCCCTCGGCGAGCGGCAGCGGCGGGCCCCAGCCGGTCGACTGAAGCTTGCCCGGGGCGATCAGGGAGCAATCGACGTCGCCGGCGCGACGCGGCAGGTGGCGCAGGCTCACCGCCCGACCCGTCAGGGCGGCAAGGTCGTCCACGAGACCGAGGACGCTCGTCGCCTGGCCGCTAGCGACGTTCCAGACGCCGGTCAGGCCGTCCTCCAGCGACAGCAGGGCCGCCTTCACGACGTCGGAGACGTGCACGAAGTCGCGCACCTGGCTGCCGCCGCCATGCAAGTCCAGAGGCGCGCCGGCGGCAAGTCGCTCGAGGAAGATGGCGACGACGCCGCCCTCCGCGTCGGAGCGCTGGCCCGGCCCGTAGACGTTAGACAGGCGCAGGACGGCGCTCGGGATGCGGCCGGACAGGAGAAGACGCTCGGCCTCCTGCTTGTGGCGTCCGTAGAAGCTGCGCGGCGCCGGTGGCGTCTCTTCCGTCGCCGCAACGTCGGACTCGCCATAGATGGCGCCGCCGGATGAAGCGAAAATGAAGCGCTTCACACCCGACGCCTCGGCTATGCTCGCCAGGCGCTTCGTACCGAGAGCGTTTATCTCCCTGTCCAACTGCGGGTCCTTCATGGAGCGCTCTACGCTGGTCTGGGCGGCGCAATGGACCACCGCGTCGAACTGCTTGCGGCCGAAGACGCGTCGCAGGTCCGACTCCGAGCGCACGTCGCCAAGGTGGAAGCGCGCGCCGGCCGGGACGCGGCCCGGATTGCCGACACTCAGGTTGTCCAACACCTCGACGCGGCGGCCGGACATGAGGAGAGCGGCGGCGATATGGGAGCCGATGAAGCCGGCGCCGCCTGTGACCAGAACGCTTTGCTGCTCGCGACTTAGTTGTCTTCGGTTCATGGGGTGCTCACCTCCGCTTGTGGACACTGGGAGAGATAGGGCTGGACGGAAAGGAGCTCGTCAAGGCGGACGAAGCGGTAGCCTTCGTCGCGGAGCCCCTGGATGATGCCGGGCAGGGCGTTGAGAGTCGCCGAGCGGTCGACGCCCTGGTTCGCGTCGCTGCCGTCGTGCAGGAGGATGATGGAGCCTGGCTTGACGCCGTCGAGGACGCGCTTCACGATGGTCTCCGGCGTCGGGTCCTCCCAGTCGGAGGGCTGCACGTCCCAATCGACCGCGCGCATCCCTTCCGACGCGACCTCGTGCAATTGCCAGGGCGTGTGGAAGCCGTTCGGCGGACGGAACAGCGCCGGACAAACGCCCGCCGCCTTGGCGATGCTCGCTTCGGCCTTCGACAGCTCGCCATAGCGCGGCTCGAGGAGCGCGTCGCGCTTGCGGTGCTCGTACGAGTGGTTACCCACGAGATGTCCCTCCTGCACGAGCGTCCGCACGATGTCGGGCGCGGCATCCGCGTTGGCGCCGACGACGAAGAAGGTCGCTTTGACGTCGTACTGCGCCAGCACGTCGGCGATCTGGTTCGTCCAGGGCGGATTCGGGCCGTCGTCGAACGTAAGGGCGACCAGCTTCTCCTGGCGCGGTCCGTGCGTCGTTATCGATCCGTAGACCTGCGACGACGGCGAGATGGCCCAGTAGTAGGCCAGGCCGACCAGTCCGGCGACGAGAAGCAGTGGTAGACCGATCTTCCAGATCATCGCTCTCGCTCACAAACCGTCCTCCAGCCGCCCGACGAGGACGGGCTCCGCCTCTTTCGGGGCGCCGGCCCGCCGCGGCGCCAGCGCCAGGGAGAGAGCTATCGCCGCCAGAGCCAGCAGGGCGAAAAGCGCGCCCGCCATGCGGAGAACCGCCTCGACGTCGCCGGCATCGGTCACGTAGCCGCCGAGCGCCGGGCCAATGGCGTGCCCAAGTCCCTCGACGGCCATGAACCAGGAGAGCAGCGTGCCCTGGCCGGCCTTGTGGGACAGGTCCATCGAAGTGGCGGTTATGGAAGGCAGCGCCAGGCCGAGGCCAACACCCGCCACGGCCACGACGGCGGCAACGACGGCGGGCGTCTTCACGCCGGCAAGGATGAGGAACGCCGGCGCGGCGATGAGGTATCCCGCGGTAAGCAGGCGCCCACGCCCGAAGCGGTCGGCGAGCACGCCGCCGACAGCCACGGAAGCCGCAGCCGCAAGCGCGCCCGGCGCCAGGATCAGCGCCTCCGAGCGCAGCGACACGTCAAGGAAGTCGCGGCCGTAGGAGCGGAAGACGGCCAGCAGCGCGCCGACCGCCACCGCCTGCAGCAGGACGATCAGCGAGAAGGCGAGTCGCTGCGGCTGCAGCACATCGCGCGCGACCGTCCGCAGCGAGCCCTTCGCTGGCACCGTGGTCGCCTGAGCCGTCGCCTGTTCGGGGCGACTGCGTATCGCGAAGAGGAAGGCGACGCCTATGACGCCGAGGGCGAGAGCCGCCGCCGCGACGTAAGGAAAGCGGGGCGGCAGCAGGAAGCCGAGTCCCAGACCCATCGCCAGGGCGAGGCCCGTCGTCAGCATCATTGCCGACGTGAGGCGAGCGCGCTCCGACTCGGCGAAAGAGCCGCTCGCGAGGGCGAAAAGAGCGGGCCAGAGCACGGCGGCGCCGGTCCCGTAGACCGCAGCGGCCGGGAAGACGGCAGCCGGGGCAGACGCCGCCGGCAGCAGCATAGCCTGGCCGGCGAGGATCAGGATGAGTCCGTAGAGGAGGCCCCGTTTGCCGCCGGCGTGGTCGATGAGGCGTCCGGCGAAGAGCTGGGCGGCCAGCTTGGCGGCGCCGTAGACCGCCAGGGCGTAGCCGGGCCAGGCGGCGCTCATGCCGTGCTGCTCCGGCAGGTAGGATTGGATAGCGACGAGGAAAACGAACACGAAGGCGCCATCGACGAGCAGCGTTATCAGCAGGTAGGGCCGCGCCCGGCCCGACCGCACGAGCTGCCACCAGTCCAGAAGCAGCGTCTTCAGCGCTCTCATCTCAATACATCCCGCAGGCGTCGAGGCTGGACGGCTTCGCCTGGGCCGCGACGTAAGGACGGACGTCATAGACGGTGAACTTGCCTTGCGGATCGAGGTAGATGCTCTGCGCCTTGCCGGACGAAACGAGCCCCTCCAGCACGGCCTGCTCGTTCGTCGGCGAGTTCGCCATGAAGGCGCCCTCAATCACGACGTAATCGACCTGCTTGAAGGCCAGGAAGCAGGCGTACTGGTCGTTTGTCCAGTTGCGACGGAACATGCTCTCGCTGAAGAACTCGTTCGAGAGCACCGCGCCGTGGCGGATGAAGCGGTACATGCCGTCCTCGCGGTCGTTCGGCTCCACGACGCGGTAGGTCGCGCCGGGATGGAACTGCGGCGACTGGAAGTAGGCGGCGTAGATGTCGTCGCTGAAGTGAAGGGCGCCGTAGTAGCTGCCGTAGCTGACGCGCAGCGGTCCGGTCGCCATCATCACCCCGAGGGCGACCAGGCCGGCGAATATGAGCAGGGTCGGCCGGAAATAGCTGCGGAGCAACGGGGCGAAGGTGGCGCAGAGGAACGGCGCCCAGAATATCGTGCCGCGACGGGGCAGGACGTCGAGAACGGAGAGCGTGACCGTCTTCAGGGAGTTCTCGCCGACGGAAGGCGTCTGCAGCATCATCCAGAAGATGGGGATGAGCGCCACGCCGACCGGCACCGAGATGAACGCCAGTGGTCGCAGCCTCGCCCGGTCGATGATAAGGTACCAGAGCGCATAGCCGCCGACGGCGAAGCTGCCCATTATCGGATGAGCGCTGATGGTCAGCCAGAGGAGCAGGGCCGACAGCAGGTGGCGCCGCTGGTCCATCGACCACATGAAGAGGAAGAAGAAGAGCGCGCTCCAGAGCGTCGCGAACTGGAACGTGTAAACGGCGTCGATGAGGAACGGGTTCAGGACGAAGACGAGCATGACCCAGGGATTGCGCATGACCGGATGGGCCTTGCCCACCGCCCAAACGGTGCCAAGCAGGGCGACTGCCATCATCGCGGAGACCGCCCAGTCGCCGAAGACGCGGAAGCCGACGGCGCCGGCAAGGAACGGCGTGAAGGCGTAAGGGAAGGCGACGGCGCGCCCGCCGTCCAGCAACGCGACGTGCAGCGGCAGGCGGGCATGGTTGAAGATCTGATCGCTGATGTACCAGATGTGGGCGTAGTTGTGCACGGAGTCGTCGCCGAGGAAGATGCGGTTGATCAGCAGGTTGACGGCCATGAACAGCAGCGCCAGCGGCGCGAAGAGGGTGAGGATATAAGACCAGCGCGGCATGTCCTTCGGCAGCGTGCGCCAGGCGATGAGCCGCCACCAGGCCCAGGGTATCGCCGCGACGTCGATGGCGAGGTCTTTGATGCGGGTGCGGGAGCGGAAGAGCGGCACCGGCACGATCACGTCGTTGGCGACGCGGTAGCCGAGGCGCGGCAGGATGACGGCGACCTCGACGGTCTCGCTGTACTTGTAGCCGCGGTAGTACTCCAGGGCCGCCAGCAGAGCGCCGAGGCGAAAGACGCGGAAGCCGGACTCGACGTCGTAGAGCCGCTTGCCGGCCCACGCCGAGGCCCAGAGCGACATCAGCCAGTTGCCCAGGCGCTTGTAGCGCGTGTAAGTGGAGAGGTCGCGGCGGGCGATGACGGCGTCGAACCCCTCGTTGAGGCGGTTAAGGAGCGCTTCGATCTCCGCTGGCTCGTGCTGGCCGTCCGCGTCGATAGTCAGAACGACGTCGTCGGCGCGTAGCTCACCGGCCGCGAGCCGCTGCCCGAGGCGTCGGAAAGCGACGTAGTAGGCCTCGGACATGCCCTGGTTCTCCTTGAGGAAGACGGCATGGGCGTTCTCGCGCGTGCGGGTCCAGTTGAAGACGAGCTCGCGGGTGTGGTCGCTGGAGCCGTCATCGACGACGAGGATCTCGTCGACAAGGGGCTCCAGGCGGTCGAGGACGGAGGTGATGGTGGCTTCTTCGTTGTAGGCGGGCATGACCGCGATGAGACGCGGCTGCCGGGTCCCTTCGGGGAGCGCGGTCTCGGAGACGGCTACGTCTCTCATCAGCTTCGGGCGGACAGCTTTGCCCCTTCGGCGAGACTATCGATGATCCAGGGGACCGTCCGCCGCATGCCTTCCTCGAAGTCGATTTCTGCCTGCCAGCCAAGCTCGCGGCGCGCCTTCTCGCTCGATACCTCCCTACCGGCGTAGTCGCCGCCGCGCGCGGGCATGAACTCGATGGGCCGCGCCGAGCCGGTCAGGCGCAGGACCGTCTCGGCGATGCGCAGGATGGTTATCTTCTCCGTGCCGTCGACGTTGTAGGTCTGATTCGCGGCCTTCTCGTCGAGGGCGAGCACGTGCGCCCGCGCCAGGTCCTCGACGTAAACGAACTTGCGGTGCTGGCTGCCGTCGCCGGCGACCGTCAGCGCTTCGCCGGCCAACGCCTTTCGCACGAAGATCGGTATGACGAGGGCCGGCCGCATGCGGGGGCCGTACGGGATGCCGTAGCGCAGAATTGTGAAGGGAAGCTGGTAGGCGTTCCAATAGTCGTGGCAGAGCATCTCCGCCGCCAGCTTCGATGAAGTGTAGACGTGGCGGCTGGCGTCGGCAGCGAAAGGCGTCTCTTCGTCGACGACGGCGCCTTCCGGGGCAGCCGCCGACGAGTAGACCCAGACAGTGCTCGCCAGGACCACGCGCTTCACCCCGTTCCGCCGCGCCGCTTCGAGGACGCGCGCCGTGCCGCCGACATTCAGGTCGACGGCGCCGACCGGGTCGCGGGCAACGTCGTTTACGTCGGCGACAGCGGCGAGGTGGAAGAGAACGTCGCAGCCGGCGGTCGCCTCGACGAGCGACGGCACGTCGCGGATGTCCGCGGGCGCGTGGCCGGCATCGGGACGGTGCGGCGGCCGGGGGTCGAGCGTGACGACGTCGTGGCCGGCAGCGATCAGGGCGTCGACGACGTGGGAGCCGATGAAGCCGGAGCCGCCCGTAACGGCCGCGCGCACGGTTAGACCACCTTCTCCGTCGCCAGGCGCGAGACGGCAGCCCGGAGCGATTGGAGGACGTAGCGAGCGTCGTCTTCCGTCATCTTCGCCGAGACGGGAAGACAGATGTGGCGGGCGCAAAGGTCTTCCGCCTTTGGCAGCGGCCGGTCGGCGAAGGCGGCGAAGACCGGCTGCTTATGGCAGGGCGTGTCGTAGACCTCGCCGCTGAGGCCAACGCCGTACTCTTCCCGCATCAGCTTCTTCAGCACGGCGCGGTCGACGCCGTCGAGGAGGGCGAGGTGCTTGTAGTAGTTGCACAGGGAGCCCGCCGGCGGTCGCACGGCCGTCACTGCCGGCGCCAGCGCTTTCAGTCCTTCGTCGTAGATCGCGGCGACGGCGTTGCGACGCTGGATGAACTCGTCGAGGCGGCGGAGCTGGGCCAGGCCGATGACGGCGTGGGGCTCGCTCATGCGCCAGTTGTAGCCGAGGCGGACGTGGAAGTTGGTGGTGAAGCCTTCTTTTCCCTGGTCGCGGTAGATGAGGGCTTCGCGCTGGATCGCCTCGTCGTCCGTCACCAGAATGCCGCCCTCGCCGCTGGTCATCACCTTCGTCGGGTAGAAGGAGAAGGCGGCGGCGCGCCCGAAGGAGCCCGCGGGCCTGCCGTTTAGCTTGCAGCCGTGCGCGTGCGCGGCGTCTTCCACCAGAGGGACGCCGGCCTGCTCGCAGAGACGGACGATGTCTTCGATTCTGGGCGTTATGACACCGCCAATGTGGACGATGACGACGGCGGCGGTCTGCGGGCCGATCAGCGTCCGCAGGTCGTCGATGTCGAGGGCGAACGATTCCGGCTCGCAGTCGGCGAAGCGGATGCGGGCGCCGGCATGGAGAGCGGCGCCGGCTGTCGCGTAGAAGGTGTTCGTGGGAATGATGACTTCGCGTCCTTCGACGCCGATGGCCCGAAGGATTATCTCGAGGGCGCTGGTGCCGCTGTTGACGGCGACGGCGTAACGGACGCCACAGCGCTCAGCGAACTGCTTCTCAAGCTCGGCGCCGTGCGGGCCGAGGGTGAGGCGGCCGCTCGCGAGGCATTCGTCTATCCGCGCCAGGATCCACTCGCGGTCTTCAGGCGGGACATAGACCGACGCCGGTGGTACCTTCAGTTCCATCAGGATTACGATAGTCGCCGGCCACGGCTAATTCATGAAGAGGAGATGAAGAAATCGGAGCGACGTGAGGGGCTAGACCGTCGGCAGCTCCGCCACGACCGTGGTCCCCTCCTCCGGCCGGCTGGACAGCGCGACCTCGCCGCCGTGCGCCTCCGCAACGTAGCGGGCGATGGCCAGTCCAAGCCCTGAGCCTTCGGAACGGACCGATCGCGCTCCTCCACCTCGATAGAAGCGCTCGAAGACGTGCGGCAGGTCGGCTTCGCTCACGCCGATGCCGCTGTCCTTGACCGTTAGCCGCGCCCGGCCTTCGCTCTGCTCCAGAAGCAGCTCAATCCGGCCGCCGACGGGCGTGTAGTCGAGGGCGTTCTCCAGCAGGTTCCACAGCATCTGCGCCAGCCGCTCGCGGTCGCCGCTGACCTGCACGTTCTGCGCCACCCCGATTGATAGCTGATGCCGGCCGCCGTCGGTTGCCCGCAATCGGCTCGCCGCGTCTTCGCACAGGGCCGATAGATCCACCGGCGCAACCGTCATTGCCTGCTTCTTGTCGCGGGAGAGAAGCAGCAGGTCGGCGATGAGTCGGCTCATCGACTCCGCTTCCGTGTGCATCTCGGCCAGGCAGGCGGCGCGGTCCTCGTCGGAGAGTGCGGGCTCCCTGAGCACGTCGAGGTTCGTGCGCATCACAGTGAGGGGGCGACGCAGCTCGTGCGAGGAGTCGGCGAGGAAGGCAAGCTGGCCCGCGAGCGTGCGTTCGACACGGGTGATCATCGCGTTAAACGTGGTGACCAGCTCCTTAGTCTCGCCCGCCGTCCCCTTCTCCGGAACCCGGCGGCTAAAGTCGGCCGTCCGTTCGATGTCGCGCGCGAGCTGCGACACCTGGCGCACGCGCCGCAGGGAGCGGCCGGATAGCATATAGACGAGGACGACGCCACAGAAGCAGACCGCAACGCCGCCGATGATAGAGACGTTCCGAATCTCGTCCAGGGCGGCGTCGGTCTCCTTCAGCGACTGGCCGATCTCGACGGTCCCCAGGAACTGGCCGTTGTTGTAGAGCGGCTGATACAGGATGCGCATCCGCTGGTTCTGGACGCGGCGTGACATGTATCGCGGATTCGTCGAGAGGCGGCGGGCCGGCGGCAGGGTCGTGCCGGCGCTTTCGGACGTATACACTACTTGGCCATCCGGCTGCCGCAGTTGCACGACCGCATCCAGCGAGGCCGCCTCGGCCAGCGCCGTCTGATTCGCGGCGACGTCCTGCGCGGTGAGGGGAGCGGATAGCGACTCCAGGTTGGGTGTGACAAGCGCTGATTGGGCGGTGAGGGTGTCGTCGACGCCGTCGTAGATGCGACGGGCGGCGATCAGATAGGCGGTGAAGCCGAAGGCGGCCAGCGCGACGACGAGCAGGAAGCCGTAGGTCAGGGTGAGCCGCAGTCGGAGGGACATTTACTCCCCCAGCGCGTAGCCGACGCCGCGGATGGTCTTGATGACGCGCGCACGTCCGCCCGCCTCCAGCTTCTCGCGCAGGTTGCCCACGTGCACGTCGACGATGTTGGACTCGGTTCCCAGCCACTCGTCGCCGCGAAGGCTGGCGAGGATGTCTTCACGCGTCAGGACGTGGCCGGGAGAGCGCATGAACAGCTCCAGCAGGCGGAACTCGGTGGCGGTAAGCGCCAGTGGCCGGCCGGCGCGCTGGGCCAGCCAGCGACGGGGCTCGAGCACGAGGTCGCCGAACGCTATCTGCTCCGGCGCGGTTTCGGCGCCTGCCCGGCGCAGCAGGGCGCGAAGGCGGGCCACGAGCTCCTGCAAATCGAAGGGCTTGACCAGGTAGTCGTCGGCGCCTGCTTCAAGGCCTGCGACGCGGTCCGGCACGGCATCGCGGGCCGTCAGCATCAGGATCGGGCAGGTGTAGCGGTCGCGGATGAGGCGGCAGAGGCTGAGGCCGTCCATCCCGGGCATGACGATGTCGAGGACGAGCACGTCGGGGCGACGCGCCTCGAGTCGGGAGAGCGCTTCGTCAGCGTTGGAGGCTGCTTCTACCTGGAAGGAGCGCAGCGTCAGGCCGCGGCGCAGGGCGCCCAGCAGCCGCTCATCGTCATCGACGAGGAGCACGACGGGTTGGTCGTCGTCCTCGCGGGACTTCGTTGTCGCCATCGCTGCCGCCTCCGCTTGAAGCGCCCGCACCCCATCGATTTTAGCAGCGTTGAATAGAAGGCGCCAAACCGAGGCTGCGTTCGGGAGGCCGGCGCCCGGCTAGAAGCGGGGGAAAGCGACCGAGAGCTTCGCCAGCATCGGGTGGTCGACTGTGAAGCGCAGATCAAGCAGGTAGAGGATCTTGCCGATGTCCCGGAGCGCCTCGAGCGGGTTCTCGTGTCCCTCGAACACCTGGACGAGCTCTTGCCGCACGTCCTTCAGGTAATCCTCCGCCGAGCTGGCGTTGACTGTCTCTTCCAGGTGGCGAATGATCTCGCGGTACCCATCCTTGTCGAGCCAGATGCCGTCGCAGGACGGACAAACGTCGATGGCGACGTTCGATTCGTCGTAGCGGACGGTGGTCATGGAAGCACCGTCTCGGGGGCAAGAGTAACGCTGCTGCCGCGCGGCGCGGAACTTGTCCATGTCTTTCCAGAGGTCGAGGTGTATCCACTGGTAGTCGCCGCCGGCTTCGCGGTCCTTCAGCACACGCAGCTCGTTCTTATCGAACCACAACCCTTCGCAGTTTGGACAGCGTTCGATGCGGATTCCGCCCACGTCGACCGCTTCGAGAGTCTGACGGCAGTTCGGGCAATGCATCGCGTCTCCTGTCCGACGACGAATCGCGGGCTTGCGAAACGAACGCGCTTTTTTCAACGCCATGTTGGGCCAGGAGCGCCGCCCTGTCAAGTCAGGCATCTCTCGCGAAGCGGACGTTGCGTTCTTGAGGCAAATGCGGGTATAACCAGACATAGCCAAACCATGGGA
The DNA here is from genome assembly GCA_963703345.1 of uncultured Chloroflexia bacterium. Taxonomy (GTDB): domain Bacteria; phylum Chloroflexota; class Dehalococcoidia; order DSTF01; family JALHUB01; genus JALHUB01. The sequence goes on along the minus strand of OY969814.1, from coordinate 1,137,706 downwards.
ACTCCGCACGGGACGCTGCGACAGCGTTCACAATAATTAAAGAGGGGGTCAGTCTATGACAGACGTAGGAATGCCCGAAGAGTACAAGGACATCATCAAGGGAGCCGTCGGCGGGATCATCGGCTTCATCGAGAGCGATGTCTTGCCGCTGGAGGAGAAGTACAAGGACATCCTGCACGATGAGCGGAAGCTGTTCGGCGAAGATGGGCTGCTGGTGCCGCCGGTGCGCGAGGCGCGCGACCAAATCCGTCGCAAGTCAGCGCAGGTCGGTTTCTACGCCATGATGGCGCCGGAGAGCGTGGGCGGCGGCGGCCTCCCCTGGTCCGTCGGCCCGTTCGTGCTGGAGGCGGTGAACCGCAAGTACGGCCCGGGCCGCATCTTCATTAGTTGGGCGAACGGATTTCTGAGCACGCCGGTACTCGCCAGCTTCGTCGACGGCCCTTCGCACCTGTTCCTCCAGGCGGGCCCGGCCATTCGCTCCGAGGTGCTGCCGCCGGTCCTGGCCGGCGAGAAGACGGTCTGCTTCGGTGCCACCGAGCCGGGCGCCGGCTCCGACCTGTGGGGGCTGAAGACTAAGGCGCGTCGCGACGGCGACGACTGGATCATCAACGGCAGCAAGCAGTGGATCACCAACGCTCCTTACTGCGACTACGCGGCCGTTTTCGCCATCACCGATGAAGCGGCGTTCGCGGCGCACAAGGGCGGTCTCACGGCCTTCATGCTCGACGCGAAGGCTCCCGGATTCACAAAAGACCGGCCGGAGCGCATCATGGGCCACCTCTCCAGCGACTGCGGCGGCTTCACGATGGACGACGTCCGGGTCCCAAACGGCTTTATGATCGGCAACGAGAACGGCGCCTTCCAGATAGCGATGTTCGGCATCTCCGAAGGCCGCATGGGCATGGCGGGCGTCTGCCTTGGCCTCGCCGAGTGGGCGCTGGACCAAGCGCTTGCGTACTCGAAAGAGCGCAAGACGTTCGGCGTGCCGCTGGCAGAGCACCAGGCACTCCAGTTCATGATGGCCGACATGGCGATCGACATCTTCGCCACCAAGTACGCCATGATCCAGACGGCGAGGATGCTCGACGCGAACGAGCTTCCGATCAAGGAGGTTTGCATAACGAAGGCGCTCTCCATCGAGATGTGCCAACGCGCCTTCGACAAGGCGATCCAGATCCACGGCGGCATGGGCCTCTCCAGCGAGCTGGCGCTCGAGGAGGGATTCCGCATCGCTCGCGAGGCGCGCATCCCGGACGGCACGTCGGAGATCCAGCGACGCACCATCTTCCGGCAGCTCGCCCGTGGCGATACTGCGTTCTAGAACGCAGGCAGCGACAATAATATGTAGCCGGTGGCAGCATCTGCCGCCGGCTACACTACTTTCAGGGACCGGCAGGGAGGCCAGATATGGCCGACGAAGGCGACTCCGGATGGGAGTACGTCGTCATCTCCCACAGCCACTGGGACCGCGAATGGTACGTGCCGTTCCAGACGTACCGCATCCGCCTCGTCCGGCTCATGGACGACGTGCTGGACATCCTGGCCTCTAGTCCCGATTACAAGCACTTCATGACCGACGGCCAGACGGCGCCGGTGGAGGACTACCTTGCAATCCGTCCCGACCAGCGTGAGCTCGTCGAGCGGTTGGTCCGCGAGGGGCGCCTGCTCGTCGGGCCGTGGTACGTCGCTCCGGACGAGTTCCTGCCGCACGGCGAATCGCTGATCCGCAACCTGCAGCGGGGTATTCGCGTCGCGCGGCAGCTCGGCGGCGTCATGCGCGTCGGCTACCAGCCCGATGCCTTCGGCCACATCGCACACTTGCCGGCAATCCTGCGCGGCTTCGGCTTCGAGTCCGCCGTTGTCTGGCGCGGCGTCGACGAGCGGGCCCGCAAGACGGAGTTCCGCTGGCGCTCGCCGGACGGCAGCAGCGTCCTCGCCCTTTACCTGCCGCTCGGCTACGGATTCGCCTGGCCCCTGCCGTCGGACCCGCAGCAGATGGCGGAGCGCATCGACTTCTTCCGCCGGTCGCTGGCGCCGCTGGCCGCGACGCGCTTCCTGACGATCATGAACGGCAATGACCACGCGCCGCCGCAGCCGGACCTGCCGACGCTGCTCAACTTGGCGAACGCGCATATCGTCAAGGGCAGGCTCGTCCACGGCAGCTTGCCGCAACTTCTGGCGGACATTGCCATCGAAGTCGAGCGGAGACGCCTGGCGCTGCCGCGCTACGACGGCGAGATGCGCAACAGCCGGCGCTCGCCGCTGCTGCCGGGCGCCATCTCGGCGCGGATGTGGGTGAAGCAGCGCAGCCACCGTTGCGAGGAGACGCTCATCGCCGCCGCGGAGCCGCTATCCGCCTGGTGCGCTCTCCTGCGGGCGCGCCTCCGGGGCGACTGGCATGAACCGTCGCTCCCCTGGGGTCCGCTCACCGGCTATCCCGACGCCTGGCCCTCCGTCGCGGGGCTCTTGCGGGAGGCGTGGCGGCAGTTGCTCATGAACCAGCAGCACGACCCGATCTACGGGGCCGGCGCCGACGCGATCTACGGCGAGGTGGCGCAGCGCTTCGACGCCTGCGAGCAGATTGCCGGCGACCTGGCGCGCCGGATGCTCACCTGCCTTGCGGCGCAGGTCGACGCGGGCGGAAAGCGGAGCGTCGTCGTCTTCAACCCGACGAACGGCCCGCGCGACGACTTCGTCACCTTCGATTGGCGGCCGGAGGACGGCGAGGAGGTACCCCTAACAGTCATCGACGCGAAGGGGCGCCGACACGCCTGTCAGATCGTCTCGCGGCCAGCAGGCGAGGCGCTGCCGTTCTCGCCGCCGCGGTCGCTGAAGGTCGGCTTTCTGGCGAGGAACGTCCCGGCGTACGGCTATCGGTCCTTTCAACTGGAGCTGGGCCCGGACTCCGCCGCTCTCGCAGTCTCCGGTGGCAACACGATTGAGAACGAGTTCTTCGTCGCGTCGGCGGATGCGAGCGACGGCAGCATCACGCTGCGCGATAAGCGGAGCGGGCGCATCTTTCGCGGGCTCAATCGCCTCGTCGATGGTGGCGACTGCGGCGACGAGTACAATCACTGTTCGCCGCCACGAGACCGCACCATCGACCGGCCCGCCGTCGCGCCGAAAATCGCGGTCGTCGAAAACGGGCCCGCGCGCTGGACGCTGGCAGTCGACATGACGTACCGGCTGCCAGACGGGCTGACCGCGGACAGGAAGGCGAGGTCGCGAAAGACGGCCCTCTGCCGCATTCGCCGCCTGGTCCGGCTCTATCCGGGCGTCCGCCGCGTCGAGTTCGAGACGAGTGTCGACAATCAGTCGCGCGACCACCGCCTGCGCGTCCACTTCCCGACCGGCGTCCAAAGCCAGGTCACACACGCCGAGCAGCACTTCGGCGTCGTCAGCCGGCCCATCGGCGTGCCGGAAGCAGACGAGAGCTGGGTAGAGCAGGCGGTGGGCACTCAGCCGCAGAAGACGTTCGTCGATGTGAACGACGGCGCGGCAGGCCTGCTGCTGGCGAATCGCGGCCTGCCGGAGTACGAGGCGTTGCCGGGCCCCGAGGGCGTGACGCTTGCCCTCACCCTGCTGCGCTGCGTCGGCTGGCTGTCGCGACCCGACTTATCGCCGCGCACCGGGCCCGCCGGACCGACGATGGAGACGCCGGACGCGCAATGCCTGGGGCCGTCCGTTTTCGAGTACGCGGTGGCGCCTCACGAAGGAGACTGGTCGAAGGCAATGACGGAAGAGCACCGCTTCACGCGGCCGCTCCAGGCCACCGTTTCGTCTGGCAAGGGCATCCTGCCGACGACGGCAAGCCTCGTGGAAGTGAAGCCCGGCGGGCTCGTCGTCTCGGCGATCAAGGCGGCGGAGGACGGCAGCGGCGTGGTTGTCCGCGTCTACAACGTCGGCGACAGGGCGGTGCGCGGCCGAGTGCGATTCGTCGAGCCGCACGGCCGCGTGGACGTGGTGAACCTGAACGAGGAGCCGCTGCGCGAGGCGATGGTCGAGGACGGCTGGGTGCGGCTGCGATTGCGCCGGAATGAGATCGTGAGCCTGCTGTTCTACGTCCCGCTCGGCGACTAACCAGCGCGTCGGCGCGACGAGTCCGGACGGGCAAGCCCGGACGGGCGAGGAGCGCAACAGGAGCGCGATCAGCGCACGCGGCACGGACGTCACGAAGGGTCGATGGCAGGCCGACGCAAGGAGACTTCAGCTTGTCTTCGGCGGCGTGACACCGCTGAGGTACGCCATGCTCGGGTAGCGGTCGCCGGCGAAAGCGCCCTTTGGCGCCACCTCTTCGATCCGTCGCAAATCGGCCGCGTCAAGCTTTATGTCAAACGCAGCGACGTTCTCTTCCAGGTAGCGGCGCTTCTTGGTTCCCGGAATCGGCACGACATCCTCGCCGCGCGAGTGCACCCAGGCGAGGGCCAACTGCGCCGCCGTGACGCCCTTCTCCACCGCCAGCTCCCTGATCCGCGCCACGATCTCCACGTTGTGCTGGAAGTTCTCGCCCTGGAAGCGGGGCAGATAGCGACGAAAGTCTTCGCCAAGGTCTTCGGGGCGCGAGAAGCGGTCGCTCAAGAAGCCGCGGCCCAGCGGGCTGTAAGGAACGATGCCTATGCCCATCTCGCGCGCCGCCGGCAGCACTTCGTCCTCGATATCGCGAGTCCACAGCGACCACTCGGTCTGGAGGGCGCTTATCGGCGCGGTCGCCTGAGCGCGACGCAGCGTCTCCGGCGCCACCTCCGACAGACCGAGGTAGCGCACCTTGCCCGCCGCCACGAGCTCGGCCATGGCGCCGACGGTGTCTTCTATCGGGACTTTCGGGTCGGCGCGGTGCAGGTAGTAGAGGTCGATGTAGTCGGTGCCGAGGCGTCGCAGCGAGGCTTCGCAGGCCTGGCGAACGTACTCTGGGTCGCCGCGAATGGCACGATAGGCGGAATCGTCGCTGCGCACTATACCGAACTTGGTCGCGAGGACGACATCCCGGCGGCGACCGGCGATGGCGCGGCCGACCAGCTCCTCGTTCTTGAAGGGACCGTACATGTCCGCCGTATCGAGGAAGTTGACGCCGAGCTCGAGGGCGCGGCGAATGGTGGCGATGGACTCGCTGTCGTCGATGGGCCCGTAAAACTCCGACATGCCCATGCAGCCCAGCCCCTGCGCGGAAACGATAAGTCCCTGGTTGCCCAGCCTTCGCTTCTCCATTTGTCCCTCCCTGTCCGGCAAGACGCTCTTCCAACCGTCGCGGCCCCCATTGTACGCGATTGGCTTGGCGGGGAACACGAGCGATTTCGGCCGGTTGTCGCGGTCAAGGCGGCGGTGGTAAGCTGGATACGAAGTTAGTTGGGGCGAGGGGACGAAAATGGAACTTGGACCTCTGGAAATCCTGGTGATTCTCGCGGTCGTGGTGATGATCTTCGGCGTGGGCAAGCTGCCGGAAGTGGGCAGCGCGCTGGGGAAAGGCATTCGCGAGTTCCGCACCGCCACTCACGAGGACGATAGCACGCCAAAGGTTGAGGATTCGCAACCGGAGCCACCGCCGGAAGGCTTGAATTGCGCCGTCTGCGGTGCTCCCAACACGGCGACGGTCCGCTTTTGCACGAACTGCGGCCGGCCCATGGCGTCCGTCGCTGGTGCCGCCGAATCGATGCCGGAGCCGTCGGCGGGCGTGAGTTGCGCCGTCTGCGGCGCTGCGAACGAGCCGACGGTGCGGTTCTGCACGAACTGCGGCCGGCCTATGGCGGGTTCGCTGCAGCCGGAGGGCGTGAATTGCGTTGCCTGTGGCGCTTCCAACGCTGCGACCATCCGCTTCTGCACGAGCTGCGGCCGGCCGATGGCGCCCGTCGCCGGCGCTTAGTCTCGCCGACAACCTCCTCGTCGACGCCGGCCCCTCGGGCCCTATCCTCCTGCTTTCTCCAGCAGCGTCCGCAGGATCTTGAGCTGTTCGTCGTTCACGTCGTAAAGATGCGACCAGGCGCGATGGTCCGCCTCGTCCTTTATCTGATCGCGTTCCGCTGAACGGTTTGAAGCCGTCAGCATCGTCGGCACGAACAGCGACTGCATGATTCCCCCGAGGACGAAGAAGAGGAAGGCGTACGGGAACGGGTCGAAGCCGCTGTCATGCTTGAGCACGGTCTGCCAGAAAGACCAGCCGGCCAGCATGAGACAGAGAACGTAGAAGAAAATCATCGTGCCGGCGAGGCCGACGATATGGTCGGCCAGCCAGCCGTTGAAGCGGCCGAACGGCGGGCGCTCCTGACGCATCTTTTCGATGATCCGCTGGGGATGGACGAGCGGCGAGACGTCTTTATGAAGGGTCTCGACCGTAGTCTTGATCTCGTCGGCTGTGCGGTAGGGATGGAGATGGGTCGTCCTCATTGCAACCTCCTGTTGCTCGTGGTGCGATAGGCGCGTGTCCTATCGTCGTGGCAGCACCAACGTAGCAGCAAGGCGGCGCTATCTCAACCCCTCCGGAGCGGTGGCCGAGGGAAAGAGGCGCGGCAGAGCAGGCTCCAGGCGGGGAAGCTGCCCGGCCGCGCCCCCGATTGCTACGGAGTCGCCGCGAACCAGAGGTTCAGCAGCCCCTGGCCTTTCGCCTGTCCCGACGCGATGTCGCCTACGAACGTGTAAAGCGGCATCCCCTTGTACATCACCTGCATCGAACCGTCGGGGCGGCTGAAGCTGCCGAGTTGCCCGGACAACCCCGATGGCGGGACGACCGAGCCCGTCACTAGAAGTGGCGGCCAGTTCGGGGCTATCGCTGCCGGGACGGAGCTCTGGCCGCTGTTCGGAACGTCGTCCTTGTACGTGTATAGAGTCTTGCCGCTGGGATCGGTGAGGACGCTGCCGAGGGACGTCACTTGACCGATCTTGACGGTTGGCGTGGCGGCGCTTGCCGTGCCGGTCGTGGCAGGAGTAGAAGTGCCGGCCGCCGAAGCAGTTGCGGACGCTGCGGGCGCGGTCGTCGCGGTGGTCGGCGGCTTCGTGGCAGTAGCGGCGCTCGGCGCCTTGGTGGCGGTCGCGGCCGTCTTCGCCGACGCCGTCGCCGTTTTGTCGGCGCTGCTGGTCCCGCCGCCGCAGCCCGTCGCGACGACCGCCGTCGCGATTGCGGCCACGGCTGCAATCGCCAGGAATCTGCGAGTCCGAAGAAAGGTACGGTTCATGACTCCCTCCTCATGGTAAGCTCTCGCTCCAACAGCAACGCTATGGGTTCGGCCAGGCGGCGAGCGTCGCCGTCAGGTCGATGTGGTCGCTCCCGCGCACGACGTGCAGCGTAATGTTGTCGCCGGGCGCCTTGTTGTGGTCCACGTAGTTGATCAGGTCGTCGTCCGTGCTTATCTGCTGACTGTCCGCGCCGACGATCACGTCTCCGCCTTTCGGTGTCAGCAGGGGATTGGGCCCCGTGCCGGCGGCCTTGAGACCGGCCTTGTCAGCCGGCCCTCCCGGGTCGACGGCCACTACGTACGCCCCCTGGTTCACCGACAGCCCAAGCGTCTTCGCCACGTTCTGCGTGACGGTGATTGTGCCCGCGCCCAGGCGCGGGTGAACGATCGTCTTGCCGGCGAGCATGTCGGGAAGATGGTCCTTGGCATTCTGAATGGGGATCGCGTAGCCGACGCCGACGTTGACGTTCTGGCCGCTTGGGTTCTCAATCGCGGTATTGATCCCGATGACGTTGCCGTTCAGGTCCACGAGCGGGCCGCCGGAGTTGCCCGGGTTAATGGCGGCGTCCGTCTGAAAGAGGTCCACCAGCGGCTTGCTCTGCTGCGTTGCCAGAGTTCTGTCGTCGGCGCTGATTATGCCTTCCGTGACAGTCAGCAACAGGCCGAAGGGGTTGCCGATGGCGACGACCGACTCACCGACGTGAACCGAATTCGAGTCGCCCAGCGTCGCTGTGGTCAGGCTGATGCCGGAGAAGTTGCCCTTGACCACCGCGAGGTCGTCGGCCGGGTCGCTTCCGACCACCTCCGCGTCTACTGCCGCCTGGTCGGACAGGGTGATGGCAAGCTGGCTTGAGCCTTCCACGACGTGGAAGTTCGTCAGAACGTCACCGTTGGAGTCGAGTATGATGCCGGACCCGAGCGTTTCCAACTGCTGCCCGCCGGAGGTCGAGATGCCGGTGATTTGCACTACGGCGGGGCTGACTTCGGCATAAACAGCCGGAATAGACCCCTCGTTGCCGGCGGGCGCGCTTGCGACCGGGCGCGGGGTGGACGTCGCGGCGAGCGGAGCGGCCGTGCCGGTGGTCTGCGCATTCGACGAGCCGGAGGAGCAGGCAACCGCTACGAGCGCAATCAAGCCCAGGCCCATCGCCGCCGGCAGCGAGAAGAAGAGATAATTCCTCCATGACGCGGGAACTTTCATCCCTGGGGACTCCTTTCTTCGGACACACTCGCAGTATCGCACGAGCAAGCTTCTATCTCTTGATAACCGAAAGCTGTGCTGCCTGTGTGATCGGCCGGCCATGCGCTGTGAAGGAACGATGAAGATTGGCAGGCGGACCGAATGGCGCTGATGCCGCCTTTCGGGGAGCGATTTGTAAGCTGAGGCTACTCCGGCAGGTACTTCCGGGAGGCCGGTTCGAGATCGATCTTCAGGGCGAGCAGCAGGCAGGCGACCATGTTCCAGTAGCCGCATACCAGCGTCAGCTCGACGACATCGTCCTCGCCGAGGAGGCTGCGGACCGCCTCGAACACGTCGTCCGGCACGTCGCGGCTGGTGACGACGGCTTCGGCGTAGGCAAGGACGGCGCGCCCAAGGCCGTCGAACTCGGCATTGTCCCGCCAAGCGGAAAGCCCTTCTATCTGCGCCGCGCTGACGCCCGCCTGCTTCGCGAGCGGCACATGGTGCGCCCACTCGTAATCAGCGCCGCTAACCTGGGCGATCCGCAGGATGGCGAGCTCTCGCAGGTTGGGCGGCAACTGGCCGTGGACGAGAAGGGAGTTGCCCAGGCGCAGGAAGTTGCGCAGTGAGTTGGGGCTCCGGGCAATGGCGCGGTGGATGTTAAGAACGTCGCGCCGGCGCTGCTGCATCTGCGTCAGGACGTCGTGAGCGTCGCCTTTCGCCTGCGAGGTAGTTGCATAGCTTATGCGGGCCATGGTCCCTCCTTGGCCGGTTCCCGAGACACGGGTCAGTCGACAGCGCCGGGTATGAACTCCGGCGGACGGACGGCACGGAGCTTGAGCGAGCCGTAGGGGCAGCCGACGACGCAGGCGCCGCAGCCAAAGCACTTCGTCGCCTCGATGGCGGCTTTCAGGTCGTGGTTCTCGTCGCGGTACATGGTAATGGCGTCGAATTGGCAGCGCTCGAGGCAGTCCTGGCAGCCGCTGCACGACTCGAGGTCGTCGACGTAGGCTTCGTAGCGGCTCTTCTCCCACCAGTCGGCGACGGGCATGTCGGTCACGTCCAGCGAGACCCACTCTTCGCAGCAGTCGCGACAGCAGTTGCAACTGGTGTTGACGTCCAGCATCTCCGCCTTGTTCGCCCAGCGGTGGACGAGGCCGTCCTCTTCGATCTCGTCGCAGAGGGCGATTGCCTGGTCGACGGTCAACGGGCGCCCGGTGCCGCGGTGAATCACGTACTCCGCGCCGCGACCGAACTGGAGGCAGTGCGAGGTCTCCGTCTCGACGGTGTGAGCGCAGACCTCGCCGGCGGCGCTGGTGCGCAGGCGACAGGAGCAGGGAACGACCGCGATGACATCCTGCGCCTTCAGGATCTCGTAATAGTCCTCGCAGGGCAGAACGTCGGGCAGCCCTTCAAGCGCCTTGCGCGCGGGAACGACGCGGCTGATGCGGCCGGGGACGATGCGGAACATGGCGCCGAGCCGAACGAACATCTCCTCGGTGCAGAAGTCCTGCCATTTCTTGAAGAAGGCCCTGTCCTTCTCGACATCCATGTTCTGGTTGCCGAGCGTGGCGTCGTGGAGCTGGATGATGTGGCGGGCGAATCGATAGTAGTCGCGCTTGTCGAAGCCGCCGCGGGGGAAGACGACGCCGGCGTAGTAGAGGGCGTCGAGTTGCCGCCGCGCTTCCTCCTCGGAGACGCCCGCTTTCTGCGCGACCTCTTCCACGGAGCCGGGCAGCGCTTCGACGAGCGCCGCCTGCTCAGGCGTCATGAGCGATTCGAGGATGGAGCGGAGCAAGGCGGAGCCGGGGAAGCCAAGCCTCCCTGCCAGCGCCTCGTACGCGTCGCTGGTGGTCATAGTGGCGTATCTCCCGAACCAGGCGGGTTTGTCGGGGCCGACGGCGAGCCCGCTCCTCTTGGGGTCCACCGCGCATCGTCAAATCAAGTCTAGCACGGGCCTTGGGCAAAGAAACAAGGGCTTGGAGGCCGGCGTCGGGGCTCACGGCTATTCGTGCGATTAGCCGACGAAACAGAGTGCATAGTTATGTCAAGAGGGGATTAGCTTAGCTGGGGACCGTCTTGAAGCGCCAGCGGCCTAGTATGCGGCCTGGTTCTCGAAGATGCGCCGAGGGTTCTCGCGCGTCATCGTATCGATCTGCGCCTGGCTGACGCCCGCCTCCAGCAGCGCCGGGATAATGTGGTCGACGATGTGGAAGTAGTTCCAGTTGGGCAAGAACCGCATAAGCAACTCGGGCTGGTAGCCGTCGAAGTGCACCATCGCGTCATGGGAGAGGACCATTCGCTCGGCGTAGCCCATCTTGCACAGCTTGACAACGGTGGCGATGCGCTTGTCGTCGGGCAGGAAGAAATCGATGCCGAAGCGGTCCATTCCCAGGTAGGAGCCGCGGTCCAGGAGCTTCGTCAGGTAGTCGAGATCCTCGCTGTCGCCGCTGTGGCCGATGATGACGCGCCCCAGGTCGACGCCCTCGGCCGCGAATAGCTCCTGCTGCTCCAGGCCACGTCGCGTGGGGGCGTGCGTGTGAGTGGTGATGGGAACGCCGGTGCGAAGGTGCGCCCGCGCCACCGCCTTCAGCGCCTTTCCAACGCCGGGAGTGACGCCGGCCTCGTCGGTAGCGCACTTGAGAATCGCGGCCTTGACGTCCGTCCCCTGGATGCCGTTTGTGATGTCGCCGACGAGGAGGTCCGCGATGGCGTCCACGTCCCGGAACTGGAAGAAGATCGGCAGGTCGTTGAAGTAATAGAGGCCGGTTGCGGCGATGACCTGAATGCCCGCTTCCTTGACGACGGGCAGCAGTCGCGGCACGTCGCGGCCGACTCCCAGGACCGTGGCATCGACGATCGTATCGACGCCGCGGGCTTTGAGCGCCGTGAGCGCTTCGACGGCCTTGGCCAGCTCCGCCTGCTCGTCCCAGATCTGCGGGAAGTTCTTCGCGACGCCCTCCGACTGCCCGATGATGTGCTCGTGCATGAGGGTGAAGCCGAGGTCTGCCGTGCTGATTGGGCCGTTGAACGTCTCAACCGTCGGCTCGCCTATCGCCGTCTTGTCCATTGTCGAGGCCATGGCCATCGTGGTCCTCCTTGCGCCGGGCGTTTCCCCGGCGGCGCTGGCGCGCTCTGGCGACGCCCGATCGGGGTCAGTCTTTCGGCTGGATGCCGGCCATCTCCAGAACGAGGTCGCGATAGTACTTCAGCGGCGACTCGACGAGGATCATCATTCGCTGCGCTTCCATCGAGCCTTCCGCATGGACAGTGGTCACTTCGTGGTGAGCGCTGTCGGCGGAGGCGAAGACGTTGTGGGTGAGCTGCAGCATCCGCATGCGCTCCTCGGTCGAGTACTTAGGCGAAGCGCCAAGGTAGTGGTCCAGGTAGTCGTGAATGTCCGGGTTCTGCCAGTCGAGATAGGTCGGCATGGTGGTGATGATGCCGCCGGCGATGTCCTGGACCGTCTTCACGATCTCGTGGAAGTTCTTGGCGAAGTGCAGTTTCGCCATGTTGGTGACGAGCGGGTTGGGGACGCAGATCTCGCCGTAATAGACGGGCGACTTGATGGCCGCCGTCCCCAGCGCTTTTAGCGTCTCGACGTAGGCGATGACCTCCGACAGCTTGCCGCGGATGTGGCCCACCTTGTCGAGCCCATTCACCTCCGCCATAGCGACCGCGATGCCCGCCATCACCTCGACCGCAGGTATCTTGTAGGAGACCGCCGTGAAGCGGTGGTAGGTGGCAAAGGTGTAGGCAAGCAGCATCGAGAACTGCCACTCGCCGCAGAGGAAGACGCGGTCCCAGGGGACGAAAACGTTGTCGAAAACGATCATCGCCTCGATAAGACCGCGGTTTGGCCGGTTCGAAGGGAACTCCGCCGGCGAGACGTCGCCGTGGCCGGGCCGGCAGATGAGGTGGATGCCCTTCGTCGCGACGGGAACGGCGAAGGAGACGGCGTACTCCGCCTCGTTCTGCCGCATCTGGCGCGTCGGCACGACGAGGAGCTCGTTCGCGGCGGGCGCGCCGGTGATGTGGATCTTGGCGCCCTTGACGATGATGCCGTCCTTGTTCTGGTCGACGACGCGCACGTAGTAGTCGGGGTGGATCTGCGCCGAGGGCACCTTGCTGCGGTCGCCCTTGACGTCGGTGACGGCGCCGCAGAGCATGAGGTCGTTCTGTCGCAGGTGCTCCAGGTAGGAGCGGGCCCGCTCTTTGTACTCCAGCTTTCCCATCTGCTCGGCGGTAGCCATGATGGCGTTCAGGCAGTCGGTGCCGATGTCCTTGCCGAAGGGCAGCCCGCCGGTGAGCCGGATCGACTTCTGGATCATCTGCATGCGCAAGTCGATGTCCTGGGGTGTCTTCGGCGTCGTGAAGTAGCGGCTTATCGGCTCGCCGGTCTCGGGGTGCTCGGCGATGAAGAGATCGCGCACGGCCTGGTCTTTGGATTCGGTGAGCACGAAGTCGCCAGCGGCGGTATCGGTGCCTATCTTGAGAATGGGATGAGTGGTTACGTCCTCCACCTTCTCGCCGAACATGTATACGCTTCGTCCGTCGCGGAGGCTCTGCCTGTACTCGTCTGCGGTTCGGATTGCCATCTTCAGTCTCCTCTGGTCGGTGAAAGCGAGGGGGCGAGGAGTCCACGGAAGGGTCTTCCGTGGACTCGATCGTCGTTCGGATGGGCCAACGATAATCGCTCGCCTGATCGGGGTCAAGAAGTGGGAAACGATCCGCAGCGGGTCCGAAACGGCAAGCCGTAGACAAGCCGTCAGGTTTCCGTTGCCGAAGCGTCAGGCTCAACGACGGCGGCGACGGTTACTATATGCGTAGAGACGGCGGCCCGTTGACCGCCAGGCAACGAGTATTGGCGACATAGCTTGGTAGAGTGATAATTGAGCTAGTGGCAGCAGAATGACTGAAGCTTCAGACCAGCGGACTCTGACCTACGAACTGCCGCCGATACGGCCTCCCAGCGAGGCGCGCTCGCTGCTTATCCGCGTCATGCGCGGCTGTCCCTGGAACTACTGCACCTTCTGTGCCGTGTACAAGGACCTGCCGCGCAAGGGAATGCTGCGATCCGTCGAGGAGGTGAAGGGCGATATCGACGCGCTGGCAGCCGCTGCCGACGAGATGCGCGCCCAGGGGCATACCGTCGCGCCGCGCACCGCCTTCCTCGCCGACTCCAACGCGGTCATTGTAAAGACGGACGCGCTCGTCGAAGTCATTTCGCACCTCAGAGAGCGCTTTCCATCGTTGGAACGAATCACGTCCTATGCCCGCGCCAAGACGGTGCTCAAGAAGGATGCGTCGGACTTGCAACGGCTGCGCGATGCCGGCCTCAGCCGGCTGCACATGGGGCTGGAGAGCGGCGACGATGAGGTGCTAACTCAAGTCAAGAAGGGCGCCACGTCGGGGGAGATGACGGACGCCGGCAGGAAGGCAATGGAGGTCGGCTTCGAGTTGTCGGAGTACGTCATGCCAGGTCTCGGCGGCTGGGAAAGGACGGGGCAGCACGCGCGCAATACCGCCGCGGTGCTGAACGCTACGGATCCCACGTACATTCGGGTCCGGCCGCTCATGCTGACGCCGGGAACGCCATTATACGAGGAGTGCGTCGCCGGCAAGTTCTCGCCGATGACGCCGCTCGACATGCTCGACGAGCTGCGACGGCTGGTGCAGCGGCTGGAGATCACCGGCAACATCTGCTTCGACCATGTCGCCAACGTGCCGATATTCCGGCAGGACTGGGAGGGCTACCGCCTGCCGGACGAGAAAGAGCACCTGCTTTCGCTCATGGACGAAGCGCTGGGTTCCTGGCGAACGTCCGACAAGGCCCGCTCGCAAAAGTGAGGGGCAACCCTCATATATCGAGCGCGTCCGATGCGGGAAAATGGAGGTCAGCGCCGCAAGGCCGGCGGCTTCGGCGCTAACACGAACGCACGCGAGGGATCGCTGTGAGAAACCGCCTTTGCAGCTTTCTGGTGGTCGCCTGGGCCGTCAGCACCACGCTGCCCGGCTCTCAGAACACCGGGCCGGCGCCCGTGGAGCAGGCGTGCAGCGCCGCTAGTCCGGGCACAACGGAAGTGACCTTTGCCTGGCCCTCGGCTCCGGGTGCCCGCGAAGTCTGGGTGGACCTGTCCCTCTACGCGACCGGGTTGGATGCGGGCGCCTTCTCCGGCGCGGGGCCTTTCACGTCGAATGTGACGTCCTACAAGTGGATGGGAGTCGCCGCCAACACGCAGTACTTCTATCGGGTCAACGCCCTCTACGCGGACGGCTGGCATGCCCTCAAGAGCGGAAGCTTCGTCTCCGGCCAGTGCGGCTCGCAAAGCCTTCCCATCCAGTCGACAGCGCAAACCTGCAGCGCCGTCGCGTCCGGAAACGTCGACATCACCTTTGCCTGGTCGCCAAGCCTGTTGCCCGGCGCCAGCCAGTGGCTCGATCTCAGCATCTACGACAACGGCTTTGCCCCCGGCAGCTTTCTTGGAAAAGGCCCGTTGCCGAACGGTCAGTCGAGCCTGACCTGGGACACCCTGCCGCCCGGCCTTGTCTACTACTGGCGGGTGAACACGATTGCGGCCGACGGCTGGCACGGAAGCCCGACGTGGTCGTTCGGCTCTGTGAACTGCGGGGCCAGCGCACCCTTCAGCGTCGCCGCCGCCCCAGACCTCCTGCAGCTTCGCGACCGTCTCGCTGCTGCCGTCGCCGATTCCGGCATCGATGCCGCGGTCGCCGTCACTGACCTGCAGACGGGCGAGTCGATAGACGTCAACGGCGACACTCCGCGCTACGCCGGCTGCACTGTGAACTGGTTCGTCCTGCTGTCGAACGTCGTGGACCTTCAGAACGGCCTCTTTCCGGAGAGCGACGTCGGCGACTTGATTTCGCGGACGATATACGGCAGCAACCCTGTGACGGCGCACCAGCTCCTCATCAAGACGGGCGGCGAGGTGCCCGGCGGCCTGTTGAAGGTCAACGACCTCATCGCCAAGCTCGGCATGCGAAACACGTTCTTCGACCATCCACCCGGCTACGAAGATGAGTTCTCGCTGCGGGGCGCGCTCAACGTCATCACCGCAAACGACGCCAATCGGGGGCTTGCCGCCTTCTATCACGGGGGTGCTGTGAACTGGCAGTGGCGCGACTACCTGTTGCAGAAGATGACGGGCGTGAAGCCCGGCCTCCAGTACTTGATCCCCGCCGGGGTGGGCGACGGCGTCGTCTCGCACAAGAACGGCTTTAGCTGGATGCCCGGCGGTTGGATCGACAACGACATCGGCATCGTGAGGTTTGACAGCAGCGGCGGGCCGCGCGCCTATGCGATTTCGTTCTACACTCAAGACGTGCCGGTCGAATACCAGGACATACCGCTGGGACAGTCGGTTTCCCGGCTGGCGTGGGAGTTCTTCTCCAGCCGCTACCCGTAAGAATCCCGCTCCTTCTCTGATTGTCGCTCAAAACGGCGACAAATTGTTTCACGGTTTCTCGGCGACGAAGAAAGCTTCCGATTAACCCCCGCAGGTGCTGTCCGTTACTTGACGGTCGTGTTATGATCGCGGCCGAGGATAAAGGGCGGCATGAGGCTTCGGGTCTACGTGGTGTTTGCGGTCGCGGCGGTCTTGTCGCTGGCGGCGCTGCCGGCGTGCGGCGGCTCCGGGACAAAGCAGGCCTCAGTGGCCAGCGAGACGACAGCTCAACCGAAATGGCTTCGCTACGACGGCGGCCCGCCGTCGGACACTGAGAAATCGCTCTGGTTAACCCTTTCCGAGTTGGCGGACCGCGCCGACCTGCCTCTTATATTGCCTACATACCTGCCCGACGGCATTAACCAGAAGTTTCTGCGTGACGACATCGTGCCCGCGTCGGGAGGCGCTTCGGGCTCAGAGGCACGCGTCTTCCTGATTCCAAACGCGGAAACGAACGCCCCCGCCATCGCAATCTATGAAAGCAAGCCGAAACTGAACCACGCTCTAGAGCAATGCGATCCGAAGGACTGCCAAACGTCCGATATCAGCGGAACGTCCGTTACCTGCCGCATCGTTATTCCCGATCCGGGAGTTGTTGTGGCGCAGCCGCCGCTGCCGACCGCGATGCCGCCGGAGATGAACCCGCGCCTGCGCTGCGAATGGCAGGACGGCCAAGCATGGTTCCAGGTCGAGTTCGGCTGGCTGCTGACAGGCCCAGTCCCGAGCGTCGTGCCGGCGGACCTGCGGGCAGATGCCATGCAAGTCGTCACGTCAATGATTGAGAAGCCTTACACGATCAATCCCGGCGGGTGATTCGGGTCCACTGCCGTTCGCAGCTTGCTCACCGCAAACGTCGCAACGACAATCAGCGCTGGCGGTCGCGGTCGTCGACTCATCGAAGCGTCAGGGAGGACGAATGAAGAGCCACACCAACTACCTCTGGTTCAACACGCAGTCGCGACGGGACCTCACCAACATCACGGACCAGGTCGAGGCGACGCTGCGTGACTCCGGCGTGCAGGAGGGCCTCTGCCTTGTCAGCGCCATGCACATCACCGCCGCGATCTGGGTCAACGACAATGAGCCGGGCTTGTGGCAGGACTTCGCGGACTGGGTGGAGAAGCTTGCGCCCTTCCGGCCGGACTATCGCCATCACCGAACGGGCGAGGACAACGGCGACGCGCACCTCAAGCGCACGCTCGTCGGCCACCAGGTCGTGCTGCCGGTGACGAAGGGACGGCTCGACCTGGGGCCGTGGGAGCAGGTGTTCTACGCGGAGTTCGACGGCCGGCGGCGCAAGCGCGTCATCGTGAAGATAATCGGCGAGTAGGAGAAGACGGATGATCTACCTGGAAGAAACGCTGAATCTGGAGCCGCCGAGTCCGGAAACCCTGGACGCCTTCGTGGCACTGGCGCAGGAGAGCCTTCCGCCTCTCGAACGCATGGGCTTTCGCCTGGCTGCGGCCTGGTACAACGATATCGAGTCGTTCTGCCAGGTGACGCAGGTCCTGGAGTTCGAGAACATGGCCGTCTTCGAGGAGTTCCGCGCACGCTCGCAGCACAGCGAACCCTGGCTGGCGTACACCGCGCGTGTCGAGGAGCTGGCGCCGAGGCGTTGGACCCGACTTCTGGAGCCGCTGGGGCCGATACCGCCGGAACGTCTGCACGAGGCCTGGAAGGAAACCGCCGAGTCACCGCTGGGGACGTATTCGATTGCAATCATGGAGGTGGCGCCCGGCCGGATGCCGCAGCTCATCGCCGGAATGCAGGGGGTGGCGGCGAACCTGCCGATGGTGGCGACCTGGCGGACAATCGTCGGCAACCAGAATGAGGTGACGGACGTCTGGAAGGGGCCGGTGCGCCTGGGCGGCTACAAGCCTTCGGACGAGAGAACGAACGCCTTTTTCCGCGCCATTCGCCAGAACGCGCCGGTGGAGCGGATGTTCCCCGTGTTCACGCTTCCCTATTCGCCACTCCGCTAGTCCCCCGCCGCGGTCTGGCAGACGTTCTCCAGCCGTCCGATCCCCTCGATTTCCACGGCTATTCGGTCGCCGTCCTTCAGGAAGACGGGCGGCTTGCGAAAGACGCCGACGCCGCTCGGCGTGCCGGTCAGCAAGACGTCGCCGGGGAGCAGCGAGAAGGCGCGGCTGGCGAAAGCGATGAGCTCCGCTACCCCGAACACCATCTCGCGGGTCGACGAGTCCTGCATAACCTCGCCGTTGAGGAGCGCGCGGATAGCGAGCGACCGCGGGTCGCCAACCTCTTCCGGTGTCACGAGCGCGGGTCCCAGCGGGCAGAACGTGTCCAGGCTCTTGCCCCGCACCCACTGCCGGTCGCCGAACTGGAGGTCGCGGGCACTGACGTCGTTGCCGCAGGTGTAGCCGCCGACGAAAGAGAGCGCTTCCGCCTCGCTCACGTTGCGGGCTTTCTTGCCGATGACGACCGCCAGCTCCGCCTCGTAGTCGACCTGCTGCGTCAAGCGCGGGTCCCAGGTTATCGCCTCGCCCGGGCCGATGACCGACGTGGGGAACTTGGCGAAGATGAGCGGCCTTTCCGGTACCGGCACGCCCTGCTCGCGGGCGTGGTCGCGGTAGTTCAGGCCGATGGCGACGACCTTGGGCGGTACGGGCACGGGCGCCATCAACGCAACGTCGTTGAACCTGTGCGCGATCCCGCGCGCGACGAGCTCATCCGCGCGGCCGGCGCTGATCTGGCGCTCCACGGCGGCGAGGAGCCGTCGCGCCGCATCGAGCATGGGTTCGCCGCCGCGCAGTAGGTCCAGCAGGTCGCCGGCGTCTGACAGGCCGTCGACGCCCAGCTCCGACGCCTTCGCCGTCTCCACGACGTAGCCGCCGACCTCGATGCCCGCTCTCGCAACGCCTTCTCGTCGATAAGTCAGCAAACGCATCTGTCTCTCCTCACACCGTTTCGTCAAATTACAGCGCACTCGCCGTCGCCCGTCAACCGAGGCTTCTTCACGGTCTCTTCACGCTGTGCGCGGCTCCCACCATTGTCTTTGCACACTTTCCACGCTTACAATGCAAGTAACAACAGGGAAGTTAGAACACAGGAGGTGCACAAATGGCCACAAGAGCTCACTCCATTCCACAAACACGGGCGACCGGCTGGGCCGGCCTTGTAAGCAGGACGGGCATAGAACGCATCTGGACGGAGGCGCTGCCCGAGCAACTAGCTCAATCCGTCCTGGGACCGTTCACGCTAGTAGCGCGTCTGACGTTGGGCTGGATATTCGTCTGGTCGGGCTTCGACAAGCTGATCAGGGGGTTCACCGCCTCCCCCTTCTTGCTGCACGCCACGCAGGGGCCGCTCACGTTCTGGTTCCACAGCCTGGGCGGCAGTCAGATGGCGACGAACATCATTAACCCTCTCGTCGTCTGGGGAGAGATACTAATCGGCCTGACGCTAATCTTCGGCATATTCACGCGCGCCGGCGCTTTCTGGGGCACGATCATGATGATGCTTTACTACCTCGCGCAGTTCCCGCCGGCGCAGAACCCCTGGATGGACGAGCACCTGGTCTACATTCTGCTGCTCGGCCTGCTCAGCGCTCTAGGCGCGGGTCGCATACTTGGCCTCGACGCCTGGATCGAGCGCCTGCCCTGGGTGAAGCGCCACCATCTGGTCACACTGCTCCTGGGATAGTCTTCTGAGGGCGACCAACGCGGGGGCCGGCATATCGACCGGCCCTCGACGTTCTTCCGCTGCCCGAGTTCCTCGATGATGACGCTGCCGCTGCTGCTATAATGGGTTTCACGGAGGTCAGCGCAAATGGAACGGCTCTATCGCAGCTCGACGCAGCGGATTCTCGGCGGCGTCTGCGGCGGGCTCGGCGAGTACTTCAACATCGACCCGACGATTGTGAGGGTCATCTACGCCATCATCACTGTCGCCACCGCCGGTGTCATCGGCGTCGTCCTCTACCTGCTGCTCTGGCTCATCGTTCCGGCCGAGGCGTCGTTGGGGAAGAGCACGCGGGAGTCGCTGCGCGAGAACGTCGACGACATGGCATCGTCGGCCAGGCAGATCGGCAACGAAGTCCACGCGACGCTGCGGGGCGTGTCGTCGGAGGAGCCGCGACGCCTGGAGCCGGCGGCATTGGCCGGGCTCCTGCTCATCATCCTGGGCGCCCTTTTTCTCCTCGGCAACCTCGATCTGCTCGGCTGGTTCCATTGGTCGAAGCTCTGGCCGCTGATCGTCATCGTCATTGGGCTCCTGTTGCTGGTCCGGCGGCGCTAACCTTCTCCAGATTGCTCAAGGCGCGTCGATTAGCTATCCTCAGATCACTTCCCTTTCATCTCAAGTGGGGCAAAGAATCAAGGTGCGAAGTCCTTTTCTGACAACTCTCGACCAGAGGCCGCTCCTCTGCGACGGCGCCATCGGCACGCTGCTGCGGGAGCGGGGCGTGCCCGGCGACGCCTGCCTCGAAGCGCTCAACCTCGACGACCCGGCGGTCGTGCTCCAGGTGCACGCCGACTACGTCGACGCCGGCGCCGACATCATCGAGACGAACACGTTCGGCGCCAACAGCCTCAAGCTGGCGCATTTCGGCCTGGCGGACAGGCTGCGCGAGGTAAACCGGCGCGCGGTCGAGATAGCACGGCAGGCGCAGTCGCAGACCAGCCAGCCGGTCTACATCGCCGGCGCCGTCGGACCGCTCGACGTCGGCCTGCCCGGCGCCGAGAACGTGACACTGAAGAAAGCGTACCGCGTCTTCCGCGAGCAGATCGAGGCGCTGCTGGAGGCCGGCGTGGACCTCATCGCCATCGAGACGTTCCCGACGCTAGCCGAGGCGAAGGAAGCGCTGCGGGCGGTCCGCGAGTGCGGCGACGACCTGCCGGTGATGGTCCAGCTATCGTTCCAGCGCGACGGCCGCACGTGGTCCGGCGAGGAGCCCGGCGAGACGGCGCTGGCCCTGCGCGACCTGGGCGCGAACGTCGTCGGCGTCAACTGCGTGCCGGGCCCGCAGCTCGCGCTCGACATCGTCAAGCGCATGGCCGTGGCGAAGCCGGTCAAGCTTTCGGCGCAACCGAACGCCGGTCAGCCGCAGGTCCGGCAGCAGACGATAGTCTATCCGGGGACGCCGCAGTCGTTCGCCGAATACGCCCCGAAGTTCGTAAAGGCCGGCGCCTCCGTCATCGGCGGCTGCTGCGGAACCACGCCGGAGCACATAGCGGCGATGAACCAGGCGCTGTCGGGAGAGACGGCGACGGTGCCGGCGGCGACGGCGTCGCGGCGGGCGCCCATCGTCATTAGCGAGAGGGAGCCGTCGGCAGGCCCAGAGCCGCAGACGCTGCGCGAGAAGCTCGCGGCAAGTCGCTTCGTCGTCACCGTGGAAGTTGACCCGCCGCGCGGCCTCAACGTCCGGCCGATCCTGGACGGCGCGGCGCTGCTCAAGGAGGCTGGCGTCGATTGCTTGAACATCGGCGACAGCCCGATGGCGCGCACGCACATGAGCGCCATAGCGATGTCCGTGATGCTGACGCAGCAGGTCGGCGTGGAGACGATCGTCCACTGCACGACCCGCGACCGGAACCTTATCGCGCTGGAGGCCGACCTGATCGGCGCGCACGCGCTGGGGCTACGCAACATCCTTTGCCTGCGCGGCGACCCACCGCGCGGCCCCGGCTACGCCCGCGCCATCGGCGTCTGGGACGTGGGCTCGATCGGGCTGATCCGCGTCTTGAAGGGGATGAACGAAGGTGTCGATTCCTCCGGCGGCAGCATCGGCCAGCCGGCGTCGTTCTTTGTCGGCGCGGCGGCCAACCCGACGGGGCAGATCGACATCGAGATGAAGACGACGCGTCGCAAGCAAGAGGCGGGCGCCGATTTCCTGCTCACGCAGCCGGTGTTCGACGTGGAAGCGGCGTCAGAGTATCTGGAAGCGATCAAGCGATTCAAGCTGCCCGTCATCCTGGGCATCATGCCGCTGTACAGCCACCGTCACGCCGAGTTCATCCATCATGAGCTGGGTGGCGTGACGTTGCCGGACGCCGTTCGGGAGCGGATGCGCCTGGCCGGCGAGAAAGGCCTCGCGGAAGGCATGGCGATTGCGCGTGAGCTGCTCCAGCAGGTGCGCGGCAAGGTGGAGGGCGTCTGCCTGATGCCTTCGTTCGGCCGCTTCGACGTCGCGGCGGAGCTTGCCGCTTCGATTCAAAGATAGGCCTCGTTCGGGCCAAAAGGAGGAAATCATGGCAACGAGAGAAGACGTGTCAGAGGCTCTGATGCTCAGCGTGCAGCGGGCCGAGAAGATCGCAGCCGGCGTGAGCGAGGCCGACCTGGCGCGGCAGGTCTATGATGACGGCTGGACCGTGAGGGACGTGCTCGCGCACCTGGCGTCGATGGGCATGTCGCCGGCCTTCTTTGTCGGCATGGCGCAGCGCGCGGCTTCCGGTGGCAGCGGCGGCGGGATGGGCGCCGGCTTCGACATCAACGCCTTTAACAGGCAGCAGGTGGAGGCGCGAAAAGACAAGTCGGTCTTTGAGCTGGTCGCGGAGCTGCGCCAGGGCCACGAGCAGGGCGTACAGCTCATCGGCACGACGCCGGACGATGTGCTGCTGAAGAAGATGCCGGACCCATTCCAGGGCGGCATGTCGACGGCGCTGGAGATGATCCAGGGTTCCGTCGCTGACCACGAGGCGCAGCACCTGATGGACATCGCGCGCGTGCTCCGCGCCTGAGACGGGAGCAGCGACGACTCGCAACGCCTCCCGCATCTGACGGATCACAATCACCCAGCGCCTTGCTGACTCCGGCTGCAATCGGCGCTCGCATTCATCCATCGAGGAAAGGAAGGCCGATGCCAGAACTTAGACCAGACACTATCGCCATCCACGCCGGCCAGGAGAGCCCCGATCCGGCGACCGGCGCGCGGGCCGTGCCTATCTACCAGACGACGTCGTTCGTCTTCCGTGACACGGAGCACGCGGCCAACGTTTTTGCGCTCAGCGAACCGGGATTCATCTACAGCCGGATCATGAACCCGACGAACGATGTCTTCGAACGGAGGGTCGCCGCGCTGGAGGGCGGGACGGGCGCGCTGGCCGTCTCTTCCGGCCAGGCGGCGCAGGCGCTGGCGCTGCTTTCGATAACGCAGGTCGGCGACGAGATTGTGGCCGGCAACAACCTCTACGGCGGGACTTACCAGCAGCTCCACTACATGTTCCCCAAGCTGGGTCGAAAAGCCATCTTCGTCGATTCCGGCAGGCCGGAGGAGTTCAAGCGCGCGATCACGCCGAGGACGAGGGCGCTCTACGCCGAGACCATCGGCAACCCGAAGCTGGACGTGCCGGACTTCGAGAAGATCGCCGCCATCGCCCATGAGGCGGGCATCCCATTCGTCATCGACAACACCGTCGGCATCGGCCTTGTCCGGCCTATCGACTACGGCGCCGACATACTGACCATCTCCGCGACGAAGTACATCGGCGGGCATGGCACTTCCATCGGCGGCGTAATCGTCGATTCGGGCAAATTCGACTGGAGCAACGGCAAGTTTCCGGAGTTCACGGAGCCCGACCCGAGCTATCACGGCCTGGTCTTCTGGGATACGTTCGGCAACCATCCGGAGATGGGGAATGTGGCGTTCGTATTCAAGACCCGTGTACAATGGCAGCGGGACCTGGGCGCGGCGCTGAGTCCCTTCAACTCGTTCCTGTTCCTGCAGGGGCTGGAGACGTTGCCGCTGCGCATGCGGAAGCACTCCGAGAACGCGCTCGCCTTGGCGAGCTTCCTGGACGCGCATCGGCTCGTTAGCTGGGTCAACTACCCGGGGCTGCCGGAGCACCCCAGCCATGAGCTCGCCGCCAGGTACCTGAAAGGCGGGTTCGGCGCGCTGCTGGGCTTCGGTATCAAGGGCGGGCTGGAGGCCGGCAAGCGCTTCATCGAGTCGGTGCAGCTTCTCTCGCACCTGGCGAACATCGGCGACACGAAGACGCTGGTCATTCATCCCGCTTCGACGACGCACCAGCAGTTGACGCGCGAGGAGCAGGAGGCGACAGGCGTCACCCAGGACTACATCCGAATAGCGGTCGGCCTGGAGGACATCGAGGACATCAAGGCGGACGTAGATCAGGCTCTGAGGAAAGCGACGAGCTAGTATGCCACAGGAGCAGCCATCGGCAGGGCGTTCGCCGGCGCGCGACGTCGCTTCGGTCAACCGGGGCGACGTTGCCGGCTCGCGCGAAATCGGCGTCGTCGAGACGCGCTACTTCACGTTCGCGGAGCCGCCGGCCGAACTGACGCTGGAGAGCGGCGAGAAGCTGGGGCCCATCACCCTCGCCTACGAGACGTACGGCCGGCTGAACGATGCGAAGTCCAACGCCGTCCTGGTCGTCCACGCGCTGTCGGGCGACGCGCACGCGGCCGGCGTCGCGGCGGACGACGGGCGCCCCGGCTGGTGGGACAACCTGATCGGGCCGGGCAAGGCGTTCGACACCGACAAGTACTTCGTCATCTGCTCGAACGTCGTCGGCGGCTGCAAGGGCTCCACCGGACCTTCCTCGATAAACCCGGCGACGGGCAGGCCCTACGGCCTCGACTTTCCCTTCGTGACGGTCGGCGACACCGTCACCGCCCAGACGCATCTGCTCGACCACCTCGGAATAGGGCGGTTGCTCTCGGTCGCCGGCGGATCGATGGGCGGCATGCAGGTGCTGGAGTGGATGGTCGCGCGGCCGGAACGCATACTGAGCGCGATTCCGATCGCCACCGCCGTCAAGCACTCGCCGCAGCAGATCGCCTTCAATGAAGTCGGCAGGCAGGCGATAATGGCCGACCCCAACTGGCGCGAGGGCGCCTACTACGACGACGCTCCGCCAGCGGCCGGCCTCGCCGTGGCGCGGATGATCGGCCACATCACCTATATGAGTGACAAGTCGATGGCGGAGAAGTTCGGGCGGCGCTTCACGGGCGAGAAGCCGTTCTTCAACTTCAGCCCCGACTTTGAGGTCGAGGGGTACCTCCAGTACCGCGGCCGGAGCTTCGTCGACCGGTTCGACGCCAACTCCTATCTGTATATCACCAAGGCCATCGACCTGTTCGACGCCTCGGGGGGCAAGAACCTGGGCGAGACGCTCAAGGGCACCAGCACGAAGGTCCTGGTCATTGCCTTCAAGTCGGACTGGCTCTACCCGGCGTACCAATCGCAGGAGATCGTCCGGGCCTGCAAGCGCGCCGGCCTCGACGCGACGTACTGCGAGATCGCCTCGTCTTACGGCCACGACGCGTTCCTGCTAGAAGCCGACGAGGAGACCCACCTGATTCGCCACTTCCTGGAAAGGGTCTACCGTGACCGTGCGGGACGAGACTGAAGCGCGCGACAAGGCTGCCCCGGCTCTGACGCTGGAGCACCGGCTAATCGTGGAGCTCATTCCGGTCGGCTCGTCGGTGCTGGACCTCGGTTGCGGCAACGGGGAGCTGCTGTCGGCGCTGGTGCGGGAGCGGAAGGCGCGCGCGCAGGGCATCGAGATCGACGAGCAGGCGATCTACCGCTGCGTCGCGATGGGGCTGAGCGTCCTCCACGGCGACATCGACACGGGGCTACCGGAGTACGGCGACAAGTCGTTCGACTACGTAGTGCTGAACCAGAGCCTGCAGCAGGTGAAGAGCCCAGACACGGTGCTCCAGGAGGCGCTGCGGGTGGGCAAGTGGGTGATACTGGGCTTTCCGAACTTCGCCCACATCTCGGCGCGCTTCCAGCTTTTCTTCAGGGGTCGGACGCCGATAACGCCGTCGCTTCCCTACGAATGGCACGACACGCCGAACCTGCACTTCCTCAGCATCTCCGACTTCAGCGAGTACTGCCGCCGCAGGGAGATCAAGATTAACAAAGCCGTCTTCGTCGGAGACAAGAGGAGAGTCAGGCTGTTCCCCAACCTGCTCGCATCATCGGGGATATTCGTCCTGTCGCGCTAGGGCCGACAACCCGGGCGCCACGATTTCCACGCCTGCCCAGTGTGACCGGCTCCTCAGGTCTTCGGCGCGAAGGCGTTCTCCATCCGAAACAGCCACGTCGTGAGGTAGCGCTCGCCGGTATCGGGGAGGATAACGACGATCAGCTTGCCGGCGTTCTCCGGCCTCGCGGCCATCTGACCGGCGGCCCAGGCAGCGGCGCCCGAAGATATGCCGACGAGGATGCCTTCCTCGCGGGCCAGCCACCTGGCGGTCTCGCCAGCCTCGTTGTCCGACACCTGGATAACCTCGTCGACCAGGTCCATCCGTAGCACCTCCGGCACGAAGCCGGCGCCGATACCCTGTATCCTGTGCGGGCCGGGCTTGCCGCCGGAGAGCACCGGCGATCCCTCCGGCTCGACGGCGATGGCCTTGAACGTCGGCTTCCGCTGCTTGATAACCTCCGCGATGCCGGTTATCGTGCCACCAGTCCCGACGCCGGCCACCAGAATGTCGACCTTGCCGTCCGTATCGCGCCAGATCTCCTCCGCCGTCGTCCGACGGTGGACTTCCGGGTTTGCCGGGTTCTTGAACTGCTGCGGCATGAAAGCGCCCGGTGTTTGGGCCACGAGCTCCTCCGCCTTGGCGATAGCTCCGGGCATCCCCTTGGCGCCCTCGGTCAGCACCAGTTGTGCGCCGAAGGCCGTCAGAAGCTGACGGCGCTCGATGGACATCGTGTCGGGCATGGTGAGGACCAGGCGGTAGCCCTTTGCCGCGCAGACGAAGGCCAGCCCGATCCCCGTGTTCCCGCTCGTCGGTTCGATGATCTCGCTGCCCTTCTTGATGAGCCCTTGCTCTTCGGCCGCCTGAATCATAGAGAGGCCGATGCGGTCCTTGACGCTGCCGCAGGGATTGAACGACTCCAGCTTCGCCACTATCATCGCTGTCGAGCCCCCGGACAGCTTCTCCAGCCTGACGAGAGGCGTGTTGCCGACGAGCTCCGTAATGTTGTCAGCGATCTTTGTCATGGTTCCCTCCTGAGACGGGTAATGCTCGAACGCCGAAACGCGCGTCGAGGAATTCGTAGCGGCCCTGGCAGGCAGGGCAATCCGGCGACGGCTCACCGACGGCCAGTCGCTGGAACTCGCCGGACCAGAGGTCGACAGTCACCAATCCGGGCGTCGCCTCGGCCACAAGGAGCTTGATCGTCTCCGCCGCTTGCAGCGCGCCGACGACCATGGGGACGGCGTTGAGGATGCCCACCGTGTCGGATGTGATGCGCGTTCCCAGCGGCGGCAGGGACGAGAAGAGGCAGCGAATGCAGGGCGTGCGGCCCGGCAGGACGGCCATCATCATGCCGAAGGAGGAGACGGCGGCGCCGTAGACCCAGGGGATTCGCAGCTTCAGGGAAACGTCGTTGATGAGGTAGCGGGCTTCGAGGTTGTCCAGCCCGTCGACGATGACGTCCGCGCCTTCGACGAGCTTCTCGACGTTGCGGTTGTTGACGTCGGCTACTATTCCTTCCACCTCGATTGCCGAGTTGGCGGCCTTCAAGCGGCGCTCGGCGGCAACGGCCTTCGGGGTCCGCCGCTTCACGTCCTCTTCGTCGTAGAGAACCTGGCGATGCAGGTTGTGGTATTCGATCAAGTCGCGGTCGATGACACGGAGGCGGCCGATGCCGGCGCGGGCGAGAGCGGTCGCGGCAGTGCTGCCGAGACCCCCGCAGCCGACGATCACGACGCTGCTACGGCCGAGCTTCTCCTGTCCCGCCTCGCCAATGCCTGGAAAAAGGATGTGCCTGTCGTACCTGTCGACTTCGTCCATAGCTGCCTGCCCGCAACGCTCCGCCATCGACTAAAGAAGGTCAACACCAGTCTATCTTATCGCTGCTCGTCGTAGCGAGCGGACAGTCCGTCAGCGCGACGCGTGGTGAGTCGCAAGGTCAGGCAGGTGCGGCGATCAGTGGGGTCGGCCGGCGGCGGCGAAGTGCTCGTTCCAGTAGTCTTCGGCGAGCGACACCTCGCGGACGGTGTCGCCGTTATCCACCGCCATAATGACTCCGTCGCCGCCCGCGTAGATGCCAACGTGAGTGATCCCGCCCGATGAGGTCGTCCCTTCGAAGAAGACCAGATCGCCGCGCTCCATCTGGTCGCGCGAGACGGGAGTCGCCCAGGCGTACTGGTCCGGGGCCGAGCGCGGTATGTCGATGCCAAGCTGCGAATAGACCCAGGAAACCAATCCGCTGCAGTCGAAGCGGTCCGGTCCGGCGCCGCCCGGGGAGTACGCCGAGCCGATGCGGGAGCGCGCCAGCTCCACCGCTCGTGACCCGAGGTCGGTTGAGCTGCCGCCGGATGCCGGCGCAGGCGGGGGCACGGCCGTGGCTGCCGGAGGATTCGTGGGACGAGGCTCAGGCGTAGCGCTGGCCGTCGCGATGGGGGCGGGCATGACGCCGCCGGGAATGAAGATCGTCTGGTTCACGGCGAGGCTGTTGGCGTCGGCGAGGCCGTTCGCCGGGAAGCCGACGATCGCCTGAACGTCGACATTAAAGCGAGCGGCGATGTCGCTCAACGTGTCGTCGGGCCTGACTTCGTAGATGATGCCGTCGCTCGTCGGCAGGCGAAGCTGCTGCCCGAGCGAAAGCGAATCGGCGCTCTTGAGGTCGTTGTTCCAGAGAATTGTCGCGGATGAAATCCCGTACCTTGCCGCCAGACCGCTCACAGTATCGCCGTCCTGCACGACATATGTGGTGCAGATGGGCAGCGGCGAGGGCGATGGCGTCGGCTGGGGGGTCTCGTCGCTGAGGCCGGCCGCTTCCATGATCGTCGCATCATCTGACGGTACGGGCGTCGCGGCGGGCGACGGCAGCAGAAGGGGGCCGGAGACGTCGTTGGGGTGAGCCGTGATGATTGTCAGCGGCAATAGCGCGGAATGGAGGACAGAATCGCCTTGCACCGCCGTCACCGAACCGGTAGGCGCAACCGGCGGCGCGTCTATGCGGGTAGATGCCGCGTTAGTGCTGAGATCGAGGTGTCGGGAGAAGAGAGTGGCGGAGAGAACAGCCAGCCCGACGAGAACGAAAATGAGGAGATGCAGACACGGCCTGTACTTCCGTCGGAATCGGGCGGCGGTAGGAGATTCTTGTCGCGGGGGGTTTCGCGTCTCCGGGCGGTTCCCGGGCCCAGGACAACGCGGGCTGAGCGTGCCTTTGATGCTCCTCGCCTCCTGCTAGAGCGGAACGGCCCGTCTGGCTCCCCCGTCTCGCGGGCCTGCCGTCCTGTCGGGTTCCGTAGAGGCGGCCTCCAAGTCCAGGGCCGCTCTTTCCACGCGACAGGAATTGTCGCCCAGTTGGAGCAGCATGTCAAGTCGCGCAACGTGATCGCCTCGTGGCCCTACGTCACTGGGATTGTCATCGCAGCGATGAGAACTAACATCGGCTCGAATTTGCCGCGGTTGTTGCGCTGCTTTCTGCCCGGATGCAGAATCGAACGGCACCGAATGACATAGACTGCAGGCGACACATTCGACAGATGCCGCCGATGACGTGAGAGGTCCGCGGCCGGGCTAGGTCGGTAGGTGAAAATGAAGCGATCTCTGCTCCTTGCAATGCTGGCGACCCTCCTGCTCCCGGGCTTGCCCAGCAACCAGCAATACGCGCTGGCCAACAAGCAGATGAGCGGCTTCGGCGCTATGATCAGCATGGAGCTGAAGGGCGGCTTCGCGGCTGTCGAGAAGGTCGCCGCCGACCTGACGAGCGCAAGCCGGTGATTGCGTCCACCGCTCGCTTCGCCTGTCAACGGCCTGTCGAGCCGCTACAGCTCGACCTTAGGTCTTGTCGGAGAGCGGCCCCACTCGCTTCTGGAAGTTCATCCAGTTGCTGGATGCCTATCGCTGGTGCGGCCGCCCCCCGCCGTTTGACTCTCGACTCGTCACCCTAGCAGCAGGGTGACCGCGTGATTCCGCTTGACCCAGGGTATCCGCTCCGCCAGCGCGTCCACGCCAAGTGTCCGTCCTGCCCCCAAGGCACCCAGCAGCGTCAGCAGCAAGATGTAGACCAGGTGGTAACCCATGAAGGGATTGGTCGCCGGAGGCCACTGGGACAGGTAGAACATCATCAGGATCACCGATCCCCAGAAGATGCCGCCCCGCGTGAAGAGCCCCAGTACGAGCGTCATCCCGATCAGGATCTCGCCCCAGGTGACCAGCGGGTTGATCACGTTGATCGCCGCCTGATTCGAGCCCAGGCTGTGGAACCAGAAGGTCAGCGGCCCCTTCGTGCTGTGAAGCAGATAGCTTGAGGCGCTGAAACCAGTCAGGAGCTTGTCGAAGCCGGCGTAAATGAAGATCCAACCCATCGTTAGCCGTAACACGAGCGTAGCAGGTACCATAATGGATTGGGCGAGGAGATCGGGGAGGGCAGCTACCCAAGTCCGGGGGATGCCCACCTTCCTAACCCGGACCGACTGCCCGGTCAACTCACTTTTCCCAAATGGGCGGGCCTCGCCTCTTGTTGCCATCTCGGTCACCTCCTGACCTTTCTAGCTATTCTCTGTCCGTTTCCGTGCTTTAGTGCATGACATGCACGATAGCCCACACTGCGCGGAGCGCCTCCTATTCGAACCGGATGGTGAAGCTGTACATTCCCATCGAGCACAATCCCTTTAGCGTCGAGCCCGCTTGCTGGGGCGGCACAGCGATCACCGTCTCTCCCGAGGGCGGCAGATTCGCCTGGTAGCCCAGCTTGGGGATGCTGAGAGACGACGAACAGTCGAAGTCCCCGGCGGACTCGATTTTGAGGGTCATCGGCAGGTTCGCTTTTGCTATCGTATCCCGCGGACTGTAGCCGTTCTTGGCAGTGATCTCGACGGTCTGGTTTCCGCCGACGATGGAGGCGTTGGTCTGCCCCGCATCTCCCGCGTTCCCACCATGCCGAACGAGCACGACGGTGGCCACGACCGACACGACGACGGCAGCGACGAGCCACGCCAGTATCGTGGGTGTCCTTGACTTCCTGTTGCTCTTCGTCATATCGCGCCTCCCCATCAGCGGCTGAACACCGGGTCGATCACACCAAGCGCCGCCAGGCTGTTGACGGCATTGAAAACCGCGAAAAGAATCACCAGCATCCCCACCGATTTGAAGAAGACGCCCTGGTTCTCTTTCGTGTTGACGGCCAACGAGGTGAAACTCAGCGCCGCCAACACCGGAAGCGTTCCGAGGGCGAAAAAGAGCATCGTGAGAGCGCCAGTTACGGCGCTGCCGGTTGACACCGCGTAGAACTGCATGGCCTGGGTGAAGCCGCAGGGCAGGAAGAACGTCGCACCGCCGACCAGCGCCGGCGCCACTGTGCTGCTGAGGCCGGTGGCGCCCAAAGCCTTCTTCGAGACGAATCGCGGCAGCGAGGGTTGAAACCGGCGCGCCCAGGGGAACACGTCCATCAAATTGAGGCCGATCGCGAGCATGAGAAGAGCGACGGCAAAGCTCAGTATGAACGTCCCCGTCGACTGTAAACGAAATGCGGAGCCGAGCAGGCCGATTGCGCCGCCCAGGATGAAGAACGAAACAATTCGGCCGGCGTGGAACAAGGCCTGCGGTCTCGCCTTTTCCCCCGACCGCGCGAATGTCGCCGATATCGAGAGCACCAGGCCGCCAACAACTGCCGCGCAGGTCGAAAGAGATGCGACCACGCCGACCACGAAGGCGGTGCCGTAGGTGGTGGCATTCCCGCTGGCAAGGTTTCCGATGCCAAGCGCTTGCAACAGGACGAAGAGCGCGGCACAACTGATGGCGATGGGAACGGCGACGCCAAATTCATCCCAGTCAACGTGTCTTTCTTGCGCTGTCGTCGACAGCGAGTGTTGGGATAGGAAGGCGGACAGCTCTTTGACGACTTCCTCGGGCGGTCTGGCCCCGAAGTCTCCGCGAATCTGCACAGATCGCGTCCGCAGGCTAGCCCTGGCGGAGATCACTTTCGGATGCTCGGCAAGTTCGCTCTCGGCGAGCAATACGCATGCTTTGCAGTGCATGCCGTTGACGTGGAAGGTGTACGACCGGGTGCCCGCCGCGGTCATCTTCATTTGGAGGCTCCCCTGCCGCCGCTAGATATAGTAGGTGAAAGCGGAGGGCTTTTCCTTCGCCCGCTGCCGCTCGCAGAGGTCGTCGAGCGTGACCGATCCCAGAAAATCCGTTATGACGCCGCCCAAGTCCGCCCAGAGGTCGCGCGCCCCACAGTTGACAGAGCGCGGACACACCTCCGGCCGGTCGACGCATTCGACTGGCGCCAGGGTCCCCTCCAAAGTGCACAGGATGTCCAGAATCGTGATCTCCGACGGCGGCCTGGCGAGGGCGACTCCGCCACCGGCGCCGCGAACAGTCCTCAGCAGGCCGTCCGCTTCGAGCCGGGTCACCAGGTGCTCGAGGTACTTCTTGGAGACCTCCTGCCGTTCGGCAATGTCTTTCAGGTGAACGAGGCCCTCGTCGGCATGCAGAGCAACGTCCAGCATCGCCCTCGTGCCGTATCTGCCCTTGGTGGATACTTTCATGTTCCCGGCCCTTCTGATGCCATGAAGTCTATGGACTTAGTAGCCATTTTAACGGCTGGAGTATTTCTGTCAACCCCTGCTGAACGGACGGAGCTCGGAAAGCTTGGCGGCGGCAACGGAGATCGCCGGCGTGGGAAGGCCGGCCGCGCATTTCTTGGGCCCCTAGAGTAGGGCGCCGCCTCGATTAGCCGGATGATTGCGGCATGCTTTTCGACCGCCGTCACCGCGAATCCGGCGGCCTTAACATTGTCAACAGTTCGTCGGTTGATGTTGGCTCCCGTCATGCGGCCGGTAATCGGATTGAGAAGGGGCGATGCGGGTCCCAACGCGGGGTTGCTCCGCTCGAACGTGCTCTAACAGAAGGAGTTGCCCGCCCGCAGCACTCGCCTCAACTCCCAGAGGCCTGCTATTGGGTCGGGCACCGAGCAGAACACGAGGGTGGCGCCCCGCTAATGGTGACAAGGCGTCGCGAACCGTATAATAGTGGTGAGTCTGGATAGCCGATTGTGAAGAGAATCCTCGTTGTGGATGACGAGCCCACGCTCGTGGCGACGGTCAAGTACAACCTCGAGCGTGAAGGCTACAGCGTCGCTACCGCCGGCGACGGCGAGACCGCCCTCAATCGCG
The DNA here is from genome assembly GCA_963703345.1 of uncultured Chloroflexia bacterium. Classification (GTDB taxonomy): domain Bacteria; phylum Chloroflexota; class Dehalococcoidia; order DSTF01; family JALHUB01; genus JALHUB01. Next base: position 1,104,822 of record OY969814.1, on the reverse strand, counting down.
CTCGTCAGGATCGCCCCGATCTCATAGTCCTCGACGTTATGCTGCCGGTGATCGACGGTTTCGAAGTCTGCCGCCTGCTGAGGCGCGAGATGAACGTGCCCATCCTCATGCTTACAGCCAAGACCGAAGAGGTCGACAGAGTTGTGGGCCTGGAGATCGGCGCCGACGACTACGTGACGAAGCCGTTCAGCATGCGCGAGCTGATGGCACGGGTGAAGGGCCTCCTTCGTCGCTCGACAGCCGGAAGCGAAGAGCAGCCGGAGACCCTTTCGTGTCGCGACATCGAAATCGACCTTAGACGGCGAGAGGCGTCGCGATGCGGCGAAGTGCTGACGTTGAAGCCGAAGGAGCTTGAGCTTCTTACGTTCTTCCTGCGAAACCGCGGCCGCGCCTTCACCCGCGAGCAGTTGCTGGACCAGATCTGGGGATACGATTTCGTCGGCGGCACGCGCACGGTTGACGTCCACGTTAGCTGGCTGCGTCAGAAGATAGAGGACGAGCCGGCGAAGCCCACGCGCCTGGTTACCGTACGCGGCACGGGCTATCGCTTCGATGGCTAGCATGCTCGGCAGCATTCGACTTCGCATCGCGGCCTACGTCCTCCTGATCGTCGCCGCTTTCGGCGCGCTCGGCCTCGTCGTCATCCACGAAGTCGACGCGGACATGCGCTCGAACACGGAGTCATACCTCACCTCCGAAGCACAGATCGTCGCCAACTCCGTGCATGCTCTGCTGGAATCGAACGCGCCTCAGTCCAGCTTCGACGCACTCGCGAAGCAGGTCGGTGCGGGCGTCGATACGCGGGTTACGATCATCGCCCCCGACGGCACCGTCCTGGGCGATTCCGAGGCCGATCCAGCGACGATGGAGAACCACGCCAGCCGGCCGGAGGTCCAGGCGGCGATGCAGTCAGGTTCGGGGAAGGACGTGCGCAGCAGCGCGACTTTGAGCGTCAACTTCAGCTACGTGGCCGAGCGTGTGGATGTCAACGGCAGTCCGGCCGCCGTCGTGCGGGTAGCGCGACCCCTGTCGGCCATCGACGCAACGCTCTCCAGCATCACCCACTCGCTGTTGATCGCCATTGTCATCACTGGTGCCATCGCTGCGCTGCTCAGCCTCATCATCGGCAGCACCATCGTTCGTCCTCTCGGCGCCCTGGCGAATGCGGCCCGCGGCGTCGCGCGAGGCGACCTGACGCGTCGCGTGAAGCCACGACCATCCGGAGAAGTTGGCGAGGTGGCGGACGCGTTCAACCAGATGGCGCAGGGCGTCGAAAGTCTGGTCGCCAAGGTCTCCGAGGAGCGCGGCCGCCTCACGGCCGTGCTGGACAGCGGCAGCGACGCCGTCTTGGCCGTTGACACCGAGGGGCGCGTCACATTTGCCAGCCGCGCCGTCGGGCCGCTGCTGGGCCGACGACCGGAAGAGGCCGTCGGCAATCCGTTCGTGTGGGCGATGCCGGAGGAGCAGGCCGTCCAGGCCTTGCGCGACGCCCGCGAGACCAGCAAGATGCGGAGTCTGGTCATCGAGAGGCCGAAGGGTCGCTTCCTCCAGGTGTCGGCGGCGCCTATCGCCGGCGGCGGCGACTGGGTAGCGCTGGTCGTCTTCCACGACGTCACGGAGGCGAAGCGCGTCGAGGACACGCGTCGCGACTTCATCGCCAACGTCTCGCACGAGCTGCGGACACCGCTCGCCTCCATCAAGTCCGTCGTCGAGACGCTGCAGTCCGGCGCCCTGGACGACAAGGCCGTCGCGCAGGACTTCCTGTCCCGCGCGGATGCGGAAGTTGACCGGCTGGTGCAGATGGTAACTGAGCTGTTGGAGCTGTCGCGGCTGGAATCGGGGCAGGCGCCGCTGGCTAGAGAGCCGGTCGAAGTCGGGCCGATGCTGGAGCAGGCAGTCGAGCGAATGCGGCCGCAGTCGGAGCGAAAGGGCCTTACGCTCACCCTCGAAGTCGCGCCGACGCTGCCCCCGGTTATCGGCGACGCCGGGCGGTTGGAGCAGGCTACGGTCAATCTGCTGGACAACGCGATCAAGTTCACGCTCGAAGGCGGCTTAGTTCGAGTATCGGCGCAACTCGTTGACGGCGCCGTGCAGGTGGAGGTCGAGGACACGGGCGATGGCATCTCGGCCGAGAAACTGCCGCGCATCTTCGAGCGCTTCTACAAGGTCGACCGCGCCCGCGGTGACCGTGGCACCGGCCTGGGTCTCGCCGTCGTCAAGCACACCGTCGAGGCTCACGGCGGCACCGTCAGCGCCCGCAGCCAGGAAGGCCATGGCTCGACGTTCATCTTCACGCTTCCTGTCAGCGACCCCTCTCAACTCTCCTAACGCTCCCAAAACGTTTACATCCCGTTTACCGGCGTTGAAGGCACGTTAATTCCTCATCGCTATTCTGAAGTCGAGATGATCGATCAACAGGTGGCATGGGGCAAGGCGGACACTCTTCCCACACCGGGAGCCTCGAAGCAGCCAGGCTCCGCCGGCGAGACGACGCGGCGATGGGCCGGCCGCATCGCTCGGTTCGCGAGAGAACGACGAGACCGCTGGCTGCCGGTCGCGATGGCTGCGCTCCGAGATTCTGGCCTCATGGGCCCCCGGAAAGAAGGGAAACATTGACGACAGCAACGATCTCCGCGCCCCCATGGGCGGAGACCGGTCCGAAAGAAGAGTTAGAGATGGCTTGCCGGCTGGCGCGGGAACACCTGCTGCGCGCCAGTAGTCGCGCCGTCTTCGAATTGCTGTCCGAGTTGGGCACTGCTGGAAGCCCGGCAGACGTTCGCGTCCGCCTGCGGGCAGTGGCCCTGGTGCGAGAAGTTGTTCGGCTTCCGCGCCAGCGCCGGTTGACCTTCTTGACAGAGGTTTTCACTCCTTCGGACAACGACGGCTGGGGACAGCCGGCCTAACGAAAGGCAATAGTAGGAGGGATGAGTTTCTGATGGATGCACACAACACGAAAGATGGGCGGAGATGGTGGCGGGGGCGCCTCGCTTTCGGCGCGGTGCTGGTCGCCGGTGTGGCGGCCGTTCTGGCCTCCGCATGCGGCGGCAGCAGCGCTTCCAGTCCGACTCCGACAGCATCGAGCAAATCCCCGACGGCTCAGTCAACCGGAACAGCCGGGCAGAGCCCCTGTCCGCCGGGCGGCGCAGCCACGAGCCTGACGGGTGCCGGCGCAAGCTTCCCGTACCCGCTGTACTCGAAGTGGACGTCACAGTTCGATAAGGAGTGCAGCGTCCAGATCAACTACCAGTCCGTCGGCTCCGGCGCCGGCATATCGCAGATAACGGCGAAGACGGTGGACTTCGGCGCCAGCGACGGTATCATGACCGACGAGCAGGTCGCTGCCGCCGAGGCCGCGGGAGGCCCAATACTGCACATCCCGATGACCAGCGGGGCCGTCGCCGTCATCGCCAACCTGCCGGGCGTCGAGCAGGGGCAGCTCAAGCTCACGCCGGACGTTCTGGCGGACATCTATTTGAAGAACATCACCAAGTGGAACGACCCGAAGATAGCCTCCCTCAACCCCGGCCTCAACCTTCCGAGCAGCGACATCGCGGTCGTCCACCGCTCCGACGGCTCCGGCACGACGTTCATCTTCACCAACTACTTGAGCAAGGTGAGCTCGGAGTGGCAGACCAAGGTTGGCAACGCAACGACCGTGCAGTGGCCCGGCGATATCGGCGGCGAGAAGAACGACGGCGTCGCCCAGCAGGTCAAGCAGATACCCGGGGCTATCGGCTACGTCGAGCTGGCCTACGCCATCCAGAACAACCTCACCTGGGCGTCGCTCAAGAACCAGTCCGGCAACTACGAGGAGCCGAGCCTGGAGACGACAACCGCCGCCTCGACCGGCGTGACCATTCCCGACGACACGAAGGTGATGATCACGGACTCGAGCAACCCGAGCGCCTACCCGATCGTCGGCTTCACCTGGATTCTTGCCTACGTGAATCAGCCCGACCAGGCGAAGGGCGAGTCGCTCGTGTCCTATCTCTGGTGGAGCATTCACGATGGCCAGCAGTACTCGAAGGACCTGCTCTACGCGCCGCTCTCGACGGATATCGTCAAGAAAGCGGAGGCGGAGATCAAGTCCATCAGCTACCAGGGGCAGCCCCTGCTGCGACTGCCGTAGCCCGGATGTGGGGCCGAGTGACTCGGAAAAAGGGAGAGGCGGGGCCCTGCACCGTGTCCCTTGGCCCCTATCTACATTACCTGCGCTCGGGGCGAGCGAGGGCTCATGCGCGTGACGCGGGAGCCCTCGCTTCTGCCGTCTAGGATGGAGAAGCGGAAATATGCAGGCAGCAACAGGCGAACCAAACGGCAACGCAGCATGGCGCCTGCTACGCTCGTGGAGGCGCGCCCACGCCGGTGACATGCTGTTCCGCGCCGTCATTGCCGTCTTCGGAGCGTCGGTGCTGCTGCTGGCTGCGCTTATGCTGTGGCAACTGGCCTTCGAGTCGCGCGATTCCATTAGCACGTTTGGCTGGGGCTTCCTGACCGGCACGACCTGGAATCCAGTGAGCCGCACATTCGGCGCGGCGCCGGCGATTTACGGGACACTCGTCAGCTCCATCATCGCGGTGATTCTCGCCGTGCCGGTCAGCCTGGGCGCGGCGATCTACCTGTCGGAGATGGCGCCGCCCTGGCTGCGGCATCCCGCGTCGTTCCTCGTCGAGAGTCTGGCCGCCATACCCAGCGTAGTCTTCGGGCTGTGGGCGATCTACGTGCTCGTGCCGTGGATTCGAAGCCCGGTGGAGAAGACTCTGGGGAGCCATCTTAGCTTCCTGCCGCTGTTCAGCGGCCCGCCCTTCGGCGTCGGCATGCTCGCGGCGGGCGTCATCCTGGCGATCATGATCCTGCCGATCATCACCGCCATCGCACGCGATTCCCTGCTGGCGGTGCCGTCCTCGCAGCGGGAGGCGATGCTGGCATTGGGCGCGACGAAGTGGGAGATGATAAGTCGCGCTGTTCTACAGTACTGCCGCTCCGGCCTGGTCGGTGCGGTGCTGCTGGGGCTAGGACGCGCGCTCGGCGAGACGATGGCCGTGACGATGGTCATCGGCAAGACGTACGATATCAACACCTCGTTGTTCGCGCCGGCGAGCACGGCGGCCAGCCAGATCGCCAGCGAGTTCAGCGAGGCCAGCTTCAGCCTGTACACTTCGGCGCTGATGGAGCTGGCGCTGATACTCCTGGGCATAACTCTTCTTGTGAACGTCGCCGCCAGGCTGCTGGTCTGGCGAATAGCCCGCTCTCCGGAGGCGATCAGGGAATGAGCGCGATAACACACGCCAGACGAAAATGGACGAACACCGTCATGCTGGGCCTCTGCACGACCTCGGCGTTGCTGGCGATTGGAGTGCTGGCGCTGATCCTGGGCTATGTGCTGTACAACGGCATCAGCTATATCAATGTCGATTTTTTCACGCAGTTGCCGAAGCCTCCAGACGAATCGGGAGGCGGCGTGTCCAACGCGATTGCGGGCTCGCTCCTGACGGTCGGCCTTGCCGCTGCGATGGGAATCCCGTTCGGCATCGGTGCCGGCGTGTTCGTGGCCGAGATGGCGGGCCCCAGGCTGGCCGGCATCATTCGCTTCACCGCCGACGTCCTGACGGGCGTGCCTTCGATTGTCGTCGGTATCGTCGTCTACTCGTGGCTAGTGCTCAAAATGGGCCACTTCTCCGCGCTGGCCGCAGCGGTCGCCCTGGCGATCATCATGCTGCCCATCATGGCGCGTTCCAGCGAGGAGATGCTGAAGCTGGTGCCGCAGTCGCAGCGGGAGGCGGCCCTGGCGCTGGGCGTGACGCGCTGGCGGACGATATTGAGCATCGTCATTCCGGCGGCGCGACGCGGCCTGATCACCGGCGGCCTCCTCGCCGTGGCCCGCGCAGCCGGCGAGACCGCGCCTTTACTTTTCACCGCTCTCGGCAATCAGTTCTGGAGCCTGAGCATCGCCGACAAGCCAATCGACGCGCTGCCCCTGCGGATCTACCAGTACGGCACAGGCCCCTATAACCAACAGCATCAACAGGCATGGGCAGCCGCCTTCGTGCTTGTGACAGTGGTGTTTTGTATTAGCCTGGTGTCGCGCCTGCTGCTATCGAGGAGAGGATAAGGAAATGGTTATGATGACTGACTTTCGGTTCAAACCGCCAGCCATGACTTCTGACGAGCAACGCGGACCTGAAACCGAAATGACGTGCCCGGTATCAGAGACCGAAGCATGGGAGGAAGGCATGGTAATTCGCAACCTGAGCGCCTGGTACGGCTCATTTCAGGCGATCAGAGATGTGAATCTGCTTGTCGGGCCGAGGCGCGTGACCGCGGTAATCGGTCCATCCGGCTGTGGCAAGTCGACGCTCATTCGCTGCCTGAACCGCATGCATGAGGTCGCCCCTAAGGCGCGCGTCGCCGGGCAGGTCTTCCTGCGGTCCGATGACATCTACGGAAACGGCACCGACCCCGTGCTTGTGCGACGCCGCGTCGGCATGGTCTTCCAGAAGCCGAATCCCTTCCCGACGATGTCCGTCTTCGACAACGTCGCCGCCGGCCTGAAGCTCAACAGTCTCTTCTCCAGGCGCAGCCATCTCGCAGACATCGTCGAGCAGGGGCTGCGGCGAGCGGCGCTGTGGGACGAGGTGAAGGACAAGCTGAACCGGCCGGCCACCGAACTTTCAGGCGGGCAGCAGCAGCGACTCTGCATCGCCCGCGCCCTCGCCATCGAGCCGGAGGTTATTCTGATGGACGAGCCGTGCAGCGCTCTCGATCCCGTTGCGACGCTGAAGATCGAAGACCTGATGCGTGAGTTGTCGAGCAGCTACGCCATCGTGATTGTCACACACAACATGCAGCAGGCGGCCCGCGTCGCCGACTGCACGGCGGTGATGATGATGGCGGAGGACCGCGCCGGCGAGATGATAGAATTCGGAGCGACGAGCGAGGTATTCACCAATCCCAGGGACAAGCGCACCGAAGACTACATCACCGGCCGCTTTGGCTGAAGAGGTCGACATGGCAGTTCGAGTGCTATTCCTGTGCACCCACAATGCATCCCGCAGCCAGATGGCGGAGGCGCTGCTACGCAACATGGCCGGCAACCGCTTCGAGGTCGAGAGCGCGGGCGTGGCGCCGACCGAAGTGCACCATCTGGCGATCGCGGCTATGCGCGAGATCGGCATCGACATTAGCGGTCAGCGCGCGAAGGACGTCGGCGAGATCGAAGGTTCGCCGGATGTGGTCATCACGCTCTGCGACGAGGCGAAGGAAGCATGCCCTTTCTTCCCCGGCGCTCCTCGCTTCCTGCACTGGAGCCTGCCCGACCCGTCGGTTGCCCCCGGCGACGAGGCAGCGAGGCTGGCGTGCTTTAATCGTGTACGCGATACCCTGGAGGAACTTATCCGCGAGTTCGTTGGAGGAGTGGAACAATGGCCCGCACGCTTCTAGAACGGAACCTGGCCAGCGTCCAGGAAGACATGCTCGTGATGGCGGACATGGTAGACAGCGCCATCCAGCGTTCCATCGTAGCCCTGAGGAATCGCGATCTCGATCTCGCCAGGCAGATCATCGCCGATGACGTCAAGATCAACCGCAAGCGCTATGACACGGAGGAGCGCTGCCTGGAGCTCATCGCGACCCAGCAGCCGCTCGCCGGCGACCTGCGGACGATCGTCGCCGTGCTGCACATGATCGTCGACCTAGAGCGGATGGGTGACCACGCGGAAGGAATCGCGAAGATCGTCGTGATGCTTGCCGACGAGCCGCCGCTCAAGCCGTACGTCGATCTGCCGCGGATGGCGGACATCGCGTCCGAGATGCTGCGAGACGCCATCGAGGCGTTCAAGCGCCGCGACGCTGGCCTGGCACGCTCGACCATGAACCGCGACGACGAGGTCGATGCGCTCTACGACCAGGTCTACCGCGAGCTCTTGACCTACATGCTCAACGACCCACATACGATTGAGCGGGCGACGCGACTGCTCTGGGTTGCGCACAACCTGGAGCGCATCGCCGATCGGGTCACCAACGTCTGCGAACGCGTCGCGTACCTGGTGACGGGGCGGTTGGAGGAGCTTAACGTCTCCAAGTACTAGAAGGAGGCCACCTGTCCCTTCGCACGCCGCGCGGACGCCGGGCACGGGGCGCCAGCCAGATTGCTGGTACCCCCGGCAGGACTCGAACCTGCGACACGCGGTCTCGAAACCCTTCTCTTGGCCTGAGCGAGGGCATCCTGTGACATGCGTGTGATGCGAGCGTGACGAAAGTGTGACGTGGATATGATGTTGGAGATGACTACGCACCAGTTGGCACCGGGATGGTGTCTTCAGATATCGCCCTGACTCGAAGATCTCCGAAATACCAATCAGGAAGCCTCCCTCCGACACCGATTCAATCGAGGAGCCTCCAAATGGGGTTCAGGAGGTCGTGGGTTCGAATCCCACCGCCCCGACCAGATTCAAAATCGGCCTCATCCCCGCAATTCTCCCCCCCCCAAGAACTTACTAGTTAGGTGTGCATCTGCCCTTTCAGGAGATCTTGACAATATCTATGAGCTGCGAAGCTAAACCGGCCTTTTCAGATTCGATGCAGACCGCCGAAGATACCCACTCAGGTGGTCGCGCCGCACTTATTTCGAGCTAATTCTAGCTATTTCAGCGTATTGTGCAGCGGGGCGCTCGCGCCTTGACAAAGAGGTGACTATCTTGTAGGCTACATACCACTCGCCCGCCTCGGGCCGGTCGCAAGATCGGACGCGAACATTCCTGTCTAGTGCGCGCTGGCGCTGACCTGTGCAGTCTCAGAAGAGCAGGCGCCGAATCGAACCGGGACCCGCTCAACTGAAGCTTGTCGTGCCTCGTCGCGTTGCGTTCGTCGAAAGGAGGATGGATCCCGCTCGACTGACGCTTGAGTATCTCGTCGTACTGCTTATTATCGTAAAGGAGGATGATATTCGTGAAAGGCAAGAAGCCTAGAGTCTGGCCTGGAGGAGGAGCCCTGGTCGCGGTAGGGTCAGCCCTGACAGTCCTCTGGCGACCTTGCCTGCTGCTTCGGCGCTCTCGGCGGCGAAATCGGCGCGCTTGCTTTCGGGCAGCGGCCTTCTCATTGGTTCTCTTGTAGTCGAATACTGAGCGCAGAAGCTGAGCGATGACCAGGTTTTTCAGGCGATCATTTGCGTAGGACACATCGAACACACTGACGCGGCCTGCCTGAATCAACTCAGAAGCCCTCATCGGAGGGACGTTAGGCGCATCGAAGGCACCTGTCCTGCGCAGCGATCCCAGCTTGCCCTTCAATGCAAGATATGAGTGCAAGTCAGATCCAGATGCCGGCTTCTGGTTTCCGCTGGGCTTGCCAACAAAAGCCCACTGATCGATGGTTCGAATGATATCCTCTAGGGTGTAGGGCACAACAGAAGTGTCAGGTCGCTCCAGTACATCAACGATTGTCGAAGCGGGCGATGGTGTGGCTACTTCCGTCGCCCCGGCCGATTTCGACCTCGGCCGTGTGCGGCCGGTTGTCATCAACGAGCCGGATCGACGTCTCGTGCTGCTCAACGCCGTCTACGACTACGCACACTCCATCGCCCTCGCCCGCTCGTCGAATGGTGATCGCGTAGGTCGTCTCCCGGTAACGGTACCTGAGGCTGAACGACTGCCAGTCGGCCGGCAGGCAAGGCGTGAAGGACAGCCGATCTACCTCCAAGCGAAGGCCGAGCAGCGACTCGACGATCAGCCGGTACATCCAGCCGGCGGCACCCGTGTACCAGGTCCAGCCGCCTTCGCCCGTGCGCGGCGGCAGCGCGTGGACATCGGCGGCGACAACGTACGGCTCGACACGATAGGTCGCCGCTTTCTCTGCAGCCGACGCGTGGTTGAGCGGGCTGATCAGCGAGAGCAACTCCCAGGCGCGGCGGCCGTCGCCCAGCGCCGCGAACGCCATGATCGCCCAGACCGCGGCATGCGTGTACTGGCCACCGTTCTCCCTCACGCCCGGCGGATACCCCTTGATGTAGCCGGGATTCAGTTCGGACTTGTCAAACGGCGGGTCAAGGAGCTGGATGAGGGTTTGATCGCGGCGCACGAGCAGCCGGTCGACAGACTCCATGGCGACGCGAGGGCGCTGCGGGTCGCCGGCACCGGATATCACAGACCAGCTCTGAGGTATCGAGTCGATGCGGCACTCCGGGCTGCCAGCAGAGCCAAGCGGCTCGCCGGCGTCGAAGTAGGCGCGAAGGTACCAATCGCCGTCCCAGGCGTGCATCTCTGCCGACTGGCGGAGTGCCGCGGCCTCCGACTCTGAACGCTCGGCGAAGGCGGCATCGCCGTGGAGGCGCGCGACTTCGGCGAACTGTGTAAGAACATGCTGGAGGAAAAACGCCAGCCAGACGCTCTCGCCCTTACCGCCCAGGCCGACCGTGTTCATGCTGTCGTTCCAATCGCCGGAGCCGATCAACGGCAGCCCGTGTCGGCCGAGCCGCGTTCCCCGCTCGATCGCCCTGACGCAGTGCTCGTAAAGGGTGCCCGTCTCCTCCGACCGCGCCGGCAGGTCATAGTAGGAGTCCTCGCCCGGGTTGAGCGGCCGCCCCTCGATATAGGCGACGTGCTCGTCGAGGACGCCGGTATCGCCCGTCGCGAGGACGTAGCGGGCCGTCGCCAGTGGCAACCAGAGCAAGTCGTCGGAGCAGCGCGTTCGCACGCCACGCCCTGTCGGCGGGTGCCACCAGTGCTGGACGTCCCCCTCGCGGAACTGGCGGGCCGCGCAGCGCAGCAGGTGGTCGCGGATGAGTAGCGGCTGGGCGTGGACAAGCGCCATCACGTCCTGGAGCTGGTCGCGGAAGCCAAAGGCGCCACCCGACTGATACAAGCCGGTCCGCGCCCAGAGGCGGCAAGCGATTGTCTGATAGAGAAGCCAGCCATTGGCGAGGATGTTGACGGTTGGCTCCGGTGTCTCGACGCGGACGGCGCCAAGGACACGCTCCCAGTGCGCCTTGACCGCCTCCAGCGCCGCGTGCGCGGGCCCGAGGCCGCGGAAGCGCTGCACGACGTCGCGCGCCTCCTCCTCGTCGCGCCCGACGCCGAGGACGAAGACGATCTCCCGTTCCTCGCCGTCGGCCAGGTCGACCTGGACCTGCAGCGCGGCGCAGGGATCCAGCCCAGCGCCAACCTGGCCGGATAGACGAGCCCTTTTCATTGCCGAGGGCTGGCCTGGCAGGCCGTTGCGGCCGATGAACTCGGCGCGATTACAGGTAACGGTGCAGTGCGGTTCGTCCACGTCGAAGAAGGCGACGCGGCCGGGGAAGTCGCCGTTGTAGGGATTGCGGGCGAAGACGGCGCCGCTCTTCGGGTCGATCTCCGTAACGACGTGGAGGAGCGACTTTGACCGCTGCTCGCCGAGCACCCACTCGACGTAGCCCGTCGCCGAGAGGCGCCGCGCCCGGCCCGACTCGTTGCGAAGCGTAAGCGCCATCAGCTTCACCGTCGCGTCGAGCGCAACGTACTCGGCCAGCTCGGAGACGACGCCGTCCTCCGCGTGCTCGAAAACCGTGTACCCGAAGCCGTGGCGGCACGTGTAGGCGGTCACGCCGCGCGCTGGTAGGGGCGTCGGCGACCAGTAGCGACCGGTCTCTTCGTCACGAACGTAGAAAGCCTCTCCGCTAGTGTCCGTGAGCGGATCATTGTACCAGGGAGTCAGACGGAGTTCGTGGGCGTTCTCACCCCAGGTGTAGCCACCCCCGCTCTCTGTAACCACGGCGCCGAACTGCGGGTTCGCCAGCACGTTCGCCCAGGGCGCTGGCGTCGTCTCGCCCGGCCGCAGAGTGATGACGTACTCGCGCCCGTCCGGCGCAAAACCGCCGAGGCCATTCGAGAACAGGAGGTCGCGGCTTGGAAGCTCGACGGCGCGCTCGCGCTCGGGCACGATGCCATCGGCCGGCGTGAGCGCCGGCACAGCTTGCTGGACGCGGCGGCGGCGCTCGATCTGCTCGGCCAGCGTCCCGGCAGTATCGACGATCACAACGCGGGCGACAGTCTGCTGGAGGATCCCATCCTCCTCCGACATTTGGTCGGCGTGCCGGACGAAGATGCCACCCGGCCGGTCAATGACGTGCGACTCAGTTCCGGCGGAGACGATTCCCATGATCTCCTCGTGCAGCTCCTGTCGGTAGCCGGATGGCTCCTCGTTCCAGATCACAAGGTCGACTGCGAGCCCGGTGAGGCGCCAGTACGCGTGCGCCTGGACGAGCTGCCGCACGAGTTCGATCTTCGTTCGGTCGCCTATGCGCAGAAGTACGATCGGCAAGTCGCCGGAGATGCCGAAGCCCCAGAGTCCGGACTGCGGGCGCCGGTTGCGAGCGAGCACGTTCGCCGGCGCTCGGCGGCCCGCGTTGGCGTAGACGATCGAGCTAGCGAGGCGGCCGTAGAGTTGGGCGTCGGACTCGGTCGCGTTGAGCTGGCGGAGGACGACCTGCCGGTGGGTCATCGCCAGATCGAAGACACGGTCGGCCAGGCGGCGGTCGTGGTACTTGCCTGCGAGCGCCATCGCCCGCTGGCGCGTCTCGCCGACACCGGTCACCACGTTCACCCAGACCGTCTCATCCGGACCCACCGTAACCTGGCGGCGGACTGAGACGATCGGGTCAAGCACGGCGCCCTGGCTACCGGAAAGGCGGCCAGTGTCTTGCATTGCTTCAGGGTCGGCGAGGGAGCGGCCCCGCCCGATGAAGCGCAGCCGGTCCGTCTCGAACGATGTCTCGCCGATGGAGGATGTCGCTCTCGCGTCCATCAAATGGACCATCCAGGGCGTCGGCTCGCCGGGCGAGCGAGGCCGCCGCGAGCAAAGGACGGCGTCGTGCGACGGGACGATCTCCGTCTGGACGAAGAGGTTGCTGAAGGCCGGGTGGGCGGCGTCGGCGGCCGGCGGCGCCATGACTACTTCCGCATAGCTCGTCACCTCGATAGTGCGCCGCGTGCCGGAGCGATTCGTTATCCTGATGCGTCTGATCTCGACGTCGTCCTCCGGCGAGACGGCGATCTCCGTATGCGTGTCGATCTCGCCATCGCGGCGGCGGTACTCGGCGCGCGCCTGGGAGAAGATCGCGTCGTAGGTCTTCGGCTGCCTCAGCGTCGGCTGGTAGGCCGTGGACCATACCTCGCCGCTCGTCAGGTCGCGGAGGTAGCAGAACGTGCCGTGGCAATCGCGAGTCGCATCCTCTTGCCAGCGCGTGACCGCGAGGTCGCGCCAACGGCTATAGCCGCCCCCGGCATTGGTCACCATAACGTTGTAGCTGCCGTTGGAAAGCAGGTGCACCTCCGGCGAGGCGGAGTTGGGGTTGCTGAACACGCGAAGGAGGGCCTGGTACTCACCGGCGCGCTGCTGCAGCCCGGACGTCTCGGCGGCGTTTGGGTAGAAAGGTGCGACCTTAGGCACGCGCTCCTGCAGCAGACCCTCTGTCGCCCGAAAGATCGGCTCGGAGAGGAAGCGGCGCTGCATCGGCCGGCCGAGGAGCGCGTAGGCGAGAGAGAGGAAGCTCATACCCTCGTGGTGTGGCATGAACGACCGCACGAGCGCAAACGTCTCGCCGCGCGGCAGGCGCGAGGATGTGTAGTCGATCGCCTCGTAGAGGCCGTAGCGGCCCTCCGCGCCGAGGTCGGCGAGGCGCTCAAGATTTGCGCATGCCTCTTTCGGTGAGACCATCAGCGCCATCACCGTCGCGTAGGGCGCGACGACGAGGTCCTCCGCGAGACCTCGCTTGAAGCCGAGCCCCGGCACGCCGAAGGCGCGGTACTGGTAGTTGAGGTGGGCGTCCGTCGTATTGTAGCCGGACTCCGAGATGCCCCAAGGGACGCCCCGCTGCGCGCCGTACCCGATCTGACGACGGACGATGGCCTTATAGGTCCCGTCAAGCACAGTGCCGCCGTATGTCGGCATGACGACGAGCGGCATCAGGTATTCGAACATGGAGCCGCCCCAGGAGAGGAGAGCGGGGTCGGCGCCGGAGGTGGTGACGAGGCGACCAAGCGCGAACCAGTGATCCTGCGACAGGTGTCGTTGCGCGATGCTGACGAAGCTGGCAAGCCGCGCCTCTGAGGCCAGCAAATCATAGTAGCTCGGGTCGCGCCGCCGCTCGGCGACGTTGTAGCCGATGGCGAACAGGTTGCGCGAATGGTCCGTCAGGAAGTCGTAGTCCGCGTCGGCCAGCCTGTAGCTGAGCCCGCCGAGCCGCTCGATGGTTTCCAACCGGTCAGCTGCGTGGCTGCTCGCCTCGCTCACTGCGCCCCGTAAACGGGCCAGCCACTCGTGGGCAGGTCGCGTGCCGTCGACCGTGAGGGCGGCAAGCCTGGCGTCGAGCGCCGGGATGAGCGTCTCACTGAAGTCGGCGGTTTCGCGGAGCGTGGGGCCCTCCTCGAGCCGGCAGATCGCATCGAACAACGCCTCGGACGCCGCGGCTTCGGTAGCCCCGTTATCGACTAGGGCGTCGGGCGGAGGCGACAGTGCCGCCCAGGGCGCTAGGTGGTCGAGGTCGCCGAGCCAGTCCTCGCACTGCTCCTTGAACGAGCGAGCCCACCACTCCGCCTCGGCATCGGGCTCGGGGCCCAAGTCGCCAGCGATGCGCCCAGCCGCCGTCATCAACTGATCGAGGAGTGAGCGGCAGGCGTAGAGGCCGACGGGAGGGCTGGCCGGCGTGTCGATTAACCCGGCGATCTCGTCGAGCATTCCGGTGAGGCCGCTGTCACTATCTGGCGTCTCGGGCGAGCGGGCAGCCCGTGCTGCGCCGGCCAGGAGGCCGAGCGTGTCGCGGAGGCCGCCAAGAGCCTGAGGTGGCAGAACCTGGCTATCCGCCAACTCCTGCAAGCCCGGCCTCAGCGTGAGTAGGTGGGCGGCCAAGTTGCCGCTGTCAACCGTGGAAACATAGAGCGGCGCAAGCGGCCGCAGCGTGATCGTGTCGTACCAGTTGTAGAAGTGGCCGCGGTTCCGCTCCAGCCCCTCCATCGTCTGGAGTGCGCGCGTCGTCCGCTCGATCAGGCGGCGGGCGGATATATAACCGAAGTCGTACGCAGCCAGGTTGGCGAGGAGTGAAAGTCCCATGTTCGTGGGCGAGGTCCGGTGGGCAACCGTCTCGATCGGCTCCTCCTGATAGCTGTCGGGCGGCAGCCAGTTGTCTTCAGGGCCTACGAACGTCTCGAAGAAGCGCCACGTCTCGCGGGCCAGCTTGCGCAGGAAGTTCGTTTGCACGGGCGAGAGGTGCGGCTCCCGCTGCTCGATCGGTCGGCTTACCCACCAGGCAATGACCGGCGAGGCCACCCAGGCAGCGAGAAGCGGCCCCGCAGGCAGGAGCGCCATAGGCCGCTCAACCGAGAGGTAGCCCATCACCGCGAGAGCTATGGCCGGCGCTACCCACATCATTCGCAAGAACTCGGCGAGCCGCCTGCTGGCGCTCCGCCTGGCGTCGCTTGACGTTGTCCACTTAAGGAGACCGCGCCGCGTGACTAGCATCCGCCACCAAGTCTTGAGCACGGCGTCCAGGCTGAAAGCCGCTTCGTAGGGCAGGACCGCCAGGCCGAACGCGCTCTGGGCCATTCGCCTGGCGCCCGACGCGGCGGCGGCCCTGAGGTGCAAGCGGATCGGCAGACCCGTTGGCTTGGCGGCGATGTCGCCAAGGAAGGCCAGAAGCGGACCGAGAAGGACGATGCCGGCGACAATGCATGTCCAGAACCAAGCCGGCCCAAGAGTTGTCCACCCAAGGAGCAGGAGGAGCACGAGCGCACCGGGCAGTAGACTCCGCCGTAGATTGTCGAATATCTTCCAGCGCGAGAGCGCCGAGAGCGGGTTGCGCGCCGAACGGCCGCTGGCATCGGGCGCAAACGGCAACAGCCAACGGGCGATCTGCCAGTCACCGCGGATCCAGCGGTGGCGGCGGGTCACATCGGCACTGAAGCGCGTCGGGTAGCTCTCTTGGAGTTGAACGTCAGTGACAAGCGCGGACCGCGCATAGCAGCCTTCAAGCAGGTCGTGGCTGAGGATCAGGTTCTCGGGGAAGCGGCCGCCGAGCGCCCGCTCGAAAGCGTCCACGTCGAAGATTCCCTTGCCGGTGAAAGACCCCTCGCGGAAGACGTCCTGGTAGACGTCGGAGACGGCGCGTGTATAGGGGTCGATGCCGGGCTCACCGCCGAACAGGCGGCTGAACGGTGAGCGGCTGACGTTCGCCATCGCCGGCGATAGGCGCGGTTGCAGGATGCCGTAGCCTTCGCAGATGCGCCCCTTCGCCTCATCGTAACGCGGTCGGTTGAGAGGGTGGCTGAGCGTGCCGACGAGGAGGCGGGCGGCGTCGCGAGGGAGCTCCGTGTCGGCGTCGAGCGTGAGCACGTATTTGACGGCCGGCAGCACCGACCGTTCGCCGACGATCAGCGAGAATCGGCCGTCCTCCGCACCACGCAGGAGGGCGTTGAGGTCACTCAGCTTCCCCCGCTTGCGTTCGTGGCCCATCCACACGCGCTCTTGAGGGTTCCAGCGGCGCGGTCGATGGAAGAGGAAGAAGGCGTCATCGCGGTCGTCCTGGTACTTGCGGTTGAGCGTCTCGATTCCCTCGCGCGCCAGACGGAGCAGTTCCCCGTCTTCCGGCATCACCTCCGCCGGCGCGTCGCGGAAGTCCGTCAGCAGTCCGAAGTAGAGGTTATTGTCGTGGTTCGCCAGAAAACGCACCTCCAGCGCGCCAAGCAGATCTTCGATGTCCTCCGGCTCGGTAAGGAGCATGGGCACGACGACGAGCGTGCGCAGGTCGGAAGGTATTCCCCGCGAGAAGTCGAGCCGCGGCAGCGTGTTGGGCTTGACGAGAATCGTCGCCAGCCAGTTCACGACTGCGATCCCGAGCGAGCTGGCGCAAAGGAGGATGAGCGCGCCGAGCGGTAGCAGCCCCCAGCCCCGGGTACCGAAGGCCATGGCCTGCACCAGCACCGCGAACGTTACGGTCGCGGCGATCAGCCAGATCGAACCGAGGTAGAGGAGCAGGGGTATGCGGCCTGCCGCTCGCCGAAGTCGCTCAAGGGGCGAGAGGCGGACCTGAGCGGCGCGCTCGAAAAGCGGGACGCCCCGGTCGATCAGGTAGTAGCCGACGTGGGCCGTCCGGTCCTGGGAGCCGGCCTGCGTCCGCGCGGCCGCTGCCAAGTCCACCGCTTTCTGCGCCACCTCTCGCTCCGCGAGGCCGCCTCGGCGGGCCGCGCGTTCGACGACGTGCCGGTAGCGGTCGCGCGTGGCGAAGTCCATCTGACTGTAGACGCCGGCCGGGTCGTCACGGAGCGTGTCCTCGACGACACTCATCGTCTCCACGAACTCACGCCAGTCGGTGGCGTCGAGGAAGCGGAGGCTGCCGATACTGTTGCTGATCGAAACCTGGCCCTCTGCTTGCTGCTGGCCCTCAAGCTGGATCAGCCGCTCGATCGTCAGGCTCATCTCGGTGAGCCGTTGCTCCAGCCAGGTAAGCGGCATCGCCTGCGCGGGGCCTTGGCCCTGGAGCCGGCGGGCGAGTTCAGCTACAAAGGCACTGGACATCTGCGGCCGGGACCGCGCCATGTCCGCTAGGGTGAGGATCAGGCTCGTCGGCTCTTTCCCCGCCACCTCGATCATCCGGTCGGCCCAATGGTTCGCCTGGTTGCGCGCGAGTCGGTCGGCGGCGATGCGAGCCGCGACGCGGCGAAGGTTGTTAATCAGCGCCAGGCGCAGCATGATCGGAATCGCCCAAAGCTCGCCCAACTTTAGCGGTCTGATTGCCTGGTAGGCAGAGACGAAAGCGCTCAGACTGCCCGCGTCGACGCGCCCGTCTCCGTGGGAGACAAGCTCTAAGGCGATGGCGTAGACGACGGGGTAGCCGGCCGAGGTGCCGCCCAGCAGGCGGGGGAGCTCCTGACTGTACCCCTTGGGCAGGTGGGCCCGCGCGGCCCGTATTTGCTCCTCGATAAGGTAGAAGTTGTCGCGCAGCCACTCGGCGGCCGGAGTGACACGAACCTGTTCTTCCCCCTCGTCCGTCATGAGCCGGTAGGCATTGAGGAGGACACGCTCGTTCTCATTGAGCTGTGGGAGCAGAAGATCCGGCCCCCGCTTCTCCTCGACGGCGTGCCTCGCCGCAAGCTCTTTCGCGTGGCCCTTAAGCTGCTCGAGGCTGAGCAGCTCGGCGCGCAGCGGTGGCAGGTCGTCGCCGCTCCGTGCCGGCTCGACCCCCTGCTTGTGGCGGCGGCCCCAGATGGTGCGGATGGCGCTACGAAAACCCCGGCTGCCGCTGTTCAAGCCAGTTTCCCCCTGACCTTGGCGAATCTTCGATTGCATCATGATGCGCGGCCCATCAAGCTGCAAGACGCTACGGTGCGCTGCGCGGCTTCGAGAACCCCTGTGGCTTTACGAAGTGTACTGGCAGATCTAGCGCTCACCGTTACGCCCTTCAACACACACGACCCGAACATCGTGACGCCAATCCGCGCGTGCCTTCTCTGCCCCATTCCTGCTATGGCCCCGCTGGGGTGTGCTGGCGTGATTCTTGCTCTTGGCCGCCGCTGGCCGCAACGAGCCTGTTTACCTCCGGGCTCCCCCGACGGGGCACCTTCATAATCGGCGTCTTGCGCGAAAAAATGGGCAATTCCTAAGCTTGGAGAGTGAGCTTGTCGCGTGTGCCTAGTATCAGGTGCCGCCGCTGTGCCCATTGCGGCGGGTGGGTGTACCTGGACCACAAGGTCGATCCGCGTGAGACCTGCTGGCGCTGCCCATACGGATGGAGTTTTGCCACCCCACAGCGGCAACCGCCCTTCGCTATTTGATCTTGCGAATGATGCGGCTGGTTTGCTTGTAGAGTTGTCGGCGGATCAGATGAGCACCGATGCGCCGCGGGCGGCCCGAGGCGATGATGCTGGCCGTGGTAAGCAGGCTGGCAATGCGGTGATTGTAGGGGCGTCCGCCGGGCGCGTCAATGCCCCTATCTTGTGCCATTCGCACGCACTGATTATCCCCCACGAGGGACATCGAAGGACACTGACGCAACAGTCTCCCGAGCGCCTTCGTACAGACCGGACACGATAGTCTGAAGGCGGAAGCGCGCCTCGGCATTCACTTCGACTCCGAGTTGCTGAAGCAACGTACCTACCAGCATGGCGAGAGTGATTCCCTTCCTCCAAGCCACCTCAGTGCCTAAACGGTTCGCGACACGAACCATGCATTCTGGATCTGTTCCGGCGAACGAGGCATCAGCCGCGGTGGCGGCTTCGTACCATTTCTTTGCGCTTCTAAAGCGGAATGAGTTCAAGAAGGTGATGTTCGCCCTTCGAATTCGCTCCCGCTGAAAGATCTCATGGCTGGAACGTGCAATCGTCTGATTGTACACCTCGGCACCCGCCCACATGTCAGTTGCGCCCTTTTCCTCAAGGTACCGCTTGGTCCAGGCACTCACCTTCAAACAAAGAGGAGCCTTCTTCACGACTAAGTCAAACGCGAGGCCGAACAGTTCGGTGTGGAGCGCGTTGATTTCTCGTCGAAAAGCGGGCAAAGTCGCGCGCCCGAACGAAGGATCAGCGCTTCCAACGGATTCCAAGAGGGTTTCTACGAAAACGGCACCATCTACCCCTGCGATCACCGGGGCGAGAATCTGCGAATCGAAGAACTCGGAGCAGAAGGTCTCCAGGTTGACCTCTGGCTTCTTCGAGAATAGCGGCATCCTGCGAGTCCCCTGACCGGCCCCGAGGTCGAGCCAACATTCCATGCAAAACGCTCGTCGCGGCGATTGTAGGGGCATCCGTCGGGCGCGTCAACGGCGCCAATGGCCACCGTGTGGAAGGCGGAGCATCAGGAAGGGCCGGGACCGCGGAGGGGTGTGCCACAACGTCGTGGCGCAATTGATGACGCTTCCCCTACTCGTGCCGAGGCCCGCCGCAACGCTGTGTCAAGGAGCTTGTTTTCAGACGACAACTGCGTGCTTTCGCTCGCGCCGCTGGCCGTTTGTGGCATGCGCTAACACGGCGCTTAGGGCGATATGCCTGGCACACAGAGGGTCTAGGACGCAGGTCACGATAGGAGGGGCAAAGGAACTCTCCTCTCATTGGCAAAGAGGAAGGTTGATGCGGTATTCAGCTCAGAGTAGTATCTCATCAGTCGGGAGCAGTCCCAATTTCCGGCTCGCCACGTTGAAATGCGGAATTCCGGAGGAGATACCTCTTCAGAAGGGGAAAGACAATGCCCATCACAAGTCCCTGGATGACCCTGGAGCCCTATCCCAAGATGAACCTGGCCCACTTCCTGGAAGCTTGTGGCGCCGGGTTCGGGGACAAGGCGGCCGCGATATCACCCGACGGCAAGGAGCACACCTTTGGGCAGATAATTCACTGGTCGAAGAAGGTCGCTCGCTTTCTTCAGGATGAGGGTGTAGTCAAGGGGGACCGCGTGGGCATCTTTTCCCCCAACTGTCCCGAGTACCTCGTCGCCGTACAGGGCATCCTTCGCGCCGGTGCCGTTGCGACCACTCTGAACTCCATGTACAAGGAAGGAGAGGTTCACCACCAACTCGAGGATTCAGGCGCTGTCGTTCTTCTTGTCGCCCATGTTCTGATGCCCGTGGCCCAATCGACCGTCGAGAAGCTCCCCAACGTAAAGCGAGTCTACTGCATGGAGGACCTCTGGGAATGGGCGAAGGACACCCCGCCGGAGCCGCTGCCCGTCGAGATCGATCCCGTTGAAGACCTCGCCGTCCTCCCCTACTCCAGCGGCACCACCGGCCTACCCAAAGGGGTCATGCTGACTCACTTCAACCTCACCAGTAACATCCACCAAATGCTGGCCGTAGGCTACACCAGTTCCGACAGCGTCGGGCTCCACTTCTTGCCTTTCTTTCACATCTACGGAATGAACATGCTTATGAACGCGGGTTTTGCCAGCGGCGGGACCCAGGTAGTGGTGCCCGGCTTCAACCCAGAGCAGATCCTGGCCCTCATCCAGAAGTACAAGGCGACCGACGTGTTCACCGTTCCTCCTGCCCTGCTCATCATGCTGAATCATCCCAGCTTCTCCCAATACGACAAGTCGTCTCTGCGCTTCATTTATTCCGGGGCCGCGCCCCTGCCGTTGGAACTGGCCGAGCAGGCCACCCGAGCCTTCAACTGCCCCCTAATCAATGGCTACGGCCTGACCGAGACCAGCCCCCTCATCAACACCCAGATTATCCACATGATCAAGCTTGACGCCGTGGGCGCTCCCGTTTCCGACACTCTGGAGAAGGTGGTTGACCTGGACACCGACGAAGAGCTGCCAGCGGGAAAGGAGGGAGAGCTTCTGGTGAAGGGGCCGCAGATCATGAAGGGCTACTGGAACCAGCCGCAGGCAACCGCCGATACCCTGACCGAGGACGGCTGGCTGCGAACCGGCGACATCGGTTATGTCGACGAGGACGGCTACGTCCACATCGTCGATCGCAAGAAGGAACTGATAAAGTACAAGGGCTATCAGATAGCTCCCGCTGAGCTCGAGGCCCTCCTCACGACCCATCCCGCCGTGCTCGACGCCGCCGTCATCCCCAAGCGCCAGGTGGACGGCAGCGATTTCCCCAAGGCGTTCGTCGTCCTCCGGCCAGGCGCCACTGCCAGTGCCGAGGAGATACGAGGGTTCATCGAGGAAAGGGTGGCCCCCTACAAGAAGGTGCGCGAACTGGAATTCATCGACGTCATACCGAAGAGCCTGACCGGCAAGATACTACGGCGAGAGCTCATCGACAAGGAGCGGGCAAAGGACGCGCCGGCGTAGGTCTACAACTTGGGCAGACACCACCGACCAGTAACCCCTGAGGCTACTCTCGGCTAAGCAAGACTTCCCTCTCCGGCGCTGACTCATGGGCAAGGATCGGGCTCCGCTATGAGAGCGCACTGCGCCGCCGACCGCTTGACTTCCTCGCACACTAATGCATCATCGTGTGCGATCATCGTTAGCGCACACACGCCCGGGGGCTCCAAGGTGGAAGCCATTGGCGAACTGTGCCATGATGAATCAGATCATGATGGGAAGCATCAGCTTCGACCGCGCCGCGGACACCTATGACGTGACGCGAGCCCTGCCCGAAGATGTAGCTCAGAAACTCACGGATGCCCTTCTCTCCGAGATTGCAGCCGTGGGCGCTGATAGCATCCTTGAGGTGGGCGTCGGCACAGGGCGGATTGCTCGCCCCCTGGCCGAGCGCGGCGTCAGGGTCTTGGGCGTCGACATTGCTCCCCGCATGCTTGCGCGGCTGCGAGAACAGCTTGGGCCACAGCACACGCCGCCAGACCTGATGATGGGCGACGCGACCCGGCTGCCGCTTGTCTCAGCATCCTTCCGAGCCGTGCTGGTCATTCATGTGTTGCACCTCGTATCCCCCTGGCAGACGGCGCTGGAGGAATTGCGCCGGGTGGTGGCGCCGGGCGGCGTTCTAATCGGCGACAACACGAGATCACAGACGTCGGGGGAGTGGAGCGTGGGCTCGGCCAAGTGGAGGGAGCTAATGGCGGCCCGAAACTTAGCTCCACGCGCCAGACCCAGTGCTGACGAGATCCATAGTGCACTGCGTGCCCTTGGAGGGTCATGCCGGGTGGTAACCTTCGCCGAGGGGGAGGTTCGTCGGACGCCGGAACAGAATCTGGAACGAATTCGCAGCCGCAGCCACTCGTGGACGTGGGAGATCCCCGATGATCTGTTCCAGGAGTGCCTCGCGGAGTTCGAACAATGGTATAGGCACCACTACGGCAACATGGAAGAGGAGCTGATGCGACATGTCTCGTACTCTCTCGAAGTCTGGAGCTTCGATTAACTCTCGTACCGGCCCTTCTCGACTTGACTTCCGCGCACAATAAGCGAATATGGTCGTGATTCTACGGGCCGAGCCGTCACGATTTTCGAAATGGCGACATTTGGGGGCACCAAACCGTCCGATTTCGAAATCCTCCGTCCCCCTTCATCCCCTGCAGGGCATATGGGCCAGCCTTGAGGCACCATGTCCCCATGGTGATGCGGCAGGCTCAACGAGTGACCGAGAGGCAGCGAATCCGGGAGTCGAGGGTTCGAACCCCTCACTTCCTCCAGTTTTCGAATCTCATTTCGACGCGAGATGTCTTCCACGCGCCGAGGATAACCTAGGCGGCCGCCGCTTCGCTGGATTCCAGTAGTTGGATGAAGGGCTCGACAAGCTCTGGGTCGAATTGGGTGCCGGCGTTGCGCCTCAACTCTGCTGTGGCTCCCTCATTCGTTAGGGCCTTTCGGTACGGCCGATCGAGGATCATTGCCGAGTATGCATCTACAAGCGCCATTATGCGACCTGGGAGAGGTATCTCTGCCCCCTTCAAGCCCCGAGGATAGCCCGTACCGTCCCAGCGTTCGTGGTGGCAGTAGACCGCGTCGGACACGTCCTCCAGGTTTGGGATACCATGAACGATAAGGTTGCTCAACACCACATGCTCGCGCATCAGAGCCCGTTCCTCGTCAGATAGCGGGCCGGGTTTCTTCAGTATGTCATCCGGGACTCCGATCTTGCCGACATCGTGCAGGAGGCCCGCGATACGCAGTGCGCTCACGGCACCCTCGGTTAGCCCTACCGCCTTCCCAAGCTCCACAGCGAACTCAGCGTTCTGCTGCGAGTGCCGACGCGTGTAGCGATCCTTTCTGTCGACCGCCCTCACGAGAGCATCAAGGACCCCGAACGGCGAGCGTTCTCTGGTGATGATTTCGCCTGGCTCCCGTTGCCCGACCACCAGGGCGTTTCCGGAGACTTGCTTCGCCTCCGTCAGCGACGCGTCTGCGTAAGCGATCAATTCTTCCCGGTGCCTGCTATCGTCGGGACAGACGGCGATACCCATGCTCAGCACGAGAGGCACGCTCTCCCCGAAGCGAGGCTGGACACGTTCGTGGGAGAGCGCTTCAAAGAGCCGGTTCGCGCGCGCGACACCCTCGTCACGGTCGGTCTCTGGCAGGATAGCCACGAACTCATCACCGCCATAGCGACCGACGATATCGACGGATCCAAATTCGCGTTCGAGCACCTTCGCCACCTGCTTCAACACGCGGTCTCCCTCTTGGTAACCATAAGTGTCATTGAAGAGCCTGAATCCATCGATGTCCATCATCATGATGGTCACGGGCCGACCGTAGCGCAGACTGCGTTCCACCTCCTTGGCCAGCTCTTCGTGTAGAGAACGGTGGCTACGAAGTCCGGTCAGTCTGTCCGTGGCTGCCTGGCGCTTCAGTGCCTGCTCCACCCGGATGCGCTGGCTGGCCATCTTGTTGCGGTCCCGGACAGAAAGGGGGCGCACCACCAGCGGGACAAGCCTGATCAGCATCGCCGCTCCCCCGAGAAAGGCGAGCAGGCTAAGCCCGGTCAACAGTCCGAATGTGTGGTCCGAGACGCGGCTCGCGGTCGCTTGCTCGGCTGCCAGTTTGTCACGCTCTCCGCTGGCAAGTTGCTGCAGCTCGGCCATCACACTCTCGACCCCGGGCCAGATCCGTGAATAGTACTGCCGCCCCAACTCCGTCTTGTCTCCACTGTTCGGGGACGTGACAAGGGCGACCACGTCTGGATCTTGCGTTAACTGCTCCATCTCTGAATCCGCCGCGTTCAGTGCGGCGAATTCGTCCATTTCGCCCATGGCGGATAGCCCGGCTTCAGCCACCTGCATATCTCCGTCTATCGCCGCGGCGGCTTGAGGGTACAGGTCTGCGATGGGGGTCGCGTTGCCTGAGAGCGTGGAGGACGCAATCTGGGCGGCCAGGAGGGAGGTCTGGACGCGGGCATCGTCCATGGCGGCAGCCACTGCAGAGTGGCGATCGACCGAGCGGGCCGCTTCCTTAGCATGCTGGTCACGCCAGGCTGCGAGCGCTACCACGCTGACTACTAGCGCCAGCAACGCCACACTCGTTAGCAGGGCTTGATTTCGAGATGGTCTCACTTTGAGCATCGTTCTCTCGTTAGGGAGACAGGCCGCTCCCAGCGCACGCTTTGAAGGACGCCAATAGGCTTTCTTGGCAGTTCACAGCCCGTCATGCTGCCTTTGCCCCCGCCTGCTCTTCTGCCTCGATTACCGCTAGGAACGCCTCCGCCACCGCGGGGTCGAACTGGCTGCCCGACCCTTTCCGCAGTTCCTCCTTCGCCTCTTCGTGGCTTAACGCCTTGCGGTAGGGACGGTCCAGGGTCATCGCCGAATAGGCGTCCACTACCGCCAGGAGCCGTCCTAGTAGAGGAATCTCCTCCCCTTTCAGCCCCTTCGGGTACCCGGCGCCGTCGTAACGTTCGTGATGAGTGGCCACGGGCTCGATAGCGTCAGAGATCTCGGCGATGCCTTTTACGATAGCCTCCCCGAACTGCACGTGCTGGCGCATGACCTCCCACTCCCCACTGTCCAGAGGTCCCGGCTTGAGGAGCGTACTATCGGGTATCGCGATCTTCCCCACATCGTGCAGGAGAGCGGCTTTGCGCAGTGAGTCCTTGGCCTCCGCGGGGAGATGTAACTGCTCTGCCAGCCGGTCTGCGTAACGGACATTGTCATCGCAGTGCTTTCTCGTGGATGGGTCCTTGTACGCCAAAGCGTTGAGCAAACTCCGCAGGAAGCCAAAACCCATGCCCGATGACGCTTCCTGCTCCCTGATATCGCTGTGCGCCGATATGACTCGTCCCCCACCCAACCGTTTCGCCTCGTAAAGCGCTGCGTCGGCGAGGGCTAGAAGCTTCCGAGCCTCGGCGCCATCCTCAGGGTAGCAGGCTACGCCGATGCTAACTCCAACGGGCACCTGCTGCGCCGAGTCGGCCGGTGAGAATGGATGTTCGGCAAGAAGGGACACTATGCGCTGCCCCAACTGCTTTGCCAGCGCGCGGCCGGTCTCCGGCAACACGGCCAGGAATTCGTCCCCGCCGTACCGGCCGAGGACGTCGGAAATCCGCAGCGTTTTGACGAAAAGACCGGCGACGAACCTAAGTACCTCATCACCAACAAGATGGCCACAGCTGTCGTTGAAGTATTTGAGGTTGTCCATGTCCAGCATCATGACAGCGAGCGGCCGGCCGCTGCGCGAGGCTCGCGCGAACTCCTCCTCCAACCGCTCATGAATCTGTCGGTGATTGCAGAGGCCAGTCAAGGGATCGGTGGTTGCCTGCTCCTCCAGCCTCTCGTATAACTGAGCGTTCTCAATTGTGATCGCCGCCTGTTTGGCGACAGCAGCGAGCGTCTCGACTTCCTCCTGAGGGAAGTTAACCCGGTTACGGGAGGTGTCCACCGTCATCACCCCGATCGTCTTGTCCTTGACCCGCAGCGGGTACTGGACGAGTGACTTCAGAGCGAAGGTCTCCACCCACCAGCGAGGCAGAATCGGTGAATTCTCCGCGTCCTCGATGACTACGGGGCCTTCCTGGTTGGCTGCGGCCTGCCAGAAGCGGTGCTCTGCCGGGTCACGCCTCACCCCGGCGGGCGGTTGAAGGAACTTCTGCCATAGTTCCTCGTCCCGAGTGCCCAGAGACATGACGGGCTCCAAACGGCGATGTTCGGCGTCCATCAGGAAGATGCTGCAGCGCTCGCCGACGCTGAGGCTAATCACCGTCTCGCATACACTGGCCATTACCTTCCTCAAACTCAGACTGGAGGTGGCGGTTGTCAGCACGTCTAGCAGCGCTTCCGTTGTTTGGCGCTCCCGCCGTTCTGCCTGGTACAGGCGGGCGTTCTCAATCGACATCGCCACCTGATCGGCGAAGAGGCCTGCCAGCCGCACATCGATTGGTGAGAAATGGCCCGGCCTCCTGTCTCCAACGCAAAGGCAGCCCGTCACGGCCTCCCCAGTCTTCAACGGCAGTATTATGACGCTACGTAGCCTCTCGCGGGCCAGTGGCCCCCCAGCGTACTCCCTCTCAGCAAGTAGATCGGAGATGACGTGTGGCCGGCCGGTCCGGAACACGATGCCTATTACGCTCTCCGCGGGATGGCGGTGCCAGCCCTCCCCCAACTGCAGTGATAGGCCGTGCTGGCTGCGGAACCCGAGAAGGCCCTTCTCATCAAGTAGAGCTATCGTCGCCGCATCACTCTTGAGGATCTCGCAGGCAAACCTGATGGAGGAGCCCAGGACCTCATCGAGATCCGCGTGGCCGCGCGCAGGTGCTACATCGCCGGAAGACTGCTGGCCCCAATTCTCGGGCATAGCGAACTTGCCTCTTCTATGGGCATCCCACTAGTCATTATCGGCAGCCTTTCGCAGACAATGAAGCTTACTAAAGACTTATCGACATCTGGAAGACCGCGGATGGGAGATGGGAACCCATTGGTGTCTGCGTACCAAGCCCCCTCGACACGCCAGGGCGACTCCAGCCTACCGATGTCGCCTGCCTGCCCGACTTCCCTACACGCTAGTGCAAGACGGCACCGGGGGGGCAAGGAATCTTCAGGGCATCTTCCCGGAAAGCAGATGGTCATCGCGTTGGGAACAAGGAAGGCTGGGCAATTCGACCTGGGGGCCCTGGGCAGAATCACTGACCAACAACGTCCCATGACGCAGTTGCTCCAGCGCTGCGGCGAGCGTACCATCCCCATGACGCAGTTGCTCCAGCGCTGCGGCGGGCGTACGATTGCGAATCTGAGTAGAGCGCACGGAGGTGCCGGTTATGGCGGAGAGTGCCTACAAAATCATAGAACTCGTGGGAACCAGCACGGAGTCGTGGGAAGCGGCAGCCCGCAGTGCGGTCGAGCGGGCCAGCAGCACTCTGCGCGATCTACGGATCGCGGAGGTCGAGAACCTCGACATGACTGTCGACAAGAACAAGGTGGTCCTTTACCGCGCGAGGATCAAGCTCTCGTTCAAGTACGAGGAAGGCTAGCACCTCCGCCGCT
This sequence comes from uncultured Chloroflexia bacterium, assembly GCA_963703345.1. GTDB lineage: Bacteria > Chloroflexota > Dehalococcoidia > DSTF01 > JALHUB01 > JALHUB01. The sequence continues at coordinate 1,076,980 of OY969814.1, read as the reverse complement.
GACGGCTGAACATCGCCGAATAGTCTCGACCGGCGCGTCCAGAACGCTGGGTTAATTAGCGGCGCCGCCAACTCAGGGGCTGCGCAGTGCTACGCCGCATTGCGCCAGTTGTGACGGGTGGCTGACGGCAAGCTGGCTATCCGTGAGTACTCTCCATCTAAGGCCCTAGATTGAGCGGCCTGTAACACCATGCGTGCTTAATGCCAGCGCCCCGGCGGCCCACGGGCGCACATAGTGGGTCCCGTCCTCTAACTGCTCAAGGTCTACGTGCAGACCGAGCCAATGCTTCCTCCGCCCACCATCTCGCGCAATCGGTTTCCACAGCCTGCATATTCTCTCACTTGACAAGTCCCCCATCAAGACTAGAATACTCGTGCAGCCTCCAGGCGGGCAGAAACTGATCCCCAGCAGGCTGCTAGGCAAACGTTGGCCCGAGCCTAGGGGCGGCAACAGTTTTCCATCGCGCCTCGGACCGTGTCTCTCTCCTTGAAGACTTTCCGTCGGCGCGGAGGAAGTTCCCACCTGGGGATAGGAGGGATCAATGAGTACCGGTGGTGTTTTCCCAACCTGGACCCTCACCGGCCACACCGGTAGTGTCTTGGCCTGCGCGATCAGCCCCGACTCCTCTTTCATCGTCTCGGCGAGCTGGGACAAGACCCTGAAGATCTGGGACGCGGCGACGGGCAAGGAGCGGCTGACCCTCAGCGGCCACACCGGTCCGGTCTACGCCTGCGCGATCAGCCCCGACTCCTCCTTCGTCGTCTCGGCGAGCCACGACGGAACCCTGAAGATCTGGGACGCGGCGAAGGGCAAGGAGCGGGCGACCCTCAGCGGCCACACCGCTCCGGTCGACGCCTGCGCGATAAGCGCTGACTCCTCCTTCGTCGTCTCCGCGAGCAGGGACAAGACCCTAAAGATCTGGGACGCGGCGAAGGGCAGGGAGCGGCTGACCCTCACCGGCCACACCAATTGGGTCAGCGCCTGCGCGATCAGCCCCGACTGCTCCTTCGTCGTCTCCGGAAGCTGGGACAACACCCTGAAGATCTGGGGCGCGACGACGGGCAAGAAGCGGCTGACCCTCAGCGGCCACACCGGTTACGTCAACGCCTGCGTGATTAGCCCAGACGGCTCCTTCACCGTCTCGGCGAGCCTGGACAAGACCCTGAAGATCTGGGACGCGGCGACGGGCAAGGAGCGGCTGACCCTCAGCGGCCACACCGGTCAGGTCTGGGCCTGCGCGATCAGCCCCGACTCCTCCTTCGTCGTCTCGGCCAGCATGGACGAGACCCTGAAGATCTGGGACGCGGCGACGGGCAAGGAGCGGGCGACCCTCAGCGGCCACACCGGTCAGGTCGGCGCCTGCGCGATCAGCCCCGACTCCTCCTTCGTCGTCTCGGCGGGCCACGACGGAACTCTGAAGATCTGGGACGCGGCGACGGGCAAGGAGCGGCTGACCCTCACCGGCCACACCGGTGGGGTCTCCTGCGCGATCAGTCCCGACTCCTCCTTCGTCGTCTCGGCCAGCATGGACAAGACCCTGAAGATCTGGGACGCGGCGACGGGCTAGGGGCTGCCGACCCTCATCGGCCACACCGGTCACGTCCTCGCCTGCGCGATCAGCCCCGACTCCTCCTTCATCGTCTCGGCCAGCATGGACAAGACCCTGAAGATCTGGGACGCGGCGACGGGCAAGGAGCGGCTGACCCTCACCGGCCACACCGACGAGGTCACCGCCTGCGCGATAAGCGCTGACTCCTCCTTCGTCGTCTCCGCGAGCAGCGACAAGACCCTCAAGATCTGGGACGCGGCGAATGGCAGGGAGCGGCTGACCCTCAGCGGCCACACCGGTTACGTCAACGCCTGCGTGATTAGCCCAGACGGCTCCTTCACCGTCTCGGCCAGCATGGACGAGACCCTGAAGATCTGGGACGCGGCGACGGGCAAGGAGCGGGTGACCCTGGTACTTCTCGGTGCCCTGTTTTGCGTCGCTATCCACCCGCGCCTTCCGTTCACGTTCTGCGGCGACGCGGGTGGAAACGTTTACTTCATCGACCCGGTGGGCATTGCGTATGAGCCTATTATTGTGACAGCGGCGGACTTTGGGCACGGGCCAAAGGTGCGCTGCCCTGCCTGCTTTGAGCAATTCCCGTCGGAGAGAAGCTGGCTCGGCCAGGTCGTCGACTGCCCGCAGCCGGGCCGCAAGGGCCGCATGCGGGTCAACCCGTTCGTCACCCGAATGCCGGCAGACGCCCCGTCGGGCGGGAGATCCTAGTGGCGGTTCCGGCGGCGCAAGTGACCGCGCCTAGGCGGACCGCTCAGAAGGAGGCATGAGGTGGCACGGCTAGGCAGGACATTCCGCATCTTCGTGAGCTCCACCTTCGGCGACCTCAAGGAGGAGCGCAACGCACTCCAGGAGCGGGCCTTCCCCAGGCTGCGCGAGCTCTGCATGCAGCACGGCGCCCGGTTCCAGGCGATCGACCTGCGCTAGGGGGTTAGCGAGGAGGCGGCCCTCGACCAGCAGGCCATGAACATCTGCCTGGGCGAGATCCAACGGTGTCGGAGGATTACGCCACGTCCCAACTTCATCGTGCTCCTGGGTGACCGCTACGGCTGGCGCCCGTTGCCGCCACAGATCGTCGCTGAGGAGTTCGAAGAGATCTGTCGGCGCATTTCCGCGGAGGAGCAGGAGCGCCTTAGGGAATGGTACGAGAGAGACGACAACGCGGTGCGGCCCGAGTACTGCTTGAAGCCACGTGGAGAAGAGTACGAGGACTTCGACGCATGGGAGGTGGTCGAACGCGAGATCCGTTCCATCCTGCTCCGAGCCGTGCAGGGGATGCCGCTGGAGGCCTACGACCGCATGAAGTACGAGGCGTCGGCCACCGAGCAGGAGATCGCCCAGGGGGCGCTACGGGTTGCGGATGCCCCCGAGCGCGTCTTCTGCTTCTTCCGGACGATCAAGGACCTGCCCCAGGATCTGAGCGCGAAGGACTTCGTGGATCTGGACACCAGCGGCAATCCGGATATCGAGGCCGCCGCGCGGGGGGACGACCTAAAGGAGAAGCTGCACTGTCTTCCCCCCGGCAACATCCACGACTACGAGGCGGGATGGACAGGCAGCGGCGTGACCACCGACCACGTGCCTCAGCTATGCGATGATGTGTTCAACGCCCTCTCCCGGATCATCGAGGAAGAGGTCGCGCGGCTGGAGGCTGACCCGCTGGACAAGGAGACCGCGGAGCATGATGCCTTTGGCGAGAAGCGCGCCGAATTCTTCACCGGCTGGGCCAGCATCCTGAATGCCATCGGCAACTACATAGAGGGGACCGATCATAGTCCGCTGGCCTTGCTCGGTGAGCCCGGTTCAGGCAAATCGGCGCTGATGGCGAAAGCAGCGGAGGAAGCGCGCGCCGCGCATCCCGGGGCGGAGAGAGTCGTCCGCTTCATCGGCGCAACGCCGGCCTCCTCGGACGGACGGGCGCTGGTCAATTCGCTCTGCCGGCAGGTCTCGCACGCGTACGGCGCGGACGAGTCGACCGTACCGGCGGAGTACAAGGGCCGCAGAGCGCCGACAGTTCCTAGTCCACCATTGAGTACCCGCCGTTGACGCTCAGCACCTGCCCGGTGATCCACTCCGCGCGCTCAGAAGCCAGAAAGGCTACCGCGTTGGCTATGTCATCAGGACGGCCGAGGCGGTTTAGCCCCTTTCCCATCGGATACTGACGTACCAGTTGTTCTATTCGGGGGAGAATCCACGCGGCGGTTGCCTCAGTCTCAGTCGTGGCCGGCGACACGCAGTTGACCGTGACGCAATCCCGGCCAACCTCCTTGGCCAGAGCCTTCGTGAAGGCCACCACGCTCCCCTTAGCCGCAGAGTACGCCACTAGGCGCGGCTCACCGACGCGCCCGGCGTCGGAGATGATACTGATGACGCGGCCCCACCGACGCTCACACATGTGCTCGATGACCGCCCGGCTGCAGTTCATCACCCCGTAGATGATCACGTGCATCGTTCTGTCCCATTGGTTCCGCGTGCTCTGCGCGAAGTACGGCCCTCCTGATTCCTCGGCAGGAGACACCGGGATGCCCGCGTTGTTCACCAGGATGTCCAGTTGTCCGAATTCGTCGAGCACCTGTTTGGTCATTTGTCGTACCGAATCGGAGTCCGTCACATCTGCCGTCACGCCGATAGCCTTACCGCCTGCCTCTCGGAGCTCTTGGGCAACCTCCTCCGCCCGCTCCTGGAAGAAGTCGTTTACTGCCACGCGCGCGCCCTCCCCGGCGAGCGTCGCGCAAATCTGGCGGCCGATCCCACGGCCCGCGCCGGTGACCAGCGCTACCCGATCAGTGAGTCCAAGGTCCATTTCAACTGGCCTCCTGTTCGTTCTCTCAGTGCGACGAGGTCGTATGAAGGCCTCTTGCGAAACCCACAGTCGGACGCCGGCCGTGGGATAGGCGTACGGGCGACTATGCTCAGACCTGAAAGGTCATTATCTGGACGCCGCCGATCCCGGCGTTGTGCAGCATGCCCACCTTCGGATTCGCTACCTGGCGCGGTCCCGCCTGACCGCGTAGCTGCCGCACGATCTCAGTGATCATCGCGCCGCCTGTTGCCCCCATGGGATGTCCCCTGCTCAGGAGGCCGCCGTCGGTGTTGACGGGCTTGCTGCCGCCTATCTCGGTGTTCCCCTCCCAGACAAAGGGACCGCCCTCCCCCTTCTTGCAGAACCCCAGGTTCTCGACGGTGAAGATCTCGCCGGCGGTGAAGGCATCGTGCACCTGGGCCACATCCACGTCCTCGGGCCCCAGGCCCGCCATCTTGTATACCTTCTGCGCCACATATTCCGTAGGGCCCTCGCCCAGGGTGATCTCGCCCGGCGTGTACATGGGAGTGCCGCCGCCCCAGGCGGTGAGATAGACAGGCTTGGTCGTGTACTGGCGCGCCTTCTTCTCAGAGCACAGGACCACCGACGACGCTCCCTCGCTGGTGGGGCAGCACTGATACAGGGTGATCGGGTCGGCGATCATCCGCGAATTCATGACCTCTTCCAGGGCTATCTCCGTCTGGTACTGAGCGTTGGGATTCAGGGCGCCGTTCTTGTGCGACTTGACCGACACCTGGGCGAAGTGCTCCGGCTTCGTGCCGTAGAGGGACATGTGTCGCCGGGCCATCAGGGCGTATTCGCCGGGCATCAGGGCCATCCCCATCGCGGCCTTGAAGCTCACCTCGCCGCCCGGACCCACGCCGACGGCGATCATGCCCCGGCGCATCTTCTCCACGCCGATGACCATGCACATCTCGTGCCTTTCCGCGATGATGGCATCGGCCGCGAGCCCTGCAGCACGGGATGAGCTGGCGCAGGCCAACTCCACGTTTGTGACGGGGATGCCCGTCTTCCCCAGCTCGCCGAACACGCCCACGCCACCGCCTGTTGGCGGCTGCACCCGTCCGCAGAAGCCGGCCTCGATGTCCCGGAAGTCGACCCCGGCATCCTTCAGTGCCTCCAAGCCGGCCGTGCGACCTAGGTCGTTCCGGCTCTCTGTCGGAAACCGACCAAAGGGGTGAAGCCCCACGCCCAATATCACAACCCTCTTGTCATTGCTCATAGCATGCCTCCCCAGGCCAAGACCAGGCGACTAGACTAGTTTCAGTTGAAGAGCACTCCTGATTCTAGACCGGCCTGAACTTGAAGGACACGACGTCGTTGCCTTCCTCGTCCTCCGTCATCTTGGCCAGAACCGCTTCCACCGCCATACCCACTTGCACCGAGTCCAGGTCGCAATCGGTTAGCACCGTCTCCACTGACACATTCTCAGGAAGCTCTACGACGACGACAGCGTATGGGGCCTCGATGAGGGAGCAGGGCGGCGTCTGACGGGCTATGGTGTATGTCCACACCTTGCCGCGGCCGCTCAATTCCGCTTCTTCGAGGCCGTTGCGACCGCACGCCAGGCAGATCTGCCGCTGCGGGAAGAAGTGCGCACCGCAGCCTGGACAACGGCTCCCCAGCAATACCGGCTTGCCGTCGGACCGTTCCGGAAGGCGGAATAGCCCCTCCTCAAGGGGCACCATGCGCTTGGTCTTCGGACTCTCTTCAGTCTCACTCATTCCTCTCTCCTCTAAAGTCAAGAGCAGCTCTCATCCTGTCGAGGCGAGAACGCTTTCTTTCAGGCCAGCAACTCCGGTGGGACAGCAACCCAGCAGGTGCAGCGGTGCGCACGCGGGTGTCCCAGCAGCCGTGCCATTCCCTGGTCTCCGCCGAATTCCACCACTCCGAAACCAGGAGCGCGGCGTCCTGGTGGTTATGCGAGACCTCAACGCCCCTTGAACACGGGCTTCCTCTTCTCGACGAAAGCCCGCATTCCCTCCGCCCTGTCCTCAGAGGTATGAAGCATGCTCACGATTCGCGCCTCGTGCTCGAGCCCCACGGCAAGACTTGTATCCATGCCGGTGTTCACGCAGCTCTTGATGGCGCGAACAGCCAGAGGCGGCAGTTCGGCCAGCGTCCGCGCAATCGCTAGCGCCTCATCCATCAGCGCCTCAGGTTCGACCACCCGGCTTACGAGCCCGATCTCCTCGGCACGTTTCGCGTCGATGGTCTCGCCCAACAGCATGAACTCCTTGGCCCTGGCCGCGCCGATGAGTCGCGGGAGACGCTGCGTGCCTCCGCGGGAAGGGATCACGCCGAGTTTGACTTCCGGCAGACCGAACTTCGCGTTGCTGGCGGCGATACGCAGGTCGCACGTCAGGGCGAACTCCAGGCCGCCGCCGAGCGCGTAGCCGGCGATAGCGGCGATGACAACACGGTCCAACCGCTCGATCTCGTCGAAAACGGTTGCTTTCCGCCGGAGCGTCGGGCCACGGCTGGTGTCGGCTGACGCCTGTTCCTTAATGTCGGCGCCCACGCAGAAGACCTTGTCGCCGCCGGTCAGAATGACGACGCGGGTCTCAGCGTCGTCCGCGATCTCGCGAATAGCGTCGGTTAGCTCACGCGTGAGCATTCTGTCGATGGCGTTCAGGCGGTCAGGACGGTTGAACCGGACGGTGGTGATGTGTTCGTCCTTGGTGACTATCAGCGTCTCGTAACTCACCGGCCGCTCCTTTCGACGGGGCTGAGGAGGAGACCCCGCTCTCGAACCGCATTCAGTCTATATCGCGGTGATTCTGTCATGTCAAGGTCTTCCGCTGGTGCGCGACAGACCGCCGCGGAATGTCTAGCGCCGTTTCCGCTCTCCATAGTAAGATTTCTTCATCTTGCAACGGGGACACCGTTTGATGCGACAGGCTTTTGGCAACGTCAGAATAGTTGAATACGCAACAATGGTCTCCGGCCCTTACTGCGGCAAGCTCTTCGCCGACATGGGAGCCGATGTCATCAAGGTGGAAGAGCCGCCGGACGGCGACCCGGCGCGGCAGCGCGGCCCTTTTCTCGGCGATGAGCCTGACCCGGAGCGAAGCGGCCTCTTCCTGTACCTGAACACGAGCAAACGCGGCGTCAGCCTTGACCTCGAGCGTCCCGCCGGAAAAGAAGCATTCCGCCGTCTCCTCTCGTGGGCCGACGTACTCATTGACAACCACAGTCCCGACAGGCTGGAGTCTCTCGGCTTCGGCTGGGAAGACGTACGCCAGCACAATCCGGGCCTTATCCTCGCATCGCTTACGCCTTACGGCCGCACTGGCCCTCGCGCGCGCCAGAGAGGCAGCGAGCTCACCTCCTATCACGCCGGCGGTTTGGGCAACCTCCTGCCAGCCCGGTCGGAGGACACCAGCCGCGCTCCTATCAAGGCGGGTAGCTATCCTACCGGCTACCACACCGGCCTCACCGCCGCCGCTGCCGTCGCTGCCGCCCTGTATGGGCGCAAAGCTAACGGTGCTGGGCGGCTGATCGACGTATCAGAGCAGGAGGCCATCCTGGCGTTGGTGAGGACGAACGTCGCTTCGTCGATCTATGACCACGCCAATTGGAGTCGCGTTCCTGACCGTCCGCCCGCCCAAGGCCGGCTGCGGTGCAAGGACGGCTACGTTATCGCCTTGCTCATCGAGGACCGCCACTGGCGCGCTTTCGTCGACCTGATGGGGAATCCGGATTGGGCCTCGGGCCCAGAATGGGGCACTCTCGTCTATCGTTCCGGACACCTGATGGAGATAGCAGACCGAATCGCTGAATGGGCGGCGCAGCAGAGCAAAGAAGACGTGCACCACCGAGGGGCGGCCAAGGGATTCGCCATCGGCTCGGTCTACAGCGCCGAGGAGGTGATGAACTACAGACAGTACCTTGCCCGTGAGTACTTTGTCGAGGTCGATCACCCACGGGCGGGCAGGTTGCGCTACGCCGGCTGGCCCTACAAGATGCCGACTTCGCCGCCTGCGGTGGGGCGACCGGCGCCCTTGCTCGGCCAGCACAACAAGGAAGTGCTTGAAGACATGCTTGGATACTCTCCTGATGAGTTCACGAGCCTTTGCCAGACGGGAGCGGTGTGGAAGGTGAGCGAGCCTTGACCCAACCACCGGAAGCGAACTCTCCTCCTCTAAGGGGCGTGCGGGTGCTCGATTTCACCTGGGTCGCTGCCGGACCGCACGCAACATTCCTGTTTGCTCTGCTGGGCGCGGAGGTCATCAAGATCGAGAGTGAAGAGCGCATGGACCTGACGCGTCGCGCCATTGTCTGGCCGCTGTTCGCGCCAGCGCCGCGGACGATTCCGCCCAATCAGGGCATGGCCTTCAACTCGTTCAACGTCAACAAGCTGGGCATCACGATAAATCTCGATCGGACGGAGGGGATCGACCTGGTGAAGCGGCTCGTAGGCGTAAGTGACGTCGTGATTGAGAACATGCGGGCGGGCACGATGGAGAGGATCGGCCTTGGCTACGAGGCTCTGCGGCAGGTCAATCCGAAGATCATCATGCTGTCCTCCAGCTCGCGCGGCGCGACCGGCCCGGAAAGCCAGTACGCCGGCTACGCTATGGTTCATCACGCCGTGGGCGGCGCCTCCCACATCACGGGCCATCCCGACGGCCCGCCCAGCACTACCACCCCTGACGTGGACGTGATGAACGCCACCGGGGCGGCATTCGCTGTCATCGCCGCCCTGCACCACCGCGCCGATACCGGCGAAGGCCAGTTCATCGACTACTCGCAGTGCGAGGGTGTGAGTTCTCTCATTGGGGAAGTGCTGCTCGACTACGAGATGAACGGTCGCAGCCCCGGCCGTTCGGGCAACGCCGATGAGTTGCTGGCGCCGCACAACGTCTATCGATGCTGGGGAGTCGACCGCTGGGTGGCCATCGCCGTGCAGACCGACGAGGAGTTCGCCGCCCTGGCGCGCGTTATCGGACATGGCGAGCTTGCCGCCGATCCCCGATTCGCCGATGCCGCTTCTCGAAAGAAGAATGAGGCTGAGCTCGACCGCATTATCTCTGAGTGGACGCGCGCTCGTGACCGCGATTTCGTGGCGAACGCGCTTGCCGGGCAGGGGATCGCCGCAGCGCCGTCGCGCAATGCCGAGGACCTGTTCTATGACCCGCACCTTCGCGCTCGCGGCGCCTGGATCGAAATCGACCACCCGGAGTTGGGACGTCGCCTGGTCGCCGGCCCACCCTGGAAGATGTCGGGGGGCGAAGTGGAGGCGCGGCATGCTCCTCTGCTCGGCGAACACAATGACTATGTGTTCCGGGAGCTCTTGGGGATGACCGAGGCGGAGCTGGACGCGCTCCAGCGCGATAGGGTCATCCAGTAGTCTCCGGCGAGGACAGCGAGTGGCGAGAGACGCGACCTGACCTTGTTCTCGCGGACCTATCGAGCGTCCTGCTGCACGCCCTAGCTCCTCCCCATCGAGGCTGCGGGAGACAACGCATTGGCCGGCGGGGTTAATTCCTATCGTGAACGAGAAAGGCCCCCGTGTTTATGCTCACATTTGATGGCGGTGTGGGACTATGTTGGGCATTGCCGCGGCAGTGGGGGAGGGCAGCTGTTCCGGTCGAGCAGCAAGAGGTGCCAGCGTAGGAGATCCGCAAGGGAGGCTCTTCGGCGCTCGGGCCATCCCCGTGCAGCTTCGTCGTCGAGTTAAATGCGGCGGACGTCCCACAATGCCTCGCTCCGCACGTAGTCGCGCGAAGCGGATCCGTCACGATTTCGAAATGGCGACCTTTGGGGGGCACCAACGCCCGTCTCGAAATCTTCTGCCCTCCGCACGCATTGGACGCGAACCCTCGCCTATCGCACCGGCACGCGTCGCATTCGCGCCCGTCACCCGGGTCGTCGAGGCTCCCGCCACGCTTTCTACGCGTGGTTGATGTGGACGCTCTTAGTCTCCATGAATATCTCGAGACCCTCCATCCCCCATTCTCGCCCGATCCCGCTCTGTTTGTAGCCGCCGAAGGGCATGTTGTTGACGCCGGAGGAGTGGTAGCAGTTTACCCAGACCGTACCTGCTCTGAAGCCTCTAACGAACTTCATCACGATGCTCAGGTCCTTCGACCAGACGGCGGCCGCCAGCCCATAGACCGTGTCGTTGGAGATCGCCAGCGCCTCTTCCGCGTCATCGAATGTCATAACCGAGACTACGGGCCCGAAGATCTCTTCCTGGGCGATGCGCATCTTGTTGTCGACGTTGTCGAAGACCGTCGGCTCGACGAAAAAGCCACTATCGTAGGGCTCGCCGGCGAGGCGGTCCCCGCCTTTCACCAGCTTGGCGCCTTCCTTCTTCCCAAGCTCGATGTAGCCGGTCACGATATTCATCTGGTCTTCTGATACCAGGGGGCCAAGGTTGGTAGTGGGATCCACCGGGTTCCCGACCTTCATGTTTCCGACCAGCGCCAGGAACTTCTCCATGAACTCGTCGTGAATCTGGCGCTGCAGCAGCAGCCTCGTCCCGGCCTGGCACGTCTGACCGCAGTTCAGGAACGCCCCCGTCAGTGAGCCGGTAACGGCCGCATTGATGTCCGCGTCGGCGAAGACCACGTTCGGCGACTTCCCGCCCAGCTCAAGCGATATCTTCTTGACGTTCCCGGCCGCGACCTCCATGATGTGGCGCCCGGTTGCGGTGGACCCGGTGAAGCAGATCTTGTCGACCCCCTCGTGGGCGACGAGCTTTTCGCCGACGACGCTCGCCTTCCCCGTGATCACGTTAATGACACCCGGCGGCACTCCTGCCTCAATGAAGATGCGCGCGACCTCATAAGTCGTGGCACCGGTGAGGATCGACGGTTTGATGACCGTGGTGCAACCGGCGGCCAGGGCGGCTCCCAGTTTCCAGGTGAGCAAAAGGAGAGGCCAGTTCCAGGGAGTGATGAGGCCGACCACACCCACAGGCTCCTTGAGAACCATACCGACAACGGTGGGGCTGGCGTTCGTGATCACCCTGCCCCGGATGTTCTCAGCCATGTTCGCGTACGTATCATAGACATTGGCCATGCCGAGAACCTCGATTCTCGACTCAAACAGAGGCTTCCCGACCTCCCGACTGAGAAGCGGGACAAGCATCTCAGATTCCGCCCTGATTAGCGCAGCCGCCTTGCGCAAAACCGACGCCCTTTGCGCTGCTCTTGCCGACCAGGCGCCCCCGTCGAAAGCCTTGCGCGCGGCCTCAACCGCGAGATCGAGGTCGCCTTCACTAGCCATCGGGAGCACTGCAACCAGCGTCTGATCCGCGGGATTCCGCCGCTCGGAGGTCTCCCGAGTGCTCGCTTCCCGCCGCTCTCCGTTGATGAGAAGATTGTACTTCTTGACTTCAGTCTGAGCTGTCACCACTCGTGCCCCCTTTCTTCATACGGTCGTTCTGGTCTAACGACGCCGGGCGGCCTTCGTGTAATGGGATATGCTGCCGCCAACATAGCGTGACCCGCGTGGACAAGACAACTCCACGCATGTGCTCTGACAGTCCGTCGCGCCGCGCCCTGGGCAGCACCGCGAAACTCCGCGACCAATTGTCCTACCGACAGAAGAACCGCCGGCCCGGTCGTCCCAGGCGACGAAGACGTGGGAGTTGACCGTGCCAGAAAGCGCTCCGCTTGCGTCCGTCAGCCCGCGCACGGAGCCGAGAGCATTGTTCAGCAGGTACTTCGTCACGCCCAGGTCCTCGATCTCGGACCAGCGGGCCGCCGTCGTCGATGAGCACCGGCAGGCCGACCTCGCGGTCGTACAGATATGGGAGGGTCACTTCCGCCCACGGTCTTGCTCACGCACACGCCGTCGCCGTCGCAGGACGTCGGTCGATTCAAGAACATCGACCAGTTAGTTTCGAAATAACGACCTTTGAGGGCACCCCGGCTCATGCGAGGTGGAGCCCGGGCGACAAGGCCTGAGGGAAGATCGGCCCACCGGTTCTCGGTGGTCTCCGCCACGAGTACGAGTGGGCCGGCGCTGACCTCCGCAGATACGGATCCAATATTGTTGCCCCACGGGCAGGACCAGGCGGAGACACCGGTCGTCATTCCGTGGGGCCGCTGAGTTCCGGCGCCATCTGCAGCCTTCACTCGTTAGTGTGATACCCTAGGCGAGGGTGGCTGAGCGCGTTTGTGTATCGGTTGGCGCTACGCCTATCACCCCGGGTCGACGTGATGGAGGGTAACGACAGGGAGGTTTCTGACATGGCTGACTTAGGTTTCAAGGACATCCTCTACCGGAAGCACGATCGCGTCCGCGGGGCTGCGTGGATCACCATCAACCGGCCAGATGCCATGAACTCCTTCACCGGCGAGACGCTGGCGGAGATGCGACAGGCCGTCGACGACGCCAACGCTGATGAGAGCGTGGGGGTGATAGTCATGACGGGTGCGGGGGAACGAGCTTTCTGCGCGGGGGCGGACGTGAAGTGGCTGGCGGAGTTCCAACAGGAGGGCACGTGGGGCAGCCCAGATTTCGACCCCCACTCGGGCATCGAGGATTGCCTCAAGCCGGTGATCGCGCGGGTTAACGGGCACGCGGTCGGCGGCGGCAACCACCTGGCCTACTTCTGCGACCTCACCATCGCCGCCGAGCACGCCACCTTCCGGCAGGTCGGCCCGCGCGTGGGCAGCCCCGCTTCGGGGCACTGGGTGTCGTTCCTTACGTGGGTCGTTGGTCACAAGAAGGCGCGGGAGATATGGATGCTCTGCCGGACCTACTCGGCCCAGGAGGCGCTGCAGATGGGGTTAGTGAACGCTGTGGTACCCAAGGAGAAGTTGGACGAAGAAGTCGATCAATGGTGCGGGGAGCTGATGGCGAAGAGCCCGAGCTGCCTCAAGATCCTCAAGGCCACGTTCCGCTCCGTCTACGACCCACTGCGGGAGGCATCGCTGCGCGACTGGATCGGCGAGTTCGCGCCTGACTTCTTCAAGAGCGGCGAGGCCGATGAAGGCAAGAAGGCGTTCCTGGAGCGCCGGGATCCCGACTACCGGCAGTACCCACGGAGGGGCGGCGTCTACAGGGCAAAGGAGGCCTAGCCATGGGCCAGCTAGACGGACAGGTAGCCATCGTGACAGGGGCAGCCGGTGCCGGAATCGGGCAAGCGGTTGCGCGCCGGTTTCTGCAAGAGGGAGCTGAGGTGGTCATCAGCGATGCGCACGCCCGGCGCGTCCAGGAGCAGGCAGAGGCAATGAGCAAAGAGGCCGGGCGCGAGGTCGTGGGCCTCGAGGTCAATGTCACCAGCACGACCCAAGTGCAGCAGATGGTCGACGCCGCGGTTGACAAGTACGGTAGAGTCAACATCCTAATGAACAATGCCGGCATCAACCGGCTGCAGCCAGTCTGGGAAATGAGCGATGAGACGTGGGACCTGGTGATCGGCGTCAACCTCAGAGGCACCTTCCATTGCACGCGCGCCGTCCTTCCCCACATGATGGGGCGCGGCAGCGGCAACATCATCAACATGTCATCGTCGGTCGGCTGGATGGCGTCGAATGAAGGCGAGGCGCACTATTGCGCGGCGAAGGCGGGGATTATGGCGTTCACGCGAGCTGTAGCCGCCGAGGTCGCCGGCAAAGGCGTTCGGGTCAACGCGATCGCTCCCGGGCTAATCTACAACGAGTTCTTGAGGCGGGTGTATTCGCCGGAGTTCTTCGAGGACTGGCGGCGGGGAACCTTGCTCGGACGACTGGGGGCGCCGGAGGACATCGCGAATCTCGCGCTGTTCATCGCCAGTGATCAGTCGAGCTACATGACAGGCGAAGTGTTCTGCATAACCGGCGGCGCGTACGTCCGCAGCTGACCTCGCCGGAGGCGCTAGGCAAGTTCTTGGTAGTGGTGTTGAAGTGAGCCGAGCATGGGGGCTTATCTGTGGGTGTTAAGACTCCATCCTTCCCAAACAGAGGGTCGCGGGTTCGAGTCCCGTTTCCCGCTCCAACGTTTTCTCACGGTACACTAGATAGGAAGCCGGGCGTTGAGCCCGGCCTTTTCGTGCCGCAGATCGGTGACCATCTGTTTTCCAGGCAGCGGGTGATGCGCCTTAGGCGCACCAGCCGCCAATGAATTGGCCTGCCCAGGCTTACTCACAGCCTCTACAGATCCATCTCCCGCAGATCCGGCGCGGGAATGAGTACCGGCTCCGTGAGCGACTGCACGTACTCGGGGCTCACGCCGTGAGCTAGCTCCTTGAGCAGGAGGCCTGCCGGCGTAACCTGGATGACCGCGAGGTTGGTGACGATGAGGTCGACGACGCTAGCGCCCGTGAGCGGGTAGGAGCATTCAATGACAATGCGCGGCTCGCCCGTCTTGGTGGCGTGCTCCATGGCGATGACCACCCGCTTGGCTCCCACTGCGAGATCCATGGCGCCGCCTATGCTGCCCATTCCCCGCGACGGCACCATCCAGTTGGCGAGGTCGCCCTTCTCGGACACCTGGAGGCCGCCGAGAACGGCGAGGTCGACGTGGCCGCCCCGGATCATTGTGAAGGAATCGGCGCTGTGAAAGAAGCAGGCTCCCGGCAGGAGGGTGACGGGCTGGCCGCTGGCGTTTATGCGGTCCCAGTCGATACGGCTCTCATCGGCCGAGATGGGCCCGTAGCCGAGGATGCCGTTCTCCGCCTGAAAGATAACGTTGACGCCGTCGGGAGTGTAGTCAGACACGAGCGTTGGGATGCCGATGCCCAGGTTCACGATCATGCCGTCCTGGAGCTCCCGCGCCACCCTACGCGCGATCTGCTCCCTAGTCAAACCCATCTGGGTCATGTTTGGGCCCCTTCACTATTCTATCCACGAAGATGCCGGGGGTAATGATTGTTTCCGGGTCCAGTTCCCCCACCTCCACGATCTCCTCGACGTCAGCGATGGTGATACGGGCTGCGGTGGCCATGACCGGGTTGAAGTTCCGCATGGACCCGCGGTAGATCAGATTGCCCATTGTGTCGGCCTTGAAGGCCTTGATGAAGGCGAAGTCGGCCTTGAGGGGCATCTCCAGCAGGTAGCGCACGCCGTTTATGGTCCTCTCTTCCTTGCCTTCCGCAACCACGGTGCCAATGCCTGTCGGCGTGTAGAAGCCGCCGATGCCGGCGCCGCCAGCCCTTATCCGCTCTATGAATGTACCCATCGGCACTATCTCCACCTCGACCTCTTTGGCCATGAACGCCTCCTGGATAAGGGGGCGCCCCTGGCTAGTGGCGCGGAATGGGAAGGCGCCGATGAACTTACGCAACTGCTTGTTCTGGCAGAGGATGTCCAGCCGGTCTACCAGACCGATGTTGTTGGACATGGCTGTGATATTCTTGGTGCCCCTCTCTGCAAGGGCCAGGATGAGGTTGGTGGGACTGCCGTTCGAGAAGAAGCCGCCGAACATGATGACGGCGCCGTCATCAACGTCGGCAATCGCCTCCGCGGCGGTGGCATAGACCTTTTTCATGGCGATGGGTCTCCTGCTGACGCCAGCCCCAAGACTGCTGAAGGACAATCGGGCGACGCGATCCGCCACCTGTTGAGCCTATCGCCCCGGCCACGGTAGCATGAGGCCGCGAGCGCTAGCCCATTTGAAGACTGGCGGGCTATTATTTGCTCAACTGGGGCAACCCAGTCAAGGAAGGAGACCGATACCGCTATGTCAAGGGTTTGCATTGTCTCTGGCGGGATAACCAAGTTCGCTAAGGCGAACCTGCTGACCCAGGAAGCGATGTGTAAGGATGCCCTGGATTATGCCCTCAATGATCTCAACGGACGGCTCGAATTGCGGGATATCCAAACTACCATCTGCACCTACTTCTCCGACCACTTCAACAGCCAGCTTCTGTTCGACTCTCTCACTCAAGACTACCTTGCCATGTGCCCGAAGCCGTCCATGCGCATCGAGGGCGGCGGCGCCACCGGTGGCCTGGGAATTCGGGCAGGTTACATGGACATAGCCTCCGGCCTCTCCGAGGTCTGCCTCGTCTATGGCTTTGAGAAGATGAGCGAGGTCAACACGGAGAAAGGCAACGAGTTCATCGCCCTTGCCTCGGATACCGACTTCGACTTCCCCGTGGGGGGTTACTACTCCGGCTACTACGCGAACATGGCCCAGCGCCACATGCACGAGTTCGGCACGACGTCGGAGCAAATGGCGAAGATCGCGGTGAAGAACTACGACAACGCCTTCCACAACCGCTGGGCGCAGAAGCACGAGCGCTGGACAGTCGAAGAGGTCATTAAGGCACCCATCATCGCCACGCCGCTCACCAGGCCGATGGTCTGCGTGATGAGCGACGGCGCCGCCTGCCTGATACTGTGCACGGAGGAGTGGGCGAAGCGGTTGCGCCCGGATGGCGACTACGTTGTCATCGCTGGCCTGGGTTGCGGCACCGACACGATGCGGCTGGGCGACAGGCCCCGCGGTGATGTTATACCCCTGCCCGGCGACGAGCCCGGAAAATACGACTACCTTGCCGGCCGCTGGCCAGGGGTAGCCTCATTCCGCGGAGGGCGAGAGGCGGCACGCCAGGCGTACCAGCAGGCGAACATCACCAGGCCGCTTGAGCAGATCGACTTCGCAGAAGTGCACGATGCCTACGCCTCCAGCGAACTCCAGACCTACGAGGATATGGGCTTTGCCCTTTACGGGCAGGGAGGCCGCTTCGTGGAGGAGGGTCATCCTTACGTCGGCGGCACGCTGCCGGTCAACCCCTCCGGAGGCCTGCTGGCCTGCGGCCACCCCGTGGGCGCCACCGGCATCATGCAGGGCGTCTTCGCACTGTGGCAACTTCAGGGCTCAATTTCACGGCACTGCGGCGACCCCGCGGCGGGAATAGACGGCTCGAAGATCCAGGTCGAGAACGCCAAGCGTGGCCTTATCCATAGCCACGCCGGTACCGGCACGTACATAGCCGTGAACATATTGGAACGAGCCTAGGTCGGGACAAGGCTTGTCGTTTAGGTTTGCGAAGATAGGGGGCGCATTATGACGCACGTTTACAACACGAACCCGCTGCAGGTGGGCCGCCACTACGAGATCGATTCGATCCACAGCTACGGCGAGGTGACCGATTTCTTCCTCGGTCTACAGAAGAGGAAGCTCCTGGCCACCCGCTGCCCGAGTTGTGGGCGCACGTGGCTGCCGCCGCGACGCGACTGCGGTGTCTGCGGTAAGCCGACTGAATGGTTCGAGGCGCCTCAGGCGGGCAAGGTCCATAGCTTCTCGGTTCTCCACTTCGCCGCCGAGGCCTTCATGGCTGACGTGCCGTTCGTCCTCGCCTACATCGAGCTTGAGGGGATCGACACCGTCTTCCTCTCCCGCGTGACGGGATGCAAACCGGAGGAAGTCTACATCGGCATGCCCGTGCGCGCCAAGTTCCGCCGCCTGGTGGACTGGACGCCGAACGACGTGGTGTTCGTGCCTACCGGGTAGCATCCAGGAAGGATTGCCGGCCGATGGACTTCAGGTTTTCTCCGGAAGAAGAAGCCTTCAGGCGCGAGGTTCGCGAATACCTGGACCGGGAGTACCCGCTCGACCGTCACTCCGGCACCCTCCCCGACGGTTCGAGCCTGCCCACGCCGGAGCCGCACGTCCCGGGCTATATGCCGTCGCGGGAGGCTGAGCTGAAGCTCGGAGCCAAGGGCTGGCTGGCTCTGAGCTGGCCTATCGAGTACGGCGGCGGCGGCAAGCCCCTGGTCTACCAGATGATCGTCGATGAGGAGCTCGCGTACCACAACGTGCCCGGCGCGGAGAGCATGGGCCGGACGATAATCGCGCCGACACTGCTGGCCTGGGGCAACGAAGAGCTGAAGAAAGAGGTCCTGCCAAGAATCGCACGCGGCGAGGCCGACGTATGCCTCGGCTACACGGAGCCGGAAGCGGGCTCTGACCTAGCGTCGCTGCGGACGCGGGCGGTGCTCGACGGCGACGACTACGTGATAAACGGGGCGAAGGTCTACACCAGCGGCGCCGACGTCTCTCAATACTGCTGGCTGCTGGCGCGCACCGACCCCGATGCCCCCCGGCATCGGGCTCTCTCCCTCTTCCTGACGCCGATGGACGTGCCCGGCGTCTCCGTTCGCTCTCTCCCTAACCTGTTGGATATTTGCTGGTTCACGGAAGTGACGTTCGAGGACGTGCGCGTGCCCCGTCGCTGGCTGGTGGGCGAGGAGAACCGGGCATGGCAGATCGTGACGTCGGCGCTGGCATCGGAGCGGCTGGCGCTCTATCACTGGTGCAGTCAGCGCCGCCTGTTCGAGTCGGTCCTCGAGTACGCGAAGCGCGTGCAGAAGGACGGCCGGCCGCTTGGCAAAGACACAACGTTGCGCCAGCGCCTCGCCGACCTGGCGGTCGAGTTCGAGGTGGCGCGCCTGCTGACGTATCGGGCGCAGTGGCTGCGCAGTCAGGGCCGTACGCTGACTTACGAGGCGGCGCTGGTCAAAGCGTTCAACACCGAGATGACGCAGCGACTCGGAGCGGTCGCAATGGAGGTCGTCGGACTGTACGGCGGACTCCTGCCGGCGTCGGCGAGGACGGTGCTCGGTGGCATCGTCGCCCACGGCTATCTTGACGCCGTGCAGGGGACAATCGGTGCCGGTGCGTCGGAGGTCATGCGTGACATCATCGCGCGGGCGGGCCTCGACCTGCCGCGGGGTTAGCTGAGGAGCGACGTCAGGTGGAAGTACTCTGCCCCTTTCCGCGCTCCTGCATCAGCTCTTCCCTTAGGGCCTTCTTGATCACCTTGCCCGCGAGAATCTTAGGGAGTTCCTCGCGGAACCTCACCTCGCGCGGCGTCTTGTAGCTGGGCCAGGCGCTCCTTGCAGAACTCCTGCACCTCCTCGGGGGTTAGTGTCTCACCGGGCTGGCGCACGATGATGGCCACCACCTCTTCGCCCCAGATGGGGTCGGGAAGGCCAATCACAGCGCATTACACATGCTCTCACTCTCTTGACGGCGTCTCGGTGATAGACGGTGCTACCAACGCGATCGTGGCCACAGTCCCTCTCGGCCACCATCCCAGTGCCGTCGCGGCCAACCCGACGACCGATCGCGTCTACGCCACGGATGGGCTGGGCAACGGCCTCTCAGCTATGGAGGACCAACCTGGCGCCGTGCCCGAGCCTGCGGTCGTGGCAACATCAATCCCTGCCGCGACGGCAGAGCACATTCCCGGGCCTGTCATCACTGGACCAACAGTCGGGACTGGCCTGATGGGGACAGAGCCACACTTGGGAGATTACGGAGAGCGATGGCGCTGGTAGGAACACTGTTGGTTGCCGGCGCCGCGGCCCGCCTCGTATTTCGTTGGACCCGTTAGCTGGCGTTGAGCGCCAAGCGCCCCGACACTGTCAGGTCTTCTCGATCCGTACTCGACCGCCTGAAAGGGATTCAGGTGATTGGGCAAGACTTCGCGTCAGTCACACTGGCCCACCTGTGGCAGGGTTTGTCGCTCAGCTATCGACTAACTAGAGCCAATTGCACGCTCCGTAACAGACTGATAATGTTAGTATTCTGTCATGCATCACCGGAGACCCTCCGGTGCCTGCGGTCTTTATTCATCACCAGTGGGTGAACAATGTCATCGCTCAAGAAGCTGGGCTGGACCGCGCTGAGCGTGGTCCTCATCGCCATCGTGCTGATGGCGAGCGCTTGCGCTGGAGGGGCCAAGGAGAAGGCCGCAACTACTCCTGGAGGCACCCCCGTAGGTGCCGGCGATTCGACGGGCGTGTCCGACACGGAGATCAAGCTGGGCACACACTATCCTCTCAGCGGGAATCCTGCCGCCGTCTACGCGCCCATCGCCTACGGCATGAAAGCCTTCTTCGACTATATCAATGCCCAGGGCGGCGTCTACGGTCGAAAGATCAACTTCATCATCGCCGACGACCACTACAACCCGCCGGACACCGTTGAGGTCGTGCGGATGCTGGTGGAGCAGGACAAAGTCTTCGGCATCATCAGCGGCCTGGGTGAGGAGACTCATGCGGCGGTGTACAAGTATCTTGAGGAGAAGGGCATCCCCGACATGTATCTGTCGACAGGCCTGGACTTGTGGACGAATCCCCTCTCCAAGAACCGCTTTGCGGGCAATCCCGACTACATCACCGAGGGCACGTTCCTCGGCCAGTGGATAGCCAAGACCTACCCCGGCGCCAAGCTGGGCATCCTGGAGCAAAGCGACGAGCTCGGTCAGGACGGCGAGAAGGGCCTGCGGGCGGGAATCGAGAGCAGCGACGTCAGTATCGTCGCCGTGGAGAAGTACGACGTCGTTCAGTCTGATGTCTCTGCCCAAACTCAGCGGCTGAAGAACGCCGGCGCCGACATACTTGCTGTCTTCGCCATCCCGCCTCAGGCTGCCAGCCTCGTCACCACCGCACGCGACACTCTCAACTGGCAAGTTCCCATCGTCGTGAGCGCCATCAACGCCAGCGATATCTTCCTGGCACTGGCCGGAAAGAACTCGGAGGGCATAATAAGCTCCACCTTCGGCTATCAAGCGTATAACACGGATGTGCCCGGTGTTCAGAAGTACGAGAAGATTTGGGACAAGTTCCAGAACGGCGCCAGCGGGCCCATGAACAACTTCGAGCTGTACGGGATGGCTATGGCCGAGGCAACCGTATGGGACCTGGAGATGGCCGGGAAGAACCTCACCCGCGAGACCTTCCTTGACGCTGCCGAGTCGGCGTGCGACTTCTGGTGCTCGACCTGCTTTGCGCCGGTGAGCACAAGCCCAACCGATCACAAGATCAGCGAGGCACTCGTCATCAACAAGGTCGAGAACGGCAAGTGGGTGGCCGTCGGCGACATCGTCAGCTACGAGTTGACCAAGAGCTGCACCGCGCCGAATCCCCCCGCTGATTTCGACAAGCAGCCCAAAGTGGGGAGGGACGCCCAGTACGTCGAGACTCCCTAGTCGTCCTCCAGTTCCGACACTTGACCTGCCCCCCGAAAACGAGCCCACCTTCCTGTGAGGGCCAAGAATCTCATCCGTATCTGACTGATTGACCCAAGACGGCGTCCGCGCGAGCCTTACCGCATCCGTCCTGAAGGAGGCCGCGCCTTGTTCACCTACCTCTGGCTCGCCTGCCACTTCCTGCGCAGCGCCGTACGCTCGCGGTGCGACGTCACCCTGGAGAACCTCGCCCTGCGGCAGCAGCTCGTGGTGCTCACGCGCTCGCCCCGACGGCCGCGCCTCACGAGGGCGGACCGCCTGTTCTGGTCGTGGCTCTCGCGTGCCTGGCCTCGCTGGCGATCGGCGCTCGTCATCGTCCAGCCGGACACTGTGGTCCGCTGGCACCGCACCGGCTGGCGACGCTACTGGGCCTGGAAGAGCCGACGCCGCGGGCCGGGCCGCCCACGCCTCTCCCCTGAGCTTCGACTGCTCATTCAGCGCCTCGCCCGCGAGAACCCGCGCTGGGGGAGCGTGCGGATTCAAGGTGAGCTCCGAAAGCTGGGCTTCGAGGTCAGCGCCGAAACTGTCCGTTGTTACCGCCGCTCCGCCCTGCGGCGGCCGCCATCACAGTCTTGGCGCACCTTCCTCCGCAATCATGCACCGCACATCTGGGCCGCCGACTTTTTCACCGCACCGACGGTCACCTTCCACACCCTGTACGTCTTCTTCTTTATTACGCATGACCGGCGGCGGATCATCCATCTGAACGTCACCGCGCATCCGACCGCCGAGTGGGTCTGGCGCCAGCTGATCGCGGCGACGCCGTGGGGTGAGCAGCCGCGCTACCTCATCCACGACCGCGACCGCTGCTACGGCGGCGCGTTCATCCCGCGCGCCGCCAGCATCGGCATCCGAACCCTGCTCACGCCGGTCCGGGCGCCGAAGGCGAACGCGATCGCCGAGCGCCTCGTCGGGACGCTGCGGCGCGAGTGTCTGGACCACCTGATCGTTGTGAACGAGCGGCACCTGCGGGCGCTGCTGGCGGAGTACGTCGCGCATTACAATGCGGCGCGCCCCCATCGCGCGCTCGCGCTGGACTCCCCCGACGGCCGGCCTGTCGTCCGGCTCGCTTCCGGCCGCATCGTTGCCCGGCCCGTGCTTGGTGGCCTCCATCACGAGTACGAGTGGGTGGCCGCTTGACTTGCGTAGATACGGATGAGATTCTTGGGCCCCACAGCCCAATCTGTGACTTGTCTGAGCTAGCCTGTGACTCAATATGCGGCACAGATTGCGCCAGAGCCCCGGGCAGTGCTCCACGAGATCTGCAAAATCCGCCCGCTCGATGAACCAGGCCTCACTATTGGTGATCGCTCGCACCGTCGTCGAACACGGCACGTTGCTCATAAGGGAAGACAGGAACAGGGGGACTTCTTCGAGAACAAGCGATGCTCGCTGCGAGATGGTTCTTTCCCGGCTCTGGTCTTCCTGAGCGGGGAAATCCTTAGCGGCGCCAGCGTTTGCGGCTGTACTGCCCACCGGCTGCGAACAAGAGTGCGCCCGCCGCCAGCACCGCGATGGTGAGGACACCCAGGGGCGGTCCGCCCGACTGCGCAGCGCTGGAGCCGTATTCATCGGGTGGCTCCGCTATCCCGCCAACAGCTACCCCACCTCCTGGAGAGGAGGCATCGAGTGGGTCGCTGGCTTTGGCAAACCCGAATGCCGGACAGGGCTCCACATTAGTGGGCGCCGCCTCCATTGCATCCACGAATCCGTCGTGGTCGCTATCGCTGTGGCAGTCAGCCAGAAGGGGGCCGGGTGGGGTTAAGGATCTCATGTCTAGGTAGTCGGGCACGCCGTCATTATTGGAGTCCTGCCAGTTCGTGATCACGCCGTCTTGTTTCAAGCACTGTCGACCGGGGTCGCCGCTGCCGCTCAGCTCAGGCTGGCCGACAGTCCACGGATCCCGGCAGATGTTGACATAGCGGACGAACATGCCGGGGGCCGGGCTAGCGTAGCCGTGCCCGTCGCCCGGGATTGTGGGGGCAGGGTCACAGGCATCCCCCACGCTGTCGCCGTCTGTGTCCTTCTGGTCGGGGTTCCAGGCGGTCGGGCAGTTGTCCACAGAGTTCAGGATCCCGTCATGGTCCACGTCCTGGTTGTCGTCCCAGGGCGGCTTACTCTTCCAGCTCCCACTCGCTGGAGTGTTGTTCTGGCCGTTCGTGTCGCAGGTCCCCGATAGGCCGTCGCCGTCGCTGTCGCTGGTGGCGCTGCCCGAAGCGGGATCGGTGCGACAGCGGTCGGCATAGGCGGGAATCCCATCGCCGTCGTAGTCGGCGGCCATGGAGGTCTCGATGTAGTAGTCGTAGGACTTCCCCGTCACCGTTTGCGGCTGAACTAGGCGGTTGATCTCCGACGTCACGGCTAGGTCAGACACTCCGTCCTCATCGAAATCAGGGCTGGAAGTGACGCCGTAGACGGTGGCCGAGCTCCAATAGGGAGGACAGGTCTGGACGCTCTGCGACAGCGGGTTGTAGTTCGCGTTGGTTGGATCTGCTGAGGGCAGGCCCGGATACTGGATGAGGGTGACACTCAAGTAGCCGTTTGTCCCTTTGTTATGCAGGCTGTAGACCAGGAAGTTGACGTCGAGATTACTGGTGATGCCGCCGACGATGGGAAGCTTGGCGATACCGTAGGCGCGACTCACCCTGGAAGCCGACGTCAAGCCCATGGCGGTCTCGAGGGCCAGTATGGGCCTCGGTAGATAGGTTACCCCCTGAGGTGCGCAGGCTTGGCCGGCAATCTTACCTGTCGGATCACAGCCGAGGGGGTAGGGGTGGTTGGGGTCCGGCGCCTGCGTGTTCCAGTAGTCGATGATGGGGTCCTTGCCATCCTGACGGAATACGGCGTTCCAGAGCTCGAAGGAGTCCGCGAGTGACAGCGTGTCTGCCAGGTGATCGCCGTTGATGTCGGCCCCGCAGCGCGGGGGTTGGCCCGCGACAGTAGGGTCCCTTGCATTGGCGACATCGTCAACGTTGTTCTGGGTCAACGTTCCCGTGAACATGTTCGACTGCATCTGAATGCTGACCATGCCCACCTTGGCGCCCACCGTATTGACCCGCTTAGGGGCCAAGCCGTCTTGCGGCGCCGTCACATCGCTCCCATCCCCAGAAAGGGGCCCCGTGGTCCAGATGACGTTGGCCCTGTCAAACATCGACTGGCTGCCGCCCGGTCCGCCCGCAGGTTGAATCTGGAAGCTGGTGGTCACATTGGGACACTCGCCTGGATCGATGTTGCTGTCGCCGTCATTGGGACACGGCGAGCCGGCGGCGGTCATGGACACGTCCCAACTCAGGGTGCTGGAATAGGCAGCAAGGGCGCTGTTAGCGTTGCCCGGGGCCAGGAACAACGCGACCAAGACGATGAGCCCAAGACCGCCTGCCGACATCCTGCGCCTCGTGGGAGCGCGTTCCTTCGCGCCGTGACGGCATGCGGACATGGCCGACTCCTGGCGGCGGGCCGATCCCGTTGTCTTCCCGCGCATGAATGTCATGGCCTTCCCACCCTCCGAATCTGTCTAAACGCAATCCGAATCCGCCTTCGGCTGAGGATTAGTCCGAGGGGTAAGAGCATGAAGGCCAAGTCGATGGTTGCAGTGGTGCCGTATGTGCAACCCGTGGACCCGGTGAAGCCGCCGACCGGCAACCCGGTGCAGGAATCTATCCCGCGGATAGCCTGACTGCCGGTGTCCGACGTCTGGCAACTCCCGAGAGCGACTCCCGCTGGATGATCGAGGACAGCGTCCGTCGCCGGGCAGCCGTCGTAGGGCGCCGTCTGATTCGCATCGCAGCCGCTGCCGCCGCCGGCGACGGTGGTGATGGTGGCATCACCGAAGGTGACGCGGCGCAGGCGGTTGTTCTGAGTATCGGCGATGAGGACAGCGAGGGAACCATCGGACGCCACCGCCTCCGGGCCGTCGAGCTTGACCTGAACGGCAACGCCGTCGCCGGAGAAACCGGGGCTTCCCGTGCCGGCAAGGGTACCGATCAGGCCGGAAGGGCCATGGACCCAGCGGACGACGTTGTTGCCCGTGTCGGCGATGAGCAGGTCGGTCGTTCCCGCGTACATTGAGCCCCAGGGAAAAACGTCGCGTGGGCTGCTGAGCGTGGCTTGAGTCGCCAGGCAGCCATCGTAAGGCGCTGTGTGGTTCGCGTCACAGCCGCTGCCGTTGCCGACGATGGTGGTGATAATGCTGGTTGCCGCGTCTACCTTGCGGATGCGGTTGTTCCCCGTATCGGCGATGTAGATGTTGCCTGCGGAGTCGACGGCGACGCCGCTGGGGCCGTTCAGTTCGGTAGCAGTCGCCAGAACGTCGTCTCCGGTGTACCCTGGGGTACCGTTGCCGGCGACGGTGGTGATGACGCCCGCTCCGTCTACCTTGCGGATGCGGTTGTCGCCCGTATCCGCAATGTAGGTGTCACCCGGCGGGTTTAGATCGAAGACATCCCTAGGTGCAGAGAGAGTCGCGTTTATCGCCAGACAGCCGTCGTAGGGCGGCGACGTGTGGCCCACGCAGCCAGCGCTGCCGCCCGGCGGGATACCGGCGACGGTGCTGACGCTCCCCGTCGCAGCGTCTATCTTGCGGATCGCGTCGTTACTCGTGTCGGCTACCAGGAGGTTTCCATCCGCCGATTCTGTCATGCCATGCGGGGAGTCGAACCGCGAGTCTGCTGTGGCGCCGTCAACGAAGCCTGCTGTGCCGTTTTTGCCGGCCATGGTGCTGATGATGGGCGGCCCGCCGGTCGGGGTGTCGGAGTGCAGTACCTTCAGGTCGCCGTTGTTGTGGTCGTAGTAGCTGACCACGGGGTAGCCGCCGGCGCCCAGGGCCAGCGACGTGTACTCGCCCACATCGCCTGTTGTGTCGGGGGAGGTGATGCTGTTGCCGGTGGCGCAGTCGGCATCGCCGCAGTGCAGCACCTTCAGGCCGCCGCCGCCGTCGGGGGCCTCGTAGTAGCTGACCACGGGGTTGCCTGAGGTGTCTAGCGCGAGCGAGGTGTACTGGCCCACGTTGCCTGTTGTGTCGGGAGAGGTGATGCTGTCGGCGGCGGGGGGCGTCGCCTGGTTCCACCCCCAGCAGGCCAGGGTCCCGTCCGTCCTCAACCCGCAGGTGTACTCTAAGCCCGCGCTGACCTGGCTGAAGGTGCCGGCGGGGGGCGTTGACTGCCCGTAGGCGTTCCACCCCCAGCAGGCCAGGGTGCCGTCCGTCCTCAGCCCGCAGGTGTGCACGTCGCCCGCGCTGACCCGGCTGAAGGTGCCGCTGGGTGGTGTCGCCTGCCCATAGTAGTTGTATCCCCAGCAGGCCAGGGTCCCGTCCGTCCTCACCCCGCAGGTGTGGTCGCCGCCCGCGCTGACCTGGCTGAAGGTGCCGGTGGGGATGTTGTTCAACTGCCCGAAGTTGTTGATCCCCCAGCAGGCCAGGCTGCCGTCCGTCTTCAGTCCGCAGGTGTAGTCGCCGCCCGCGCTGACCTGGCTGAAGGTGTCGTTGGGGAAGGGCGATGGAGGCGCCTGCCCGTAGAGGTTCCACCCCCAGCAGGCCAGCGTACCATCCGTCTTCACCCCACAAGTGTGACGTGTACCCGCGCTAACCTGGGTGAAGGCGCCGTCGGGCGGTGTTGACTGCCCGTAGTTGTTCCATCCCCAGCAGGCCAGGCTGCCGTCCGCCTTCACCCCGCAGGTGTGATAGAGGCCCGCGCTGACCTGGCTGAAGGCGCCGGTGGGGAGGGGCGCCGTCTGCCCGTAGGAGTTGTCCCCCCAGCAGGCCAGGCTGCCGTCCGTCTTCACTCCGCAGGTGAACTCGTAGCCCGTGCTGACCTGGCTGAAGGTGCCGGCGGTGCAGCCGGCGTCGGCGCAGTGCAGCACCTTGAGGTAGCCGTTGTTCTCGTCGAAATAGCTGACCACGGGGTTGCCGCCGGCGTCCAGGGCAAGCGAGGTGTACTGTCCCACATCGCCTGCCGTATCGGGAGAGGTGATGCTGTCGGCGGCGGGGGGCGTCGCCTGGGGGTAGGCGTTCCACCCCCAGCAGGCCAGGGTGCCGTCCGTCTTCACCCCGCAGGTGTGATAGCCGCCCGCGTCGACCTGGCTGAAGGTGCCGGTGGGGATGTTGTTCAACTGCCCGTAGCTGTTGTCCCCCCAGCAGGCCAGGCTGCCGTCCGTCTTCACCCCGCAGGTGTGGCCCCAGCCCGCGCTGACCTGGCTGAAGGTGCCGCCCGGGGCCTCCGTCTGGTGGTAGGTGTCGTCCCCCCAGCAGGCCAGGGTGCCGTCCGTCTTCACCCCGCAGGTGTGACCGTAGCCCGCGCTGACCTGGCTGAAGGTGCCGGCGGGGGCCGTCGGCGGCCCATAGTCGTCGTACCACCCCCAGCAGGCCACGGTGCCGTCCGTCCTGAGCCCGCAGGTGTGGAAACCGCCCGCGCTGACCTGGCTGAAGGTGCCGGCGGGTGGGCTCGCCTGCCCGTTGCCGTTGTGCCCCCAGCAGGCTAGGGTGCCGTCTGTCTTCACCGCGCAGGTGTGGAAAGTGCCCGCGCTGACCTGGCTGAAGGTGCCGGCGGGGAGGGGACTTGTCTGCCCGAAGTTGTTGACCCCCCAGCAGGCCAGGGTGCCGTCCGTCCTCACGCCGCAGGTGAAACCACCGCCCGCGCTGACCTGGCTGAAGGTGCCGGCGGGTGGGCTCGCCTGCCCGACGGTGTTGGCCCCCCAGCAGGCCAGGGTGCCGTCCGTCTTCACCCCGCAGGTGTGCATGTCGCCCGCACTGACCTGGCTGACGGGTTCGGCGGTGCAGTTGGCGTTGCCGCAGTGCAGCACCTTCAGGTCGCCGTTGGTGCTGTCGTAATAGCTGACCACAGGGTTGCCGCCGGCGTCCAGAACCAGCGAGGTGTGCTGGCCGACATCGCCGGTGCTGGCGCCATTGATGACGGACACGTTGTTGCTGCTGTAGTTCGCCACGTAGATGAGGTTCGTGTTGGGGTTGACGGCCACGCCCTCGCCCTCGGGGGAACTCCCGACCGGCACGGGGGTGCCGACGACGGTGTTGCTGGCGCCGTCGATGACGGTGACGTTGTTGCTGCCCTCATTCGCGACGTAGATGAGGTTCGCGCTGGGGTTGACGGCCACGTCGCCGGGGTTAGTGCCGACCGGTACGGGGGTACCGACCAGCGTGTTGCTGGCGCCGTCGATCACGGAGACGCTGTTGCTGCCATAGTTCGCCACGTAGATGCGGTTCGTGCTGGGGTTGACGGCCACGCCCTCGGGCCAACTCCCGACCGGCACGGGGGTGCCGACGACGGTGTTGGTGGCGCCGTCGATGACGGTGAGGTTGTTGCTGTTATCGTTCGACACGTAGATGCGGTTCGTGCTGGGGTTGACGGCCACGCCCTCGGGCCAACTCCCGACCGGCACGGGGGTGCCGACGACGCTGTTGCTGCCGCCGTCGATGACGGAGACGTTGTTGTCGTGCGAGTTCGCCACGTAGATGCGGTTCGTGCTGGGGTTGACGGCCACGCCTACAGGGTGACTCCCGACCGGCACGGGGGTGCCGACGACGGTGTTGGTGGCGCCGTTGATGACGGTGACGTTGTTGCTGCCACTGTTTGCCACGTAGATGCGGTTCGTGGTGGGGTTGACGGTCACGCCTAAGGGGTAACTCCCGACCGGTACGGGGGTGCCGACGACCGTGTTGCCGGCGCCGTCGATGACGGAGATGTTGTTGCTGTATTCGTTCACCACGTAGATGCGGTTCGTGCTGGGGTTGACGGCAACGCCCCAGGGGTGAGTTCCGGCCGCTACGGTGGCGACCAGCGGTGCCGTATCGGGAGAGCTGATGCTATTGCCGGCGGTGCAGTTGGCGTTGCCGCAGTGCAACACCTTCAGGTTGCCGTTAGTCACGTCGTCGTAGCTGACCACCGGGAAGCCGGCGGCGTCCAGCACCAGCGAGGTGTGCTGGCCCACATCGCCTGCCGTGTCGGGAGAGGTGATGACGTTGCCGGCCCCGGCCGTGCAGTTGGCGTTGCCGCAGTGGAGCACCTTCAGGTTGCCGTTGGTCACGTCGTAGTAGCTGACTACCGGCTTGTCGGCGGCGTCCAGAACCAGCGACGTGTACCGGCCCACATCGCCCGCCGTGTCGGGAGAGGTGATGACGTTGCCGGCGGAGCAATCGGCATAGCCGCAGTGCAGCACCTTCAGGTCGCCTTTGGTGGCGTCGTAGTAGCTGACCACGGGCCTGCCGCCGGCGTCCAGCTTCAGCGAGGTGTACTGGCCCA
This sequence comes from uncultured Chloroflexia bacterium, assembly GCA_963703345.1. GTDB lineage: Bacteria > Chloroflexota > Dehalococcoidia > DSTF01 > JALHUB01 > JALHUB01. Next base: position 1,047,425 of record OY969814.1, on the reverse strand, counting down.
CATCTCCTACGGTGTCAAGGGTCACGATGGTGCCCTCGTGTGCGGGTGTGGGGATGGAGGTGGCGACGGGGGTGGGTGTGGGGATGGAGGTGGCGTCGGGGGTGGGTGTGGCCGCGGCGGCGCCGTCGGTGAGCAGGATCCCCGCCAGCAGCGCGAGCACGAGCGCCGCGGCTATGTGCAGCCGCCCGCGCGTGGATGAAGCCGAAATGCGGAATCGCAAGGGCGCGAGGAATCGGCGCCTAATCCGCCCGCCTGAGGCTTCGGAAGGCATCTTGCCCGTAACTTTGGCCGCTGGAAGCGTCCTGCTGTCCATGGGATCCCCTTTGCCCGCCACAAGGGGCCCTAACGTGCCTAGGTGAGCCACCACCTTCGAGGACGGGGGGATGCGGACAGAATTATAGCACCCTCATGCATTCTGTCAAGAGGATTCGTGTTACAAATTGGCAAGGCTGTGGTATAGTTACTCTCGATTCTTCGCCCGTCCCATGCCGGCTTGGGGTTCACTCCGGACAGCCCAGATGAGCCAAGAGCGTGCAGACCATCCGCAAGAGCGCAGGCTCGTAACGATCCTCTTCGCTGACCTGGTCGGCTACACGTCCGTCTCCGAGACGCGCGACCCCGAGCTGGTTCAATCCACGTTGAGTATCTGCTTCGACCGCCTTTCCGCCGAGATCAAACGGTTCGGTGGCTACGTTAACAAGGTCGTCGGCGACGAGATAATGGCGCTCTTCGGCGCTCCAAAGGCGCAGGAGGACGACGCCGGCAAGGCGGTGGCGGCAGCGCTGGCGATGCACCATGCGCTCGACGATCTGACGCCGCAGCTCACCGAACGACTCGGCCATGGATTGAGCATTAGGATCGGGATCAACACCGGGCTTGTGGTGACCGGCGCGGTCGGCCCGGGTGGGTACACGGTCACGGGCGATGCCGTGAACGTCGCCGCGCGTTTGGAGAAGGCGGCCCAGCCGGGCGCAGTGATGGTGGGCGACATGACCCGGCGTCTGGCGCGTCGTCGGTTCCAGTGGGGCAATGGACGCGAGCTCACCGTCAAAGGCCGCGCAGAGCCGGTCATCTGTTACGGCGTGGAAGCGCTGGCCCCGGCCCACATCGGGCTGGTCCCCGCGCCGAGCGAGACGCCCTTCGTGGGTCGCGAGCAGTACTTGCGGCGTATACGGGAGTTATGGTCCGCGACCAAAGCGGGGCCCGCGCGCGTGCTGCAAGTCGTTGGAGAGGCCGGCGTCGGTAAGACGAGACTACTGGCGCATCACTTCGCGATGGCCGGGACAGCTCCCGAGCAGATCCTCTACGCTCGCGCGGATACGCCACCTCGGACGTTTGGACCGTTGTTGCAGCTGCTTCCTTCCCTGAGGGACAACCTGGCGCCGAGTTTCCGCGAGCGGCTGGAGGCGCTGGCGCGCGCCCACGAGCTGGCGGAGGTCCCTGAGGTTGAGCCCGGTTGGCTGGTCGATGGGCTGGCCGAAGTAATCGAAGCGCTGACGAGAAACGGCCCCGTTGCCTTCGTTCTCGATGACATGCACCGCGCCGACGGCGCCACCGTCGCTGTGGTCCAGAAGCTCTTGCCACGCCTGGCTGCGTTGCCGGTGCTGAGTGTGCTGCTCCGGCAGCCCAAGGGTCGCCAGCTCCACCGTTTGCCCACGGAGGACTCCATCACGCTGGAGCCTCTTGCCGAGGAGGAGGCACGCGGATTAGTGCTCGCCGCCGCTCCCGGGGTATCCGTGGAAAGAGCAACGGATATTCTCTCGCAGGCGGGTGGAAATCCCCTCTACTTGGAGCTGCTTGCGGCCGCCGCCATTGCGGCACCCGAAGAAGCGCGCCTTCCCGAGTCCCTTGAAACGGCGGTGGTCGCCCGCGTTGACGAGCTGGACGAAACGAGCCGCCAGCTACTCCTGGACGCGAGTATCTTTGGGCAGATGTTCTACGAGGAACCGTTGAAGATAGTCGCGACAGTCAGCGAACGGCTGCACGAGTCTCTGGCCCAACTGTGCGAAGTCGGGTTGCTCGACGAGCTGCCCGGCACCGATCACCGTGGCTACCGATTCCGGCACTCTGTAGTGCAGCAGGCGCTCTATGAGGCGGTGCTGCGGCGCAAGCGTGCGGAACTGCACCTGAGGGCAGCGGAATCCCTGGAGCTGGTGCGAGAGGAAGGAATAGAGGTAGAGCCGGAACAGATGGCTTTCCACTATCGCGAAGCCGGGCACACGGAGCGGGCCGCAGCATACTACCTGGCTGCCGGAGAGCGCGCCGACAGACTGCAAGCGCCCTCGGAGGCGAGGAATTATCGCCGGACTGCCAGCCGCCTCTTGAATATGGCTTCTCTAGCAGGAGTGTATAGCGGCCACAGGCGGCCCGCGGGAGTGACCCGCGCGGCGGCGGCGGCGGTCCAGGCATCGCTTGCGCTGCTGCTGGTTCTCCCCGAGTTCCTGCTTTTCGCAACCCGCCGCCCGCAACCCAATTTGCTTACGCTCGGCCTGCCCCTTGAGGTAATCGATTTCAATCTCTCGTCGGTGCTGCTGGCCGTCGCCCTGGGAGGGCTGCCCTTGCTTCTCGCGGGGATCGCTTTTGCGCACCTGGCAGTGCCGATCCTGATGCGTCGGAAGGTCTCCCTGCCACTTCTCATCCGTGTGGCGTTGAGCGGCTGGTTGTTGGGCCTGGCGTCGGTTCTCCTAGGGTTCGGGGCGCTCGTCGGACTGCTGCGGTTCGGTGCGCTCGATCGGCTATCGTCGATGTACGTTGGCGCGGCAACGCTGCGGCTGTTGCTTGGTGACCACTCACTGGTAATCGCTGTCGTCATCGGCACTCTCCTCGTGGCCGTTGCCTGGACAGCGCTGCTGCGGTCGCAGGCACGAGGCTGGGCGAGCGTTCGCCGGACGCCTTTGGGCCCGCGCCAGATCGAAGAGGGACGGCGCTGGGCTTCTGTGCGGCAACTGGGGTTGCTGGTAGCCGGCGGCGGGGCACTAGCCTGGGCGTTGCTGACGTGTTACCAGTTTCGCGTATTGCCAGATGCTGGCGCGCAAGTGGGTCTATCGCCGGGACTGTTCGCCGGTGTCCTGGTTGCTGCGTCAGCGGCGATGGCTGCCGGCGTGGTCGCCACGTCGCTGGCCAGCCGTCGGCTGCGCGCGAAGATAGCCGTCCGCCACCTCGGCCTCTTTGGATTCGAGGTGCCGCTGATCTTGGCGATAGTCTTCGGGCTTGTGGTCTGGTTTGGAATGAGGCAGGCGGTCATAGTCTCCGCGAACGAGGTCGACACGCCGGGGAACATTGGAGCTTTCAATCGACTGGTCAAGATATTCCCAGACGTGAGCATGGCCTACTATTTGCGGGGCGAGCGCTACCTGGCCGAAGGCGATTTCGAACATGCACGCGTCGATCTTGACCGGGCGATAGAGCTTGATGACGGGTTCCCTGCCAGCTACCTGGCGCGAGGCCGCGTGCTGATACAAGAGGGCGATCTAGAAGCTGCCAAGGCTGACGGCGATCGCCTCGTAGAGCTGCGGCCTGACCATCCAGCCGGTCATGCCATTCGAGCATGGGCGGAAGCAAAGCAGGGGGATCTGACTTCCGCTGCCGCGGATTTCGACGCAGCAACTCAGCCTCTCCCTGCTGGTTCCGAAGCCTGGGACGCCTATTTCGTCCGCTGTCTGGCTCTTGCTGCTGTCAAAGACTACGAGCGGGCTGAGCCCGACTGCCAGCGTGTTCTTGAGCTGAACCCGGACCATATGGTCTCCCTCGACGAACTCACGGACATAGCGTTCAGTCGCGGTGACTACGGGGCCGCGGTTGAATATACGACAAAGCAACTAGCGATTCAGCCAGGCAACGCAACCGTGTGGCTCAACCGGGGCACTGCTTACAGAGACATGGGTCGTTATCAGGAGGCGGAGTCGGACCTGTCGCAGGCTATCGCCCTCGACTCTGACAAGGCCGGCGCCTACAGCAATCGAGCCATCGCGCGCCTGTACCTTGACCTCAAGCCGGAAGCGATGGCCGATGCGAACCGCGCTGTAGAGCTAGATCAGAGCGAGCTCTACACCCGCCTGTATGTCGCCCGCTACTCAGGACAGTACGAAACCGCGATAGAAGACGCCACCACGCTGCTACAGGAGGGACAGCCGACTGCTTATCTGCTGAGCAGCCGAGGGCAGGCCTACGTTGATTCTGGCCAGGTCCAACTTGGGTTGGAGGACATCAATGCGGCGCTCGCACTCGACCCAACGTACACGCCGGGTTATGACCGACGCGGGTATGCGTACTTTGTGCTCGGCGATTATCAACGTGCGGCGGCGGACCTCGATGAGGCGCTGCGCGGCCTTGAGACGCTTCCTCCGGAGGCGGGCGCTGAGCTGTACTATCACCGAGCGCTCCTGTCCCAGGCGCAGGGTCACCTTGATGACGCGCGGGCGGAGATCGACGAGGCTCGCAAGCTCGTCGAAATCCCCGATGTGCGGCGGCAAATCGAAGGGCTGCTGCAGTCGATAGGGGGACCAGGGTGAGACGAGCCGCTAGGCGCGCTCGCCGGGAACGGCGAAGATCGAGCCGCGAGCGAGGCGTGCCATCCAGCAACGAGGAGGACCGCCACTGGGCGAGGCATGAAAGCTTTTGCAAGGGATCTGTCTCATGAGACTCTGTAAGCGTGTCGCGGTGTCTCTGGCCGTGTCGGGCGCCGTCTTTCTCGGAGGATTGCCCGGGCTGGGGACAGGGGAAGCGGCTAGATCGCCCGAACTCCTGGCGCTGTCACCCTCAATCTGCCTCGCGCTGCTTATGAAGGACAACACTCCTATCCCTCTCGACTGCTACTCAATGAATCTCCCGCTGAGCCTCCAGAGCGTCGCCGCACTGGCGAACCCCGATAGCGCTCCCCCTCTCAAGCCGGATGACTTCGCGGCAATCGACTTGGACGCAAACCAGATGCACAACAAGGACGGACAGCTATTCATCCTGGCATTCGTGAAGAGTGATGAGCCTGTGACGTTCAAGACGAGCGCGGGCATGTTTGACAGCACGGCCCTATGGGGCGATGAGGGCCGCGAATGGGTATGCGATAGCCAGGACGAGGACTGCGACGGCGATGGCGTACGGGATGACGGTGTCGTGGTTGCCTGGCTCTGGCCTTGCGCGGACGGCAATCCGGCAGCGGGAACATGTCCTCAGACATCGAACCTTGGCCCGGGGACGGTCACCGTAAGCCAGGGAAATCGCACGGCCAGTCTGGATTTCACCGTCGTCGGTGAGCCCCGCAGAGTAGAGGTCGTCACGGCGGAGAACGCCATTCAGACGGGGCTTGATGCCGACACTTGTCCTTTGGAGACCACAACCAGCGGCTTTGCCGACGCGCTGCCGCTCCCCGAGAAGACCGTCATCCTCGCGCGGGCCTTCGACAAGGAGGGCACTGCGGTGGCCGGCGCCTTTATCGACTGGAAGACAGATGACCGGCGTAGGGGAATCGTTGCCGATTCCCCTACGCCTACGCTCGATATGGGTAATCTGGGAATCGTCACAGCGAACGTTCTCTGCGGTACGGACGAGACCGGCAGCGTGACCGTCACCGCCGGGACCGTCCCCCTAACGGCGCGCCTGGACGGCAGCCTCTGCTACGAAAGCGGTGAATGTCCCTTTGAACTGGATCCGATGGCCGAAATCAGCCACAAACATGTCCAGTTTACGGTCAGAGGCCCGCCCGCGAACCTCAAGATCGCTTTGGAACCGGGGAACCTTGTCTGTGACGGCGCCGCCAGCTCGACGGTGTCTGTGGCCGTCACTGATGCCGAGGGCAATCCGGTGGTCAACGGCAATGAGGTGCATTTTGACATCAAGGCACTGGGCGTTGCGATGCCGAGGACTGCGAAGACGGTTGATGGCGTGGCCGTCGCGACCGTCACTCCTCTGTCGGGAGTTCTTCAGGGTGTACCGGTCGTGGTGACGGCGGGGGACATGGAAGAACCGGTGTTGCTGCGTTGCGAGGGGGCAAACTCGTCGGCTCCCGAGTCACCGTCGCCACAGCTGCCTTCCCGCGCGGAGTCTGCGCCGCCTTCCGCTGAAATCCTGCCGCCTTCCACCGGCAGCGGCGGCTGGGGCGGGTGATTCCAGGGCGTTCGCATGCTTATCTCAGATCCACGCTAAGGCCTGCGCAGACCGTTGTGGGGTCGAAGGACCCCGATCCGAGCTGCGGGCGGCTCATGCCGCACCCTGTGAGGGAACAATATTGGATCCATCTGCGTACCTCAAGCGGCCACCCAATCGTACTCGTGGTGAAGGCCACCGAGAACCGGTAGAGCGACGATCCGGCGCTGTAGTGTGCCGACAATCCATTCGGGTGTGATACTCCCGGCAGGACTCGAACCTGCGCCCTTCGGTTTAGGAAACCGAACTCTCCGCCTGAGCCGGGGCGCCCTGTGACGGGTTGTGAGCAGGTGTGACGCGGTGTGATGTGGTGAGACGATCCTCCGGAGGCTGCCTGCTTGTGGAAGCGACCTCCTGATTACAGGCGGCCTTGGAGGAACGCAAAAACGGTCGGTTTCGCGGGCTGTTAGCCTCGAAACCGACCTCCTGATTTCATTCTGGTCGGGGCGGTGGGATTCGAACCCACGACCTCCTGAACCCCATTTGGAGGCTGAGTTTCGAGGCGAAACCGGCCTTTTCAGATTCGATGCGGACCGCCTTCGGCGCCTATTCAGGCGGTCGCGCCGCACCTAATTCGAGCTAATTCTAGCTATTTCAGCATATTGTGCAAGGGGCAGGCGGCGCTGGCCAAGAAGCGATACCCAAGGTTTTGAAGTTCGGCGCAAGTCCTCCCGTGTGATCCTGGACGGCGCTATCGGGCCCATTCTCGTGTCTGAGGCGAGGCCTTATCCTACTACTCCATGCCGTCTCGTGACCCCTCCTACTACCAGGTACGCTGCACGGGATCCCATCGGGCATCAGATGGAGTTGTCCCCGCCAAGATCGGATTGAGAAACGCCGCCGCCTGCTCGTACCCCATCGACATGTCAGAGTCCAAACCGACCTCGGTAGCCGTCCTTCGGTACGCAACACCCCACTGGGGCGGTGGCGCAGGAAGCACAGATGGCAGCAGATGGGTATCACGAGCAGCAAACGTGGCCTCAAGGGCTCGCCGCAGGCGGCCAGCCTGGAAGCTGAAGAGCGACCCCATCATGGCGAGGTCGAGAAGGTCCTTGACACGGGTGCTCGGGCGGCCGCCGACGTAGCTCCGGGTGTAGGCATGAATCTTCTCGGCGACATGCTGTTCCAGAGGCAACGCCGGCACTTCGGCGGGAGGGATATCCGCGAAGCTCCGTAGATCTGGTCCGCGCACGAGCTCTGGATCAGCGACGACGGGATCCCCGAAGCCGACGTCGACCGTCACGTCCTCAAACACGCGCCCGCCGAACTCTGCGACAACGTGGTACCGCACCGCGACACCTTCCAGCATCGCGTCCAGCTTCTTCGTGCGCTCGATGGCAAACGTGAAGTGGTCACCAAGATCGAGCGACTGTGCTGCAAGAAAGTCGGCCGTTGCCGCCTCCTCGTTATCTTGGCGCCCGAGATCGAGGTCTTTCGTGGTGCGAGACCTGGCTCCCAGGCGAAAGAGGAGGGCCGCCGCACCCTTGACGACCCAGCGGTTCGGAGCCACGACCACCAGGCGCGCCATCAAGCGGTCGAAGACAACGAGCTTGCGCAGCCGCATCAGTGGGACATCTGTCTCCCTGGCCATCGTCAGGAGTCACTGTTCGAGAGCCCTACGGAATGCGCCGGGAGTGGCGTATTTCATTGCCGAAACCTGCGAAGCGCTTCCTCGATCAGTGTTGCCACTCGCCGTCCGCGCGCTACGGCATCCTGCCGCAGTTGTCGCGGGGTGGCCAGGCCGCGCTCAATCGCCTGAATGACAGCCATCTCAAGCTGCTCCGGTGCTGTCCCCATCTCGGCTGCGTCGAGGATGCTGCGCGTGGCCGAGGTGATGGCCATACCATCGCGCACGACAACGTCTTCCGACCTTGGTGATCGAGCAGTGGTGTGGACCTTCACACCGGGGAGCGTGAGGACGTTGCGCCGCGACCGAGGAACAGTAAGGTGTACCGCATCCGGTATCACGTCGCTGAGGTCGAGCAGGTCAAGTGCGCTTTCGTGCGAGACGACGGCTACGTCCTTCCCTACTGCGAGCCACGCGGCGAGCACGTGCTCACGCGGCGACGCCGGATACTCACGAAAGCGATACAGTCCCCGACGTACTCTGATGAACCGGCCGCTCTTCACGTGATGCGAGACAAGTGATCGGCTAAAACCAGAAACCCGGGCTTGCTCAGCCGTGAAGTAGCCACCCTGCTCTGAAGCGATATCGAAGAGTCGGGCGCGATCCGGTTGGGAAGCAGGTCGGCGGGTGCGCGATGCGGCATTGATGTCACTCATAGGTCAAACTATATTTGACATTCCGATGACATGCAAGTGGGGCGCCAGAGGTGTGGAGGCAAAACGCTGTCCGTAGCTGCCCCCGCCGCCTGTATTCCTGGTGTGACCCGCAAATCCGCGGCGGGGCGGTTAGTCGGCCAGCCACGGATTGTGGCGAGGGTGGCGTAGACTAATGAGATGGGCTGAGTCCTCCGGCCGCATGTGCTTGTAGGTCAGACACAGCGGATCGAGCAAACAGCCGTAGGTACTGCGCTGGCGGAATGGCGCCTGCGGCCGTTGTGAAGAGTGTCAACCGGTTTTGGCCGGCTTCCTCGGTTTCGCATCGAACAGCTTGAGTACCCGTTCCCGCAGATACCGCTGCACGAACGAGTTCACAGAACCGTCGGGATACAGAATGCGGTTCCCGATGAGCGGCTTAAGCTTCCGCTCGATGAGAGCGACAGTGAGACCGCTTCTCTCGGCCAAGTCCTCGAGGGAATAGCTGACGTTGGCCCAGAGCCAGTCCCACTGGTCATGCTCCGACTCTCCGGGGGATCGCCTAGGCTTCTTGCCCGGCCGTAGGTCAAGATTGTTCCATGCCACGACGATCTTGGTAAGCGTTGGGTCGTCGGCTACGAGGAGGACGGCCTCGGGAGCCTCACTCCGCTTGAAGTGCCGCAGCAGCTCTGAAAAGTGGTCGTTCCCCATAGAAGCCTGCCTCAGATTGGGAGCATGGAGCGGCGGCCTACTCTCAGCAGCTTGGCTTGCAGCCAGCGAGATAGAAGCGTGCGAGCCGGACAAGCGCCTGGCCGCTGGAGATGCTCTGTCCTTCAGGGGCTCGGACCATGTCCAGGGCGAGGTTCACTTCCTTGGCCTCGGACTCCTCCAGAACGAAGTCTAGGATAACGGGCACGCCAGATTCGTCTCTGTCAGTCATGCCGGAAGAGATGAGTTCTTCTGTGTCCAGGCGTGACAGCCGCTGGAGCTCCTCGATTTGGCGTTGACTATCAGGGAGCAACCCCCAAAAGCTCCGTCATATCGAAGGTGCCTAGAAGGTTCTCCAGAAGAGCCGCCCGCCGTTCCGGAGTATCGCTGCCGGCGAGGCGGTTGAGTGTGGCGAGATAGAGCCTGGCCTGGGAGTCGTCGACATCCCACACGACACAGCACGCCGAGTTTCGTCCGATAGCCCGAAGGACGCGCAGCCGGTTGTGACCGTTGAGAACCTCATACTTGTCCTCCGCGCTCGGGTGCGGGCGGACAGTCAGCGGCTCGTATCTTCCCGTCCGTTCGATATGCCGACGCAGCTTCTTGAGCATCTCGGTGCTCATGTGGTTGCTGTTGTCAGGATGGGCGACAAGGCTATCAATAGGGATATCCTGAAGCATGCGTTCACCTTTTCACTGCCTGCTGGCAAACTCACCTGCAAGGACAGGCTGAACGGACCAGGCCTCCTGCTTGGGCCATCTGCCGGCGATATTGCAGGAGCCGCTCGCCAGGTCAGGGTTCTTGCAGGCGCAGATACTCAACTCGATGCTGTGCGCCAACGCTATCTCCCGCATCCGCGCGAAGAGTTCGCCTCTGACCGCGGACGGCAGCGTCTGGACGTGTGATCCGGTGCCGCGGAGCCCTATACGCTCGCTCCCCTGGTAGGCGCTGAGGAGCCGCGCCAGCATCTCCTTGTCGGGCACGTTCCATCGAAGAGATTGCACGATGGCCGGTCTGAGGAAGAGCACGCTCGCCGCCGCCCGCCTGACGCCGATCCGGGTCAGGGCGGCGAAGAGGCGATCCATCGACCGCGGGTCGTCCGTCAGACCCGGCAGGACAGGGTCGAGCCGCGCCTCCGTCGGCACGTTGGCGGCGATGAGCGCCTGCATCTGCGCCAGGCGTTGTTCGGGGCTGGCGGAGTTGGGCTCGAACGCCCGCGAGACAGCGTCGTCCAAGGTGGTGATGCCGACCTGGGCCCGCACCAACTCGGCGTGCTCGACGAGAAGCCGCATTATATTGTCGGGAATGCGGCCCTTGGTCAAGAAGGCAACGCCGATCCCCTCCCTGAGCAGAAACGCAAGCACCGCCCGGGCGAGCTCGAGAACCTCCGGTGCTGGCTGGAAGGGGTCGCTGGAGGGGCTGAAGTAGACCGCACGCGGTTTCGCCCGCCGTCGCACAAGTTCATGCTGGAGCTTCTCCAGCGTGTTCTCGTACAGGACCACCCGACCCTCGCCGGGGAACGTGCTGTAGCCGCGGATGTAGCAGTAGGCGCAGCCGTGGAGACAGCCGGCGGTGAGGTTGATGGTTGGGATCGTCGAGAGGCAAGGGAGGTCGGACGGCGTCAGGACCGCCGACCTGCGGCCCGCCCTGATGACGTCTACCATATTCGCTCCCCCGGTAGTGAAGTCTTCTTTTCACCCTTGCTTGAGAGTAGGTATGCGTGGTTCCCGATGAGGCCCAGCGTCTTGGTCATGTCAAGGGCGGCCAGCCCATCCAGCGAGAACGCTCGCAGGTGTTTGACGATGTCCTTCGGCCTCAGATCGGCGTCCTCAACGATGAGGTAGTCGCAGTGCTCCAAGAGCCGCGCGAGTACACTCGTCCCGTCGGCGGCGATGAGGCATCCAGGATCGAGGGCCCTCAGTGGCAGCCAGGCTCCGTCCTCCGATACCTCCTCCTCTTTGCCGTCCGCGAGCGCCAGCTGGAGCGCACGGTAGTAGTCTGAGAGTGAGGCTTGGGCAAAGGTCCGGCCCTCAGCCAAGCCAAGGCGTGAAGTGGAGATCACGAGAGCCTCCGGACCCGCACCGTCGGGCGCCAAACAGAAAGACGGCAGGTGCCTTCGCCCGTCGATGAACGGTGTGCCAGTTGACGAGGAGGATAGCACATCTGTGCGACAACGGCAAACTGAGAAACGGCTCAAGTTGTTGAAGAGCTTCGAGATTAGCGCCACTCGAATACCTGAGGATTCGGGCAGCGGCCCCGGCCGCGCCAGCCAACGGCGATAGTCGTCGCCCAGGAACGTCAGACTGTCGATGCGGTTTCTCAGGCCAGCGGCCCGAAAGAACCGCGCCGGGTCGGAGAGGCACAAGTCCACAAACCATACGCGAAGCCGAGGCAAGAGTCCGTTTGCCACGCCCCAGGCCAGGAGCCTATGGCAGAGAGCAGCGGTCAGGGCGCCACTGCCCGCGCCGACGTCAACTAACTCAACGGGCATTGCTGTCGTTGCATCGGTGCGGGCAGTTTGGACGATCGGCCTGAGAACCTTCTCCCACAGGCGTCGCGCCCGCTGCCCAGTGCGAGGATCGCCGCCTGAACTGACGCCCCGCGCCAACGACTCAACGAGTCTGAAGCTCGTCAAGCGATGCGTGGGAGCGGCCGCCACATACAGAAGAAGCGACATAGGTGAATCCTTTGAGAGCCGGTACTGCCGGTAGTGGTAGTAGAGGCTGGCAGGCTTGCCGTGTGGTGGGCCGATGAGGGGAAGGAACTGGGTATCGTCCAAGGCGTCCGGCCATCTGAGCTTGGCAAGGACGTAACAGGGGTTGCGAAGGGTCATCGTGCCCGCAGCCAGAGCCTCCGCGCCGAGGGCTGGTGCCCTTATGCCGAAACACTCGAAGCCCACGACGGCCCGTAGCGCCCGCTGCCAGGGGAGGGAATCCCGCCGGCCAACGGGCGTCGCCAAGATGAGATCCAGGAGGGAGAAGTACCAGAGGCAGTACTCCCGCTGCAGCGATCGGTCGAAGCGAGATCGGATGTAGTCCTGCCAGGAAGCGTGAAGCCTCTCCAGGACGTGATCGATCTGCGGGTTGGCTAGCTCATGCGCCGGTGCCCAGAAAGACTCCCAATCCTGCATCTCGGGAACGAAGCGTCCATCGGGCGCGACGTTCAGTCGGGTGAGGATGGCCGGCATCTCGAGCAACGACAGCAGGCGGCCTCGCCCTCGAAGGCGCAGGAGGCCTCTGTGGTTTCTGAGGCTCGTTCTCTGTTCGCTCACAAGGTAGTACCGGGCGGCGCACTGCGACTGTGTGCCTGAGGTGTCCATCATCTCTCTTGATAAGCAATCGCCAGCCTATCTCTCGGCCGCTTGAGACGTAAAGCGGTTCGTGTCACCCCGGTGGGGGAGGCGCCGGGTTTGCCCCCTGAGGTGGAAATGGGCTAGTCCTCGTTGGAGGACTGCGACAAGAAGAGGGCCACCACACAAGCGACCCACCGAGGCCAGAGAGACAACCGAGGTCAACTGCAGGGGCGGATGAGGGTGGGCAAGTAGCAACTCTTACTATCGCCTGACACCTTATCGCGCTTCTCTGGTGTTCAGGCGCGAGACAAGCTGTGAGCAGGTGTGACGTAATGTGATCTGGTCCGATACCATTCAGGAGGTCGCCTTTGCCAGACCGACCTCCTGAACCCACTCGTTAGGCGTTGGTGCGTCCACCTAAAAAGAGCCGCGCTGCCTTTTCTCCAGCTTCGAAAGCGACCCTCTGATTTCATTCTGGTCGGGGCGGTGGGATTCGAACCCACGACCTCCTGAACCCCATCATTGAGGGCGGGAATCCCGCCGAAAGCGCCGATCCCGAATCTGCCAGCGGCCGCCATTGGAGAAGATTCAGGCGGAGAATCTGACCAGGCCGAGTGTTTCTCCTGAATCTTCCGCTGCTCAGCTCGTAGCTGATACGGCGCGGCGCCAGGCAGCGCTATTGTGGCGTGCTGGCTGCTGCCAGTCAAGAAGATGCGTGCGGCAGCTGATTCCGGGCAGAGGGTCGCGGGTTCGAGTCCCGTTTCCCGCTCCGCCGTTGACATACAGAGGCAAGGCTGGGCATTTTGCCCAGCCTTTCGCGTTTCCGACGCGGCAACCATCCGATTCCCGAGCAGATGCTCCGACTCGTTACGGCTTGGGGTGGTGGTCGCACTAACATAGACTGGGGTAGCGCTCTTGAAGGGGGTCACTGGTATTATTAGAGATCGCAGGAGCCGAGCTTCCACTCTACAGCGCGTCTTACGCCGGCGGGGCTCATCCTTTTCTGGGGACGGCATCGCGGGCAGATCTTGGAGGTTGAGGGTGACGGTACCACACATGCTTTGTCGTCCTCGGTCTTGACACCGCATCAGGACGGCGACGGCTCGTCTCACTGCGAGCTCATCATCGGGCTTGACGTTGGCTCGACAGCCGTCAAGTACGTGGTCGTCGCGCCCGACAGCAAGGAGATCCTCTGCGCCGACTACCGCCTCCATGAGACGTGCCAGCCGGAGAAGGTCCTCGAGGTCCTCAAGGAGATAGAAGAGCGCTTCCTCTTGCCCGTCGAGCAGTTCCGCATCTTCGTCACCGGAAGCGGCGGCGCGACGCTCGCCCCTCACATTGGGGCGCGGTTCGTGCAGGAGGTCAACGCCGTCTCCCTGGCCGCGGAGGCACTGCAGCCGGACGTGGGCTCAGTCATCGAGTTGGGAGGGCAGGACGCCAAGATCATCATCTGGCGGGAGGACCCGAAGACGGGCCGCAAGCGGAAGCTCGCCAACATGAACGATAAGTGCGCCGGCGGCACGGGCGCTGTCATCGACCGCATCGCGGCGAAGCTGCACCTGAGCCCGGCGCAGCTCCGGGAAATGCGGTATGCCAGCGCGAAGGTGTACCCCGTCGCCGGCAAGTGCGGCGTCTTCGCGGAGACCGATATGAACAGCCTTCAGAAGCAGGGCGTCCCCCCCGAGGATCTGATGGTCTCCCTGTTTGAGGCGATTGTCCAGCAGAACCTCAGCGTGCTCACCCGCGGCAACGTTCTGCGCCCCAAGGTGCTCCTCCTGGGCGGCCCCAACACCTTCTTCCCCTGTCTGCAGGAGGCATGGCGGCGACATGTGCCGCGCCTCTGGGAGGAACGGGGGCTGGCGCTGCCCGCCGGCTCCACCGCCGAGGAGCTAATCGTTGTGCCGGAGCACTCCCTGTACTATGCCGCCTTGGGGACGGCTCTCTACGGCCAGCAGGAGGAGGGACTCGCCGGCACTTACGCCGGGACGGCGGCGCTGGAGGAGTACATCGACCTCGGTCGGCGGAAGGCGAAGCAGCACACCGGCCAGCGGGGTCCTCTCGCCCCCGGCGAAGACCTCGAGGAGTTCCGCCGTCTTTACGGCACTAAACCGTTCACCCCTCTCGCCTTCTCGCCCGGCCAGGTTGTGGAAGCATACATGGGGCTGGACGGCGGTTCAACCTCGACGAAGGCCGTCCTCACGGACGTTGGAGGCAATCTGCTGGCGAAGGCCTACCAGCTCTGCAAAGGTAACCCGCTCCAGGATGCCAAGGAGATACTGGGCGAGCTGCGCCGCCAGGTGGAGGGGCAGGGCGCGCGCCTGCGCATCCTCGGCATGGCCACGACGGGCTACGCCAAGGACCTACTGAAGGAGGCGCTCGGCGCCGACCTGGCGATCCCGGAGACAGTCGCCCACGCCCGGTCCGCCCTCCGCTACTACCCCGACGTGGACGTCATCGCCGACGTTGGGGGGCAGGACATCAAGGTCATCATCATGAAGGCGGGCGCCGTCAAGGATTTCAAGCTCAACACGCAGTGCTCGGCCGGCAACGGCTATTTCCTCCAGAGCACGACCGCCCGCTTCGGCTACGACCTCAATCAGTGGGCCGATGTCGCCCTCAGCGCCGAGCGGGCGCCGGCGTTTCACTACGGTTGCGCCGTCTTCCTGGAGCAGGACATCTCGCACTTCCAGCAGCTCGGCTGGCAGCCGTCCGAGATCATGGCCGGCCTTGCTCTCACCCTGCCCAAGAACGTCTGGCTCTACGTCGTCCAGGAGACGAACCTGGCCCGCTTCGGCAAGACCTTCCTCCTGCAGGGAGGGACGCACTACAACCTCGCCGTGGTCAAGGCGCAGTACGACTTCATCAAGGCTCGCGTGCCGGACGCGAAGATCCACGTCCATCCGCACGCCGGTGAGAGCGGCGCCCTCGGCGCTGCCAGCGAGGCGATCCGCGTGAGCGACGGCGGGGAGAGCTCGTTCATCGGGTTCGACCGGGTGGAGGCGCTCACCTTCACCACCACCCGCGACGAATCGACCCGCTGCTCGTTCTGCAAGAACAAGTGCCTCCGCACTTTCGTCGACATCAGGACCTCGCCCGAACACACGACCCGCTTCATCTCCGCCACCTGCGAGCGAGGGATGGCGGAGAGCATCGACGCGGTGAGGGTCTTCAACACCCGCGAGAATGCGGTGAAGAAGGCGAACCCCAACTTCATCGAGATCGCCGCCCGCGAGGCGTTCCACAGCTACTCGCCGCAGAGCGTCGCTGCCACCAACGGCAGCGGCCGGCGCTTCCTGTCGGTTTGGGACGGCAGCGGGACGGTGGCGCGGCTGCGGGAGCGGCGGGCGACGGTGCGCATCGGCATCCCACGGCTGCTCACCATGTACTCCTATGCCCCGTTCTTCACCGCGTATCTGGAGAGCCTAGGCGTGCTGCATCGCAACATCCTCTGGTCCGACTACACGGACGACCAGATGTTCCGCGAGGGCTCGCGGCGCGGCTCCATCGACCCGTGTTACCCGGCGAAGATCGCTGTCTCCCACGTTCACAACCTCCTCACCAAGAAGCAGCCGGACATTGTGTTCTTCCCGGAGATGATGAACGTGCCCAGTGACATCTATGAGTGCCAGGCAGGCTGGAGTTGTCCCACGGTGCAGGGGATACCGGAGGTGGTAAAGGCTGCCTTCACCACGGAGAAAGACGCCTTCGCCGAGAAAGGAGCTTGCTTCTACGCCCCCGTGCTCCACATGGCCGAGCCCAACCTTTTCGAGCAGCAGATGTTGACCTTCGTCCGCCCGATCCTCGGCGTGAGCCCGGAGGAGAATGCGGCGGCGATGCGGGAGGGCTACCGAGCGCTGGCAGCGTTCCGCGGCAGCCTGAGGAGACGGGCGCGGGAGGTCCTCGACCGGCTCGAGGACGAGGGCCGTCTCGGGATAGTACTGCTTGGTCGCCCCTACCACAACGACCCGGGCGTGAATCACGACATACCGGAGCTGATCCAGCGGCTGGGATACCCCGTCTTCACCATCGACTCGCTGCCCATGGACGATGATATCCTCGACCGGCTCTTCGGCGAGGAGGTGCGCTGGGGGGAGATCGGCGACCCCCGGGACATCCACGATGTCTGGAAACATACCTTCAGCGAGAACACCAGCCGCAAGGTCTGGGCGGCGAAGTTCGTCGCTCGCCATCCCAACCTGGCCGGTATCGATTTCTCCTCCTTCAAGTGCGGCCTCGACTCCCCTATCTACCACGTGATCGAAGGGATACTCGAGGCGGCCGGTACGCCTTACTTCGCCTTCCATGACCTCGACGAGAACCGGCCGGTCGGCTCCATCAAGCTGCGGGTGGAGACGATCGACTATTTCCTCCGCCGTCGGCTGGAGGATATGCAACGTCGCCGTGAGACAGAGCAGGAGATCGAGCGGCGGGTGGCGAGCTATCGCAAGCGTCTGCAGGAAGAGATACTTCTGGTAGGAGGGGGACGTGTCCACGATAGAGTCAGTGGCTGAGATCGAGGCGGAGGTTGAGGCCTTCCGGCGCGCTCTCGTCCAGGAGATGGGCGTCGAGGGACCGAAGGTACGCCATTTCAAGCGGCCCGCCGAACCCTGCACGCCGATAAGCAAGGCCGAGACGACCATCGTCTTTTGCGCGCTTCCCGCCACTCTCCAGGAGGTGCTTCTGGGGTTGCTGGAGGGGCTCGGCTACAAAGCGCAGCGACTTCCCAGCCCTGATCAGGAGTCGCTCGCCATCGGCAAGGAGTTCTGTAACCGCGGGCAGTGCAACCCCACCTACTACACGATCGGCACCCTGCTCAAGTTCCTATTCGAGCGACGGCGGGAAGGGCTGTCCGACAGCGAGATCGAAGAGCGCTTTGCCCTCCTTTGGGCCAGCGACTGCGGGCCCTGCCGGATGGGGATGTACGAGGCGGACATGCGCAAGGCGCTCAAGGCGGCCGGCTTCCCCAACTTCCGGATCGCGATGCTGGATATCGCCCACGGCCTCGACATCAATCAGGAGTCGGCGGGGGTGCAGATGACGCCCAAGGTGTTCTGGCGCCTCGCCAAGGTGGCGATCGCCGCCGACCTCCTGGGCGACCTCGCCTGCCAGATCCGGCCCTACGAGGTCGTCCCCGGGGCAACCGACAGGGCGCTGGCGGAGGCCCGCGAGATGTTGCGTGTGGCAGCAAGAGAAGGGCTCTCCATCTCGAAGACGATGGCGGCTATCAGGGTCAAGCTCGGCCGCATCGAGGTCGATTACCTGAGGGTCAAGCCACGGGTGAAGGTCACCGGCGAGTTCTTCCTCAAGCACGCGGAGGACGAGTCGAACCACCGTCTCCTGCACTGGCTGGAGGACGAGGGCGCCGAGGTGATGCTGGACACGGTCGGGGCCTGGTTCGAGTACATGATCTGGCTCAACGAGCTCAAGGTGCGGGACCGCCTCTTCGTCAAGTCAGACCCGCAGGGGATGGGCACGGCCAACCCCTGGCTCATCTGGTTCGGACTCCGTGTAGGCAAGCACTTCGGGGAGATCCTCTACACCTTCTACCGCGCCATCATGAATATGAAGCCGCAGGGTTTCCCAGCGATGGACATGCTCGACCGCTACTCCGAAGGCTACTACGAGAAGCGCCTCATCGCTGGCGAGGGTCACTTGGAGGTCACCAAGCACATATACATGGTGCGACACGCCAAGGCTCACATGATGATCTCCATCAAGCCTTTCGGCTGCATGCCCAGTACGATCAGCGATGGCGTCCAGGCGAAGGTGGTGAGCGACCTGGCCGACACGGTCTTTATCCCCATCGAGACGACAGGAGACGGCGAGGTGCTGGTCAAGAGCCGGGTGCAGATGAAGCTGCAGGAGGCGAAAGACAAGGCCCGTGGGGAGCTGCAGCGCGTGCTCGACGCCTACGGCGTGACGCTGGAGGAGGTGCGGGCTTACGCCGAGAAGCACCCGGAACTGTCGAACGCGATGCGCCCCATCCCCCACCAGCGCGGCGTCGTGGGAACAGCCGCTAATTTCGCCGCCGACATCGCGCGCCGCATAGGACGCCGCCCCAACCCGGATCAGCGAAAGGGTTCGCAAGTCTAGGCTGGCGAAGCCCACGGCGTCGTCAGTTCGTAACCGATTCGCCACCCCGATGATGGGCTGTTCTGTGCCAGTTTGTAGGGAAACTGGTCGGGGCGGTGGGATTCGAACCCACGACCTCCTGAACCCCATCAATCAGGTCGGGAATCCAGCCGAAAGCGCCGATTCCGAATCTGCCGGCGGCCGTCCTTGGAGAAGATTCAGGTGCAGAATCTGGCTAGGCCGAGTGTCTCTCCTGAATCTTCCGCTGCTCAGCTCGTAGCTGATACGGCGCGACGCCAGGCAGCGCTATTGTGACGTGCCGGTCGCGGTCGGTCAAGGCTTTCTGGTTCCCGCTTGAGTCTCAAGACGGCGATGGCTGCAGCCTTTGCTTCCCAAGCAGAGGGTCACTGGTTCGAGTCCCGTTTCCCGCTCCAGAACACACATACACTAATGAAGGCTGTGCAGGATGCCCAGCCTCTTTCGCCTCAAAGCGGCGGCCATCTGCTTTCCAGGCAAAGGGTCGCGGGCGTGCCTGCCGGCCCGCATTGTCACCTGAGCCCGTAGGGGGTCGAGCCTTGGCGCCTCGAACGTATTCACGACGAGAGTAGGTCCGTGTTAACCTGAGGCGAATAGCCCGGAGGACGTACCGACCGTGCGACCAGCCGTCACCATTGCCGACACAAGCAACGGCGTGTCCGCCGCGCTGGAGGCGATCTTTGCGCCTTACGGGGGCATCGCCAACGTCATCCCCAGCGGAAGCCGGGTCTACGTCAAGCCTAACGGCGTGCACTTCTCTGCGGGGACGTACACGGAGCCAGCCGTAGTCGAACGCCCTGCTGGGCTGGCTGGGTGACAACGGCTACCGTCGCGCGGCCCTGATGGAGAACTCTTCTCATGGTGTCGCCACCCGTCTTGTCTTCGCGGTGACCGGCTATGCCGACATCGCCCGCCGCCACGGCGCCGAGCTGGTCTACTTGGACGAGGGAAGGACGGTGCCGTACACGCTGGGGGGCGAGGAGACGCCGATACGCATCTCCCGCCGGCTCTACGAGACGTTCATCGACCCGTCGCAACGACCGGGAAACTTCTACCTGAGCCTGCCCAAGCTGAAGACCCACTCCATGACGACGGTGACACTGGGCGTGAAGAATCAGCAGGCGTTCCCGATTCATGAGAACCGCATGAACTTCCATAATCACGACACGTTGCACCTCCGTCTCGCCAGTCTCTACCGGATGGTGCGGCCCGACTTCTGCATCATCGAGGGGATTACGGCTGTGTTTCACGGGAACGCGCCGCCGCGGACGCTGCTGGACGAGTGCAGCGCCCAACTCAATATCCTCGTCGGCGGCCAGGATACGGTAGCTGTGGACGCGGTGGGCGCCAGGGTGATGGGCTACGACATCGAAGAAGTGGAGCACCTACGCCTGACAGCGGAGTGGGGCTTGGGTGAGGGACGGCTGGAGCGTATCGAGGTCATCGGCGACCTCGGCCGCTTCCAGACACGCTATCCTTATGCCATCCTGCGACGCTTCCACCCCGACGTGCGCATTGTCGAGGGCCGCGAGCGTGCGTGCGTCGAGGGTTGCAAGGGGAACAGCGAAGTCATCCTGGAGATACTGACCAACGACTATTCCGGCCAGGGCGGGTTTACTATTGTCTTCGGCAAGGGCTTCCGGGACGCCGACCTGGAGAACCTGCCCGGCGACATCCTAGTCGTGGGGCCATGCGCCATCGGCGAGCGGGGGGCGGAGCTGCGGCGACGCTATCCTGGTCGCCGGATCATCGAGGTGGGCGCCCACAATGACCTGCGCGGCATAATCGCCGGCTTGACCACCCTGATGAAGGTGAGGCCGCTTGACATGGTGCCCCTGAATCCTTTGCACTCGTTCTGGATCCTCTTGCACGCTAGGCTGCACGGGCTCAACTCGCGCCTGCCACCCATGCTGGGGTGACCGGCGCGGGCGGAGGTGCTCAAAGCCGAACAACGATGACAGTGTCACGGCAAGGTGGCTGACGGCCTAGTGCTGAGTCGCCACCGGGACCCAGTCGCCCGTCTTCTGCTCGAGGGTTGCCCAGAGAGGACAATCGCCCGGCGGCAGGAGTCCGGCCCACGTGTGGGGTGCCAAAGCCCCATCCGTATCTGTGGAGCTCGCACTCTGAGTCGCCCTTGTGCCTGATGAACGGCACAGACCACGGGCCGTCAACCCCCTGCGTGACAGGCAGAGGGTTTGCGCTCCTCTGCCGGCATTCGGCGGTCCTGGTTTGCCACTCGCCGCTCTCCCGGATACGGACGGAATATTGGCACCCCACACGGGCCAAAGGCAAAAGAGTAGGGCCGCGCTAACCCCGGTTTGCGCTACAATCGTTCGCAGGTTGGGGTGCGTAGCCTCTACACTGATAACGAGTGGACTTGGGGGTCTGTTACGGGATGCCCACCTGCGGTCGTCATCTGCTTTACACCCAGAAGGGCCCAGGTTCGAGCCCTGCATCGCCCACCAAGCCCGGCAACACCGAGGAGAGAGAATAGGATGACTGGCATAAAAACCAACGAAGATCAATTCCAGGAATTAGCCGCTAATACGAATGAAAGACCAGTTGTCATGCTCAATCTCCTGAAGTTTAAGAACGAAGGAGGCTGGGAGGCTTATTCTCGGTACATCAAGGAATCGGGCCCATTCCTCGAAAACGTCGGCGCCAAGCTGCTCTATTTCGGCAATGCAAAGGAGTTACTTTATGGAATAGAGACGTGGGATACTGTGATTCTCGTCCAATATCCGTCCCGCAAGGCGTTCCTCAAAATGGTCAACAACCCCGACTATCTCAAGGTTCATAGTTTCCGCGAAGAAGCCTTGGAACGAGCGGTTCTCTATGCGACAGACCCTGTAACATTCAAGGACATTATTTCTCAGCAGTGACGTACAGCTGGGACTAGTCGCAGTCGCGCCTAATGGCCCATTTTCCAGATGATAACTTCCGCGTTTTCGCTGGGGGGGTGCTGATTCTGATGCACAGCGCTCATGCTCAGATGCTTCACACCCAGAAGGTCCCAAGACTCGGGCCGGCCACGCGACATGGCCGCAGTTGATGCGTACAATGTGCCGTTGCGTTCGTAGCCGTCGACAGTGAGGAAGCCGCGACAGCGCGGGCAGCGGGATGGGGTATTCCTTCTCACAGAAAGATCGTAGCGCCAGCGTCAATGAGTCCTGTTCTCATGAGTGCGCCCAAATAGACTGGCTTCGCAAGGGTCTTAGATACGAAATCAGACTTGGGGCGTGCACCTAACTAGCTTGCATTCTCGGGGATACCCCGCATTCACGTGCGCTACCGGGCTGCGTTACGCCCCAACCGCTGGAATCCTATCAGACGGCGGCGGCTGCGACAAGAATGACCAATGGAACGCGCCGCGTCGAATCAGTTCCTGTCATTGCTGAAGGGGCATTAGGCCCGGCTGACGCGCTCCTCGTGAGGACAACCGGCAAACTCCAGGCAAGCAACGCTAGTCGGCGGAGAGCCTTCCGAAAAGGGGGCTCTCCGCCCTTTTGCCGCCTTGCCCCCGCGCCGCGGTCACTCCTCGGATCTCACGCCATTGGCGAGCGCGCAAGAACCCTTGGACCCGACACTAAGTCCCCATGGTGTTTGCATAGACTCCGACTAGCCTGCGAATTCGGCCCGATTCCCCGATTCCTGTGCGGAGGACGATGAATATCGCTGCTTGACAATCCCCTAACCTATGCTACACTTTCGCTGCTGGTGGCTCATCCATAGAACTCCTCGCCCAATGGCATCGCCGCCGACAGAAAGGTCGCGCCATGAAGTTATCCGCTTTTCGGATCCCAGCTAGGCTCCTCGTGGTGGTTGCGCTCGTCCTCGCGGCACTGGTTGGCACGGTGGCAATGGCGATAATCGTGCCCTCCTTAAATGGGCCCACGGGGAACGCAGCAGCTCAGATGGGTCATGTGTCGCCGCCGGGCCATGTGTCATCGCCGGGCCAAGTGTCGCCGCCGGGCCATCTGTCGCCGCCGGGCCATGTGTCATCGCCGGGCCAAGTGTCACCGCCGGGCCAAGTGTCACCGCCGGGCCATGTGTCATCGCCGGGCCAAGTGTCGGCACCGGGCCAGGTGTCGCCGCCGGGCCATGTGTCACCGCCACACGCGCCGTCGCCGCCGGGCCTTGTTCGACGGTGGTGGCCTTGGTGACCTGCTGGCGCTGGCTTACCGCACCTCTTTGGTGAGGAGCTCTCGGACTTCGGCATTGGCTGTCGCTCGAGTGTGCCGGCTCTCCGCTAATACCTATTCGTTGGGCGCATACACGTCTTGCGTACCTCGCTGAGACTGCGTGATCTCGCCGGCGCATCGCCTGGTGTCACGGGCGCTCTCTGGCTGGCCCTCTTGGCGGTGGTGGTTCCGCTTGTGGTTGTGGAGCCACTGGCTGACCAACTGGTGCTGCCTCGGCTGGCCGCGACCGCTGCGTTCGTCGGCGGCGGGCTCTTGTGGATCGCATACATGGCGGCCCGTGGCAAGGGCGAGGACTGGAGCCTTCGGGCAGCGGTTGTCTTGCCTCTTCTGGCCTTCATCATCGCCAACGTAGTTGCCGTCGCATTCGCCGTTGACCGACGGGCTAGCCTTCTCGGCGAGAGTGAGCGGTACCAAGGTCTGCTTCCTACTCTTCTCTACGTTGCGCTCTTCTTGGTTTCGGCCGCTTTCGTACGATCGCGCCGGGACTTGAGCATAGTGCTGGGCGGCATGTTTGTCTCAGGGACAGCGGTGGCCGGCTATGCGCTGATCCAACGGCTAGGGCTGGACTGGATTGAGTGGGTACAGATTCCAGAGGGCCGCGTTGGCTCCACGTTTGGCCAACCCGATGTGCTGGGTGCCTTCCTCGTGGTCAGCCTGGCAGCCACGGCGGGACTGTTTGTGGGCCGAGGGAGCTCCTGGCGCTGGCTGTTGGCCGTCGGAGCCGTCGTGATGGTGATCGCCCTGCTCCTGACGTCGAGCCGGGCCGGCTGGATTGGAGCAGCCGCAGTCGCGGTCATCCTGGCAGCCTCCTTGATACACAGCGTCCGGTGGACAAGGTTCGGTGTTCTCTGTGTGCTGCTCGGCCTAATCCTAAGCGGCACTCTGTTCGTAACCATGGCTCAAGGCAGGAGCGTAGCGAGTCATGGCGCTGAGCGCATCGCGTCAGCAACCGATTTCACCGAGACGTCCGTGGCGATGAGAATTGGCCTGTGGCGATCCGCGCTGGAGATGATGGCAGATCGACCTATCTTTGGCGGAGGGCAAGATGCCTTTCCCATCCTCTTCTCGAAGTACCGTCGGCCTAACCAGCCGGGCATTGGCACCGATAACGTTCGGCCCGAAAGCGCCCACAACGTCTTCCTCGATCTGGGGACCGGGACCGGTCTCCTTGGGCTTGGCGCCTTCGTCTGGCTGTTGGTCACTGTGTTGACCGTCTCTTGGAGCAGCACGTCTCTTTGTTGCGACAGACGATTGCGTTACGGCCTGGTGGGGTCGATGGCAGCAATCGTCGGCTATGTTTCCGCCCTCTACTTCGGTTTCACGGAGGGCATGACGACTTGGGTGCTCTGGCTTCTGATGGGCGCCGCGGTCGGCGCAGCAAGCGGCGTCGCGCCATCGAACTGCCAACCAACGACGGGACGGCGACGGCTTTCTCGCTGGGCGTTCGGAGCGGCCGCGTTGGTCGGCGGCTTCGTTGCGCTGGCGTGGGCGGCCACCCTCGTTGGTGGCGACTTGGCTGCCGGGGAAGCGCAGCGAGCGGCGGCGGCCGGCGACCTCGAAAACGCTGTCCGTCTCTCGCAACAAGCGTCTACACTTAATCCCTTGGAACGTCAGTATCTACTGGACCGTGGGCAGTACGAATACGACCTGGCGGTGGCGTCAACCGAGTCGACCGCCTGGCTTGAACGGTCGGAGGCCACCTACGAACGGGTGACCCGAGACTATGCGCCGGACGCGTATTCCGTGCTGATGCTCGCGTCGGTGCGGGGTGAACTGGCGAATCTGCGGGTTGAGCCGGTGGAAGACGTGTACCGGTTGCTGGAAGAGGCCGTCGCTCTAGACCCCTACAATCTGACGGTGCGCCAGGAGGTTGCAAGCGTATATGCCTGGCTGGGGAACGACGCGATGAGCCAATATCATCTGGGCATCGCGCAAGACCTGATGGGTGGGAATTAGAGGAACTCTCGTGCTCGGTATGCCGGGGTAGTTCTGCAAACGCCGCCCGTGCCGCCTTGCTCCACGCCGTTGAATCTCACAAGGCGGGCGAGAAAAGGTCGGGCATCGCTTTCCTCCACGGCTGACGGCAGCGACGCTCTGGCGTCGGCAGGAACGCACACTAAGCGTGCATCGTGTGGGCCACGGATATCGAGTCCCGCTCCAAGACCGCATTCATGCGTGCTCGTGGCCGAGACTCTCAGTGGGTTTCCCGAGGCGACAGAAGCTGTCCGTCGGCCATCTCAAGTACTCTGTCCACGTACGTCAACATCCGTCGATCGTGCGTGACCATGACACCGATCTTGTTACGTACCTTTACCTCATCAGCCAAACTACGCACCACAGCGCTGCCCTGCTCAGAGTCCAGGTTTGAGGTGGGCTCGTCTACCAGCACCAGAAGAGGGTCGTTCATAAGTGCCCGACCGATGGCGACCCGCTGCCTCTCCCCACCTGATAGCTTACCCGGAAGATGATGGGATCGTTCCCCCATGCCTAACTCCTGTAGTAGCTGGCGAGCCCTTCTCCGCGCTTCTCCATTGAGTTTGCCGGAAATGGAGGCGATTGTCAGGATGTTCTGCTCCGCGGTCAGGTAGGGAACTAGGTTGAAGCCCTGGAATACGAACCCTACCCGTTCCCTGCGGAAGCGCGCTCGCTTCGCCTCGCTCAAGTGGGCGATGTCAGTGGCGCCGACGATGACGCGTCCGCGGGTGGGGGTGACCAACCCGCCAAGCATCGCCAGCAGGGTCGTCTTCCCGGAGCCGCTCGGCCCCACGACCGCAACGAACTCACCCGGACGTACGGTGAGGGAAGCCTCGCGGACTGCTTCTACGGTCGTTTCGCCGGACGCGTAGACTTTTGCCAGCGACTGCGCTATCAGTCCCTGATCATCCTCAATCATCACACCTGCCCCAGCGCGCTCAGGGGGTTCACCCGGACCACCTGACGAGCCGAAAAGACGCCACCAATAAGCGCCGCGATGGTTATGCTGATCCCTCCTGTTAGGAAGGCACTCGCCGTCACTTCCAAGGGTACGTCCGAAGGGATAACCGCTGCCGTCAGCAGAGCCAGCGGTATACCCATAGCGACGCCGGCCAGGGCTACGACCATCACCTGGCGGATCAGTTGGCCAAAAACCCACCAGTTGGAAGCACCAATCGCCTTGAATATGGCGATCTCGTATGACCGCTGCATCGTCAGGACGAAGAAGAAGGAGCCGATCACCAGAGCTCCGATAACGAACCCGAAAAGCTCTATCGTCATCACAACCTGCTGCTGCTGCTTTACACCTCCGATGGAGGCTATGGCAGCGCTCTTTGTGACAACGCTTGTATTGCCGACCGCCGCCTCCACACGGCCACCCACGTCGGCTCCGCCACCTCGGATCAGGAGAACGCTGGCGGCGGGGGCATCCTTACCCTGCCCCGGGTAGCGCATCTCGCGCCAGCGGTCGATGCTGACCCAGGCCGCAGGGAGCCCCAAGAACTGTCCACTTTCGACCTCGCCGACGACCGTAAACTCGTAGTCCTTCAGGGCGCTGCGCATAACAACGACATCGCCGAGCCGCAAGCCGCTGGAGCGGGACAGGCTCGCGTCGATCAGGATCTCATCTTGGCCCTCAATCGGCCGACCCGACCTCACAGCGGGCTCGGCGATGCTGCCCGGCTGGAAGCCGAAGAGGGCAACTTCCTCGCTCCCTACCGTTCGTTGCGCCGTGGCGACCATGTAGCCGACTGCTCCGGTCCTATCCGCACCCAACAGCCCTACCATGGCGCCCTGCTGGTCGGCGGTGAGCTCGCTCCTTAGGAAGCTTTTGTTTGAGTCTGCACTGAACACCACCAGGTCGGCGTTGAAGGAATCCACCGCGCCGGACATGGCCGACATCAGACCACTTCCCAGTGCGCTTATCATCACTAGCAGGTAGACCACGAGACCGACGATGAGGGTTATAAGTCCGAACTGGAGTCTCTTCCGCCTTATCTCTTGTAGTGCGAGCATCTGGCTTTAGCCGTCCAATCTCACCGTCTACGAAGCCGCGACGCTTCATTGTAACTTGTCTCAGCTTGACGGTCTCGGCCAGCAGACACGATCCGACGCTCCTATGTACAAGATCAGGCGGCATTCTCGACCCGCGGCTTGATAGAACTGGCCTCGCACTCCTGCCAGAGCCGCCAAATAGCGCGAACGATGAAGCGCTTCAGAGCACGAATGGCCTCTCGTCGGCTCTTCCCCTCGGAAACTCGGCGATCAAGATAGGCGCGTGCCTCAGGCGAATAATGGGCCTGGGTTAGCGCGATCCAATAGAGGATGGAGTTGAGCCGCCGATTGCCGCCGCGATTCAGACGATGACGAGTAAGTCCAGCGGAAGAAGCCTCAAGCGCCGCAGCGCCTGCATAGGCGGCCAGTTCGGCATCAGTAGAGAACCCACGCCCCGGGCCGAGAATACCGGCCAGCATGCCGGCAGTGAGGAGATTGACACCACACAACCGAGTTAGAGGCGAGAAGCCAGCCTCGGCATGCGCTGCGATCTGTCGGGCCAGTTCCTTTGCCTGACTAAGAGCCAGCCGTAGACGTTTGGCTAGCCTTCGCACGGCTGCCGCCCGCTCGTCTTGCAGCAAGCAGCCGCTGGGCGAGGCGTAGCTCTCCAGTGCATCGAGGCCTGCCTTGGAGCGGAGGTTGGGCAGGTGACCATCGTATTCGGGGTTAAGCTGCATCAGAAGGGCGTGAATCTGGTTGCCAAGGCGCGTTGCCTCGCCAAGCGCCGCCTCGCGCTCTGTCGTGAGCAAGGCGAGGATAGCGGTGTCATCTTCCGGCGAGACACGCGGCAGAGTGGACGCCTCCCGTCGGGCCAGAAGCGCCACGGCGTGCGCGTCCAACCTGTCCGTCTTGCCAGGCTTTCGGGCGCTCCGTCGGCCCAGGGCGGTCCAGCGCGGGTTGACCTCGTACACCGTCTCCCCTGCCGTCACCAGCTGTTGCGCTAAGCCCCGGCCGTAGTTCCAAGCGCCTTCGATTGCCCACCGCCGCTGACACCCCAGTTCACTTGCCCACTGGGCCAGGCTCCGCCAGCCCACGGCGCTGTTGGCGCCGCGCCAGTGGCCGAGCTCCTGCCCAGCATCATCGAGTGCCAGAGCGACATGCATTCGCTTGTGGGCGTCAACCCCAATCGTGATCATCTATGCCTCCCTCCGAGCGCAGTCTCAGGGGCTGACTAGCCTCTCTCGGGTCGAAGACGGGCCCCTATCAGGTCAAGCCCCGTGAGCACAGCGAACAGGCGACAAGTCGGATCAAAGGCACACAGCCAGGACATGGTAGGGTCAGCCCGCTTCGCTGTGCTGACCTTTAACATAGCAGGGTAAGGATACAGAGAGGACATAGTGCCGCGCCAGAACGAGCGTTGACGGGCGGAAAAGGCAGTGCTATAGTCGCGGCGCTGGTGGTTCGTCTCCGAAGTCCCTACGCCCTGCTCTTGAGGAACTCCAGCTCCTCGGCGTAGCGATACGGCAGTTCCGGCGTCTTGTACTCCGCGACGGGTATTCCCGGGTTCAGCTTCGTCCGCATGTAATCGGAGCTCATAATGCCGAACGGCTTGGCCGTCTCCAGCCCCAGCGCCCTCAGGCTCTCCGCCATCCGGTGGCTGGTCAACGCGACCTTCACCTCGATGCCCTTGCAGCCGGAGAGTCTGAGCTTGCCCTCCGCTTCCACCACCGTCCGCAGGATCTTGTCGTCGTGGTTGCTGAACGTGATCATGTTGAACGCGCCCACCGAGAGGCCGCGTCCCATCTCTCCCTTTACGTCGACGATGGGCTCGCCGGAATCGGGGTCCAGCACCGCGAACTTGAACTGCTTGTCGGCGACGTCGCTCGGTATCTGCGTCAGGAACTTAGGGTAGCCCCATACCTCGCGTCCCCCCGACCTCGCTTCGGGTATCGTCACCTGTGGGAGCCAAGAATCTCATCCGTATCTAGAGAGGGTTGACCTTGTGATGTGAGTGGACCAGCCTTGAGGCACTCTGCCCTCAGGGAGGTCCGTCCTTGATCGCATATCTCCTCCTCCTCTGCTCCCTCCTGCGCAGCACCCTGCGTTCGCGGCAGTGTCTCGTGCTTGAGAACATCGCCCTTCGCCAGCAGCTCGCCGTCCTCTCCCGCCAATCTCGCCGGCCGAGGTTGAGGGCGACTGACCGTCTGTTCTGGTCCTGGCTCTCGCGCCTCTGGTCTGATTGGCGGAGGACCTTGGTCATCGTGCAGCCGGACACCGTAGTCCGGTGGCAGCGCAAAGCCTGGCGACAGTACTGGACCTGGAGGAGCAGACAGCATCGGGGTCCGGGAAGGCCGCCTGTCCCTACTGAGGTGAGGGAGTTGATCCGGCGGCTGGCGAGGGAGAACCCGCGCTGGGGAAGCGTGCGCATCCGCGGCGAGCTCGCCAAGCTCGGCTTCCAGGTCAGTGCCGAATCTGTCCGCTGCTACCGCCGCTCCGCCCTGCGGCGGCCGCCGTCCCAATCCTGGCGCACCTTCCTCCGCAATCATGCACCGCACATCTGGGCCGCTGACTTCTTCACGGTCCAGACCGTGACCTTCAAGACCTTGTATGTGTTCTTGTTCATTGCCCATCACCGGCGGAGTTTGGTTCACCTGAACGTGACTGCTCATCCGACCGCTGAGTGGGTCTGGCGCCAGCTGATCGCGGCGACGCCTTGGGGCGAGCAGCCGCGCTACCTCATCCGCGACCGCGACCGCTGCTACGGCGACGGGGGAGGGAGGACGCGAAACGCCCACACTCGTCCCTGCCGTCCGTTCGCCCCTTTGTCGAGGGAAAGCCGATCGTCATCCGGTCCATCGGCGAGTGAAGGCGGTGCTTCTCCACGAGCTGCGCCGGCAGTATGTTGACGTAGTTCCGCGTCATGTCCATCGTCGTATGGCCGAGGATCTTCTGCAGGCTGAAGGCATCGCCGCCGGCCATCAGGTACTGGAGGGCGAAGGTGTGACGGAGCTTGTGCACGGTCGCACCTTTGATTCCCGCCGACTTGGCCCATCTCTGCACCATTAGACGGAGCGCCTCCGGGCTCAATCTGCCGCCGTGAACGGACAGAAAGAGGTTGGGCGCCGGCTTGCCCTGATCCCGGCGAAAGAAGTCACGGTAGCGGAGGATCGCCCGGCAGGCGGCGGCGCCGACCGGCACTATCCGCTCCTTGTTCCCCTTGCCCAGCACCTTCAGGTAGCCCCCCTCGATGTGGGCCTCGTTCAGCGTCAGGTCGCAGAGCTCGGAGGCGCGGAGGCCGCAGTCCAGGAGGGTTATCAGGATCGCCCGGTCACGGGTACCGACCAGCGTATGCTTGGGAACCCGGGCCAGAAGGCTCTCGATCTCCTCCCGGCTGAGACCGCTGACCGCCGTCTTCCGTTTCCGCGGCCGCGGTACCCCCTGCAGGAGATTGCTACGCGTGTAGCCCTCGGCAGCCAGCCAGGTGGCGAAGACGCCGAGGGTGGCGACGTAGCCGAAGACGGTCTGGCTGGACAGCGCCTCGCCGACCGTCCGCCGCAGGGGATTGTTTTCGAACTTCACCCTACGTCCCTGCAGGTGGACCGTGTAGCGGCGCACGCTGTCGGCTGAGAAGCTCTTCAGCACGGCCGGGTTGCCCTCGCCCTCGAGAAAGCGCACATAGCTCAGGATGTTGTCGCGGTACCAGGAGACCGTCTTCTCCGAGCAGCCGGCCGAGCGTTTGGCCAGCAGGAAGTCGTCGATCAGGCGGTTGAACGGGGTGTTCTTCTTGTCCATGTCCTGCCACCTTGGGTTTCGTTTTCTCATCTTCATGCTAGCTTCCTCCCAGATCACCGTTAATTGCCGCCCTGTCAAAATCGCTGTTCGCCTGAATGCCCTAAGACTGTTGCAAAATAGAACACCGTTTCAGGTACCGTAACCGGCTCACCGCGCGCATCTGGGGCGTTTACGATGGATGGGTGAGAGCCCCCAAAACGCCCCAGAAAAGCAGGAAACCCGCCTTTTCGGCGGGTTTCCACCCCGATAATGGGCTGTTCTGTGCCAGTTTGTAGGGAAACTGGTCGGGGCGGTGGGATTCGAACCCACGACCTCCTGAACCCCATTCAGGTGCGCTACCGGGCTGCGCTACACCCCGACCCGCCCTATCCTACCAAACGCCGCACGCCTCCACAAGCATCCATGCTAGCCGCCGCCGAGCCATCGACCCAGAATCACCATCACGAGCCCGACAAACGCCACGAGCCCATACTCCGTTGCGACCGGTCGCGACAGGTGGCCCGTGAGATGGTGCTGCGCGATGCCGCTGGCAACGTAGAAGAATAGCAGCAGGAATACGGCCGCTAGAAAACCCTCCAGCGGCACGAAGTACAACGCCCAACGCGCCTCGGCGACGACGAAGCCGATCGCGAGGGCGAACCCGAGTGAGCGCAGGCTCCTTCGCCCTACCGGCGGCGGCATCAGCTCCGTCTCGCGCAGAATTTCGGCAGCCAGCACCGTCGTCAGGAGGCCGACGCAGATCGCCGCGGGCACGAGGTTGACACCATAGCTGTACATGACCGCGTACAGGGCGAACGCGGCGAGATAGCTGGCGATATTCAGGATGAATCGCCCCGTTCCGTAAAGCTCGCTGTGGATGTCCAGCGATAGGCATTCGCCGTATAGAATGCCGCCCATCATGCCTCCGGCGGCGACGGCGGCCAGGAGCTTCCAGTAGCCGCTGACGGTCTCCTGAAGGAAGAAGCCGGCGGCGAGGCTGAAGATCGCCGGCACCAGCAGATAGGGCGCAGTGTCGAGGGGACCGCGAAGCGACCCGCCGGCGTAGGAGCGAACGATCCCGTCGCTGCCCAGGCCGACGATGAGTGTCGTGAGCAGCAGCCAGACAGCGCGCGTCGGCTCGAGCAGGAGGAAGAGCGCGACGCCCAGCGCGTAGACGCCGGCGACGATGGGAATTCGGCTGGCCGGCGGGAGTGCAACACGGTCCAGGAGGCCGGATGCCGCGCCTCCGACCGGCGCTTCACCGTCCAAGGATGGCTCCCTCCTTGCTCCCCACAATGATCGCTGTACCGCTTTGGCGGGGGCCGTCGAAGTGACAGCGCTGGCATTCTAGCCGTTGTCGCGGCGGGGTGTCAAACCGAAAGAGAACCTAAGGCATTTTCCTCTTGACCGAAAGGGCGCGGATCGTCACCCTTGGAAGAGCGATTTCAGCGGGGAGGACAGGGGGTTGCGAAAGAGCGTCGTTCTGCTGGCGCTTTGCCTGCTGCCGCTGGCGACGGCTGTCGGCTGCCGCGGCGGTAGCGCGGCGTTCAACCCACTGCGGCGGGCCGCCTCGCCGACGCCCTGGTCGCCGCCTTCCTTCCTCAACGCCGCGGCCCCTCTCGACATCCCGACCTACGACGGCTCCGGCCAGGCCGCCCACCCAGACGTCGTCTACTTCCCCAAGGGCTGGCACAACCATAAGTACTGGATGGCCCTGACGCCCTATCCAAACGGCGCCGATTCGCGTGAGAACCCGAGCATGCTGGTCTCGGACGACGGCCAAACCTGGTCGCCGCCAGCCAGCCTTACCAATCCCATCGTTCCGGCGCCGCCCTGCGACCACAACAGCGACCCCGACCTCGTCTACAACCCCGCCAACGACAAGCTCTACCTCTACTACACCCGCCAGGCCCGGTCGAAGCGCTGCACCGGCCAGAACACCAACGACATCCTCCTGCTGACCTCCGCCGACGGCGTTCGCTGGAGCGCGCCGCAGCCGGTGATGCACTGGAACCTTGACAGCTACCCCCTCTTCCTGTCCCCGGCCGTCGTGCTCGTAAACGGCACCTTCCACATGTGGACGGCGGCCGGCAGCGGTGTGCTTCACGCGACGAGCAAGGACGGCATCACCTGGTCGCCCGTCCAGAAGGTCGACCTGGCGGCGACGCCCTGGCACCTCGACGTACTTTATGTCGACAAGCAGTACGTGATGGACTACGTCGATTCGCCGAACGCCGGCTCCCATCTGATGCTGGCGACGAGCAACGACGGCCTCCAGTGGACCACCTACTCCAGCCCGCTGCTTAGCCCCTCCAGCGGCTGGGACAACGAGCGCATTTATCGCTCGACGCTTCTCTACGATGCCGGCGCGCGGCTGTTCAAGCTCTGGTATTCGGCGAAGAGCAGTAGCGGGCAGTGGCACGTCGGTTACGCGGAGTCCCCGCACTAGGGATATCGCGAGAAAAGGAGCCCGATCCGAAGACCGGGCCCTTCATCCGTTATGTGCCGGCGGGGCCCGCGTGGGGCCGCCGTTCTGGCGACTACTCGAAATAGCTTGCCATCGGCGATGCTTGAACCTTGTGGCCCGTGCAGAACGGCTCCCGAAGGCCACCCACGTACTCGCTGATTTCGCTCCCAACCGTGTCGAAGAGCCCGCAGCCGGAAGGCTCGCAGAAGAACTCCCGTAGAGGCGCCGTCTGCTCGATTTCTTCCTCGTTCACTGCCTGCGATATCGGCCTGTTCTCGTCTGTTTGCCGCATGTCACACCTCCAAATCGTCCCCGGGAGGCTCCACCGTCCGTTTGACGGCGCGCGCCTCTCAGACACGCTATCGTAGTCTCGGCGCGTGTTGCGGATATGAAGCGGGGCCTCGCGCTCGTGAAGAAGATGTGATGCGGCCCCTAAGGGGCAGGCGCAGAGGCGGCGAGCTCGACTAGTCTTTCCATGACGCCCAACAGCGCATCGCGCCAACCGTCGCTGAGGCGGACGCGACTGAGCCGCACGGAGGTTGGGCCGACCCAAGCGCCTTCGGGAAGCTGGCGCCGCAACTGCTCCTGGGGCAGGCGACGTCCCTGCACCATACGAAGCACTATCTGGCCGTCCTCCGTTTGCACCGACTGCACTCCCGCCTCACGCGCTAGGGCCCGTACGCGCACCACGTAGAGCAGCGTCTGAACGGGCTCCGGCAGGGGCCCAAAGCGGTCGCGCAACTCCTGCGCGAGTTCGTCCGCCTCCTGCGGATGCTTGACGCGCGTCATCCGCTGGTAGAGGGCGAGGCGCACGTTCAGGTCCGGTGCGTAGCTCTCCGGGATGTGGGCGACGAGCGGCAGGTCGATGGCCAGCGGTAGCAGTGCGGTCGACGGCGTCGGCGGCTTCTCGCCGCGCTCGAGCGCCTTCAGCCCTTCGACGGCGTCGGCCAGCAGCCGTGTGTACAGGTCGAAGCCGACGGCGCCGATTTGGCCGCTCTGCTCGGCGCCCAGGAGGTTGCCGGCGCCCCTGATCTCCAGGTCGCGGAGGGCGATCTGAAAGCCGGCGCCCAGCTCCGTCGCCTCGAAGATGGCCTGGAGGCGTTTCTGGGCGGGCTCCGTCAGCGAGCGATGGCGGTCGTAGAAGAGGTAGGCGTATGCTCGGCTGGCGCCCCGCCCGACGCGGCCGCGAAGCTGGTAGAGCTGCGCCAGGCCCAGCCGGTCCGCCTGGTTGATCATTATCGTGTTGACGTTGGGAATATCGAGTCCCGATTCGATGATCGTCGTGCAGACGAGGGCGTCGACGGCGCCGCGGGCGAAGTCAAGCATCACGCGTTCGAGCTGGTCCTCCGGCATCTGCCCGTGGCCGACGGCTATCTCCGCCTCCGGCAGCAGGCGTCGCAGCCGGTCGGCGACGCCCTCGATGTTGAACACGCGGTTGTGAACGAAGTAGACTTGCCCGTTGCGTTCAAGCTCGCGCAGCATTGCGTCGCGGGCGAAGTGCTCATCGAACTCGAGCACGTAGGTCTTGATCGGCAGGCGGTCCTCCGGCGGTGTGTCCATGACCGACATGTCGCGGATGCCGCCGAGCGCCATGTGCAGCGTGCGCGGGATAGGCGTCGCCGAGAGCGTCAGCACGTCGACCTGCTGGCGCATGTGCTTCAGGCGCTCTTTGTGGGCGACGCCGAAGCGCTGCTCCTCGTCGATTATCACCAGGCCAAGGTCGCGGAAGGCGACGTCCGATTGCAGGAGGCGGTGGGTGCCGATAACGATGTCTACGGAGCCCGCCGCCAGGTCGCGTACGATGTCCCGCTGCTCCCTGTCGGAGCGAAAGCGGGACAGCATCTCGACGCGGACGGGGAAGCCGGAGAGACGGTCGCAGAACGTCTGGAAGTGCTGCTGGGCGAGCACCGTCGTCGGCACCAGCATCGCCGCCTGCATGCCGTCCATCACGGCCTTGAACGACGCGCGGATGGCGATCTCCGTCTTGCCGTAGCCCACGTCGCCGCAGACCAGGCGGTCCATCGGGCGCTGGCTCTCCATGTCCAGCTTGACCTCCGCCATCGCCGCCGCCTGGTCCGGCGTCTCGACGTAGGGGAACGATGCTTCGAGCTCCTGCTGCCAGGTCGTGTCCGGCGAGAAGGCGTGCCCGTGCAGCACCTGCCGCGAAGCGTAAAGCGCCAGCAGCTCGCGCGCCAGGTTGCGGACCGACCGCTGCACCCGCTCCTTGGCGCGACGCCATTCCTGCGTGCCGAGTCGCGTAAGCGTCGGGCTGTGGTCGCCGGGGCCGACGTAGCGGCTGACGCGGTCGACCTGGTCCGTCGGCACGAAGAGGCGGTCGCCTTCCGCGTAGCGCAGCTCCAGGTACTCCCGCTCCTGTTCGCCATCGGTCTGAAGATGCGTCAGGCCGGCGAACTTGCCGATGCCATTCTCGATGTGGACGACGAAGTCGCCGGGACTGAGGTCGGCAAGGAAGTCGATGCGGCGGCCCGCGGTCGGACGCGTGAAACGGCGCTGCTTGACGAACCCGAAGAGCTCGGAGTCCGTGAGCAGTGTGAGTCCGTCTCCCTGGGGCGAGCGCAAGCTCCAGCCTTCCGGAAGCGAGCCGTGCACGACCGCCAGCGCGCCCGCCGGCAGCGGCGACTCGACGGCGGCGAGCGGCGTGGCGAAGAGATCGTTCTCGCTGAGCACTTCGGCGATGCGCGCCGCCTGCTGCGAGACGATGACGGTCGTCTGGCGTCGCTGAGCTGCGCCGGAAAGGTCCTTCGCAAGCTCCAGGAGGCGGCCGCCGTATGCGCCCGCGGCGGTGAAGGGCAGGCGGAAGTCGCCCTCGCACTCCTCGCCGCTGGCCCAGCGCGACAGCTCGACGACGCCGGGGCGCGACGTTAGCGCCTCGCGCAGCTCCTGCCACGGCTTTTGCGGGAAAGGCAACCCTCGCGGCAGCTCGCAGCGGTGCGTCATTTCGTCTTCGATCTCGATAACCTGCCGGTCGAGCTCCTCCTCCGCGGTCGCTATGTCCGAGAGCTCGTCGAGGACGAGGAGGGCGTTCCGCGGCAGATGGTCGAGGAGGCTGCAGCAGGCCAGGAACGGCACGTAGAAGATGTCGTCGGGGAAGCTTTCGCCTTGCGCCAGCAGGGCCGCTTCATCGCGAAAGCGGGCGGTCACCTCCGGCTTGCAGGAGTCGAAGTCGAGCTTCGACAGGAGGTCCACAGCGCTCGGCTGGGGAAGGAGCATCTCCCGCGCCGGCCCGATTGCCGACGAGTTGACGAGCCGGATGGTGCGCTGCGTCGCCGGATCGAACAGGCGCAGGCTTTCGATCCGCTCGCCGAGCAGCTCAATACGCAGTGGCAGCTCGTTCTCCGGCGGGAAGACGTCGATGATGCCGCCGCGCCGTCCGGCCTGCCCGGGCGTATCGACGAGGGGCGAGAACTGATAGCCGCGCTCGACGAGGCGGCGCAGGAACGGCTCCGGCGCCAGCCTGCCGCCGGCGGTGAGCGTCTCATGGGAGCTCGCCATCTCCTCCGGCGAAAGGGTGGCCTCGGCCAGCGCCTGGACGGGCGCGACTACGATGGGCGGCGCGTCGTAGCGGCCGGCGAGCCCATGTCTACCGGCAGGCAAGAGCGCCAGGACGCGGAGGCGGTCGCGCACGGCTTCAGCGTCGGGGGCGAGGCGCTCATAGGGGAGAGCGGCGCGTCGCGGGAACAGGCGGAGTCGCTCGTCGCCGCCCAGCCACGCCGCCAGCCCTTCGATCAGCGCCTGCGCTCGGTTGGCGTGCGCGGTGACGACGACGAGCGGCGCATCGCTCCCTTGTGCGAGCAGCGCGATGACCGCAGCCTTGGCGCCGTCGGGCGCGCCGACAGTGAGGCGGCCGGCGGGCGCCTCCAGCCGCCCTTCGGCGGCGAGCGCTTCTTCGATTAGGGGCAGGACGCCTCTCAGGTTCATCACGACACCGAAAAGGGCTGGCCCTCGGGAACCAGCCCTTCGACTATTCTAGCAGCCTGCGCCACGCGTCGGCAAACGCGCGTTAGCTCTCCGGCGCCTCTTCGGCGCTCTCAGCGACGAAGCTAAGGTACAGCAGCAGCAGCGACGGTATCAGTATCACCGCGCCGCACAGCAAGCCGACCAGCGCTGAGCGGATCATCGTCTGGTTGGAGGCGACGTCGAATATGCTCTCGCTCCGCACGATGAAGTACGGGTACTGGATGACTCCCCATGCCGCGACGAGCAGCGCCACGGCGCCGCCGGACGCGGCCGGCGCCAGCATGTACCAGCGCCGCCAGAGCACGAGCAGGGCGACCAGGCCACTCGCCGCCGCGACACCGAGCATCCACTCGGGCGCGGCTCGTTGCCAGAGGTCCCAGAAGCCGGTGGCGTCCCAGCGGGCGACTGCAAGCGTGACTATCGCCATCAGACCGACGGCGACGCCCGCCAGCAGGCCACGCAGGCGGAAGTCCTCGCGCAGGTCGCCGGAAGAGCGGATCGTCATGTAGCTCATCGTCAGGAAGGCACAGGCGCAGACTGCGGTCAGTCCGAAGAGTATCGGGAAGGGGTGCATCCAGGGCGCGAAGAGGCCGGAGGTGACGGCGCCGTCGTTGAGCTTGATCTCGCCGCCGCCGGTCGCGCCCAGCGCCACGCCGAAGGCGAAAGGCGTTATGACGCTGGCGATAGCGAACAAGACGCCGTGCAGCGGCACCATGCCCGCCCCCGATTCGCGCGAGTAGTTGCGGAAGGCGAATCCGGCGCCGCGGAAGACGATGCCGATGAGGCCCACGCACAGCGGGACGAGCAGCGCGGTCGAGAGATTAGCCAGGGCGCCGGGGAACGCCATCAGAAGGACGACGACGATGAGGATAAGCCAGACGTTGTTCGTCTCCCAGACGGGGCCTATCGCCTTGTAGAGAGCGTTGCGCTGTTGCCCGGCGCGCGGCCCGCTCGCGAGCGCCGACCAGATGCCGCTGCCGAAGTCGGCGCCGCCGAATATCGCGTAGGCCATGACGCCGGTCAGCGCGACGATCGCCGCTATCTTGTCAAGGGTCAATCGTGGCCCTCCTACTCAGTCCGCGCCGTCTTGGTGCGGCCGCGCTGCTGGAGCAACAGGACGCCGGCCAGCCCGATGGTCAGCGCCACGTAGACGAGACCGAACAGCACGAGCAGCACCCAGATGCCTGCGCGAGGCGTCGCGCCGCCCTCAGTTCGCATGACGTGGTAGATCATCCATGGCTGGCGGCCGAATTCGGTGACGAACCAGCCCATCTCGATGGCGAAGAAGCCGAGAACGCCCATCAGCACAAGGATGGCGAGGAGCAGCCGCGGCGGATCGACTCTCTTCTTCCACCAGGCATGCCCCCAGAACAGGGCGGAGACGCCGACAAAGGTGAAGCCGAGCGCAACCATGATCTGGAACGGGAAGTGGGCGAGCCAGACGTTAGGTATCTCGTCCTGCGGGAAGCTGTCGAGGCCCTTGATCTCGGCATCGGCGTGCTCGAAGGCGAGGATGCTGGCCAGCTTGGGGATCTCGATGGCGAACTTCGTCTCGTGGTCGCCGGGGAAGGGTATGCCGCCGATGCGCAGCGGTGCGCCTCGTTGGGTCGCGAACTGGCCCTCCATGGCGGCGAACTTCTCGGGCTGGTTGTGCGCCAGGTGTCGCGCACTGAGGTCGCCGGAGACGACCTGCACCGGCGCGAAGACGGCGGCGAGCCCGAGGCCGAGCATCAGCGCCTTCTTGTTGTAGTCGGAGCGGTCGCCGCGGAGCATGGCGAGGGCGTAGATGCCGGCAACGCCCAGGCCCAGCGCGACGTAGGCCGCGAGGGCGCCGTGGACGAACTCGTAGGGGAAGGCGCGGTTTGTGAGCATGGCGGCGGTCGGGTTGACGTTGGTGACGACGCCGTTGACGATGTCGAAGCCGGTCGGCTGGTTCATCCAGGAGTTGGCGCTGATGATGAAGAAGGCGGAGGCGAGAGCGGCGACGGCGATAGGAATCGTCGTGAGCCAGTGGGCCTTCGGGCTGAGCTTATTCCAGCCGTAGAGGTAGAGGCCCAGGAAGATGGCCTCGGTGAAGAAGGCGAAGCCTTCCAGGAAGAACGGCAGGCCGATGATGCCGCCGGAGAAGGTGGTCCAGCTCGGCCAGAGGAGGCCGAAGGAGAACGAAAGGATGGTGCCGGAGACGGCGCCGACGGCGAAGAGGACGCCGACGACGACGGCCCATCGCTTGGCCATGTCGCGGTACATCTCCTTGCCGGTGCGCAGGTAGAGGCCTTCGGCGGCGAACAGTAGGGGCGGCAGGCCGATGCCGACGGTGGCGAAGATGATGTGGAAGCCGAGGGCCGTGCCCATTAGGGCGCGGGCGGAGGTTACGGTATCGAACACGTCCTTGTGCTCCGGAAGGGCGTCCCGCTATGCGCTGTCGACTCTAGGTTCAATATACCACATGGAGCGGGGGGTTGGGGGCGGAGGGGAGGTCGGGGGCGGCGGGCCGGCCCCGACGGGTAGGCCCAGACGGGCAGGCCCAGACGGGCAAGTATGATTGTATTTGTTTGTAAAAATGTCGACTTTTCCGAAGCTGTTAGGGGTAGATTTGTGTAATTGACCGTCGAAAAGGGCTCTTGGCTGCGCGGCGCCTGCCGGTGCGCGCTGTCGCATCTATTAGAGCACAGCGTCGCGCGGTTTCCAAGGGGGAGGTGGCACTGGCGGGTCTGCGCTCCCCTGCCCGGCCGGCGCGTCGGCAAGACATCGTCTCTTCCCGCCTGTCTAGAGACGAGTCTGCGGTGGCCCGCCCGCTGCCGCTGTTGCAAGAGTGCGCTATCTCTTCCCACCCGCCCGCCCGAGTAATGTTTATCGGGAATCAGGGGGACACCCCCTGAACCCCCGGCAGGGAGGGCACGCCCTCCCTGCACTCTCCCGGGAACGTGGTACAATCCGACCAAGTGCTCATCGTATATTTGGATCAGAACAAGTGGATAGAGCTTGCCAGGTTCCTGTACGGCAAGAGGCCCGTCCGCGACCTGAGTGACGTTGTTCGGTTCATCCGCTTCTCTCGGACGCAGGGGCTGGCGTGCTTCCCCCTCTCCGGCAGCCATTATCAAGAAACGCAGGTAACTAGGGACTTGGGAAGACGCCGGAGGTTGGCGGAAGTGATGTGGGATATATCGGGCGGGACCACGATAGCCGACCCAAGCGTAATACTCCGCCACGAACTCGATGGAGCATTGTGCGCCCGGTTCCCACGCCGAACGCAAGCAGATCACATTCAGCCGCTTCAATTACTCGGTCGGGGCATTGCAGGCGTCGCCCCCGAGCCGTTTCCCGAGGTGCACATCCCTGAGGTTGTCTCGATGAGGACGAAGCGAGCCATTGAAGAGCTCGTTGAGAAGAGCCTGTTGAGTGGAAGCAATTTCTTGACCGGCGAGACGGCGCATCGCGTTGGCACGTCCGAGCGCGCAGTAGTATTTCAGGATGCGATGAATACGCTTTCCGAGCGTCTTGAAGAACTCGATACAGAGACCCGCGAAAGAGCTCTCTACGCTATCGCTCTCAACGGCATTCGGGAGCCGCTTGGTGAAGCCCTGCTTCGGCACGGGGTTTCTTGGGAGGAGTTGTTCGCGCTCGGGCGCGAGGGATTGATAGAGTTTGTCGACGATCTGCCGTCGCAGAGGGCGGACGTTCATTTGCATCGCTACTGGATCAAGAACAGGGCGCTGAGGGCCACGCGAACTTTGCTTATTGACTGGGGGCAGATGGGCCCCATGGTCATGTACTGCGATGTTGTAGTCACTGAGAAGCTGTTCGCCGACCTCATCAATCGAGGACATCTCCGCAAGCATGCAACGGTCATCACTGATCTTACGCAACTGCCGAAGGTCCTGGTCGAGAAGTCGCGACAACAGGATTGACTCGTGTCACTGCGGCGCTGTTGTAATTGGTCTAGGTCTTCGGCGCCTCGGGCTTCTTGACGACCGGGCGCACGATGCCGCCCGCTTCTGAGCCTCAGACCTTCACCCAACGTTCACGGCACGGCGACAAAACTCACACATCACCTGCACTCGGCGGCGCTACGCTGAAAGGTGGCCGAACAGGGAGTCTAGTTTGTGAGCCACAGAAAGAGGGACCCGAAATGGCTGTCGCCGTACGATACGAGCGCAAAGACCTGAAATCACCTGATGAGACGAGGACCTTCGAGAAGGGAAGGCTGGAGCTGATCAACATAGGGGGCGGGACCGTCGGGCGTCTGACCCTGCAGCCGGGCTGGCGGTGGTCCAAGCACGTGAAGCCCATCGCCGGGACCGAATGGTGCGAGGCGCCTCATTTCCAGTACCACGTGTCCGGACGCCTGCACGTCCTCATGGCTGATGGCTCCGAGTTCGAGGTCGGCCCGGGGGAGGTGTCCGCCCTTCCATCCGGACACGATGGCTGGGTCGTCGGAGATGAGCCGGTCGTCCTCATCGACTGGTCAGGCGCGAGCAACTACGCGAAATAACAGAGCACCGACTGGCTCTCGCCTCGCCCGCGGCACAGACCATCAAGATTGACGTCGGCGATGGGAGAACGGGTGCTCTAGCTCTTCGGCGTCTCCGGCTTCTGGACGCCTTCGCCGAAGCCGACGGCCGGGCGCACGATGCGGTCGAGGGCGTTGTGGTGGCCGTGGAACCGGAACATGGCGGTGACACCCATCAGCTCCAGGTCGGTGTTCAGCGCCTCTTTGTTCTGGAGCATGCCGTGCGGCGGCACTTCCGCTACTTCGTCGGCTAGCTGGTCGACGGTCGCCTCCAACTGGTCGCCCGGGACGGCGAGGCTGACGAGGCCCCAGCGCTCGGCATCGAGGCCGCTGACGCTACGTCCGGTGTACAGCATGTAGCGGGCGTGCTTCGAGCCCATGAGTATCTGCCAGAGGGGCATGCTGCTGACGCCGCCCCATCGCTGCGCGGGATGGCCAAGCTTGGCGTCCTCGGCGGCGACGGTGATGTCGCAGACCATCTGCAGGTAGCAGCCGGCAGCGAGGCAGTGGCCGTGGACCTGGGCAATTGTCGGCTTGGGGAAGTTCCAGATGCGCAGGTAGCGGGCCTCGATGGCGCGCAGGGTGAGGAGGCTGTTCTTCAGGTCCCAGTGGTCGGCGCCGCGGGGGATGCTGGTGTAGTAGCTGCCGCCCAGGTCGTAGCCGGAGCAGAACGACGGCCCGGCACCCTTGAGGACGACGACGTTGACGGAATCGTCGGCTTCGGCGATGTCGAAGGCGTTATCCAAGTCGTCGAGGAGCTGGTGGTTGAGGGCGTTCCGCTTGTCGGGCCGGTTCATGATGACGTAGCCGACCTTGTCCCTGGTCTGGTAGATGACGGTCTCGAGGTCCATGGTTCCCCTTTCGTTGGCGCGCGAGGCGACTAAGGTCTGTCATCGCTATAGCGCGGTTGGCGGCTGGTGGTCAAGCCTCGTCGGTGATTGACGGACGATCCGGCGAATGCTACGGTTTCTTGCGGCGGCGGGCGTCGCGATCTGGGGCCCCACGCGTCGCATTCGACAGGAGGTAGGAATGACGGTGAAAACGGTTGACGAGGGGCCGGGCAGTCGCGGACGTATGGCGGCGGTAGAGGAGCGGATTCGCGAGAAGGTGCGCCGGCATGAGAAGGTGAGCCGGAACGTCATCGCGATCCACGAAGAGCAGTTGACGTTCGGGCAGAGGGTTTCGGACAGGCTGGCGCAGACCGCGGGGAGCTGGGGGTTCATCTTCTCCTTCGCCCTGGTGCTGGGGATCTGGGTGCTGATCAACACGATCGCTCTCTTCCACCATTTTGACGAGTACCCTTACATCCTTCTGAATCTGTTCCTGTCGATGCTGGCGGCGATCCAGGCGCCGGTGATCATGATGAGCCAGAACCGGACCGAGCAACGCGACCGGCTGCACGCGGAGAACGACTACGAGGTCAACCTGAAGGCGGAGATTGAGATCGAGCAGCTCCACAGCAAGCTCGACGAGTTGCGGGAGAAGCAGTGGGAAGAGCTCATCGCGATTCAGAACCGTCAGATCGAGTTGCTGGAGTCGCAACAAGCGCTGCTGGAAGGGAAGAAGGGGTAGGCGAGATATCTATTCCCCCGACTGCGGACTTCAGTCCGCAGCGTGAGCGGGACAAGCAGGCGCGCGTCGCTTCGGTGCCACAGGCTTCAGCCCGCGGGACCGCTCATACCAGCGTGGGTTCGGCGCGACGAGTCCGCCAAAGGCGGGCGCGGAGCGCAACAAGAACGCGGAATCGCACCTCGCATTGACTCATCGCACGCCCCATGGACGCGGGCGTCGCGCCTCTTCGCCTGTCTTGTCGCCTGACAGCCCGATCTATATGATTGGCAGCGATGATGATATCTGTCGTAGGAGGCGACACAGCTTCGGCGGACGCTCTCGCCGTCGCCGAAGAAGTCGGACGGGAGATCGCCGAACGCGGCTGCGCTCTCGTCTGCGGCGGACGCGGCGGCGTCATGGAGGCAGCCTGTCGCGGCGCCCGAAGCCGGGGCGGTCACACCATCGGCATCCTGCCGACTGCGGACCGTCGGGGAATGAACGAGTACGTCGAGTTCCCCGTCGTTACCGGACTCGGCTCCGCCCGAAACGCCCTCGTCGTTCTCTCCGGCGACGCCGTCATAGCCATCGACGGCTCCTACGGCACCCTTTCCGAGATCGCGCTTGCCCTCGTCTTCGGCAAGCCCATCATCTCCCTGGCGAGCTGGACGTTCAGTCGCGACGGCCACGCGGTGCCGCCGCTGCTGTCGGCCAGCGACGCCCGGGACGCCGTGGAGAAAGCCGTGGCCGCGGCCCAGGCTGCCGCTGATTCTAAACTGAGGGAGATTCCGGCAAATGGAGATTGAATCCGTCCACGCCCGCGAAATCCTCGACTCCCGCGGCAATCCTACCCTGGAGGTCGAAGCGACGCTAATCGAAGGGTCCGTTGGTCGCGCCGCCGTTCCTTCCGGCGCCAGCACCGGTGTCCACGAGGCGCTGGAGCTGCGTGACGGCGACGCGAAGCGCTACGGCGGCAAGGGCGTCCTGAAGGCGGTTGAGAACGTCAACGGACGCATCGGCGACGCCGTCGTCGGCCTCAACGCCTA
Source organism: uncultured Chloroflexia bacterium (assembly GCA_963703345.1). Lineage (GTDB taxonomy): Bacteria > Chloroflexota > Dehalococcoidia > DSTF01 > JALHUB01 > JALHUB01. Next base: position 1,003,429 of record OY969814.1, on the reverse strand, counting down.
CGACCAGCGGGCGCTGGACCAGGCTATGATCGCCCTCGACGGCACGCCCGGCAAGTCGAACCTGGGCGCCAACGCCATCCTCGGCGTCTCACTGGCCGTCGCGCGGGCGGCCGCGAACTCAGTCGGCCTGCCGCTCTATCGCTATCTCGGCGGACCGACGGCCAGCCGACTGCCGGCACCGATGTTCAACATTCTCAACGGCGGCCGTCACGCCGCGGGCTCGACCGACTTCCAGGAGTTCATGGTCATGCCCGTCGGCGCGCCGTCCTTCGCGGAAGGGCTGCGCATGGGCGCGGAAATCTACCACGCCCTCAAAAAGGTGCTGGCGGACCGCGGCCTATCGACGAACGTGGGCGACGAAGGCGGGTTCGCGCCGTCGCTGGCCGGCAACAACGACGCCGTCGAAGTCGTTCTCGCCGCGATCGAAGGCGCGGGCTACCGGCCGGGCGAAGACGCCGTCATCGCCCTCGACCCGGCGGCCAGCGAGTTCTACGACGCGGACTCGAAGCAGTACCGTCTCGCCAAAGAAGGGCGTTCCCTGAGCAGCGATGAGCTCGTCGCGCACTGGCAGGGCTGGTGCGCCAAGTACCCGATCGTCAGCATCGAGGACGGCCTGGCGGAGGACGACTGGAGCGGCTGGGCGAAGCTGACGGCTGAGGTCGGCGAGCGCGTCCAGCTTGTCGGCGACGACCTCTTCGTCACGAACACGCAGCGCCTGGCGCGCGGCCTCCGCGAGCGCTCGGCGAACGCCATCCTTATCAAGCTCAACCAGATCGGCACGCTGACGGAGACGCTCGACGCTGTGGCGATGGCGCAGCAGGCCGGCTGGGCGGCGATAATCAGCCATCGCAGCGGCGAGACGGAGGACACGACGATCGCCGACCTGGTGGTGGCGACCGGCGCCGGTCAGATCAAGACGGGCGCGCCGGCCCGTAGCGAACGGGTCGCGAAGTACAACCGGCTGCTGCGGATTGAGGCGGAGCTCGCAGGCTCGGCGGAGTACGCCGGCTGGAACGCCTTCCGCCTGCCGTCGCTGCGAGCGCGAGCCGAGTCGAAGTAGGGTCGGTTCCAGGCAGGAAGAAACGGGTCGCCGAAGGAAGGAGCCATCGTGATTGCCACAACCACCCCAAGCATCGAAGGGCGGCCTATCCGCGAGTACCTGGGTATCGTCACCGGCGAGGCGATTCTGGGCGCAAACGCCTTCAAGGACTTCGGCGCGTCGATTCGCGACGTCATCGGCGGGCGCGCGTCCGGCTACGAGAAGGACCTCGCGAAGGCGCGCGAGACGGCGCTCACGGAGATGCAGCAGTTAGCCGAGTCGCTCGGCGCCAACGCCGTGGTCGGCGTTGACATCGACTACGAGACGCTGAAGGGCACGATGCTCATGGTCACGGCCTCCGGAACCGCCGTGAAGATCGACTGAGCGGAATCTGAGCAACTTAAGGCAGGAGGAGACAAATGGCGACGAAGATCGGGATTAACGGCTTCGGACGGATCGGCCGCCTGATAACGCGGGCAATCGCCGAATACCACGCGCAGGAGCTGGAAGTGGCGGCGGTCAACGACCTGGCGCCACCCGCGACGAACGCGCATCTGCTCAAGTACGACTCCAACTACGGGCGTTTCCCGGGCACTGTCGGCGTCGAAGGCGATAACCTCAAGGTTGACGGTCGCACGATTCGCGTCTTCTCGGAGCGCGAGCCGGGCAAGGTGCCCTGGCAGGAGGTCGGAGCGCAGATCGTCATCGAATCGACCGGCCGCTTCACGGACGGCGAGCTGGCGAAGGCGCACATCCACGACAGCGTAAAGAAGGTCATCATCTCCGCGCCGGCCAAGAACGAGGACCTGACGCTGGTGATGGGCGTCAACGACGCCGCCTACGACCACACCAGACACAACGTCATCTCCAACGCCTCCTGCACGACGAACGGCCTGGCGCCGCTGGTGAAGGTGCTGCACGAGACGTTCGGCATCAAGCACGGGCTGATGACGACGATTCACTCCTACACCAACGACCAGGTGATCCTCGACACTGTCCACAAAGACCTGCGCCGAGCCCGCGCCGCGGCCTTGAGCATCATCCCGACGACCAGCGGCGCGACCAAGGCTATCGTCAACGTGTTCCCCGAGCTGAAGGGGAAGCTGAACGGGCTTGCCCTGCGCATACCAACGCCTACCGTCTCGCTGGTCGACTTCGTCGCCGACCTGGAGCGCGGCACGACGGTCGAAGAGGTGAACGCGGCGTTCAAAGCAGCGTCGGAGAGCGAGCTGAAGGGCATACTGGCGTACGAAGAGGAGCCGCTCGTCGGCATCGACTTCAAGGGCAACCCGGCCAGCTCCATCTTCGATCCGGGGCTGACGATGGTCATCGACGGGACGATGGTCAAGCTGTTCGCCTGGTACGACAACGAGTGGGGCTATTCGTGTCGGACGGCGGACCTGTGCGCGGTGATGGCGGCGAAGGGCGTGTAGACGCGGCGTCACCGTAGGAGAAGCGCAGGGAAGGCGTAAGCTTCCCGTCAAGCAGCCTCTCGCGTCGGGTGATAGAATCCTTCCAGAAGTCCGACAACTCGTTGAAGACGGTACGAGGAGGACGGACGATGAAGGTGCCGGCGCTCGCCTCACACAAGCATCGATGTGGTCTCTGGCTGCTCGTCATCGCAGTGGCGCAGGCGTCGCTTTCAATCGCTTGCGGTCGCACTGCGGTCCAGAGCCAGACGCCACAGCCGACCGAAATTGGCACGCCCCTGGCGGTAAGTCAAGCGGACCCCATCGAAGTTTATGTCATGAACGCTGACGGGCAGCCACAGCTTCTGACAACCCTTTCAAACGTTCCAATGTGGGCCTGGGCACCGGACGATGACCACGTTGCTCTCATGACCGACATCAGAGGGTACTCCGGCAACAAAGTGCATGTCATGTCAGTCAAGGCGGGAACAGAAATCTTCGCTGCAGACATTACTGGATACCCGGCTAGCGCAGCCTGGTCACCCAATGGCGAGTGGTTGGCTTGGGAAAGCAGCACGCAGGACACCGTCGCGGTTGAGGCGATGCGAGCTGGCGGATCCGACCGGCGCACCCTGGCAAACAGCACTTCGTGGGCGGGGTATGGGGCAGTGTTCGGCTGGAAGGATGACCATACCCTACTTGCCACAGTGCAAGAGGAACCGAGCACCGTATTGTTCGAGTTTGATCTGGCGAGCGGCAACTCACGGCAGGTCAAGCAGCCAGCCGATGCGACGGCGGCGGAACTCAGTCGAGATTCCTCTCGTGTCGTCTTTATTGTGACGGGAGGATTCACTGGCTGCGCTCCCAACAGTTACTCCTCAAGCCTCTGGATCATGGACGTGTCGGACGGTAGGCTCCGCCAGATGCTGCCCGACACTTGCGACCTCAACAGCGCCTCCTGGTCTCCGGATGGCTCGCAGATCGCCTATGGTGCGGGCGAGGGGGATGCGAAGGGCACCTACGTCCTGGACGTCGCCTCGGGCACCAGTCACAAGCTGAGCGGTTCCCCCACGCTGTTTGACCATGTGCAGGGTTGGTCGCCGGATGGCGGCACGGTGATCGTGTATCGCTCCAAGTGTGGTGAGCAGGGGACGTGTGGAGAACCATTGCCAGACCTGGTGCTGATTCCCGTTGCCGGTGGAAGCGAAGGTACTATCTCCGGCAAGGGGGACCATGGGGACTATGCGTTTTCGCTAGGTGGAGGGGGCGTGGCCTTTGTAAATGACGGGTTGCAAGTCGTGCAGGTGCCGGATGGGACAGTGCGGCAGGCGATGGCGGCTAATGCAGACTGGAGATTTAACCTTCTCGGCTGGTCTCCCAACGGCCAGTGGTTCGCTTTCGCCCGCTCACGCGTAAGTACCCCGATTGCTCCGGCTTCACCTTCGCCATGACCCGCGGCGCCAGAATCGGGGCTGGCACTGGGCTATCCGACCCTGATAGAATGTCGTTACTTGTTTGCGGACTCGCAGGACTCGACGGGCGCGACCGCTTCACGGGCGCATCGTTCCTGCCGACAAGAAGGAGGGGCACCGCCCCGTCGGGATGCGGCGGCGTAGCTGTTCAGAGGGTCTGTGAAAGAAGTCGTCGAACAGAACGAAGAAGCTGCCGCGAGCCGTTCGTCTAGCACGAGGGAGAGGCTGCCCCTGCACTCGCCCTCGCCCTCAAAAGCGCGCTTCACGCTTCTCCTGGCCGCAGTATTGCTCTTCGGCTTCGTCTTGCGCTTCTGGGGCGTCAGTTGGGACTCCTACACCCACCTGCACCCGGACGAGCGCTTCATCACGATGGTCGCGGACGGCATCAAGATCCCAAGCAGCCCGTCGCAGTACTTCAACAGCGACCAATCGCCGATGAGCCCTTACAATCGCCAGGGCGGCGGCGGCTTCGCCTACGGCACCTTTCCTCTCTTCCTGACGAAAGTGACCGGCGAAGTCCTTCAGCACCAGGACTTCTTCCCGCTGAACCTGCTGAAGGATGTGCTGGCGAAGGCGTTCACCGGCAGGATGACCGGCTGGAACGACTACGACCACATCGACCTCATCGGCCGGACGTGGTCGGCTATCTTCGCGACCGGAACCGTTCTGATGGTCTTCCTGACCGGCAGGCTGCTCTACGATCGTCGCGTGGGGCTACTGGCGGCGCTGCTGATGGCAACGGCCGTGCTGGATATCCAGCTCGCGCACTACTTTACGGTTGATTCGTTCCTCACCTTCTTTGCCGCCTTCACGATTTTCTATTGCGTGCGCATCGTCAAGCACGGGAGGTGGAGCGACTACGTTCTTGCCGGCCTGGGCCTCGGGCTGGCGACCGCCTGCAAGCTGAGCGGGGCTTTCCTGGCGCCGATCATAGGCATCGCAGTCTTGTGGCGGATGTGGCCGGCGATAACGGCCACGGGCGCGGCGCCTTCGCCTCCGTCGGATCCTGAGGATGAGGGCGAGGCGACGAATCCGCCGACCCCCGACACGCTGGCGCTTTTCGCGGCGCCGGTGTTCGGGCTCTGTCTTGCCGTGTTGGCGGCCTTCGCTATCTTCCGCATCGCGGAGCCGTACGCGTTTTCCGGGCCGCACATCTGGAACATCGGGCCCGACAAGCGATACCTCGACGACATGCGCAGTCTCATCGGCCTCCAGTCGGGGGGCAACGTGCCTTTCAACTGGGAGTGGGTGGGACGCGCAAAGTACCTGTTCCCACTGCAGAACATGGTGTTCTGGGGCCTGGGCCTGCCCCTCGGCATCGCCGCCTGCGCCGCCTTCCTGTGGTCGGCGTACCGGCTGCTGCGCCGGCGGGAAGTCACCAACCTGTTGCTGATAGTCTGGATTGCGTTCTACTTCCTCTTCTGGGGCCGCGAGTTCAACATGACGGCGCGCTACTTCCTGCCGATCTATCCCGCGCTCGTCCTTCTCGCCGCACAGGCGCTCGATGGGATCTGGCGATTCGCTGGCAGCGAGAGGCTGCAGACGTCCGTGCAGCGATGGGGCGATCGAGTCGTGAGGGCGGCGCCACTCGTTCTCAAGGGAGCGGTCGTCGTAGTCGTCGGAGGGACGGTTCTCTGGGCGCTGGCCTTCACGAATATCTATCGCCACCCGCTCAGCCGCGTGCAGGCGTCGGCGTGGATGAACTACAATCTGCCGCCCAACTCGACGATCACGCACGAGGTCTGGGACGACACGGTGCCGTTCAACCTGCCGAACAAGCCGGCGGACTTCAAGATCCTGGATATTGAGCCGTACGGACCTGATCTGTCGGATTCTTCGTCGAAGATGCTGTCGGAGATCAGCCAGGCCGACTACCTCGTCCTCAGCAGCAATCGCGTATACGCCTCGATACCGCGGGCGCCGGCGAAGTGGCCGCTTACGAGCGCCTTCTACAGGCTCCTCCTCGATAACAAGCTTGCCGGCTTCACGCTGGTGCGAACGTTCACCTCCTACCCGTCGCTCTTCGGCATCACGATCAACGACGACTCAGCCGAAGGCAACTTCACGGTCTACGACCATCCCAAAGTGCTCCTCTATCAGAAGACCGCCGACTACACGCCGGAGGCGTTCATGGCTTCGGTGGAGTCGGCCGCATGCGAGGAGGATTCAGTGTCGCAGCTCGTGCCGGCGGATGCCGCCCAGAACGCGCTGCTGCTTCGGCCGGGCGACTGCACGACGCAGCGCTCCGGCGGCACCTGGACGTCCATCTTCAATGCGACGAGCTTGAGCAATCGATTCCCGGTCGTGACCTGGCTGCTCGCCATCGAAGTCATGTCGCTGGCGGTGCTGCCGCTCGGCCTGTTCCTCTTCCGCGCGCTGCCGGACAGGGGTTACTTGCTGGCCAAGCCGCTCGGCCTGCTCGCGGTCTCGTGGCTGGTATGGTTGGGCGCAAGCGTCAAGCTCTTCCATTTCACCAGCGGGAGCATCTTCGCCATGCTCGTCGTGCTCATCGTCGTCGGCGCCATCGTCGCGCGGCTGACGCGCAGCGACCTGCTGGCGTTCGTCCGCGAGCACTGGCGACGCATCCTGTTGTACGAAACGCTCTTCATTGCGGCTTTCCTCGCGTTCTACTGGATACGCACTCTCGACCCGGACCTGTGGCACCCCTCCCGCGGCGGCGAGAAGCCGATGGAACTGGCGTACCTCAACGCAGTAACCCGCAGCACGACGATGCCGCCCTACGACCCCTGGTTCGCCGGCGGCTACATGAACTACTACTACTTCGGCCAGTTCATGACGGCGACGCTTATCAAGCTGACGGGCATTCTGCCGGAAATCGCCTTCAACCTGGCGGTGCCGCTCTTCTTCGCGATGACGGTCGGCGCCGCCTTCTCCGTTGTCTACAACCTAGCGGAGGCGACGCGGAAGCGCGTCCGCTGGCGGCCCGGCTTCAAGCGTATCGGAGGCAATGGACCGGTGGCGGCGGGTATCCTGGCCATCGTGCTCGTCGCCGTGATCGGCAACCTGCGCGGCGTCTACCACACAGCGGACAATCTCTCCAAGGTGAGCGATTGGCATGCCGGAGAGGGAGTCCCCTTGATCAGCGGCTTCGTCGGAATGGTGGGCGGGTTCTGGAAGGCGACATTCGTCGGCGGCGTGCATTTGGCGCCCTTCAACTACTTTGACCTCACTCGGATGCCGCCGCTGATGTCGGCCATCACGGAGTTCCCGTTCTTCAGCTTCCTCTTCGCCGACCTGCACGCTCACGTGATGGCGATACCGTTCGATGTCGTGATAGTGGGCGTTGGGCTGTCGCTGGTGCTTGGGGACCGCAAGGAGCTGCCGAACGGGCGCCTCCGCAGCCTGACGAGCTGGTTGGGTGTAGCGCTGCTGGGCCTGCTGGTCGGAGCGCTGCGGCCGATCAACTCCTGGGACTATCCGCCCTTCCTTCTCATCAGCGTTCTCATCATCTTCATCGCGGAGCGCGCCAACGAGGGGCGCCTCAGTTGGGCGGCGACGCGAACGGCGCTGGCGAAGTCCGCCGTACTGGTGGTGCTATCGATCGTCTTCTTCTTCCCCTTCTGGCAGAACTACCACCTCTTCTACAAGGGGTTCCACGCTGCCTCTCTGAACCAGGTGGACAGGACGACGCCCTTCAGCCAGTACCTCGCGCAATTCGGCACACTGCTATTCGCCGCTGCGACACTCGTGGTGGCGCTGGGCTGGCGCTTCTTCCGACGTCGGCCGGGATGGAAAGTGCTGCTCTACCTTGGGACGCTTGTCGGTCTGCTGCTGGTCGTTTGCGTGGCGATGGCGTTGAGCGGCGAGAGCAAGCACCTGCCGATCACGTTCAAGGGGCTGAACGCCGGTGACTTCCTGGGTGACCTGTTTTCCAACGGCATACCGGTGGTGGCCTTCTCGCTGGCGGTGATCGCCCTGCTGGCGCTCCTCGCCTGGCGCGAGCTACGGGGGAGTCGCCCGGATGCGCCGCTGCGGCTCTTCCTCCTTGTGATGATCGCCGTGGCGCTGGCGCTGAGCGCGATGGTCGATATCATCACGCTCGACGGCGACATCGAGCGCATGAACACGGTGTTTAAGTTCTACATCCACGTCTGGCTCCTGCTGGCGCTCGCCGGCGCCTATGGCGTCTGGTACGTCTTCGCCGTCCTCGATTGGCGTCCGCTGAAGCCGTCAGGCAGCAGCAGCAGCTGGTGGAGCCGCATCGAACTCCTGAAGGCGGCTTGGCTCGTCGCCCTGGTCATCCTTGTAGGCGGCGGGCTCGTCTACACCATCTCGGGCACGCGCGCCCGCGTGTCGGAGCGATTCCCGCAGTACATGGGCCAGACGAACGACGGCATGGACTACATGCAATACAGTGTCTACGTTGACCAGAACGGCGAGATCGACCTCTCGTACGACTACGACGCCATCCAGTGGATGAGGGAGAATGTGCAGGGCTCACCGGTGATCGTCGAAGGGGTCGCGCCCGGGTATCGCTGGGGCGCCCGCTTCTCGATCTACACTGGACTGCCCACTGTCGTCGGCTGGGTATGGCACCAGCAGCAGCAACGCGGCCAGTACGCGGATATGGTGACGGCACGGGAGAAAGAGGTTGCGAGCTTCTACTCCGGCACAAGCGTCGCGGCCGCCGATGCCTTCCTGCGCAAGTATGACGTGAAGTACATCATCGTCGGCCAGGTGGAGCAGCTCTACTATTCGAAGCAGGGGCTGGGAAAGTTCCAGGCGATGGCGGGTCGCGAGCTAGACCTCGTGTTCAAGAACGACAAGGTGCAGATCTACCAGGTAGTCGCGCTGCCGCCGCTTATGCCGTCGGGAACGACATCGTAGCAGCAGGCGGACATCCCCCCAATCGTCATCGGAGTCGACTCCACGTCCGTTGTCACCACGATCGATGTGCAACGGAAGCTTTTGTCTCGCGCAGGGAGCATCGCTAAGGCGGGTAGAAGTACTTGGAGGCAATGAGCCCGGGCGTATCGTCAGGGGGGGCCCAGGATAGCTTCACGCGGGCGCCACCGGTGCTTGAGAAGCGGATCTCAATGTCGTGAAGTCCTTGAGTCAGAAGGGGCACCTGAACCTCGGGCTTCGGGGACATGCCGCTGGCCGACACCAATTGACCGTTGACCCGCACCTCCACTTTGCCGTTAGCCTCTGCCGCGAACGAGTACTTGCCCGTCGACGGCGCTTCTATCTTCCCCCGCCAGATGACGGAAAGGGGACCGGCCCACGGCAGCTCGGCGTGATAGGCGAAGCCGATGAACGGGTCCAATTCCTGGAACACCGCGGTCCCCAGGAAACTGTCGTTCGAGTAGAAGCTTCCCAGCAAGCCATGGCCTGCGTCTGGAGGAACGAAGTACATGCTCTCCGGCAACGGCGCTCCGTTGGCCGAGAGCAGCACCCTTCCGGGCGCGTCGACGTGGACCGATACCTCCAAGCGATGCTGGCCCTTATAGAGGAATTGGGTGGCCTGAACCTGCCCCGAACCCTGAGCTACCAACTGCCCGTCGAGCGATAGCTGTATTTGACCGGGCGCCTGCATCGTCAGGGCATACAGCTTGCCCTCTGGGATGTGGACTACGCCGGACCAATCGGCGTTAAACGGCGTCGGCAGCGGGGTGTTCGAGGTCCAGTCCAAATCGATGGCGGGTTGACGCGCACCTGCGGGAGATATGCCGGGCGCGGAGTAAGTCACATCGATGCCTTGAATCTTCGCCGCCTGGTCGGCCGGAATGATAATCTCGTAAAGGGCGGCAGGATCGGTCCTTCCCGGCGAACTAAACGTCTTGAACGTCGCGTCCGGGTAGAGGGTACGAAGCCATGGAAGATAGACGTCCCTGTCCGGGTCGAGGAAGATGGCCGTGGGCCTGTCGGCAGCAACGGGCACATCGCGTATCAAATCGAGAGACATCTGCGCGCCAGTGCCGAGTTCCGGGTCCACGAATTCCAGACTGGGCTGGCTCACATACGCGCTTGACATCAGATAACGGTAGTCGGGCCCCAGACGCTTTATCTCCCGGGCAACAAGCGTAGGCGCCGTGGAATAGGACGCCCAGGATGAGAAGTCGTTCGCTTTCAGGTTGAAGAACGTGTCGTAGTTGCTTCCGCCCGCCCAGAGGACGAGAGGGACCATGGCTGCGACTGCGAGAGACGCACGGGGCAGACGGAACCGGCGGCCGGCAGTAACGAACTCCCAGCCGGCGTTCAGTGCGATGCCGGCAAAGAGAAATACCGAGGGCAGCGCCATGATCGAGCGCAGCGACTGCGGCGCTTCGAAGGTCAGCGTGATTATGCCGCCGGCCAGGCCGACGGCAAAGCCCGCAAGCAACAGAAAATAGTCGGGGCGAAACGCTCGAGAGATGACGTAGGCCAGCCCCAGCACGGCCAGCACGCCGGTGACATCGTCGAGCATCCGATGACCCGGCAGGTTGTGGCGACCGTTCGGATCGCCCTGGAAGTTGAACATCAGCAGATGGACGCGGATATTCGACTTCAGCGCCGGCAGCCACTGGCTTTCGGGCACCCAGTCGTAGCCGTTTCCTGCTGGCGTCAGGAAGATGCTTGTCTGCCGGCTGCGGAGGAAGTACTGGTCCTGATGCTTGAGCGCATACATTGCCAGCGGCGAAATCGCAATCAAAGCGGAAAAACCGAAGAGAATGAGGCCGGGGATCCGCGAGCGGAGCAGCCGCCATTCGCGAATGGCGGCGAAAAGCAGGAACAGCGCCGCGACAATCGGCAGCAGGTTCGAGGCGTTGTACGCCCACACGCCGGCGCTCATTGCCACTCCCGCAAGCACGAAGTCGATCAGCTTGCCGCCCCTCCACGCTCTGAGTAGAAAGAGGAACGTTATTACGGTGGCCAGCGGCGTGAGGATGCCTTGCAGTCCGATTCGACTGAAGTTGATGTGCCAGAAGGAGACGGCGAGGAGCGTAGTGGCCGCTAGCGCCGCGGGTATCTGCATGAAGCGTCGCGCCAGGAGGTAGAACACAGGCACGGTTGCGATGCCCGCCAGGGCGCTCACCAGGCGCAGGCTAGTAATACTATCGCCGAACAGCTTGAAGGACGCGGCGATGAAGTACAGGAAGGGGCTGGCCATGTTGGCCTCGGGCGCGTAGATGGGACGGAACGAGCTATCGGTAAGAATGCGGCGCACAAGCAAGCCGTAATCCGCTTCGTCGAACCAGACGCCCTCGGGCAGAGAGGCGAAGCGGAGGAAGCGCAACCACGCAGCAAGGCCGACGATTGCCAGCACGGCGGCGATCTCGATTCCCCGCCAGGAAAGCAGCCGGCGAAGCGCAGCCTGCCGGACCGCCCGCAAGCGATCTGGCACGGCGTGCGCGGGCCCTTCGACGGCCGTCCTCTGGCTTACCGCGGCGCCGAAGACGAGGACGATCAGGCTGGCGAGAAAGAGCCACCAGGCGGTGTTGGAGTTCTCATTTCGACGGAAGATGAGGACGGCGACTACGTTCAGAAGGGCGGCCCAGCCGAGGAACCAGGCGAGCCGGCGGTCGATGCGAAGCCGCGGCGCGCGATCCGTTTCCGCACTTGTGCCACGGTGCCAGGCGAAAGCGAGGGCGAACAGCGCCGCCCCTATCACGAAGTGATTTATCGCGTTGTCTTGCTGCGGCGGATGCGCCAGGAACAGCTTCTGCCCTTGAATCGCGAGCACGATGCCGGCCGCGGCCAATGCCAGCGTTGCCGGCCAGCGAATCCGCGCCAGCCAGGGGCTGCGAAAAATCCGTCGGATCTTGCTCAACCCATACGACCCGGCTTGTTCATCCGTTCGACCATCCCGTTGGATGACTTTCATGCACCCTCGAAAAGGACGGAGCAAGTCTCTCACGAGCATTGCTCCACGCGCCCGACCGGCTGAGACAAGGGGGCTTCCCTGGCCCGGATATCAAAGAATAGCACCTTTGCGCGCGAAGGGGAAATCAAGGTCGCAAATCAACTTGACGGCCTCCTTGCCCGACCCTAGAATGAATCTGAGGCCCCCCATGCTTGAGCTCCTTTCCGACAAGCTCCAGAACGTCTTTCGCCGCCTAAGCAGCCGCGGCGTCGTCTCCGAAAAAGACCTCGATGAGGCGTTGCGGGAAGTTCGCATCGCGCTGCTCGAAGCGGATGTCAACTTCAAGGTTGTGCGCGAGTTCATAAGCGGCGTCCGCGAGCAAGCTGTCGGCGCAGAGATTATCGGCAGCCTTTCGGGCCCGCAGCAGGTGATCGCCATCGTCCAGCGGCAGCTCGTCCACATCCTGGGCGAGACGCACGCCTCCATACGGTTCGCCAGTCCGGGGCCGACGGTCGTCATGCTCTTCGGCCTCAAGGGCGCCGGCAAGACGACGACGGCAGCCAAGCTGGCCCTTCACCTGCGCAAGGGGGGCTCCCGCCCGCTTCTCGTGGCCGCCGACCCACACCGCGTGGCCGCCGGCGAGCAGCTCCAGGCGCTCGGCAGGCAGCTCAACGTCCCCGTGTTTGCCGGCGACAGCGAATCGAAGAGCGTTGCAAAGGGCGCCCGCGAGGAGGCGCAGCGACTCGCCGCCAACGTGCTCATCGTCGACACGCCAGGTTACATGCAGGTCGCCTCGGAGATGCTGCCCGAGGCGAAGGAGCTGCACGATTCTTTCGCGCCCAACGAAGTGCTCCTAGTCGTCGATGCCATGACCGGCCAGGAGGCTGTGAACGTGGCGCTGGAGTTCCACCAGACGCTGGACGTGAACGGCTTCATTATCACGAAAATGGACGGCGATGCCCGCGGCGGCGCGGCCCTGTCCATTCGCGCCGTGACCGGACTGCCAATCAAGTTCATCGGCACAGGCGAGAAGGTGGACGCGCTTGAGGCGTTCCACCCTGACCGTTTCGCTTCGCGCATTCTGGGCATGGGCGACATGCTCAGCCTCATCGAGAAAGCGCAGGAGACGGTCGACCGCGAGCAAGCGAAGTCGCTGGAAAGGCGAATGCGCGCCGGGACGATGGACTTGAACGACTTCATGTCGCAGATACAGCAGGTGAAGAAGATGGGCTCGCTTACGGACATCATCGGCATGATTCCCGGCCTCGGCGGCATGAAGAAGCAGCTCCAGGGAGCGCAGATAGACGACAGCGTCTGGAAGAAGATGGAAGCGATCGTCTATTCCATGACGCCGGCGGAGCGGCGCCGGCCGGACCTGATCGACGGCAGCCGGCGACGGCGCATCGCGCGGGGGAGCGGTACGACGCCGCAAGACATCAACCAATTGCTGAAGCAGTGGCGCGAGGCGAAGAAGCTCATGGAGGCGCTGGCGTCGGGCCGCGGACCGCGGACTCTTGGCCGGCTCCGCTAACTCTGCTATCATTCGCTGGTCGGTACATCACTTGGAGGTGACTAATTGCTGCGAATTCGACTGCGGCGAGTCGGGAAGAAGAAGCGGCCAGCGTACCGCGTGGTTGTCGCTGACTCGCGCGCGCCGCGTGACGGCGCCTTCATCGAAACGCTGGGCCTCTACGACCCGCTGACGGACCCGGCGACGGTAAAGATTGACGAAGAGAGGGCAAGGAAGTGGCTCGACCAGGGCGCCCAGCCGTCGGAGACTGTCGCCAAGCTGCTCGCCAGGCAGGGACTGCTCCCCAAGAAGAGCGCCGAGAGCCCAGCCGAGCCTGAGTAGACCGGCTCCGACATGAAAGAGCTCATCGAGTACATCGCGAAGGCGATTGTAGACAACCCCGACGAAGTGCGCGTCCGAGAGGAGGAGGAAGGCGACACGCTCGTCTACTTCCTCGAGGTCGCGGAGCCCGACATGGGCAAAGTTATCGGCAAACAAGGGCGCATCGCGAATTCCATCCGCGCGCTCCTGAAGGTCGCGGCGGCGCGTCGGGGCGTGCGCCGGGCCATCCTCGAGATCGGCGAGTAGTCCGGACCAAGGCCTCGCCATGCCAACCGAAGACGCCCCCTCACCTGAACCAGCGCCGGGACACGTGGCCATCGGACGCGTGGTGGCGCCTCACGCTCTGCACGGCGAGATGAAGGTCGAACCGCTGACGGCGCGGCTGGAGCACTTCGCCGCCGGCAAGTCGCTCTGGATCGAAGGCGTCTCCTACGAGGTGGAGTCGGTCCGGCGACAGAGGGGCCTCCTCTTGCTGAAGTTCACCGGTGTCGCGTCCCGGGAAGGGGTGGAGGGGCTGTGCGGTCGGGTCGTTTCGCTGCCGGAGGAGGAGCTGGGGCCGCTGCCGGAAGGCGAGTACTACGCGTACCAGATCGTCGGGCTGGAGGTGTACGAGCAGGACGGCGAGCACCTGGGCAAGGTGACGGAGCTGTTCCCGACCGGCAGCAACGACGTGTACGTGGTGCAGGGCCCGCGCGGCCGGATCCTGGTGCCGGCCATCGACGACGTGATCCTGGAGGTGGACGTGGCCGGCGGAAGGATGGTCGTGTCGCTGATGGAGGGCATGTTCCCCGCGTAGGATCCAGTTCGCATTCCTTGACAGCTTCTCCGGCGCCAGCCTAAGATTGACTTGCCGCGAATGAAGTGGGGATATAGCTCAACAGGGAGAGCGCGGCGTTCGCATCGCCGAGGTTGGGGGTTCGAGTCCCCCTATCTCCACCAACAACCTTCACATCCGTCATAAGCAGCAGACGCATGGCCATAAGAATCAGGGACAACGTTGGTTGGTTCCCGGTCATCGTTCTCTCTCTCCTGCCGCTTGTCTTCTGGTTCAGCGCATCGCCGGTGAGCATCCGGTTCTCGAACAATACGCTCACCCTTCTGAGCCTCGGGCAGATGGCCGGCCTGGTCGGCATGGCGATGTTCGCCCTGACGGTGATCCTGAGCGCGCGACTGACGCTCTTCGAGAACTACTTCGGCGGCATGAATCGGGTGTACGCATCCCATCACGTTCTGGGGTCGGTCGCCTTCACGCTGATCCTGTTTCATCCGTTGCTCCTGGCGGCAAGACTCCTGCCGACCTCTTCCGGAGCGCGGCGCTGCTGCTCTTGCCCTCCAGCAACTGGGCGATAAACGTGGGGATACTGGCGCTCGTCGCGCTGCTGTCGCTCGTGGTGTTGACCTTCTTTGTGACGCTTCCATACCATTCCTGGGAGCTCTCCCACAAGCTGATGGGCGTCGCATTCTTGTTCGCGGCGGGGCATGCCACCTTCATTCAAAGCGATATCTCGCGCGACACGACGTTGCGGCTGTACGTGTTGGGGCTCGCGGCGATCGCCGTCGCCGTCTACTTCTATCGTACCGTGCTCGGCTGGTTGCTCGTCCCGCGGTTCGAGTACCGCGTGGAGTCGGTGAAGCCGCTCAATGACCGCGTGGTCGCCATCGAGATGGCGCCGCGGGGTCGCGCGATGCGGTACTCTCCCGGTCAGTTCATCTTCGTCCAGTTCTTTCAGACGGGCATAAGCACAGAGGCGCATCCCTTCTCTGTCAGCTCGGCGCCTGGAGACGGCCGACTGCGAATCGTCGTGAAGGCGCTGGGCGATTACACCTCGCGCTTGCCGGCTCTGACGCACGGCGCCATCGCGAGGATTGAAGGGCCCTTCGGAAAGTTCTCGCATCACAACTACCCGAACAATAAGCAGATCTGGATTGCCGGCGGCATCGGCATCACGCCTTTCCTGAGCATGGCCGGGTCGCTCGAGGGTTCGGACTACAGCGTCGATCTCTACTACTCGGCAAACAGCGAGGACGAGGCGGTCTTTCTTGATGAGCTTCTGGCGCTCTCCGAGCGCTTGAACCACCTGCGCGTCATACCGTATTTTGCCGATACGCAGGGTTTTCTCAGTGCCAGAGCGGTGTCGGAGCTGAGCGGCCGCCTGGCTGACAAGGATATCTTCCTCTGCGGACCACCGGCTATGATGAAAGGGTTGACGGACCAGCTTACGAGGATGAGGGTCAGGTACCATCGGATACACTCCGATGAGTTTCGGCTTCGCTGAATGAAACGACGTTTCGGACTGGGAGGCGGCAGGTGACCGGCCCGAAGAGGCTCGTGGCAGTAGCGCTGACGGTGTTCGGCGCGCTGGTCGTCTATATTCTGGCGGCGGGCCTGGTGTTCAACAACGGAAGCGGATCGGGCGGATCGCTCCCGGCAGCGCGCACACCTGTGGCGGCCGCGACGTCGCAGCCGGGACAGAACGCCACAAGCGCCGCCATCCCGGCGTCCGAGGTCGCGAAGCATAACTCGAGGAATGACTGCTGGATCATAGTAGAGAAAAAAGTGTACGACATCACCGCGCACCTTCGCTCCCACCCCGGCGGTTCCGGGATAGTCACTCCTTACTGCGGCAAGGAAGCGACGAGCGCCTTTCAGACGAAGGGCGGGATCGGCGGCAACCATTCCTCGCGGGCGTATGCGCAGTTGACCCCATTTTACGTCGGCGACCTGGCGCCGTAGGGGAGATGGCGCTCGACAGCGCAGCCAATTCCGCGGCAATGTCGCCGGAGCGTCCGCTGCTGCGGGGCGTTCTCCACCTGGGCGCGTTCGTTGCTGCCGTCGTCGGCGCTGGCGTCATGCTGCTCCTGGCGCACACCGCGAGAGGCTACGTCGGAGCGTCCGTGTTCGGCACCAGTCTGATCGTGGTCTACGGCGTCAGCGCTGCATATCATCGCATCCGCTGGGGCAGTCGCGGTCTGAACATCGTGCGACGGCTGGACCATGCGATGATCTTCTTTCTTATCGCGGGGACGTACACGCCGTTTTGCCTGCTGGCGCTGACCGGCGCCTGGGGCACGATCCTGCTGTCGCTGTCGGTCACGATTGCGGCGCTGGGAGCGCTGACGAGGCTGATCTGGCTGGACTCGCCGCGATGGCTGGCGGTGCCCTTGTACCTGGCAAGCGGCTGGGTTGCGCTGGTCGCGGTGTCGCAAATACTGCAGCGGCTGGACCCCGCGCCGCTGACGCTGCTCTTTGCGGGCGGGGTGGCCTATAGCGTCGGCGCGCTGGCCTACGCGGCTAAGCGGCCCAACCCGTGGCCGAGGGTTTTCGGTTACCACGAGGTGTTCCACTCGCTAACGCTGGCGGGGAGCGGCTGCCATTTCGTGGCCGTCGCGGCGTTCTTGCTGCCAAAGTGAGCGAGCGGGGCCGGTGATGGCGTCATGCGGTTGACGCTTGCTCTCTCTCGATCTGGTCGGCCGGATGCCCAGTGCGGTATTATTCATCACGACGAATCGAAGCGACGCCAGATTCGTGCTTCCGGTGCCCCCGTAGCTCAGAGGAAAGAGCAGCGGTTTCCTAAACCGCGTGTCGCAGGTTCGAGTCCTGCCGGGGGTACCACACCATTCGTTTTATAACTCTTTCTAGAGGCGCTCTCGGCCAATCTCGTCCGCTGTGGGCCGCTCTGCATGTTCGAACAGATACCGAGTGGTGCCTCTTTCTGGCGCAAGTGATTCTGTTCTCCACTTTCTTGGCCCAGAGGGCTCAACTTCTAGTTGAGGGCCGCACCAAATATGCGTCCGAGGGTGGCACGAAGGGTGTGAGCTAGGGGCCTTGCCCGCCGTAAGTCCTGCACGTTGACCGCCATTGGCACCGTGGGGAAGGGGAGAGGGTCCGCCAAGCCGTGTGAAGGGATAGTCATACTCGTCAAGGGTTCCCTCGGCAGCACGCCAAAAGCCTTCCCTTGGACACCCCTCAAGGAACCTTGCAGGTAGACTCCAGTCACGGATCTGCGAGAGTCTAAATTGTCGAGTATCCTTGAAAAGGCTTCCAAGACCTTGGCTATGTCGGACTCCACTCGATCAGCATCAATCATGAGAATACTGGCGAGGTCATTTCGAGTTGTTTGTCGTAATTCAAGGAAGCAACTAAGCCGACCGTCATCAAACACCTCAAGGGAAATGTGACCAGCTTCGCCGTCGCCCCTGGTGATCTCCACAGAACGTTCCTTCGCAGTTACGCGCCAACTGCCTTGCGCCACCTCGAAGATCGTAGAGACCAAGCTCGGAAGAGCAGCCGCGAAGGAATCGATATTCCCCAGTGCATTCGCTATCCTCTCAGCGAACCACCTAGTGATGTTCAACGGCTCTTCGCTGCCTTCCAATGTTCGAGATATCTGAATTCGAGACTCCAAACACCGGGGTGGCCAAGATGCATCGAGTCTGTCCCATGGCTCTCTCCAGCCATCCCCTAGCGTGCACAGGCATGCATCTTCTGAATCGGTCAGATTCAGAACCATCCAATAGTCGGGTTTCTGTTCCATCTTCGACCGTAGCTCTGCAATGAACGCAGCAAACCGCTGAATCCAGGCAACGATTGGCACATAAAAGTGGTAGGTTCGACCATTCAGAGGTGCGCCTCCCTGTCGGCCGTATTCCACATACCCATCGCGCGCAACCAGGAGATAGGACGCCCATTTCCTTGGGGCAACTTGAGAGCGGTAGCCCTCCTCCCAAAGCAGTATGCCCTGCGAAGTAAACCGCTTTTCGTTTCGAAATGGAAGAAAGATCCCAGGCGGTTCATATTGGCGCGCATTCGGCTCGAGCCAGTCCGCGAGGGTCGGCAAGTCTTCGACTCTCTCGGTTGAAGAACCGCGTGGCACAGCGCAAAGGCTGACGAAAGCGCATCCAGGCTGATGCTGCCCCTGCTCCTCGACTTGGGCGATCCTTACAGAAAGGAAGTTGCCGCCGAAGTCCTCGCGCTCGATGGGATGATAACCCCATCTCTCCAAGTAGCGCCCTACGTCTCTCGGTAGCATTGCGTTCGCCTCCGTTCGCCATGCTTGAAGAGGGTGGACTCGTTCTTGGGGCCAGGCCACCCCGGACTCGACGGTGGTCGTACAGGTAGCATCTGGTGTGGCAGAGTCATCCTTCCTGCCCACGGCAGCACCGTCTCCGGCGCCGGTGACCGCGTGCTTGTGAGCAGCGTCGTTGTAGGCGTTAGTAGGCGTTCCCACGTGGACAGTTTTGCGCGTCCCCGTTCTGGTCTAGCAGCTAGCCGTCTGCCCAATCGAGATGCCCCCTTTCCGCGGTCCAGTATTCTCCATTCTCTCGCTGAAGAGTAGCATTGGGCCCGGACTCTTTTTCGGGAGGGCAGGCCAATGGACGGTCTATCTTTTCCCCTTGTGATTATAGTTTTTCTTATTTCCGCTGCGGTCACTTGGTACGCCGGCATAAACCTAGCCAAGACAACCGACACTTTGGACACGCGCTTTAAAATCGGCGATGCGATGGGTAGGCTTATACTTTTAGGCATCTCCGGCAGCCTTCCCGAGATGGCAGTTGTTGCGTCTGCGGCAGCTCAGGGACATATTCCGGTAATAATCGGGAACTTAATCGGCGGCATCTCAATTCAAAACTCTGGTTATTGTGCTTTTTGACTTGGCTGTAGGGAGCAAAAGGCCACTTTCATATTTGGCTGGTTCAGCAATTCTGTCCATCGAAACATTCTTCGCTGTCGTCATTACCGCTCTTGCGCTAATCGGAATCTTCATCCCAGCGTCAAAAGCCGTCTTTTCTCTGAACCCTGCCTCGATCGCAATAGTGGTAGCCTGGCTGGTAGGCTTATTCTTAATTGATAAGGCAAGAGAGAATCCCCGGCTTAATGTCGTGGCGGAGGACACCTCACGAGGACGAAGGCACAAAGAGAGACGAAAGGTGGAAAACCATCCGCTTTATGCCAACAAATCAGCTCTCTATGTGGCTTCCGTCTTTCTTGTTGCAGCAGCGGCAACTCTTGTCGCTGGCGTTCTGCTAGAGGAAACGGGCAGTGATGCTGCTGCAAGACTTGGAATTAACAGCGGTATTTTTGCCGCCACTGTTCTTGCCCTGGTAACTACTCTCCCCGAAATTAGCACGGGGCTTGAATCAATATTCATTGGTGATAATCACCTCGCAATCAGTGATATCTTGGGCGGTAATGCTTTCATGATGGTGATATTTCTTATGGCTGATTTGATTGCCAAGAAGCCAGTTCTTTCCTATGCAGGAAGTCAAGACATCTTGTTTGTTTCTTTGGGGATTGGGATGATGACGGTGTATGCCATCAGTTTTCTCGCACGATTGAAACGCTGCTACTTTAGACTTGGGTTAGACTCAATACTTGAAATCCCCCTCTATGTGGTAGGGGTCGCCGCTTTGCTGTATGTCAAATGAATGATTGAGTTGATTATGGCCAGTGGGTCTGTCGTACCAGGTACTACCTATACGAGTAACATAGAGGGTGGGCTCGTTTTCGGGAGCAGGCTAGGCCGGCTTTTGATCCGTCTCACGGCAGCATCGAGCATGATCGTGACTGGGACGTCAACGGGCCAAAGGGGCGCCCCGGGCGTCGAGGAGATCAAGGAGCACCCCTCGGAGATGATGGAGGAGGCTGCCTAGTGTCGAAGGCCAACACTGCAAGCGTTGACCGGCCCCACTTCGATTGGCGTTGGCTATTGCTGTCGATAGTCCCGCTGATCCTGGCGGCGGCACTGCGATACCCATCGCTCTTTGAGCCGCGTTGGTACGGAGACGAAGGCGTTTTTGCCGCCATCGGGCAGAGTATCCGCCATGGGGAGGTTCTCTACTCCCAAGCGTGGGACAACAAACCGCCTCTTATCTTCTTCTCCTATGCATTGGTGCAGGGCGCATTCGGCTCAGGCGTCTTCGCGCTGCACCTCGTGGCATCGGTCGCGGCGCTTGCGACGCTCTTCGCGCTGATGACAGCTGGACGGATGCTCTTCGGAACAACGCGGTCAGTGCTCGGGGGCGTCATCTTTGCACTGCTCATATGCACCCCAGTTATCGAGGGCAACCTGGCGCTGACCGAGACCTTCATGATCCTCCC
Organism: uncultured Chloroflexia bacterium; assembly: GCA_963703345.1. Taxonomy (GTDB): domain Bacteria; phylum Chloroflexota; class Dehalococcoidia; order DSTF01; family JALHUB01; genus JALHUB01. Next base: position 982,754 of record OY969814.1, on the reverse strand, counting down.
GATATCGCTGGCGGTGCTTGCGTTCCTGCTCGCCGAGAGGTACGAGGGGGGAAGGCGCGCCATTGGATACGCAGTTGCCGGCCTGCTAATCGGGGTGGCGGTCAACTACAAGCAGGTCGCCATCTTCGACGGTGCGGCGCTGGTGCTGATGGCATTCCTCACCGGCCGTAGAGCCGTCGCCCCGCTCGTGGCGATGGGCATCGGCTTCGCTCTGCCACAGGCAGCCTTCATGGCCCTCTTCGTCCATGAGCATGCCTTCTCCCAATACCTCTACGCGGTTGTGGGCTCGCTGGGGCCGTACTCCCGGCAGGCGCCAAGCGAGAGTCATCTTCTGAAAGCGGCCGGCTATCTGCCAGCGCTCTTCCTCGCGATGTCGCTGGTGAAGCGGCGCCTTGCCGGCGAGCACGTCCCCCTGCAGGAGTTCCCGGCGCTGTGGCTGTGCTTCGCGTTTGCCGGCGCCACATCAAGTCCCTACTCGTTTCCGCATTATCTGCAACAGGCGGCGCCCGCGGCCGCCCTGACTATGGCGGGCCTCGAGAGGCCCAGCCGTGCGCTCCTCATGACCCCTGTTGCGAAAGGCGCCGCGGCGTTAGTAATCGGCGCGGTGATCGTCAGTCGTTTTTCGGTCACCTTCGAGGAGGGGATGCAGCAACATCCCGTGCAGTACTACAAGACCTTCGTCTCATACGAACGGGGCTCCCTGAGCAGCGACGCATACAGATACCAATTCAATGGCACTGTCCAGGCTGTTGACGACATCGTCGGTTACATCAAAGAAGACAATGCAGGAGATGCCGTCTATGTATGGGGAGACATTCCCTGGCTCTACGTGGAGGGCAACTATACGAACCCAACGCCCTACTTCACCTCGTTCCTCAGCGAAGTCTTGCCGGGGGCAAAGGCACGTATCATGCACGACGTAGAGGCGAATCCGCCCGTGTATGTGGTGGTATCGGAGAACGCCTTCGCGCCATTCGATGAGCTGCGATCGTTCCTTGACGAGCGGTACAACCTCATCCATCAGCAGAATGACTGGAGCATCTGGCGTCTCTCGGATCTCTCCGGTAACCTTACGCTGGTCAATCTCGCGCAGCCGTAGAGTGGGGCGGGTGACAGGCGAATGTTCGAGCAAGTAGCTCTTTTCCGGGCCTTCGCATCGAATCGAGCGGGCCTGCGCTGGCATCTGTCGCTCCAGCGAACGCTCGCCTTTGGCACGCTGCTGGGCGTCGCGTTGCTCTGCGCGGTGTTCCTCACGAAGACCGTGTTTCTCGGCTCTGACTCGGCCCACCACTACTCGCACGTCTGGTACATCTCCGACCAGATATTTCATCACGCGCGCCTGCCCCTCCACATCCAGAACTTGGAGTCGGGGCGTGCCCTGACCTATCCCTATGCCGTCGTCCCGTACACCGTGACCGCGATCCCCTATGCCTTGTTCGGCGACCGCGCCGTCACGGTGGCGATGGTGCTCGGTTTCGTCTTCTACGGCTATGCGGCGACGCGGGCCCGGCCGGTTCTCCGCGACCCGCGCCTGCTGGCGCTGATCTACGTCAATACGTTCCTCATCGAGGGGCTCTTCTCCTTTCAGTTCGCCTTCATCTGGGCGTGCGCCTTCTTCTTCCTCTGCGTCGAGGCGATAGACAAGCGCCTGTGGCCGGCGGCGGCGATATGGGCCATCCTCGCCGTCACGACGCACCCCTTTGCCGGCGCGGCCGGCGTTGCCGGGTACTCCCTCTATGCCGTCATTCGCCGGCCCCGCGACATCGTTCCCCTCGGAACCGCCGTGGCCGTGGCGGCGCTGATCGTCCTTCCCTACGCTCTGTACACTCGCACCACTCCCGCTGTCGCCACGACTAAGGTCTCGTACATCGTCGGCACGTTGAAGTACATGGCTCGGTTCCGCGGCGCGGCCCTCCTGTTGCCGCTTGTGGTGGCGCCGCTCGCCCCAATCCTGCGTCCGCTGTTCGTGCCCGCGTTCCTGACGCTGGCGGCCGTCTTGGGCATCCGCGTTCTGCATCGAGACGTCAATACCTACGGCCTGAACCACGACAGCGCGCCGTTCTACGGCGAGTTCATCGCGTCGCCGCAGTTCGACCGCTCTCTGACCTACCGCGTCCTGGAGCCAAACGACCGCGAAGACGGCGCCTATCAACTGATCAGGCAGGGCGCTGTCTTGGGACAGGAGTTCTTCGACCAGAGCCAGTACCGCCGCTGGTGGAACACGCCGCAGCAGTACTCCTGCTTCCTGGGCGCCAAGAACATCGACGTGGTGTTCTTTGAGACGGAGTACAAGTGGAAGTTCTACCAGAACGAGGACGTGCGGCTGAACGAGCTGGTCAGCCAGGGAAAGGCAAGCGTCTTGTTCCGCGACCCGAAGGGGCGGTTCACAGCCTACGATGTCCGCGGAGCGAAGGCTGCGGGCGCGCGCATCTCTGACTGCGGGTTCTGATGCGCGTGTGTCGTTCTCAAGCGGCGGCCAGATGGCCGTAACCGCCTAGCGGGCGACGAAGCTTGTCAACAAGTCTGGGCGGGGTGTGGGGTACCACACCATTCGTTTTATGACTTTTTCTAGAGGCATCTAGAGGCGCTCTCGGCCAATCTGGGCCGCTACGGGCCGCTCTGCTAACTCGCACCCGTTCGGCGTGCTTCCCCATTCTCGCTTCAGGAGCACATCGCTTCACTCTTCCCTGGATGAACCCTCAGCAGCAGCAGTCTCGGCCGACCCGACGCGGCGGCCATTAGCGCGATTGACGCGCCCGGAGGATGTCCCTACAATCGGCGCATGATAACGCCTGCCGCGCCGCGTTGTCCCCGTTGCGCGGGCTTCATGGTGCCCGACGTCTGGGAGCGCGATGGCAGGCTCTGCTGTGTCAACTGTGGACATGTCGCTTGGTCGCGTTTGCCGACTGCGGCAGCGCGTGGTGAACCCGGTAAACGACTGGAGGTTGCGTCATGAGAACTAGAGGCCTCTTCGCCCTCGCCAGCCTGCTCACCACGGCCAGCATCATCGCCTCAGGGCGCCCGCGGCGCATCGGTGCCCACCTGATCCGCCGGCAACTCTACAAGCAAACCAGCCGCATCATTCGCAAGATCAAATAGCGAAGGGCGGTTGCCGCCCTTTAGAGACATGTTCTGCTTGTCCGCCTGGGACCCTCTCGCCAACGTTGCCAGCCAGTTGCTCGAGCGACGCAGCGCATCTAAGATGACTGGGCCGAACCACTTCCAGCAGCGCGGGGCGCAGGAGTGAGCGCCATGCGCCGCGACACCTTGTTGATCATTGCCGAACGGAGGATGTGCCAGTGGGCGAGGCGCGCTGTTTCCGGCTGGTCGCCGACGTCAGCAGCGACAACCCCACAGGCGTGCGGCCGGTGCTCGAGGAGCTCGTCGACGGCACCGTGACCGCGACCGAGGATGGCTGGCACGTCGAAGGAACCGTGGCGGGCGACAGCGCCAGGGACGTCAACCGGATGCTGCTTTCTGCCCTGCGCAGGGTGGAGCGGCGCACCCGCCTGCGGGCAGCCTGGACCTCGGGGGGCACCACAGAACGCTTCTTCGACTACGTGCCCAGGGGCAGCCGTCGGACACGGTGAGCCAGAGTCGTGGCCTCGGCGATTTTCTCTCTATCGGTCCCCCAACCCGACGGCCCGACGTAGCGCCGGGTCCAGCACGCCCACGCCGCCCTCCATCGCTCCGCCTTCGACCTGGCGCAGCTGTGGGGTGGCCAGAGCTCCATCCGTATCTGGAGGGTTGACACCCTGAGTTGTCGGGGCCAGCCCTAGGGCAACAGGGCCCCCACAGAAGTCCCATTCGAACCGCCGATATCACCGTTGACCCTCTGCGTGATAGGCATCTGAGCCTGAGCGCTGTGCAACAGAATCAGCACCCCTGAGCGAAAAAGCGGAAGTTATCAACTGAAAACCGGATTGTTTTGGCCCGCGAGGGTTTTGAATGCGTTGACTGTATGACGCCATGCGTGGGAGAGGAGGAATTCGAAGGTCCTGTCATCTACGTAGATGTCCGTCTGACTCTCTTTGGGGTCGCGAGGCAAGATCTCCTTGAAGATGGCGGCGGAAGCTTCCTGATTCGCGAGATCCCACAGGCTATCAACGGGCAGGCCAAGCAGACTGGCTCAGTAGCAGCTGCGAACCGGTGAGCGCTGGGAGAAGCAATCGCTACAGTAGACGGGCCGGTCACCCCGCGGTTCGAATGGAACCTTAGCGTTCTTGCCGCACTGAGCGCAGACTGCAGAGTACATCCGGCGGGGAGCCAAGCTGTAGCCTCCGCGGCTGTCGCCCCGCTCCGATTTCCGGGCGGCTTGATAGGACGAGCAACGCTTGGGCTCGTTGGTGAAGCCGCGGCTGGCATGGTACTGCTGGTCTTCCGCTGTGAACGTGAACTGGGCGCCACAATCGACGCAAGTTAGGGATTTGTCTGTATAAGACACTCGACGACCTCCTCTAGGGGTCCACTATTCCTCGTCGCCGAGTGCAAGACAAGATTGGGGATGCGTTGCAGATCGAAGACAGGGGTTACTACTTACCCGAAGACTATAGCTTACTTGGTCCAGGTTGTCGCGCAGGTGTGCCAAGCCCGGCACCTGCGACTCCCTCTATAGCGATTGTCGGTGGGTCTGCGCGAACCGCAAGGGGGGTAACCCCTGCGACGGCTACCGCGTATTCAAGATCGTGTCCTGCCATCACTATGACCTCATGATGTGCGGTTATCCCTGGCGGGTGGTAACATCGATTCTGCCTTGAAGTCGGCTCCGAACCGGAATTGAGAGGTATGAGTGTGAAACTGGGCGTCATCTTTCCGCAAGTCGAGATCGGCAACGACCCAGTGGCGATAAGAGACTACGCGCAGGCTGTAGAGCAGCTCGGCTATGACCACCTGCTGGTATATGAGCACGTGCTCGGGGCTTCTCGCGAACGAGTCGAAAGCCTCGGCCTGCGCCCACCTTACACTCACAAGCTCCCTTTTCACGAGCCGTTCGTCTTGTTTGGGTTTCTGGCGGGCCTCACCACGAACTTGGAACTGGTGACGGGAATCCTCGTGCTGCCGCAGCGTCAGACTGCATTAGTGGCGAAGCAGGCGGCGGAGGTGGATGTGCTGACCAGGGGACGGCTGCGTCTCGGGGTGGGCATCGGCTGGAACCCCGTGGAGTTTGAGGCGCTGGGAGAGGACTTCCACAATCGGGGTCGGCGATGCGAGGAGCAAGTGGCGCTGTTGCGGCAGTTCTGGACAAAGGAACTCGTTGATTTTGACGGTGTGCACCATACGGTACACAGCGCGGGGATCAACCCGTTGCCGGTTCAACGTCCAATCCCGATCTGGATGGGTGCGATGGCGGAGCCGGCCATCAAGCGCGCTGCGCGCATCGCCGATGGCTGGTTCCCTCAATTCCCGCCGGGCCCCGATGGCGCCGCGACTATCGAGAGGCTACGGGGCTACCTTCGAAACGCCGGCCGCAACCCGGCAGACTTCGGCATTGAGGGCCGGAGCAGGCTAGCTGGCACTGATGAAGACCAGCGGGGATCGATGCTCGAGGGATGGAACGAGCTAGGAGCGACGCACATTTCTTTCGATACCATGGGGGCGCGGCTGGCGACGCCGCAGGATCACATCGACGCCATCCGGCGCTTCAGGGATCTTGCTGGGAACGCGTGAAGCTGGGCAATGGTCGCCGTCCCATCTAGACGGGGAAAGCGTGTCCCGCGTGTGTTCCTTTCCTGAGACAATCCGGCAGGCCCGTTAAGGAGGTCCATATGGCAGTAGGCACTATCAAGCGATTGGTCCGCGATCGTGGGTTTGGCTTCATTCAGCCGGACGGTGCGGCGGAGGAAGTCTTTTTCCACAGCAGTTCGGTGGAGAATCCGACTTTCGATGAACTGAACGAGGGCCAGCAGGTGGAGTTCGAAACGGAGCCGGACCCCCGGCAGCCGCAGCGGAGCCGGGCCATCCACGTCCGCCGGGTGGACTGATCTCCGCTGGGGAGCACTCCCTTAGCCTGCGGGGTGGCAAGAAGTCACCCGCCTCCTTCTGTAGGCGCGGATGGAGTTTTGTCTCGCCACACCGGTTCTTGTTTCAACAAGGGGCCAAGAGACGCGGTGCAGGGCCCCGCCTCCCCTTTTCCGGCCCCTCGGCCCCAACAAAAGTTGTTCCCGCCGCTTCAGCGCCAAGGGACGGGCGGAGGGTGCTCGCCGACTAGTATTCAGGTACTGCTCTCACAAATGCTGCGTCAGAATTGAGAACGTCGAAGAGGCACGCTCATTACGGATTCACTGATGGGCTGTGGGGCCCCAAGACCCATACATGGAGGAAGGCCCGCGAGAACGTCCGACCCTTTCGCGCTGCTAACACGTTGACCGTCTGCTTTCCAGGCAGAGGGTTTGTGCTCCTCTGCCGGCTTCGGCGGTCCCGGTTTGCCACTCGCCGCTCTCCCAGATACGGATGGAGTTTTGGCACCCCACACCCACACCATCAGGCTCCACTTCACTACGCCTGCGGGCCATGGTCGGACTAACATAGACTGTGGTAGCGTTCATGGGGGCAGGTCAACTTAGCCCGACAGGGCAGGGCTCAGCAGTCATACTCCCCACCGTAGTTGCTGGCGCGCGGCAAGGAGTCCAAGACATGAAGCGATTTGTCTTCCTCATCGGTCTGGTGGCGATGGTCGCAGTCTCGCCGTTCCTGGGGCTCAGACGGCCACGCGCCCAGGCCGGCCCCGCCGGGGCGAATGCGATCAGCGCGGGCCTCAACCGCACCTGCGCGCTGAAAGACGGCGGCGTCTGGTGCTGGGGCAGCGGCGGCGGCGGCGGGCCCAAGGAGCCTGTGCAAGTGTCCAGCCTCGTGCCGGTGCCGGGCCTTGAGAGCGGCGTCAGCGCGATCAGCGTCGGCGGGCTCCACACCTGCGCAATGAAGGACGGCGGCGCCTGGTGCTGGGGCTCCAACGGGTTCGGCGAACTCGGCAACAGCAGCACGTACGACCGCTTTGCCCCAAGGGAGTCGGCAGTGCCGGTGCCGGTCTTGGGGCTTCAGGGCGGCGTCAGCGCGATCAGCGCGGGCAGCGGGCACACCTGCGCGCTGAAGGACGGCGGCGTCTGGTGCTGGGGCCAGAACCAGTACGGCCAGCTCGGCAACAACAGCACGACGGACAGCCGTGACAATCTTCAGCCGTTCCGGGCGGGAATCGGCCTGCTGGCGTCGGAACTGCGCCTCCCCGTCGTTCCTATCTGGCTCGATGGTCTCCACGACGTCCTGCCCAAGGGCGCGAGCCGGCCGAAGTCCGGCCCCGTGACGGTCAGGATAGGCAGTCCAATCCGTGTTCCGGCCACGAACGACTATGCCACGATTACCGCGCTCTTGGAGCAGACGCTGGCGAATCTTCGGGAGGGGGCTCGACAGGCTGTCCGAGAGACAGCGTAAGGAAAGCGCAAGCAAATCGTTTGCCAGCCGTCAAGCAACGACGCTTGACTCCTGCCAGAATGATGGCGTCAAGAGACCAAGCAGGAGGACCGGCAATGACAAGACGTCTCCACCTAAACCGCCATGCTCTCTCGTTCCGAAGGCGTACCCTTGCTCTCGGCGCGCTGCTCTGCCTCCTAGTCCCGCTCGTCGCGCTCCTTCTCGTGTGCGGCCTGCGACCGGGGGGTCAGCACCAGGAGGCCGCTGCCTGGCCTTCGGCGACGGAGACACCGGAATCGGAGTGGACGAAATTCATCGCTACACCGTCGGCCGAAATGCCTGTCTCCCTGACCGCCTCTGCCAGCGATGCCTCCGGCGTGGCCATTAATAGCGATTTCGTGCTCAAGGCGTCCATCGATGTCGATGAGTCGGCGCTGCGGCAGGGCATGACCGTAGAGCCACCGGTGACGTTCGACGTCAAGAAGAGCGGCGACCGCGAGTTCCACCTCGTTCCCCAGCAGCCTTTGAAGGAGGAGACGCTCTACCATTTCAAGCTCACGTTGCCGCAGGCCGGCCAGGGCTCGATGAGTCGCTCATGGGCCTTCCAGACGAAGACGCCCCTCCGCATCGTCCAGACGCTTCCCGCCCAGTCGGCGACCGATGTGCCGCTGAACACGGGCATCGAGCTCACGTTCACCTACGACGGCGTGAACGACGTTACGCCGTTCCTTGAGATAACTCCGCCGACTGCCGGCAGAGTTGAGGTGCACAAGCGGGTCGTGATCTTCGTTCCGGAAAGCCTGCAGGCGGACACGCTCTACACCGTGACCGTGCGCAAAGGGCTCGGCATCGCCAATTCGGCTCTGACCATGAATGATGACTTCTCCTTCCAATTCGAGACGGGAGAGACCGGACGCACGGGCCAAACCCCGGGCATGGCGGGCCTGGTTTTCAAGTCCCGGACCACGGAATCCTCTTCGTCGGGCGCACCCGCCCTGGAACTGGCGCCGTCGTACTACGGCTCCTCGACGTCCAACCCGCCCAGGATGTCGTTCACCGTCTATCAGTACCCGGGCCTGGACGCCTTCGCCGCGGCGCTGGCGGAGTACGAGAAGATCCCGGCCTGGGCCTACCACGCGAAACCCGCCTATCTTGCCGACACAGCCGGTTTGTCTACGGCGCTCACGTTCGATGCCCAGCCCGAAACCCTCTCCGCCTACGGCGGCGATTTCTTCGTCCGCGTGCCGGTGCCCCTTTCGCCCGGATTCTACCTCGTGGAGGCGAACGGCGAAGAGGGCAGGTTCCAGGGGTGGCTTCAGGTAACAGACGTCGCCGTGCACGCTACCGTCAGCGGGAAGACGACGCTCGTGTGGGTAAACGACGTCGCCGCCCACGGGCCGATCGCCGGAGCGAAAGTCGCGCTGGTCGACGGCACGCCCCTGGCTACCACGGATGACAAGGGTGTCGCGTTCTTCGACACGCCCGCCTCGCTTATCGAAAACGAGGCCGGCTGGTACGGGGAGGGGGGCGTTCGAGCCAGCCAGGACCTCCTCGTGACCGACACCCTGGGTCGCCAGATGCTCGTGCCGCTGGGCGAGACCGCCGACCCCGGCCGGTCCGGCAGCTTCTACTTCTACCCTTACACTTCGGAGAACGACCTCTACTGGAACTACCTCTCCATGGACCGACCCCTGTACCAGCCGTCGGACACGATCCACTTCTGGGGAGTACTGAAGAGCCGCGAAGGCGGAGGGACAGGCGGGCAGCAGGCAACCGTGGAGCTTAGCGGCGGCAGAGGCGACTACAGCGATTACTACGGCTTCAACGATCGCAGCGTCCCGCTGGCGAGCGCCGACGTGACCAGGGACGACATGGGCGGCTTCACGGGCGATCTCGCCTTCGCCGACGCGGCGCCCGGCTACTATCAGCTCAATCTGAAGGTCGGCGACAAGGTGATCACGACACAATACTTCGAAATCCGCAACTACACCAAGCCCGCCTACAAGATCGATGTCACGCCCTCGAAAAAGGCGGTTTTCGCCGGGGATCGGGTCGACTTCAACATCGACGTCGCCTTCTTCGACGGCAGCCCCGTACCCAACGCCGAACTCGCCTACACCTCAGACGGCGGAAACTCAAACATTAGCGGCGAGACAAAGACCGACGACCGCGGTCATGCAATCGTCGCCCTCCCTGCGTTCGCCCCAATGGACATTCAGGGACAGCAGACGCTCAACGTGCGGCCGAAGGCAGCGGAGGAGGGAGAGATAACCGGCAGCGCCTGGGTGGAGGTCTTCCGCTCAGCGCTGACAATCGAGCCGAAGACGAGCAACGGAGATGGCGCAGCCGTGGTCAGCGGCGTCGTCAGGAATGTCGACCTCGACCACCTGGACCTGGACCGGCCGATCTATGACTACCGAAACGCCAATCTGGGGCCGCCGGCGCCGGGGCGCAGCGTCAACATCGAGGTGTTTGACGAATTCTACACCGCAGTAAAAACCGGCGAGACGTACGACTTCATAGAGAAGATGGTCGTCCCTCTCTACCAGTACGATGTCAACGAGGTATCCCTCGGGCAGTCCACCGTCACAACTCTCGCCAGCGGCGCCTTTTCTTACCGTTTTCCCGCTGATCCTTCCAAGAGATACCGTCTCGTCCTGACTTCGGAAGACGACCAGGGCCGCACGGCTGAAGTTGACGTGTGGGTCAATACCGACATTGGCACGATCTATGCTCAGGCGAACGCGCGTCCTCGCCTCGTCACCGTCGGCGGTGACTCTTGCCCCGAGGACTACTTCCCGTACTCCGGCCAGGCCGGCTTCGACATCGGACAGCAGGTTGACATGGTCATGAAGCACGGTGCGGAAGCCGCGCCAAGCGGCGGCGCCAACCGCTATCTCTACCTGCAGGCTCAGAACGGTATCCGCGACTACGAGGTGCAGGAGAGCTCCGAGCTGACCTTCGCGTTCCCCGATCGCTACGTGCCCAACGTTACGGTCTTCGGCGTCTGGTTCACAGGCGAGACGTACGAGTCCGTGGACTACGGATGCAATCTAAGAGCGAACACGGCGTCGAAGCGACTTCAGGTAGAAGTCACGCCGGCTCAGGAGCGCTACCAGCCCGGCGACGAAGCCACGCTCAACGTCTCGGTGCACGACAGCGATGGCCAGCCTGCGCGCGCTGAGGTCAACCTGAGCGCCGTGGACGAAGCGATCTTTCGGATCCTGCCGCCCTATGAGTCGGCCAACAAGCGCGACATCCTCGCCGACCTCTATTCTGCCGTTGGTCATGGTCTCATCGTTAGCTACGCGTCGCACCAGTACCCGGGCGGGATTTCGGGTGGTGGGAAGGGCGGCGGCGGCTCGCCGCGCAGCGATTTCGAGGACGTTGCCCTCTTCAAGACAGTGATGACGGACGATCAAGGGCAGGCGAGCGTCTCTTTCAAGCTACCGGACAACCTCACCTCCTGGCGCGTCATCGCGCAGGGGGTGACGAGCGATCTGAAGGCTGGGGGTACGACCAGTCTCTTGCCCGTCGGCTTGCCCTTCTTCGTCGACCTGTCGATGAACGACGAGTATCTGACCAGCGACAAGCCGCAGATCCGGCTGCGCGCTTTCGGAGAAGGCCTGTCGGAGGGGACCGACGTCTCGTTCGAGGTGACCTGCCCGTCCCTTGGCATCGATGAGCCGATCCAGGCGAGTGGGCCCGCTTTCCAGCCGGTTGACGTGGCGTTGCCCGACTTGGTCGAAGGCGAGCACGAGCTGACGGTTAAGGTGACCGCCGGCGATCTTTCCGACAGCCTGACGCGCAAGTTCCGCGTCGTCCAATCGCGGCTGCTGCGCGCCGAGTCGCAGTTCTACGAGCTGACGCCCGATCTTGCCATCGCCGGCAGCGCCGACGGCCGGACGAACGTCGTCTTCACCGATAACAACCGCGGCCGCTACTATCCGCTGCTCCTCCAGTTGAGCTGGACTTACGGCGACCGCGTGGACCAGATGCTGGCGCGCAACCTCAGCCAGGACCTGTTGAAGCAATACTTTGGCGAGGACCAGGCCGCTCCCGCAGTCTTCGACACGGCTTCCTACCAGACGCCGAAGGGCGGAATCGCCCTCTTTCCCTACGCCGACGCGGACCTGACGTTGAGCGCCCGCCTGGCCGCGCTGGCGCCGGACAGCTTTGCTCGCAACTCGCTGGTCTCCTATTTCACCAGCGTTGTGGACGACAAGAACGAGTCGCGCGAGAGGACGATTATCGCGCTCTACGGCCTGGCCGCGCTCGGCGAGCCGGTGCTACCGGAACTCGGCGCCCTGGCCGCGCAGCCCGATCTCACCTGGCGAGAGCGCCTCTATCTCGGCCTGGCGTCGCTGGCTGCCGGCGACGAGGACGGAGCGCGCCGCATCTACCGCGGGCTGCTCGCGGACTTCGGCGAGCGGAAGCTCCCCTATCTGCGTCTTCGCGTCGGGACCGATCAGGACGACATTCTCGAAGCGACCTCGCTGGCGGCCATTCTCGGCGGCGGCCTCGGCGACGACAGCGCGTCGCGGCTCTTCGACTACACTCGAAGCAACTACACGAAGGATATCCTCGTTGAGCTTGAGCAGGTCAGCTATCTGGAAAACGCGCTTCCGCGTCTTTCCGGCCAGCCCGTCCGCTTCGCGTACTGGCTCGACGGCAAGCGTCACGAGGACAGCCTGGAACGCGGCGCCTCTCTGAGCATGAGCCTGACGCCTGAGCAACTCCGCGACCTTCGCCCGGAGCCGCTCCAGGGCGAAGTCGGTATCGCCTCGTTCTACCTGGCGACCTTCCAGCCCGATGCCGTGCAGGTCGATAGCGACATCTCCGTTAGTCGGCGTTTCGAGCTATCGGTGGAGCCCGGGAACGTCTACCACGACGACAGCCTGGTGCGGGTTGTCATCGACTGGAGCCTGAGCGCGCAGGCACTGGACGGCTGCTATCAGGTGTCGGACCTACTGCCTTCCGGGCTGAAGCCAATTACGCGTTACGCGGCCTGGGGTGGGTTCGCCGGCGCCTACCAGGTCGACGGGCAGCGAGTGAACTTCTGTGTCTGGAAATCGTCGCCGCAAACGCCGATCGTGTACTACGCGCGCGTCGTCGGCAAAGGCGACTATACAGCGGAACCGGCGATCATCCAGTCGATGCGCTCGTCCGACAGCTTAAACTTGACTGCGCCCGATCGCGTGCAGGTGCGGTAGGAGCACAGCAAAGGAGCCGGACTGGCCGTCGGATCCGCAGACGGCGACGACGATTCCCTCTCGCTCCGGTTGCATGACAACCGCGAAGATGAGAGCTATGGGACGCATCATGCACCTCCCGTGACTGCCGCCAGTCTCACGGCGGCGGGAGTATCACCTTGCCGAAGCGCTCGTATTGCGCGACCTGCTCCGGCGGCACCTGGTAAATAGCTTTTGCGCCGACCAACCGCCCATCGCTGATCAGCAGTTCTTCACCGATCACACCCGTCCCCCGGATATCTCTTGAGCACAGGGCCACGTAGTCACCCGGCAGCCACGAGTCCGCTGGCGCGAGATACACGGCATAAAGCGAAATCTCGTAGCTGGTGAGGGAACGCAAGAAGTCGTCGATCTCGTCCGCGGGCAGATAATAGCCTTCAACGGTACCGATGGGAAAGGTATCAACGAGCGTACCGTCGGCCTCGCCCGGCCTGCAGAGTGGCGGCCCGCCAAGCCCTAAGGGGTTGGTCGTGCAGGCGATGGAAGTGAACCTGACGAAAGAGCGAAGGGCTTCGGGATCGCCGGAAAGGACGGCATCGACCACCGCATCCACGCCTTCGATTCCGGTGCGACGGAGAGAAGCGCTGGTTGGCACCTCGGTCACATCCGTAGTCTGATCGGGCGTCGCCTGCTCCGATGTCGGCGGCCGCCACCAGTCGAACAGGCTGCCCCAGTCGATTGCGCCGTAGTAGTCCAGGTCAGCCGTGGGCCCAAACGCATCGACGATCTGTCGCGGCTCGCCGCCGTCCGACGGCATGAGCCACAGCGACGCGCGCATGTCTTCATCCAGTCGCGCGAACAGTATCTGCGCGCCGTCCGCCGACCATAGCGGCCGCTCGTCGCGATAGGCGGGGTTGCCGGTAAGCGGGCGCTGCGCAGTGCCGCCGCTGTTCATCACCCATATCCGCCTGTCCCGCGAAAGCTCGGGAATCTTACCGGACGCCAGCCCCTCCCTGTTGTCCGGCTGCGAAACGAAGGCGATACTCCGGCCGTCCGGCGACCAGCTCGGCTCCAGCGACGCCATGTCCGTGGAAGTAAGCTCGGTCACGGAGCCGCTGTCGACGTTGACCAGGGCGATGCGCTTCTCCGTCCAGGTCTCGCGCCCCCCGCCCTCCACGACCGCCAGTATCGCGCCGCTCGCCGCCGGCGACACCATGCCCGGCCGCGTCAGGCCCCGATAGAGCGAGCGCGGTTCGCCACCCCCGGCGGAGATTGCTTCCAGCGTTGTGCCATCGGCCATGAGCGACGCCGAGAACTGGATGTCGTCCCAGAAGAGGACGTACCTGCCGTCGGCGGTCCAACCGGCGACAAGCGAGGCGTCGGTCGTGCTGTCGTAGAGGTCGATCGGCCATATCCGCGGCATCTGCGTATTGTCTGCGTTCACAACACAAAGGCTGGACCGTCGCACAGGATTGCCGTTTCCGCCGTTGGGGGCCATGCTGCAAGGCACGGCGCCCTCCTGGCTGTAGGCGAGACGCTTCCCGTCCGGGCTCCATATCGGGCCGGACGAGGGCGTCGCGAGGAGCCACGCTTCCTGTCTGATCGACCCGTCAGCCGACTCGACGAGGAGTGAGGTCGAGGGGTTCCGGCCGATAGGCCCCTGGTATTCAGCGACGCGGTCCTCTGTCGGTGACCATACGGCTTCGTTCCCGGAAAGGAGCCCCTCGTCCGAGCCATCGGCGCGCACGACCCAGGAGTCTCCATCGCGCGAGAACAGCAGCCATTCGCCGGACGGAGACCAATGAGGCGCGGTTCCCTCAGTAATGCGAGTCGCCTCATCGTCGGGGAGCGACTTCACGTAGATCGAGCCGTCGAGTTCGTAGGCCACTTTGCCGAGATTCGACGAGACCGAAGCCGTCGGCTGGCCCGAGGCGCGGGTGGTCCCCTGGCCGCCACCGCAACTCGTCAGCGCGAGCGATATCAGCGCCAGCACCGACAGAGGGAGCAGCCGGAGACCATCTCGCTGCCAGCGTGAGGCGAACGCCAGCGGGACTCTCATCGCCGTCCTCCCTTCACCGTCTCCGTGAGGAATCGAACTTTCGAAAGGATTATATCGCTCAGAGGAAGAGGCTGCATGACAGGAAGCATACGCTTCCCTTGCGCTTCTCTTACGACGAGATTCCGACGACACGAGTCACGGCTGCGGGACCGATAAAGCGGAGCATTCAGAAGGACTCTCCTCGAGCGCGCCGTCTATTATGTCGATGCCGAAGACCCGGCCGCTGGAGTCATGCCAGCAGGCGAAGTCTCCAGACAGTCCGTCAAAACCGGCGGCGGAACCGGTGGCGTCCGTGAGCCACGCAGCTCTAACGAAAGCGATCAGGGCCACTCCGAGGCGCCCGTTGAGCCGAAACAGCCAGAGGGTGGCTCGGGCAAGGCCGATCGATACCTGTTTGCAATCCAGGGTTTCATATCCCTCGGGTCCCTCTATCCAAGGCGCCATGAGCCAGGAAGCGTCTTTGCAGCGATCAAATGGAAGTGAAAGCAAATTCGAGACCGGCGGTTCTGGAGGAGGTGTGCTCACACGCGGTGCGGCAGTGCCTTGACCACATAGAGATGAGACGTCTGCTGCCCCGGGTAGATCAGCGGCACTGTCAAGCATCCCCCCTGACTCTAGGTCCAGGCGCCAGGTTTCATGACTCGGATCCTCAACCCAACATACGCTGTCATCAGCGAAGTCTGAGATGGCCACAGAAGTCGTGCCTCCCGACACGAACGCCGGCGAAACCAATTCACTTCGATCTCCATAAGAAATCAACACGTAACCCTGCTGCTGGAATTCGAATGTGAGTATTTGCTGCGGACTGGCTGGGCGCCGCCGTTCCCGCACGACGAACAGGCCAGCCCCGCAAGCGATCGTCGCGCCAAGCAGCGCGAACGTTTTCGCAGGCGAAAGTTGACGAGTCCAGCGGGCGTGGATCGGGCACATCGCGTAGCGGCAGCGACGAAGACGACCGTCGCAACATCCAGCGCACCGCTCGCAGCAATCGGGGCATGACAGGAAGTTGGAGAGAGCCCTGGTCGCCCCAGTCAGAGGGACGCCGCTACTGAGCTGCCGCCAAGGCCGAGTCAATCAGTTGCCTGAAGACGTCATACGGCTTGGCTCCGCTGAGGTAGTTGCCGTTTATGAAGAAGGACGGCAGCGGAAACGAGTTCAAGCCCGCATCTTGGACGGCCTTGTCTGCGAGCTGCCTATCCGCCAGCAAGGCGGCTGCCATCTGTCCTGAGTCAACGCATTCGTTGAACTTGGCAGTGTCCAGACCTAGCTGGCCCGCGTAGCCCTTCAAGCTGTCGACCACGTTGCTGATTCCCGGTGTCGGACCGGGTGTAGTCAGTCCAGTAAGCGTCTGCTGGTTTTGGAACAGCAAGTCGTGGTATTGCCAGAAAGCCCCTTGTGCCTTGGCGCATTCGCCGGCTTCCGCGGCCTTTTCGGAATATGTGCTGCCCCCCAGAATATCGTTCAGGAATACGAACCGGACTTTGTCACCGTAATTCGCCAGTATCTGCGGCAGGGTCTGCAAAGCGAAGCCCGCACAATGTGGACCTTGGAAGTCTGCGAACTCGACGATTGTGACCTTCGCGTCAACCGGTCCCCTGGAGGGGTTGTCGCCGACGGCGATCGTGACGGGCTTAGGAGTTACCGGGGCAGTCGGCGCCGTCGTCACAGGGGCTTGAGTCGCGGGCGCGCCATTCGACGATGAACCGCAGCCAATGGCGACCACCGCAATCGCGATGATTATACTCATCAGCGAGCATAGTCTTGCGTTGGCTGTCTGGCCTGAGCTACTTCCCTTCGTCGAGAATCGGCCTGCTCGCAAGATGACGCTCCGTTCGACGAGCCCTGCTCTTACCTTAGGCGCGCGTCAACACAAGAAACGGTTTCCTGATCGTCCTATCCTTGGAGTGACTCCACTTTACGTAATGGCCGCTGGCGGGTCAAGCACAGGCGGCAGCCAGACTACGCGGCCAGCCGGTCGTGCCGCCCGATCACAGCCCTCCATATTGAGTCGATTTTGAGCGCAGCGCGACCTTTGTTTAGGCGGCGTTGACCTTTCGCATGCCAGAATCACGCTGGAGGTGGTGTGACGATGACCAGCGACAGGATAGCAACAGCGCAAACGGCTCAACAAACGCTGCGCTCGCTCGTTTGGGCAGCCTGCCAGGCGCTTCTCGCAACGCATCCGTCGGTCATTGAAAGCGTGACGATTTCGCACGGCGTTGACGACGCCGAGGGCGCGCGCTTCGCGGTCGCGATGGCGAGGCGGCTGACGGAGGAATATTGCCTGGACGTGGAGACAAGGACCAGCGGGACGGCGATCGTCCTGCGCGTCAAGAGGAACGAGGCAATTCAACCGGATTGGACGAAGGAGCAGTGCGATGGCTGATATAATTTTGATTATGACCGCCGGAGCGTTCATGGCGGTCGCGGTTGTGTTAGTATTCGCGATTGACCGCATCTAAAGCACGCGGGGGGCGATGCGATGAATTTCGAGTACCTCATCGTAGGGATCATTGCCTTCCTCGTCCTGATCTACCTGCTGTATGCGCTTATGAGACCTGAGAAGCTGTAGTGTCCGCATTTGGAATCCTGCAGTTCCTCGTTTTCTTTGCCGTCGTTGCCGCGCTGACCCGTCCCCTGGGCGCGTACATGGCGCGCGTCTTCTCCGGAGAATGGACCCCCCTCGATCCCGTTCTTCGACCCGTCGAGAACCGCATCTACACGGTCATCGGCGTCAACCCTCGACACGAATGTCGCTGGACGCGCTACACGATCGACATGCTGCTGTTCAACTTCTGTGGCATCGTCATCGTCTACCTGATCCTGCGCCTGCAGCACTTCCACCCCTGGAACCCTCTTGACGCGCCGGGCATGCGCTCCGATCTCGCCTTCAACACGGCAGTGAGCTTTGTCACCAACACCAACTGGCAGTCGTACGTGCCGGAGGCGGCCGCAAGCTACTTCTCGCAGATGACGGCGTTCACCTGGCAGAACTTCGTGTCGGCGGGGACGGGGATCGCCGTGGCTATGGCGCTTATCCGCGGCCTGACGCGTCACTCGGGCGAGAACGTCGGCAACTTCTGGGTCGACCTGACGCGTTCCTGCCTGTGGGTGCTCCTGCCCGGAGCGATCGTCATCGGCATATTCTTCATGGCGTCGGGGATGGTCCAGACTCTGGGCGGGCCGGCCGTCGCCAACACGCTGGAGGGCGTGAAGCAGACGATAGCGCGTGGCCCCGTCGCGTCGCAGGAGGCGGTCAAGCTGCTCGGCACGAACGGCGGCGGCTTCTTCAACGCCAACTCAGCGCATCCATTCGAGAATCCGACGCCGCTGACCAACTTCGTCGAAGTGGTGGTCTTCCTTTCGATTCCGGCGGCGCTCACCTACACCTTCGGGCGCTATGCCGGCAACCAGCGCCAGGGTTGGGCGCTCTTCGCGGCGATGGCGCTAATCTTCGCCCTCTCGCTCACCATAATGACCTGGAGCGACCAGGTCGGTAACCCGAACATCGCCAACGCCGGCGTGACCCAGGCCGCGACGTCCGGCCAGGCGGGCGGCAGCATGGAGGGCAAGGAGGTCCGCTTTGGCACCTACGGCTCCACGCTGTTCGCGAACGCGACCACCGACACCTCCGACGGCGCCGTGAACGCGTCCATGGACAGTATGACGCCGCTCGCCGGCGGGACGGCGATGCTGAACATCGCCATCGGCGAGAACATCTTCGGCGGCGTCGGCACGGGGATCATGTTCATGCTCATCTTCGCGATGCTGGCCGTGTTCATCGCCGGACTCATGGTGGGCCGTACGCCGGAGTACCTGGGGAAGAAAATCGAATCGACCGAGATGAAGCTGATAATGATCGCAATCCTCATTCACGAGACGAGCATCCTCGGCTTTAGCGCGCTCGCCGCGACGGCGGGGCCCGGCGTCTCGGGGATCCTGAACGCCGGCCCGCACGGCCTCTCGGAAGTCCTTTACGCGGCGACGTCAGCCACCGGTAACAACGGCAGCGCCTTCGCCGGTCTGAACGCCGGAAGCGTCTTCTACAACGTCATGCTCGGACTGGCGATGCTTATCGGCCGCTTCGTATGGCTCGTCCCGATGATTGCCGTGGGCGGCACGATGGTGAAGAAGACGCCGGTACCGGAGTCGGCGGGCACCTTCCCGACGACAGGCGGCCTTTTCATCGGCCTGATGGCGGCGGCGGTCGTCATCGTCAGCGCGCTGACGTTCTTCCCGGTGTACGCGCTGGGACCGATTGTGGAGCACTATCTGATGCAGGCGGGGACGCTCTTCTGACGGAGAGATGATGGCAGATCCAGAGCAACCGGGCACCAGTGTCGCGGAGCCGCCCGCTCCGGACGCCGGCGAGTCGAAGCGGCGACGGCGCCAGACCGTGCCGCTCTCTTCCCTCGTCGGCGAGGGCGCGGTGCAGGCGTTCCGCAAGCTGCACCCGCGCTCAATGGCGCACAATCCGGTCATGTTCGTGACCGAGGTCGGCAGCGTCATTTCCACGTTCTATTTCATTCGGGCGTTGGTGCGAGGCGGGCCGGACATCGGCTTCATCGGCGCGATAGCTTTCTTTCTCTGGCTGACGGTGCTTTTCGCCAACTTCGCGGAGGCGGTCGCTGAGGGCCGCGGCAAGGCGCAGGCCGCCGCGCTGCGCAAGATGAAGACGGAGACGATGGCAAACCGCCTGGTCGACGGGAAGGTGGAGGTCGTACCGGCGAGCCAACTGCGCAAGGGCGACATCGTCGAAGTCTGCGCCGGCGAGATGATCCCCAGCGACGGCGAGGTGATCGAGGGTATCGCCTCCGTCGATGAGTCAGCCATTACCGGCGAATCGGCGCCAGTGATCCGCGAGAGCGGCGGCGACCGCAGCGCTGTGACGGGCGGCACGCGGGTGCTCTCAGACGAGATAAAGGTCTGCATCTCGTCGGAGCCGGGGCAGACGTTCCTGGACCACATGATCGCGCTCGTGGAGGGCGCATCGCGGCAAAAAACGCCGAACGAGATTGCGCTCAACATCCTCCTTGCGGGGCTCACGTTCCTCTTCGTCCTGGTGGTGCTGACGCTTCAAGCCTACGCCATCTACTCCGGCGCCGGCGTGTCGGTCACCGTGTTGATCGCGCTGCTCGTCTGCCTGATGCCGACGACTATCGGCGGCCTTCTCTCGGCAATCGGCATAGCCGGGATGGACCGGCTTGTCCAGCACAACGTGCTCGCTATGTCGGGGCGCGCCGTCGAGGCGGCGGGTGACGTGAACACGCTGCTGCTCGACAAGACCGGAACGATCACCTTCGGCAACCGGCAAGCGGCGGACTTCATACCAGTCGGCGACTACAGCGAGGCGGACGTCGCCGACGCGGCGCAGCTTGCATCGCTAAGCGATGAGACGCCCGAGGGCCGCTCTATCGTCGTGCTGGCGAAGCAGTTCGGATTCCGCGACAGGCATATCAGTGAGTCGGAGGCCTCGTTCGTGCCCTTCTCCGCGCAGACGCGAATGAGCGGCATCGACTGGAACGGGCAGCAGATTCGCAAGGGCGCGGTCGACGCCGTCGAGGAATGGAGCCGGGGACAGGGTGGCATCATTCCAACGACCCTGAGCCTCATCGCCGGCAACGTGGCCCGCTCAGGGGGCACACCGCTGGTCGTGGCCCGCGACAGAGACATCATCGGCGTGATCCACCTGAAGGACATCGTCAAGGGCGGCATCAGGGACCGCTTCGAGCAACTGCGGAGGATGGGCATCCGCACGGTGATGATCACCGGCGACAACCCGCTCACCGCCGCCGCCATCGCGAAAGAAGCAGGCGTTGACGACTACCTGGCGCAGGCCACTCCGGAAAAGAAGATGGAGCTGATCCGGAATGAGCAGGGCCAGGGGAAGCTGGTCGCCATGACCGGCGACGGCACGAACGACGCGCCGGCGCTGGCCCAGGCCGACGTCGGCGTGGCGATGAACACGGGAACGATCGCCGCCAAAGAGGCCGGCAACATGGTCGACCTCGACTCCAATCCCACCAAGCTCATCGAGATCGTCGAGATCGGCAAGCAACTGCTGATGACGCGCGGCGCCCTGACCACCTTCAGCATCGCCAACGACGTGTCGAAGTACTTTGCCGTCATTCCCGCCCTCTTCCTCGGAACTTATCCGGAGCTGCGACACCTGAACATCATGCACCTGCATTCGCCGCACAGCGCCATCCTTTCGGCGGTCGTCTTCAACGCCGCGATCATCGTCGCGCTCATCCCGCTGGCGCTTCGGGGCGTCAGGTACCGACCGTTGGGAGCGGCGGCCGTCCTGCAACGCAACCTGTTCGTATACGGTTTCGGCGGGCTGGTTATCCCATTCCTGGGCATCAAGGCAATCGACCTTATTCTCGTGGCGCTGCACGTGATGAACTAGGACGAGAACTATGTGGAGAAGCACGCTCATCGCGGTCAAATTAGCAATCATCACGCTGGTGATCATGGGGATCCTTTACCCGCTGGCGATGACGGGCCTGGCGCAGATTGCCTTTCACGACAAGGCGAACGGTAGCCTTGTCAACCAGGATGGGGAGGTCGTCGGCTCAAAGTACATCGGCCAGCAGTTCTCCGGCCCGCAGTACTTCCATCCGCGTCCCTCGGCGGCCGGCGATGGCTATGACCCGCTGTCGTCCGGGGCCTCGAACCTCGGCCCGACAAATGTTACGCTGATCGAGCGGATTCGCGCCGACGTGGCGAACGTCCTGGCGGAGGACCCGGGGCTTCAGATGGGCAAGATACCGGTCGACATGGTCACTGCCTCCGCCAGCGGCCTCGATCCGGACATCTCGCCAGCGAACGCGGAGGCGCAGGCGTCGCGGGTAGCGGCGGCGCGCAATATGAACAGAGATGAGGTCATGCGGCTGGTGCGAGAGAACACGGCGGGGCGCGATCTCGGCTTCCTGGGCGAGAAGCGCGTCAATGTGCTGGAGTTGAACCTGGCGCTGGACAGGGCAGACAGCGCCCGTTCCCAATGACCGACGAGCAGGAGAGAACCGCCGAGACGAAGCGCGCGGGGCGCGGCAAGCTGAAGGTCTTTCTCGGAGCGGTGCCGGGCGTCGGGAAAACGTACCGGATGCTTGCCGAGGCGCACCGTCGCGTCTCCCGCGGCGAGGACGTGGTCGTCGGGCTCATCGAGCCCCACGGGCGGCCAGCGACGGCGGAGCTACTCGAGGGGCTGGGGCAGATCCCGCTCAAACCGATCCAGTATCGCGGCCGCACGTTCTACGAGTTGGACACAGACGCCGTCCTGAAGCGCCGGCCGCAGTGGGTCCTCATCGACGAGCTCGCGCACACAAACGTCCCCGGCGCCGCTCACGAGAAGCGCTGGCAGAGCATCGAAGAGCTGCGCGACGCGGGCATCAACATCATCACCACCGTCAACGTCCAGCACCTGGAGAGCCTGAACGACGCCGTCCATGACATAACCGGCGTAAGAGTGCGCGAGACCGTGCCCGACTGGGTAGTCGATTCGGCGGACGAGATCGAGCTGGTCGACCTCACTCCCGACGCGGTGATAAACCGCCTGAAGCGCGGCGACATCTACCAGGGGCAGAGCATTCCGCAGGCGCTCGGGAACTTCTTCAAGAAGGGGAACATAGTCGCGCTGCGGGAGCTGGCCCTTCGCCAGACGACGATGGACGTCGACCAGCAGCTCCAGGCGCTAGTCCCAACGCCGGCGGGCGCAGGACCGGTGAAGGCCGTCCGCGACCGCGTCGTCGTGTGCGTATCACCGCGGGAGGTCTCGTTCAAGCTCGTCCGGCGCGGCTACCGGCTGGCACGGCGAATGGAAGGCGAGCTCATCTGCCTCTACGTGCGAAGCTCCGAACGCGCGCCGAACGCGAAGCAGGAGGCGCTGCTGCGCGATATCTTCGCGCTCGCCCGTAGTCTCGGGGGGCAGGTCGAGGAGCTCGAGGGTGACTCCGTCGGCGAGCAGATCATCAAGTACGTCAACGCCAACAAGACAACGATGGTTGTGATGGGTCAGTCGGCGCCCAGCCGCTGGGAGGAGATTGTCCGCGGCTCG
Organism: uncultured Chloroflexia bacterium; assembly: GCA_963703345.1. Classification (GTDB taxonomy): domain Bacteria; phylum Chloroflexota; class Dehalococcoidia; order DSTF01; family JALHUB01; genus JALHUB01. The sequence continues at coordinate 960,043 of OY969814.1, read as the reverse complement.
CTGGTGACGCGGCTGATGCGCGAGACGAAGGACATCGATATCGTCGTCGTCGCGGACACCGGCCCCGAGTAGCTTCGAATGACGCCTCGGTAGCGTTCTCCTTCTCGGCGATTTCCTCAGGAAAAACGCCAGGAATATACTGTAGATCGCCATGGCTGCGCGGCTGTCCTACTATCTCACGCGACGGGCCTGGGTGGGCTATGCCGTCGCGCTGCTCCTAACAGCGCTCGTGACGAGCGTCATCGCGCTCGTCAGGCAGGCAGCCAGCGTCGGCAACATCTCGATGCTCTACCTGCTCGCGGTGCTATTGACGGCGATCGCCTTCGGCAGCTTGCCGGCCATATTCGCGTCCGTCGCATCCTTTCTCGCCTTCGACTACTTTTTCATCGCTCCGACCCACCGGCTGACCGTGTCGAACGCCGAGGAGTGGGTGGCGCTGGGCGTGCTGCTGGTGACCGGCGTCATTACCGGCGAGCTGGCGGCGGCCCTGCGCCGAAGAGCGCGCGAGGCGGAGCGCCGGCGAAGGGAGGCGGTGGTCCTCTACGACGTTGTGCGCCTTATGCAGACGCCCGACATCCGCGAGGCGCTCATTTCGGTTGCCGGGCGGCTGCGCGAGGAGCTCGGCGTCGCGGCCGTCGTCGTCGACTTTGGCCCGCAGGCGCCGTTGACGCTACGCGCGGAGGCCGGCGAAGCGGAGGCGCTGCGGATTGCGGACTCCTCTGCGGCGTCGCCCGCGCACATTCTCAGTCAGGGCGTCGCGGAAGGACGAACGACGCCGCGCGGAAGATGGGTTCGGGTGGTGCCGCCGCGACTGTTCGTGTCGTCCGCACTGCAGGACCGGCTGAAGAGAGTGCCGATTCAGTTGCAGGAGCGTCAGGTTGGCAATCTCACCCTGGTCAGTGAGCCGGATGCCGATCCTCTGAGCAGCGCCGACGACCGCCTGCTGCTCGCCGTGACGAACCAGCTAGGCCTCGCCGTCGAGCGGTCACGGCTGCGAGAGGTCGCGACGGAAGCGGAGGTCCTTCAGCGCACCGACGAGCTCAAGACGGCGCTCCTGAACGCCGTTTCGCATGACCTCAAGACGCCGCTGGCCTCGATCCTAGCCTCGGCAGGTAGCCTCTTGCAGGAGGACGTGGCCTGGACGGTGGAAGAGCGGCGCCAGTTCGCGCACGCCATCGAGGAGGACGCGGGCTACCTCAACCGGCTGGTCACGAACCTGCTCGACCTGTCGCGGATCGAAGCGGGCGCGCTCCGCCCCGACAAGGAGTGGCACGACATCGGCGCGCTAATCGAGGACGTGCTGGGCCGGCTGCGACCACTCACCGCCGGGCATCCTATCGCGACGATCGTTCCAGAGGACATGCCGCCGGTGCCAGTCGACTACCTGCAGATCGCCGACGTCCTGTTCAACCTCATCGAAAACGCCGCCAAGCACACGCCGGCAGAGACCGAGATCCGCGTCTCGGCGCGGCGGATCGGCGGCGAAGTACAGGTGGAGGTCGTCGACAAGGGGCCCGGGGTCCCGCCGGCGGAGCTTCAGCGCATCTTCGATCCGTTCTTCAGGGCGCACCGGCGGGACTCGCGCTCGAAGGGCATGGGCCTGGGCCTGGCCGTCGCGAAGGGGCTGGTGGAAGCCAACGGCGGCCGCATCTGGGCGGAGAACGTCAACGGGGGCGGCGCGCGCTTCGCCTTTACGCTGCCGCTGGACGCCGCGCCCAGGGAGAGCCGCGAATGACACAGGGAAGGGGCGCGCGAATCCTCGTCGTCGAGGACGACCCGGGAATCTTGCGGGCGCTCAAGACCAACCTCAGCCGCCACGGCTTCGACGTGGAGACGGCGGAGACCGGCGGCGACGCCATCGACAGCTACGTGCTGCGGCCGCCGGACCTGATCCTCCTCGATCTCGGCTTGCCGGACATCGACGGAACGGAGGTCATCCGAGAGGTCAGAGCGCGGGCCGGCACGCCGATCGTCGTGCTCTCCGTGCGCGGAGCGGAGCGCGACAAGGTGTCGGCGCTGGACCTCGGGGCCGACGATTACCTGACGAAGCCGTTCGGCGTCGAAGAGCTGCTGGCGCGGGTGAGGGTGGCGCTGCGACACGCCGCTCGCCCTTCTTCCGGCGCCGAACCGCAGTTCCGAAGCGGCGATCTGGAGATCGATGTAGCGCGCCGTCGGGTCAGCGTCGCCGGCGAGGAGGTCCACCTGACGCCGACGGAATACGACCTCCTGAAGGCGCTAGCCGCTCAGCCGGACAGGGTGCTGACAGACCGGATGCTCCTCCAGGCGGTATGGGGGCCGGAATACGGGTCGGAGGCGCACTACCTCCACGTCTACGTCGCCAGGCTGCGGCGCAAGATCGAGGCCGACCCGCAGAAGCCGCGGCATCTTCTGACGGAGCCGGGCGTCGGCTACCGCCTGGTCACCGAATAGGCCGCTCGTCGCGAACCGGCGCCGCGATCTTCATCTCGCCGCACCGAACCCTTTACTTCCCGCAACTCCTGCCGACTATTCTATTAGGATGGCCTAACTATCGCCCGTCTTCCCACTCCAACGCGTCGCTTGACTTATTCGAGCGTTTCGGGCGACAATTAGGATGTCCTAATTGATGAGACGGCAATGATTGAAGAACGACCAGAGGAATACCTCAAGATAATCGGCCTGGCCGCCGAGCACGGCGATGAGGTCACCACCTCCTACCTGGCGGCGCGGCTTGGCCTCTCCATGCCGTCGATAACGCAGATGCTGCAACGGCTCTCCGCCAGAGGACTGATCGAGCACGTGCCGCGCCGTCCGGTCCGGCTCACGCCCGAAGGGCAGCGGCTCGCCAACTCGCTCATCCGGCGGCATCGCCTGTGGGAGAGCTTCCTCGTCCGCTTCCTCGGCTTTTCCTGGGATGAAGTTCACGACGAAGCGGGCCGGCTGGAGCACGCCACGTCACCGGCGCTTGAGGAACGTCTCGTCGACTTCCTGGGCGACCTGGCGTCCTGCCCGCATGGCCACGCGATACCCGGCCGCAAGCACGATGTTAGTTCGACGCAGATCCTACCGCTCAGCCGCTTCGAGCCGGCGGGGACGGCGCGCATCGTACGCATCTACGACGAGACGCCGGAGTTCCTGCGACGCCTCGCCCGCCTGGACGTGCGGCCCGACCGCATCGTCGAAGTCGAAGGCGTAAGCGCCGAGGACGGCTCCGTGTGGGTGCGCGTCGACGGCAAGCTGAAAGAAGTGGCCAGCGACCTGGCAGGAAGCGTTATGGTGGAACGCCTGCCGGACGCGACGGCCAACCTGGGAGCAACACAGTGAAAGCGGCTGAAACCGTAATGCCGGTGGGATCGCTGAAGCCGGGCGAAACGGGGACGATCGTCGGTCTTTCGGGCGGAAGGACGTTCACGGCGCGTTGTCTGGCGCTCGGCTGCATCCCGGGCACCAGGATCGAGATGGAACGGAACGCCGGCCGCGGCCCCGTGGTCGTTGTGATCCGGGGCGTGCGCCTGGCGCTTGGTCGCGCCGAATCGATGCGGCTGACAGTAGCGGCATCGGAATCGGGAACATGATCGCCAGGCCGGTCTCTACGCTGACCGTGGCGCTTGCTGGCGCGCCCAACACCGGCAAGAGCACGGTCTTCAACGCCCTGACAGGCCTCAGACAGCACACGGGGAACTGGCCGGGGAAGACGGTAGAGAAAAAGACCGGCGTCCACCGGCGCAATGGAACCGTCTTTTCGCTCATCGACCTGCCGGGCAGCTACAGCCTGTCCGCCAACTCGGTCGAAGAGAAGACCGCGCGCGATTTCCTGGCGATGGAGAGACCCGACGTCGTGGTTGCCGTTGTTGACGCTGCGAGCCTGGAGCGCAACCTCTACCTTGTCCGCGAGCTCCTGGAGCTGGGCCTTCCCACCGTCATCGCCCTGAATATGATGGACGTCGCGCAGGCGGCCGGCCTCAGCGTCGACGTCGAGCGGCTGGAGTCGGTGCTGGCTGTGCCGGTTGTCCCGCTGGTCGCCAGGCAGGGGAAGGGCATCTCGGAACTTATCGAAGCCGTCGAGCGCGTTGCGGAAGCGGGAGCGTCGCCAGCCGTCGCTCACCCGCCGCTGGAGCCCGACACGGAAGGCCTTCTCGACGCCCTCGACCAGACCCTTCCCGCTGCTCTCAGCCTGCCCTATCCGCGCGACTGGTTGCTCGTCAAGCTCCTCGAAGGCGACCGCGCGCTGGCGGAGGCGGTCAAAGCCGAGACCTCGGCCGACGTCCGGCTTCGTATAGAAGACGTGCTCCGGCATCGCGACGGCGCGGCGATAGAGATTGCCGGCGCCCGCTATGATTGGGCCGCCGCCGTCTACCATCAGGCCGTGCGCCGCGAGAAGGGCGAGCCGTCCTGGGCAAAGCGCGCCGACCACCTGCTGATGCATCCGCTCGGCGGTGTGCTGGCGTTCGTCGGCGTGGTCTTCGGCGTCTACTGGCTGATGTTCAGCGTCGCAGTGCCGATGCAGCGCTTCCTGGACGACAAACTGGTGGGCGGGAGCGCAACGAGAGTGCAAAGCCTCCTTGCTGGCTGGCCGCACTGGAGCGTGAGCCTTCTTAGCGACGGCGTCATCGGCGGTGTGGGCACCGTGCTCACCTTTCTTCCTATCCTGGCGCTCCTCTTCTTCGCCTTGACCATTCTGGAGGACGTCGGCTACATGGCGCGGGCCGCGTTCGTCATGGACCGGTTCATGAACCTCATCGGCCTGCGCGGCAAGTCATTCCTGCCACTGTTCGTGGGCTGGGGATGCAACGTGCCGGCCATCACCGGCAGTCGCATCGTCGAATCGCCGAGCGCCCGCCTGACGACGATCCTCGTCGCGCCGCTGGTGCCCTGCTCGGCGCGCATGGTTGTGATCGCTCTGTTCACCGCGGCCTTCTTCGGCAGCGCGGCGGCGTTCGTCGCCTGGGGCATGGTGATGGTCAATCTCGCGGTGCTCGCTGTTGTCGCGCTGCTCATAAGCCGGCTCCTGTTTCGAGGACGCGAGTCGTCGTTCGTCATGGAGCTGCCACGCTATCACGTCCCCGACTTGCGCTCCGTCCTACTGACGACGCTGACGCGGCTGCGCCATTTCGTTACGCTGACCGGCACCGTCATCCTCGCCGTGTCGCTGGTCGTGTGGGCGCTTGCCACCTTCCCCGGCAGCGGCATCGAGGCGAGCTTCCTCGGCCACATCGGGCGGGGGTTGGCGCCGATCGGCGGCATGATGGGGCTGGACTGGCGGGCGATGGTCGCCCTGCTCACCAGCTTCGTCGCCAAGGAGCAGACCATCGCCACCTTCGGCGTCCTCCTCGGCGCCAACGGCGACTCCGCGCTGCGCACTTCGCTGACCGGCATCATGACGCCGGCCGCGGCGCTGGCCTTCATCGCCCTGCAGATGCTGTTCATCCCTTGCGCCGCGTCCACCGTGACGCTCTACCGTGAGACGCGAAGCTGGCGTTGGACGGGCTTCGCGGTGGGCTACATGCTCGTCGTGTCGTTCGGCGTCGCGATAGCGATCTACCAGACGGCGCGCCTTTTCGGCCTGGGAGTCTGACGATGCTCAAGCGATTGCTCGCGCTCCTTGCCGACGGCGACCGGACGTGGTCCAGCGAGACGCTGGCACGCGAACTGAACGTCCCGTCGCCGCTGGTCGGCGACCTGCTGGCGCGACTCGGCAGCGAGGGCTACCTGAGCTGCGCCTCCCGCGCGGCGTCGAGCGTCTGCGCCCGCTGCTCGATGCGCACACCAGCCTGCGACGAAGCGTCCGGCCCGACCATCTGGCAGCTCACGGACAAGGCGCGAGTCCTGCTCTCCGAGGCCGGTGTCGCCCGGTCCTGAGTTCAGCCGCCTTCCCGGCCGTCCTGCGCCTTAGCGATTAGGGCCGCCCCCAGCGCTCCGACCGCCTGCGGCTCGTCCGGCACGGTCAGCTCGACGCCGAGCCTGCGTCCCAGCAGCTCCCGCAGGCACACGTTCAGCGCGCCCCCGCCGGCGAAAATGACTCGGTCCCTTATCCCAACCCTTCGGCACATGCCGCCGATTCGTTGGGCGATAGACTCGTGCAGCCCGAGGGCAATCGCGGCGCTGTCCTCGCCACGGGCGATGAGGGAGACGACTTCCGACTCGGCGAAGACGGTGCAGAGGCTGCTTATCGCAACCTTCGTCGTGGCTCCGAGCGCCAGCCCGCCGAGGGAAGCGATGTCCACGTCCAGCGCCCGCGCCATCACCTCAAGGAAGCGGCCCGTGCCGGCGGCGCAGCGGTCGTTCATCTCGAATTTCTGCACCGTCCCGTCGCTCGCCATGAGCGCGACCTTGCAGTCCTGGCCGCCGACGTCGACCACCGCATGGCAGTCGGCGTACAGGTGACGCGCGCCGACGGCATAAGCGGTGATCTCAGAGACAGCGGAATCGGCGAGGACCCCTTTTGCGAGATGACGCCCGTAGCCGGTGGCGACAAGGCGACGATAGCTCGCGCCGTCCAGCAGGCGGCGACAGCGCTCCAACGGGTCGGGACCCGTGTCGATGATGCGCGAGCGTACCGATCCGCCCGTCAGCTCGGTCAGGACGATCGTGCGCGACCCGATGTCCAGCCCTGCGTAAGTCACCTCCGGATCATCTCCAGGAACGCGTCCACCCGCGTCTGAAGCGGGCCGATATCCTCGTCGCTGTAGTCGGTCTCGATGCGCAGGAGCGGGATTCCTTCCGACGCCAGTCGCCGCTCCACCTTCACCGCTTCGTTGGCGAAGGTGTGGCAGAACTGGAGCGCGTAGTGCACCACGCTGTCGGCCGACCACCCGCGCGCCAGGTTGACGATGTCATCCAGCCGCTCGCTGTTGGGCGTGAAGCAGGCGCAGTGGACGTCGAGCTGTCGGTCCGCGATGGCCGCAAGCTGACCGTCGAGCGTGCCGTCGTGGGAAGGCGTCAGGCGATCGAAGTAGCGCGTTCCGGTGCATGACTCCTCGCCGACGACGACGGCGCCGCTCTGCTCCAGGATGTGGTGGAGCTTCCAGTTGGGCACGGCCATCGGGCTGCCGCTCGCGAGGATGCGCGGCGCGTTCGCCGGCGCCACGCCCTCTCCCGCAGCGACGCGGGCCTCCAGCTCGTCGCAGAGGACGTTGACCTTCTCGGTGAAGCGAACATTGTCATCGTAGAAAGCGATCTGGGTGATAAGCAGGGCGTCGAGGCCGCTGATGGGTGCCGGGCGGGCCTTTCGGACGGCCTGTAGGCGCTTCAGGGCGCGGCGTTTGCCCTCGGTGACACTCGTAGCCTTCGCGAGTCCCTCGGCGGTGATCTTTCGGCCCGTCTCTTCCTCCAGCCGAAGCACGAACGCCTTCAGCTCATCGAGGAAGAGCGCGCGGCCGAACGCCGTCTTCTTCTGCGGCACCTCCATGACGTGCATGGGATGCAGCTCGGAAAGCAACTCATACATCTTCTTCTTGCCGTCGCAGGTCGTCTCCCCGACGACGAAGTCGCTGGCCTGGATGTAAGGGCAGGTCCGGTTCACTTTGAAGCCGAAGGACGACTTGACGAGCGGGCAACTGTTGCGGGGCAGGACTTCCTCCGCGTCGGGGACGGCGAATTGGGCACCCGCGCACAGGCCGATGGGCACGGCGCTCGCGGCCAGCACAACATCCTCCGGGACGAACACGCAGTAGAGCCCGACGACCTTGCCGCCGGCCGCGCGATAGTCCACCAGCTCTTTCACTCTCAGGCCGTGTATCTCACTGACGACGAAGTCGAAGTAGTCCATGGCCTTGGGACGCGCGCGCTGACTGAGGAACATCTCGCCGTACATGGCCGAGAGGCCGGCGAGCAGCTCATCGTGCCTTTGCAGGTTAAGGCCGAGACCCGACCACATTTCTCGATAATCGACCACGATAATCCTCCTTAATAGCGAATGCTGGAAGCGGATGGATGGCGTTCTTGCCGGAGCGTGACAGTGCCGCGCTGGACAGCAGCGCTCAACCCAGTGAGAGCAGGCTGTCTCGCTAAGTGGCTCGACCGACCCTGGGAAGCGGGAGGTTAGCGGGAGTGAGGCCTACGGACAGGGTGCGGCGTGAGCGATGACGGGCGCAGAACCTGTGCCACGTCCGGGCAGACTCAGGTGAAGCCGCGCAATGAGGTCATTGGCTTCACCCCCTTCCCTATCCGTTGCGGGGTTAGAGCGACGTTTGTCATGTCGTCGGAGGCAGTCAATAGAGGCAACGCTTGTCCTCGAATCGCTCTGACGTGCGCTCATCTTAGCATCGAAGCCCGAAGGAGGCAAAGGGGTCGGGGGACAGGACAAGGAAAGCCTATTCGCAGATGTCGCCGGTGCCGTTGCCGTCGGCGTCAGGCGCCGGGCCACCGTCGTTGACGTCCTTCACCACGCGGACGCGGCCATCCAGCGCGTCGGTGAAGGCGACGTCGCCGTTGCAGGCCAGCGCGACGTCGCCCGGCACGTTGATCTGCGCCGTTATCGCCGCGCCGCCATCGCCGCTGGCGCCGCAGGCGCCGTTGCCCGCGACACGCCTGATTTTTCCGTCATTCTCGTCGATCTTGCGCACTTCGCAGTCGAGCATTTGCGTTGGGTCGCTGGTGTTGAAGCGGAATTGGGAGATGTAGACGTTGTCCGCAGCGTCGAGGGCAAGGCCGCGGACGTTGGCGAGGCCGGCATCCGCTGCAGGACCGCCGTCACCCGACGACGCGCAAATGGCGCCGCCGGCAATCGTCTGAATCATGTGGGCGCGATTATGCAAGACCTTGCGCACCCGGCAGCCGCCCAGCTCGCCGATGAACACGTCGCCGTCGGCGTTGACGGCGACGCCGCTTGGCTGGTCGAGGCGGGCGCTGGTGGCCGGGCCGCCGTCGCCGGAGAAGGCGCCGCAAGTGAAACCCGTGGCACCCGAGCCGGCGATCGTCGAGATCGTGCCGCCCGCAACTTCGCGGATGCGGCAGTTGAAGATATCGGCGATGTAAAGGTTGCCGCCGGAATCGAAGGCGACGTCCGACCAGACGAACAAGCTGGGAACGGCGGCAGCGGAAAGCGCGATCTGGGCGAGCGTGACGTCGCCGCCGTCGCCGCTGAAGCCGCAGGTACCGTTGCCGGCGACCGTGCTAATAGTGCCCGTGGCCATGTTGACCCGACGCACACGGCAGTTGGTGGTGTCGGCGATGGCGATATCGCCGTTGGGCGCGATGGCGAGGCCGCTGGGGTCGGCCAGTTCGGCGTCAGTCGCGGGACCGCCGTCGCCGGAGAAGCCGCAGGTCCCGTCGCCGGCGACGGTCGTGATCCTGCCGCTGCTGGCGCCTATCCTGCGCACGCTGCAAGTGTCGCGTTCGCTGAAGTAGAGGTTGCCATGGCTGTCATATACGGCGCCGACCGGGAAATGAAGGCCGCTGGCGAGACTATTGATGATTCCCGCCCCGTTTCCCACATTGAGATCGAAGGACTGCACTTCCCAGAAGCTCGACAGGTCGGCCAGCGTGGCGTTGGGGTTGTCGTCGTAGAGGACGGATCGGGTAGTTGTGAGCGTCGAGTAACCGGGAGCGCTGACGTCGAACTGCGACGACCCGATTACCGGGAAGCCCGTCGAAGCGTTGAGGAGGTAGAGGCCGAAGGTCGTGCTCGTCGTCGAGCCCGTGTTGCCTTGCGAATCGGTGTACGATACCGTCGCGCCCTCGATGCCGACACCAGTACCGGCGTCGCGGACGACGCCCCACATGCAGCCGGGAAGGAAGAGGGCAAGAAGCGCGAGAATCGGGACGACTAGTCCGGTCTTTATCCGCAATGCGATTTCCTCCTCGATGGCGATACGAGTCTGAGGCGCCGCCTCCGGCAGATAATACACCCTCAGTCATGTTAGGCGCAGCGGACTCGGCGTATCGTTACAATCTCGCAACACATTGGCTGAGAGTCGCCCGCGATAATGAGATCGAACCCGGCAGGGACACGACGAGCGGAGATTCGAGCTATGTCCGCGATAGACGAACCATACGAACGCAAACGGGCCGTCGAGAAAGCCGCCTGGATTCCGGCGATATCGCTCGACGTGGGGGCGCTGGCCAGCGTTCTCGCCCTGGCTACGGTCCTCTACGTCTGGAATCTGACCGACAACGGCTACGGCAACACTTTCTACGCCGCCGCCGTTCGCAGCATGACGCAAAGCTGGCGCAACTTCTTCTTCGCCTCGTACGATCCGGGCGGGTTCATCACGGTCGACAAGCCGCCCGTGTTCCTGTGGGTAGGAGCTCTTTCCGCCCGCGTCTTCGGCTATTCGAGCTGGTCAATCCTTCTTCCCAGCGCCGTGGCCGGCATCGCGAGCGTGGGGCTGCTATGGCTGATCGTGCGCCGCTACTTCGGCCTGATGGCAGCGACGATAGCCGGCCTGGTCCTGGCGCTGACGCCGATATCGGTCGCTGTCAACCGGCTGAACCTTCCCGAGCCGTTCCTCATGCTCGCCCTGATCGGCGCGGCGGGCGCGACGCTGCGATCGCTGGAGAGCCGGCGCTGGTGGGCCTGGACGGCGCTCGCCGGCTTTCTCGCCGGTGTCGCCTTCAACATCAAGATGCTCGACGGCTGGATTCCGGGACCGGCGCTCCCGCTGGCCCTCGTCGTGGGCGTTTCGGCCGTCTCCCGCACATCGATTCGACGGCTGGGGGGTCAACTGGCGGTACTAGGAGCTGTAACGCTGGTCGTCTCTGCTTCCTGGATGGTTGTAGTCGATGCCTGGCCGGCGTCGCAGCGGCCGTACATCGGCGGCAGCACCAACAATACCGTGCTGGACCTTGCCCTGGGCTACAACGGTTTCGGGCGGGTCGATGGCGCGAACCAGGGAGGAGGAGGACGAGCCGGGCCAGTGTTCAACGCCGGCAGGCAGCCACAAATGCCGACGAATCAGCCGTCGCGTAATGGAAACGGCGGCGCGTTCGGCGCTTTCCGCGGCGCCGGCGGGATCATCGGCGGCATTCCCAGCTCGCTGAGAATGTTCGACACTGCGAACGGCGGCCAGATCGGCTGGCTGCTGCCGTTCGCGCTCGGCGGCGGGCTGGTCGCGTTCTGGCACTGGCGTCGCGATCCCGTCCGACGCGCCTTCGCGGCGTTGTTCCTGGGCTGGGTCCTCCTGTATGGAGGCGTCTTCTCCTATGCGCAGGGGACCTACCACAGCTACTACACTTCCGCGCTGGCGCCCGGCGTTGCAGCAGCAGTCGGCGTGGGCGCCGTCGCGACGGCAAGAGCCGTCCGCCGCGATCGACGCTGGCTGCTAATTGCGATCGGCCTGGTTGCCCTGACGCTCTGGACGCAGCTACACATCGAAGGACGCACGCCGGACTTCTACGGCTGGGTCCGGCCTCTGACCGTCGTCACCGCGCTTGCCGGAGTGGCGGTCGTCGCCGTCCTCGCGTTCCGTCGACTTCCCGTCGTTGCGGGCATGGCCCTGAGCCTGGTCGGGCTCCTGCTCCTGCCGGCGGCCTGGTCGGTGAGCGCGGCAGTGAACCCATCCCTCAACACAACGTTGCCGCAGGCGGGACCGCAGCAAGGGGCGTCCGGCGGCACCTTCGGTTCGCAGGCATTCGACAGCGGCGCGGCTCAGCTTGCGGCATGGCTGCAGGCGCATCGCGACCCCTCGGCGACCTGGCAACTGGCGGTAACGAGCTCGCAGAACGCGTCGCGCCTCATTGCCCAGTACAACGTGTCCGTGATGGCGATGGGCGGGTTCATGGGGACGGACAACGCGATCTCCATCGCCAGCTTCTCTGACCTGGTGCGCTCCGACGCGGTTCGCTACGTGCTGACCAGCGGCTCCGGCGAGTTTGCCGGCCGGTCGTTTGGCGCAGCGCCTCCCAACCAGCGCGACGGACGGTCCGCAAACGGCGGGGCAGGTGCGCTCCCCAACGGATTCTTTGGAGCAACGACGGGACCTAACGCGGTTGTGGCCGCGGTCCAGGACGTCTGCACGGCGGTCAGCAACGCGCCTTCCGGTTACCAGGGCGTCCTCTACGATTGCGCTGGCAAAGGGGACGCGCTTCGTCAGCTAGCTCCCGCCGGCTAATTGTTACATTTTGGCAACACCTTCGCATCCGACTCGGCGCTAACCTTCTCTTAGATGGCAGGCCTCAGCGTTAGCAGCGGGCGGAGGGGCCCGCACGCAAGGAGGATTCAACGATGACGAACGCAACTGAAGACTATGACGACTTCCTCGACGAAGGCGGCCATCGCTGGCGCAGGCGACTCATACTGCTCGCGGTGGCCGCAGCGCTGGTCATCGCCGTCGTTGCGACGCTGTGGGCGACCATGCTGCGCGACGGCGGGTCGACGGCGGCGCAGACGCAGACGGCCAAGGTGACGCGCGGCACGATCACGAAGACGATAAGCACCAGCGCGACGGCAGCTTCGCAGTCGACCGCCAACCTTTCCTTCGGCCAGTCGGGGCTCGTCACCGCCGTGAACGTCAAAGTCGGCCAGGCGGTCAAGCAAGGCGACGTGGTGGCGCAGATGGACTCGCAGACGCTCAAGGACGCCGTCACGCGGGCGCAGGTGAGCCTGAACGAGGCTCAGACGAAGCTGAACACGATGCTCCAGGGCAGCACCGCCGATGAACTCGCTTCCGCCGACCAAGCGGTCATCCAGGCGCAATCGAACCTGGACAAGGCCAACACCGCTCTGCAAGACCTGTACAATCCGACCAGCGACGCCGTGAGCGCAGCGCAACAGGCGGTGCTCTCGGCTCAGTCGCAGTTGACGAAGGCGCAGCAGGCCCGATCGGCGCTCGACACGAACTGGAGCGACAGCAAGAGCGCCGCCCAGAAAGCAGTCGACAACGCGAAGAACGACCTGTCTTCGGCCGAAGCCAAGCTGGAGGGAGCGGAGACGGCCTGTCCAGACATCTTCCCCTCGGCAAACTCGGTGCCAATTTCCTCGTCGGAGCGGAACGACCTGAACGACATCGTTGCAAGCGGTCCGTCTTCGGGTTCCCCTACCGAGACGCCGGCGGGATGCACGCCATCTGCTGCGTCCGCTATTCTGACGGCGAATTCGGCTTACGTGACGTCCAGCAACACTCTTCAGACCGCCAGAGACAATCTCGACAAGCTTGGCAGCGGCCCCGACAGCAACGACGTGTCTGTAGCGGATGCCAGCGTCCAGTCGGCGCAACTCGGGCTCCAGACGGCAAATAGCAAGCTGGCGGCGCTCACCAATCCCGCGGCTGACGACGTGAACCAGGCGCAGCAAGCCGTTGACTCGGCCAACAGCGCGCTGACCGCGGCCCAGTCGAAGCGTGACACCACGTACCAGGGCTCCACGCCGGAGGACATTGCGTCGCAGAACGACCAGGTCACGCTGGCCCGGATCGGCGTCAACGAAGCGGAGAAGAACCTGCAAAACGCGCAGATCGTCGCGCCGTTCGACGGGACCGTCGCCGCCCTGAACATCAATGTGGGGGATACGGTAGGATCGGGGGGAACGTCCAGCGCATCCAGCAGTTCGACCTCGGCGATCGTCCTTAACACACCGAACGCTCTCGTACTGAACGTGAGCGTCGGCGAGTCGGATCTGCCCAACGTCAAGGTTGGCCAGAGTGGCACCGCCACATTCGATGCCATCACGGGAACGATCTTCCCCATCGTCATCGACTCCGTAGGCACGAACGCGACGACGACGCAGGGCGTAGTGACCTACCAGGCGAAGGCGCACATCGTCAGCGGCCAGAGCGCCAGGGCGACAGCGAACGGGCAGTCCGGGGGCCCGACCGCTTCGTCCACACCCGGGTCGCAGCCCCAGGCACAGGCTACCCCGGGCGCCCAGGCGACCGCCAGCCCGCAGCCGGTGCCGGGCATGAACGCCTCGGTCACAATCATCGTCGACCAGGCGCAGAACGTGCTCATGGTGCCCAGCGCGGCAATCCAGCGCGACGGCCGGAATGAGGTCGTCAACGTCCAGAACGACGACGGTTCCACGGGCCGTCAGACGGTAGAGACCGGCCTCACGAACGGCACGAACACCGAGATAACGGCTGGCCTAGAAGAAGGACAGACGATAATCATCCCGGGCGCGACGACAACGTCGACGACGGCGTCGAGCCAGGCCACGCCTTCTCGAACCGGGAGCGGGGGGGCGTTCTTTGGTGGAGGTGGAGGCGTTATCCCCGGAGCCGGCGGCGCGGGTCGCGGAGGCGACTGAAGATGATCCAGCTTCACGGGATCTACAAGATCTATCGCGCCGGTGACGTGCCGGTCCCCGCCCTGCGCGGCATCGACCTGGAGATACAGCGCGGCGAATTCCTGGCGATCGTCGGGGCATCCGGCTCCGGCAAGTCGACACTGATGCACATCCTCGGCTGCCTGGATCGGCCGACCCGCGGAACGTACCGATTCGAGGGCCATGACGTGCACCGGATGACAGACGCTCAACTCGCGATGATACGCAACCGTCGCATCGGCTTCGTCTTCCAGTCGTTCAACCTGCTGTCGCGCTGGCCGGCAGCCGCCCAGGTGGAGTTGCCTCTTATCTACCGCGGCTCCAACCATCGAAAGCAGATGGCGCTGCGGGCGCTGTCGGAAGTGGGATTGCGCCATCGGGCGCACCACCGGCCGACGCAGCTCTCCGGCGGCGAGCAGCAGCGCGTTGCCATCGCGCGGGCACTGGTGACGAATCCGGCGCTGATCCTGGCGGACGAGCCCACGGGGGCCCTCGATTCGAAGACGACGGTCGACCTGATGGAGATGTTCGTGCGCCTCAACAGCCAGCGCGGCATGACGATTGCGCTGGTGACGCACGAGCTGGAGGTCGCGGCTTACGCGCACCGCGTTATCCAGATGCTCGACGGGCGCATCGTATTCGACGGGCCGACGCGGGAGATTATTCCAGAGCACGTTGCCCCCAAGTTCGGAGAGTCGGCCCCCTCCACGGCGCGAGAGGAGGCGAAGGCATGATCGTCTTCAGCATGATCCAGGCAGCGGTGATGGCGCTAACCACCAACAAGCTGCGGACCATTCTTACGATGCTCGGAATTGTTATCGGTGTGGGCGCGGTCATCGCCCTCATGGCGGCGGGCCAGGGCGCGAAGCAGGGCGTAACGAAGGAGGTCAGCGGCCTCGGCAGCAACCTCATCTTCATTCAGTCGCAGCAGAGCCAGAGCACCAGCAGCAGCGGTAGCAGCAGCAGCAGCAGTAGCAGAAACACCAGATCGTTCAACCCCTTTTCTCTGACGACTGACGACGCCGCCGCCCTGAAGAACAACCCGCAACTGCCATACGTCAGCGCAGTAGTCGCCCAGTACAGCCTGAGCCTCAGCACACAGCTCACAGGCAACGGGCGCTCGACGACGGCGACGGCGATGACCGCGACCCAGCCCGATTTCCAGTCCGTCCGCAGCTACAAGGTTGCGACGGGCAGCTTCATCACCGACGAGGACATGACGACCAAGGCGACGAACGTAGTGCTGGGCGCGCAGGTGGCGCAAGCCCTCTTCGACACGCCGGCGAACGCCATCGGCCAGGACGTGCGCCTCAGCTTTGGTCCGTTCTCTCTGAACCTTACCGTCGAAGGCGTCATGGAACCGCGCGGGGCGGCCGGCACCGGCACCGACGACACGACGATAATCGTGCCGCTCACGACGTTCCAGCAGAGGGTGCCCTTCGGCCGCAGCCCGACCGGCCAATCGAACATCCAGGAGATCGTCGTCAAGGTCACCTCCAGCGACAAGGTTGACCAGACCAAGACCGCCATCACGCAGGTCATGCTGGACCGCCACCAGACCGAGGACTTCGTGGCGCAAACGCAGAGCGACCTGACGTCGGCAGCCAGGAGCGTCAGCCGCACGCTAACCATCCTGCTGGGCGCCATCGCCGGCATCTCGCTGATCGTCGGCGGCATCGGCACGATGAACATCATGCTCGTGTCAGTGACGGAGCGGACGCGGGAGATCGGCATCCGCAAGGCGGTCGGCGCCAAGCGACAGGACATTCTCATCCAGTTCATCATCGAGGCGCTGCTGGTCACGCTGGTCGGCGGCGCTATTGGAGTGATCGTCGGAGTGCTGGCGGCGAGGCTCGCCAACGGCGCCTCGTTCGGAACGAGCTCTTCGGTCACGACGCTGGTGACGCCGTTTAGCATCGTCGTCGCCTTCACGGTCTCGGCCGCCATCGGCCTGTTCTTCGGCATCTACCCGGCGTTCCGCGCTTCTCGCCTTGACCCGATAGAGGCGCTACGCAGCGAGTAACAGCAAGAAAGGGAGGTAGCGAGGGTGAACAGGGGACGCATCCAATCGGGACTTATCGCGGCGGCGCTTCTTGCGCTGGTCGCCGGAGTCGCCGCGGTGTCGACGGCCTGCGGCGGAGGGTCGAACGCGGCGAGCGCGACACCAACCGCAAAGCCGCTGCCCTCCGGCGTCGCCGGTCAGGGGACGCCGCGCTCTCGCGGCAACGGCACGCCGGGCGCTTTCGAGACGGCGCGCGCGTTAGGCACACCGCTTCCGTTCGGAACGCCGGGCGCATTCGGCACGCCTGGCGCCCGTGGGGGCGGTATGTTCCTCGGAAATCTCAACTCATCCTTAGCCGGCTTCCTCGGCATCTCCCAGGACCAGCTCCAATCCGAGCTTTCGGCCGAGGGCGCAACGATGGCGACGGTCGCCCAGGCGCACGGAAAGTCGCGCGACGACCTGAAGGCGTTCCTGACGCAGCAGATCCAGGCGAGCGCGGACCAGGCGGTGGCGAACGAGCAAATGACCCAGGACCAGGCGAATACGGAGATGCAGAACCTGTCGAGCCGCATCGATAACATGATCGACGGGAATGGGTTCGGAGGGTTCGGGCGACCGCCCGGCGCCGGAGGGACGCCGGAGGCGCAAGGGACCCCTCCGGCAACGCCTTGAGTTGCTGGTAGAATCGCCAGCGCTGCAAAATGGAATAAGGTGCGATGAGGATATGGACGAAAAGCCGATCCTGGTAGCAGACGATGACGCGCACACGGTGGAGCTCGTGTCGCTGTACCTGCGGCGCGCGGGCTATCGCGTCGAGACCGCCTGTGACGGCGAGGAGACGCTGCGCAAGGCGCGAGAGTCGCTGCCGGCGCTGATCGTCCTCGACATCATGATGCCGGGACCGGACGGGCTGCAGATCTGTCGGAAGCTGCGCGGCCAGATGCCCATCTTGCTCTTGACGGCGCGGGCTTCGGACATAGACAGGATTGCCGGGCTTCGTCTGGGCGCGGACGACTACGTCACGAAGCCGTTCAATCCGGATGAACTCGTCGCGCGCGTGGCGGCGGTGCTCCGGCGGGCCAACTCCGGCGCGACTGCCCGGATAGAGCGGGTGCAGGTCGGGCCGCTTTCGATGGACATCGACTGCCGCGAGGCGCGCGTGGGCGGGACGGTCGTGCCGCTCACTCCGCGGGAGTTCGACTTGCTGCTCGCGTTCGCTCACTTCCCCAACGTCGTGCTCGACAGGGATCGCCTGCTCGACCTTGCATGGGGGACCTCGTTTTACGGCCACAGGACCGTGGACGTGCACGTGGCGCGGCTGCGCGAGAAGCTGGCCCACCGCGGCGTACACATAGAGACGGCCTGGGGCACGGGCTATCGGCTCGTGCCGGAGAACTAGCATGGCGCCGCTCTCCGCCTTCAACCCCCGCACTTTGCGCGGCAAGCTGGTGACCGCCAGCATTCTGCTCGTGATAGGCTCACTCGTGCTGGCCAGCGGCATTTTCGTTGCCCTGACGCACGGCCAGGAGAAGCAGCGGGAGCTGGACCATACCGAAGCGACCGCGCCGGTGATCCACGGCGAATTCCTGCAGCTCCTGCTGGACGGCGCTTCGCTTTCTCAACTTCAGCAGTACACTCGCACCGCGGCGGCCAACTACAATGAGCGGATCTTGTTGTTCGATTACTCCGGCGTCGTCGTCGAGGACACGGACGGAGGACTGTCGGGCGCGCAACTGCAGGTTCAGGAGAGCTCGCCGCCGGCTGACGGTGTCTCGCCGCCGGCTCGCCACGATTACTATCGTACCTGGCAGCTCGAAGGGGGAACCGGGGGCAGCGTGATCCTGGCGGCGGTCTCTCCCCCGTTGACGAGCCGAGGGCAGCGGATCACAATTCCGCCGCCGGGCAACTCCGCGGTCGCAGATCCTTCAGTTAGCGGGACGGAGGTTGCGCCCTACCGCCTGGCAATCGTCATCCCGGACGATACCTTCGCCCGTGCCTGGCTGCACCTCTTGCCGTGGCTGGCCCTGGCGGCCGTAATCGCTCTTCCCGTAGCCATCGCCTCGGCGATAGTGATCAGTCGGAACATCACCCGTCCTCTGAGCAAGCTTACCGTGGCCGCCGACCAGATGGCGCAGGGCGCATTCGACATCGACGTGCCGGCGGACCGCGGCGACGAAGTCGGGCAGTTGTCGCGCGCGTTCTCGTCCATGGCGAGGAGCGTGGGGGAGACTCAGGTCCAGATGCGCGCCCTGCTGGCCAACGTGTCGCATGACATGCGGACGCCGCTGACGTCGATACTGGGATTCGCGCAGGCGCTTCGAGGCGGCGTCATCACGGGCGAAGAGGAATCGAAGCACGCCGGCGACGTGATCTACGATGAGGTCACGAAGCTGTCGGAACGCCTCAACGACCTGCTGTTCCTGTCGGAAATCGAGGCGGGGCAGGCGCTTGTGCAGCGGGAGGACGTTGACCTGTCGGCGCTTGCGGCGAAGGCGGTTGAGCGGACGACGCCTGCAGCCGCGGAGCGAAGCGTCGCCATCACCTGCGACGTCCCATCCGGCGTTCGCGCATACGTCGACCGGGCTAAGCTGGAACGGGCGCTGGAGAACCTTCTGGACAACTCTCGCAAGTTCACGCCCGCGGGCGGCGAAGTCCGGGTTCGCGCCTTCAACGACGGGGAACAGCAAGTATGCGTTGAGGTGGCGAATGCGGTGACGGACGTCGAAGCGGAGGAGCTGCCGCGACTGTTCGAGCGTTTTTACCGTCGCGACCGCGCCCGGACCGGACCCTCGGCGGGAAGCGGCCTCGGCCTGCCCATTGCCCGCGACCTGGTGGAGCTGCACGGCGGCAAGCTCGAAGCGCAACTAACGGATAGCACGATAACGTTTCGGATGACGCTTCCGGCGTCCGCTCCTCCAGTCTGAACTCCTTCCCCAGCCAGCCACCGCATGAATAAGAAGTGACGCCCGCGGTTGCGGGCGTCACTCTCAATTCGAGGCTTTTGCCTGTCGGGCTACTCGATCAGTCCCTAGCCCTTGCGCGACAGCCAGTTGTCGCGCAGCCTTTCCAGCAGCCCAAGGACGGACTCCAAGCTTCTGCATTGGAATCCCCGGTTGTGGCCATCGTCGCAGAAGCGGTCGACCAGCTGTTCGATGTTCGCGATGACCCTGTCGAAGGGCGTAGCCCGGGCCGTTCCCGCCGGCGTAGGCGTCGAAGTCGCTGTCGGGCCCGCGGCGGACGTCGCAGTGGACGTGGGTGTTCGGGTTGTCGTTGGGGACGACGTGGGTGTGTTTGTGGCCGTCGACGTTGGCGTGTTTGTGGCTATCGGCGGCGTCGTGTTTGTGGCCGTCGGCGTGGGTGTGTTTGTGAATATCGGCGGCGTCGTGTTTGTGGCCGTCGGCGTGTTCGTCGGCGTGTTCGTCGGCGTCCTCGTCGGCGTATTCGTCGGCGTATTCGTCGGCGTGTTCGTCGGCGTCCTCGTCGGCGTATTTGTCGGCGTGTTTGTCGGCGTATTCGTCGGCGTGTTTGTCGGCGTATTCGTCGCTGCGTTCATCGGCGTGTTCGTCGGCGTGTTCGTCGGCGTGTTAGTCGGCATGTTAGTCGGCGTGTTTGTGGGCGTATTCGTCGGCGTGTTCGTCGGCGTACTCGTGGGCTCTTCGATGATGCTGGTCCCGTCGAAGCACCGGTTCAACTCAGCTCCGTTGGGCGGGCAGCTTATGTTCTGGTTCGTGCCCTTGTCCGCCTCGGTGGCTTCAGCGAAGGTCAAGGAATCAGTGCCATCTGCCAGGGCTGTGAACGTGATTTCGGCGAGGGGCGCTGAGACTGTGTCGCCGGCGGGCAGGGTCGCGGTGCCGCTCCCCAAGAAGCAGCCGAGATAGGCCGTGCCTTGAGTCGGGTTGCTGGGGTCATAGTCACAGGTCGGATACGCGTTGCCGGAGGCAGTGCAGTCCCACCTGGCGGGATCGCCCAGGTTGGGCGTCGTGAATGACGTCGTACCGGTGTTGGCGTCCGGGTTGCCGTCGAGATTGGCATCCACGGCTCCCGGAACGCACTGGTCCAGACTTCTGTCGTACATCACCTGGAAGTCGAAGGCGGCCGGCGGTCCGTTGGCGCCGCCCACCGCAGTGCCGGCGCTGGTCAGACAGATAGCGACGACATAGGTGTCACCAGCCTTGTGGTAGGCCACCGTATCGACCGGGTTGCAGGGGTTGCCGTCCGAGATGTCCATGTCGATTTCCATGTGAACGTCGCCCGCGTCGATGGGGGGGGTCCCGTCCAAGTCGACGATGTGGGCATAGGTCGGGGAACCGTGGCTGCCAACGACGAGAACAGCCAACGTCATCGCGAGGGCAAACCCGAAGAGAATAAGGGGTGCACGAAGCCAACGTCTCATACTAACGCCTCCTATAAAGTCGTGAGAACGGGCGGGGTGCGATTATCAGGACTTGCTTGGGGAGCCTCACTCCCCCCAGAGGACCACCAAGGCCCAGCCTTTCCATCGATAATACTCGGCGGAAGCACCATGCGCAATAGTTTCTGGACATAAGAATCCTGCCTTTTCCGGTCAAACCGTCTTTCGGCCAGGAAGGCGGGAGGACCGGTCCGGATTCGAAAGGGGTGACTATCCGGCCGGCGGGTAGGCGCGCATGCTGGACCCATAAGTCGGATCCTGGCCCACGTCGGACATTGTTATGTCTACTGCCTTCGACAACGGCAGCTTGTCCTCCAACAGGTGACGGAGCAACTGGGCGGTTGCCTTGTCCGTATGTTCAGGCGTTACCATGTCGGTCCAGCCGGTGACGCCCTTTGCGCCTTTATCGACCAG
The DNA here is from genome assembly GCA_963703345.1 of uncultured Chloroflexia bacterium. GTDB lineage: Bacteria > Chloroflexota > Dehalococcoidia > DSTF01 > JALHUB01 > JALHUB01. The sequence continues at coordinate 939,040 of OY969814.1, read as the reverse complement.
GGCGGCGGCGGTCTTGTCGGACGCGAGGCTACTGCAACCCATCAGGATGATTGTCGTGCCGTTGAACCGCCCGCGCATGCTCGACTCGACGAAGAAGGACGAGACGGCGAAGTAAGCATTGTCTGCAGTGTCGCCGGCGTAGACGACGGGGAACAACCTCATGGACTTCTGGTCATCGACGTAGGCCGAGCTGTCGTAAGGCTGGGAGGTGAAGAGGAGGACGTCGTCGCCGATCTTCGCCATCACCCTGTCGAGCACGGTCTGAGAGACGTCCACGGGAAGGCCCAGGTCCTTCCTGGGAATCGCGGAGTGGGCACGGAGGATGATAAGGTCATATCCGTGGGTGGGCAGATCGCGGAAGAAGTCCACTGTCACTTTGTCGGCGTCGTAATAATCGACGGCGTACCCTGCCTGCTCGAGCGTCGTGGTTGCGGTCTCAACGAAGGAAGGATTGGGGATTCTGACGCTTAGCTGGTCGACGATAGCCGCCCGGTGCGATGCTTGCTCCCCTCCCTGCCCGCGGACGGCGAAGAACCCAGCAATCGAGGCGAAAGCAGCTGCCACGACGACAACGACGGCAGTTGCCAGATAAAGCCTGGAACGGCGGGCCCCGCCCCTACCGGGACGAGGCCCTTCCGCTATTCGATGGCGTTTCTTTGTCTTCTTGCGTCCCACTGGAACGCCTTTCCTAGGCTATGGCAACCGACGCCTTCTAGTATGCCAGCCTACAAAGCAAATTGCCACAATGCCGGCCGTGGCGCCGACGACTGCCATCCAGACGGAGGCGAGACGCGCGGAAGGCTGCGGGTCGGAGGCGGATTCAGCAGCGATGGCGGCAGGTGGCAGCCTGACTATTCCGCCGACCCCCTGGTGGGATATTGTTGGCGTAGACGTCGGCGTGCTTGTCCAGGTCGAGGTGGGCGTGCGGGTGGCCGTGGACGTTTGCGTTGGCGTCCGCGTGGGCGTGGATGTGGATGTCGCTGTGGGCGTTGACGTGAAAGTAGACGTGGGCGTCGGCGTGAACGTGGATGTCGGCGTCGGAGTCGGAGTCGGAGTGGGTGGAACACAGTTGTAGAAGTCCAGCCCGGACTCGATCCCGCCGGCTGTCAATAGAGTGCGCTCGTAGCAGACGCCGTAGGGCGGCTGCGAGACTGTGCCGCTTCCCGACAGGGGTACGGTCTCTACACGGTCCGAGGACAGGTCTTCGCAAATTGTGTAGGTTCCAGGCGCCTCATCGACGAAGATGTAGGCGCCGCCCTGGTCGGTCGTCTTTTGGCCAACGATGCTGCCTCCCTGCAAGAGCACCATATTGACCCCCCCGAGAGGAGGATTGCTGCCGGCGGTGCCATCGCAGGCCAGGTCGTCGTACTTGTGGCCGGTGAAGTTGACGCAGATGTTCACCATTTCCTGCGAAATCTCGCCGTAGATGTCCGGCAGCGTGTAGGCGTCCTGCGCGATCGTCGAGTCGCCGGGCGGGCCTTTGGCGATGTCCGTGAGAAGGGAGGTGTCAAGCTCATTCGGGTCGCACGACATAGGGTCGCAGGGCAGGTGATAGGCGCCGCATGTCGGGCTGCCGATGCCGATCGTGTAGACGGTGTCGGCGGCGGCGTCAAGGCCCGGGATGGCGTTCTCCGTGTCCAATCGTCGTTGATGAGTTGGGCCGCAGGTAGTGCCGGTAGTGGGATCGCCGTCGGCGTAGTTTCTGCCGTCTGAGAGGAGGACGACGGCCTTGTAGGAGCCGTTAGGGCCGCCATGGACGTGCGCGTTCAGGTCGGTCGTCGCCCTCGTGAGGGCGGGAGCGATGTAGGTGTCGGTTTGCTCCGAAGGGTTGCTGATGCCGTTGATGGCGGCGCGAAGGGCGACCGCGTCACCGCTGAAGCCAATGACAAGATCGGCAGTCGGCCCCCCGTCGAACGTTATGACTTCGACGTGGTGGGGGCTCAAGCTGGGTTCCGTCTCGCCGCCCGCCATGCCGTTGACAAGCCTCAGGGCGGCGAGTTTCGCCCAGTACAGGCGGGTCTCGGCCGGGATGCCGCTGGTGTTAGTGATCATGCTGCCCGTCCGGTCGATGACGATGACCACGTCCAGATCAGCCGGGACCATGCACGTCGCGGGCGGATCCAGCGTCGTGGCGGCGCCGACGGCGCGGACGGAGCTGTCGCCTCCTCCCTGTCTGGTCGCAAGAAACACGAGACAACCGAGCGCCGCAAGTATGGCCAGGATAGCGAAGATCCGTCTCATGGCTACAGCCCCCTTTATCCGCGCCGCAACAGCAGGGAGTTACGACGAAGCTAGCCCAGACGACACTCGTCTGGAGGACAAGGACGCGGCGGGGAGAACAATATGATCTGTAATCGCATTTTACCTATAATAACGGTTTTGTCAAGAGGCGGCGAGGGGAGGATCAAAAAGAATTATTTGGCTCTAGATGCGGCTCGCGTTGCCGTCGCGGAGCTTCTGCAGGATGACCCGAAGCGTCTCCCGCTCTTTGCGACCCAGCACGGCGAACATCTCTTCCTGCAACTGCTCTCCCGGTTCACGGATGCTGTCCACCAACTTCTTTCCCGATTTGGTGAGTTGCACAAGCGTCTTGCGCCGATCCTCGCGGTCCTTTAGTCGCTCCACGAAACCGCGCTCTGCCAGCCGGTCGACCATCGTCGTGATGCTGGGGGTCTCCAGATAGAGGTGCCGGGCCATTTCACTTACCGTCAGGGGATAGCCGGCCTCACGGAGAACGACGAGGACCGGCGCCTGGGATATACTGACACCCCAGGGCGCCAGTGCCCTGTCGGAGGCTTTTCGCATAATCGCCGACACAGCATATACGAGCCGGCCGTCTGACATGATAATTTCATCCTGTTTTGCGTTCGTTTCGTGCCTCATAGCGATGCCTCCTGAACGTCGCCCACGGCGGTCAGCGAGCGCGGACGTCAGTAGTGCGAATTCCAATGCGGGTATGGTACTAGGAATAGAGCGTAGCTGCACCCCCTTTCTAGAGCAAAATGTGCGAACAGCAAGCATTCGACTTCTCAGGCAGAGCCGCAGGCCCTATGATGGGATTGGGATGATTGTTCTCTGTTTCGGCAACCGCGCTATTCCCGAAGACTCGGTGGCGGTGGAGCTGGGCCTTTCGCTCGAGGTCCCGGGGGTCACGTTCATCACGAGCTCTTCACCGGAGGAGATGATTGAGTATCTGGAGGAAGATCTGTACGTGATGGATGTGGCGGAAGGCGTGGGCGAAGTGACCCTGATCACGGAGCCGGAGCGCTTTCTGCCGCCGCCGCGCGTCACCGCGCACGATCTCGACCCCGCCGTCTTCCTGAAGGTCGTCCAGAAGCTCTACGGCGTCAGCGTGCCGGTTATCGCGCTGCCCATGGGCGTCGGCGTCGATGTCGTGCGAGAGCAGTTGTTGCGGTTGCTAACGGGCCTGCCGGACAGAATGCACTCGCGGCGCAACGGGGCGACGCCAGACTAGCCGCCTCGGCTCTTGCTCTCCAGAAGGGGGCGCAGCCGCCGCAGGTCGTCTTCGTTGTTGACGTTCCAGAAGCTCCGCCCTTCCGGATCGAATCGCTTTACTTCTTCCTCGGAAACGTAGCGCACGCGCACCTCTGGCAGGAAATCGACGAAGCGCCGGCCGCCGCGGTCGAGCAGTCGCTCGATAGCCGGGACGCAGGTGCGTCGGTAGAAGGAGTGCAGCGGCTCCTCGCGACCGTGCCAAAGCGGCATCACCACGTCCCACTCGTCGGTCAGCAGGCCGCGAAGGTGGCGCAAGAGCGGCAGAGAGAGCAGAGGCATGTCGCAGCGAGGGCGGCGGCTTCGCTGTGTTCGGCGGCAAGCAGGCCGGTGTACAGCCCGCCGAGCGCGCCCGCTCGTTCGCGCACGTCTTCGACCCTGCGAACCGGCAAGACCGACTCCACTTCGGGAAACGGACCGCCGCGCGCGCCGACGACGACGATCTCGCCCGCAAGCGGCGACACGGCGTCAACGACGTGCTGCAGGAGAGATCGCCCGCCGACGACCTCCGACGCCTTGTTTCCTCCCAGGCGCCGGCTGAGGCCGCCGACGAGGATGATAGCGGACAGGCGCTTCTCTTCCGGCATCGCTGTCAATCATACGCGACGGGAAAGGAAAGGCCCGCCTGGCGGAAGCCGAGACGGGCCTGGGGATGTCGTTGGGACGCTCTAGATGTCTTCGATGCGCAGGAAGTGAGCGGCGCAGGAGAGGCAGGGGTCATAGGAGCGAATGAGCTTCTCCAGCGCGTCCGCCATTTGCCCGCGCGACAGGTGCACTATCGCCGGCAGGAACTGGCGGATGTCGTCTTCGATGCTGCGCAGGTTCTGGGCCGTCGGCGTGATGATGTTGGCGTGCTTCACGTGGCCGGTATCGTCCAGCTCGTATTCGTGCCAGAGCGTGCCGCGCGGCACCTCGACGGTCCCAACGCCCCGGCAGGCGTGCGGTTTGATCTCCATCAGCGGCTCGGGGCGCGGCTTGACCCTACCCAGCATCTCGATCGCCTGGTCCACAGCGGCGACGAGCTCCACGGCCTGGGCGACGTTGTTGTAGTACGGGTTGTCCAGATTGTCCATCAGCTTTCCGGCCTTCGCCAGTTGCTTGGCTTCCGGCGAAAGCTGGTCGAAGTTATTGTTGATGCGCGGAAGCGCGCCGACCATGTACGCGTGGCCTTCGCGGACCACGAAGTTGGCGGTCATGTCCGGCTCGTGGTACTCCTGCACGAACTTCAGGTAGTCGCGGCGCTCGAACTCGTGATTCGCGCTCTTGATCGTGCCCCGCAGGGAGACGTACTCCTTGTCGTTGTGCAGCGAGAAGTGCTCGGCGCCGTGGTGGAAGTCCGGGTACGGCAGGCTGTTGAATAGCTGAGCGGTGGCGACGGCGCCGGGTCGGAGCTCTTCCAGCCGCGCCCGCAGGCCGTCAACCTGTTCCTGCGACGGGAAGTGCAACCAGCCGCCGACTGTCGCCGACTCGGGGTGCATGTCGCGTCCGCCGATTACCCTCACCATGTCATTGCCGGCCTTCATAAGGGCGACGGCCATTTTCACCGCATCCGGCTTGTCCGCCGCGATGGCGACGGCGTTGGGCGCGCCCAGGTAGTCCGGCAGGGCGAGGAAGTAGAGGTGGGCAGCATGGCTACGAATGCGCTCGCCCATCGTCAGAAGGACGCGCAGGTCGTGCGTCTGTTGGCTGGGCTCGATGCCCAGCGCGCTCTCCATTGCGGTTACGGCAGCCACAACGTGGCCGCAGCTACAGATGCCTCATATGCGGCTGGAGATCCAGTACGCCTCGTCGTAGCGGCGGCCGACGAGCAGCCCCTCGAAGTAGCGGCTGCCCTCGACGTCCCTCAGGTGGCAGTCCTCGATCTTGCCGTCCGTGATCTTCAGCTCGAGGACGGCATGCCCTTCGATCTTGGTGATTTCGTCCAGTGTCAGGTTCGTAGTCGTCATCAGGCTTACCCCGCTGTTGCTTCTAGCGCAGGAATCTTACGGCCGACGAAAGTGCGCATTCGTTCCAGGATAAAGTCGCGGCTAAAGCCCTTGCCCTCGAGCATTTTCATGAAGGCGTCGAGGTTGGCGTCGGCCGTCTGGCCACGGCAACCCCAGCACTCGAGGCCGGCGTTGACGCAGATGGCAAAGCAGCCGCCGGTCGTAATCGAGCCGAGGCAAGGCTTGTTGGACTCAAGTAGGCACTGATTGTTGTTGCGCCGGCATTCGACGCAGACGGGCAGGGTGTAGGGCCGGTAGCCCTTGCCGATGACGAGGTTCTTGATGACTTCAAGCACTTCGCGTCGGTTCGGCGGGCAGCCGGGGATAACGGCGTCGACCTTGACGTGCTCGTCCTGCGCCGTCACTTCGACGTCGGCGATGTCGTCGGTCTTCGGGAACTGCAGGCGGGCGAGGTTCTCTTTCGGCGCCCACTTCTTGTAGGCGGGAATACAGCCGGTGTGAGCGCAAGTGCCGAGGGCAACGAGGATCTTCGTGCGGGCGCGGATGTCTTTCAGAAACTCAAGGTCGCGCGCCGAGGCGACCATGCCCTCCAGGAGAACGATGTCCAACTCCGGCTTCTCTTCCGCCGGGTCGGAGACGAAGCGGTATTCGAGCACGTCGACCAGGTCGAAGATGTCGAGCACTTCGTCCTCGTTGAAAGCAACGGAGAGCACGCAACCGTTGCAACCGGTAATGTCCAGGACTCCGACTTTCAGTTTCTCACTCACGGCGTGTGCTCCTTCAGTTGGTCCCAACGGAACACCGGTCCGTCTTTGCAGGTGAATGTGGAGCCGATCATGCAGTGACAGCAGGTGCCGGTAGCGCAGTACATGAGCCGCTCTTCGGACACGTAGACGTGGTCTTCGCGTAGGCCCTTGTCCAGCAGCGCCTGGCCGGAGAGCTTCATCATGATCGGCGGGCCGCAGAGCATGGCGACCGTATCGCCTGCCGGCAGGTTCGTCGCCTTCACGAGGTCGCTGACGAAGCTCTCGCTGGCGTCGAAGCAGGTCCCCTCGCTCAGCGTGTCCAGCGACACGAGGACGCGCATGTCCTTCTTCCATTGCTCGACGAAGTCCTCAAAGATGACCTCCTTCGAGTTGCGGTAGCCGACGTAGGCGTAGACCTCGTTGTACTTCTCGCGGTTCTTCTCGACGTAGTCGAAGACACCCTTCACGGAGGCGACGCCGCAGCCGCCGGCCACGATTACCATGTTGAGGCCCTCCGCCTCTTTCATCGGGTAGCCCTTGCCGTAGGGGCCGCGGATGAAGACCGTGTCGCCGGGCTCGCAGCGCCCGAGGGCGCGGGTGACGGTGCCTACCTCGCGGATGTGGAGCATCAGGTAGTCCCGATGCCAGGAGGCGATGGAGATTGGCGCTTCGCCAATGCCCAGCCGCGAAATCTGGACGAACTGGCCGGGGTCGTTCTCGAAGGGTATGTCCAGGATAAGGCGGAAATTCTCTTTGGTCTCACGCAGGTTCTCCAGCACCTTTACGGGCTGCGGTAGGTAAACGTTTGTGTTTGTCATTGCGCCACCATCCGGTTCACGATGCTTACCCAGTCGATTCGCGTGGGGCAGTTGGAGATGCAACGCCCGCAGCCGACGCACATCGTCACGCCGTAGCGTTCGCGGTAGTACTCGATCTGGTGGTAGATGCGGAAGCGGAAGCGCTCGCTGCGCGCGTCGCGGAAGAAGAGATCGCCGGCGACGCGGCTGAACTCCTTGAGCTGGCAGCTCGACCAGTTGCGGACCCGTTGCCCCTTCGACGTATCGGAGGACTCGACGGTGTCGGCGATCTCGTGGCAGTAGCAGGTCGGGCAGGTGGTGGTGCAGGCGGCGCAGCTCAGGCACCATTTGACGCCGCTCTCCCACTCCGGGTTGCCGTAGAGGGCGGCTATCTTCGTGGTCTTGAGCTTGTCGGTGCCGGGAGTCGTGCGCTCCGCCGGGCCTTCGTCCGTCGGCTTGAGGTAGGACGAGAGCTGCTTGGCCAGGTTTTCGCCCTCCTCGCTGCCCGCTTCTACGAGGAAGTGGTCGCCGCGGTCCGCCATCCACAGGTCATGGTGGTCCTTGAGGTCCATGCTACCGCAGAAGGCGTACTGGTTGCAGGGTTGAGCGCAGTGAAGGCCGATGAGGACGGCATTCTTGCGTCGCGCCGCGTAGTACGGGTTCTGCGGCTCTTCCAGGTAGACGCGGTCCTGGTGGGCGACACCGTTGAGGTCGCAGCGCCGGACGCCGAAGAAGACTCGCTTCTCCGACTCCGGCAGCGGCACGTTTATCTTGTCGCCCGCGAACTCGAACAGGGTCTCCTGCTGGGGAAAGAAGAACTGCTTGATGGGTAGATAGGTGTTGCCGCTGAGGTCAATCGCATCGGCGCTTTTGACCTCCTGGAATCGTACCGCGTCCGTGCGTACGGGAGCGAGGACGTGGTACTGTCCGGCCAGTGATGCTATTAGGTTGTTCAGGTCGGCTTTCTGTAATTTGTACATTCTGTCACTAACCCCTCAGCCTTTGTATCACAGGGCTCGGGAAAAAGGCAACCGGAATTCGTGACAAGATGGCCTTCTTTTCCGGGCAAAATGCCGGCCCCAGCAGATCGCTCGTCGGGGCGCGACGTGGGTCGGCCATGGACGGTTCGAGACGACGGCACTGCGTGCGAGCGGGCGCGCCGTGGGGGCCGTTCGGCAACCCGAACGGCCCCGACACCACGTCGCTAGAAGAAGGTCCTTGCTCCTCACGTCCACCCTCGCATCGCCCGCGCCTCTTCCCGACATCATTGGCCGGTGATATGCTGCTATTACCTCTTGAAGCGGCAAGATATGCTAAGGAGGAATGCAATCGTAGACACTCAAAGACTCTTCGACGGCCAAGTCTGACGAGTCCCCGCACCAACGAGTGCGAGAGGAGGAATTCCAAATGGATGAATACAAACTGTTCATAGACGGTGAATTTGTCGACGCCCAGGACGGCGCGACTTTCGAGACCATCGACCCCGGGACCGGCCTTCCCTTCGCCAGGGTCGCCAAGGCCGGAACTGCTGACGCCGAGGCCGCAATTGCCGCGGCCAAGCGCGCCTTCGACAAGGGCGACTGGAGCGGCATGGAGCTGACTAAGCGCGCGGCGCTGCTCCAGGACTTCGCTGACCAGATCTCGCAGCAGGGCATACGCCTGGTCCTGGCAGAGTGCATGGATGCCGGTCAGATCATCAACTACGCCAAGGTCATCAGCCTGTGGGCCAGCCTGCTTACCCGCAACCTGGCCACCTATGCGCTGACCAAGTTCCCCATGGAAGAGGAGGTCTTCGCCTCCGGAAACGCCTTCTCCCCCGGACGCGAGTTCGTGCGCCGCGAGCCCATCGGCGTCTGCGTCGGGATCGTCCCCTGGAACTTCCCGACGGCGCTGGCGATGTGGAAGATCGTGCCGGCCCTGCTCATGGGCAACACCATCGTCATCAAGCCGGCCTCGAATACGCCGCTGACAGCTCTTATTCTCGCGGAGTGCGCCAAGGCGGCCGGCATCCCTAACGGCGTGTTCAACGTCATTCCCGGGCCCGGCGGCTCGCTGGGCAACACAATCTGCACGCATCCCGCCGTCGACAAGATCGCCTTCACCGGCAGCACCGAGGTGGGACGCGAGATCATGCGACTGGCGTCCGGCACGGTGAAGAAGGTGACCCTGGAGCTCGGCGGCAAGTCCGCCAACATCATCCTCGACGACGCCGACATGGAACTCGCCGTCGAGGGCGCCTGCTTCGGCACGTTCCTCCACCAGGGGCAGATCTGCGAGTCCGGCACCCGCGTCCTCGTTCCTTCCAAGATCCACGACGAGTTCGTCGAGCGGATGAAGAAGCGCGCCGAAGAGATGCGCATCGGCTATCAGCTCGATCCGACGTCGCATATGGGCCCGGTGGTCAGCAAAGAACAACTGGCTACTATCGAGCACTACGTCCAGTTGGGCAAGGAAGAGGGCGCACAGGTCGTTACCGGCGGCAAGCGCGCCGAGGTGCAGGGAATGGAAGGCGGCTACTACTACCAGCCGACCATCTTCGCCAACGTCGACAATAAGACGCGCATCGCCCAGGAGGAGATCTTCGGCCCCGTCGTCTGCGTCATCAAGTACGACGGTGACGAAGAGGCGATCGCCATCGCCAACGACTCCATCTACGGCCTGGCCGGCGGTGTCTTCTCCACCAACATCGCCCGCGCCGAAAAGGTGGCGCGTGGCGTCCGCACCGGCACGATGTGGATCAACAACTACCACGTGTTCGCCGAGTACGTTCCGTTCGGCGGCTACAAGCAGTCGGGCGTCGGCCGCGAGCTGGGCAAGTGGGGCCTGGAGGAGTACACGCAGGTCAAGCGCATCCACGTGCCGTACTACTCGGACGCCAAGACGAACTTCCCGTTCACAATCATGCGGGACGACAAGAAGATCGAAGGCTTCGCCTACAACTGCCCGACGGCGGTGATAGCGGGGCACGGTACCCTGTCTTCGATTGGCAAGATGGCGGTTGACCTCGGCGGCCGCCACGCCCTTGTCCTGACCGACCCGGGCGTGCGGCAGGCCGGCCTGGCCGACCTCGTGAAGAACAGCCTCGCCGATTTTTGCGTGGGCATGTTCGACGCCATTCCCCAGGACCCGGATCTTGAGTGCGTTGACGCCGCGACGGAGATGGCGCGCCAGCTCCAGGCCGACTGCATCGTCAGCGTCGGCGGCGGCAGCGTCATCGATGCCGGCAAGGCCGTCTGCGTGACGCTCAAGAACGGCGGCAAGGCCAACGACTACATCAACCGCTGGTGGACGCTCGATGAGCCGCAGACGCCGCACATCGTCGTCCCGACGACGGCGGGCACCGGCAGCGAAGTGACGAACGCCGCCGTCATCACCAACAAGATGGCCGGCCGCAAGCTCTTCATCGCCGACCCGCGAATATCCCCGAACGTCGCCATCCTCGATCCGCGCATGACGATGACGTTGCCCAAGGGCATGACCGTCGGCAGCGCCATGGACGCGATGACCCACGCCGTCGAGGCGATGACGAGCATCATGGCGAACCCCATTTGCGACGGCTTGGCCCTGCATGCGATTCGCCTGATCAACGAGAACCTGCCGATCGTCGCGGAGGACGGCAGCAACGAGAAGGCGCGGCTGAACATGCAGATAGCCGCCACGGTCGCCGGCTGGTCGTTCACCATCGCTCAGGTCGGCCTGGCGCACGCGATGGCGCACACCGTGGGGACGCTGCACAACGTTCCGCACGGCATGGCCTGCGGCATCGTCCTGCCGAAGGTGATGCGCTTTAACGTAGACTACGCCGCCAACAAGCTCTCTCAAGTCGCGCAGGCCATGGGCGTCGACACGAGGGGAATGGAGGAGCGCGAGGCGGCGCTGGCGGCAGCCGACGCGGTGGAGGCGCTGATGAAGAAGGTAGGCCACCCGATGGGGCTACGCGAAGTCGGCGTGCCGCAGGATGGCCTGGGCCTCTGCGCTTTCCACGCGCTGGCGGATTCGAACACGATGTTCAACGCCCGCCCGGTCGCCGACCCGGGAGAGATCTTGAATCTCTACACGCAGGCATACTAGCTGAATTCGAAGGGAGAACGGAGACGGGGCGTTTTGTCCCGTCCCCTCAACTTCATGGCGATAGTCAAAGTAGATCCCGCGGCATCTGCGGCAATGAAATCGCTGCTATCCGAAACGGGGACGCAGAAGCCCATCCGCATCGAGTTGCAGTTCACCGGCTGCTGCGACCCCTCGCTGGGTCTGCTCGTCGACGAGGGGCACGAATCGGACCTCGTCGAAGAGGTCGACGGCCTGACCTTCGTCATCGACCAGCAGGCGCAGGAGCTTGCCGGCGAGATCAGCATCCGCTACAAGCCGGATGCCGAGTCCTTCGTCCTGACCTCCGACCACCCCGTCGGCGAGTGGGACGGCATGATCACTTGCAAACTGAGGCTGTAACACGCAGCGCCCGCCAATGTCGTAGAATAAGAGAAGAACGCCTCGGATTGAACCGAGCGCTACGACTTTCGCTGTTACGAACTGGAACAGAGACGTTGCCATTGTGAGCGATGCCTTTCCCATCGAGCTTGCCGGCCTGAGCAAGAGCTTCGCGAACGCCGGCATGGTGGTGGATAACCTCAGCCTGAAGGTCGAGAGCGGCCAGGTCTTCGGACTCCTCGGCCCCAACGGCGCCGGCAAGACGACTGTCCTTCGCATGCTCCTCGGCCTCGTGCACCCGACGGCCGGCGAGGCGCGACTCTTCGGGCTGCCGGTGCGGCCCGGGTATCCGACGCTGCGCCGCGTTGGCGCGCTGGTGGAGCGACCGGCTTTCGTGCCCCATATGTCCGGCCTCGATAACCTCAAGCTGTTCTGGCGCGCCGGCGGCCAGCCATTGCGCGAGGCGCACATGGAGGAGGCGCTGGCCATCGCCGACCTGGGCAAGGCGATCCGCCGCAAGGTGCGCACTTACTCCACCGGCATGCGGCAGCGACTCGGCATCGCGCAGGCGCTACTGGGACAGACCGACCTCCTGCTGCTCGACGAGCCGACGGTCGGCCTGGACCCGGAGGAGATGCGCGAGACGCGGAACGTGCTGCGCGACGTGTCGCAGCGGGGCGCCACAGTCTTCCTGTCCAGCCACATCCTGGCCGAGGTCGAGCAGGTGTGCAGCCACGTCGCGGTGATGGACCGGGGGCATCTCGTCGCGGCGGGCACGGTCAACGAGCTGGTGGGCGCCGCTCAGACCGCCTACCTGGAAGTGGACGACCTGGAGAAGGCGAGAAAGGTGCTGGAGGGCTTCCAGGGCATCGGGCCGGTGGAACTGGAGCCGCCGGGCCTGTCCGTCACGCTAAACGGCGTGCTGCGGAAGGACATCGTCGCCGCGTTAGTGCACGCCGGCGTCGGCGTCGAGACGATCACCTCGCGCCACCGGCTTGAGGACGCATTCCTGCAGATGCTGGCGACGGAGGAGAGATGATCGGCGTCGAAATCCGAAAGCAGGTGTGGCGGCTTCGTACCTATCTTGCCCTCGGCCTCATGGCCGCCATTCCCATCATCATAACGCTGGCCACCAAGCTTGGCGGCCCGCCGCACGGCGAGCGCAACCAAACGCAGGAGGGTCTCTTTCTTCTGGTGACGCGCTCTGGTATCAACCTGCCGATCGCCGCGCTCGTGCTGATGACCGGCTTTCTTCTACCTGTCGTCGTCTCCGTCTTTGCCGGTGGCGCCATCGCCGAAGAGGCGAACTGGGGCACCCTGCGCTACCTCCTCGTCCGGCCGGTATCGCGCAGCCGCCTGCTTGCCAACAAACTTGCCGTGACGGCCATTCTCGCGGTCGTGGCGACTCTGGCTATCGTCGTCATCGGCCTGATGAGCGGAGTGGCCGCTTTCGGCTGGCATCCGGTCGTAATTCCAGTAGTGAACGGGGGACTGCTTGTGGCGACGCTATCACCCGGCGAAGCGTTCGGGCGTCTCGTCGCCTCAACCTTCTACGTCGCCTGGTGCATGGCGGGGCTGCTCTGCTTTGCGTTCATGCTTTCCACCGTCACCGACGCCGCTCTCGGTGCCGTCTTCGGCGGCGTCGGCTTCACGATCGTATCGGGGATACTCGACGCCATTCCCCCGCTGAAGACGAGTCGCAACTTCCTGCCCACGCACTACTTCCAGTCCTGGAACGGCCTTTTCCAGCAGCCCATGGCCACCGGCGACGTATGGCGCGGCATCCTCATCCAGCTTCCCTACGCGCTGGCCTTCCTCATTTTCACCTGGTGGTGGTTCCATCGGAAGGACATCCTCTCGTGAGATCGCGGCGGCCGGGTCCGGGACGATGCGACGGCTGAGCCTGCCGCGAGTCAATATCCCCGACAGCGGACCGGCCGGAGTAGGCAAGCAACTCGCCAAGGAAATCGGCGAAGACGACCTCGGCAACCTGGCGGCGGCCCTGGCTTATCGATTCTTTCTCGCGCTGTTCCCTTTCGTCATCTTCCTGGCAGCTCTCTCGGGCTTCATCACGCAGTTGTTCAACGTCCAAAATCCGACCGACCGGATAATCAACACTCTCGGCGACACGCTCCCTTCCGACGTGATCAGCGTCATTCGCACGCAGCTCGAGTCCGTCATCAGCTCCCGCAACGCTGCGCTGCTGTCGGCGGGCGCCGCCGGCACCCTGTGGGCATCCGCTACCGGCGTCCTGGCGACCACCAGGATTCTCAACCGGGCCTACGGCGTTCGCGAGACGCGACCGCTCTGGGAGAGGTACCTGCTCGCCATCGGGTTGACGGTCTTCGCCGGGATCCTCATCATCGCCTCCTTCTTGCTGCTCGTCATCTCGCAGGCCGCCGGCACGAAGATCGCCGACAAGATCGGCCTGGGCGGCGCCACGGCCGCGCTTCTACCGCTCGTGAGCTGGCCCATATCGATAGTGATGATCCTTGTCGCAGTCGGCGTCCTCTACCGTGTGGGTCCGAACGCGAAGCTCTCGGTCAAGCGCATTCTCCCCGGCACAGTAATGTTCACCGGCGTCTGGCTGATCGCCACGTACCTGTTCGGTCTATATATCGCCCACTTCGCTTCCTACAACTCGACCTACGGCACGCTGGGAGGCGTGGTGATCCTGCTGGTGTGGTTCTACCTGACGGCCTTCATCCTTATCCTCGGAGGCGAGTTGAATGCGGTGCTCGACCAGAGAGCGAGCGTGAGCCCGTGAAGGCGATGCTGCTGGAGAAGGCCGCGCCCATCGACGAGAAGCCGCTGAAGCTAACCGACCTTCCCGTGCCCGAACCGGCCGCCGGCGAGCTCCTGCTGCGCGTCGCGGCCTGCGGCATCTGTCGCACCGATCTGCAGATCTGCGAGGGCGACATCGCGGCCCGAAAGCTGCCCGTCGTTCCGGGCCACCAGATCGTCGGGCGCGTCGAGGCGGTGGGCGGAGGCGTCGAGGGCTGGCACGTGGGCGAGCGGGCGGGAATCGGCTGGTTGGCGGGAAGCTGCGGCCGCTGCTCTTTCTGCCGCTCCGGACGGGAGAACCTCTGCGCGGAGGCGCGCTTCACGGGCTGGGACCGCGACGGCGGCTACGGGGAGTACGTTACGGTGCGCGCTGACTTCGCGTTCCGCCTTCCCGACGGCTTCGGCGACCTACAGGCGTCGCCTCTCCTCTGCGGCGGCGTCATCGGCTACCGCTCGCTGAAGCGATCGGGCGTGAAGCCCGGCGAGCGGCTCGGCCTGTACGGCTTTGGGGCGTCTGCCCTGCTGACGATTCAGGTCGCGCTGCATTGGGGTTGCGAGGTCTACGTTTGCACTCGCTCGGCACGCGAGCAGGAGCGGGCACGGAGCTTCGGGGCGACGTGGGCCGGCGGCTACGACGATCTGCCGCCCGCGCCGCTCGATGGGGCGATAACCTTCACGCCGGCGGGGCAGGTCGTCGTCGACGCCTTGCGAGCGGTTGACCGCGGCGGCACCGTCGCCATCAACGCCATCCATCTCGACAAGGTGCCGGAGTTCCCCTACGAGCTCCTGTGGTGGGAGCGCAATCTTTGCAGCGTCGCGAACTACACCCGCGCCGACGCCCGCGAGTTTCTGGACCTGGCGGCGGAGATACCGATTCGGACGGAGACCGACGTGTTTGACCTAGAGGACGCGAACGAGGCGCTGCGGCGTCTTGCCGCCGGCGAGATCAGCGGCGCGGCGGTCCTCAGATGCGCTCCCTAGTCGTTCCCCGCTAGTGCAGATGCCAGGCCCGCGGCGCGATGAGCTTGTCCGCGTCTTCCGGCCCCCAGCTTCCGGCGGGGTACGTGCAGAGAGGCGCCGGCTGCTCGAGCGCGGGCTGCACTACCTCCCACGCCCGCTCCGCAGCGTCCTCGCGCATAAAGAGCGTGTGGTCGCCGACCATCACGTCGTGGAGGAGGCGCTCGTAGGCTTCCGGCGGGCTCGTCATGAACGAGCTGCTGTAGGAGAACTCCATCCTGACCTGCTGCACGTTGATCTCCGGCCCCGGGCGCTTGGCCAGAAAGGCGAAGCGAATGCCTTCGTCCGGCTGGATGCGGATGACAAGGTGGTCGGAGGTCAGGTGCTTGACAGCCGTACCTTCGAAGAAGCAGAGTGGCGGCTCGCGAAAATCGACCGTTATCTCTGTCGCCCGCGTTGCCAGCCGCTTGCCCGCGCGCAGGTAGAAGGGCACGCCGGCCCAGCGCCAGGAGTCGATCTCCAGTTCCGCCGCGAAGAACGTCTCTGTCATCGACTGCGGTGCCACGTCTTTCTCCTCGCGATAGCCCGGCACGCCGACACCGTCGACGGCGCCGGCGGCGTACTGGCCGCGCACTGTCCGAGCGGGGTTCAGCGGCCGCATGGAGCGCAGGACCTTTATCTTCTCGTCGCGGATCGACTCCGGCGCTACGCTCGAGGGCGGCTCCATCGTTAGAAGACTGAGGACCTGGAGGACGTGGTTCTGGACCATGTCGCGTAGAATGCCCGCTTCTTCGAAGTAGGCGCCCCTGTTTTCGATGCCGATTGACTCAGCGACGGTCATCTGCACGTGGTCAACGGCATCGCGGTTCCACACTCGCTCGAAGACCGAGTTGCCGAAGCGGAATACGAGGATGTTCTGGACGGTCTCTTTGCCCAGGTAGTGATCGATCCGAAAGACCTGCGATTCGTGGAATACGCGGTGGATGATTCGGTTCAGCTCGCGGGCCGACTCCAGGTCGTGACCAAACGGCTTCTCCACAACGACGCGCGTGCCAGCAACGAGGTCGGCTTCCTTCAGGCCGTTGACCCTGTCCGGGATCACGGAGGGAGGGATCGCCAGGTATACCAGCCGCTCCTTCTCGTGCAGTTTCTGCGCCAGCAAACCGAAGCCGTCCTCCTCGTGGCGGACGTAGGTCAGCCGCGGGACGAGCTCCGCCCAAACGGTCTCATCGAAGCCGGTACGGGAGTACTGCTGCACCGCGCGCCGGGCAAGGTCGCGGAATTCTTGCTCGTTGAGCTCGGTGCGGGCGAAGCCGACGATCGACCCTCTCGGCGGCAGTAGACTCACGGCGGCTAGATTGTAGAGCGCGGGTATGAGCTTGCGCTGCGAAAGGTCGCCGGACGCACCCATGATAACGATGTCTTGTGGCGACGGTGCTTTGAGGGCCATGGCAGTCCTTTCCGTGGTCGTCGTCGAACCGCTCCGATATTAACCTATTGGCGATGTGTGGAGCATGAAGACCGAAGCGACTGCCGTGCCAGATCCGTGAAGAGAGGGACCGCACGTCCGATCGCTAGTGGACGACGGACGGGATGATGTGGATGAGCGCCGCGGGATAGATCCCCAGCCACAGCGCCAGCAGCGACGTGGCGACGAGGACAAAGCCCTCCGACGGCGAGGCCAGCGGCGGGACGGGCGCCGACTCCGGCTCGCCTTCGGGCCGCGAGTACATGGTCACGATGATGCGGATGTAGTAGAAGAGCGAGATGACGCTCGCCGTCACGAGGATGATGATGAGCGCCCACAGCGAGTCCTGCGCTCCCGCCGCCACGAGGTAGAACTTGCCGATGAAGCCGGCCGTCAGCGGAATGCCGGCCAGTGACAGGAGCATGCCCGTGAACACGCCCGCCAACCACGGGCGCGTCCAGAACAGGCCGCGGTAGTCCTCGAGGCGGTCGGCGTCGCGCTCCGGGCCGGAGAGGACGGTGATGACGCCGAAGCAGCCGGTGCTGGCGATGAAGTAGGCTATCAGATAGAGCGTGACCGCGGTGACGCGCAGATTGCCGCTCGCCAGGAACGCGACGAGGAGATAACCGAAGTGAGCGATCGACGAGTAGGCCAGGATGCGCTTCACGTTGTTCTGCAGCAGCGCCAGCAGGTTGCCCGCCAGCATCGAGGCGACGGCGACGGCGAAGAATATCCAGAAGAGCGTGTCGTCAGCTCGGAAATTGATCTGGGTGAAGAAGCGGAGCAGCAGCGCGAACACGCCCCCTTTGGACACCGACGCGATAAACGCCGTCACCGGAGCCGGGGCGCCCTGGTAGACGTCCGGCGCCCACATGTGGAACGGCACGACCGCCAGCTTGTAGCCGAAGCCGACGGTCATCAGCCCAAGGCCCGCCAGGAAGAAGACGCGCTGTCCATCGTCGAGGGCGCCGTGCAGGGAGGCGATCTGCCCGAACTCCATCGAGCCGATCTCGCCGTACACCAGCGCCATACCGAACAGGAGAAAACCCGTGGAAGCGGCCGCAAGCACAAGGTATTTGATCGCGGCCTCGACGCCGATCGCGCTCGTCCGATTGTAGCCGATGAGCGCGTAGAGCGAGATGCTCAGTATCTCCAGCCCCAGGAAGAATGAGGCGAAGTGCGTGCTGGCCACGAGCACCGATGAACCGAGCGTCGCCAGGAGGAGCAGGATCCAGTATTCGTCCTTGTTGCCGGGATGCGAGTTCAGGTAGCGGTAGGAGAGAAACACTAGAATCAGCGTCAACGCCAGCAGCAGCCCAATGTAGAAGAGCGCGTAGTTGTCCATCACGATCAGCGGCGTCGCCTGGCGATTGTCTTGCGTCCGGACGATGGGCAGCATTGCGAACGACGCCACGAGCCCGATGAGCGTTATGGCGGTGGAGACGGTCATGTTGCGCCGCACCGCGACGGCTATCATCACGGCCACCGGCGTCGCCGCCAGGACGATCAGAGGGAGGATGTCGATCCAGCCGCTGCGGGTCATTGCGTGTTCCCTTCGTCGACCGGCGGGGCCATAGCCTGGTGCTGGTCGAGGCTGTAGCCCTGCGTCTCGGCCGGCTTCGTCGTCGTCACAATCTGCTGCAAGTTGTCCAGCGACTGCCTGGCGGTTGAGAGAACGCTCTGCGGGTACAGCCCGAACCAGGCGATGACCGCTATCATAGTGCCCATGATCGCCGCCTCACGCCGCGACATGTCCGGCAGCTTCCAGCCGTGAGCGTTCGGCCCCTGGAAGGCGACCTGCAGCATCCACAGCGAGTAGACGGCGGAGACGATGAGTCCCAGCGTCGCAACCACCGCCATCGTCGTATTCGCATGGAAGGTGCCAAGCACTACCAGGAACTCGCCGACGAAGTTGCCGAGGCCGGGCAGGCCCAGTGAGGCCACGGCGAAGAACATACCCACGGCCCCCATTTTCGGTATCGTCTGCCACAGTCCTCCCATTCTCCCCATGTCGCGCGTGTGCATCCGCTCGTTCAGGTCGCCGCAGAGCATGAAGAGGGCGCCCGTGGTGATGGCATGTGCCAGCATAATCATGATCGCGCCCTCGAGCGCCAACTGGTTCCAGGCGAAGATGCCCAGCAGCACGAAGCCCATGTGGCTGACGCTGGTATAGGCAACCAGTCGCTTGATGTCCGTCTGGGCGAAGGCGAGCACGGCGCCGTACAGAATGCTGGCGACGGCCAGGCCCATCGCTACGCCGGAGAAGTCGAGGGCGGCCTTCGGGAAGAGCGGCACCAGGAAGCGGATCATCCCGTACGCGCCGACCTTCAGCACCAGTCCCGCCAGGTTCACGCTTCCGGCCGTCGGCGCCTGCGTATGGGCATCGGGCAACCACGTGTGGAGCGGCACCACCGGCAGCTTGACGGCGAAGGCGGCGAAGAAGCCCAGCATCAGCCAGCGCGCCGTCGACTCGGCCATCGGCGTGCCGAGGAGCTCCGTGTAGTTGAACGTGTAGACGCCGGTCGCACGGCCGTGGACGAAGTACAGCCCCAGGATGGAGAGAAGCATCAGCAAACCGCCCGCCTGGGTAAAGATGAAGAACTTGATGGAGGCGTAGATGCGGTTCTCGTAGCCCCAGAAGGCGATGAGGAAGTACAGTGGGACGAGCATCATCTCCCAGAAGAAGTAGAACAGGAAAAGGTCGAGGGCCAGGAAGACCCCCATAATAGAGGCGACGATCCAGAGGAGGTTGAAGTGGAAGAAACCGACTCGCACCTTGATCGCGTTCCAGGACGTCGCGACGGACATGATGCCGAGGAAGTTCGTCAGAATGACCAGCAGCATGCTCAGGCCGTCCAGCGCCAGATGGAAGCTGATGCCGAGCTGCGGGATCCACGAATGGCTCGTCTCGATGACGTAGGAGCCGTTGGGGACCGGGCTGCTCGGCCCGAAGTAGTGCACCCACATAACGATGAGAACGACCATGTTGATAGCCAGCGTCACCAGCGATATGACTCGCGGCCAGAGCTGACTCCAGCGACCGGATATCCAGGCCAGCATGCCGCCGGCAAACGCCCAGATGATAAGCCAGGTCAGTATCATGCGAAGAACACCACGATTCCTACGGCGACGATGGCGCCTGCCACCACGCTCGCCGCGTACCAGCGCAATCGCCCCGTCTCCGACCAACTGAGGACGATGTTGGCTGCCTGACTGATAAGCGCGACCGCCCGAATCGGCTGGTCGAACGCGTCGCTGCGGTTGGCGCGCGACACCTTGACGTACGTGCCGACGATGAAGTTGTCGTAGACCCAGTCGAAGCCCCAGCCCAGGAACCAGAAGCGGTGCAGCGCCGCGCCCACCGGCGTCGCCACCAGCCTGCGCACCAGTCCGGGCTCACGCAGGAAGAAGTAATAGGCGAAGAGAATGCCGATGAGCGATATCAGCGAAGCGCCAATCTGAAGGTTGCGCTCCGTGCTTGTGGCCAACTCCTTCGTCTCCGGCAGGGAGGTGTGCATGAAGTCGGAGAACCACAGGTGGTTGCCGAGCGTGCCCGGCAGGTCGAGATAGCCCGCGACGATGGACAGGCAGGCGAGCACGACCAGCGGCAGCATCAACCGCAGGCCCGGCTTCAGGTGGAACGGCGTCCGCACCTCTCCGAAGAACACATAGAAGACCATGCGGAACGTGTATAGCGAGGTCAGCAGCGCGCCACCGAAGCCTGCCGCCCACAGCCAGCGCCCGCCTGCATCCGACGCCCACGCTCCGGCAAGGATGGCGTCCTTGCTGTAGAAGCCGGCGGTGACAAGCGGCAGCGCGGCCAGCGACACGGACCCGGCAAGAAACGTCCAGAAGACCAGGGGCGCCTGCTTCCGGAGGCCGCCCATCTTGAACATGTCCTGCTCGTGGTGCAGCCCCAGGATGACGACGCCCGCGCCCATGAAGAGGAGGGCCTTGAAGAAGGCGTGCGTCATGAAGTGGAACATCGCCGCCGACCAGGCGCCGACGCCGACGGCCAGGAACATGTAGCCGATCTGGCTGATCGTCGAGTAGGCCAGGACGCGCTTGATGTCGCGCTGGACAAGGGCGCTGAAGCCGGCGAGGATGAGCGTCCCGGCGCCGACGGCCGCAACGGTCGTGTGGATGACCGGCGAGATAGTGAACAGGACGTTCATGCGGGCTATCAGGTAGACGCCGGCAGTGACCATCGTCGCGGCGTGGATGAGCGCGCTCACGGGCGTCGGACCGGCCATGGCGTCCGGGAGCCACGTCTGGAGCGGCAACTGCGCCGACTTCCCCAGGGCGCCGCCGAGAAGCAGCCCGGCGGCAGCAACGGTGATGCTGGAGCCGACGACCCAGTGCGTCTGAGCGGCCTGCATCAGCGGCTGGATCTGGAGCGTCCCCAGCTTGGTGAACAGCAGCAGCAAGCCGACGAGCATCGCCGTGTCGCCGACGCGGGTGACGGTGAAGGCTTTGCGCGCCGCCCGGCCGTTCACGGGGTCGGTGTACCAGAAGCCGATGAGCAGGTAGCTGCACAGGCCCACGCCTTCCCAGCCGAGGTAGAGGAGCAGCAGGTTGTCGGCAAGGACGAGCGTGAGCATGGAGCCGACGAACAGGTTCATGCAGGCGAAGAAGCGCGCGTAGCCGTCCGGCTCGTCCTCCATGTACTCGGCGGAGTAGAGGTGGATAAGGAAGCCGACGACGGTCACGACCAGGATCATGATCACGGAGAGCGAATCGAGGTAGAAAGCGATGTGGGGCGAGAAGCCGTCCACATTTATCCACGTCCAGATCGACTGCGAGAAGGCGTTGCCTGGCGGCGCGTCCGCGACGAAGTTCAGACTGATAGCCACAGCGATGACCGCCGACAGCCCAACGGAACCGACGCCGACCAGAGCGATCTGGGTCTTCGTCAGCCAGCGCCCGCCAAGCGCCAGGACGACAAAGCCGCAGAACGGCAGGATAGGCACCAGGAAGAGGAGATGCAGCAAATCAGCCTCTCATTCTGCTGGCTACGTCGATGTCGAGCGTCTTGAACAGGCGGTGGAGCTGCAGCACCAGCGCCAGGCCCACCGAAACCTCCGCCGCGGCCATCGTCAGGACGAAGAGGAACAGTATCTGGCCATCCGGCTGCGACCAGCGATAGCCGGCGACGATGAAGGCCAGCCCGGAAGCGTTCAGCATCACCTCCAGGGACAGGAGCACGAAGATGATGTTGCGTCGCACGAGCACGCCGATCAGGCCGAGGGCGAAGAGCACCGTGGCCAGGAGAAGACCCTGTTCCATCGGTATAGAGGCCATTCAGTCCTCCCTCTTCTTACCGCGCAAGGCTCGCATCGACCGGCTCCTGTTGCTCGGGTCCGCCGCCGGCCGGGCTATCCACCGGAGGCTCCTCCCGCTTCTGTTGCGTCTCGTCGGGCTGGCGGCGTCGCCCCAGGTGATAGGCGCCTATCAGGCCGGCCAGCAGCACCATCGACGCCAGCTCCACTCCCAGCATGTACGGCCCGAACAGCGTGGCGCCCAGCTCACCGGGCTCGATCGCGCCCCCGCCCACAAGGTGGCTGCTGTTCTGGAAGAGGACGTACACGACCTCCGCGATGAGCACGAAGGCCAGGAACCCGGGGCCGATCCACGCCTTTCCCAGCGTCCAGCGCTTCTCCTGCTCGACGGCTTCGTTGCCGAGATTCAGGATCATAACGACGAAGATGAACAGGACGATGATGGCGCCGGCGTAGATTATCACCTCCAGCGCCGCGATGACCGGCGCGCCGAGCGTGAAGAATACGAGCGCAATCGCCAGGAAGGAGACGATCAGGTACAGCAGCGAATGCACGGCGTTGAGGCCGGTAATCGCGGCCGCCGTGGCGATTACCGCCACCACGGATGATATGTAGTAGACATCGTTCATATCAGCCTCGTAGCGTCAGGGCAGCAGCGTGCGCACGTCCCGCGGCGCTTCTTCGTTCTCTGCCTCTCCTTTGTCTTTGCCGCCGATCGCCAGGCCGGCGACGCGGTAGAAATCGTGATCAGGATACTTGCCCGGCCCGCTGATCAGAAGGTCCTCCTTCTCATAGACCAGGTTCTGCCGCACGTACTCGCCCATCTCGAAGTCGGGGGTGAGCTGGATAGCGTATGTCGGGCAGGCTTCCTCGCAGAAGCCGCAGAAGATGCAGCGCGAGAAGTTGATGCGGAAGAAGGCGGGATAGCGGCGGCCCGTCTCGTCCTCCGTCGCCTGAAGGGCAATGCAGTCGACCGGGCAGACGGCGGCGCAGAGATTGCAGGCGACGCAGCGCTCTTCGCCGTTGAGGCGCGACAGGATGATCCGGCCGCGCCACCGCGGCGCCAGGTAGGGCCGCTGCTCCGGATACTGGACCGTGACGCGCTTCCGAAAAGCGTGCAGGAAGACGATCCACAACCCTTTCAGTATGCCCAGCATTCGTTCCTGTCCTAACCCATTCCCAGCCGAACCGCGCCGGTGACCAGCAGGTTCAACAACGCCAGCGGCAGCATGACTTTCCAGCCGAAAGACATGAGCTGGTCGTAGCGCAGCCGCGGCAAGGTGGCACGCAACAGTATGAAGAAGCAGATGAAGACGAACATCTTGAGCGCCAGCCACATCGGCGGCGGCAGGATCGGACCGAGCCAGCCGCCGAAGAAGAGCGTTGCGATCATGACCGAGATGAGGGCGACGCCCAAGTATTCGCCGACGAAGAACATGCCGAACTTCATCGCCGAGTACTCAGAGTGGAAGCCGGCGACAAGCTCGCTGTCCGCCTCCGGCAGGTCGAAGGGGATGCGCCGTGTCTCGGCGACGCCGGCCACCATGAAGACGAGGAACCCGAGCACCTGTGGGACGCAATACCAGACCGCTTTCTGCGACTCAACTATCGCCCGCAGGTTGAAGGAGCCGGCCAGCATCACGACGCCGGTTATGGAAAGACCCATGAACACCTCGTAGCTCAACATCTGGGCAGACGCCCGCAGGCCGCCGAGCAGCGAGTACTTGTTGTTGGATGCCCAGCCGCCAAGGACGACGCTGTAGACGCCCATCGACGACATGCCGAGGAAGAAGAGAAGTCCTACGTTCAGGTCGATGACGCCCAGGCTCGCCGAGAAGGGGATAACGGTAAAGGACATCAGCACCGCCAGCATGATGACCGCCGGCGCGAGGATGAAGACCACCTTGTCGGCGTAGGGCGGGACCCAGTCCTCCTTCATGAACATCTTGATCGCGTCCGCAGCCACCTGCAACAGCCCGAAGGGACCAACGCGGTTCGGCCCGTAGCGGTCCTGCCAGAGTCCCAGCATTCGCCGCTCCAGCCAGGTGGACATGGCGGCAACCGTGAGCGCCGCGAAGAGTAGACCGAAGACGATGAGGAGCGAGCGTATGATTTCGTTCAAGACGCCGACTCCTTCTCATCGCGCGGGTTTCCAAGCCGGCCAAATGCCGGAAGCTCAAACGACTCCATGCGCTCCAGCCCAACCGGCAGCGCGACCATCCCCCTCGGCAGGCCTTGGAGGATGCGCACCGGCAGGCGCAACGTCTGGCCGGCCAGCGTCACTTCGACCTCCTGGCCAGGGCTCAAGGACATGTCATTGGCGTCGTCGGGGCTGAGGCCGGCGTAAGGCTGCGGCGCCAGCTTCGCGATTCCCGGCGCGAGAGCGCTCAGCTCCTCGGAGCCGAAGATGTGGTGCGCCGCAACGACGCGATAGTTGCCGCTTGGGGGCGCGCGCGCTTCGGGGACATCGCCGTAATAGGGCGTTTCGGCGTTCTCCGGTGCCTCGATGAGTCGACGTCCCGGATCGCCGCCGCGCAGAGGGCCGGCAATCTCCTCCTGGAACTTGTTCAGCGCCTGCACGGAGTTCCAGCCGGGCGCCCAGAAGCGCGGGATAAGCGGCGACGGCGGCTGCCCCTGATAGCCCTCCATGGAGAACACGAACGGCGAATCGCCGTCCTCCGGCGGCGGCGACTCACTCACGTTGGCGTTGGCGTTCATGGCCGTGCGACCACTGTAGCGACCGGGTTGTCGGGCGATGGGCCGGCCAACGATGAGGAATTCGGCTGGCGGCCCGATTTCCGTGATGGGCGCGAGGACGGGCACGGCCGTCGCCAGCGCGGCGCCAACGGCGTCGATATTCGCCCAGCTTTCGAACTCGCGACGCCCGGCCTCGACCCCCAGATCCCGGAGCCAGCGCCAGCTCTCGGACACGTCGCCGGGCGGCGGGAACACCTGGTAGGAGCGTTGAGCCCGGCCCTCGTTGTTCACGAGAGTGCCATCGCTCTCCGCGAAGGTCGCCGCGGGCAGGAGGATGTCGGCGCGCGCGGTCGTCGCGTTCGCGGTGTGGTCGACGACGATGACGCGCTTGGCCGCGCCCAGGAACGCATTGACGGAAGCCGCGTCGGCACGCCGATAGAGGTCGTTCTCCAGAATGACGACCATGTCCGGTGCGGCGGCGAGCGCGTCGGCCAGGCTTCCGCCGCCCAGGAGCGACAGGCCGAGGCTGTCGCACTCGGGGACAGTCAGGCAAAGCTGCGCGGGGCGTCCTTTGCGTCGCAGCGCCCGGGCGACGTTCGCGGCCGCGCGCAAGATGTCCTCGCTGCCGCAACCGCCGCCGCTGACGACGAGCGGCGCCTCAGCGGCGACGAGCGAAGCCGCGATCTCGGCTGCCAGCGCCGCGACATCCGCTGGCGGGCCGGGCACGGCGGGCGACGCGTCATCGATGGCGTGGGCGACAGCGAACCCCAGCCGCGCTATCTCTTCCGGCGCGGCGCGATAGCTTCGCGTCGCCACCTCGTCCAGTCGCGTTCCCTGCGTTGCGGCAATGTAGAGCGGCCCGCGCGCTTCCTGTGTGGAGTTGCGAACGCCGGCGGCGTCCCATTCCGGCACGCGCAGCTTCGCTGCTTCCCGGAGGGGCGCCCGCTTCTGCGACTGACGGAGAGCGAGCGCCAGTCTCGGCGCTGTTTGCGTCACGTCTTCGCCGAGGACGAGAGCGGCATCGCAACGGGCCACGTCGGCGAGCGAGGGTGATCGAGCGGGGCCACTTTGTATTATGTCGAGTGTGAGCCGGGCGAGTCGCTGTTCGAGCGCCGAGACGCCGGCGTAGAAGTTGTCGGGCCCGACGAGCGTGCGCAGCGCGAAGTTCGCCTCCAGCGACGCCCGCGGCGAGCCGATCCCGATCAGGCGCTTCCCTTGCCTTGAGCGCCGAGGCCGCCGCACGCAGCGCTTGGCCGCTTTCCACCGGCGTCGCCTCATCGCCGCGCTTCTCGCGGACGAGGGCGCTGCGGAGGCGGCGGTCGCCGTTGACGAACTCGTAGCCGTAGCGGCCGCGGTCGCAGAGGAAGTAGCCGTTCACCTCGCCGTTGTAGCGATTGCGGATGCGCCGCAGCATGCCGTAGCGCTCGCCGGGGATGGTGTTGCAGCCGAGGCTGCAGTGCACGCAGATCGGACGGCGCGGTCTGCAGGTCCCACTTGCGCGTGTAGTGCTCCTTAAGCGTCTTGTCGGTGAAGACGCCGGTGGGGCAGACCTCCACCAGGTTGCCGCTGAACTCGCTCTCCAGCACGCCGTCGTCCTGGCGGCCGAAGTAGACGCGGTCTGCGCAGGCCGAAGACGTCGAAGTCGCGGCCGCCGGCGTAGTCGCGGTAGAAGCGCACGCAGCGATAGCACTGGATGCAGCGGTTCATCTCGTGGTTGACGAGCGGGCCGAGGTCCTGATTGCGGAAGGTGCGCTTCTTGCCGCGGTAGCGGCGATAGTTGTGGCCGGTCATGACCGTCATGTCCTGGAGATGGCACTCGCCGCCCTCGTCGCAGACCGGGCAGTCGTGCGGGTGGTTGATCATGAGCCAGCTCGATGACGCCGGCGCGGAAATCGCGCGCCTCCGGGTCGTCGATGGAGATGCGGCATGCCGTCGGTCGCGGGAGTCATGCAGGCCATCACGATCCGGCCCTGGGTGTCGTTCTCGTCTCTGAACTGCTTGACCGCGCACTGACGGCAGGCGCCGACGGAGCCCATGGCCGGGTGCCAGCAGAAGTACGGCATGTCGAGCCCCAGCGACAGGCTGCCTGGAGCAGGTTCTGGCCGTCCCGCACCTCGTACTCGCGCTCGTCGATGACTAATCGTCGCCATGCTATCTCCAGGGGCACCGCTGCTCGCGAACGTGCTGCTCGAAATCGTCGCGGAAGTGCACCAGAGCGCTCTGGAGCGGCTCCATTGGCGCCGGGCGCCAGGGCGCAGAAGGTGTTGCCCGGGCTGCAGGCGACGCGAGATGCTTTTCGAGTATCTCGAGATCGGCGGGCGTGCCGCTGCCCGCTTCGATCTTGCGCAGAGTGTGCTCGGCCCAGTGCAGTCCACCCCAGCAGGGCGTGCACCAGCCGCAGGACTCCTGGGCGAAGAAGTGCTCGAGGTTCACGCTGCATCGCGACGGGACAGGTCTTGTCGTCGAGGACGATCATCGTGCCGGTGCCCAGGCGGCTGCCGTGCTGCTGAAGCGAACTGAAGTCCAGCGGCGTATCCAGGTGTTCTTCCAGGAGAAAGTCCGTCGAGGCGCCGCCCGGCAGGAGCGCCGCGGAAGCGATAGCCATCCTGCATGCCGCCGGCATGCTCTTCCAGGAGCTCGCGCATCGTCGTGCCCATGGGCAGCTCCCAGCAGCCGGGGCGCTTGACCCTGCCGCTGACGCCGTAGAGCTTGGTGCCGCCGTCGTTCGTCTTGCTGAGACCGCGATACCATTCGGCGCCTTTGTCGATGATGTGCGGCACGTTGCAGAACGTCTCGACGTTGTTGACGATGGTCGGCTTGCCCCAGAGGCCGACGACGGCGGGGAAGGGCGGTTTGTCGCGCGGGTTGGCGCGCTTCCCTTCCAGCGAGTTGATGAGACCTGTTTCCTCGCCGCACATGTAGCGTCCGGCGCTGAGATGGAGGTGCATCTCCAGGTTGAGGCCCGAGCCGAGGATGTTCTTGCCGAGATAACCGGCGGCGTAAGCCTCGGCGATAGCTTTCTTGAGGCGCCGCGGCGGATGGCCCGTACTCGCGGCGCAGGAAGATATAGGCCGCTTCCGCCTCGATGGCGTAGGCGGCGATGATCATGCCCTCGATGAGCATGTGCGGGTCGCCTTCCATTAGGACGCGGTCCTTGAACGTGCCCGGCTCCATCTCGTCGGCGTTGGCGACGACGTACTTGGGCTGCGGGGCGTCCGCGCCCATTGGGACAAAGCTCCACTTCATGCCCGTCAGGAAGCCGGCGCCGCCGCGTCCCTTGAGGGTCGAGGCCTTCACCATGTCGATGACGTCGCTGGGCGGCATCTTGAGCGCCTTGCGCAGGCCCTGATAGCCGCCCGTGCGCTCGTACTCGGCGAGGGTCGACCGGGCCTTCGCCGGAACGGATGCGACCGGTCAGCGGCTTCTCGTCCATCACTTGCACTCCCCGAGGATCGCGTCGATCTTCTCCGGCGTCAGGTTCCCGTACTGCGTCGCCGTCGACCATCATCGCCGGCGCGTGGTCGCAGGCGCCCAGGCAAACCGACGGCAGCAGCGTGAAGCGCCCGTCCTCCGTCGTCCCGCCGACTTCGACGCCCAGGCGCGACTTCAGGTGGTCCAGCAGCGTCTCGTAGTCCAGGAGCCAGCAGCTCACGCTGTCGCAGACGAGAATGACGTGCCGGCCCACCGGCTTGCGGAAGATCAGATTGTAGAACGTCGCGACGGAGTCAAGCTCCGCCGTTGTCAGGCGCAGGTAGTCGGCGAGGTCGGCGAGCGTCTCGTCGGAGAGCCAGCCACGATGCTGCTGCACCGCCATCATGGCATCGATGCAGGCGGCGCGGTTTCGCCCCGACATGGCGACCGCGGCGTCTATCTCCTCTCGCTCCTCTTGCGTCAGCAAACTGTCACCTCAACGGTCCACGTCCGAAAGCACATAGTCGATGCTGCCCAGGATCGCCATCAGGTCCGGGATCAGGGCGCCGCGCGACATCAGCGGCACCATCTGCATGTGCGGGAACGTCGGCGTCCGGATGCGGGTGCGATAGGACATGGTGTTCCCATCGCTGATCAGGTAATAGCTGTTGTTCCCCTTCGTCGCCTCGACGCCGACGCACGCCTCGCCCGGCGGAATCACCGGGCCCCAGCTCACGCCGAGGAAGTGGGTGATCAGCGTCTCGATGTCGTGCATCGTGCGCTCTTTGAGCGGCGGCGTCGCCAGCGGATGGTCCGACTTGTAGGGGCCGGACGGCATGTTGTCGATGCACTGCTCGAATGATGCGCAGGCTCTGCCGCATCTCCTCGACGCGGACGACGGCGCGGTCGTAGCAGTCGCCCTTCGTCGCCGTCGGAATCTCGAAATCAAACTGGTCATAGCCGGAGTAGGGTCGGTTCTTGCGCCAGTCCCACTTGAATCCGCAGGCGCGCAGGCCGGGGCCGGTCACGCCCCATTCGATGGCGTCCCGCAGCGTGTAAGCGCCGATTCCCTGCGTGCGGGCCTTAAAGATGGGGTTCTTCATCACAAGGTTGTCATATTCGGTGAGGCGCGGCGGCATCGAGGCGACGAAGTCGCGCATCATCTGGTCCCAGCCGTTCGGCAGGTCATGGGCGACGCCGCCGATGCGGAACCAGCTCGGGTGCATGCGGGCGCCACACACGGCCTGGATGATTTCGAAGGCGCGCTCGCGGTCGCTGAACATGTAGAAGACGGGCGAAAGGGCGCCGACGTCGCCGGCGAAGGTTCCGTACCAGACGAGGTGGCTCATAATACGGAAAAGCTCGCACATCATCACGCGGATGACCTTCACCCTGTCCGGCACCTCGATGCCCGCCAGCTTCTCGACGGCCATCACGTAAGGCAGGTTGTTCATCACGCCGCCCAGATACTCCACGCGGTCGGTATAGGGGATGTAGCTATGCCAGGATTGCCGCTCGCCCATCTTCTCGGCGCCGCGATGGTGGTAGCCGATGTCGGGCACTGCATCGACGATCCGCTCGCCGTCAAGCTGGAGGACGACGCGCAGTATGCCGTGCGTCCCGGGATGCTGCGGCCCCAGGTTGAGGAAGATGAGATCGGCGTCTTCGGTCTGGCGCTGCATGCCCCAGTCCTCGGGGCGGAACTGCATCGCCTTCTGCTCTTCCTCCTCCTGCGCGTCCGACAGGCTGAACGGCGGCAGCTCAGTAGCGCGAGCGGGGTAATCCTTGCGCAGGGGATGGCCCTTCCAGGTGTTCGGCATGAGGATGCGTCGAAGGTTTGGATGCCCCTCGAAGGTGACGCCGAACATGTCCCAGGCCTCGCGTTCGTACCAGTTGGCGTTCGGGAAGACTCCCACTGCGCTGGGCATCGACAGCTTGTCGCCGGTGAGCGCGACCTTGATCCGCACGTCTTCGTTGCGCTCGTAGGAGATGAGGTGGTAGACGACGGTGAAATCGCTCGGCGGCTGGCCCTCGCGGTGCCCACGGAGGCGCTCGTCGATCGCCGTTAAGTCGTAGAGCTGGGCATAAGGGCGAGCCGCCTCGGACTTTAGGAAGCGCAGGACTTGAACGACGTCCTCCTTTGCCGTCCAGAGCGTCGGAATGCCGTCGCGGGTCTGCTGGAGGGTGAAGGCGGCGCCGGGGAAGCGCGCGCGCAGCTCCCGGGCGATGCCGGGCTCGGCGGCGGCGTCCTGTTGCGTCTGAACTTCAGCTTCCGGCATTCGGTCTGTCTCTAAACTTCGTTCATGGGGTGATACGTCTCCATCGCCTGCCGCTCCGACCGCTTGAGGTCCCGCAGCGAGGGCGGCGTCTGCCTGTAGACGCGCTGGTCGCCGACAACCCAGCTCAGCGGGCGCTTCTCGTTGCCCACCGCTTTCTGCAGCAGGATCAGCCCTTCCAAGAACGCGTCGGGCCGCGGCGGACAACCGGGCACGTACACATCCACCGGCATGAACTTGTCGACGCCCTGCACGACGCTGTAGATGTCATACATCCCGCCGGAGTTGGCGCAGGACCCCATCGAAATGATCCAGCGCGGCTCCATCATCTGCTCGTAAAGTCGTTTGATAGAGGGCGCCATCTTCCGGAAGACGGTGCCGGCGACGATCATCACGTCGGCCTCGCGGGGCGTGCCGCGGATCACCTCGGCGCCGAAGCGGGCGAGGTCGAACCGGCTGGTGAGGCTGGTCGCCATCTCGACGTAGCAGCAGGAAAGGCCGAAGTTAAAGGGCCAAAGGGAGTTCTTGCGGCCCCAGGCGATGAGGTCCTGAACGCGCGACAGGACGACGATGCGCGAGACCAGGGCGTCGAGCGCGCCCCGGCCGCCGCCTTCGCCTGGGCGTTCGATCGCGTCGGGGAACCGCGTCGCGTTGCTATCTGTCAAGTCGCTGCCCTCCCTGACCAAGGCCTCCCCAATCCAGCGCGCCCAGTCGCCACAGATAGGCCAGGCCGGCGACTAGGACGCCTATGAAGACGGCGGCGTCGATGTAGCCGGTCCAGCCGGCGCTTCGCAGGGCAACGGCCCAGAGGAAGATAAAGACCGCCTCTAGGTCGAAGATGACGAAGAACATGGCGACCAGGTAGTAGAGGACATCGTAGCGGACGCGCGCCGTGCCCGTGGGCAGGATTCCCGACTCGTAGGGGGTCCCGGTGGCCGGCTCACGATGGCGCTGCCCGAGCAGGAAGGAGAAGACCAGCATACCGCCCAGCACAACAAGGCTGGCGCCGAGGTAGACGAAAAAGGGCCAGAGATCAGTCCTCATCTACCCTCGATTCACGCTCCCTGACGACAGGACTCCGCGCAGCAAGGCCGCTATGCCAGTGCGAGCATAGCGGCCTCGTGAATTAAAATGCAAGCGGAAGGAAGCCCGCCGCGGCCCGTCTCACGCTCGCTCCCTTCGAACCATGGGAGTCATCGGCGATGGGTCCCTCCTCCGTCTACGACAGTAAAACGAGTGGGCTAATAAGGCAATAGGATCGTCCGGTCTCAAGGCAGCGGCTCCGCCTTGCGCACGCTCTCTCCCAGAAGCGCCACCGCCTCCGCGACGTGCGAGCAGGGATCGGACCAGCTTCACGACGCCGCGGCGTCCGCCAGCACGATAACGCGCTCGGCCGCGACCCGATTCGCCGGTATGTCTTCGCCGGCCATCATTCGTCGCAACGCGTCGCGCTTTTCCGCGCCGGCGACCAGGAAGACAGCCAGTCGCACCGCTGAGAGCACCGGCGGCGTGAGCGTCAGGCGCTCATGGTCCGGGCGCGACACGCGGACCACCCAACTCTCCTTCTCATCGAGGGCCGGATCTCCCGAGAAGAGCGACGCGGTGTGGCCTTCCGGCCCGAGTCCCAGGAAAGCAAGGTCGAAGCGCGGCATGTCGCCGAAGATCTCGCGCAACTCCCGCTCGTACGATTCGGCGTCGCAGCTCTCGCCGGGCATGCGGTGGACGCGCGCCGCGACGGAGGAAAGAAGCGCTTCGTTTGCCATGCGGTAATTGGAGTCGGGATGGTCCGGCGGCACGCAGCGCTCATCGCCGAAGAACACGTCCACCTCATTCCAGCAGTACTTTTCCCGCGCGAGGCGCCGATAGGTCGGTCGAGGCGTCTCGCCGCCGGCAAGCACGAGCGTTCGCGGCCTAGCCTCGCGGAACAGCCGCACCGCCGCCTCGGGGATGTCGTCCGTCACGACCAGCTCACGTCTCATGGCGGCCGCCTCTGCCAGCCGCTACTCCGTCTTCACCGCGTGGCCGCCGAACTCCTTGCGCAGCGCGGCGATGACTTTCATGGCGAATGAGTCCTCCTGCCGCGAGGCGAAACGACGGAACAGGCTCAGCGTGATTGCCGGAGCGGGAACGCTCTCGCCGATCGCTTCCAGCACGGTCCAACGCCCTTCGCCGGAGTCCTCGACGTAGCCGCGGATGTCGGCCAGGCGCGGGTCGGCGGCGAAGGCGCGCTCCGCCAGTTCCAGCAGCCAGGACCGCACGACGCTGCCCTGATTCCAGAGCCGCGCCAGTTCGTGGAGGTCGAAGTCGAACTGCGATGCCGCCAGGACGTCGAAGCCCTCCGCGTAGGCTTCCAGCATCGCGTATTCGATGCCGTTGTGCACCATCTTAGCGAAATGCCCGGCACCAACGGGACCGACGCGGGCGTAGCCGTCTGGAGGCGCGAGCGTCTTCAGCGCGGGCTCGATGCGCTGGAAGGCCTCGTCGCTGCCGCCGACCATGAGGCAGTAGCCGATCTCCAGCCCCCAGATGCCGCCGGAGACGCCGGCGTCGACGAAGAGAAAACCGCGCTCCGCCAGCTCGCCGCCGCGTCGGATACTGTCGCGGAAGTAGGAGTTGCCGCCGTCGACGACTGAAGTCGCCCGGTTGAAGGAGGCCGGCGATCTCCTTGATACTCTGCTCGGTCACTTCGCCGGCCGGAACCATCAGCCAGACGGCTCGTGGCGCCTGGAGCTTGGCGACAAGCTCTGAAAGCGATGCCGCCTGGGACTTCGCCGGGTCGTTGTCGTAGCCGATGACGTCGTGGCCGCCGCGACGCAGTCGCTCCGCCATGTTGCCGCCCATGCGGCCAAGACCGACCATGCCGATCTGCATCATGCCCTCCAGCTAAGCAGCGCATCGAGGGGCACGCGGCCGGCGCGACGCCCGTGCGCTCGCAGCGATTCCAGGTCGCCGAGCGCCTGCGCCGCCTTCAGCTTTCCGAAAGTGTACGGACGGCCTGGTATAGGCACGTCTTCGGCGTCGGGCGAGACGACCTGGATGAAGAGGCCCTTGTTGGGGCCGCCCTTGTGGAGCTGGCCCGTCGAATGGAGGTAGCGCGGCCCGAAGCCGACCGTGGTCGCGACCTTGAAGTGACCGCGCAGGCGAACGCGCACGCTCCGCAGCGCCTCTTCGCTCTCCGCGTTGCGCGGGATGAAGGCGGTAATTGCGATGTAGTCGCCGGGCCGGACATGGCTGAGGAGCGTCGCGAGGTCGTCGTTCGTGACCTCCGGCAGTACGTCGTCGGAAGCCGAAAGAATGCGATTAGTGGCATCTTTCGCCTCCTGGACGTTCGGCTGGTCGAAGGGATTGATACCGAGGATGGCGCCGGCGACGGCTGTCGCGAACTCCCAGCGGAAGAACTCCGCTCCCAGCCGCGTTGGGCCGTCGAACTTGAGAGTGGCGAGCGGGCGCAGGTCGATTGACTCGCCCAACGAGACGAAGAGGCGGTCGTCGCCGTAGACGCCGGCCGGCCCCAGCGGCTCGCCTTCCACGGGCAGAATGCCTTTGCCCTCCTTGCCCGTCGATTCCGCCACGAGCTGCTCCACCCACGTCCCGAATGTCGAGATGGCGGGCGGCAGGACCAGCGTCAGCTTGTCGCGACCTGCCAGCGCCGCCTCCGCCATGACGGCGCCGAGCCACAGCCCCGGGTTGTCCGCGACCGGGACGTAGGAGGCGCAGGCACAGGCCATCTCCGTCGCCTGTTCGATGAGCTCGCCGATGGGCGCGCCGACGATCGCCGCCGGCGCTAGGCCGAAGTAGGAGAGCGCCGAGTAGCGCCCGCCAATGTCGGTCGGATTGAGAAAGACCCGTCGGAAGCGCTTCTCCCGCGCGAAATCGTCAAGCGAAGAGCCGGCGTCGGTGATGGCGACGAACTGGTCGCCGCGCGGCACTTTGCCATAGAAATAGGCGCACTGGCAGGCCGTCTCGACGGTGCCGCCGGACTTGCTGGCGACGATGAACAGCGTCCGATTGAGGTCGAGCGAGCGCTCCAGCGCCAGGATACTGCTCGGGTCCGTCGTGTCGAGGACGTGCAGGCGAGGGAATGCGGGCATTGCGCCGAAGGTGGCGTGAATGACCTCCGGCGCGAGGCTGGAGCCGCCCATGCCCATGAGCACCGCGTCCTGGAAACCCTCGTCGGCAACGCGGCGGCCGAACGCGGTCAGTTCCGACACGGCGTCGGTCATCTGCTCCGCGACAGTCAGCCAGCCGAGGCGGTCACTGATCTCCTTCGGGTCCAGCTTCCAGACGGTGTGGTCTCTGCCCCAGATGCGTCGCGGCACGTCCTCGCGTGCCAGTTGCGCCAGCCGCACCTCGACGGCGGGCCCCAGCGCACCGAGGCTGACCAGCGGCCGCCGCTCCTCTTCCAGGATCGCGCCGCACTTCTTGTCGATCGTCTCCAGCAACTTCTCAAAGTCTCCCGTAAAGGCGGCCACGCCGTCGTCCAGCAGCTTGGCGGTTGCCGCGTCGAGGTCGACGCCGGCCGCAGGAAGCGAGGCGATGACGCGTTCCGCCTCGTCGACGCCTTTCTCCAGCGTCGGGGCGACGCGCCCGTGGTCGGCGAAAGCCCGCAGGGTCGCTTCGGGCAGCGTGTTCACCGTGTCCGGCCCGATGAGCTCTTCGACGTAGAGGACGTCGGAGTAGGCGGGATTCTTAGTGCCGGTGGAGGCCCATAGAGGCCGCTGCACCCGCGCGCCCGCCGCCGCCAGCCGCTCCCAGCGCTCGCCGGAGAAGAGACGCTTGAAGAGCTGGTAGGCGGTCTTCGCGTTGGCGATGGCGACTTTGCCCCGTAGCGGCGAATCGTTCGGCAGGAGCGCATCCACCGCGGTGTCAACGCGCGAGACGAAGAAAGAGGCGACACTGCTGATGCCCTTCAGCGACTGCCCTGCTTCCAGCCGCCGCTCCAGCGCCTTGACGTAGGCCAGCGCGACCTGCTCGTAGGCCGTCACGCTGAAGAGCAGCGTGACGTTGATATTGATGCCTAGCGCCGTCAGCTCTTCGATGGCGGGGACGCCTTCCGGCGTGCCGGGCACCTTGATCATGACGTTCGGGCGCCCCAGCCGACGCCATAGCTCCTTGACCTCGGCGACGGTGCCCGCGGTGTCGTGGGCAAGCCCCGGCGACGCCTCCAGGCTAACGAAGCCGTCGCCGCCGTCCTGGCTGTCGAAGAGCGGGCGGAACACATCCGCCGCCATCGCGATGTCGTCAACCGCGAGGCGCCAAAACAACGCCTTCGGGTCGCGCTCGCCGCTCTCGACGAGGGCGCGCAAGGCCTGGTCGTAGTCGGTGGAGCCGGAGATCGCCTTGTTGAAGATGGTGGGGTTCGAAGTAATGCCGGCAACAGCGAATTCGTCCATGAGACGCTTGAGCTCGCCCGATTCGACGAGGCCGCGCCGGAGATAGTCCAGCCAGACGCTTTGCCCGAGCTCTCTCAACGCGTGAGGGGGGTTCATAGCTTATCCTTCTCCATAGCCGCAACCTTTGCCAGCCTTCGCACGTGCCGCTCCTCGCCGCTGAATGTGGCGCCTATGAAGGTGCGCACGATCTCGACGGCAAGCTCCGGCCCGATGACACGCGCTCCCAGGCAGCAGACGTTGACGTCGTCGTGCTCCACCATCTGATGCGCCGTGTAGCAGTCATGGGCGAGGGCGGCGCGGATTCCCCGTATCTTATTGGCGGCAACGGCGGCGCCGGCACCCGAGCCGCAGACGAGGACGCCGCGTTCGGCGCGTCCATCAATGACGGCGCGCCCGAGGGCAAGCGCGAAGTCCGGGTAGTCAACGGGCTGGAGCGAATCGGTGCCTAGGTCCAGCACGTCATGGCCCCAATCGCGCAGGGACGCGGCCAGACGCTGCTTCAGCTCGAATCCACCGTGGTCGGCAGCAACGGCGACTCTCATCGTCGCACCAGCTTCTTCGCCCGCGCGGCGACGTTCTCCGGCGTGAAGCCGAACTTCTCGAACAGCACCTCTCCCGGCGCCGACTCGCCGAAATGATCGATTCCTATCACGTCGTCCGCCCACTCGCGCCAGCCGAACGTCGCCGCCGCCTCGACGGCGAGACGCGGCACGCCCGGTGGCAGCACCGCGTCGCGGTAGGCCGACGGCTGCTCCCGGAAGAGCTTCCACGAAGGCATGGAAACGACGCGCGCCGAGATGCCCTCCTCGGCGAGCAACCTTCGCGCCGCCAGGCAGAGCCACACTTCGGAGCCGGTACCGATGAGCACGACACCCGAGCCGTCCTCCATCACATAGGCGCCACGCTCCACGGCGCCGCCGGGCCGGAGCACCGGCAGCTTCTGACGCGTCAGGATCAGCGCCGTCGGGCCGTCGTCACGCTCCAGCGCCAGCCGCCAAGCAGAGACCGTCTCGTTGGCGTCGGCGGGTCGCAGCAGCAGCAGGTTTGGTATGGCGCGGAGGCTGGCCAGGTGCTCTATCGGCTGATGCGTCGGTCCGTCCTCGCCGAGGCCGATGGAGTCGTGGCTGTAGACGAAGACGACCGGCAGCGACTGCAGCGCCGCCAGCCGGATCGCCGGACGCATGTAGTCGGAGAAGATGAGGAAGGTGCCGCCGTAGACGCGAAAGCCGCTATGGGCCGCCATGCCGTTGAGCACGGCCGCCATCGCATGCTCCCGCACACCGAAGTGGAAGTTGCGCCCGGAGAAGCTGCCGCTCATGACGTCGGCGTAGCCCTTCAGGTACGTGTCGGTGGAAGGCGCAAGATCCGCGGAGCCGCCGACGAGCTCGGGCATGAGGGGAGCGAGGGCGTTGAGCACGGCGCCGGAAGCCGAGCGCGTCGCCATCTTCTCGCCTTCGTTGAAGGACGGCAGCGCCTTCTCCCAGCCGTCGGGAAGGCGGCGCGAGAGTACTCGCTGGAACTCCGCCGCTTCCTCGGGATGAGTGACGTTGTATTCGTCGAACAGCCGTCGCCACGCCTCTTCGGCCACGAGCCCTTTCTCGACGGCCTCGCGGAAGACGGCGAGCACTTCGTCCGGCACCGTGAAGGGCTCTTCATACGGCCAGCCGAGGTTCTTCTTCGTCAGCCGCACCTCTTCCTCGCCCAACGGAGCCCCGTGCGCCGCCGCCGTGTCCTGCTTATTCGGCGAGCCATAGGCGATGTGTGTGCGGACGACGACGAGCACCGGCCTTTCCCGCTCGGCGCGAGCCTCGGCGATGACGCTGTCAATCGCCTCCAGGTCGTTGCCGTCGGGGAGCTCCAGGACGTGCCAGCCGTAGGCGCGAAACCGGTCGCCAACGCTCTCCAGGAACGCCAGGTCGGTCGAGCCCTCGATGGTGATGTGGTTGTCGTCGTAGAAGACGATGAGCTTGCCCAGGCGCATGCCGCCCGCCAGCGAACAGACTTCGGACGAGACGCCCTCCATCATGTCGCCGTCGCTGGCGATGACGTAGGTGTAGTGGTCGACGATCTCGCCGTCCGGGCGGTTGAAGCGCTCCGCCAGCATGTGCTCCGCAATTGCGAAGCCGACGGCGTTGGATATGCCCTGTCCCAGCGGTCCGGTGGTCACTTCCACGCCCGGCGTGCGGCCGCGCTCCGGGTGGCCCGGCGTCTTCGAGTCCCACTGGCGGAACTGCTTGATGTCGTCGAGCGTCAGGTCGTAGCCCGTGAGATAGAGGAGAGAATACAGCAGCATCGACGCGTGCCCGGCGGAGAGGACGAAGCGGTCGCGGTTCGGCCAGGCGGGATTGCGCGGATTGTATCGCAGATACTTGCGCCAGAGGACGTAGGCGAGCGGCGCCAGTCCCATCGGCGTGCCCGGGTGGCCGGAGTTCGCCTTCTGCACCGCGTCCATGGCGAGCGTGCGGATGGTGTTGATGCAGAGCTGGTCGATCTGGCTGGCGGGATGGCCGTGCTTCGCGGCGTCGTGAGCGCGGACTGTGACGTCCGGCCTGAGCTCCATGCTGGGGTCTTCCGTCAACGGCGTCTCCTCCCTGAGACTGATGGGGATTGGCATCCGAAGCGACGCCTCGTCGCCGGACAGGCGGGCCTGTCAAGATAATTCTACCACTGCTTCGGCTATGAGGGGACGATGGGCGTTTGATTGGACGACGACGGCCTCGGATGGCCTGGGAGGATTAGCCTGCCTCCTCTTCGGCGGGGACGATGCCCAGCTTCACCGCCTCGG
Organism: uncultured Chloroflexia bacterium; assembly: GCA_963703345.1. GTDB lineage: Bacteria > Chloroflexota > Dehalococcoidia > DSTF01 > JALHUB01 > JALHUB01. Next base: position 900,560 of record OY969814.1, on the reverse strand, counting down.
CCGCCGCCTCAGAGCGGCGCGACAGCCCCATCTTGTCGAGGATGCGGATCACGTGGTTCCGTGCCGTGAACGGGCTGACCATCAGCTTGGCCGCTATCTCTTTGTTGGTGTAGCCCTGCGCTATCAGCGACAGCACCTCTTTCTCCCGCTGGGAAAGGTCGTCGTCGGTCTTCGCGGGCGTCTTGCTCAGCTTTGCGAGCGAGTTGATCACGTCGCGGGTGACGCTGGGGTCGAGGAGCGACTCGCCGCGGCCGGCGGCGCGAATCGCTTCCACGAGGCGCGCGTGACTGACGTTCTTGGTCAGGAAGCCGGTGGCGCCGGCGACGATGGACGACAGGACGGCCTCGCGCTCACCAAACGAGGTGAACATGATGACTTGCGTCTCCGCGAGCTCGCTGCGGATGCGCCGGCAGGCGTCGATGCCGCTGGCGTCGTCGCCGTCGCCCATGCGGATGTCCATCAGGACAACGTCCGGCCGCAGCACCCGCGCCTTGTCAACGGACTCGCCCGCGTTCGCCGCTTCGCCGACGACTTCGATCCCCTCTTCGTCGGCCAGCACCGCCTGTAATCCTTTGCGGACGATGGCGTGATCGTCGACGAGAAGCACACGCAGATTGATGTCGCTCATGGCATCCTACCTCCAAGCGGCAGATTGACCCTGACGGTGGTGCCCCGGCCCGGCGTGCTCAGTATCTCCGCCGCGCCCCCGGCTTCCGTCGCGCGTTGATGGATGTTGCGCAGCCCGCGTCCTTGCGATGCTGCGCTGTCCCCGGCCACGCCGAAGCCGCGGCCGTCGTCCTTTATCTCCAGCAAGAGGCCGTCGCCGTTGAACGCCAGCCGCGCCTCGATGCTTTTCGCGCCGGCGTGGCGGAAGACGTTGGCCAGCGCCTCCTGGGTGATGCGATAGAGAGCGCTGCCGACGGCCGGCGAGACCGTCCGCTCCGTCCCGTCAAGGCGCAGATCGACGGGGAGGCCGGACACCGCGCTGAACTCGCGCATCTGGGCGCGGATTGTGCCGGCAAGGCTCGCGTCGCCGGCGAGCAGCGGCTTGAGGTCGAAGATGTAGTGACGCACCTCCAGCAGCGCTTCCTTCGCCAGGCCGACAAGCCCTCCCAGGCGCTGTCCCAAGCGCTCGTCGTCGCGCGCCACTTCCGCCGCCTTCTCCAGGTTGAGCGACAGCATATAGATCGACTGCGCTATGCCGTCGTGGATCTCCCTGGCGATGCGGCTTCGCTCCTCCTGGGCCGCCAGTTCCTCCTTCTGTCGGCTGAGCGCGATCTTCGTAAGCCCAAGCGAAAGCTGGCCGGCGACCGTCTGCACCAGACGCAGATCCGCGGGCCCAGCGCCGCGGCTGCTGAAGACAACGACGCCCCAGAGCCACTCCTGGACGTGCAGCGGCACCGCCAGCGCCGTCGTCGCGCCCTGTCGCGCCTCCAGCCGTATGACGCCCTCCGCCGATGCCAGCGCCTGCCGCTCGTCCGGCGAAAGGGAGGACTGCGTGACCTCCGTCTCGCCGAATCCAACCTCCTGCGAGAGGCGCCCGTCTTCCTTCAGGCCGAAGACGGCCAGGCCGCGGAATCGCGCCAGCGCTTGCAGGCTTTCGACGACGCGTTCCAGCAGGGCCTCCGGCTGGTCGACGCCGGCGACCGTCTGCGCGACTTTGTAGAGCGCCGACGTCTCGCGAAGCGCCGCCTGCGCCTGCTCGCGCCGCTCGTCGAGCCGACGCACCAGTTGCGCCATGTACTGCACGACGACGACCACGAGCGCGGGCGTGAGGATTATCGCCGCGATGCTCTCGTTGACCCACGTGCCGTCGAGGCCTCTGCCAGCGGTCATCAGCACGGCGAAGTAGGCGCCGAGGAAGCCGACCAGCAGCAGCGCGGAGCGCCGCCAGCCGACGAGGAACGCCGGCACGAGCAGCGAAGCAAGGGCGTAGTGGTAGTAGGGGCTGCTCCAGCCGCCGCTGAAGTAGATGACGACCAGCACCAGCGCGATGTCCGCCAGCCCGATGACGATGAGGTCGTCGCGGGGGCCCCAGCGCCTGCCCCAGGCCTCTCGCACGCGCGAGCGCAGCAGCGGGACGTAGAGCGTCGCGGCCAGGATCTGGACGAAGGTGACGCCGAGGAGAACGGGCTCGTGGGCGCCGTTGTCCTTCGACAGGTGGCCGACCCAGATGACGATCCAGGCTATGGCCCAGGCTCCCCAGCGAACGGCGTAGAGAAACGGCAGGACCCTCGCCAGCTCCTCGCGTTGGCCTTCCGGCGCCGCTCCGGCGTCGAGCGCGGGCACGTTTCCGTCTCGTATGCTGTCCATTTTCAAGCTATGAAGTTATCATCGCCGCGAGGCCCGGTCAATCGCTCGACCGTGTTGCCTCAATCACGCGGCCGACATAAAGTAGAAGCTGTTCCATGAAGAATCGACGCATGGTACTTTTGTGCGACGGCGCAGACTCTCGATAGGCGTGGCAGACAGCAAATGAACGGGAACGGCGAGTTTCGGCCCCCGGTGCAGCTTTCGCACCGACAGATACAGATCGTCTTCCTCGGTCTGATGGCCGGGATGCTGGTGTCTTCCCTCGACCAGACGGTCGTCGCCACCGCCATGCCCACCATCGTCGGCGAATTGGGCGGGCTGGAGCACCTTTCCTGGGTCATCACCGCCTACCTCCTGACCTCGACCGCCTCCATGCCGCTCTATGGCAAGCTGAGCGATCTATACGGCCGGAAGATCCTCTTCCAGGCGGCGATAGTGGTCTTTCTCATCGGCTCATTGCTATGCGGCCTATCGCAGAACATGGCAGAGCTAATCGCCTGCCGTGGCATCCAGGGCCTCGGCGCCGGCGGCATCATGATCCTGTCGCAGACGATCGTCGGCGATATCATCGCCCCTCGGGAAAGGGGTCGCTACCAGGGCTACATGGGTTCGATATTCGCGGTCGCTGCCGTCGCCGGCCCGCTCATCGGCGGCTTCTTTACCGACAACCTCACCTGGCGCTGGGTGTTCTATGTGAACCTTCCCATCGGTATAATGGCGCTGATAGTGACGTCCTTTGTCCTGCGGATGCCCGTCCGCCGCTTCGAACAGCGCATCGACTACTCGGGCTCGCTGCTGATGGTTTCGGGTATCAGCGCGCTGCTGTTGCTGACGTCCCTGGGGGGCATCGAATACGCCTGGCTCTCGCCGTTGATAATCGGCCTCGGAGTCGTAGGCATCGTCCTTCTCGGATTCTTCCTTCTGAACGAAGCCCGGGTGTCGGAACCCCTGCTGCCGCTACGGCTTTTCCGGAACAAGGTCTTTGCCGTAGCCACCGCCCTTTCGTTCATCGTCGGCATCGGTTTTCTGGGATCGGTATCGTACCTGCCGATCTACTTCCAGGTCGTGCGCGGCACGAGCGCCACGCTGTCCGGGCTGTCGATGCTGCCGTTGATGGCGACGGTGCTCCTCGGTGCGGTGGGAGGCGGACGAATCATCAGCAAGATCGGACGCTACCGGATGTTCCCGATCATCGGCACCGCGATCATGATCGTCGGCATGTACCTGCTCTCGAGGATGAACGATGCGACTTCATCGCTTCATGCCGCGCTCTTCATGGCGGTGCTCGGCATCGGCCTCGGTATGGTGATGCAGGTGCCTATCCTGGCCGTGCAGAACGCCGTGATGCACAAGGACCTGGGCGCGGGGACCGCCAGCGTCAACCTGTTCCGATCGCTGGGGTCGGCCTTCGGCGTCGCCATCTTCGGCGCCATCCTCAGCAACCGGCTGACTTCCGAGCTGAAGCAGACCGTCCCGCCGCAGGTGCTCGGGCAGCTCAATCCCGACATGCTGACGGCCAGTCCCGCGCAGCTCAAGGCTCTGCCGGCGGCGGTCCATGCCGGCGTCATTCACGCCTTTTCCCTATCGCTGGATACGGTCTTCCTCTGGGCAGTCCCGATGATGTTCGTGGCGTTCCTGGTCTCGTGGCTGCTGCAGGACATCCCCCTGCGCGAGTACGCCCACGTGGGGAAAGAGGAGGCACCGCCGATGGAAGGCGAAGCGGCCGCCGACTAGCCACCGGCTGGGCCGCGCACCTATTCGGCCATGCGGACGCGGGGAAGCCACTCCAGCCACTTCGGCAAGTACCAGTTGTAGTCGCCTAGGAGCTTCATACTCGCGGGCAGCAGGATGGAGCGGATGACCGTCGCGTCGATCAGAATGGCAATCGCCAGCCCGAAGCCGAACTGCTTGAGCCCGATGAAGCGCGTGAACGCGAAGATCATGGCGACCGCGACCATTATTATCGCCGCGCTGGTGATCGTTCCCGCCGTCGCCTTGATGCCGATCGAGACCGCCTCGTCGCTGCTGGCGCCGCGCTCGTGCGCCTCCTTTATGCGGCTGAGCACGAACATGTGGTAGTCCATCGACAGCCCGAACAGAATCGTGAACAGGAACAGCGGCAACCACGACTCGATGATGCCGGTCGCCTTGTAGCTCAGGACTCGTTCCAGGAACCAGCCCTTCTGGAACACCAGCACCAGCAGCCCGTAGGTCGCGCCGACCGACAGGAGGTTGAGGATAATCGCCTTGACGGCGATGACGATGGACCGGAAGGTCAGCAGCAGGATAATGAAGGCCAGCCCGAGGACGAAGGCGAACACGAACGGCGTGCGAAAGATGATGTTGTCACGGAAGTCGATGTTGGCAGCGCTGTCGCCGGTCACAGACGCTTTAGCCACGCTGCCGCTGAACGCAGCCGGTATGAGATTATGGCGCAGGTTGTCGACGGCGTCCAGCGCTTTCTGCTCACCCGTATCGGCGTTGATGGGAATGCGTATCGCCTCAGTGTCGCCAGCGTCGTTGATGTTCGTCTGGATGGGCGCGCCGTAGGGTGCGTCGGGACCCGCCGAAGCCGTCGACTGGCTCTTCACGCTGTCGATCAGCCGGTTCACGCGGTCCTGCACGTCGGAAGCGTAAATGTTCTGATCCTTGCCCGCATCGACGACGACCAGCGCCGGCGAGGTGAGCCCCAGCGTGAAGTTGTCCTGCAGCGCGAGCAATGCCTTCTTCGCCTCCACGGCGTCGGGAAGACCCTTGGCGCCGTTGAAGCCCAGGTTGAGCGATAGCGTCGGGGAAGCGACGGCTATGAGCACGGCCAGCACGCCGACCGCAAGCACGACCGGGCGTCGCAGCACATGGTCGGTGATAAAGCCCCAGACGCCGCCTCCTTCGCCCGTGCTCCGGAGGAACGGCAGGCTGAAGCGGTCTATGTGGTTGGCGAGCAGCATCAGCAATGCCGGCAGCAGCGTCACCGAGATGAGCACCGCCAGCACGACGACGACGATCGCCGCCAGGCCGAGGCTGCTGAACGTTGAATCGCCGACGAGGAACATGCCGCCGACGGCAAGGACGACGGTGCAGCCGGCGAAGACTACGGCTTTCCCTGAAGTGCCCGAGGCCGCGCGCAACGCCTCTTCCTTGGAGCGGCCGCGCCGTCGCTCCGTCCGAAAGCGGCTGACGACAAAGAGAGCGTAGTCTATCCCTGTCGCCAGGCCCATCAGGAGCACCACCTCCGTGTAAATCGAGCTCAACGCCATCGCCTGGCTGATGACGCTCAAGACCGCCATGGCCGTTATGACGGCTGCCAGCGCCAGGGCCAGTGGAATGAATGCGGCCACCGGCGCGCGGAAGACAAGGAGCAGGATGACGAGCGTCACCGTCAAGTTCATGACAAGAGCAAAGGAGAGGTCCTGGGCGATGACAGTATCCATCTCTTTGTTGATCGAGGCGGGCCCGCCGCTGACGATGCTGAATCCGCTCGACGAGGCGTTCGCCGCCTTGACGGCGTCGAGCACGGGCTGTACGTGGTCCTTAGCCGTCAGCGCTGTCCCCTGAAGGCTTACGAGGGCAAGGGTTACGTCGCCAGTGTCTCGGGGCGCGACAAAGGGCGAGGACTCACGAGGAAGGCCGATATCGTAGTGCGTCACCGTGCTGGAGACGACGCGCGTGCTGGAGACGACCTCCGTCCCGCCGAGCATTTGCGTCTGCGTCTCGCGGAGGCCTAGAAGCTGCGCCATCAGCTCCTGAACGGTGCTCTGGTAGATAGGGTCGGTGACCTTGTACTTGGTCGACGAGAAGACAACGACTTCTTGCGTCGGGACCTGGGCATCGCCGAAGCGCTGTTGGAATAGTTTGAACGCCGCGCCTGCTTCGCCCGGCGCTGTCGGCTCGAGATCGGTGTTGGTCTTGACGAGCGACGTACACACGACCGCGGCAATGACGATGACGAGCCAGGCGAGGACCACACGCCATCGGTGGCGCGCACTCCACAAGGCGATCCGGGCCGTGTACGAGGGTTTGTCTGCCGGACCGGGATTGGCTGCTATCTTCATCTCTGACGTTTCCTGTCCGCCCCTAGGGGAACAGGTTCACGAGCTTTCCTCCCTGCACCTGGCAGGCGGAGAGACCGAGGTCTTTCGCCTGCTCATTCAGACCGCCGCCGGCGCCGATGCGGTCGCCGCTGCTGTCAAACGCGACGTGGCCGGAGACGCCGTCGAGCAGCCGTGTTTCGCGCACGGCGTCTCGCAGCGTCGCGGGGTCGACGGTCAGAGAGCCGTCGGGCTGCTGCTGCGCGGCCTGCGACACGGCGTCGAGCAGGATTGTTGCGGCGTCCGCGTATTGGGCTACGAAGGCGGAGGCGACGGGCGGACCGCCGTGCACGCTCTCGAAGTCCTTCGGGAAGTCGCCGGGAAGAGTCAGCGGACAGCCGACGAAGTAGACGCCCTCTGCGGCCTGCGCGCCGACGGGCTCCACGAACGTCGATATCGTTGCCGCCGCGTCGCCGGCACCGAAGGGGCCCTCATAGCCGGCGTCGCGCAACTGGCGGTAGAGGAGCACCGCCTCCGGGTTGTAGCCGCCGAAGCCGACGAAATCCGGCTTGTCCGCGGCGATCTTCTTCGCCAGCGCGCTGAAGTCGACGGTGACGCGGCTGATGCTCTCCCGCGTCACGCTGACGCCGCCGGCTTGCATCGCGCCACGCGCCGCCTCGACCAGGTCCCGCCCGTACGATTCGCCGTCGTCGATGAGATAGGCGGTCTTGGCTTGCAGCGTCTGGGCGACGAACTGGCCGCCGATGAGGCCCTGCAACTCGCTGCGATACGACGTGCGGAAAAAGAAACCGCCGGACGGTTGGCCCGCCGCCAGGTCCGATTCGGTTGCCGAGCCGGAGATGGCAACGATGCCGCCGGTTTCGTACGCCGGTATCGCCTGCTTCGCGCCGGCGCTGCAGCTCGGTCCCAGCACGCCGACAAGCCCGGGCGTGCGCAGCAGCCGCTCTGCCGCCTGCACGGCGACGGCACCATCGGTGCAGCCATCGTCCTCAACGCGGACCTGAATCTCGTGACCGGCTATCTGGCGGCCGTTCTTCGTCTTCCAGCGCATCAGGCTGGTCAGGGCGGCGTCGCGCTCTTCGATTCCGGCCGCGCTCTCCGAGCCGGTGAGCGGCTCCGAGATGCCGACAATCAGCGGTTGCCCGGCGGGAACGACGATCTTCGACAGGGCGTCTGTGCGCGGCGGCTGGTTGCTGATATTGTCCTTGTTCGCCGCCTTCGCGCCGCAGGCCACGGCGAGGACGGCCAGAAGGAGCGCCGGCAGCATGAAAAAGCTGCGGCGACGGGACGAGACGGGACTTGCGGCAGGAAGAGGCATGTGAGGGACGCGGTGACCTCTCTCTAGGATTCTAGTTGCTTAGATAATGGTACTTGCCACCGTTTGGATGTTCAACCGGCGGGCAAGATCTTCTTCAGGGAGAATCGGGAGTACTGGTGGCTTTGTAGATCGGCTGGCCCTCTCCCGTGCAGGCGTACACCTTGCCGGGCGTCGATTCGTAGTTCGAGGGCGCGTCGATGCGCACCCACTTGCCGTCGATCACCTTCTCCGGCCACCCGCCCTCTGCCACGCGGTGGTCCGTCGGGCTGAGGTTGACGGGGCCGAGGCCGAGGAGGCCGCAGTAATCGCGGATGCTCTCCGCCCCCGTGATGAGGCTGTCGCGAGTCAGGTTTGGGCCGGCGTTCTTCAGCGCCTCGACGGTCAACTCCGCGACCGCCATGCCGTACTCCGTGAGACCGCTCGGCTGGACGCTTGGGGCGAATTCCTTCATCAACTCAATGTGGCGTTGCACGCCGGCGTCGTTCGTCTCGGAGATCATCTTGCCGGTCGTCATGCTGATAGTCCCCTCGATGTTCGCCGGTCCCGCCAGGGCTATCGTCGCTTCGACGGCAGAGACCGCGCTGGTGATGAAGGGCACGTTCCAGTTCAGCACCTCGCGGCTGACTTTGATGGCGTTGGCGGCGGCGCCCGCGTTCGCCATCAGGACGACGAAGTCCGGATTATCCGCCTTCAGCCGCTCCATCTGAGCCGTCACGTCCGCCGCGGTAGGGTCGTATGCCTGCTTAGAAACAATCTGAATGTCGCTGCCCTTGTCCTTCAGCAGCGCCTCCACCGCTGACACGCCGGTAAGGCCGCCCTCATCGTTTTCATAGAGAATGCCCTCGCGCCTGCCGGTGAAGTTCCTGTCCACGAAATCGCCCATTATCTTCGTCTCGGTCACGTAGTCCGTCTCCATCGTGAAGCGCGTCCGCACGACCGGATCCGTGAAGATCGGAAGGCCGCCGCCGATGAACATGTCCGGAACGCCCTTGTCTTCAAGGTACTTCATGACGGCCAGCTCCGTCTGATCGCCCACACCGCCGACGATGGCAAGCACGTGCTGCTGCTCGACCTGGTTCCGTACCACCTCCATGGCGTCCGGCGGGCTGAAGTGGTCGTCCCCGATGATCAGCTTGATCTTCCGGCCGTAGACGCCGCCCAGCGAGTTGACGTAGTCGAAGTAGGCGCTCATGCCCTCGGCGATGACGCCATAAGCGGCCGCCGGCGAGCCGCTCAGGGGCAGGTGCGTGCCGAGTACGATCTCGCTGTCGGTGACGCCGGGCGCAGCGCCGTCCGCCGAACCCGACACGTCCTCACCGCCGCCACAGGCCGTCAGGAAGAGGCCCGCCACCAGAAGGAAGGCCACAGGTACGCACAATCCGAGCCGTTTCATCGCAGTCGCCTCCAACGTGCCGCTCCCCCAAACCAATCTACCGCCCGCGCCGGAAGCGGTCAACGAACGCCGGTGCGACACTTCAAATAGAGGGTCGCGGACCGTTCGCCGACTTCGAGCTTTGATATAATGGATCGATGCAGCTTGCCCAGCAGTCAAAGGCGCTGTTCCCGCTCCCGATGCCTTCTGCGCGTCCCCTTGAGCATTACACCAGCCGATCCCTGAGAGAATGAGGTCAGCCGATGTGCGCTAAGCAATCCGACCGCGACAAAGCACCAAGACGCCGCGCAGCGAAAAGCGCCCCCGCGCTGCCCGAGAGCGGGGAGTTCTACCGCTCGCTTCTCGATTCGGCCCAGGACGCTATACTCGTGCACCGCGATGGCAACGTCCTCTACGCTAATCCCGCCGCCATTGACCTCTACGGCGCGGGTAGCTTCGAGGAGCTGGCGACACGCAATATCTTGGAGCTCGCCAACCCCAACCACGCGAATGAGCTCCAGAAGCGCGTCCGCACTCTCATGGCCGGCCAGAAGGTACCCCTGCGAGAAACATCTATCATCCGGCTGGACGGGCGGCAGGTGCCGGTTGAGGTCATCTCTTCACCCGTCAAGTACGGCGGCGAACTCGCCGTCCAGGCCATGATCCGCGACATCAGCGACCGCAAGCGGGCCCAGACGGAGATCGAGAGCCTGGCCAGGTTCCCCGGCGAAAACCCCAACCCCGTCTTGCGGGTCAGCCAGCACGGCGTGCTCATGTACGCCAACCAGGCAAGCCGGGCGCTGCTGGAGGATTGGGGCTGCGCCGTGGGTGAGATGGCGCCCGAAACGCTGCGCTTGCTCGTCGCCGAAGCGCTCAAAAGGCGGAAACCGAAAGAGATCGCCGTCGATGTCGAGCTAGGCGGGCGAATCTGGTCCCTCGGCGTCGTGCCGGTGGCCAACGCCGGCTATGCCAATATCTACGGCCGGGATATCACCGTGCGGAAGCGGGCGGAGGAGGCGCTGCGCGAGAGCGAGGAGCGGCTGAGGCTGGCGCAAAGCGGCGCCAAGGTATGGGCCTGGGACTGGGATCTCGGCAGGGATGTCTTCACTTTCACGCCGGAGCTCAACGAGATATACGGGCTTGCCCCCGGCACCATCAAGACCTACGACGACTGGCGAAGCTTCGCGCATCCAGACGACATTGAACGAATCGAGGCCGAGAGGGATCAGGCGTTGGCCCGCCACGAGTCCTTCGATTTGGAGTTCCGCATTCTGCGTGGCTCCAGCGAGGTCCGCTGGGTCAATGCCAAGGGCAGCGCGACCTACGACGACTCAGGCAGGCCTGTTCGTGTCTTCGGCGTCAACGTCAACGTGACGGAGCGCAAGCGGGCGGAAGAGGCGCTGCGCGAGAGCGAGGAGAGGTTCAAAGTCATCGCCACCCACACGCCGGACCACATCCTGGTTCAGGATAAGGAGCTGCGGTACACCTGGGTGCTGAATCCCCAACTGGGCCTCACGTTGGACGACATGATCGGCAAGACGGATTTCGACTTCCTGTCCGCGGAGGACGCGGCCACGATCACGACAGTCAAAAGGAGAGTGCTTGAGACGGGGAATCCCGAGTACGTTTTTACTCCCCTCGCTTCTCGCGAGGGAAGTACGGAGTACTTCGAAGGTTCGTACGTGCCGACATATGACTCCGAAGGCCGGGTGAGCGGGCTCGTCGGTTACTTCAGGAACGTGACGCGGCGCGTAAACACTGAGGAGGCATTGCGGTTGCAGGCGAACGCGCTGCAAGCCGCCGCCAACGGCATCGTCATCACGGACAGCGACGGGACGATCCAGTGGGTCAATCCCGCCTTTACCCGTCTTACCGGCTACAGCGCCGCCGAAGCGATAGGCCAGAACCCGCGCGTCCTCAAGTCCGGCCGGCACGACCAGGCGTTCTACGAAAAGCTGTGGAACACGATCCTGGCCGGTCGCGTTTGGCAGGGCGAAATCGTCAACAAGCGCAAGGACGGCAGCTTCTACACGGAGGAGATGACGATCACGCCGGTGCTCGACGACAACCGCGTCGTCAGCCGCTTCATCGCCATCAAGCAGGACATCTCGGCGCGCAAGCGGCTGGAAGCCGAGCTGGAGCAGACACGCAGCGAGTTCCTGGGCGAGGTGAGCCACGAGCTGAAGACGCCGCTGACGGCTATCAAAGGGTGCGCCTCCATGGCGCTTTCCGCGCCGATACCGCCGGACGCCGTCGAGACGCGCGAGCTGTTCGACATCATCGACGCGCAGGCGAACCGCCTAACCGATCTCGTCGCCAACCTGCTAGACGTGACGCGCATCGAAGCGGGGCGCCTTTCGATAGAGCCGGGCGCGGCGGACCTGGCGACCACCGTGGAAGAGGCGAGAGTGATCTTCGAGCACAGTCAGTACCCGCACCCGCTGGAGGTGATGCTGCCGGCTAAGCTGCCGGCGCTGCGGGCCGACGGCCGCCGCATTGTCCAGGTGCTGACCAATCTCTTCACCAACGCGGCGAAGTACTCCGCGCCCACGGCGCCGATCATCGTTACTGCGGAGAGCGCCAAAGGAGAAGTGACGGTCCGCGTGCGCGACGCCGGCGTCGGCATCCCCGCCGACAAGATGCCGCTTCTATTCCAGAAGTTCGTCCGGGTGCAGGAGAGGGGCGTGAAAGGGACGGGGCTCGGCCTGTTCATCTGCAAGGGTATCGTCGAGGCGCACGGCGGTCGCATCTGGGCGGAGAGCGCAGGCAGGGGGAAGGGGACGGTCTTCGCCTTCACGCTGCCCGCCATCGCCGGCCGGGCGAAGACAGCGCGCGAGGAGAGGGGCGCCGGACGGCAGCGGGCGGCCCGCGGCGTCCACGCCAAGCCCGTCCGCGTCGTCGCTGTCGACGATGAGCCGGACATTCTGCACTACATCGAGCACTGCCTGCGAAGCGCCGGCTGCGAGGTCGTGTTGAACGAGCGATCCGCTGGCGGCGGCGGAGCTGGTGCGCTTCCACACACCGGAGATCGTCCTTCTCGACATGCGGATGCCGGGCATGAGCGGCCTGGAGGTGCTGGAGGAGATACGAAGGTTCTCCCAGACGCCGGTCGCCTTCATCACCGCGACGCAGAACCGCGAGGACGTTGTGCGCGGCCGCGAGTTCGGCGGGACGACGTGGCTGGAGAAGCCGTTCTCGCCGCAGCAGTTGCTGGACCACGTGGGGCTGGTGCTGGCGCGCCAACGGAAGCGTTAGCGCGGTCTTTCAAGGGATAGCGCCGTCCCAGCAGCGTCGCTCCGCCTCGCGCGGGCGGCTCTCGACGTGGCACTCGCGGTCGAGGATGAGCGTCCGCCGCTCCTTCGCCTCGAACGGCGGCCAGGGCAGGGACGGTGTACCAGGGTCGCCGGTCCTCGCGAAGGCGACCCAGGCGTCGCCAATCTTCGCGGCCAGCGCATCCAACTCCTCTCCCTTTCCGACCCAGCGTCGCGCCAGGCGCTGCGTCCCGAAGACGAACGGCAGGTCGATGGCGTGGCAGGCGCCGAGGATGCCGTCGCCGAGGGGCGAGGGCCAGTCGAGCCGGTAGGAGAAGACGCGCCGGTTGTGCGCCGACTGCGCCTCGGCCAGGCGGTCGGCCGGCACGCGGAAGAGCCAGTCGGTCGCGATCGAGCAGAAGAGCTCGTAAGCAGACGTCTCTTGGCCTCGGGCGGTCCGTTCGCGGCGATAGACATCGAGCAGTGAGCGGGCGCGCTCTAGTTCGCCGCCCGGGAGCAGTCGCGAGACGCGTTTCACCGCCTGTTCTTCGGAAGCATCCCTCAGGTGCGGCGCCATGGCGGCGAAAAGCTTGAACTCATCAAGCGTGGTCCCGATGAGGATGGGGACACCGCTGGAGAAGCCCTTTCGAATCGCCTCTATCGGTGGCCCGGGGATGACGCGTCGGTCAATTACCGGTTGGTAGAGCAGCCCGAGCCCGACCGCGCGGCGTCTGGTCCAACCCTCGCCCCCCCCCAGCTTCGCCTGCGCGGCCAGCAGCTCGCTCACGGGTCGAGAGCGAAGGGAGGCGTCGAGCGCGGGGGAGCCCAGGGCTTCGGCGAAAGCGGCGGCGTTGGCGGCGGCCGTGTCTGTGCTCAGAACCTGGTGCGCGGCGCCGCTCTGGAGGATCGCCTTGTCGAAGAGCCCGGCGGCGAGCGGCGAGGAGAGGACCGCGCCGATGCTCATGGCGCCGGCGGACTCGCCGAAGACGGTGACGTTCTCGGGGTCGCCACCGAACGCCGCTATCTCGGACCGCACCCACTTCAGCGCCGCGATCTGGTCGAGGAGGCCGAAGTTGGCGCAAGGATCATCCGGCGCGGAGGCGAAGTCCGGGGCGTAAAGGAAGCCAAACGGCCCAAGGCGGTAGTTGATGGTAACCAGCACGACGCCGCGGTCGATGAGGGCGCTGCCGTGGTAAAGGGGGTCGGAGCCGGCGCCAACGGCGAAGCCACCGCCGTGCACCCACACCATCACGGGTCGCCGGGCGCCGTCGAGGGCGGGCGTGCGCACGTTGAGATAGAGGCAGTCTTCATCGATGGGCGGTTGGCCCTCGGGCCGGCCGAGCAGGGCTTCCAGCGCCTCGCTGGGAACTTGCATTGCCCGCGGCCCGAAGTCTGTCGCTTCGCGGACGCCCTGCCACGGCGGCGCCTCCGCAGGCGCGCGAAAACGGAGCTCGCCGACCGGGGGCGACGCGTAAGGGATGCCTTTGAAGACCACCTGGTCGCCTTCGCGGGCGCCCCGAAGCTTCCCCCTGCTCGTCGCAACGATAGCCGTCATCGCCTGCCCCTCTTTCTTTCGCCGCAAAGCGGGCTGCTTCGTCGGCGGGTTCAGTATAGGCCAGCGCGGGGCATCCGGCCAGCGACGCGCCTGAGGCGCAACGATCGTGGGCGTCGCGATGTTCTTGCGTCAAGCGCCGCTACGGCATGGCCCGGTGGGCGGTTATGTGTTATACTACGATCGCAAGCCAATTGTCCTTGTCTTCGTCTGCAAGCAGACCCCCAATCTTGTATTGCACTCGGCGACTGAGGAATAGCAGACCCTAAGGAGGTCGTTGAGTGTCTTACACAGACAAAACCCTAACCTGCGTCGATTGCGGCGCCCAGTTCACGTTCTCAGCGGAGGACCAGGAATACCACGCCAGCCGCGGCTTTACGAACGAGCCGAAGCGGTGCACCTCCTGCCGATCAGCGCGAAAGTCGGAGCGCGGCGAAGGTCGCGGCGGCGGCGGCTACGGATCATCTCCGCGCCAGATGTTTTCCGCCGTCTGCGCCCAGTGCGGCAAGACCGCTGAGGTCCCGTTCGAGCCGCGCGGAGACCGCCCCGTTTACTGCCGCGACTGCTTTTCGCAGCGCACGCCGTCACGCGGCCGCTACTAGGACCGACTCCACTGACTCGTACCTGCGCTCTGATACGTTAGGGCGCAGGCGAGTTAACTTAGCCCGCCCGGGGCTGACATGGCTGCGGAGGAAAGCAGTTGACTACTCTGTACGTCGGCAATCTGTCCCCGGAAGCCACCGCCAGCGACCTCCAGGCCGTTTTTTCGCCTTTCGGCGAAATCGGCTCGCTACGAGTCGCCCGCGACAGGGCCGGCCGGGCCCGCGGTTACGCCTTTGTCGAGCTCGACCAGGAAGCGGCGGCCAAAGCGTTGAACGCGCTGAGAGGCGTCGAGCTCAGAGGCCGGCTCATGGACGTAGTGGTGGACACCTCGTCGGCGGGCGGCAGACGACACGGCGGCCGGGGTGGACGGGGTTCACGGCGGGGACGCTAGGGTTATCCGCTTTGTAATCGAATCCATCCGGATAGGAGAAGGTTCATGAGGCTTGAGTTGAGGCACCCCGGAACGTCAATCTCTTTCCTCGACGGGCCGACCGGAGAGCTGATCCTGCGCATCGGCTCCGACGAGGAAGGCCGCCTGCGCGTCACGTTCCACCTTTACGACTCCGCCGGCCATTCCATCGCTGAATCAGGCGAGGCCGCGGGCTTTCCCGAAGGTGTCCGGGTCCAGGCGGCGGACGGCGAGCTTCTCCTGGAGCTGCCGGCGAAGATCGGCGAGAACATCTGCTACCGCCTCTACAATCGCAACGGCGATCTGCTCACCAGCTCCGACGGCGTTTCGACGCGGATCGGCCCCTGCCTGCGCATGGAAGCCTGGCCTCGCGGCGGCGCGCGCCACGTCCCTTATCATCAACGTCCCGCCTGAGCGGACGCCCCCCAGTCCCACCGCAACCGCCGCAGCAATTCCCTAGAGCAGTCCGGCGCGCACGACGCTCGCGCCAACCGATCCTAGCGGCGCCGCAACGGCAACGCCCAGCGCAAACGCTTACCTTCTGCCGAGCCGGAGGAACGGAAGATCAGCTTATCGCACCCGACATCCCGTTGACGGGGCGACCGTTCCGCGCCGCTTCGCTGACCATCTGGAAGAGGAACCTCAGGCTTGCCAGCGCGACGGTTGCGCTAAGGAGCTCTATGCCGGCGGCGCCGATGAAAGTGAAACCGGTCAAGCTGTCGAAGAAGTCCCAGAGGGCATGAAGGATGACAGCCAGGGCGAACGCGCCGACGACCGGGAAGTTGAGGGCGAAATGGCCGGCTTTCTGACGCTCCCGCCACAGCACGGCGCAGACCAGCCCCGTCCAGGCCGCGTGAGCGGCGGGTGAGAGCAGGCCGCGGACCAGCAGCACGGAAACCGCGTCGCTCACGTTCCCCTGCGACTGCCCGAGCGCGACGAAGCCGTATCCCATGCTTTCCAGCGCCGCGAAGCCCATCCCGGCCGCAACGCCGAAGACGAGGCCGTGCGCCTGGGTCCGATAGCGCCAGCCGACGAACAGGATCAGCGGCAGGAAAAGCTTCGTCACTTCCTCGATGAAGCCGACGCCGAAGAGCTGCAGCGGCCCAAGCGCCCGCAGCGTCTGATACTCGAGGACACCCGCCGCGACGGTGGCGACGACGCCGCCCCAGAGAAAGCAGACAGCAATCGTCGGCAGCGGCAGGTCGTCCACAGGCTCCCGCTCGTAGACGTAGAGGACGAAGCTTGCCGGGACGACGAAGCCGCCGAGGACGAGGAGCGTCGGCAGGAAGCTTGGATTGTCAGTCGCCCGAAATGCAGCCTGGACGATGAAGAAGAGAGCGGCGCCCGTGACGAGGACCTGGAACCAGGCCCGGTTGAGCAAGGGCAGCCTGAATTGCTGTAATGGCGGCCTTCCCAGCTCCACGGACCGTCCTCCCTCTCCGGCATCTCCCAACGCGAGCGCCAAACCACCCGACGCTCCTCATAATCGTCAGTTTGCGGCGCCAGAGTGCGAAGGGCGTGAAGCGACTCTCCCTGGCTGTGAAAAAAGGATGAAGGTTGGCGCGCGGCGCGGCGCTACAGCCGTCGCAACGGGAAGCCGATGACGGTCGGGTCGCGTCGCCCGTTAGCCGCGTAGCGCTTCGAAGAAAGCACTCTCGCAGGCCGCCTGCTCCTCGCGAGCAAGCCATCCATCGTGGCGGTAGCCGCTCTCCCGCCCGACGCTCGCCGCCTTCTCCGCCCAAAGCGGGTTGTAGGGCAGCAAGCGCGCCTCCGCGAAGCCCAGGCGATGCAGGAAGAGCCCGATAGCGCGCAGGTTGTCCAGGTCGGCGGTCAGGCCGGGGACCAGCGGCACGCGCGGCAGCACTCGGCCGGGCGCGATGCTGGCCAGCGCTTCCAGGTTCGCCAGGATAATGCCGTTGGGCCGGCCGGCGTAGCGCCGGTGCAGCCCTTCGTCTACGAACTTGACGTCGTAGTACACCTGGTCGAGATGCGGGAGGAGGCGCTCGCGGAACGTCTCCAGCCGGAAGAGCCCGCAGGTCTCGATGAGCGTGTGTACGCCCGCTTCGTGAAGACGCGCCAGCAGCTCTTCGGCGTAGCGTGGGAACATCGTCGCTTCGCCGCCGGAGAGGGTGACGCCGCCGCCGGAGTTTCGATAGAAAGGCTCGTCGCGGAGGAGGTCCGCCAGAAGGTCGTCGATCTCCCAGTGGCGTCCCACCCGCTTGAGGGCGCCCGTGGGACACACGTTCGACGCAAGCGCCGCAGAGGTTGCAGCGCGAGCGATCGAAGGCGACGGCCGGGCCGGGACCGAGCGCCCGCGCCTCGCAGACCGGCTGGCAGTCGCCGCAGACAATGCAGCCCTTCTCCATGAAGGCTATCTCAGGCGCGGACGAGATAGCCTCTGGGTTATGGCACCAGACACAGGCCAGCGGGCAGCCTTTGAAGAAGATAGTCGTGCGAACGCCCGGGCCGTCGTCGAGCGAGTTGTGGCGCACGTCGACGATGAGGGGCCGCCTCCGCTCCGGCGCGGACGCCACGTTGCCGGTCATGGCGGCTAGCGGTACTCCGCCCGCTCGATGAGCTCGATCTGCATCTCGCGGTTCAGCTCGACGAAATAGGCGTTGTAGCCGGAGATGCGGACCATGAGGTTGCGGTAGTTCTCGGGGTGCTCCATGGCGTCCCGCAGGGTCTCCGTTGTCACCATGTTGAACTGCATCTGCATGCCGCCGAGCTCGAAGTAGGTCCTCGCGTAGGCCGTCGCGTGCTCGACGAAGTCGGCGTGCGGCTCGCCGGGCGCGGGCGTGAGCTTGACGTTGAAGGCGATGTTGTTCGGCATCTTCAGCGGGTCGAGGGCGGCGATGGTGCGGATGTTGTCCAGCAGGTTGGGCGAGGCCGACGCCGAGGGCGTAATGCCGGGCGTGAACGCCTTCCCCTTCTTGCGCCCGCTGGGCAGAGCGCCGGAGAGCGAGCCGAAGACAACGTGGTTCGACATGCTCCAGAAGCCGCTGGTGTAGCGCCCGCCGCGATAGTTGGCCCGCGATTGATATTCATCGTAGATGAAGTTGATGATGTCCTGCGCCATCTCTCGGGTGCCGGGCGCGTCGGAACCGAACTTGGGGACGCGCTTCATGATGCGGGCGTGCAGCGCCTCGTGGCCGGCGAAGTCGTCGCGCAAGGCCTGAAGCAGCGTTCGGAAGTCGACCGCCTTCTCTTCGTAGACCAGTTGCTTGATGGCCAGCAGGCTGTCGACCACGTCGGCGAGGGAGACGAGCGCGGAGCCGGAGCTGTTGTACTTCGCGCCGCCTTCGATAACGTCGCGGCCGCTCTCCAGGCAGCCGCCGACCAGCGACGATAGCAGCGGCGTCGGGTGCAGGTACTGGTGCGCCTGCCCGAGAAAATTGTTGTACTCGACCGACTGGCCGATCAGGTAGCCAAGCTGCTGCTTGTAGGCGGCGAGGAACTTGTCGAACGTACCAAAGGCGCCGCCGGCAGGGTCGCCGCTGTGCGGGCCGATTTGCTCGCCGACGAGCGGGTGGAAGCCGTCGTTGAGGACCATCTCCAGCGCCGCGACCGTGTTCAAGAGCATGGAGTTGGTGTGGCCCATGTGGCGCCCGCAACTCGTCGGCTCGACGCAGCCGGTGGCGCCCCAGTCGCGCGCGTCCTCCAGTGCGAACCCCTGCTCGACGAGCGCCGCGATGACCGCTTCGTCATTGTGAATCGAGGGCGTGGAGGTGGTAATGACGTTCACTTCGCAGAGGCGGCGCAGGTATTCGAGAGAGTTCGCCCTGGGATGGTAGCGGGCGTTCAGGTTTGGGTCCCGTAAGGTCAGCATCTCCGCCGCCTTGAGGATGACGTAGGTCATGTCGCAGACGGCGCTCTTGCCTTCAGCGTCGACGCCGCCGAGCGTGACCGCCATGTCGGACGAGCTGCCGGCGAAGAGTCGCATCCCGACGCTCGGCACCAGCGGCAGGTGGTCGTTGCACTGGAGGAAGAAGGAGCCGACGAGCTCGACGGCGCGCCGCACTACCGTCTCCTTCTCCTCCTCCGTCTTCGCGAGGGCGACATCGTGGAGGAAGTAGGGCTGGAGCCAGGCGTCCAGACGGCCGATGGATAGTCCGGCGTTCATGTTCTCCATGTGAAGGGCGATCTGGATGAGCAGGATTACGCTCAGCGCCTCGTGCAGCGACTCGGCAGGGCCGGCAGGCACTTTGTGGCAGATGCGCGCCATCTCCTGGAGCTCGTCGCGGCGTTGGGCGTCGCCCGTTTCCGCCGCCATCGACTCCGCCTTGTCCGCGAGCCGCTCAGCGTAGCGCAGCACGCCGTCGATGACCGTCTGGACGGCGCGGTAGAAATTGCGCGAGCGCTCGTCGGTGGCGGTGGCTTCGCCGCGGGCCGCGTCTTCCCGGAAGGCGAGGAGGCCGCGCTGGAGCACGCCCGGGTAGTCGGGGATCGTGTGCGAGACGGCCGCCGTCTTCCACATGAAGTACAGCACCCATCGCTCGTCGAGCTGCTGGCAGCGGGGGTTGTTCCAGCGGCGTCGCGTCCACTCTCGTATGTTGCGATCGACCCAGAACGGAAAGACTTCGCGACTGAGCAGGTCGACATCCTCCGGCGAGATGCGGTAGGGATTGAGGGCGCGGTCGCCGACGGTGGTGAGCTCGGCCCAGATCGTCGTGCCGCCGATCTCGGGGTAGATGACCACGCCGGGGAACTTGGTGGTCGTTGTTCCGGGCAGGAGGGCCCGCTCGCGGATGATGGGCTCCTTGTTTGCGAGGACGTGGTGAAGCGCGCCGGCCTGCCTGACCTCCGGGTCGATCTCACCGCCTTCCGGGTCGGTCTCGAAGCCGTGCTCGCGATAGTACTCGGTGACGAGGCGCGGGCGTTCGGTGCAGACCTCTCCGTGGGCGCCGAAGAACTCGGCGCGCATCGCCTTGAGACGCGGGAAATCGTCGATAGTGTAGCGGCTGAGGTAAGGGTCGTCGAGGACGGCGACTTCGTCTGTTGGAGCGCAGCGCAGCGTCTCGCGACGCCGCTCCGCGCGCGAGGCCGCCAGCATCGAATCGCCCGTCTTCGTCAGATCGCCGGCTTCGGGCGCGGCGCTGAGCTTTTTTCGCCAGTGACGGTTGCGGGCGACAGCGGTAAGATGGCCCAAGCGCCCCAGGTGGCTGAGGTTGCCTTCGAAGGAGAGCTTGTTATCGATCATCAGGTTCAGCGGGTCGCTGCGGGCGAAAGGCGACAGGAAGGCGCGCATGGCGGCCGCGTCGCGGAAGGTGGCGACGACATGCGGCTCGCGGACGGCGCCGCTGCCGCCGCGCATGCGCCCGCCCTCGATGGTAAGATACAGAGAGAGGGCACCATCGACGGTGCGAAACTGGTAGCGGGAATCGAAAGGTTTCGACAAGCCGTTCCGTCGCTGGTAGAGCTCGCGCCTCAGGTCGGCGTTGCGATTGAAGTTGAGCGCCATGAGCTTGAGGACGGTCGCCAGGTAGGGACCGGTCGTGCGCTCAACGAGAGTATCCCGCAGTGCCATGGTCGACCTCCTCTTCGCGCTCGCCAACGAAGATCGTACGTCGATTCTACCACGTTCGAGAGGAGCGGGCAGCCTTCGGGTAGAGTCCCGTTCGACGGTATAGGCGACATGGCGTCGCGACAAGTTGGAAAGGAGATCCCCCATGGCAACCGACTACCCTGTAATCTTCGACGTGGCGCGGCCGGAGAAGTTCCAGCGGCCGCACGTGGTGATTCGTGTGCTGGTGCTGCTAGTGCTGGCCCTATTGGGCGGGATTCTCGGCTGGTTCTTCGGCCTTGTCTACCTCGCGTTTCCGATCATGGCGGCGATATTCATATCGCAGAAGGGCTCGGAGAAGTTCCTGCAGGAGGATGGGCCGCGGATGACGGCGTGGCTGCGCTGGATCCTGGCGCTCTACGCTTATCTCTTCATTCTGACGGACCAGTTTCCGACGGAGAGCCCGGAATCGATAGTCCGGTTTGAGGTGAAGACAAGCGGCACGCCGACGGCCGGCTCAGCGCTGCTGCGAATCATCCTGGCCATTCCAAGCGCGTTCGTTTTGGGTCTTCTGGGCATCGTAGGCGGCATCATCTTGATCGTCGCGGCGATAATGGTGCTCATCCAGGAGAACTACCCTGACGGACTTTGGGGCTTCCAGCTCGGGCTGTTGCGCTGGGAGGCGCGATTGCTGGCGTATATGAGCTCGCTGGTGGAGCCGTACCCGCCGTTTGCGCTGGACACCGGACCGGAGGCGATGCCCCTGGCGTAGAGACCGGCGCCCGACGACGAATTCGGACTCATCGACCTCCTGCCGCGCAGGAAGCGGAAGACGGCAGCCAAACGCCGCAGTCAGGGCACCGCCGTCGCCATCGGCGGCTGAACGTTCGACACCGCACCCTCGGCATCGACGCCGCTCTCGCCGCGGACCAGCGCTATTAGCTGCGGCGCCAGCCAGCGCGTCATCGCCGCGGCGCCCTCCGACGTGAAGTGGACGCCGTCGCCGCGCATCTGCGCGCCGTCCGGCGTCGTCAAGTCCTCGTACAAGCCGTTAGGGCACACGGCGGCGTACAGGTCGATCAGCTTCACCTTGTCGGGATGTTCGTCCGCGAACTCACGGTAGACCGCGTTCAAGTCGTTGACCGGCCAGACAAGCAAATGCTCCCCTTTTATTGGCTGCGTCAGTTCCGTCTGACGCGGCTTGAAGCAGGGAGCGGTCAATAGCGCCACCTTAGCGCCCTGCGACGTGAACGCCGCCAGCGCGTTCTCCAGCGAGCTCATGGCGTAATCGTGCCACTCCTGCGTGCCGACCTCGATCATGTGGCCCGCGACCTTCAGGTCAATCGCATCCCAGGGCCCGGATAGCATAAGGACGACATCGGGCTGGAAGTTCTGAACGTCTGTGGCCCACAGCGCGCGCCAGTTCTTGCACAGCTTCGCCCGTTCCAGCGTCCACTGGCCGTTGTCGCCAAGATCTTCATCGACCGGGAAGAAGCCGCAGCCGATGATGCCCCTGTTCCAGGCTAGCAATCCGACCGAGGGCCCCGTGCCCTCCAATCCGGCTCCCAACGACAGCGAGATGGAGTCGCCCTTCACGAGCACGCGCACCGGGCCGGTCTTGGCGCTCGCCATCTGGCCGGTCGGCTGCGACGTCGGCATGTCCTCCGTCGGCGAAAGCGCATGGGTAACCGGCGCCATGCCTCCCCTGGTGACGATAACGACGGCGACAGCGACGCAGGCGGCGGCCGAAGGCGCCAGCGTCCACGAGAGATTCCAGCCTCGGAAGGCGCCGCGGCGTATCGGCATTTCAACCAGGTTGTAGGAGACAATAGATACGATGAGCGTCACCGCCACGCGCAGCAGGAAGAGCTCGTAGCCGTTCCAGCCCGTTCGGCCGGGCGTCAGCATCATGAAGATCGGCCAGTGCCAGAGGTACACGCCGTAGGAGATGAGTCCGAGCCCTCGCAACGGCGGCAACGCCAGCGCTCTTCCGACTACGCCCGGCTGGGGCTGCACCGCCGCGGTGACAACGACGGCGACGCCCATGGCCAGCATCAGGAAGCCGCCGCGATAGAGCAGCGTATCGTCGCCGGTAGCGTGCGTCCACGTCCAGCCGATCCCGGCTGCGCAGCCGATAGCCCCGACCTCCAGGGCCGGCCGCGTCCAGCGTCCCTTCAGCGGGCCCAAACGCATCAGCAGCATCGCCAGCAGCGCTCCCACCAGCAGCGATTGCGCCCGAGTGTCGGTGCCGTAGTAGACGCGCGACGGGTCGTGACCGGGCTGGAAGAGCAGCGCCATCAGCAGCGCCGAGCCCGCCAGCATCAACGCCGAAGCCGGCAGCAGCAGCTTCAGCGAGCCACGCCGGAGCCATAGCAGCAGGAAGACGAGAAGCGGCCAGACGGCGTAGTATTGCTCTTCTATGGCCAGCGACCAGGTATGCAGCAACGGCGAAGGGACTGAGAACTGGTCGAAGTAGGACTGACCGACGAAGATCGGCCGCCAGTTGGCGACGTAGCCGATGGTCGCCAGAGCGTCGCCGCGCAGCTTGTCCAGCTCATCCGGCTGCGCGAGCGCGACGGCGTAGAAGGCCACGCCTAGGAGCATCAGGAAGAGCGCCGGCAGCAGGCGCCTCGCCCGTCGCGACCAGAACGCGATGAGCCGGATCTCGCCGCGAGAGCGCCATTCGGCGAGGAGGAGGCTGGTGATAAGGAAGCCGCTGAGGACGAAAAAAGCGTCGACGCCGAGGAAGCCGCCGCGCGCGTGAGAGAGGCCGCCATGATAAGCAAGGACGGCGGCGACGGCAAGGGCGCGAATCCCATCGAGAGCCGGTCGATAGGGGATGTGTCGTTCAGCCGACGCCGCAGGTCTCCCCGGACGGAGAGTTTGCGAAGGGACCTGCCGGAACACGACGACCACCTCTGCGACCTAAGGGAACCGCCCGATAGATGTCAGGATCTTACTACCTGCCGATTGGCCCGTCAAAGCTGAGCGGCGTGGGAACGGGAATTGTTATGACAAGAACGGCGCATCGCCGCCTGTAACAATCGCGCCGTTTCCTGCGTTAGATGAGTAGGGCCTAGCGCACCTCCAACAGATTAAGCCATTGCTTGCGAATCGGGGGGTTAGCGCGGCCCTTTTATTTTCGCCGCGCCCGGGGACGCCTCGACGGTGTTTCGCTACTGCGGCGTCCCGAGAGAGCGCGCCGGCCTGGTAGTATGCCGACGCGCTCAGCCGTAGATAGCCGCCGTCGTCGTCCGAGTACTGCGCTTCCTGGTCATTGCCGTCGATGGGTGGCGGATTGGTGACGCCGTCGTTCATCTCGTCCGTGTACGTCGTGCAGCCATCCGCGCCGGCGCCGAACAGGACGGCGATGACGCCGCCATCCGCCAGCACCTGCGCGTGCGCCCGGTCGCCGAGCCAGTACTGAAGGCGATTGTCCTGGTAGTGCCCCCAGCTATTGTCCATGCTGCGATAGATGGTGTTGCCGACGGGCACCTGCCAAACGATCGCCCAGCGGCCCGTCTCCCTTACGATGCTGCTGACGAAAGTCCCGAACCTCTCGAAGTCGGCGTCCTTCCGCCAGTGGGCGCCGCCGTCGCCGCGCTGCACCTGGTAGTAAGCGGCGTCGCGGTCCGATGGGTCGAAGAAGAGCAGGTCAAAGTGGGCTCCGAGCGACTTGTAGAAGGCGAAGACGCTGCCGGCTACCGCATGCAGGTCGGCCTCGTTGAGCTGGAGATCGTGGGGTTTCTCCTCAATTCTTGCAGAAAAACGCAAAGGGCTTGACAATTCGGTATCATTCGCGTTACCAAAGAACAGTACGTCCGAATGACCGCTCAAGGACAATGCTCCAATCGAAGGAGCGAGCAACTTCAGACAAGGAAAGGGAGGACCCAGATAGTGCCAAGAAAAACCCCTGCCGCAAAGACGTCCGGTGCAGGCAAAGCTCAGGTAGTAGGTGAGTGGCAGCCACTGTATCAGGCATATAACGCTGTGTTCAAGGTGCAGGAATCGGCGCTCATACCGCAGGGGATCTCCCTGCCGCAACTACAGCTCCTGGGCCTTTTGGCCCGCGAGCGACGCCCGCTGACGATTAGCGCTCTGGCGAAGTGGATGGTGAAGGAGCCCAACAGCCTGACCGGCCTCGTGGACCGCACGGAGGCCAAGGCCTGGGTGCACACGCACGGCGACCCCAAGGACCGCCGCAAGAGGCTGGTGGAGTTCACGAAGGCCGGCGTCAAGAAGTACGAAGAGGCTTCGGCGGTGGCGGACCAGGCGGCAGCGAAGCTGTTTGGCGCTTTGACCCCCGCCGAGAAGGAGCATCTCAAGACGTCCTGCGAGAAGATCCGCGACGCCGCGGCGGCAAACCTCTCTCGCAAGCCGGGCTTCCGCGTCTAACAAGCCGAAGGGCGCATTCGCGGCGTCAACAGCAGTCAACGGGCGACTGCCAGCACGGCGTTTCGACGGCAATGAAGCGTGAAGCCGGCGAGCCGCTGACGGTACGCTCACTCCGGGCCGCTCGGGTTGCCGAGCGGCCCTTCCATGCCTCGCGGCCCGAACTTGACACCGCCGCTCCTTTCCGCCGATCATGGATACAGGCTAACGGTAACCGGTTGCCGCTTCGTTACAGAATGCGGCCGAGGACAAGCATCGCATCCTCTTGCCGAAGCTACCGTTCCCTTGTCTCGCCGGATGTGGCAGACTAGGTAGCAGGCTTTCAGATGCGCAGCCGGAGGCACATCGGCAGACATGGAAGGCAGCTTGAACCAGAGCACCGCCATTACGGCGGTCCCCCCTGATTTCCCGCTGGACGTCGTCCTGTTCCGCTGCGTCTCCAAGTCGTCGGGCGGCGCGGCGCGGGAAGCCACACCTCCCCGGGAGCCCACCCCGCCTTCCGTGCGAGAGATCCGTGTCCCCTGCGCCGGGAAGCTCCAGCCGGAGCACTTCCTCAAGGCTTTCGAGCAGGGCGTGGACCTCGTGCTCGTGGCCGCCTGCGGCGACGGCCGGTGCCGCTACATGGAAGGACGCCGTCGCGTCCAACGACGAATCGACTACGTGAAAAGCATCCTGGACGACATCAGCCTCGGCGGAAATCGGCTCACCTTAATCGACCCGACGCCGGACGGCGGCGAGGGTGACCTGGCACAGGCGGTCGCGGCGGCGCTTGCCGGCCTCCAACGAAGCCCGCTGTCCAGGAACGCCAATCAGAGAGGCGGGTAAGATGAGTCAGGCTACGGAGACATCGAGTCTGGCGCGGGCCCTGGAGAGCGGACGCCGCGTGGTGACCGCGGAGCTCATGACGGCGGGCGCCAGAGACGCCGACGCCGTAAGAGCCCTGGCCGCCGCGTTCCCGTCCTCCCTCGATGCGCTCGTCGTCTCCAGCGGTGGCGAACGGGCCATCTCCGCCCTCGTGTGCTCCACTCTGCTGGCGGCGCAGCGCGCGGAGCCGGTCTTAACGCTGCTCACGCGGGACCGCAACCGCACAGCCCTTCTCGCCGACGTCGCCGGAGCGGCGGCGCTTGGCGTCAAGAACGTCGTCTGCCTGCCGGGCGACCACCAATCGCTCGGCGCCCAGCCGGAAGCCGCCGGCGTATATGACGTCGACCCCGTTCAGCTCATCCAACTGCTCGCCGACCCGTCGGACGGCGCGCCGTTCTCGCTCTTCATCGGCGCCGAGGCCTACCCGCATCTGCGCCCGCTCGAGCTGAGCCTCATCGACGCCCGAAAGAAGGTGAAGGCCGGTGCCCGCTTCCTTATGACGAGCCCCGTCTTCGATGCCGCGTCCTTCGTCGAATGGCTCGACGCAGCGCGACAGGAGAAGCTCAGCAAGACCGTCGCTATAATCGCCGCCGTCCAGCCGCTGACCGACGTGGCGCAGGCGGAAGCGCTCCAGCGCCGCGGCCGCGTTCCCGAAGCCGTCGTTGCGCGCCTCAGGGACGCGACAGACGCCGCCGCCGAAGGCATCGCCATCTGCGCGGAGATGGCATCAAAGCTGGCGAGCCTCGAAGGCGTGCGCGGCGTCCACATCGCCTGGGGCGGAACGCCGGGCGTCGTCGCCGAGGTGATCTCGCGCGCCGGCCTGGCGAAAGGGCTCTCATGACCTCGGCTATAGAACGTCCTCTTTCTCCGGCAATGCCCTCCGGCGCCCTCAAGAGGCTCCTGGCGGACGCCGCGCTCTCGTTGTGCTTCCAGTGCTGCAAGTGCACCTCCGGCTGTCCCGTCGCTGCGGACGCGGACGTGAAGCCGCACGAGATCGTTCGCCTTGTGCAACTCGGCGCCACGGACGAGCTGCTGGCCAGCCGCTTCATCTGGGAATGCACGTCCTGCGGCACCTGCGAAGCCCGTTGCCCGCAGGCGGTCGCCCTGCCCGCGGCCATCGATGCCCTGCGACGCCTCTCGCGCGAAAGGAAAGTCGCCGCTGACGCCGCCGTTCCCGCCTTCAACGATATCTTTCTTGCGATGGTGCGACAGCTCGGCCGCACGCATGAACTGGTGCTGATGGCTGCCTTCAAGCTGCGCACGCGTCGCTTCTCGCAAGACGTTGCCAAGTTCCCGACGATGCTGCGAAAGGGCAAGTTCGCGCTTCTGCCACGCCTGTCCGGCGACCGCGCCAAGCGCCAACGCATCTTCCGTCGGGCGCGAGAGCAAAGGAAGGGGGCGCCGTGAGCTACGTCTTCTACCCCGGCTGCTCGCTGGAATCGACGGCGAAGGACTACGCGCTCTCCACGAAGGCGGTTGCGGCCGCTCTCGGCATCGACCTGCCGGAGCTTGCCGGCTGGACGTGCTGCGGCTCCACGGCCGCCCATCAGACCGACGCCCTGCTCGCCCTCGCGTTGCCGGCCGCCAATCTCGCCGCTGCTTCGGGCCAGACCGTCGCCGTGGCCTGCGCCGCCTGCTACAGTCGCCTCAAGCTGGCGAACCATGAGATCGCAGGCGATGCGGAGAGCCGGCGTATGGTCGCCGACGCCATCGGCGCCGACTACGACGGCTCGACGCCGGTAAAGCACTTCCTGGAGATATTGCGCGACGACATTGGCTTCGTCAGCCTGTCTGAGAAAGTGACGAAGCCGCTCGCCGGTCTGCGCGTCGCCGCCTATTACGGCTGCCTCCTCGTGCGGCCGCCGGCGATAATGCGCTTCGACGACGCGGAGAACCCGACGCTGCTCGACAAGCTGATGACTGCCAGCGGCGCTCAAGCCATCGACTGGCCGGCAAAGACGGACTGCTGCGGCGCCAGCTACTCGATAACGAAGACGGAGATCGTCCTGCGCCTGTCTCGCGCAATACTGATTGCGGCGCGAGAAGCCGGCGCCGATTGCATCGTCACGGCCTGCCCCCTCTGCCAGCTCAACCTGGACATGCGGCAGAGCGACATCGAAAAGAAGCACGGCGAACGCTTCGGGCTGCCCGTCTTCTATTTCACGCAGCTCCTCGGGCTGGCGCTCGGCCTTCCGGCGCAGCAGCTAGGCCTGCGAAGCCTGCTGGTCGACCCGCTGCCGCTGCTGGCGCGAAAAGGCATCCTGCGCGCGGAGAAGGCGGTAGCGCGATGACGGACGAACGCCCCAGCGGCGCTGTGCTCGTCTACGGCGGCGGCATCGCCGGCATCCAGGCGTCGCTGGACCTGGCTGACTCCGGCTTCAAGGTCTACCTCGTCGAGCGCTCTTCCGCGGTCGGCGGCCGCATGCCGCAGCTCGACAAGACTTTCCCCACCGGCGACTGCTCCATGTGCATCCTCTCGCCCAAGCTCGTCGAGTGCGGGCGCAACAAGAACATCGAGATCATCACGCTGGGCGAGATCGAAGGGATCAGCGGCGAGCCGGGCCGCTTCGACGTCACTGTCAAACGAAACGCCCGCTTCGTCGACCTGGCGAAGTGCAACGGCTGCGGCGACTGCGCGGAAGTCTGCCCCGTCAGCCTCGAAAGCGCTTTCGACCGTGGCCTTGGCCAGCGCAAAGCGATCTTCCGCGAATACCCGCAGGCCGTGCCCAACGCCTTCACCATCGCCAAAGCCGACGGCGAGGCGCCCTGCAAGCTGGCCTGCCCGGCCGGCGTCAACGCGCAGGCGTACGTCGCTCTCATCGGCCAGCGGCGCTTCAAGGAGGCCTACGAGGTCATCCGCGAGCAGTGCCCCCTGCCGGCGGTCTGCGGACGCATCTGCCAGCACCCCTGCGAGACGCAGTGCAATCGCGCCGAAATCGACGCCCCCGTCGCCATTCGCGACTTGAAGCGCTTCGCAACGGACTGGGTGTACACCCACCGCGACGAGCTCGGCGACGACTCGCCGTCGGAAGGCTTCGCGGAGTTGCGCGAGCAGCGGGTCGCCGTTATCGGCGGCGGGCCGGCGGGCCTTACGGCGGCGCATGACCTCAGCCGCATGGGCTACCGGGCGACGATTATTGAGGCGCTGCCCTTCCTCGGCGGAATGCTGCGCCTCGGCATCCCGGCCTATCGCCTGCCTTACGACGTGCTGGACTTCGAGATCGGCCGTCTGCTGAACGACCGCATCGACGTGCGCCTGGACTGCCGCGTCGGCCGCGACGTGACGCTGGACGGCCTGCGCGAGGAAGGATACGCGGCGTTCTTCGTCGCCTGCGGCGCTCACCGCAGCGAACGCCTGGACATCGAAGGCGCCGGCCTGCCGGGCGTTCTCCAGGGCCTCGACTTCCTGAAATCGGCGAACCTGGGCGAGCCCGTGTCCGTCGGCAGGCGGGTCGCCGTCATCGGCGGCGGCAACGTGGCGATGGACGCCTCCCGCACGGCGCTGCGCCTCGGCGCGGAGAAAGTCACCGTCGTCTACCGGCGCTCGCGCGCGGAGATGCCGGCGCTGGACGAAGAGATCCAACTCGCCGAGGAAGAGGGCGTCGAGTTCCTCTATCTTGCCAACCCCGTGCGCGCTATCGGCGAGGGTTCCGTCACGGGCCTGGAGTGCCTGCGCATGAAGCTGGGCGAGCCGGACGAGAGCGGCCGGCGGCGACCCCAGCCCATCGAAGGCTCAAACTTCGTCTTCGACGCCGACACGGTCATTCTCGCCATCGGCCAGAGCTCCGACCTGGAGGGCCTACCGTTCGCCGGCGCCTCGCGCATTGACTGCGACGACTGCCTTTCGACCTCGCTGCCGGGCGTTTTCGCCGGGGGCGACGCGGTCCTCGGCCCTGCCTCGCTCGTCGAGGCGATGGCGCACGGTCATCGCGCCGCCCAGACGATCCACGACTACCTGCGCGGAGCGTCACCCCAGCCGAGGCAGAGCGATGCCGGCAAGACAGCGGCGCCGAACCCCAACCCAGCCGCCACCGTCCAGCCGCGACACGCCATGCCGCAGTCGCCCGTCGTCGAGCGCCGCGGCGACATGCGTGAGATCGACCTCGGCTACTCGGAGGACGACGCCGTCGCCGAAGCGCTGCGCTGCCTCAACTGCGGCCTATGCTCCGACTGCCGCCTCTGCGAGAAGGCCTGCGGCCCGGGCGCCATCGTCCACGACATGCGGACGCGGACCGAGACGCTGCGGGTGGGCGCGGTCATTCTGACGCCGGGGACGGAGGAGATCGAAGCGTCGCTGCGCGGCGAGTACGGCCACGGGCGCTACGCCAACGTCCTCAGCTCCATCCAGTTCGAACGCATGCTTAGCGCCTCCGGGCCGACGGAAGGCACGCTCGTCCGACCCTCCGACGGCGGTCCGGTGCGGCGCGTCGCCTTCATCCAGTGTGTCGGCTCCCGCGACAGCGCCTGCGGCAACGGCTACTGCTCCGCGGTCTGCTGCATGTCGGCGACGAAGGAGGCGATGGTCGCGCTGGAGCACGACGCGAATCTGGAGATCGCCATCTTTTGCATCGACGTGCGCGCCTTCGGCAAGGAGTTCGACCGCTACGTCAGCCGCGCCCAAAGCGAATACGGTGTTCGCTACGTCCGCGCCATCCCTTCACGCGTCGTCGAGAGGCCGAACACGAAAGACCTCAGCCTCCGCTATTTCGACGAGGAGGGCGCGGAGAAGCTGGAAGACTTCGACCTGGTGGTGCTCTCCATCGGCCTGAAGCCCGGAGCAAGCGCCGACGAGCTGGCCCGACACCTCGGTGTCGAGCGCGACGAGTTCGGCTTCTGCCGCACCGACCGCCTGGCGCCCGTCATCTCATCGCGACCCGGCGTTTTTGTCGCCGGCGCCTTCCAGGAGCCGAAGGACATCCCGGAATCGGTCGCCCAGGCGAGCGCGGCGGCCGCGGCGGCGATGGAGCTGCTGCGGGAAGGCCGCGGCACACAGGTCGAGCGGCACGAGTATCCCTGGGAGCGCGACGTGACGGACGAAGAGCCGCGCGTCGGCGTGTTCATCTGCCACTGCGGCCACAACATCGCCTCCGTCGTCAACGTCGAAGCGGTGAAACGCGAGGCGGCGGCCATGGGCAACGTCGTCCACGCCGAGACGGACCTCTACACCTGCTCCGACAACTGCCAGGAGGCGATAAAGCAGATCATCAAGCAAAAGCGGCTGAACCGCGTCGTCGTCGCCTCCTGCTCGCCGCGGACGCACGAGCCCTTGTTCCAGGAGACGCTGCGCGAGTCCGGCCTCAACCCGTTTCTCTTCGCTATGACGAACATCCGCGACCAGTGCTCGTGGGTGCACCGGGACGACCCCGTCCAGGCGACGGAGAAGGCCTGCGACCTGATGCGCATGGCGGTTGGGCGGGCGCGACTGCTGCGCTCGCTGGAGCGGAGCCGCCTGCCGATAACGCGCTCGGCGCTGGTGCTCGGCGGCGGGCTGGCCGGCATGACGGCGGCGCTCTCGCTCGCGGACCAGGGCTTCGAGACGCACCTGGTGGAGAAGAGCGACGTCCTCGGCGGCAACCTCCGCCAGCTCCACTATACGCTGGAGCGCGACGACATCCAGCAGTTCGCAGCGGGGCTCATCGACCGCGTGCAGGCGCATCCGCAGATTCACACTCATCTCAACTCGGAGCTTGTCGAGCTCAACGGACACGTCGGCAACTTCAAGAGCGTAGTTATGTCGAACGGACGCGAGGAGACGATCTCCCACGGCGTCGCCATCGTCGCGACCGGAGGCGTCGAGCGCGTGTCTGAGGCGCATCTGTATGGGAAGAACGAGCGCGTGGTAACCCAACGCGAGCTGGAGGCACGACTTGCCGCCGGCGACCCGGCAGGCCTCGGCGAAAGCCCGACCGTGGTCATGATCCAGTGCGTCGGCTCGCGCACCGAGGAGAACAACTACTGCAGTCGCGTCTGCTGCGCCGAGGCGGTGAAGAACGCC
Source organism: uncultured Chloroflexia bacterium (assembly GCA_963703345.1). Classification (GTDB taxonomy): domain Bacteria; phylum Chloroflexota; class Dehalococcoidia; order DSTF01; family JALHUB01; genus JALHUB01. The sequence continues at coordinate 868,939 of OY969814.1, read as the reverse complement.
TTGGCCCTCAAATCGGCGCGACCGGACGCCCGCGTCATCGTCCTGATGAAAGACATGCGCACCTACGGCTTCCGCGAGACGTACTATCAGAAGGCGCGCGAGGCCGGCGTGCTGTTCATCCGCTACCGCGAAGACGAGGAGCCCGCAACCAGCGACGACGGCGGCCTGACGGTGCGCGTCACCGACGCCGGAACGCGTCGAAGGCTCGTCTTGCGGCCGGACCTGCTCGTGCTGAGCACCGGCATCGCGCCGGCGACGGACAACCCGAAGCTGTCGTCCATCATCCGAACGTCGCTAACCGCCGACGGCTTCTTCCTGGAGGCACACCCCAAGCTGCGGCCGGTCGACCTGGCCAGCGAGGGCGTCTTCGTCTGCGGGCTGGCCCACTCGCCCCGCTTCGTCGACGAGACGATAGCGCAGGCGCTGGCGGCCGCCGCGCGGGCGGCGACGGTGCTTTCGAAGCCGTACCTGGAGGTCGGCGGGCAAATCGCGAAAGTCGACGCTTCCGCCTGCACGGCTTGCATGACCTGCGTCAAGGTCTGCCCATACGGCGCGCCCGTCCTCGTCGAGCACAAGGTCGCGATACAGGCGGCGAAGTGTCTGGGCTGCGGGAGCTGCGTCGCGGCCTGCCCTGCGCAGGCGATTCAGCTTCAGAACCAGGAGGAAGGCCAGCTCACGGCGATGCTGGACGAGCTGCTGGTGGGAACGCTACATGATTGAGACGGAAGAGACGAAGGCCGGCGCAACGACGGAGCGCTGCGAGATACTGGCGTTCTGCTGCAACTTCTGCGCTTACGCCGCCGCCGACCTGGCCGGTTCGCGACGCATGCAGTACCCGGCGAACGTCCGCATCGTCCACGTGCCCTGCAGCGGCAAGGTGGAGGTGCAGCAGATACTGGCGGCGTTCGAGCGGGGCATCGACGGCGTGCTTATCGCCGGCTGCCTGGAGGGCAGCTGCCACTTCGTCGAGGGGAACCTGCGCGCGAAGCGCCGGATCGCGGCCGCGCGAAAGCTCCTGGACGACATCGGCATCGGCGGCGAGCGTCTGCGGATGGTCAACCTCTCAGCGTCGGAGGCGCCGACGTTTGTGGCGCGCGTGCGGGAAATGGTGGAGACCGTCGAACGGCTGGGGCCCAGCCCGCTGCGGCAGACTGAGAATAGAGGGCAAGAATGATAGTCGCAACTGGAAAATCGATCGCTGAAGTCAGGAGCCTGCTTGCCGGCCACGACAAGGTGCTGTTTGTGGGCTGCGGAACCTGCGTCACCGTCTGCCTCGCCGGCGGCGACCGGGAAGTCAGCATCATGAGCTACGCGATGCGCATGGCGCGACGCCTGGAGGGCCGGCCGATAGAGATCGAGCAGATGACCATCGAGAGGCAGTGCGAAAACGAGTTCATCGCCGACCTGGCGGCCGCGGCGGCGCGCAACGAGGCGGTCCTGTCGTTCGGTTGCGGCGCCGGCGTTCAGGCGATAGCGGAGCGCTTCCCGGAGAAGCCCGTCTACGCCGCGCTCGACACGCAGTTCATCGGCATTCTCGAAGAGCAGGGCGTCTGGACGGAGAAGTGCCTGGGCTGCGGCGCCTGCGTCCTTGCCGACTTCGGCGGCATCTGCCCCATCACCCGCTGCGCCAAGCGCATGCTCAACGGGCCTTGCGCCGGCTCCAGCGAAGACGGCTGCGAAGTCGACTCGGAGCGACCCTGCGCCTGGCAGCTAATCTACCGTCGACTTGAAGCTATCGGGCAGCTCGACAGGCTGGCGGAGATCGTTCCGGCGCGTGATTGGCGGACGAGCTGGCACAGCGGGCCGCGACGCGTTGTTCGCGAGGAGCACCGCATCTAGGCAGTTGCAGCCTCGCCGTGTGCCCTGACCAGCCGCTCAATTGAGAGCGAGGTCTGCCTGCCATCTCGGGCCGCTCGGCTTGCCGAGCGGCCGTTCGTTCCAACCCCCGACCCTTCCCTTTGCTCGGCCCGAGGGCCGCTACGGGCCTCCCATGAGCGTCGCCGAGCCGTCCGCGATCTCCAGCCTCGTCAGATGAGGCTTCACGTCGAGAATGTCCGCGTTGCTCTTCTTAATGATGTTGGTGATTATCCAGTCGGTGCCACCGAAGAGGCTGGGAAGATTGCCGGCCTTTATCGTCTTGACGTCGATACGCGGCTTTGGGCCCGACAGGTCGAGCGTTCCGCGCAGCAGGACGTGAATGGGCCGTCCCGGCGCGTCGATTGTACCACGCGCTTCGCCGAGGCCATCGGGGCAGAAGTTGACCTGCAGGTCCTTTAGCGGCAGGTCTTTCTCTTTGATATACTCCACGCCTCGCGACGTAACGCCCGTCTCATCGAAAGTGATCAGCGAGGCGCCCTTGAGAGCGGCCTGCTCGAAAGCGTCCCACTTGTTGCGCAGCGCCTGACTCGCCGCCGTCGACGGCGTGATTGGACGGTTGACGCAGGGGCTCGGATTGCCGGTGAAGATGAGCGCCGCGCCGACGACCGACGCACCCAGTCCGAGGCCGATCAATGTAATCAAGCCGATCAGCCCCCATTTGATGATCGCGCCGATAAGGGCGGCAATGCCCATGCCGCCTCCGGCTCCCGCGCCTGCGCCTGCTCCCGCGCCGGCGCCGACATGTGCGCCGTGGCCATGATGGCCGACGTGGCTCGTGCCTCCCGTTGGCGGACCGCCGAATCCCCCGGTTGGTCCTCCGCCCGACGCGCCGCTACCCGGTACGCCGCCGCCACCGGTCGCTGTGCCTCCGGGTGCGCCACCTCCGGGCGCTCCACCGTGCACGGTGCCGAGGTGCTGGGCGCCCACATGAGGCCCAGCTCCCTGCACCCCGCCGGACAAGCCTGTGTGCGCTCCTCCCGCAGCGCCGCCCGAAGACGCGCCGCCGGCCGATCCGCCCGCCTGTCCCGCGGCCTGCCCCGCGGCCTGCCCGAGCGTCTCCGCCCCTGCTTGTGCGGCCGTCTCCGCCGCGCCGGCACCTGCCGCCGCTGCCGCGCCTCCTCCTCCACCACCGCCAAGCACGGATGCTATCCCGATGCCGGCGCCTCCCAGCACGGTGCCGCCGATGGCGGCTTTCGCCGCCGTGCCGAGAAAGCCGGGCTTTCGGCCCCCCTTCTCGGCCTCAGGCGGTATCTCGCCGCCGCACTCCTCACAGAAGGCGCTGTCGGGCGGATTGGCCGTGCCGCAATTAGGACAGGCCACCGTCGGCACGGCGTCTGCCGCCGGGCTCTCCAGCTTTAGACCGCACTGTTCGCAAAAGACGCCGTCGTCCGGAGACTCGGCACCGCACTCCTTGCACAGCACTGTCATTTCAGCCTCCTCCTATCACACTTCGGCCAGGCAGGACGGTTGCTCCACTCACGCCGCGGCGACGAGCGACCTGGCACAGTCCTTTCGGGCATTTTGTACTGGCGAAAACCGAGTGCCAATCGGGGTTATCCAGAATCGAGAGACTGCTCTCGCGAGAGCAGTGGTCGCTGGGACAGCCGTCAGCCGCTGACACCCCCCATCGCTTGCAGGATAGCGATGAAGGCGTACGCCACGGTCAGCCCGATGAGCGCGCCCGTCACGGTCCACGCGGCCACGTTCCAGCCCGTCGAGTTCGTCCAACGACCCATTATCTTGGAGTCGTTCAGCACTTTCAGCATCAGGACAAGGATGACCGGCAGGAGCACAGCGCCGACGACGTTTGGAATCAGCAGCAGCAGGAGGAGGGGCATGCCCGGCAAGAGCACTGCCGTCGCGCCCACGATCAGCAGCCCGCCGAAAAGGCCGAAGAACACCGGCGCCTCGCGGATGGGCCGGTTGACGCTGCGCTCCCAGCCGAAGGCGCCGCAGACTGCATAGGCCGTCGTGAGCGGCAGGACCGCCGCCGCCAGCAGCGACGCATTCAGCAGCCCTATCGCGAAGAGATTGGCGGAGAAGTCGCCGGCCAGCGGACGCAGCGACTGCGCCACCTCCTCCACTGTCCCCGACGGCTCGCCGTGCGCGTGCAACGTTGCGGCTGTCGTCACAATGATGAAGAAGGCGATGGTCGCGGAGGCGAACGCCCCGATGAACACGTCCAAACGCTCCAGCTTGAACTCGCGCTCCCCCAGGCCCTTGTCCACGACGGTCGATTGAAGATAGAACTGCTGCCACGGTGTTATTGTGGTGCCGATGACGCCGATGAGGACGGAGAGATACGCCAGGTTCGTCTGAATGTGCGGAACGACCGAATGCGTCGCCACGGCGCCCCAATCGGGACGCGCGAGGAAGCCGGTGATGACGTAGGCAATGGATACGGCGGAGAAGAGCAGCAGCACTTTCTCCATGCGCCGGTACGAGCCGTAGGCCACGACGACGAACACCAGCAGCGCTGCAAGCGGCACGGCTATGTAGCGCGAAATGTGGAATATCTCCGACGCGGCGGCAATTCCGGCGAATTCGGCGATCACCGTGGCCGTGTTGGCAACCAGGAGTATGAGCAGCGCGAAGGAAGTTATGCGTACGCCGAAACGCTCGCGGATTACCTCGCCGAGGCCCTTGCCGGTGACGGCGCCCATTCGGGCCGCCATCTCTCCGACTATCGCCAGCGCGACGGCCGCGAGGACAAGCGTCCAGAGAAGGTTGTAGCCGAAGCGTGAGCCGGCAATGGCATAGCCGGCGATTCCCGTCGAATCATCGTCGACGATGCCGGTGATCAGGCCGGGGCCCATCACGGCCAGGAAGAGGGCGAGCCGTCGCCAGGGCCCCATGCGGTTCAGATACGCTAGAACGCGCAACGCCGGCCGGCCGAGGCGCACCGGAGGGATAACCTGGTTTGTCATCGTCCATCGGCCTGTCTATCCCGTCATCCGACGCGGCTGGTTCTGCCAGGCGCGCGGCGTCACCAGGTCCAGCACGGCGTCCACGGTGACCATGCCCTTCAGGTGGCCGTGCTCGTCGACGACGGGGATGGCCAGGAGGTTGTAGTGGATGAGCTTGCGCGCCACCTCCTCCTTGGAGTCGTCCAGGCGTACGAAGGCCACGTCCTGCCGCGCGCAATCGGCGATGAGCGTGTCCGGCTCGGCGACGACGAGGTCACGCAAAGAGAGGACGCCGCGCAACCGTCCACCGCTGTCGACGACGTAGAGATAGTAGATCTCGTCCTCGGGCGGAGAGGTGCGTCGCAGGTCTTCCAGGACGCGGCCCGCCGTCTCCATCTCGGCGACGGCGAAGAGCCTGCTGTTCATCAGGCCGCCGGCAGTGTCGTCCTCGTAGATAAGGAGCGAGCGCACCTCCTGGGCCGTGTGCGGCTCCATCAACCGCATAAGCTCGCCGGCGCGCTCCTCGTGGACGTCGCCCAGGATGTCCGCCGCCTCGTCCGGCGCCATCTGCTCCAACACGTCGGCGGCTTCCTCCGGCTCCATAGCGTTGACGACCGCAGCCTGGTGCTCGTCGGACAGCTCCGCCAGGGCGTGGGCGGCGATCTCGTCGTCCAGCGCCTCCAGCACGTCCGCCGCCTCGCCGGGCGACATCTGGCTGATGACCGACGCGATGTCCGCCGGGTTCATGCGACGCAGGCGGTGAAAGGGCACCTTCAGCCGAATCTCGTCGACGGCCGGGCCGATGTCTACCTGTTCCCAGTCGATAAGTCGTGGGCGTCCGCGGCCGGCAACGTTGGCCAGCCACTCGATTCCCAGCCGTCGCAAGAGTCCGGCGACGCTGTTGTCGACGCCGGCGAGGCGCAGGTCGCCATTAATGACCGTGAGCGCCAGGTCGTTCACGCGCACCAGCTTCACGCCGTGCGTATCGACGATCTGCTTGTCCAGCAGGTCGCGCCCCAGCCAGATCAAGTCGTCGGTCGGCGCGGGAAACGCCTCCAGGCGGACGCGGCTGCGCAGCACAGCCCCGCGCGGCGTGACGGAGGCGACGTGAATCCAGGGAATGGCGTGCAGGTGCCCCCTATCGCCGACGACGATGGCGTTCAGCGGCGGATAGGGGTTATCGCCGGAGACGAGCAGGTCCCGCAGCACACCGACGCGCACGCCCTCGGCGTCGAGGGTGGGCCGGCCAAGGAGCTGGCTGAGGAAAGGCATGAAAAACCACCTCCTCAAGAAAGTCGTGCCAGGAGGTGGTCCGCCGCGGACGAGCCGCGGCCGGGCGCCAATCAGCGCTCTAGCGGCGACTCATCGACAGCGAATCGCCTCCTCTATTTGCCGTTTGGCGGCTACGATCGCCGCCGTCGTCGGTCTCCATGTTCAACCGGTAGTGCCTCACGCTGCGCTACAAGACGCAGCTCCGCCGGGTTGATAATACCCTTGCAGTTGCGAGGGCGTCAACCCTGAGGGAATCGGCAGCGCTTTTGTCCGCTGAACCTGCCGATGCTATAATCTCATTCGCGGCCAACATGTCAGGCCCGGGAGTGAGACGATCGACGAGCAGAGCCTGCGACAGCTTCTACTGTCCGTATCCGAAGGGACGACGGACGTTGAAGGGGCGCTGGAGAGGCTGCGCCACCTTCCCTATGAGGACATCGGCTTCGCCAAGCTGGACCATCACCGCGCCCTCCGCGACAGCCTGCCTGAGGTAGTGCTGGGCCAGGGGAAGACGGCGGAGCAGGTGGCCGCCATCGCCGAGCGCCTCGCCGAGCGCTCCGGACGCCTGCTGGTGACGCGCATCGACCGCGACGTTTTCGAGATGATAGGGGAACGCGTCCCCGACGCCGTCTACCACGACGTCGCGCGGGCGGCGACGCTGGACCGCCATCCGGCTGAGGCGCTGCCGGGCGTCTGCCTCATCTGCGGCGGCACTGCGGATTTGCCGGTGGCCGAGGAAGCGGCCGTCACGGCGGAGCTGATGGGCAGCAGCGTCGAGCGGGTCTACGACGTGGGCGTCGCCGGGCTGCACCGCCTCCTCGACCATCTTCCGAAGCTGCGCGAGGCGCGGGTGCTGGTCGTCGTCGCCGGCATGGAGGGAGCGCTTCCGAGCGTCGTCTCCGGCCTGGTCGCCATGCCGGTGATCGGCGTCCCCACGTCCGTGGGCTACGGCGCCAGCTTCCAGGGCATCGCTCCCCTGCTGACGATGCTGAACAGTTGCGCGCCGGGCGTCGCCGTCGTCAACATCGATAACGGTTTCGGCGCCGGCTACCTGGCGGCCGTCATCAACCAACTCGCCCACGCTCAGAGCTGAGCGCGAAGGAGCCCGAAGCTGACGCGCATCGCCTATCTCGACTGTTTCTCCGGCATCAGCGGCGATATGCTTCTCGGCGCTCTTGTCGACGCCGGGCTGCCGCTCGCGACGTTGCAGGCGGAGCTGACGAAGGTGAAGGTTTCCGGCTACCGGCTGACGGCCGAACGGACGCAGCGCAACGACCTTGCCGCGACGAAGGTCACGGTCGAACTCGCGGCGGACGCGCCGTCCCTTCCTCGACTCCGCGACGCGCTCGGCGCCATAGAGGCTAGCAGCCTGCCGCCGGCCGACAAGGAGAAGGCGTCGGCCGTCTTCCGCCGTCTCGCCGAAGCCGAGGCGCGCGTCCACGGCGTCGAAATCGACTCCGTCGTCCTGCACGAGCTGGGCTCTCTCGACACGCTTATCGATATCGTGGGAGCGGTGGCCGGCCTGCGCCTGCTGGGCGTCGAACGGCTTTTCGCCTCCCGCCTTCCGGCCGGACGGGGCGAGGTCCAGGGCGCCCATGGCACGCTGCCGCTTCCCGCTCCGGCGACGCTGGAGCTTCTCGCCGCGGCGAACGCGCCCATCTCGGACGCCGACGAGCCGGGGGAGCTCGTGACGCCGACGGGCGCGGCCATCGTCACAACGCTCGCGAGCTTCCAGCGACCGGCGATGGCGCTTGAGGCGGTCGGGTATGGCGCAGGCAGCCGCGACACCGCGGATCGCCCCAACGTCCTACGCCTCTGGCTCGGCGAGGCGCTGCCGGAAGCAAGCGGCGCCGTGCTCCTCATCGAGACGAACATCGACGACATGAGCGCCGAGCTGCTGGGCTTCGTGCTGGAGCGCCTGTTTGCGGCGGGCGCGGCGGACGTGTGGTTCACGCCCATCCAGATGAAGAAGAACCGCCCGGCCGTCAAGCTGTCGCTGCTATGCGGGGTCGAGCGGGAGGAAGGCCTGACGCGCGTCCTGCTGGAGGAGACTTCGACGCTGGGCGTGCGCGTGCAGGAGGTGCGCCGTCACGAGGCGCAGCGCGAGACGTTCGAGTTCGAGTCCAGCCTGGGGCCGGCGGCGGTTAAGGTGAAGCGTCTGCCGGGACGCAGGCCGCAGGTGTCGCCGGAGTACGAAGCGTGCCGACGCCTGGCGCTGGCGGGCGGGATGCCGCTGGGGGAGGTTTACCGCATCGTCGAGTCGGAAGCGCTCGCTCAACTCGAGAAGGGCGCGACGGAACGGTAGCGCGGGCGACGGCTGGTCGGCATGACCTATTGCGTGGCGGCCCACAGGGCGAGCGAAGTCGTCCCGTCGTTATCAGCCAGAATGATCCAGGCAGCGGTCTTACCGCCGTGGGTGTCTATGGCGGCGCGAACCCTAGCCCCTGCTCCTTGAGGCTGAGATAGCGCCGTCCGCGATAGGGGCTTCTCAATGGGAGCGGGCAACGCATTCCCGAAGGAGCGCTGCCCGCGCGGATGGCCAACCAAAGCCCAAGCTTGGGGCGACGCTATTGAGAGCCGGACCAGATGCTGAGCGAAGTCTTGCTGTCGCTTGACCCGACGGTCATCCAGGCGGCCACCTTGCCGTTGTCCTTCGACCAGGCCGCGAAGGCGGCGGTGTTCCCCCCGGCGCCGCCGCTGAACGATCCTTCGTCTGTCCAGCCGCTCATGTTGTTCTTGTACCAGTCGAAGACCTGCTGCGGACTGTCATCTGTCTCGTAAATCGCGTAAGCGAAGTTCGTGTAGTCTGCCGCGTTTAAGTTGGAGCCGATAGCCGGTATTGATCCCGCGGAGCCGGAATACTGGCCACCGCTGATCTTCGTGGCCCCGGGGTAGACCGGCACGTCGCTCAGGGAGCCGCCGCTGGAGCCGCTGTTGCCATTCGACGCGGGTGTATTTGTCGCCTTCGTCGACGCCGGCGTGCTCGTCGCATTGGTCGACGGCGTCGATGCCGTTTGCCCCTGCTTCGCGGTTGCCGTCGGCGAGGCCTTGCTGCTACCGCCGCACGCGACCAGGGCACCGCTGGCAACGATTGCCAGCACTATCAACAGGCAAATCCATGACCTCTTCACCAGACACCTCCTTGTGTGCAGGCCATACAGCAATCCTGATCGCATTATCCCGCGAAACCGCTGGGCCCGTCAATTTGAACGCCCATTGAAAGGGCCCGCTGCGCGATGCGCTACGCCGGACCGAAGCCCAGACCCTGCTCTTTGAGGCTGAGGTAGCGGCCCTGGCCGATGACCACGTGGTCGAGCACCTCGATGTCCAGCAGCTTGCCCGCCTCGACGGCCTGCTTCGTCATCGCGATGTCGTCGGCGGAAGGCGTCGGGTCGCCGGAGGGATGATTGTGGACGAGGACAACGGCCGGACAGTTCTGGCGGATCGCCTCGCGGAAGACCTCCGCTATCCGGATGAGCGACGTGTTGACGCTGCCGCGGTACACCTCCGGCACGCCGAGCACCTGGTTGCGCTGGTTGAGCAGCACGACGCGCAGGTGCTCCTGCTCCAGGAGACCCATCTCGCTGAGCAGCAGGTTGGCTATGTCTTCCGGCGAGCGCACGACCGCGCGCTCTTCCGGCTGCGTCGAGGAGAGGCGCCTGCCCAGCTCCAGCGCCGCCTTCAGTTGCGCCGCCTTTGCCTCGCCGAGGCCGTGCTCGTTGCACAGCTCGCCGAAGCTCACCTGCGCCAGTCCGACTAGCCCGCGGTAAGATGACAGCAGCCGCGAGGACATCGTCAGCACGCTCTCCTTGTGGGCGCCGGTGCGCAGGATTATCGCCAGGAGCTCCGCGTTGGAGAGCGCGCTGGCCCCGAAGTCGCGCAGGCGCTCGCGGGGCCGCTCCGACGACGGCAGGTCCCGGATGAGAGTGTAGTATTCCGCTTTGCGGGGCACCCCCGCTGCCGAAAATGGCTCCTGTTGCTCCATCCTACCCTCCTGGTCTCGTTTCGCTCCGCCGCAATCGGGTCACCGAAACGACGGTAGACGTGTGCGGGTAGTGCAGCACGGCGACGAAATCGCCCGGCTGCACCTGATGGTACGTAAGCGGCGTGATTCTGAAGACGTTGCGGTTCAGGTAGAGGTAGTAAGCGGGGAAGAGCAGGAACTCAGCGCGACGCCATTTTCGCCGCACCTCGCCCTCGCTGGTCACCAGCGTCGAACGCAGGTCCCGCAGCGACTGCAGGCTCTGGAAGCCGACGAGCAGCGCCACGAGCGTCAGCAGCACAAGGAGGAAGACGCCACCACCACCGCCCTGCCGGATGACGCCAGCCAGCGCGACGGCCCAGGCGACGAGAACGGCGACGAAGATCGGCGTGTAGATTATCGCATCCCGGACGAGGCGGCGTCGGGCGAGCGAAATCTCCTCTTTCAAGAGATCCCCTGCCTACTGGGGAAGGTTCAGTATCTGTCCAGGCTGAAGAATTGCGTTCGCCGGGTCGAGGCCGTTGTGGGTGGCTATCTGCCACATGAAGTCGTTTAGGCCCATGCCGGGCGGCAGGTAGCGGCTCGCGATGTCGATGAGCGTGTCGCCGGGCTGTACCGTATAAGCGATTGCGCCGACTGTAGGCGTCACCGTCGGCGAGGCGTTCGGCGTCAGGGTGGCCTCGCTCGTCGGCGTGCGGACGGCGGCCGTCGCCGTCGGCTGGACGATGTTGAAGGTGGACTGGCTTGCCTCTTGCGGCGGCTTCAGGAGCAGCCAGAGGGCGACCACGGTTCCCAGGAGGAGCGCCAACAGCGTGCCGCGATAGAGCAGGAAGGAGGGCAAAGCGCCGGTGGGCTTGAGGCACTGCGCGCACAACTCATCGCCGTGCTCATCGCAGTAGAGCCTGCCGCAACGACGGCATTCGTGCGTCGCATCCTTGTCGCAGTCAAAGCACCTCATGCAACGGGAAATATAGCAGTTTTCCGGCTCTTCCGCCAGACGCCTGCGCTATTTTCGCTGGAGAAAAATGACTACTTTAGCTCGACGGTGGCGCCGGCATCCTTCAGCTTGTTGACCGCGACCTCCGCCTCTTCCTTGCTCACGCCCTCTTTGACGTTCGTCGGCGCGCTCTCGACGAGGTCCTTCGCCTCCTTGAGGCCAAGCGTTGTCACTTCGCGGACCGCCTTGATGACGTTGATCTTGTTCGCGCCCATGTCCTTGAGGACGACCGTGAACTCGGTCTGCTCCTCCACTTCCTCGGCCGGCGCGGCGGCGGGGGCCGGTCCGGCGGCCGGAGCCATCGCCATGGCGACCGGCGCGGCGGCAACGACACCGAACTCCTCCTCAATGCGCTTGTTCAGGTCGCGCAGCTCAAGGATGGTCATTTCCTTGATCAGGTCGAACGCCTGGTCGACGCGGTCGCCGTCCTTCTTGGCTGTCTTTGCTGCTGGCATCTGAATCTCCTTTCGAAGCGATTACCGTTAGGAATGGAATAAGGGTGATCAGGCCTCCAACTGCTGCGCGCGAGCATCGAGGAGGCCCTGGAACTGGACGAGACGGGAGTTGAGGAGCTGAGTCGTCGGCTGGACGAGCGCGCCCGACAGTAGCTGCGCCAGCCGCCATACGGGCGACCGTAGCGCCCCAGCGATCTGGCCGGCAAGCACGGGCCGCGGCGGCAGCGTCGAAAGCTCGACGATCTCCCGCGCCGAGAGCAAGCGGCCTTCGACGAAGGCGCGACGCGGCGAGAAAGCGTTCTTCGCCGATTGCACGTACTCCGTCACAGCCTTCGCCACCTCGACGGCGTCGCCGTAGCCGATGATCACGGCAGTCGGGCCCTCGCCGAGGTCGCCTATCTCCGGCTTCTCGGCCGCGGTGGCCGCGAGGCGAAGCAACGTGTTCTTCGTGACCCTCACCTCGACGCCTCTGGTCCGCAACTGGCGTCGCAGCACGGTCATCTCCGCGACCCGCAGCCCCTGGTAAGCAGCGCCGATAGCGATAGTTGCGCGCGTCAGCCGCTCCGTCAGCTCTTCGACGATTCGCAGTTTCTTTGGTGCCGGCATCTTTCCCTCCCGGGCAACGAAAATGGCCCTTGTCGCCACAGACAAGAGCCACGCACCGACCGGACGTTTCCGCCCAACCGTTAGAGCTCGCCTCGGCGGGCAATCATTTACCCCCTCCGCCGGAGGGGACCCGCTGTCTGTGGCGTATTGCTTAGTCTATATTCGATCGACTTCGCGGACAACATGTCCGCGCCACGCGATGCTACGACGTGGTGAGAGCGAGCGTCGAGCCGAGCTCTAGCCTGATCCCCGGACCCATCGTCGTCGTCAGGGTGACGCTGCGGACGAACTGGCCCTTGGCGCCCGCCGGCCGCGACTTGACGATCGTCTCGACCATCGCGGCCATGTTCTCCAGCAACTGCTGCTCCTCGAAGCCGATCTTGCCGAGAGGGACGTGGATGATGGCGCTGCGGTCCAGCCGGTACTCGACGCGCCCCTGACGGGCATCGCGCACCGCTCGCGCTACGTCCTGCTCCTCGACGACGGTGCCGGAGCGTGGGTTGGGCATCAGGCCGCGCGGGCCGAGGACGCGACCAAGGCGCCCGACCTTGCCCATCATCTCGCGCTGGGCGAGGGCGACGTCGAAGTCCGTCCAGCCGCCCTCGACCTTCTTTATCAGTTCGTCGCCACCGACGAAGTCCGCGCCGGCTTCCTGCGCCAGCTTCCCCGCTTCGCCTTCCGCGAAGACCAGCACGCGCACGGTCTTGCCCAGGCCATGCGGCAGCAGGACGGAGCCGCGCAGTTGCTGGTCGGCGTGGCGAACGTCCAGGCCGGTGCGAACGTGCAGCTCCACCGTCTCGTCGAAACGGGCGTGGGCCGCTTTCTTAGCGAGCGCTATCGCCTCCGCCGGCGCGTATGTCGTCTCGCGATCTACCAGCGTCAGCGCCTCACGGTGCTTCTTGCCTACCTTGGTTACCACTACGTGACCTCTATTCCCATGTTGCGGGCCGTTCCTTCGACCATACGCATCGCCGCTTCGATGTCCGTCGTGTTCAGGTCGCGGAGCTTGATCTGGGCGATTTCGCGGACCTTGTCGCGGGAAATCTCGCCCACTTTTTCCCGCTTCTGCGTGGCGCTGCCCTTATCGATGCCCAGCGCCTTCTTCAACAGCTCCGACACAGGCGGCGTCTTCAGGACGTAGGTGAAAGAGCGGTCCTCAAAGACCGTGATCTCGACCGGAACGATTGTCCCCGCCTGCGACGCCGTCTTCTCGTTATAGTCCTTGCAGAACGCCATGATGTTGACGCCGTGCTGGCCCAAAGCCGGACCAACGGGCGGCGCGGGATTCGCTTTCCCGGCCTCGATCTGGAGTTTGACGATTGCGCGGACCTTCTTTGCCAATCTACAGCCTCTCGACCTGGAGGAAATCGAGCTCCACCGGCGTCTCCCGACCGAAGAACGACACGAGCACGCGCACGCGGCCCTTCTCCAGGTTTATCTCGTCGACCTGGCCGACGAAGTCCAGGAACGGACCGTCGATGACATGCACGCTCTGGCCGATGGTGAAGCCGACTTTGACGCGCGGCTCCTCGGAGCGCATCTGGCGCACGATCTTGCGCACCTCGCTCGATTCCAGCGGCGTCGGCTTGACGCCGGAGCCGACGAATCCGGTGACGCCCGGCGTGTTCCGCACGACAAACCAGGCCCGGCTGGACTCCGGATCGTCGTCGCGCAGCTCAATCATGTTCACCAGCACGTAGCCGGGGAACACCTTCTTCTCGACTGTGCGACGCTGGCCGTCGCGGATCTCGATCTCGTCCTCCGTCGGTACGATGACCTGGAAGACGAGCTCCTTCGCATCCATGGAGTCGATACGGTGCTCCAGGTTTGCCTTTACTTTGTTCTCGTAGCCGGAGTAGGTATGGATGACGTACCAGGCGCGGCCTTCTACCGGGGCGGCGATATCCTCCTCGGGGGCCTGGGCCTCCGCCGTCGCTCCCTTCGCCTTCTCGCCGTCTACGACTGCTGTTGCTTTCTTTTTTCTGGGCACGCGAAAACCTATCCCCGTCAGCGTAATATCGTATTGCTCATGAACCAGTTAAAGAGGATGTCGATTCCGCCCAGCAAACCGCCGACGGCCGCCGACACGACGAGGACGACCAGCGTCAGGTTTATGGTCTCCCGACGCGTCGGCCAGGTGACCTTGCGCAGCTCGCTGACAATCTCCTCGACCCAACGGGGGAGGAAGCGACGCCAGCCCTGACGAGTGCGCGTGGGCGCGCCGCCCTTCGGTGGCCGCTGCGCCCGCAGAGGAGGCGCCTTCTTTGACGGTTTGCTAACGACAGGATGCCGTCTAAGCGCACGACTCATGATCTTCGCCTCCCACGCCCTTCGCCCCGTACCGCTCGCATCCGGACAGCACCCACTTACCTGACCTCACGGTGCGCGCGATGGACGCGGCAGCGCGGGCAGTACTTACGCAGCTCGATACGTTCGGAGTCGTTGCGCCGGTTCTTCTCAGTTACGTAATTCCGCTCCCGGCACTCTGTGCACGCCAGGGTGATGATTGCTCGTTCTTCCTTTTTCGCCATCTACCTCTTGACCCGGGCTTGCCGCCCTCTTCCTCTCTTACTCTAGCACCTTTACCACCACGCCCGCGCCGACAGTGCGACCGCCCTCGCGGATGGCGAAGCGCAACCCCTCTTCGAGCGCGATGGGCTCGATGAGGCGGATCTTCACATCGACGTTGTCACCGGGCATGACCATCTCCACACCCTCCGGCAGCTCGCAGCTTCCCGTCACGTCGGTCGTGCGCAGGTAGAACTGCGGCCGGTAGCCGGCGAAGAACGGCGTGTGCCTGCCGCCCTCCTCCTTGGACAGCACGTAGACTCTGCCCTCGAAGTAGGTGTGCGGCTTGATGCTTCCCGGCGCGGCGATGACCTGTCCGCGGGCCACGTCCTCGCGCTCGATGCCGCGCAGGAGGAGGCCCACGTTGTCGCCGGGCTCGCCGTAGTCGAGCGTCTTTCGGAACATCTCAACGCCGGTCACCACGGTCTTCCGCGTCTCGCCCAGGCCGACGATCTCGATCTCCTCGCCGGTCCGGACCACGCCGCGCTCGACTCGGCCGGTAACGACGGTGCCGCGGCCCTTGATGCCGAAGACGTCTTCGATGGGCATAAGGAACGGCTGGTCACGCGCGCGCTGGGGCTGCGGGATATAGTTGTCGACAGCGTCCAGGAGCTTCCAGATAGGCTCGAACTCAGGCGCGTTGGGGTCCTTGCTTTCCGATTCCATCGCCTTGAGCGCGGAGCCCCTGATGATCGGGATCTCATCGCCGGGGAAGTGATAGCTGGTGAGCAGCTCGCGTAGCTCCAGCTCAACCAGGTCCAGCAGCTCCGGGTCGTCCATCTGGTCGATCTTGTTGAGGAAGACGACCATCGCCGGCACCTCGACCTGGTAGGCGAGGAGGATGTGCTCTCGCGTCTGGGGCATCGGGCCCTCGGGCGCGGCGACGACGAGGATGGCGCCGTCCATCTGGGCAGCGCCGGTGATCATGTTCTTGATATAGTCGGCATGGCCGGGGCAGTCGATGTGAGCGTAGTGCCGCTTCTCGGTCTCGTACTCGACGTGCTGCACCTGGATAGTGATGCCACGTGCCCTCTCTTCCGGCGCGTTGTCGATGCTCCAGAAGTCGCGGTATTCCGCGAACCCCTTGAGCGACAACGCTTTCGTTATCCCCGAGAGAAGGGTCGTCTTGCCATGGTCAACGTGACCGATGGTACCGACGTTGACGTGGGGCTTCGTTCGCTCGAACTTCTTCTTGGCCATGTCGCTTTATTCCTCCTAGATTATGGAGCCCACACTCGGACTCGAACCGAGGACCCCGTTCTTACCAAGAACGTGCTCTACCTGCTGAGCTATGTGGGCACCTGAACTATCGGCGGCTTGCGCAGCGTTCCTGCGTCCCTGCCGCTCCCCTGGTCCGGTGCTTCGTTCTTCGGTTTCCGTTTGAGCCTTTGAGTGGTGGAGGGGGCAGGATTCGAACCTGCGTAGCCTGTCAAGGCAGCGATTTTACAGACCGCCGGTTTTAGCCGCTCACCCACCCCTCCGTCGGCATAAAGCTGGAGCCCGAGGGGGGATTCGAACCCACCAACCTACCGATTACAAGTCGGTTGCGCTACCATTGCGCCACTCGGGCTTGCTGCGCTCCACCCAAGGGCCCAATCCCTTTCGGGCGTAACAAAAGTAGGCCCCCGACAATCGGGGCTCTTAGCATACGTAAGTATAGGGATTGCTACCGCCTAAGTCAATCCTTGCGTTTCCAGGTGGTGCCCTCACGGCCGTCCTCCAGCACGATGCCCAGCGCCTCCAGACGGCCGCGAATCTCGTCCGCCAGGGCGAACTGCTTCGCCTCCCGCAGCTTCTCGCGGGTCCCGATTAGCAGCTCGATGAAGGGCGCCGCGGGAACCGCCGTCTCCTCCTCTTCCAGCGCCAGCCCGAAGATGCCCGCCAGCTCCAACAGCGTCGACTGGGCCTCGCGAATGCTCCGCCCCTCGTCGCGGGCGCGATTGATCTCGCGCGCCAGGTCGAATAGCGCTGCCACCGCCTGCGCGGTGTTGAGGTCGTTCTCCATCTGCTCGGTGAAGCGCTCCCGGAACGATGTCGCGTCCAGCGCCTCGCCGCCATCCGGCGAGGCAGCATGCGCCGCCGTCCGCAGCCGCTCGACGCCGCGTCTCGCCGCGGCCAGCGCCTCGTCCGCATAGGTGAGCGGGCTGCGATAGTTGGAGCTAAGGATGAACAGCCGGAGCGTGTCGGCGCCGTGCCGGTCGAGGGCGTCGCTGATGGCGACGAGATTGCCGAGCGAGCGCGTCATCTTCTCCTCGCCTTCGCTCAGGCGGGCCAGGCCGTTGTGCACCCAGAAGCGCACGAACGGCTTCACACCCGTGTAGCACTCCGATTGCGCCAGCTCGTTCTCGTGATGCGGGAAGATGAGGTCCTGGCCGCCGCCGTGGATGTCCAGCTTCCCCAGGTAGCGTAGTGACATGACGGAGCACTCGATGTGCCAGCCCGGGCGGCCCGGCCCCCACGGGCTGTCCCAGGACGGCTCGCCTTCCTTCGACGCCTTCCAGAGCGCGAAGTCCATCGGGTGCTCCTTGCGCTCGTCGATCTCGATGCGGGCGCCGGCCTGGAGGTCGTCCAGCGAGCGGCCGGAAAGCTTGCCGTACTCCGGATCGCTCCGGACGCGGAAATAGACGTCGCCGTCAACGGGATAGGCGTGCCCCCTGGCGATGAGTCCCTGGACCATCTCGATCATGCCGGGTATCTCATGCGTCGCCAGGGGGTAGACGTGCGCCCGCTGGATGCGAAGCCGGTCCATATCGGCGAAGAAGCGGTCGACGTACTGCCGCGACAGCTCCTCCGTCGAGACGCCCGTCGCCTGCGCCCGGGCGATGATCTTGTCCTCGATGTCGGTGAAGTTCTGGACGTGGCGCACTTTGTAGCCGCGCCACTCCAGGTAGCGCCGCAGCACGTCGAAGACGACGTAGCTCATGGCGTGCCCCACGTGGCAGGGCGCGTAGAGGTTGGGACCGCAGACATACATTTTCACCGTGTCGTCGGAGGGCGCGAATTCCTCTTCCTGGCCCGTCAGCGTGTTGTACAGCCTCATGCTTCGCTTTCCTCGCTGGCCCTGATTTCGGTTGTGTCCGGCGATTGCCCGTCGGTGGAGAGCAGGCGTTTCTCCAGGCGGTCGACACGCTCTTCCAGCGCCTGGAGGCGGTCCCACTCCGGGTCGGGAAGGTGCACCACGGTGTCGTCGCCGGGCTCCTGGAAGGCCACGATGTGTCCCGGGACGCCGACGACGGTGGCGTTCGCGGGAACGTTGGTCACCACGACGGAGCCGGCGCCGATGCGAGCGTTCTCGCCTATCTCTATCGCGCCTATCAGCCCCGCGCCCGCGCCGACGACGACGTTGTTGCGCAGCGTCGGGTGCCGCTTCTCCCGCTTCGTGCTGGTCCCGCCCAGCGTCACGCCCTGGTAGAGATGGCAGTCGTCGCCGATCTCCGTCGTCTCGCCGATGACCGTACCCATGCCGTGGTCGATGAACAGCCCTTCGCCGATCCTGGCGCCCGGGTGTATCTCGATGCCCGTCAGGAAGCGGCCGGCCTGCGAGATGAGTCGCGGCGCCAGCGGAACGTGCCGGTTATAGAGCGTGTGCGCCAGCCGATGGAACTGGCGGGCGTGGAAGCCGGGGTAAGCCAGGACGACTTCCAGATTGCTCGTCGCCGCCGGGTCTTTACGCCTGGCCGTCTGGATGTCACGAAGTATGCTTTGTAAGACTTTCATCTTGCCCTCGATTTCGATTCAGAAGATAGGCCCGCGGGTGCGAGCCGTGCCGTTTCGGGCGTCGCTCAGCGCGATCGCCCGCTGCTACAGACGCAGCGGCATCTCCCGCCCTTCTGCGAGGGCCAGCGCGGCAGGTCCGGCTTTCGGACCGCTTTCTGTGAGGAATTAGCGTCCACTGCTTCTACTCTATCAAGGCGACAGCCATCGCGGCAATCCCTTCGCCCCGGCCTATCGCCCCCAACCCTTCGTGGGTGGTCGCCTTCAGGTTCACGCGCGATTCATCGATCTCCAGGACGGCGGCGATTGTCCTCCGCATCGACGGTATGTGCGGCCCCAGCCGCGGCGCCTCGGCGATCACCGTCGCGTCGATGTTCCCGACGCTGTGGCCGCTCTTCGTTAGCAGCTCCCGCGTTCGCCGCAGCAGCTCCCGGCTATCGATGTCTTTGTACGCCGGATCGCCCGGCGGAAAATGCCTGCCGATGTCGTCCAGGCCGGCGGCGCCCAGCAGCGCGTCGATGAGGGCGTGCAGGAGGACGTCCGCATCGCTGTAGCCGTTCAGGCCCGGCGATCCTTCGATTCGAACGCCGCCCAGAATGAGCGGCCGCGCTTCGTCGAATGGATGAACGTCGTAGCCGATGCCGACCCTCATGCTACATCCGATGCCATCTCAACAGCATCTGCGCCAGCACGAGATCCTCAGGCGTGGTGACCTTGATGTTGTGGTGCGAGCCCATGAATATCTTGACCTGGTAGCCCAGCCGCTCTACGAGCGCGGCGTCGTCACCTGCGAACCGGCCGTCCGCCTTGCGATGCGCCTCCATCAGTATGTCGTAGCGGAAGACCTGCGGCGTCTGGATTAGCCAGAGGCCGTTGCGGTCCAGGCTCTTCTCGACGATCTCCTGCTCGTTCACGAGCTTGAGCGTGTCGTGGACGGGCACGCCGCAGGCGGCCGCGCCAGTCTTGCGGGCGGCGGCCAGCCCTTGCTCGATTAGCTTCGCCGTGACCAGGGGGCGCGCTCCGTCGTGCACGATCACCCATTCACAGGGGCCGAGAGCCTCAAGTCCGGCGCGCACCGACTGCTGTCGCTCCTCGCCGCCGAAGCAGATCTCCGTGACCTTGCCAAAGTGAGCGCCCTTGACGAGCGATAGCCCCAGCTTCTGCCGGTCCGAGGAGAGCACGAGCACGATCTTGTCGACCGCCGAGCAGAACTGGAACATGGAGATGGTATGGGCCAGCAGCGGCCTGCCGCCCACGGAAACCCAGATCTTGTCGCTGCCCATGCGCAGGCTTCGGCCGGCCGCCACAATTATGGCGCCGACTCCCTTTTTCGCTGGGGTCGCGACTTCGGGTTCGTCCGACATGCTTAAATCTTACCCCTTCGGCTGAGCGAAGATCATCCTCCCCGCCACGGTCTGCAACACGCGCGTGACGACGATCTCGATCTCCTCGTTCAGACGGCGGCGTCCGCCTTCCACCACTACCATCGTCCCATCGTCCAGAAAGCCGACCCCCTGGCCCACCTCCTTGCCTTCCTGGATTACGCGAATCGCCATCTCTTCGCCGGGCAGGACAACGGACTTGACGGCGTTGGCAAGCTGGTTGACGTTCAAGACGGACACACCCTCGATCTCGGCCACCCGGTTCAGATTGAAATCGTTGGTAATGATCGGGCAGCCCAGGAGCGAAGCCATCCGCACCAGCTTGCTATCGACCTCCGACACGTCTTCGAAGTCCCTATCTGTGATCTCTATCGGTACCGGCGACTCCTTCTGAAGGCGATTGAGGACGTCGAGGCCGCGACGGCCCCGGTTGCGTCGAAGAGCGTCTGGGGAGTCGGCGATGTGGCGCAGCTCATCGAGGACGAAGCGCGGCAAGACGAGCGTGCCCTGGATGAAGCCGGCCTCCGAGACGTCAGCGATACGGCCGTCAATGACGGCGCTCGTGTTGACCAGGAACCGCTGCCCCTTGCTCCAGCTCTTGCCGCCGTAGCCATTCCAGCCGTTCTTCGGCCGGCTTCCAAGCAGCGCCGAGAGCTCGTCGGCGCGACCGGCAAACAGGAGCAGACCGCAGCCGCCGGCGATGAACGCTGTGACGAGCGGCGCAATCCAGTCGGCCGGATCAGGGAGGCGCGAAAAGGCGGGCACCAGCAGCACGGACACGATGAGACCGGAAGTCAGACCCAGCGTCGCCAGACCGACCTGCGGCAGGGAAACGCGTCTCCAGTAACGTCGCGCTTTTCTCATCGGCACAAGGAAGATAATTGGGAATATGCCTGCCCCCAGAATCGCCCCCAACGCGAGCAACGCCAGCGAAATCGCCAGCTTTGTCGGGCCGCTCTCTCCTGCGGTCACGAGACGGCCAAGCCCGAAGCCGCCCCCGCCGAGGAGAAGAGCTCCCATTCCCCGGAATAAGAGCACTTTCATATCGATCACTCCCCTCCCAGGAGAAAACGAAAAGAGCGCACTTCAGCACGCTCTTCACGAAAGCAAAGACCCTTCCGACCCAAGGGAAGGCGACGTAGCCTGGGGCGAACAACATCGAACCCGGCCTATGAAATATAACTTTCCATAGCATAAATAATAGCAGGCGCAGCAGCGCCCCGTAAAGCAAGGATTTCCCCTATTCCTGCGGGCAGAGGGGCCCCGGCGCGAATCGAAATTGCGGGCGCGACGACGCTTCAGGTATGATCTCCATAGCCTCGCAATCGCCGAAAGGCCCCTATGCTGGACTTCGACTCCATCCTCAAGAACGTCAGCCGGCCCGCTCGCTACTCCGGAGGCGAGTGGAACGCCGTGGTCAAGGACTGGGACGCTACTCCCCTGCGTCTAGCCCTCGCCTACCCCGATGCCTATGAGGTCGGCATGTCCAACCTTGGCATCGCTATCCTCTACGACGTCCTGAACGGCCTGCCGGACGTGCTGGCGGAGCGCGTCTACGCGCCCTGGCCGGACATGGAGAAGGAGCTTCGGGCGCGGGGCCTTCCGCTCTTCAGCCTGGAAACGCGTCATCCCCTGGCCGAGTTCGACGCCATCGGCTTCTCGCTCGGCTACGAGCTCACCTACACCAACGTCCTCAACATGCTCGACCTCGCCGGCGTGCCGCTGCGCAGCGCCGACCGAACGTCAGGCCATCCGCTGGTGCTCGCCGGCGGAACGGCCGCGCTCAATCCGGAGCCGCTGTCCGCCTTCATCGACGCCTTCGTGCTCGGCGAAGGCGAAGAAGCGGTGCTCGAGATCGCCGACGTGCTGCGGCAGGAGAAGGCGTCGCCAAACCGGCAGCGAGCAGACCTCCTCCGAAAGCTCTCGCAGATTCCGGGCGTCTACGTCCCCGGCCTCTACGACGTCGCCTACAACAGCGACGGCACGGTGAAAGCGATTCGCCCGCGGGAAGGCGCGCCGGCGAAGGTGAGACGCCGCTTCTTGGCGCGACTCTCGCCGCCGCCGCCGCGACCGATCGTCCCCTTCGTGCAGACGGTGCACGACCGCGCCGCCGTGGAGATCCAGCGCGGCTGCGTTCGCGGCTGTCGCTTCTGCCAGGCTGGCGTCATCTATCGGCCGCGTCGCGAGCGCTCCTGCGACGAGGTGCTGGACGCCGCGCGGGCAATCCTGGCCGCCACCGGCTATGACGAGCTCGGGCTGCTGTCCCTCAGTACCGCCGATCACTCGGAGATCGGCCCGATGGTGGAGGCGCTGCGTCGGGAGTTCGGCGAGCGGCTCGCCATCGCCCTGCCCAGCCTGCGCGTCGACAGCTTTTCGGTGCGTCTGGCGGCGTCCGCCTCGGGACCGGGCCGCCGCAACATCACCTTCGCGCCGGAAGCCGGCAGCCAGCGGCTTCGAAACGTCATCAACAAGCCGACAACGGACGCCGACCTCCTGCAGGCGGTGGAGACGGCGTTCGAGCACGGCTGGACGAATGTGAAGCTGTACTTCATGGTCGGTCTGCCGACGGAGACGCTGGAAGACGTGCAGGGCATCGTCGAGCTGGCGGCGGCGGTGCGGGAGGCGGGCCGTCGGTGGCACGGCGGACGAGCGCAAGTAAAGGTAAGCACGTCCATCTTTGTCCCCAAGCCGCACACGCCCTTCCAGTGGGCGCCGCAGATGGCCGCCGAAGAGATCGAAGCCCGCCACGGCCTTCTGCGACGCGGTCTCAAGCGGCTCGGCGTTGCTTTCTCCTGGAACGATCCGCACCAAAGCCTGATCGAGGCGATGCTGTCACGGGGCGACCGGCGGCTTACTCAAGTCATCGAGAGCGCCTGGCGGCGCGGCGCCCGCTTCGACGCCTGGAACGAGCTGCTCGACGTGGCCGCCTGGCGGTCGGCGCTGGCGGAATCGGGGCTGTCAGCCGAGTTCTACGCCCAGCGGTCGCGCGACGAGTTCGAAGTGCTGCCTTGGTCACATCTCGACAGCGGCGTCAGCGAGGCGTTCCTGCGGGGAGAGTGGCGCAGGGCGTTGAACGGCGATCCTACGCCCGATTGCCGCCTGGGGGGCTGCAACGTCTGCGGCCTGCAGGCGTACTCGGAGGCGTGCGCGGCCCGGCTGGCGGAGACAAGAGGCGTCACGACCGCGTAGGGCGGGCATCCTGCCCGCCGAGAAGCCCGAGGGACCGATGACAAGAAGAAGCCCCGGATTTCCGGGGCTCTTTCTTATTGAAATGAATTCGCCGGTTACTCTTCTTCGTCCTTTTCTTCTTCTTCCGCCTCTTCCGCTTCTTCTTCCGCCTCGTCGAGGTCGTCCGGCTCCGCGAAGTAGGTCTGCGGCACCGCAGGAACTTCATCCTCGGCGACCGGGAACGCCTCCTGCGACTCGAAGGGCTCCGCCATCAGCGCTTCCAACTCGATCTCGCGCGTGTCTTCGTCTTCGCCCGTCGCCAGCGGCAGCTCTTGCATCCCGTCAGGACGCAGGCCCGGGAGGAAGAACTCCCGCACCGGCTCCGGCGGCAGCACGATGGTGGCGCGCGCCGGGATGAGCTTGCCGATGATGACGTTCTCTTTCAGGCCGATCAGCCTGTCGGTCATGCCGCTGATCGCCGCCTCGGTCAGGACGCGCGTCGTCTCCTGGAACGAGGCCGCCGCCAGGAAGCTCTCCGTGCTGAGCGACGCCTTTGTAACGCCGAGCAGTATCGGCACGGCCGTTGCCGGCTCGCCGCCTTCGGCCAGGACCTTGGCGTTCGCCTCTTCGTAGCGGAAGCGGTCCACCAGCTCTCCGGGCAGGAAGCCGGTATCGCCGGGCGTGTCGACTCTGACCTTCCGCAGCATCTGGCGGATGATCACCTCGATGTGCTTATCGTTGATGTTGACGCCCTGGGAGCGGTAGACCTTCTGCACCTCTTCGACAAGGTAGCTCTGCACTGCCTCCGGGCCGATGATCCGCAGCACATCCTGCGGGTTAAGCGAGCCGTCCGTCAGCTTCTGACCGGCGTGCACCGTCTCGCCGTTCTCGACGAGGATGCGGGGCATGGCCGCGACCGGGTATTCGCGCTCCTCTTTCTCTTCGTACACCAGAGAGAAGCGCTTGCCCTTCTCGATGTTGACCTGGCCGGCAATGCGCGCCACGACCTCGTTCTGGGCGGGCACCACGGCCGTCTCTGTCTCGGCAGATTCCGTCTCGGCTTTCGTCCCGGCTTTCTTGCTCTCTTTCTTCTCGACGCGAGCGAGGATGGCCCCCTGGTCGACCCAATCGCCGTTCTCTACGAGCAGCTTTGCGCCCTTGGGCAGGTCGTAGTGATCGCTGTAGAATTCCGAGCTGGTCACCTTTATCCAGCGCGACTCGCCGTCCTGCACGATCTCCGCGATGCCGTCGATCTCGGAGATGATGGCGTGCGCCTTTGGGACGCGCGCCTCGAACAGCTCCTCTACGCGGGGCAGGCCGCTGGTGATGTCGATACCCGCGACGCCACCGGTGTGGAAGGTGCGCATCGTTAGCTGCGTGCCGGGCTCGCCGATGCTCTGCGCGGCGACGATTCCGACCGCTTCGTTCAGCTCCACCAGCGTGCCACGGGCCAGGTTTCGTCCGTAGCAGAGCTGGCAGATGCCCATACGCGCCTGGCAGGTGAGCGGCGAACGCACGTGCACGCGCTCGATACCTGCGGCCTCGATCTTCTGCGCCTTCTCTTCGACTATCTCTTCGTTGCGCTCGACAATGATCTCGCCGGTCGTCGGGTCGGCGACGTCGGAAGCGGCGCGACGACCAAGAATCCTTTCGCTCAGCGACTCCAGCACGCCCTTGTCCGACGGCTCCGACAGCCAGACGCCGCCTTGAGCTTCGCAGTCCTCTTCGAGAACGATCACGTCCTGCGCGACGTCGATAAGCCGCCGCGTGAGGTAGCCGCTGTCCGCGGTTCGGAGCGCCGTGTCGGCCAGCCCCTTGCGAGCGCCGTGCGTGGAGATGAAGTACTCCAGCACGCTTAGCCCCTCACGGAAGCTGCTGCGGATCGGCAGGTCGATGATGCGGCCCGACGGGTCGCTCATGAGGCCGCGCATGCCGGCCATCTGGCGGATCTGGGTGATGTTACCTTTGGCCCCGCTGGACGCCATGAGGTAGACGGAGCCGTAGCGGTCCAGGCTGTTCTGAATGGCCGCCTGCACCTTGTCCGTCGTGTCATTCCAGATTGAGACGGAGGCGTTGTAGCGCTCTTGCTCCGTGATCAGGCCCATCGCGTACTGGTCGTCGATCTCGGCGATGCGGGCGTCCGCGTCCTCCAGCAGTTTTGGCTTCTCGGGGGGCGCCTTGATGTCGTTGATGGCGATGGTCGCGCCGGACCGGGTGCAGAAGGTGAAGCCGACGTGCTTGATGCTGTCGACGACTTCGGCCGTGCCCTCGCTGCCCAACTTCTGGTGACATTCCGCCACCAGCGACTTGAGCGCCTTGCGGTCCATCACCTCGTTGTGGAAGGGAAGCTCCGGCGGCAGCACCTCGTCGAAGATGACACGTCCGACGGTCGTGTCCTCGAACTGTCCATTCGTTCGCGGGTCGCGCACCTTGATGTGCGCCTGCAGGTCGACCAGGCGCAGCTCGTAAGCCAGCTTGGCCTCCTCGAAGCTGCCGTAGACGCCCCGCGCCGGGATCCCTCCGCGGTACTCGCCGCGCGTGCCCGGCTTCATCATCGTCATGTAGAAGCAGCCGAGAACAATGTCCAGCGTCGGCGCGACAGTCGGCTCGCCGCTGCTGGGAAGGAGCAGGTTGTGCGTCGAAAGCATGACCTGCCGCGCTTCCGCCACCGCTTCCCGCGACAGCGGCACGTGTACCGCCATCTGGTCGCCATCGAAGTCGGCGTTGAAGGCGGCACAAACGAGGGGATGGATCTGGATCGCGCTTCCCTCCACCAGCACCGGCTCGAAGGCCTGGATTCCCAGGCGGTGCAGAGTCGGCGCGCGGTTCAGGAGGACCGGTCGCGTCTTGATCACCTCGTCCAGAACGTCCCATACTTCCGGCCGGCCGCGCTCGACGATGCGCTTGGCGCTCTTGATGTTGTGCGCCATGCCCTTGTCGACGAGGGTGTGCATGATGAACGGCTTGAATAGCTCCAGCGCCATCCGCTTCGGCAGGCCGCACTGGTGCAGCTTCAGATTCGGGCCGACCACGATGACGGACCGTCCCGAGTAGTCGACACGCTTGCCGAGCAGGTTCTGGCGGAAGCGCCCCTGCTTGCCCTTGAGCATGTCGGACAGGGACTTCAGCTTGTGGTTGCCCTGGCCCGATACCGCGCGCCCGCGACGGCCGTTGTCGATCAGCGAGTCGACCGCCTCCTGGAGCATGCGCTTCTCGTTGCGAATGATGATCTCCGGCGCGCCGAGGTCGAGCAGTCGCTTCAAACGATTGTTGCGGTTGATGACGCGTCGGTAGAGGTCGTTGAGGTCGCTGGTGGCGAAGCGGCCGCCGTCGAGCTGCACCATGGGGCGCAGGTCGGGCGGCAGCACCGGCAGAACGGTGAAGACCATCCACTCCGGCTTGTTACCGCTCTTGCGCAGCGCCTCGACGACGCGCAGGCGCTTGACCGCCTTCTTGCGTCGCTGGCCGCTGCTGGATTGCGTCTCCGTCTGCATCCTCTCGGCCAGCCTGTCGAGGTCCAGCCGCTGGAGCATCGTGTACAGCGCTTCGGCGCCCATTCCGGCGCTGAAGACGTCGCCGACCTTGTCCTGGAGCTCGCGCACCTTGGCGTCGGTCAGCAGCGTGATGCGGTCGTGGGTTATCGGGTCCTTTATGTCTTCCAGCTCCACCATCCGCTCGCGATAGAGCGTTCCGACCGCCTCGCGTTCCTCCTGCATCTTCTTGCGCAGTGGCTCCGAGTCAGTCGTCGCGGACGCCTTCTTCTCTTCGATTGCCGCGTCGGCCAAGAGCGCGCGGTCGGAGCGCTTCTGCGCGAACTCCGCTTCGAGCTCCGAGACCCGCGCCTGGGCCAGCGTCTTCAGGCTCTCCAGCGCCTCCG
Source organism: uncultured Chloroflexia bacterium (assembly GCA_963703345.1). Lineage (GTDB taxonomy): Bacteria > Chloroflexota > Dehalococcoidia > DSTF01 > JALHUB01 > JALHUB01. Next base: position 842,134 of record OY969814.1, on the reverse strand, counting down.
CGTTCACCGCTTCGCCCTTGGCGACGATCTTCTGTCCCTCGAAAGTGACGTCCTTCGTCGCCGCCTTCGTCTTGCGGCCGCTCAAGTGCTTCTCGAGCTCGGAGGCCTGGCTCATGACAGCGTCGACGCTCTTCGGGAACTCCTCATCCAGCGCCAGAAGCGCCTCGTCGCGCTCCGCTTCGAGCGCCGCTATCGCCTCGTCGCGCGCCAGCTCGATCTCCGTGATCCGCGCGACGAACTCCTTCTCGCGCTCCACGGACTCGTGCTCCATCTCTTCGTGGAGGCGCTCCAGGGCGCGTTCCTTGGCGTCTTCGTCGACCTGGGTGATGATGTGCTGGGCGAAGTAGAGGACGCGTTCCAGGCTGCGCGGCGAGATGTCGAGCAGCAGTCCAAGGCGGCTGGGCGTGCCTTTGACGAACCAGATGTGGCTAACCGGCGAGGCGAGCTCGATGTGGCCCATGCGCTCGCGGCGCACCTTGCTTCGCGCCACCTCGACGCCGCACTTATCGCAGATTATGCCCTTGTAGCGAACGCGCTTGTACTTGCCGCAGTAGCACTCGAAGTCCTTGGTAGGCCCGAAGATCTTCTCGCAGAAGAGGCCGTCCTTCTCCGGCTTGAGCGTCCGGTAGTTGATTGTCTCCGGCTTCAGCACCTCCCCGTACGACCACGACCGGATCTGCTCCGGCGATGCGAGGGCTATTCGAACAGCATTGAAATCGTTAACTTCCAGCACTTAACAAATCCTCCCCTTCGAAGCCTTGGAGGTTGATGCCCAACTCGGGCACCTCCGAAGCCTCCTCGACGAAGGTCACTCTTTCTTCATCCTCGTTCAGTACTTCCACGGCCAGCCCCAGGCTCTGGAGCTCCTTCACAAGCACCTTGAAGGACTCCGGCACGCCCGGCTCCAGCACGTTCTCGCCCTTGACGATGGACTCGTACGTCTTGACGCGCCCAACGACGTCGTCGCTCTTCACCGTGAGCATCTCTTGCAGGATGTGAGCGGCACCGTACGCCTCCAGCGCCCACACCTCCATCTCGCCGAAGCGCTGGCCGCCGAACTGGGCCTTGCCGCCCAACGGCTGCTGCGTGATCAGAGAGTAAGGACCGGTGGAACGGGCGTGAATCTTGTCCTCCACCAGGTGGACCAGCTTCATCATGTAGATATAGCCGACCGTCACCGGCTGGTTGAATGCTTCGCCGGTGCGACCGTCGTACAGCGTCTGCATCCCAAATATCGGCGGCGGCGCGCCCGTTAACCGGAGCACCTTCTCCGCCCTTTGCGTCAACGTATCCAGCGGCAGGCCCCGCACTTTCGCCTCGCCCTGTTCCTCCAGCCAAAGCTCCAGGCAGGCCCGCTTGGCGACGCCGATCTTCTCGTCGTCCAGCACGTCGCGCGCCACGTAGCCGCGCTCCGCAAGCCACGGCTCCAGCTTTTCGAGGTCGAGCCTGGCCCCGTAGGGATTGTGGTCCTGCCCGTCGGACTCGGCCCGGACTGCGTTCGCCTTTACGGCCAGCCAGGTTCGCCCCAGAGCGTCTTCGATTCGCTTGTCATCCGCTCCGTCGAAGACGGGCGTGACGGCGCGGAAGCCTAGGGTCTCCGCCGCCCAGCCGAGGTGCGTCTCCAGCACCTGGCCAACGTTCATGCGGCTGGGAACACCGACTGGATTGAGAATGATGTCGATGGGCCTGCCGTCCTCGAGGTAGGGCATGTCCTCCACCGGCAAGATACGGGCGATGACGCCCTTATTGCCGTGGCGGCCGGCCATCTTGTCGCCCTCCATGATCTTGCGCCGCTGGGCGATGGCGACGCGAACGAGACGGCTGACGCCCGCCGGCAGCTCATCGTGATCGTCGCGAGAGAAGACCTTGACGTCGATGACCTTGCCCTTCTCTCCGTGCGGCACCCGCAGCGACGTGTCTTTCACGTCGCGCGCCTTGTCGCCGAAGATGGCACGCAATAGCTTCTCCTCCGCCGTCAGCTCCGTCTCGCCTTTCGGCGTGATCTTGCCGACGAGGATGTCGCCGGGGTCGACCTCGGCACCGACGGAGATGATGCCTTCCTCGTCGAGGTTGCGCAGGCTCTCCTCACCGACGTTTGGTATGTCGCGCGTTATCTCCTCCGGGCCCAGCTTCGTGTCGCGGGCCTCGGTCTCATGCTTTTCGATGTGGATGGAGGTGAACTTGTCCTCCTGCACGATGCGTTTGGAAATGACGATTGCGTCCTCGAAGTTGAAGCCTTCCCAGCTCATGAAGGCGCAGAGCACGCTCTGGCCAAGCGCCAGCTCGCCGCCGTCCGTCGATGAGCTGTCGGCGAGCGGCTGCCCGTCCACGACGCGCTGTCCCCTCTCGACGATCGGCCGCTGGCTGATGCACGTCCCCTGGTTGGAGCGGACGAACTTGATCAGCGGGTAGACCTTCTCCTCGCCGGAATCGTAGCGCATGCGGATCTCGCGGGCGCTGACGCCCGCAACTTCGCCGTTGCCCTGGGCGCATATCACCTGCCCCGAGTCCTGGGCCGTCTGCGCCTCCATGCCGGTGGCAACCAGCGGCGCTTCCGGGCAGAGGAGGGGCACGGCCTGGCGCTGCATGTTCGAGCCCATGAGGGCACGCGGCGCGTCATCGTGCTCCAGGAACGGTATGAGCGAGGTGGCGACGCTCAGGATCTGCTTCGGCGACACGTCCATGAAGTCGACGTGATGCGGCACTTCCATGTGGAAGCGCTCGCCGATGCGCACCTCGACCTTTTCTTCGATGAAGTGGTTCTCTGCGTCGAGCAGCGCGTTCGCCTGCGCGACGACGTACTTCTCCTCCTCGTCCGCCGATAGGTAGACGATCTCGTTGGAGACGTAGGGCTGGATGGCAATCTCTTTCGATTTCGACCCCGCCAGTTTCTTCGCTAGAGCCGGAGTCACGCTTTCGCCCGCCTTGGCCAGCGTCTTGCCGCCCTTGTCGGTGACGGGCTCGCGCACTGTCCTGCCGACGAGCTCCGCCGACTCGGCCGGCAGCGTCTTGACGACCTTCCGGTACGGCGTCTCGATGAAGCCAAACTCGTTGATGATCGAGTACGTCGCCAGGCTGCCGATGAGGCCGATGTTCGGCCCTTCCGGCGTCTCGATGGGACAGATGCGGCCGTAGTGGCTGTGGTGCACATCGCGCACGTCGAAGCCGGCGCGGTCCCGCGAGAGGCCGCCGGGGCCCAGGGCGGAGAGCCGGCGCTTGTGCGTCAGCTCCGCCAGCGGGTTCGTCTGGTCCATGAACTGCGATAGCTGCGAGCCGCCGAAGAACTCCTTCATTGACGCCACGACGGGCCGGATGTTGATGAGGGCGCTCGGCGTCGCCTGATCGGGGTCGGTTATCGTCATGCGCTCGCGGACGACGCGCTCCATGCGCAGCAAGCCGATCCGGAACTGGTTCTGGATCAGCTCGCCGACCGCGCGTACCCGCCGGTTGCCCAGGTGGTCGATGTCGTCGGAGTGGCCCTGGCCGTTGGTCATGCGGATCATCTCCGCGATGATCGCCCGCAGGTCTTCCGGCGTCAGTGTGCGCGTCGCCCGCGGCACCTCCAGGCCCAATCGCTTGTTGACTTTGTAGCGTCCCACCCTGCCCAGGTCGTAGCGGCGCGGGTTGAAGAAGAGGGACGTGACGAGGCCGCGGGCGTTCTCCAGCGTCGGCGGGTCGCCCGGACGAAGGCGCCGGTAGAAGTCCATCAGCGCCTCTTGCTTGTTGCTGGCCGACTCGCGCTCCAGCGTCGAGCGGATGTACTTGTGGTCGGGGTTCGTCTCGATGGCCTCGAAAAGGGCGAGGATCTGGTCGTCCAGGCCGAGTTGCGTGTCGTCGGTCACGCCCTCCTGGGAGTAGATGGCGCGCAGCAGCGTGGTAATTGGTATCTTGCGCTTCCGGTCCACCTTGACTGAGATGATGTCCTTGTTGCTAACCTCGAACTCCAGCCAGGCGCCGCGATTGGGGATGAGCTTGGCGGCGCAGAGCTCGCGGCCGCTGCTGGGGTCGCTCTCCAGAGTGAAATAGACGCCGGGAGAGCGCACCAACTGCGATACGACGACGCGCTCGGCGCCATTGATGATGAACGTGCCCTGGTCCGTCATGAGAGGGAAATCGCCCATGAACAGGAGCTGTTCTTTGACCTCGCCGGTCTCCTTGACCGTGAGAGAGACCCACACGCGCAGCGGCGCCGCGAAAGTCACGTCGCGCTCGCGGCACTCCAGCTCGGAGTATTTCGGCTCGCCGAACTCGTAGTCGCCGAAGCGCAGCTCCATGCGGGTACCCGTGAAGTCCTGCACCGGCGATATCTCGTCGAACAGCTCCCGCAGGCCTTCTCTCTGGAACCAGCGGAAGGAATCCAACTGGACTTGTACGAGGTTGGGCATGTCCAGTACGTGGGCGATGCGGGCGTAGCTTTTCTCGATGCGAGGCGCATGGTCCCCCGCACGGACTATTTCCCTGGAGATTGTCATACTAGTCTCTCCTCAAGAGCCTTTAAGTCCGCAGTCTCTTGTGGTTAACGGGCGGAAGCTGTCATCAGTCCTTTTTCTGGGGAAAAAGACGACAAAGGGGGTTCTTCTGTCTATTCGCAACCAGAGTCAGTATATCAGAGTTGGAAGCGCCGAGTCAACCGTTAAATATACAGTTTTCCCCCCGATACCGCAATCCCCAACCCCAATTTTCCGCCCCATCTCGCCGCCGGGCCGCGCGCCTGCTAGAATCAAGCAACGTCTGTAAAAGGACCGCATGAACGCATCGACAGAGTCCGGCAAGAGCTCCCTCGTCCTCGTCTTTACCGGCGACGGCAAGGGGAAGACGACGGCCGCCCTCGGAGTCCTGCTGCGCGCCTGGGGAAGAGGGCTGCGCGTCGTCATGCTCTCGTTCATCAAGGCGGCGGACGGCGACTACGGCGAGCAGCGCGCCGCCCAAAAGCTGGGCATCGAGATCTGCGCCGTCGGACGGGGCTTCACCTGGCTGTCCGACGACATCGAAAAGGACCGGGCTATGGCCCTGGACGGCTGGCGACAGGCGCGGGAGAAGATCGCCTCCGGCTCCTACGACGTGGTCGCGCTCGACGAGCTGACCTACCCCATTGCGCTGGGCTGGCTATCGGTCGACGAGGTGGTCGACGTACTGCGGCGGCGGCCCGAGGGCGTCCACGTCGTCATAACGGGCAGAAAAGCGCCGGAGCGCCTGATTGCTTTCGCCGACCTGGTGACGGAGATGCAGCAGGTAAAGCACCCCTTCCAGCAGGGCGCCGGCGCGGTCGCGGGGATCGACTATTAGGCGAACTCAGGCGGCTTTCAGACTGTGCCGGACCCCTGGTCACCGAAATCACCCTCACAGGAGCATGCTTCACCGATGTTTTCGGAGAGAGGCGGTCGCTTCTCCAGGGACGAGACACGATGAAGCGACGGGGCGGGCCGTCGCTTCATCGCACCGAAGACGGGGAGACTGTTCCCCAGTTAGGAGGTCCACTCAGCGAGCGTGACGTCTATGTCCTTCTTGTCGCCGTTGCGCAGGATGTGCAGCGTGACCTTGTCGCCCGGTTGCTTGGAGTTGATGTAGTTGACGAGGTCATCGAACGTCGGCGTGGTCGTGCTGTCGACACCGGTGATGACATCCCCGCCGGGAGGAGTCGCCAGCGAGTTCGAGGACGACTGCGACGCGCCTTGGACGCCGGCGGCAGCCGCGGGCCCGCTGGAGTCGACCTGCACGACGTACACTCCCTGCGTAACCGGTAGATTCAGTTCTTTGGACAACGACAGCGTGACTGTCGTGCCCGAGATGCCCAGCCTGGCGTGCGTCACGGTCTGGCCGGCGGACAGCTGGGGCAGTGCCTGCTTGGCGGCGTTGACCGGAATGGCGTAGCCGATGCCCGCGAACGTTCCCGACCCGCTCGGATTCTCGATAGCGGTGTCGATGCCGATCACCTCACCGTTCAGGTTCACCAGCGGTCCGCCGGAGTTGCCCGGGTTGATGGCGGCGTCGGTCTGAATGAGCGCGCGCAGCGGCATGTTCTGCTGCTCGGCGAGCGTCCTGTCGAGACCGCTGACGATCCCCTCGGTGACGGTGCCATCGAGGCCGAACGGGTTGCCGATCGCGATGACCGACTCGCCGATGCGGATGCTGTCAGAATCACCCAGCGTAGCCGGAGTCAGTGTGACGCCGGAGAAGTCCGCCTTGATGACGGCCAGATCGCCTGTCGGGTCGGTGCCGACGACGGTGGCGGTGGCACTGGTCTCATCGAATAGCGTCACCTGAAGTTGATTGGCGCCCGAGACGACGTGGTAGTTCGTCAGAATGTCACCGCTGGTATCAAGGATGATGCCTGAGCCCAGCCCTTCGCTCGGCTGCGTGCCGAAGGCGCTGCGGGTCGCGCCGACACTCGTAATCCGTACTACGGATGGTCGCACCTTGTCATAGAGGTCGGGTATCGCGCTCTCGCTTCCGCTGCCGCCGGTCGAGGGCGTGCCCTTCGCCTGCGTCTGCGATGACGAGGGCGTCGATGATGCCGTCTGCTGGGCGCTCGTCTTGCCGGAGCCGCAGGCGATCATGCTTGATGCCAAGACGGCCATCACCGCCATGACGCCCAGGAGCGCGCCCACGCGAGTCTTGCTGTGCATTCTATGGCCTCCTTCTGTGGTAGGCGACTTGTACGATCTGCCTATCTAATATATTCAGGCGCCAATCCTTAAATGTTGGCCCCAGAATGATTAGAAAAGTGTTACAGGCCGAAAACTGTGATGTCTGAAAGGCGCTAGTGAGGCCTGCGGTATTCAATGCGCTGCCGGAGGACCTACTCAAGCTTGACGCTCACCTCTTCGACCATTGCCGACGCCAGCCGGGACATCAGGAGAGAGCGCAGGCCCCGACGCGGTCGCACGTAGCGGACGCGGCGCGGCGCTTTGCTCAGCTCGGCCGCCAGGTCGATTGCCGAATCCAGGTCGCCCAGCTCGTCGACCAGGCCCATCTCCTTGCCCTTGACGGCGGTGAAGACCTCGCCGGTCGCCAGCGAACGGACCTGCTCCGCCGGCAGTCTGCGTCCGTCGGCGACGACGCGGATAAACTGCTCGTAGAACTCGTCCAGCAGCGCCTGCTCCCGCTCCCGCTCTTCCTTCGTCGGCTCGCGGAACGGCGACCACATGTCCTTCAAGCGCCCCGACTTCGTCACCGTCATGCGCACGCCGAGCTTGTCGAGCATATCGTACACGATGGGGCGTATGGAGATGACGCCGATGGAGCCGACTATCGCCGTCGGCAGCGCGACGATCTTGCTGGAAGCGCAGCCGACCATGTAGCCGCCGGAGGCCGCGGTGCCGCGCACGAAAGCGATGACGGGCTTCTTCTCCACCAGCTTCTTGACCGAGCGATGGAGGTAGTCGGAGGCAGCCACCGTGCCGCCGCCGGAATCGATGTCGATGACGACGGCGCGGACGCTGTCATTCTCCCGCAGCGATTGGAGGAGGCGTATCTGCTCGGCGGTGCGCGTGGGCTGGCCGAGCATGCCGTAGAGCTCAATGACGGCGATTCGTGGGGACGAGAACAAAGACATCAGCGTCTTCCCTGAGCCGCGAATTGGCCCGGGCGGCGACATGCCGACCCTTCTAGCTGTAGACTACCAAACGCGCGGCCAGTTGTCACGCCGATCGATGAAAGGCCTCGGCCGCCGCTAGCGGGGGCGCGCGCGTTGTGCCATCTGAGCCCGAATGATAGGATCGTCAGACTAGTATCGCCCTGGGTGCCGCGACTTGCCTTCTTCAAAAGTGCTCCTTCGCCTGCCGGCCACGTCGGCCAACCTCGGGCCCGGCTTCGACTGCCTCGGCCTCGCCCTCGACCTGTGGTCGGCAGCGACACTCCAGGCGCATGACGAAGCGGTCGAGGCGCCGGACGAGCGGCTGCCGCGGATGGCCCTGGCCGCCGCCGACGCCTTCTTCGAAGCGAGCGGTGCGAAGCGGCCAAAGGGGCTGTCCTTCGACTGGCGCAACGGTTTCCCGCTGGCCAGAGGACTCGGAGCGAGCGCTGCTGTTCGCGCGGCCGCCCTTCTGGGCGCCAACGCCCTAGCGGGCAGTCCCCTCAGCATCGAGGAGCTGCTCCCTTTGGGCGCCGCCCTCGAAGGCCACGCCGACAACGTCACGCCGGCGCTTCTCGGCGGCCTGCAAGTCGCCGTGTGGAAGAAGGGACGCGTCGTCCATGCGCCCGTGCCGGTACCCGACAACATGAGGGTCGTGCTGCTGGTGCCGGAGCAGGCGATGCCGACGTCCGAGAGCCGTCGCCTTCTGGAGGCAGAGGTGTCGCGGGAGGATGCCATTCACAACGTCGGCCGCGCGTCACTGCTTGTCGCGGCGCTCGCCTCCGGACGTCTGGACTTGCTGGCGACCGCCTGCGAAGACCGCCTCCACCAGCCGGCGCGCTCCCAGCTCCTGCCAGCGATGGATGCGATAATGGCCGCCGCCTGCGAAGCCGGCGCCCTCTGCTCCTACCTCTCCGGCGGCGGCTCGACGATTGCCGCCTGGACGCAGCACAATGAGAAAGCTATTGCCCAGGCGATGCTCCGCGCCGCCCTCTCGGCAAACTGCCCGGGCGAGACGATAATTACCGCGCCCAGCGCGAGAGGCGCGCAGGTCCTAACGACGGAATAGGCTAGCATGGGAATCATCGTTCAGAAGTACGGCGGCAGCTCCCTCGCCGACGCCGAGAAGATCAAGAACGTTGCCGGTCGCGTCGCTGCCCGCGAGGCACAGGGCAACGAGATGGTCGTCGTCGTCTCCGCCATGGGCAAGACGACCGACCAGCTCATAGACCTGGCGTATCAGCTAAACGAGACGCCGGAGGACCGTGAGATGGACGTCCTCATGTCCACCGGCGAGACGGTCTCCAGTACGCTGATGGTGATGGCCCTGCACGCCATGGGCCAGGACGCCATCAGTCTCAGCGGCGGCCAGGCCGGCATTCGCACCGATACGGTCCATCGCAAGGCGCGCATCCTGGCAATCGATCCCAAGCGCGTGCACCGCGAGCTCGACGAAGGGCGCATCGTCATCGTCGCCGGCTTCCAGGGGCTGACGCAGGACGCCGACGGCGACATCACGACCCTCGGACGCGGCGGCTCCGACACCACCGCCGTCGCTCTCGCCGCCGCCCTCGGCGCCGACGCCTGCGAGATATACACCGACGTCGAGGGCGTCTACACCGCCGACCCGCGCATCGTCCCCGAGGCACGCAAGCTCCACGAGATCAGCTACGAGGAGATGTTGGAGCTTGCCAGCGTGGGCGCCAAGGTCATGCATTCCCGCGCCGTCGAAGTCGGCGGCGTCTACAACATCCCGATACTCGTCGCCTCCAGCTTTAAGGAGGCGAGCGGCACCCTGATTCACGGAGGCGTCTCGATGGAGCAGTTCAAGAAAGTGCGCGGCATTGCCCACGACCTCGACGTGGCGAAGGTGACGGTCCGGCACGTCCCCGATCAGCCCGGCATAGCGGCGAAGGTCTTCGAGCCCCTGACCGACGCCCACGTCTCCGTCGACACCATCGTCCAGAACGCCAGCGAGGAGAAGCTGACCGACCTCACCTTCACCGTCTCGCGTACCGACCTCAAGCGTGCCCTCTCGGTCATCGAGGCGGCGGCGAAGGCGATAGGCGCCCGCGAGGTGGTGAGCGACGAGAGGCTTGGGAAGGTGAGCATCGTCGGGACGGGAATGACCAGCGCGCCCGGCTACGCGTCGCGCATGTTCCGCACTCTTTCCGACGAGGGCATCAACATCGAAATGATCTCGACGAGCGAGATCCGCATCACCTGCATCATCGAAGAGGCGCGGGTGAAGGACGCCGTGAAAGCGCTGCACAAGGCTTTCGCCCTGGACGTCGCCGAATAGGCCGAAGCTTGCGCAGGAAGGGAAATACGATCTGAGGGATGAATCCCTCAGCCTGCGGGGAAGGGACCGGGGGGAAGGCTGCGGGTTTCAACCCGCAGAATTGCAAACAACCACAAGAAGGTGAAGACGAAAGGGACAAGAAAAACAGAGGCGTCGCGGAGACGCCTTTCATCGTTATTCGGGTTACGGCGCTAGTCCGGCTCGAACCCCGGCCAGTTGCCAACGTCGACGTTCACCGCCTCGACACCGGCAAGCTCCGGCACCTCCTCGGCGAGAACGCGCTCGATGCCGAGCTTCAGCGTAATGCTGGCCATGGGGCAGCCGCCGCAGGCGCCCGTCAGCTCCAGGCGAGCGATCTTCTCCGGCGTCACCTCGAGCAGGTCGACGTCGCCGCCGTGCGCCTGCAGCGACGGGCGGATCGCGTCCAGTATCTCCTCGACCCTCTCGCGCAGTTCGTCGGTCGTTGCGTTTTCTAGCATCGAAAGCCCTCTTTCCAATTCAGCGTAGCACGGGCTTGGACAACCCGTCAAACGCGGCGGCGTAGTATTTTTTCGCAGGAAGTCGCAGGCTGAACATAATTCGCGCCCTCCGACGCGGCAGCGGCGCTATAATGACTTATCCAGCCATGTTCTCCCACCTGCACGTCCACACGGAGTTCAGCCTGCTCGACGGCCTCGCCCGCGTGACCGACCTGACGCGACGCGCCCGCGAGCTCGGTCAGGACGCCATCGCCCTCACCGACCACGGCAACCTCTACGCCGCCATCGACTTCTATAAGGAGGCCCTATCTCAAGGCGTCAAGCCAATCATCGGTGTCGAAGCGTACGTGGCGCCGGATTCGCGCCTTAGCCGCGAGCCGAAGGACAAGCAATCGCGCCACCTGACGCTGCTCTGCCGCAACATGGCAGGCTATCGCAACCTCCTGACGCTCGTCACCCGCGCGAACCTGGAGGGCTACTACTACAAGCCGCGCATGGACCGCGAGCTCCTGCGCGAGCACTCCGAAGGGCTGATCGCCCTGTCGGGCTGCCGCGCCGGCCTCCTCAGCGACCTGCTCCTAAGCGGCCGTTACGACGAAGCTGTGCAGGCGGCGCGCTGGCACCAGGAGACGTTCGATCACTACTACCTCGAGCTGCAGGAGCACAGCATGCCGGAGCTCACCGAGGTCAACCGGCAGCTAGTGAAGATGTCCCGCGAGACCGGCATCCCGCTGGTCGCGACGAACGATGTCCACTACGTGAACCAGACCGACGCCGCGACGCAGGACATCCTCCTCTGCATCGGCACCAACTCCTCGCTGCTCGACGAGAAGCGCATCCGCATGCCCGATGACTCCTATTACCTGAAGTCGGAGCAGGAGATGCGCGACCTCTTCCCGGAAACGCCGGACGCCATCGACAACAGCGCCCGCATCGCCGAGATGTGCGACCTCGACCTCCGTTTCGGAGACCTGCACCTGCCACAGGCGGAGGTCCCGCCCGGCCTGTCGGCGGACGATTACCTGGCGGAGCTCTGCCGCGAGGGCCTCGTACGGCGCTACCCGCCCGACGCCGAGGAGCCGCGCCGCCGCCTGGACTACGAGCTGTCGGTGGTCCGCGAGACCGGCTTCGCCAACTACATGCTCGTTGTGCGCGACTTCGCCCTCTTCGCCCGCGGCCAGGGCATCGCCATGGGCGTCCGCGGCAGCGCCGCCGCCAGCATCATCCTCTACTGCCTCGGCATCACCGACATCGACCCGCTCGCATATCGTCTCGTCTTCGAGCGCTTCCTCAACGTCGAGCGGCGCGAGATGCCCGATATCGACATGGATTTCGCCGACGACCGCCGCGACGAGGTGATCCGCTACGTCGCCGAGAAGTACGGCTACGACCACGTGGCGCAGATCATCACCTTCGGCACGATGGGCGCGAAGGCGGCGATCCGCGACGTCGGGCGGGCGCTCGGCATGACCTACGCCGAAGTCGACCGCGTCGCCCGCCTCATCCCCAACGCCCTGCACATGACCATCGAGCGCGCCCTATCGGAAAGCATCGAGTTGCGCAGCGTGTACGACCTCGATGACCAGGTGCGGCGCCTCGTCGACACGGCGCAGAAGCTGGAGGGGATCGCCCGGCACGCCAGCACCCATGCCGCCGGCGTCGTCATCTCCGGCCAGCCGCTGGTCGAGCACCTACCGCTGCAGCGGCCCAGTCGCGGCACCCGCGCCGGCGAAGCGGCCAACGGCGAAGAGAGCGCCATCCCGATGACCCAGTTCGCGATGGAGCAGGTCGCGGAGATCGGCCTCCTGAAGATGGACTTCCTCGGCCTGGTCAACCTGACGATCCTCGACCAGGCCGTCGAGATCGTCCGCGACTCCCGCGGCGTCGACCTCGACATCAAGGCCCTGCCGGACGACGACGCGAAGACGTATGAGATGCTTTCGCAGGGCGAGACGTTCGGCGTCTTCCAGCTTGAGAGCCCGGGAATGCGCCGCTACATCCAGGAGCTGCGCCCCGCTTCAATCGCCGACCTGGCCGCCATGGTCGCCCTATACCGTCCCGGCCCTATGCAGCACATCCCCACCTTCTGCGCCGCCAAGCGCGGTCGCGCCCGCATCCAGCACCCGCATCCCGACCTGGCGGACATTCTCGACGAGACGTACGGCGTGATCGTCTACCAGGACCAGGTGCTGCTCATCGCCCAGAAGTTCGCCGGCTACACACTCGGCGAGGCGGACATCATGCGCAAGGCGATGGGAAAGAAGATCGCCACCGTCATGCGCGCGGAGAAGGAGCGCTTCATCGCCGGCGCCGTCGAGCGCGGCTACGGCGAAGCGGACGCGCAGCAGGTGTTCGACCTCATCGAGCCCTTTGCGGGCTACGCCTTCAACAAAGCGCATGCCGTCTCCTATGCCACCATCGCCTACCAGACCGCCTATCTGAAGGCGAATTACCCGGCCGAGTACCTGACAGCCGTCCTCCGGCTCGCCTCGAGCCATCCCGCCGGCGCCCAGGAGCGCATCGCCGCCGCCGTGGCGGAGTGCGCCAAGCTGGGGATCGCCGTCCTGCCGCCGGACATCAACCACAGCGGCGTCAACTTCCAGATCGAGCGCCTCGACGACGGGCGCCCCGCCATCCGCTTCGGGCTAGCGGTCATCAAGAACGTAGGGACCGGCGCCGTCGAAGGGCTTATCGCCGCCCGCGAGGAGGGCGGGCCCTTCGCATCCGTCGAAGACCTGAGCCGTCGCGCCGGCCTGCGCAACCTCAACAAGCGGGCGCTGGAAAGCATGACAAAGGCGGGAGCGCTTGACAGCCTGGGCGACCGCGGCACGCTGCTTGCAAACCTCGACCGCATCCTCTCGCTGGCCCAGCGCGAGCAGCGGATGCGCGACTCCGGTCAGACGACGATGTTCGACCTCTTCGGCCAGAGCGTCAGCGCACCCCTGCCCGGCCTGGAGCTGGAGCCGGCGGAGGCGCCGCGCGCCGAGATGCTCGCCTGGGAGAAAGAGATGCTCGGCGTCTACGTCTCGGAGCACCCCTTCGCCGGGGCCGCCGCGACGCTCTCGCAGCACATCACCGCCGTCTGCAACGAGGTGACGCTCGAGCTCGCGGGTCGCGACGTCGTGCTGGCGGGCATGGTCGCCTCGACGCGCAACCTCCTCACCAAAGACGGCAAGACCTTCTGTGCCGCGACCATCGAAGACCTCTCGGGAAGCGTCGAAGTTACCGTCTGGCCCGACCTCTATGACCAGACCCGCGACCTTTGGGCAGAAGGCAACATCCTCATCCTCCTGGCGCGCATCCGTGAGCGCGGCGACCGGCTGCAGGTCAGCACCCAGCACGTCGCGATCTACCAGACCGGCGGCCCGACCGCGGAGCCGTTCGCCATCCCCGAATGGATTCGGCGCGACCGGCCGGCGGCCAGCGCCAGGACGGCGCCGTCGGGGCGAAGAAACGCCGTCGAGGGGGCGGAACGCCCTCCTCGTCGAGTGCTCATCGCTCTGAAGGAGACTCAGGATGAGGAGGAGGACCGGCAGCGGCTGTCCGGCTTGATAACCGCTCTCGGCGACTTCCCCGGCGGCGACGAGGTGCGTCTCATCGTGTACACTCGCGACGACCAGCAGGTAGAGCTGGCGCTGCCGCGCGCCCGAGCCTGTGAGGAGCTGTGCGGTCGGCTTGCCGTTCTCTTCGGCGATTGCGGCGAAGTCCGGCTCAGCGCCGCCGCGGAAACGCTCGCCACCGTCGAAGCTTCGCCCGGCGGATACGAAAGGTAACTCTACCCCGAGTCGCACTTGCGTCGAAACGGGGTATCGGTTATAAAGCTGCTTGCGTGAAGGAAGGAACAAAACTCTAATTCAGAGGAGGAATTACATGGCTGACAGACTAAAGGGTAGGGTAGCGATCGTCACGGGTGCCGGCGGTGGAATCGGCCGCGGCGAGGCGCTGGCCCTGGCATCTGAAGGCGCGAACGTCGTCATCAATGACGTAGGAGCGTCGGTTGACGGTAGCGGCAGCAACGCGACTCCCGCCGAGCAGGTCGTCCAGGAGATCAAGGCGATGGGCTGTCAGGCCGTCGCGAACCACGACAACATCGTCGAGACGGAGACCGGCGAGAAGCTCGTCAAGCTGGCGCTCGACAACTGGGGCCGGCTGGACATCGTCATCAACAACGCCGGCATCCTCCGCGACCGCATGATCTTCAACATGGCGCCCGAGGACTGGGACGCCGTCATCGCCGTCCACCTGCGCGGCCACTACAACGTCGCTAAGCCTGCCTGCGCCTACTTCCGACAGGAGCGCAAGGGCGGCGTCATCATCAACACCGCCTCCACCTCCGGCCTGGGCAACCCGGGCCAGGCCAACTACGCTGCCGCCAAAGAAGGCATCGTCGGCTTCACCCGCACACTGGCCCGCGAGATGGGACGCTACGGCGTCCGCTGCAACGCCATCCGACCGCAGGCAGCCACCCGAATGACCATGAGCCCGGACATGCGCGCTCGCTTCGAGCGGGCCGGTGAGGCGGGCATGAAGGCGCTGGCCGAGATGGAGAAGCAGGTGCCGGAGCAGGTTGGCCCGATGGTCGCCTGGCTGTGCACCGACGAAGCGGCGAACGTCAACGGCCGCAACTTCCTGGTGCGCTACGGCTTCATCGGCCTCTACTCGGAGCCGGAGATCATCGCCTCCGTCGAGAACACCGAGAACTGGACGGTCGACAGCATCTCCAAGATAATCCCCGAGAAGGTGACGAAGGGCCTCATGAACGAGTGGCCCGCGCAGCCTCCGAAGGAATAAGAGCCCGAAACAGTCGAGAACCGCGAAGTGGGCAGCGCTCTTGCTGCCCACTTCCCTTTCCTATAAGATTCGTCGTCAGGAGTATTTGAGGCGAACGTGAGCTGGGTAGGCGTTGTCATGGCCCCGGACGAGACCGAGGCGGCCATGTGGTGTGAGCTCCTCCAGAATGAAGGCGTGCCTGCCGTCCCGAAGCTGGGCGGCGCGGGCAACTACGTCGGCATAGTCTTCGGGCCGGGCGTGCCCAACGATTGTTGGGTGATGGTGCAGGAGAAGGACTTCGACAAAGCCACCGCAATCCTCGATCCGATAGTCAATCCGAAACGTCCCCACGACCGGCGATAGGACTGTCGCCCACCTCCCTCCCAACAGCCCGGTCGGCCAACCCTTGACCCGCGGTCAATGACTTCCCGACACTCGTGTTGAAGGATCAACTTAGTGGTCGAAAGGAGGCGAGCTGATGGCAGGCGAGACCAAGACGACAACCGATCATCAGGTCATCAGGAAATGGGCCGAAGAGCGCGGCGGACGGCCGGCCTCGGTGGCGCGGACCGCCGGCAGGAACGACGCCGGCCTTCTCCGGATTAACTTCCCGAGCTACGGCGCAGAGGGATCGCTGCAGGAGATCTCCTGGGACGAGTTCTTCCGCAAGTTCGACGAGAAGAACCTGGCATTCGTCTACCAGGAGCAGACCCGCGCCGGCAGTGAGAGTCGGTTCTTCAAGTTCGTCCGCCGTGACCAGGCGGGCAGACGCCGGCGGGCGGCCTGAGCGCGACCTACCGGCCGTTGACCGTAAGGGAGGCTTTCAGCTTGTTTTCCACGTCGGCCGTCGTGAAACAGGCAACCTGGTAGTCGCCGGCCTTCACCACCGTGAAGGGAAACACGAGCTTGCCCGGCATCGGCGTGCCGTCCGGCCGGGCCCCGGGCAGCGCCGGCACCGTGCCCGATCCTATCTTTTGCACCACCTCGCCGTTCTGCTTCAGGTCGCACTCCACGTCCACGTCCACCGAGTAAGTCTGCCGGTAGTCCAGCTCAACCTGTAGCACCTGGCCCGCCGCCGGCGTCCCGATGACATGCATCGCGGCCAGCGGCTCCTGGTGCTTGGGGTCGCTGCCGATGCCGCAGCCGATAGCCGCCAGGGCCAGAAAGGCGCCGAACGAGACGAGGAGAAGAGACCGCTTCATGGAAAACACGCTGATTGCCCACCGTCATGATAGCACAGCAAAGCCTGCCAACGCCTCGTTTGCCGCCCCGCGAAAGCAGCCACTATAATTGGACGTAGGCCGCGCGGGGCCGGCGTCCGATAACGTATCTGCGGGCTCGCGAGGTCCTGAGGAGTAGCGACGCTCCGGATTGGGGTCACGAGGATGCAGGAAACCGACGAGAGGTTCGGCGACATCGATAGACGCATCAGCCATGTAATGGTGCGTCTTTGACGTAGCCACGCTCGAGAAGGAGATACGGCGGCTCGAAGAGGAATCGGCGCGGCCCGGCTTCTGGGACGATCCGACGGCGGCGCAGGAATCGATGCGGCGGCTGTCCCAGGCAAACGAGACGGTATCGACGTGGCGCCAAATAGAGCGCGCCGCCCGCGATCTGCGTGAGCTGGCCGGGCTGGCGCGGGACGACGAAGCGATGGCGGCGGAGGTGGAGAGCGAAGCGCAGGCCCTGAGCCGGCGCCTCGACGGGCTGGAGTTTGAGCTCTCTTTTTCCGGCCCCTACGACCGTCGCAATGCCATCGTCGCTATTCACGCCGGCGCGGGCGGAACTGAATCGCAGGACTGGGCGGAGATGCTGCTGCGCATGTACCTGCGCTGGGCGGAGCGCCGCGGCTACCAGACCGACCTCCTCGATGTCATGCCGGGCGACGAAGCCGGCATCAAGAGCGCGACCCTGGAGATCAACGGCCGCTACGCCTTCGGTCGCCTGCGCAGCGAGCGCGGCGTTCACCGCCTCGTTCGTCTGTCGCCGTTCGATGCCGACCACGCCCGTCACACCTCCTTCGCCCTCGTCGAAGTGATGCCGGAGGCGGAAAGCGCCGCTGACATCGCCGTCAATCCGGAGGACCTTCGGATCGACGTCTTTCGCTCCAGCGGTCACGGCGGCCAGAACGTTCAGAAGAACGCGACCGCCGTTCGCATCACCCACCTGCCGACCGGCATCGTCGCAAGCTGCCAGAACGAGCGCTCGCAGCATCGCAACCGCGAGTCCGCCATGCGCGTGCTGGAGGCGCGGCTGCTGGAGAGGGAGCTCGACCGCCAGGCGGAGGAACAGTCTCGCATCAAAGGACAGCACGTGAGCGCCGGCTGGGGCAACCAGATCCGAAGCTACGTCCTGCATCCCTACAAGATGGTGAAAGACCATCGCACGAGCTTTGAGTCGAGCGACCCCGACGCCGTGCTCGACGGCGAGCTGGACTCGTTCATGGAGGCCTACCTGAAGATGACGATGGGAGGAGACGGGCATTGAAGCGAATTGTCGTCGTCTTTCTGGCGATCGCGCTGGTCCTGCCAGCCGTCTGGGCCGCCGTGTCTCCCCTAACCGTCTCCGCCTTTAGCGGCGTCGTCGTCGATTCCAACGAGGCGAAGAACAACTTCCCGGATGGCGCCACCTTTTCCCTGTCATTCCACGGACCGGCGGCGGCCAACGCCAAGATCACGTTCCACTACACGATCGCCCCTGAGGGCGCCCCCGTCTACGAGGAGCCCACATGCTCCGGAACCTCTGCTATCACCTGCACCTTCGACCTGAAGAGTGGCTCGAAGCTGTTTCTCGCGCCCGGCACCGATGTCGCCTACTACTGGGAGATCGACGATGGCTCCGGCAGCAAGATCGATACTCCGCAGGCCACCTTCGTCTACGACGACACCCGCTACCAGTGGAAAAGTATGACCGACGGCAACCTCACGCTCTGGTACTACGGCGCCGGCGAGTCCGACGTACGCTCCCTGCTGCAAGTCGGCACGCAAGGGCTGCAGCGCATGGAGCAGCTCACCGCGACGACCGTGAGCTTCCCGGTCAAGGTCTACCTTTACGACACCGCGCAGGAGATGGGCCCGGCCGCCTTCTCGAATCGTAACGCGCCGGGAGAGGGGCTAATAACGCTGGGCGAGGTCTCTTCCTCCGACACGGCCGTCGTCGCGCTGGACCAGGAGCCGGAGGACGTCCTTCGCCACGAGTTGGCCCACATCGTCGTAGGCCAGGCCGTGAAGGGGCCTTTCGGCGACCTGCCCGCCTGGCTAAACGAGGGCACTGCCGTCTACGCGCAATCGAAGCCGGACGCGGATGAGAGCCGCGCCCTCCAGGACGCCATCGCTGCCAACGACGTCCTTTCGCTGGGAAGCATCAGCTCATTTAGCACGGCGCTCAGCAGCTCGAAGGTGAGCGTTTTCTACGGCGAATCCTGGAGCCTGGTCTCATACCTGATCGACCACTTTGGCGCGGACAAGTTCGGCCAGTTGCTCGCCACGTTCAAGGCGGGCAGCACCGTTGACGCGGCCCTCCAGAAGATCTATGGGTTCGACCAGGCGGGATTCGAGAGCGCCTGGCGGGAGAGCGTCGGCCTGCCGCCGAAGCAGTCGGGAGAGCAGCAGGCTCAGCCGACCGGACAGCCGCAGTCGAACAGCAACGGCGGACAGTCGAGCAGCAGCAGCAGCCTCCCGCCGGCAGCGACGGCCGGACTGGTGGCGCTGGCAGCGCTAATCGTTTGCGCCGGCGTCGTCATGAGAGGAAGGCGACGGCGGCGATAGGCGGCCTCAGCGGTTCGTCGAAGCCGTGCCTTTGGCCTCGCCCACCGGCGTCCTGCCCTTCAGGACCTCAGTCGCGCCGAAGTAGGCCGGCCTGAAGTGGAAGACGACGGCGTTTCCCCCTTCGGCGTCGTGCACGTAGAAGAACTGGTACCCCTGCTGGCGGAACGCTTCAAACGTGTCGTACTTCAGCAGCCAGACGTAGCGGACATCTTTCGCCGTGTCGACGGCCTCGCCGCGGTCCGTCAGCATGCTTATCGCGCTGTGGTCGCGCTCCAGGATGCCCAGCTCCAGGCGGTCTCTGTTGCGCATGGCGAACTGCGGGAAGATGGTGCCGATGAAGACGACGGAATGGGGCGGGATGTCGACGGCGGCGAGGTCGGTGGCGAAGGCGCGCTGGCTCTTCATAGTTTCCAGGTCGGAGAGCACCATGCCGGCGCCTATCTGGGCGTTGGTGAACTTCTGCCCGTTGATCTCGTCGTTTCCCGGCGATGTTATGTCGACGAAGCCGGCCAGCACCACCAGCGCCAGCACGACAGACAGGACAGGCAGCCGGAAGTAACGCGCCATGAGGAAGAAGCCGAAGGGGTACAGCGGAATGAGATAGGCGACTTCGTGGGGAAGCCGCGTGAAGGAGGCGAACACCAGAACCGAGAGGACGACCCAGAGCGCCACGTGATTGTCGGCGAGGAAGTCGCCGGGTAGGCGCCTCAGCCGCGGCAGGGACAGCAGCGTGCCGCCGATGACCGCAATCGCGCCCAGGAGGCCGAGGGCATCTTTGCCCAGTAGGTTCAGGACGCCGAGGAGGGACACTTTGGCGTCGTAGAAGTTGAACATCCCGATGCCGTAGGTCGCCAGGACGGGCGAATAGGCGATGAGCGACACAACTCCCATCGCGCCGACGAACGGTATTGCCGAGCGTGGGCGTCGTTCGCGCCAGATCCAGAACAGGAAGGCGAACGCGGCCCAGAACGCCGTCAGACGAAAGCCGATGGCCAGCCCAATGCAAACCCCGGCGAGCAGCGGCCGGCGACGGATCAGCGCCAGGTAGCAGGCAAGAATGAACGCCAGCGACCACATGTAGTCCATGGTCAGGACGCTGTTGATCCAGAGCAACGGCGTGAAGGCGAAGGCAGGCGTGAGTATCCCGCGCGCCGGCAGCTTGAGCTCTACGAGCAGCCGGGCGAAGAGGTATACGCCGGCCAGTGAAATGAAGACGGTGGAGAGATTCGTCCAGACCCAGCCGGCGCGCACCAGCGGCACGGTGACGAACTCCTCCAGCGGGAAGCCGGGCAGCCGCGACGGCAGGTACTCGGCGTTTGACAGCAGGTGGTCGGCGGAGAGAGCGACGCGCCAGGCATCCGGGTCGGCGCCGTAGCCAATGCCTATCCAGGGGATGCGAGCGGCGACGTAGACGACCGCGAGGGCGGCAAACGCCAGCGGCCGCGTGAAGTCGAACTCCAGCGCACGTTCGAGCCAGTCGGCGCGCCAGCCTACCTTTGCCCCCGTCGTCTCCGCTTCCATGACTCACCTGTCAGCTTTCACGGTAGTATGAGCCCGCTGCCCGTATGAGCCGTCCCCTCCTGTCGCGGTTGTTCCAGCGACGTCGATGGCCCGGGCGGACCGCCGGCCGGGCGCAGCGCTTTCCCCTGCGCCGCCTGCGTGATGTGCGAGACAAGCGCCACCTCGTCCATAGCGCCTACCAGCGCCGCGCGCTCGTCGAGAACGATCGTCGGCACGGCGCGGATGCCGTAGCGCTGGGCCAGGCGCGGGAATTCGCTGATTTCGACCACGTCGACTCTCACCCGCGCGCTTCCCAGCGCCAGCTTGTAGGCCAGTCGAGTCATCTCCGGGCAATGCGGGCAGGCCGGTGTCACGAAAAGCTCCAGGCGCACCGTTTGTTGGAGCCGCCGCAGGTGGCGAACGGTTTCCGGCGTGAGCTCTACCTTGCCGCGCGACGCGTCGACGATTCCCTCGATGAGCGGCACAAGCTCGTTGCCGACGGGGAAGCCGAAGAAGCGCAGCGGCCTATTCAACGCGCCGCGCGCGACGACCCCGGGCACTTTGTCGACGCCGAGGCGCGCCGCCTCTTTCGTCGAATCCGCGAACTCGTGCACGTTCAGCGTAATCTTCTCCGACAGCGCCGCGATCTCTTTCAGCAGCGTCTGCGTCTCCTCGCAGTAAGCGCACTCCTCGCGACCCGGGATGAAGACAGGCAATCGACGTTGCGTGAAGTAGTCGATGCGAACGGCGCCGGTCAGCTCGCGGGCGAACCGCGCCCGAAGGTATTCCTGGTCCCTCAGCGGTATCACGAAACGACCTCGATGCTCCTTACTGCGCGGTTCGCCCGCCGTCGCGCTCTTCGAGCGCGACGGCCCTTCGCCGCACCAGCCACAATCGCTGTGCCGCCGTCAGATTCGCCAGCACCGCGAGAATCCAGAGAGCCAGGCGTACCCAGCCGAAAATCAGCCCGACGCCGAGCACCAGCACCCGTTCCGCCCGCGTGAACAGCCCCTCGCGAAGCTGCATCCCTGCCGCCTCCGCGCGCGCCCGCAGATAGCTGACCATGAGCGAGCCGACCACCGCCGCGAACGCCAGCACCACCTCCTCGCGTTTGCCCTCGCTGCTGAGGCGGAACACCAGCCCGCCGAGCACCGCTGCTTCCGACAGGCGGTCGCAGGTCGAATCGAGAATGCCGCCGAAGGCCGTCACGCGACCACTTGCCCGCGCCACCATACCGTCGAACAGGTCGAGCGCCGCCGCGGCCAGCATCACAACGCCGCCGGCGAGGAATTGCCCGCGCGCGACCAGCACGGCCGCCACGAGCGCTCCCGCCAGCCCTGCCGCCGTTATCATATTAGGTGTGACGCCGGTGCGGGCAATCGACCGCCCGAGCGGCTCCGCCAGCCGCGGCGGCAGCGTGTGCGGCACCAGTGTGAACAACCAGTTCTCCTTGCCCGTCTGGGCCTGCCCGTCTGGGCCAGCCTGTCGAGGCTTGCCCGTCCGGGAGCTACTCGGTCTCCGCCTCGGACCTGCTCTCGTACTGCAACTGCTCGTAGTAGGTCAGCACTCGCTGCGACACTCTCTCCCAGCGGAACTGCTCCGCCCGCAGCCGGCCGTTCTCGCCTATCTCCCGGCGCTTCTCCGGATCGGCCAGCAGGTCCAGTAGGGCGCCGGCAAGCGCGTGGGCATCCTTCGGGAGCACCAGCAGCCCTTCGACGCCGTGCGTCACGACGCTGGCGTACCCTTCGATGTTGCTCGCCACCAGCGCACGGCCGGCCGCCATCGCCTCCAGCAGCACGATGCCCTGGCTCTCGTTCCCGGTCGCCGGCGCGACGACGATGTCCGCCGTGTGATGATAGCGCGCCAGGTCATCGTAAGACACGTAGCCGACGAACTCGACGTCCTTCAGTCCCGTCTCGGCGACCCAGCGACGGTAGCCGCGCGCGGCCCGCGTCGGCGGCCCGACGATGAGCAGCCGCGGTCCCGGCATCTCCTTCTTCACCTCGGCGAAGGCTTGCAACAAGTACTTGACGCCCTTCCGCTTTTCCAGCCTGCCGACGAAGAGGATGTTCGGGCGGCCGTCGTGGTATTGCGGGAGAGGCTCGCGCTCCATCTCGAAGTGCTCCACGTCGACGCCGTTGGGGATGATGTTGTAATAACCGGGAAAGTAGCGGCTGACCAGCCGCATCGCCGGCACCGAGACGGCTATCTTCCCGTCGAGGCGCCGGAACCAGCGCTTCAGGGCGTGGCGACCGTAGAGGTACCAGCGGTTCCTTCCGCCCTCCTTGGCGGCGTGGAACGTCGCGACGTTGATGGCGTCGGAGAGTCGCAGCACCTGCATCGGCAGGAAGGGCGCGAAGGGCTCGTGGACGTGAATGACGTCGAAGCGTTCCTCCTGCAGCAGCCGCTTGATCTTCGGCGCTATGCGGAGCGAAAAAGTGACGCGCGCCACAGAGCCCGACGCCGGCACGCCGACAGCCCTGCCCATCGGCGTCACCATCTGCTCCGGCCGGTGCGACGATGGACGCGACGACGGCGCGATAATCCGCACCTCCTGCCCCAGGCGCAGGAAGTTGTCCCGCAGATGCTCGATGTGGTTGTTGACGCCGCCCGGCACCGCGAAGTCGTAGGGCGAGACCAGGGCAATCTTCATGGCTTCAGCCGTTTGACGAAGCTCAAGATCGTCGGCAGCCAGCCGGCGGCTTTCGGCGTCACTACTATACCGCGGTACTGCTGTCGCAGGAACCGGCCGAACCCTATTTCCGCCAGCGAAGGATAGCGCCCCTCGCCGGCGCTGGTCGTGCCCAACAGGATGCTTCGGCGCAGGTCTTCGGCGCTTTCGCCTTCGAAGACCGTGTAAGCACTGCCGACGGCCTGCAGGAAATGGGCGTCGCTGCCGCCGACCTCCGGCAGGTGATAGCGCTCTCTGTTGAGTCGACGCGCCGTGTTGAGCTTGACCCGCGACCCCGGCGCCACATTCGCCGTCTGGATAGCGTCGAAGTAGACGCCCGTGCCGCGTCGCGTCATGACGCTCAAGATCGACTTGTGGCCGATGCTGCGCGTAAGCCAGTTTAGCGGATGCGGGATGACGCACAGCCCGCCCTGCCTATGGATCGCTTCCAGCGTTTCCGCCAGCGGCTTCAGTGGGACCACCGGCTCCTCTATGAAGAGCGCGAGGAGATGGCCCTGCAGCGTAGTCACTTCCTCGCCGGCTATCACCTGGACGCGGTAGTTTCCGCGCGCACAGACCTCGCGGGCCAGGGCGCCGCCCTTCAGCTCGTCGTGGTCGGTGACGGCGACGACCGACAGGTCCGTCTTCTGGTCCGCGTACGCCAGGATCTCTTCGATGGTGGCCATTCCGTCACCGCAGGCGCTGTGAACATGAAGGTCGGCGTTACCCACAACCGGTATCTCCGAATCCAGCAGGCGTTTTCGTCATTGTAGCACCGTTTGCCGGCTCGCCGGCGCGCTAGTGCGCCTCCGCCGCCACGCGCTCCCACAGCCGCGCCACTTCCTCTCGAAGAGGGCCGTGCTCCGGCCGCGCAAGCTCCGCGTCTTCCTCCAACAGGCGCGTCGCCTCGCTCCGCGCCAGCTCGATCAGCGGAACATCAGATAGCTGCGCCACCCTCAGGTCGGGCAGCCCGCTCTGTCGCGTCCCGAAGAACTCCCCCGGGCCGCGCAGTCGCAGGTCCGCCTCCGCCAGCGCGAAGCCGTCCTGCGTCCGTTCGACGATCTGAAGCCGCTCTCGCGCGTCCGGCGCCGGGCTGTCCGAGAGCAACAGGCAATAGCTTTGCACGTCGCTCCGCCCGACGCGGCCGCGCAACTGGTGAAGCTGCGCCAGACCGAAGCGTTCCGCAGCCTCAACCATCATCACCGTCGCGTGCGGGATATCGACGCCGACTTCGACGACAGCGGTGGAGACCAGCATATCGAGCGCGTGGTCGCGGAACTCGCGCATGACGCGCTCCTTCTTTTGCGCGCCCAGCCGGCCGTGCAGCAGTCCCAGCCGCGCCTCCGGGAAGACCTCGCTGCTCAGCCGTTCGAACTCCTGCGTCGCCGCCCGCACGGCGACGGTCTCCGACTCTTCGATCAGCGGGCAGATGACGAACGCCTGATATCCCTGCCGCACCTGGCCGCGAACGAACTCGTACGCTTCGTCACGCCCGTCCGGCGCGACCCAGCGCGTCTGGACCGGCTTCCGGCCCGGCGGCATCTCGTCGATGACCGAGACGTCGAGGTCGCCGTAGACGGTTAGAGTGAGCGTGCGCGGTATCGGCGTCGCCGTCATGACCAGCACGTGCGGGTTGCGCCCCTTCTCCCGCAGCGCCGCCCGCTGCATGACGCCGAACCGGTGTTGCTCGTCGACGACCGCAAGCCCGAGGCGATGGAAAGCGACGTCCTGCTGGATGACGGCATGCGTCCCGACCACGATGTCGATCTCGCCGGCGGCGATCTGCTCGCGCAGCTCCCGCTTCACCGACGCCGGCAGGCTTCCCGTCAGCAGCGCTATCGTCAGCGGCTTCGGAAGATAGGGCGGCCTTACGACCGCCACGACCGCCGTCCGCTCGCTGCAAGAGAAGATGCGACAGAGCGTGTGGAAGTGCTGCTCCGCCAGGATCTCCGTCGGCGCCATCATCGCTCCCTGCGCGCCGGACGCGACAGCCGCCAGAAGCGCCGCCGCCGCAACGACGGTCTTGCCGCTGCCAACGTCGCCCTGGAGCAGGCGGCTCATCGGCCGTTCCCGCGCCAGGTCCGCCAGAGTCTGCGCCATCGCCCTCTGCTGGGCGCCTGTCAGCTCGAAGGGCAGCGACGCCACGTAGTCGCGGCGCATCTCCTCCGACAGATGCAGTGGCCGCGCCAGCCCGCGCTCCTGCCACTCGCGCTTGCGTTGCAGAACGCCGACCTGGATGAGCAATAGCTCTTCGAACGCCAGGCGACGCCGCGCCGCCCTGAGCGCGTCCCAATTGTCGGGGAAGTGCATTTGTCGCACGGCATCCGGTCTCGACGGCATGCGGTTTCGCGCTAGCATCGAGGGCGGCAGGAGCTCCGGCAGGGCGGCAAGGTAGGCATCGAGGGTTTCCTTTGCCAACCGCCGGAGGGTGCGTCCCGCCATCCCGGCCGTCGAATGGTAGACCGGCACCAGCCTTCCCGTATGCACCAGCTCTTCCGATTCCAGCGGCTCGTACTCCGGGTTCTCCAGCGTCTTCTGCCCCTTGTAGAGCGTCACCTTGCCGGCCAGCACAATCCGCTCGTTCGTGCGAAGCTGCTGCGCCAGATAGGGCTGGTTGAACCAGACCACACGCATCACGCCGGTCTCATCGCCGACCAGCGCCTCGGTGCCGCGCATTCGCCGTCCGATCAGCGTGTCGGTTGCGCTCCAGACGCTGCCGATGACCGTCTGCTCCTCGCCGACGACAAGCTCGGCGATGGGACGGATGCTCGCGAAGTCGTTGTAGCGACGGGGGAAGAAGAAGAGCATATCCTGCACGGTCGCCACGCCCAATCGCGCCAGCTTTGCCGCCAGCGCCGCCCGCACGCCGCGGATCGCCGTTACCGGCAGTTCCAGCGCGGACGACGAATCGCCGGCGACGACGACGGGCTTCGGAACCTCCCGCTTCGGCCTCGAAGGCGTTTTAGTGGCCGGCGGCGGCGGCGTGGGCCTTTCGACGGCGCCGTTCAGGAGCTGGATCGTCCGCGCCAGCCAGCGCCGTCGCTCCTCGGGCGGGAGCGAGGCGTAGCCACGCGACGGCAGCGCCATTATCGATTCGGTGATCGGAGACCGCGGGCCGAGGTTGTCGCGCTCGATGAGGTTCTTGAGGTAGCGGTCAAGCCCTCCCATGACCGCGGTATCGGCGTGGCCCTTGCGCTGCTCCAGCTCCAGGATCTTACGCAGTTGGGCCTCTGGCTGGTTCAAGTCCCGCTCTTCTCTCCTTCGACGACGGTCATCGCCGTGACGCCGGGGCCGCCGTGTGCACCCAGCGCCGGGCCGAGCCGGACGATGCGAATGGGGACGCCCGGCAGCCGCTCGCGCGTCCATCCGGCGATAAGCTCCGCGTCTTCCGGCGTCGTAGCGTGCATTATGCCGACGTCGACGATGTTGGGGTAAGCCATCGCCGTCTCGAACAGGCGCTTGAGGCCGGCAGGCCGCGTGCGAGCGCGGCTCAGCGGTAGCGACACGCCCTGGATAATGAAGATTGGCTTCAGATGGAGGAGGCCGCCCAGAATCGCCTCAACGCGGCTGATCCTTCCTCCGCGACGCGCGTATTCCAGCGTGTCGAGGAAGCATATCGTGTGCTGCCGTCGCACGACCGACCTCGCGGCCGCCGCAACGTCCTCCAACGGCGCCCCCGCCTTTGCCGCCCGCGCCGCCGCAATGGCCGCGAAGCCGATGCCCAGGGAAGCCGTCTCGGAATCGATGATTTCGATGGGACAGCGGCTGCTCATGGAGTCGCGCGCCAGCATCGCCGTCGCCACCGTGCCGGAGAGCTTCGCGCCGATGTGGACGGAGACGATTCCATCCGCCTCGCCGACCAGCCTCTCATACACCTGCTGGAACTCGCCGACGGACGGCTGCGACGTGCTGGGAGCGATGGGGCTCTCTACCAGCTTCTGGAAGAACCGGTCCGTCGTCAAATCGATGCCGTCGCGGTATGCTTGGTCGCCAAAGAGGACCACCAGCGGCACGCATGCGATGGATAGCTCTTCCAGGACGTCAGGAGGAAGATCGGACGTGCTGTCCGTCACCACGCGGACGGTCATCGGCCAGAGACTCCCGTGATAGGTGGGTCACTCCAGGGAGACGATGTAGGCGTAGTGGGGCTGGCCCCCGGAAACAACCTCTGTCTCCAGAGAAGGATACATGGCGCGGATCTCAGCCGCCAGCCCTTCCGCGTCCTCTCGCGTCGATTCCGCGCCGAAGTAGATTGTGACGAGGCTCATCTCCGGCGAGATGGTCTGCCGCAGCGCCTCGAGTACAGCCGCATGTGCCGACTCGTCGGCGACCGTGAGTTTGCCGTCGACGAGCGCAATCGCCTGCCCGACGCGCACTCGGAGGCCGTCGATTGAGGTCGTGCGGATCGCTTTCGTCACCTCGATCGTCCGGACGTCCTGACGCGCCGCTTCCATGAGCTGGGCGTTGTCGTCCAGGTCTTGTTCCGGGCTGAGGGCCACCAGCGCCGCCATCCCCTGCGGCACCGACGTCGTCCCGACCACCCGCACGCGCTTGTGACTGTGCTTCGCGGCCTGCTGGCCGGCAAGGACGACGTTCTTGTTGTTCGGCAGTACGATGACGTCTTCCTGCGAGCAGGACTCGATTGCCGCCAGTATCTGGCGCGTGCTGGGGTTCATCGTCGCGCCGCCCTGGACGGTTGCCGTTGCGCCCAGGCTGCGGAACACGTCCTCCAGGCCCGCTCCCGACACGACGGCGACGATGCCCACTGCTCCCAGGTCACCCTCGTAGCCGCGCGCGTGGGCGATGAACCGCTCCGCCTGCTCCTCTATGTTGTCAACCTTCACCTGCGACAGCTCGCCCAGCGACCGGCCGAAGCCTATCGCGGCATCCGGCTCAGAGGTGTGCAGGTGAACGCGCAGCAGTTTCTCATCTCCGACAACGAGCACGGAATCGCCCATCTCCAGCATTCGTTCCAGCACCGACCCGGCGTTAAGCTTCTCGCCGCTCACCAGGAACTCCGTGCAGAAGCCGAAGCTGCCTTCCTCGCCGCCGTGCAACGCCGTCGTCGCGCGCGCCCAGGAGCGCTCCGGGTCCTGCACGGCTAGCGGCGCCAGCGACGCAAGGTCGCCGCGGAGGTAGCGCAGCGCCCCCTCCAGCATCACGTACAGGCCCTGGCCGCCGGCATCCACGACGCCCGCCTCCCGCAGCGCCGGCAGCAGGCTGGGCGTCTTCGCGACGGCGTCCTTGGCTGCGTCGACGGCGGCGGCGAGAACGCTCTTCAGGTTGCCGCCGAGCTCTTTCGACCGGTCGCGGGCGGCGGCGGCGACGGCGCGCATGACCGTCAAGATCGTCCCTTCGACGGGATGCGAAACGGCGCGGTCCGCCCGCAGCGTGGCTTCATCCAGCGCGGCGACGAAGTCCTGGCTATCGAAACGTTCCTTGTCGGAAAGACCGTCGGCAAAGCCGCGAAGGATCTGCGAGAGGATTACGCCGGAGTTGCCGCGCGCCCCCATGAGCGCGCCGTGGGCCATCGCCCCGGCGACGACGTTGGCGGCCTCGCTGCCGCTCTGATACGCCTCGTCCATCGTCGCCAGCATCGTGAGGTACATGTTGGTGCCGGTGTCGCCGTCAGGGACAGGGAAGACGTTGATAGAGTTGATGGCCTGGGCGTTGCACTCAAGCCAGCTCGTCGCGGCGGCGAACATCTCGCGCAGCTCTCCGCCGGAATAAGTGGCCGTGCCGGCGCCGTTCCCGCCGCGGTCGGCCGCACGCCTATCCGATTCGATGCTGGTCAATGGGAACTTGCCTCCGTGCGCCGCGGCGTGTTAGGATCGCCTTCGAATTCTACCAAGAACGGACCTACCCCGTAAAGGATTGCCCTATGGCCGGCAAATGCGAACTCTGCGGCAAGACGACCGCCTTCGGACGAAACATCCGTCACCGTCACGCCGGTAGGTGGGAGCGAAAAGCGCCCCGCACGAACCGCATGTTTCGCCCCAACGTCCACAAGCAGACCATCTACGTCGACGGACGCGCCGCCAGAGTGAACATCTGCACCCGGTGCCTGCGCACTCGGTCGAAAGCGACTGTCTGACCGTCTCATCGACTTCCCGCCAACAACGTTCCTTCCAAGAAGCTGAGGGATTTATCCCTCAGTGCGGTCCCCCCTCTCCGCTGCCTGCGCACCCGGTCGAAAGCGACCGTCTGACCGCATCCTCGTCCTCATCCCGCGACGACCACGCCCGCGACGCTCTGTCGCAGCGCGGCAATGCTCTCGGCTACGCTTCGCTTTTCGTTGAACACCGCCGTGCCCGCCACCAGCACGTGCACGCCCGCCTGGACGCAGCGCGGCGCCGTCTCGACGGTGATGCCGCCATCGATCTCCAGTTCCGCCGCTAACCCGCCGTCATCCAGCAGTTTCCGCAGTCGACGCGCCTTCGGCAGGACGCCTTCGATGAACTCCTGCCCGCCGAAGCCCGGGTCGACGCTCATGACCAGCACAAGGTCGACGTCCGCCAGCACGTCCTCGACCAGCGAGACAGAGGTTCCCGGGTTCAGCGCGACGCCCGGCCGCACATTCAGACGCCGTATCGAGGCGACGGTGCGATGAAGCTGCTGCGTCGCCTCCGGGTGCACGGTCAGGAATGAGGCGCCCGCCTTCGCGAACGCCTCCACGTGCCGTTCCGGCTCCTCGATCATCAGGTGAACGTCCAGCGGCAGCCGCGTCGCCCGCCTGATCGCCTCGACGACGACCGGTCCGATGGTAATGTTGGGCACGAAATGCCCGTCCATGACGTCGACGTGGATGTAGTCGGCGCCGGCGGCCTCGGCCTCCCGGACCTGCTCGCCCAGACGCAGGTAGTCGGCGGAGAGAATCGAAGGCGCGATCTTGATACCGTCAGCCATCATTCTCCCCGATTTCGCGCCGGGCAAGCCGCTGCCGCGCCTCCGCCAGCGCCTCCGCCACGCGATTCGGCGCCGTGCCGCCAGGAACGTCTCGCGCCCGCAACGACGTCTCGACGTCAAGTCCCAGCACGTCTTCGTCGAACAAAGGCGAGAAGCGCCGGTACTCTCTCAGCGTCAGCTCCGACAGCTCCTTGCCCCCGCCCGAAGCGTAGCGGACCAGCTTTCCGACCGCCTGGTGCGCCTCGCGGAAAGGCGTTCCCTTTCGCGCCAGGTAGTCGGCCAGGTCGGTTGCCAGCGTGTAGCCCGTCGCCGCCGCCGCCCGCGTTCGCTCCGCGTTGAAGCGGATGGCCGGCAGCATCTCCGCGAACACGACCAGCGTCAACAGAAGGCTCTCGTGCGTGTCCAGGAACGGCGCTTTGTCCTCCTGGAGGTCGCGATTGTAGGACAGCGGCAGCCCCTTGAGCGTCGTCAGGAACCCCACGAGCCGCCCGTAGATGCGTCCCGTGCGTCCCCGCGCCAGCTCCGCGACGTCCGGGTTTTTCTTCTGCGGCATGATGCTGGAGCCGGTGGCAAAGGCGTCGTCGATCTCAATAAAGGCGAACTCCGCCGACGACCACAAAACGATCTCCTCCGCCAGTCGCGAGAGGTGCATGGCGCAGATGGCTGCGCAGGCGAGGAACTCCGCCACGAAGTCGCGGTCGGACACGGCGTCGATGCTGTTGCGGCTTATGGCGGCGAAATCGAGCTCCCGCGCGACCGCCGCTCTATCCACCGGATACGGCACGCCTGCGAGAGCCCCGCTTCCGAGCGGCAGGACGTCGGTGCGAACATAGCAGCCGGAGAAGCGCTCGAAATCGCGCTCCAGCATCTCGAAGTAGGCCAGCAGATGATGCGCCAGGAGGACGGGCTGCGCCCGCTGGAGATGCGTGTAGCCGGGGATCACCACGTCCTTGTTCCGCTCAGCGGCGTCCAGGAGCGCGGTTTGCAGACCTTGAAGCGCCCCGAGTAAATGCGCTATCGCTTCCTTGGCGAAGAGACGGAGGTCCGTTGCGACCTGGTCGTTGCGGGAGCGGGCGGTGTGCAGCCGGCCCGCCGCCGCGCCTATCTTCTCCTCCAATCGCGCCTCGATGTTCGTGTGGATGTCCTCCAACGCGGCGTTGAAGACGAACTCGCCGCGCTCAATCTCGCGTTCGATCTCGCGCAGGCCGCGCACGATGGCGTTGGCGTCGGCGCGGGGGATGATGCGTTGTCGCGCCAGCATCCGGGCATGGGCGATCGAGGCGCGGATGTCCTGAGCGTAGAGCGCGGCGTCGACATCGAGGGAGCCGGTGTAGGCGTCAACGAGGGGATGCGTCTTTGCGGCGAAGCGTCCGCTCCAGGGCTTTACGCGCTCCCTGCGACGACTGGGGCGCCCTTCCGAGTCAGGCATTCCACCGCTCCTTCGGCAGATCAGACTGGCGTGCTGCCGTCATTCTCGCCGATGACGGCGCTTCTGCCAAGGTCTAGTCGCGAAACAGTGGCAGCGACATCAGCTCGCGCAGGTCGTCGACGATGAAGTCCGGCTCCGCGGCGGGCTCCGCGCCGTCCTCCGAAGCCGTCATGTCCCGCTCGACGTTGCTTTCCCGCGTCCGGTTGTCCCGCTTCCAGACGGTCGTCATGCCGAGCGCTTTCGCCCCGGCCACGTCGGCCCGTAGGGAGTCGCCGACCATCACCGCCTCCGCTGCCGGCACTCCCAGCGTTTCGAGAGCGTGGACGAAAATCCGCCGGTGCGGCTTCAGATAGCCGACTTCGCAGGAGATGGACAGCACTTCGAAGAGATCATGGACGCCGTGATGCCGCAGCTCTTCGCGGAACAGCTCGCCGCCGAGTCCGCGGTTGGTCACGGAGCCGACGCGATAGCCCCGTTCCCGCAGCCATTCCAGCGTCTCGCGTACGCCCGGGTAGAGCCGCCGTCCGAGGAAAACGCCGCCCAGGTTCCAGGTCTGCCAGAGCTCCTGCGCCTGCTGATCGCTGATGGCGAGCCCCTTCTCCGCCGCGACGCGTTGCGCCAGCGCCGGATAGTCAGGGCTGACCAGATCGCCCCAGTAGGCAGCGTCCGTTTCTTTTTCGACGGCGGCGCGGATATCACGACCTAGGAAGAAGAGGTCACCGCCGGGCTGGATGCCCCAGGAGCGCAGGAGGTCGCAGATCCGGTGCACCGTTTCGCCCCGGATCACCTCGATGGGCGGCATCTGGGGAAAATGCCACAGGGTGTCGCCCAGATCAAACAGGACTGCCTGGAGATTTGATAGAAAAGTAGGTGGGTGAATTCTTGCTTCTTGCCTCTCCTTTAGGGTCATTTTGTTGATTTCCTAGCAAGGTTGTGGGCCACGGCAGAGCGAACCAGGTCCTTCAGCTCGCGCTCCTTGATCTTGTCGTCTTTGAAATAGTCGATGGTCCGCCACTTCTTGCCCTCAAGCCCGCTGTTGTAGAGCT
Organism: uncultured Chloroflexia bacterium; assembly: GCA_963703345.1. Classification (GTDB taxonomy): domain Bacteria; phylum Chloroflexota; class Dehalococcoidia; order DSTF01; family JALHUB01; genus JALHUB01. The sequence goes on along the minus strand of OY969814.1, from coordinate 809,691 downwards.
TGTCCGGGTCCGCGATACTCGCGCCTTCGTAAAACGTCAGCTTCACCTTATCTTTAAAAGCATTGGCAATACAGACTATTCCGCCGTGAGACCAGACCGGAGTGCCCATCCATTTCCATTCCTCGACTATCTCCGGATCCGCCTCGAGGATGATCCTCCGAATGTCGGCGAATATCTTGCCGCGCCAGTCGGTCAGTTCTGCAATTAGCTTATCAATATGTTCGTTCGGTTTCATGATATGTACCGGACTCAGTTCCGGAGCAACCACGGCAATGCTCGACCGACCTGAAAAGAGTGGACTTATTGAGCGACAATCCAATCCTGATGATAGACATGTGGTTTCCGTATGCCTAAGTTGGATTCGACGAGCGCCATCTAGCCGGAGTCGGGCATCAAACCGCACTCCTCGAGGAGGCGCCGCTCTGCGCCTTCGGAGCGAAATATCTGGCCGGACAGGTAGAGCACCGGCGGCACGTGCCCGTCCCGCTCGATGCACTGCTCAATTAGGTGCTTCCCAGCGACGGAGAGAATGATCCCGCGTTCCTCATCAGAGAGGTCCTGCTTCCCCATCTCGCCCGCCAGGATGTGCTCGATCTGCATCGTGGTGAGCACCTCGACCTCCTGGGTCGGGCCTTCGGCGCGGAACACCTCGAACTTGCCGACGTGGCAGTCGCGGTCCTTTTCCCTACAACCGTAATAGCGGACTACCCAGCCGGAGATCTCCCACGCCATCGCGCCTCGCTCCAATCGGCCTCTTTCTTTTATCGTAACACGACCGCGGCGGCGCTGACACGCGGCGGCGGGGCGTGAATGGTCAACTCTCCGGGCTGGCGATGCGAAGCGGCTCGCCCGGCTCGGCCAGAAGTTGCGCTCTCGCCTGGACGCGGACGGGCAGCCCCCATATCTTGATGAAGCCGACTGCGGCGCTCTGGTCGTACTGGTCGCCCTTATCGTAAGTGGCGAGCGCAACGTCGTACAGGCTCTTCGGCGAGCGCCTGCCTACCGGTATCCCCTGGCCCTTGTGCAGCCGCATCCGCACCTGGCCGGTGACGTGGCGCTGCGAGCTCTGCACGAAGGCGGCGAGGTCCTGGTGATAGGCGGTGAACCAGAGGCCGTTATAGATAAGGTCTGCGTACTCCTGGGCGATCCGCGCCTTCATTCGAATCTGCGGCTTGCTGAGGGTGAGGTGCTCCAGCGCCTCGTGGGCGGCCAGCAGGACAGATGCCGCCGGCGCTTCGTAGATCTCGCGCGACTTTATGCCGACGAGGCGGTCCTCCACCAGGTCGACGCGGCCGATGCCGTGCTCGCCGGCGAGGAAGTTCAGCCGCTTCACCAACGTCACGCCGTCCAGCTCCTCGCCGTCCAGCGACACGGGAATGCCGTGCTCGAAGCCGATCTCGACGTAGGAGGGCTCTTCCGGCGCGTCTTTCACTGACCGCGTCAGCTCATAGATGTCTTCCGGCGGCTCCGTCCACGGGTCCTCCAGCACGCCGCACTCGATGCTGCGACCCCACAGGTTCTCGTCCGTCGAATAGGGGCTTTCCTTCGTCACCGGGACGGGGATATTGTGCCGCGCGGCGTAGGCGATCTCGTCTTCACGCGTCTTCATGTCCCACTCGCGGACCGGCGCCACGATCTCGAGGTCGGGGGCCAGCGCCTGCACGCTCACGTCGAAGCGCACCTGGTCGTTGCCCTTGCCGGTGGAGCCGTGCCCGACGGCTGCGGCCCCTTCTTCGCGCGCCACGTCGACCATGATCTTCGAGATGAGGGGCCGGCCCAGCGCCGTCGCCAGCGGATACTTGCCCTGGTAGACCGCGCCAGCCGCAAGGGCCGGGAAAGCGAAATAGCGGATGAAGTCGGCCTTGCCGTCGCGCCAGAGGGCTTTCGCGGCGCCGGCGGCCAGCGCCCGCTCCTGCAGCGCCTCGAACTCCTTCTCCGTCCCCATGTCGACGTGCAAGGCGATAACGTCGTAGCCGCGCTCCTCCTTCAGCCAGCGGATGGCGACGCAGGTGTCCAGTCCGCCGGAGTATGCAAGCACAATCTTCTTAGCCATTTGACTCTCTCTTTCCGAACATCAATCTCGCGAGACCACGGGTAGACCAAAGACAGCGGCGAGTTTCGTCTCGACGGCCGCCATGTCCGCCGCCGGAAGCTTCCCCAGCTTGCGAAAGATGAGCGTATCTCTGATGGTCGCAAGATGGCAACGCAGAAGCGAGGGCGCCAGCAGCCCAGCGTTCTCCCACTCGTCGATCCGCTGGTCTCCTACGCGCGGCCGTCCTTCCGTTTTGCTCGTTATCTGGGCAATCACGACCGCGCGGTTTTGGCGGTTGTGCTCGTCGCTGCTGACTACAAGTGCCGGGCGCCGCTTGGTGCCAGTGAGCTCCGCAAAAGGGAAAGGCACCAGCACAACGTCGCCGCGACTATAGGTTGTCATAAATCCCGTCTTCGTCGCTATCCCAGTCCTCTGCGAAGGCTTCTTCAGACAGCTTCATCATCGCGTCGATTCCCTGCTCCTCCTCATCTTCCTCTCCCAAACGAAGCTCGCGGACGGCTTTGGGAGTTACCGCGAATCGTTTATGTCCGCCGGGAAGCGCATGAACAGCAAGGTACCCTCTCTTAACCTGCTGCGCGATCCAGTGATAGTCAGTGAGCTGAGAGCGAAGGACCGGCTCCAACTCGTCTCGACTCGTGCTGTTGCCGGAGAGATATATGTCTCTCAAGAGTCGACGTCTTCGGCGGTAAGGATCAATCCCTCGATCCTCGGATGCCAGAACCGCGCCTTCCAGTCTGTCGACGATCTGCCTCATGGTTTTCAGGTCCTTCAGTAGGGCCCTTCGGTCGATCTCTTCGGAAGCGTTTTTCGCCATGGCTTCTCTCCTCGGTGGTATTGGTATCCTATAGGATACCAGCTCACCGATTGGTTGTCAAATCAAGGACCGGCTGACGCAGGAACCGTCGGGCGAGACGCCGGCCTACGCGGATGATTACATGTCCTCGGAGGCGCCGTCTTCTTTGCTCACCCAATCGCGCTCGAAGGCCGGCTCCGACGCCTTTTCAAGCTCGTTTCCCGCCGTCAGCACGCGCTCGAGTATCGCCAGTCCCTGCTCCAGCTCCTCGTCGCTGATGGTCAGCGGCGGCGACAGGCGCAGCACGTTAGGGCGCACGTTGTTGACGATTAGTCCGCCTTCCAGGCAGGCCAGCACGACCTCTTCCGCGATCTCCTGCTTGAACTCGACGCCCCAGAGCATGCCCATGCCGCGCACCGCCGCGATAAGGTCCAGGCGGTCTTCCAGCTCGAACAGCTTGCGGCCCAGGATCTCGCCCTTGCGCGCCGCCTGCGCCGGAACGTCGTGCTCCAACATGTACTCGAGGACGGCGTGGCCGACGCTCGTCGCCAGGGGGTTGCCGCCGAAAGTCGTGCCGTGGTCGCCGGGGACGAAGACGGCGCAATGCTCCTTGGCGAGCACCGCTCCTATCGGGAAGCCGCCGCCGAGGCCCTTCGCCAGCGTGATCACGTCGGGCTCGACGCCGAAGTGCTGGTAGGCAAAGAGCGCGCCGGTGCGTCCCATTCCCGTCTGCACTTCGTCGAGGATGAGCAGCAGGTTCTGCCGGTTGCACCAATCGCGGACGCGGCGCAAGTAGCCCTCGTCGGGCACGATGATCCCGCCCTCGCCCTGGATTGGCTCCAGCAGCACCGCGCACGTCTTCTCCGACGTCGCGTCCTCGATGGCTTTCGCGTCGTTGAAGGGGACGTGGCGGAAGCCCTCCGGCAGCGGCGTGAAGGGCGCCTTGTAGCGCTCCGTGCCGCCGGCCGTGACGGTGGCCAGCGTGCGACCGTGGAAGGCGTTCTCGGCGCAGATCACCTCGAAGGCGCGCCCCGACGGGCGCCCGTCTGGGCCGCGACGCTCCTTCCCCCACTTCCGCGCCAGCTTGAGCGCGGCCTCGACCGCCTCCGCGCCGCTGTTGCAGAAGAAGGCGCGGTCGAAGCAGGAGTTGTCGATCAGCAGGCGGGCCAGCTCGAGCTGCGGCGTCGTGTAGACGATGTTGGAGTAATGCATCAGCGTCGCCGCCTGCTCCCGCACGGCCTGAACGACGACCGGGTGGCAGTGGCCGAGGCTGACGACGACGTGCCCGCCGAAGAAGTCGAGGTACTCCTTGCCGCGGTCATCCCAGAGGCGACTCCCCTCGCCGCGGACCAGCGTGACGGGCAGCCGCTTGTAGGTCGTCATCATGTACTTGTCAGCGATCTCTTGCCAGTCTGTCATCTCTGCCTCATTCTAACCCAAGCGCGCTTTCGGGGCTTGCCCGACACTCCAGCCGTCGCCGCAAGCAATTCCGAGGGTTGAAACAGCAACTGTACCATCACCGTAGGGCGTCGCATGCCTAGGGTGAGAGGCGATGCGAACGCTAGGCCCACCCTTCGGCAGCACTACCTGTAGAGAGCGAAGGGTTCCAACATCCGCAACACCCACCGAACCGTGCGGATCGCCTGCATCATAGTAAGCGAGAGGTGGAGGTTGGACATCGGGGCCTTCTTCCCGTCCATTCGGGTCACGCGGATGAATATGCTTGCGGTTCCGCCGAACTCCATGTGCACTTCGGGCTTGATAACATCTTCAGGTCGCACCGCAGGGTCAGCCGGATCGTACCATCGGACTACTGCGCCATCATTCACAAACTGCCGATCCGCGACGTTGGCTGGCCTAATCTTCCTAGTAGTCCCTCTATACGTTGCTTCTACCCACGGGTTGAGGAGACCCGCACCGAACGTCGTAAGTTCGCGATGCTTATCCGCATTGTCGAGGCGGCTGATGAGTCCGAGCACCATACGGTGAGCCTCGGATCCAGCGTGGTAGGGTTGCAGCCCTATGATGGTTGTCCTCGCATCCGGATGGATACCACGGATGGCCCGTTCGAAGTCTTGCCTGGCATCGTCGCTCTTGATCACGAACTCACCCTTGGCACGCTTGGCGAAGATGTCCACAGACGTCCATGGAAAGGCAGTGAAACTACTACGCGCCTTCTTGGGGATGGAGGCGACCACAACGTGATCGAGCGCACTTCTGAGGTTGTGTACAAAATCGCCAACCATCAGGGCGAGCATTGGATCGGGCTGACTCGTGATCCGCAAGGTCCACCTCAGATCACGATGACCCTTAGGTTGGGGGAACGGTTCAAACCGATACGGCCGGAGGCCGGCGTATCTCTGGGCCTCACGCTCGATGTCTACCATGTGCTTCTGTGCACGTTTGACCTTGAGCCACCACGAGTCAGGCATGCTGCGTACTCAGAACGTGACCGACGAGCCGAGACACAAGACCCCGAGGCGCTAGGAGATTCCGGTGCAACACCGCCAACCTCAGCCGACCCGCGTCCCGCCGACCTGTCCCCGAAGCGCGGAGCGAATCGCCCCTTCTTGCCGACCGTCGATGATAAGCGCCGCACAACCTGCCGCCGACGCTTTCACGCACGCTTCGACCTTCGGCAGCATGCCCCGTGATACCGTGCCGTCGGCGACCAGCGACTCGACCTCCGCCGCCGAAAGCCGTTCCAGCGTCCGGCCGTCACTGTCGAGCACGCCGGGGACGTCGGTCAAGAATGCCAGCACGTCCGCATCGAGGGCGATCGCGACCTCGCCGGCGACGGTGTCGGCGTTTATGTTAAGCAGTTGCGCCCGGCCGGACTCGACTCCGATGGGTGCCAGGACCGGCAGGTAGCCACGGTCCAGAAGCGAGTCCAGCAACGCCGCTTCGACGCGCTCGACCTCGCCGACGTAGCCAAGCTCCGGCCGCCTTAGCGCGACAAGACAAGCGCCGTCCGCTCCGCTCAGCCCCACCGCCTTCCCGCCGAGCGCGTTGATGCCGGCGACGAGCTGTTTGTTGACCAGGCCGGCCAGGACGGCCACCGCGACCGGCAGGGCGTCCTCGTCCGTCACTCGCAGGCCGTCGACGAAGCGCGACTCGACGCCGTGGACGTCCAGCCAGCGGCTCAGCATGTCGCCGCCGCCGTGAACGACGACGACGCGCTGCCCTTCGCGCTGCAAGGCGACGATGTCGTCGAGCGCCGCGTCGCGGCTGTCCCAGGTGCTCCCACCCACTTTGACGACGATGGTCTTCGACAAGAGTTCACCTAAGAGAGTTGATTCCCCCAACAACCGGTATTTACCTTCCTACGTCGTGTATTCGCTGTTGATGCGCACGTACTCTTCCGTCAGGTCACAGCCCCAGGCGGTCGCAGCGGCGGCGCCAAGCCCCAGGTCGACGCGGATGCGCACTTCGGAGGCGTTCGTCGCCGCGCCGACGGCCTTCTCATCGTACGGCACAAGGCGCCCTTCCTGAAACAGGCAGACGCCCTGCCAGAAGAGACTGGTCCGGCCTTCCTCGGCGTCCGCCCCGCTTCGCGCAATAGCAGCCAGCACCCGCCCCCAGTTGGGGTCATTGCCGTAAACGGCCGACTTCACGAGCGGCGACCCGGCGACGGTGCGGGCGGCAATCCGCGCATCAGCGACGCTCCTCGCGCCGACAACTTCGACTTCGATCAGCTTGGTCGCGCCTTCAGCATCGCGCGCCATGCCCTTCGCCAGCTCAACGCACACCTGCTCGACGGCCTCGCTGAACTGCGTCGCGCCTTCGACGCCCTCGCGCAGCGCCGGGCCGCCGCCAAGGCCGTTCGCCAGGATGATCAGCGAGTCGTTGGGACTGCTGTCGCCGTCAACGGTCATCATCTCGAAGGACGCCGCGGCCGCGTCTCGCAGACTCGCCTCCAGAAACGCCCTCTCGACCGGCGCGTCGGTGGTCAGGAAGGCGAGCATGGTCGCCAGGTTGGGATGGATCATGCCGGAGCCCTTGGCACAGCCGCCGACACTGTACCTGCGGTCGCCCGTCTCGAAAGTCGCCGCCGCCTGCTTGGGGACGGTGTCGGTGGTCATGATAGCGCGGGCGAAGCGCTCGCCGCCGTCGGCAGCGAGGGTTATCGACGGCAACGCGGCGCGAATCTTGTCCATCGCCAGTCGATGCCCGGTGACGCCGGTGCTGGCGACCAGGACGTCGGACTCGACGAGGGCCAGCTTGCTTGCAGTCCGATCGCTGCTACCAGCGAGGCGGAGGTGGCTTGCGGCCAGGCGCGCCATCTCCTCAGAATCGCGGTAACCTTCGGCGCCGGTGTAAGCGTTCGCGCAGCCGGCGTTGGCTATCACCGCCTGCGCCTTCCCGTCGATAAGGTTCCTCTGCGACAGGACCACCGGCGCCGCCCTGAAGGCGGCGTTCGTGAAAAGCCCTGCCGCCACGCACGGCGACTCCGAGAAGAGCAGCGCCAGATCGTCGCCTCTGCCGCGCTCTCGCAACCCGGCCGGGACCGCTCCCGCCAGAAAGCCGCGCGGAGCCGTCACGCCAACCTTGGAGTCGCCATTAACCTGTTTGACCATCTCTTGGGAAGTCCGCCTTCAATCGACGGCATAGATTAACATCGTAGCCGAGACTTTCCGGTCTCGGCGCTCATAATTGGTTGAAAGCGACGTCGCCAGCGCCTAAGGATAGAGGCCAAGCCCTTCCAGTCCTGCCGTCTCCGGTAGACCGAGCATCACGTTCATGCTCTGAATCGCCTGGCCGGAGGCGCCCTTCACCAGGTTGTCGATGCAGCTCACCACCACCAGCCTGTCCGTCCGCTCGTCGACCGTCGGACAGACGGCGCAGTAGTTGCTCCCGCGCACGTGCTTCGTCTGCGGCGCCGCCGCGACGACCCGCACGAACGGCTCGTCGCGATAAAACTCCTGGTACGCTTCCTGCACGCCCTGCTGGCCAAGGCTTCGCCCCTTCTCCGACAGACACGCGTAGGCGGTCGTCAGGATGCCGCGCGCCATCGGCAGCAGGTGCGGCACGAAGGTGACGCGACACGGCTCGCCCGCCAGCAGCGACAGCTCCTGCGCGATCTCAGGCATGTGCCGATGCCCCGACAGCGCGTACGCCGAGATCCCCTCGCCGGCTTCCGCGAGCATCGTGGTCAGCGTCGGCGAGCGCCCTGCGCCGGAAGCGCCCGACTTGCTGTCGACAATTACGCTCTTCTCGACAAGCCCTTTCTTGACCGCCGGCGCCAGCGCCAGTATCGCTCCCGTCGGATAGCAGCCCGGGCTGGCGACCAACCGCGCGCCGGCTATCTCGCGTCGATGTAGCTCCGGCAGCCCGTAGACCGCCTGTTGCAGCAGGTGCGGTCGCGGATGCTCAACCCGGTACCAGCGCTCGTACTCCGCCACGTCCTTGAGGCGAAAATCGGCGCTCAGATCGATGACGAACTTGCCGCGGTCGATCCACGGCAGCAGCAGCTTCGCCGCGACCGCGTGCGGCAGCGCCGCCAGCACGACATCGACATCGCTGAGCTCGTCGCAGATCGTCAAATCGAGCGGGGCAAGATGCGGAAAGAAGTCGCCCAGCCGTTGCCCGACGCACTCAGCGCTGGCTACCGACTCCAGTCGAACGTGCGGGTGCCGATAGAGCAGGCGAGCGAGCTCCCCACCCGCGTATCCCGTCGCGCCGAGGATTCCTACGGTGGTCAATGTCCTCTCCCAGAGGCCGATTTCGCCTCGAAACGGGAACGACGAATCGCGATCCGATTTCGATTGAAGGTTCAGTATAGCGACGGGAGCGCTCGCTGGCAAGGAATGATCGCTGTACGACGCTTGGCGGGCGTCGGCCCCGAGGCGGCGCCTCAGGGCGCGGCGGCCGCGCTGAGCGATGGATAGAACTCCGCCGCCGACGGACAGCGATGCCTCAGGCTGCACTCCGGGCAGCGCGGCCGCCGCGCGACGCAGGTACGACGACCGTGCGCGATGAGATACATGTGGAACGGCAAAACCTCCTCCGGCGCCAACCGTGCCTGCCATAGAGCCTGCGCCTGCGTCGCCGACGCCCCCGCCGGCACGAGCCCTAGCCGTCGCAGCACGCGGTGGACGTGCGTATCGACCGGGAACGCCGGCCGCCCCAGCGAGAACAGCAGCACGACCGCCGCCGTCTTCGGGCCCACGCCCGGCAGCGACCGCAGCCACGCCTCCGCCTCGTCCAGCGGCATCTCGCGCAGAAACGACAGGTCGAACGAGCCGCGCCGCTTCAGGATCTCCGCCAGCATCGCCTTGATTCGAAGCGACTTCGTTGGCGCCAGGCCACCGGGGCGAATCGCCTCTTCCACCTCGGCCGCGGGCGCTTCGATGATGTCCTGCCATCGCGGAAAGGCGCGCTTCAGTTGCGCGAAAGCCCACCCCGAGTTCGTATCGGATGTGTTCTGCGATAGGACGCCAAGGACAAGTTCATCGATGGGGTCGCGACGCGGTCGCTGCGGCACGTCGCCGTACCGCGCGCTCAACAGCTCGATGACCTCTCTCGGCGTAAGCGCGTCCAACTTGGCCTCCGCCGCCGATTCTAGCACGGCGCGGCGACTATGTTGTTCTGTCGCTCCGATATTCCGCGTTGTATAATTCCTTCATCGCGCCGGGGTATGCAGCTTCGATTCCGACGGCGCCAAAGGAACGACGATGTCGCGAGAAGAGGTCCGCCTCACCAGCCTCGCTTCCTGCGCCGGCTGAGCGGGTAAGGCGGGCATCGCCCTCCTGGCGCAGGTCCTGCGCCCCCTGACCGAAGCTTTCCGGCCCGAAGAGCACCCCGATCTGCTCCTCGGCTTGGACGGCCTCGACGACGCTGCCGTCTATCGCGTCAGCGAAGAGCTCGCTGTCGTGCTGACGGTCGACTTCTTCGCGCCCGTCGTCGACGATCCCTACACCTACGGCGCCATCGCCGCCGCCAACGCCATGAGCGACGTCTACGCCATGGGCGCCGAAGTCCTCCTCGCCCTCAACGTCGTCGGCTTCCCGGAGGACCTGCCGCCGTCGATCCTGGCGGAGATACTGCGCGGCGGCGCGGCCAAGGTCGCCGAAGGGGGCGGCGTCATCGCCGGTGGCCATACGATTTACGACGCCGAGCCGAAGTACGGCCTCTGCGTCATGGGCGCTGTCCACCCTAATCGCATCATCACCCGCGCCGGCGCAAGAGCTGGCGACCTCCTCTACCTGACGAAGCCGCTCGGCACGGCGATCATTCTCACCGCCAACGAGCGCGACCAGGCGGACCCCGCTCACGTGCGCGCCGCCGTCGACAGCATGCTCACCCTCAATCGCCACGCCTCCCACGTCGCTTGTTCGTCCGGCGTCGACGCCATGTGCGACGTTACCGGCTTTGGCCTCCTCGGCCACGGCTCGGAGATGGCGAAGGCCGGCGATGTCGCCCTTGAGATCCAAGCGGGGCGTCTCCCGCTCCTGCCAGGCGCTCTCGACTACGCCCGCGCCGGCATAGGCACCGGCGGCGGCGCCCGCAACCGCGAAGCTCTCGACGGTACGGTCGTTATGGACGATAGTATCGAAGAGGCGATGGTCCAGGTCCTGTTCGATCCGCAGACCTCGGGCGGACTGCTCCTCGCCATCCCGGCGGAGCGCGGCCCGACGCTGGAGCAGCGGATGGCCGCCGACGGGCTCGACTGCTGGCGAATCGGGAAGGTGGTCAGCGGATCTGGAGTGAAGGTGGTGCCATGAAACGAAACGCTATCGCAGTCGCCGCCCTGCTCGCCGTAGTCGCCGCCTTCCTCGCTGCCTGTGGCGGCGGTGACTCCAATAAGCCGGCTACGACGGGACCGCTGCCGCAGCCGGACGCGGTGCTGTCGAAGGCCGTCAACTCGTTCCAGGCGATGAAGACGTTCCACTTCCGCCTGGAGCACGACAACGGCGGCTCTCCCATTCCGCCCGGCCTCACGCTCATCACCGCCGACGGCGACGTGATCGTACCCGACCGCATGTCCGCCAAGCTCGACGCCAAGGCCGGCCAGCAGACGGTCAACGTTCAAGTGATCGGCATCGGCGACCAGGGCTGGATAACCAACCCCTTCAGCCGCCAGTGGCAGCCCCTGCCCTCCGGCACGTCGATCAAGGACATCTTCGACCCGGCGCAGGGCGTCAAGGCCATCGTCGGCTCGCTGCAGGATGCGAAGGTCACCGCCGAGGAGAACGTGGACGGCATGCCCTGCTATCGCGTCGAAGGAAGCGTCGCGTCGGACGTCCTTCAGGCCGCGGCGCCTATCGCCAAGCCCGGCCTTACCGTCGGCATCAAGGTCTGGATCGGCAAGGACGACTCGCTGATCCGCCAGGTCTACCTGGTAGGCCCCATCGCTCCCGACGAGCCGAGCAACATCGTTCGCCGGCTCATGCTCTCGAAGTTCAACGAAGACATAACCATAGACGCACCTGAGTGATGTACTCTGAAAGCGAAACCCCGGCCATAGAGCTTCCCGCTATCGCGCGGCCGCTGGCGATCCCGACCAACTGGCTGCTCATCGCCGTCGGCTTCGCCGTCTTCCTCGGCGCCATGGACCAGACGGTCGTCGTCACGCTCCTGAAGCCGATCATGGACGGCGTCAACGTCCCCGTCGACCAGTTCTACCGCACAGCCTGGATCGTCAACGGCTACATCCTCGGCTACGTGGTCGCGATGCCGCTGATGGGCCGCGTCGCCGACGTCTACGGCCACCGGCGCATGTTCCTGGTTGCGCTGGGCATCTTCGTCGTCGGCTCCCTCTGGGTATCCGCCTGCCAGACCCTTAACATGCTCATCATTGCTCGCGCCCTGCAGGCTCTCGGCGCCGGAACGCTCGTCCCCGTCTCGATGGCCATCGTCGCCGAGCACGTCCCGCCGGAGCGCCGCGTGCTCAGCTTCGGGCTGCTCGGAGCCGCGGCGGAAGGCGGCGGCCTGCTCGGCCCGCTATGGGGCGGCAGCCTGGTGCAGCTCCTCGGCTGGCGGGGGCACTTCTGGATCAACGTCCTGCTGGTCATCCCCGTCGCCATCGTCATGCTAAAGTCCTCACCCGACCACGACCGTCGCCGGGTGTCCGTCGATTACCTGGGTGGCCTGCTCCTCGCCGGCGCGCTGACGACCCTTGCCGTTGCCCTGACCGACGACCCCGTCGCCGCGCGGCCGGTCTGGCTGACCGTGTCGCTCTATCTGTCGGCCGTCCTCTTCTTCGCCGCCTTCGTTTGGCGCGAGCGCATCACCCAAACGCCGATGCTGGCGCTCTCCCTGTTCCGCTCCGTCGCCTTCGCCGCTGGCAACTTCACGCACATGCTGATGGGCGGCGGCCTGATCGTCGCCATGGTATCGGTGCCGGTGTTCACGATTGCCGTGCTGGGCGGCTCCTACTTCCACGGCGGTCTCAACCTCATGCGCCTGACGGTCATGCTGCCGGTCGGCGCCATCGCCGGCGGCTATCTGGGCGGCTGGCTGGGTTACCAGCGGACCACGGCGATCGGCATGGCGCTAAGCTCGCTGGGCTTCTTCCTCATGCACCTCTGGAGCGCGAATATCGCCGACCCCCTATTCACGCTGAACCTCATGCTCACCGGCCTCGGCTTCGGGCTGGTGATTGCGCCGATAAGCGCCGCCGTCGTCAACTCCGTCGCCGAGCACGAGCGCGCGACCGCCTCCGCGCTGCTGACGGTGATGCGACTCGTCGGGATGCTGATCGGCGTGGCGCTGCTAACGTCGCGCGGACTGGGGCATTTCTACCAGCTTGCCGGCTCCGTGGCGCTGGACGACCCGAACTACAAATCGCAGTTGACGGGCCTGGAAGTGGGCACCTTCAGCGGCACCTTCCTCTGGGCGTCGGGCGTGTGCCTGGCAGCGACCATACCGGCGCTGCTGATTGGACGCGGCGTAGCGCGTCGCTTCAAGTGGACGGAGATCTGGCGCGCGCCCCACTAACAACGAGAGTGCCGAGCACCCCGTTCAGGAACGGCGGTACGGAGTAGCCGTGTTGACGCGTCAGATGATTTGTGTGGTTTGTTCTGCGATGTTCGTACTGCTTTCGTGCAGCTCGCAGAAGGCGGGAATCGCGCAGAAAGTGGCCTTGAAGGGCGAAAACTTGCCACAGTTCACTCAATTCCTCTCCGCCCAATCATCATCTGACTGCAATCCGAACTTCACGCCAATCATCGTCGAGACTGAGAAGGAGTGCTTTCTCAGCGCATTTCTCACCAACGAAGCATACACGGATGAGGCCCGAGCGCAGTTGGACGCGTCGGATGCGCAATTCGGCCATCCGTTCTTCGGTCCTGACCCAGACGTTCCGATAGAAGGCCCGTTCGTCACCTCTCATCACGGAGTATTCGAAGTGTATAACCAGGTTCTCGTTTACTCCACAACGGCCGAAGCCCACAGCAGGTACGAACGTCTGACAAATCCCGACCCGAACTCGGACCGGCAAATTGTGTCATCGCCTGGGTTCGGGGACGAAAGCACGACTTTCTCTGCGACGGTGGCTGCAGATGCCCAAGAGGTTCCGCCTATGGCGCACGAAAGTCAGTTCGTCACGTATTGGCGTAGAGGACGAGTCGTCATAACCGTGAGCACTCAGGGTGCAGCCGACATGAATCCACAAGATAATTGGAATCTAGTGTCCATTGTGGATCAACGTGTCAAAAACGAACTACGATAGCAGGACATCGTGCCGAAACGTTGGAAAGTCTCGGCCACGGAGCCCCCGACGCCCTTTCGAAGGGCGGGGATGAGTGGAATCTGAGGGATTTATCCCTCAGAACAGTAGAGATTCGCAGGCGTCCGCCTGCCTACATCGCGCGCAGCCGCTCGATCCGCTTCTCGATGGGCAGGTGCGTGGAGAACAGGTCAGACAACACTGAGGGTTGAAAACCCTCAGCTTAGCAGGATCCGACGACACTGGACGATCTCGTAGCTGAGGGATTCATCCCCCAGACCGTCGAATCCGCCGGCGACCCGCCCCCTACATTGCCCGGAGGAGGGCGATGCGCTTCTCAATCGGCGGGTGCGTCGAAAAGAGGTTGTTCAGCCAGCTCGAGTGCTCGTTCAGCGGGTTGGTGATGTACAGATGCGCCGTCGCCTTGTTCGCCTCCGCCAGCGGCTCGTTGTCTTTTTCGATCTTCTCCAGCGCGCTCGCCAGCCCCTCCGGATAGCGCGTCAGCAGCGCCCCCGACGCGTCAGCCAGGTACTCCCGCTGCCGTGACAGCGCCAGCCGGACGAGCTGCGCCGCTATCGGCGCCAGGATCGCCGCCAGCAGCGCGACGGCGTAGATGATGATCACCGCTGAGCCGCCGTTGCGACCGCGGTTGCCTGCCCGGCCGCCGGCGCCCCAGATCGTGAAGCGGAACATGAAATCCGACAGCAACGCCACGACGCCAATCAGCACCACGACCACCGTCATCAGCCGGATGTCGTAGTTGCCGACGTGCGACAGCTCGTGCGCGATCACGCCCTCCAGCTCCAGGTGGTCCATCTTCTGCAGGAGGCCCCGCGTGACGCAGACGACGGCGTGGTTGGGGTCGCGACCGGTCGCGAAGGCGTTGGGTGCCCGGTCCTCGATGACGTACAGCTTCGGCATCGGCAGGCCGGCGGCGATGCACAGGTTCTCGACCGTCCGGTAGTACTCCGGCTCCTCTTCCTTCGTCACCGGGTGCGCCTGCGAGATCGCCAGCGTCACATTCGTCGAGCTGTAGTAGCTGAAGAGCGCGTAGATGATGACCGGGACGATGAGGAACGGCGCGAACGCGAACGGCAGCCCCAGCGCGATGCCGACTGCCACCAGCGCCGCGCCGACGACGATGATGAACACCAGCAGCAGGAAGAACGTGTTGCGCCGGTTTTCGCCGATGCGGTCGTAGACGAGGACCTTCTGTTGTTCGGCCATGCGTCGCTATGCCGGTGGCTGCGTCGGTGGCGTCGGAGACTCAGGCGACTGCGTTGGCGGCCCCGACGTCGAGCCCGGCGACTGCGTCGGCGGGCCAAAGGCGACGTGCGGCGCCTCGCGCGCCTCTTCCTCCGCCTCGAAGAACTCGAACGGCTTCAGCCCCATCATGTTGGCGATGAAGACGTTCGGCATCACCTGAATGCGGGCGTTGAAGTCGCTGACGTTGCGATTGTAGAACTGGCGCGCGTAAGCGATCTTCTCCTCGACGTCCGTCAGCTCGTTCTGGAGGGCCAGGAAGTTCTCGCTGGCGCGCAGTTGCGGGTAGTTCTCCGCCACGGCGAACAGCGACCGCAGCGTCTGGGTGAGCATGTTGTTCGCCGCCGCCGCTTCCGCGGGGCCCGTAGCGTTCTGCAACGCCGCGCGGGCGTTGGTGACCGCCTCGAACGTTCCGCGCTCGTGCTCCGCGTAGCCGCGCACCGTCTCGACCAGGTTCGGGACGAGGTCGGCGCGTTTCTTGAGCTGCACGTCGATACCGGACCACGCTTCCTGCGTGCGCACCCGCGACCTGATGAGCCCGTTGTAGATGCCCAGCAGGATCAGGCCTGCCAGCACGACAATCGCCACTATGACGATCAAGACGATGATCATGGTGCTACCTCCTCGGCGTCATGCCTTCTGCCGCAATTCTAGCAGAGCGGATCGCCTCCAACAATGCGTCAACGCCCACTTGCATTTCGACGCCGACTTCGCTAAATATATAGTGTTAGCACTCTTTCCCAGGGAGTGCTAAGCTATGCCTGCCGCTAAAGCGCGGCCTGCCCGCAAACTCAAGTACCTACACCCATCCAAAGGAGCACCCATGGCAAAGCAACTCCGCTTCGACCAGGAAGCCCGACAGTCACTCAAGAACGGCATCGACGCCCTCGCCGACGCCGTCAAGATCACCCTCGGCCCCAAGGGGCGCAACGTCGTCCTCGACAAGAAGTTCGGCGCGCCCACTATCACCAACGACGGCGTCACTATCGCCAAAGACATCGACCTCGAAGACCCCTTCGAGAACATCGGCGCCCAACTCGCGAAAGAGGTCGCCTCCAAGACCAACGACATCGCCGGCGACGGCACGACGACCGCGACGGTGCTGGCCCAGGCCATCGTCCAGGAAGGGCTGAAGAACGTTGCCGCCGGCGCCAGCCCAATGGCCCTCAAGCGAGGTCTGGAGAGCGCGACGCACGCCATCGTCGACACGCTGAAGGCGAACGCAACGCCCGTCACGACCCGCCAGCAGATGGCGCAGGTCGCCTCCATCTCCGCCAACAACGACGAGGTCATCGGCGACCTCATCGGCGAGGTGATGGAGAAGGTCGGCAAGGACGGCGTCATCACAGTCGAAGAATCGAAAGGCATCGCCACCGAGGTCGAGTACGTCGAAGGCATGGCCTTCGACCGCGGCTACATCTCGCCCTACTTCGTCACCAACCCCGAGAAGATGGTGGCCGAGATTGAGGACGCCTACATCCTGGTCACCGACAAGAAGATCTCCGCCGTCGCCGATATCCTGCCGATGCTGGAGAAGCTGCTCCAGGTGAGCAAGAACCTGCTAATCATCTGCGACGACTGCGACGGCGAGGCGCTGGCGACTCTGGCCGTGAACAAGCTGCGCGGCACGATAAACGTCGTCGCCGTCAAGGCGCCCGGTTTCGGCGACCGCCGCAAGGAGAACCTGGGCGACGTCGCCGCCCTCACCGGCGCCGAGGTCATCAGCGAAGAGCTGGGCCGCAAGCTCGACTCCGTCGGCATCGAAGACCTCGGCCACGCGCGACGCATCGTCGTCACCAAGGATGAGACGACGATCATCGAAGGCAAAGGCGCGCCGGAAGCCGTGCAGGGGCGCGTAGGGCAGATCAAGGCCGCCCTGGAGACGACCACCTCCGACTGGGACCGGGAGAAGCTTCAGGAGCGCCTCGGCAAGCTGGCCGGAAGCGTGGCCGTCATCAAGGTCGGCGCCGCCACCGAAGTCGAGCTCAAAGAGAAGAAGCACCGCGTCGAGGACGCGCTTTCCGCCACGCGAGCGGCCGTCGAAGAGGGCATCGTTGCCGGCGGCGGCGTCGCCTTCATCAACGCCCTGCCCGCGCTCGACAAGCTGAAACTGGACGGAGACGAGAAGACCGGCGTCAACATCCTGCGTCGCGCCCTGGAAGAGCCGCTGCGCCGTATCACCGTCAACGCCGGCAAGGACGGCTCGGTCATGGTGCAGAAGGTCAAGGAGATGAAGAAGGGCGAAGGCTACGACGCCGCTAAGGACGAGTACGGCAACATGGAGAAGAAGGGCATCATCGACCCGCTGAAGGTGACGCGGGCCGCCCTGGAGAACGCCATCAGCATCGCCGGCATGGTGCTGACGACGAACTGTCTGGTGACGGACATCCCGGAGAAGCAATCAGCGATGGGAATGCCACCGCAGCCGCCGATGTACTAAGCCGTCCATAACTTGCACACGTTCGGAGGGCCGAGCTTACGCTCGGCCTCCCCTTTGTCCAACGGCCTGCTCATGAAGCGGCCGTTCATTTACGGCATCGTAGCTATGTACCCAACGTTTATGCAGTCGCCGTTCTCCCTGAACGCCTGCCGATAGCTCTCGGGAAATCGCTGAAATACGGTTCCCGGATCCTCCAGACCTGTCTGGACGGCCTCAATCGTCGCAACAGCCTCATCCGGCGGCTGGTCCAGAGCGGTGACCATCCCATCCATTCCGTCGGCCAAGCGCTCATAAACGGCGATCAAATCATTGTGCGCGCCCGCCACCTCTGCTGGCGGCTGAACGTTTTCCAGATCTTGGGCGGTAGCACGAAACATTGGGACGCCCACAGCAAGCGTCCTCCTCAGTGCATCTGCGTTGGAGGCAGCGTAGTCCTCAAGTGAAGTATGGGGAGGCATGGTAGGTATGTCACCCGCAGCCTCCTCCGTATGCTTGAGGATGATGTTGCAGACCACGTCGGCGTAAGAATCAGGCGAATCGGTTTTCGTCGAACGAGCCGCCTCCGCAGCCAACCGCCGTCGCCGACAGCGCCAGCGCCGCGATGGCTGCGACAAACATCCTGCCCGCCAATTTCTTACGCACGCGACACACCATTTCGTTGCTCGCCCGAACAGTACGTCTCCACTCAACTCTTGTCAAGCCGGCGCACCGGCCTGCAGGGGCGGATCGCGATCCGCCCTACCTCCCGTCTAGGACGCCAACACTCTCTGCATACCGTCGATATCTGTGGTAGAATCACGCCTAACGCATCGAATTCGCGTCTCGTTCTCCGCCGCAACCTCCGTCACGGATGATGACAGGTGCCAGCTAGCGACCCTTCGGACGGCGACCACCGCTCCCTCGCATACAAGCCCGCCCTCGACGGCATCCGCGCCCTGGCCGTCGCCGCCGTGCTCGCCTACCACGCGGGGTTGCCCTGGGCGAAGGGCGGGTTCCTCGGCGTCGACGCCTTCTTCGTCCTGAGCGGCTACCTCATCACCAGCATCCTCCTCGCCGAGTGGAACGCCCGCGGTCGCATCGGCCTTCTCGCCTTCTGGACGCGACGGGCCAGGCGCCTTCTGCCGGCGCTCTTCCTCATGCTCATCGGCGTCGCCTTCTACGCCGTCGCCCTTGCCGGCCAGCTCGAGATGGAGAAGATCCGCGCCGACGCCGTCGCCACTATCGCCTACGTCGCCAACTGGCGGCAGGTTTTCGCGGGTCAGTCCTACTTCGACCAGTTCACGCTGCCCTCGCCCCTGCGTCACACCTGGTCGCTCGCCATCGAAGAGCAGTACTATCTCGTCTGGCCCCTTCTGCTCCTGGGCCTCCTCCACTTTAGCCGGCTCTCGCCTCGCCGGCTGCTCGGCGTAACCCTGGTCATGGCCGCGGCGTCCGCCCTTCTCATGGCGCTGCTCTTCCACCCCGGTCACGACCCTTCCCGCGTCTACTACGGAACCGACACGCGCGCGCAGTCGCTGCTGATCGGCGCCTCTCTAGCGATGATGCTGGGACAGCTTGGGCCACTGCGCGATGGCTTCACGAGATGGATGCTTCAGATCGCCGCCGTCGTGTGCGCCGTCGGCATTGGCTGGGTCTGGGTTCACGCCTCCGGCAGCGACACCTTCCTATATCGCGGCGGCTTCTTGCTGCTCGCCCTGGGCGTCGCCGTCGTCATCACCGCCGCCGTCCAGCCGGAGCCCGGAATCGCCGGCAGAGCACTTTCCCTACCGCCGCTGCGACTCCTCGGCCTCATCTCCTACGGCGTCTATCTGTGGCACTGGCCCGTCTATCTCGTGCTCACGCCGGGCCGGACCGGGCTGACCGGCTGGGACGGCTATCAGGTGTTCGCCGTCCGCGTGCTGGCGACGCTGGCGATCGCGACCGCCTCCTATCACTTCCTGGAGATGCCGATCCGTCGCGGCGCCTTCCGCCACCGGAAAGTCGCCTGGACGTTCGCGCCGAGCGGAGCACTGGCGCTGGGCGTGGTCATCGTTCTTGTTACCCGCGTCCCGGTATCCTCGGTTGCCAGCTTCGCCATAACGCCGCAGCCGCTGCCGACCGAGGTGGCGAACCTGCCGCCGCTGCGGGTCATGCTGGTGGGCGACTCGGAAGGATACTCGATGCTGCCCGGCCTGAGACTGCTGGCGGCGCAACAGAACATGACTATCAAGGACGTCGTTGGCACCGGCTGCGGCTCGCTCGATCTTGACAGGGCGCCGGACCCCAGCAGCCAGGACCCGCAGACTTATCGCTCGCAGGAAGTCGCGAATATATGCCGCGGCTGGCACGCAACCTGGCCCGATGAGGTGAGCGCTTTTCACCCCGACATCGTCGTCTGGGCTTTTGGTCCCTGGGACGGCTATACCCTGGAGCTCAACGGGCAGTTGTTCGAGGCCGGATCGCCGGGATGGCACGACGTGTTTATGAGCGGGTTGGAGAAGAACTTCGCGCTGTTCACCTCGCAGGGAGCGACGAGGTTCGTGGTGCTGACCTATCCGTACTACCGGCCGCCCGCCTGGTCGCAGCTCTCCAACGCCGACGAGCTGGAGCACGACGCCTGGCAGCGCATACACAACGTGAACGACGTCTACCGCCAGTTCGCCGATGAGCACCCCGACCAGGTTGTCCTGGCGGACATGAACCACTTCGTCTGCCCGGAAGGCAAGTATTCCGATATCGAAATCGACGGCGTCAAGCTGCGATTGGACGGCGGCCATTTCACCGCCGCCGGATCCGTCCCGGTGGCGCGCTGGCTGGCGCCGCTGATCCTGCGAGCGGCGGGCAGAGGCGAAGCGGCGTCAGTCAGTCCGCAGTAAAGCCCGGGTGCGGGATTCGACGCTTCGCCTCTTGTCTCATCCTTTGCCCGCGGTTACAGTCTGACCGTGAGCGGAAGGAACCAACTCCCCATCGGCGGCATCGACCTCGGCGCCACGAAGATACTTTCCGTCGTCGTCTCCCACAGCGGCGACGTACTGGCCGAGGACATACGCCCGACGAACGGCAGCGAGGGGCCCGCCGCCGTCATCGCTCACATGATCGCTTCCCTGCGGCAGGCGATGGCGAACGGAAGCATCGACGAGCTTGTCGCCGTCGGCGTCGACGCGCCGGGGCCCGTCGATTACGACCGGGGCGTCATCACTGAACCGCCGAACCTGCCCGGCTGGCACGACGTCCCGCTGGCCGCGCTCCTCGGCAAGGAGTTCGGCGTACCCTGCGTCCTGGAGAACGACGCTAACGCCTCCGCTCTCGCCGAGCACCGCTGGGGCGCCGGTCGCGGCTCCGGCCATATGCTCTTCCTCACCCTGAGTAGCGGCATCGGCGGCGGCATCGTCATCGACGGCGCCCTCTACCGCGGCGCTTCGGGCGCGGCCGGCGAGGTGGGCCACATGACGATAAACACCCGCGGCGCCCGTTGCCACTGCGGTCGACGCGGCTGCCTGGAGATGTACGCCTCCGGACTTGCCATCGCGAGACGCGGTCGCCGTCTTGTCGCGCGACGCCCCGACTCGCTCCTTGCCCGCATGGCCCGCGAGCAGCCCCTGACCGCGAAGCTCATCCAGCAGGCCGCCGAGCAGGGCGACGATGGCGCGCGGGAGCTCATCGCCGCCGCCGGCCGCGACCTCGGCGTCGGCCTCGGAAGCCTCATCAACGTCTTCAATCCGGAGGTCATCGTCCTCGGCGGCAGCCTGACGAAGATCGGCGAGCCGTATCTAGGACCGGCGCGGGAGACGGCGCAGCGCGAGTGCTTCGAGCAGGCCTGGCGGGACGTGCGCATCGTTCTCGGCGCGCTGGGCGACCGATCGGCCGCCATGGGCGCCGCCGCCATCTCCCTCGATGCGGCTCACGGACGCCTCTCGACCTGACGCCACGCCTGCGATGCTTGTAGGTCTTGTCTCCGACACCCACGGCCACTTCGACCCACGCCTTCCCGACGTCTTCCGCGGCGTCGAACGTATCCTCCACGCCGGCGATATCGGCGACCTCGCAGTCATCGCCCGTCTGGAGGAGATAGCGCCCGTCGTCGCCGTCCACGGCAACATGGACAACCCGCTCATCGCCGCCCGCTTCCCGGCGGATGCGACGCTTCGAATCGGCGGCCTGACCGTCTACCTCGTGCACCGACCGCAGGACGCCCGGCCCGGCCCCAACGTCCGCGTCGTCGTCCAGGGCCACACCCACCGCTCGCTCGTCAACGAGAAAGGCGGTATCCTGTACGTCAACCCCGGCGCGGCGGGCAAGACGCTCACCTTCGCCGGGCGCTCGGTGGCGCTGCTCCGCATCGACGATGGGCGAGCAAGCGCGGAGATCGTGAACCTCGACAGGCCGTAGGAGGAGGGAGCCTTTGCCGGCCAAACGCGGCCCAGCTACCGATTCGCTGCTCGATCGCCTGGACGCCGAAGCGGAGACGTTCAACCGCGACCTCACCCGCGAGTACTACCTGAACGGCGCCGGCCTCAAGGAAGAGCTGTCCATCGTCCCCATCTTCGAGCGCCACGCCGCGCTGTTCTCGAAAGAGACGCTCGACGCGCTTGCCGAAGCGCGGCTTGACGACCCTCGCCGGCAGCCGCTGCGCGCCTTCGCCGTCGAAGGCTACCTGGAGAACGCCGCAAAGTCGCTCAGCGAGGCGATCGCCGCCCGCGAGACCGGCGACACGACCACGTGGGACGGCAACGAGGTCCCTTACCGCGCCCTGCCGGTCCTCACGGCAAACGAGCCCGACGCGGAGCGTCGCCGCCGGATCGAAGGCCTGCGGCTGGAGCTCACGGCCGCCCAGAACCCTCTTCGGGAGCAGCGCTGGGGCGTTCTTCAGGCGGAGGCGCGCGGCCTGGGCTATGCGGACTACGCCGCTCTCTGCGAGGACCTCGGCGGGCTGGAGCTCGACGCCCTGGCGGCGCCGCTCGAAGCGTTCCTCTGGGATAGCGAGAAAGCGTATCGCCTGGAGCTGGGGCGCCGCCTGCAGGAGATAGGCGTCGCGCCGCCGGACGCCGGACGAAGCGATCTCGCCTACCTCTTCCGCTCGCCTCAGTTCGATGCCTACTTCACATCAGAGCGCCTCATCCCCGCGCTCACTGAGACGCTGCTCCCGCTGGGAGTCAACCTCCAGCGCCAGAAAAACGTCCGCCTCGACGTCGAGCCGCGACCCCAGAAGTCGCCGCGCGCCTTCTGCGCTCCGATCGTCATCCCCGACGAGGTCATGCTCGTTATCAACCCGCACGGCGGCCAGGACGACTACGCGGCGCTCTTCCACGAAGCGGGCCACACCGAACACTTCGCCCACGCCGACCGCGTCCTGCCGTTCGCCGCGCGCGGCCTGGGCGACAACTCCGTCACCGAGGCCTTCGCCTTCCTCGTCGAGCACCTGACATACGACGCCGCCTGGCTGGAGCAGCGCCTCGGCTGGCGCGACCCAGCCGGGTTCGTCGCCTTCAAGCGCTTCGTCAAGCTGTACATGTTGCGGCGCTACGCCACGAAGCTGCTCTACGAGCTCGAGCTGCACCGGAGCAGCGATGTCCGCTCCAAGGCCAAGCGCTACGCCGACCTCCTTACGGCCCGCCTCGGAGTCCGCTACAGCCCCGCCGACTACCTGTTCGACGTCGACGACGGCTTCTACTGCGCCCGCTACCTTCGCGCCTGGGCCTTCGAGGCGCAGCTACGCCGTCGGCTGCAAGGCGACGCGGGCGAGCAGTGGTTCCTCAGCGCGCAAGCGGGAGAGCGCCTCAAAGAACTATGGTCGATGGGACAGCGGCTCCCCGTGCAAGACCTGGCGCGGCACATCGGCTACTCGGGCCTCGACTTCGCTCCCCTCTTCGAAGAACTGAGCACGTGAAACAGCGCACAATATGTTGACCAATAACGGCCTCCTCTCCTATCCTGATCTCGTAGGCCACAGTAATGCCACTCTTGAAAGGGAGGAGTTTCTGCAATGAGAGAAGCAGTAGTAGTTGACGGCGTGAGGACGCCGTTCGGGCGCGCGGGCAGAAGGGGAATGTTCCGCTCCATCACCCACTCAGAGCTAATGGTGCCCCTCATCAAGCACATGCTCAAGCGCAACAACCTCGACCCCAAGGACATCGACGAGTTCCACGTCGGCTCCGCCGGCCTGGTCACGCCGATGAGCAAGTGCCGCCAGTACCTCTTCGAAGCCGGTTTCGGCGACAACATCTGGGGCTCCGACGTCAACACGCAGTGCGCCAGCGGCCTTCACACGACCGCCGAGGCATGCGAAAGGATCATGGCCGGCTCGGCCGACATAATCCTCGCCGCCGGCGTCGAGACTATGGGCCGCCAGGGCATGACCACTCCGGAGGAGATGGCCGGACAGAAGGGCGGGGGAATGGCCGCTCTGCTCATGCCGCCCAAGTCCGACCTGGCGTATCCGCCCGAGTGGAAAGATGCCGAGCTCTTGCCTCCGTGGTACGCGGTCAAGAACCCGCAGATCTTCAACATGCTATACACCGCTGAGAACCTCCACTCGCGCTACGGCGTCACCCGCCAGGAGGCGGACGAATGGTCGCTGCGCAGTCAGCAACTCGCCTGCAACGCCCAGGACGCCGGCCGCTTCGACGACGAGATCATGCCCGTCACCATCAACTACAAGGACGGCAGCAGCGAGACGATTAGCAAGGACCAGGGCCCGCGTCGCGAGACCAACATGGAGGCGCTTGCCGGACTGCGACCCGTCTTCAAAGAGGACGGCTACGTTACCGCCGGCAACTCCTGCCCGCAGAACGACGGCGCTACCCTCTGCCTGGTGACCACCAAGGAGATCGCCAAGCAGCATGGCTGGAAGCCGATGCTGACCTATCGCGCCTCCGCCGCCGTCGGCGTTGACCCCGACGTCATGGGCATCGGCCCGCGCTGGGCGACGAAGAAGCTGCTCGAACGCAACAACATGAAGCTGGAAGACTTCGACGTGATCGAGTGCAACGAGGCCTTCGCCTGCGTCGTCAACTACTTCATCCACGAGTTCAACATGTCCGACAAGATGATCGAGCGCATCAACCCCTGGGGCGGCGCCATTGCCATCGGGCACCCGCTCGGCGGAACCGGCCCGCGCCTCATCACCACGTCGGCGCACCAGCTCAAGGCCAACGGCGGGCGCTGGGCGCTCACCACGCTCTGCCAGGGCCTGGGCATGGGCTACGCCGCCGCCTGGGAGCGCGAAGACTACTAGGCCTGACCACCCGCGAGGGCAAAAGAGAACAACGCTGAGGGCCGGACTTGTCGTCCGGCCCTCTCGTTTTGCCGGGGTGCGCGTTTGACCTGTGAAGACACCCCTAATATGCTTGCCTTGCCTTTGAAACAGCGATCTTGAGAAGGAGATTGCGATCATGCGAGAAGCAGTTGTCGTAGATGGCCTTCGTACCCCCTTCGGCCGCGCCGGCCGTCGCGGAGTCTTCCGCGCCATATCCCACGTCGACCTGATGGTCCCGCTGCTCAAGGAGATAGTCCGTCGAAATAACCTCGACGCCCGCGACGTCGACGAAGTCCACATGGGCTCCGTCCACCTGGCGTCCCGAAGCACGAAGGCCCGCACCTACATGATCGAGGCCGGCCTCCCCGACAGCATCTGGGGCACGGACGTTAACACGCAGTGCGCCAGCTCCCTTCAGACCACCGTCGAGGCCTGCCAGTGCGTCGCTTGCGGCGGCGCGGACATCATTCTCGCCGGCGGCATCGAGACGATGGACCGCCAGGGCGTCGTCCCGCCGGAGGAGGCGGCCGGAAAGCCAGCGCCGCCTCGCGTCTTCCCCGGTCCCGTCCCGCCGGTAACCGACACGCCCTATCCCGACGACTGGAAGGATGCTGAACTGCTTCCCTGGTGGTTCGAGCTCAAAGACCAGCGCCTCATGAACATGCTCTGGACCGCCGAGAACCTCCACGCCCAGTTCAGCATCACACGCAAAGAGGCGGACGAGTGGGCGCTGCGCAGCCATTCCCTCGCCGTGGCCGCCCAGGACGCCGGGAACTTCGACAGCGAGATTATGCCCATAACCATCAACTACAAGGATGGCTCCAGCGAGACGATCAGCCAGGATCAGGGCCCGCGCCGGGGGACCAACCTGGACGCGCTCAGCCAGCTCCGGCCGATCATGAAGGAGGACGGCTTCGTCACCGCCGGCAACTCCTGCCCTCGCAACGACGGCGCGTCGCTCACGCTCATCACGACGAAAGAGATCGCTAAAGAGCGCGGCTGGAAGCCTCTCCTGACCTACCGCCACTCCGCGACCATCGGCGTCGACCCCTACGTCATGGGCGTCGGGCCGCGCTGGGCCACGGCCAAGCTGCTCAAGCGCACCGGCATGAAGCTGGAGGACTTCGACGTCATCGAGCTGAACGAGGCCTTTTCCTGCGTCATCAACTACTGGATCAGGGAGCTCAAGGCGTCGGATGAGGTCGTCGAGAGGATCAATCGCTGGGGCGGCGCAATCGCCCTGGGCCACCCGCTGGGCGCTTCCGGCGCTCGCCTGGTGACGACCGCCGGCTTCCAGCTACGTCAGCATGGCGGCCGCTGGGCCCTGACGACGCTCTGCCAGGGCAGCGGCATGGGCTACGCCGCGGCCTGGGAACGCGGGGATTACTAGGAGAGCGATAGCCAGGAAGAACACGTAGCCGAGGCTTTCCAGCCTCGGCATCTAACGCAAACGCCCGCCCGCCCGCGGCTAGGCGCGGCTTGCGATGTCCCCCAGGAGCTCCGCTAGCTGCAATATCGTCAGGCCACCCTCCCGATGCTCCCGCAGGATCGCGCCGTAGTGCAGCCAGTAGCGATTGCGCCGTCCCAGGCGTTCGCGGCTGATGAGCCCATCCTCCTCCAAAGCGCGCAGGATCGACAGAGCGGCTCGCTCCGTTATTCCCGCCGACATCGCTATCTCACGCAGCGTGGAGTGCGGGTGCCGCCCAACTTCAATCAACACCAGCGCATGATTGGTGAGAAGACTCCACTTCGCCATTGAACCTTGTCCGAATCCTTAGATTCGCCGCCGTAGTAGACCACGAATTCCGGAAATACGGGTAACCTCAAAGGCAGTATTCACCCACGTTCAGCAGAATGTCAAGGACTTCCGCCCGGCAGGGCCCGTCAGCGGAAACGGGTCAGGATCTGGAAGAGATAGAAGTATAGCTTCGCGCTGTCGGTGATGAGCGTGTGCGCTGAGCGGTTGATCGTCGGCTCCACGTGCTCGAAGATATCGACCTCGGTGAAGTGCAGCTTCACCTGCCCCTGAAGGGCGTCGCGCAGCCGCCGCGACTCCGTGTACGGCACGTAGTGGTCCGTCTTGTCGTGGAGGATGAACGTCTCCGCGCGCAGCCCCGATACCTTGCCGTCCAGTGATAAGTCGCTGAGCGCCTGCCGCGGCGCCGCCGGCAACTGCTGCAAAAGCGCCTCTTCGCGGGCCGGATCGGTGTTTGTCAGGAGGTTGTAGGCGGCCCATCCTTCCGGCGTCATCATGTGCAGTCCGTCCGCGGCCTTCGGATCGCCGTCGATCAGCACGCTCTTGAGGACGTCGCGGTCGTAGGCGTCGTCCAGCCGGTTGATGATCTGCTCGTACATGACCGCGACGGTGTGGCCGCTCGGCTGCCAGGTCTCATTGACGCCGTCGTAGGAGATGGTCTGGGTAGTGGTTGCCTTGAGGACGTCGTTGGCATCGTAGTAGCCGCCGAAGGAGACGACGTAGGACACCTGGTCGTTGATGCGCGAGTCGGAGGCGGCGAGCAGCGCCAGCGGCGCGCCGACGCTAACGCCGATGAAGCCGATCTTGTCCGGCTTCACGTACGGCTGCGCCTCCAGGTATTGGAAGTCGCTCACCAGCGCGTCCACCTCGCTGGGGTAGATCATCTCGTCCTCCAGGTCGGGCGAGAACGGGACCAGCATTACGAAGCCCGCCCGCGCCACGTCGCCGGCGAGGCGCAGCAGCCGCGAGTCGTCGGGCGCCAGCGGCGGCGCTCCCGGCGAGAGGATCATAGCACCGTGCTGTCCGCCGTCGCCCGGGCGATAGACGTCCGCGGGCATCTCCTTCGAGCCGTAGTGGATGGTGATCGACTCCTTGACGGGCGTGCTGGTCGTCCAGGTGACGGGACGGATGGGCAGAGGCGCCATCATGTCGGGGAGGAAGAAGGCGCTGGTTACGGCGGCGCGTCCGTCGGTTGTGCAGGAGAGTCCGACGCCGAAGACGACGAGCATCAGGAGGGCGGGGACAAGCGGCCAGGACCGACGGAGCGCGGCGTGTCGCCTGCCATGCCTGTCGGCAGGCGCCGGCGGGAGATCGGACATGCGTTTTCCTCTTGGGCGCTGCTTTGGCCCGATTCCAGTTTGCCATTGCCCAATTCGAGGGTCAAACGAGGGGAGATAGAAAGAGGCCCGGTTCGCCCACGGGCGGACCCAGCCTCGCTATCGATAGCGCTGGACGACGGCTACTTCTTCGGCGCCTCCATCATCTTCTGCGGCTTCACGGTGATCGTCTTCGGCCGCGCCGACTCCGCCTTGGGGATCGTCAGCTTCAGAACGCCGTCCTCGAACACCGCCTCCGCCTTGTCCGCGTTCACCTGCGTCGGCAGGGTTATCGACCGGACAAAGCTGCCGTACCACGACTCCTGTCGGTAGTAGTTCCGGCGCTTCTTCTCTTCCTCCCGCTTCGTCTCGCCCTTGATGGTCAACAGATCGCCGCTGATAGTGATGTCAACGTCTTCCGGCTTCACGCCGGGCAGCGTCGCCCTGAGGACGATCTCGTTGTCGGTCTCGTAGAGATCGAGCGGGAACGTCCCCTCGCCGCCGTCGAACTCGCTGCGCCAGATGTGAGGCATCTCGTCAAACATGCGGTCCATCATCCGCGTCATCCTGGCCATCTCGCGATAGGGGTCCCATCGAACTATGTCAGCCATTGATGTTCACCTCCACCTTTCTCATTGCTCACCCTTCCGACTTTGTCACCTCTCATCGTCGCAGGGGCGGCCTTCACAATCATTGCCTGCTCGGCAACTTTCGCGTTCCAATCATAGACTATTAGTATGACACACCATTGTCAAGTCTCTTGACATCATTATGTTCATGGCCCATAATAACAGAGAGGACGGCAAATGGCGCGCGATTACTACGAAACCCTCGGCGTGGGCAGAAGCGCCAACCAGAAGGAGATGCGCCAGGCGTATCGAAGGCTGGCGCGCAAGCTGCACCCTGACGTTAATCCCGGCGATAAGGCCGCTGAGGCGCGCTTCAAGGAGGTCAACGCGGCCTACGAAGTCCTCTCCGACCCCGAAAAGCGCAAGAAGTACGACCGCCACGGCGATCGCTGGGAGATGGCCGACCAGATAGAGGAGGCGCAGCGCCAGGCGCGTTCGCGCGGGCGAGCCGGCGCCTCCGGCTACACGTTCGATTTCTCCGGCGCACCGGGACGCGGCGGTCAGGGCGGCACGTTTGAGTTCTCCGACATCCCGGGCATAGACAACCTGTTCGACCTCTTCCGCGGCGGAGGCGGCGGCCGTCGCAGTCGCCAGCAGCCGAGGGCAACCGAGGCGCCGGTGGAGATTACGCTGGAAGAGGCGTGCACGGGCGCGACCCGCCTCTTCGAGATCAACAGCCAGGAGCGCTGCCCGACCTGCGGCGGCAGCGGCGAGGTCGCGGGCGCCGTCTGTCACAATTGCCAGGGCCAGGGCACCGTCATGAAGCCGCACCGCATCGAAGCCAAGATACCGCCCGGCATCGCCGACGGCGGGCGCGTCCGGATTCGCGGCGACGCCATTGGCGACGTCTATTTGAAGGTGAAGGTGCGCCCGCACGAGCGCTTCGAGAGGCGCGGCGACGACCTGCACACGGAGGTCGAGGTGCCTCTCAGCGTCGCCGTTCTCGGCGGCGAGGCACGCGTCAAGACACTCAAGGGAGAGGTGGCGCTGACCATCCCCCGTCTCACGCAGAACGGCAAGACGTTCCGCCTGAAGGGGCTCGGCATGCCGCACCAAAACGGCAACACGAAGAGGGGCAATCTTTTCGTCAAGGTCAAGGTCGTCCTCCCGCAGAAACTATCCCCGAAAGAGGAGAAGCTGTTCGAGGAGCTAAAGGCCCTCGGCGCGTGACGATATGGCAGCGAATGCGAGTGAAAGACGAGCGCTTGACGCCTATTCCGAGGCGGTGAGCGGAGCCGCAGAGACCGTCGGGCCCGCCGTCGTGAAGATAGCGGTCGTCGGCCCGAGGCGCGGGCGCAACCAGCGCGGCGAAGGCCTCGGCTCCGGCGTCATCTTCGCCTCCGACGGCCGCGTCCTGACGAACGAGCACGTCGTCCGAAACACCAGCCTGGCGCGCGTGACCCTGCCGGACGGCCGTAGTTTCCAGGCGGGCGTGGAGTACGCGGATCCATCGAACGACCTCGCCGTCCTGCGCATCGGCGCCCTTGGCCTGCCCGTCGCGGAGTTGAACGCCGGACCCCTGCGCGTCGGACAGCTTGTCATCGCTATCGGCAACCCGTTCGGCCTGAGCTGGACGGTTACCGCCGGCGTCGTGAGCGCGCTCGGACGCACGCTGGAAGCCGGCCCTGGCCTCAGTCTCACCGATTTGATTCAGATGGACACGCCGGTCAACCCGGGCAACTCCGGCGGACCGCTTGTCGATGCCGGCGGACGCGTCGTCGGCATCGCCACCGCCGTCCTGCCCTTTGCCCGCGGCGTCGGCTTCGCTGTTCCCATCAGCAAGGCGCTCGACGTGCTGACGCGGTTGGAGGAGATCCGCCGGCATCAGCAGCGTCAACTGGGCGTCGGCGGCATTCCGACCGCGATCGACGCGGACGTCCTGCGACGGACTGGCCTGACGCAGCAGCACGGGGTGCTCGTGCTGGAGGTAGTGCCGAACAGCCCGGCGGCCCGCGCTAGCCTGCGCGTCTCCGACGTCATAGTCGAAGTCGAGGGGCGACCGGTGACCTCCGGCGAAGCGCTGGCGAACGCGGCAAACCAGTCGTCCGCCGCGCACCTGCGACTCGCTTTCCTGCGCGAGGGCAAGCTGCGCCGCACGACGGCCATTCTGCAAGAAGGGTGACTGAAGTGGCAGACGATTTTGAAGACACGAACGACGAAGAGCCCTGCTATGTGATAAGCGTCGCCGCCCGGATGGTCGGGATGCACGCCCAGACGCTGCGCTACTACGAGCGCATGGGCGTCCTGAAACCGTCGCGCTCGCAGGGGCGGATTCGCCTGTACTCCACGGCCGACATCAACCGGCTGCGCCAGGTACACCGGCTCATCGACGAGCTGGGTGTCAACCTGGCCGGCGCGGAGGTGATACTGCGCATGAACCAGCGCATTCAGGAGATGAACGAAGAGCTCGAAGAGCTGCGACGCGAGCTGCAAGGCCTGCGCGACCGCCGCCTCCTCGCGCCGCTACAACCGAAGGAGCGGGAGGATAATCGTGGTTGAGATCCTAATTGGTCTCGGCGGCGGGTTGCTCGGAGCTGTTCTCGGATTCTCGGGAGCCGCATGGCTGGAACTCCGCCGAGAGGCTCTGCGGCGAAGAGCTGAAATCAACACCTTGCTGCTGGAGATGGTAATGCTCGAGGCGACATTGGAGACGGCGATAGTGGATGGAAGGCAACTGCGACGTGACTTGACTTGTGACGCCTGGCGCACCTTCCATCCAGACCTTGCGAACTGGCTGCCGACCAACGTGCTGAAGTTAGTCCATCTGCATTACGGGGATTTCGACTCTATACGAGAATGCTACGCCGCTCTCGCTGCGCCGACTGGGGTGCCAAAGGAACAAGGGGACGCGATTGTGAGATCCTTCTGGTCCTTTATCTTCAAATCTGAGAAGATCCGCGAATTGATCCGAACGGCCGAGTCTCAAGCGAAGTCCGGCCTTGGGTGGAGGCTACTCGGGCTGAAACGACTGGGCCCAGAAGACCCGGCCGCGTTTAGCGAACTGGTGGCGAGTCTTGATTCTGGAGCCAAGCGATTTCTCCAGGCCAAGGGCATTGAGCCCGGTCAGCCAGTTCGCTTAGATCCAGAAAAGTAGAGAAAGCCCGGTCGCCGAGAATAAGGGTTGTCATTCAGGCATAATGGCTATAAGAGGGAATACATCATGATGAGACAAGACAGGTTCACACAACAGGCGCAGGAGGTGCTCGCCGCCTCCCAGGAGATGGTGCGCCGCCAGCGCCACCCGCAGTGGGACGTGGAGCACGTCTTCCTGGCGCTGCTCCAATACCCCGGCGGCCTGGCGCAACAGATATTCGGCAGGCTCGGCGTCGACACGGGACGCCTCATCAAGCGCGTCTCCGATACGTTGGACCGCGCCCCCAAGCTCGCCTACGACGTCGTCCAGATCTACACGACGCCGCGCATCATCCGCCTCCTCGAGACGGCGAACGCGGAAGCGGACCGCCTCAAGGACGAGTACGTCGGCGTGGAGCACCTGCTAATCGCCATCGCCGACGACAGGGACGGTGAGGCCGCGCAGGTCCTGCACGAGTTCGGCGTCGACAAGGAGAGGCTCTACAGCGCCATCCATGAGCTGCGCGGCGGCGCCCGCGTCAACAGCCCGACGGCCGAAAGCCGCTACGGCGCCCTTGAAAAGTACAGCGTCAACCTGACGGAGATGGCGCGCCAGAACAAGCTCGACCCGGTGATCGGCCGCGAGAACGAGATCCGGCGCGTCATGCAGATCCTCAACCGTCGCACCAAGAACAACCCGGTGATCATCGGCGAGACCGGCGTCGGCAAGACCGCCATCGTCGAAGGGCTCGCCCAGAAGATCGTCGCCGGCGACGTGCCGGACAACCTGAAGAACAGGCGCGTCGTCGCCCTCGACATGGGCAGTATGGTCGCCGGCAGCAAGTTCCGCGGCGAGTTCGAGGAGCGGCTGAAGGCGGTAATGGACGAGGTCCGTCGCGGTTCGGGCGAGATCATTCTCTTCATCGACGAGATCCGCCAGGTCGTCGGCGCCGGCAGCGCGGAAGGCGCCATCGACGCCAGTACCATGATGAAGCCCGCCCTCGCCCGCGGCGAGCTCCAGGTCGTCGGCGCTTGCACTCTCGACGACTACCGTCAATACATCGAGAAGGACGCCGCGCTGGAGCGGCGCTTCGCTCCCGTGTACGTCGACGAGCCCAGCGTCGAGGAGACCATCGAGATGCTGCACTCCCTCAAGCCGCGCTACGAGGCGCACCACAAAGTGCAGATCAGCGACGAAGCCATCGTGGCGTCTGCTCGCCTCTCCGACCGCTACCTGACGGAGCGCCATCTGCCCGACAAGGCTATCGACCTCATCGACGAGGCCGCCAGCAAGCACGTCATCGACAACCAGAGCATGACGCCGGAGCTGCGTCAGATGAAGCGCCGCCTCGACGAGCTGGCGATGGAGACGGAGGCCGCGGCCCAGCGCCAGGACTACGAGGCCGCCGCCCGCATCAAGGCGGAAGTCGAAAAGATCAAGGCTGAGTACGAGTCGAAGAAGGCGCAATGGGAGAGCGAGCACCACGTCAGCGATGAGGTGACGGCGCAGGACATCGCGGAGCTAGTAGCGTCAATGACCGGCATTCCGACCTCCCGGCTCCTGGAAGGCGAGGCGGACAAGCTCCTTCACATGGAGGAGGCGCTGCACAAGCGAGTCATCGGTCAGGAGGAGGCGACACGCAAGGTCTCCGACGCCATCCGGCGCGCCCGCTCCGGCCTCAAGGACCCCAAGCGGCCCATCGGAAGCTTCATCTTTCTCGGCCCCACCGGCGTCGGTAAGACGGAGCTGGCGAAGGCGCTGGCCGAGTACATGTTCGACGACGAGGAGTCGATGATCCGCGTCGACATGTCCGAGTACACGGAACGCCACACGGTCTCCCGGCTCATCGGCGCGCCGCCCGGCTACGTCGGCTACGAGGAGGCGGGCGGCCTCACCGAAGCGGTCCGTCGCCGGCCCTACCGCGTCGTCCTCTTCGACGAGATCGAGAAGGCGCATCCGGAGGTGTTGAACATCCTCCTGCAGATCATGGATGACGGTCGCCTCACGGACGGCCACGGTCGCACGGTCGACTTCCGCAACACGGTAATCATCATGACCAGCAACCTTGGCACCAGCCTGGAAACGCGCGGCGCTGTTGGCTTCGTTACCGACCGCAAGGCCTCCGAGCGCGAGCGCGATCAGCTACGCGAGCGGGCGGAGCGGGCCCTGCGCGAGTTCTTCCGCCCCGAGTTCCTCAACCGCGTCGATGACGTGATCATCTTCGAGCCGCTGACGGAGAAGGACCTGGAGCAGATCGTCAACTTGATGGTGAATGAGGTTCGTAACCGCCTGGCGGACCGCAACATCGCGTTGGAGCTGACAGAGGCGGCGAAGGCGAAGTTGGTCAAGGAGGGCTACGACCCCGTGTTCGGCGCGCGCCCGCTGCGTCGCGTCGTGACGCGCGAGGTCGAGAGCCCGCTGTCGCAGCGCATCCTGGCGGGCGAGTTCCGCGAGGGCGACACGGTAGTGATGGATGCAAGCGACGCCGGCTACACGTTCTACCGCAAGGAGGCCGTGACCGCCGCCGCCGGCTAGGTTGGCCCATGAGAAAGGGGTGGAACGATGGGATTAGGAGATAGAGTAAGAGGCCTGGCGCGAACGCGCCTCATGCGACTGCGCGGCCGCATCGACCGACGCATCGACCGTCTGGAGGAGAAGCGGCAGCGACTCGACGCGCGACTGGAGAAGCGCACGCCGAAAGCCACGGAAGAAATGCCGGCTGAGGAGCCGCTCTCCGACGAGTCGAAGCAGGAATAGTCGGCGCAGACCGAACGTCGAGTTCTTAACGGAGTCGGCAGCGGGGTCGCAAGCAGCGGCCCCGGCGATGCCTCTCTAGACCAGAGAGGCGACGAAATCGCCCATCTCCGATGTGCTCATCCCCATGCGGCCGGCGCTCAACGACTTGATCTTCCCGCTGGCCAGCGCCTTCACTATCGCCTGCTCGATGCGGTCCGCCGCCTGCTCTTCGCCTAGCTCAGCGACGAGCATCTGGACGGCCCCGATGGCAGCGAGAGGGCAGATGACGTCCTGGCCGGTATACTTCGGCGCGCTGCCGCCGATGGGCTCGAACATGGAGACGCCGTGCGGGTTGATGTTGCCGCCGGCGGCGATGCCCATTCCGCCCTGGATCATCGCGCCGAGGTCGGTGATGATGTCGCCGAACATGTTCTCGACGACGATCACATCGAACCACTCTGGGTTCTTGACGAACCACATGCAGGTGGCGTCGACGTGGGCATACTCGCGGCGGATGTCCGGGTAGTCGGCCTCGCCGACCTCGTTGAAGACGCGCCACCAGGTGTCGTGGACGAAGGTAAGAACATTCCTCTTCCCGACGAGGTGGAGCTGCTTCATCTTGTTGCGCTTTCGGGTCAGCTCGAAGGCGTAGCGGATCGCGCGTTCTGCGCCGAAGCGCGTCGTCAGGTGCACCTGCGTCGACACCTCCTGCGGCGTGCCCTTGTACTGGAAGCCGCCCATGCCGCCGTACAGTCCTTCCGTGTTCTCGCGAACGACGATGAAATCGATGTCCTGCGGTCCTTTGTCCTTGAGCGGGCAATCGACGTTAGGGTAGAGCTTGATGGGACGCAGGTTGACATACTGATCGAGCTCGAATCGGAGGCGGAGGAGAACGCCCTTTTCCAGAATGCCGGGCGCGACGTCGGGATGGCCGATGGCGCCCAGGAAGATGGCATCGAAGCGGCGCAGCTCGTCGATAGCGCCGTCGGGGAGCGTCTCGCCGGTGCGCATGTAGCGCTCGCCGCCGAAGTCGAAGGTCGTCGTCTCGTACTTGAAGCCGGTCGCGCGGGCGGCCGCCTCCAGCACCTTCAGCCCTTCGCGCACGACTTCAGGGCCTGTTCCGTCGCCCGGTATCACGGCTATTCGATACAATCAGTCATCTCCCTTCATTCGGAGTGGGGGCTGATTCTCTGCTCTCGTCGACTAGAATACAGGAGCGCCGTCCAGAAGGCGACGGCGAACAACGCCGCCGCCGCATTTGCCGCGACGCCCAATCCGATTAGCGATTCATACGGAACAAAGGTGAGCGCGGAGGCGACGACGGCTAGGACCATCAGCGCCTGCCAGAGCCTCAGACCGAGAACCGCAACAAATGCTCCCCCGGCAAGCAAGAGAGCAACAGCCAAATAGATCAAGCCGACTATGACATACACCAGCGGACCCGAGTCGCGCTCGCCCTGCCATGAGTACGACATTACTACGAAGGCCATAATCGCCAACCCGACGGCGGGCAAGAGCAACGCCGTCGCGAGAATCAACCGCACGACGTTCCAGAATCGCATCACCTTGCCTCATTCGTGTGGTCCCTCCGAACCGGAGGGTGGCGCGACCTGTCAGCAGCCGGGCTCGCCCAGGTGACCGCAGCAATCCTTGCGCGTCCGCAGCTTGATCCAGTTGTTGCGGAAGGTCAGCGCCAGCTTGAGATGGATCGGCAGGTCGGACTCCCGCCAGTTTGTGAAGAAGGCACTCAAGCTGGGCCGATTTCGCTGTCTTTCGTCCACCGGCCCGTTACCTCGCTTTGCCGGCGAGACGCACCTTTGTGTACTGCACAAGGCCGCCGGCGCGCATCAGCTCCAGCATGAACGGCGGGTAAGGCTTCGCCTGAAACGTCGCGCCCTTGGTCAGGTTGCGGATGGCGCCCGATTCGAGGTCGACTTCCAGCTCGTCGCCGGCGTCCGTGCCGTCGACCGCCTCGTCGCACTCGAGGATCGGCAGGCCGATGTTGATGGCGTTGCGATAAAAGATCCGCGCGAAACTCTTGGCGATGACGCAGCTCACGCCCGCCGCCTTGATGCAGAGGGGCGCGTGTTCTCGCGAGGAGCCGCAGCCGAAGTTCGTCGTGGCGACGATCACGTCGCCGGGCCGGACGCGGCGCACGAAGTCGGGATCGATGTCCTCCATGCAGTGCTCCGCCAGCTCCAGCGGGTCGGTCAGGCTGAGGTAGCGCGCCGGGATGATGGCGTCGGTATCGACGTTGGCGCCGTACTTGTGGACGCGTCCACGTAGAGTCATTTCAGTACCTCCTCCGGGCCGGCAAGTCGGCCGGCGACGGCGCTGGCGGCGGCAACAGCCGGGTTCGCCAGGTAGACCTCGGAGCGAACGTGGCCCATGCGGCCGGGGAAGTTGCGATTGCTGGTGCTGACGCAGCGCTCACCCTCGGCCAAGACGCCCATGTAGCCGCCCAAGCAGGGGCCGCAGGTCGTAGTGCTGACGGCGCAGCCGGCCTCCGCGAAGACTTCGAGCAGCCCTTCCCGCAGCGCGTCGAGATAGACGTCAGTGGACGCCGGAACGACGATGCAGCGCACGTTCTCGTGCACCTTGCGACCGCGCATCACCGACGCAGCGAGCCGCAGGTCGGCGAGGCGGCCGTTGGTGCAACTGCCGATGAACACCTGGTCGATCTCGACCCGCGGTGCCTTGCTCAGCGGCACGGCGTTCGCCGGCGAGGACGGCAGCGACACCATCGGCTCCAGCGTCGACACGTCGTAGTCGTGGACGGCCTGGTAGACGGCGTCGGCATCGGGCTGGTACAGCTTCCACTCGCGTTTGGCGCGGCTGCGGACGTAGTCGAGGGTCACATCGTCGGGCGTCATCAGGCCGGCCTTGCCGCCCGCTTCAATCGCCATGTTCGAGATGGTGAAACGGCCCTCCATGCCCATCTCCGCCAGCGCCTCGCCGTGGAACTCCATCGCGCAGTAGAGCGCGCCGTCGACGCCGATGTCGCCGATGGTGTAGAGAATCACGTCCTTGCCGCCGACCCAGCGGCTAAGCTTGCCGTTGTAGACGAACTTGATCGTCGGCGGAACGCGCATCCAGATGTCGCCCGTCGCCATCGCGCAGGCGATATCGGTGCTTCCCATGCCCGTCGCAAAGCAACCGAGAGCGCCGTAAGTGCAGGTATGCGAGTCGGCGGCCACGACGACGTCGCCGGGGAGCACCCAGCCGTGATCTGGCAGGAGCACGTGGTCGACGCCCGCGCGCCCTTGCTCGTAGTAGACCGCACCCTGGTCGAGAGCGAAGCGTCGCATGACCTTTGCGTTCTCCGCGCTCTGGATGTCCTTGTTCGGTATGAAGTGCGACGGTATGAAGGCCACGCGCTGCGGGTCGAAGACGCGTTCGACGCCGAGCTTGTGGAACTCCTGGATCGCCAGCGGCGCGGTGACGTCGTTCGCCATCACGAAGTCGACGCGAACGTTCACTAGCTCGCCGGGCGAAACCGAGTCACGGCCGCAGTGGGCGGCGATTATCTTCTCACTGAGCGTCATCCCCATTGCTTCTTCTCGCTACTATTACCGTCCACGAATTCGTCTAGGTACAGCATGCGTGGAAGGACTAAATGCTTGCTGCCGTGCGCCAAAGGGGACCGTCTGGCGAGCCGCGTCAAAGGCCGATGCCAGCGCTTGTCGTTTGTGATCGTTGCATCGCATTCGGCAACTACTCCCGTGGCCAGCACGATAGAATCGGCGACTTCAAGGCCCTCCGCTCTGGCAAAGGCAGCTTCCATAACGACGGGCCGAGACACGTCAACGATTTCGATTTGAGGCTTTAGCTCCGTCAACTCTATCACTCGCTCTGCGCGGCTTAAATCATTCGTCCTGATCGCCTTGACCAACAACTCCATCTGCACAATTGCAGAGATCCGCGCCTGCAACGACCCTCCCAGAACGAGGCGGAAAAGGCCTGCCACTAACTCAGACCGGGTAGGCTCGTCCTCCAAATAGTATATGAGGACGCTGGTATCGAGGTTCACGCATCGACATCGTGACAACTCATCTAAGAATCGATGCTGTCCGTCCGGCGTCGCCAACTTGCTCGCTCCTGCCGTACGTAATCGTCCATCTCTTGGAACGTCTTCCCGTAGACGCCCTTCATGCTGCCTCGAAAATACTCAACCCAATCCTCCGGTTCCGGACGCAGAACGATGCGGTCGTCTTCCAGCCGCACAGTGAGCCTGCGTCCTGGATGCAGGTCAAGACGGCGCACTACTGCCACCGGCAGAGTAATCTGGTTCTTGCTCGATAGCGTGACCCTGGCTTCCGGCAGCCGTTCGGCGACCGCCGCCAGATACTCCAGAACGGCTTCTCCCACTTTACTTTGGTGACTTGGCTTGGGCATCGCAGGACTCTCCTTTACCAAGCCAATCATACTTTACTTGGTCTGGTCTGTCAAGTAGATATCGCCTGGCTCTGCACCTGCGGCATGCGGTTGAGGGCGTTCATCAGCGCCTTCGCGGCCGCGACTACGATGTCCGTGTCAGCGCCGCGGCCCACGTAGGTGTTGCCGTCGGCCTGGACGCGCACCAGCACCTCGCCCAGGGCGTCAATGCCGGCGGTGATGCTCTTCACCGAGAACTCGAGCAGCTTGTTGGGCACGCCGACGACGCCGTCGATCGCTTTGAAGGCGGCATCGACTGGGCCGGTGCCGGTGGACGTCCCCACGATCTCGCGGCCGCCCGGCGCTTTGATTCGCACCGTCGCCGTAGCGACGAGGTGGTTGCCGCAGGAGACCTGCAGCAAATCCAGATGATACGTCTCCTCCACCGTGCGCAGCTCGTCGCCCATCAGCGCCTCTATGTCGCGGTCGTCGATCTCGGCCTTCTTGTCGGCGAGCTCCTTGAAATCGGCGAAGGCCCGGGAAAGCTCCTCGCCGCTGATTTCGTAGCCGAGGGCGCGCAGACGCTCGCGGAAGGCATGCCGGCCGGAAAGCTTGCCGAGAACGAGCTCGGCGCCGCCGGAGGGCAAGCCTATCTCCCGCGCGTCCATTATCTCGTATGTCTCGCGCATCTTCAGGATGCCGTCCTGGTGGATGCCCGATTGATGGCGGAAAGCGTTGCCGCCGACGATCGCCTTGTTCGGCTGAATTACCATACCGGTCAGGTCGGAGACGAGGCGGCTCGTGCGGTACAGCTCCTTGCTGTTGATTCCCGTCGTAACGCCGTAGGTGTCGCGCCGCGTCTTCAGGGCCATGACGATCTCTTCCAGCGAGGCGTTGCCGGCCCTTTCGCCGATGCCGTTGACGCAGCACTCGATCTGTCGCGCTCCGGCACGCACGGCCGCCAGAGAGTTGGCGACCGCCATGCCGAGGTCGTCGTGACAGTGGACGGAGACGACGGCTTTGTCGATATTGGGCACCCTCTCAAAGATGCTGCGGATCAAGGCAGCGAACTCCTCCGGAGTGCTGTAGCCGACGGTGTCGGGTATGTTGACAGTTGTGGCGCCGGCTTCGATCACTTGTTGGAGCATCTGATAGACGTACTCAGGGTCGGAGCGGCTGGCGTCCATGGGGCTGAACTCCACGTCCGAGACGTACCCCTTGGCGCGGGCCACCTGCGTGCGCGCCATCTCCAGCACCTCGTCGCGGTTCTTGCGAAGCTGATGCGCCATGTGGATGTCGGAGCTGGAGAGGAAGACGTGGATGCGAGGCTGCGCGGCGCCCTTCACGGCGTCCCAGGCGGCGTCGACGGCCATAGGCGTCGCGTGCGCCAGGCCGGCGACGACGCAGCGCTTGATCGCGCCGGCGATGGTGCTCACGCACTCGAAATCGCCGGCAGAGGCGATGGGAAAGCCGGCCTCTATGACGTTGACGCGTAGCCGTTCGAGCTGGCGGGCTATCTCCAGCTTGTCGGCAATGTTGAGCGCCACGCCCGGCGACTGCTCGCCGTCGCGCAGCGTCGTGTCGAAGATGATTACCTTTTCTGCCATTTTGCTCAACCTCCTGATGTGTTTCCTGCGATGTGGGTGAACTCGACCGGCCCTCCTCCGCATCGACGGGGAGGGCTATCGCAGGTTGAGCAGTTGCAGACTCCGTGTCTTGATCATCTCATTCCTCATGGCGCGCTCGTCGCCGACTCGATGCTCCCGACGTCTCGCCCCAAGAGCCGCTCTCGATTCTGGCTTGAACCAACGTTCTTCTTTCCCACCCGCCCGCCCAGCGGAGCTTTCTGGAATGCTGGGGGCACAGCCCCCAGACCCCCAGCCAGAGAGGGCTAAGCCCCCTCCGGACTCCCCTGCAAACGGGGGGAAGAAGCCTATTTCTTTTTCTGCAGCCAGCTCATCATGCCGCGAAGCTCGCCGCCGACCTCCTCGATCAGGTGCTCGGCGTTCTGACGCTTCAGCGCCCGGTAGTGCGGCCGGCCCACCTGGTTCTCCAGCAGCCATTCGCGGGCAAAGCTGCCGTCCTGTATCTCCGTCAGTATGTCCCCCATCGTCTCGCGCACGCAGTCGTCGATGACGCGGGGCCCGCGCGTGTAGTCGCCGTACTCCGCCGTGTCGCTGATCGAGTAGCGCATGTAGCCCATGCCGCCTTCGTACATCAGGTCGACGATGAGCTTGAGCTCGTGCATGCACTCGAAGTAAGCGATTTCCGGCTGGTAGCCCGCCTCGACCAGGGTGTCGAAGCCGGCCTTGACCAGCTCCGTCACGCCGCCGCAGAGGACGCACTGCTCGCCGAAGAGGTCCGTCTCCGTCTCCTCCTCGAACGTCGTCTCCAGAACGCCGGCCCGTGTGCAGCCGATCCCCTTGGCGTAGGCGAGCGCGACCTCCTTGGCCTTGCCGCTCGCGTCCTGATGGACCGCGACGAGGGCGGGCGTGGCGCTGCCTTCGGTGTAGAGGCGGCGCACCAGGTGGCCGGGCCCCTTGGGCGCGATCATCGACACGTCGACGCCCGGCGGCGCGACGATCTGGCCGAAGTGGATGTTGAAGCCGTGGGCGAACATGAGCGTCTTGCCTGCCTTCATGCTCGGCTCGATCGCTTCCCGGAAGACGCGGGCCTGGTGCTGATCGGGGACGAGCATCATGATGATGTCGGCCGCGGCGGCGACCTCGGCGGCGCTTTTGACGGTCATGCCCGCTGCTTCCGCCTGCTTCCACATCTCGCTGCCCGGCAGCTCGGCGACGATCACCTGACAGCCGCTATCGCGCAGGTTCTGGGCATGGGCGTGGCCCTGGCTGCCGTATCCGACGATGCCGACAGTCTTGCCCTGGAGAAGGCCGAGGTCCGCATCCTTGTCGTAATAGATTGTGGCCATTGAAGGTTCCTTTCTTCACTTGTCTGTCCAAACTACGTTCAGTGCAAACGATGTAGGGGAGGACTTTAGTCCTCCCGCGAAGAGCAATCCGGCTCCTGCCTCACATAAGGCTGCCGACGCGCGGCTTTCCCTGCCCGGCGGGTCGGTAGCGACGCAACCCAGCGCCCTCCTCTTCGACGGTGATTGCGGCGCGGCCGCGGGTCACGGCGACGCGTCCGGTGCGCGCCAGCTCGCGGACGCCGTACGGCTTGAGCATCTCGAAGGCGGCGTCGACCTTGTCCTCCGTGCCGGTGATTTCGACGACCACCGTTTCGGGCGAGGCGTCGATGATCTCGCCGTGGAAGATGTCGACGATTTCGATTATGGAGCCGCGGTTCTGATCGGTGGCGTTCACCTTCATCAGCGCCAGCTCGCGCGTGACGATCTCGTCTTCCGCCAGGTCGCTGATCTTGACGATGTCGACGACCTTGAAGAGCTGCTTCGTCACCTGCTCGACTTCGCTTGCCGCGCCGCCGAGCACGAAGGTCATGCGCGAGAGGCCGGGGACTTCGCTGTGTCCGACAGTCAGGCTTTCGATGTTGAAGCCCCGCTGGCGCCACTTGCTGACAATGCGGTTGAGGACGCCGGGCTTGTTCTGGACAAGGGCGACTATAGTGTGTCTTGTGCCTTTCATCGTTTTGCCGTCACCTCCTTGCGCTCGGCCTTCGGCGCCGGCGCGGATTTCGGACGCTCCAGCGTCTGCGACAGCGCGGCTCCCGGTGGGACCATCGGGTAGACGCACTCTTCGGGATTGACCTGGAAGTCGATTAGGACGGGCCCTGGGTGGGCGAGCGCGCGCAGTATCGTCCCCTCGACTTGCTTTTTGTCGGTGACGCGAAGGCCAACCATACCGAACGCCTCCGCCAGCTTGACGTAGTCGGGACTGAACTCGCGGGTGGCGAAGCGACGGTCGCCGTAGAACATCGTCTGCCACTGCCGGACCATCCCGAGGTAGCGGTTGTTCATGATCGCGAACTTGACCGGCAGCTCGTGCTCGACGACGACGGCAAGCTCCTGCATCGTCATCTGGAAGCCGCCGTCGCCGCAGATGGCCCAGACAAGCTCCTTCGGATGGGCGAACTGAACACCCATCGCGGCCGGCACGGCGAAGCCCATCGGCCCGAGCCCGCCGGAGGTGATGAAGCCGTTCCGGGTGTCGTTCCAGTAGTACTGGGCGGACCACATCTGGTGCTGGCCAACGTCGGTGACGGTGTAGCCTTTGCCGCCGCTCAGCTCGTAGATCTTCTTGATGACGTA
Source organism: uncultured Chloroflexia bacterium (assembly GCA_963703345.1). Classification (GTDB taxonomy): domain Bacteria; phylum Chloroflexota; class Dehalococcoidia; order DSTF01; family JALHUB01; genus JALHUB01. Next base: position 767,127 of record OY969814.1, on the reverse strand, counting down.
CTGGGGCAGGAGGTCGTCGCCCTCCGGGATGTCGATGGAAGGGTGATCTTCGCGCAACTGGCGCAGGTGGGCCAGCCAGGCGTCGTGGCGCTTGGCTTTGACGAGCGGGTTGAGCGCCGCCAGGACGCGCTTGACGTCGCCGACGATGGGTACCGCCGGCTTGACGTTCTTGCCGATCTCCGCCGGGTCGATGTCGACGTGGATGACGTGGGCGTGCGGCGCGAAGTCCTTGAGGACGCCGGTCACGCGGTCGTCGAAGCGCATGCCGAGGGCGATGAGGACGTCGGCTTCGTTGATGGCGATGTTGTTCCAGTACATGCCGTGCATACCGGGCATCCCCATGCAGAGCGGGTGCGAGCCGGGGAAGCTGCTGATGCCGAGCAGGGTCGTCACGACGGGGATCTGCGCCTTCTCCGCCAGCTCCAGCAGCTCGTCGTAGGCTCCGGAGATGCGGACGCCGTGACCGGCGAGGATGAGCGGTCGCTCGGACTCGGCGATGAGCTGGGCGGCCTTCTTGATCTGCGCCGGGTGGCCCTCGAGGACCGGCCGGAAGCCCGGGAGGTCAACCTCTTCGGGGTACTCGAACTCAGCCTCCTGGATGAACACGTCGCGGGGGACGTCGATGAGGACGGGCCCCGGGCGGCCGCTGCGCGCGATGTGAAACGCCTCGCGCATCGTCTCCGCCATGTCTTCGGCGCGGAGGACGAGCCAGTTGGCTTTCGTTATCGGCAGGCTGATGCCCGTGATGTCCGCCTCCTGGAAGCCGTCGCGGCCGATCAGCCAGGTGACGACCTGACCGGTGATGGCGACGATCGGCACGGAGTCCATCCAGGCGTTGGCGATGCCGGTGACCAGGTTCGTCGCGCCGGGCCCGGAGGTGGCGCAGCAGACGCCGACTTTGCCGGTGACGCGCGCGTAGGCGTCGGCGGCGTGCGCGGCCGACTGCTCGTGCTTGACGAGTATGTGCTGGACCTGGGGATAGTTCTGAAACGTGTCGTAGAAGGGCAGGGTGGAGCCGCCCGGTATGCCGAAGACCATCTCAACGCCTTCGCGCACGAGGCACTCCATGATTATCTGGGCACCTGTCATCTGCATAATCGAAACCCCCTTTAAGGCAATGCGTCTAAGGCGACGCTGTTCGAACGAGTTGGGAGATTCTCTTGGTTCCAGTCGGTGGCGGACGAGCGCTGCTAGGATAAGGCGAGCAGCGCGGGCTCGCCGAGAACCAGCGTCCCGCGGGCTAGCGAGCCACCGCCCAGCGGGAGACGGCGTAAGGGGAGCAAAGCTACGGCGCGGTCCCGGGCAACGAAGTGGCCGTTCACGCCGGCCCGCGTCGTCACCGAGACCGCTGACGCTCCTTGAAGAGGATTTGTCGAAGAGTGAGCCATGTGTCTATTCTCGACTTTTCGCGACTCTAAGAAAAGACCCGTCCCAAAGGGATCCCATGGGACGGGACCGTACCACCCTTTTTGTTCGCCTCAGGCGAACCGGTTTCAGCGCGATAACGGTCGCTTTCCGTCCGGGCCTGCACCCGTCCGGGTGCACCCGTCTGGGTACATCCGCCTCAGGTGGACTGAGTCCGGCGGCTCCGGGGCGAGTTGGGGCTCTTCGTGTCGCCGGCTCTCACCAGAATGCCGGCTCTCTGAGACAGGAAGCTGGCCTTACTACTCCCCATCACGGCCTTTGTCTTATGTGCGATTCAGTATAGCGGCCGCGCAACCCGTTGTCAACGCGACGGAGCGTGCTACCGTCCAGCGACCCGCTCACGGGTGCTCCGGCGCGACTAGTAGTGAAGACAGACCCAGCAAGAACGCCGAAGGGGATCCCGCTTAAAGGTCGAACGGCGGAATCACGGTGAAGCCAATTGTCCAGAAGTGATTGCAGTCGAGGGTGAAGGCACGCTTAATGCCAAGACGCAGCATAAGTGCGAAGGTTAGGGCGTCGCAAAGGCTAATGCGATGTTCCCGATACTGCTTCAACATGCGAATGGCCTCGTCTTCATCATGACGATCCGGACGGACAATCGTGGTGTCATTGGCATAGAGGTCTCGGAGGAAGTCCAACGCCGCCTTCCGCCCATAATCGTACAGAAGCCGTCGGTGCGTTTCTGCGACGACCATGGAGCTGACGTACTTCGGGAGCCGCGTAGCAGAAACGGAATGCGAGCACAGGATGACGTCCTGATGATCCTCCTTGAGTCCAAGGTAGGCGGACGTATCCATCATGACGGCACGCTCGTAAAGCGTGCCCGGCACGCCAGAGACAAAAGCGCCACGCACGGGTACTGCGATACTTCGGGCGATTACCTACTGATTGTCAGAGGAAGGCGGGGATCCGGGATCGACGACGAACAATTGGCCGTCAACAACACGCAACGTCTTGCCAGTGAGGTGGGGGTCTGCCGCGGCTTCATCTGACGGGACAAGCACGTTGTTGCCAAAACAGAACGATGCGTCCGAGGCGTTTGTACTCCTGACCATGCGAGCATCGTACATATTGATCAAACTGCTGTATATGTCTTCGCCCTGCATGCCACTAATCTCCTTCACTGTTAGTGTACCAGCCCTCCGAAACAGGTTCAATGTTGATACCTACCGGCAAGCCTGGCACTAATGGCATCCGTTGGCCGGGGGGGATTTGAATCTGAACTCCCTGCGGCAACTGTGATATTTGCCTGATCGTGCTCTTTGCCCGGAAGAAATGCGAAAGGTCAGCACTTTCGATAGCACCGCCCAGAGCGTCGTAGTCCTTCTCGACATCGCCTCCGAGCCACTCCTTGACCGAGAAGGTCTTCCGCAGATCAAAGCGTTCTTCATATAGGTTGAACAGTCCCCATATCGCTGCTTCTTCCTCCTTAGATGGCGCAGCGACGATCTCCTTTCCCAAAATATCGGTCGCTTCAGTCCGGCCGATTAGGTGGGAATGCGACTGCAGCCCCTGCGTCAGCGTCTTCACAATTTTATCAATCCGAATATCCGCCGCATCTCCAGTCAGATGAAGTTCCAGCAGCTTTCTACTTATGTCTCGAATCTGTTTGTAGACCCGCTTCACGTTTCCTAGCGCCAGAGGATGAACCTTATCTGCAAGGATTTTGAATACCTGAACGATATGCTCATCTGCTGTCAACCCGGCGCTGGCACGGTCGTCCGAATCCTCCCCTCCTCGCGCAAGGTCTAGGTAAGAAGTGACGTCCTCCACGCTAATCGGAATCTTCTGATTTCCTTCCATTGGATTGAAGACATTGGCGGTTGACGGGTCGACTGGGCTGAGATGTGCAGGCACGGTCATCACGATCTTATCCGCACCCAAGCAGATCAAAGTCCCCCCGCTGAGCGCGCTCATCGGCACTATGACGCAAAACTGCTTCGTGGCGGAGCGAAGAAGCTGCACCAGCGGCCAGACTGCATCGAGATGACCTCCAGCAGTGTGCAAGAACAAATCCAATCTCTGCGGCTGACCGAAGGAGCGGATGTGCTCATAAAGGAACGGGTAAGCGTCCCCACCAAGTTGGGCACTAACACCGGGCACGGGCACGCCAAGGGCAACCCGCCGGTCGCTCAGGAAATAGACCAGAACTCGGGACGAGCGTATCTCTTCGAGTTTCCGTATGGCGTCCCACCGCTGCCGTACAGACATATTCCCTCTTGCCTCTGATTCTGTCGGTTAGGAAGAGCGCGGGTGTGACTGGCAAATACACTTGGCGAGGAGTTCCACGCAGGATCCGAACTCCGTTCGGATCCTGCGTTTGCGTATTCTATGCCTGCTTGGAGATTTTGTCAATGCCGCCGCGACAGGGAGCGGGAAATGCACCTACAATACGCGGAACCGGTCGGTAGTCCGTTTGCCAGCGACGAACAAAAAGGGAGCATCTGCTTTTGGCTAAGAGGCATCGCCAGATTCGCTGTCGCCGTACCTAAACGCACGGAGGCTTAGAGGCATTCGGGAGGTGTAATTGGGAAGCGGATGCTCTATCAACTGGGCTGCCGCGCACCCTTCCGGGTGTCACCAATCCCTTACAACTCCTCCCCCGCTCTGCTATCCTGACTTGAGAGAGCCTTCGGAGGCCGCCAACCCCATGCACCAACAACCTCACCCCGGCCAACCCGCCCGTAGGGCCACAGCGCACGTCGACGCGCCAGCGACCCCTTTCGGCCCCGTTTCGCCCCTTTTCGACGCCATTTCGCGCCATTCCCAGCCTGCCCGTAGGGATTCACACCACCCTCGTTCAGGTTCGGAAAGCACCACGAAAAACAATTGAATTCAATTGGTCAATTAGACGCGGCTGCGGCGGCATGACTGCGCACGCCTCTCTGCATTATGATGAGGAGGAACACCACTCTCGTCTTTGGAGGGACCCATGACCACCACCTGGCAGATCGATACCCTGGACAACGGACTCCGCGTCGTCACCACGCCCATGCCGACGGCGCAATCGGCCAACGTCTGCATCTTCGTCGGCGTCGGCTCCCGCATGGAGGACCGACGCGTCAACGGCATCTGCCACTATCTGGAGCACATGCTCTTCAAGGGCAGCGCCAAGCGGCCCAGCGCCCAGGCGATCTCCGAGGCCATCGAAGGCGCCGGCGGCGCGCTCAACGCCTTCACCGACAAGGAGATGACCGGCTACTGGGCGCACGTCCCCTACGACCGCCTGGACCTGGCTATCGACGTCCTGGCGGACATGGTGCGCGACCCGCTCCTAGACAGCGTCGAGATCGACCGCGAGCGCACGGTGGTTGAGCAGGAGATACGTCGCACGCACGACCAGCCGTCAGCCTGGACGGCGGAGTTGCTCTCCCGCGCCTGCTACGGCGACCAACCCATCGGCTGGCCCATCGCGGGCACGGAGGAGACGGTCGAGGGGATCAGGCGCGACGACTTCCTGGAGCACCGCGAGAGGTGGTACGCGCCGGAGAACATCGTCGTCGCCGTCGCCGGCAATACGACGGCCGAGCAGGTGCTGGCGCTCATCGCGGAGAGGGCGGCCGATCTGGAGAGCCGCTCGCTCCCGTCCATCGCGGCCGCGGCGCCGGGCCTGCCGCCGGACCGCGTGCAGGTCGAGTCGCGGGAGACTGACCAGTCGAACCTGGCGTACGGACTGCGCGCCCTCTCCCGCACCGACCCGGACCGCTACGCCCTCACCATCCTCAACACGCTGCTCGGTCGCGGCATGAGCTCCCGCCTCTTCAAAGAGGTGCGCGAGCGCCGCGGGCTTGCCTACTCCATCGGGTCGTCGGTCAGCCGCCACCGCGACACGGGCTCCATGGCGGTCAGCGCCGGCGTCAGCCCGGAGAAGGTGGAGGAGGCCGGCAAGGTCATCCTGGAGCAGGTGTTCAAGCTTGTCGACGAGCCGGTGCCGGAGGATGAGATGACGCGCGCCCGCGACTTCACCGTGGGCAACTTCCGCCTTGGCCTGGAGACGACGATGGCGCTGACGCAGTGGACGGGCGAGAACCTGGTCACGATGGGCGAGATCGAGCAGATCGAGGACGTGGTCGCCAAGCTACAGGCGATCACCAGCGACGACGTCCGGCGCGTAGCGAAGCGTCTGTTCCGCCGCGACAACGTTGCTGTGGCGTTGGTCGGACCGCGGGCGGACCCGCACCTGCTGGAGAAGACGCTGCCCTAGCTCGTCAGCGGGCCTCGGTGGCGACGTTGGCCTGCATCCACTGGTAGCGGGCGGGCGAGAGCTGCTGGAGCTGCTGCGGGTCGTAGAAGAAGAGGGCGAAGGAGTTCGCGTAGTCCTCCAGCGGGTCGTTGTTCGACATAAACTGCCAGACCTGCGGGCCGTCGTAGGCGAAGCTGAGCTGCGTCTGGTCGACGGCCGCGGCCACTTCGGCGTCGCTGCTGAGGAGGCGCCAGCCGGTGGCGGCCATGAAATCGCGCATCTCCTCCTGAAAGAAGACCCAGGCATAGCGACCGGGCGGGACCATCCGAAGCTGGTAGGCGTGACCGAGCTCGTGGAGGACGGTCAGGGTGCCCTGGTCTGGATAAAGGACCAGCTCGTTGCGACCGTCGTTGTTTGAGTAGAAGTTGGCGCCGCTGGAGTAGACCTTGCTCCCCGACATGGTGCGCGACTCGTCGTTGGACAGGATGTAGAGGCGGCCGTACACGCGGCTCCCGAGCTGGTTGACGACGTGCGGCGGCAGCTTTCCCAGTGCGTCGATGATAGCGTTCAGGCTGGCGTCGTCCCAGGTCTGGCCGTCCATCACGATCTCGACCCCGTAGCCGTCGCGGGCCTGTTGCACCTGGCAGACCGGCTGGGCGGCCGTCAGCAGGGGCAGGAAGACGAACAGGGCGAGGAGGCCAAGAAGACCCCGCGGCATCAGAAGGCGAGGCGCGAGCCGTCGCAGTCTCTTTAGCGCTGACCCCGGCAGTGGAAAGAACATGAAACCGGCAACTCCCCGACCCGATCTCTCGGATCCGCTGTTGCCGGTTTCACCACTGGCTCGCCGAGGGTCTCGGTGACCAAGCGACCCGCCGCAGCTTGCCGCCACGCCCCCAACAGGGAGGCATGCCCTCGGTTCAGCGCCTCAACAGACTGTCCTGGGATAGGCTGCTGCCTCTCCCACTAAAGAAGAACGGCCGCCGTCGAACGCCGTTACAGCGGCGGCCGCGCCGGGCGCGTCGGTCGGGCGTTCTTCACGCTTCCTTCACGGGCGTCAACGGGCGAATCACGCTTCCGGCATCCCGCCGCTCTATATTGAAAGGTCGGTAAGAGACTGAGAAAAGAAGGAGTACTGAAATGTCGGATTACCTGATAGAGTCCACCCATACGCCCGAAGAGTGTCTGCTGGAGATGGACACAATAATCAAGGAAGACCCGAAGGTCTTTGACACCCTCGAATTTGGCTGTCTATCCGGGGAGCACCGCGCCGTGGCGATAGTGCAGGCGGACAGCGAGTCGAGCGCGTTGGGCTTCGTGCCCGCCAGCCGTCGCAGCCGGACGAAGGTCACGCCGTTGACGAAGTTCACGCCGGAGGATATCCGCAAGGCGCACGAACAGCACATGTAGATGCCGCGCCGCAAGGCGGGCTACTGCTCGTCGCGCTGACGCCGATTGCCGCTGGACCGCTCCGGCGGCAATCCCCTAAGTTTCACGGCCTGCACCCGCCCTTCGCTCCTCACAGCGCGCAAGCCGCAACCGCCCGACCTCCGCTCCCTCCTCCTTTCGCTGGCTTCATCGTCCCAGAACCAGTGGTATAATCTGGGAGATCCGCACGGCGGTTCGGCTCATGATGAACCGAAGGAGACTAAATCATGGCTGATCAAGACATTCCTCCATCCCTCCCCTCCCAAATCCTAGCTAAGACGCTTGATCTAGTTGAACGTCGCAAAGTCTTCCAACCCAGCGAGATCGAGGCCTTAGTGGATCTGGCCGGTTCGGGCGGGTTTCGCAAGCCCGAGCTACTGGTCGCATTGTTGAAAAAGGGAGGCACCGATCATGAGACTCCTTGAGCTGGCGGTCGAGAACGTTCGCGGGATATGCGCACTACCGCTTCAGGCGGAAGGCAGAAACCTTGTCATCTGGGGACCCAACGGATGCGGGAAGAGTGGCGTTGTTGACGCCCTTGATTTCTTGCTCACAGGCCAGATATCGCGGCTTACCGGCGCTGGCACAGAAGGCGTCTCGCTTGAGGAACACGGACCCCATGCGGGCCACGAGCTATCACAAGCCACTGTGAGAGCCCGGCTTCTGATACAGGGCGATTCCCAACCGATCGAGGTAACGATCTCACGAAACATGGCTTCGCCACGTAGCCTGGACTGCGATGAGGCGGTTCGGCCCTTCGTTGACAGAGTCCTATCTGTTGCGAAGAGGGGACAATATGTTCTTACCCGCCGGGAGCTGCACAGATACGTCACATCCCGTGCAGGGGAGCGAGGCGAGCAAGTTCAAAGGTTGCTGAACATTTCAGAGGTAGAGGAAGTTCGCCGTGCACTGGTCAACGCAAGACGCCAACTCGAAGACCAAATATCATCGCTGAAAAAAGAGGTTGGCCGCGGGCGGGCAACCATCGCAGCCACTCTTGGGCTACCACTCTACAACGGTGAAGCTGTCCTGAAGCGCGCTAACGAACTCCGGGTCGCTTTGGGCGGCCAAGCGATAGAGCGACTCTCCAGCACAACTCTGAAAGGCGCACTGGTGCCACCAGCAAAGCCGAGCTCGGAGAGCAGACCAATCGATCGCAAAGCAGTTGAACGCGCTATCGCTAGTCTCAGGCCGTTGATGGATCCCGGCGATTCGGCAGAGCGCCTAGTGACGGCCCAGCGCAATCTTCTGGCAACCGTCAATCAGGTCCGAGAAGATGCGCAGATGCGCCGTGACTTGACAGTACGTCAGTTGATCGAAATGGGCGTCGACCTTATCGATGAGAGCGGCGCTTGCCCCCTATGCGAAACGCCTTGGCCCGAGGACGAACTGCGCAAGCACCTAGAACGGAGGCTTTCTCAAGCGAGGCTCGCTGCGGACCAACAGAAGACGATTGACGAACTGAGCGACTCTCTCGTTGGGCCAGTGCAAGTGGCTGCTGCCAATATACAGGTTCTCTTAGCACCAGCGCGCAACTTGGGCATCGAGACGAAATGTCAGCCTTTAGTTACGTGGCAATCGAAACTCAATGAATTCCTGACCGCGCTGGAGTCTCCAGTGGAAGAGTATGAGCGGCTTTCAGAGAGCGAGTTTGCCGTCATGCGATTGTTTGCCCCCCCTGAAGCCGCCGCAACGGTGGGCCTTGTTGAAGATGCCGTAAGCAGTTGTTGCCCGGAGACACCGCCAGAGTGGACCGCCTGGGATACTCTGACCACATTGGAAAGCAATGCAAAGGTCCTCGAAAGCTCCGAGGCCTACCTTGCGCGCATAACAGCGGCTGAAGGCAAAGCGGGCGTGCTTCTTGAATGTTTTGAGGCTGCCCGAAACGAAGTCCTAAGCAAACTCTATGACGAAATCAAGGACCGCTTCGTCGCGCTCTACCGTCAATTGCACAAAGACGACGAGGGCACATTCGATGCTAAACTCGAACCGGCTGGTGCAGCCCTCAAACTGGCGGTCGACTTTTACGGTCTTGGACAATATCCGCCTCAGGCCCTTCACAGCGAAGGGCATCAGGACAGCATGGGCTTGTGCCTTTACCTGGCCCTCGCGGAGCGGCTCACCGCAGGCCTCATCGATCTAGTCGTCTTGGACGACATAGTGACGTCGGTCGACGAGGGTCACAGGAGAGAGATCTGTAGAGTGCTCGCTACGGAGTTCCCTGACAGACAGTTCCTTATCACGACACACGATAGGAGTTGGGCTTTCTCATTGAGGAGTGAGGGTGTAGTCGCGCAACGCAATCTCGTCGAGTTCTTCGGCTGGAATGTTCAGACCGGACCCAAATGGGACAATAATCTCGACACGTGGCTGCACATAGAGCAACATATCGAGCGCAACCAGATCCCCGATGCGGCCTCTGAACTGCGCCGGGCGTCCGAGCAGTTCTTTACCCTCGCGTGCGAATCTCTTTTGGCACGAGTTGTGTGCAAGCCTCGTGCCAACTGGGAGCTGGGTGACCTGTTACCCCCCGCGTTAGAGCGTCACGGTGCATTAGTCAGGACGGCAAAGGACGCTGCGAACTCGTGGGACGACAGGGACCGGATCCAGAGTCTCGGTGTCCTTGAGGCGACCGCTGCGGATGTCAAGCGCAGATCTGGAGCTGACATGTGGCAGGTTGACGCTAGCGTGCACTATAACAATTGGCACAACTTGAGCCCTGCGGACTTCCGGGTTGTTGCGGACGCATTTCACGACCTCTGGAACCTGTTCAGATGTGCTCAATGCGAGGGAATGTTGCATGTCGTTGTTTCGCCTGAGAGCCGAGTCCAAGAAGCAGTTCGATGCAATTGCGGGGGCACGTCTTGGAACCTCAAGAAGCGGCAGTCTCCTTAGTGCCACCAGCCGCTTCCAAATCCCCCTCGCCTCTGCTATCCTCACCTCCGACAACTCCCGAAAGGCCTTCGACGCCATGCACTCCGTCCGCCCGTTCACCTTGTCCGGATCTGGGACACCTCGCCTCCGCTTTCCGCGACGCCCCAAAACGCGCACTTTTGCGCCACTTTCGCAGATTCAGACCGACATCATCCAGATTCAGAAGACAACGCAAGAAACAATTGAATTCAATGGGTCAATTAGGCGACACCGCAGGCCATCGCCTCCCACCCCGAGCGCCGGTTCCGCCTCGACACCTTCGCGGCCGTCTGCTATCATCGTTGACGCCGGCGCCCTCCCGTCCGAACGGTCGGGAGATCGCGACGCTTCTTTGGTCGCGGGGTGTAGCTCAGTTAGGCTAGAGCGCACGGTTCGGGACCGTGAGGTCGGCAGTTCAAATCTGCCCACCCCGACCAGCCTCCTTCTCGAACATCCAATAACCCCTCCTGCTTGACAAATGGCTGGAATTCCGGTATTTGTCGCTCTTGAATCGAGGGTGCGATGGCCGCACGCCCGCTATCGAGTGTTTTTCTCACAGTTTCTTCAGAAACACTCAAGTTCGGCACAAGATAGCCGAGCTACAATAGGTAGATGGGATGATGCGATGGTGATGAACTACCAGACCGGCGAGACGACTCGGCTGAGACGCCAGCGCGTGGAGCAGGCGATTCAGTTGGCTCTGGAGAGTCGCTGGAAAGAGGCGGTGGCAGTCAACCGCTCGCTAATTAGCATGTTCCCGTCGGACGTCGATGCCTACAACCGGCTGGGCAAGGCGCTGATGGAGATGGGCAAGTACGAGGATGCGCGCATGGCCTACGAGAGAGCGCTGGAGCTTGAGCCTCTGAACAGCATAGCCCGCAAGAACCTCGAACGGCTGGAAGTGCGAGCGAAGGCGGCGGCGGCGCAGGCCGACGGGCCGCGCCGGATAGACCCCGCTCTGTTCATCGCCGAGACCGGCAAGACAGGCATCGCGAATCTGCGATTTGTCGCACCGGAGGCCCTGGGCCGCCTGACGGCTGGCGATACGCTGGGGTTGAGGCCGCGGGACAACACGCTGGCGGTCGTCACCCTGGACGGCGAGTACGTCGGGCAACTCGAGCCGAAGCTGGGGCTACGCCTCTCGCGTCTTATGGACGGGGGTAACCGTTACGTCGTGGCGGTGGCGAGTTTGTCGGACCAACGGGTCATCATTCGCGAGATCTACCAGCATCCCAGCCAGCAGGGCCGACCTTCCTTCCCGGCAGTCAGCGGCGAGACGGTGCGGCCTTACGTTAAGGACAGGCTGGTGCGACGCGAACTGGAGGAGGAAGAGGTCGCGGCGGAGGAGCCGGAAGAGGGCGAAGAGTGGGAGTCCGAGACGGTGGCGAGCGAAGGGGACATGACGCTGCAAGACTACCAGGAGGCCACGGAAGGCGAGGATGACGCGGAGGAGGGATTCGAGGAATAATCTGCGGTGAAGTGAGCCGTTCGGGTAGAAGGTCTGGAGCTGTCCAGGCCTTTCTTGTTATCTCGGGACAGATTCTGGGCATTCCAACGAATCCACTTGACAAATCTGAAAACGCGACTTATACTCGCGACACTGGTGGTTCAGCATTAGTTCCCCGCCCGTGCGTGAGAGAATCGGTAGGCCGGCGCCTTGCGCTTGGCTTGCAGTTCTTTATATTCGTCGCTGTGATGGCGAGCCGTGGCCCCGCAGACGTCCGCTCGAAGTGATCGGGGGAGGTGACGGACAAATGAAGCGTTCGTTACTAGTCATAACAGCCGTCTCGGTCATGGGCCTGATCCTTGGTGGATTCTCGCTCTTCGGCCACAGCGGCTCGGCCAAGGCGGTCACGCCGACCACGGTCATGGTGTCGTCCATCCCGGGCGCTGCCGCGAGCGGTGTAACCGGCGCCATCTCGATGTTGGACGCCGGGGGCGGCATCGTGATCTCGCAGGAAACTGCATGGGGCCTTACGCCTTTCTACCCGAACCTGCCGGGAGTCTTCTACTTTGGCGCGAATGACTGCCTGATACAGGACGTCGTAGGCATGGGCGTGTACCACGCGGCCGCGGCTGACCAGGGCCTGTTCCTGGACCTCCCGACCGCGTACTTCCACGGCGTCACGCAGAACGCGGACAACAGCCTCACGCTCGGCAACCTGGCGGTCACGGGCGGCTACGACGTCGTGATCAACACGGTCACGAAGGCCCCGTACACTGGCTACCTCTCGGGCATCAAGAGCGTGGGAATCTCCACGCTGCCGGGCTTCAACCCCGCGCAGGACTACACCGCGATCGCGCGTATCCAGCACCTGGCGTGTGGCAACCTTGACGGGACCGCGGTTACCCCCTGGGGCGCCATTCTGGACGCCGCCTGGAAGATCCCGGATCCGGCCTGCGACATCAACCAGGACCTGGTCTGCGACGCCGGTGATGTCCACATCGCTCTGGACATGGACGTCACCGATGGCGTCGTCACCAACGGCAGCAAGGACTGCAACCCGGTAACGCCGCAAGTCCCCGGCGATTACCCCACCACTGTGTACCCGGTTGGCACAACCTACAAGGTCGCCGTCTGTCTGGTTGGCGCCGGCACATCGGTGGGTGGCACCAACGGACCACCGGCTGCCTTCGACTTCCAGGTGTCGTACGACAGAACTCTGAACGAGTGCGTGACGGACGGAGTCACTGACTTCAACTTGGATTCCAACCCGGACGCCAACACCGGCACGTCCTCGATGACCTCGCCCAACCTGGGCACTTCCCTCAACTGGGATTGCACCGCCTCCGGCAACGCACTGCCGACCTGTGACCTTGACCCCAGCGGTCCTAGGGGCGTGGCCTATCTCGGCTGCTTCATGGGGAGCGGTACTCCCACCCTGCCCACGGGCGACCTAGTCGCAGCGCCTCTCGCCGAGATCTCGTTCAAGAGCCTGGCAGAGGGCATCGACACCCTGACCGTGATCGAAGCCACCGAGGCGGACAAGGGCACGAACCAGAACATAAGCTGCCCGCCCAACACAGGTGAGTTGAACAGGTGCTTCGACGGGCTGGACTTCAAGGGCGAGCCGCCGACGTGGACGCCAACGCCCACGAAGACGAACACGAACACGCCGACGATCACGAACACGCCGACGCTAACGCCGACGCAGACGCCGACGAACACGCCGACGAACACGCCGACTGAGACGCCGACGAACACGCCGACGAACACGCCGACTGACACGCCGACTGTCACCGACACGCCGACGAACACGGCGACGGCCACTACGGTTCCCGGCGTGAAGATGCAGAAGGACGCCGACATTCACTCGGAGGGTGTCCAGGACAGCGCCGTCCTGTGGCTCACGAAGGCCGGTTGCTGGCTGCTTGACGCGAACGGCCACGTCGTTTTGGACAGCCTGGGCCAGCCCGTAATTGACCCGGCGAAGGCCCTCGCCGCCAATGGCAAGGGCTGCCTGAAGATTGACGAGTACGTCACCGGCATCTTCGACAAGGACAACTCGAACGACTCCGACAACATTCCTGAGGGACTCGGCGCCTGGGAGCACGAGATCTTCTGGGACAAGCAGTTCGTCTCCGTGTCAACGGCTCCGGACAACGCCTGGCTCACCAGCGGCGGCCGCGTCGTTAACGTCAACGAGGCAGGCGGCTGTTTCGTCACCGTCCAGACCGAGACCTCGATTCTCGAAGGCTGCGTGACCAAGGATGCGTTGGCCTGGGTGTACGACCCGGTGACGCAGACGTGGTCGTTGGTGCCGCAGAACAAGCCCGGACCTAACGGGTGCCAGGTGGGTGTTGACCCCGGCTGCACAGTCAGCAGCCCGAACGGCGTGGTGTCAGAGATCTACATCACGCCGAACTTGGCCAACCTGATCTACACCGCTCACTTCCGGCCGACGAAGGACAACGGCGTGGTAACTACCATCGCCGACAAGGACTGCGAAGTTACCGACACCCAGGGCGAGCAGATCCAGGGTACCCTCCCCGGCCAGCTCACCACGGTGTGCGGTAGCGCCTTCATCACGCTCCGGATGCTCGAGGGTGACCTCAACCTCGACTGCACGGTCGATGTTGCGGACGACCAGGCAGAGGCCTTCCGGTACGGCTTGACACTCGGCCTGAACGGTTACGACCAGTGGTACGACCTGGAGCCCAAGTGGTCCGACAACGACATCGACATCAAGGACCTCCAGTTCGTCTTCGGTCGCAACTACAGCACCTGCGACCTGCCCATACCTGACGACCAGGCAGGTTCCGGCGGGGCGTCAGGAACGCCGCCGCCGCCTGCCCCGACGGCCACCTCGACCCTCACCGCGACGCCGCGGCCGCCGACGGCGACCGCCACCAATACGGTCACTCCGCTACCGGCCGGTCCCGCGCCCGTCTGGCTGTGCCGCCCCGGGATGGCCGACAACCCCTGCGTGACCGATCTTACCACCGACGTGATCTACGCCGACGGCACGATTGTGCTTGAGCCACCACCGGTGCCGACGCCGGACCCACCGATCGACTGCTTCTTCGTCTACCCGACCGTGAGCAGCCAGTTCACCCCCAACGCCAATCTGAACATCGATCCGGAGGAGATAGCGATCGCCAACCAGTATGCGCACTTCTCCAAGGTGTGCAAGATGTACGCCCCGGTGTACCGGCAGTTCACGCTCCCCGCGATCAGTCTCGGATGGATTACGCCGGCGGTCTTTGATCTGGCATACAGTGACGTCCTCGCCGCTTGGCAGGACTATATGGCTAACTACAACAACGGCCGAGGGGTTGTCCTCATCAGCCACTCGCAAGGGTCGTTCATGATGAGGCAACTGGTCCACAACGAGATCGACCCCAACCCGGCGGTGCGTGCCAAGCTTGTCTCGGCCCTGATCCTCGGCGGCAACGTCTTGGTCGCCAAAGGCCAGGATGCCGGCGGCGACTTCCAGAACATTCCAGCCTGCCGGTCTACCACCCAAACAGGCTGCGTGGTGGCTTACTCCAGCTGGCTTGAGCCGCCACCGCCCACTAGCATGTTTGGCAGGGTGGGGAACGGCCTGACGCCGGGCGACCCGAATACCGAAGACGTGCTGTGCACCAACCCGGCGTCGCTTTCAGGAGGAACCGGCGCACTGCTGCCCTACTTCGGCACCGCTCCTTTCCCTGGGTCACTCGGCCCCTACCTGCCACCCCCGTCGGGTTGGCCGACGCCGTATGTGGCCTTCCCCGGTCTCTACACGGCCCACTGCGTGAGTTCCGGCGGCGCCAATTGGCTGCAGGTTGACCCCACCAATATCCCGGGCGATCCGAGGCCACTTGTGACGGAGACAATCGGTGCCGATTGGGGGTTGCACCTCTATGACGCCGGCCTGGGAATGGGCAACCTGGTGAACCTGGTCGGGCAGGAGTCTGCGGCCTACAGTCCTTAGTCGACAGAGACACGACACCTCTGTTGCGCGGTTGAGATGAGAAGGGCGTCGCCCCGAAGGACGACGCCCTTCTTGTGAGCACCTGGCGCGCTGTCTATGTTCTACTCGATGCCTCCCTCTGCCGCCATCACGGTGTTGTAGAGCAGCATGGTCACGGTCATAGGGCCGACGCCCCCGGGGACGGGCGTTATCGCCGCCGCCTTCTCAGCCACCGCGTCGTAGTCGACGTCGCCGACCAGCCGGTAGCCGCTTTTTCGCGACGGGTCTTCGATCCGGTTATTGCCCACGTCGATCACCACCGTCCCTTCCCTCACCATCTCGGCCGTAATGGCCCGGGCCGCTCCCATCGCGGCGACAAGGATGTCCGCCTGAAGCGTCATTTTCGCCAGGTCCGCCGTGCGCGTGTGGCAAACGGTGACGGTGGCGTTGGCCCCTGGCGCCTTCTGCATCAGGATGGCGGCCAGTGGCTTGCCGACGATGTTGGAGCGGCCGCAAATGACGACGTGCTTTCCTTCGGGGTTGTAGCCGGAGCGGATGAGGAGCTGCTGCACCCCGGCGGGGGTCGCAGGCTTGAACGTGGGCTCGCCGCGCAGGAGCCGGCCGACGTTCGCGGGATGGATGCCGTCAACGTCTTTTTCGACGGCGATGGCGTTGATCACGGCGTCCTCGCTGAGTGATGACGGCAGCGGGAGCTGTACAAGGATGCCATTCCAGGTGGGGTCGGCGTTGAGGCGTCGCACGAGGTCCATGACCTGCTCCCGGGGCGCGTCGCCGGGAATCTGGAAGGTCTGGGAGTTGATGCCGACTTCGGCGGCGCCCTGGTTCTTCGAGGCGACGTAGGAGAGCGAAGCAGGGTTATCGCCGACGAGCACGAAGGCCAGCCCGGGCGTGATGCCACGTCGTTTAAGAGCGTCCACGCGCTCGCGCAGCTCCGCGCGTATCTCCTGCGAGATTGCCCGCCCATCGATAGTCTTGGCCGTCACGTGACTGCCTCCCTTGCCGGAGTATAGCAGGGCGATGGATGTCGCTCCACAGGATGCACAGGCGAGAGACCATTAGATTCGATTGTGATACAATGGCGCTGCCGAAAATCCCACATTAGGGCCGGAACATGACAACCGACACCGGCATTGGCAACGTGCGTCCCATCAAGATTGAGGACGAGATGCGCGCGTCCTACCTGGACTACGCGATGAGCGTTATCGTGTCACGCGCGCTGCCGGACGTGCGCGACGGGCTGAAACCGGTACAGCGTCGCATTCTCTATGCAATGTCTGAGCTTCACCTGAGTTCTAGGACCCCCTACAGGAAATCCGCTACGACTGTCGGCGAGGTGTTGGGGAAGTACCACCCGCACGGCGATGAGCCCGTGTACGAGGCGATGGTACGCATGGCGCAGGACTTTTCGCTTCGTTACCCGCTCGTCGACGGTCAGGGGAACTTTGGCAGCATAGATGGAGACCCGCCAGCGGCCTACCGGTACACCGAAGCCCGCCTCACCGCGACTGCCGAGGAGATGCTCGCCGACATCGACAAGGAGACCGTGGATTTCGCGCCCACCTACAATGCTGAGAACAATGAGCCAACAGTCCTACCTTCGCGGCTACCAAACCTCCTCGTCAACGGCGCCTACGGCATCGCCGTCGGCATGGCGACGAACGTGCCGCCGCACAACCTGGGCGAGGTCTGCGACGCCGTCTGCCGCCTCATCGAGAAGCCGGACGCGACGATGGATGAGTTGGCGGACGTGGTCAAGGGACCCGATTTCCCCACCGGCGGCTTCATCTTCAGATACGAGCAAGTGCGCAAGGACGGCGCGGAGGCGCGAGAGGACGCTATAAGAGAGGCGTACCGCGACGGCCGCGGACGCGTCATGATGCGCGCCTGCACCCACATCGAGGAGACGACGCGCGGCGGCCGGCAGCAGATCATCGTCACGGAGCTGCCCTACATGACGAACAAGGCGTCCCTGGTCGAGCGTATCGCTGATCTGGCGCGGAGCAAGCGCATCGACGGCATCAGCGATCTGCGGGACGAATCGGACCGGCACGGAATGCGCATCGTCGTCGAGCTAAGCCGGGCGGGCCAGGCGCAGGAGGTGCTGAACCAGCTCTATCGCTTCACCGGCATGCAATCGTCATTCCCGATAAACATGCTGGCGCTGGTCGACAGCCAGCCGCGGACGTTGAGCCTGAAGCGCGTGCTGGAGCACTATATCGGCTTCCGGCGCGAGGTTATTCGGCGTCGCTCACAGTTTGAGCTGGAGCGGGCGAGGGAACGCGAGCACATACTCCAGGGGCTGATGAAGGCGCTTCAGAACCTGGACGAGATAATCCAGACGATTCGCAAGGCGCAGTCGGCGGAGGACGCTAAGGAACGGCTGATGAAGGCGCCGTTCAAGCTGAGCGACCGCCAGGCGCAGGCGGTGCTAGACATGCAGTTGCGCCGGCTGGCGCGGCTGGAGCGTCAGAAGATCGAGGAGGAGTACAACGCCATCATCCAGCAGATCGCCTACCTGGAGGACCTGCTGGGCAACCCGCGGAAGATCGACTACCTCATCAAAGAGGACGCGCAGGACATCAAGAAGCGCTTCGGCGACCCGCGCCGGACACGCATCATCGACCAGGAGCTCGTGGAGCTGACGGCGGAGGACCTGGTGCCGCACCAGGAGATCGTCGTCACGCTGAGCAATCGCGGCTACATCAAGCGCATCCCGCTCGACACGTACCGGTTGCAGCGGCGAGGCGGCCGTGGCATCACGGGCATGACGACGCGGGAGGCCGATGCCGTGCTGCGGCTACTCGTGGCGGACACGCATGACAGCCTGCTCTTCTTCACCGGTCGCGGCTGCGTCTTCCAGTTGCGGGCGTATGACTTGCCGGACGCCAAGCGGCAGGCGAAGGGTGACGCGCTGGTCAACCTGATCGAGATGCCCCAGGGCGACACCGTTACCGCGCAGGTCGGCGTACGCAGCTTTGAGAAGGACTACCTGGTGCAGGCCACCAGACGCGGCGAGGTGAAGAAGACGTCACTCTCCGAGTTCGAGTCGGTGCGACGGGCCGGACTCATCTGCATGGACCTGGAGCCGGGCGACGAGCTGGTCACGGCGAAGCAGGTGGCGGAAGACGACGACGTCGTCCTCGTCAGCAATCGCGGGAAGGCGGTGCGCTTCTCGGTCAAGGAGCTGCGGGCGGCGTCGCGGGCGAGCGGCGGCGTGCGGGGCATGCAACTCGCCAAGGACGAGAGCGTGGTCGGGATGGAGGTCGTGACGCCGAAGATGCAGTTGCTGACGGTGACGGCGAACGGCTTCGGCAAGCGGACGCCTTTCGACGGCTACCCGCGCCATCATCGCGGCGGCGCCGGCGTCGTGACGCATCAGATAACGGACAAGACGGGGCCGGTCGTGGCGGCGCGCTCTGTCAACGAGATGCAGGAGCTGATGATCATCTCCGCTTCCGGCATCATCCTGCGGACGCGGATCGACAGCATTTCGTCGGTGGGACGCGGGACGCAGGGCGTGCACCTGATGGGCGTCGGGCCGGGCGACCTGGTTGCGTCGATATCGGTCTTCGAGGTCGGGCAGGCGCCTAACAAGGGCGCGCCGGCCGAGGGGAAGAAGAAGGCGGCGGAACCGGACAAGAGCGGCGACGGGAAGAGCGCGAAGGGCACGAAGAACGCGAAGGCCCCGCCGTCGAAGGGGCCGCAGTCGAAGGGCCGCAAAGGCTAGTTTCTCCCGCGGACGTAGGTCCGCAGCACTCCCCCACTATTCCAGAAGAGGCGGTCTACGCCGTCGATGGCTGTTCGGCGGATTGCTGGAGACGGGTAACAGTTCTGAGGGATGAATCCCTCAGCTAGTGGTTGAGAACGTCGGCAGCAGCGAGCTGCGGCCTCTTGCGACAGAATGGCGATTCCGCCTCTCCACATCCCCCGAAGTTATTCCCGAGTGGGTCAGTCTAGGGGGGCGAAGCTTGCTCAGCGGCTTGCTGCGCTTCGAGGGCTTTCTGGCGTTCGCGGAAGGCTTTGATGTAGCGGGCGGAGTACTCGTCGCGGCCGAGCAGCATGTCGGCGGCAAGGACGAGGGGACGCGCTTTCGCCACGTCGATGATCGGGCAGTTGACGCCGGCGCCGATGAGCAGGGCCAGGGAGGTCGAGTTGATCAGGTCGCGGTCGGGCAGGCCGAAGGAGACGTTGCTGACGCCGGCGGTCACGTTCTGGCCGATCTCGGTGCGCACGCGCCGGACGGCCTCCAGAGTCATCGCCGCGGCCGTGTGGTCGGTGGCGACGGTCATCACCAGGCAGTCGACGATTACGTCTTCCTGCGGAATGCCCATCGAGACGGCGCGGTCGACGATCTTGTGGGCGATGGCGACGCGTCGGTCGGCGCTGGTCGGGATGCCTTCGTCGTCCATGCAGAGGCCGATGAAGGCGGTTCCGTACTCTTTGACGAGCGGCAGGAGGGCGGCCATGGCTTTCTCTTCGCCGGTGATGGAGTTGATGATGGGCTTGCCGCGGTAGACTTTGAGGGCGGCTGTGAGGGCCTCCGGGTTGTTGCTATCGATGCTGATGGGCACGTTGACGGCGTCCATGACGGTCTTGAGGGCGATGGGCAGGACCTTCACCTGGTCGAGGCCGGCGAGGCCGATGTTGACGTCGAGGACGTCGGCGCCGGCTTCGACCTGGGCGATGGCGGAGAGGCGGACGAGGTCCATGTCGCCTTCCATGAGGGCGGCGGCGAGCTTCTTCTTACCGGTTGGGTTGATGCGCTCGCCGATGAGGACGGTGGGTCCCTGGCCGATGACGACTTCCTTTGTGGCCGAAGACAGCCTTGTCAGCATGGATGGTCCTCCTGTCGATGGGGTGGCACCAGTATAGGGCGGCGGGCATCGGGGAGGGAAGGCTCATCTGCACCGCGGGCTGAAGCCCTACGGGCAGGCCTGCGGCATGATAGGGGGAATCCGGCCTTAATTGACCCATTGAATTCAATTATTTTTTGCGTTGTTGCTTGAATCTGGATGGTGTCGGTTTGAATCTGAGGAGTTGCGCAAAAATGCGCAGTCGCCGGGGCGGCGGGGCGCGTCGATGGGCGAGCCCGGACGGGCAAGCGGGCGGGAGCGAGGGTGTCATGTGCATAGCGTCGGGTGGCCTTCCGAAGGGTGTGAGGTCAGGATAGCAGAGCGGGGGAGGAGTTGTAAGGGGTTCGCGGCACTCGAAGGGTTAGCCGCAGCTTGACTGGTGGAGCAGCTGCTTCCCAAACAGCCCGCTCTCCCCGCTGTCCGCTAGACTTGCAGCCCCCCAACGAAAACGCACAGTTATCGACTCTTCACGCGTTAGCCGAATAGCGCATAATTGACAGCCGGTTCCACTGGCGACAACCTAGGGCGACGGCGACGATCTGGTTGCGCTCATCGACAGTAGCGGTTACCTGGAGGTGGCAATGCCGCTCGGCAACGCCGCGTGACTGCTGGACCCGGAGACCCCCGTGACGGTCACGCCGGTCGTGGTGCGGCTAAAGAGATCGCAGTAGCTGCGCCTACGGCGTCAGTATGACCGGCACGGAGAAGAGGTTGATGACGCTGCCGTCCTCCGCACTGTGACTGTACGCCTCGATCCTGCCCGGCTGAATTCCGCCGGACAGCGAGAAGCTCAGCTCCTGGGAAAAATCACCTCTTCCCTGTGCGCCCTCCGAGGCTTTGACGTCAGCGCTTGCCATCTCGTTGCCGGTCCAATCCTTGACCGAGACTGTCAGCGCCCCTTCGAAGGCGCTGGCGGTGCCGGTAATGGTGACGGGGCTCTTCACCGAAGCACCGCACAATGGTGAGTTGATGAGTACGTCCGGCTCTTCGGCGGTAATGACGAACGGCACGCTGGCCAACTCCTGTTTGCTGCCATCTTCGGGGCTGACGGTCAAGATATGCACTGTAGCGCCCAAGCTGAGAGGTGGGGTAAAAGGCGGAGGAGGAAACGCAAGCATTGCTTCAAAAGTGCCGGTATCGGGGGCGCCTCGGCTGGCCGTTGTGAATGCGCGGCAGTAGGTGCGATTGCCATCAGTGCTTTGGATTTCGATGACGACGATAGCCCCTTCAGAAACACTGGCGGTCCCCGAGACGGTTATCGGCACGCGCACTCTCTCGCCCTCTTTCGGACTGATGATGGTGGCCGATCCCGGTTGCACCGTCACGTCAGGCGCCAGGGTAGCGGCGGCGACGGCTGTCGGGGTCTTCGGCGGCGCCTCTGCATTCTCTGTGCAAGCAGACACGAGCATGACCGAGCCGACCAACACGACGAAGATTAGCGCCACACGCTTTGACCGAGCCATTTTCCCACCTCTTTCTCAACCGCCACCTAAGTATAATGCGCCCCGTTATTCCCAAACAGCCCGCTCTCCCCGCTGTCCTCCAAACTTGCAGACCCTCACCGAAAACCCCATACTTATCGACTCTTCACGCGTTGGACCAATAGCGCATAATTCATAGCAAGTCCCCCAAGCCGCGCGACGCGGACCCAACACTCGCGCCGCCGTCCTCTCAGCGAGAGAGTCGAACGCTAAGGAGATGTAACACTTTCGGCCGTAGGACGAATGGTAGCCCAATTGCTTCTTGACAAACCTTCGGGGACGGCCTATTGTTGCGCTATCCCCGCCTTTTCGATGGCACTGATGCCCCCCGGAGGTGCATGATGCGCGCTCGGAACGCTTTGCGGCTGTTCCTTATCGTGCTGGCGGGAACGTTGGCCCTCCCGTTAGTGGCCAGTGTTGTTGCCCTGCGAGGGCCAGCAACCGTCTCGGGCGCTGCCGACGGTAACCCTGCCGTCATTGCTACTGTATCTGTGGCAAGTGGGCCCTGGAGCGTGGCCGTCAACCGCATCACCAACCGCATCTACGTGACGAACCGGTACGGCAATAGCGTCTCCGTCATCAACGGGGCCACCAACACGGTCGTCGCCACCGTAGCGGTCGGGAGTAACCCCTGGGGCGTGGCCGTGAACCCCAATACCGACCGCATCTACGTGACGAACTATGACAGCAGCGGCAGCGTTTCGGTCATCGACGCCGCCAGCAACACAGTCGTCGCCACCGTAGCGGTTGGGGAGTGGCCGATGGGCATAGCCGTCAACCCCAACACGAACCTCATCTACGTCGCCAACTACTCCGGCGGCAGCGTCTCTGTCATCGACGGCGCTACTGATAGCGTGGTGGCCACGGTAGCAGTCGGGTACGGGGCCAATGGCGTCGGCGTCAGCCCCACCACCAACCGCATCTACGTCTCCAACAATTCTAGCGGCAACGCCTCCGTCATTGACGGCGCCACCAACGCGGTCGTCGCTACCGTAGGGGTCGGGAGTGACCCCTACGACGCGGCCGTGAACCCCAATACCGACCGCATCTACGTGGCCAATCTCGTAAGCGGCAGCGTCTCGGTGATCGACGGCGCCACCAACACGGTCGTCGCCAGCGTGGCGGTCGGGGGTAACCCCCGGGGCGTAGCCATAAACCCTGACACGAACCGGATCTACGTGACGAACGTGGGCACCAACAGCGTCTTCGTCATGGACGGGGCCAGCAACACGGTCCGGGCCACCGTAGCGGTGGGGAATTACCCTTCGGGTGTGGCCATGAATCCCAACACCAACCGCATATATATGACGAACACGCGTGATGACACGGTGTCAGTGATAGCGGACCCAAACGACGTTACTCCCACACCCACACCCACACAGCCACCGGTGGTTGGCGGTAAGGTCATGCTGCCGCCCGCCGCCATCGCTGCTGAGTCCCGTGGATCGGCCGAGGAGTCCGGCCGGACGGCTAGCCCGTATGCGGCCCTCGCTTTTGGCCTGAGTGCGGCGTTCGCGGCGCTTGGCGTCGGCGGGTGGTATGCGAGGAGGCGCCGGCAGGGGTAGGCTACTTCCGCGCTTCGCACGTCTGGCCCGCTCAGCCGACATGATGATATGGCTCTCACGCGAACCTGATAAACCCTGCGGTCGTCTGTTCGAGAATCGTGTCCTTCAGAAGTTCGCACGCAGTGTCTAGCCGCGAGAGCACCTCATCGATCGGAATCTGCTTCTGCCGCGACCCCTCGCCAATCCACAAGAAAGAGGTCGTGTCGTCATCGTCCACCCCTGGAGAAAACACCCTAAACACCTTCGTGTCATCACCATCTCGCCCTCGCGGAGAGAAAGTCTGTCCTACTCCGTGAGCCCAGGCGTAGTGCACCGCTCCGTGGCGGATCTGATTGACAAGCTTCTCCTTCTGGTTGAACCACTTGTTAGCAGAGGTTGCCATCCCTTCAATCTTCACGTTGCGGATGAAGGTATCCATCGCCGACCACAACCCGCCCGCCGCGATGTTGAGGCACCACCTAAACCGTATGTCATGCTCACCTCTCCGGGCTGCTCTAGCTTTCGCCATGAAAAACTTCGCCATGTCGATGTTGTCCCAGACGCCCCTAAGCGCAGGATGCCCTTTCACGCCCTCTGGCTCAGCATTCTGTTCGCTGATGTCGCACCTCCTGTCCTCCCTTCGCTATGTCTGATGTGCACATTTAAGGGTATGACGATGAGCTGCGCAAGGGGAGCCGGGGGACAAGTAAGGGGTCGGCGCTAGACGTCGGAACGCTGGCGGCTACTCGCTGGCGGGCGTGTTCCAGCGGTAGGAGAGGGCGGCGGAAGGACAGCGCTCGACCTGGGCGATGATCGCCTCGGTGGTCGCGCCGCGAGGGTTTACCCAGGGGCGTTTGTTCGGGTCGAACACCTCAGGCAGGTCGACGAAGCAGCAGGTGGCGTGGATGCAGAGGTCCGGCTTCCAGATAATCGTCACTTCCCCGTTGCTGTATTCGCGGACGGTCTCGGTCATGCGGGGCTCGCGCTTCTCCTCTTCGGTAGGCATCTCGATTCAAGTGTAGGGGGCGACAGCCTCAAGCGTCAATCAGGAGAGGGGCCGGACGGTGACGTCGATGACGCCGCTGGAGAGGGGGGCCAACTGGGCGAAGGCGCCGCGGGAGAGGTCGACGGCGTGGCTGAAGCTGCCGCGGTCGCTGACGCGGACGCGGATGCAGCGGGCTTCGTGGCAGACGGCAAGCCAGGCGCCGAGCGGCCAGTCGTTGGCGGCGGCGATTGTCGGGTCGTCGGGGTTGAAGGGCGAGCCGTCGGCCATGGTGTCGTCGGAGTCGTAGCCATCGGAACCGCCGTACCAGGTGGCGATGCCGTGCACTGCGCCGTCGGAGCTCGCGGACGGCGGGCTGACATCGGTAGCGGGCGTCGGCGCGGGCGGAGGCGGTGTCGGGCGCGTCGCTTCGGCAGCGAGGACCTGCCGGACGGTGTCGGCGCGCGCCTGGGAGACGCCGACGACGACTCGCGCTACCATGGCGCGGCTGTCGAAGGAGCTGCGGGGCGTCGCGGTCGCCAGGGCGTCGCGGGAGAGGACGAGGGCGAAGGCGCTGAGCAGGTAAGCGGCAAGAAGCAGGCCGAGGCGTCGCGGTCGTAAGGGGCCTTCGCCGGAAGAGGGGCTGGCCGGCGCCGCTCTAGCTGTGGCGGCCGGCTGTTGGGCCCCGCTCGTTATGGGTGGCGGTTGAGCGGGCCGTGCTGGTTGGGCGGAGGCGTCTTGCCCGCGGAGAACCTTATCCCCGTGCCGCTTCGCGCCTCCCGATCCCGGCGAAGCACTCACAAGCGGCCATTATCCAGGAGCGGGTGTCGCCGAAGAATCAGACAATCACCTACTTCGGCTCACAGACTCCCCTACTTCGGATGGCGTAGATTCGGCGAATTGAGGCGGACGGCCGGAAGAGGGCCGTCGATGGGGTCGCGGCGTCGCGGTTGACGGGCGGCCGCAGCGGCTGGTACATTGGCGGTAACAACCACATAGGGGGCCGACAGGGGGGTCCGCCGCGGGCGGATCATGTCGGGGGAAGCCGGTGAGAGTCCGGCGCTGTCGCGCAACTGTAAGTCGGCGTTGACCGACGAGCCAGGATACCCGCCCCTGTTCGATCCGAGTACCTTCGCTTGAAAGGGGGACGGATATCATGGGCGCTCCGACGTAGCGCAACCCGGTCGCCAGGCCGGGCGTTTTTGTGCCCTCCAGCCTCCAGCCAGGCTGCCACTTGGGACATAGCGAAAGGAATTCTCGTGTCTCGCCGAATCATGGCTTTATTGCTTGCATTTGCCTGCGTGTTCGCCGGCGCGACGACGGCGCTGGGGGCGACGCCTCAGCACGACGCCGCGCAGCAGGCGCTGGACTACATCCGCACGCTCCAGAACGCGGACGGGGGCTTCCCTTCGTACGGCAGCGACTCGTCGGCGGGCGGAACGCTCGACGCGATGCTGGCGTTCGCGGCCGCGGGGGTCGACCCGGACGACGTCAGGAAGGGCGGTCATTCGCCGCTCGACTATATGGAGACTCAGGCAGCGGCTTACGCGGCGTCGGCAGACCACGCGGCGAAGCTGGTCATCGTGCTGAAGGCGGTATCTCAAGACCCGCACGACTTCGCGGGGACGGACTACGTGGCGAAGATGGAGTCGTTCTACGACGGCGCGACGCACGTCTACGGTGTGCAGGTCATCGACCAGGCGCTGTACCTGCTGGCGCGGAAGAGCCTACGGCTGGCGCCGGCTGCCGGCAGCGTGGGGGTCCTCGATTCGAAGCAGCAGGCGGGCGGTTGTTGGGAGTTCAGCGATGGCTTCGGCTGCGATACGAACAGCACGGCGATGGTACTTCAAGCGCTGCTGGCGGCCGGCGTGTCGAAGTCCGACGGCGCGGTGCAGGCGGCCATAGCGTACTTTAAGGCGTCGCAGAATGGCGACTGCGGCTTCCCGTACGTCGCGCCCGGCGATTCTGATGCGAACTCGACGGCGTTCGTCCTGCAGGCGCTCGTCGCGGCGGGCGAGGACATCGACGCCGGCGAGCCATGGGAGAAGGCGGGCCAGACGCCGATGCAGGCGCTGCTCGCCTTCCGCGACGCCACAACCGGCGCTTTCACTTACGCCGGCGATGACAACGCCTACGCCACCTATCAGGCCGTCCCGGCGCTGCTGCTGCAGCCGCTCCTCCTGCCGCCGAAATCGACGGCGACGCCGCACCCCACGCGCACGCCGGTCGCGACGAGAACGAGGACGCCGGAACCGACGTTGACGCCCGTGCCAGCGGTGGCTTCCATGCCGTCGCCGGAGGCAACGCCGGTTTCGGTTGTGTTGTCGGCGACGGTCGCGCCAGGGGATGCGGCTCCGCTTGACGCGCCGCGGGCGCTCGTTTCCGCCGGCCAGGGGGCGGACGCCGGAACGCCGGCAGCGACGACGGCGCTCTTGCTCGTCGCTGCCGTCTGTCTGGGCGGCGGCGCGCTTATGGGCGTCTCGCGGAGGCGGTAGGCATGGCGCGCAGCGAGGCGGCATCGAGCAGGGTCGTTCGGGCGTCGAGGGCGAAGGCGGCAGCGCCTCCCCTTCAGGCGAAGGCGTGGTCGGCGTGGCTGCTCGCGGCCTCCGTCGGCGTGTTTCTGACGGCGAACCCGCTCTACCTGGCGACCGCCTGCCTCGTCGGGCTGGTGGTCTACGCGTCGCTACCGGCGCGACGGCGGCGCGGCGCCTACGGCTTCATCGTGAAGATAGGGCTTTTCTTCGCGGTGCTGAGCGTGCCGTTTAACGTGCTCACCGGCAGCAGCGGCTCGACGACGCTGGTCGAGCTGCCGCGGCTGACCTTCCCTAACTGGCTCGGCGGCGTGACTTTCGGCGGCGACGCGACGCTGGAAGCGCTACTGTACGCCACGAGCCGCGCTTTGCGACTCATCGCGCTGCTGCTGTTCGCGACGGCCTTCAACGTCGGCGTCGACCACTATCGCCTGCTGCGACTGGTTCCGCGCGCGCTCCGACAGCTAGGCGTCATCGTGACGGTCTCCGTGCTGCTGCTGCCGCAGGCTTTCGCCCAGGCAAGGGCGGTATCTCAAGCGCAGCGCCTCCGCGGGCGGCGACTGCGGGGCGTGAGGGACGCCGGCGCGTTCGTCGTTCCGGTGCTTGCCGGAGCGCTGGAGCGGTCGATCCAAAGGGCGGAATCGCTGGATGCGCGCGGCTTCGGCGCGGGGCCCGCTGTTTTGGGTTGGACGACGCGGCTCGCAGCGACCGCGTCCGTCGCGCTGCTGGCCGGCGGCGTGTCCGCCTACGCTTACGACCGACACTTCGCGCTGCCGGCGTTCACAGCCGTAGCTGCAAGCGCTGTGGCGGCGATGCTGGCGCTGAAGACGCGCGGTCGCGGGGTCGAGGCGACGCGCTATTCGCAGGAGCCGCTCCCGATGCCTTCGGCGCTGGTCGCCGGCTGCGCGCTGCTGGCGGTGGTGATGCTGGCGGCGCTCCGGGTCCTTGGCGTCGCGGACATCGACTATTTCCCCTATCCGACGGCGTCGCTGCCGCAGTTCAGCCCCGCCGTCGTGATTGCCGTGCTCCTTCTTCTGGCGCCGGCTTTTCGCGCGACGGCGTCGTCGGGAGACGCAAGCGAGGGCGGCGATGATTGAGATTAGCGGCCTGACTTTCACTTATCCGCACGCCTCGAGGCCCATCCTGAGCGACCTGTCGCTGTCGATTGCGGACGGCGAGGCGGTGCTGGTTGTCGGGCCGTCGGGCGGCGGGAAGTCGACGTTCCTGCGCTGTTTGAACGGCCTTGTACCGCACTTCCACGGCGGGCAATTCGCCGGACGGGTCGTCGTCGACGGGCTGGACACGTTGAGCCGGCAGCCGCGCGACCTGGCGCGGAGCGTGGGGATGGTGTTCCAGGACCCGGAAAGCCAGTTCGTGGCCGACGTGGTTGAGGACGAGCTGGCGTTCGGGATGGAGAACCTGGGCGTGCCGCGCCTGACGATGCGCAAGCGGGTGGAGGAGGCGCTGGACGTGCTCGGCATCAGCCACCTGCGAAGGCGGCGGCTGGACACGCTCTCCGGCGGCGAGTTGCAGCGGGTGGCAATCGGCGCCGTGCTGACGATGCAGCCGAAGACGCTGGTGCTGGACGAGCCCACGTCGCAACTCGACCCGCAGGCGGCGGAAGAGGTGCTGACGACCGTGCAGCGACTCAACAGCGACCTGGGGCTGACCGTGGTCATTGCGGAGCACCGGCTGGAGCGCGTGGTGCAGTACGTCGACCGCGTGCTTTATTTGCCCGGCGACGGCTCCCTGGCGTCGTATCCCGTGCGGGAGGCGATGGCGCGTCTGCCGCTGGCGCCGCCGGTCGCTCGGCTGGGGAGAGCGTTGGGCTGGCAGCCGCTGCCGCTGTCGGTGCGGGAAGGGAAGCGCTTCGTCGGAGAGCGAGGGCGGGACGGCGTCTTCCCGGAGGAGCCGGCCGTCGCGGTCGATGGAAGCAGGGTGCGAGTGGAAGGCCTCTGCGCCTCTTACGGCAGTCGCGACGCGCTGGCGGACGTGTCGCTCGAAGTTGAGGCGGGAGAGATCGTCGCCCTCATGGGAAGGAACGGCGCCGGCAAGACGACGCTGCTGCGGTCGTTGGTCGGGTTGATGGCGCCGCGAAAGGGGTCGCTGCGGGTGCTTGACCGCGAGACCGGCAAGAGCAGCACGGAGGAGCTCTGCCGCGCGGTGGCGTTCGTGCCCCAGGACCCGGCGTCGGTGCTCTTCCGCGACAGCGTCGAGGCGGAGGTGGCCGACACGCTGCGCGGGACCGGCCGGCCGGGGACGGTGGACGAGGCCATGACGGAATGGCGGCTGGAGTCGCTGCGACGGGCGCACCCGCGGGACCTGAGCGCCGGCGAAAGGCAGCGGGCGGCGCTGGCGGCGATGCTGGCGGGCCAGCCTCAAGTCATCCTGCTGGACGAGCCGACGCGCGGCATGGACTACGAGACGAAGGAGCTGCTCATCGCGAACCTGCGGCGTCGTTGCCGCGAGGGGTGCGCCGTGCTGCTGGCCAGCCACGACGTCGAGCTCGTGGCGGGCTGTGCGCAGCGGGTGGTGCTGCTGGCGGAGGGCAGGGTGGTGGCGAGCGGCGGCGTGCGTGACGTTCTGACGGAGTCGGTTACGTTCAGCACGCAGGTGAACAAGCTGTTCGGAGGGCGCTACCTGACGGTGGAAGACGTGCTCGGGGAGAAGCAGTCATGAGGCGATTGGGACTCGTCGTCGCCTGCATCGCGATCCTCGTATCTCTTGCGGCGCCGTCGAGAGGGAGCGCCGAGGGGCCGAACAGCGCGGGCGTTGTCGTAAGCTTCGAGGACGGGCGCAGCGAGAGCGTCTGCGTCGAGTTCACGGAGGCGGAGATCAGCGGCGCGGAGCTGCTGAGTCGCGCCGGACTGCAGATCGTCACGATGAGCGGGAGCGGGGGCGCGGCCGTGTGCGGCATCGACGGCGTGGGCTGCGAGAACCCCGGCGACTGCTTCTGCCAGTGCCACGGCGGCGGCTGCCGCTACTGGGCGTACTACACGCTCGAAGACGGCGGCTGGCGGTACTCCGCCGTGGGGTCGTCGCTGCGCAAGGTGCACGACGGCGACGTCGACGGCTGGGCATGGGGCGCCGGCGGCATCGGGACGGGCACGCAGCCGGCGGCGAGCAGCTTCGACGCGATCTGTCCACCGCTTACGCCGACGCCTCCTCCGACGGCGACGCCCGATTCCCACGTCGAAGGCGTTGTCGCGCAACCGGGCGCAACAGCTACGCCGGTGCGAGTTTCAACGGCTCAGGTTGAAACGCCCAGGATTGTCGCAGCGCCAACGTCGACAGCCGGTCCCTCTCCGTCGGCTACGTTAACAATTGCCCCGGCGAGCGGCGGCGGCTTCGGAAGCAGGCCCACGTGGCAGATCGCGCTCTTCGCGGCCGTGGCGTCGGCGCTGGCGATGACGTCGCTCGTACTCTTCAGGGGGCGCGGACGTGGCTAGGGCTGAAGCGCTCTTAGGGGCCGTCGAGGGGCGGGCGGGCGGACGCGCTGCGCCGTCGCTGGGCGTCTGGTCGGGCGTGACGCTGGCGGCGACCAGCATCGTAGGGCTCGTCGCCTTCCTGTACCCGCTGTTCCTCTCCGGCGGGACCAGATCGTCGAGCATGGGGCAGCCGCACACCAGCGACGCGCCGCTCCTGTTCGGGCTGACGCTGGCGCTGACGCTCCTTCTCTTCGTGCTGGAGCTGGGAAGCCAGGGGATGAACGCTAAGACAGCGTCGGCGCTGGCAACGCTGATGATGCTGGCGGCGGTGCTGCGGATCCCGACGCTGCCGGCGGGCGCGACGGCGTTCTTCTTCGCGGTCATCCTGGGCGGGTACGTGTTCGGGGCGCGCTTCGGATTCTTGCTGGGCGCGGGCGCGATGTTCGTCTCGACGTTCGCTATCGGCGGCTTCGGGCCATGGCTGCCGTTCCAGGTGTTCTGCGCCGGCTGGGTGGGAATGACGGCCGGCTGGCTGGGGGCGTTCCGCGGCACGCTGGGCCGACACCGCTTGCTGGAGCTGGGCTGCCTGTGCACGTTTGGGGTCGGCTGGGGATTTCTCTTCGGCGCGGCGATGAACCTGTGGTTCTGGCCGTTCATGGCCTCGGGCGAAAGCATCTCGTGGCAGCCGGGTCTGGGGCTGGGCGAGACGCTGCGACACTACTGGTCGTTCTACCTGCTGACATCGGCGGGCTGGGACGTCTGGCGGGCGCTGGCGAACGTCGTACTCATCGTCGCGGTCGGACGGCCGGTGCTGGACGTGCTCTCGCGCTTCCGCGACCGCTTCCAGATCGAGCTGGGCTAGGCGGGTGCAGGGAAGACCATGCTTTCGGCGAAGGCCTGCCGGAAGTCCTCGCGACTGACGAGCTCGACATGCCGCATCCGTCGCGCCAGGCGATGCGCTTCCCGCATGCGCGCCGGGTAGACGAGCGCCAGCTTCGCTCCGAGGCCGGCGGTGTTGCCGGCGGCGTGAATCCGGCCGCGCACGCCCTCAGGCACGATGCCGAGGGTCAGGATGCTCTCGCTACGCAGGGAGCTGCCGAATCCGCCGGCGACGAAAACGGCGTCGATTGCCTCCGGCTCCAGGCTCGCTTCGCGAAGGAGGAGGTCGATGGTGGCGCGGACGGCGGCCTTGGCGAGCTGCACCTCGCGAATGTCCTGCTGGGTGATGGCGATGTCGCCGCGCGCGCCGTCCTCGACGAGGAGGAAGCGGCGCTCTCCACCGTCCTCGCGCAGGCGACGGCGAAGGTCGAGCGGCAAGGCGTCGGGGGCTTTCGCGGGCGCGACGAACCGGCCCGACGGCAGGATCAAGCCGCAACGAAGCAGCAGGGCGACGGCGTCGATGAGACCGCTGCCGCAGAGGCCGGCGGGCGCGGCGCCGTCTATGGCGTCGAGCCGGAGGCGTCCATCTTCTTCGTCAACGCGCTCGATGGCGCCGGGCAGGGCGGGCATGCCGCTGGCGATGTGCACGCCTTCGAAGGCGGGGCCGGCAGCACAGGAGGCGCCGGCCATGATTCGCTTCGCGGCGAGGACGACTTCGCCGTTGGTGCCGAGGTCGATGAAGAGCGAGAGGCCGGGCCGCCGCGCGAGGTCGAGGCCGAGCACGCCGGCAACGATGT
Source organism: uncultured Chloroflexia bacterium (assembly GCA_963703345.1). Lineage (GTDB taxonomy): Bacteria > Chloroflexota > Dehalococcoidia > DSTF01 > JALHUB01 > JALHUB01. The sequence continues at coordinate 735,269 of OY969814.1, read as the reverse complement.
CGGAGCCGACATGGCCGCCCACGCCGGGCAGCACCTGGAGCTCACAGCCGTCGAATCGCTTGAAGCCGATCTCGCGGGCGGGGAACGGCGGAAGCTCCGTGAAGACCGGCTCGTAGGGCGCAACGCCGAGCGGCCAGGGGTCGACGCCGCGGAGGAGGTGCATCATCGTCATGTTTCCCGCCGCCGTTATCATTGAGACGGCGGCGGGAGACACGCCCGCGCTCCGGCAGAGCGAGGCGAAGCTCTTTTCCAGGTGCGAGACGAGGCGTCGCTGCAGCTCGCGCAGCTCCGCCGGGCCGCGATGGGCATAGGCGATGCGGGAGACGACATCGGGCCCGAACGCGGACTGCGGGTTGGCGAAGGAGGCGACGCCGAGCTGGAGGGCTTTCGACAAGTCCATCAGGTAGCAGACGACGGTGGTAGTCCCGACATCGACAGCGATGCCGTAGCCGGCTCGCCTTCGCTGCTCGGCGCGAGCGATGGGCGCGGCCGTTGCTTCGGTCAGGATGCGGATGCGGGCGCGGCGGGCGCGGGCGACTCGCTGGGGGATGGCGACGCGGCAGTCGGCGGCGAGGAACGTCAGGCAGGCGAGGCGCCAGCCGGCGGCAAGGTCGTCCTGGGAAAGAAGGGCGGCGTCCTCAACTGTCGGCGGGGGCGCGCCTTCGAGGAAACGGACGCGACATTCGCCGCAAGTGCCCCGACCGCCGCATTCGGAGTCGACAGCGATTCCGCCTGAGCGCAGGGCGTCGAGTAGGGAGGCGCCGGCGGCGACCAGGATTTCGAGGTCGAGGCCGTCGACGGCGACGCGCAGGAGTCGCGGCTGGGCGTTTTCAGGCATTCCCGAGCAGCCGGCGCGCAAGGGTGACGGCGGCGCTGGCGTCGCGGCCGTAGCCGTCAGCACCGATGCTGTCGGCGAAGGCCTGGGTGACGGGCGCGCCACCGACCATGACCTTCAGCGACGGGTCGACCTCCTTGAGGGCGCGGACGGTCTTCTCCATCGACGGGAGCGTCGTCGTGAGGAGCGCAGACAGACCGACAATCCTGGCGCCGCTCTGCCGCACGGCCTCCAGGAACTTCTCCGGCGCCACGTCCGCACCAAGGTCGACGACCGCGAAGCCGTTGCCTTCGAGCATGATGCCGACCAGCTTCTTGCCGATGTCGTGCAGGTCGCCCTGGACGGTGCCGATGACCGCTTTGCCGGTGGGCTCATAGTCGCCCTCGGTCAGCCTGGGACGCAGGAGGTCGAGGGCGGCGTACATGGCGCGGGCGGCGAGCAGGAGCTCCGGCACGAAGTACTCGTTCTTCTCGAAGAGCTCGCCGACCTGGGTCATTCCGGGGATGAGGGCGTCGTCGAGGATGGTGTGAGCGGGCTGGCCGGCGTCGAGGGCCTGCTGCGTGAGGGCGGCCGTGCCCGGGGCGTCGCCTTCGATGAGGCTGCGGGTAATGTCGGCGAGTTCCATTTCTTTCCCGGCCTGTCGCGTCGGATGGTCGGAGCGATTGCGGCCAACGGCAATTCAGCCTACCTGATCGTTCAAAGACGCGTCAACCCTGAGGGCGTTTGACGGGCGCGAGAGGCAGGCTTAGATTGGGATCGCGAACAGGAGGACGATCTTGCCGCTGGTCACGGGCTTTGAGGTTGAGCTGGAGCGAGAATCGGTGCTGCGGCTGCTGCGGCAGCGGCCGGGCCTGCCGCAGGGCGACGATGCCTGGCTGAAAGCGGTCGATGCGGCGCTGGCGGAGGGCAGGCGGCTGGCGCGGCCGGCAATCGCGTACGAGGTCTTGCCGGTGACAGCGGTCGACCCCTCGCGACTGGTCGTCGGCGACGGCGCGGCGCTGGAGAGTGCGGTCGTTGCGGTGCTGTTCGGCAGCGCGGGCGAGGTCGTCCTGATGGTGTACACGATAGGGCCTTTGCTGGAGGCGCGGGTGGACGAGCTGGCGGCGCAGCGCGAGTACCCGGTCGCCTTCGCCCTCGACGCCGTCGGATCGGTGGCGCTGGGCAAGACGGGCGAAGCCGGCTACGCGCTCATCGAAGAGATGGCCCGGGCGCGGGGCGTGAAGGCGAGCATTCCGCTCAACCCCGGAACTAGCCATTGGCCGCTTTCGGGGCAGCGGGCGATCGCGGAGCTGGTGGGAGCGCGGGAGATAGGCGTCGAGGCGCGGGAATCGGGGGTGTTGCATCCGTTCAAGAGCATCGCCTTCGCCGTAGCGCTGGGGGAGGACGTGCTGACGCCGGCGGAGGGCTCTTCCTGCGACTACTGTGAGCGGCGCGACCTGTGCCTGTAAAGCGAATTTGCCGCGATTCGCATTCTCAAGCACCCTCAAGAACCGGGCCGAGCAGCCGAACCATTGAGAGGAAGGGTTTGCCAGGTCCGTCGTATTGTCAGTTCCTGGCTTGTATGATAAACTACCTTCGATTGGTCAGATTTCCGCGTCTTCAGTCGTCGCGAAGGGTCCCCCATTTCGCTCGCACTCGATGACAAGGAAGTTCAGCAGAAGGAGGTCGTCGAGTGCCTTACACCGACAGAGATCTAACGTGCGTCGATTGCGGCGCAACATTCACGTTCACGGCAGAGGACCAGGAGTACCACGCGAGCCGCGGCTTTACGAATGAGCCGAAGCGCTGCCCGACTTGCCGGTCGGCGCGGAAGGCGGAACGAGGCGGGTCGCGCGGCGGCGGGAGCTCCGCCGGCGGTGGACGACGGCAGATGTTCCCGGCGGTCTGCGCCGAGTGCGGCCAGGCTACCGAGGTCCCGTTCGAGCCGCGGGGAGACCGCCCCGTCTACTGTTTCGATTGCTTCTCGCGCCGCTCTCCGAGCAGGCCAGAGCGATTCTAAGAAGGGACCGCATTTGTTCGTAGAGCTCAGAGACGGCGAAACTCAGGAACATTTGCTATCCCGTTTCCGGCAGACGATGCAGCGAAACGGGGTGCTAAGGGAGATTAAGAAGAGGCGTCACTTCATCTCGAAGTCGGAAGTGCGACGTCTCGCGAAGGCGAAGGCGACGCGTCGGGCGCGCAAGCGGATAGCTAGGGCAACGACCAGGGGCTAGCAGGCTTCCTACCCGTAGCCCCCAGCTCTATCGACGAGGTCGAATCCTTTCTGACCGTCTGTTCCTCGGATAGACGCGCCTAAGCGGCGTTTGTGTCCATCTCCCACAGGGCGAACGGGTTTCCGTCCGGGTCCTGGCAGACCGCGAACCAGCCCATCGTCGGCACCGGACGTTTCTCCATCATGACCTGCCCGCCCAGCGAGGTCACCTTCTTCGAGAAGTCGTCAACGGATTCCACGCCGATGTAGTTGAGCGGGCATTGCCATCCCTCCATCCTGGCCATCATGCCGCCGTTCGGCCCACCTTCGTCGTCGCCGGTGCGGATGAGCCAGTAGTCCATCGCGGCGTCCTTCTCGATCTTCCACTCGAAGACGCTGCGATAGAATGAAGCGAGTTTCTCGGGGTCATTCGCTGGGATCTCGAAGTGCACGATTGTGCGTCTCACGTATCACCTCCAAAGCGCTTTCTGTTCCCCCCAATGCAGAGCGTCGAGAGCAGGCGGGATTGCTACAGGCGGCTCTCCACGACGCCGCGGTCGACGTTTCGCAGGAATGCTTCGATGTAGTCAGCGCGCTTGAGGCCATAGTCGAGCATGTAGGCGTGCTCAAAGACGTCCATCACCAGGATGGGCATGCAGCCGGCCAGGTGGTTGTTCTGGTGCTCGTTGATCCACTGGTTGATGAGGGCGCCCGAGGCGCCGTCGCGGTAGAGGATGGCCCAGCCGATGCCGCGCATGGCACCGACGCCTTTGAAGTCGGCCAGCCAGGCCTCGAAGCCGCCGAAGTCGGACGCGACCGCCTGGGCGAGCTTCTGCGATTGCGACAGGTCGCCTTTGCCGCCGAGGTTCTCGAAGTAGTACTCGTGCAGTCGCATGCCGTCCCATTCGAAGCCGAGGCGGCGCTTTAGCTCGGCGTATTCAGGCGTGGCGTGCTTGCTCTCCTTCGCCATCTGGGCAAGGGAATCGCGGAGCTTGTTGGTGTTGGTGACGTAGCCCTGGTAGAGGGTGAAGTGGTTCTTCAGCAGGGTCTCGCTGAAGCCGTCCATGCCGATGAGACGAGAGTAGTCCTTTGCCTCGTACACTAGGGGGGTTCCCTCCTTTCCTGCAGTTGCCCTACGGGCGATTCTGCTTTTCAGGCCGGCTGTCGAACCAGCCAGCTATTGATCATAGCCATGTGCTCGCGAAAATGGTTGGTGCCCGCTCCTTCGATTATGCCGTTCGCCGTTTTGCCGGGCCCGAAGCGCTCTTCGGGCAGTTGAGCGCCGAACTCGCGGAAGCGGGCGACCGCTGCGTCGAACTCCCGCAGCACATCGGCCTTGCTCTTGCCCTGCGCCTCGCGGGCGAAACGGTCGTTCCAGGCCTGGACGTCGCTCCAGTCGACGCCTTCGCGCGTGGGCCGTTCGCCGCGGGTCATGCGCTCCAGCCCTGCGCCCATCTCCCGATGCCAGCCAGCGAGGTGGGCGACGATCTCGCGGACGCCCCAGCGGCCGTCGAGCCACGGCTCCTCGAAGCGGGGCTCTTCGATTGAATCGACGAGCGAGCGGACCTCGCGGTAGGCATTCTCATGCCACTCGAGCTCCTCTCGCTTCGTAGGCACTCGCGATTCCCCTTACTAGCGAGGTCGCGAAGACAGCGGATCAGGCCGCCTTCTCCCCGCGCATCGATTGTGTTTCGAAGAGAGCGCGGCTGTCAACGGATCGGAGCTGGTTGACCGCGACGCGCCGGAATCCGCATTGCAGACAGACGACATCCCAGCTTCCCGGCGGATCGTATTCCAGGCCGAGGTTGCCGTGACAGCGCGGGCACCTTGCTCGGGTGTTCCAGCTTGGCTTCATCATGTGCCTCCTTTATGTCAGCAGTAATGCGGCGGAATGAGCTTCCCTGCTCACTCACGCCGCAGCAGGTGCAGGTTTGGTGTCATCGATAGACGCCAGGTCTTCGAGCTGGACCTGGAGCCAGCGTCCGATATCGTGCTTGAGGACGGCACGTCGCAGGAGGGCGGCACGCTCGCGGCGTTCGCCTTCCGGGAGGGTGAGCGCCGTGTGCAGGGCATCGGCCGTGGCCTCCACGTCCTCCGGGCAGACGCCGATTGCGCCGCCGCGCAGCTCCTCGAATGAGCCCGCCGCTTCGGAGAGTACGAGCGCGCCGTCGCGCCGGTTCAGCACGGGCCCCTCTTTGGAAACGAGGCTCATGCCGTCGACGAGCGGGTTCACCATGAGTACGTCGTACAGACTGAGGGCGACCAGCGCTTGCAGACGGTTGTGCTCGTAGAACAGCTTGATGGGCGTCCAGCTCTTCGTGCCGTGACGCGCGTTTATCTCGTCCGCGAGGGCGAAGACTTCCTCGGCGTAGGAACGGTACTCAGGGACGGCCCCGCGTGACGGCACGAGGAAGGAAAGCAGGCGCACGCGCCCGGTCCACTCAGGATGCGATTGCAGCAGCAGGTCGAAGGCGCGGAAGCCGGCGTCGATGTTCTTGCTGGGGTCGAGGCGGTCGACGCGGACGATCGTCTTCTCGGCCGTTTCCGCGGCCAGTTTGTGGAAATAGGGTCGCGCTTCGGGCGAGGAGAGCTGGCTGCGCAGGTCGAAGACGTTGACGGAGATGGGGTTCGCGGAAACCTTCGTGCGCCGGCCGCGGTAGGTGACGATGCCGTCGGTGAAGTCGATGCGGGCGCTGGGGAAGAACGCCCAGCAGGTGAGAAGGAAGTCCTGCGCCCACTTCTCCGTCTGGAAGACGACGCTGTCGTTGGCAAGCAGGCCTTCGCAGATGGAGTCGACGATCTGGCGCGGCAGGTCCTGCCAGGCCTCGAGGCCGGGCCAGGGAATATGGATGAAGTGCTGAAGGGCGACGCCGGGGCAAAGGTTGCGAATGAAAAGCGGCGCCGCGTAAAGGTGGTAATCGTGCAGCATGATGGAGCCGCAGTTGCGTCCGGTGCGAAACTCGCCGGCGGCGACCTCGGCGATTGCCTGGTTTACGGGCAGGTAGCCGTGCTCCCAGGCGTGAAGCGCCTCGCGGCGGGCATCGGGACGGTCCAGGCGATTCCACATCGAATGCTGGAGGAACCAGAGTATGGGATTGCAAAAGGTGCCGTAATAAAGGTCGTAGGCTTCCCTGGGAGGCGCGATAAGCCGGAGCTGCGTGCCTTCGTTGACGTCGAGGACGGCGCCGGCCAGGGCGACTTCGCGGTCGGCTTCGCTGGCGGCGCTAGCGATCCAGCTAATCGGCGCCGAGTTGGCGACGGCGGTGAGGGCGCTGGCGACGCCACCGCTGGCCTGTCGCCGGCGCAACCTGCCTGTCGCGTCGTGGTAGTATTCGACCGGACCGCGATTGCTTACGATCAGCAACGGCTGCTGCGGGACCGCGACGCTCGGTCGGGAAAGCAGAGCCGGTCGTGTATAGCTGAGCACCTTAGTTTCCTTTCCTTGCACCAGGCCTGTTCCAGGGTGACTGACGCCATACGATGGCGAGCACCGGATAGGCCGAAGAGCCCGCCGCACTAGCTTGCCACCGGCCAGTCGCGCCCGGTCCCGAGCGTGTTTGGACCTGAAATGATTGACGCCGGCATCGCGGGGGATACTTGGATATCGCCGTCTTGCGACGTTCCGGCTGTCAGGGCCTGGAACGTCAACGCGACGTCGCTGACGAAATCGGCCGGTTCAGCGTAGTTGCGGCCGTCTTTCACCAGCGATATGCAGGCCAGCAGGAGGTCTTCTCTTCCGGCCCTGCCTGAACGCTTCCCCGTCCGGCCGACTGTCTCGTCGGCAGTGATGGCGCACGGTCTCCGATGAGTCATCGCCGTCTCCCTCAGGCTACCCTGACTTTTCTCTCGCAGGCGGAGAGGCTCAGGCTCAGCCTCGTCGGAGGCATGGCGGCGGGCGGTTTGTCAGCGAAGCGAAACGGCTGCGCTGCAGAGAGCGGCTCCTGGAGGGTGTGGCCGCATTGAATACAGGATACTGCCGGTCCGTAATAGTCCGAGTCCAAGAACAAGTCTCCGCGACAGCGCGGGCAGGCTTTGAACCACATCATCATCCTTGCTCCTTTCCGCTCTCCCAGCGTTCCTCTTCCTTGCCCGCTGTTCCTTCACCGGACTGGTTCGGGGAGCCCGAAACCATGTCTCATATTAGGCGCGGGGCATGCACGGCGTATGAACGGCCCGTTGAATTACGTGCAAGAAGTGTGAATGAACGCCATCTTTCTCATAGCGCCGATACATGCTTTTACGACCGACGCTTCGGCCGCAAAAGGCGACGACCGCTACGGCGACTTCTGGTCGCCTCCTAGTGTCTGGATGGAATCAAGCCGGAGTGCTATCGCGAGTACGTAGTGAGGTGATTCCTGGCTATTCCCTTACCATCCGGTAGCCGATCTGCCGCTCCGTGAGGATGTAGCGCGGGTTCTTGGCGTCGTCATTAAGCTTGTGCCGGAGATTGCGGATGAACGAGCGAACGAGCTCCGTCTCGCCGGCGTATTCGGCGCCCCAGACGCGCTGGAGGATCTGGTCGAAGGTGAGGACCAGGCCGGCATGGGTGGCGAGCTCGTAGAGAAGCTTGTACTCGGTGGCTGAGAGCGAGATGTCGTGGCCGTCGAGGATCACGCGTCGCTCGGCGAAGTTGATCGTCAGGTCCTTCACGGTAAAGGGCGGCCGCGAGTCGCTGGCGCCCGGCAGGGAGCGACGTCGCAGCGCGGCCTCGATGCGGGCGAGCAGCTCCGACGGCGCGAAGGGCTTGGTCACGTAGTCGTCGGCGCCCATCTTCAGCGCCCGCACGGTGTCCTCGCTGCTGTCGCTGGCGGTCAGGAAGATGACGGGCGCGGCGGAGAACTCGCGGATGCGCGCCAGCAGGTCGAAGCCGCTGACGCCGGGCAGGCGGAGGTCCAGCAGGATGAGGTCCGGCTGTTCGATCTCCACAAATCTGGTGACCTGTGACGGGTCGCTGGTAACGATGCACTGGTAGCCGGCCTGGTCGAGGGAGTGCTGGAGGTAGCGCAGGATGGGCAGCTCGTCGTCGACGGCGAGGATGCGCAATCTCTCGCCGCGGCGCACGCCAGCAGGCGCATGCGCCGGGGCGGCAGCCGCGGCGGGTCGGGCGGCGCTTTCGGCCGCCACAGGCAGGGTGAAGGTGAACGTTGCGCCCTTGCCTTCGCCCTCGCTCTCGGCCCAGATGCGGCCGCCGTGGGCTTCGACTATTCCCTTGCATATGGCCAGCCCCAGGCCGGTCCCGGCACCGCGGCCGGCGTCGTGGAGTTGGGAGAACTTCTGGAAGAGGAGCGGCAGCTTCGCCGGGTCGATGCCCTGGCCCTGATCGCGGACGCGAATGGTGGCGTGGACGGCGTCATGCTCGACGTTGATGGTTATCGGCGACGCGGCCGGCGAGAACTTGGCGGCGTTGGTGAGGAGGTTCGTCAGCACCTGCACCAGGCGCCGCTTGTCGGCGTTAACGGCCGGCATGCCCTCCGGCATCTCGACGTCGATGCGCTGGGAGCGTCCGCCACGCGCCAGCGTCGATTGCGACTCTTGGATTGCGGTGGCGAGATCGATTGGCTCGGGCTTGACGGAGAGGGAGCCGGCCTCGATGCGGCTCATGTCGAGGAGGTTATCGGCGAGGTCGCGCAGCCGGTCCGACTGCTCGTCGATTATCTGGAATAGCTCCCGCCCTTCTTCCGGATCGAGCGGGCGCGGGCTGTGGAGCGCGGTGGCCGCGGAGCCTTTGATTGCGGCCAGGGGGGTCTTGAGCTCGTGCGTTACCATGGCCAGGAACTCGCTGCGGAGCTTCTCCAGGTCCTCCAGCGATTGCATGCGTCCGGTCACGTCGCGCACGATGCCCTGGGTAGCAATCAGCTTGCCGCCGGCGTCGAAGATGGGCGCGTTGTGGTGCTCAATCCAGATGGGATGGCCGTCTTTGTGCCGGCAGCGCAGGATAATGGGCCCGACGAACTGAGCCGGCTCCGAGTGCATCCTGTCGATGAGCGCCTGGTCATCGGCATGGACGATCTTGTGGTCGAGGTCCGGGTCCGCCAGCCATTCCTCGCGCTCGTAGCCGAAAAGCGTTGTCATGGCCGGGCTGACGTACTCGTAGCCGGGCGGGTCGAGGCGGAAGCGGTAGATGCCGTCGGTGGCGTTCTCGGCCAGGAGGCGGTACTGCTCCTCGCTCTCGCGCAGTGCCTGATTAGCGACGCGGCGCTCCGTTACGTCGGTGATGGCGTCCACCGCGCCGACGAACTTCCGCTGGTCGTCGAAGAGCGGCATCGCGGAGATGCGGAAATGGCGAAGGCTGCCGTCTTTCTTCAGGAAAGAGGCGTCGAACTGCTCCATCTCGCCGAGTCGCCGGCGCTCCCAAGCGTCTTCTAGGGGCCGGATGCTGTCGGGGGCAGCGAAGTCGAGTTGGCTCTTCCCGATCATCTCCTTCGGAAGGTAGCCGAGCATCTCCGCCATACGCGGATTCACGAATGTGGCCTTCCGATGCTCATCGAGCGACCAGACGCCCTCCTGCAGGCTCTCAACGAGGCGGCGGTACTGCTCCTCGCTCTCGCGCAGGGCCTTCTCGGCTTGTTTGCGCTGGCTGATGTCGCGGATGATGCTGCCGAAGAACTTGTCTTGCTTTGCGTTCCAGGTGGTGACGGAGAGCTCGGCGGGAAATTCCGTGCCGTCCTTGCGGAGGGCCGTCATCTCGACGGTCTTGCCGATGAGGCGCGGCCGGTTGGTGGCGAGGAAACGCCTGAATCCCTCCCGGTGCTTGTCGCGGAACCGCTCCGGCATGACGAACGTGAGCGGCTGTCCAACGGCCTCCGCCGCGGTGTAGCCGAAGATCGATTCGGCGCCGCGGTTCCAGAGGATGATCTCGCCGTCGCTGTTCGCGCAGATGATGGCGTCGCTCGCGGTCTCGACGAGGGAGTGGAAGCGGTGCTCGCCGCTCTGAAGGGCCCCCAGGGTGCGGCTGTTGTCCAGGGCGACCGCAGCCAGCTCACCGAAGGCCGTCGCTAAACGGAGGTCGTCTTCAGTGAAGCCTCCGGGCTTGTTGGCGATTCCGAGCAGGCCTACGGTGGCGCCTTCGATGATCAGAGGCGCGAACAAGACGTTGTCCAGGGCCGCGTGACCCTCGGGCAGAAGGTCCAGCCACGGGCTATGGGCGAAATCGTTCTCGTAGGCGGCGCGGCCGTTCTCGTAGACCTGCCCCCGCAGCCCGCGGATGGGCATGGGCAGGTCGGGGTTGACATCGCAGGGAATGCCGCCGGCGTCGAGGAATACGAGCTCGTTCTCCGTGCGCTTGGAGGACAGGAGGGCGACGTAGCCGGCGGTGGCGCCGATGAGGGCTTTGCAGCGGTCGAATATCACGCGCGCGGCCTCGGCGAACTGGCGATGTTTCAGAACCGCCCGCGACGATTCGAGGAGGGCCTCTATTTCCGCCTGTCTGCGCTCCATCTCAGCGCCGTCGGAAGGTGGTGCGGCGACGGCTGACTGCCCGCCGCCTCGCCGGCGCGCCGGCGGCTTTTGTTCTTCGGTCATTGGTGTTCTTCTCATCCCTGTTTCAATCGGCCCGCCCTCTGTGGGCGCGGCCTTAACAATCTACGTTAACAGCCGCAGCGCGATTGTGAAAGCCTCTCTATCCATCCGCCGTTTCGGACGCCGGCTCTGCGATCGGGAGGGTATCTGGGGCGTCGTTTCGCCGGTGAGCGGGCCCGAGCCTTCGCTGGCAATCATCTGGAGACAGCGCGTCATCGCAGCCTTTAGGGTCGAGGGGTCTCCGTTTGCAGGCTTCGGCAGGAACGTGAACCTCGGCTCATCGCCGTTCGCGGCCTCCAGCAGGACGCAGCCGTCACAGGGCACGAGGCACTCGAGAAGGCGCACGATGCCCTCCAGGCGGGCTTGCGGCTCATCGAGCGACTCCAGCATGTGCGCCGCATCGTTGAGGAGGCGAAGGGGCGACTGAAGCGAGCGCTCTGTCAAGTAATTCGACCTTTCGTGCCTGTTTGCTTTGCTTGCCGGCGTTTTCGGGAAGGCCTTTCAATGCCCCTTGCTTGCCGCCGAGACCGCTGCCCGGCACCGGACCCTGGGACGCCTTTCCTAACGGGGAAAAATCGCTCTCAGCCGTTCCTTGCCTTAGAACAACAGAAGACGCGGGGAGAGACTTCGTTATACCCCAAACGAATACGGCAATCACAATAGTAACATAACTGTCAAGTATCCGAAGGAGGTTCGTCCGCGGCGGCGTGCCGACGCGCAATGAGCCCCTGGAGCGTGCGGATCAGCTCCCAGGGGTCGAAGGGCTTGGGGACGTAGACGCCCTTGAGGGGGCCATAGCGCCTAGCGGCCTCATCCTCGTCGAGGGCCGATATGATGACCCAGGCGGGGCAGCCATCTGTCGGTTCAGCCTGCAGCTTCTTGAGAACGTCTCCGCCGCGGCCGTCAGGAAGACCCAGATCAAGGAGGACAGCGTCGAAAGGCGTGCCGTCTAACTTCTGGAGCGCTTCTCCGCCCGTTTCTGCGTGCGCTGTCTCGAAGCCGACGTTCTGGAGACAAACTCTGAGGATCCTAGTTACGGCCGGATCATCCTCTACAATCAGTACCTTACCCTGGTTTGCGCCTTCTTTTCCCGGTCCCATCACTCCCCAAGAAACGTACAGAATAACCTAAGCCAAAGTCTAGGTCCTCTCCGTGGCCGCGTTGTGAAGAAGAATGACGAGTTCGTGAGGGTTTCGTGAAGAAAGACGCATAGTCAACATAACAATACGATCTTTCACGATTCTGTCACGGCCATCGCTCGCATCTTCATGCCGTCTGCACCGCGCCGGACCGGGCGGTCGCGGTAGGAACGCACCGGACTACGACTTTCGGCTCTACTCCGTCAGGGCGCAGATGGCGCCGGGCCTCCGCACGAGCAGGGCAACGCTCTCGACTATGGCGAACTCCAGGTCCTCTTTCGTCGGCCCGACGAAGGATATCGTCATGTCCTGTCCCAGGACGATGGACGCATAGACGCGGCCGACGTTGAGCAGCAAGCCGCCCTTCTCCAGCACGGGCGCCTTGAAGACGCCTTCCGTCGCAATCGTCTGGATCTGCTCCAGCTCGCTGAAGGCGCCGATGGGATGGCGCCGGTACAGCGTGTCGTAGCGGGGCGGCGAGAGGGCGACGGCGTAGGGTCCGTGGTAGCCGGCGTTGTCGAGGTCGATGATGGCCTTGATGATGTCGGCGGGAGCGGTCCCCAGCTCATCCCAGGGCGAGAGGGCCTGGCGGTTGATTCCTTCACAGTTCAGCAGGCCGTACAGGCGGGGGCCGCCGTTGAGGACGATGCCGTCCTCCAGGGTCGAGGCGCGGATGGCGGCATCGACAAGCCGGTTGAGGTTTAGCGGCAGGCCGTCCCTCTCGTAGGCGACGAGGTCGCGCTTTCCGAGTGTGAAGCCCACTTCGATGGCCGCCAGCGGGATCGACGAGCTGGCGTAGACGTCGTCTTCGAGCTGGACGTCCTCCATCGGAACGGACTTGAGTCCGAAGCCGTAGGGCCCTTCGATGGGCAGTATCCTCCGGCCGACGAGGATTCCCCGCGCCGTCTCCACCATAGCGGCGTCCATCGCCTTCCAGGTATCGAGCGCTATGGGGGCTTCATCCCTGGCCAAGAACTTCTCTTCCATTTTCGCTCCTCCTTGAGAGTGAGTTATTGCAGTTGTGTCGCGCCTGTCAGTCTTTGAGGGAGCCGACGGTCATGGCGTTGCCGGGCTGCTCTTCGGGCTGGGCGCCGGCCCGGCCGGCCATCTCGTTGACCTCCTGGGCGCCCTCGGCCAGGAACCTGTCCTCTTCGCCTTCGGTCAGTATGCTGAGCAGGCGCGAGAACTCGCCGATGTGGACGCGTTCCTCGTCGGCGATATCCAGGAGCACGCGTTTGGCGAGCTCGTTGTCCGTGGCCTCCGCCTGGGCCGTGTAGAGAAAGGTCGCTTCCTCTTCCGCGACGATGTCCTGCCTGATGGCGCGGATGAGCTCTCCCATATTCAGCGGACGGTCCGGGAGATTGCCTCGGAATGGGTCAAGGAATTCGGCCATTGTGTCCTCCCTTGGTGGCTACTTGTTGTCTCCTCATTGGGCGGCGGCCTCCGGTCCTTTCGACAGCAGGCTGCCGAGGTCGTGCTTAGCCGATAGGATCCCCTGCCACGGGTCGCCCATCGACGCCAGGCGGTCCGGGACGTTGAGAATCGTAAAGTCGGTGGGATAGACGTGAGAGAGCTCTTCCCACAAGAGCGGCACGGAGACGCTTGCTTCCGGCGAGGGCCGCGGCGAATAGGCGGAGGCGAGGGTTTTGCCGCGCGAGTTCTGGTTGTGGTCGAAGAAGACCTTCCCCTTCCGCTTGCTCACCGACCACTCCATCGTGATGTCGTTCGGGTGCTGCTGCATCAAGTAGCGGCCGATGCTGCCCGCCGCGGCGCGCACTTCGTCGAAGGTGAAGCGGCGCTGGATGGGCACGTAGACATGCAGGCCGGTGCGACCGGAAGTCTTGATGAAGGCCGGCAACGAAAGCGAGGCCAGCGCTTCGCGGAGCCAGCCGGCGACTTCGCGCGTCTTTGCGAAGGCGGCCCGGTTCAGCTCCGGCTCCGCTCCCTCTTGCTCTTGGCCCGAGTAGAGATACGGGTCGAGGTCGAAGACGATGAAGTCCGGGTAGTTGAGCGTGGAACCCAGAATGTTATCGAACGAGCCGCTGAAATCGGTCGTCAGATGCGTGCCGTCGGGCTCCGGGCTGGTGCGGGAGTACCAGGTATGGAGCTCGATGTCGGCGATCTGCCCGAGCCAGAGGAGCGTCGGCAGGTTGTTGCAGAGCAGATACTCCTGGTCGCCTTCCGTGTCGGAGAAGAGCAGGACTTTCTCAACGAAGGGCGGCGCGCCGTTTTCATAGTGTTTCTGGAAGAAGCTCTCGCCGTCGATGCCGTTGGGATAGCGTTTGAGGGTAAGCGGACGGTCTTTCAAATGCGGCAGCAGGCAGGGCGAGGCCTTCGTCAGGTAGACGAGGAGGTCCAGCTTGGTGAGAGCGCGCCGCTTGCCGAAGGCTGGCCAGAGGGGCTTGTCGAGGTTGTTGAGCGTTATCTGGTGGCCCTGCACCTTGAGCGTGAGCTTCCTCTTCGCCGAGGATAGCTGGTCGAGCACCGCTTCCACGTCGCGCTGGTCTACGACGGGCCGCGCCGGCGTCGGGTCGCCTGTGCCGCCGCCCGAAGGCGCGTCCACGACGTCGACGCGCTCGACCTCCTCTTTCGGCTTGTCTTCGCGGAGGCGCAGGAAGACGGGCGCGCGGAGCCTGCCGTCGTCGGTCCACTGCGCGAACTTCACTTCCGCCACGAGCTCCGGCTTCACCCAGGTCGCTTCGCGTCCACGGTCGTTGACTTCGCCGGTGAAGGGGGAGCGGCTTGCGCGCAGCTTGTCCAGGCGCGCCAGCAGTTCCTCCAGCAGGCGGTCGTCGAAGCCGCTGCCGACGTTGCCGGCATAGCGGAGCTTCCCCTGGCCATCGTACTGGCCGAGGAGGAGGGAACCGAAGGTAAGGGCGCGGGCGCCGGTGCCGCGCGTGTAGCCGCCGACTACGAACTCGTCGCTGAGGGTCGCCTTGACCTTGAGCCAGACGTGGGAGCGTTCGCCGGGACGGTAGGCGCTGTCGCGTTTCTTGGCCATTACGCCTTCCAGGCCGTGCTCGACGGCGACCTGGAAGGCCGTCTCTCCCTCTTGCTGGAACTGCTCGATGAGCCGGACGCGCCGGCCCGGGACGAGTGCGCGCTCTAGCTGGCGGCGGCGCGCCTCGAGGGGGACGGCGAGCAGGTCGTAGCCGTCCAGGTAGAGGATATCGAAGACGTAGTAGAGGACGGGCACCTGGGAATCGGCGCGGCGAATGTCCTCCTCGTTCTGGAGGTTCATTCGCTGCTGGAGGCGCTGGAAGGAAGGGCGTCCTTGCTCGTCGGGAGCGATGATTTCGCCGTCGAAGACTGCCTCAAGGGCGGGCTGCTCGGTGAGCTCCGCTGCGAGCGAGGGGTAGCCTTTCGTGGCGTCCCTGCCGCCGCGCGAGAGGAGCCTGACCTTGCCGTCGCGCAGGAAGGCGATGGCCCGCAGGCCGTCCAGCTTCGGCTCGAAGAGCCAGTCCGGGTGCGAGAACGGCGCTCTGGCGAGCGTGGCCAGCATCGGCGCGAGCGTGCGCGGGAAGGGAGCTTTGCGGGCCTGCGGCAGGGACTGCGGGCCTTCCGCGTCGGGTCGCTGCGCCGCCGGCTCGGGCCGGCCACCCGCCTTCAGGTCTTCGATGGTCAGGCCGGAGAGGACGGAGCGCCCTTCGCTCAGGACGTTGCGGACGGGGGTATCGTCGCGGTGCTTTATGAGGAGCCAGTCCTTCTGGCCGCGGCTCGACTTGACGAGGGCCCAGGAACCTTTCAGCTTCTCGCCGCTGAGGTAGAAGCCAAGCTTCCCACGGGCGAGGCCCTCCCGGACGATTCGCTCCGCCTGGCGGCGGTCGAAGGCGCGGTGGCCGTCCTCTTCGGGGGCGTAGCTGCCGCGGTCCCAGACGATGACTTCGCCGGCGCCGTATTCTCCTTCCGGGATGACACCTTCGAAGGCGGCGTAGTCGATGGGATGGTCTTCGACCATGACGGCGAGCCGCTTCTCGCTCGGGTCCAGCGACGGGCCTTTCGGCACGGCCCAGGACTTGAGGACGCCTTCCGCCTCCAGTCGCAAGTCGTAGTGCAGGCGGCCGGCGGCGTGCTTGTGGACGACGAAGCGAAGCAGCCCGGAGCCGGCCGGTTTGCGCTCCGGCGGCGGCTCGGCGGTCCGCTTCAGACGGCGCTTGCTAGCGTATTCGTCGAGTCCGGCGTTGACCTTCGTTTGCGGCATCGCTAGCCGGCCTTGCGGCGTTCGCGCTCGTCGCGGTCGCGTATTGGCGCGGGCTTCTGCTTCTTCGCGGCTTCAACGCTTTCGCGGAGGGCGGCCATCAGGTCGATGACCTTGCCGGGCGGCGGCGCGGGCGCTACGACCTCCTGGCCCTTTCGCTTGGCCTCGATGAGCTCCATCAGCGCCCGGCGGTAATCATCGTGGTACTGCTCCGGCTTGAAGCTTTCGGAGAGGGCGCCGACCAGGGTCATGGCAAGCTCGATTTCGCGCTGGGAGACGTCGACGCTGTCCGCGTCGACGCCTGTTTCGGCGCGTATTTCATCGGGGTAGTAGAGCGTCTCGAGGACGAGCCCGTGGCCTTGCGGTCGCAGGGCGCAAAGCTGCTCCTTGTTGCGGATGGCGATCTTCGCTATGCCCACGAGCGCCTTCTCCTGGAGGACGCGCATGAGCAGCGCGAAGGCCTTGAGCCCTCCTTCTCGCGGTTCGAGGTAGTAGCTCTTGTCGTAGTAGATCGGGTCGATCTCCTGGCTGCGGACGAAGGCGGAGAGGCCGATGGTGCGCTTGCTGGGCAGGGGGAGCTTCTCGAAGTCTTCGTCGGTCAGGAGGACGTACTGGTCCTTAGCGTATTCGTAGCCGCGGGCGACTTCGTCCCACTCGACTTCGCGTTCGTGCAGGGGGCACCAGCGCAATTGCTTGAGTCGGTTGCCGCAGCTTTCGTGCAGCAGGTGGAAGGCTATGTCTTTTTCCTGAGTCGCGGTGTACAGGTTGACCGGGATGCTGACCATCCCGAAGCTGATGACACCGCTCCAAATCGATCGGGGCATGGCGGCCCCCCTTTCTTGCCGTCCCCGCGTCGTGATGGGCGCCTTTGAGGACGGAAACGAGAAGGCCGAGAGAAAACCACCTCTCGACCTCCCCACCATTTCCAAAGACGAACCGCCGTAGACCCTACCGACGCCACCGGCTTTCCTTTCCCTCGGCGCCGAGCCGCGACCTCCCTGTCGCCCGGGTCAGCTTGCTCGCCTCATTCCCTCTTCTTGTTCTGGCTGCTCCTCAGCCTGGAGTATGACCCCTCACCTAGCGAATGGTCGCCGGCAAGACCAGCGGCTTGTATTCGGCGGCGATAAGCAGCTCGTCCATCTCGTCGACGCTGAGCTCGAGGCCCCAGCAGCCGAGCAGGACAAGAGCGTCGCGACTAGGGTTGAGCCGTTCGCCGGAAAGCAGTCGCGACACGTAGCTATCGCCCAACCAGGAATCGCGGGCGATCTGGGCCTGCGTCTTGCCCTTCGAGCGCCTGACGCGCTCGGTGTACTTTCCGAGCAAGACAGTCAGCGGCATACAGTCCGCCGGCGAATACGCATGAGGCCTGCCGCGGCTCTTGGCGATCTCCGTCCGTTCATGTACCCGCGCATTCAGCACCGACCGCCTCCCATTCGGACTAGTGTGACGTCGGGAACTTCACATCTCAATGTAGACAACGGGCGTGTAGATGATGTGAAGTGCTCGCGCTCGGCCGTAAAGAAAACGTGAAAGCCGCGGCTCAGGAGGCGATGCGGCGTTCCCGCATGTTCCTTCGGTCCTCGACGTCGTTGGCGAGAAGGCTGTCGAGAAGGCCTATCAGGTCCCAGGGATTGAACGGCTTGGCGAGGAAGGGCCCCTGCAGCGGGCCGTAGCGCCTGGCGGCTTCGTCTTCGTCGAGGGCGGACATGGCGATCCAGACGGGACTGCCCGTCGCTTGCAGACGGTGGAGGACGTCGCCGCCGAGGCCGTCAGGAAGGCACAGGTCAAGGATGACGGCGTCGAAGCCGTCGGAGTCGAGCTTCCGCAGCGCCTCGCCGCCCGATTCGGCCTGCGCCGTTTCGAAACCGCCGTATTTCAGCGACAGACAGAGTACTTTGTTCACCGCGCAGTCGTCTTCGACTACGAGCACTTTCCGGTGCCTTATCTTTTCATAACACATTCTCATCATTCCGCCGACCTCTGCGACATATACTTACGATAGGCGGCAATCGTGGCGGCAGCGTGATGTTGGAGTAGTTATTCGTGAAGACTTCATGCGACAAGATGGAGGGGGAAAGGGAGTAGTCGTCTTAGCAAAACGGGCGGCTGCGACGTGCGGTGGCCGTGGATTCGGCGAGGACACGAGACAGGCGCCTGGCGCGGCCAGATGTAGCGCGAGGCGACTCTTCAAGCCGGACAGTCGGGGGCCGGCCCGGCGCGCCGCCTTGATCGCCTTTAGGGCTGATGCTAGTATCATGCCTGCAGAAGGCGCAGGCAGGGAGGGGAATTCCCCTCCTTATTTTGCCGCTGAAACAAGTCGTCGCCTTCCGCGGGGCAATCGAGATGGCGAAGATGACCAGGCGGGAGAGGGTGAAGGCCGCGCTCGCGGGCAGCGCCGTCGACCGGCCGCCTGTCTCTTTCTGGGGCCACGACTACCTGCGGGAGTGGACGCCCGCCGGGCTGGCTGAGGCGACGCTGGACCGCTTCCGGCGCTACGACTGGGATTTCGTCAAAGTCAACCCGCGCGCCACCTACTACGCCGAGGCGTGGGGCAACCACTACCGTCCTTCCGGCGACGCCCTGCACGGGCCCCTGAACGTCGACTACGTCCTTAAGTCGGCGCGCGACCTCGACAGGCTGGCTCCGCTGGATGCCCGCGCGGGGCCGTTTGGGGAACAACTCGAAGCGCTGCGACTCATCGGCGAAGGGCTTGCCGGCGAAGCGCCGTTCGTGCAGACGGTCTTTTCGCCCCTGTCCGTCATCGGCCGGCTGGCGAACGGCGATTTCGCGGCCGTACGACGCCACATGCGCGAGCACGGCGAAGCTCTGCATCGCGCGCTGGCCGCCGTTGCGCAGACGCTGGCGACCTACGCGGCCGCCTGCCTGGAAGCGGGCGCCGACGGCATCTTCTTCGCGACCGTCGACTGGGGGACGTACGACGTGGCGACGGCGGAGCAGTACGGGGAGTTCGGGCGACCGTACGACCTGCGAGTCCTGGAAGCCGTCGCCGCCGCGGAGTTCAACATCCTTCACGTCTGCCGCAAGCACAATATGCTCGAATCGATGCTCGACTACCCGGTCCACGCCTTCAACTGGGCGAACCGCGATGGCGAGAACCCGAGTTTGCGCGACATCCTGGCGAAGACGAAGCGGGCGGTCATGGGCGGCGTTGCGGTGGCGACAGTCAGCGCGGGGACGCCCGAACGGGTGACCGCCGAAGTCGCGGAGGCGCTGGCGGAGACCGGCGGCAAGCGCTTTCTCCTCGCCGCGGGCTGCTCGATACCGCCCCAGACGCCGGAGGCCAACCTGCGCGCGGCGCCGGCGGCCCTGCCGGTGAAAGCGTGGCGCAGACGGGCGCCTGAGGCCAAGCAGCCTGCCGCCCGTGCGGCTCCGCCGGTGAAAGCAAAGCGAGGGCGGACGCCTGAGGCCAAGCCGAGTGCGGCGCGGGCGGCTCTGCCGGTGAAAGCAAAGCGGGGGCGGACGCCTGAGGCCAAGCCGCGTGCGGCACCGGCGGCTCTGCCGGTGAAACCAAAGCGCGGGCGGACGAAGAAATCATGATGGCCGCCGCGCCGCTGGGGGAGCTGCACGTCGATGGTCTCGCCAGGGACACGGCTCTGACCGTGGGCGTCTTCGACGGCGTGCACCGCGGCCATCTGTACTTGCTGCACATACTGCGAGAACGGGCGACGGCGCGCGGCCTGGCGACGGGCGTCATCACGCTGCATCCGCATCCGGCGCTCGTCCTAAACCCGACGGCGGATATCGCCTACCTGACGAGCCTGGAGGAGAGAGTGCGCCTGCTGCGAACAAGCGGCGTCGACTTCGTGCTGCCGCTGACGTTCACGGCGGAGGTGGCACGCCTTTCCGCGGCCGACTTTCTGGCGGCGCTGCAAGAGAGGCTGCGCATGCGCTTCCTCCTCGCCGGGCCGGACTTTGCGCTGGGGCGCGGTCGCGAGGGCGGCGGCGAAGCGCTGCAACGTCTCGGCGCGGAAGCAGGCTTCGAAGTCGAGTCGGTGGGGCCGCTGGTTGAAGACGGGCTGGTCGTTAGCTCGTCCGCCATTCGCGACGCACTGGAAGCGGGGGAGATCGCGACGGTGAACCGGCTGCTGGGGCGGCCGTTCTCGCTTGCCGGGCCCGTCGTCAGAGGCGTCGAAAGAGGGCGGGTCATCGGCTTTCCAACGGCGAACATCGCTATCGGCTCCGGGCTGGCGCTGCCGCCGTTCGGCGTCTACGTCACGCGGGCTTCGGTGAAGGGCAAGAGCTACCAGTCGGTCACGAACATCGGGCGGCGGCCGACGTTCGAAGATGGTGAACGTACGGTCGAGGTGCATATAATGGACTTCGGCGGGGACCTCTACGGACGAGAGCTACGGGTCGACGTGCTGAAGCGGCTGCGCGGCGAGGAGCGCTTCGCCGGGGCGGACGCCCTGATCGAGCAGATCGGCAAGGACGTCGAGGCAGCGCGGCAGTACTTCGAGCGTACGCCAGAAGCCGTCGCTGAAAGCCCCGCCTGATCGCGAGATTTCATGCCATCGATTGATGAGCAGGTGCAGCTTCTGATGCGCGGCGTCGTCTACGGCGACGAGGGCGTGGCGCGCGCCATGGAGAGCGACCTGCGGGAGCGGCTGGCGGAGGGACGGCCTCTGCGTGTCTATCTGGGAATCGACCCGACGGCGCCGGACCTGACGCTCGGCCACACTGTGCCGATGCGGAAGCTGCGCCAGTTCCAGCGCCTCGGCCACGAGACGATACTGCTGATCGGCGGCTTCACCGCGCTGGTCGGCGACCCCAGCGACAAGGAGTCGACGCGGCCGATGCTGACGCGCGAGGAGATCGAGGCGAACGCGCGCACGTATACGGACCAGGCGTTCAAGGTGCTCGACCCGGAGCGAACGGTCATCCGCAACAACGCCGAGTGGTTGAGCAAGCTCACCTTCGAAGAGCTGATCAAGATCGCCTCCCATTTCACCGTCGGGCAGTTCCTCCAGCGCGACAACTTCGCCGTGCGACGGGAGCGCAGCGAGCCGATCTACGTGCACGAGTTCTTCTACGCTTTCATGCAGGCCTACGACGCGGTCGCCCTCGAGACGGATGCGCAGATAGGCGCGACGGAGCAGCTCTTCAACCTCATGGCCGGACGGACGTTGCAGCGGGCCTACGGGCAGCGGCCACAGATCGCCATTTGCATGCCGATTCTCGTCGGGACGGACGGGCATCTGCGGATGTCGAAGACACAGGGCAACTACATAGCGCTGAACGAGCCGCCGGAGGAGATGTACGGCAAAGTGATGTCGCTGCCGGACGGCGCTATGCTCGATTACTTCACGCAGGTGACGGACACACCTCAAGAGGAGATCGAGGAGATGCGGCGGAAGCTGGCGGAGCGGTCGGTGAACCCGATGGAGGTGAAGAAGCGGCTGGCGCGCGAGATCGTGACGGAGCTGCACGGGGCGGAAGCGGCGCAGAAGGCGGAGGAGGCGTTCGAGCGGACTTTCCAGCGCGGAGTCGTTCGGGTTGAAGGATCGCTTGGGAAGAAGGTGCAGACTCGCGTTGGGGGCTCGTTAGGGATGACGGGATCGCTATCGATGTCGATCACGAACACAGCTCGCGTGGATCAAGTCAGACGACTCGGTCTGCTGGAAACGCTGTTGGCAGTCGGGGCCGTGCCCAGCAAGGCGGAAGGACGGCGGCTGCTTCAGCAGGGGGCTATCGACGTGGACGGGCAGGCGATCAGCAGCTTCGACGTATCGCTTCGCGAGGGGTCGGTGATCCGAGTCGGCAAGCACCGGTTCGTGCGGATCGTGGACTCGGACAAGCACGGCTAGGTGGCGGCGTGGACTTCGACTTTCAGATAGACCTGGCGGAGATGGCGAACTCCCTGGATACGGCGGAGGTCGTCGCGCTGTACTTCCCGCTGCTCCGCAAGACGCTCATCGTCGACGCCCGCTCCAACGCGGTCGATCCGCCGATGGTCAAGATCGTCGACATGGTGGCCACGCCGGAGGAACGCTTTCGCTCCCTGCGACGCCTGCGGCCGCGCTTCCCCAAGCCGGACAGCCTGACGCTCATCCCCTGGCCCAAGTACGTGGCGAGCCTGGTGATCCTGGGGATGTGGCAGCATGTGGTGGGGCGTCTCGTGAACCTGGGCTTCCCGGACACCGTGCGGGAATGCGAGGCGTGCTACGAGGAGCTGCTGGCGCTGGAGAAGGAAGAGATCCGGCGGGCGCTCGTCGGCGAGAACTACAAGTCGGTCTGGGAGGCAAAGCCGGGCGACTGGCAGGAGGCGGACGAAGAGCCGGAAGATGACGCCGGCGTATAGGTCTGCCACGAGAGCTTCGAGTGGTCCTCTCAACGGGTCCTCTTGCCCATGCGCCAGTTGGCACGGGCGACTACTTGCACTAGCCCCCTCGATATGATAAACACCTAATGGAGCTTTCGCGGCGAGCAGATCGCCGTGTCTCAGAGATTCAAAAGTCAATAGCCAATAAGGGAGAAACGATCGGTCAAGGACCGGCGACTGGCAGCGCCAAATTGCTGTTTGACCTGCCAGGGATGGCCAATTTGACGGCCCACTGGATCGGAAGGAGATGATACAGTGAACGATCGGCTTAAAGGGATTCGAGGCATCTGGCTCCTGGCGGGATTAGGAGTCCTCGCGCTAGGATTGGCGGTGGCTGTCCCCCTCTTCGCCGCCAGTAGCGAAGCGACGCTGGACGGGACCGGGACTGAGGTGCACGTCGCCTCCGGCTCGGCAGAGGTGGGCGACACCTTCGTGGTGCGCCTCAGTGTCGAGAACGTAGCCAGCCCCGGCGTCGGCACCTTCAATATCGACGTCCAATACGATCCGTCCATCCTGGATGCGATAGATCCTTGCACCACGAACCCAACCGACATCGCGAACTTTGCCGTCGTCTGCAACCCCACTTTCGAGGCTGATAACGTCAATCCCGATTCGGTCAGGGTCACCGGATTCACCACGGTTCTGACCGGCCCCACAGGGGACGTAGCGCTGGCCGATATCACTTTCCAAGTAGTCGGAGCCGGAATCAGCGATCTGACGCCCGTTGTGAATGAGTTGACGGATGCGGACGCTGTGGACATAGAGTACACCACGTCGGGCGGAACGGGGACCGGCCTCGTAGATACGGACACGCCCACCGCGACGGCGACCAACACGCCAACGGAGACGCCTACGGATACGCCGACGAACACGCCAACGGAGACGCCTACGAACACGCCGACGGCGACGCCTACGAACACGCCAACGGAGACGCCTACGAATACACCGACGGCGACGCCTACGAACACGCCGACGGAGACGCCCACGAACACGCCGACGGCTACCCGGACGCCGACTTCGACGGCCACGCCTTGCCCCGGCGGAATCTGCCCGACGTCAACGGCAACGATCACGCCGGTGCCGACGATACACCACCGCAAGACGAGTACACCTACGCCAAAACCGGCGACGCCGACGATGACACAGGCGCCGACGACGGTTGTGGTGGTTGCTCCGACCTCGACGCCTGCGGGCGCGGTAGGGGCCAACCTGATAGCGCCGGCAACGGGGTCAGGGGGCGACGGCGACGGTCCGGGAGTCTGGACTTATTTCGCCGCTGCAGGTGCTCTGGCAGGAGCGGCGGGAATCCTGACGGTCTCGATTCGCAGAAGGCAGCGCGACCGCTAGGGACTGCCCGGAATTCCTCGACACTGTAAGCGCTAGACCTGGGATCGGCCACCTGGGTCTAGCGCAAACACTAATCTTTCCCCGTCGTTAACAGCGAGGCCCGGCGAAATCGTTGCGGGACGAGTGTGGAAGCGCTCGCGACAACGGGCAGCCACGCGCTAGGAGAGTGCTGACGTGAGAAAACTAAGCTCCGGAGGATTCGTCACATCAGTGGCAGCTTTGTCGCTGGTCCTGGCCACGGTTCTGGCGCTGCTCGCCGCGGCTCTGCTTGTCGGGACGTCGTGGGGAACGAGGGGAGCGTTTGCCCAGTATGAGCCTACCGCGAGTCCGACTGCTTCCGCGACGCCGGCGGCGGCGGCGAACACGCTTTCCGCGACTCCGACCGTGAACCCTGACTGCGACCTTCAGATATCGAAATATGCTGATCGCGGTACCGCTGCCGAAGGCGGGCAGATCACCTATACGATTGCCGTCAACAATGGAGGCAGCGGTCAGGGTGGATGCACCGACCTCACGGTGGATGACGTCATCCCCGCCAACACGGATTGCGTTGACGCCTCAGTTGATCCTTCCTCCGATATTTCGTCCAGTAACTTCGACATCGTTGGCTGTGACACTTCCGGCACCGTCGAGTGGACCACTGACTCCAGCCTGGGGAAAGACGAGCAGGTCGTCCTTACGATGGTGGTCGATCTGACCACGAGCGCTAATGAGGGCGACATGATTATCAACGAGGCGTGCGCGACGTCCGCCAGCGATGTGGACGGCGGTTGCGATACTGCGAGCACGACAGTCGGACCATCCGGTTCCATCTCCGGCACGGTCACGGATGCGCAGCACAATCCGCTGGAGGGCTGCTCGGTCGTCGTCTGGTCGTGGGGCGGCGCCGGTTCGGACCACACCGGAAATACAGGCGCCGACGGACACTACACCGTAACGGGCCTGACGACCGGCAGCTACGGAGTCGACGTGGGTTGCGATGGATACGTTCACACCTACTACAACAACACATGGAACGCGGATTATGCGATGCCGGTATCCGTCGTCGAAGGCCAAAACACGCCGGGGATCAACTTCAGCCTTCAGGCAGCAGGAACGATCTCCGGCACGGTTACAGATGGTCAAGGCAATCCTCTTGAAGGCTGTCAGGTGGCAGCCGAGCCCTGGGCAGGCGGGGCAGACATTTATGGCAACACGGATGCTGAGGGCGACTACTCGAACAGCGGCCTCCCTTCCGGCAACTATCGCGTATTCGATGAATGCTCCGGTTACGCGCAGATGTACTACGACGGCGCCTACGACTCGGGAAGCGCCACCTCCGTGCACGTGGCTCAGGGCCAGGTGACAGGCGGAATTGACTTCGCGTTGGAGCCAAGCGGGTCTATTTCGGGAACGATAGTGGATGGTGCCGGTCATCCGATTGATGGGGCAGACGTCCAAGCTTGTCCCCCAGAAGGCGACTACTGCGGCTGGGCAACGAGCGCCGCAGACGGCACGTACACGATTACCGACCTTGATTACCTTACTTTCACCGTTTACGCGGCTGCCTCGGGCTACGCGCAGCAATACTACCAGGACGTGTCGAGTTCGGAGGATGCGACCCCGGTGGGAATATCGGAGGCGCACTTGGATGCGACCGGGATCGACATTCATCTTATTGTGGGCGGCAGCATCTCGGGCGTCGTCAGAGATGGACAGGGTAGTGCTCTCTCGGGGATATACGTCAACGCCAATCCGCCCGACAACAGCAGCGGGGTTTGGCTGTGGGCACTGACGGCGGCTGACGGTTCGTACACCATTGCCGACGTTCCCCCCGGCCCCTACCACGTGTGGACAATGCCCGGCTCGTATGCGCCTGAATATTACATCAGCGTACGCTGGCCGGAAGACGCAACAAGCGTCCAGGTGGCTAGCGGCGAGGATACGCCCAACATCGACTTTGTGCTCGATGGCGGGGGTAGCATATCCGGCGTGGTGACCGGCGCGGGTGGTCATCCCGTCGCCGGCGCACGCGTGAACGCCTCGCCGGTGAATCGCACCGTCCCCTGGTGGTGGTCGCTCTTGCAAGCTTTCTTTGGCTGGTCATATGCAACCACAACTGCCGACGGCACCTATACAATCACAGCGCTTCCCGCGGCCAGCTATCAGGTGTGGATGCAGGATACGCCGGCTTACTTGACCAAGTACTACGACGGTGTTTTCGTCTCGACACAGGCCACGCCGGTTACGGTCACGGAAGGAGCGGATACTTCAAACATCAACTTCGGCGCCACGGCGAGGGTGCTGGGGGATGCGCGCCGCGACGGTCAGCTATCGATGACAGATGCCATGTTCATCGCCCAGGTTGTCGCCCGCCTCCGCAGCGCGGACCAGATCAATCCCGAGATGGCGAACGTCAACTACTGTCAGCCGAATGACCAGGGGGTGACGATGGTTGACGCCATGCTGATAGCGCGGAAGGTTGCGGGACTCGCCAGCTTCCCATGCCCGCTGCCGACATCCTAGCCGGTTAGACAACGACCACAGCAGGAGAGACGCGGGAAAAGAACCGGTAGGTTGAGCAGGGAGGATTGTTTCATGAAGAAGCTCGCAATACTAGCAGGTCTGATGAGCCTGGCCCTGGTCATCGGCGTGGCCGGCGCATCATTCCACCAGGGCAAGGCGGAAGCCAGGCCGAATCACGTGGTCGCTATTAACCCTGACGTCTGCGCCTCAATCATCGGCCTACGCGGCGGGCACACAAGCGCCTGCTACAGCCTCCAGGATCCCGCCAACCTGGCTCTAATCGCTGGCGACCTGGACGGAGCCGTCGACGACCCGGCGACCTATAACGACTTAGTCAACGGCAGCGCCGCCCAGTTGGGAGACGACAGCTACGCTCCGAGCACCGCCCCCGGGGCAACGTTGGTCAACGGCCAGGGCATGTGGGTCCTCAGCTTCGTCACGAACGACGACCTGTTTGTCGAAAACGCGGACGAGGGCGTATGGCTCTCTTCCGGCATCTCTTTCCAGAATGCCTGCCCGTTCGACGACGAGGACTGCGACCAGGACGGCACGCAGGGCGACGGCGTTGTCGTCGACTTCCTTTCGTCTCGCGCCAGCTCCGTCGCTGCAAAGAACACCCTGGACACGGGCGACGCTGAGGCTGTCGTTACCCAGTCAGGTGTTGACGTCACGCTGCACTACACCGTGGTTGGCGCGCCTGACGACTTGGCGGCGATGGCGACGAAGACGACCGTCCAACAGAACGTCGGCGCTGCCTGCGACCTGTCGCAGTTTGCCAGTCAGATTGAGCCAGCGCGGAGGATGAGATGAGGTTGTGGTTGAAGGGAGCCTGGGCGGCTACTGTCGTTTTGCTCGGATCGCTGCCCTCGGCTGCGGCCAGCGCTCCTGATACGACCGTTCGAATCGGCGCGCTGACAGGCCAATCGGGAGACGAGATGACGGCGCGCCTGGAGCTGCTGGGCATCCCGGACCCGGGCCTCGGGGCTTTCACCATCGACGTCGCCTACGATGCGTCCGTCGTTTCGCCGGTTTCCTGCCAGGGCGACCCGTCGAACGTGCTAGACAACGCCGTCTGCAACGTCGCTTTCAAGCCGGGCATCGTGCGGGTTGGCGGCTACAAGATAACTGAAGGACTTACGGGAGATGCGGCGCTGGCGGACATCGTCTTTCGGCTCTCTGGTCACGACGGCGCCTGTACGCCACTGAGCTTGAGCGTCGCGGAGCTCACGGACCCCAACGCAGCTCCTCTAAGCTCCAGAGAAGAGGAAGGATCGATCTGCATCGGCAGCGGCGTCATGGTCACTTCGCCGACGCCGGCGGCGGAATCGAATACAACGCCGGCTGCCACAGCGAAACCCGGCGGGCCAACGGAGAGCGCACCCCCCAACGGAGCACAAACTCTAGCCACCACGGCGCCGGGCCAGACGCAAGGCGCGGGCGAGCCGAGGCGGACGGCGGTCTCGCCTTCGTCTTCGGCGACAGTGCCTTCAGGCACGCAGGGAAGCGCGACCGGCACGCAGTCGACGCCGAGCGTGGTCGTGAACAACGGGAACGCTGGTAAGCCCCAGGCGAGCCAGGGTGGTTCTCAGGGCCGGCCGGGATGGCTGATACCCACCGGCCTGGTTGTCGCAGCGGGCTTAGCGGTCGGCGCCTTGGGAGCGTTGCTTGTACGGCGAAGAGCGCGTCCCTAGGGCCGCAGCGTTCGCTTGACCCTGGTCGAGGCCGCCGGGGCTAGGGCGGTCCGAGCGATTGCGGCGCGGTCTAGCTGCAAGGGAACTGGGTGATCAGGCCGGCGACGTAGCGCGCTATCAGCATCGCGTCCACCATTGTGAGGCTGTTCGAGCAGTTCACGTCCCCCATCGTCTGATCGAGTGTCGAGCAATCGATCAGCCCGGCGATGCACTGGGCGATGCGCATGGCGTTGACCATGGCGACATTGCCGTCCTTAGTGGCGTCGCCCCGGACGCCGATCCGAATGCTGCCATCCCTATTCACGTAGGGAATGTCTGTGCCCGTCGTGTCCTGGAACGGGCTGATGGCCAACTGCAGCGCGGTCACTAAGGGTGCGCTGCCGACGGCGGTGAAGGTGATGTCGGCGAAGGGGACGGTGCCGGTCGCGCCGGGGGTCGAAGTCGATCCCACCGCAAGAACGGCGCCAGTGCCCCAATTGACGTCGCAGCTACCGGTCAAGGCGCCGCCCGGGTTGGAGACGCAGGAGTCGGCGTGGACGATGTTCGGATCATAGTTCACGATGACGGCGTAGTTCCCGAGGCCCGGCGCGCAGATTCCGTCTGTTTGCAAGCGGACGGTTGTGCTTGCGCCGGCGAGAATGCTGCTCGACTGAATGCTGACTATGCCGGTGCAGGCCGGAATGGTCGCGGTGGGGGTGCGGGTGGGCGTTGGGCTAAGCGTGGGTGTGCGCGTTGGCGTTGGCGTAGGCGTGGGCGTAAACGTAGGCGTGTCCGTGGGCGTGGGTGTTGGCGTGCGGGTAGGCGTCTCCGTTGGGGTGAACGTCGGCGTGGCGGTCGAAGGGCTGGTGCAGCCGGCGGCGACGGCGGCGGCGTAGGCGTCGAGGCGTCCGCTGCCGTAGGTGTTGTTGACGCCCCCGGTGCCGAGATCGACGGCGCTGTTGAGGATGTAGTTGCGGAGATTGGTCCGGGCTGTCGACGCGGCGGTGGCCCCTCCGGCTTTCAAGTCGGGACGGCACTGGAGAAGTAACGCGGCGACGGCGGCGAGGTGAGGCGCAGCAGCGGAGGTACCGAAGAACTGCTTGCCGATACTCTGGCACGTCCCTTGGCCGAAGCCGCCCGCGCCGGTAACGCACACGCCGTCGATGGCGGTGACCTCCGGCTTGGTGCGCCCGTCATTCGTTGTGCCGCGGCCGCTGTATACCTCGATGGTGTCATGGCCGGAGTCCGCTTGATCGATGGCGCCGACGGAGATGACACCGCCGCCAGCGTCGGACTGGTTGGGAACGCTGCTGGAGAGGGTGTTGTAGTTCAGAAGAGTGTCGTTGACCAGTAGCGTCCCTCCCGAGATGGGGATCACAAACATGTCGAGTGTACGCGCGCTTCCGCTTTGTTTCACGACGGCGATGTCAAACTGGGTGACGGACCCCGTGGTGTTAATGTAGTGGAGGTACACGATCGGATAACTGCTGCCGTAGACAGCCGTGCCCGAGGCCACCGGGTGCACAAGGTCATTATTATTGTAGAGATTCAGGTTATAGTGGTTGGACGACGCTCCCCAACTGTCGTTCCACTGTAGGTACACCCCGACCTCGCCGTTGGGCTGCAGCGCCAGCGCGTCCACGGGCTGCACGCCCAACGCATACGCGTCGGTTGTGCTGGCTGTGCCCTGGAATTTGTTCCAGCCAGGGAAACCCTGGGCGCTGTCGTCTGTGAATTGCTCCTGGTAGTGTCCCCAGGCATAGTTGCCCACGGACGTTGAGTAGACTCTGATGGGGTTGCTGGCGGCGTTGAGTTGGGTGGAGGTGTTTGCCGAAACGGAGCTCGTTCCGTCGTAGAGGCCGTCGGCGAAGAAACTTATGTCGTTGACGACCACGTCGGTGTGGGCGGCAAGGCAGGTCACAGCGGCATTGAAATCGACCGAGCTCATGCCCGACGATCTAGAAGCCTGGCCGAAGTACAACTGGGCACCCGGCGCTATGTCGTACACGATCTCCATCATTGCGGTGGCTTCGGCTCCTGTGGACGTAGGATCGACCCCCGTGACGTTGCAGGTGGACGTATCGACTGAACCAAGGTCGCCGCTTGCCTGCGCGCCGGATAGTCCGCCGACGCCGGTTGAGATCACACCGACGCGTATGCCGGCGCCGGTAACGCCGAAGGTGGAGCGCACCAGGTCGGCGCGGATGATGGCGTCGCCTTCCGTCATCACAGAACCCGCCTGCGGGAAGCCGTAGTCAGGAAGTCTCACCGATTCGACCGGCGCCAGGGCGGCCAGTGCGTTGAGAGCGTTGGGGGAAACCCAGCCCTGGACCAGCGTCAGGTCCCCCGAGACGCGTTCGATGGTCATGCCGGCCATAGCCAGTGCTTCGAGGACCGCAGCGTCGGTGGCGCCGACTTTCACGTAGACCTGAACCTGGCCCGCCGCGTTGATGCTCATCATCTTGCCCTGCACCAGCGATTTCAGGTCGTCGGGAAGCTGGCTTGGGAGGTCGAGGCCGTTGGGCTGACCACTCGTTATCGCTGCGACGGCGGCGTCCCGCAGTTCCGCCAGCGGAGGCGCGAGCTTGGGGTCTTGAGATTGGCTGGGAATCGGCGCAAAGGAAAGAGGGATCGCCAGGGCGGGCGGCGGAAGAATGGTCGGCGCGGGAGAGGGCGCGGATGCGGTCGGTTGGGCCGGGGATGGCGCAACCGGAGCGTCATTCGCGAGCGTGCCCGCTCGTTGCGTCAGAGCGGCCTCTCCGGAGGCGAATGGGCCTTCGGTCCTGAAGTACCCAATGCCGACAGCCAACGCCAGCAACAGCACGATGACCAGGTGGCGCACCAGGGTTCGAGCGTGCATGGTTGACCTCCGGAGACTACTGTTGCGACGAAAACTATCGATGCTGCGGGTTCAAGATCGGGCGCGCCACGAATTCGGAGAAGGTTGTGCCACCGGGTTGTAAAGTATACTATCGTTTTCGCGCTGTCAACAGCACAAGCGACGATATCGGAAATATCGCGGCAGGGTGCATCCGGTTGATGGCGTCGGGGGCCGCCGAGGAGCAGCGCGGCGGTCGAGCTTGAATTTCACCCTTCGCCAGACTATTCTGAGGTTAGAGAGCATTATTCGTCGCGAAGCAGCGACTGAACGGAGAGGACGATGTTCCGCACTAGAAGGGCATTCTCTGAGTTCGAGCGTCTGCACGAGCAGATGGAGCAGATGTGGAGGCGACTCGCCGGGGAAGGATCGGGGCGTTCACGCTTTTGCAGCCCGACGCTGGCGCCGCCGACGGACGTCTACGAGACGGCGGATGAGGTCGTGATTGTGGCGGAGATTGCCGGGATCGACGAGCAGGAGGTCGAGATCGAGGTCGACGGCGGCCGGCTCGCGTTCCACGGCGAGAAGGTGGACCGCGAAGCGCATCCGCACCGCCGTCACGCGCAGATGGAGATATGCTACGGGATGTTCGGGCGCTCGCTGGTGCTGCCGGCGCGCGTCGACCCCAATCGGGCGAAGGTGACCTACGCTGACGGTTTCCTGCGGATCGTACTGCCGAAGGTGCCGGACCAGCCTCCGCGCCAGGTGCGGGTCTCGATACGAAGGCAGGGCGAACGATGACAGGCGAGGGGACTGCCATGGATGACAAGGTCTCAGAAGGAGATAGCGGACAGCAGGAGAAGCCGGAAGACGGCTTCAAGATGCCGGATGTCTTGCCGGCGTTCGCCAGCGGCGGGATTGTCCTCTTCCCCGGCCTGATGGTGCCGCTGTCGTCGAGCGACGAGGCTATCGTTCAGGCGGTGACGGAGGCGGCCGCCAGCCCGAGCAAGATGCTGGCGCTGTTCGCGCAGAAGTCGGGACCGGACGGCACGCCGACGGGTTCGCTCTATCAGATAGGTACGGTGGCGAACATACTGCGAATGGCGCGCGCTCCAACGGGGGCGGTCCAGGCGATAATACAGGGCCTGATGCGGGTGCGTCTGGTCGCGACGGAGCAGGAGAAGCCGTCGCTGCGCGTCAAGGCCGAGATTGTGCCGGAGCAGGACCACGCGGGCGTTGAGATGGAGGCGCTGTACCGGAGCGCGCTGGCGCAGTTCCAGAAGGCGGTGGGGCTCACGGAGTCGCTGCCGGACGAGCTGGCGGCGGCGGCGGAGACGATTGCTCCCGGCGGGCTGCTGGCTGACTTCATCGCCGCGCACATCAACATCAAGCCAGAGGATAAGCAATCGGTGCTGGAGGCGGCGAACATCGAGGAGCGGCTGCGGCTGATCAACACCTATCTCACGCGCGAGCTGGAGGTGCTCCAGATAGAGCAGGACATCCAGTCGAAGGTGCGCGGCGAGATGGAGAAGGGGCAGCGCCAGTTCATACTGCGCGAGCAACTGAAGGCGATCCAGAATGAGCTCGGCGAGTCGGAGCTGACGCCGGAGATCGGCGACCTTCAGAAGCGCATGGAAGAAGCGCACATGCCGGAGGAGGCACGCAAGGAGGCGGAGCGAGAGCTGGACCGGATGCGCTCGATGCCACAGGCGGCGGCGGAGTACCAGGTGTCGCGGAACTACCTGGAGTGGCTCGTCAGCCTGCCCTGGGACAAGAGCACGGAGGACAACCTCGATATCGTCCGCGCCGAGGAGATACTGAACGAAGACCACTACGGGCTGGACAAGGTGAAGCGCCGGATCCTGGACTTTCTGACCGTCCGCAAGCTAAAGGCGGACAGTCGCGGGCCGATCCTTTGCTTCGTGGGGCCGCCGGGCACCGGCAAGACGTCGCTGGGGCAGTCGATATCGCGGGCGCTGGGGCGTCGCTTCGTCCGGATGTCGCTGGGCGGGATGCGCGACGAGGCGGAGATACGCGGTCACCGGCGGACGTACGTCGGGGCGCTACCGGGGCGCATCATCCAGGAGATACGGCGGACCGACTCGAACAATCCGTTGTTCATGCTGGACGAGGTCGACAAGCTGGGCGTCGATTTCCGCGGCGACCCGGCGTCGGCGCTGCTGGAGGTGCTGGACCCGGAGCAGAACAACACGTTCGTCGACAACTACCTGGACGTGGCGTTCGACCTTTCGAAGGTGATGTTCATCACGACGGCGAACATCTTCGACACGATCCCGCCGCCGCTGCTGGATAGGATGGAGATCATCGAGCTGCCGGGCTACACGGAGCACGAGAAGCTGGAGATAGCGAAACGCTACCTGGCGCCGCGGCAGATGGGGCAGAACGGCCTCCAGCCGGGCATCCTGACGATCACCGACGAGGCGCTGCTGGAGATCATACGGAGCTATACGCACGAGGCGGGAGTGCGGAACCTGGAGCGCGAGATCGGCACGATCTGTCGCGGGGCGGCGCGGGAGGTGGTGCGGGGCTCGACGGAGGCGATCACGGTGACAACGGAATCGCTGCCCAAGTTCCTGGGGCCGCGACGCTTTCACTGGGAGGTCGCGGCGGAGGAGGACGAGGTGGGCGTGGCGACGGCGATGGCGGCGACGCCCTTCGGCGGCGACATCCTCTACGTCGAGGCGACGTGCGTGCCAGGCAAGGGGCGGCTGACGCTCACGGGTAAGCTCGGCGACGTTATGCAGGAGTCGGCGCAGGCGGCGGTCACGTACGCGCGGAGTCGCGCCGAGGAGCTCGGCATCGAGCCCGGCGCGTTCGACAACTGCGACATGCACATCCACGTCCCCGCCGGCGCGGTGCCCAAAGACGGGCCTTCCGCGGGGGTGACGATGGCGACGGCGCTGGTGTCGGCGCTGACGCGTCGGCCGGTGCGCAAAGACACCGCGATGACAGGCGAGATAACCCTACGGGGGAAGGTGCTGCCGGTCGGTGGCATCAGGGACAAGGTGCTGGCGGCGCATCGAGCGGGCATCAAGAGGATCGCGCTGCCGCGTGACAACGAGCCTGATCTGGAGGAGATTGCTCCCGAAGTCCGACAGGAGATAGAATTCGTTCTGGCGGACCACGTTGACGACGTTCTCAACGCCGCTCTTCATGGGGAGAGCGTGGAGGCGAAGAGCAGGCTGTCGGTGGTCCGATAGCGCGTCCTGTCGATGCTGAAGGGAGTCCCTCGATGCTGGAGACCCGCATCACAAAGCTGTTCGGGATCAAGTATCCTATCCTTTGCGGCGGAATGTTCTGGGTGGGCCGAGCGGAGCTCATCGCCGCGGTGGCGAACGCCGGCGGGCTCGGTTTCCTGACGGCGGCGACGTACCCGACCATCGAAGAGCTCAGGGAAGACATCCGCAAGGCGAAGGACCTCACCGACAAGCCCATCGGCCTGAACATCAACCTTTTCGCCTCTGTGCGCCCGCAGCCCGTCGAAGAGTGGGTGCAGATAACGATCGACGAGAAGATACCGGTCGTCGAGACTTCGGGGCGCAGTCCGGCGGCGATTGTCGCGCCTCTGCACGCGGCAGGCGTCAAGATAATGCACAAGGTGCCGGGCGTCAGGTACGCGCAGACGGCGGAGCGCCTGGGAGTGGATGCGGTCTGTGTCGTCGGGCACGAAGCCGGCGGGCACCCGGGCATGGACGAGGTGACGTCGCTGGTGCTGGCGCCGGCGGCGGCGGACGCGGTGAAGCTGCCGCTGGTGGCCGGCGGCGGGTTCGCGGACGGTCGCGGGCTGATGGCGGCGCTGGCGCTGGGCGCGGACGCGGTGCTCATGGGCACGCGCTTCATGGCGACGAAGGAATGCCGCGGGCAGGCGGCTTTCAAGGAGTGGATGGTGCACGCCGCGGAGACGGAGACCGTCTACTGCATGAAGTCGATTATGAACCCGTCGCGGCTGGCGAAGAACTCCGTGGTCGAGAAGGTCGTCGAGCTGGAGAAGAGGGGCGCGACGCTGGAGGAGATGCTGCCGTTGATCTCGCGGCAGGGACCGGCGGTGGTCGACACGGGCAACATGGAGGACGGTCTGGTGAGCATGGGCCAGAGCGTCGGGCTGGTGCACGACGTGCCGACGTGCAAGGAGCTCATCGACCGGATGGTTGAGGAGGCGCTGGCGGTGCAGGAGCGGCTGAACAGCATCGTCGGGACGAAGGCGCCCGCCTAGAATAGAACTCCCCGTTCACGGAATCGCCGCAGGCAACCGAAACAACCACTGCGCCCCGCGGCTATACCCGCAGCAACCACAACCTCTACTGCCCATAGGCCAGACGTTCGGCCAAGGACGCCGGCAGGCCGGCAGCGATGATCTTCTGCTGGGTCGCCGCGATGTCGTATTCGACGCGGTGGAGGGTGATGGCGCGGGAATCGGAATCGTACAGGGCGTAGGCGGCACGAGGGTCGCCGTCGCGCGGCTGGCCGACAGCGCCGGGATTGATGATCAGGCGGCTCTCGGGAAGGTTCACGAGGTCGCCGTCCTGCCAGGCGGAAGTCCATACCTTGCCGTCGTTGCCCTCTTCGGCGAGAAACGGCACGTGGGAGTGGCCGATAACGCTGTAGGGCGTCTCCATGAGCCGGAATTGCGCCTCCATGGCCGGCAGCGACAGTATGTACTCCCATAGCGGTGCCCGCAGGCTGCCGTGCACGAGCGTGAAGTCCCCTTCGTAGGCCACTTCCGGAAGCATTTCAAGATAGTGGCGCTGTTCATAGGTGAATTGCGTCGCGGTCCAAGCGGCGGCGCGGGCGGCAGCGTCGTTGAAGTCGGTGGTAGGGATCTTGCCGACGGCGGCGAAATCGTGGTTACCGGCGACGGCGAAATGGGAGAAGCCGCGAATGAGGTTGACGCAGGCTCTCGGGTCGGGGCCGTAGCCGACGACGTCGCCGGGGCACCAGAGGCGGTCGATGGGGCCTTCCGCCTGGGCGTGGCGCAGGACGGCCTGGAGGGCGACCAGGTTGGCGTGGATATCGGCGGCGATGAGAATGCGCATGTCGGTTGAGAATGTCGAACGCCGGGCCTACGCTTTCATGATAGCAGAAGGAGAGCGGCGATCTCGCTGTTAGAAGCCTAGCTTCTGGTAGCCCCGAGCGCGTGTCTGAGGCGTCGCTACCGGCAGCCCGGAGCGCGTGGCTACAAGCTCCCCGAGCGCGTGTCTGAGACGTCGCTACCGGCAGCCCGGAGCGCGTGGCTACAAGCTCCCCGAGCGCGTGTCTGAGACGTCACTACTAGCTCCCCGGAGCGCGTGGCTACAAGCTCCCCGAGCGCGTGTCTGAGACGTCACTACTAGCTCCCCGGAGCGCGTCTCCACCAAACACCCCGAGCGCGGCTGTTGAGGGGGAGAGAAGACGGACGGTATAATCGAGAGCGTGAAAGTATCCGAATTGGGAGAGTTCGGCCTCATCGAGCGCATCAAAGAGGAGCTCGGCGCGCAACAGAGGCCATCGAAGGCGCTCGGCCCGCGCTCCAAGCTGCTCATCGGCATCGGCGACGACGCGGCCTTGTGGCAAAGCAACGCCACAGCCCACCTGGCAACGACGGATACGCTCGTCGCCGGCGTCCACTTTCCCCGCGAGTTCTCCGGGTGGGAGGACCTGGGCTGGAAGGCGATGGCCGCCAACATCAGCGACATCGCGGCGATGGGCGGGACGCCGGAATACGCGCTCGTGACGCTGGCGCTGCCGGAGGACTTCCTCGTCGAGGACGTGCTGACGCTGTATCGCGGGATGATCGCCGCTGGCAACGAATACGGCGTCCTTATCGCCGGCGGCGACGTGGTGCGCGCGGCAGAGACGGCGATAAGCGTCGCTCTGACGGGACGGGCGAGCGAAGGCCAGCGCGGCGAACCGCTTGCCCTGCGTCGCGACGCCGCGCATGCCGGCGACCTCATCGCCGTGTCCGGCTCGCTGGGGAACGCGGCGGGAGGACTGCGACTCATCCTGGAGAGCCGTCCCTGCTCACCGGAAGCGGCGGCTTACCTGCGTCGGGCGCAGCTTCGTCCGCGGCCGCACGTCGAGCTGGGGCAGGCGCTGCTTCGAGCGGGAGTGCGCTGCGCAATCGACATCAGCGATGGGCTGGCGCAAGACCTGCGTCACGTCTGCGAGGCGTCGGGGCTCGGCGCCGTGGTCAGGGTAAAGGACATCCCGCTGAGCGAGCACCTGGCGCGCACCTTCCCGGACGAGGCGGTCGCAATGGCTGTCGGCGGCGGCGAAGACTACGAGCTGCTGTTCACGGGCCCAGCGGCCGTCGTCGACCGAGTGCGCAGCCGTTTCGCGACGCCGATCACCGTCATCGGCTCGCTCGTCGAGGATGCGGAGCGCCGCGTGCGCTTCGTCGATGAGAGCGGGCGGGGGGTGAGCTTCGCGAGCGGCGGCTGGGACCACTTCGCCGGCGGACCGGCGTAAGATGGCGCCACTCACATTTCGAACCGATAGCCCGGCGGCGACGCGCGGCATCGGCCGGCGGCTGGCCCGTCTCCTGCGACCCGGCGACATCGTCCTGTTGCAAGGAGAGCTCGGCGCGGGCAAGACTTGCCTGGCGCAGGGCATCGGCGACGGCCTGGGCGTCGCGGAGCCGGTGAAGAGCTCAGCGTTCGTCCTGGTGAACGAGTACCAGGGGCGGCTGCGGCTGTACCTCGCCGACCTGTACCGTCTGAAGGCGCCGGAGGAGGTGGCGGAGCTGGCGCTGGAGGAGAACGCGGCCGACGGCGTGCTGGCGGTCGAGTGGCCGGACCGCGCCTGGGAGCAGATGCCCGCGGAGCGCCTGCTCGTGCGCCTCCGCTGGCTGGACGCGCGCTCAAGGGAGCTAACGCTGGAGCCGGAGGGAACGCGTTATCGGGAGATGGCGGAAAGGCTGACGCGGGCGCCGGCAAAGCGTTCAAGGCCGGACTAGTGGAGCTTTCTATCGACACGGCGAGCGATTGGGCGAGCATCGCGATAAGCGACGAGGGGCGGCTGCGCGGCGAGATGACGTGGCGCTCTGCGCGACAGCATTCCGTTCAGCTCTTGCCTGCGGTGCAGGACCTCTTGGCGCGGCTGGGCATCGAGATAGGCGATCTGAAGGCGATCTTCGTTTGCAGCGGCCCGGGCGGGTACGCCGGCCTGCGCGTCGGGATGAGCACGGCGAAGGGGCTTGCCTTCGCGCTGGCGCTCCCGATCGTCGCCGTGGGTCGGCTGGAGTCGGAGGCGTACCAGCACGCCGACTGCGGCGGTCCGGTCTGCGCAATGCATCGCGCGGGACGAGGCGAGGTCGCGTGGGCGGCGTACGACGGGCCGCGCGAAAATTGGCGGGAGCTTTCAGCGCCGCGGCTGTCGACGCCGGAGGAGCTGTTGCGCCAGGCGCCGGCCGGCGCGCTCTTATGCGGCGAGGAGGATGACGACATTCAAACGATGCTCGACGCGACCGGAAAGACGGTAACGGTTGCCCCTGTGCGACGTCGGGCTGGGTTCCTGGCGGACCTCGGTTGGCGGCGATTGGCGTCGGGACGGGCCGACGACGCGCGGACGCTGTCGCCGCTGTACCTGCGTGAGCCGGCGATAGGACCGCAGAAGCCAGTCGTTTCGTAAGGTCGGGCGTCTCTGCCCAACCTGCCACGATACGCGCGAGACACCTAGGCTAGGAGTGAGATGATGCCTGAGAGGACGTTGATACTGGTCAAGCCGGATGCGATGCAGCGGGGACTGGCCGGCGAGGTGCTGGCTCGGTTCGAGCGGCGCGGCCTTAAGCTGGTGGCGCTGCGTATGACGCAGATGGACCGCACGCTGGCCGCCAAGCACTACGCCGAGCACATCGGCAAGCCGTTCTACAAGGCGCTGACCGGCTTCATCACGTCGGGGCCGATAATCGCGGCGCTGTTCGAGGGAGAGAACGCCGTCGAGCTGGCGCGACAGACGATCGGCGCGACGGACCCGAAAAAGGCGGCGCCGGGTAGCATTCGCGGCGACCTCGGCATCGATTTGGGACGGAACGTCGTGCACGGGTCGGACTCGCCGGAGTCGGCGGCGCGGGAAGCGGCGCTGTTCTTCGACGAGAAGGACATCGTCGATTGGCAACGCAGCGTCGAGGGGTGGATCGTCGAGAAGTAGCGGGCGCCCGCTACTGGAAGCGGACGACGGAGACGCCGCGGCTCCAGAGGCCTTCCAGGTTGTAGTAGGCGCGCATTTCGGCGTCGAAGAGGTGGACGACGACATCGCCGAGGTCGAGGAGCACCCAGCCGGACTCCGCTTCGCCTTCGCGGCGAATGCCCGGCACGCCGCCGGCGCTGAGGTCACCATCGAGTGTGTCGAGAAGGGCTTGCATCTGGCGGGGGTTGGTGGCGGAGGCGATTACGAAATAGTCGGCGAAATTCGCAACCTGGCCAATGTCGAGTAGTATAATGTCAATTGCCTGTTTGTCCGACAGGAGCTCAACGACTCGCTGAGCCAGTTCGTTTGCTTCCAGATTTGCACCTCCGCCGACAATTATAGCATGGCGCCAGCGCCGTAAAAGGCGCTTCTTATCGGGTAACGTTTATGAGCCGAAAACGTGTCATTGTTGCGATGAGCGGCGGCGTCGATTCGTCGGTGGCGGCGGCGCTGCTGCTGCGCGCGGGGTACAACGTCCGCGGCGTGACGATGCGCCTGTGGAGCGAGGACGCGGGTCCAGCCGCGCCGAATAGCGGCTGCTGCGTGCTCGGGGCCGACGACGCGCGGGCAGTCTGCGGCGTGCTGGGCATCCCGCACCAGGTGATCAACCTCGAGCGGGAGTTCGAGGAAGAGGTGGTGGACTACTTCTGTCGCGATTACGAGCGCGGGCGGACGCCGAATCCCTGTCTGGCCTGCAACGACCGCGTGAAGTTCAAGCAGCTGCTGGAGCGCGCAATGGAGATGGGCGCGGACTACCTGGCGACCGGCCACTACGCGCGAATTCGTCGCGAAGGCGGAGAGTATCGGCTGCTGCGCGCAGTCGACGAAACGAAGGACCAGTCGTACGCGTTGTTCACGGTAGGGCAGGCGGAGCTATCGCGGCTGCTCTTCCCGATAGGCGAGCTCCGCAAGACGGCGGTGCGACGGATGGCGGCGGAGATGGGGCTGCCGGTCGCGGAGAAGCGCGACAGCTTCGAGATATGCTTCGTCGGCGATGACTATCGCGCGTTCATCGACGGGCGCGTGCGACAGGAGCCGGGCGATATCCGCGACACGGCGGGTCGCGTCGTCGGCAGGCACGGCGGCGTCGGCGGCTACACCGTGGGGCAGCGACACGGCCTAGGCGTGGCCCTGGGCGAGAGGCGCTATGTTGTTGCAATAGACAGCAAGGCGAACGCCGTCACTATCGGCGGCGAGGAGGACCTGCTGTGCGACGGCCTGCTGGCGGAGGAACTGCGCTGGGTCGACGGCAGGGCGCCGGAGGGCGAGACAGTAACTCAAGCGCAGGTGCGGTATCGGGCGCCGGCCGTTGCGGCGACGCTGTCGGTGCGCGGCGACTGCGCGTCGGTGCGATTTCGAGAGCCGCAGCGGGCGATCACGCCGGGTCAAGCTGCGGTATTCTATGATGGAGAGCAGGTTATCGGCGGCGGGACCATCGCGAGAAGCTTCCCGGCGACGATACGTGGCGATTAGGAAGTCGCGGGAGGACTGAAGTCCTCCCCTACAAGGAGGCGTGGCACATGAATCTCCAGGACATCCGGGACATCGTGATAATCGTCGCCGGCTGCCTTACGGCGCTGGTCCTGATCGTGACGCTTGTCATGGTCATCGTCGTCGGAGTCGCGGCGAAGGGGCTGATCAGCGCGACGAAGACCGTGCTGAAGGGGCAGGTGTCGCCGACGCTGGACTCGGCCAGACAGGTGGTGGACGACATTCGCGGCACGACCGCCTTCATCGCCGATACGACCGTGAGCCCGATTATCCGCCTTTACGGCGTCGTCACGGCTGTGCGCCGCGGTGTGATGGCGCTGCTTGGGCTGGGCCGGCGAAAGCGTCGGGCGTAGAGTCGTTCCGAGACGGACCGGAGGCTGACTGATGGACGAGACGAATAGCGACGACGAGCGGGCGCCCGCCGGCGAGGAACCGGTCGAAGAGGCCGCTGCGGAGGAGCACGAGGCCGGCTGCGGCTGCGAGAGGTGTTGCGGTGGGAAGTGTCACGGGTTCTGCGGCGGGATACTCAGCGGCGCGATCGTCGGGGCGGCGCTGGCGATGCTGCTGGCGCCCCTCAAGGGCGAGAAGGGCTCGCAGCTTGAACCTCCGGGCGAGCCGAGGGAGCTTCGCGAGCGGATCGAAAGGGAAGGGCTCCTGCGGGCGCAGGTGGCGAAGGAGAGAGTGTCGTCGATTGCGGGCGCCATCGTGTTCGGCGCTCAGAGCGCCTGGCGCACGCTGCGGGAGCGCCTCGGCGACGCGTGGGTGGAGGGCAGGGAGGGGATGACGGAGGGCCAGGAGGAGGCACGTCGGAAGCACGAGTTCATGACGAAGCGTCGTCGGCCGCGGCGCTAGGCTGGCCAACCGCAGCCGTTCCAGGGGAAGACAGGACCTTTACTGCGGGCCCTGTCTTGGTTTTGCCCTCCTCAGAAGACGAACGGGATGAGGGCCCTCGTCCGTCGCTTGTACGCGGGGTAAGCGACGGGAAAGTGCCTCGTCAGCAGCTTCTCCTCCTCGCGGCTACGAAGCCAGAACCCAGCGAACATGATGACGAAGATGGCGATGCCGGTCAGGTTGCCGAACCATATCGCTAGGCTCAGGGAGAGGAGCAAGATACCGCTGTACAGTGGGTGACGAACGTATCGGTAGGGGCCGCGTTCGACAAGCTCCTGGTGCTCCTTGAACGCTATACCGGTGCTCCAGTTGCCGCCGAGGACGGTCCGCGCCCAGATGGCGACGACAAGCCCGAGGAAGGCGACGGCATCGGCGGTAATCTCTTCCGCCGGCGAGCGCTTCCAGAATACGGCGCCGGACTGAGCTCCGCCGAGGCCCGGGAGGAGGCGGATTACGATGACCGCTATCAGCAGTAAAGGAATGCGCCACCACCAACTGACTCTCTCGACCGTCCGCTTCGTGCTGAAGGCGGAGATGAAGACGTAGCCGAGGGCGGCGGCCCAGCAGGCAAGTATGAAGGCACCGGCAAACCTGTCCATAGCTCTATTTTGCCAGTAGTCTCAATTGAGACGCCAGCAGGCTGATCGTTTGGACAAATAGTGCGACGCTTGCCGAGGCGAGGGCCTGTCGAAGTCGTCTGGAGAGACTCAGGACATTCTGTCAGCTCGGAAGCGCTCGATTTCGGCGCGGAGCCTGTGGAGGATGGGGCATCAGGAGCAGCTAGCGGCGTGAGCCACGTGCCACTCCATGCGCTGCGCAAGCGTCGGGTTCGTCGGCATCCGGTTCTTTCCGTGCCATTCCCTGTTGATCTTCATTCGAGGATGAGCCGGAGGTAACCCTGTGGCGTCGTTCAGCCTTCCTTCGTCATCTTCCTGGAGATAGTCTCAAAATCTTGCTTCGGCACCTCAAGAAGACCGAATCTGAAGACATAGCCCCACGCTTGCTTGTTTCTTATGAAACTGAGCTCCGGAATGAGCGGCAAAGCGTCAACTTCGTTGCAGGGAAGATAGTCGGCGTCCCGGCGGTAAGACCGGAGGCCACCACCCATGTCTCCCTCATACACTTCGCCTTCTTTCACGCGGGCGA
This sequence comes from uncultured Chloroflexia bacterium, assembly GCA_963703345.1. GTDB lineage: Bacteria > Chloroflexota > Dehalococcoidia > DSTF01 > JALHUB01 > JALHUB01. The sequence goes on along the minus strand of OY969814.1, from coordinate 692,996 downwards.
TAGCCGTGAACTTCTTCAACGGTTCCTTGCCCTGAAAACGGAGCTTGGGGGAATAGAAGACGACTAAATCGCCGGGTCTCAGCCGCTTCATGGGAGCGGCTTTGCCATGATTAGCCTGGACGATGCCAAGCTTCTTGCCGATTTCTACGTGGTCTTTTGATATCACGACGAGCCAGCACTTGGTTCCCCGAGCTTCACTCACGGCTTCTTCGCTTCATCGGTTCTTCAGCGCGCAACGACCGGCGAGCCGTTTCTTGATTGGCGGAGAGGGTGGGATTCGAACCCACGGACCCCGAAAGGTCACACGCTCTCCAGGCGTGCCTGATCGGCCACTCCAGCACCTCTCCGCCCAAGTGCCCCGGCCAGGGCTCCAAGATTCGACCAGTGAATTAGACGCCGAGACTAGAAAGTCTCGGCTACGTTCTTGTCGATGGCGGAGAGGGAGGGATTCGAACCCCCGGTCCCGTTGCCAGGACACCGCTTTTCGAGAGCGGCACCATAAACCACTCGGACACCTCTCCGCCGGGGCTCCCAATGGCAAGCTAGATTATAGCACAGGCGCCGGGCGGCCTAGGAAAGCGGCGGAAGCGTTTCGGGAACGGGCGTGGGCGTGGCGTCGACGAGGCGCTCGCCGCGGATGATGAGGCGCTTGTCGTACTGGCGCGTGGAGCTATTGAAGGTGCCGCAGCAGGTGATGAGGGTGACGACCTCGCTGGAGGTGGGACCGACGATCTGGTTTATCGGCGCGCCGTCGACGGGGATGCAGTTCAGGGCGTCGATGGAGTAGCGGTAGACGGCGCCGTCCGCCAGGTGGACTTCTATTACGTCGCCGGGCAGGAGGTCGCGCAGATTCCAGAAGACAGCGGCGCCGACGTTGTGATAGTCGACGTGGCCGGAGAATACGGCGTTGCCGCCGGCGCCGGGCCTGGCGCTGAAGTCGTACCAGGCGACGTCGTAGGCGTTGTTGGGTGATTGCATGACGCCGTTCTCGTCGAGGCCGAGGGTGACGAGGTTGGCGTCGACCTTCGCCTTGGAGATGACGAGTCGGGTCAGCGGCGAGTTGTCGGGTGTCGGCAGCGCGGGCGGCGGCGTCCAGGGCTCGGGCGTGAGGTTGCCGAAGCCGCTGACGGTGCCCGGGCCGCTGCCCAAGCCACCGTTGCCGATGATGCCGGTGGCGGAGAGGCCGAAGAGTACGCCGGAGGCCAGCAGGGCGGCGATGCCCAGCGCCATCACGATGACGGAGAGCCGGCTCAGGCGGTCAGAGTTTGCGTGGGAGGACGGTCGAAACTTCAAAGCACTGCCATGTCCCGCTTGTTCACTTGTTTCATTCTATCGGAGCTCCTGGGGTGGCACTAGAGGGCTTCTCACTGGCGTATGCCGCGGACGACGAGGCGGTGGTCATAGTTATGGGTGGCAGAGTTGAACGTTCCCTGGCAGGTCACGATGGTTATGAGGTCCTCGCCGGTCTGGCTGACATAGGTGCTGAAGTCTTCGTCGTCGCCGATCTGCTTGCTCCACTGCACGGAGTAGCGGATGGGCGTGCCGTCGGGAAGGTCGATTTCGATGAGGTCGCCGGGTCCGACGAGATGAAGGTCCCAGAGGACGGCCTCGTAGTGCGGATGGTAGTCGACGTGACCGGCGAAGACGGCGTTGCCACCGGAGCCCGGGTAGCCGCCCATGCCCGGGAAAGCGCTGAAGTCGTACCAGACGACGTCGAAGCGGCCGTTGGGCTCGCCCATGACGCCGTCGCTGCCCATGACGCGAATGGTGACGGGGGCGTCGACGCCGATGGACGGGATCTTGAAGCGCATGCCGCTATCCGACGCCGGGCCTTCTGAGGACGAGCCCTGGGCGCTCGAGCCGGCGGACGACGGCGCTGCGGCGGCCTCAATGGCGTCGGGCGCAGTCGTAGGGGTGGCCGTGGGAGTCGGCGTCAGCGTCGAGTCGGGCGTAGCTGTGGTGCTGTCGGCGAGGACGTCGCTGCTCGAGGAGGAGCCGCCGCCCGGGGTGAGAACGAGGACGACGAAGACGGCGAGGGCCACGAGACCGAAAGCGACGGTGCCGCTAACGGGGAAGGCAACACGCGGATAGCGCCGGAAGAGCTCGACGGTGCGCCTTCGTGTCCGCCTCAGGGAAGCTATTAGCCTGCGCGAACGGCCCATACTATACGCCTCTCGTCGTATTGGTGCGTGCTCGAATCGAAGGCGCCGGCGCAGGTAATCAGGGTGAGTGATTCTTCCGGCGTGGCGGCGACGATCTCGTCGAAGGACGTGGAGGACGGGTTGACGACGCGATTAGACTGCGTGGTGTATTCGTATTCGGTGCCGTCGCGAAGTCGGACTGTAATCCGATCCCCTTCCCTGAGGTCGTTCAGCTTCGCGAAGACGGCCGGTCCGTAGTCGTGGTAATCGACGTGGCCGGCAAGAACGGTATTGCCGCCCTCGCCCGGGCTGCCGCCGAGGCCGGGCCAGGCGGAGAAGTCGTAGAAGACGACCTGCTGGGGGCCGTCAGGCGAAGGCATCTGGCCGTCACCGTCCACCGCTTTCGGCGTTACAGGCGCGTCGAGGCTTATGGCTGGGATGACGAGGCGGTCGACCTGGGCGACTGACGTGGGCGAAGCGGCGGGCGACGGGACGGAGTCGTTCGAGAAGGCGTCTTCGCCGGCCGCGGGAACGTCCACGTGCGCCAGCGAGACGAGCAGGATGAAGACACCGGCAGCGGCAAGAGCTATACCGGAAGCCAGCAACGGGCTCCAGCGGGGCAAACGACGGGGTATTCGGACGGGACCTCCGCCACCACTCATTTCCCACCTCTAGCCGGTGCGCACGGCCCAGACGACGCGGCGCTCGTCATAGGAGCGAGTTGAGGAGTCGAAGGTGCCGGCGCAGGTGATGATTGTCAGCGATTCCTGCGGAGTCGCGGCGACGATGTCGTTCCAGGAGGTGGAAGCGGGATCGACTACGCGGTTCCACTGGACCGCGTAGTGGTAAGAGCTTCCGTCGCGGAGTTGGATAGTGATCTCCGAGCCTTCCGTGAGTTTCCTCAGGTCCCAGAAGACCGCCGGCCCGTAGTCATGGTAGTCGACGTGGCCGGAGAGGACGGAGTTGCCGCCGACGCCGGGCCTGCCGCCCAGGCCGGGGAAAGCGGAGAAGTCGTACCAGACGACGTCGTTCGGCCCATCCGGGTTGGGCATGTCAGTGGCGCCGTTCGTTCCCGGCGTGACGGCGCGCATCGAAAGGGCGGCGTTGACGTCGATGGCCGGGATTAGCAGGCGGTCGCCCTCGCCGGTGCCGGGCACAGGCGCGTCCGGGTTTGTGCCGGAGAGGCCGCTGGCGCTCTGGCGGTTGGCGAGCAGGCTGGGATCGAGCTGCTGTTGCTGGTCGATGCCTTCGCTGAGGAGGCCGGCGGAGTTGGCTGTCGGGCTGCCGCCTATCTTGGCGCTGCTACTGCCGCCGCTGCGGGCGACACCGACAGCGATGATGGCGATGACGAACAGTAGAACGACAGGGGCACCGAACAAGAGAAGACGCGAGCGTGGTAGGGCAATTCGGTTCATCTGCTTACCTCTTGGATGAGAGCTCTTCCTCCACCACCCTGCCTACCCTTCCTTGAGAGGCGGATGAACAGGCAGGCCGTACAGGCAGGCTTTCCGGCTGCCGGTCCAACGGGAAGCGGCAGACAGGCTGATTCAATTGTAGCGCCGCTGGCGCGATGGTCAAGCTTGGCGCAAGGCCGCTGTGCCTGGCTGGCGCCGCGCGGCCGGTGCTCTGTGACTGCGGAACGACTCATCGATTCCCTTAGAGCGCTGGGGGCCCCGATTGCTCAGGGCCCCCAGGTTAACTTCGCTTGTGGATGTCTGCCCTAGGGCAGGTAGCCGCCGTCGCCAGTTCGCGGCGGGGTAACTCCGGTTCCTGCTCCTCCACCACCCGGCACCGCGGTCGCAGGTGCGGGGGCGCAGGAGACGAGAGCGTTGGCATCGACGTCAGTGGTGCTGACGTCAGTCCTGGCCAACTCGAGATTGTCAGTCACGTCGTAGTCGTGCGAGGCATCGCCGACACCGACGGTAACCGACCCCTCGAGATCGTCGTTCAGTAAGACTGTCTGAGTCTCAACGGTAGCTATTACCGTCACTCCGGCTGTGACTCCCGAAAGCGGCGTGACTTTTGTCGTGGCCACTCCCTTGTCGTCGGTCATGGCGGTGATGGGGCTTGCCGTTCCCAGAGCAACGACGTCAAACCGCACTTTGTTGCCCGCGCCGACCGGCTTGCCAGCGCTGTTGAGGACCGTGGCATCGACCTCGGCGCTGGTGACTCCGTCGCAGGTGACCTGCGTCGGGACAACGGCAAGCGTCATCGTCGACGGGCCACCGATAACGGTCAGGTCAGCGGAGTCGTCCGGGTCAAGGAGGTCGGCCTCGTTGTCGGAGTCGAGGGTCGAAGCCAAAATGGGGTTGGCTAAGACCCCGGCGTCCATAGTGGCGTCGCCCGCGTCTTCGCCGCAGGCCAGGTTAGGCGCGGCGACGACTGTGCCCGAGGCGATGGTTGCCGTGGCTTCGAACCTGCCAACCATGTCCCCATCGGAATTACGGGTGCCGGTGTTCAGGGCGACTTCGACTTTGTCCGTGTCGCTGCTGAGCCAGCCAACCCAGATGCCGGTGAGCTTAGTGTTGTCGTCGTCAACGACCGTACCGAGCATGCCCGCGACGTCGGGCTGGCCAGTAATGGCGGTGAAGGCCGCGGCGTCGTGGTAGCTGGGCAGCTCACAGGTGCCGCCGTTACTCTGCAGGGTGCTCTCGAGGGCCTGGAGAGTGAAGTCGTCTGGTGCGCCCACGACCGTGTAGTCGAGGGTCACGTCGACACCGGACTGGGTGTTGACAGCCTGAGCGTCGCCCCTGTCCAGTGTGTTGTCGCCGCTGTTGCTTCCGGAGAAGAGGAGGTCAGCGACGACGCCGTCACCGACAGTAGCGGCGTTCGCGTCACAGTCGGCGTCGGCGAAGGGGCATTTGTTCTGAGTGGAGGACAGGGTTTCAGTAGCGTCGATGAGAGGGGAGGTGGAGAGCCATACGCCCTGGTCCGCGTCCTCGGTCAGCAGGTCATCGTTCGTGACAAAGTTGAGGACCCACATGGCCTGGCTATTGTATCGGACCTGGAAAGGTGTTGAAGCTGTTAGGGTACACGGAGCGACGGTGCCGTCGGTGGTGCACGTGGCATCCGTGGCGTCTTCGCCCAACTGGGCGTCACTGGCGTCCACCAGGTCCTTGTAGGTGTCGACGTTGTTGACGTCGCCGCCAAGAACGTCCGCGACGATCGCGAGTTCGGCCGGATCGTCCAGGTGGTAGCAGGCATCAGCTGCTACGGGGTTAGTGAACTGGTTCAGGATAGAGAAGCAGACGTCAGGGTTTATGGCTATGACGTCGGTCGGCTTGGCCTGGGCCTTGCCGGGGTGGAATGAGGAGCCGGCCACGCCGATGACAAGGGCCAGGCTCATCAGACCCGCCAGTATTGCAAACTTCTTCATTCAGGAATCCTCCTTGTTCCGTGCCTTTGTTTCTACTGTGATAGGTTTCTCTCTTCCCAAGTCCTTGTTCCGATCTGTCTGGCATTCGCTTCCTGCGTCGCCCTCGGCCGAGACTTATTCGACGACGCCGAAGACGACACGCTAGCGTAGCGGAACCTTTCTCGTTGCCTTACCTCCTTTCTTCGAGCTCATCCGCGTTCCCTGCCCACCGCGACGTCCTGTTCGCCCTCGGCGGGCTGCGGCGCCCACAGGGCAGGCGCCATACGCTCGGGCGCTGTCTAGCAGGCCTTGTGCTGATCGTTATAACGCGGCAAAAACGAAAAGGTTAATGCTTGCCGACAAAGATTCGGCGATCCCGCGCTCGCTCACGCCGATCCCCCTCCCGATTGGGGGAGGGGGATCGCGTTGACTTACGGATTTGGCGCCCGTTCGGCGCTTAGGCTCTGCGCCTCTTCAGAGCGAGGCCGGAGCCGAATGCCAAGATGACGACGGCGCCCAGCGGCAGGGCTACGAGCCAGGATGAAGGCTCGCTGCCGCCGCTGCCGGTGCGCGGCGGTGCGATGACCGCGCCCGGGGCGCCCGCCGGCAGCTCGCCGACGGTGGCGGGGTTCTGGTCACAGTTCACAAGGAAACTCTGTTCCAGGCCCGAGGCCACGAATTTCAGCTCAGTCGGTTCCGGCGTTTCGATGGGAGCCGGCGTCTGCACTGGCACCTGGGTGCTGGTTGCAACGGGGGTCGGCGTGCCAGGCCCAGGTGTGCCGATATTCGGCGCGGGGGTGGACGTGGGTGCCAGGGGGGTGAACACCGGCGTTGGGGTGGCCCCCTTTGTCACGTGCCGCATCCAGGTGGCACGAACGAGGACGCCGTTGATCGCGCCGGAAAGCGGCGTCAGGGTGGTCTTGGCAACGCCATCGGTCGACCTTGCCTCGATCGGGTTGACGCTGCCCAGCGCCTTCACCGTGTATTGCACAAGGTTGCCGTTGACAACTGCCTTCTGGTTGTCGTCGGTCAGGTTGGCCGACACGTCAGAGGTGGCGGTGCCATCGCAGACGAGGCTGGGCGGAATGGCGCTGAGCGTCATCGCGACAGGCTCACTCTGCACCGGCAGGGTCATGGAGGCACTACGTATTTTGGCGTTGGGGTCGAGAGCGAGTTGCGATGGAAGAACGTTCTCTCCCGTGGTGAGGGTGGCCGTGATCTTCACGGTTCCGGTCTTTTCGCCGCCGCAAAGCACCTCCGGCGAGCCGAAACCCAGCGCCTGCAAGTCAAGGCTTGGGGTTAGAGGAATTCGCAGCGTGGATGGTATGACGAGCGAGGCCATATCCGGATCGTCCACCTTGTACGTCACGAGAGCGCCGGTGATGGAAGTGCCGTCGCTGTCGGTGACGGTGGCGACGATCGGGGTAGTCTCAGGCTCCGTCACGGCCGCGAGGAACGTCGGCGTGTCGCTGAAGAGCTCGCAGGCGGGAGCGCCAGTCTGAATGGCGGTATCGAACGCCTTGATCGAGATGTGGTCGGGTTCGCCGACGATTGTGTAAGGCGCTGCAATCTCCCTGCCGGCCTGGCGAACGCGGAACTCGCCAGCGCCGCGGGGCGCACCGTTCGGCTTCCATTGGGCGACGACTACACCATCGCCGATTGTGCTCCCGGTCTTGTCGCAATCAGGGTCCGAGAAGTCGATGGCCGGATCGCCGGGCTTGCCGCATAGGGCAAAGGATGCGTGAGTGTGGCTGTCCTCGAAGCCGCCGTTGTCAGCGTAGAAACCGACGGGATCGTCGCTACTGACGAAGGCGACAACGAAGACATCGCCGTCCACCTCGTGCGCTTGGCCGCCGTCCAGGTCGATCTTCGCGAAGTCGGACGGTTGGGGATTGTCTTGGTCCCCATTGAGGACCCTGGTCAGGACCCTGAAGTTGGCTTCAAGGTCCAGGTTACTGCACACGGAGAGACCCGCCGCCCCATCATCAACATCGATGAGGTCGTTGCCGTTCCAGTTGACGTTGCCGGTAAGAGTGAGGCAATTGGTCTTTGTTATGGTGATGACGCTCGTTACGGTGGCTTGAGCGGCGGGCGGGCGCAGGTTGAGTCCAAACAGCACCAATGCCAGTGCCGGAATCGCCATCAACAAGCCGGTCTTCCAGTATTTCATAGCTCGCTTCCCCCTTTTCTTCTTATTCCTGTGCCCCCTGCGGCCCCTGGACCGCCGGGTGGGCGTTTGTCTCGGCGCTTGAGGAGAGCAGACCAGTAGACAACTTTGTCTTCTCTCCGCGTTCTATCGTCGCATACGGACGCGGCGGACATAGAACGCTCCGCCCGTCAGTGTGACTACCATGGCGCCGCCGATTATCCATTCCAGGCTTGTGACCCAGGGCGTAGTACCCGATCCGTCGCCTGTGTTGGGCGGCCTGACATTGCCTCCAGCTCCGCCGCTGGGAGGCGCGGCCGGCGGTGGCGCCGGCGCCCCGCCACCTGAAGGTGCAGCTGTGGCGGTGGCAGTGGTTGTCGGCGTTGGGGTGTGGGCCCTGGGCGTCGGCGTGCAGGTGGGAAGGCCCGCAAAGCCGCAGACCGGCGTTGCCGTCGGCGCGGCGGGGGGGGTGGATGTGGCCGTGGGCGGCGGTGTCGACGTACTCCCGGTGCCCTTGATGTCAGTGCCACCGATGCAGGAGCCTTCCACCCCGCAATCCACGTACGTGAGGGAGTTTTTCGCGGAAACGGCTCCGCTTTCAAGGAAGCTCAGGGTGTCCGTGCCGACGCCGGATGCGGTGAAAGTTACCTCAAAAAGCACGCTTGACACTCCCTGGCCGACAGGGAGAGTCGGTGTTTGGTTGGGGTTCCCCTGGAAGCAACCCAGGAGGGCATCGCCGTGACCGGCTCCGGTAGCTGTGTCATTGTCGCAGCTTGGGGGCGCAGAGCCCACGTTGGTGCAGTCGAAACCCGGACCCAGACCAGGAGAGGGCGTCGGGGTCATCGGGAACAGGGTGGTGCCGGCGTTGGCGTCGGGATTGGAGTCCAGGTTGCCGTCGCCGGGCGTCACAACGCAGGTGTTGAGCTGGTCGTTGTATAGGAGATCGAGTTGGAATGCGGCGGGCGAGGAAAGCGCGTTGACCAAGCAGACGGCTACTGTGTACGTCTCGCCCTGCGCGGTGTTGCGCGTCGCGTCCATATGGTTGATGTCGCAGGGGCCGGTGCCGTTTGTCACGTCCATGTTGACCGCGACGAACGGACCTTCTTGAGCGGCCGCATGCTGTGGTGTGCCCCCGACAAGTCGGGGAACAGCGATCAGTGCGACGGCAAGGATGCCGCCCACCAGTGCTAAGGACATCCAGTGCCAACGTTTCATTGGTTCCCTCACTTCCTGCAGAATTTAGCCGACTGGAGCCGTGCAGTAGCGGAACATACGGACATACGCTTCCGCCAGGTCCTCAGGACATACAAGGAACTACAGACGCCAGGCCGATTCGACGTCTGAACTACAACCAGCCTCTTACGTATAACGCATAAAGAGCGGCAAAGTCAACGCTGAAGTTCAGTTTTTTTCAGTTTTCTGTTTGAGGGGAGCTGTTGGAGGCGGGGCAATAGAGAAGAGGGCGACGATTCTCGTCGCCCTCTTGGGCTACGCGCTATCTATTGGACTCAGCGTTCTCTGGAACGCGCCTTGCCAAACCGGAGATACAAGCCGGCGGCCAGCACGCACGACACGGCTGCGGTCGCCAAGAACGCCAGAACCCACGGGAAGCTACTGCCGCTCGGGCCGTCGCCGGTGCCCGGAGGGACGAGGGAAGGTCCCGCGCCGCCGGAGGGCGTGGCGGTCCGCACGACCACGGGACTGGCCGGAGGCGCGGTTGTTGCCGTCACCGTGCGTGTTGGAGTTTTGGTCGGGTTTCGATGGTGCGCTGTAGCTTGTCCGGTCGGTGTGATTGTGGGTGTATTTGTGATTGTTGGGGTGTTGGTGATTGTTGGGGTATTAGTGATTGTTGGCGTTTCGGTTACTGTGGGGGTATCGGTGGGCGTCGCGGTGTCTGTTGGTGTATTCGTGACGGTTGGTGTATCCGTGACAGTGGGTGTATCTGTGACAGTGGGTGTGCTGGTAGCTGTTGGCGTGTTTGTTTGCGTGGGCGTGTCGGTCGGCGTAGGCGTGGGTGTGTCGGTCCCCGGCAACGGGGTGTCGGTGACCGTCGGGGTATCGGTGGGCTCTTCGATGATGCTGGTCCCGTCGAAGCACCGGTTCAACTCAGCTCCGTTGGGCGGGCAGCTTATGTTCTGGTTCGTGCCCTTGTCCGCCTCGGTGGCTTCGGCGAAGGTCAAGGAATCAGTGCCATCTGCCAGGGCTGTGAACGTGATTTCGGCGAGGGGCGCTGAGACCTGGTCGCCGGCAGGCAGGGTCGCGGTGCCGCTCCCCATGAAGCAGCCGAGATAGGCCGTGCCTTGAGTCGGGTTGCTGGGGTCATAGTCACAGGTCGGATACGCGTTGCCGGAGGCAGTGCAGTCCCACCTGATGGGATCGCCCAGGTTGGGCGTCGTGAATGACGTCGTACCGATGTTGGCGTCCGGGTTGCCGTCGAGATTGGCATCCGCGGCTCCCGGAACGCACTGGTCCAGACTTCTGTCGTACATCACCTGGAAGTCGAAGGCGGCCGGCGGTCCGTTGGCGCCGCCCACCGCAGTGCCGGCGCTGGTCAGACAGATAGCGACGACATAGGTGTCACCAGCCTTGTGGTAGGCCACCGTATCGACCGGGTTGCAGGGGTTGCCGTCCGAGATGTCCATGTCGATTTCCATGTGAACGTCGCCCGCGTCGATGGGGGGGGTCCCGTCCAAGTCGACGATGTGGGCATAGGTCGAGGAACCGTTGTTGCCAACGACCAGAACAGCCAGCGTCATCGCCAGGGCCAACCCGAAGAGAATAAGGGGTGCACGAAGCCAACGTCTCATTCCACTACCTCCTGATCGTAGTCCAAGCACGCGTTGAGAGGCCTCCCGGCGCGGTTCAGGCCTCGAGAAGATTCTAGGGCGGACGATACCCTATCGATATATAACGCGCAACTGCCCGCCGAGGTTAACCGCTGATCACATTTTTGGCAGGAAAACCGGGCCGCCCAACGCGGCGCGGCACTAGGGCGGCGCCGGGCAGGTCTGAGTGAGCGCAAAGAAGCTGGCCACTCTCAGGAGGTCGGTCATATTGATGATCCGATCGTGCGTGACATCTCGCCTGGGACTGTAAGCCCGCTTGCCGTCATGGTTGCCGTCTGTTGTCGCACGGTAGATGGGCGAGCCGGCCTTGTGAGCCGCCGGCTGCGGATAGTTGGTGCCTCGAGTAACAGTCATCGTACCCGGGGAACCGCCCCCGAGATTCACCACGGTCATCGATTCGTTGTCAATGGCTATGATGTTGTTAGGAGCAACCTTGGAAAGGAGGCTTTGGTCGCTGATGGCGATCAGGGTTTGCGTGGACGTTATGTCGTTTAAGATCGTCGCTCCGCTGTCCACGCCAGCGTCACCCAGGTTCATGGCGACGTTCAACAGATCGGTGGTGTTCACTTTGTTGTCCATGTTTGTGTCGGGACAGTCGGCGGACAGGATTGCGATCTGGGTTACGATAGCTCCAAGGTTAGTGCCCTGGACATCGGTCACGAAGCTGCCGGTGAGAGGAACGAGGGCCAATCCGGTTGCCGGCGGAAGAATCGTGATACGAGCGATTCTGCCGCTGCCGTTGGGTCCCGGCGGATACCACGAAGGCTGACCTTGGCCCGGGTTGTTGAGCGTTGCGCATTGCACCGTCCAGACGCCCGGCGACTCCTGGACGGCTGCCAGGCAGCGCGGCGTGCGTCCGGTGCTGATGAGCCAAGTCGAGTCGTAACTGAAGTCTATGAGTTGGCCTGGCGGGATGGTGATCTGGACTTTGAAGGCGCCGAGGCCATAGGTCGGGGCTGATACGTTCTGCGCGAAGATGTCAACGGCGACGGCCTTGCTCTTCACATTCGTGCTCGCTGCGTGCGTGGCGGCAGTTGTGCCGCCCTGGCCCCGGCTGACCACCATCGTATCGGGGGCTCCTGAAGCTCCCAGAGTGAGCTGGTTGATTAGCATCAACTCAGAATCGACCTTTATCGTCCATGTTGTGCGCAGACTGTTCGAGCTGCCGTTAGTGATGTGAATAGAGGTGGCAGAAGTGGTGGTCACGGCTTCTGTCAGATTGGCATAGCTGGTGAAGTACAGGCCGGGAGTGGCAAGGTAGACTTTGCTGGTTGGGGCAATGGAGGGGCTGCCAGCGGCATAAGTCGGGGTTCTCTCCCCTGCGAGTGTGACTACGAGAACCGCCAGCAACACGAAAAAACAAGAACGGATAAATGTGGGTTTCCTCATCTTACTCAGGCCTCCTCATGCGGCTTCCTTCGTATCCCACGTATCAAGATCCATCCCCGGCCATCGCCCGTTGCAGGCGAAAGCGAATCGATGTAGGAAGAGTCCCGATAACAAAGCCGATTCTGCCTCTATAGATTCGAGTTGTCGTTCCGCCGAGCGCGAATACGCTTGAGGTAGAACATAAGGAATAGGAGGCCGGCGCCGGCGCCGATCGCTATGAGCACATCGGCGAAAAGCGGAGGCCCGGATGATGATTCATGCTCTCCCTGGCTGGTGCCGGCAAGCGCGCCCCCGGCTGCTCTCGGTTGGTCCTCACCCGCACCGATGCTCAGCCCTAGAGGGTTGTCGACGTTCGAATCGGACGGGCCGTACTCAGGTGTCACGCCGCCAGCGGGAGCAGCCGCGGCGAGTGCACCGGGCGGAGGGTCGTCTATTGCTCTGCCGGGCATTGGACGCGTGAGCGGTGTCTCACCCGGCTGCGGAGTGAAGATCGAGCCGCCGCCAGGAGTCACGGTGACGTACACGTGAGGGACGTACTTGGCGGTCGGGACGGCGGTCGGCTCATCGGGACGCGGCGTTGCAGTTGGTCCTTCGCCTGCAATGTTCACTGCCCCGCTCTGGCTGATCGTATGGAAGTCTTCGCCTGTGATGTCGCTTGTGCCTGTGTCGAGAGTCGATGCGATTAGAGTGAGATCGCTGTACCCGGAGCCCACTGGAGCAAGCGTCACAGTGGCGAGACGTCCGGAGCCGTCAGGGCCCGCAGGCGTCGGATCGAGGGTACTGCAACTGTAGCGGACCATGTTCGGTGGTTCGCCCTCCGCGGGGTAGAAGAGCGTTGCGGTGGGGCACTGAAGCTGCCTTTGCGTGCTTCCCAAGAAGCCGCCGTCTTCCACGCCAACGAAGCGCACGACTTGCGGGTCGAACTGCAGTTCGAACTCGTAGGAGCCGAGGTTGGAAACGTTGTCGATCATGACGGAAACCGTGAAGGGGCCGCCGCCGACATCGACGTTCTGGCTAGGCGGATCGAGCCGCATGAGCGGCGGCCCGGCGGCCTGGACTGAGAAGGGATTGGAGACCGCGAGAAGCACGAGTCCTGTGAGGGAGCAGGCCAGGGCCAGACGGGGGATTAGCCGATGGTTCATTGTCAAAACCGCCTCCTGGTGTGATCCTTCCCGGGTCCCTTCGCGGTGTCTTTTACCAGCAGCGCCGCCATTGTAGGATGAGCCACTGCGCCTATCAAGTTTTATTCTGTTAAATATCGACGGGCCTTTCTTTAATTCAGCAATCCGCCCATCCGATAATTTTTTGGCGGGGGAGCCGCTCCACTTCTGGATCGGCGCTCCCCCGCCAATTCATTGCTCCAGTCTATACCTGGACTTCGACTATCCTGTTCGCTTACGGGTCTACATGCGGCGCAGGAATACTCTGGTCGTCAGGTATGGGCAGGTCGCAGGTGCTGTAGTTGCGACCGAAGACGAACTGGAGGTCCTTGATGTCGATGTCGTTGTCGGACCACTTGGGCTCCAGGTCGTACCACTGGTCGTAACCGTTCAGGCCGAGTGTCAAGCCGTACCGGAAGGCCTCTGCCTGGTCGTCCGCAACATCGACCGTGCAGTCGAGGTTGAGGTCACCCTCGAGCATCCGGAGCGTGATGAAGGCGCTACCGCACACCGTGGTGAGCTGGCCGGGGAGGGTACCCTGGATCCGCTCGCCCTGGGTGTCGGTAACTTCGCAGTCCTTGTCGGCGATGGTAGTTACCACGCCGTTGTCCTTCGTCGGCCGGAAGTGAGCGGTGTAGATCAGGTTGGCCAAGTTCGGCGTGATGTAGATCTCTGACACCACGCCGTCCGGGCTGCTGACTGTGCAGCCGGGGTCAACACCCACCTGGCACCCGTTAGGTCCGGGCTTGTTCTGCGGCACCAACGACCACGTCTGCGTTACTGGGTCGTACACCCAGGCCAACGCATCCTTGGTCACGCAGCCTTCGAGAATCGAGGTCTCGGTCTGGACGGTGACGAAACAGCCGCCTGCCTCGTTGACGTTAACGACGCGGCCGCCGCTGGTGAGCCAGGCGTTGTCCGGAGCCGTCGACACGGAGACGAACTGCTTGTCCCAGAAGATCTCGTGCTCCCAGGCGCCGAGTCCCTCAGGAATGTTGTCGGAGTCGTTGGTGTTGTCCTTGTCGAAGATGCCGGTGACGTACTCGTCAATCTTCAGGCAGCCCTTGCCATTGGCGGCGAGGGCCTTCGCCGGGTCAATTACGGGCTGGCCCAGGCTGTCCAAAACGACGTGGCCGTTCGCGTCAAGCAGCCAGCAACCGGCCTTCGTGAGCCACAGGACGGCGCTGTCCTGGACACCCTCCGAGTGAATGTCGGCGTCCTTCTGCATCTTCACGCCGGGAACCGTAGTGGCCGTCGCCGTGTTCGTCGGCGTGTCGGTGACAGTCGGCGTGTCAGTCGGCGTGTTCGTCGGCGTGTTCGTCGGCGTCTCAGTCGGCGTGTTCGTCGGCGTGTTCGTCGGCGTCTGCGTCGGCGTTAGCGTCGGCGTGTTCGTGATCGTCGGCGTGTTCGTGTTCGTCTTCGTGGGCGTTGGCGTCCACGTCGGCGGCTCGCCCTTGAAGTCCAGCCCGTCGAAGCACCTGTTCAACTCACCTGTGTTGGGCGGGCAGCTTATGTTCTGGTTCGTGCCCTTGTCCGCCTCGGTGGCTTCGATCACGGTCAGGGTGTCGATGCCCTCTGCCAGGCTCTTGAACGAGATCTCGGCGAGAGGCGCTGCGACTAGGTCGCCCGTGGGCAGGGTGGGAGTACCGCTCCCCATGAAGCAGCCGAGATAGGCCACGCCCCTAGGACCGCTGGGGTCAAGGTCACAGGTCGGCAGTGCGTTGCCGGAGGCGGTGCAATCCCAGTTGAGGGAAGTGCCCAGGTTGGGCGAGGTCATCGAGGACGTGCCGGTGTTGGCGTCCGGGTTGGAATCCAAGTTGAAGTCAGTGACTCCGTCCGTCACGCACTCGTTCAGAGTTCTGTCGTACGACACCTGGAAGTCGAAGGCAGCCGGTGGTCCGTTGGTGCCACCCACCGATGTGCCGGCGCCAACCAGACAGACGGCGACCTTGTAGGTTGTGCCAACCGGGTACACAGTGGTGGGGTAATCGCCGGGGACTTGCGGCGTTACCGGGTTGCAGTCCTTGCTGCCGTTGGTGACGACGCCATCGGTGACGTCCATGTCCAGAGCGATGTGGACATCACCGGCGTCGCAGACCAGGTCCTGGTTGATGTCGCAGGCCGGGTCCGGGATCTTCCAGGCGGCGTCCAGAATGGCGCCCCAGGGGGTAACCGCGGACCCATCAGTGTTGCCACACGCCAGGTGCTGGATACGCGCGATCGCGGTGTAGTCCTGCGCGGGGTTGAAGCCCGGCAGCGTGGAGATTCCCACGCTCTTGATGCCCGAGAGGTAGCCAGTGTACGGGGCCTTCGTGACCGTGTTGATCACGACGTCGTAGCCGCCCGTGACCGCCAGGTTGCCGAGCGTGAGGCTGTTGTCCGCGTTCTGCGTGACGCCGTGGAAGTACGCGGTCGGGAGGTCCAGGAACAGGCCCTGGTCAGCCGCGGCCGCGTGGTACACGCCCATGCCTACGACGTCCTGTATCAGGCAGTCATTCGCGCCAAAGTAGAAGACTCCCGGCAGGTTCGGGTAGAAAGGCGTAAGGCCCCATGCAGTTTCCTGCGAGATCACGATGCCGCCCCCGGCGTCCAACATCGAGATGGCGCCGGTTACACCGCTCGCGGCAGCGCCCGGGATGGACGACACCATGACCGTGGTCGGCGTGACCGCCTTGGCCGAGCCGCTGTGGCCGAAGAGCGAGAATCCACCAAGGATCAGGCCCATGACCGAGACGGCTGTTATTACTAGTAACGAACGCTTCATTTTAAGGTTTACCTCCTACCATAGTAACTGGGCGGGGTCCTTTTAGCGACTTATGTTCCGTTGCGCCCCTCCTTTCGTTCCACGCTTTTTGCGCCGGACCATCTGTAAGTTGATGCCTGTTTTTTGTACCGTCCGGGCCGTTCTTCGGGCGCCGGCCCGGACGGTACTTATTGCCTATTCTGTTTTTCTACTGTTCCGTTCGGGAAACAACTTTCCCGACGCTAGTACACGTTAAGCTTGCAAACGTTCTTGCCACAGCCACCGGCGCCGGCCTTGGCGGCGCAGGTGTTGGATGCGACTTGCAGGAGGTCGCTGGAGTTGATCTTCAGGTCCTTGTTGACGTCGATCACCTCAAACGAAGTCTTGTCAACCGCCGGCGGGAGCTTGTTGATGTACGTCGCAACGATCAGCAGGTCGGTCGTGTCAACCGCACCGCTCCCGTTTAGGTCGTTTATCTGGACGAAGTCTTCGCAGCCGTCGCCGTCCGTGTCCTTGTTCGCCGGGTTGGTGTTGTAGCCTTCGATCTCAACGATGTCGGGCACGTCGGCGTACGTGGCCGGCCCGCTGTCGTTGTCCTTGTCGCCTATCTTGAGGTCTGGGGTCTGGCAGTCAACACCGTCGTGGTCCGGGTCAAGCTCGGCCCGGTCGGTGTTGCTGCTGTACTTGGCGTCCCACTGCTGGAACTTGGCCTCTCCTCCGGTGTCGGTGCTCAGGATCGGCAGGTTCCAGTGACAGGCGCGGAAGAACTTCGCCATCGCCAGCGTAAAGTAGACACCGGTGGGGCATTTGGACGTTGCTAACGTTGGGTCGCTGCCCGTCAAGACCTCTGACCCATCGACGCAGTGGTCACCGTCGGTGTCGTAGGAGGGCGTTCCGTCCCCCTGGAGACCCTTGGCCACCGTGCCCATGACGCCCTCAACAGCGTCGGGAAGCCCGTCGTTGTCGTTGTCGGGGTCGCAGGCGTCGCCCAGCTTGTCCTTGTTCGGGTTGCTCGCCTTGCCCGCCGGGATCGAGGCTCCAACGGAGCGGTGCTTGCCGTCGGTGTTCAACTGGCTGTTGCCACTTGGTCCGTCGGCGTTCGAGATCGTCGGGCAGTTGTCCATGGACTTGTCGGTGTTGTCGCCGAAGACGCTGGACGGCTTGTCCAGGAACCCGTCGGAGTCGGTGTCGGCGTTCACCGGGCTGGTGAAGTCGAACATCTCGACGTAGTCGGGCGCGCCGTCACCATCTGTGTCGGCAACCATGGGGTTGGAGCCCCAGGCAACCTCGACTCCATCCGGCAGACCGTCGCAGTCGTGGTCGGCGTCCATGGTGTAGGTCACCTGAGCCGGCCCGCCAGTCATGGCCCACGGAACCGGGTCGCACGTGCCGGCGAGGGTCGGCAGGTCAACGGGGTGCCCGGGCTGAGCGGTAGCGGCGGACTGGAGGCAGTCACCATCAGGGTCCATAGTAGCGGCATTGTAACGGTAGTCTCGCTGTGTCTCGGCGGCAGTCAGGTAGCCGTCGGCGTTAGTGTCGCAGGAACCGCCGCCGGAACTCGTCTTGCAGCCGTCGCTCGTCTCAAAGTAGCAGCCGACCTGCAGGACGCGCTCCACGTAGGTGCCGATGGGCTGCTGCAGCTTGGAGTCAGGACCACCGTCCTGAGGGAAGCTGGGCGGGAGCAAGCTGCCATAGGGGGGCGGCGAGGCGAAGAGGTTGCCGTCCTGGCGGGAGTCCGGGTTGCTGAGGGCGATGACCCACTTGGGGAAGAGGCCCGTGCCATCGTCTGTCCCGTCACCGGCCGGCATGCTCGACCAGCAATTGACCGGAATCACCAGGCGCTGGGCGTTGTCCGCGGGCTTCGAGTCCATCACGACCACGCCGCCGCTTGTGCGCACGATGATTATCTTGACCACAACAAAGTAACGTCCCGCAGGTGAGGCGGCCGGGCAAGTTATGGTCAGGTCGTCCTTGAGGTCGCTCTGGCCCGGATCCATCGAGAGGGAGAACTTGTTGCAGCCGGAGTTAGCGGGCGTACAATCGGATGCTTCAACGTTACTCCCGACTGTGCGCGACGCGTCGTCGGACAGGCTCACGGTCAGAGGCTGACCACCCAGAACCTCGACGTCTATGTACCAGTCAGCAGTCTGGGTGGTGGTCGCGTTGTTGCTGTCTACGTCACGAATAGTGACCGTCGCCGACTGTCCGGTGTTCAGGAGGTTAATCTGCTCGGGCTTAGAGGCCGAGGGTGAAGTCACGTGGATCGGCCTGACTTGGGTGACAGACAGATCCTCCCCGGTGCCCGCCCCGCTGCAGTTCACCTGGATCGGAAGGACGCCGGCGTTGTCCAGAGCGTACCTTTCCACGGTGGGAGACACCGGAATGAGGACGTTCTTGACGACTATGAGCCCCCAGCCGGAGCTAGGACACGTAATCGCGATGTCCTCCGGGTCGTCGACCGTGGTGCCTACCGCAAGGCTCTCGGGAACAGACAGAGACTTCCCGCCGCCGGTAACAAAGTTGGCGTTGGCCACGCCGAACACCTCAATGATCCATATCTGGAGGTAGGTGCCGGCGTTCGGGCCCTTGTTCAAGTACTTGTCCGTTACGGTCACCGTTCCGGCCCCGGTCTGAGTGTTCTTGCCTATAGGGCCGTAGACCGTAGCGTCGGCGCAGTTGGCGTCGGTGCAGGCTCCGCCCGTGTCGCCCAGGAGAGGCTGCGCGTAGTTGGTCCACGTGTGCGAAACGCTGTCCTGCGGCGTGTCGATGCAGAGGCCGTCAGTGGCGGCCGTCCAGACACGGGCGTCGCCGCCGTTCTTCGTTGTCGCCGTGTTGCCGCCGCCGTTCGCAGACCAGGGAACGGTGTTAAAGACGGTGTTCAGGACGACGGCGGCGCTAACGGATGCGCCGGCGACGTAGAAGTGGTCCACCACTGCCCTATCACGCAAGAGCCACGGGTAAGGCGGCACCAAGGCGTAGAGGAAGGAGTCAGACGATCCCTGCACCGCCGTAGTGATCTTGTTCCAGTCCCAGGGAACCATGGGCGGGCCTAGGCTCGCGTACATCTGGTCGTTAGAGGCGCCGTCCGCCGGCGAGTCACACATCACGTCCAGCGTGGCTCCGACGTCGCCTATCTTGTTTGCCGGCCCTGGTCCAGGTACGGCGTCCATGTCAAGGGGCACGGGCGAAGTCGGGTCAGCGTAGATGTAGGGCAGCGCGATGCGCTGGCCGCGGCGGATGCTCCCCACGATTTGGTTCGATATCAACCGTCCACCGGTATTCGTGTCTCCAAGTTGGGAGGTGTTAATCCCGTTCCCTGACCAGTCCGGGGCGAACGGCTGAAGGGGTATGCCGATGAGGGCACCGGTGGGGGTAGCGCCGCGACCCAGAGGACCCAGGCCGAAGGCTGCCATAACCGCTACCAGCCCGATGGCACCCACGAATAAAGCTTTCTTTATCATCAAGTTCCTCCTACCAGAGAAAAAACAATCGGAATGCCGGCCTGACCCGTCCACAGAGTCATGGCCAGTATTGTCCTGCCCCCCTTCTATGCGGCCCTCCTTTCTTGCCCATATCATTTCCGGGCCTGCCTAAAGCTGGTTCTAAACTCACTGGTGGCGGATCTGCTGGGCCGACGAAGGGGACTGGTGACGAGGGGAATCCTTCGTAGCACCATTTGCAGACCGAAGACGAACCTAAACAGGGACGCATGGCGCTCCTTGCTGGTTCTCTGGCAATTAGTGCCAGCTATTCGGTTAGGTCTTTGAGCGGGGAAAGGCCACCAGTCGTCGCTGTTGTAGCACTCTCAGCGGGTTTTGTCAAGTACCCCTGAGCGAAAATGCCGGAAACAGGCGACACGGGCAAGAGGACGGGGAAGGCGCCGGTAGATTACCTCCAATTCTTTTCATCCCTCGAAAAGATGTCGTGGCTTCATTTCGGCATATAATTTAACGCTGCTGAGGCTGCTTCATAACATAAAGTGACAGCGGCAACGCTAGAATAATCCCCTCGAAAGCGACGACATGGGTCCTGATTTGTGGGGCCGAAGTTTACCCGGATTTCGTGATCTTATGTAACGAGAGCGACTGTTATGGTAAGCTGTGCGGCGGTGGCAGGCGCCCGCTTTGGCTCAGACCCACTGACAAACCGACGGAGAAGGCGGCAGATGGTGATATTCCGACGCTTTTTCCGTTGAGGTAGATCAGAGAAGCACTTCGCTTCAGCCGAAGTAACGTAAGTTGAGGTCCTCCATTAATACTAATATGAAGACGTGGCAAGGGGGGGTTCTTCTCTGCGCGGCGCTGCTGGCCGTTGCCTTGTTCCTGGCTTACCACTTCAGCTTCGTTTCCGCCCAACAGGCCGTCGTCCGCCTCGACCCATCTACTCAAAACGTGAGCGCAGGGGATTCGTTCAGCGTCAATGTGATGCTGGACGATGTCTCCAACCTGGGCTCTTTCGAGTTCACCCTCCAGTTTGACCCGAGCCTGGTTGCCTTCCAGACGGCAACGGAGGGACCGTTCCTGGGAAGCAGCGGACGAACCGTGGAATGTCCCAACGCTATCGTGAACACGACCCTGGGGAAAGTGACATTCGGTTGTTATTCGTTCGATGGGCTAGTTGGCGTTGACGGCTCTGGTGAGGTCGCGACGATGACTTTCAACGCTCTCGTCGAAGGAGTGAGCCCTCTGGATTTCATCGATCCCACCTTTCTGAGCGATCCCTTGGCCAATGACATACCGGTGGTGGCGGAAAATGGGCAAGTCACTATCGGCTTTCCGACGCCGCGGCCGACGTCAACCCCTGTCGTGCCCACGCCGTCGCCAACGCCGGGCCCGACGTGCGAAGGCGCACCTGCGGGCGTGGTCGCTTGCCTTCGTCCGGCGGGGCAGACGGCGTTTAACGGCAGCGATTTTAGCATCGACCTTATGGTCAACAACGTGGCCGATCTTGGCGCCTTCCAGGCAAGCATTCAGTTCGATCCGGTTATCGCTTCGTTCGTCGGCGCTAAGTACGGCCCTTTCCTCGGGAGCACGGGGCGCAGTGTGAGCTGTGACGCTGCGACTCCGAGTCCGACGGGCAACTCGGTGCGGCTTGTCTGTCGCACGTTGGGCACGCATCCTCCCGGTCCCGACGGCAACGGCGTGCTTGCGACAATCACTTTTTCCGCCATCCGCGAAGGCATCGGCCTGATGAATCTGAGCGACTTCGTCCTGACGGACATTCAGGCCACTGTCATTCCGACGAATGCGCTCCTCGGCGCATCGGTCGTTGTCCAGCCGGCGCCGACGCCGACGTCCGGGCCATCGCCGACGCCGACCGACACGCCGACGCAAACCGTCACACCTTCGCCCACCGCGACTTTCACGGTTGGGCCGAGCCTAACGCCAACGGCGACACTTACGCCAAGACCAACCTGGACGCCGGGGCCGACTCCGACTGTAGGGCCGACTCCGACGAATACGCCGCCGGGCGGCGCGGTCACGATAGGCATGGCGCCGGCTTGGCAGCAAGCAAATGTAAGCGTTCCGTTTAGCGTCAGTGTCACGGTGGACAACGCAACGAACCTTGGGGCATATGAGTTGACGCTCGGCTTTGATCCAGCGTTTCTCCAAGTCGTAAGCGTGCAGAACGGTCCTTTCCTGGGTAGCAGCGGGCGGAGCGCAAGCTGCCTGCCTTGGGATCTTATTGGCCCGACAGTACGGACGGTCTGCCTCACGCTCGGGCCCGAACCGGCAGGAGCAAGCGGCAGCGGCGTCCTGGCCATTCTCACTTTCGTCCCGCTCCAGACTGGAGACACGCAGGTCACCGTAGAGAAGGCCATTTTGACCAATCCAATGGCAGGAACCATTGCGGTCAGCATCGGTGGACAGGCGTCCGTAACGATTGGACCGGCGCCGACGCCGACGGACACGCCTCTTCCGACGGAGACGTACACGCCCGGGCCCAGTCAAACGCCGACGAGCACGGCGACGGCCGGCAACGAGCCGCCTACTCCGACGCCGACGTTTGCTCCGGACGTTTCGGCGGCCCTCATCGATCCGCCGGCACAGAATGTGACGGTTGGCGACTACTTCACTGTAGACGTGATGGCACGCAACGTCGCGAATGTCGCAGCTTATGAGTTTACGCTTGAATTCGACCCTGGCGTCCTGGTGATTTCGGGTATAAGCAATGGTACTTTCCTTGGAAGCACAGGACGTCCTGTTTTCTGCCCGGCTCCAACGGTTACCGATAGAAACATCCGCTTCGGTTGCGTAAGCAGCGGCACTGCGCCGGGTGCCAGTGGCACAGGCTTGCTGGCGGAAATCACTTTCCAGGCGTCCGGCGCGGGAACAACCTCTCTTGGTTTCTCAGCGTTCGCGCTGGCCGATCCTTTGGGCAGGGCGGTCAACGCCGCGGTCGGGAGCGGAACGGTATTCGTCAAGCCGATCGATACGCCCACGCCAACGGCGACATCGACCCGTACGCCGACTGCCACGCCAACCGATACGCCGACGCCGACAGATACGCCGACAGAGACGCCGACGGACACGCCCACGGTCACAGACACGCCAACTGAGACGCCGACGGACACGCCCACAGCGACAGATACGCCGACTGAGACACCTACGGACACGCCCACTGCGACGCCGGTGCCCACCGAAACACCGACGGACACGCCCACAGCGACAGATACGCCGACTGAGACACCTACGGACACGCCCACTGCGACGCCGGTGCCCACCGAAACGCCGACGGACACGCCCACAGCGACAGATACGCCCACTGAGACGCCGACGGACACCCCTACGGCGACAGATACGCCCACTGAGACGCCGACGGACACCCCTACGGCGACAGATACGCCCACTGAGACGCCGACGGAGACGCCGCCGGAGACACCTACGGACACGCCCACCGCGACGCCGGTGCCCACCGAAACGCCGACGGAGACTCCGACCGAGACCCCAACGGCTACGGATACTCCAACGGAGACTCCCACTTACACGCCGACGCCGACGGACACCCCGACGGCCACGCCGGTGCCCACAGAGACTCCTACAGAGACGCCAACTGAGACGCCGACGGTCACGGACACGCCTACCGAGACTCCGACCGAGACCCCGACGGCTACGGATACTCCAACGGAGACTCCCACTTACACGCCGTCGCCGACGGACACCCCGACGGAGACTCCCACGGCTACAGAGACGCCGACAGAGACTCCTACAGAGACGCCGACGGACACCCCGACGGCCACACCGGTGCCCACGGAGACTCCGACCGAGACCCCAACGGCTACGGATACGCCCACGGAAACGCCGACGGAGACCCCGACGGCTACGGATACTCCAACGGAGACCCCCACTTACACGCCGTCGCCGACGGACACCCCGACGGAGACTCCCACGGCTACAGAGACGCCGACAGAGACTCCGACCGAGACCCCAACGGCTACGGATACGCCCACGGAAACGCCGACGGAGACCCCGACGGCTACGGGCACTCCGACGGAGACCCCCACTTACACGCCGTCGCCGACGGACACACCGACGAACACGCCGGTCCCGCCGACGCCAACGAACACCAACACGCCGACTGCGACCAACACGTGGACGCCGACGGCGACAAACACCTGGACGCCTACGCCAACGCCCACCAACACGCCGATACCGCCGACGCCAACGAACACCAACACGCCGACTGCGACCAACACGTGGACGCCGACGGCGACAAACACCTGGACGCCTACGCCAACGCCGACCAGCACGTTCACGCCTACGCCGACTGCAACGCTTGTCCAGAAGGCCACTGGCAGCGGAAACCATACGAACACGGTCTCAGCCACTTTCACCAACACGCCAGTCGCCGGCAACCTGCTGGTCGCCATCGTGGGTGCCAGCACGACCAGCACCATCAATCAGCCAAGCGGCTGGTCAACCGCCATCAACCAAAGCGGGGGCAGTTGCACTGTGCCGTGCCAGGCCATCTTCTACAAGATAGCCGGCAGCGGCGAGTCCAGAACGGTGACGGTGACTCTGGCGAACAGCAGCTCGGTCGTTGGACTGCAGATCTACGAGTACAGGGGTGTGGACACGCTCGATCGGACGAGCTCGGCGAACGGCACTGGCACAACCCCGTCCTCGGGGAGCGTCACCACCACGCATGCAAATGAGTTGCTGGTTGTGGGAATGGACATCCGCGCCGCCACCAGCTTTGGTAGCTGGACCAATTCGTTCACTGAAGAGGCCGACTTCCAGGCCGGGACCACCTCCGTTCTCACCTATGCCGGCGCGGACCGCCGGGTGACCTCGACAGGAACATACTCCACAGCTGCGACCGTCGGCACATCCGGTGCCTGGCGCGGGCAGATCGCCACGTTCTACAACGCGGCGTTGGGGTCCGGCTCGGCCCAGACCCAGAATTCCCAAGACCCTCTTCTTGGGCTGGTCCTCGCACCGCAAGCGCTGGGCCCGGGAGCCGTTCTGATCGATCCGGCGGCGCAGAACGTAACGGTGGGCGACTATTTCACGGTGGACGTGGTGGCAAACGGGGTTGCAAACGTTGGAGCATATGAGTTTACGCTTCAGTTCGATCCGAACGTCCTGGTGCTTTCGGGAATCAGCAATGGTACTTTCCTTGGAAGCACGGGGCGTCCCGTGTTCTGCCCAGCTCCAACGGTTGACGTCGGGCAGGTCCGCTTCGGTTGCTTGAGCAGCGGCGGCGCGCCCGGAGCCAGTGGCACGGGCCTGCTGGCGGAAATCACTTTTCAGGCCTCGGGGGTGGGCACAAGCTCCCTCGACTTCTCAGCGTCAGCGCTGGTCGATCCTTTCGGCAAGGCGATCAACGCGGGGACAGCGGGCGGAGCGGTTTATGTGTCTGCTCCCGAAGCGGCTGCCTCGCTGTCGGACGCCGCGCCGCGCTACGCGGCTAATGCCGTGCTGCTGACAGGAATGGTCGGACTCTTCGTCGGTCCGGCGGGTGTGCGTGTGAAGGGTCGGAAACGGCTGAGGGACGTAGTCCGAGGCCGACGCGTGCTGCGACGGGTGAGATCGCTTTTGCGAAGGACGCGATTATGCGCCTGAAGACGGGCTTCAGACAACTGCCGAGCGGCTGTGACACCAATGTCAGCGGCGTCGCTGCAAAACGACGGCGATGGACGCGATTGCCGCTCGCGTTCCCTCTGCTGCTGATCGGCGTGTTCGGCCTATGGCTCATCTTTGCTGCTCGGATCCAGACTCCTCCTGTCGCTACCGCTGCGAACCCCATCGTTCTGTCGATTCATCCGAGCAGCCCGAATCTGTGGATCTGCAGTGGAGGACCGGGAGATTGCACGTACAATGGTGAAGGGAAGTTAGTCGTGACCGAGGAGGTCGCGAACGTGCCCGCAGGCACACGTGTCGGCGGCTTTGACTTCACCGTCTATTTCGACAGGAATATCGTTAGCGTAAGCGCAACTGAAGGCCCGTTCTTGAGCAGCACTGGGCGTCAGACGCAGTGCCAGCAAATCCAAACGGAGAACTTCCTGCGTATGGCCTGCACATCCACGGGCAGCCAGCCGGGGCCCACGGGGTCGGGCGTGCTCGCCTACGTGACGCTCACGCCCGAGGTTATTATTCGGCCAACGCTGGGGAACGGGATATGGACATATCTTTTCCAGGACGGCAGCAGCACGAATCTGACCGGCGAGCTAGGTAATCCCATTCCTCTCGCTCAGGTCAGCGGGGCGACTATTCTGGTTCGGGCTCTGGAAGGCGACGTAAACAAGGATTGCCGGGTCAACGTAATAGATGAGCAAGCAGAGTCCGGGCGCTATGGCTCGGTCCTGGGCCTGTGGCCCTACGACATGTGGTTCGATCTGGAGCCGCCGACCGGCGACTATGACATCGACATCAAGGATCTGCAGTTCGTTTACGGGCGGGACTACACCACTTGTCACGGCTCCCAGCCTCCACCCGAACTGACTTCAACGCCCACTTTTACACCGCTCCCGACGAACACGCCTACCGTGACGCCCACGCCACTTCCGGCAACGCAAACGCCCACGTCTACGCCGGTCACGCCGACCGTTACGTCAACGGCTAGCCCCACGGCAACAGCGGCGACCTCTACTCCTATGGCACCGACGGCGACAGCTACGGCCACCGCGACAGCAAGTCCAACGGCCACCGCGACAGCAAGTCCAACGGCCACCGCGACAGCAAGTCCAACGGCCACCGCGACAGGGAGTCCAACGGCCACGGCGACGGCGACAGCGGTGATTACGCCCTCGCGGACGTCGACGCCGAAGGCCTCACCGGTCCCGACGAAGACGCGAACGCCCCTCGGAAGCGCGACACCTTCGCCGGTAGCGCTGACCGCTACGCCAACGCCGCAAAGCCACATATCGCCGATGGAACGCGCTCCGACCAAGACCAGCGTCTTGCCGGCGGAGATCACCCGGGCTGCGACGGCCTTACCGGGAAGCGGCAGCGGTGGGAGTTCGGGCGGCGGTTCGGGCGGGATGTTCGTGTTGCTGCTGGCGGCGCTGCTCGCGACAGCGGGCTGGGTGGGGATCGCCGGACCAGGATCAACGCGGGGGCTCGCCAGAGACGTGCTGGAAGGGTTAAGATCAAGAGCGCGAGGCCCGTGGCGGTCTCGGCATTGAAGTCGGTCTTGAAAGCGATCGGGGCTGAACCGATATTATATATATAAGGAATGCTGCGTTATCCTGCAGCGGAGGTTCCGACCAGCAGAGTCGGCAGCGAAAGAGGTGACCTGGAGCGATGAGAAGTAAGCACGCGCGCATTTGCCGCTATACGATGATAGGAATGCTGGGGCTGGCACTAGGGTTTGCCGGTTTCGCGGGGAGTGCGCGGGCCCAGGGGAACGCTGCCAAGCTAACGGTACAGGCGCCTTCTTCAGATCAGCCGATCAAGGAGGGGGGGCCGGACATTGAGGTGAACA
The DNA here is from genome assembly GCA_963703345.1 of uncultured Chloroflexia bacterium. Classification (GTDB taxonomy): domain Bacteria; phylum Chloroflexota; class Dehalococcoidia; order DSTF01; family JALHUB01; genus JALHUB01. Next base: position 666,290 of record OY969814.1, on the reverse strand, counting down.
TCCTCGCCTCGGACGTCCACAATCTGGCCGGCTTTCAGTTCAGCCTGCAATACAACGGTTCGGTCTTGAAGTTTGTGGACGTCCAGGAAGATCCATTCCTCGGCAGCAGCGGGCGGCAGGTAACCTGCCCGACGAAGAGCGGCAACAATGGCCTTGTTCAGTTGATCTGCGTCACCATGAGCCCGCCCGTTTCGATGGGCGGCAAGGCCGGACCGGATGGATCAGGAAAGCTGGCGGTCGTGAGGTTTTCTCCCAGCGGTGGGGGCGATTCTGCTCTTGATCTCTCAGACGTGAAACTCGTTAGCGCTGAGATAGATCAAGCCGGCATGCCTCTGGAAGAGACAGCTTCCTTGGAGAACGCCTCCCTTCATGTCTTAGGCACCGGCAGCGGCTTTCCCAAGCTCATCATCTTCGCCATCGGAGCGGTGGTGGTCGTAGGCGCGATTGGCGGTGGTGGGGCAGTCGTCGTGAAGCGTCGTCGCTCCTGACGACTTCGCTTTCGATTCTTACAGCGGCGTTCGGGATTCCCGGGCGCCGCTTCTTCATGTCCTCTGCCACGATCGCGCCGGGCATAGCCCCGTTGCGCTGCATCCGGCGACGAGGTCAGACTGCGGCCGGGCAGCAGAAGAGCCCTCTGCCGATAGACGAGGGCTCTCCCAGAATTCGTCGAGAGTATGGCTATCTCCCGCGAGACCGTAGCTTCCGGAAGGTAAACCAGCCCGCGCCGCCGCCGACTACGAGGACCGCGACGACGATGCCCGCGATCAGTCCGCCGTTCGGCCCGGAAGAGCCACCGCTCTTCTGCTGACCGGCCGATTGTTTGGGGGTAGACGTGGCAACAACGGTCGCCTTGGTCGCAATCGCCGCCTTGGTAGCGGCAGCGGCTGAGGTGGCTGTAGCCGCCTGGTTGATGGCAGCCATGGGCGTTCCTTGCGCGACAGCGGTTGCCGCAGCGGCGGCGGCAGCGGTAGCCGCGGGCGCGGCGGCAGCGGCGGTAGCCGTGGAATCGACCGGACCGACCGTGGGCGGCGTTATGCCCGGGGCGGGCGTTTCTACGGCCGTCTCTACAGGCGTGGGCGATTCGGGAGCAGGGGGACCGACGACTACTGTGCCGCCCCGGCAAGAACCACCTTCTTCATCGCATACAAATATGGTCGACAGATCGTGGGCAGCGGCCGTTGCGCTGAAGATCGACAAGCTGTCCGTGCCCTGGGAAGCGGCTTTGAAATGGATAACGGCCACAGGGGATGATACGCCCTGACCTACCGGCAAAGTTCCTGGTTCGTTGGGGTTTATGCAGGCGATGGAGATCTGGCCGGCGACATCCTTACAGCTAGGAGGCGAGATATCCGCCACAAAGCAATCCCAGCCGTTCCCCAGACTGGGTGTGCTGAAAGTAGTATTGCCGGCATTGGCGTCCGGGTTACCGTCGAGGCATTGGTTGTCGGGGCAATCGACAGGAACACACTGGCCAATAGAATCATCGTGATTGATATGGGCCTCGAATGAGTTAGGAGGGGTATCGGACCCAGTGAGGCAGATCGCGACAGTGTATTCAGAACCCTGGCTAACATCCACGGAGTCGTCGATGGGATTGCAGGGGCCACTACCGTTGTTCGGGTTCATGTCCAGTCGGACTGAGGCTTCAGCCTGTGCCTGCGCCGGTCTTGCCAGGTCCTGGCATAACAGGGTCGTGACCACGAGGGCGGTGGCGGCGAGAGCAAGCGCGCCCAGGCCAAGACAACACAGGGGTTTCCGGATCCTCATTCTCTGCCTCCAATATTATGTATATTTGAGGGTAGCTGCAGAATAGGACGTTGGTCGGCCTCAGTCAAGCACTCCGGCAAGAGAACACGGCTACTTTGTTGACGAGTCTTCCGTTCTTTCCACTGAGAGACGCTTGTTCCCGGTGACGCGTCGTCCTTGACGCGAAGCACGTTTGTGCTATTCTATTTCGGCTTCCATGCGCAACTTCCGGTAGTTTTCTGGCGAACGATGGCGAGGAGAGGTCGATGGGAAGACTGCGAATGTTCGGCGAACTGGTCGAAGCGGGCGGCGCTGTCGAAGGCGGCGGCACCGGTGGCGGCGGGTTGCAGGTCGCACGGGTCGTGCGGCTGGCCAGCGATTATCAGACGACGAGCGCGTCTTTCGTCGACATTGACAGCAACAACCTTGTCATCAACATGACTACCGGCGCTAGCTGGGTGATGCTGTTGCTCTTCGGTTCCGGCTACACAATCGGCGTTCAGTACGAGTGCTTCGACTTCACGATTGACGGGGTGCGCCAGGGCAACGACTACGGTGTGCAGTATACTCAGCCCTACTATCTCCAGGACCTCCAGATTGTCTGGCTGGCGCAAGTGGCGGCGGGAAGCCACGTTTTCAGGCCCCAGTGGCGCGCAAACGGCGTCACCTGTTACCTTCGAGCGAGCAGTCAGTTCACGCCCCTGGTGTTCGCTGTGGTCGAGCTGGGCTAGCAGAGGCTGGATGGTCGAGCAGACGCACCCTCATACCAGTTTCTTCAGACTGGCGCGAGGGGCTCGTTGATCTACGTGCCCTGTCGCCGTTAACTTTTCCCCGCCCCAAGCGTTTTGATCTTCGTGGGAAGCTCGGCCCTCGACTCTAATGGACGCGTTCGGACGACTATGTTATGTTATTAGTCAACGATTCTTACAAGATAGGAGTCCGAGGCTTGGAGTTGGAGGCCGCTGCCGCTCCCCTTCCTCAGGAAATCGAGGAGGGAACGATTGAACGGGCCAAGGCGGGCGAGCCCCAGGCGCTGGGAGCAGTCTACGACTGGTACCTGCCCCGCGTCTACCGATACGTCCTTTCCCGCGTTGGGAATGTGACGGAGGCCGAGGACCTGACGGAGGATGTTTTCCTGCGAATGCTGGGAGCGATTGGCGACTATAAGAAGACAGGCGTTCCTTTCTCAGCCTGGCTCTTTCGCATCGCCCGGAACCACCTGATCAGCCATTATCGCAAGAACGGCGTCAGGAAGGGTCAGGAGGTACTTGACGAGCGGATGGCGGATAGCAGGCAAGACCCGGCGGCAATCGTCGAGACGCAGATGATGATCGGCGAAGTGGCTGAGGCGGTGCAGAACTTGCCGGAGGCGCAGCGGGACGTAATCGCTCTCCGTTTTGCCGGCGGACTATCGATAGCGGAGACGGCCCAGGTCCTGGGCAAGCGCCAGGGAAATGTGAAGACGCTGCAACACAAGGCGGTCTTGAAGCTGCAGAAGATGCTGCGGACGGAGACGAAGCCAATAACGGCTGAGGGGCAGATTTGAGCAATCAATTCGAACAGCGGTTGAGCGAGTGCCTGCAAGCGCTTTCCAGCGGAAAGTCGCTGGAGGAGTGTCTTTCGCTCTACCCTGAGGACGCGGCGCGCCTGGAACCGCTGCTGAGAACGGCTGTTGTGCTCGGCGAGGCGTTTGACGCAGCGCCGCGACCGGAGTTCGCGGCGAAAGCGCGAGAGCGCTTCCTGAGAATGACCGAGCCCCGCTTGAGGCGAGAGCTAGCCGTCGAGCCACGGCGGTCGTTCGTGATGGCAGCGCGCCGGCGGTTCCTGACGGCGGCGCAGGAAGTGCTTTCGAGCCAGCGTCAGTCGCGATGGCAGCCGGCATTCCGGTTTGCCGCGAGCGCGGCCGCCGCTTTGCTGCTGGCCTTCCTGGGCCTGGGTAGCTTCGCGGTCACAACGTCTGCCGACACTCTGCCGGGTGATTGGCGCTATCCGGTCAAGCGCACGATGGAAGACATTCGCTACAATTTGACTTTCGACGACGGCGGGCGCCGGCAGCTCGACATTGAATTCACACAGAAGCGGCTGGATGAGGTACAGAAGCTGGCGGAGCAGCAAGGACACGTCGGCGAGGGGCCGCTCGATGACCTCGCGAGCCAGACGAACTCCTTAGTGACGGCCAACCTCAACCTCAAGGACGCCGAGAAGGTTTCCGCGCTGGCGCTGGAGCAGCAACAGGTCCTTCAAAACGTGGCGCCGCTCGTCGATCCAAAGGCCACGGACGAGCTGCAGGAAGCGAAGACGACGTCAACGAAGGCGTACGTCGCAGCGGCATCGATCGTGGTGGCGCACGAGCCGCTACCCGCTCTGCCTTCGCCAGAACCGACGGAAGCAACGGCAGGCACGCCGACGTCTACGCCGATGGCAGGCACGCCGACGAGCGCACCTCCAGGTGACACGGCAACGCCCAGGCCCGTAGTGCCAGAGATAACGCCGATTCCCGGCGCCCTGATAGTCGCACCCGTGGAGAACGAGAATGCGGCCGGCGTGACATGGAACCTGGTCGTGATCGGGCGGCTTTCGCTGCAGGTCCCGGCGCAAAGCAGTGGCTGGAAGATGCTGGGGCTGGAGGTCGATCCGTACGGGATAGCGTCGGCGCCGTTCTTGCTGCGGCTGGCGAACGCGGACTTTTCAACAATAGTCGTCGTCAACACCCAGAATGGCGACACTTACTGGGACCAGGACGTCAACGGCGTGTTCCAGGAATCGGTTGTCAGGCGGTCGGACGGGCCGATCCTCTGGCAAGCGACGAGAGATGAGCTTGTGGCGTTCAGCCCGGCGAATGCGGACATCATATTCCACATCGTAAACAGCATCGTCCTTTCTCCGCCGCCGACGGCGACACCCACGTTGACGCCGCAGCCGACGGTCACGCCGCAAGCCACGACTGCTGCCAGCGGCGCTTCGGGCGCCACTCCCACGCCCGGCAGCTAACACTCTACCTTCGATCGGCTTACGCTCGGAGCAAAGTCCGCATTTGCGCTGCATTCACGATAGCCTTGTCGCTGACGCAGTTGTTCATGAGGACGTGGACTTCCCGCGCCGCTGCGGCCAACCGCTCGACGGGCGAGACCCATTCGCGCAACTCATCTTCTGAATAGAGATAATCGAATCGGTCGGAGACGGTCGCGCCTTTGCGCTCCCACATTTCGGCGTTGCGACCGTGGAAGCGGACAATTGCGACAGCGGCGGTAGCTTCGGCGACGGGCGGGAGACTGGAGGCGAAGCCCTGCGGCTCGTCGACGGAAACGAGGGAGATGCTATTGCTTCGCATGAGGTCCAGGGTGCGCTTTCGGTTCGTCTCGGACAGCCAGCGAGCGTTACGGAACTCGACGGCGACGCGGTACTGGGGTAGGCGCTGCTTGGCTTCGACGATGTAGTCGGCGCTTTCCCGACCCGGCAGGAACCAGGGCGGGAACTGGAAGAGGACGACGCCCAGCTTGCCCGCACTGTCCAGAGGCAGGAGGGCGTCGGCGAAGAGGCGCCAGACTTCATCGCGCAGTGGCGGCGGGACATCCCGATAGTACAGGTTTCGCTTCTCATGGGCGAGGCTGCCGAGGCTCTCGCGCAGTTCCTTCGTCAGCGCCTGAGGCGGCGTCGGATGGTTGGTGAGGAGGCGGAAGGCCTTGATGTCGAAGACGAACTCCGGCGGCGTGCGTTCGACCCACAGGCCGGCGTTGGCTTCGGTCGGGAGGCCATAGTACGTGCTATCGACTTCGACGATGGGGAAGCGGGAGGCGTAGTAGCGGAGGCGGGCTTCCGGCGTTTTCGCTTCCGGCGGGTAGAAGCAGTTGCAGTCGATAAGGCTCTTGTCAGCCCAGGAGCAGGTGCCGACGAGGATGCGCGCACTCATTTGGTCGAAGCCCGGGCGATTTCTTTAGGCGCTGCGCCGATGGCGATCGAGGGATATTCCCGATGCCACAGGGCTGGCGCAAGGCCTAAGCTCTGCTTGTTCACCTTTCGCGACAGCAACCAGCCTTCTGTCGACCGGTCTGCTTTTCGGCATGGTGGGCCGGCCGACTACTACCCCTACTATAGCGGAAGGTGATTCGAGCGGCGCGGGCAAAGGCATCCAATCCACTTATACAGCAGTCACCAGTCAACCAACAGCCTGCCTGAGATGCTCGCGCCGCTCCCCCTTATACCCGCGCGAATCCCATCAGGCAGCCGTCGCCGTCATTGCTCGTGGAACGAGGCGAGGACGTCGTCGAGGACGGACTTGTAGTCGCCGAGATGCCCTTCCGGGGCGACAAGCGAGATCACCCAACCACCGCGGTCGTCGGCGAAGAGGACTTCTATCTTGTCAATGACGGCAGGCTGAGGGGTTTTGTTGCTGGTTAGTTTGTAGTGCCAGAAAAATGCGTCTTTGCCGTTGACTTTCACGTTGGCTGCTGAGGTAGGACTCGAGCCGAGCAGTTGCTGCAGGAGAGCGCGTCGGGAGTCGGCGTAAACGTTGGTGTCGGTGCCGACGGGAATCGTCTCGCAGGTGATGGTGATGTTGGGGTGGACTTCGCCGAGCAAGCCCGGCGAGAAGAAGGTATCGCCGGAGACGTTCTGGTAGGTCGCCTGATTGGGCTTGGCCTGCCAGTCGGCGGGATAGATGATGCTGTAGCCCAGGTCCGTGGACTGGTATACCTGTTTGTCGGTGGGGACACCGGTGGGAGCAGCAAAGACCGGTGAGCTTGCCGGCTTGCAGGTGGTGAGGGGCGTGCTGGTGCTCTGCGACGAGTCGCCACCGCTGGAGCCTCCTCCGCAGGCGACACCGAGCAACGCGGCGGCGCCGAGAACGACTCCGAGAAGTAAGCAGGTTCTGGTTTTGACGGCCATGGTCGGACTCCCTGGCTATGTTCGTTGTAAGAGATGTTATCATTTGAACGAGCCTGTGGCGAGGGTAGCTTTCTTCCGAAGGAGGCGGTCGCGAATGCGCATCTACTACGGGCCGGTCACGGAGACGGCGGCGGACGCGATTGTGAACGCGGCAAACACGCAGCTCCGGCACGGCGGCGGCGTGGCGGCGGCGATCGTGCGAGCGGGCGGTCGCGTGATCCAGGAGGAGAGCGACCGCATCGGCTGGTGCGACCTGGGGAAGGCGGTCGCGACGACGGCGGGAAAGCTGCAGGCGCGCTACGTCATTCACGTCCCTACGATCGACTACGCGCACGGACGGGGGGCCAGCATTGACGACATCTACGCGGGAACGCGGTCGGCGCTGGAGCTCTGCCGGGAGTTGGGGCTCAAGAGCGTCGCTTTTCCGCTTCTCGGCGCCGGGATCGTCGGCGTGCCGGCGCGAGAGGTGGCGCGGGCGATGGCGCGGGCCATGGCGGAGTACCCGGACGTCGAATGCACACTCTGCGCGTTCTCGGCGTCGGACCGGCAGGCGGTGGAGGGGCTTGGCGAAGCGACGGAGGGAGGAGGACTATGAGACGGCCGGTCGCGGAAACGGACGCCCGTCGCCTGCTGGGCGGCGGACCGGTGACGCTGGTGACGAGTAGCTGGCACGGCAAGAGCAACGTGATGCCGGCGGCGTTCGTCACCCCACTGAGCTTCGATCCTCCCCTGGTGGGCGTGGCGATAAGCCCTACCCGGCACAGCTACGATATGATCCGCTACAGCGAGCAGTTCGCGCTCAATATCCCCGGTCGCCGCCTGCTGCATCACGTCCAGTACCTGGGCAGCGTGAGCGGCGCGGATGTCGACAAGCTGGAGCTGACGAAGCTGCCGACGTTCAAGGCGACGCGGGTGGAGGCGCCGCTCATCGAAGGCTGCGTGGCGTACGTAGAGTGCGGCGTGGAGGACACGCTGCGCACGGGCGACCACATGCTGTTCGTCGGACAGGTGCTGGCGGCGTCGGCGGAAGCGGAGGCGTTCGACGGGACGTGGCTCTTGAACGACGACGACGCGAAGCCGCTGCACTATCTGGGGGTGAACTTCTACGCGCTGCTGGGGTCGCGGCTGAAGGCGCGAATGCCGAAGCCGGAGGCGCCGGACAAGTCGCCGGAGGAGGCGTTCGAGGCGGAGGTGGAGGCGGCGCGGGAGGACGAGGAGCGGCGTCGGGAGTCGGAAGAGGGATGAGGAGTCAGCGCAGGTCAGATGTCGCTCTGCGAGGGCGAATCCTGCGGTCTTGCCCGCGTGGCATCTGACGACAGGATTGTAGGGGGTCTCGAGCGATATCGCAAGCGGGGCGAGTTAGCCTGGCCAACGCCTTCTTGTAAGTGGTAGCCTACACCTCATCGGATTCTACGTCGTCCGCGACAGCCTCCCCAGCTTGGATATCCGACATTGTCTGCTCGGGACTCTGTACATCCTGAGCTACGAGGACATCGCTGGCGCGCCGAAGTGAATACACGGGCGCTTCCCTAAGGCCTCGTCTCCGACGCTGCTCATCGGTCAGCCAGAATTCGACATGTTCGATGTTTCGAAGCCGAGGCTCCATGAAGAGCGACCAATCGAGGGTGTAAGCTTCATAGCGACCTGACCTTCCAGACGCTGCAGAAGTGTCAGGCTCTATTACGTGAATAAGCTTGAAGTCCATCAATTGCTGGATGAGTTCATGAACATCTTTGTACGTTCCGGCGTCATCTTGCGACACTAGGAACGCGGTCTTTCGTTTCTCTCTTAGACAATAGGTTGTGAGGTCTGTGAATACCCTCTCCAGTCCGGTTGCCTCGGTTCCCGCATCACTTCGCAGACTTGTGAGCTTGGTTCTGTAGGACACCCGACCTGCGCCTCTGTAGACGCTCGTTGGCGTTATGCGGGGCCAGCCCCTGTCTCTCGCCGCACCGACTGCCTCCACGAATATAGTAAGGAAGTCACGAGGGACACCTCCAGACGCGAGTGTGAGCGCCAAGAGCCCATCCTCGCTTATGATATCGCTCTGCGTGAGGTTCTGCAGACCGACCTTAGCTGCCATCAAATCCAGCATCCTCGCCAAGTACCGTCTGGTTTCGTCTAGGTCCTCAAATGTCTTGTCCAAGCTGATTTCTTCCACGTCTTGGGCAAGCTCGACACCGATAGTCTGTGACCCATCGTGACGAACGAGAGAGGTCCGATGGCGCACCGTACCCACTTTTAGGTAGAACTCGGTTCCCCGCAAGAGGCGGTGCAAGTAGTCAATTACGTCCGGTTGCCGGCGCGACTCTATTAGATAGAAGTCGTCGATGATTATGGCGACATGTCGGAATCGTGACTTTCTCAAAGCGTTGACAAGTGCCGCCTTGTAATCCTGCAAATGGCGTTCGAGGTTCTCAATCTTTCTCTCTGTGAATGCCGTCGTCTTGTGAGTAGCCTCCTCGGCCGAGTGGCCTGCGTCAAGAACCGCTCCACCAGCTCCGACACGCAGCCCTGTTGAAGAAGATGATTTCCCGCCCACTTCGCGCGAAACTTCGGCAACTTCCGCTTCATCAAGAAGCGCACGCAGCGCCCGTAGCTCCCTTCTCAACCGTCCGGACTCAAGCCTGAACAATCGGGCGATGGCACCATGAGAAGCGGAACGAAATTGCTCACCGATGGAGAGCAATAGCCTTATCAAGAGATCAGGATAAGGCAGCGTCTTTATTTCGTCCGCTTCGATGTAGAGCGAGAGGACTCCCTCACTCTTCTTCTCACTTCTGTGGTAATGGACGAGCAGGCAGGACTTTCCAGACCCCCGCCTGCCGAAGATTATCTGATGCTGTTTGGCCTTCAGACGTTCTAGGTGGTCGCTTATAGGCACGTACAATGGGTCTTGATTCGGACGAACCCGAAAGCTGTCCTTGATTAGGCTGGTCAGTTTGTCTATCCGAGAATCATTCAGCTGCAATTGACTGCTCACGCTTATCTTGCCCTGGATGGTTGTTCAGAATTGCGCCCGTTTAAGCGCACCGATGTAACGAGGTAGTACGGCTGGTCGCTCTGCCGCCTATGTTTGTGTTTCTTCGGTCGATGTCAAGTCGCGAATGCAGCGATTATAGCACTAGGTAAAGTGTTGTCAACGCGGAAAGGTGGCCGGAGCGCGGTTTGTAAGGGGAACCTATAGAGGAGGGCTGGCAGGTCTATGGGCCGAATGGTAGCGGGAGTTCAGGAATTTGAAGCCGGGCGACCGCGTATGATTGCGGTTACATCCACTCTCGGGTTCCGAGTCCAAGTGGGGGGTCGTCGTTGTGTCCGACCATCTATGGAAGTCGTTACCTAGCCCCGTTCAGGGCATAGCTTGAGACAGCCCCCCGCTCGGCGTCCTCAGACCGCTTGACGATAAACGGCCTTGGTGGTAGCTTTTCTGCGCTCTCAGTCTTAGTAGTGAGTGTTCACTAACAAATGACAACGCGAGCAAGAAGGCTACCCGCCGTCGAACGCAAGAAGCTCATCATCGAGAGCGCCAGGGTCGCTTTCGCTGCGTCGAACTATTGGAAGGTGAGCACCGCGGACCTCGCCAGGGCCGCCGGCATCTCGGAGCCCGCCCTCTACCGCTATTTCCCCAGTAAGAAGGCGCTCTTCCTCTCCACGCTCAGGACCACCGCGCCCAGGCTAATCGAAAGCTGGAATCGCATCGCCTCGGAGGTGGACGACCCGCTGGAGACGCTCTGGAGCATCGGCGTGAGTTACTACGACCACCTGAAGAGCCACTCGGCAGTCATGAAGCTCCAGTTCCAGGCGCTCGTCGAGGCGGACGACGCGGAGATCCGGCTGGCCCTACGGGAGAACTACTCCTCGTTTGTCGAGCTCTTTGCTGAACTGGTGGAGGACGGCAAGAAGCGCGGCCTGGTGCGAGCCAATGTCGACGCCCGCGCATTTGCCTGGCATTTCCTGGGGATGGGATTGATGCTGGACGCGAGGCACCTCCTTGGCTTCGACAGCGATCTCACGCGTCAGAAGGTGGAGGCGTGGGTGCATATGCTTATCGACGCTATACGCGCCGACTTGCCGGAGGGACGGCTCCGATCGATCACCGCAACGTTGCCTTACGACCATCTGCCAATCGTCCCCTCCTCAATGGAAGGGATAGCGACATGAAGCGGCAATTTGCCATAGCGGGGGCATCAATCCCTCGGGAAAGGAGAAGCGATATCCCATTGAGTCACGCCAACCCATCAGTTGGTCCTAGTGAAGAGGGGGCTTAAGTATGGACTTCAAGTTCACGGAAGAAGAAGAAGCCTTTCGACAGGAGGTACGGGCGTTCCTGCGCAAGGAGTGGACGCTCGGCTACATCGACGTTGAAGACCCGGAGGTGTTCGAACAGGCGCGCGCCTTCGAGAAGAAGATGGCCGACAAGGGCTGGCGCACAATGCACTGGCCAAAGGAGTACGGCGGCGGCGGCTCCACGCATATGAAGCAGATCATCCTGCGCGAGGAGATGTCCTACGTCGGCGCCCGCATCCTCGACGGGCAGGGCGTGCACATGATCGGCCCCTGCATCATGGTCCACGGGACCGAGGAGCAGAAGAAGCGCTTCTTGCCGCCGATTGCCAAGTGCGAGGTCATCTGGGCGCAGGGCTTCAGCGAGCCGAACGCCGGCTCCGACCTGGCGAGCCTGCAGCTTCGCGCGGTGAAGGACGGGGACGACTACATCCTCAACGGCCAGAAGACGTGGACTTCGGCCGGCACGGTCGGTGACTGGATCCACGTGATGGCGCGGACGGACGTCAACTCGCCGAAGCACCGCGGCATCTCCTACTTCGTCTGCGATATGAAATCGCCGGGCATCACAGTCATGCCCATCGTCAACATGGCCGGCTTCTCCGGCTTCACGGACACCTACTTTGACAACGTCCGCGTGCCCAAGGACCAGATGATTGGCGAAGAGAACCGCGGCTGGTACGTGGCCATGACGACGCTGGACTTCGAGAGGTCCTCGATCAGCTTTGCCGCCGAGTCGGCGAAGACGCTGGAGGAGCTGGTGAAGTGGGCGAAGGTGACGAAGCGGAACGGAAAGCCCATCGCCGACGACCCCGTAGTCAAGCACAAGCTGGCTGAGATGGCTATCGAGATCGAGGTTGCGACGCTGATCAACTACAACGTCGCCTACATGCAGACGAAGGGGCTGATCCCCGCCTACCAGGCGTCGATGGCAAAGACCTTCGGAACTGAGCTGCACCAGAGGCTGGCCCGCACGGGTATGGACATCATGGGCCTGTACGGCGGCCTGGACGCGAAGTCCCCGTGGTCGCAGATCGGGGGACGGATCAAGTACCTCTACCTGTGGACCATCGGCGAGACGATCTACGCGGGCAGCAACGAGATCCAGCGGAACCTTATGGCGCAGCGCGGCCTGGGGCTTCCCCGCGAGTAGAAGAGGGGAATGCTGTGGCTTACGGCGCAATTCTGTACGAGAAACGGGACCGCATCGCCGTCGTTACGCTGAACCGGCCGGAGAAGCTGAACGCCTGGACGCAGCAGATGGCCGTCGAGGTGGCGCAGGCGCTGGTCGACGCCAATGAGGACAAGGGCGTCGGCGTTGTGCTGTTCAAGGGCGCGGGCCGTGCTTTCTGCGCCGGCGCGGATATCGGCGAGTTCAAGCTACGCGCGGATGCCCAGGATGCCGGAATTCAGACCGAGCGCGTTGCCAGCGACTTCCCATCGCTCATCGAGCTGCTTCATTTTGGCAAGCCCAGCATTGCCGCGGTTCACGGCTATGCCATGGGCATCGGCGTCACCCTGCCGATGAACTGCGACATGCGCATCGCCGCCGAGGGCGCGCGTCTCAACACCCAGTTCCTGAACGTCGGCCTGACGCCGGAGTTCGGCTCCTCATATCTGTTGCCACGGATGATAGGGCTGGCGAAGGCGTGCGAGCTCGTCTACATGCCGCGAACGTTCGGCGCGCAAGAGGCGCTGGAGATGGGACTGGTCAACCGCGTCGTGCCGGACGACCGCCTGATGGAGGAAGCGATGAATGTCGCCTCCATCATCGCTAAGAGGCCTCCTTTCGCGTTGAGAAAGGCGAAGGAGATCATCTACCGGAACCTCGACGGCGACTACGCCGATGCCCTCGAGCGCGAGACAGCGGCCTTCGCCGAGTGCATGTTGACGGCTGAGCACCGCGAGGGGATCCGGGCGTTCATGGAACGTCGCGAGCCTGACTTCCACCGTCAGGACTAGCGAGGAGAACCGCAGTGGACCTTAGAGATTCACCGGAAGAGGCGGCGTTTCGGAAAGCGGTTGTGGACTTCATTGAGAAGGAAGCGCCGCGCGCCCAGCCGGGAATGTCGTATGAGATGCTGGCAGAAAAAGGACAGAGCTGGTTCAAGAAACTGGCTGAGCGCGGCTGGATCGCTCCGGCCTGGCCGAAGGAGTACGGCGGCGCCGGCATGAGCCAGATCGAGCAGTTTATCTTCAACGAGGAGATGGCAAGCCATCGGGCGCCGCGCCCCGCTCACCTGGTCATCGGCCTGGGACTGGCGGGACCGACCATCATCGTCCACGGGAACGAGGAGCAGAAGAAGCGCTGGCTGCCCGGCGTTCTCGCCGGCACCGACATCTGGTGCCAGGGCTACTCCGAGCCGGAGGCGGGCTCCGACCTCGCTTCCCTGCGAACGCGGGCGGTGAAGGACGGAGACGACTACGTGCTGAACGGCCAGAAGATCTGGAGCACCATCGCCCACATGGCGAGGTGGATGATCTGCCTGGCGCGCACGGACCCGGACGCGCCGAAGCACAAGGGGATAACGTACTTCGTCGTGGACATGAAGTCGCCGGGCATCGAAGTCCGCGGCCTCACCAACATGGCGGACACTCGCGAGTTCAACGAGGTGTTCTTCGACAACGTCCGCGTTCCGAAGGAGAACATCGTCGGGCAGGAGAACCGCGGCTGGTACGTCGGCATGACGACGCTCGACTTTGAGCGCTCCAGCGTTGGCTCAGCGGTTGGCATGCGGCAAGAGGTGGAGGACCTGATCGACTACGCGGTACAGTACCGCAAGCTCCTGATCTCCGTGCTGGACATGAACCCGCTGTTGCGGCTGGAGCTGGCGGACCGCCTGATCGAGGCGGAGGTGGGGCGCATGCTTTCCTACCGCATCGCCAGCATGCAGAACCGCGGCCTTATCCCCAACTACGAGGCGTCGGTGGTGAAGGTGTTCTCGGCGGAGCTGCACCAGCGTATCGCCCGCACGAAGATGAACGTCATGGGGATGTACGCGCAGCTCATGTCGGGCGACGAGAAGGCGCCGCACATGGGCGCCTGGTCGCACCAGTACCTGCGGTCGGTCGGGTACACCATCGAGGCGGGCACGTCGGAAATACAGCGCAACATCATCGCGCAGAGGGGCCTCGGCCTTTCGAGGGACTGAGCGCGAAGGCGGAACGACATGATGTCTTCCATGAGAGCGGAGCTCTCACCCACGGAAAAAGAAGCGCTGTTGCGGGACTTGTGGGTCGCCCACGACGGGCGGTGGTTCCTGAAGACGGCCGAGGAGTTCGGATTCGAAATCGCCAACAAGATGAACATGATCGTGGTCAAATCGATGGGAAAGAAAGAGGCTAGAGAGCTGATGGACCGGACCGGCACGGAGATCGCGAGCGCGCGAGACTTCAAGGAGTTCATCGAGATGGCCGGCCCGCTCTACTGGCTTGAACAGCACAAGACGGAAATCGAGATCGCCGCGGATGACCTGATGGTCGGACGCATACTGCATTGCTACGTGTGGGATAACGTCCGCAAATCAGGCGGACTGTCCACCTACCGTTGCGCCGCTCCGACCCGCTTTCGCGGCTGGATGGAGGGACTTGGCATTCCCGCCGAAGTCATCGGCACGGGCGAGTGCGACACCTGCAACGGGAGCTGCGAGATTTCCTTTCGATTTGACTGGCCGGCGAAAAAGATAGACGCCGGCGTCTGATAACGGGATAGACGGTCGCCGCTGCGGCGTCGCGGCCGCGGACATAGACGCAATCGAAGCAGAACGGCTCGGGAGAGCCGGAGTAGGAAAGGAGCCAAGAATGGACCTGGGTCTTAGCGAAGAGCAAGAGCTGCTCAAGAACTTTGCGCGCGACTTCCTGGAGAAGGAGTGCACGGAGAACCTCGTCCGGGAGATGGAGGAGGACGAAAAGGGCTATTCGCCGCAATTGTGGAGGGGCATGGCCGACCAGGGCTGGTGCGGGCTCATCATCCCGCCGGAGCAGGGAGGCAGCGGCATGGGCTTCATGGACCTGGCGGTCCTGACCGAGGAGTTCGGTCGGGCGCTGGTGCCGGGACCCTTCCTCTCGACGCAGGTGGGCGGCGCGATCCCGCTGCTCGGATGGGGCACGGACGCGCAGAAGCAGGCGCACCTGGCCAAGATTGCGGCCGGCGAAGAGATGTGGACGCTGGCGGTGACGGAGCCGTCGGCGCGCTTCGACGCCGAGGGCGTGCAGATGGAGGCGAAAGTCGAGGGCGACAAGCTGGTGCTGAACGGCACGAAGCTCTTCGTCCGCGACGCGCACGTCGCCGACTTCATGACGGTTGCCGTGCGGACGAAGACGGGCGGCAGCGCCGAGGACGGCATCACGCTGGTCATCGTCGACTCCACGAGCCCCGGCATCCTCACGATCCCCCTGCTGACCATCGGCAGCGACAAGCAGCGCGAGGTGAAGTTCGAGAACGTTTCGGTGCCGAAGTCGAACGTCCTCGGCGAGATCGACAAGGGCTGGCCGATCCTCAGCAAGCTGCTGCTGAAGGCGGCTATCCTGGAGAGCGCCTACCTCGTCGGCCTGGCGCAGATGGACTTCGAGATCACGGTGAACTACGCGAAGGAGCGCGTGCAGTTCGGCCGGCCGATCGGCAGCTTCCAGGCGATCCAGCACAAGTGCGCGGACATGGTGACGGACTGCGACGGCGCGCGCTTCATGGTCTACCGCGCGGCCTGGTCGCTGGCGGAGGACGAGCCGGACGCGGTGCAGGCAGTGCACATGGCGAAGGCGTGGGCCAACGACGCGACGCGACGCGTGGTGGCGCACGGCCAGCAGATCCACGGCGGTATCGGCTTTACGAAGGACTACAAGATCCAGCTCTACTTCCGTCGTCAGAAGATGGCGGACCTGATGTGGGGCGACGCCGATTTCCACCGGGAGATGGTCGCGCAGTCGCTGGGCGTGTAGCCCGGCATCGACAGGAGACGAAGCTTTGGGGCTGTCCCGTCGATTGACGGGGCAGCCCCATTCTGTTCGACCGCGGGCACGGCTTCAGGTTCGCGGCTGTACGGCCGAGGTGCTGTATAATAGATGCGGATAGGATTGCCCCGATTGGGCCCACCTGACAGCCCTCCAGAGGCAGGTGAACAGGCCGGCCAACGGGGTGGAGGAGACAATGAATAATCTGAAGACTTTCTTCTTGTTCGCCCTGCTGACGTCGATACTCGTCGCCGTCGGCTGGGCCATCGGCGGCTACTCGGGCATGGTCGTCTTCCTGGTGCTGGCCGCGGTGCTCAACTTCTCGTCGTACTGGTTCTCCGACAAGCTGGCGCTGAAGGCGTCCGGCGCGAAGGAGGTGACGGCGGAGCAGGAGCCGCGATTGCACGCCATCGTCGACGAGGTGGCGCACCTGGCGATGATCCCCAAGCCGCGCGTCTACATCATCAACACCGATACGCCGAACGCCTTCGCCACCGGCCGCAACGCCAATCACGCCGCGGTCGCCGTGACGACGGGCATCGCGCGCATCCTCGACGAGCGGGAGCTGCGCGGCGTCCTCGGGCATGAGCTGGGACACATCCGCAACCACGACATCCTCATCTCGACAGTCGTGGCGACGGTCGCGGGCGCGATCACGATGATCGCCTGGATGCTGCAGTGGAGCCTCCTCTTCGGCGGCGGACGGCGCGGCGGCCGCGACAATCCACTCGGTATCGTCGCGCTCCTGGCGACGGTCATCCTAGCGCCGATTGCGGCGACGCTGATCCGAATGGCGATCTCGCGCTCGCGGGAGTTCCAGGCCGACGCGACGGGCGCTCGGATGGTGCACGATCCGGAGGCGCTGGCCAGCGCTCTGATGAAGCTGCACCAGGGCGTGCAGATGCGGCCGATGCCGGAGACGGGCGTAACGCAGGCGACGGCGCACCTGTACATTGTCAACCCGTTCAAGGCTCAAGGCATGACGAACCTCTTCAGCACGCACCCGCCGATCGAGGAGAGGGTGAGGCGGCTGTACTCGATGGCGGGACTGGCCTATAGCTAGCAAAGACACGTTTTGAATGGCAAGGGCCGGCATCGTTTGGGTGCCGGCCTTTTCGCGTGCTCGAAAGGACGACGGGGCGTACGCCAAACGGTCGATGGAGGACGACAGGGGTTTGCCGATGATACCAGCAGAGCAGAAAGGGGTATGTCTTGAGACAGAAAGCTCTGTTGGTCATTGTGCTGGCCGTTTCGCTGGCTGGGGCGCTGCTCGCGGCCGGTTGCGGCGGCGGCAGCAAAATAGCAGACCCGTCGATCTGGGCGACGGCGGCGGCGACGGCGGCGACGACGGCGGCGACGACGACAACGAGCGCGCAGTCGACTCCGCAGAAGGTCGCAACGTGGCAGGCGAACCCGCCGAAGAGCGAGCCGGACACGGAAGTATTCCGTGAAATCGCCGTCAAGTCGTGCCTGGACGAGGCGCAAGGCCAGGACGTTTCGCCGGAGATGGCGCAGGAGTATTGCACGTGCGCTATCGATGAGCTCCTGAAGAACGTTACCACCGACGAGCTGAGGCAGATCGGTGAGGCAGGCCTATCCGGCGACTCGACGCTTCCGCCGGAGATCGACCAGAAGCTGATGGACGCCGTCATGGCCTGCGTCGACAAGCTAACGCAGTAGAAGCCCTCCAAAACCGTCAAGACAGACATACGGGCCGGCGCCGCAAGGCGTCGGTCCCTTCTTGTTGCGCCGTCGCGCGAGCGATGAGCTATATTGAGGTGCAAGTCGTCGCGAAAGGATGGAGCCATGGACGATTGCCTCTTCTGTCGAATGGCGTCCGGCGAGATGCAGGTCGAGAAGCTGTACGAGAACGGCTCGCTGTTCGCCATCGACGACATCAACCCGCGGGCGCCGGTGCACTTCATGGTCATCCCCAGGGAGCACATACGCTCGCTGGTGGACGTGACGGAGGCGCACATGCCGCTCCTCTTCCACATGATCCAGGTCGCGAAGGAGCTGGCCGTCAGGAAGGGCGTCGCGGAGAGCGGCTATCGCGTGGCGATGAACGTCGGGCTAGAGGGCGGGCAGGTGATCATGCACCTCCACATGCACGTGTTGGGCGGTCGGGTCCTGCATGCCGAAGGCTGACGCGTCCGACGTCGAGGAGTCGCTGCGTCGTGAGGTCGAGCGGCTGCCGGAGCCGCTGCGAAGCCACGTCAAACGCGTGGAGGACGTGGGCGAACGGCTGGCGCGGCTCCATGGCGTCGATGAGGCCAGGGTGCGGCTGGCGGTGCTCGGCCACGACCTGCTGCGAGTGACCCCGCGCGAAGAGCTGCTGCGGCTGGCGCACGATGCGGGCATCGAGCCGAACGAGGCGGAGCGGGCGGAGCCGCTGCTACTGCATGGCGCGATGGCGGCCCGGATGCTTGCCCAGCGCTTCGGCATCCACGACGCGGCGGTGCTGGACGCGGTGCGCTATCACACGACGGGTCGCGCCGGGATGTCGGACATCGAGAAGGTCGTCTTCCTGGCGGACAAGACGGAGCCGGACGAGCTGGCGCACTATCCGGAGTGGCGTGAGGTGCGCGACCTGGCGCAGGAGGACCTGGACGCGGCGATGGTCAGGGCACTGGACCTGTACCTCCAGCGGGCGCGTCGCGAGGGGTGGACGGTGCATCCGGACGTGCTCGCGGCGCGGGAGTACTACGACATTTCACGCAATCGCAACGTCTAGGGGCGCGCCGCGATGCGCCCGCTTCCTGCCGTGCCCGTTGCAGCACTGCCGCCGATGACGTGCTGGACGAGCTGGTTGTAGCCGTTGTGGGTGAAGGTGGCACTGTTGTCAACGATCATCATGGCCCTCGCTTAGGCACCGGCGTGCAAATGGTAAATCCCAGGCCCGTCTGGACATCCGGTGGAAGACCACACTCAACACGACCCGTTCCAAGGTTGACTAGCTCCCACTTTCCCGCCGAGACTTTTGTTAGGATTCCGGAAGCAGGGTCCGTTACCCCTGCGGGTATGGGGTACACGATGAATCGTATCCAGTCGGTACCAGATGAGTCGGTGTAATAGGTTTTGTGCTCGACTCTCACGTCTTTGATACTTGGACCGGCTTCGCTTAGGACCAAATTCCGAATGATACTGTCTATGTCTGAATCGCCTGCTGACGTAGCTGACGGAGTTGGCGTATTCGAACTAGATCCCCCGTCTCCTTGCTTCGTGGATGATGCACAAGAACCCTCGGCCAAGGCGGCGACTACTACTAGTGCCATCACGGATAACACTGGATTCTTTTTCATAATTGTTTTGTTGCCTCCATATCAGCACCGCAATTCCCAGGGAATCCCACTGTATCAGCGATAGGGAGGCATCGCACTGCAACAAGTCGGTCAGCCGGACGCGGTAGCCGCAACCACCTTCTCCTCCCCTCTTCGTCGGTTGACCCTGTACGCCATCTTACCACCGCCGGTGAAAACGCGCCTGACGAGGCGGTTATCCCCCATGCGGCCAAGAATAGTGACATTCCCCGATTGACGGAATAGCACGGGTGTTCTATTCTTCCTTCCATCCCTCCTCCTGAGAACCTCCGAGGGAACGGCGAAACCACACTGATGAGGGTCTCCTAAACACTCGCTCGACACGGACGGATTTTTATGGCGGACGTTCTCGTCCTGCTACAGGACTTTGCCACCATTTTCTGCGCCGGTTTCAACGCCGCCTACTTCTCGAAGCGATGGGCCACGCGGGGCTCGCGGGCGTCGCATCGCGTCGGGAGCGCGGCGTTGGCTCTGCTGAACGCGGCCATCGCCGTCGAAGGCGGCTTCTCGCTGGCGCTGTACTGGACCTATCGCTGGCAGGGCTCGCTTGAGGGATTCTTCTGGCCGCCGGCCTGGCTTTCGGCGCGACTGGCGCTGCTGGCAGGCACGGCATTCATTTCAGCGCTGATCCTGCGTCAGGAAAGACGGCGCTAGAGGAGCGGAGATATGTCTCGATTGGCGATTGCGGTTGAGAGGCGGGAGTGGAACGTCGTGGCGCTGTACCTGCTGCTTGGCCTGGCCGAGGTGACGGCGAAGCTGCCGCCGGACGCGCTGACCGGCCTGCTGGAAGTGCTGGAAGGCTTGCCGCGTGACCGGCGCTAGCAAGAAGCGCCCGCGACGTCGCTGCCGGCGGCCGTCGGACGTCGAAGGCTTCTACGACTCGGCGGTGCCGGAGGGCGACAAGGTCGCACTGGCGGTCGCGCGCGAAGTGCAGGGCCTCGACCAGGAGATCGCGGTGCTGCGACTGCGGCTGCGACGGGCGCTGGAGGAGCATCCGGAAAACATGACGCTGATGCTGAAGGGGGTCGAGATGCTGGTGAAGGCGCTTTCCGCCAGCTACCGGCTGTCGAAGGACGCGAAAGCCGAACTTTCCGAGAGCGTCAGGGCGACGATCGAGGAATACGGCAGGATGATGAGCCCGGAGGGAGAAGGTGACATCGCCGGAAGCGAAGACTAGCGGGCAGGCGCGGCCGCAGCGACGGACCGTGCGTCGGGGCGCGTCTCCAAGCGCCGCCTTCCACGCCGTCGTCGAGGAGCGGCTGCGCAACCTGGAGAAGCAGCTCGACGAGGTGAAGGGGCGCGTGAACGGCCTCATCTTCCTGATCATCGGCGTCGTAATCACGCAGTTCGTGCTGGGGCTGGTGCGCTGATGGTCGCGACAGCCGAGCCGACAGCGTTGGTCCGATGCCGCCTGCGCCCCTACCAGGTCGAAGTGGCGCGCGCGGT
This sequence comes from uncultured Chloroflexia bacterium, assembly GCA_963703345.1. Taxonomy (GTDB): domain Bacteria; phylum Chloroflexota; class Dehalococcoidia; order DSTF01; family JALHUB01; genus JALHUB01. Next base: position 645,660 of record OY969814.1, on the reverse strand, counting down.
GCTGAACAGCGTCTTCAATCGCAAAGGGCTGACGATCTCGGTGGAGATGGCACGACAGGGCGGCAAGAACGAGCTTTCGGCGCAACTGGAGGCGTTTCTGCTGGTAGCGAACATGCTGCGCGACGTCGACTCCGTGAAGTGCGCGCCCACGTTCGAGCCGCAGTGCCGCATAAGCATGCGACGCCTCTGGGCGCGCCTCGGCGAGCTTGGTCTGGCGTCGATCTCGACGCGGCAGCAGGGACGGGTGATCAGCGTCGGCAAGGCGCGGCAGCTCTTCCTGTCGGCGGAGCGCGAGAGCAACGTCGTCGGGCACACGGCGCAGGTGCTGCTGGAGGTGGACGAGGCGCAGGACGTCGACGCGGAGAAGTTCGACAAGGAGTTCCGTCCCATGGCAGCCTCGACCGGCGCGACGACGGTTCTCTGGCACTGCCTGGGATGACCGCACGCTGCTGGAGCGGACGAAGCAGGCCAACCTGGAAGCGGAGCGTCGCGACGGCGTCCGCCGCCACTTCGAATTCGATTGGCAGCGCGTCGCGAAGCACAACGCGGCCTACGGACGGTTCGTGGAGGCGGAGCGACTGCGCCTGGGCGAGAGCCATCCGCTCTTTCTGACGCAATACTGCCTGCGGCCGCTGCACGGCGGCGGGCGGCTTTTCGACCGGCAGCAACGCGCTCAACTCCAGGGTACGCACGGACGGCAATCGACGCCGGCGCCGGGGGAGACGTACGTCGCGGGGCTGGACATCGCCGGCGCGGCGCTGGACCCGTCGGCGGCGGCCTCCCCGCGTCGCGACGCAACGGTGCTGACGATTGCCCGCGTGTCGCATCCGTCGCGCGCCGCCCTCGTGCAGGAGCCGAGCATCGAGATCGTCGAGCACTACGCCTGGACGGACGAGCCACACGACGCGCTGCTGGCGCGTCTTGTCGAACGTGCTGGGGCGCGCGTGGCGCGTCCGGCGGGTCGCGGTGGACGCGACGGGCCTGGGCGAGACGCTGTCGCGGCTTCTGGCGGCGGCGCTGGGGCAGGAGGTCGTGCGGCCGTTCCGCTTCACGGGCGAAAGCAAGTCGCGGCTGGGCTACGCGCTGCTGGCGGCGGTGAACGGCGGCCGGCTGCGCATGTACGCCGGCGACGCCTCGGACGAATACGGCGAGTTCCGGCGGCAGGCGGAGGCGGCGCGCGTCGCCTATCGCGCCAATCAAACGATGAACTTCTTCGTCGACCCGACGGAGGGACACGACGACTACCTGATGAGCGCGGCGCTCACCGTGGAGGCGGCGGCGGACAGCAGGCCGCGGACGGCGCGGGGTCGCCTTCGCGAGGCGGGGGAGGGACGCTCGAGATGACGGCGCAACTGGATGACCTGCCCCAAGCTGGCGATGAAGCGCAGTCGGTCGTCGATGCGCTGCCGGAGCAGGTGCGCTATCGCGACGAGGGCTGCGACCTATCGCCCTCCTGCCTCAACTGCCGCCTGCCGCTGTGTCGCTACGACCTGCCGGGCGGCACGCGACGCCTGCGCACGCTGCCCCGCGACGAGGAGATTGCGCGACTGCGACGCTGCGAGCGCCTGCCCATCGACGCCCTGGCGCGGCGATTCGCGCTGTCACGGCGGACGGTTTTCCGCATTCTCAGACGTTGTGGGTAACGTCATCAGACTAAAGGAGCTTAGAAATGACCGGACTCACGCTTCCCCAACAGCTCGCCAGCCTCGACAAGACGCGGCTGCGGGCGTATGCCGACAACCTCGCCTTCTACCAGGGCGAGCAGTGGCCCGACAACCAGCGGAACCGTCGTGAGCGGCGGCTCGTCTTCAACTACGCGAAGGCGCTCATCGAGAAGACGGTGTCATACATGATGTCGGGGCTGAGCTTCGCCGTCGACCCGCTGGACGAGTCGGCGGAGGCGCAGGACGCCGCGCGTCGGGCGGAGAAGGCGCTGCGGGACGTCTACGAGGCGAACCAGCTCGCGCAGCTCGACCTGGAGACGGAGCTCGACGCGTCGGTCCTCGGCGACGGCGTCTTCAAGGTGACCTGGGACACGGCGGAGCGGCGGGTGCGCGTGTCGGCGCCGGACGTGCAGGGCATCTTCGTCTGGTGGCTGGGCGACGACACGTCGCGGGTGTGGCGCGTCGCCAGTCGCTACACGCTGCTGCCGGAAGAGGCGGAGATGCTGTACGGCGTCACGCCGGCGAAGGCGAGGTCGAATGGGTCGGAGGTCGTCGAGGTCTGGACGGAGCAGGAGTTCGAGCTGTGGGTCGACAACATCCGCCTCGACCAGAAGGCGAACCCGTACGGCTTCATCCCCTTCGTCGTCTATCCGAACCTGCGGGAGCCGAAGCAGTTCTGGGGCCATCAGGAAGCGTGACCGCGAGGGGCTGGAGTAGCCCGGTGATCTCGATGCGGCCATCGCTGCGCACCACGACCCGAAGACGTAGCCGGCGCACTAGGTCGGCAAAGGATTCTTGCCGCAGCACGAAATCGTCCGAGTCGGTGTCCAGCCACGCAATGGCGCTAGGCTTCCCGTGCCCGCCGTGCGCTACGACGCTGATGTGGAGTAGCCCATCATCAATCGCGCTGTTGATATCGGCCAGCGATTCCTCGACTTGCCGAAGCTCGCGCTCGACGGCTCCGAAATTCTCCCGCCGGTGCTGCAGCATTATCCGTTCGGCCTCCAGCTTAGCCACTTCCGCGTCGTACCTATCCCGCGACAACCGGCCTAGGGATACCGCAACTGTCATGTCATCGATGGCCGTCTGGATCCGGTCGAGGTCAGTATCGAGCGGCCCCAACTGGCCCGCCAGCACCGCCTTCCGGCTTTCTAGGCTGGCGATGTAGTCACCCACGGCCTTGCGGCGTGCGTCTGGATCCTGTAGTAGCCGGCGCACGGCCGCTACAACCGCCCGCTCAAGCCCGTCAGCGGGCAAAGGCGGGCAGTGACACGTATTCCCGTCCACACGGTGCCGCCTGGCCTGTCTGCCGGGACAGCGGTAAACACGGCGCTGTGTGCGGCCATCCGTGCGCGCCGAGTAGAGGTATCCGCACGCCTCGCTCAGTATCAGCCCCTGTAGCGGCCAGCCGCTCGATTGGCGCGCCGTTCCAGACTTCTTATTGCGCATCATTTGTTGCTGGACGGCGTCAAAGCGCTCACTAGTGATCAGTGGAGGCACCGGGACGATGACCGGCTCTTGGGCCCGCGTGTCGAGCTTGCCGCGGGGCCGGCCCCCGAAGATGTATTCGCCGCAGAGGGCCCGATTGTGGAGGCAGGACAGGATGGTAGCACCGTCCCAGACATTCGCCCGGCGCTTCTTGCTGTGCTCGCGCCACTGGGGACTGCGGCTGGACGGCGTAGGAACACGCTCATCGGTCAGGATGTTCGCAATTTTCTCGCTACCGAGGCCGCCCTCAAACAGGTCGATAATTCGGTGCATCAAGGCAGACTCTTCGGCTTTGAGTTCGAAGTAGCCTCTTGTCACCGAGCCATCGTCGTTCTTGACCGGCTTTACCCATTTAATCCAGAAGGGCAATGCGCCGCCGGCGAACTCGCCGCGCTTGGCGTGGCCTTCCCTCCCGGCCTTCATAATCTCGATCAGCCGATCCCAGCTAGCATGGGCCTGAGAGCCGGCGACGGCGTTCATGATGGTCGCGTAAGCGCCGTCGCGTGGCGGCTCATTCTCCGTGAATCGGATCCCGTCGCCGTACTTGCGGCTCTGGGCGAGCCAGTAGACGAAGTCGGCCCCGCCTTGGCCAGCGCAGAATCGGTCGGGCACCCAGAACACCAGCGCATCGACCTCGCCGGACTTCAAGCGATCCCAGGCCTGCCAGAATATCGGACGGCTATCGTGATCGTCCGGGTCGAGTTCCTTGTTACGGCTGACGGTCTCTTCTAGCACGCCGACGCAAGTGTAGCCGTTGGCCTCTGCCCACGCGCGAATCTTGGCGGCTTGTTCGGCGTGCGATACTCTATCATTTGCCGACTGCCGTTCAGTCGAAACCCTCGCGATGCCCAATGCCTTCTTCATCCTGATTCCCTCACCTCTATCATCGGCACAACCTAGCAGCTCTGAAGGGCGTCTCGGATGCGCGATCACCTACAACAACGCCGGTCGGTGCCACTTATTACTCGGTCTATCGCTAGGCGCAACCTACCCCCTAGCAATCTGCCCCTTTTCTTCGACACATTGGGGCCACTCGTTCGTTACTCACTATGAGAAGATGTCTTACAAGAAGGTCGCCCGCCCTACTCATTGCCTAGATTGCGGCGTGCCTATCGTCCAGCCAGCAACGGGCGTCCGGTGGCGCTGTCCAGAGTGTCAGCGGAAGCGAGACAACACACTGAAGCGCAAGCGCTACGGGGCCAACCTACTCACCGAATGCGTTGGTTGCGGCGCTCGTATGATATCGACGACCCGGCCTCCCTTACACTGCCCAGAATGTCAGCCGACGCATAGGAACGCACTGAACCGGGCCCACCGCACTGCTGATCTGGAGGGCGCGCGGGAGCGGGATCGGGCGCGCAACGCGGCCGTCCGCTCTAAGGTGCTCGCCGGCTACGGGGGCAAATGCGTCGACTGTGGTGTTCCGGTCGGCCAGAACGGATGCGGGCCACGGGGCGACCACCTAGATCACATCTATGGTCGGGGCGACATCCGATATCCTGCTGGGCCTCTACGCGATGGTGTCGGAACCCGCCTCTACCGGGCTATGGTGCGCTACCACGACGAGAACGGCTGCTGGCCTGAAGGTTTTGAACTTAGATGTCGGCCCTGTCACCTGCGCCGCCACAAGGCGCTAGCGCTTGCGGGCGACAAGGAGCTTTCGGCCGGCCTAAGCGTTACAGCCCCTTGACGCGCCTAGAGCGGAAGCGCAGAATAGCGCGGAAGGGATGCAATTCGATGAGAGATCCACACGTCCAGTTGCTGCGCTATCGAGCCATCGCCGCAGCAGGCATTATTTTTGACAATCCACCGCCAGTCCAGTGGAACACCAATGACTTCCGCCTGACCCTGCGCGACGACATCGCGACCTTCGAAATGCAGACGCATTACCCGTCCGAAGAAGACGCACGACAAGGCGTCAAGACGTATTTGGACAGGTGGGAGATGGGAACGGCCCTTCGGTCGGGCACCTCTGGCTTCCACTTTGAGTTCGAGTCGGCGAAAATTATTGATCGCGACCCGCCACCGCCGGGAAGTCCCCAAATCGTGCATGTTCCTGTGGCCGTCGCGGTGGCCGTTGCCTTGCCCCCCACACTCAGCGTCACCAGCAGGAAGTATCCAGATCCGCCTGTCGACTTCGACATCTCTCCGGACGTCGAGACCATGTGGTTTCTGTTTCGCAGCTATCTAGATCACCGGGTGCGGCTGACCGACATGGCCTATTTCTGCCTGACAGTTCTCCAAAGAAGAGCAGGGGGCCGGTCTGCGGCGTCGAATCGCTATTCTGTGGCATTGCACGTACTTAGCAAGCTGGGCCACCTTAGTACCGAAGTCGGAAACGAGCAAACAGCACGCAAGATGCCACTCGTGCCTCGTGATCACACCCCAGAGGAAATTGAGTGGATCAAGGCAGCGGTCAACGTGCTGATTCTCAGGATGGGTCAGTACGCATACGATCCGAAGCGTGAGTGGCCGTGGGTGACCATGAGTGACCTCCCCCACTTGCCGAAACTGCCCCCACAAGCCGGCTGACGAGTCAGCCCCTACCTTGCGGCGGCGCGGCATCGAATGCCTCGGCATCAGAAAGGGAGCCCTGGATTCGTTCTGATCTGTCTTCTTTCGAAAGCTCTGACCGTAGCTGGCCATGAGAGCGGCACCGTGATGATCGTTCCTGGGTTCTCCAGCATCCCGTGCATTGTTAGCAGAAATGCTGCGTCAATCAGAGCGATGGGAATAGACACGATCATGAGCACGGGGCGCAACAGCGGTGCCCTACCCCATAGATAGCTCGTGCCCAAAAGAGGGGCCAGAAGCACCAGGTGAACCACGTTGAACAACAGTAAAGGAATTGCGAAGAGACATGGCAAGCAACCCTTGGCGACCGCGAGAGGGATGCCCAGCACTATCCCCACCAGCAAGAAGGGCCACATCACAATCATGAAGCCCCCGATAATAATGCGACTGGACACGGCCGCAAGACCGGTGAGATCATACTCCTCGACGATAGAGTTTCCTATCCTGATCAACTGCACCCCTAGTTCCCTCCAATCCCGCGCGGTGCCTAACGTCACCCATACTCCCGTCCCTCACCCGCATGATTCGCAGGGGAATGCGGCCATTGTGCGTCGTGCCGAGGGCTCCGTCAAGGTGAAGGTGGGCCCGCCCCTTGACGCGCCTCCGGCGGAAGCGCAGAATACCCGCGTGCGCGGTAGCGGAACTATTCTGGCCAGCTTAGACCCCATCATTGACGAGGCGGATGTCGTCACGCGCTTCGCCCTACGCTGTTCAATAGGCATCTGCTCAGTGCTCACTTTCGTTCTCATTCCGGTCGGGTACCTCACCAAAGCCGCGACCGGTTGTTTGCTCGTTTTGACGTTGGGCATCTTTGGGATTCTGGCTCAGCTACTATGGATGCCGCTTGCCGGTCTACTCATGGCGACGAGTTGGCTGTGGATTCGAGTGTGGCCCCTCCGCCCCCTGCTATTCCTGCCGGGCCTGCTCACCGTGATAATCGCCTTTGCGCTTGTTGCCCTCATTCTCGATGACTCAGAGGGGGTGAAGTCGACAGCGATAATGGCTTGGCCTCTGTCCTGGTACGCCATGCGCCCTCCGGTTGCAGCGAAGGCGATAGAACCTTGGCGCGAGCCGCCTACAGAGGGCTAGTGTTTCTCACGGTTGGGGGTGTGAGTAAAACGCGATGATTGCGTGGGGGCAAGCTCTCTTGCTAATCCCAGCCAGTGCCGCGGGTACGCTAGCGGTTACTTGGATAGCGCAGCGCTGGCGGCAGGCGGACGAACTCGCAATGCAGCAGCAGCGTCTCGAGGCAGAGCGCCAAAGCAGGAAGGACGAGGCTATCAGGGCAACGAGGAGTGTGCAGCTCCAGCCCGTGTTTGACGTCTTGGCGGAACTAGAAGAAGGGTATGCTCACCGCAGATGGAAGGCTCTGGTTGACCAAGCGGAAAGAGAGGGCGCGTTAACGATCATTGACCGTCTGCCGGATGGCATGTCGGTCGAAATGCTAAAGCGGCTGGGTGAGGAGATTCCCGCACCCCATCCGAAGCTCGCAGCACGCGCTGCGGTTGTCCGCCTCAGAATCGACGATGAAGGCATTCGCCGCGACCTCTTGGAGCTAGCTCTCGGAGTGATCGACGCGGATCTCACTGATGCTGACAGGCTTCACAAGATTGCCGATCTCCACACACGGCTTGAGCGTTACGCAGCCGCTGTGGATCCGTCCACGTAAGAGCGTGCGCGCACCCTGGACGAGAAGCAGGCCTCGCGGCCTGCCCTCGGCGGTTCACCAGCGGGGCGGTCAGGCGGCCCGTTCCTGCCTGCTTTGAATCGTCAGGGTGATCGCCAACTGGGTCGCGTGCTCGGGGCAGTATAAGGGAGCGTCGTCTTGCCTGCGGGCGGGGATAGCCTCGTAGAGACGCGCCCCAGATCGGCTTAGGCGATAGCTCAAGCTGTGTGTCCTGAGCCCGTGGCATCTGGCGACTCCCTTCTCCGAGATGCTCACTACCATACAAAGGTGCGATCCCCCTTCCGAGAGCCCCTCGCAACGCTCGGAGGCGTGGTAGCCGATGTGTGGATGCCGGCAGCATTTACAGCGCTCCGCAGGCTTCTTGTGCTGCGTGCTCAAGGTGTATCCGCCGGCCATTACGCCTGCCCCTCCTGCTCCTCGGCCGACTCGGGCTCGCCGTTCTCCATCTTGGCCAGCGTCGCCGCATCTTCGGCGGGAAGGCTGGCGCGTAGGTCGGCTGGGTCAACCTTCTTCGCCGTCACGGGCTCCGCCTTCGTCGGCTTCTTCGATGGTTTCGTAGGCGCTGGGGCGGCCGGCTCCACTTCGCGCCACCATGCCCATGCGTTCAGGCTAACGCCCGGCCGGATAGCCGCTGTCGCCTGGGCCAGATTCTTGAAGACCTCCAGCCCGTCGAGTTTGATTCGGCCGCCGGGCAGCACGACCGCTTGGTGGATCGTGCCGTCGAAGGTGCGTTCGAAGGTTCTGCCAGCGCGCATCGTGCGATCATGGATGACCTTCGGGCCGGCGGCTGGTTTCCTGTCCAAGTCGCGGGCCCTCTCCCGCAAGATACTGACCGCGTCCGGATCCTCGCGCGGCCACGGCACTTCCAGCGCCGCTTCTGGGGTCTCGGCGTCCACTTGGTAGACCGCCTTCAGGTGTTTCGTTACTTCGTAGCGTGCCATTTTCGTTCTGCCTCCTTCGGCTGCTTCGTCCGCCGGCCCCCACGGGTCAGCGGGCCAAGAGGCCGAAGCCTCCTGGTGGCTAGCGTGGTGAATCGATTGGCGTAGGCTCACGGGGGAAGATAGGCGGCGAACTAGGCCGGTGACCCAAGACGTCAGCGACGAGTCGCCCGAAGGCCGCATCTTGCTCGGCTTGGGCCGCTTCTAGGTGGCGGCGGATGACCTGCTCCATCTCTTGCGTGCTGGGCGCGGCAAAGACCTCGCGTTGCATCTGCTGGGCCTCTTCGTCCTTTCCGATCTCCCGTAGCGCCTTCTGCGCGGCGGCCAGCGAGGCGTAGGGGTTCGATAGTGATGCCATTTCTCTTGTCCTCCTAGCTTTGAATCTGGCTTCAGTCCATTCATTCGGCTCTTGTTGGGAATTCTGACGCCTGCGTGCTATCTCTACATGACCGAACGGCCGTAGCGTAGCTCTGTTACGTCCTATAGCGCCACGTGAGCCCTACAGGGCCAAATCTACGCGAGATGGGCGCAAAGGCGTCCGTCTACTAGGGAGGGGCGGGATAGGCGCGAATTGGCCCCACGTTGGCGCTGTGGGGCCGATTGTTCTACAACGGGGCGCAGAGATTCGAGGGGGTGGTGGTAGTGACCGGAGGGCTAGTTTGCTGAGGCGCTGTGTGCTACTGCCGCCAGACGTAACGGCCCCTGCTGGGGCAAATGCCAAGAACACCAGCAGGGGTCAGGGGCAACAGAGCACGCTAGGAGCGGCGTGCTTTCAGATCTTGCTTAGGGACGGGCGCGCGGGGCCGGCAAAAAGGAGAGCAGGTTGCCGGCCCCTTCAAGCAGTGACTATTCTGCCCTTTGCACCCTTTGAAGGACTACTGCTAATGGAAAAGCAGCGTCATATTCAGTTTTTGTGGGGCCGCAAGCCTGTAGGAGACGATACGATAGCGGCCCCGAGGAGGAACGAAGCGGCGCTTACGCTAGCGCCGTTGTGATGCGCTCTTGACCGCGGATTTTGCCTGACTGACCCACGAACCCGGGTTGCTCGGTATGCCGCAGACGCTCGCCTCCAGCGGGAGAACATCGTCTATGACGAATACTTGCGGGCCACCCGGTTTCGCCGCGTTCTCCAGGTGATGACTCAGGACAATCACGCCCACCGATACGCCGGCGCGCGTGCCGTTCTTCATCATCGCGTAGGACTGGAGGGCCCGCGGGTTTGCGGTCTCGACCGCGATGGTGCCGGTAAGAACACTCGTCGCTTGGTTCTTTGTTAGCGAGGTGCCTCCGCAGGAGCCGAAGACATCCTCGGGCCACGAATACCTGTGGTTCAGGAAAATCGTGAGGCCCTTGAAGCCCGCGGCCATCTGGCGGAGGGCGTTCTCGGACATACGGTCGCCGTCGAGATCGACCAGCGAGGTCGATAGAACGGCTTCGACGATAGGCCGGGCGGGGCTATCCCCTGCCGAGGCCTTCCGTAGCACGCCGCCGATCTCAAACCGGGGTATGTCGGGCATACCGCGGAGCGCCTTACACATCAGGTTGCGCCGGTCGGGCGTGGCCGCTTTGAACCGGGCGATTATGATGTCTGCCTCCGGGGGCGTCTTCGTCTTCCAGGGGCCGAGACCGTATACCTGATCGATCAAGGAAATGATGGCGCGTTGGGCCAGAAAACTGTCTGGATCGTTCTTCATAATAGCTATTCTCCTATAGGCCGTATGGCCGGCCCGTCTCCGGGTCTGCTAGAGCCCAAGCCTCGGCTTCGTCGCCGTCAAAGGCGGATGCGCGCATTCGGAGCACCGGCTGGCTACTGTCGCCGCGCAAACTTACGCTGCCGATGAACGGCGTGTCTCGGAAAAACGCCGTATGTAGGTCTGCCGGGAAGGCGACCGGCGTGAACCGGGGCTCCAACTCAGGGGGTCTTCCGATACGGCCCCAAGCCTTATAACTGGCCCCTAGAAGCATCACGGCCTCGCTGTTGCTGGCCCGTAGGTCGAGCAGTTTGGCGTGCAGGTCTCGGAGCATTTTCGTGGCCTCGGCAAGGATGCGGTCGCGCTTCGCTATTGCCGGCTCGAGTGGTGCGATGGCCGCTTCGAATTCCGCGGCGCGTTGTGGCGCACAGGCGATTTTGCGATCAAGTTCTACCAGGGCCGCCTTCAGCACCTTCGCCTTCGCCTCCAGAAGGACGACGGGCTGGAGAGCGCTGTCTTCGACCCGCGGGTTGCCGCGAGCACCGAGCACACGGGTGCCGCTCTCCAAAATGGCGCTTTCGATGGCCTTCTCGCAGGTGTCGATCTGGGCGATTAGCGAGGTGCGTTGCTGTTGTAGGCGCGCGGTTAGCGGATCCGTCTCGGGTTCCGATTTCGTCTTGGGCGATTTGGCCATTTTGAGTCTCCTTGTTCAAGGCCAGTAGGCGGTCAGTAGGCGGCCTGTGGAGGCCTTATAGCTATTAATTCTGCCGCCTGTGCCTATACCGGCGCGGGTCATCTGGCCGCGTTTTTGATTCCTCCTCTACTTTTTGATTATCACTGCCGTGCGCGATAGGGAGCGTTGTCAGGATCGTTCCCGAAAGAAGCGCTTAAGCGATGACCTAGGGGCCTCCTGCCTGCCGCCCGGGCCCGAATTCGTAGCTGTTTGCCTGCTAGATCGCCTACCCGGGGCCGCCGGATCCTATCCCGCTTCCCGCTACCTATTTTGCGCACCTTCGTCGCAACCCACGCGTTCTCTGCCGGGGCGTTCTGTATACGAATGGCTGACCGTTCGAGGGCGTCTAGGGTGTCCCGCTCTCAAGGTGGCGCGATTGGCGGCGCAACCCTTTCGGCAGGCAGGTGGCGCACGAGGCGGCGCACGTCGTAGACGATATTAACCTGCACGTTTCGCTATACGCACTGCCCGAATGGTGGTGCGACTATCCGTCCTCTGACGGCGGATAGGTAGTGATCGTGATGACTAATACGCACTGCCTACTTGTCCTCTCGGGCAGATGGTGTGCTGTATACGTATACGTCTTGTAAGGTGCGCGCCTGTGTATGTGTAGGCGCAGGTCTATGACTGACCTCCTACCCTCGACGATCTTTACGACGACGACTTCCTTTACGTGGCTGGTAGTTACTCGGGGGCGCTGGTGCTGTATGTATACGGGATGGCATTGGGCTGACCGCAGGCGTTGAATAGACGAGTCGGTTCACTGGCGCGCTGTCCCTGCTGGCCAGATGATCCGGTCTGGCCCCCTGTTGTCTATCCCTTGCCGGCGGTGGATCGTCCCTGTATTCACGGGCGGAGATTGGTCGGCCACGATGCGCCAATCCGTTCAGGGTCTGTAGGGCTTCAGTTGCCTGCCCCGCCGTCTCGAAACTTACGAAGCCGACACCCTTCCCGGACAGTATCTTGACATCGAGTAGGCCGGCGCACCGTTCGGCGATGATGTCCCATAGTTCCTGTTCGCCTGTCTCCCGCTCAATGTTCGCCAGAAACAGTCGGCACTCATTGCGGGCGTGGCCGGGAGCCATCAGGATGAGGACTCCGTCTATAACGAGCGGCGGGCCGGCGAGTAGTTTGTTAGCTGCCTCTAACGAGGAGTATTGGGCAAGGACAAATGGCGGCGTTTGCCAGGCCACTGAGGTGAACCTGTCTAGTGGGCCGTAGCCTTCCAAATACTGGCGTAGAGCGACCTCGGCCGGAGCTGCTACAGGACTGCAATGGATGAGCCTGGTCAGCATCTACGACTGATCTCCCTCTGGCTTTTTCTCAGGTTGCTTGGCGGCTTCGGCTAGAAGGGCGGCGCGGATGCTCGGGGCCATATCGGGGAATTTCTCGACCGGGGCCGCGCCATATACGCGGGTCGTGATCAGGGCTAGCGGCAGGTCGAAAAGCCCGGAAAGTGCCTTTGCCACTACGTCGAGGCTGTCCCCGAGTAGCCTCGAATCGACTACAAAAAAGTCTGCCGGGCCTTTGCAGGCGGCTTCAATGGCGTCGAAAGTATGGCTGAAGCGCGTAAACAAGATGCTCCAACGCGTTTGAAAGGCGAGTAATTCGGCGGATCCGCGGGCAGGCAATTTGGCCATCCAATCGTGATCGAGTTCCTTGCACCCTTCGACGACGCTGGCGAACTCCTTCTCCCAGCCGAGGCACTGTTTTTCGGTCAGCGAACAGGGGCCCAAGGATTCGAGAAAATCGTTTGCGCTTCGGAGATCAGCCAAAAGTTTGGCACGGGTGGCGGCATCGGTTTGAGCCATAGCTAGCCCCTCTTCTCAGACTGCAATTTGATGATGGCCTTCATTACGGCTTGGGCCACTCGCGGGGTGCAAGCCTTCTGCTCGAAGAGCAACGAGATGCGAGATTCGGTCACGCCGAGTTCTTGGGCGATGTCCTTCTGGCGGATACGCGCTAGTTGGCACATCCTGCGCAAGACCCCCGGGGAAGGCGTTGGAGGCGCGGTGTAGGCGGAAGCGACACTGAATTCGGTGGCGGGCATAAGGCGATCCTCCCTGTCAAGTTCATTATACGACACAGGCGCGTCAATCTCAAGAAGTCAACCTGTATGAGAGGCAAAGCGGAATCCCAAAATTGGATTCCGCTTGCTAGAGCGTTGGCGCTGGGGGGCGAAGGCTATCTATGGTCGCCGAAGTGGAGGTCAAGCGCTTTCGTAAATTCGCCGCGCATATCCGAGATCACCTCCCGGTGCCCGGCAGCATCTGCCTTTGCCGCTTTTTCGGCGTCGGGATCCCAATACTCGTTGATGGCTGCGGCCAACTCCGTGCGGATGTCGGTCGGATTCATCGCCTCAAGTTGCGTTTCCTTTGCGTGATAGGTCAACGCTTTCCGTTCCTTCTTGCCCTTCTTGCGCGGCTCTTCTGGCAAGTGGTAGTGCTCGATTTGATCGTCGGTCACGGCTACCCGGACGAACTCAACATCGTAAGCCCAACAACGGCCGTCATCGTCGGCTTCGCCGTCATAGAATTGCCTGATCCATTCTCGGAATTCGTCGGTCGCCGCGTCCTTCATAGCCTTTTCACAATGGGCTTCTCCGTAGTCCAGAGCCTCAATCGCCCGCCAGTGGTCATCCCGCATCGTCTCCTGTGCGCGGATCAGATACACATCCTTGCGCAGAGAGTCGTAGATACACTCGCCGTCGCTATCGGCGTCTCCTAGGTGAAACACGACGGCTGGCCGGCCACGAGTCTCACGGCGAAGCCGCCTGACGAGTTGCCACTTGCCCGTGATGGCGTTGTAGCCACCGGAGCCCGTAGTCAGGATCCCCTTCGGCCGGGCAACCCGCGCCAACTGGTGCGCCATTCCGCCGGCCTCGCAATAGACCTCCATATACCAAGGCTGCGTGTCTAGCAGGCAGGGCTGGAACCTATACGGATCGGGCAGATAGGCGCGAAGGAATTCCTCGGGGTCGTCCCAGGTCTGCGGGAGGGCAGGTTGGATGTCAGTATCGTCTCGGATATCCCCCCAACGCACATAGCCGGCGTGCCTCCACTCGATGAGTAGATTCCCGACACGGTTACTGCCTGTCTTCGACTTTGGGATTCCGAGTTCGGGCTGCGAGACTAATCGATAGAAGATCTGGCGGCAGGTAACGGGCGTGTCACCTTGGGCCGCATATTGGGCCAGCATATCTTGTGTCGCCTGCAAGGTCGCGATGACGCGCGGCTTCGTCGGCTTCACAAGGTGAAACCCTTGGAGGCGGCCCCCCTCTATCGTAACACGGCTCTTATAGCGTTTGACCATTTCACACCTCTAATCTACACACAACTAGTTGTGTGTAGATTCTCATCCCTAGATTCGGCCTACCCCGGCGGAAGTTGACGCCGGCGCGGGCGGGGCGGTAGGGGCTAGTCGTTGGACAAGCACACAAAACCATGGTTCTCAAGTTCCTGGAGCGCGGTGGCTAGCTGATTCTCCGTGAGCCCTAGGGATAGGGCCCAGCGGGTCGGATCCAGCAGAACGTCAGGCTGCTGACGCAGGGATAGATAGACCTGCCGGGCCGCTGGGGATAGGTAGAACTGCGGGGAGCCATACCACCGGGACGGTAGAGCCTTGACGGATAGGTCGGCAGGAGTATCAGCTTGGATGTCTGCAGGAGACTCACCCGTGTTGTTGCGATCCCTGAATTCCTGAGCTGTTAGGCTGCTGTGCTTGACTCGGATAGGCTTCATCATCGTCTCTCGCCAGAAGAGTTGTAGAAGTCCAACAAGGGTGTCCACGTCATGGTGTCACGTTATTGTCCCGCCCGCAGCCACCGTCAGGGGCGACGGCGTCCCGCCCGCAGCCAGGGGTGGCTCCCGGCGGGACGCCGTCACGGGCATCGATCTGTGCCTCCGCGGCCAGCATCTTCCGCAACTTCGGCGACAGCCATGGCCGTGGCCGCGGGTCATCCGGATCCGGCAACGTGTAGATATCGTCCAGTATCTGCCCGACCGGTCGGTAGCGGAACGTTGTCGCCTGCAGGTTCCGGCCTCGGCCGACCTTGATGGGCTGAGGTGTGGACTTCAAGAACGCATAGGCGACTAGCCACCTAATGCAGACGTCGGCCCTCGTTCTACTCATGCTCGTGGCATGGGCGAGCCAGCGGATACTCATCGCGACGTCTTTCTGGTCTCGGCCTACGGTCAGCCGCCAGATGTGAAGGAAGACCGAGAACATGCCGGGGCACTCCCCGTCCATGATCGGCTGGTAGATATCGAAAAAGTGATTAGGGATAGCCCGCCAGCCTACGCCAACAATCGGCATGCCGCTGAAGTTGTAGCCGTCGTCGCGTGTCTTCTGTTTCGTCATGCTACCTAAGAGAGATCGGCCCAGGGCTCAAGTGGGGACTTGGCAGACCCTGGGCCGGATCTCTCAGATACTCTTGGCGCATAGCCCCACCTGAATTGCTCTCTCACATACATTAACGACGCAGAGAATAGTTCGTAACGCCCTTATGTCGCGCCGGAGGACAGGCGACGGGCCCGCCGGCCAGGAAGTTTGAAAATTGGGGGGCAGGCGGGCCTTCAGCATCCGTGGAAAAGGCCGAGTCATGGAAGTTATGGGGGAGAGCCAACCTTTTTGGGGCCACGCGTCGATTAATAAAGGGGGAGGAAAGATCCTATAGCCCCAGACAACCCATCTTGCAGACGGCCAGTGCACGTGATGTGAGCAGTCTGCGTTGCGGGGAGGCGAAGGATGAAGCCCGCCGCGTTGTCGATCATAGCCCTCATCGTGCTCGTGATAGCGTTCCTGGCGATATGGTGCATCTTCGTGCCGCCGGCAGTCCTGGGAGTGTACGTCCTGGGAGTTGTCGTGCCCGCGCTCGCGATCATCGCGTGGGCTCTGACCGGTTCCCTCAGCGGCCTATAGACGCAAAGGCCGGCCTGCAGGGGCCGGCCCTGTGCGATTCGTCTCTGTGCCTGCTCAATCGCTGCCGTCTCCGCTCTCCCCCGCTCAAAACTTGGCCATATAGTCGAACCACTCCTCGATCCGTTGATCGTGCCACTCTCGCATGGCCTGCCGTGTCTCTGACTGGATGAGCGGGTCGTCGTCTGGCAGGGCTTCGAGGAAGTCCGCCAAGTCCCCCAATCGGGAGGCCTGGATCACATGCCACTCGGGGGTGTGGGAGCGGGGGTCTCGGCCCCGGATCTCCACCGGGCACTTTCTATGCCACTGCGCCAAGTCCACGACCCAAGAAACCATGTCGTTGCGGACTTGTCCAGCCTCCGAGAGCGGCCTGAAGTCCTTTTCATCCCTGGCCGCGTTCGTCATCTCTCTGTCTCCCTCCTAACAGCATTATCGGCCATACGAGCACAACAAGAAGGCCGACCTCGCGGCCGGCCCCGTGTCGAGCGGCTTCGGGCCTACTCGCCGTCCTCCTCATCTGCCATACACAAAGCCTCTGCGTACTCGGAAGGAGTTATAGGGGAGGTGCCTGGCCGCTCCCCCACCAGTAAGGACTCAAGAGAATCCCGCGCTCGACTGCTATGCCACGGGCTGTCGCACTTGATCCGCCAGATCTCGTCAACCGGATCCCAGACCGCGACCAAGTCACTGCCGCAGGCGCACTTACTGTGGGCCATCACACCCTCTGTTCTTTCACATGTATAAACGATTCAACGCGGCGGCTGTGTCAGCTACGGGTACGGACTTCTCGGAGGACACCATTCATCTCAGCCCCTTCCCCCGCGGGGGCTACGCCTGACGCCTACTCGCCTACCGCGCCTCCTCGATAGCTATGGCAAATGGTACGGGGGGATTGACCCTAGACGTTCTGGGGCGTGTCCGACGTGCCGGCGATCAGCGAGTCGGTGCGGGAGCTGAACCGGGCGCTGTCGCAGCTCTCGATGATACTGGAGCTTTCGGGCAATCCGATTGCGGTGCTGGAGAACGTGGGCGAGTCGCAGGACATTGCGGTGCGGCCGGGCGCGGTATGGGAGCTGCCGGAGCGGGCGCGGGCCTACCTGCTGGACCTCTTGCAGGGCGGCGGCGTGAAGCTGCACGTCGACTACGTCGACCTGATCTACCGCACGCTGCACGACCTGGGCGAGTCGCCGCGGACGGCGTTCGGAGAGAACCGTCAGGGGCTATCGGGCGTGGCGCTGAACGTGGAGATGGACCCGCTGCTGAAGAAGGTGCAGCGAAAGCGTCTGATCCGGAGCAACGCCTATCGCAAGCGCTGCGAGATGGTGCTGAGGTTGCTGGAGCAGTTCACGGGCGTCTCTTACGCGCCGTATCGAGCGCGGGTGATCTGGGGGTCGGTGCTGCCGGAGGACCGCAGCGCGCTGGTCGACGACGAGGTGCGACTGGTGACGGCGGGGATCCACTCGCGGCGTCGAGCGGCGACGGAGGTCGGCGTGGAGGACCCGGAGGAGGAGCTGCGGCTGTGCGAGGAGGAAGCTACTCAGCTGGCGCAGCACCGCTAAAGCTCGTGGCCACTCTTTACTTGCGCGTCGCGCGAGCGATGAAGTCCGTCAGATCAGCGGGAGCATGGGACCAGAAGAGCGTCAATCCCCCGTCCTGCGCCTGTTCCAGATTGTGGCGTTTGTAGACTCCGGTCAGAACCGCCGAGGGTACGACTTGAGCAGTGCCGAACGCTTGAAGCCAGTATCTCGCCTTGGCCTGAGCGTCGTTGTTGAGACGCTTTACCGAGTTCGTGTAGGAGTTGCTTACCTTGCATTCGATGGGCATTGCTCGCCCATCCCATAAGCGCACCACCAGATCGGCCTTGCGCTCACCGAAGAGGCATTCGCCGCAGAAGTGGCCCGGCTCTGGGGAATCAGTGAGCGTATGTATCGTGCGTGTGTGGACTTTCTCCAAGCCCGCCTCACAAAGGGCTTTAGACACGGCCTCCTCTTGCTGCCCCTTCGACTCGTTGGCGCGAGCGGTCATCACTCGCCGATACGCCATGAGAACGGCCGAGGCAAGTGTGGCGGCGGAGCGTTCGTCCTCGTTCGGTTCGCGGTTCTCAGAAAGCCACGGAAATCGGGCCCGATCAACGCCGAGAAGTATGGTACCCATTACCCTCCGCGCCATTTCCGTATCTCTCAGCAGACGCCCCGGCGCCAGACTCGCCTCACTAAGAATCTTAAGATCGTCGGCGGATATGGGCGGGCCAGGGAGGTATCGGACAGCCTCAAGATGGCTCGGGTCGGACAAGACCTCGCTGGCGACGCTCTCCAGCTGCGTCAGGTCGACCGTCTTCTCAAACAGGTCCTCCATGGCATCTCTGTATTTGTCGAACGCGTCAAGATAAGCTTCCAGCGGCTCCTCCATGCGGCTTTTCCGGAAGAGCGCTATCGCCTTCTTTCGAGATCCCTCCAATTGGTCTGCTGTCCACCGAGGAGGTTGAATTGCGGTCATGGCGCCAGAAGAACGGGCAAGCCGGGTATAGGCAAACGTTCGACCTCTTTAGGTTCGAACTTCGTCAGTCCTCCGGCATACGTCCGTCCATCCTGAACGGAAACTAGATTGCGGAGTGCGGCAGCGATGCGATCCAAGGCACGCTCGGGCAGCGATTCACGCGGATAAATGCCGTGAGCGATATTTATGTGCCGCGCTCCCGCCGGATTTCGAACAAATGCAGGTGGGCGTCTAGCCATATATGTCGTAAGTATCGGAGCCGGCTCCCTGAGGCCCACTGACCACCATCTCCGACGGTAGCGAGCCACGTATCCGTCGGCGGCTCCGAGCCGTTTCGCCTGCTGAAGGAATCGTTCGACGAGTCGGCGATCTTCAGGATCCAGTGCGTCTAGATCTTCTGGGAGATCTATTACGCAACGAAGATGGTCGAGTTCCGTCATGGCAAAGCCCGCGTCAAATAGCTCACGGGCTTTTGTCACGGAACGGAACAGAACTTCCGTAGGCAGGTCAGTCTTGGCAGCCTGCGTAATCCAAGTGGAATTCGCGCCTGTGACGGCGCCTCTGTGAACTCGACACAACTCGCCAAGCTCCACGTGGCCCTCAGGCAATTCCCGCCTTGCTCTTATCAGAGGTGTCCAGCGCTTAGCCTCTTCTAGCCGCTGGCGCGCTATCGGTTCTCCGTCCGATAGTGTTTTCAGTTCATCCACTGTTTTTAGTTGGCGCAACCTGACGGTTCCAGGCCGGTTGCCTATTCGAAAACACGTGATCGCGGCTGTTGTCGCTGTCTTCTCGAAAGGCAGGGCAGTCGGCTCCAATACATGAATGGATATGCCGCCAAGATCATTCAGCAGAAGCTCCCGTATAACGCTCCCGTAGTTGACGTCAAGCCATTCAGAACTTGTGACGAAGCAACCAATGTCTCCCGTCTGCCCTTTCAAAGCTGTGGCGAGAAAGAAGTACGCGTGCAATCCAGCGAGGCCAGACATGCTACGCCCAATCTGTCGCGCTGCACTCTGCGCCCATGCCTTGAGCGCCGGAGTCAGATCATGATGCCGCACGTACGGCGGATTACCAACGAATGCGGTCATGCCTTCGGAGGGGGGTAGCGCACAACGAGTGTAGTCTTCGTTGATGACGCGGCTCCTACGGTGCCCCACCGCAGCAAGAGTCGCGCGGGTAAGAACGCAGGCGAGAGGGTCAACGTCAACGGCGACTATCGCGAGCCGTGAGTCGGCGCGGGCCGCCGCACCAGCGAAACGACCGCTTCCCGCGCCGGCATCAATCAGCCGCTGGGGCTTGAGAAGGAGCGCCCAGTCCAGCATTGGAGCGATCAACTCTTTTGGCGTGAACACCGCTCCCAATTGCCGACGCGTCGCTGGCGGGCGAAGACGACAGAAGCAGTCTCCAAGAGGGTCTTCTCCAGCTAGAATCGCGTCGCGCGCGAGGGACGCCATTGATTCGGGAACGCTGCGCTTTTCGAGTCCTGCGCTTTGTATGAGCGTCGTTTCCGCCGCAGAAAGCGGGCCACCCGTATCCGCCGCCCCGAGCGACAGCGCCAGCCGGATAAGGTCAGCCTCGCTCTCAGCGATTACTGGGAGAGGGCGCAGGACGTTGACCGACATCGGGCTCGGTATCGCTTCGGTGATCATCTCTCCACGGTGCATTCATACCACAGGCGGAGTAACAGGTGCTAGGCAAGGGTTGCCCTCGGGGTAGCAACAGGGCGCCCCGAGACGGCAGACGAGACCGGGCCGCGTCGAGTCGTTGACGTGGATGAAGGGAGACTTCCTCTCCCGAAGCTGAAGTGTCATCTTCCTCTTGCCATCCGATACCGCTTCTGAGAACATATATGCTGACGGGGCTTCCGTCAAGCAGCGCTGCCGGCCTTACCCGTTTCGCCCCCCCGCCCGTCTGGGTCGGCTGGCCGGCCTCTACGACGGTCAATCACGCAAACGGCCACAAACAGATTCGCAAAACGCAGCTTTTTTCCAAACAAATACAATCAGACGGCAACCGCCCGGCTAGAAGGGGTACTTGACCCACCCCCAGATGGCGTGCAGGGCGTCGAGCGCGGTGAAGCTGTCCAGCCAGCGTGCCCCGTGCAGCACGAACTCCTGTCCCTCCTTCGCCACCAGCAGCAGCGGCAACACGGAGAGCGCGCCCGCCGTCGAGAGGCTGTAGCGCGGCCGCCAGTGCGGCAGGCTGGCGACGAAGATGAACCAGAACTCGAACAGGTTGGGGAACACCATCAGCAGGATGCGCACGCCGGTGACCTCGAAGGCGACGACGCCGACGAGTCGATAGGCGTACAGCCCGACGGCGACGTTGCGCGTCAGCCCCTGCCAGCGCAGCGCGACGATGAGGAACGTCAGCATGTAGACCTGGTCGGCCCACTTGTCGAACTGCTGGTAGTGGCCCATCGCCGACATGTCGAGCAGGTTGAGGAGAAGGACGTCGCTGGCGTCGGCGAGGAGGGCGATGATGGCGCCGACGAAGGCCCATCGCAGCACGGGCAGCGAGCCGAGGACGCGCACGGCCGTGACGAAGGCGATTGCCATGCGCCCATTATCGACGACGCGTCAGGCCAGCGGAAGCCGCCGCTCACCCGACGCCGGGACCGGCGCATAAAGGTGAGCAGCGGCTTCATCAACCGCTGCTCAGGGAAGAAGATCGACGTCGTTCTTGTTCTGCAGGCGGTATCTTCTTCTCCTATCCGCTTTCAGGCGCGGCCGCTGACGGCGCTGTTACCGCCAGATCAGTCCACTACCCAATGACTTCAGCGTCGCCAGAGACCGCACTACCCAAATCGCCAGAACCGAGCCGATCAGGAAGAGCACCATGGCGATCACAACCGCCGGCTCGAAGATGCCGCCGGCGAGCTCGTGATTCGTGATGACGTCGGTGAACGGCCTGATCAACACACTACTCAAGTGGTAGGTGAACTTGACGATCCAGTTGGTGTTGTCCGCGGACGCCAGCTTGAAGAACAGCCTCAAGCCCAGCACAGCCTCGGCCGCCACCAGCGGGATACCGACGAGCAGGGTAAACCAGTTCGCCAGGTACTGCCCGAGTCCCATCGGACGCGGTTCCATCATCGCTTCTCTGCCGGCCATCCGCTCTTCCTCGCGGACAGCGTGCCCGTCGCCCCGGGGCGGCGCAGCAACAGACGACTCTTGCCGGACGTCGCCACTGTATCGGCCGGGCTCATCCCCGCCAGGTCCCTCCCGCAGCGTCCCGCCACGGGAAGTTCCGGTCCCCTCTGAGGGGGCCTTCTGTTCGATTGTTGTTGTTCCTCTTCTCCTCAACATCTCTCCCTTCTCCTTTCCCACCACCATCCATCACTTTACACGTTATTTATGCACGCTCCATGAGAAACCGCGGCGACGATGTGCGGGAATCGTGATAATGCCCCGCGATTTGGCGGGTGACTGGCCGGTGACGAAGCGGGCGGCGGACAGGGTCGGATCAGGAAGCGTCGGCGACACGGGCGCCGAGGAGGCGTTTCGCGACGTCGATCGACGCGACGATGCCGGCGGCGGCGAGGAGGGCGAACGCGGGGAGCATCGGATAGTGGAAGCGCGGGTCGGTGAAGAACGGGATTTGTCCCAGCGTGAACACCGCCACGGCGAGGAGCGGCAGGAGCAGGGTCCGCCATCGGCGTCGCCACAAGGCCAGGCCGATTCCGGAGAGCGCCAGCACGGCGAAGTAGTAGACGTTCGCCACGTCTGCGATGCGGTCGGCGTGGGGGATGGTCTCGCCGGCCTGGTGATTCGGGATGCCGCGCAACCCTTCTTCGTCGTCCTCGTACAGCCCGCGTATCTTCGACGCCGTCAGCTGCACCTCGCGGACCGGGTGCGTGAACATGAACTTGAGCCCTTCCTTCAGAAGCGCGTTGCCAACGGCCACTTCCTGGTCTTCCGGCGACAGGTCCGAATAGCGAGTCCTCGCCCATTCGCCGGCCCCAAAGACCATGTGGCCGGTCGCGCCGTCGAAGTTGCCGACGTACAGGTTGCCCCCGACGTTCGTGCTGATGAGGACGAAGTGGCCCATCACGACATAGTTGCGTACGGTCCAGGGCACAACGAGGACGAGCGCCGCGAGGGCTGTAATCGCTGTCCAGCGCAGGGCGCGCCGCCAGCCGCCGGCCTGGAGCCACCACAAGAGCGCGGCCAGGGGCAGAAGGTAGAGGCCCTGGCCTCGCACGAGCGCCGCCGCGCCGATCGTCACCCCCAGCAGGAGCAGAAGCCACACGGCGCGCTTTTCGAGCCGTCGAGCCGCCAGCGCGGCCAGCAGCAGAGCGATGGTGACAAGGAAGGTGAACGTCACCTCCGAAAGCACAAGCGACGAGAAGAAGATGTGGCCGGGAAACAGGGCGAGCACCAGCCCCGCAATGAGGCCTGTCCGCCGGTCCGCGACGAGCCGCCCCAGATAGTAGACCGCCACGCAGGTCAGCGCGCCCAGGACGATGTTCGCGCCCCAGGCTATAGACACGTGCGGATGCAACACCTTGAACAGGCCGAGGAGGAGAAAGGTGTAGCCGGGCGGCCAGGAGGCGGTGGCAGCACCCGTGTACGGCTGCACGTAACCACCGAGTTTTTCGAAGTTGGCCGCTGAGTAGTAGTAGAAGACGGTGTCGTTGAAGATGCGGCCGTCCATGGGGTTCGAGGGCGCGTAGGCGACCCAGACGCTGCGCGCGACGAGGGCGACGACGAGGATGAGCGCGGCCGCGACAAGGTGCGAAGGAAAGCGGCGGCGGCGCATCACTGACGCGGGCGACGGGTGGTCGTCGACCGTCGGCGGATCCTCTTGAACGGGCATGGCTGGCGTCAATGATAGCGCATCAGTGGCTTTCCTTTCGACTGTGACACGAAGCTGTTGACCGCCTTAGAACATATCTTCTATCCTTGCCGCCGTCGAACGCTGAGTGGAGGGCAACGAGATGTCAGACGAGGAAGTCGCGCTCTTGCAAGAGCAGTTGGCGGAAGCCCGGGCGGAGAGCGAGCGGCTCCAGGTGGCGGCCGCCGACAGCGAAGCGCGCGCTCTGCATCTAGACGAGCTGAACCAGGGCTTGCGCGGCCAGCTCGAGGCCACGGAGGGCGAGCTTGCGTCGGCGCGGCAGCGGCTCGACGAATCGAGCGCGCAGCTAGCCGCCTTCGAAGAAGACCTGACGGCAAAGCAAGAGGAGAACCAGACGCTTCAGGCCCGCCTCCAGGCAGCCGCCGGGAAGTACCGCGAGGCGCTCCTGGCGGCTGCCCCTGAACTGCCGGAGGAGCTGGTGTCCGGCGAGTCGATAGAGGAGGTGGAGGAAGCGGCAGAGCGGGCTCGGCAGACCGTCCGGCAGGTGCGGGAGCGGCTGGAATCGCAGGCGCAGGTGGGCCGTGTCCCGACGGGGTCGCCGCCGCGCGGTGCGCCGGACTACTCTGCGCTCAGCCCGGTCGAGAAGATCCGCCTCGGTCTGAGCCAGAAGCGGTCGTAGAAAGCGGGGGCGGACAGTCGGTTCAGCTAATAATATCGTTAGGGAGGGATTCCTCCCCATTCGAGTAGAGGAGGAGAAGAAGAGTGGCGCTAACTCTGGTCGAAGCATCGAAACTGTCGAACGACGTCCTGCTTACGGGCGTCATAGAGACGATCGTCAAGGACAGCCCGATCTTGCAATCGCTGCCGTTCATCGAGATCGTCGGAAACGGGCTCACGTACAATCGCGAGAACGCGGCGGCGACGGCGGCGTTCTACGACGTGGGCGACACCTGGACGGAGAGCACGCCGACGTTCGCGCAGATCACTGCGGTGCTGAAGATCGTCGGCGGCGACGCAGACATCGATAACTTCTTGCTCGCCACCCGCAGCAGCGTGCAGGACCTGGAGGCGGCTGTCGTCCACCTCAAGGCGAAGGCGGTGCAGCAGAAGTTCGAGGACACTTTCGTCAACGGCGACTCGAGCGTCGATACGAAGTCATTCGACGGGATCGACAAGGTGTGCGACGCCGGTCAGATCGCGACGATGGGCACGAACGGAGCCACGCTTGCGCTGGCGAAGCTGGACGAGGTGATCGACCTGATCAAGGGCGGCAAGCCGGATATGCTGCTTATGAGCAAGCGAACGCGGCGAACGATGAACAACCTGGCGCGCACGTCGGGAACGTTCCTCGAAGCGGACCGCAATGATTTCGGGCAGATGACGCAGTTCTACGACGGCATGCCCATCGGCATCTGCGACTACATCTCGGATGCGAAGACGGTGGGAACCAGCGGTGACTGCTCGACGGTGTACGCGCTGCGATTGGGCGAAGGCGCGGTCGCGGGGCTGACGTCGCCGGGCGGGCTGCAGGTGGAGCGCGTGGGCAGCCTGGAGACGAAGGACGCGACGCGGACGCGGGTGAAGTGGTACGTATCGCTCGCGCTGTTCAACACCCTGAAGCTTGCGAAGCTGATCGGAGTGCGCACGTAGCCTCAACAGCAAGGCCGTCCTGGCAAGGAGCAGAGGGGAAGACTCCCCTCTGCTTTCTTATCTGCGTCGGGGAGGCCGGCGGAAGACGTGCACGGTCGCAAAGCCGGCCGAGGGTGACATTTCAGCGTTGACGGGATAGCACACATATTCTATTCTTGCTCTCGCTTTCGAAGGGAGAGGCCTTCGAAAGAGCAGGGAGGAATGATGGCCGACGTTCGCATCGACACACGCGGAGTGCCCAAGGGGCCGGTATACGAAGAGGCGCCGACGGTCCTGCACCGTCCGGCCTTGACCGCTGTCGACAGCAGCGACCCGGCGTCGGCGTCCGTGGGGGTGAACTGCACGGGCTACCGCCGGATCCGCTTCGACATCGACACGAGCGGCAGCAGCGGCCTGACGGCGCTCAAGGTGCAGGTCCTGAACTGGAACAGCGGCGCCGGCAAGTACTTCCGCGGCGCCGACCACGATTTTAGTCAGCAGGACCTGGCGCTGAATCCGAAGCCCGCCCTCGAGGCGGAGGTTCGGGGAGCGACGGTGTTCCTCAAAGTGATCTCGGCGACGGCGACAAGCCTGCTGCTGAACATCTACGCCACGCCGAGCTAAAGGCGACGTCGAACAGGAGTCTAGCGTGGAAATCAAGATCAGCGGCAAAGCAATTCGCCTCGACCAGCTCACGAAGGAGATACGAGGGTTGCCGGGAATGGCGGGGCTGCAGGGGCTCAGCGCCTGCGGCCCGTCGCCGGAGGGTGAGATGACGCTTACGGTGCATGTCGACGAGAAGACGCTAACGCCGGACGTCGAGCAGGCAGTGAGCGAGGCTGTGGCGCGCCACTCGCCGGACCCGCAGTGGGGCATGACGAAGGAAGAACTCGATCTGGCGGCGCTGCTGGCGAGTAAAGAGGGGAGCCTGGGGCTGCAGGACATAGAAACGGCGGTCCGGGCACTGGCCGGCCTCGTCACGCGCGGGCAGGCGCAGGCGACGGCGCTGACGGCATCGATTCAGGGGAGTGAGAAGCAATGAACCTTTCCGCGATGAGAAGCCTTCTGCGACGAGACCTTCACGACCAGGACGCCTCGAGTTACCGATGGTCGGACGACGAGTTGAATCGTCACGTAGACCGCGCGGTGCGAGAGGCGAGTCTGGCATCGCCGCTGGACGCGAAAGCGGCGCTGACGACGACGGCCGGGAGCCGCGACCTGTCGCTGGCATCGCTGACGGACCGGCTCGTCGTGGAGGCGGTCGAGTATCCAACGGCGCTGTATCCGCCGGCCTACGTTCCCTTCAGCATCTGGGGCGACACGCTGACGCTGCTCGTCGACTCGGCGCCGGTGTCGGCGACGAGCGTCAACCTCTACTACGGCAAGCTTCATACGCTGGACGAAAACGGCTCGACGCTGCCGGCGTCGCTGGAGGACGTGGTGGCGACGGGCGCGGCGGGCTACGCGGCGGTGGAGTGGGCAAGCTACGCAACGAACCGCGTCAACGCCGGCGGCAAGGACACCTGGCGCGACTACCTGGTCTGGGGTGAGCAGCGACTCGCTTCCTTCACAACGGCGCTTGCGAGGCAGGGGCACCGCAGCGCCGTTCGCGTGCGAAGACTGTACGCGCCCGCCGAGCCCGCCGTTAACCAGGCGGACAACCTCCAGCAGTAGCGCCAACGATCATGCGAAACCTCGACAGTGCCCTGCTGGCCGCTCAGAAGAGCTCGAGCGCCGTCCCCTACGTGCAGGTGCAGATCCGCGGGCAGATCGGCGGCGTCGCGCGGCTGAGCTGGGAGCGGCTGTATAGCGGCACCGAGGCTGACTACTTTCACGCCGTCACCATGCCCGGCGATGGAAGTCTCATCCGTGCGCGAGTGGACCCTTCGACGGCGCAGTTGCTAATACAGCGCGTCGCTTCGCCGGGGCCGGGCTCGAACTTCGCGTCCTGGTCGGCGCTTGCGAGCGTGTCCTTGAACGCGGCCATCGCCCTGGCGAGCAGCGGGGCGAGCGTGCTGCTCTTCTACGTCGACACGGACGGCGTGACGGTCAAGGTGAGGGCCAGCAGCGACTACGGGCAATCGTTCGGGACGGCCGTGACGGTGGCGACGGCCTCCGGCGCGGTGACCGCCCTGGCCGGCGAGCTGAAGAGCAACGGCACAGCGCTGGTGTTCTACTCCGTCGGCGGCGTCGTCTTCCGCGTCAAGCGTAGCGGCGGCTCGTGGGGCGCGGCGACGGCCTGGAGCAACAGCGTCGCCGGCGTGACGGGCCTGGCCTGCTATTACGATTTGGATTTCGACGTCGTCGTCACAGGAACCGATTCGAACGGCGCTGCCAAGGTCTGGACGGCTGTCTACGGCGACGGCTTCAATCAGCCGCTGGACACATGGTCGGCGCTAGCCGAGCTGACGCGGGCCGACGCCGGCTCGAACGTGACCTTTCGCGCTCCGTGCCTTCATCGCGCCGATCTGCTGCGCCTGTTCTTCGTCGAGAAGTACACGGGCAGCCAGGCATACGCCCGGCCCGTCTGGACTCACGTCTCCATTTTCGGTGATTTCGCTGCGAACGCCTGGCGCGAGCCGGTGCCGTTCGACACGTCCGCGGAATACGGCATGGCGATGACGCACAGCCCCAGCTACGCGTGGCTCTCGTCGCCCGCGGGCGTATGGCGCGCGCCTCTGAGCGCGGCGGCGCTCGACGTGAGCGAAGACGTGCTGGAGCTGCGCGAGGACGTCGCTCCGTTCGACGGGCTGGTCCGCATCGTTCTGCGGAACGACGACGGCCGCTACTCAGACCTGACGGCGGGCGCAAACTCGGTTGTCGGCCTGTCGGCACAGGTCGACGTGAGCCCCGGCTTCGTGACGAGCCAGGGGATTTGCGTCTCCATCGGGCCGCGTTACTGGCTGGAGGGCTGGGAATACGATTGCCGCGACGGCGCGTCAACCTTCACGCTGCTGGCGCGAGACGGCTGGTGGCTGCTGCGACACTGGCGCGCCCGCCGTCAGTACGCCTGGAACGCCGGTGACAGTAACGTCTTCCAGATACTGAGCTTCATCTTCGCTCGCGCGGGACTGGAGTCGGGCAGCCTCAGCTCGAGCCCGGCGCTGACCTCGCTGAAGCCGTCTTTCGCCATTCACCCGGGCGAGGACGGTCTGACCAGTGTACGGCGCCTCCTCGGGATGGTGCCGGACGTTGTGCGAATGACCGGCGAGACCGCCCTCATCCTCAACCCTCTGGCCGGAGATGCCTCGACTTACGCGTATGGGACGGGTCACGCCGTCCTGAGCGGTCGCTACGGCGTCCCGGACCGCGAGGTGAACCGGGTACAGGTATTCGGCCGCGGAGTGATGGTCGATGCGTTCGACTGGCCGAGCGTCGACGTGACGTACGACCGGCTGCTGCAGGTGCAGGATCTGAACTTGACGACAGCGGCAGACGCCCAGAGTCGCTCCGACGCGTTGCTCCGCGAGGCGACGATGGCGTCGCGGGCGGAGGAGATCGTTGTACCGGCGAATTGCGGCCAGGAGCTGTACGACGTTGTGACGGTAACCGACGCTCGGGCGGGGCTGAACGCGGCGTCACGACGGGTGACAGGGCTTAGCCTTCGCTATTCACGGAGTAGCGCCGACCCAACGTACGCGATGCGACTGCGTCTGGGCGCGGTGTAGGAGGACCTTCGTAATGGTGGTGCGTAAGGCAGAAGTGAAGTCGTTCGACGCCGGGAGCTACAGCGCGACGATTCGCCTGGCGGGAAGCCTCTCGGTGTGGCTGGCGGGCGTGCCGGTGGCGCGGAACATCGCGGCGTCGGAGATGCAGGCGGGACGGAGCTGCGCGGTCATCTTCTTCGATGACGGCAATCCGAAGGACGCGGTGGTCGTGGCGGTCTACAGCTAGGGGGAGGAGGAAATGATTGAGCCGATTCTGGCAATCACAGCGCTGGCATTTCTGTCGGAGAGCCTGACAGAGTACCTCTTCGCGGCGCCGCTTTCGGCCGCGCGACTGCCGGCGGACGTTATTCGTTACGTCGCGGTGGCCGTCGGCGTGCTGCTGGCCTGGACGTACAATGTCGACATGACACGCGACGTGCTGGGACTGTCGCCACGGCCCGCCGCTCTGGGCGTCATCCTGAGCGGCGTTGTGCTGGGCCGCGGCGCAAGCTACGTGCACGATTTCTACCAGAGCTATCTTCGTCCGAGTGACGACAAGGGGGTCGCCGGTGGGAAGTGAGTCGAAGCGCCGGACCGGGCCGTCGAACGCGCGCCCTCCTTCCGGTGGCGCGATCCCGTCGCTGCGAAAGCAGGACGTGCCGAAGAACGAGTCGCTGCGCGGGTTGGTTGTGCGGGGAGGCGTCGGCGCGGTGCCGGCGGTGTGGGAAGACTAGCGCGGACAATCGCAGCAACGTCGCGTCGGAATTTTAGGCGTGCGGTTCGGCAACCCGAACCGCAGGGCCGGGGACGGCCGCCGCTTCGTCAGCCTCCTGCGTCGCATCGACAAGCGGCCGGAGCCGGCGCAAGCTACGCCGCAACGCCTCCAGCATCAATGTTGCCCTCAATTCCCCGTCGTCGAAGTAGATGCCGCTGATCGAGTTGCTGCCCATCTCATCGATCCTTATTGGGGCTCCCATGGCGGCCTTACGCCCTCCCTCTTGCCGAGCCACCCGCGCTGCGATATACTGCCGACATCGACAAATCTAAATGATTAAGTAGGTGATCGCTATGAAGCTATCCTGCCTTCAAGAGAACCTCGCGCGCGGCCTCGGCATCGTCGGACGGGCTGTGGCGACACGCAGCACGCTACCCATCACCGGCCACGTCCTCATCGCCAGCGACGGCGGCCGCCTCAAGCTGTCGGCCACGAACCTGGAGATCGCGCTCACCTGCTGGATCGGCGCGCAGATCGAAGAGGAAGGCGCCATAACGATTCCGGCCCGCTTGCTCACCGACTTCGTCAACTCGCTGCCGCCCGAGCGCATCGACATGACGCTGCCGGCGCGCTCGCGGCAACTGCGGCTCGTTTGCGCGCGCAACGAGGCGACGATCGGCGGCATGGACGCCGACGACTTCCCGCCGATCCCGCGCGTCGAGGGCGGCGAAGGACTCGCGCTCGATCCCAAGGCGCTGCGCACGGCGATAACACAGGTCGTCTTCGCGGCCGCTACCGACGACTCGCGACCCGTGCTGACCGGCATCCACACGCTGATGGAGGGTCCGGAGTTGACGCTGGCCGCCGCCGACGGCTTTCGGCTGTCCGTGCACCGCCTGCCGCTGGCCGAGCCGGTGGCCGACCGGACCGAGGTCATCGTGCCAGCGCGCGCCCTCGCGGAGGTCAACCGCCTCCTCGCCGACGAAGAAGAGCCGGTGCAGATGACGCTCAATGCCAACCGCACGCAGGCGCTTTTCCGTCTGAAGAACGTGGAGATGGTGGCGCAGTTGATCCAGGGCACTTTCCCCAACTACAGCCAGCTCATACCCGCCAGCCACACCACTCGCGCGACTGTGGGCGTCGCCGACTTCCTGCGCGAGACGCGCATCGCGTCTATCTTCGCGCGCGACGGCAGCGGCATCGTGCGCCTCGTGATGACACCGGGCGAGGAGCTGACGCCCGGCAAGATGGCGATCTCCGCCCGCGCCGAAGAGATCGGCGACAACCTGGGAGAGATCGACGCCGTGGTCGAGGGCGAAGAAGCGAAGATCGCCTTCAACGGCAAGTACCTCCAGGACGTGCTCGCGGTTCTGGAGGAGGGCCAGGTGGCGCTGGAGACGACGAACCCCTCGAGTCCGGGCGTCCTGCGGCCGGTGGGCACTGAGAACTACGTCCATGTGGTCATGCCCATGTTCGTCCAGTGGTAACCACGTCAGGGGAATAGGTAACAATAATTCGAGGTGCGCGATGGCGCGGATTGTTACGCTAACCACTGTCTACGATGCGGTATCCCCAGACAGCGAGAAGGTTTTCGAAGAAGCCGTAATTGCCAACAGCGAATCGATTTTCGGAAAGAGGCGTTATTATATTGACTGCAAACACCGCATCGGAGTCGCGGGCAAGAAGGTCAATGTACCTGACGCCTACCTAATCGACCTTCAGAGGAATCAACCTCGGCTGTTTGTCGTCGAGAACGAGCTTTCTACACATGACCTCTTCAAGCACATCGGAAAGCAATTGCTGGAGTTCTCGTACAGCTACCAGCAAGCCAAGCGTCAAGTAAGAAGCATCCTTCTGGATGAAGTATCCAAGGTGCCCAAGGCCATCCGAGCCTGCCGCGAGTACGCACAACAGCACGGCTACAGAGGCCTTGACCATCTTCTTGATTATCTCGTGTTCGAGACTCCGTTCCAGGCCGTGGTCATAATCGACGAGAGAACGGAGGAACTGGATTCAGTGGTAAAGCAGTTCTCATTCCCAATCGAAGTCATTGAGTTCGTGATGTTTCGGAGCGACAAGGGCGAGCATGCCTATAGCTTCACCCCCTTCCTGGAGGAGGTGGCGAAATCAGTCGGCTCGGACGCACAGACAACCACAGACATTGCCGAATTGGATACCATCGTGGTCCCAGCTCGTGAAGCCGGATTCCAAGAGACCTTCCTCGGCGAAAACAGATGGTATGCGATTCGGATGAACAGCAGCATGATCCCACAGATCAAGGACATTGCCGTTTACCGCAAAGCCCCAACTTCAGCCATTACCCATGTAGCGCCCGTCAGCATGATCGTGCCTTGGCAGGACACTGGGAAATACTGCGTCGAGTTCGCTCAACCAGCGAGGGAAATAGTTCCAATCAGGCTCAAGACTCAGGCCGCCGCTCCCCAGGCGCCCCGATACACGTCTCTTGAGAAACTACAGGCGGCTAAGACGCTCGACGAAGTTTTCCCCTCATTAGCCCAAAGCCGCTCACTCCGTCAACTTGCGAGGCATCACGCCGAGATCGCGTAGTCTTAGGCTCCGTGGGGTGCGTGCCCCTGATTCTGCTGTATAATATGCCCTGATAGGGCTCCCCCGCCTTCGGCCTTCACTTCGCCTGCCGATAAACGATTTGTGGGCCCGGTTGCCCGGTGTCCACGGCCACGGTGAATACGATATGAAGCCGAAGAACCCTTCGGGGCCCAGTGGTGAGCAGGGGGAACGCGCCCCTGGGAACCCTCAAGCGAAGCTTCATCGGCGCGGGACGCCGCTGCCCAATGCCCTGGTGCGGCTTCTCGGCGCCATGCTCGGCGTACCGTCGAAACGAGCGAAGCGCCCGCCGGCCAAGAAGCCCCCGCAGCCCGAGACCGCCGTCAAACGAGAAGTGGAAGAGACGATGCCTGAGAACCTGACGCCACCAGAGGGGCCGGACGAGACCCCTCACGTGGAGGAGATAGCCGGCAGCAAGGAGTCGATGGAGACGCCGGCCACGCCTGCGCAGGCAAACGAAGCGACGCGTCGCGCCGCCGACATCCTGGCGAAGGCGCTATCGGAGGCGGAAGCGGTGCTGATCAAGGCGGTACCCGAGCCGGCGCCCGAAATGGAGCCGCCGACCGAGCCTACGGCCAGGGTTGCGCCGGAGCCCGCGGTCGCCGAAACACCGCCAGCGAAGCCCGACCCGCTCGAGGAGACGCGGGAAGTCCTGCGAATCCTCGCCGACCACTTCGACCACGCGCTCGATCGCATGGCCGACGAACGCCGCATCCTCATCGACGAGGTGCAGTCGTCGGCGCGCGCCGCCCGCGAGCAGACGGACCGGGCGCTGGACCGCCTGGAGCAGGACCGGCGCTTGCTGACGGAGCAGGTGGCGGCGCTGGCGTCCGCCCTCGAGCGGCTGGAACGCCGCCTCGATGACTTCTCGCGTATGGCTCTCACATCGCGCGCCGCGGCGACCGCACCCGTCGAGGAAGAGAAGGCCCCAGAAGAAGGCGAGCCCGCATTCATCCCGGGCGACCAGGGGCTCGTCCTCGTGATATCGGCGGTGCCCGGCTTCCAGGGGCTGATGGAGGTGCAGCGCGCCCTCAGCCGCGTGCCGGCAATCGAAGGGGCATCGGTGGAGCGCTATTTCGACGGCGAAGCGCGCATCGTGCTCATGCTGCGTGAGCCGATCACCGCCGACCGGTTGCTGGAGGCGCTGACCGAGGCCACGGGACAGCAGTTGCAGCTCGAGGAGTCGCGGCCGGAATCGATGCGAATGCGCATCCGCTTCCGAGGAGCCGGGAGCTAACGCTGTCCGTCTAGCGCCGGCGCGACAGAGCGCGGGAAATCGCCTCGATGTGGCGGGGGGTTCCGCCGCAGCAGACGCCGATAAGCTTCACGCCTATTCCCGCAACCCATTCCGCGTACTCCGCCATCCTTTCCGGCGTGCCATCGTAGACGGTCTCGCCGCCGATTGTGACGGGGATGCCGGCGTTCAGCTTGGCGATAACGGGCGATGCCGGGCCGGCGTCCATGAACTGCTGGAACAGCGCTTGGTAGCCCTCAAGGCCGCGGCCGCAATTGGCACCGACGGCGAGAAGATCCATCTCGCGGCCCTTCTCTACAAGCTGCGCCGCCGTGACGCCCATCATCGTCCGCAGCCCGGCTTCCGGCTTGCCCGTGTCGAACGACATCGTGACCGCGACAGGCAGGTCGGAGACGCCGCGCGCGCCCTCGACCGCGGCCACCGCTTCGTCGAGGTCGGCCATCGTCTCGACGTGGAAGAAATCGACGCCGCCTGCCGCCAGCGCCTTCGCCTGCTCGGCAAAGGCATCCCGTAGCTCCTCGGCGGTCACCTCACCCATCACGATCAGCTTGCCGCTGGGACCTATCGTCCCGGCAACCGAGACGCCGGGGCCCGCGGCTTCGCGGGCGATGTTCGCGGCGGCGAAGTTCACCTCGCGCACGCGGTCGCCGAGGCCGTACTTCATCAATCGGAAGCGGTTGCCGTTGAAGCTGTTCGTCTCGATGACCTCGGAGCCGGCACTAACGTAATCGCGGTGGCAGGCGGCGACGGCTTCGGGCGCCAGCAGGTTCAGCCACTCGGTGACATCCGACGCTTCTTTGCCGGCCTTCAGCAGCTCCGGCGCCAGGTAGGTCCCCTTGGAGCCGTCGTAGACTGTGGCATTGCTCCCCTTGGCGCCGTCATAGGTGGTTGGATGATCGAACGAAGGAAGCGGCAAACAAGACCTCCATTAGCGCGGGATTCCCAGGAAAGAGTATACCGCTTCGTCCGCCAGGCTTACCACGACGAGGTCCGCCGCCGCCAGCTCTTCCGGCCGCCGTCCAGCGGCCAGGCCTATGCAGCGCATTTCGGCCCGCTTCGCCGCCTCGACGCCGGCAGGCGCGTCCTCGACGACGACACACGCCGCGGGCGCCACGCCGAGACGGTCCGCGCCGAGCAGATAGCCCTGCGGGTCCGGCTTGCCACGCTGCACCTCCTCCTCCGCCACAAGAGCGTCGAAAGCTCCGGTCAGCGAGAGCGCATGGAGGATCGTCTCCACGTTCCGCCGCGGCGCCGACGAGACGACGGCCTGCTTGACGCCCCTGTCGCGCAGGCGTCGGACAACATCGACGACGCCGGGCAAAGGCGTGACTTTCCCTCGAATCGCGTCGCGGAAGAGCTCCTCCTTGCGGTTACCGAGCTCTCGCAGCCGTTCGGGCGGCATGTCGCCGAGGATGGCGCGCAGGATGTCGTCGTTGCGCAGGCCGAAGGTGCGCCGGAACTCCTCTTCGCTGACGTCTCTACCCAGCGACGCGAACAGCGCGCGCCAGGCCTGGAAATGGAAGGGCGCCGTATCGACGAGTACGCCGTCCATGTCCCAGAGAACAGCTTTCACGACGGTAATCTCCACATAACGGGGTACGCAACGAAGGGGAATGTAGCACACGCGGAACGCGTGCGTTGACAGCCGCCGCGGGGAAACGAAAACGGGGCGGCGAATCTGCGCCACTGCGGACGCCAACACCGGCGGGGAATCAGTTGACTTAAAATGAGACCTAGGGATAACCTCTAATTTGCGCCAGATTGCACAAGCGCCCTCGACTTCAAACGGTCTGCGCGCCGAGCGGCAGGCCTGGGAGGAGGCGCCGGGGGCGATCCCGGCAGGAGAACCAGGTCTACTACAAAAGCCAAAGGAGAGATGCTGCATGACCAGTTCTAATGACAAGACGTACTGGCCAAAGAACCGCTACCTCGAGGTCTACAACAGGTCGATTGAGGACATGGACGGCTTCTGGGCCGAGGAAGCCCGCAAGCTGGACTGGTTCAGGACGTGGGACAAGGTGCTGGAGTGGAACGCGCCGTTCTCCAAGTGGTTCGTCGGCGGCCAGCTCAATGCTTCCTACCTCTGCTGCGACCGCCACGCCACAGGGCCGACGCGGAACAGGGTCGCCTACTACTTCGAAGGGGAGCCGGGCGACACCCGCACCATCACCTACGCTGAACTGTATCAAGAGGTTAACAAGGCCGCCTCGATGCTGAAGAAGCTCGGCGTCGGCAAGGGCGACAAGGTCGGCATCTACCTGCCGATGATCCCTGAGTTGCCGATCATCATGCTGGCCTGCGCCAGGCTGGGCGCCACGTTTACCGCCGTCTTCTCCGGGTTCACCGCCCAGGCCGTGGCCGACAGACTGAACGACCTCGAGGCCAAGGTGCTGGTCACCGCGGACGGCGGCTGGCGCAGAGGATCGGCGTTTCCGCTGAAGAAGGTCGCCGACGAGGCGATGAACCTTGCTCCCACAGTGAAGAAGCAGATCGTAGTCAAGCGCACCGGAATCGATGTCAGCATGACAGAGGGTCGCGACCTGTGGTGGCACGACCTGATGAAGGACGCCGATTCCTACGTGAAGCCGGAGGCGCTGGAATCCAGCCACCCGCTGTACATTCTCTACACGTCGGGCACGACCGGCAAGCCCAAGGGCGTCGTCCACTCGACGGGCGGCTACATGGTCTTTGTGAACTCCACCTTCAAGTGGGTGTTCAACGTCGAAGAGAACGACGTCTTCTGGTGCACCGCCGATATCGGCTGGGTGACCGGCCACAGCTACATCGCCTTCGGACCGCTCTGCGCCGGCACCACGAGCGTCATGTACGAGGGCGCACCGAACTTCCCGGACCTCGGCCGCTGGTGGCAGATCATCGAGAAGTACGGCGTGAACGTCCTCTACACATCGCCCACAGCCATCCGAATGTTCAGGCAGGCCGGCGAGGAGTGGCTGCAGAAGTCTGATCTGAGCAGCCTGAAGCTACTCGGCTCCGTCGGCGAGCCGATTAACCCCGACACCTGGCTGTGGTACTACGATCACATCGGCAAGGGCCGCTGTCCGATCGTCGACACGTGGTGGCAGACGGAGACCGGCGGCATCCTCATCTCGCAGGCGCCGGCAATCCAGATTCCGCCGCTGAAGCCCGGCTCCGCCAGCTTCCCGCTGCCCGGCGTAGCGGCGCAGGTCGTCAACGATTCGGGCCAGCCGGTGCCCGCCGGCGAGCGCGGCCTGCTGATCCTCACGAAGCCGTGGCCGGGCATGCTGATGACGCTCTACAAGGACGACGACCGCTTTAAGGACGCGTACTGGAACCGCTTCCCGGGCAAGTACCTGACCGGCGACTACGCGATCCAGGACGAGGACGGCTACTTCTGGCTGCTGGGCCGCGCCGACGAGGTCATCAAGGTCGCCGGCCACCGCCTGGGCACGCTGGAGCTGGAGAACGCTGCGGTCTCCTACGAGGCCGTCGCGGAGGCAGCCGCCATCGCCAAGCCGGACGAAGTGAAGGGCGAGGCGATCACCATCTTCGTCATCCTTCGCGAGGGCTACGAGCCGTCGCCGGAGATGGAAAAGAACATCAAGAACCACATCCGCAACACGATGGGTCCCATCGCCACGCCGGACAGAGTGCTGCTAGTGAAGAAGCTGCCGAAGACGCGCAGCGGCAAGATCATGCGTCGCTTGCTGAAGGCGGTCGCGATGGAAGCGCCCATCGGCGACGCCACCACCCTGGAGGACGGCGCCTCCATAGCAGAAGTGCAGGCCGCCTACGAGGAGCTGAAGGGTCAGGTCTAGCGCCGGCGTCCGGAAAACGCTACAACCAATGAGGGCGGAGGTTTCTCCGCCCTCATTCCATTTCCCGATAGCCCGGTCGCCCTCCATCTCTCTCATATTGCGGCGCCGTCACCTTCATCCCCCGAACGATGCCCGCTGTGCGCCCTACGCCTATCGGCTCGGTTTGCCGATACACGTTTAGATGCATCTATCCGGAGGCTGATACGATGTCCCTCCGCGGACACCGGACCGTCATTGCGGCCGGAGTCATCGCCCTATTGGCAGCGATGACCGGCCTCAGTCTGTCCCCGCCGTTTAGCACGCACACGAACGCGCAGGGTGCAACCATGGTCCTCGATCCCGCCTCCGCCGAGATTGCCTCCGATGGCACGATGGACGTGAACGTCATCATCTCCAACGTCAGCAACCTCTACAGCGCGTCGTTCCATCTGGGCTTCGATCCTTCTGTCCTAGAGGTCATCGATGCTGACCTCGACCACCAGGGTGTGCAGATATTCCCGGGCAATTTCCCGGGACCGTGGGAGCAGCCGGGGACGGTCCAATCGAACGTCGTGGACAACCAGTTGGGAACGATTAGCTATGACTTCACTCTCGTAGACGGAGCAACGTCCGTGAACGGCGGCGGCACTCTGGCGCGGATACGCTTTCACGCGATAGGCGCCGGAACGAGCGCTCTGACGTTCGATACGGCGAATCTCTGGGGACCGACGCCGGGAGTGCCAATACCGGTGGCGAGTTCAAACGGCTCGCTGACGGTTGACGATCCAGCGGCGCCGACGGCAACGGATACCGACACGCCGCAGCCGACGCCTACTACGGCCACGACGACGACGCAAACGCCCGCCGCCACGTCAACGGCCGGGCCGACGGCGACGCCCACGGCGACGCGAACGCCGAATCCCACTTCGACGCCGCGTCCCACCGCTACGCCGCGCGAGACGGCGACGCCGAAGCCGCCAATGTCGCAGCCACAGTCGACGGCGGCCGGCGCCGCGGCAGGCGCGCAGGCGACGCCGGGCAACGGCCTCCCCTCCGCAGGGACGGGGGATATGCCGTCTCAGATATGGCGCTGGTTCTTCCTCAGCGGAGCAGTGATCATGGGCCTAGCGACGTGGGCGTTCACATTCCGCTTCTACGCTCGTCAGAAGGAAAGCGAGCGCTTCTGGCACCGCTAGCCAGTCCCTGCATAGCGAACTGCCGTCCGGCGATGAGCGGGCGGAGCGTTGGCTTCGCCGGGCCGCAAGCCACCTTGCGCTAGCGCAATCTGAACGTCGGCTTACGGACCATCTCTCCCATTGCGGCGTCCCGCAGCTTCTGGCAGGAGGCCTTCAGTTGCTCCAGCTCGCGGGCGCCCAGTTTGGCGAAGAGCTTCTCGCTGGCCTTGTTGGCGACGCCGAACGCCTCTTCGAACTTCTTGCGGCCGCCGGTCGTGAACTCGACGAGCCTCTTGCGGCGGTCCTTGGGGTCGCCGTGGGTGTTTACCCAGCCTTTGGCTTCCGTGCGGTCGACGAGGCCGGTGAGGCTGTTCGGCTCCTTGACCATCCAAGAGGCCAGTTCGCTAATGGCGAGCGGGCGCCGTTCGTAGGCCAGGAGGGCAAGCAGTTGTAGTTGCGGCAGCGATATGCCCTGCGGGATGATCGACAGCTCCTGGACCTTGAAGACGGCGTTATAGGCTTGATAGAGGGAATACCAGTCGCCCAGAACCTTGTCCCTATCTCCGGGCTTTGCTTTTACGACACGCGTTCTAGTCGCCACTTGTCAACCTCCGTTTCTGGTGGTACGCTCGGAAAGAGGCTCTTTCCATAGCGCCCTGAATAGTGAGGCGGCTACCCGCCAAGTCCTGCTGATGATGCTGGTTCCTAATCTCGAACGTCCCCGGCCGAGCTCTTCTCATACAGTATACCTCTATTCCTAAACCTAAAGGATGCAACTGTCAAGTAGACCTCTCGACTCTAGAGTACTAATCGTTGTTGCTCCAATGACAAAAACGATCATATAATGACAAGGCCAGAATACAAGATGGGGTCTGCGAGATGAAAAACGAACCACCGCCCCAGAACGAAGCCGAAGAGCCGCTACTGCTTTCGGCTGCCTACGTGATCATGCGCAAGCACACCGAGCGCGCCCTTGCCCCCTGGAACCTAACAGTAACGCAGGCGCTCACCCTTGGCATCCTCGACGGCATGAAGTCGCCGATAATGGTGAGCAGACTGGCGCGACTGCTGATCCAGGAAAGCCCCAGCACGAGCACGCTGGTCGACCGAATGGTCGAGCGCGGCCTCGTCGACCGGCTCGCCGATCCGAAGGACCGGCGTAAGGCGCTGATCAAGCTGACCAGGAAAGGCCGCTCGCTGCTGAACGAAGTGCGCCCGCATCTGCGCACTGCCACGGAAGAGCTGTTTACGCCTCTTTCCACGGGGCAGCGCGCGAACCTGACGGAGGCGCTGCGGAGCTTCCGCGACGCCAATATTCGTCGCCTCAAGTAGTCGGCAGGCCGCTTGTATCGCGGTAGATGCTATCTGACGAAGCTTTCGACCGGCCGGCAAGCGAACCTGTAGTCTTCTCTTCGGGGCGCCTTGAGCTCGAAGGGATGCTCCATTATCCCCCATCGCGAGACGCTCCTTCTCCAGGGGTCGCGGTCCTCCAGCCGCATCCCCTCTACGGCGGCGATATGCACAACAACGTCGTCGTCGCGCTTTGTGAAGTTCTGGCGGCAGAGGGATTTGCGACCCTGCGCTTCAATTTCCGCGGCGTCGGCCCGAGTGGCGGCTCGCACGGGGGCGGCATGGCCGAACGGGAGGACGCCGTTGCGGCGCTTGATTTCCTTGCCGCGCACCGCGGCGTCGATGCAAGGCGACTCTACCTGGCGGGCTACTCCTTCGGCGCCGTCGTCGCGCTTTCCGCGGGCGACCGCAGGCTACGCGCCATCGCCGCGGTCTCGCCGCCGTTGAATGGGCAGCACCTCAAGCTCTCCCGCCCAGCGCTCTTCGTCTTCGGTGAGCGCGACAATATTGCGCCACCGCGCGATCCGGAGCGAATGGGGATCGAGCTGCCGGAGGGAAGCCGCATCGTCGTCGTGCCGGGCGCCGACCACTTCTGGCTCGGTTTCGAGGACAGGCTGACCGACGAGGTCGTGCGCTTCTTCAAGGAGCAGACCGGGACGCTGTGAGGGGTCGAAAGCTACTCGTGGCGCAGCGCTTCGATAGGATTGAGGCGTGAGGCGCGGAACGCCGGGTAGATGCCGAAAAAGAGGCCGATTGCGGCGGAGACGCTGAACGCGACGATGATCGAGAAGGGCGTTATGGCGGTGTAGAGGTTCCGGCCGAAGACGTGCTGCCCATTTGCTAGCTTCGCCAGCAGGACGCCCGTGCCCACGCCGACGAGGCCGCCTAGCATCGTAACGGTAAGCGCCTCGACAACGAACTGCCAGAGGATGTCCACGCGCCTGGCGCCCAATGCTTTTCGTATGCCTATTTCGCGCGTTCTCTCCGTCACGGAAACAAGCATGATGTTCATGATGCCGATGCCGCCGACGATCAGGGAAATGCCAGCGATGCTTGCGAGCAGCACGGTCAACGTCTGTGAGACCTCACTGGCGGTGGAGACGAGATCCTCCTGGGATTGGATCGTGAAGTCATTCTTGTCCACGCCGTGCCGGTCGCGAAGGAGGGCGGCTATCTCTTCCTTGGCCTGCGGGAACTTGCTGGAGTCGGAGACCTTGATGGTTATCTGGTGAACGTTGGTCACCCCCCTCGGATTGCGAATATAGGGTATTCGGGACTGCATCGTGGGCAGGGGGATGATCATCAGGTTGTCTTCGTCACCGGTTCCATTGGCGCCCTTCGGTTCCATCACGCCGATCACCTGGAAGTTGAAGCTGAAGTAGACGCTGAAGGCGCCGACAGTCAGACGGACAGTCCGGCCGGTGGGGTCAACGCCGTCGCCGAAAAGCCGCGATGCGAGGTTGGGGCCTATGTCGGCGACGAGGCCTTTCCGCGTAATATCATCGTCGTTGATAAACCTGCCGGTGGCCACGTAGTGGTTGCGCGTGACCTGGTAGCCCGGCGTTACGCCCGTGATGCTCGTGCTGACGCTCTTTCCGTTGGCGACTATGGGCGCCGTGAATATGACCTGCCCAACGGCGCTTTCAACATACGGAAAGCGATCGGGGTTGTTTATGGCATCAACGTCAGTGCTTACCAGCGTCAGGACCGTATCGCCGAGCGGGTTATTGGTGGGGTTGTCGTCCTTGGAGCCCGGGCGGACAAAAAGCAGGTTACTGCCAAGCCCCTGAATGCGGTCGGTGATGCCTTTCTGGGCGCCCTGGCCCGCCGCCATCAGCGAAATCACCGCGCCGACGCCGATGATGATGCCAAGCATAGTCAGGAGCGACCGCATTTTGTTGGCGGCGAGTGCGCGGAGGGCGATGGGAATGGTGTCGAATATGTTCATCGCAACTTGGTTCGGCTACCTATGCCGGCGGCCCGGTCGAGGCGGCGCTCACGGGAGGCGCGGCCGACCGAGCGGAACCAGGCGTATTCGTCTCGTCGCTGACCACCTGGCCGTCTCGCAGCTTCACTATGCGCCGGGTATGGTCTGCGACTTCCAGATCGTGCGTCAC
This sequence comes from uncultured Chloroflexia bacterium, assembly GCA_963703345.1. Classification (GTDB taxonomy): domain Bacteria; phylum Chloroflexota; class Dehalococcoidia; order DSTF01; family JALHUB01; genus JALHUB01. The sequence goes on along the minus strand of OY969814.1, from coordinate 604,425 downwards.
GAAGACGACTGTTATGCCCAGGTCCCGGTTCAACGCCTCGAAAAGGCCTATGATTTCGTGGCTCGTATTGGTGTCCAGGGCGCCGGTGGGCTCGTCTGCCAGAAGAAGGGTCGGGCGGCTGACGATGGCGCGGGCGATGGCCACGCGCTGCTGCTCGCCGCCGGAAAGCTGCGTCGGCCGGTGATGGATGCGCCTCGCCAACCCCACCTCCGCCAGCGCCTGCCTGGCGAGCTTGCTGCGGTTGCGGGCGCCGCGGTAGATAAGCGGCACTTCCACCTGTTCCAACGCCGTGAGTCGCGGCAGGAGATTAAAGCTCTGAAACACGAAGCCGATGCGGCGGTTACGAATGCGGGCGAGGGAGCCATCGCTAAGGCTGCTGACCGTGACGCCGTCGAGGCTGTATTTGCCGGCGCTCGGCACGTCCAGGCAACCGATGATGTTCATGAGGGTGGACTTGCCGGAACCGGACGGTCCGATGATGGCTACGAATTCTCCGTCCTCGATCGTCAGATCGACTGAGCGGAGGGCGTAGATCGGCACGTCGCCGGTGCGGTAGATTTTGCTAATATCTGCGAGCGTGATCACGGTTGTCGCCGGGGCTACTGGAAGTGGCCCGGAAGCTGTTGGTCTCCCGTTGCCGGAGTGGGAGTTGCGACGGCATGCACGGCCAGGATGTCGCCGATACTCAGGCCCTTGGTTATCTCGATGTTATCGCCGTCGCTCAGACCCGTGACGACGGGCCGCATCTCCGTCTTGCCCTTGCTAACCTCCACCTCAACCACCTTCTGCACGCCGCGACTGCGGACGAGGGCGCTGGGAATAGCGACCACGTCCGGCCTGGTGTCGGTGACGAGGCTGGCGGAGCCGTTCATGCCCGGCGCGGGGTTCGGGCCGTTCGGGTCGTTCAAGTCGCCGTTTATCTTGCACTTGACTTTGTAGATGATCACGCCCTGATTCGTTTCGGGGGAAAGACTGACGGCAGTCACTTCAATTGGGAATACCTTCGTTGGAATAGCGTCGAACGTCATGGTGCCCTGCTCGCCGATCCTGATGGAGGGAAGGTCCGTCTCGCCGACGTTCAGCTCAAAGACCATCTGGCCCGGCGTAAGGACGGTTACGGCGGGTATGCTGGCGTTGACGACCTGGCCGATCTTCACGGGAAGCGCCGAGACGATCCCGTCGAATGGAGACGTGAGCGTCATGTCTTTGAGGGTGAGATTTGCCCTTTGCAGCGCTAGCTCGGCCTGATGCACCTGTTCCTGCTGCATCGCCAGCTCAGTCGCGGTGGCGCCGCGACCGACCTCATCCCGCGCTATCAGGGCGGCGAGGACGTCCGCCTGAGCCTTGTCCACGGCGGCCTTCAAGTTGGCGATATCGGTGTCGCTGGCCCCGTCGAGCAGTTTCTGCAGCGCGGCCTGGCTGGCGTTGACGCTGGCTTGAGCCGCGGTGACCGCCAGCTTTGCCGCATCGATGTCGTCAGAGCTGGCTCCGTCGTTCGCCTTGTCCAACGCCTTCTGCGCTGCGTCGCGCCCGGACGTAGCGGCAGTGACGGCATCGTTGGCGGTGCTGACGGCGGCGATTGCACTGCGATAGGTGTCGTTTGCGGTGACCAGGGCCGAGATTGCAGCTTCGAGGAGCGCGGCCGGCGTGGGCTCCGGCGTCTCGGTCAGCAGGTCGTGCACTTCGTCGGTAGTGAGCACGTCCTGATAGTCGTTTGCCTCCAGAGTGTCGCAAATGTCAGTTAGAGAGCCGCTCAAGTTACAGTAGGTACCGCCGGCGTATTGGAAAGCGCTTTGAGCATCCGCCTTCTGGGCCAATGCGACTTGTTGTACATTTTGCGCCTGCGTGAGCTTGGCCTTGGCCGCATCGAGCGCGGCCTGAGCGGCGGCGATGTCTGCGTCGGTGGCACCCCGTCTCAGCGTCTCCAGCTTGTCTTCGGCGGCGGAGAGCGCGGCTTCGGCGGCAGCGACGGCCTGGTGAGCGGCGGTGAGCTCAGCATCGGTCGGTGGGTCGGTGGCGTCCTTGAGGTCGTTCTGCGCCTTGGTGAGAGCGGCGTTCGTGGCGACTACCGCTTCGTCCACCTTGCCCAGGTCGGTGGCAGTGGCGCCTTCCTGGAGTTTCTGCAACTGAAGCTGGGCCAGCGTTAGCGCAGACTGCGCGGTGGAAGCGGCGTTCTGAAGCTGGTCCGCTTTCAGGCCTATCAGCGGCTGGCCGGCTGAGACGTGATCGCCGATGTTGACATATATCTGGTCGATCTGGCCGGGAGTGGTGAAGCTCAGGGCAGCCTCATCCTGGGCGACGGAGACGCCGGCGGTCTGAACCATGGCGCGAAGAGTCATGGTGCCGACGGTGTACGGCGTGTAGGGCTGCGTCTGCTGGCCGTCGCCGGCGAGCGCCCTGTTAATGAAGAATGCCGCGACGCCGCCGATCACCAGCACGACGAGCAGCACGGCTATTCGTCGGATCCAGCGGGGTCGCCCTTCGTCGAGATCCACCCCCTGCATTTACCGCCTCCCCGGGAGAGTGCCGCAGATTCGCGGCAAGCGTGAACTCACACAATATGTCTAGCAGGTCATGGGCTCATGGTCAAGGCAGCTCGCCCCCGAGACGTGTCTTTGGACTCCTCCTCGGCTGGTGCTATGATCGGCCAAGCGGATTCAAGGGCGGCGAAAGGAATCACGAGATGAGCGAGATAAACGGCGGCAAGTTGCTGGCGCGCATGCTGGAGAAGGAAGGTGTGCGACAGGTCTTCGGCCTGCACGGCGGCCACATCGACCCGATCATCCAGGCCTGCGCCGAAGCGGGGATAAGGGTGTACGATACCCGTCACGAAGCTGCGGCAGGGCACATGGCCGAGGCTTGGGCCCGCCTCACGGGCCAACCGGGCGTGGTGGTGATTACAGCCGGGCCGGGTGTCACGAACGTCGTCACTCCCGTCGCCGACGCCTTCGTTGACGCCGTACCGATGGTGATAATCGGCGGCCGGCACGCCCTGCGGGACGAGGAGCGGCTGACGCGCCAGGACTTCGACGGCCGGGCGCTGCTGAAGCCGATCACAAAGTGGTCGCGGACGGTGCTGGAGCCAGCGCGAGTAGCGGAGTACACGGCGATCGCCTTCCGCGAGGCGACAACGGGCCGGCCCGGGCCTGTGTTCCTGGAGATACCCATCGACGTCGCATTCGGCAAAGTGGGCGAGGAGTCGGTATGCATTCCTGAGGCGACGAAGCCCTACCCACCCGCGCCGGCGCCGGAGGCCGTGGAGAAGGCGCTGACGATGCTGGCGGAGGCGAAGAGGCCGCTGATCGTCGCCAGCAGGGGAGCGTGGCTGGCGGACGGCGCTGCGTCGCTGCGTCGCTTCGCGGAGATGACTTCAACGCCGGTGCTCGGGCACGGGCCGTCGCGGGGCGCGGTGCCGGAAGAGGGGCATCCGCTGGGCGCCGGCAGCCTCATGACGCTGGCGGTCCTTGCGCTCCAGCCGGAGAACGCGCCGGACCTGATAGTCCTGCTCGGCGCCCGCATCGGCCTGTTCTTCGCCGGCGGAAGCTGGCTCCCGGCCGACGCCAGGATCATCCAGATCGACGTTGAAGGAGCGGAGATAGGCGGTTGCCGCGACATCGAGCTCGGCATCGTCGCCGATTGCGCCGAAGCGCTGCGGGCGCTGGTGCGGGCGGCGGAGGGTCGCGAGTTTCCCGATCGCAGCGACTGGGCGTCGACGCTGAAGGGAGCGCAGCAGGCCTGGCGGTTCCTGTACAAGGACGCGCTGGAGTCGGACTCGCCGCCGATGCACCCGCTACGCCTCATGCGGGAAATCGACCGCTTCCTGGGCGATGACGACATCCTCGTCGTCGACGGCGGCGAGACGTTCGTCTGGATGCAGATGGCAGCGACGATGAACAAGCCCGGTCGTTTCGTGTCCTACGGCTACCTCGGCTGCCTGGGAATCGGCATTCCGTTCGGCATGGCGGCGAAGATAGCTTATCCGGAGAAGCGAGTGCTTGTGGTGACCGGCGACGGCTCGGTAGGCCTGAACTTCGCGGAGTTCGACTCGGCGGTGCGACACAAGCTGCCGATAGTCGTCGTCATCAACAACGACCAGGCCTGGGGGATGGTGAAGCACGAGCAGGAGCTGCGCGGCGCCAAGGTGGTGGCGACGGAGCTGGGGCTGGTCCATTACGAGCGCGCGGCGGAGGGCTTTGGGGTCTACGGGGAGCTGGTGGATGACCCCCTGAAGGTGGGCGAGGCGCTGGAACGGGCTTTCGCGGCCGGGCGTCCGGCCTGTCTCAACGTGATGGTCGATACGACGCCGCCCTCGCCGGTGACGCAGGCCACAGCGTCGCTCTTTCAAGCCTAGCCCCAAACGAGGCGTCGGTCCCCACGACGGGTCGCGACGACGGAAGCGACAGGTTCTCGATTCGGAGGCGGGGGCCGGGACCGGCGGTTCGGCAACCCGAACCGCCGGCGTGCAAGGCGCCAGCCGCGCACGGCCCACCGCCGACGCAGCTCATGCTCGATGTTCGACGGTAGCGCACGACAAGCACTATCACCGCCACCGCGAGCACGGGCGCGAACCACCAGAGGAAGGCGCTGGTCGCCAGTATTCCCGTTGCCACCGCCCGAAGGAACAGCAGCGAGGACTCCCAGCCGTTGGCGGCAGCGGCCAGCGGGTCGGGACCGCCGTTCGACGCGGGAGCCTTCGGCGCCTCGCTGTACAGGTGCACGCTTATCGTCGCGTTCGACGACAGATTGTCCATAACGTTTATCTGCCCCTGGATCTGCTCTATCTCCAGGCGCACGGGCGCCAGCCGGTCCTGCACCTTCAGGATGTCGTCGATCGTGTTGGCGCGATTCAGCAGGTCCAGGTAGCGCGCCTCTACGGCCTGTGCGCTGCGCAGTCGCGCCTGCAGGTCGGTGTACTGGTCCGTCACGTCCTGCGCGTTCGAAGTCTGATTGTCCACCTTGATGGCCAGCGCGCTCAGCTTCTTCAGCGCGTCCTCATAGCTCGCGGCGGGAACGCGCAGCGTAAGTCTCGCTTCCGGCTTGTCTTGCGTGGGGGCGAGCGACGAGTCGAGCACCAGGCCACCTTCGTCGAGCGCCACCTGGGCGGCGTCCTGGTAGGCGCGCGGCACGTCGTTGACCTTTAGCTCCAGCGATGCGTTCTGGACTACCTTTCGGTCCACGGACGACTGCGAGGGCGCCAGATCAGCTTCGCCCGCCGACTGATCGGCGGACCCGGACGGAGCCATGGGCGCCAGACCCGGCACGGGCATGGAGCCCGATGTCTCGTTTGACTGCGCCGGCACGCTCAGCGCGCGCCCGCTTTCGCTACCGGTGCTCTCGTTGCCCCCTCCGCAGGCGACAACGAACGCGGCCGCGACTCCCACCAAGGTTACAAACAGGGTGGCCGAGATTGCGCGTCGAATCATTCCTCGCTCTCCTTTCCCGTCGCAGGGACGTTTAGCCCGCAAGAATCCGATCGCCGGGCTACTCTATGGCAAAGACGACTTGCACAGTGATGTCGACGTCTAGCTGGCCGGTCTCAATCGGGGTCGACGGCGCGGCGGCGAAATCCTTCGCGGCGCCGTTGAGAATCGCGGGCATGGGCTGAACGTTCGTGCCCTCCGAGATAGAGATCGGCGCCCCGAGCTTTACGCCGGCCGTGTCGGCGATGCGCTGGGCGCGGGCCTTCGCGTCGTTCACCGCCTCCCCGCGCGCCTGGTCTTGCAGCGTCTCCGGATTGTCGATGGTGAAGCTGATGCCCTGCACCTGGACGACGTCGCCGCCGGCGGCCGTCACGTCGTCCAGCACTTTGCTTGTGTTGTTGACGTCGCGCACTTTGACGGTCACGGTGTTCGTGACGCGGTAGCCGGTTAGCTTCGGCGCCGCGTTTGGCGGGTAGTCATACTCCGGCGAGATGTCGTACTGCGTCGTCTGAACGTCCTTCTCCGCTACGCCGTCGCCCTTGATGGCGTTGATGACGTTCTGCATCGTGCCGGCGGCGTCGTCGCGGGCGTCCTTCACCGTCGATTTGACGCTGCTGACGCCGAGGCTCAGCACCGCGACGTCCGGGGTGCCGCTCGCCTTCCCTTCGCCGCTGACGGTGATGCCTTGGGTGTTGTTGTCTTGAGCCGCCAGCGTGACCTTCTCCGTTCCGCAGGCGCTGCCCAGGACTGCGAACGCTCCCAGGCTCAGCAAAATGAGGACCGCAATGCTCTTCTTCATGACGTCACTCCTTCCAGACCTATGAGTCCCGATTGATCCGAATCCAACGACGGCGCATCCAGAACGCGGAAAGCCCGAAGCCGATGAACAGCCCTCCGGCGGCTCCTTCCAGCGCCCACAACCAGGCATGCGAGGCGCTCTTCTCCGCCGGTTGCGCTTCCTGCTGGCCTGCCGGCGCGCCTTCGGATGACGGGGCGGCAGCGCCGGCGCGCGGGCTTGCCGACGGAAGCATGTCCTTCTCTGACAGCGCGTTGGCAGTTGCGGCCGCACCCGGATTCTCGGTAGACAGCGCATTCTTGTCCGTGGGAGCGCTGGCCGTTGCGGCAGTGCCCGGTTGATTCTCCAGAGGCACGGCGGGGGGAGGCACAAGCTGTCCCGAGCTGGCAGTCCCCGTGCCCGATTGGCCACCGGTCGGCGTTGCGGGCGGAACGGCAATCTGTCCTGAACCCTGATTCTCCGCTCCGGGCTGATTGGCGTAGGGGTAACCGGGAACGGTGGTCGCCGGAAGGGCGGCCGCGGCCTGTGGCATGGAGAGAGACTTGTCTGACGACGTGGCTGCCGGCAGCGATGTCGGCTGCCCGCCACTCGATACGACGAAGAGGTCCGTTCCGAACGCAGCGACCAGCAGGAGCGCAGCCGCGACGGTCGCGCCGCTGAGGCCGAGGTAGGCGCGCCTGGCGGCCCTCCTTCGTTCTTCAGTCGCGAGGCTCCCCTGACGCTGCGAGACCGCCGCAAGCTCCGGCGAGAGCGCGAACGAGCGCGGCGCCTTCGCGGGCGGCAAGGCGCGCAACTCCGCTACAACCTGCTTCAACTCCTCCAGCCTGCGAGCGCAATCGCCGCAGGAGCGGAGGTGCGCCTCCACGCGCCCGCGCCGGCTATCCGAGAGCGCCTCGTCGATGTAGGCGGACAGATCGCTTTCGTCCAGAGAATGGCGACGGAATCCAAGAAACCTCACAAGGTCCTCCTCTTCTTCCGAAGTCGCTGACAGGCGGCTTCAATCAGTAGGACGAAACTGCCGGGGCAAAAGTTCCCGCTGCTGGAGGAGCAGGTCGCGAAGGTGGGCCCGGCCGCGGCTGAGGCGCGACTTCACGGTGCCCGGCGAAAGGCGCAGGACCTGGGCGATTTCCTCGTAGCTGAGGCCCTGGACGTCGCGGAGGACGACGGCGGCGCGCTGGTCGGGAGGGAGCGCCACCAGGCCCGATTGGATGTGGCGGCGGAGCTCGCTGCGCACGGCTGTCTCTTCCGGCGACTCGGAAGGATCGGGCAGGTCGAGCGGCGAGGCGCCGGTGGAGGGGTCGTCGAGGGAGACCTGCGGGCGGCGATGGCGACGGCGCAGCTCGTCGGTGCAGGCGTTGACGGCGATGCGGAGCAGCCAGGCGCGAAAGATGTCGCCGCGGCAGCGCTCGATGCTCCGGTAGGCGCTGAGGAACGTTTCCTGCGTGACGTCTTCGGCGGAATGCGTCGAGCCGAGCATGCGCAGGCAAAGGCCGAAGACGGTGTCCTGGTGCGCCCCGACGAGGGCGTTGAAGGCAGCGAGATCGCCGGCGCGGCATCGCTGCAACAGCGCGCCTTCGTCGAGGTCGGTGAGAGGGCCTTGGCGGGTCAGGCTGCACCTCCAGATTCCGCTCGTGTGGACAAGTTTAACAGAATGGGGGTAGACTTCGCCGCTCGAAAGAGGGTAAATGGAATGGCGTGCCGCTTGAGGCGGCGCGTTATGGTAACAATTCGGCTTCCGGGGAGTTTGGAGTGCGGAGGCGTGCTATAATCGTGGCAAAGCAATGCTAGGAGAACCTCCGGACAACCCCATCGAGGAGCGCGACGAGGCTGACGACAAGAAGAAGCGCAAGTCTTCGCGGCGCTCCTCGGACAGCGCGGCTTCCGCTTCCAGCGACTTCATCTGGTCCACCGACACCGGCCTGCCCATCGACTACGGTCCGTGGACAGTCGAAGGGCCGCATCCGCCGGTCGGAAGGAAGTCGCGACTCGCCGGCGTGGGCAGGCTCATCCGCGACCTGGTCGAGATCGGCATCTTCGCGCTGCTGCTCTTCATCGGCCTGCGGATGGTCGTGCAGAACTTCCGCGTCGAGGGGTCGAGCATGGAGGGCACACTCCACGACGGCCAGCTCATTCTGGTAAACAAAGCGTCCTACTTCAAAGTGAACCTGGGCTTTCTTGACTTCCTTCCCCTGGTCAATTTTGACGATAGTCCGCACTACCTGTTTGGCTCGCCCCGTCGCGGCGACGTGATAGTGTTCCGCTTTCCGAACCAGCCGGAGCGCGACTTCATCAAGCGGATCATTGCCGTACCCGGCGAACAGGTGGAGATCCGCGATGGGCTTGTCTTCATCAATGGAAAGGCGCTTGATGAAACGTACATACCGGACCGAACGCAGCACGACTTCGGGCCGCAGCTCGTGCCCGACGGCGAGTACTTCGTCCTCGGCGACAATCGCAACAACAGCTACGACTCGCGCAGTTGGGGCTTTGTCCCGGAGAGCAACATCATCGGGCGGGCGTGGGTAACGTACTGGCCGTTCAACTCGTTCGGCTTCGTCTCCGATCCGTCGATCCAGCCGCTGGGGACGCAGGGGGACTCGCCTTGAGCGATGAGCTCCTAGAGATGCTGCGTCAGGCCGGCGCCGTACTCGAGGGGCATTTCAAGCTCACTTCCGGCCGGCACTCCGGCACCTACTTCGAGAAATTCCAGGTCCTCCAGTATCCCGCGTACACGCAGCGCCTCTGCGGGCTAATCGCGGACCACTTCCGTAACAGCGGCGTCGAGCTGGTTGCGGGACCGACGACCGGCGGCGTCATCCTCAGCTTCGAGGCGGCGCGACAGCTCGGCGTGCGCTGCATTTTCGCCGAGACCGTCGGCAGCGAGCGGCGCTTCCTGCGCGGCTTTCGCGTGAACGCCGGCGAGCGGGTGCTGGTGGTCGACGACGTGTTGACGACCGGCGGCAGCATTCGCCAGGTCATCGACGCGGTCCGAGAAGCCGGCGGTGAGCCTGTTGGCGTGGCCGTTCTGGTCGACCGGACGGGCGGGAAAGCGGACTTCGGGTTGCCCTTCTTCGCCTGCCTGGAGCTGGTCGTGCCGTCGTACGAAGCGGCGGATTGTCCGCTCTGTCGCGAAGGCGTGCCGCTGACGGAGACATAGCAGCGTCGACGCTATTACCGTAGGTCAGGCGCTACAGCGGAGGCCGAGGCCAGAAAGCCTCGGCTACGATTTTGATCGCCGGCGAAGGCGGGGCGTTCGCGTTGTCGAACCGTTTGACAGGCATTCGGAGCGTCTTCTATATTGCTTTGGGGGCCGTTAGCTCAGCGGCAGAGCTCCGGACTTTTAATCCGGGAGTCGAGGGTTCGAATCCCTCACGGCCCTCCAGAGCCCCCTTCTCAGATTCGAAAACCGCTTTCAACATCACCTCTTCATCGCTTACCCCTCGAACTCTCGCCCGAAAAAGCCAACCCTGACCACCGGATTCGAAGATTCTGGGGCAGGATTTTGGGGCCATTGACCTTCGAGAGTCGTCGCTCAGATACGATTCCGCGTCCGCAGATGCTCGTTCGTCGCGGATTTCTCTCAATCGACCCCCGGACTTCCAATCCACCAGTCACACGGACCGCCTCCGCGCCACAAACCAAGAGTGCGTCGTGCGGGCACCCGATCTCGATTCCCGCTCCATGCTTGTGAATAAGGCGCAATTCATCCAGATCGCGGCGAATGGAATCCGGGCGCTGTTGGGAAGTTGACGCTCACTCTCGCCGGAGCGCCTCGATCGGGTCGAGTCTCGCGGCGCGCCAGGCGGGGTAGACGCCGAAGACCAGCCCGGTAACAGCAGACATGGCCAGACCGGCGAAGATCCATCGCGGTGTGATGACGTACGTGCCTCCGCTCACGCTGACATTGAGTGTCGTGATCAGCAGATTGATGTGGTAGTTGAAGTCGTGCTGTAGGATCTGCGTAATGCCGATGCCCACGGCAACCCCCAGCAGGCCCCCGAACAATGTCACGACCAGCGCTTCGATCATGAATTGCAGGAGGATGTCGCGGCGCTTTGCCCCAACCGCCTTGCGGATTCCAATCTCGCGCGTTCGCTCGCTCACCGACACGAGCATGATGTTCATGATGCCGATGCCGCCGACGATCAACGAGATCAGTGCGATCGACACGAGCAGCACGCTGAGGGTGCGGTCGACCGCGGTGGCGGTCGCTAGGACATCGCTCTGGGACTGGATCAGGAAGTCGTTATCGGTCCCTTCCGCCAGGTTGTGGCGCTTGCGGAGGATGTCTGTAATAGCCAGCTTAATCTGAGGGATCTTGGAGGGGTTGGTCACCTTGATGTTCACCTGGCTGACGGTGGTGCCGCGTGGGTTGCGGACTAGGGGCACGCGCGCCTGAAAGGACGGGAGGGGCGTGATCACGACGTTGTCCTGGTCAGTCGATGAGGTCGAGCCTTTCTCCTCCATCACACCGACGACGGTGAAGGTGAAGCCGACAGCGTAGTTCCCCGGACCGACGGTTATGCGCACGTTCTCGCCGATAGGGTCCTTGTCTCCGAAAAGCTGTTGTTTGACCTCCGCGCCTAGAACGACGACGAGCGCCTTCTTATTGATGTCGTCTTCTGTGATGAAGCGGCCTTCGGCGACGTAGAAGTCGCGGACGTACTGGTAGCTCGTCTCCGTGCCAATCAGCGTCGTACTGGTATTCTGGCCGCGGTATATCGCGGTGGCGCCCCAGGGCATGGCGGGTGCGGGCGCCGTGCCTTGCGCGGCGACGGCATCGATGCCGTCGATCCGGGCGTCGTCGATCGCGCGGGCGTCATCTAGGAAGAGTGCAGTGCTCCCCTGCCCGGGGACCCACAGTCCCGTGGTTGTCTTGCCGTTGCCCGGTTGAATGAACATCAGGTTGCTGCCGATGCCCTTGATGCGGTCAGCAACGCCCTTCTGCGCGCCCTGGCCCGCAGCCGTCAGCACGATAACAGCGCTGATGCCGATGATGATGCCGAGCATTGTGAGCAGAGTGCGCAGGATGTTGCTGCGCAGCGCGATCAACGCCGTCATGACGACTTCGCTCGGGCTCATGCGTCAGTCGCTCCGAGGATCCGGCGCTCGGCCGGCGTTGTCGTGGAGGTCTGTCGCGCCTGTGGCGATAGGTGCGAGATCGCCTCCGCAGTCTGGCGGTACGCGGGGACGTTCGGCGCGTCGCTGACGATCTCGCCATCAAGCAGCGAGACGATGCGCCGCGTATACGCCGCGACGTCGTGCTCGTGGGTGACGAAGGCGATCGTGACGCCGCGCTCTTCGTTGAGCTTGCGGAAGATCTCCATCACATCGTGGCTGGTCTTCGTGTCCAGTGCGCCTGTCGGCTCATCGGCGAGGATCACCGCCGGACTGCCGACGAGCGCGCGCGCGATAGCGACGCGCTGCTGCTGGCCGCCGGAGAGCTGCGTGGGCCGATGATGCATGCGGTCCTGGAGGCCGACGAGCCTGAGCGCGACCCTCGCGACCTGCTTTCGGTTCGTGACGCCTCGATACGAGAGTGGCATCGCCACCTGACTGACAGCGTCGAGGCGCGGGAGCAGGTTGAAGGACTGAAACACGAACCCCAGACGCCGATTACGGACCGTCGCGAGCTGTGAGTCGTTGAGCTTGCCTATGTTTACGCCGTCGAGCTCGTACGTGCCGTCGGTCGGGCGATCGAGGCAGCCGATGATGTTCATGAGCGTTGACTTGCCCGAGCCGGAGGGCCCCATGATCGCCAGGAACTCGCCCTCCTCGATCTCCAGGTCGATGCCGCGAAGAGCGTGGACACTCTCAGAGCCGAGCTTGTAGACCTTCGAGATGCCCTTCAACCGGATCATCGCTACCTCAGGCCGCTCGGCATGGTGGGTTGAGGCGTCGCCGCGACGCCAGCCTTCCCCGCCGTCAGTGTGACGGCCTCGACCACGTCGCCTTCACTCAGGCCGGAGAGCACCTCCACGTTGTTGACGTCGCTGACACCAGTCGTGATCACCTGTTCCTCGACGTTGCCGTTCGCCCGCTTGACCGAGACGATCTGATCGGCGCCGCGACGCTTGATGGCGCGCGCCGGGACGACGAGAACGTTCGGCTTCGAATCGATGGTGATGACCCCGTTCCCGTTCATACCGGCTGCAGGGGAGGGAGAATCGGGTGGGATCGTCAGAGAGGCATCGACCTCGTACGTGACGACCCCGCTCTCCGTAATGGCGGCAGAACTGATCGATGTGATGGTGAACGCAAACGGCCTGCCCGGGAGTGCATCGAAGACAACCATGCCCGTCTGGTCGAGTTTGATGTTTGTGTAGTCGGTCTCCTGCACGTTCATCTTGAAACGAAGCAGGTTCGGCGTGAGCAAGACGATAGGCGCGGCGGTCGAAGAGCCACCGGCCGCACCGGCCATCTCTCCGACGTGAGCGTTTACGGCCGCAACGACACCGTCGAAGGGCGCGATGATCTGGGCGTTTTGGCGGCGGATCTGCGCCGCTTCGACTACGAGACCGGCGGTTTCGACGGCCTGGCGCGCCTGCGCGATGGCGTTCGCTGTCGCGCCCTGGTGCGCTTCATCATCTTTCGCCTGGGCCGCATCGACGGCGGCCTGGGCGCTGAGGACGGCCGCCTGGAGCGTGGATTGTTGCGCACCGGTGCCGCCCTGTACAGTCGCGAGCTTCTGCTGCGCGGCGGTCAGGGCCGATTCGGCGGAAGTTACTGCAGCGTCGGCAGCGGCAACGTCATCGCTCGTCGGTCCGTCGTTCACGGTATTGAGCTTCTCCTGTGCGGATCTCAGCGCTTGCCGTGCGGAGGTTACGGCCGACGCCGCGGAGTCCGCGCTGTTCTGCGAATTGAGGAAAGCGCTGTTTGCAGCGATGACACCCGATGCAAGTGTGGCATGCGCACCGCCAAGGGCAGCAGTCATCAGTGTGGCGTCGGCTGAGGAGATGGGTGAGACGGCCGTGGTGCAAAACGCCGGCGCAGGATCGGTGGCGCAGTAGCTGGTTTCCGCGCTCTTGAGCGAGGCATCGGCGGCGGTCAGGGTGTTCTGAGCGCTGGCTGAACTGTTCTGAGCCGCGGTGAGGGCGGATTGCGCCGCGGCCACGCCTGCTTCGGCGGCTGCCTTGTCAGCGTCGCTGGGCGTGTCGTCGAGCTTAGCGCGCGCGCTCCTCGCGCTCGCTAGCTGCGCTTCGGACACGCTTACCGCTTGTTGAGCGGCAGCGACATCGGCTGCAGCGCCACTGCCCACCAGCGTGTCGTAATCGTTCTCTGCCTTGGTGAGATTCGACTGTGCGGAGACCAGCGCCTGTTCGGCAGCGGCGATTTCGGCTGCGGTCGAGCCGCCGAGTAGATCGTCGAGCTTGAGCTGAGCGGCGCGCTGATTTGCCTGCGCCTGCGACACGGCGTTGACCAGATCGTCGGATTCGATGCTGGCGAGGACGTCGCCCTGCCGCACGGCATCGCCCACCTTGACGTTGACTTCGGCGATCTTTCCCGTGGCCTGGAAGGTGAGATTGCTGTTGAGCTGAGCATCGGCGACGCCCGAGATGCTCAGCGTCTGGCTGATCGTTGCTCTGACTACAGGGATCTCCTCCGTGGAACGGGTAGCTGTGGTAGCGCTGTTCCTAAATGCGACGTAGTAGATCGCGACGGCGACGACGCCCACTCCGAACAGCAACACGGCGAGGGTGATGATGCGTCGGCGCCAGCTGCTCTCAGAAAGAGCAAGTTCGTCCTCGAGCTTAATGGGGGTCACCGGTTTCTCCTTTTGGTCCGCTGCGGCGACGCTGCACTCGCTCCGCCAAGCGCTCTCAGTTCAAGGTCGCAGAGCGCTTCGATCATCTTCCGTCCGTCGTGCTTCGTGTATGGGGTAAGGAAAGGAACGTGCGCGCTGGTGATGAAACGCGATGCGAGCCGCGGGTCAGGACATGCGAACACACCCTCCGTGACGCCGCGCTCAATAATGTGGCGGATGCGTTCGCCGAGAAGAAAGAAGATCGGCAGCGCTCCTTTGTTGAGGTCGGGTGGGATGGGCTCGCCGACACCCTCGCCCCCGACGGCCATCCGAAACCCCAAGGCCATCACGTCGTAGTTGCGTTCTGCCGCCTGCGCAAAACGCATCGTGAGCCTGCGCAGGGCTTCTGCCGGCTCGGCCCGCTCGTTGTCGGGGTGAGTCAGCGCCTTGTCAAGTTCCGAGCGGCCGATTTCGAGCACAGCATTGAGGATCGCCTCCTTGTCGGGAAAGTAGCGATAGAAGGTGCCGAAGCCGAGGTCAGCGGACTCGGCGATCGCCGCAATGGTGGTCGCCTCGAAACCGACCTGGGCGAACAAACGGCGAGCCGAGGCGATAAGGGCAGCGCGGGTTCGGGCGCGCTTTCGCTCTGTCCGCGAAACTGATTCGGGAATCACTGTTGATGCTGACATCATGACAACTATGCCGCAAGCGGCATCTCAAGTCAATGAGCTTCAGTTGACATGTCCTGGGACGGTTTCGTAAAGTACCTGTTATCGGGCATCACAGCGTTTCGCCCTCGAAGATGCACGAAGGATCGTGTCCATCATCGATGGGAGAAGGAGGCATCTCCACATCGAAGCAGCCAGGAGTATTACGGCTTGTAGTTGACGCCTCGTCAAGGTACAATCCGGTGGTCAGATGCCACGCGGGCAAGACCGCGGGATTCGATCTCGCAGAGCGCCATCTGACCTTCCCCGCAGATTCGGCGAACAGCGTCGAGCGTGGGCCGAATGGCTCGCGGACTTTTAATCCGGGAGTCGAGGGTTCGAATCCCTCACGGCCCTCCAGAGCCCTCTTTCAGATTCGATTTCGGCCCTCCAATGTGGACTCTTCTTCGCCTGCCTCTTTTGATTGGAGTGCCGGATTTCCAGTCCGGCAGTCGGTGATCCAGATCAGTCACGGTTCTCTCCCAGTGCCCGAGGGCGGCGTCATCAATTCCTAAGAGTGGACGTTACGGCGTCCGGATAGCACGCTTGCCATATTTGGCGGAATTGTTGCCTATTCGGTGGTTACACCATCAAATTCAGGCGCATCGGTTTCGGCCTCTGCTTTAGTCGACCTCACTACCCCATCTTTATGGTGGGCCGGGGAATAGATTGTATAGAGCTTCAAATCCTGGTTGGCGGAGGTGTTGATTATGTTGTGCTCGGCGCTAGCTGGCACAACAATTACCGACCCATCCCTCAGGGCATATTCATTACCGTCTATGATGCACTTCCCCTCACCCTTTTCAAAACGAAAGAACTGATCATTGTCTAGATGGGTTTCCATACCGATTTCTTCTTTCGGTCGAAGGCTCATCAGTACCAATTGGCTGTGCCTGCCGGTGTACAGCACCCTGCGAAAGTCTCTATTCTCCAGCGTGTCCTTTTCTATATTTGTGTTGAATCCTTTCATGATTACTCCTTCTTTCTGGCGTTCTTGGCTAATCTGCCACCGTAGACTTCTATTATGAGGTCCGGAGATGGGATTATCCAGTGACGCGGACAACTTCAACCGGCATTTGCAGGAGAATGTCATGCAGAAGGAGCGGCAGGTTTGCTCCCTGGCTCCATTTTCCGCATCTAGGTCCTCTGAAGAATCGCCTGCCAACACATGTTAAAGCCGAGTTCTCGCCAGGTGACTAGCTGGTCCAGGAAGGCCTCCGCCGCGCTGCTGACGCCCCACCATCCGCTTCGGCTGCCCAGCGCGCCAAACTTAGTGGAGCTCCGTTGGATCTCTCTGAAGCCATCTTCCTCGTATTGCATGATCGGGGAGGGCCCTTTCGCCCATTCGAAAGCTGATCCTCAACCTAGCACTAACCTCTTCGGCCAAGCTTCTGAAGAAAGGGTACCCCACATTCCATCGAGGAAGTCCAGCGAATAGCCCTGTTCCACCAAGTGAAAGAGGAAGCCACCATTGTCAGTCAGCCGGTACTCGGTGCCCTCCTCCTTTAGAATCCCCAAGTATTGGAGCGCCTTCAGATAGAGCCTAAACTTCCCATTTAGCTCGCGATTGAACACACGTTTGAACTCTTGCCTGCCAATCGACATCCTGTAGGCAGCCCAAAACAGCCACCAGGCTATCTGGTCCTTTTCGTCCAGGGAGGTGCAAAGAGCGATTGGCAGCTTTCTAGCGGCAACGGCCTTTACGTACTCGCTCACCGAACAGGTGTTGGAATAGAAAACGTTGCTGAAGCGGCTAGCCGCTCCAGCCCCGAAGCCCACGAAGTTCTGCCTGGTAACTGAGGTATACTGCGCCTTCTCTTTCTTCGTCCATGTCCAGATCGAGGTTCTTTCATAGCCGTAGGTTTTCGAAAGCTCCTCGATGATCTGAAGCATCTTCCTCTCTTGCCACCAGCTTGGCTTCCGAGTGCCACTCCTGGCCAGAATCTCCAGCATCTTCGTAAATGAGAATACAATCAAGGGATACGCCGACAACTGCCCGATGCCCGCTTGGAAGGCGTACTCCACATCATGCTCGAGTTGGTCCTCGGTCTCGCCGGGTAGGCCAAACATAAGGTCCACATCGACCGAGTCGAAGTCAGCACTCATAGCATTGGCCAGGGCCTCCTTGGCGTTCTCCGCGTCATATGGTCGGGAGATCCTTTGCAGGAGATCGTCTTGGAAGCTTTGAACGCCAAGGCTTAAGAGATTCACTCCACTCCTTCTAAGGGCTGAGAGGTTTTCCACACTGGCATCACTCGGGTGAACCTCCACTCCAATTTCTGCGCCGATTCGGAAAGAGCGCGTCAAGAAAGCTATCAGGTCCAGGAGTTGCTTTGGGGAGGCCAATGGAGTGCCTCCCCCAACATATAGTGAAGTGACGGTTGAGGCCTCCAGCCTCTCCCGGTGCATTTCGACTTCTTTCTTGACTGCTTCTGCGTATGCGTCCACATCCTGACCGTAGAGCAAGACCTTATTGTAAGGACAGAATGGGCAGATCTGTTTGCAGAAAGGGATGTGGAGATAGAGCCCGATGTCACCGAGACTATTCGGAAGGTCCGGGGTAGCTTCCTCGAAGACATAGGGTTGATACTTACCGGCAATGAGAAGACGGTAAAGCCTTCTCATCCGCAAGAAGGAAGGTTTCAAGATCAAGACTCCTATTACGGATTGACGAAGTCGATGAGATAGCAGCGGCCGGCGCGGAACCAGACCATGTGGACATCCTTCGCTTCGGGCTGTGGGGCAACAATATTACATCCGTATCTGCGCAAGTCAAGCGGCCACCCACTCGTACTCGTGGTGAAGACCACCGAGGACCTGTGGGGTGTCAATGTTCCGTCCACATTTGGGAGAGCGGCGAGGGGCAACCCAGGACCGCCATCTCCGGGTCGCGATTCCAGACGGCGGCCGCCGTCTGGAATCGCGGGACTTAGCGCATACAATTGCTGCGTTGAATCCGGTGCTCCAGAGGGCTCTCAAGCCTGAGCACTGGACTCGATAAGAAATCGGTCGGTCCAGGCGGTCAAGACGGCGGAATTCGAATCTGCGGTAGGGCCTGAAGGCTCCGCAGTACAGGCTCTGACTTTTAATCCGGGAGTCGAGGGTTCGAATCTCTCACGGCCCTCCAGAGGCCATTTTCAGATTCGATTTCGGCCTTCTAGCGTGGACTCTTCTTCGCTTACGCCTCCAATTATCGCCCCAAAGAGCCAATCTGAGCACCGGACTCGAAGTTTTCAGGCCTGACGTTCGAACCCCTCCAGCCTTCTGAGACCACTGAAACAGATACGATTGCCGTCGCTTGTGAGCGTTCTCCTCTTCCCTCATCTCTCCAGGCAGAGTGCCAGACTCTAAGTCCGGGATTCGCATCGAATCACGGCTGTCCGGAGCCCTTGAGGAGATACGAAAACTGCCCTCCGGGCGGCGTCTTCTTCGCTGGCCACCCGGCCCGAGCCCGAACTCTAAATCATTATGATGGGCCGAAATCGGTCCGCTCGATGTCGGGCGGCTCGATTCGCTGCGCGCCCGTGTTCTTGTCTTCCGGGTTGTCCGCCACGACGGCGCGCGAGTAGAGGTTGATGCCGATGAAGTCGAGCGACATCTTCATGGTGGGTCGACGAGCGCTCCCGGAAACGCACGGGGTTCAGTAAGCTATCGGTCGTCTCCCTCCACGCGCGAACCTGCATTTCCACAAAACGACAAGTTTTTACAGGTGAAGCGCTTGACATATGGAAAGACTGTCATATACTTGGGCCAAAGGTTAGTTCTAGGCATAAATACCTAGAGACTAAGCATAAATACTTAGAGGGGTCTAAGCATAAATACCTAGAGGGGGCGGCTTCTAGATTTATCGATAGGCCAGAGCTGGAGAGAGACAGTCGGCGTCCCGGCTCTGCCATTGGTGACCATCATTCCCGTCAGCGAAGCAAAGGTGGGGAATCTTTATCTTGAAGAGACGCTCGTTGGCAGTACGGCTGAGCGGTGGCGCGCTCGTCGTAATAGAAGATCAGGTCCCTCTTCGCAAAAGCATCCTCTGTCGCCGCCTCGCTCAAGGTGCTTACACCTTTCCCGACATCTACGGTCAGATACTGCAGGAGGTGATGAGCGTATGCAGGATGTGACAGCCGCTAGTATGACGACCTCGATTCCGACGGCCAGTGTGGCGAAGCGATCGGTGACCGGGCCGACATCGCCCGCTCATTCAGCCTCTGATAGGCAGGCCATCGGAATCGACGGGACGGACTTGAGGTCTGCCTCGAAAGAGGAGCCGGCGATGCTAGACGTGGAACTCATCAGACGAGATTTCCCCATCCTGCAACGGATGATCCACAATAAGCCGCTGGTCTACCTCGACAATGCGGCTACCAGCCAGAAGCCACTAGCCGTCACTGATGCCCTAGTCGAGTACTACCACGGGCACAACGCCAACGTCCATCGCAGCATCCATACCCTCGGTGACGAGGCGACCACGCTCTACGAGGAGGCGCGGGAGAAGACTCGTCGATTCATCAATGCGCCGGCAGCCGAGAGCATCATCTTTACGCGCAACGCGACGGAGGCGATCAACCTCGTGGCGTATGCCTGGGGTTCGCAACACGTGAAAGAGGGCGATGAGATCGTCCTCAGCGTCATGGAGCACCATAGCAACCTGATCCCCTGGCAGATGCTGGCGCAGGCGACGGGAGTCACGCTTCGCTTTATAGACATCGACGACGAGGGCCTGCTGCGCTGGGACGACGTGCAGCAGCTCATCGGCGAGAAGACAAAGCTTGTGGCGCTGACGCAAATGTCGAACGTGCTCGGCACCATCAACCCGATTCGGGAGATCAGCGAGATTGCTCATGCTTACGGAGCGCTCATGCTCGTCGATGGCGCGCAGAGCGTTCCGCATATGCCGGTCGACGTACAAGAGCTGGACTGTGACTTCCTCGCTTTCTCCAGCCACAAGATGTTGGGCCCAATGGGCATCGGCATACTCTACGCGCGACCAGCCGTCCTGGAGAACATGGGACCGTTTCTCGGAGGCGGGCACATGATCTCGCACGTCGAGCTCCGAGAGGCGACCTACAATGTCGCGCCCTGGCGGTGGGAAGCAGGCACGCCTGATATTGGCGGAGTCTTTGCCTTCGGTGTCGCCATCGATTATCTGGAGGGGCTGGGCATGGAAGCGGTTCGGCAGCACGATGTCGACCTTATGGATTATGCCATCCGAACACTGGAGAAGATACCAAGCATCACCGTCTACGGACCTCGTGACGCTTCCAAGCGCGGCGGCGCTCTCGCCTTCAACTATGAGAACATTCACTCGCATGACGTCGCCACCGTCCTTGATTACCACGGCATTGCCGTAAGGGCAGGCCATCACTGCGCGCAGCCACTGTTGAAGCGGCTGGGTGTCGAGGCGACCGCGCGTGCCAGCTTCTACGTCTACAATCGTCGCCAGGAAATCGATGCGCTGGCGGACGGAATACGAGAGCTAGAAAGATTTTTCGGAGATACGCTATGCGGCCTGCCTAAACCGGCGCCACCCAATTCCGGCGGTCTGCTGATCATTGACCCTTCGTCGAGAACGCCCGTGTCTCCATCGACCAGTGACCGCCTTGGTCGGAGCTGGCGAACATGATCCCCTACTACCCAACCCCATAAGCTCTCTTCGTGTTAGAGGAGGCGCGACGAGAACTTGGGTGAATATGATAATGACTAAGTCGATAGAGTAAGTGGCCACAGAAGGGCCGAAAACATGAGAGTCTCTACCAAGGGCAGGTACGGAACAAGGGCGATGCTGGACGTTGCTCTGCACGCCGACGAGGGCCTCGTTCACCTCAACGACATCGCCGAACGGCAGGAAATATCCAAGAAGTACCTTGAACACCTGACTGCGCGACTGGAGGCGCAGGGCCTGTTAAGGGCAGTTCGCGGCACCGGCGGCGGAGTCGGACTTATTAAGGCGGCATCCGAAATCACCATCCTCGACATCTTGAATGTCTTGGAGGGCCCGCTCACGCCTGTTGAGTGCGTCGACCGTCCGCAGGTCTGCCCCCGCTGCGCCACCTGCGGCGCACGCGACCTCTGGGTAGAGCTGGGAGGAATAATGACGGGATTCCTCGGGTCGACCACGTTAGAAGAACTCTGCGAGCGGCAGAGACAGAAGTACAGGTCGCCGTTCTTGTCCACCCAATTCGATAGCGGGCATCTGAGATAGGGGATAGACATCAACGTTGATGTCCAGATACCACCGCTGCGGTCTCTGAGGGGCGTCCTCCAGGGGTCCCCGGCGACCGGCAGGAAGATGGAAGAAGTCGTAGGATTGGAGCCCGTCGCGGCTATTCACTTTAGGGGGACGTAAGATGGGGGCGCAGCCGAAGACACTCGAGGGGGCATGGACACCGCAGGTACCGGGACACACCCCTTCCTCGACAGACCTGGTGGGAAATGATTTCTCGCTCTGTTACCAGTGTGGCCTCTGCACCGGTAGCTGCCGCACCGCCTATGCGATGAAGTACACGCCCCGGCAGGTCATGAACCTGCTCCAGTTAGGGCTTGTGAAGGAAGCGGTGGCGAGTGGCGCGGGGCTGCTCTGCACCGCCTGCTACTCCTGCACGTTTCGCTGCCCGAGGGGTGTGGCGGTGACCGACATGATGGGCGTCATCCAGCGGCTCAGCCTGGCCGAAAAGCACGCGGACCCCCATATCAGACGCTGGTACCAAGCCTTCATGGACACGGTTGAGCGTCAGGGCCGCTTCCACGAGGCGGAATTCCTGGTCCGCTACTATGCCCCTAACCCATTGCGTTTGCGTGAACAGGTGGGCGTGGGCCTAACGCTTCTGCGCAAAGGCAAGATCGCGCTGAGACCACCAAAAATGCGAAGTCAGAAAGCCATAGCAGCGATGTTCCGCAAAGCTGCAGAGATCGAGGGCAGGCCATGAAGTACGCCTACTATCCCGGCTGTTCCGCAAGCGGTACCTCGAAGGAGTGCGAGGAATCCCTCCAGGCTACGATGCGGCACTTGGGAGTGGAGCTAACCCAGTTGGAGGACTGGAACTGCTGCGGGGCGGCTATGGCCAATGGAGTCAGCTATCTGCTCTCTCTCGCTCTCCCCGCTCGTAACCTGGCACTCGCAGAGCGGGCGGAGAGTGACCTTGTGACGGGGTGTAGCCGGTGCTACATGAACCTCATCCGGGCAGTTCACTACACCGAGAACAACGCCAGCGTGCGCGAGAAAGTGAACGTCCTGCTGGCCGAGACAGGGGTCCAGTACTCAGGGAAGGCCCGACTGCGCCACGTCCTGGACGTCATCATCAACGATGTCGGCTTGGACGCGGTGGCAGAGAAGGTCAAAAGGCCTCTCGGCGGGCTGCGGGTGGCTCCCTACTACGGCTGCTGCCAGGGCATGTGGACGTATGCCCAGTTTGACTCGGTCGAGGACCCGCGCTGCTTCGACGAACTGTTGGGGACCCTTGGGGCTCAGATTGTGGACTACCCGCTCAAGACGGCATGCTGCGGTGGCACCCTTTCCATGTCCAAGCGCAGTATAGGCGCCAAGCTCATCGGGGACCTGCTCACTGCAGCAGGCGATGCCGACTGCATCGTCACCGCCTGCCCTCTCTGCATGTTCAACCTCAACAGCTTCCAGAAGGAGGCAGGGCGGGCCAGGGGTACCCACTTCGAGATCCCGATCCTCTTCCTCACCCAGATAATGGGCCTGGCCTTTGGCCTGCCGGAAAAGGCGTTGGGGCTTCAGCGAAACACTGTGCCTGTTGACCGCCTTTACAGAAAGATAGCGGTCGGCGCCACCGTTTCGAGCGGCGCCGGCAGTGCCTCCGGACCGGGTTAGGAGGGTGCCGATGGCAGAAGACAAGAACGACGTCAAGATAGGCGTTTACGTTTGCCATTGCGGCAGCAACATCGCTGGCACAGTCGATGTTGAGCAAGTGACGGCTTTCGCGCAGGAGCGAGGCTCAGTCGCGGTAGCCCGCAACTATAAGTTCATGTGCTCCGAGCCGGGTCAGGCCCTCATCAAACAAGACATCGAGGAACTCGGCCTCAACCGTGTCGTCGTGGCGGCCTGCTCGCCGCGCATGCATGAGCCAACCTTCCGCCGCGTCGTTGAAGACGGCGGGCTGAACCCGTATCAGCTTCACATCTGTAACATCCGTGAGCAGTGCTCGTGGGTGCACAAGGACGGCGCAACCGACAAGGCCAAGGCCCTGATCAGTGCCGCCATCTCGCGCGCTTACTACCTGGAACCTCTGGAGAGTCGAGAGGTGCCGGTCGAGCCTGCCGTCCTCGTGGTCGGTGGGGGTATCGCCGGGATTCAGGCCGCCCTGAAGGTAGCCGATGCGGGCCGCAAAGTATATCTGGTCGAGCGAGAGCCGTCCATCGGTGGGCACATGACCCAGATAGACAAGACCTTTCCTACCCTGGACTGCTCGGCCTGCATCTTGACGCCCAGGATGGCGGCGGTGAAGTCCCATCCCAACATCGAGCTAATGACCTACAGCGAGGTGGTGGATGTCCAGGGCTACGTGGGCAACTTCAGGGCTACCATCCGCAGAAAGCCCCGCTACGTGGACGAGAGCCTGTGCACGGGCTGCGGTATCTGCCAGGAGAAGTGCCCCTGGAAGACGGAGAGCGAGTTCGATTGCGGCCTGGGACAGCGGAAGGCCATCTACACGCCGTTCCCGCAAGCAGTCCCTAACGTCCCGGTGATTGACCCGGAGCATTGCGTCTACATTCTCAAAGACGGCAAGTGCGGCGCCTGCCTGAAGTTCTGCGAACGGGGAGCCATAGACTTCAGCCAGACGGAGAAGATTGTAGACGTCGAGGTAGGCGCCGTTGTCGTGGCCACCGGCTACGACCTGATGGACCCCTCAGAGATCGCCCGACTCGGCTACGGCAAGTTCCCCAACGTGATCACCAGCCTCCAATTCGAGCGTCTCTGCAACGCCACCGGCCCCACCGGCGGCCACATCGTCATCAACGGCCAGGAGCCGAAGAGCGTGGGCATCATCCACTGCGTCGGTAGCCGCGACCGGAAATACCACTCGTACTGCTCCCGCGTCTGCTGCATGTATGCCCTAAAGTTCGCTCATCTGATCAAGGAGAAGATCGAGGACGCCAACGTTTACCAGTTCTATATAGACATGCGCTGCTACGGCAAGGGATTCGAGGAGTTCTTCCAGAGAGAGGGCAGCGAGGGCGTGACTTTCATCCGGGGCAAGCCGGCTCAGGTCACGGATCTCGCCCTCAGCGAGGAGGAACAGGGGAAGCTCGTCGTGGTGTGCGAGAACACGCTGATCGGGCGCCAACTGCGAGTTCCCGTGGACATGGTGGTTCTTTGCCCGGCCATGGAGGCACGGTCCGACGCTCGAGATGTGGCGCGGCTCTTCAACCTCACTCAGAGCGCCGACGGTTTCCTCCAGGAGAGACACGCCAAGCTGGAGCCGGTCGCGACCGCCAACGACGGCGTCTTCGTAATCGGATGTGCCCAGGGCCCAAAGGACATCCCGGACACTGTTGCGCAGGCCCTGGCTGGAGCGGCTGAGACCCTGGCCCTCATCGATAAAGGGAGCGTGGAGCTGCAGGCGGCCACGGCCACCGTAGATGAGACGTTATGTCAGGGGTGTGGGCGGTGCGAAGAGATCTGCGTGTTTCATGCCCCCACCCTGATCAGCAACGGGAGGATGATACCAGTGTCCTCAATTAACGAGGCCCTGTGCAAAGGCTGTGGAGTTTGTGCCGTCACCTGTCCCACGGGAGCCATCTCCATCAGGCACTTCACTCGTCAACAAATACTAGCCGAGCTTGAGGCGTTATCGGGAGTACCAGTGTGAACGGATTCGAACCACAGATCGTCGCCTTTACCTGCAACTGGTGTTCATATGCAGCGGCTGATCTAGCCGGGACAAGTCGCATCAACTATCCGTCAAACGTGCGGATCATAAGGGTGATGTGCAGTGGAATGATCGACCCCATCTACGTCCTCAAAGCCTTTGAGGGGGGATTTGATGGCGTCCTGCTTGCCGGCTGCCACATCGGAGATTGCCACTACATCTCAGGGAACAAGAGGGCAGAAGAGAGGACAGCGAAGCTCAGGAGGTTGCTGCACACGCTGGGGTTGGAGGACGAGCGCCTGAAGCTGGAGTGGATCTCCGCGGCCGAGGGAGGCGGGTTTGCCGAAACGATCAAAGGGTATGTTGATCAGTTGAAACAACTTGGCCCCTCGCCGTTCAGAAAGGAGGCCATAGCTTGACGCTAGAGCAAGTTGTCAAGGAGACGAAGGCACACCCTCGCCTGGAGCAAGTCATCAATGAGACCAAGGCATACTATTGCCTGGAGTGTGGCAAGTGCTCGGGCTCGTGCCCGGTTTCAAGGCATAACCCGGCCTACTCCCCGCGAGTGATGGTCGAGAAAGCTCTACTTGGCCTCGAGGATGACCTGGTTTACGCTCGCGAGCTCTTCTCCTGCCTGACCTGCTACGCTTGTAGTTCTAAATGCCCCTCAGATGTCGACTATCCCCTCTTCATTCAGAAGACCAGGGCCTTGGCGTCAAATCGTGGTCAGCATGGAGCCTGCGCCCACTCCGGCACACTGCAATCTCTGAGCCGGCTGATGGCGAATTCGTCCATCGCCCAGCGACGGCTGGAGTGGCTATCCGACGGGACTCGAGTCTCTGCCGAAGGCGACGTCCTGTTTTTTGTCGGGTGTGCCCCCTACTTTGAGCCCGTCTTTGAGGACATTGACGTCGAGTCTCTCAAGGCCCGCAAGAGGGAGCCTCAGGCTTCTCAATTCGCTGGGAATAGAGCCCGTCGTGCGCGAGGATGAGAAGTGCTGTGGCCACGACCTGCTCTGGACGGGAGACGTGGACGGCTTCAAGGCGCTGGCGGAGCAGAACGCCGCGATGATCAAGAAGGCGGGGGTGAAGAAGATTGTCTTCTCCTGCGCTGAGTGCTACCGGACCTTCAAAGAAGACTACCCGAAGTACGTGGAACTAGATTGCGAGCTTCAGCACATCAGCGAACTTCTGGCCGACAGGATAGACAAGGACGGACTCGGTCTCAAAGAGGTCAAGAGGAAGGTCACATACCACGACCCCTGTCGGCTGGGCAGGCATCTGGGGGTCTATGAGGCGCCGAGGGACGTGCTGAAGGCTATCCCCGGGATAGAACTGCTCGAGATGGGCCGGAACAGGGAGGAGTCACTCTGCTGCGGCACCAGCGCCTTCACGAACTGCGACTTATACTCCAAACAGATACGCGTTGAGCGATTGCTTGAGGCGAAATCCACCGGCGCCGAGGTCCTCATAACTTCTTGCCCGAAATGCCAAATTCACTTCAAGTGTGCGATGGTGAGCAAGGGGAAAGCAAAGGGCCCCGACGTGGAGATTCCCGTCATGGATCTGGCAGAATTCGTTGCTAGTGCCTTAGGGGTAGAAGATGAGCGACAACAATAACTCAGTGCTGGTAGTCGGCGGAGGCATTGCCGGCATCCAGGCGTCCATCGACCTGGCCAACATGGGCTTTCAAGTCTATCTGGTGGAGCAGTCTCCCTCAATCGGCGGGAGAATGGCTCAGTTGGACAAGACCTTCCCCACCAACGACTGCGCCATGTGCATCCTCGCCCCCAAGATGATCGAGTGCTACCGCCACGAGAACGTCAAGGTGCTGAGCTACTCCGAGGTCGCGGCGGTGGAGGGAGAGCTGGGGAGGTTCCAGGCCAGGATACTGATGAAGCCCCGCTACATCGATGAGACCAAATGCACCGGCTGCGGAGAGTGTGCAGAGCAATGTCCGGTTGAGATCCTCAGCGAGTTCAACCAGGGCATGGGCAAGAGAAAGGCCATCTACAAGCCCTTCGCCCAAGCGATTCCCAACCTCTACGTCATCGATAGAAGAGGCATCTCCCCCTGCAGAGATGGCTGCCCGGCCGGCACGAGGGTTCAGGGCTATGTTGCCCTGACCTCCAAGGGAAAGTTCCAAGAGGCCCTGGATGTCGTACGCGAAACGCTCCCCTTCCCAGCAATATGCGGCAGGGCCTGCCACCACCCTTGCGAAGATCAGTGCAACCGCCGGGACGTGGATGAGCCCGTTTCCATCCGAGCGCTGAAGAGGTTCATCTCAGACTGGGCGAGGGAAAACGGCGAGGCGCCTCCACAGGTCCTAAAGCCCACGCGCGAGGAGAAGGTGGCAGTTGTTGGAGCAGGGCCCTCAGGCCTCACCTGCGCTCTGAGACTGTTGGAGATGGGCTACCCGGTCACCGTCTTCGAGGCGTCGGGGAAGGCCGGTGGCATGGTCACGGGCTGCATCCCCGACTATCGCATCCCCACAGAGATCGCCAGCTACGACGTGGACCGTGTGCTGGCGAGCGGCGTGGAAGTGAAGACAAACACGAGAGTTGGCAAGGACATCACCTTCGATCAACTCAAGAGAGACTACAAGGCGGTCTTCGTAGCCGTAGGTTGCCAGGACGCAGCGCGGCTCCCGGTGGAGGGCGCGGAGGCCAAAGGCGTGCTCTACGGCCTCCCCTTCTTGCAGGAAGCGAAGGCGAGCGGGAAGGTGGAAGGCTTCGGGCAGAGGGCGATAGTTATCGGCGGCGGGAACGTCGGCATAGACTGTGCCAGGATCGCCCTGAGGCTGGGGGCGAAGGAGGTCCACCTTGTCTGCCTTGAGACGAGGGACCTCACCTCGAGGGACAGGATGCCCGCCCATAGCTGGGAGATCGAGGAGGCGGAGGAAGAGGGCGTCATCATCCATGGTTCACTGGGCCCGAAGATGGTGCAGAGCGAGAATGGGCGGATGACAGGGCTGGAAACAGTTCTCTGCACCTCGGTTTACGACGAGGGTGGCAGGTTCGCCCCCAAGTTCTCAGAGAGTTCCGGGCCATCCCTAGCCGGGGACACGCTGATCATCGCCATTGGCCAAAGGTCAGACCTGTCAGCCTTCGAGGGTCTGGAGAAGACTGCCCGGGGGACAATCGGGGCGGATGAAGTCACGCTGGAGACGAACCTTCCCGGGGTCTTCGCCGGTGGTGACATCGTCAGGGGCCCGGCATCGATCATAGAGGCTGTCGCCCAAGGCAACGAGGCGGCCATATCTATAGACAGGTTCATAAACGGTCTCGACCTGCGGGAGGGGAGGGAGAAGGAGGCTGAGGCTCCCGTGCCTCTCCCTGAGAGGGAGATCGAGCGGCGGGAGAGGGTCGAGCTGCGCCTCAGAGCCCCTGAAGAGAGGGTGAGGGACTTTCAAGAGATAGAGCTCGCTCTCACCACGGAGGCGGCCATCGAGGAAGCGAACCGTTGTCTAAACTGCGCCGTCTGCTCCGACTGCAGGCTGTGTGAGAAGACCTGCCAGGCCAAGGCCATACGCTATGACCAGGAAGAGCGGTACCTGGACGTCAACGTTGGCGCAGTTATCCTCGCGACTGGCTTAGACCTCTACGACGTTTCTAAGCTCGGCGAGTACGGCTATGGAAGGATAGAGAACGTAATCACCGCCATGGAATACGAGAGGCTTACCTCGGCCTCTGGCCCTACGGCCGGCGAGCTCATGCGCCCCTCTGACGGCAAACTGGCCAAGAACATAGCATTCATCCAGTGCGTCGGCTCCCGAGACTTCAGGCACAAGGCCTACTGCTCAAGCGTGTGCTGCATGCATGCCACAAAGGAGGCCATACTGGCGTACGAACACCACCCTGGGACGAAGTCCACCATCTTCTATATGGACCTCAGGGCAGTGGGCAAGCGATTCCAGGAGTACATCGCCCGTGCCAGAGATGAGTATAACGTCACATATGTCAGAGGCCGGCCCGCAAGGATTGACGTTGCCGAGAACGGCAACCCGATCATCTTGTACGAGGATACCACCACGCGTGAAACGAAGACCTTCGAGACCGAGCTGGTCATCCTCGCCCAAGCCTTGGTACCGTCTGTGGGCGTCCGGGAGTTAGCGGCCAGGCTGGGCATAACCTTAGATGAACACGGCTTCGTGGAAATCCCGGACCGCCTGTCCCACCCGCTGGACAGCAGCAGGGCCGGGATCTTCGCCTGCGGCTATGCTCACAGCCCTCGGGATATCCCGGACTCGGTGGTTCAAGCATCCGGGTCAGCGGCTCGAGCGGCTGAAGTTCTAGCAGGGGGTGCTGAGCATGCCTGATACCCGGATTGGCGTCTTTGTGTGTCACTGTGGCAGGAACATCGGCGGCTATGTCGACGTGCCCCAAGTGGTGGAGTACGCGAAGAGTCTGCCCAATGTAGCGCATGCCGAGCACAACCTCTACACCTGTTCAGAAGAAGGCATCTCGTCCATAAAGAAGAAGATTCAAGAAAACGACCTGAACCGTGTCATAGTGGCATCTTGTACCCCCAGAACCCACGAGGCACTGTTCAGGTCTGCCTGTCAGGAAGCGGGCCTGAACAAGTATCTCTTCGAGTTCGTCAACATAAGGGACCAATGCTCGTGGGTGCACATGACCCTCCCCACGGAAGCCACCGAAAAGGCCAAAGACCTCGTTAGAATGGGGGTGGCGAAGGCCAGGCTACTGAAGCCGCTGGAAGAGATCGAGATTGAAGTCACTCCGGCTTCTCTAGTAATCGGGTCCGGCGTGGCCGGAATGACCGCAGCCCTGAACCTGGCCAATCAGGGTTTTGAGGTCCACCTGGTGGAAAAGCAGGCACAGCTCGGTGGCCTGCTACTTGATGTAAACCGACTCTTCGCAACCAACAAAGAGGCCAGAGAACTGATCGGGCCCCTCATTGACCAGGTGAGGAACCATGAGCGTATAACGGCTCATCTCTCCACAGAGGTCAAGGAAGTAAAGGGCTTCATAGGCAATTTCGACGTCATTTTGGAGCAAGGCGAGGAGGGAAGCAAGCTCAGAGTCGGCACCATCATAGTCGCTGTGGGCGCCGAGGAGCTCAAACCGGCAGGTCAGTACGGCTACGGTGAGACGGACGGCGTGCTCACTCAGCTCGAGCTGGAAGAACGACTGAAACAGCATACAGTAGAGGCTAAGAACGTCGTCATGATCAACTGCGTCGGCGCTCGCGTCCCCGAAAGGCCCTACTGCGGCAGGTTCTGCTGTCTGACGGCGATCAAGAATGCTGTGCTGATCAAGGAGAATGATCCCCGAGGCGAACGTCTGGATCCTCCATCGCGATATCATGGCCTATGGGGTGGAGTTCGAGGACTACTATCGAAAGGCGATGGAACTGGGTGTCAGGTTCGTGAGGTACAGCCTGGGGAGCCCGCCCGAGGTTGTTGCGAACGGCGGGGTCAAGGGTGTCAGGGTCTACCACCAGTTGATAGGCAAATTGGTGGAGCTTCCGTCGGATATGGTTGTGCTGACCACACCCCTTGTTCCGCGGAGCGACAACGCGGGGATCTCCAGGATGCTCAAGGTTCCCCTCAGTTCGGAGGGCTTCTTCCTGGAGGCCCACCTGAAACTGCAGCCCGTGGAATTTGCCACGGATGGCATCTACATATGTGGCTCGGCCAGATGGCCAGTCGAAGTGTCCGAAGCCGTGTTCCAGGCTTACGCCGCCGCCGGCAAAGCAGTGGTACCCATGAAAAGAGGGCATGTGAGTCCTGAAGCCATTACTTCTTCCGTCAATGAGGACCTCTGTGGAGGCTGCGGCATCTGCGCCGTTCTTTGTCCTTATAGCGCCATGCAGATGGTCAGCGAGAATGGCAAAGCGTTTGCCCGCACCATCGAAGCGGTGTGCAAAGGATGCGGCACCTGCGGGGCTGCCTGCCCATCCGGGGCGATTACAATGAATCATTTCGAAGACCAAGAGATCCTGGCGCAGATAGAGGCTCTGACGGAAGCGTAGCGAAAGCATATGAGAAGAGGATCTGACAATGGATAGGAACGGGTTTGAGCCCCTGATACTTGGCTTTGCCTGTAACTGGTGCACCTATGCGGGCGCGGACCTTGCAGGCACCTCTAGAATCCAGTATCCGCCCAACCTGAGGATGATAAGAGTGATGTGCAGTGGCAGGGTCGATCCGACCTTCATTCTGAAGGCCTTCTCTAGGGGTGTGGATGGTGTGCTGATCGGGGGTTGCCACCCGGGTGATTGCCACTATATGGAAGGAAACTACAAGGCACAAAGAAGGATTCACATGCTGAGAAAGATGCTCAGCGATTTCGGGATCGAGCCCGAGAGGCTGAGACTGGAATGGGTTTCGGCATCTGAAGGGGCCAGGTTTGCCGAGGTCGTGGCAGACTTCACGAAGACCATAAAGGAACTGGGCCCGCTAAAGAAGGATGCGAAAACAGCAGTGAGCGAGCAGCGTTAGCCAAGCCTGGGGGTTGTCATGGGTCAGAAGCCGAAACTAGCTCTGTACTGGGCCGCCAGCTGTGGCGGCTGCGAGATCGCGGTCGTCGAGCTGTACGCTAAGATCCTGGACGTAGCCGAGGCCTTCGACATCGTTCTCTGGCCCTGCATCATGGACTTCAAGTACAAGGACGTGGAGGCGCTGCCGGACAAGAGCATCGACCTCTGCCTGTTCAACGGGGCGATCAGAAACTCTGAGCAGGAGCACTTGGCGCACCTGCTAAGAGAGAAGTCGAAGGCGCTAGTCGCTTTCGGCGCCTGCGCCCACACGGGCGGCATCCCGGGCCTGGCCAACGTCGCCAACCGGGAGTCCATCCTCGACCTTGTCTACCGAGACACGGCGTCCACAGACAACGAAAACGGCGTCCGTCCCCAGCTCAGCTATCAGATGCCCGAGGGAGAGCTTACGCTGCCCGAGTTCTACGACACCGTCCGGACGCTGAACCAGGTGGTGCCTGTAGAGTACTTCGTGCCGGGCTGTCCGCCTGTGAAGGAGCAAATCTGGGCGGTGTTGCAAGCCGTGATGGCAGGCCAGTTGCCTCCCCCGGGCTCGGTCGTGGGAGCGTCCGAGAGGACAGTCTGCTACGACTGCGGTCGCATTAAGGAAGACAAGCGAATCAAGGGCTTCCACCGGCCGTATGAGATCGTGCCGGACCCGACGCGTTGCCTGCTGGAGCAAGGCATCGTCTGCGCCGGCCCGGCCACGCGGGGCGGCTGTGGCGCGCCCTGCACTTCGGTCAACATGCCGTGTCGGGGCTGCTACGGGCCCCCGCCGAATGTGATCGATCAGGGCGGAAAGCTTCTCAGCGCCCTGGCTTCTATCGTCGATACTCAGGATCCGGACGAGATCGAGCGGGTAGCGAGTACACTCCCTGATCTCCTAGGGGTCTGCTATCTCTTCGGCCTGCCGGCGTCAATGCTGCGACGGGTCCGTCAGACTGAGAGCCTTTCTTTTGACAGGGCAACGGCTGAATAAGCAAGAGCTCAGCGCGTTCTGTCGGTCATGACGCAAGGGGTACTATGAGCACTGATTCCGAACCCACCACAAGACGCATAGTCATCGAACCGATCACTCGCCTTGAAGGCCATGGCCGCATCGATATCTTCCTCGACAAGGAGGGGGATGTGGAAAACGCCTACTTTCAGGTACCTGAGTTGAGGGGATTCGAGAAGTTCTGCGAGGGCCGGCAGATCGAAGACCTGCCGATCATCACCTCGCGCATCTGCGGCGTGTGCCCGTCGGCTCACCACATCGCCTCCGCCAAGACTCTGGATGCCGTCTTCAAGGTAGACCCCCCTCCGGCGGCCAAGAAGCTCCGAGAGCTCTTGTATAGCGCCTTCTTCGTGGCCGACCACGCCACGCACTTCTATGCTCTGAGCGGTCCTGACTTTGTGGTAGGTCCTGACGCTCCTCCGGCTGAGCGAAACATCATCGGCGTGGTGCAAAAGGTAGGCCTGGAGATCGGAGGCGAGGTGCTGAAGCACCTCGCGCTCTGCCACGAAGTGGTGGCGATGATCGGGGGGAAGTACATTCACCCAGTCTGCGGCCTTCCCGGCGGAGTCAGCAAGCCCATCACTGAGGAGGAGCGGGCCAAGATCGAGGGGATCGCCCGCTCGGCGGTGGAATTCGGCAAGCTCTCTCTCAAGATCCTCGATGACGTGGTGTTGGCCAACAAGACCTACCTTGACATGATCCTATCCGATACCTTCACCCACAAGACCTACTACATGGGCCTGGTGGACGCCGACAACAAAGCGAACTTCTACGACGGCATGCTGCGGGTGGTGGACCCGGAGGGGAAGGAGTTCCTCAAGTTCGACCCGTCGGAGTACCTGGAGCACATAGCCGAGCACGTGGAACCGTGGACCTACCTCAAGTTCACCTACTTGAAGAAGCTGGGCTGGCAGGGGCTCGTTGACGGCAAGGACAGTGGCATCTACCGCGTAGCGCCCTTGGCCCGTCTCAACGCCGCCGATGGGATGGCCACCCCCCTTGCCCAGGCCGAGTACGAGCGCATGTACGCGACCCTGGGGGGCAAGCCGGTGCACGCTACCTTGGCGACGCACTGGGCCCGCCTCGTCGAACTCGTCTACGCCGCCGAGCGCATGGTGGAACTGGCCACAGACCCGGAGATCACCAGCCCAGACGTTCGTACCATCCCTTCCGCCACGCCAGGCGAGGGCGTAGGCGTAGTCGAGGCGCCGCGCGGTGTTCTCATCCACCACTACCACGCCGACGAGAGAGGGGTCGCCCGCAAGGTCAACCTCATCGTTGGCACCGCTCACAACTACGGTGCCATCGCGATGTCGGTGAAGAAAGCCAGCCAGGGGCTGATCAAGAAGGGGACGGTGGTCACCGAGGGGCTCCTCAACCGCATCGAAATGGCGTTCCGCGCGTACGACCCCTGCTTCGGCTGCGCCACGCACGCATTGCCCGGCGAGATGCCCCTCATAGTGAACATTTACGATGCTCAGGGGAAGATAGTTCAGGAACTGCGGAGAGACTAGAACGAAAACACTGATCCTGGGACTGGGCAACCCCATCCTCTCCGACGACGCCACCGGCCTCTCGGTGGCGCGGCGTGTTCATGAGTTGCTCGGCGATCCCAGGGCAGACCTGGTAGAGGCGGCTGTTGCAGGCCTCAAGACCGTTCAGCTTCTGACTCACTACGATCGGGGCGTCATCATCGACAGCATCTGTGATGGGAGTGCAGTCGGTCAGGTGCGCCGGCTGCGAGAAGACGAGTTGGGCGGGAGTTGCGCCTGGCTAAGCCACGGCGTTAACCTGCGTCTGGCCCTGGAGCTGGCCCGCCAGCTGTCCTTGCCGCTGCCGCAGGAGCTCCTCATATATGTGGTCGCCGTCAAGGACCCCTACACATTCGGCGAGCAGTTCACACCGGAGGTGGAGAGGGCTCTGCCGGCTGCTGCCGGCAGGATCGCGGGTGAGCTAGCGGCCGTCAGCGCCCCCAGTGCTGACGGGAAGAGGTCGGCATAGCCTTGGCCTGCCCCCCACCTGGCATCGCCCCTGCCCGAGTTGCTTGGAGAGACACGGATACTGTCTCTCCGGTCGGTACTCTCTTCGCTAACCGCTCCAACGTGAGCACCGGAGTCATCGTTGAAGTAGTGGGAAGATTCGCGTACAATTGCTGCGTCGAATCCGGTACTCCGGAGGGCACCTGAACCTGAGCACTGGACTCGACGAGAATCCGGTCTGGCCAGGCGGCTAAAACGGCGGAATTCGAATCTGCGGGCGGAGCTGAAGGTCCGGCGGTACAGGCTCTGACTTTTAATCCGGGAGTCGAGGGTTCGAATCCCTCACGGCCCTCCAAAAGCCTCTCGCCAGGTTCAAAAACCCTCCTCAGGGGCGACCTCCTCGTAGCCCACGTCTCAAATCCTGCCCCAAAAAGCCAACCGTGACCGCCGGATTCGACGATTATAACACCCTAATTATTGGAGTGTTGATCTTCGGAAAGCGCCGGCCAGATACGATTGGGGCATCCAGTAGCTGGTCTATTCTTCGGCGGTCTCTCTCACTTGACCGCCGGAATTCCAATCCGGGAGTCAGGGGCTCGAATCGCTCGCGCAACCCAAGGCGGTTTTTCCCAATCTGAACCGTCGAGCCCTCTGAACCCGTGGATAACCGTAATCATACACGGTCGACTGGCCCCGGATTCGGACAGAATAACGACACTCTGGCGCATAGAACGTCCAGTCGGCCGCTATGGGCTGCCGTCATCGCTTCCTCACGGCTCGTCCAATGCGGGGTGCCATTGCACCTCGTACAGCCGCTGCGGCTCACCAACACCCTTTAGTACGTGCTCCCCACGGTCATCAAACGACACGCTGGCAGAGGTGCGAGCCAGACCGCGCACGATGTCGGATGCCAGGATTTCGCCGGGAGCGGAAGACCCTGCTATACGGGCCGCGATGTTGACCGCTCCGCCGTAGACGTTGTTCCCCTCGCGAATGACGTCACCGGCGTGGATGCCAAGATGCAACTGGAGCCCAGTCCCTTCCGTCACCGCATTGCAGCGGAGAGCGCACCCGATGGCGTGGCGAGCTGAGGTGAAGGCGGCCATGACGCCATCCCCACCACCTTCCCCTAGCCGGCCAAGAGACGGCGGCTGGTGTTCACTATCCACCGCCAGTGGAGTATCAAGTGAAAGAGAACGATGACCATCAGCGCCACCGCCGTCCAGTCGTGGATATTGAGCCAGTTCTGGCGGCTGATGAGCATGAACTCCTGCCGACCGGGCGGTTCAACGCCGGCAAGACCGCGCCGTCCGCCAAAGCCGGGGCCGGTCTCGAAGGCCAACCAGAGGACGAAGCCGGAGAAGACCTCCAGCGCGAACGCTAGGAACGCGCCTACCACTATCCAGTAGAGCAGTGTCACCTTTCGCATCGAAACCTCCTTGCCTGTCCCCCATCGTCTCCTCAGGAGACGACCCCATAGGGGCTTAACGGCAGGTCGCCGACCCACGTGGGCAAGGCTCCTGCCGCTCTTGGTGATTGTGGGCGAAGGTGGCGCGCTCGGCGGGATTCGAACCCATGACCTCAGCCTCCGCAGGGCTGCGCCCTATCCAGCCGAGCTACGAGCGCACACGAGAACGAGAACGAATTCCTCTTGTCGGCCAGCCGCTCATACCAGCGGCGCCAGCCGGGGTCTTGCCACTCCAGTCGGATGTGGCTGTATGGAAGATTTGGCATGTGCACGCAGGGCGTGCCTTCTCCCATCGTCCAGAAGGCGATGCTCACGCCGTCGGTGGTCTTAGCGTACTGTATGCGCGGCTCCATAAGGAGCCTATTCTACACCTCGAGAAGCCTCCCTGGTAGCGGCTGGCACCGCAGTAGAAGCGCGCCTTGCGGCTTCACCTCGCTGCTGCGTACAATCCGGTCGTCAGATGTCACACGGGCAAGACCGCAGGATTCGACCTCGCAGAGCGCCATCTGACCCTTCCCGCAGATTCGGCGAGCAGCGCCGGGTGCGGGCCGAACGGCGAACGGACTTTTAATCCGGGAGTCGAGGGTTCGAATCCCTCACGGCCCTCCAGACGGCTTTTCTGAATCTGAAATGGGGAAGGAGCGCTCGATTGGTGCTCCTTCGTCGCTTTCGAATCGGCGCCCAGCGTCAAGGCCCCACCGAGGCCGGACTTGGGGGCGGATGCTCAGGCAGGATTAAGAGCGGGCGCGGCGACTGCGAGAAATCGAAGTCTTGCAGAAGGTCCCCAAGTATCGGCGCGTTCTCGCGGACGTCGGGGCGCGGGTCGGCGCGACCGTCGGTTGCCGGGTCGATTCGCTGCCCGCCGAGGAATAGGTCTTCAATGAATTTGACGTAGGCGTCGAAGCTGAGCGTCTGATGGTCAATATAGCCCTTCTTCGCATAGGGGCTTATGACCAGCCCCGGGACGCGAAGACCGTAGCCATTCTCGTCCACGCTAGGCGGAAGCACATGGTCGTAGAAACCACCCCAGTCGTCCCATGCCAGGAAGATCGCCGTGCTGTCCCAGTCCGGACCCTGCATGATGGCGTTGATCAGGCCCGTGACGTAGGCCTGGCCATCGCTGACCAGCGCCGGCGGGTGCTCGCTCGCGTTGCCATCAGGGGTAATCCAGGAGACAGCCGGCAACGTACCATTCCTGGCTGCGTCGTAGAAGTTGCCGAGCGTCTGGATATTCCCTAGTTCTCCGTCCTCGCGCACGGTGTCGAACCAGGGCAGCGGATTCCAGATGCCCGGCGTGCCGGCGCTCTGAGGCTTTGGAATGCAGGCCATCTCGTCATCCTCACAGTCGGGCTCCGTGCCCTCCGCAACGTAGTAGGCCCAGGGCACGTTCGACTTGTGGAGCAGATATGTCAGGTCGGTCCAGGCGTAGTCGGCCCGCGGCACGGAGCCGTCGGGTCGGAGACCGACGTGGAGGTCCGGCGGGTAGTCAGGCACGTTCATCGCGTTGACGCAGCTGGCAGGATCGTCCGCCCGGCTGCACTGAGCCGACCACTCCGACACCATGAAGAGATGAGCGGGCAGACTCCAGGACGCATTGGGTTCAAACATGTGGTCCTGGAGGACGAATTGCTCGGCGTACGTCCAATAGTTGGGAATCTCGCGGGCGTCGTGGTAGCCCATCACGTCCGGCGTGGCAGGGGTGACGCCGCAGTTCGGGTTGTTGGGAAAGATGACGCAGGCGCCGCCGGTCCCGCCTATTATCTGCTGGCCGATGAAGCCGTCCATCTTCCCGCCGTCGATGTCCGCGACGGCAGCGCTTGCCTCGTGGGGTCCGCCGTAGTTCAGGTCGTCGGGGTCGTGGTAAGGCTTCACGCATTGGTTGGTGCGAGGATCGGGCACGCATACGGTGGGAACGCCGTCCTTCATCGGTATGCCCTCCGCGCCGGGGAACGTCCCGAAGTAGTGGTCGAAGCTGCGGTTCTCCTGCATGATCATGACGACGTGCTGGATCTTGTGGATGCCTTCCGGCTGCGACGTCTCGCTCGCGGCGGGAGAAGCCTTCTCGTTGCCGCCGCAAGCTGCCATCAGTAGCAGGAGGCCAGCAATGAGGGCGACGCGGCCTGCGGATTTGAAGTCGATACTCATGTTCTGTCTCTACGCGTCAATAAGGTTCGTCCGAGCCCGAATGGTTTGCGGGGATAGTACTACGAGACCCGTAGTGAGAAAAGACAGCAGCGTGGTGTCGCACGGCTGCGGCGCACCGCAGGGTCTCCAGAACAGTCATCGTGTTTCCGTGGTGATGGCATCGGTGATCCCGTGATCCTGGCGAGACCGCTGCCCTGAGCGACCCAGCCGATCACTTCGGACGACTTACTCAACGCAACGGCGCGTCGTCAACTTATCGGCTTGAGCGCTTCCTGACGTGCCAAACGCTGATGCCCGCCGCCATGACCAGCCCGGTCGCGCCGCCAGCCAGAGCCGCGTATTCGCCAGCCGACCGGCCAGAACGTCCCTCAGGCGCTCCAGCCTGTTCAACGGAGGTGCTGGCTACGTCGGGAGGCTCCGCGACGCCACCCACAACCGACAGCGGCTGCCAATCGGGGGACAGATCGTCTGCTGAGTCGTTGGTCAGCCGTGTCTGGCCGGTACCATCAGCATTCATAACGTAGACCTGGTTGCTGGAGGAGAAGGCGATACGATGTCCGTCGGGAGACCAGGCAGGATTGGCATTGACGGCGCCGCTGTTGGTCAGCCGCGTCTCGCCGCTGCCGTCAGCATTCATCACATAGATGTCGCGGTTCCCCTGCCGGTCGCTGCCGAACGCGATCTTCAAGCCATCGGGCGACCAGTCCGGTGCTGTGTTGATAGCACTATCGTTGGTCAGCCGCGTCTCGCCGCTGCCGTCAGCATTCATCACATAGATGTCGCGGTTCCCCTGCCGGTCGCTGCCGAACGCGATCTTCAAGCCATCGGGCGACCAGTCCGGTGCTGTGTTGATAGCACTATCGTTGGTCAGCCGCGTCCGGCCGCTGCCGTCGGCGTTCATCTTGTAGATATCGTACGTGACACCATCCCCGCTGGCGAACGCGATCTTCAAGCCGTCCGGCGACCAGGCTGGCTACAGATCGTTGGCGGCGTTGTTGGTGAGACGTGTCTGTGCCGTACCGTCGGAGTTCATCTTGTAGATCTCGTAAGTGGCACCGTCCCGGGTGCTATCGAACACGATCTGCAAGCCATCCGGCGACCAAGAAGGTGAAGTATCGTTTGCCGTATTGTTCGTCAGCCGCGTTTGGCCACTGCCATCAGTGTTCATCTTATGAATCTCGTACGTCGCACCATCGCGGTCACTCTGAAACGTGATCCTCCCGTTCGCGCCTCGGAACGCCGCATTCGCCGGTTGTGGCCCGGTGGGTGTCAAGAGAGGGCGCTGCCCTCTCGCATCGGTGACACTAAGGGTGCATCGTCACATCCTCTTCCGCTGCGAAGAGGAACCTATCCTCTTGACATCGTTAGCAAACGCAGTAACATTGCGTCATCCAGAGCTGCGGGTGGCTACGATGGCACACGAGATCCCTGAAGGCACAGTCACAGTCCTCTTCACGGATTGCGAAGGCTCCACTGACCTCGCGACACGGCTCGGTGACGACGCCGCCCGTGAGGTGCTGCGCGCCTGTGATGAGCTGGTCCGCCAGCAGGTCACCCGGCATCGCGGGCAAGAGGTCAAGCACACCGGCGATGGCCTAATGGTCGCCTTCACCTCCGCGCGAAGGGCTGTCGCCTGCGCGGTCGATATCCAGAGGGCGATAGCAGGACGCAACCGGCAGGACCCTGAGCGGGCCGTACGTGTGCGCATTGGGCTCAACACCGGCGAGGTCATTCGGGAGGAGACGGACCTGTTCGGGGCGACGGTGAACGCGGCTGCCCGCATCGCCGACCACGCCGATGCCGGCGAGATTCTGATCTCGGAGACCGCCAAAGGTGTCCTGGGCGAGGCGACGAAGGTGGAACTGGAGGACCGTGGAGAGGTGGAGCTCAAGGGCTTCCCCAGGCCTATGCGGCTTCATAGGGTGTCGTGGGAGGAGGAAGCCATCGGACCGGCAGGGCTACGCCTTCCCGAGCGGACACCCTTCGTAGGCCGGGAGGCGGAACGGGCGGAGCTCCGGCGCTGCCTCGACCAGGTGACCCGCGGTCGGGGCGCCCTGGTCTTGATCGGCGGCGAGCCCGGCGTGGGCAAGACACGTCTCGCTGAGGAACTGCTGCTGGAGGCCCGCCAGCGTGGGGTGCTGGCCCTGACCGGACACTGCTACGAGATGGAGGGGGCACCGCCCTACATTCCCTTCGTGGAGACGCTGGAGGGTACGGCTCGCATCGTTCCGGGAGAGGCTTTTCGGGAGGCCCTGGGCGATGCGGCGCCAGAGGTAGCCAAGTTGATGCCGGAGCTGCGCCGCCTCTTCCCCGACATCCCACCGCCTCTGGAGCTGCCGCCTGAGCAGGAGCGGCGCTATCTGTTCAACAGCTTTCAGGAGTTCCTGGAGCGGGCGGCCCGCGTGCAGCCCATACTCTTGGTGCTGGACGATCTGCACTGGGCCGACGACTCGACCCTGCTGCTGATGCAGCACATCGCCCAGCAGGTTAGCCAGATGCCCCTGATGATCCTGGGCACCTATCGAGACGTGGAGCTGGACGTGGGCCACCCCTTGGCCAGGGCCCTGGAGGAGCTCCTCCGCCAGCGCCTGGCCCACCGCATCGCCCTGCGGCGGCTGCCTGAGGCGGGCGTGGCGGCGATGCTGGAGGCCCTCAGCGGCCAGGAGCCGCCGGCCTCGCTGGTGCAGGCCGTCTATGGTGAGACGGAGGGCAACCCCTTCTTCGTCGAGGAGGTGTTCCAGCATCTGGCAGAGGAGGGAAAGCTGTTCGACGCTCAAGGCCGCTGGCACCCTGGTCTCCGCGTGAGCGAGCTGAACGTGCCGGAGGGGGTCCGCCTGGTCATCGGGCGGCGGCTGGAGCGCGTCTGCGAGGACTGCCGGCGGGTCCTGACCGTCGCCGCCGTCATCGGCCGCAGCTTCAGCTTCGAGCTGCTGGATGCGCTGGGCGATGTGGGCACCGACGCCCTTCTGGACGCCATCGACGAGGCGGAGCGGGCCCACCTCATCACCTCCACCGCCGACG
The DNA here is from genome assembly GCA_963703345.1 of uncultured Chloroflexia bacterium. Lineage (GTDB taxonomy): Bacteria > Chloroflexota > Dehalococcoidia > DSTF01 > JALHUB01 > JALHUB01. Next base: position 563,821 of record OY969814.1, on the reverse strand, counting down.
GCCCTGAGGCCCGCTTCAGCTTCGCCCACGAGCTTATCCGCCAGACGCTGGTCAGCAGCCTCTCACTGCCCCGGCGGCAGCGGCGGCACCTGCGGGTAGCCGAGGCGATGGAGCGGCTCTACGCCCGCACCCTGGAGGAGCATGCCACCGACCTGGCCCACCATTTCTACCAGGCGGGGGCCGCCGCCGACCCCGAGAAGACGGCGCGCTACCTGACGGTGGCGGGAAAGAGAGCCATGGAGGCAGCGGCCTTCGAGGATGCCCTGCGCCACTACGACGACGCTCTCTCCTTGCAGCCGGCCGATGACCAGAGAGGGAGGGCCGACCTGCTCTACAAACGGGGGCTGGCCCTGCGCAGCCTGGGCCGCTGGGAGGAGGCGATGGCCGATTGGCGCGAGGCGCTGGCCGCCTACGACGAGTTGGGAAACGCCGAGGCGGCGGGCCACGTCTCCTTCGCATTGGCCCTGCAATTGGCCTACAGCGGCAAGCTGGCCGAATCTCTGGAGATCGGGCGGCGTGGCCTGGCCGCCTTGGGCGAGCGGGTAAGCGCCGACCGCTGCCGCCTTCTCGCCCACACTGGGTCGCACCTCAGCCTCTCCGGCGATTACAGCGCGGGCGCCTCGCTGCTTGACGAGGCCCTGACCATGGCTGAGACGCTGGGCGATCAGCGCCTACTGGGGCAGGTCCTAGGGTACAAGACCGTCCACCACGGCTGGCACTTGCAGCCGCTAGACGCGGTCAACGCCGGCCTGCGGGCGGCGGATATCCTGCGGCAAACCGGAGACCTCGGCAGCTTGACTGATATTTCTTGGAACACCCAGTACGCGCTGTTGTATCTCGGCCGCCTCACCGAAGCCGCCGAGATCGGCCGCGAGGTGGAGCCGCTGGCCACGCGTCTGGGCTATCTGGGCGCCCTCCTATCGGTCAGGCGCGGTATAGTCAACGGACAGTTCATGGTCACGGGCGACATCAAAAGGTTCGAGGAGTACGCGAAGGCGGACCTGGAGCTCTGCCGCAGAACCGGCAGCAACGCGATATCCAACGCCTATACCTACCTTGGCGACGTACATTTCTGGAGGGGAGAGTGGGGGCAGGCGCTCGCGCAATACCAGGAGGCGGCCAACCTGGAGCCGCCAGGGGTCCTCGCCGGCTATGACTGGGGGGCTCTCTTCCTGGGGGAGGCATACGTTGGGGACAGAGATTCAGCCTTTGCGGTGCTGGAGCAGAGTCGGGAGAAGCTGCCGCGGCCCGGCCGGGCCAACGTGATAGGGGCCTGGGCGATGCTCTTCGCGGCGGTCGAAGGGCTTACCGTCCTCGGTGAACGAGAGAAGGCCGCGAAGCTCTACCCGTTGGTCCTGGAGGCCGTCGATACCGGAGCCGTCGTTCTTTGGTACTCTCCGTTACTTCATGCTGTGGCGGGGATGGCGGCGGCGGCCGGGGAACACTGGGAGAAGGCGGAGGAGCACTACCAGACGGCCCTGCGCCAGGCCCACGAGCTGCCCCACGTCATCCAGCAGCCGGAGGTGCGGCGCTGGTACGCCCGCATGCTCATCGACCGCGACGCCCCCGGCGACTGCGAGAAGGCCCGCGAGCTCCTCACCGAGGCCATCGCCATGTATCGCCGCATCGGCATGCCCAAGCACGTGGAGATGGCGGAAGCGCTGCTGGCTAGGCCGTAGAGTGGGAAGAGACCGGGCTGAGGAGCCGCAGCAATAACGGGTTGCATACTGCGCAGAGCGCTGATTCCGGTTGTTCGCCAGGCCACTCTTGGGGAACGCAGCGAGCATGAAAGGTGTCGCCATGGAGCAGCATATCCGCTTCTGCACCAGCTCGGATGGGACGCGCATAGCCTACGCCATGGTGGGCCAGGGGCCTGCGCTGGTTCGCGCCCAGGGCTGGATGACCCACTTGGAGTATGAGTGGGAGAACCCGCTGGGGCGCTATTCCATCGACGCTGGTTCCCGTTTCTTTCGGCTCATCCGCTATGATGGCCGCGGCATGGGGTTGTCGGACCGCCGAGTGAGCGACTATTCCCTGGAAGCCCAGCTGCGCGACCTGGAGGCGGTGGTTGATGCCCTGGGGCTTGACCGCTTCGCCCTGCAAGGGATCTCTCAGGGGGGCGCGACGGCCATCACGTATGCCGTGCGCCACCCAGAGCGGGTCAGCCACCTCATACTCTACGGCTCCTGGGCTCGCGAGGCTTGGCTGCTCGACACGCAGGAAGCCCGCCAAGGGCTTGAAGCCATGTTGACCCTGATCCGCCAGGGGTGGGACAGCGATTTGCCAGCGTTCCGCCAGTTGTTTACGAGCCTGTTCATGCCGGACGCGGACGCGGAGTCGATACGGCAGTTCAATGAACTGCAGCGAGTTTCCACTTCGGCCGAGAACGCCGCTGCCTTTATATCCGCCCTGGCGGAGATCGACGTGAGGCATCTTTTGCCGCAGGTGACAGCGCCCACCCTGGTAGCTCACCGTCGCGGCGACACCATCGTACCCTTTGAGGCCGGCCGCGAGCTGGCGACCAGCATACCCGGGGCCCGCTTCCTCCCCATGGAGGGCAGAAGTCACACCCTTCTGCCCGGCGACCCTATGATCGAGGCTGGGTACAAGGCTATCGCGGAGTTCGTAGGCGTGAGCGAGAGGTCGGAGACGGTAGCCGCTCCGTCGGGGCCTCTCACCATCCTCTTCACCGACATAGAGGGCTCCACAACCCTTACCCAGCGCCTGGGGGATGCCAAGGCCCAGGAGCTCCTGCGCACCCACAACGGCATCGTCCGCGATGCGCTCAGGACCCACGGTGGCGCGGAGGTGAAGGCGATGGGGGACGGGTTCATGGCATCGTTCTCATCGGCGACGCGGGCGCTGGAGTGCGCCGTTGCCATGCAGAGGGCCTTCGCCGCCCACGATGATGAGCACCCGGAGACGCTGATACGCGTCCGTATGGGGCTGAACGCGGGCGAGCCGATAGCGGAGGACGAGGACCTGTTCGGGACGGCGGTCATTATGGCGGCTCGCATCGCGGCGCAGGCGAAGGGCGAGGAGATACTAGCCTCGGACGTCGTGCGACAGTTGGTGGCAGGCAAGGGGTTCCTCTTCGCCGACCGGGGCGAGGCCGCGCTGCGCGGCTTCGAGGGCCCCGTGCGGCTGTACGAGGTGCACTGGAGGGAGTCGTCGTAATGCGGTTTGCCGAACTGGTAGCGCCGCATACCCCGTATCCGTGCACGGAAGATGTCGATCGTCTAGGGTAGGGCTGCTGTGGATTGCGCGTTGAGGGGAGGTACGTCATGACGACGGGCCAGGCGCCGGTCCCCGATGAGGGCCCGAGCGTCAATAGACCGCCTGGTGGGGCTGATGGTCGGGGCCCACGTATCCATCATGATTCTCGTCGGGCTCAGACTCGGGCTGTACCGGGCGCTCAAGGAGACTGGCGCCGCTACCAGCGAGGAACTCGCCGGTCACACCGGACTCCACGAACGGTGGCTACGCGAGTGGCTGCGAGGACAGGCCGCGGCTGGCGTGGTCTACTATCGCGACGATTATCGGTTCGAACTCTCGCCGGCGGCCACGCTTCTCCTCGCCGACGAGGACCACGCGCTGTTCCTGGGCCCCAGCTTCTATTCCTTGCCGCTCAGCATGGATGGAGCGCGGCGACTGCCGGAGGCTTTCCGCACCGGCCTCGGCCTGACCTGGGATGACGGTGGCCCCGAGATGGCCAATGCGTACGAGCAGACACTGCGCAACTGGTACCATCAGGAACTCGTCTCCACAGCGTTGCCGATGCTCGACGGGGTGGTGGACAAGCTGAGGGCGGGCGGGCGGGTCGCCGACGTAGGATGCGGCACCGGCATTGCCCTCATTGAGATGGCTAGGGCCTTCCCCTCGTCCGAATTCCACGGCTATGAGATCTCGGAGTATGCGTTGCTCCGCGCCGAAGCCAACCGGAACGAAGCCGGACAGTCGAACGTTACCTTTCACAACGTGGCTCTGGAGCCCCTCCCGGCGGACGCAAGCTTCGACCTGGTCACTACGCTCGACTGTCTCCATGACATGACGCGACCCGAAGAGGTGGCGGCCGCCATCCGCTGGGCGGTCAGCCCCGATGGCACTTGGTTCATTATCGACTTCAACACCGCGCCCACCTTTGAGGAGAATCTGAGGAATCCACTGGCGCCCCAGTTATACGCGATATCCGTTCTCGTTTGCATGTCCTCAGGGCTGTCTGAACCAGGCGGTGCTGGGCTCGGAACTCTCGGCCTCCCCGAGCCGGCCATGCGCGAACTCGTGAGCGCCGCAGGGTTCACGCGCTTCCGGCGGTTGGACCTGCCTCACCCCCCGCACGCTTTCTACGAGGCACGACCCTAAGCTGGCTGCGCCGGCTGGACAAGTCCCCTGGCGGGCATCCGTCCCTGCCCCGTACAGCAGCTCGGGGAAGACGACTCTGACCAGGTAGTCCCGCTCCGCGTGCATGTCGCGGAAGGTGGATGAGATGAACACGCGGACGGTGTTCCAGCCTTGGGCCATCAGGATCACTCCCGATGATGGATGGACCGAGAGTTGCAGAGCTATCTTAGTCTTGGTGCCGAAATTGTCAAGCGCGAGGGAAGGCTCGACCCAAGCAGTCCAGTTTCGCGAGAAGATGAGCAGACCCGCCCCCCCAAAAACGAGTCCGCCCTCTATGTTACTCGTACAGGTAGCATCTGGTGTGAGAGAGCTGCGTCGCTTTCCCGAGGCAGCAGCGCCTCGGGTGCACCAGCGCCCGGACCCCGGTGTTGCGGGGACGCACACTAAGGGACCTCAAGGTACCCTGAGTCCGAAGAGTAACATTACAGAGAGAAGCTTGTCTCAACATCCGGCCTTCGCCGACTCAGTACCACCATATCGCCCCTGCCCCCTGCCACCGTTTGGGAGGAGGAGCCCTCTCTCAAATCCGATACGGGTGCGGGCCAAAGTCCGCCTCGTAGAAGGGAGCGACAGCGTCGCCGCGGCGGGCGATGCGATCGATGCGCTTCAGTTCCTCTTCGGTGAATGTGACTTCGAGGGCACCAAGGTTGTCTTCGAGTTGCTCCAGCGTGCGCGGGCCGATGATCGGGCTCGTCACGCCCGGTCGTTGCATGCACCAGGCCAGGGCGAACTGGGACAGTGCGACGCCCCTCTCTTCAGCCAGCGGCTGCAACCCTTCGACAACATCATAGATTCGCTCACTCATGCGACGTCTGAGGAGTGGGTTGTTCTCGTAATCCTCGAACCGGCTGCCAGGAGGCGGCTCCTCACCGCGCTGGTACTTGCCGGTCAGGAGGCCGCCCGCAAGCGGGCTCCACGGTATGACGGCGAGGCCGAACGTCCGCGCCATAGGCAGCAGCTCACGCTCAATCCGACGGTCGAGGAGATTGTACGGCGGCTGCTCCGACACAAATCGATTCAGGCCGAGCTCCTTCGCGACCCACAACGACTCGACCACCTGCCAGGCTGCAAAAGTGCTGCTGCCGATGTAGCGCACCTTGCCAGCGTGTATCAGATCGTCGAGGGCACGCAGCGCTTCGTCGATCGGGATGTCGGGCTGAGGGCGGTGGATCTGATAGAGGTCGATGGAGTCGGTCTGCAAACGGCGGAGGCTTGCTTCGCACTGCTCGATGATGTGGCGGCGGCTGTTGCCCCAGTCGTTCACGCCTTCCCCCATCTTCCAATGCACCTTCGTCGCCAAGACCACGTCCCCTCGTCTTCTGTTGCGTTTGAGTGCTTCGCCGGTCGCTTCTTCGCTCTTGCCCAGGCTGTAGACGTTTGCGGTATCGATGAAATTGATGCCTGCCTCGAGCGCCCGGTCGATGATCTTCTGCGATTCGGCGGGGTCTGTCCTGCCGCCGAACATCATGCAGCCGAGACAGAGGCTGCTTACTTTCACGCCAGTCCGTCCGAACGAACGGTACTCCATGATTCCCTCCTCGCACTTCGCGCGTCTCCGCCGATACTACGCCGCGACGAACGGTGAATCCAGAGGAATGGCACGGTTTTCGTTGCTGATTGGGGATCAGGGGCGCACGAACCTGGAGCGCCAGTCACGGGTCCGGGGATCAAGCCAGAGGCAGGACGAGCGCACACGAAGTGTGGTTGGTGTCCCGCGAGAGCTCCCGAATCCCCTGTCAGTCGGTGAACTGCCGCGATGGTCTGAGCGGTTCAGAACGCAGCGAGATTCCCTCCCTCTAGGCACCTCAGACTATCGTGGGGTAGCCCTGGCCCCGGGAAGCTTCGGGTGGCTCCAGCGCGCCGCAACCCGGTGAATCCGCCTCTCCCATTTCCCCCGCGGCCGGGCCAGAGGCTGCTTACCCGGCACAGGTCGGAAGAACCGGGACTTCCCCGCCTCGACCAGACCCAGATAGGTCACGATCATCAGCACCAGGATTCCCAGAAAGCCGGCCGGAAGCGCGGTGAACCCCAGCACGCCCGCAACCGGTGAGAAAGGGAGCACCAGGCCAACGATGGCGCAGGTAAGCGTCGTCGCCAGCAAAGGGAGGCTGGGACGACTATGGAAGAAGGGAATGCGCCTGGTGCGGATGATGAAGATCACCAGCGTCTGCGTGGCGAGCGACTCGACGAACCATGCGGAGTGGAACAGCACTTCGCCAGCGTTGAAGACCCACAGCATGACGCCAAAGGTGATGAAGTCGTACGCGGAGCTAATCGGGCCGAAGAACATCATGAACTTGCGGATGAAAGCCGTATCCCAATACGACGGGCGCTGCAGCAGCTCCTCGTCGACATTGTCCGTAGGAATCGTCATCTCACTGATGTCGTACAGGAGGTTGTTGAGGAGTATCTGAAACGGCAGCATCGGCAGGAAGGACAGAACGAGGGAGGCGCCGGCCGCGCTGAACATGTTGCCGAAGTTGGATGACGTGCCCATTAGCACGTACTTGATCGTGTTCGAGAATACGCGCCTTCCCTCGACGACGCCGTTGGCCAGGATGCCCAGGTCCTTGTCCAGCAGCACAATGTCGGCGGCATCCTTCGCCACGTCCGTGCCAGAGTCCACCGAGATGCCGACGTCGGCGTCGTGCAGGGCCACTGCGTCGTTGACGCCGTCCCCGAGAAAGCCAACGTCGACGCCGAGCTTGCGTTGGGCGCGGATTATCCGCGATTTCTGTTCGGGCGTCACCCGGGCGAAGATCGAGGTCGAGGGTAACGCCGCCACGAGCTCGTCATCGTTGAGCTTTTCTAACGCGGCGCCCGTCAGCGTGCCGGCCACGGGTACCCCCAGCTCAGCGCAGAGCTTGTTTGCTACGCGCTCGTTGTCTCCGGTGACGATCTTAACGGTGATGCCCAGAGCGTTGAGTCGCGCTATGGACGCGCCTGCGCCGGCCTTTGCTCGGTCGACGAACGAAAGGAAGCCGGCGAGGACGAGATCATGCTCGTCCTGGGGGCTGAGAGTCGAGAGTCCGTCTGCGTCACGCGTCGCGACAGCGATGATCCGGCTGCCGGCCTCGAACTGGGCGTCAAGCAGCGTGCGAGCGTCTGCCGCCACCTCGTGGCAACACGCCAGCACCGACTCCGGCGCGCCCTTCGTCATGATCATGCGGCGCCCGCTGCCGTCTTGCACGAGCACCGACATCCTCCGGCGGTCATAGTCGAATGGGGCCTCGGCGAGGCGCGCGTAGCCCGATACCGGGCTGCTCGCGGCCCCGGGGGCGTCCCAGAGGGCGCGATCGAGGGGGTTCCCCCCGACGACGCTGCCGGCGTCGCGGACCGCCGAGTTGCAGAGCAGCCCGTCTAGCAGTACATCGCTCGACGGGTTGCCCGCGATGTCGAGCGCTGCTGAGAAGGTGATCTCGCCCTCGGTAAGCGTGCCCGTCTTGTCGGTGAAGAGGACTTCGATGTTACCCAGATCCTCGATGCTGACCAGTCGCTTGACGATGACCGATTTGCGGGCCAGATGGCGTGCCCCAGTCGAGAGGCTGACCGTAACGATCGCCGGCAAGAGTTGGGGAGTCAGCCCTACCGCGATCGCCAGGGCGAAGAGCGCGGATTCCAGGAGCGGCCGCTGCAGCACCGCATTGATCACGAAGATGGAGATGGTTAGAACGGCTGTGACCTGCACGAGCAGAACAGAGAAGTGGCGCAACCCGACCTGGAAGCCCGTCTCCTCGTGCGCCTCGCCGAGGCGCACCGCGATGCGGCCGAAGGCTGTGTTCCGGCCCGTCTGCACCACCACACCCCGGCCGGAGCCCGTACGCACTACGGTGCCCATGAATGCGCACGACGGCAGGTCAAGGGGCGATTCGGACGGAGGCGAGGGATCGATGCCCTTTTCCGCAGGCATCGCCTCGCCTGTCAGCATCGCCTCGTCACAGGCCAGGTCGCTCGCTTCCAGGAGTCGCATATCTGCCGGCACCACCTCGCCCACAGTGAGACCCACGATGTCACCAGGCACCAGTTCCGTGAGATTGACCTCGACGGCTTTGCCGTCGCGGGACGTGACGGCGGTGTGACGGATGCGAGAATGCAGCGCTTCTACAGCGCGCGCGGCCCGGTACTCATTGAAGAACCCGAGCCCGACACTGAGGGCCATGATGGCAAAGATGATCAGGGAGTCGGTTCGCTGCCCAACGACCAGCGACGTGGCTGCGGCCGCGACAAGCAGGATCAGCAACGGGCTCTTGACCTGGCGAAGCAGTACGTCGAGAGCGCTCGCGCCGTGGCTGCGGACCGCGTTAGGGCCTACTTTCCCAAGGCGGGTCGTCGACTCCGCCGCGCTGAGCCCGTTCTCAGAGCTGCCCAACTGTTCGAGTACGGCCGAGGTCTCGAGTCGGGCCGCCGCGGCGAGGTCGAGGTCTTGCCACTCATGTGCTTCGGAGTTTGAAGTATCCATGACAGCAATCTGGGACTCGTGTTGCCGATCTTCTGCGGAATCGGCAGGTCGGCTGTGCTGGAGTATACCGTCGCGCCTCTGCCATCGCAAATGACGGGAATGGGCTGACAAGCCTCGGCGTCGCCTTGACTTCCGCGCACACTAATGCAATACGGTCGTGATCCTACGCTTGCGAAGGAGAACGGCCATGATAGCCGCCATCATCCCGATCGGCGAGGAGGCTGCGGGCTGGGAACGGGCGCTCCACGCCTTCCTGACTGAGAGGAGAGGAGGAGCAGATCTCGGTGCACGCTAGCGGGGCTATTCCTCTGGCGAACGAAGAACGATAGCCGTGTTCATGCTCGCTCTGCAGGGAGAGGATCTCAGAGCTTGAGTGCTGCCAGGAATTCGAGGAGCTCCTGGTTGACCTCGGAGGGACGCTCCTGCTGCGTCCAGTGGCCACAACCTGGGAGCATCACTACCTTTCGCAGGTTTGGCACGTCCGTCCTCATCGCATCCATTCTTGTGAAGCCGAGCACGGGGTCACCGTCGCCGGCGATGAAGAGAGCCGGTTGCTGCACTTTGGCATCTTCCAGATGCGCCAGCTCCTCCCAGTCGCGGTCCATGTTGCGATAGCGGTTGAGTCCGCCGCGGAAGCCGGTGCGCTCAAATTCCGCAACATAGTAGGCCAGGTCTGCCTCCGTCAGCCAGCGGGGTAGCTCATCGCGTTCCGGCATCCCCTCGAGCAGCTTCGCGCTCTTCGGCTTCGACGCGAACGCTGCGCCCTTAGGCGCATCGCCGGACCACGTGTACAGAGTGAGGCGGATCGACTTCTGGACGTCCGCCTCGAGTTCGGCCTCCGCTACCCCCGGCTCTTGGAAGTAGAGGATGTAGAAGAAGTTGTCGGTGAATATCCGCTTCAACGCCTGAATTGGCGGCGTCCGCGAACGCCGCGTGTACGGCACGCTGAGCGCGACCACAGCCGAGAAACGGTCCGGATATAGGAGGGCGCAATGCCAGGCAATCGGCGCACCCCAGTCGTGGCCGACAACGACCGCCCTCTCGGCACCGAGCGCGTCCAGCACGCCAACAGCGTCGCCCGTTAGGTTGCGCATCGAATAGCTCTCAACCGGCTGAGGGGCGTCCGTGCGGCCGTAGCCACGCACGTCTGCCGCGACGGCGTGATACCCTGCGTCAGCCAGCGCGGGGAGTTGGTGGCGCCAGGAGTACCACAACTCCGGGAAGCCGTGCAGCAGCAGCACAGGCGGGCCTTGACCCTGTTCCGCGATGTGAATGTTGATGCCGTTCGCGGTGATCATCCGATGAGTGATGTCAGACATGCAAAGTCCTTTCGTCGAGCGGTACGTCACCCTGCCGGGAGAATTGTTGCATCGCGACGCTGCCGACGCAATGCCGCCTTGACTTCCGCCCACACTAATGCATCATGGTGTGGTGCTCTCGGGGGCTGCAGGCTGTGGGAGCATCTGCCTATCACGCATAGGGTTACCCTAGGGAGCCTACGCCTGTTATCGCGTCCAGAGCAGTAACTCTAAAGAGTAGGCTCAGAGATCCGAGCGGGAGCCGTTCGACATCACTTTCGGTCACGCCTCCCACAGGACATCGCCGCAGAGGTCCCCCGGATGCTCCCGCGAGGCAAAGACGACGTACTCCTGTTTCGCCCGGCCAATGGTCGTCCCGTCGCCGTGGCCGGGATAGACTTCCGTTTCGTCGGGAAGGATGAACAGGCGCTCGACAATGGAGCGGATCTCCTGCTGAAGGTCCTCCGGCCGGTCGCTGTGGCCGGGCCCGCCGGGGAAGAGGGTGTCGCCGGCGATAAGAACACCGCCGACAAGCAGGCAGATGCTGCCCGGCGTATGTCCGGGCGTATGGATGGCGCGCAGGCGGCCCCTGCCCAGCGCGATCTCCTCGCCGTCTTCTAACGTGCCGTCCACCTTGTCGGCGTGAGACTCACGGTCGGTCTCATGGCAATAGACAGGGGCACCCGTAGCCGACCTGAGCGCATCAATGCTGGCCCAGTGGTCACCGTGGCGGTGCGTGACGATGATGCGGGAGACGCAGGTGCCCTGGGCCGCCTCCAAGGTCTTTTCACCCTCAGGAGGCGCGTCAACGATCACGCTTTCTCGGCCTGAGGGGTCAACGATCAGGTAGGCGTTGTTATCGAACGGGCCCAGAGGCCCCAGCCTGACGACCTTCAGCTCCTCGGGGGGCATACGCAGGCCTTTGCATTCTTGAAGGTTGCGCAGAGGATATCAGGGGGCGCTGAAGGTGTCAAAGGAGGGCCGATGGCGAGCCGATTCGATCGTCCTATTCACAGAGGTCGAGCTGTGCCATGATGAATCAGACCTTGGAGAGCATTAGTTTCGACCGCGCCGCCGAGACCTATGACCAGACGCGGGCGCTGCCGGAAGGAATCGCCCGAGAACTCACGGGCGCCCTTCTCTCAGAGATAGCCGCCGCGGGTGCTGACCGCATCCTTGAGGTGGGCGTCGGCACTGGGCGCATTGCCCGCCCGCTCGCCGAGCGCGGCATCAGGGTTCTAGCTATCGATATCTCTCCTCGTATGCTTGCCCGACTGCGAGAGCAGGTCGAGCCAAGCCAAATGCAGCCAGACTTGATTCTGGGCGATGCGACCCGGCTGCCGCTTGCCTCAGAATCCTTCCCCGCGGTGCTGGTCTTTCATGTATTGCACCTCGTTTCCCCCTGGCAGACAGCGCTGGAGGAGTTGCGCCGCGTGCTAGCACCGGGAGGCATTCTGGTATGCGACGGTACGGAGGCCGCAAGAGTAGGGGAAGCGATGCTGGAAGAGTGGCGTGCGGCCATGTCCAAGTTGAGGGAGATGATGGCGGCCCGAAACTTCGTCGCTCACACGAGGCCCAGCACGGATGAGATCCGTGGCACCCTGCAGACTCTGGGAGGCTCATGCCGAGTGGTGCCGTTCGCCGAAGGAGAGATCCGCCGGACGCCGGCGCAGAACCTAGAGAGAATTCGCAACCGGGTTGATTCGTGGACCTGGGAGATACCCGAGGACCTGTTCGCGGAGTGCCTCTCCGAACTCGAATCCTGGTACAGCCGCCACTACAGCAACATGGACGAGGAGATAGTGCGGCCTGTGGCGTACTGCCTCGATGTGTGGCGTTTCGGGCAACTCGCGCCGACATGAGCGCGGCAATTCTCGAAACCCACACATGCCAGCTACGCGCAATGGCGTTCCCGCTCGATACCCCACTGCATTTGCATTCGACGGGGACTCCGCGGGCCCATTCGACCGGGACTCTGGAACCGGAGCCTACGAGACACTGGCGGTAGCTGCGCCCTGAGGGCCGACCGAAGACCCTCTTCCTTTCACGGCGTCAACTCGAGAGCCGACGGTTAAAGGTCGCAGTGGCCCATATCTCATCCTGAACATAGAAGAGACCCGGCAAGAGCAACCTGTCGGCCCTGCCTCATTTGTGATTTCGTGTCTATCGCGCGCGACGCCTAGGCCAGTTGCTGTTTGATTCGCTCGAACTCCTCGGCCGATATCTCGCCCCTGGCCAGGCGTTCCTTAGCGATGTCCAGAGGGCTCTTCTCGGCCTTATGTGTTCCGACGATCCTGCTGAAGGCCCAGGCTGCCAGGGCGATGACAGCGGCCCAGAAGATCACCATCATCAATATCATGGCAATCCACCAACCTCCTCCCCAGTCCCCCATATGGTCGCCGTGGCGAAAAGCGAGAACTACCAGCGGCAACGCCGCCAGCGTGACGCTCGATCTTGCCGAACTGAATCTCATTGCCTGCCTGACCTTTCTGGTGTGACTTCCTGATCAAATTATAGCACTCGTAGGTTCGCCAAGAGTGTTAGGCAGAGGTTAAGGGAAGTCGGCGACCGCGCGTTACGCAGCGGCGAGCGGGAGGTTGGACAATTAGCAGGTCCTACAGGCAGCGCAGCCTAGTGAATGTGGTGCTCAGGAATGACCAGGCCCACGGGGCGGGACAGGCCGACCCTGGCCAGCCGCCCGGCGGGGTACCCCTCGGACCCCGTATCCGATCGCCCATCGCCGCTCTCCGCAGGCCCGGTCACTGATGCCCGTGTCGCCCAGCCCGACTAGTGGCCTAGTCCCCCTCTGCGACGACGGGCTCCGAATCCTCCCTGAATGGACGGCCCCAGAGATCTCTCCAGTCCACGGCGTTTAATAATCCGGCCTTGCCGCGATTTTTATCTTTTTGTCGCTCCAACCGCTTGACTTTGGAGCGTCCATCATGAACAATGATTCTCGACAAGTAAGACCGGCTACTACATTCCAGACAGGCGTACCATGAACTTCATACCTGGTTACTCTTTGCCAGTATTGTACTTCCTTTTTAAGCCTTGTCAAGTCCTTTGGAGGAAGAAAATATGGCTCATTGGGATTTCCTCACCAATCACGCGCTTGTCCTGATCCACGTCATCGACCACCCTCGCTCAACCCAGCGCGACATCTCTCTCGCCGTCGGCATCACAGACAGAGCTGCCTTCTCCATTCTCCGGGCTCTGGAAGAGGACGGCATGATCTCCCGCCAGAAAGAGGGCCGGCGTAACCGCTATTCGGTGAACATCGAGGCGTTGCTGCGCCATCGTCGACAAGGGCCCTACAGCATGGAAGAGTTGGCGGCGGGCCTGCTCCACCTTTCCGAGGAGGCGTCGGAAAGCGTCACGTCCCCCACCCTATGAGTTGACAACCGTGCTGCCGATGCTATAATCCTCGCATCGACGGCTCGTTGCTGAATAGCTCCGCTGCTTCACCCCCGCCAACAGCGAGGTTGAGCGAATGGAAGTTATTGCCGCTCTTCCTTGATGCACGCCGCAGGTGCCGCTAGTTCCGGCTTGAAATTGTTGTGGGGCCGCAAGTAGTCTTGGGAGGTGAGCGTCATAAAACGCTTGATTCCGATAGTCCTATCCTTTCTGGCGGTGCTCGCAATCCTGGGGCTGGGCCGGCCCAAGCCTGGCTCTGCAACCCTCCTCGGCGCTGTCTCTGGTGGAGGGCAGCATACCTGCGCTCTGCTCAGCGACGGTACCGCCAAGTGCTGGGGCTGGAACGGATACGGCCAGCTTGGGGACGGTACGACCGCAGAGCACCACACACCCGTCACGGTCTCGGGTTTGACCGACGCCGTCGCGATCTCCGCCGGTACCAGCCACACCTGCGCCCTCCTCAACGACGGCACCGCCAAGTGCTGGGGCTGGAACGGAGATGGCCAGCTCGGAGACGGTACGACCGCGGACCACCACACACCCGTCACGGTCTCGGGCTTGAACAACGTCATCGCCATCAATGCGGCGGGCAACCACACTTGCGCCCTCTTCGGCGACGGCTCGATGCGCTGTTGGGGCGAGAACTCGCACGGTCAGCTAGGCGACGGCACCACGATGAATCGCTCCAACCCGGTGGCCGTCTCGAATCTCAGCAATGCCGTAGCGATTGGCGGCGGAGAATATCATACTTGCGCCGTGCTCAATGACGGCACTGTCAGGTGCTGGGGTTTCAACTCGTTCGGTCAGCTTGGGGACGGCACACTGATTAGCCAGTCTGCCCCCGTCACAGTCTCGGGTCTAAACAACGCCACCGGCATCGCACCCGGTCGGAGCTTCGGCCACACTTGTGTCCTCCTCGCTGACGCGACCGTCAAGTGCTGGGGCTTCAACAATAACGGCCAATTAGGAGACGGGACAAATGTTAGTCAGAGTAGCCCGGTGGCGGTCTCGGGCCTGAGCAACGTGATCGCTGTCGTTATCGGCTGGGAGCACAGTTGCGCGTTGCTTAGTGACGGCACGGCCAAATGCTGGGGCGCGGGCTACGGTGGCAGTCCGGTGCCGGTCTCGGGCCTGAGCAACGCAGTTGCCATCGCCACCGGCTGGAACCATACATGCGCCCTGCTCAGCGACGGCAGCGCCCAGTGCTGGGGTTTCAACGGATACGGCCAACTAGGTGATGGCACGACGACCGACAGCGTCAGCCCGGTGAACGTGTTGGACTTCCAGGCCTGTATTCCGCCCGGGAACGACTATTTCGCCAACGCGGCTGGGATAGGGGCAGAACCGTTTTCGGCTAACACATCTACTATGTGCGCCTCATCGCAGACTAGCGAGCCCCAGCCCTGCGCCAGCATCGGCTCGACCGTGTGGTACAGTTACACGCCGTCTCAAAGCGTGATGCTGCAGGTCGATACCGCGGGAAGCGACTACGACTCGGCCCTGGCAGTCTACACGGGAAGCGATTTGGGGGACTTGACCAACCTGGCCTGCGACGATGATTCGGGGCCCGGGTTGACGTCTCTCATCACGTTCGATGCTATCGCCGGCACCACTTATCACTTTCAGGTAGGAGGCTTTGCCGGGAGCAGAGGAGATCTCAGTTTCACGCTCCTGGCGCCGACTCCCACTCCCACCCCTACCGACACGGGGACTCCAACCCCAACCGCGACGCCGTGTCCTCCTGGCATGTGCACACCGACACCCACTCCCACCTTCACGCCCACAAGCGTAAGATCCGCCCCGAAGGCGTCCATTGACGAGACCGCCAACGGCCAGCAGGGGCCTATCACCTTACACGTTGGAGATTCGGTCACTTTCCGTTGGGTTGTCACCAACAGCGGTGACCGACCAATGTACGCGAACGTCGTTGATGACGCTCTCCCCAACTTGGACGGCGACTGCTCATTGATCTCCGCGGGCAACACGTGCGAGAAATCGGTGGACGTAACTTTGAGCACGCCCGGTGTAATCACGAACTTTGCCACGGTGAATGCTTGCGGCATTCCGCCCTGGCCTGACCATTGCCAAGGCGCCTGGGACAATGACTACGTCAAGGTCAATGTTGTGGATCGGTCCGCGTCTGCGAGTGATCCTGCCGTGGGCGGCATCGCGGAGGCCCCGGACATGAACGCGCCGCCTCCGCAGACGGCCGGCTCAACGTCGCCGCCTTACGCCGCTCTGACGGGAGCCGGGGCTGCAGTGATCGTTCTCGGGGCGGGCGGCTGGTACGCGCGGAGGCGCTGGCGGAAGGCGCGCTAATCGCTATTGGGAAGACTTCGCTTTCGAGACGAACTCCAGCGATAGCGAGTTGATGCAGTAGCGCTTACCGGTCGCCGTCGGGCCGTCGTCGAAGACGTGGCCCAGGTGCGAGCCGCAGTTCGCGCAGGTCACCTCGGTCCGTCGCATGCCGTACGCGTAGTCGTCGGTGTATTCGATGCGCTCGTTGCCTTCGGCGCGGTCGAAGGACGGCCAGCCGGTGCCGGAATCGAACTTCGACTCGGACGTGAATAGCTCGCTGCCGCAGACGGCGCAGCGATAAGTCCCCGGCTCCTTGTTGTGCGTGTATTTGCCGGAGAACGGCGGCTCGGTCCCCTTCAAGAAGCAGACGTTGTACTGCTCAGGCGTTAGCTTCTTCTTCATTTCCTCGGTTGCTTTGACTTTGCTCCCCTTCACCGGCATTCCTCCTTCACCTCATCGCGGAAGTCGCGCAGCAGCTTCCGGATCTTGGGTTCGATTACTATCGAGCAGTAAGACGCGTGCGGATTGGCGGCGTAGTAGTCCTGGTGATAGTCCTCGGCCGGGTAGAACCGCGTGAACGGCTCGATGCTGGTGACGATCTTGTCGTTGAACTTGCCGGACGCCTGCCATCTGTCTCGCGAGGCTTCCGCGGCGCGCCGCTGCTCTTCATTGTGATAGAAGATAGCCGAGCGGTACTGGTGGCCGACGTCCGCGCCCTGCCTGTCGAGAGTCGTCGGGTCGTGGGTCGACCAAAAGACGTCGAGCAGGCTGTCGTAGGAGACGACTTGCGGGTCGAACGTGACCTGCACGGCTTCGGCATGGCCGGTGCGGCCGCCGGAGACCTGCCCGTACGAGGGGTTCTCCACGTGGCCGCCGGCGTAACCTGAAGTGACCGAGTGAACGCCCCTAATCCGCTTGAAGATCGCCTCGGTGCACCAGAAGCAACCGCCGGCGAACGTAGCCGTCTCAAGCTCGCCCGGTGCCGCTTTCGCCTCGTCTTCCTCTTCCATCGACATCGCCATGCCTCACACCATCCCCTCAATTCCATCTTAGCAAAGTCGTCAACTGGTCGGCGGAAGTTGACAGGCAGGCAGCTTCAACTATAATCGTTCCAACGGCCCTCGCCAGTCACTGTTCCCGTTGACGCCTCCAGGAGGCTTCGCGATGCGTTCTTCAATATCGAGAGCGCTGCTCCGACATATCGCGGCAGTGCGCTCGGTCAGGGCGGGAAGCGCCGCCCCGCTGCTGCTTGTCGCCGTGTTCGCTGTTTGCCTTCTGCTAACGTCGCTTTCCTGCACCCGCACCTCGGCGAAACGGCAGGTCGCGGCCGCGGAGGTTCAACGCTCGGCGACGAAAGCCGCGGAGCCGACTGCCACGCCGCTGGCAGCCGACCCGGCGAGGGGGCCTCTCCGCATAATGGTCGTCGGCGACTCGCTGGGGCTGGCGCTGGACCCGGGCCTGACGGACGTGGGGCGCGACTGGAAGTTCTCCATCTTGAATCGCGGAGGCCTCTTCTGCGGCTTCCTTCCGGCGGACATGATGATCGACATGACGGGACACCTATCCGTCGAGCACGAGCAGCAGTGCCAGCAATGGCGGACCAGTTGGGCATGGGACGCCGTCAACTATCGGCCGGATGTCGTCCTCATGGTGTTCGGCGGTTGGGACTATCCCGACCACATCGTGAACGGCGTTACTCTCAAGACCGGCACGCTCGAATGGAAGGCTTACGTGCTCGATCACCTGCAATCGGTGCTCGACAAGGTAGTGCCGCCGAACGGGAAGTTGATCCTTCTGACGTGGCCGTACCCGCGGCCCGACCTCTGGTTGATGCTGTCGGACGGCGGCAAGGCGGCGGAAGCGGACGCCCGCTGGCGCGACGACGAGCTCAACGCCCTGTACCGTCGCTTCGCCGAAGAGAACCCGGACAGAGTGTCGCTGATCGACCTGAAGAGCTTCGTCTGTCCAAACGGCAAGTTCGAGGACCTGTACATCGACGGCGTGCGAATGCGCTACGACGGCGTCCACTTCACGCCGGAAGCCTCCTACATCGTGGCGCGCTGGCTGGCGCCGAGAATAGCCGCTGCCATGGCCGGCACGGTCTTCCCCAAGTAGGGAGCGGCCAGCAGATTCCCCTTTCCGGCCTCCCATGAAAGATCAGGCATCGGAGGCAATTTTCGCGAGGTTCTGGTTCGCCGAGTCACCGACAGGGTCGAAGGGGGAAGCTGGTAGCCCCTTGACAGGCGGTGTATAATGCGTGTCTCTAAGAGTACAGACTGACCGCAGGCTCCCCTTTCCGGCTGGCTGGCGCGAAGCGGACCGCGGCCAAAAGGCACGGCGGACAAGATGTCGGCAGCGTGTCTGCGATTGCTAAGGGCTAGAGGCCCAGGGCGCAAGCCTTTGATGAAGGCCGACCGGCGACTCCCCGGCCGGTTTTTGTCTGTGCGCTAGGTCGAACACTAGAACATCGCCTACGCGGCAAGAAGAGGCCCCGCATAGTGGTGGCCAGCGGGGCCCGGGCTAAGGAATGCGGGCGCAGACCCTAGCACTTCATATTCTATAGGTCGGCTCGTTGGAATTCAATCGGAAGGACCCCTTAGCCGAAAGGAGGCGCCGACAGGAATAGACAGCGGGGTTGGCCGCCGTCGGGGGCGGGATGCCGCTTACGCATCCAAGCCGAACGAACGGCGGCGATTGGCCCGACGGGCCGTGCCGGACGCACTCCAGCGACGTGCGTGCGCCGGGAGGGCCCGTCGGGCAGCGGAAAGCGAGAGGTTAAGGAGATGAAGAAGCTATTCTCAGTTTTAGTTGGTGCAGCAGCTCTGGCGGCGATAGCCCCGGTCCTCACACTCGCCCTGCTGCATACTGCCGGCAGCACGGCGCGGGCGGATGCGCCGCCGGTGAGCTTCTGGAAGGTTTCCATGCCCGACCTCGGCCAGCACTCGGACGCCTGGTGCTGGGTGGGAGCGGCCGCCGACTCCTTCTGGTGGTTTGCGGATAATGCCAGCGGACAGCAGGGGCTGCTGGGCCCAGATGAGACCTGGAAGAATATCGACGACGACAGCAAGAACGCCGGAAGCGCCTGCTGGTACGATTCGCGCGACGCAGTTGACGGCCTTCCGGCTCCGGTCATAGGTTACCCCATGGTACTGAGGAAGATCGCCGAGAGCACGTTCACGGATACCAACCAGAACGGCAGCAAGGACGGCTTAGAGACCAACTACTGCTACGGCCAGGGCGTAGAGGAGTGGGACTACCTCATCGGCCTCAAGACCTACGTAAACAACGGTAACGGCCTGGCGGTCCACGACATCATCGACCCGGCCAAGTGCGCGCCCGGTCACTTCGGGCTGAAAGTCAACAGGGCTGCACCCACCCAGAACACTCTCAACCCCTGCGGCCCGGGAGCGGTCGCGCCCGGCCACGTGCCCGGTGTTGACCAGGTCGCCGGCCCGCCCACCTTCCTGGACTACCAGACCCAACTGAGCAGCGGTAAGGACGTCCTGCTGTGGCTGGAGAGAACCACTTCCCCCACTCCCGAGACCGCCCACGTGGTCGCAGGAGTAGGCTACAACACTGCCGGGGGTGCTGCTGGGCATGGGACCATCACCGTCGCCGATCCCTGGACTCACACCACCAATGCCTCCGCGCCACCACCAAACCCTGTGCCCAGCGGCCTTCATAGTGATGCTGCCCTCCCGCCACTCTGGCAAAGCAAGCCCGACCACAACAATTCGGCGGCCTCTAACGGTACTGACCCATTCAACCTGTGCGACGTCACTAGCACGGCCCCGCTGGCGATCCGGTGCTACGACGAAGACAACGGCGGATGGGTGCCGTGGTCGGTCGTGGACCTGATCTATGTGTCGCTGCCGGCTGATACGCCCACCCCCACTTCCACGCCGACGAACACGCCCACGCCTACGCCAACACGGACGCTGACGCCCACAAGCACTCCGCGTCTTGTCGGCGGCGTCGCGGAGGCACCGGATATGAACGGGGGATCGCTTGCGGGCGCCTCAGGGGGCTCGTTGACCACGACGTACGCGGCCATCGGCGGCGCCATCGCCGGAATCCTCCTCCTCGGCGCCGCGGGCTGGTACGCAAGGAGGCGATGGTTGGCGTAAACGGGAGCTGTTGCCACAGCCAAGAGAGCTGCCGGGCTCCTACCTGTAAGCCTTGACCAGGCAACGGAAGCGTCGAGATCCGGGTGTTTGTGCCCGCGGGAGCGAAATCTCTCGGTTGACGAGATATTTCCCCATGAGCGTCTCCCGCCGTCGAGGACCGCGCGCCCAAGACGAACGAACGAACGGCGGCGATTGGCCCGTCGGGCCATGCCGGACGTGCTCCAGTGAAGTGCATGCGCCGGGAAGGCCCGTCGGGCAGCGGAAAACGAGGGGCTAAGGAGACGGAGAAGATAGCTTCAGCACTGGTGGCGGCTCTCGCGGCGACGTATCTCGCCTGGGGGGTCCCGGGGCCGGCGACGGCTCAGCCGCCGCTCCCCACGGTGCCCCATTACAAGTGCTACGATATCGGCGCGCGGCCGCTGCCAGGTTTCTCGGTGAGGCTGCAGAATCAGTTCGGCGTCGTGCAGGAAGTGGCCGTCGGTCTTTCAACGCGCCTTTGTCTGGCCGCCCTGAAGAACGGCGAGGGAGACCTGAACGCGCCGAACGTGGAATGTTTTGCTATTGCGGAACCTCTTCCCGACCGGGTCGTAAATCTGCAAACGCAGTTCGGCATTCAGACAAACGTTCCGGTTGGCGCTCCCAACGAGCTGTGCGTGCCCGCCAACATAGCGATAGCGCCGGAACTACCGTCCACGATACTGCCGGTGGCACCGCATTACGAGTGCTATGGCGTTACCGGAACATCGCCTGCATTTCCGCCGGTGACACTGGAGACGCAGTTGGGCGTGGAGCAAAGTGTGTCAGTTGGGCCGCCTACGCATCTCTGCCTGCCGTCGATCAAGAACGGCGTAGGGGATATGAACGTGCCCCATGTTGAGTGCTTCGGCATCGCCGGATCTCCGCCGGGCCCCGTCCTTAACGTGATTTCCCAGTTCGGCCCGCAGCAGAACGTAGCGGTTCTCTCGCCGGCGGAGGTGTGCGCGCCTGCGATCAAGACGATCGTACCGCCAACGCCCGCGGCCATCGGCGGTGTGGCAGACGCACCAGATGTGAACGGGCGACCGCTTGCTGGCGCCGCCTCAGGGAGCTCGTCGACTCCAATGCACGCGGCCATCGTCGGCGGCATCGCAGGAATCCTGCTCCTCGGTGCCGCAGGCTGGTACGCAAGGAGGCGATGGTTGACGTAAGCGAGGACCGCGATCAGCGGAGCCGCTTTACGTTAGCGCGCCCGAATTTGTGCAGTAGCTGGCGGAGAGTGATGCGCTCCTCGTCCGTCAGCACGCCGAACATCTCGTCGCTAAAGGCTGTGGCGTGGGAGCGGACTTCGTCGTGGACGCGGCGGCCTTTGGCGGTTAGCTGAATCAGCACCAAACGTCGGTCGTCGGGGTCCTTGCCGCGCTTCACGAGGCCGTTGTTGCACATTCGGTCGACAAGGCTAGTGATGCTTGGGCTCTCCTGAAGCAACAGCCGGGCCAGCTTCGTTATCGGCAGCGGACCGGGGGCTTCGGCGAGGAGCGCCAGCACCGCCGCCTGGGGGACCGTCAGATCCCACGCCGACAGCGCCCTCTCCGATTCCTTGCGCAGAATCGCGAAGGCGGCGTAGAGACCCGCCCATTCTTCTCGGTCTGGAGGAAGGTTGCTGACCGTCATGTTGCGCTCTCGATCGATGATGGCCATGATAAGAGACTATACCTCAGGCGCGACATCAGGAAAAGCATGAACTCCGGGCGGGAACTCCACAATAAGCTTGAACGTTCCTTTTATGAGCGCGATGCTCGCACGGTCGCAAGACAGCTTCTCGGCAAGTACCTGGTGTATGCGCCGCCGGGAAAGCGGCGGCTGGCCGGCAAGATCGTCGAGACCGAGGCTTACCTGGGCGTGCGGGACATGGCGTCCCACGCCTTTCGCGGACGGACGAGGCGCACGGACGTGATGTTCGGCGAGGGTGGGCATTTGTATATGTACTTCATCTACGGCCTCTTCTGGATGATGAACGTCGTGACGGAGACGGAGGGGAGCGCCGGCGCCGTTCTGCTGAGGGCGCTGGAACCGGTGGAAGGCGTCGAAGAGATGGTGGCGAACCGCGGTGGCAAAGACGGGCGTCTGCTCGCTTCCGGACCGGCGCGGCTCAGTTGCGCCCTCGGCGCCGACGGCGGCCTGAATGGCGTGGACCTGTGCGGCGATCTCATCTGGATCGAGGACCGCGGCGAGACGGTCAAGGCGTCGCAGATCGTCGCAACGCGTAGGGTGGGCGTGGCTTACGCGCAGGCGTGGAAGGACCGAAAGCTGCGGTTCTACCTATCGGACAACGAGTTCGTATCGAGGCCGCGGCTTTAGACCGAGGAGAATCGGGGCGATGCCGCACCGTTTGGGGGGCTGCGGGGATCGACCGAATGGCTACACGAGCCAGGCGATGCCCCAGGCGTTCGCTTCGGCGGCCCAGCCTTTGACGGTGCTGGTCTGGACGAGCCACCAGCGGTAGCCGCCGGCATCGACGGGGCCGTCCTTGATTGTGACTCTCGTCCCGTCCGTCAGGCAGCCGGTGACGTTTGCCAACTCCGACGGCGCCTCCCTCACGTTGAGGCAGGAGGAGCCGGTGTTTGCGACTTTGGCGCGGCCACCGATCTTGAACTTTGGCGCCACGGTGGGCGCCGCGGTTGGCGTGGGCGCTACGATCTGCGAGCCCGGTGGATTTGCCTTCAGCAGCGGCCAGACGTCGGTGTTGGTGACGCCGTAGCGCCAGGCAGAGACGCAGCCCATTCCCAGGGCGTAAGCGCGGGTCAGGAAGTGGACCCAGGCGTCGAGCGTCGAGTCGCCCTGGCCGACGGGCTGGATAGGAAGGCCGTAGCGGCTAAACATGCTGCTGGAGACGTCGAGAAGGAATTCCGGGCAGATACCGCGCTGACCGGGATCGAAGCCGGCGGCCTTGAACGACGAGACGTTCTCTGAGGTGGCGAACGTCTCCCAGTAGATCATCGGCGCAATGATCTGGGCGATGGAGGCGAACTCAGCCATCGGGATACGCGGCATCACCCAAGGCCGCGGCTCGACGCAAAGGCTGACGACGCCGTTCGGCTGCTGGCGCCGGAACTCCTGCGCGAAAGCGGCTGCGGTCTGCGGGGTGCCTGCCCAGTAGCCGGCCCACGGCTCAAGATCAATTACGATGCTGCGCGCGCCGGCACCAATGACCTGAGCGCACATCTGCGCCTCAGTCATCGGATCGAGACCATTCAACACGCAATACGTGTGGAACGGAACGCCGTTCTTCTCGAAATAGTTGGCCAGGTTCTGCACTTGCGCGGGACCGGTCACGGCCTGAGACGACTTGTCCCAGTCGCCCATCCAGCGGGTGCCGTTGTGCGTCTTGAGGATGATTCCCAGGTTATTTTGCGCGAGGACGCCGGCTATTTTCTCCGGCGCACCGTCGGCAGAGAACTGCCAGGCCCAGGCCAGGTGCGTCGTCGAAGTGACCTTTTTCGGTTCGACCGGGGGAAGGCAACTGACAGTTACCGCCGCCGCGCCGGCCATCGCTGAGAGGGCGAGCAGCCGGCGTCGGGTGATCTGGTACTCAAGTAAAGAGAAGCCTGGAATTGTGGTCCTGCCTGAAGGCTCGAAGTCTCCCATGCCGCCTCTATCCCTTTCCCTCAAGCGCGCGGAGCTATAGACTAGCCCCCGCTTCCGCCGTTGTCAAGTGCAGACAGGAGCGCAAGCGCGTCTACAGACATCAGTTGTATCATTTGTAACGCTTCATTAGGGCAAAGGTTAACGCGGCCGGCGCGTGATAGAATGATCAAGATTCGCGGAACGGGCCGAAGCGGAAGCGAGCGCGAGATGCAAGAGAATCGGGAGAACCAAGCACCGCTGGCGGACGACGCCAGGCAACAGGTGGTCGGCTACCTGAGGCACCAGGCGTCGAAGTCCACGTCTGACCTGCTGGCTCTCGTCAACCGAGCGGCCGGCTGGCTGGAGCAATCGCTGGCGGGCGTGAGCGAATCGCAGGCCCGCTTCCGTCCCTCGCCCGGCGAATGGTGCATCGCGGACGTGCTGAGGCATGTCGACGCGTCGATGCGCGACACCGCACGGATTATCGGCGCGCTGGCTACGGGAGAGGGCGGCGGCCCTTACGTAGAGACGCCGGCGGTTCTCGAGGACGCCGGGCAGACGCTGGCGGAGCTACGTCGCGGCGTCGCGCGGTCGTTCGATGAGGTGCGGGCGGCGGTAGCGGCGATCCCCGAGGGCGCGGTGTCGCAGGCGACGGCCTATCACCCGTTCTTCGGCGACCTGACGTGCAAGGAGTGGGCGGCGTTCGTGTACGTGCACGCCCGAGACCACGCCGACCAGATTGAGAAGGTGAAAGCTCACCCCGACTATGCCGCTAGATTCGGAAGAGACCTTGGTTCTTAGCGATAAGTCTATCCGCGAGGAGCTGGCGAGCGGCCGGCTGCGCATCGAGCCGCTGGGCGATAACGCCGTCCAGCCCTCCAGCGTCGACCTCCGCCTCGACCGCCTCTTCCGCGTCTTCAAGATGGGCGCGCGCTCCCAGATCGACGTCCGCGAGCCGTGCGACGATTGCACGGAGCTTGTCTCCGTCGACGAGGGCAAGCCGTTCGTCATCGCGCCGGGGCAGCTCGTCCTCGCCAACACGCTCGAGACGATTACGCTGCCGGACAACCTCGTCGCCCGCCTCGACGGACGCAGCTCGCTGGGCCGCCTCGGCCTACTCGTCCATGCCACCGCCGGCTACGTTGACCCCGGCTTCAGCGGCAAGCTGACGCTGGAGCTCTCCAACGCCTCGCCGATGCCCATCGCTCTCTACGGCGGCATGAAGGTGTGCCAGATATCTTTCCTGCGCCTGTCGACGCCTGTGGAGCGCCCGTACGGGTCGCCCGGGCTCGGCAGCAAGTACCAGGGGCAGCAGGAGCCGACGCCGAGTCGCATCCACGAAGACTTCAAGGTCTGATCCTAGGTAGAATACGCGCAGGCCAGCGGGTTAGCGGAAACGCCACCGCGGACTGAAGTCCGCGGCATGAGATAGGAATTCGGGAACGATGGACTACATGGCGCGCGCCCTGGAGCTTGCCCGTGAGGCGCTCGGCACGACGAGCCCCAATCCGGCCGTCGGCGCGGTGCTGGTCAAGGATGGACGCATTGTCGGCGAGGGCCACACGCAGCCGCCGGGCGGCCCGCACGCAGAGATCGTCGCCATCGAGCAGGCGGGCGACGATGCGCGCGGCGCTACTCTGTACGTCACGCTGGAGCCGTGCAGTCACTATGGGCGCACGCCTCCCTGCACGAAAGCGATCATCGACGCCGGCATCGGCGAAGTTCACTACGCGCACGACGACCCCGACGCACAGGGTCGAGGCCGCGGCGCCGAGGAGTTGCGAGAGGCGGGCATCACGGTCCACGCCGGCGAGGGCGAACAAGAGGCGCGACGCATAAACGAAGCGTACGTCAAGCAGCGTCTTACGGGCCTTCCGTTCGTCGTCGCCAAGTGGGCGATGAGCCTGGACGGCAAGATCGCGGCGACGAGCGGCGACTCGCGCTGGGTGAGCGGGCCGGAGACGCGCGAGTGGAGTCACCGCCTGCGAACGAAGATCGACGCCATCATGGTCGGCGTCCGGACGGTGCTCATCGACGACCCACAGCTCACGGCGCGGCCGGGTGGCATCGACGCCGAGCGGCAGCCGCTGCGGATCGTCGCCGACAGTCGCGGTCGCACGCCGGTGACCGCACGCGTGCTCGACGGCCCGGGAAGGGCGTTGCTGGCGACGACGTCTGCCTCCAGCGCGGTCTGGCGCAGGCAGATGGCGGAGGCCGGAGCGGAAGTGCTGGTCCTGCCGGACCGGGAAGGTCGCGTCGACCTGGAGGAGCTGCTGCGCGTCCTGGGGGAGCGGCAACTGCTCAGCCTTCTCGTCGAAGGCGGCGGCGAGCTGCTCGGCTCCTTCTTCGACGCCGGTCTGGTCGACAAAGTGCACGCAGTGGTCGCGCCGCTGGTAATCGGCGGCAGGGAGGCGCCGGCGGCAGTCGCGGGACGCGGCGTCGAGCGGATGGCGGAGGCGCTGAGGCTACGCGAAGTGAGCGTTGAGCGGCTCGGCGATGACGTGCTCGTTACAGGCTACCCGCCGCGAGAAGATCGTCTCACGTAGGGGAGTCGAGAGGGGAATCTCTCTCTGTTCGCGTGGACCTTCCCTGGGCGGGCGGGTGGGAAAGATTGCGGTTCATGGAGGTAGCGGCAGCAGGCGGGGGGCGAGCGCAGGGCTAGCGGAAAGAGGCCACCTATGTTCACAGGCATCATCGAAGAGGTGGGCGTCGTCAGAGAGAGCGGCGGCGGCAAGCTGATCATCGAGGCGCGGCGTACGCTCTGGGGCACGAACCTGGGCGACAGCATCGCCATCAACGGCGTCGACCTGACCGTCGCCCACATGGACGAGGAGTGCTTCACGTTCCACGTCATGCCCGAGACCTACCGGCGGAGCAACCTCAGCGCGCTGGCGAAGGGCGACGCGGTGAACCTGGAGCGCTCGCTCACGCTGGCCAGCCGGCTGAGCGGCCACCTGGTGCGCGGCGTCGTCGAAGGGACCGGGCAACTGCTGTCGCTGACGCCCGAGGCAGACGCGATCCTGGCCCGATACGCCGCGCCGCCAGAGCTCATGCGCTACGTCGTCGTCAAGGGGCCGATCGCGGTCGATGGCGTCAGTCTCACGGTGGTGGAGCGCGACGCCGCCTCCTTCGTCGTATCGCTGGTCGCCTACACGCAGGCGAACACGAACCTCACTCGCCGAAAAGTCGGCGATGCAGTAAACTTGGAGACGGATATCATCGCCCGTTACGTGGAGCAACTGCTGACGGAGCGAGGGCAGCAATAGCGGAGGCAATAAGTGGCCCGAAAACGGAGCGAGCTTTCCTCGATCGAGGAGGCGATTCAAGACTACCAGCGGGGTCGGTTCGTCATAATCGTCGACGACCGCGACCGCGAAAACGAGGGCGACCTGACGCTGCCGGCCCAGTTCATCGACGCTGACGCGATCAACTTTATGGCGCGCTACGGCCGCGGCCTAATCTGCGTTTCGATGAGCGGCGAGCGCCTGGACGAGCTGCGCATCCCGCTCATGGTCGGGCGCAACGATTCCCACTTCGGCACCGGCTTCACCGTGTCGGTCGAGGCGCGGAAAGGCGTCACAACCGGCATCTCGGCGGCGGACCGGGCGCGCACCGTGCAGGTGCTGGCGGACCCAGACGCGCGGCCGGAGGACCTCGTGATGCCGGGACACATGTTCCCGCTGCGGGCCCGCGAAGGCGGCGTCCTCGTGCGCGCCGGCCAGACTGAGGCCTCCGTCGATCTGTGCCGACTGGCGGGGCTCACGCCGGCGGCCGTCCTCTGCGAGATCATGCGCGCCGACGGCACGATGGCGCGTCTGCCCGACCTCAAACGCTTCGCGTCGCGTCACGGGCTGAAGATAATCAGCGTCAACGACCTCATTACCTATCGTTTGCGCAAAGACCGGCTAATCGAGCGGGTAACCGAAACCGTGCTGCCGACGCCTTACGGCCACTTCCGCGCCATCGCCTTCAAGAGCATGATCGACCCGGACGAGCATCTGGCGATGGTCCTCGGCGACATCACGACGCCGGAGCCGGTGCTGGTGCGCGTCCACAGCCAGTGCGTGACCGGCGACGTCTTCGGCAGCCTGCGCTGCGACTGCGGCGAGCAGATCGCCCTGGCGATGAAGCGCATTGGCGAAGAGGGCCGCGGCGTGCTGCTCTACATGCGTCAGGAGGGTCGCGGCATCGGGCTGCACAACAAGCTGCGCGCCTACGCTCTGCAGGACGAAGGGATGGACACGGTGGAGGCCAATCACGCCCTCGGTTTCCCCGCTGACAGGCGCGATTACGG
This sequence comes from uncultured Chloroflexia bacterium, assembly GCA_963703345.1. Taxonomy (GTDB): domain Bacteria; phylum Chloroflexota; class Dehalococcoidia; order DSTF01; family JALHUB01; genus JALHUB01. Next base: position 535,927 of record OY969814.1, on the reverse strand, counting down.
CATAGGCATGCAGATCCTGGCCGACCTCGGCATCCGCGAGATGCGTCTGCTGACGAACAATCCCGCCAAGCGCGCCGGCCTGGAGGGCTACGGCCTGAAGGTCGTGGAGCGGATACCCATCGTCGTCGAGCCCAACGCCTTCAACATGCGCTACCTCGAGACAAAACGCACCAAGCTGGGACATCTCCTCGGCGTTGAGGGTATAATCGAAAGTGACGGCCAGTATTAGGCCGCGGCCTACCCGTCCTGCTGAATGACGGCGTGGGCCGGTCCCGGCGACCACGGCGTGCGCCGGATCAGTCCACCACCGACGAGGTGACGATTGTCGCGAGTCCTGGAGGGAGAGCCGGACGGCAACGGTCTGTCTCTGGCCATCGTCGTTTCCCGGTTTAACGAGGCTCTCACGGAGAAGCTCCTCGCCGGCGCCAGGGAAGCGCTGACGAAATGCGGCCTCGATGATGGGGATGTCGCCGTCGCCTGGGTGCCGGGCTCATTCGAGTTGGCGCTGGCGGCGAAGCGCTTCGCCGGAACAGGACGTTATCAGGCTATCGTCTGCCTGGGGTGCGTTCTGCGCGGCGAGACGCCTCATTTCGACTACGTGGCCGGGCCGGCGGCGGAAGGCATCGCGCGGGTGGCGCTCGAGACGGGTGTGCCGGTGGCCTTTGGCGTCGTCACCGCGAACACGCTTCAGCAGGCAGTCGAGCGGGCCGGCGGCGCGCACGGCAACAAGGGCTACGACGCCGTGATGACGGCCGTGCGGATGGCGAACCTGCTGAAGAAGATCGACGCAGTGGGGGAGAAGGAGCAGGGATAGTGACCGACATGGAACAAGTGAGGGAGCCAACTCCTGACGACGACATCTGGGAGCAGCCGGTCATCGGCGAACAGCCGGACGGTCTGACGAACGACGCGCTGGGGCTGGCGCACAGGGCGCTGGACAAGTTCCCGGAGCTGCGGAAGCGCTACAGTCGCCTCGCCGGGCCGGCAGCGATCCTTTCTACCGGCGCGGTCCTTCTCGCGGGCATCGCCATCACGCGCCGTCAGCGCCGCGGTGAGTCGCCCGACGAGATCCTGGAGGGCCTGACGCCCGAGGAGATAGAGAACGCCGTCCGCCTGGACGGGACAGAAGGCGAAGAGGAAGAGTAACCGAGGCGCCGGCTAGGTGACTTTGTAGACGTGGTCGCCGTGGCGCACGCGGTCTTTCACCTTGATTCCCACGGCCTGACCGGCTTTCGCCTCCTGTACCTCCTCGCGCTCGATCTGCATCGAGTCCACCGTCTGCTCCAGGTCCGTGGTGTGCCCCTTGACGTGGATCGTGTCGCCCACGCGCAGCGTATCGCTGAGCTCGATGCCGGCGACGTTTATCCTGGCGAAGAACTCGTTGATGATGCCTATCTGCTGCTCAGCCATGGTGCCGCTCCTTCCGCTTGGCTGCCTTGCCGTCCCTGTCAAGCGCCAGTCTAGCCGGCGGCGATGCGGCTTTCAACGGCCTGACTCCCGCCGACCGCTCCGCTAGTCAGTATACTTCCTGTCTGCGGCCATGTCATAATAATGATAGCGAATTCGCTTTCGGAGACGTTTCTCCAGAGGATGTCTGCATGCTAGGGGTCACAAGGCTCTTGTGCGGAACCATCACGCCCGGCGATGCGCTGCGCTTTGGGCGGCTTTCCGGGGAGCTGCCGCCGCACCTGCTGCACTACTCGCAGGACAAGAAGCCGGTCATCGCCTGGAACGTGACCCGGCGCTGCAATCTGCACTGCGCCCACTGCTACAGCGACTCCTTCGACCGCGCCTTTGAGGGCGAGCTGACGACGGAAGAGGCAAAGGCCGTCATCGACGACCTGGCGGCGTTCGGCGTGCCGGTCATCCTGTTCAGCGGCGGCGAGCCTCTGCTGCGACCGGACCTGCCGGAGCTCGTTGAGCGGGCGCAGATGCGGGGAATCCGCAGCGTCCTTTCCACCAACGGCACGCTGCTGATCCACGGCGTCGCGCAGAAGATGAAAGACCTCGGCGTGTCGTACGTCGGCGTCAGCATCGACGGGCCACCGCCGGTGCACGACCGCTTCCGGGGCATGGCCGGCGCCTATCAAGAAGCGCTGCAGGGCATCCGCAACTGCAAGGAAGTCGGCCTGCGCGTAGGGCTGCGTGTGACGCTTACGCAGTTCAGCTACGCGCATCTGAAGGACATCTTCGATATCGTGGACAGTGAGGACATTCCGCGGGTCTGCTTCTATCACCTCGCTTACGCCGGCCGCGGCGATAAGATCGTCAAGTTCGACCTGTCGCACGCCGACACGCGCGCCGCCGTCGACCTCATCTTCGCGCGGACGCTCGACTTCGCCCGCCGCGGCAATACGAAGGACGTCCTTACCGTCGACAACCACACCGACGCGGTCTACCTCTATCAGACCGTGCGCGAGATGGAGCCCCAGCGCGCCGACGAGGTGCTCCAGATGTTGCGCTGGCAGGGCGGCAACCAGTCCGGGATCGCCGTCGGCAACATCGACCCGCTGGGGAACGTGCACGCCGACCAGTTTAGCGGCAGCCACACCTTCGGCAACGTCCGCGAGCGGCCTTTCAGCGAGATCTGGACGGACGAAAGCGACCCCGTTCTCGCCGCCCTCAGACATCGTCGCGGGCGGGTGAAAGGTCGCTGCGCCCGCTGCGGCTATTTCGACATCTGCAACGGCAACCTGCGGGCCCGCGCCGAGTCCTACTTCGGCGACTTCTGGATGGAGGACCCCGCCTGCTACATGACCGACGCCGAGCTGAACATGGCGCCGGAAGAGGCCACGGCCCAGGCGGGACAGTAGCGACGATGGGTTACTATCCGCTGTTCCTGGAGATGAAGGGCCGACGCTGCCTCGTCGTCGGCGGCGGGCAGGTCGCAGCGCGAAAGGTCGAGGGTCTGCTGGCCGCCGGCGCCGCCGTCAGCGTCGTCAGCGCCGCGCTCGAGCCGGAGATAGACAGGCTGAAAGCGGAAAGACGCATCCAGCACGTTGCGAGACAGTACCAGAGCGGCGATCTGAAGGGATATACCGTCGTCATCGCGGCGACGGACGACCCGGTGACCAACGAGCGCGTGGCCCTGGACGCGCGCCGGAGCGGCGTCTTTGTGAACGTCGTCGACCAGCCGGCGCTCTGCGACTTCATCGTGCCGTCGGTCATTCGCCGCGGCGACGTCGTCCTCGCAATATCGACCGGCGGCCTCAGCCCAGCGCTGGCCCGCTGGCTGCGGCAGGAGCTGGAGACGTACGTCTCGGAGGACTTCGAACGGCTGGCGCAGCTTCTCGCCGACGTGCGGGTCGAGCTCCGGGAGCGCGGCGTCGTCGTCGCGGCAGAGGCGTGGCAGCGGAGCATCGACAGCCGCCTGCTGGAGCTCATCGCCGGTGGCCGCTTCGACGAGGCGCGGGCGAGGCTGCTGGCGTCGCTGGGCGCCGGCGCGCAACTCAAGGCATGAATCGATTGGCAGAGGCCTGCGCTACATGCTCTATCTAGCAACGATTAACCAAAAGACGGCGCCGGTCGCGGTGCGGGAGCGCTTCGCGTTCTGCGCCGAGGAGGTGGAGCGCGCGCTCGCCGGGCTGCGACGGGAGTTCGGCGGCGGCGTCATCCTTTCCACCTGCAATCGCACCGAGCTGTATGTCGACGCTCCGCGCGGTCGCGACATGCCGGAGCAGATGCTCTCCTTCCTCACGGAGGCGAAGGGGCTGACCGAAGGGCTGTTCGACGACCGCTTCCATTTCTATCAGGACGCCGAAGCCGTACGCCACCTGTTCCGCGTCACGGCCGGCATAGAATCGCAGGTGCTGGGCGAGGCGGAGATACTGGGGCAGGTGCGCGCCGCCTTCATCGCCGCCACGGACGCCCGCTCAACGAATCCCTACCTGGCGCGACTATTTCATTCGGCCATCCGCGTCGGCCGGCGCGCGCGCAGCGAGACGGAGATCGGCCGCCACGGCCTTTCGGTGAGCGCAGCCGCCGTTGCCCTGGCGCGAAAGACGCTTGGCGACCTCTCGAAGCGCTGCGCGCTCGTCATCAGCGCCGGCGAGGCGGGCAAGCTGACGGCGCACGCCCTGCAGGACTGCGGCGTCGGGCGCACGCTGGTAGTGAGCCGGCGGTTCGAGCGCGCCGAAGAGTTGGCGTCGGAGCTGTCCGGCGAGGCGATGCCTCTCGACCGGCTGGGCGAGGCGCTGGCCAGCTCGGACATCGTCATAACTTCGTCCGGGTCGCCATCCTTCATCATCGATCGTGACTTGGTCGGCCAAGTCATGTCGCGGCGCGACGGCTCGCCGCTACTGCTCATCGACATCGCCGTGCCGCGGGACGTTGAGCCGGCGGTGCGCGATCTCGACGGCGTGTACCTGTATGACATAGACGACCTCCAGTCGGTCGCCGAAGCGAATCGCCGCGCGCGGCAGAAAGAGTCGGCGGCGGTCGAGGCGATCGTCGAAGAGGAGGCGAAACGCTTCCTCGACTGGTCGCGCTCCCTGGCCGTCGTGCCGACGATCAGCGCGATGCGTCGCTACGCCGAGAGGATACGTCGCGCGGAGGTAGCGAAGACGCTGGCGCGCCTGCCCGACCTTTCGGACGAGGAGAAGCTGCGCATCGAGAGCCTCTCCGAGGCCATCGTCAAGAAGCTCCTCCACCGGCCTATCTCGCGCTTGAAGGCGAAGGCAGGCGGCCCGGCCGTCGTTGAGGCGGCGCGCGAACTGTTCGGCACTGACGAGAAGTCGACCCGGGCCGGCGAGGCGGGCCCTTGACGTGGCGACGGGCAGGAAGCTGATCGTAGGGACGCGAGGCAGCCGGCTGGCCCGACGGCAAACGGACATAGTGGTCGCAGCTCTCCAACAGAGCCGTCCGGACTGCCGTTTCGAGGTGCGAGCCGTCAGCACTACGGGCGACCGCCGTCCGCAGCCGCTTTCGGAGATCGCCGGCGAGGGCGTATTCACGAAAGAGCTCGAAGAGGCGCTCCTCGACGGGCAGATCGACATAGCGGTCCACAGCCTGAAGGACCTGCCGACGACAATGCACCATCGCCTCGCCCTGGCGGCGGTGACCCGTCGCGAGGACCCGCGCGATGCGCTGGTGGCCGCCGGCGGTCGCACTCTCGCGCAGCTTCCGGAAGGGGCGCGCATCGGAACGGGCAGCGTGCGACGAGCGGCGCAGTTGCTCCTCCTTCGGCCGGACGTGAAGCCGCTGCCCATTCGCGGCAATGTCGACACGCGCCTCGGTAAGGTCGAGTCCAGCGAAATGGACGGGATCATCGTCGCCGCGGCGGCGCTGGCGCGGCTTGGCCGGCTGGATGCCGCGTCGGAGCTGCTCTCGCTGGAAGCGATGCTGCCCGCGCCCGGGCAAGGGGCTCTGGCGGTCGAGACGCGGGGCGACGACGCTGAGGCGCGAGACGTCGCTTCCACCGTCGACGACTCCGAATCGCGCGCGGCGACGGCGGCGGAGCGGGCGTTCTTGCGTCGCCTTGGCGGCGGCTGCAGCGTGCCCGTCGCGGCATTCGCCAACGTGGAAGGCGGAAAGCTCCGCTTGCAGGGGCTCGTGGTCGATCCGCGCGCCCGGCAGGCGGTTCGCGGCGAGATCAGCGGCGCTCCCAACGACGCGGAGTCGCTGGGCGAGCGCCTGGCGGAGAGCCTGCTGGCCGAAGGAGCGTCGGACATCCTCGAGGAGCTGTCGCCATGAACGGACGTGTCTGGCTTGTCGGCGCGGGCCCCGGCGACCCGGGACTGATAACGGTCGCCGGCGTCGACGCGCTTTCTCGCGCGGAGGTGGTCGTCTACGACCGCCTGGTCAGCCGTCGCCTCGTCGACCTGGCGCCGGCGAAGGCGGAGCGCATCTTCGTCGGCAAGCATCCGACAGAGGACGGCTCCGGCTTCAGTCAGAAGCAGATCAACGAGTTGCTCGTGGCTAAGGCGCGCGAGGGCAAACGGGTGGTCCGTCTCAAGGGCGGCGACCCATTCGTCTTCGGGCGCGGCGGCGAGGAGGCGGAGGCGCTGGCGGACGCCGGCATTCCATTCGAGGTCGTCCCCGGCGTGTCGTCGGCTATCGCGGCACCCGCTTACGCCGGCATTCCGGTGACGCATCGCGGGCTGTCGTCGTCGTTCACGGTGGTGACGGGCCATGAGGACCCGGAGAAGGCGGAGAACGCCGTCGACTGGGAACGCATCGCGAAGAGCGCCGACACGCTGATTATCCTGATGGGCGGCTCGAATCTGGACGAGATCATGAGACTCATCTCCGAATGCGGCCGATCGCCGGATGAGCCGGCCGCCGTTGTACGCTGGGGAACCACGCCGAATCAGGCAGTAATCGCGGTAACCATTTCCGATTTGGCGAAGCGCGTCGCCGAGGCCGGCCTCGAGCCGCCGCTCGTCACGGTCGTCGGGCCCGTCGTTCGCCTGCGCGACAAGCTCCGCTGGTTCGACAACCGTCCCCTCTTCGGCAAGCGCGTTCTTGTGACCCGCGCCGCTGAGCAGGCCGGCGTCTTCTCGCACGCCCTGGCCAAGGCGGGCGCGGAGCCAATAGAATTGCCCGCGATCGAGATCGTCCCGCGCATCGACCAGAAAGCGTTGCGCCGCTCACTCGAAGGTCTCGACGCCGGCGAGTACGACTGGCTCGTCTTCAGCAGCGCCAACGGCGTCGATGTCTTCTTCGACGAACTGCGACGTCGCAAGAAGGACGCCCGTGCCCTGGGTCGCGCCCGTGTCTGCGCCATCGGCCCGGCGACGGCGACAGCGCTCGGCCGCCACGGCATCCACGCCGACCTCGTGCCGGAGCGTTTTCTGGCAGAAGGCGTCGTCGAAGCCCTGGCGGAGCGCGGTATAATGGGGCAGCGCGTGCTCTGGCCGCGGGCCCGCGGCGCCCGTCGAGCGCTGGTCACCGGGCTGGAGCGGCTGGGCGCGACGGTCGACGAGCTGCCGCTGTACAGCGCCGCCGTGCCGAAAGAGGTCGACGCCGAGGCAATGGCCCGACTGCGCGCCGGCGAGGTTGACATCGTCACGTTTGCCAGCTCGTCGGCGGTGCGCAACCTGCTGAAGATGCTGGACGGCGACAAGGCGCCGTTGGACAAGCCGCTGATCGCCTGCATCGGCCCGGTGACGGCGCGAACGGCGCGTCGAGCGGGCCTGCGCGTAGACGTCCAAGCGCCGGAGCACACAATTGAGGGGCTGCTGGCGGTCCTAGAAAGTCACCTGTCGCAATGAAGGGCGGGACCGCGAAGGAGCAGCGCAGAGTCCGGCGCCTCTACAGCCTAGTAGCCGGCATATACGACCTTCGCGTCGGTACGTTCCTGCGCTGGCGGAAGCCCGCCCTCGATGCCCTCCGGCCTAACGCGGGGGACACGGTGCTGGACCTGGCCTGCGGCACGGGCCTCAACTTCAGCCACATAATCGAACGGGTCGGCCCAAAGGGCAGGATCGTTGGCACGGACATCACCCGCCCAATGCTGAAGCGCGCTCGACGAAGAGCAGATCGCAATCACTGGAAGAACGCCGCCCTCGTCGAAGGCGACGCCACTAACCTACCGCTCGCCGCCGACTCATGCGACGCCGTACTCTGCTCCTACGCCATGGCGATCATCCCCGACTACCGGCAGGCGCTAGCGGAGGCAGTGCGCGTCCTCAAGCCCGGCGGCCGGCTCGTGCTGCTGGAGCCCAAGCGCGGCTCGGCGCTATGGGCCAGGGCACTGACCCCGCTGGTGGCCCTGTCCGGCGTCGGCGTCGTCCACCTCGACCGGAAGGCGTGGGAGGAGCTACCCGCCCTTCTGGAAGACGTTTCGCGACGTGACTATGCGGGCGGGCTAGTGTACATTGCCAATGGCACGAAAGGGAAGCAGCCGTGACGGCGGCCACGGCGCGTCGCGCGGGCCTGCGCATGGACGTCCAGGCGTCGTAGCACACAATCGAGGGGCTGATAAAGGCACTGAAAACTCATTTCGAACAAACGTAGCCGAGATTTTCCAGTCTCGGCGTCATGGCCCAGTCAGACCAAAGGGGCTCCACCCCGTTGAAACAGGAGTTGCGTGAGCTCCCCAATGATGCTGGCGTGACGCGGGAGGGGGACATGAAGCACGCTGATGCCGAAGTCGAGAAGCATTTCTGCAATACGTGCCAACGCCTGACTCGCCATAGTCGCCGGGCTGTCTATAGCAAGACCTATGTTCTTGATGATGATTTCGACATTCAAGAAACGTGGGCCATCTGGGAATGCCTCGGCTGCGAAACTACTTTAGCCATTGATTCTTGGATGGACGACGAACCCACCTACTACCCGCCGCGATCCTCCGGCCAAGCGGAGAAGAAAGAGTACGAGAACATTCCGAGCCAGTTGGATTCCATCTACGCTGAAATCGTTCAGGCGTTCAATAATGGATCACACATTCTGTGTGCGGCCGGGTTACGAGCATTACTGGAGGCGATTTGCGTGGACAGAGACCCTTCTTTGGCCGGCCCCAAGAAACGCCTACCGCAGAAGATAGACACCCTAAAATCCAACGTGCCCGACAAAATCGTTGATAACTTGCACAGCTTCCGGTTCTTGGGCGGAAGGGCCCTTCACGAGTTGGAGCGTCCGCAGCCGAAAGAATTAGCTTTGGCGATCGAGGTGATCGAAGACGTGCTCAACGTCGTGTATGAACTCGATTACAAGAGCGGACGACTCTACAAGCTTGCATCCGGTGAAAGGAAGGCGCATGCTCCAGAGTCCTGATGTTAACGCAATTCTCCATTCCCCCCTTACCCGTCTGCGGCGGTTGAGGCGAACGGAGGCACTACGGCGCCTCGTACGGGAGACGCGGCTGTCGCCGGAGGACTTCGTCTACCCGTTGTTCGTCGTGCACGGCAGCGGCGTCCGCAACGCCATCCCGTCCATGCCCGGCCAGGCGCAGCTCTCCGTCGACCAGCTTGCGGCAGACGCCCGGGAGCTGCGCGAGCTCGGCATTCCCGCCGTCCTCCTCTTCGGCATACCGGCATCGAAGGACGAGCAGGCGTCCGAGGCGTACGCGGCGGACGGCATCGTCCAGCAGGCGGTTCGCGCCCTCAAGCAGGCCGACCCGGAGGTCCTCGTCATCACCGACGTCTGCCTCTGCGAGTACACCAGCCACGGCCACTGCGGCATCGTCAAGAATGGCGACGTCGATAACGTCGCGACGCTGCCGCTGCTCGCCAAGACGGCGCTCTCGCACGCCCAGGCCGGCGCCGACATGGTCGCCCCGTCGGCGATGATGGACGGCCAGGTCGCGGCGATCCGCCGGGCGCTCGACGAGGACGGCTTCGCGCAGACGCCGATAATGGCCTACGCGGCCAAGTACGCCTCCGCTTTCTACGGCCCCTTCCGCGAGGCGGCGGAGTCGGCGCCGCAGTTCGGCGACCGCTGCGGCTACCAGATGGACCCGGCGAACGTCCGCGAGGCGCTGCGCGAGATTGAGAGCGACGCGGCCGAAGGCGCCGACATTGTGATGGTGAAGCCGGCGCTCGCCTACCTCGACGTGCTGGCGCGCGCCCGCCAGCGCTTCGACCTGCCGCTAGCCGCCTATAACGTCAGCGGCGAGTACGCTATGATAAAGGCGGCGTCCGCGAACGGCTGGCTCGACGAGAAGCGCGTCGTGCTCGAGGTGCTGACGGCGATCAAGCGGGCCGGCGCGGACATCGTCATCACATATCATGCCAAAGAGGCAGCCCGCTGGCTGAACGAATAACTCGCGACCCGGCGTGGTCGCCCGGACCTTTTGAAAGCTATGTCTGATCTTCCCACCCGCCCACCCGAGATGCGTTTGGATTCGGGGGACACCCCCGAACCCCCGGCAGAGAGGGACTCCCTCTCTGCACTCTCCCTTTCTCGTCGTGACGGCATTCGCGCCGTCGCCTTCGACTGCTATGGCACGCTGATCGACTTCACCGACCAGGCGTTCATTCGCACCTATCACGAAATCTGCCTTCAGCAGGGCCTCCCCTGCGACGGCAAGACGCTCTGGGACAAATGGATGGACATCTGGCGGCGCATGGCGTCCCAGGGTCGCGCCCGCGAGAACCCGCGCAACGAAGCGACCTCCTGGACTACCGCGCGCCCGACGCTCGACTTTCGTCCCTACAGCGAGGAGTGGCCGGAGCATTTCGAGGCCTGCTTTCGCGAGCTGGGCATTTTCGGCGACGGGGTCGCTGCCTACGCGCACGTCCGAAACGGCCTGGCGGAGGCGTCGGCGTTCGCGGAGACGGCGGCGGTGCTGTCGGCGCTGAAGTCGCGCTACCACCTCGGCATCCTCTCCAACGCCGACAACGACTTCCTGACGGCCTGCCTGGAGAAGAACGGCCTGCACGTCGAGTTCCAGCTCGTCGTCACTTCGGAGAGCGCCGGCGTCTACAAGCCGCACGAGCAGATCTTCCACTCGTTTGTCGAGGCGAGCGGCTTTGCCCGCCACGAGGTGCTCTACGTCGGCGACAGCCAGTCGGCGGACGTGCTCGGCGCGAAGAACGCGGGCCTGCCGGTGGCCTGGCTCAACCGCGACGGCTCGTCGCTGCGCGAAGGCGTCCCGCAGCCCGACCACGAGATCGCTTCGCTCTGCGACCTGCTGGACCTTCTGCCCTAGCAGGACGTCTCGCGCCGCGGTTTTTTTGTTCGAATCGAAGGACCGATGCCCCTGCCTCACGACCGCTCGCATGAGGTGTTCCAGCGCTCGCTGCGCTACCTGCCCGGCGGCGTAGACAGCCCCGTGCGCGCCTTCCGCGCCGTCGGCGGTGAGCCCATCGTCATAGCCCGCGGCGAAGGGCCCTACCTGTACGACGTTGACGGCAATCGCTATGTCGACTACGTCTGCTCGTGGGGCGCACTCATCCTCGGGCACGCCCATCCGGCGGTCGTCGAGGCGGTGCGGCAGGCGGCGGAGCGCGGCACAAGCTACGGTGCGCCGACGGAGGCGGAGGCCGATCTGGCGCAGCTCATCGTCGAGGCGGTGCCATCGATCGAGACGGTGCGTTTCGTAAACTCCGGCAGCGAGGCGACGATGTCGGCGCTGCGCCTAGCCCGCGCGTTCACCGGCCGCGACAAGATCGTCAAGTTCGAGGGCTCCTACCACGGCCACGCCGACGGTCTCCTCGTGCGCGCCGGCTCCGGCGTGGCCACGCTCGGCCTGCCGGACAGCCCGGGCGTGCCGGCGTCCTACGCGCGGGAGACGCTCGTGGCGCGCTACAACGACATAGCGAGCGTCGAAACCCTGTTCGAACGATACAGCGGTGAGGTAGCGGCGATCATCGTCGAGCCGGTCGCCGGCAACATGGGTGTCGTGGCCCCGCAGCCCGGCTTCCTGGAGTCGCTGCGTGAGATAACGCGTCGCGAAGGCGCGTTGCTGGTGTTCGACGAGGTGATCACGGGCTTCCGGGTCGCCTACGGCGGCGCGCAGTCGCTCTACGGCGTGACGCCGGACCTGACCTGCCTGGGCAAGATAATCGGCGGCGGCCTGCCCGTCGGGGCGTACGGCGGCAGGCGCGACGTGATGGCGATGCTGGCGCCGCTGGGGCCCGTCTACCAGGCGGGCACGCTCTCCGGCAACCCGCTGGCGATGGCGGCGGGACTGGCGACGCTGCGGGTGCTCCAGTCCGCGGGCCTCTACGAGCGACTGGAAGCGCTTTCGGCGAAGCTGGTCGAAGGCGTCGGGCGGGCGGCAGAGCGCGCCAGCGTCTCGCTGCGGCTCAATCGCGTCGGCTCCATGCGGACGCCCTTTTTCGTCGACGCGCCGGTCACCGATTACGCGAGCGCCCTTCGCGCCGATACCGGACTCTACGCCCGCTTCTTCCACGCGATGCTGGAGCGCGGCGTCTACCTGGCGCCGTCGCAGTTCGAGGCGGTGTTCATGTCGTCGGCGCACAGAGACGAAAAGATCGACGCCACGATAGACGCCGCCAAAACCGCCTTCGCCGGACTCGCCTAGCCTCCCACGAGTGCCTCTGTTGAACCCGAAATATTGACAAACCTTCGTCGCGGTGCTAATTTACGAGCACAGGGCCTAGCTCGCTTGTCGCCAAAGGCGACTCGCCAGCGGCGAGAGGCGGGACGGGGGAACCGAAGGCAGCATGGGGTGTATTCCGCCGGAAGGCGGAAGGGGCAGTCTCTTTCAGCCCTAACCCGACAGCTAACCTCGTAGGCCACTGAAAGAGGGCTGGTTCCAAAGCAAGACGGCCGGAGCCAAGATCCTCCGGCCTTTTTGTACCCTCATTCCTGCCTATCGGCAGGCAGGCCCGGCCCGCTCGGTTTGGTGGTGTGTCAGTATCGCTAAGATAGCGGTGATACCCTCCCCGCGACATACAAAAGGAGGCCGACGTGAACTCCGGGGACCCAGCGTATACCTCTTTGCGGCGAATAAGCCGTCCGGGCCCGCTCATCGTCGTCAGCAACCGCGGGCCGTTCGAGCATTATCGCGACGATAGCGGCGCCCTGGCGCGTCGGCCGACCAGCGGCGGCGTGGCCGTCGCCCTCTCCAGCATCCTCGGCCGGCAGGACTTGACGTGGATTGTCGGCGCGGTTGGAGGGGTGGACAGGGAGCTTGTGGCGCGCGACCTTCGCCGATTCTCATTCGGTCGCGGCCATCGCCTGTGCTTCGCGGCGGCGGATTCGCACTCATACGATCTCTTCTATCGCACGTTCAGCAATCCAATCCTCTGGTTCCTCCAGCACTCGCTGTGGCATCTGCTCGATGGCCGCGCCGACCTGGAGGAGCAGATCGTCCGTTCCTGGCAGGACGGCTACGTGCCGGTCAACCGCGCCTTCGCCGACGCTGTCGACGAGGAGATTGGCACGGCGAGCGGCCCAGCCCGGGTGATGCTGCACGACTATCATCTTTATCTCGCGCCGCTGTTCATCCGCGCGCGCCATCCAGAGGCGCTGCTGCAGCACTTCAACCACATCCCCTGGCCGGGGCCGGACGCCTGGCGGGCGCTGCCGGAGGGCATCGTCGCGCGGATCTGCGAGGGGATGCTGGCGAACGACAGCGTGGCGTTCCAGACGGAGCAATCGAAGCGCAACTTCGCTCTCACCTGCCTGGCGCACCTCCCGAGCGTGACCGTCGACCTGGCGGAAACCACGGTCCGCTACGACGGACGGTCGGTCGCCATCTTCGCCAATCCAATATCCGTGGACGTTTTCGACCTGAGGCGGCAACTCGTCTCCCCTGGAGTCAAGTCATACCGGGAAGCGCTGGCCGGCGACGAGGACGTGAAGACTGTCGTCTGCGTTGACCGCTTGGACCCGGCGAAAAACGTGGCCGGCGCGCTCAAGGCGTTCAATCTCCTCCTGGAGCGTTCCTCCGAGTGGATCGGCAAGGTGCGGCTGCTCACGTTCCTGGTGCCGTCGCGTGAGGCGATCCCCGAGTACCGGACGTACAGGGACGAAGTCTTCTCCCTCATCGACCAGATCAATCTGCGCCACGGCAACAAACGCTGGCAGCCGATAAGGGTCTTCTACGAGCAGAACCGCACGCAGGCGCTGGCCGGCCTTAGCCTGTACGACGTTCTTATCGCGAACTCCATCGCCGACGGCATGAACCTCGTCGTCAAGGAGGGGCCGATTCTAAACGAGCGCGACGGCGTCGTCGTTCTTTCAACCGCCGTCGGCGCATGTCGGGAGCTCGGGGGCGTGGCGCTGACGGTCGAAGCCAGGGACATCGAAGGGACGGCGGAGGCGCTCCGGCGGGCGCTTGTCATGGGCGCCGAGGAGCGTCGAGAGCGGGCACGGGGGCTGCGACAGACGATCGCCCGCCACGACATCAACCGCTGGCTGGAAGTGCAGATGGCGGCCTTCCGGCAGCCGGAGGCGAAGCCGTTTGCGCCGGCGCCGCTGCTGGAGCGTCCGGCCTCGCTGGAGGAGCCCCCCGCCCTCATCGCCGGCGGAATCCCTTGACAGTGTGATCGGGCCTGACTAGAATTGTTGATGGGCGGCGCCTCCCGTCCGCATTCGGCGGACCGAGGGCCGCTTGTCTTATAGATGCCTAAGTACATATTCGTGACCGGCGGAGTGGTCAGCTCCGTCGGCAAGGGAATCACCACAGCGGCTATCGGCCGCATCCTCAAGAGCCGAAACATCTCCGTCTCCATTCAGAAGCTGGACCCCTACCTCAATGTCGACCCGGGGACCATGTCGCCCTATCAGCACGGCGAAGTGTTCGTCACGAACGACGGCGCTGAGACGGACCTGGACCTCGGCCACTACGAGCGCTTCATCGATGAGAACCTGACGGGGATAAGCTCCGTTACGACTGGGCAGATTTATCAGGCCGTGATTCAGAAAGAGCGCCGGGGCGATTTCCTCGGCGGGACGATTCAGGCGATCCCGCACATCACCGGCGAGATCAAGAGCCGCATCCGCGAGGTGGCGCGCACGAGCGGCGCCGATGTCCTTATCGTCGAGGTCGGCGGCACCGTCGGCGACATCGAAGGGCAGCCGTTCCTGGAGGCGATCCGGCAGATGCGCACCGAGGAACCGCGCGACCACGTCCTGGCCATCCACGTGACGCTTCTGCCCTATATCGGCGCCACGGGCGAGATAAAGACGAAGCCGACCCAGCACAGCGTCCGCGAGCTCCGCAGCGCCGGCGTTCAACCCGATGTCATCGTCTGCCGCAGCGACTTCGCGGTGTCGCAGGACCTCAAGGACAAGATCGCCCTGTTCTGCGACGTCGAGAAGCGCGCCGTCATACCGCTGCGAACGATGTCCAGCATCTACCAGGTGCCGATCGTCCTCGAAGAGGCGGGGCTGGGCGATCTCGTAATCGAGCGCCTTTCGCTTCCCGCCGGCGGCCGCGACCTGACCGAATGGCGCGGGCTTGTCGACCGGCTGCTGCATCCAGAGAACAGGGTGACGGTGGCGATCGTCGGCAAGTACATCGAGTTGCCGGACGCCTATCTTTCGGTAAAGGAGTCGCTCATTCACGCCGGCATTCACCACGACGTGGCGGTGGACATCGAGTGGGTGCACTCGCAGACGCTGGAGACGGTCGGCGGCGAGACGGCGCTGCAGCACGTGCAGGGCGTCGTCGTGCCGGGCGGTTTCGGCGAGCGCGGCATCGAGGGCAAGATCAAGGCGGCCAGCTACGCCCGCGAGCAGGAGCTGCCCTACCTGGGCCTCTGCCTGGGTATGCAGGTGATGGTCGTCGAGGCGGCGCGCAAGGCCTTCGGCGACGATACGGCGAACTCGACGGAATTCAACCCGAAGACGCCGTACCCAGTCATCAGCCTGCTCGAAGAGCAGACGGGCGTAAGCCAGATGGGCGGGACGATGCGACTCGGCAGCTACCCCTGCCGGCTGGTGGCGGGCACGAAGGCGCGCGCGGCCTACGGAGCGGACGAGATCAGCGAGCGGCACCGCCATCGCTATGAGTTCAACATGGCGTTCCGGGAGGCGCTGTCTCAGACGGGGCTGGTCGTCAGCGGTCTCTCTCCCGACGGCACTCTGGCGGAGATCTGCGAGATCGCCGGGCACCCGTTCATGGTGGGCACGCAGTTCCACCCGGAGTTCCGTTCCCGCCCGGACCGGCCGCATCCGCTCTTCCGTGACTTCATCGGAGCGGTGAAGGAGCGCGTCCTGGAGGCGGCAGGCTCAGCAACGCATTTCCATCCCGTCTCCGAAATGCCGGTCGCAAGCTCGGCATCGGAGACTTCGGAGCGCTAGCCGGACATTCCCGTTATTCTCGACATGAGAACGGTCCTCCTCGATTTCGAGACCGGACGTCTGTAGAATCAGCTATCGAGGGAAACGAGAAGAATGCGCATATTCCTTGACACGGCGAACATCGACGAGGTGCGCGAGGCGGTGAAGCTGGGCGTCGTCTCCGGCGTAACGACGAATCCGACGTTGATGGCGAAGGAGCGAGGCGTCAGCTACAAGGAACGGGTGGTGGAGATTTGCGAGACGGTACATGGGCCCGTCTCCGCCGAGTGCATCGCCCGCGACGCGCCCGGCATTGTCGCCGAGGCGCGCGAGGTGGCGGGCTGGCATCCGGACGTCGTGGTCAAGATACCAATTGACGCTGCGGGCCTGGAGGCGACCGCGAAGCTGGCCCGGGAAGGCGTGAAGGTCAACATGACGCTTGTCTTCTCCGTCAACCAGGCGCTGCTGGCGGCTCTGGCGGGCGCGACGTACATCAGCCCCTTCGTCGGGCGGTTGGACGACGCCGGCCACGACGGCATGGAGGTCGTCCGGGAAAGCGTGGCAATACTAGACCGCTACCGGCTGCCTTCGCAGATCATTTCGGCCAGCCTGCGGCACCCCCGGCACGTCATCGCTTCGGCGCAGGCGGGCGCGCACATCGCGACGATGCCTTATGCCGTGCTAATGGCGATGGTGAAACACCCGCTAACCGACGTCGGCATCGAGCGCTTCCTGGCGGACGCGCAGCAGTACTCAAAAGTGAAGGCTTAGGACGGCTATTGCTTGAAAACAAGGAGTAGATGCTGTATCATACAGTCGGCCGCGAGTACTACTGCACTTTTCCCTCTGTGTTTTTTCTTGAGGCCCCACATCCATTCTCATATCTGAGGTTTGAACGATGAAGCCAGCAGGCGAACTTAACATTGCCGAGCTAGAGACCAGGACCCGCGAGGACCTGATGGAGATCGCCAAGGAGCTTGGAATCTCCGGCTACAGCGCGCTCAAGAAGCAAGACCTTATCTTCCGCCTGCTACAGGCACAGACGGAACGGGAAGGGAACATCTTCAGCGGCGGCGTCCTCGAGATCGTCGACGACGGTTACGGTTTCCTGCGCGGCGAGAGCCTCCTGCCCTCGCTGAACGACGTCTACGTGTCGCAATCGCAGATCCGGCGCTTCGCCCTCCGTACGGGCGACTACGTGACGGGACAGGTGCGGCCGCCGAAGGACAGCGAGCGCTACTACGGGCTGCTCCGCGTTGAGGCGGTGAACGGCCTTGACCCGGAGGTCGCGAAGGCCCGTCCCTATTTTGAGGCCTTGACGGCCATCTTCCCCCTCCGCCAGTTCAACCTGGAGACCACGCCGGAGAAGCTCTCGGCACGCGTGATCAATCTTATCGCGCCCATCGGCCGGGGACAGCGCGGGCTCATCGTCTCGCCTCCCAAAGCGGGCAAGACGTTCCTCCTCAAGGCTATCGCCAACGGCATCACGGCGAACTACAACGACGTGCACCTCATGGTGCTCCTCATCGGCGAGCGGCCGGAGGAAGTTACGGACATGAGACGCTCCGTTCACGGCGAGGTTATAGCGTCCACCTTCGACGAGCCGGTCGAAGACCACACGCGCGTCGCCGACATGGGGCTGGAGCGGGCGAAGAGGTTGGTGGAGTCCGGCACGGACGTCGTTGTCCTGCTGGACAGCATCACGCGCCTCACCCGCGCCTACAACCTGGCGATGCCGACGAGCGGCCGGACGCTTTCCGGCGGCATCGACCCTATCGCCCTGCACCCGCCGAAGCGCTTCTTTGGCGCCGCCCGCAACACCGAGGAAAGCGGCAGCCTCACGATCATCGGCACTTGCCTGGTCGACACCGGCAGCCGGATGGACGAGGTGATCTACGAGGAGTTCAAGGGCACGGGCAACATGGAAATCCACCTCGACCGCCGCCTGGCTGAGCGGCGCATGTGGCCGGCGATCGACATTCACCGCAGCGGCACCCGTCGCGAGGAGCTGCTGCTGGACGAAGAGACGCTACGACAGGTCTGGCTGGTGCGGCGCATGACGGCGATGATCAGCCAGAACGCTCCCAATCCTACCGAGGCGACGGAAAGGCTCCTGGAGAGGCTGGCGCGAACGCGCAGCAACGCCGAGTTCCTCGCCACGCTGAAGCAGGAAATCTAGTTCCACTCGCTGCTATCAGCGGCATTCGTTACGTCCGGAGAGACAAAAACGGGCCGCAAATTGCGCCTTTTTGCCCTTGACAACAGCTAACAGCGTCTGGTAGGGTGTCGGGGATGTTGCGTATGCCGGGTGGAGGAGGCAGGCTCTCTGAGTTTGGCCCACAAGTAGGAGGCGAGGAGCATCAGAGGCACGCTCAGCCCGCGCGCTCCCGGACCGGAAGACCGGTTGGAGGCGCGACCAAGTAGTTTAGGACGACAGCCTCCTACTGCTGCCGGATCTCGCAGGCGGTATCGTTCCTGCATCCACTTTTTCGTCCTGGCCCTCGCAGCATCCGTTCTTCTCTCCACCATCTCCTTCTCCGGACGACTCGGTTTACCCGCAACGAGCGTATCCATGCGCGTCAACAGCATCTCCTCGCCGGAGACTGTTGTCGCTGCGCCGGTCCAACAGGACGCCGCGTTTCAGGCCTCCGTTCTTCCGCTGACCCTCGTGACCGCCCAATCGACGCAGACGCCGGCGCCGCTGGTTCGGTCCACAGCCGCTCCGTCCGACGACGCGATCATGATGGCTGCCGGCCTTCAGCCAACGCCAGCACCGACGCCCGTCCCCGTATACATCATCTACGCCATCCAGCAGGGCGACACGGTCGACGGGTTAGCGGCGCAATACGGCATCTCATCTGACTCCATCGTCTGGAACAACACGGACCTTGAAAGCCCGGACACCCTGGCGCTGGGCCAGTTCCTGCGCATCCCGATGACTGACGGGATCATCTATGACGTGAAGTTGGGCGATACGCTCAGCGACATCGCGAGCCGGTACGACGTGGACGTGGCATCCATCACCAGCTTTGCCGGGAATCACCTGGTCAACGCCGACGGCATCGCTGAGAGCCAGATCATCTTCATCCCGAACGGCAAGATGCCCGCGCCGCCACCCCCAACGCCGGAACCCGCAGCTCCCGCGAGCCCACCCAGCAGCTCTTCCCCGTCGCAGCCAGCCCCATCGGGCCCGTCGTCCAGCGGCTTCATATGGCCGGTTTCCGGGCCCGTCTCCAGCTACTTCGGCCCGTCGCACCCCTTGGGCATCGACATCGACCAGTTCAACAATGCCGGCGGACCGATTGTCGCCGCCTCTTCCGGCGTAGTGACCTTCGCCGGCGGCGATTCCTGCTGCTCCTACGGCCTGTACGTCGTCATAAACCACCAGAACGGCTTTGAAACGCTCTACGCTCACATGGCCTCGATCACAGTCACCCAGGGCGAGTACGTGCAGCAGGGGGAGGTTATCGGCTACGTGGGCATGACCGGGCGCTCGACCGGCTACCACCTACACTTCGAAGTACACCGGAACGGGGCCGTCGTCGATCCGCTCGACTACCTGCCTTAGACGGAGCAGCCATCAGAACCAGCTAGGCGGCCGCATGGGCCGCCTTCTTGTTCACCTGAAACTCCGCAATCATCAGCGCTTGTAGTCGAGGACGACCACTTCCGGCTCGTGGGGCAGCGATGAGCGGTTCACGGAGAGTCGCGGCTGCGGTTCGAGGGGCGTCCCACCTCGCTCTCGGAGGAATTGCTCCAGCGGGTCGAGCTTGTCGGATGAGGCGGACGTGGCGTAGTTCATCGGCACAATCAACTTTGGCTCCAGGAGCGTAATCGTCTCCTCCGCCTGCGAGGCGTCCAGCGCGCCGCTCCCGCCCACCGGGACCAGCAGGAGATCGATGTTGCTCATCTCCTCGACCTCGTCCGACGTCGGCACGTGCCGAAGCCTTCCCAGGTGGCAAATGCGCAGATTCTCGGTCTCGATGACGTAGGACGTATTTGTCACGCCCTTTTCGCCGTCGCGGCCTCGTTCCGTGGCGACGCCGGTGATCAAGACCTGCGCGCTCTCGTATTCGCCCGGGCCCCAGATGACGAGTGGCGAGCCGCTGACGGCCGACAGGTTCGTGCTGCCGGGATGGTCGGAGCTGACGGTGACGATGTCGGCGGTGACCTTGCCGATGGCGTAGCCGCTGCTCTTCGGAGTCGGATCGGTGAGTATCGTCGCTTCGCGACTGCGTATGCGGAAGCAGAAGCTTCCCAGCCAGATGAGTTCCATCGCCCGCAGTATAGCATGGCCGGGATGGCCGGTCAGCAGGACAAGGGCGCGATGGCAGCACTTGACAGGTCAAGGGAGCCGATGGTTAACTAAACTCGTGATGGGAGGCCTATTAGGAGGGGGAGCGAGCCTCGGTCCAACTAACGATAACCCCGTAATCTGACTTTTATTTGAGGGCAGCCCGGCAGTGTTGGTGGAAAGACGGGCCCGCATTCTGGGCCACATCGTAAGTGAATACGTAAGCACGGCCCTGCCGGTAGGTTCCGAGACCATCGTCCGCAAGTACGCCTTGCCCATCTCTCCTGCCACGGTGCGCAGCGAGATGGCGAGGTTGGAGGAGGAAGGCTACATCACGCACCCTCACACATCCGCCGGCCGCGTCCCTTCCGATAGGGGCTATCGCTTCTACGTCGAAAGCCTCATGGAAGAAGAGGACTTACCCTGGTATGAGAAGCAGTCGATCCAGAGGCGCCTGCGGGCAGCGGCCAGGGCGGCTTCCGGTCACGCGGAATTGCTGGCCGAGCAGGCGCGAATCGCGGCGACGGTGCTGGCGGAGAGCGTCCGCAACGCCGCGGTCGCAACGGCGCCTCGCTCGCCCCGGATGGACGAAGAGGACCAGGCGCTCTACGACCAAGCCTACCTGGAAGGGCTTCGCAACGTCCTCAGCCAGCCGGAGTTCTCGCAGACGGAGGACGTCATCGACCTCGTCTGCGTGCTCGAGGAAGGCAACCTGATGCGGGCGATACCCTTCGACAACCTCTCCGGCGAGGACGTGACCGTGGTCATCGGCGAAGAGAACCGCGAGGACGTCATGCGCCGCTGCAGCGTTGTGCTCACCCGCTACGGGGTGCCGGGCACGGCCGTGGGAATCCTGGCCGTCCTGGGCCCGACGAGGATGGCTTATTCTCGCGTCATACCCGCCGTACGTTACCTCTCACTGCTAATGGGCGATCTCGTCGCCCGGGGCTGAGCGCCAGCCTGAAGGCGCGGAGACAAGGATGTCCGAGCAAGAGCAAGACAAGCAGCACCCGTCTCACATCGACAAACGCAGCTCCACCGGCGGCAAACACCACGGCGAGCACGCCGCGTCCGCGCCGCCGGAGGACGTGACGACGCTGAAGGCGCAGCTAGAAGAAGAAAAGAAGAAGACGGAAAGCTGTCTGGCGAGCTGGCAGCGCACGGCCGCCGACTTCCAGAACTACAAGCGTCGCACGGAGCAGGAGCGCCAGGAGGTGGCGCTGTTCGCCAACGCGTCGCTCATCATCAACATCCTGCCGATTCTCGACGACCTGGAGCGCGCCCTCCGCAACGTCGATGCCCATCTCGCCGGCTTGACCTGGGTAGACGGCATCCGCCTGATCTATCGCAAGTTCCTGGCCGTGCTGGAGGCGAGCGGCCTGAAGGAGATCCAGACGGAGGGCCAGGACTTCGACCCGCGCTACCACGAGGCGACGATGTTCGGCGAAGGCGAGGAGGGCAAGGTGGTCGCCGAGGTGCAGAAGGGGTACATGCTCGGCGACCGCGTGCTGCGTCCGGCGATGGTCGTCGTCGGCCGCGGCGCGAAGGACGGCGAACGGGAAGTCAAAGGTGAATGATGCACGAGCGCGAAAAAGAACTGACTCAGAGAGAAGAGCAGGCCCGCCGAGAGTTCGAGCGTTTGGATGGAGAAGTGAGAAGACTCGCCTATCCTGTACAGACTCGTGTGCCCCGGGGTCCCTTCATAAATGATTCGCCGGGCCCCTTCAACGAAGCCGTTGACGAGCGCGATAAGGCCAACGAGCAATGGAAACAGGCGATTCGCGAACTCTACGAACTCCGAGGTCGAGGAGTGAGAGCCGCGGAATAGGGAGTCCAGAGGGGTCTCCCCCTCTGGCAGGGGCCCTGGGGGTGTCCCCCAGAAAAGCCCTTCTGGGCGGGCCGGGTGGGAAGAACAAGCGTCACTTGGGAGGACAACGACGCTCGCTTCTTGGCCGATGAGCGGTATTATTGAACTAGACGCATCGTCCGGGCGCAGCGAGCGAGCACACAGGAATTGGAATCACTTGGGAGTTTTGAACAATTCTGAGGGTTGAAACCCTCAGCTTGTCGTGAAGGTGTGGCACCAGGCTCAAGATGAGCCGGTGAGCCAAGATACATCTCCAGACCGGAGGGAGCCATCATGGCGAAGGTAATTGGAATCGACCTGGGGACCACTAATAGCTGCGTCGGGGTCATCGAGGCGGGCGAGCCAACCGTCATCCCTAACTCGGAGGGCGGACGCACCACGCCGTCGGTCGTCGCCGTCAGCAAGTCGGGCGAGCGGCTCGTCGGAACGGTGGCAAAGCGCCAGGCCATCACCAACCCCGACAACACGGTCTACTCGATAAAACGACTCATGGGACGCAAGTTCGACGACCCCGAAGTCGAGCGCGACAAGAAGCTGCTCGCCTACAAGATCACGCAGGGCCCCAACAACGACGCCCACGTGCTTCTGGGCGGCCGCGACTACTCGCCGCCGGAGATCTCCGCCATGATCCTCCAGAAGCTGAAGACGGACGCTGAGGCCTACCTGGGCGAGACGGTCACCGAGGCGGTCATCACCGTCCCGGCCTACTTCAACGACAGCCAGCGCCAGGCGACGAAGGACGCCGGCAAGATCGCCGGGCTGGAGGTGCTGCGCATCATCAACGAGCCCACGGCCGCCTCCCTCGCTTACGGCCTCGACAAGAAGGGGGAGGAGACGATAGCGGTCTACGACCTCGGCGGCGGCACCTTCGACATCTCTATCCTGGAGATCGGCGAAGGGACGTTCCAGGTGAAGTCGACAAGCGGCAACACGCACCTCGGCGGCGACGACTTCGACCAGCGCGTCATCGACTGGCTCTGCGACGAGTTCCGCCGCGACCAGGGGATCGACCTGAAGCAGGACCGCATGGCACTCCAGCGTCTGAAGGAGGCCGCGGAGAAGGCGAAGGTGGAGCTTTCCTCCGTCCTCCAGACGGACATCAATCTCCCCTTCATCACGGCCGATGCCTCCGGCCCCAAGCACATGAACATCACGCTCACGCGCGCCAAGCTGGAGCAGCTCGTCGGCGAGCTGGTCGAGAGCACGCTCGGCCCGTGCAAGCAGGCCCTCTCCGATGCGGGCATCACAGCGTCGCAGGTCGACGAGGTGGTTCTCGTCGGCGGGCAGACGCGCATGCCGATGGTGCAAGAGACGGTGCGGCAGCTCTTCGGCAAGGAAGCGCACAAGGGCGTCAACCCGGACGAGGTCGTCGCGGTCGGCGCGGCGATCCAGGCCGGCGTGCTCAAGGGCGAGGTCCACGACGTGCTGCTGCTGGACGTGACGCCTCTAACGCTTGGCATCGAGACGCTCGGCGGCGTGATGACGCCCCTCATTCCACGCAACACGACGATACCGACGAGCAAGAGCCAGACGTTCAGCACCGCCGCCGATAGCCAGCCGAGCGTGGAGATCCATGTCCTTCAAGGGGAGCGCGCGCTGGCTGCGGACAACAAATCGCTGGGACGGTTCATGCTCGACGGGATCTTGCCGGCGCCGCGCGGCGTCCCCCAGATCGAGGTGACCTTCGACATCGACGCTAACGGCATCCTCAACGTCTCGGCCCGCGACAAGGCGACCGGGCGTGAGCAGAAGATAACCATCACCGCCGGCTCCGGCCTCAGCAAAGATGAGGTCGAGAAGCTCCAGCGCGAGGCGGAGTCGCACGCGGAAGAAGACCGCCGCCGTCGCGATGAGATCGAGACTCGGAACACGGCCGACAGCATGGCCTACAACGCCGAGAAGATACTGCGCGACCAGGCCGAGCGCATTCCCGCGGACATCAAGAGCGAGGTCGAGGGAAAGATCGCGGCGTTGCGCCAGGTCCTGCCTTCCGGCACCGTCGAGCAGATACGCACCGCCATGAACGAGCTGTCGGAGTCGATGCAGAAGATCGGCGCGGCGGCGTACGGGCAGGACGGCGGCGAGCAGCCTCCGCCGGGCGGCGAAGGCGAGGGACCGGCGCCGCCGGAGGAAGGCACCGTCGAAGGCGAGTACCGCGAAGTCTAGCGGCCTCGCCGCTGAGCAGCTCAGAAGAGATTGAACCTCTCCCGACCACGGCCGGAGCATCGCGCTCGCCGTCCTTCGGGCTATTCGCCCTGAACAGAGGCCCTATGTTATCATGGCGCGCAGCACGCTTGGAGGAGAACCATGCCGTTTGAAGGATTCGATCTAAGCGGGAAGAAAGCGCTGCTCATCGGTGCGGGGTCCAGCGTTGGACGCGCCATCGCCCTGGCGCTGAAAGAGGCGGGCGCGGAAGTCGCTGTTACGTCGACTCGGAAGGACGCAGCGGACACCGGCGCTGCGGAAGAGACTGCTCGCCTGCTTGGGCCCTCGGCATCACGCTCGATAGACGCGACGTCGGCAGCACAAGTGAACGAAGCAGTTGACGAGGCCATCCAGCGCATGGGACGCCTGGACATTCTCGTGACCTGCCCCGATCTTTTCCTCGCCAAGCCGGCGGAGGCTATCTCTGATGCCGAGTGGGAGAAAGTCTTCGCAGTCAATTTGAGCAGCGTCTTTTTCGCCTGCCGCGCCGTCGGCCCTCGGATGGCTAAGCAGGGCTACGGACGGATCATCAACGTCGCTTCCGGCCTCGGCGAGAGAGGCCTGCCGAACTGCTCCGCGTACTGCGCCGTCAAGGGCGGTGTCTTCAACCTCACGCGCGCGCTGGCTCAGGAGTGGGCCGCGACCGGCGTAACGGTCAACGTCATCGCTCCGGCCTGGCTGGAGGACACGCCGGGCCTGGGCGATCCCGACCCGCAGGCGAATCGCCTCCTGCGCTACATTCCCATGCGCCGACCCGGCCGCGCGGACGAGGTCGCTCCTCTCGCAGTCTACGTCGCCTCCGATTCCGCCGCCTATCTGACAGGGCGGACCCTCTTCGTAGACGGCGGTTTGCTCTCGCACCTCTAGAGGCCCGCGAATGCCCTTCACCAACGTGAACGGCTTCCGGATGCACTACCAGGTGCGAGGCAACGGGCCGCCCCTGGTCATAGCGCACGGCCTCCTCAGCAGCATGATCATGGCGGACCTCCTGGGCGAGGTGCCGATCGCGCTGTTCCAGCACTTCAGCGTCGTGACCTACGATGCGCGCGGTCACGGCGAGTCCGGCTTCACCACCGACGTCCTAGACTATCAGTGGGAATCGCTGGCGGCGGACCTCCTGGGGCTATTCAATCATCTCGGCATTAAGCAGGCCCATCTCGGCGGCAGTTCGATGGGCGGCGGCACGGCGCTCGTCTTCGCGCTCAGGCATCCGGAGATGGTGAACAAGATCGTGCTGCAATCGCCGCCGCCGGTCGGCCAGCAACAGTCCGCTCCGGGCGCGGCGCTGTTCGGCGGTCTGGCGCTCTTGATTGAAGGGCTGGGGCTGAAGAAAGCCGTCGAGACGGTGCTCAAACTCTCGCCCTGGGCCAACCTCAAAAAGACAGCGCCGGTTATGTTCTCGTTCATGCGACAGTGGCTGCTATCGCTGAACCAGCAGGCCGTGGTGCCGGCGATCCGCGGCATCGTCTGCGGGCCGGCGCTGGATGAGGAAGACTTTTCGCGCATACAGGCGGAGTCGCTGCTTATCGCTCATCCCGACGACGAGCTCCATCCCGTCGCCTCCGCCGAGCGGCTGCGCGACACGATCCCGAACTCCCGGCTCGTCGTCGCGCCCGACTCTTTCTACTACAACCTCCACCGGGACGAGCTCGCGGCCACGATCACGGACTTCCTCGAGGACGGCGGCCAGGTTCGATGAGCGAAGCGGAAGACGAAGAGTCGCAGGCAAGCGAAAGCGTTGCTCCCGACGCCTACGACAGTCGCTACTTCTTCGCCTCCTGCGAGGGCTACAAGGAGTTCCGCGAATCGGGTGGCCGCAAGCTGAGCAGCCGCTTCCAGAAGGCGCTGCGCTTTGCGAAGATTCGGCCCGGCGAGCGCGTCCTCGACGTCGGCTGCGGGCGCGGCGAGATGGTGCTGCATGCCGCGATGCTCGGCGCGGAAGCGGTCGGCATCGACTACGCTGAGGAGGCGGTGCGCATAGCAGCGGAGTCGCTCGCGACCTCTCCGGCCGAGGTGCTGGAGCGGGCGCAGGTCCGCCTTATGAACGCCCGCGCCCTGGCCTTCGATGATGGGTCATTCGACGCGGCCTTGATGAGCGACATCGTCGAGCACCTGTACCCGCCGGAGCTGGCGGAGGCGCTGCGCGAGACGTGGCGCGTGCTGCGGCCGGGCGGAAGGCTCATCGTCCACACCAGCCCCAACCGACTCTTCTACGATGTGACGTTCCCGCTCTACGTCCGCCGGGTGCACCTGGCGATCCGCCGCATCGCCGACCTCGCTCACTATGGCAGCTACGTCATCGGCCCAAGCCTGCCGGTCGGAAGGCAGTACCCGCGGACGGAGGATGAGCGGCGCGTGCACGTCAACGAGCAGACCGAGTCGGCGCTTGCGCGCTCCCTAACCGACGCCGGCTTCCGCATTCGCAAGAAGGAACGCTGGGAGATACCGAACCAGCTCCCCTACATGTCGCGGCAGATGACAATCGAACTGATGCTCCTGGACAGCGTCCGCTATCTTCGCCCCTTCAGCTACCTTCCGCCGCTGAACCGGCTGTTCACCAACCACATCTGGATGATCGCCGAGAAGCCGGCCGCTTAGCCGGACGCTGCTCCTACAATCCCCTTTTCTTCGAGCGCCGCGATCTCTTCGTCGGAGAGGCCGAGCAGGCTGGCGAGGACGTAACGGTTGTGCTGTCCCGGCTCCGGCGCGGGCAGGCGGACGTGACAGGGCGTCATGCCCAGGCGCCAGGGAAGGGCCGGCATGTCGATGACGCCTCCTTCGACATGGGAGACAGGCTCGAAGAAGCGACGCTCGCGCAGCCGGGAGTCGGCGAGAAGCTGCTCGCGCGAAGGGAGGCGCGCCGCGAACGCGGAGGCGAGGGCTGCGGCATCCACGACGACGTGCTGTCCGTCACCGGTGTCGCGCAGGTGGAGCAGGGCGACGCATACGGCGGCAGCCGCGGCCGTCCCCGCAGCTATGTCGGCAAACGTGGCGTTTGCGCCGTCTGCGTCCGTCCCGGTGATCGACGCGACGACGATGTCGGGCCGCAACGCGCTCAAGGCGTGATAGCCGAGACCAAGGCGCTCGCGCTCCGGTGCGTCAAAACCCTCAACCACGACGTCGCAGATTGCTACCACACGGCGCACGAGCTCCGCGCCCCGGGGCGTCGCGAAATCGAGCGCGCAGCCCAGCTTGTCGCGATTGAGCTGTCGAAACGCGTTGGACCGCGGCGCTATCTCGCGCTCGACGGCGATGACTTCTGCTCCCGCGTCGCCGAGGAGTCGCGTGGCATACCTGGCCGCCGTACCTGGGCCGAAATCGAGGACGCGGTAGGCGGCAAGCGGCAGGCGGTAGATCGGCGAAGGCTCAGACAATCGCTTCCCCCCTCAGACGCGCCAGCTCCTCGCCGGTCAGGCCAAGAAGCTCGCCGTAGACTTCGTCGTTATGCTCGCCCGGGCGCGGCGCCGGCCCCAGCGACGCCAGGCCTTCGACGCGGAAAGGCAGCGACACCGTTTCCGGCGGCTCCTCGTCAACTCGCTTAAGGCGCATCTCACCGTCGTCGACAATCATTGCCGCCGCGGCCAGGCACTCCTCGCCGTCGATCTCGATCCGCTGGCCACGCCCCAGCACCGACATGGTAATGAGCGGCAGCAGCGTCGCCGCGAAAGCGTTGAGTCCGATAAAACACTGCCCATCATCGGAAGGCGGCGCGTTCGTGACGCACGTCAGGATCAGGCGCGGGTTTTGCCGGCTGAGCGCCGCGTAGTCGAGGTCCGGCGGCAACCCATCGTCAACGACCAGCACGTCCGCCTGCCCGGCGAGGCGACAGAGGAGCGCCGCACTCTCGGCGCGCGCCACGTCCAGCGTCATCGATTTCTTGCCGGCGTTAAGATTGCTGGATGGCTCGTCGCTGCCGGGCGGCTCGACCCTCAAGACTGTCGCGCCGAGATAGCGAAAGAGCAGGCCGCAGTAGCGCACGGAGACCTGCCGGCCGAGCTCCACGACCAGCAGCTCGCCGAGCGGCGGTTCGGTCATTGAAAGGCCTTCCTAGATGTTCGACCGCGATTGGCCACCGTCGACGTTGACGCAGGCGCCGGTCACCCAGCTCGCCCTCTCGGAAGCCAGAAACGCGACGACAACCGCCGCTTCCTCGGGCGTGCCGAAGCGCCCCATAGGAATGTTGGCGTTCACGAAGGCGCGCATCCCTTCCGGGTCGGCGTCGACGCGGCGTTGCCAGGAGCCGCCGGGAAAGATGATCGAGCCCGGCGCGACAGAGTTGGCGCGAATGCCGTCCTTCGCGAAGGCCAGCGCCGTCGCCTTGGCGTGGCTTATGAGGGCCGCCTTCATCGCATTGTACGTCGCCGGTCCGCCTGACTCCCGCCCGAAGACGGAAGCGATGTGAATGATGCTGCCGCCGCCCTGGCGCTGCATCTGCGAGATGACGGCTCGCGTGGCGAGGACGGCGGCCATGAGGTTGACGCGATAGGTCCTCTCCCAGGCCTCGTCGTCATCGCCCGGGAAGCCGCCGCCGGCGTTGTTCACCAGAACATCGATGCGTCGGAAGCGGTCAAGCGTCTCGTCGACCAGCCTGGTGACATCGTCGCTGCGCGTCACGTCGGCTACGACGGCGAGCGTCTCCACGCCTTTCGCGCGCACCTCAGCCTCGGTCTCGCGCAGCCGCTCTTCGCCGCGGGCGCACAGGACGACGTTGCAGGCCTCCTCAGCGAGCTGAAGCGCTATCGCCCGGCCGATGCCGCGGCTTGAGCCCGTGACGATAGCCGCCTTGCCCTTCAGACCGAGGTCCATCTCAGCTTCCTCGCTGTCAATATAGCATAGCGGCCATGAGCGGCTAGGGGGCATTGTTGACTTGATATTTGATGCTTGCTACGATTTCGCTCGCCCCTCCGATCACGGTGGCAGGGGCGTTGCTTCCTATTTGAAGCTAGGGTTATGATGGGTTCGACTGTGAAGATAAGCACATACCGCCGTTCAGCGGTGATGTCGCGTCCTGGCGCTGTGGCTTAGAGGAGGCACACAGTGGCACCTTCAAACGAGTTACCAGGGAACATCTTCTTCTATCTCATAATCGTTGGGTTCTCCGCCTTTTTCGTGCTGACGATCGTGGCGCGGCTGATCCCGTTCCTTCAGGCGAAGGGCGCGCCACGCTTCGACCACCTGCCGCAGCGCATCAGCGACTTCATGCTGATAATGGTGGGGCAATCGAAGTTTTTCCGTCAGAAGTATTGGTATTCCGGTATTCTGCATCCGCTTATCTTCTGGGGATTCCTTGTCCTGCTGATTCGCAGCCTGAACTTGCTGCTGAGCGGCGTCGCCGACCCGCTCAGCCTGCAGCATCTGCCCGGCGACATATTCAACTACTGGCGGCCGGTCATGGACGTGTTCAACGTGCTGGTCATGGTCGGTCTGGCGATGGGCGCCTACGAGCGCTTCTTCGTCAAGCCACAGCGCCTGACGCTGAACCTGGACGCCTGGCGGATCATCGGCCTCATCTTTTTCCTGATGGTCACCGACATCCTCGCCAACAGCTTCGAGTTGGACCTGGAGACCAAGAAGGAAGCCTGGTCGTTCGTCGCCTACGGCGTTTCGGGTATCTGGACCGGCATCGGCCTGTCCCACAACGCCACCGGCATGCTGCACGCCACCTTCTGGTACCTGCACCTCATCATCCTGTTCGGATTCCTCTGCTACCTGCCCTATTCCAAGCACTCGCACGTGCTGACGGTGGCCTTCAACGTCTTCTTCCACAGCCGCGAGCGCACCGGCGTGCTGCAGCCGATCAACATCGAAGCGATGATGGAGAACGCCGAGGAGGGCGCGACCTTCGGCGTCGGCAAGGTGACAGACTTCAACTGGAAGTCGCTGCTCGACTTCATGACCTGCACCGAATGCGGTCGCTGCCAGTCGAACTGCCCCGCCTACCTCACGGACAAGGAACTCTCTCCGAAGGATATCGAGCATCACGGGCGCATGGCCCTCCTTTCGAAGACGCCGACCCTTGGCTCGCTGCTGAAGGGGAAGCCGGCGCCCGAGGGTGAGCCGCTGAACCTGGTCGACACGATGGGATTCGATTCGATCTGGGACTGCGTCACCTGCGGCTCCTGCATGTACTGGTGCCCCGTCTGCATCGAACACGTGCCCGAAATTATGGACGTGCGCCGCTATCTCGTCATGGACGAGGCGCGCATGCCGGAGACGGCGCAGGCGACGCTGATGCAGATAGAGCAGCGCGGCCACCCCTGGCGCGGCACGCAGTTCTCGCGCTCCGACTGGATGCAGGGGCTGAACGTGCCCCTCTTCGACGGCTCGCAGGAGTACCTGCTGTGGGTCGGCTGCTCCGGCTCCCTCTCCGAGCGCAACGTCCCTATCACGCAGTCGCTGGCCAGGCTGCTGTTGCAGGCCGGCGTCAGCTTCGGCGTCCTCGGCGAGGAAGAGCCGTGCTGTGGCGACCCCGCACGGCGTCTGGGCAACGAGTACCTCTTCCAGATGCAGGCGCAGCAGGCGATCGAGATCATGAAGTCGAAGGGCGTCAAGAAGATCGTCACCGCCTGCCCGCACGGCTATAACACGATGCGCAACGAGTACCCGCAGTTCGACGGCAAGTTCGAAGTGCTGCACCACACGGAGCTGCTCGACCGGCTTCTCAAGGAAGGCAAGCTCCAGCCGAAGCAGGGCATCGCCGAGACCATCGTCTACCACGACTCCTGTTACCTGGCGCGTCACAACGAGATCGAGGGCGCGCCCAGGCGCATCCTGGAGAACATCCCGCAGGCGCGCGTGGTGGAGATGGAGCGGTCACGCAAGACAACGTTCTGCTGCGGCGCCGGCGGCGGCCACATGTGGGTCGAGGAGAGCAAGGGACGGCACATCAACCACGCCCGCACCGAGGAAGCGATGGGCACCGGCGCCAAGATCGTCGCTACCGCCTGCCCGTTCTGCATCCAGATGTTCGAGGACGGCATTCCAGCCCTGGAGCCCGACGAAGAGAAGCGCATGCGGGCGCAGGACGTCGCCGAGCTGCTGGAAGCTGCCGTAGGTGGCGCCACAGAGCCGCCGCCCGCGGCTACCCAGGGCGAAGAGGTGAGCGCCAGCCTCTAATCACGACTGTTCACGGCAAGGCCGGGACCAGCATACAGCTACAAGAAAGATGCGGACATAAGGAGGAAGCAGAAAGATGCCTTTGCACATCATAACTTGCGTCAAACAGGTGCCAGACCCGGAGGCCCCGGCATCATCGTTCAGGGTCGACGAGGCGGCAAAGAAAGTCGTCACGGCAGCGGGAGTGACGCCTGTAATAAGCCAGTTCGACGCGCTGGCAGTCGAAGCGGCCCTACGGATTAAGGATACGGCCGGAGACGCCAAGGTTACGGTCATCAGCCTTGGTCCGGAAGGCGCCCGCGACGTTATCAAGCACAGCCTGGCGATGGGCGCCGACGAGGGAGTGCTCCTCACGGACAGCGCTTTCGACAACGGCGACAGCTACACCACGGCGCTGGCGCTGTCGAAGGCGATCGAGAAGGTCGGCGACTACAATCTCATCATCTGCGGTCGCCAGGCGACCGACTGGGACGCGGGCGTCGTCGGATACGGCATCGCCGAGCTTCTGAGCGTGCCCAGCGTCAGCCTCGCCAAGGCCGTCACCATCCAGGATGGCAAGGTCGTCGTCGAGCGCGTGCTGATGGAGGGCTATGACACTGTCGAGGCGCCCCTGCCGGCGCTGGTGACCGTCAGCAACGAGCTGGGCGAGCCCCGATACCCGAAGCTGCAGCAGATCATGATGGCCGCGCGCAAGCAGGTCACCGTCTGGGGAGCGAGCGACATCGGCCTTGACGCCTCGAAGGTCGGGGCGGCCGGCGTTCGAGCCAACCTGGAGCGGCTTTTCCAGCCGGTCAGCGAAGTCGAGTGCGAGGTTGTCGAGGGCGAGACGCCCGACGAGGTCGCACAGAAGCTGGCGCAACGCCTGCGCGATCAGAAGATAATCTAGGCTTTGCCCTACCATAGATAAGGAGCGTTGACATGGCTAACGGAATTTTGGTGGCAGCCGAGGTAAGCGGCGGCGCAGTCGCCTCGATCAGCCTGGAAGTATTGGGCGCAGCCCGCCGTCTCGCCGATCAGAACGGCCAGCCGGTGCAGGCAGCACTCGTCGGCTCCGGCGTCGAAGGTCTGGCCAAAGAGCTCATCGCTCACGGCGCGGACCAGGTGTTCGTCGTCGACGAGCCGGCGCTGGCAAAGTACAGTTGCGACGGCTACGTCGCGGCGATGGAGAAAGTGAACGCGGCGGCAAGCCCCAGCGCCATACTCATGGGCCAGAGCGACATGGGCCGCGACCTGGGGCCGCGCCTGGCCTTCCGGCTGGGTAGTACGGCGGCGATGGACTGCCTGAGCGTCTCGGCGCAGGGCGGCAAGGTTATCGCCGAGCGCCCCTGCTACGGCGGCAACGCGCGGGCGGCCTATTCTTTCAGCACCTCGCCCGCCGTCATCTCCATTCGATCAAAGGCGCAGGAGCCGCTGGCCCGCGACGACTCGCGCCAGGGGCAGGTAACGAAGGTCGACGCCGGTATCGACGCGTCGGCGATCCGCGACAAGATAACCGGTCACCAGGAAGTAGCTGAGGAAGGCATGCGGCTCGAGGATGCCGATGTCGTCGTCGCCGGTGGCCGCGGCATCGGTAGCGCGGAAGGGTTCGCGGTGCTCGAGGAGCTGGCCAAGGCCCTGGGCGGCGCTGTCGGCGCCACGCGCGCGGCCTGCGACAACGGCTGGCGGCCTGTCTCGGAGCAGATCGGCCTCACCGGCAAGATAGTCGGACCGACGCTCTACTTCGCCGTCGCCATCTCCGGCGCCAGCCAGCACATGGCGGGCTGCGCCGGAGCAAAGAACATCGTCGCCATCAACAAGGACCCGGAGGCGATAATCTTCAAGTCCTCCCGCTTCGGCATCGTCGACGACTACAAGAAGGTTCTGCCCGCGCTCGTCGAGGCCTGCCGGAAGCTGAAGGCATAGACTCTCGCCCGTCAATCCAGCGGCCGCTCCTCTCGCTCTGAGTGGGGCGGCCGTTGCTGTGGGCGGCGGCTGACATTCGGGCGGACCGATGCGCTATAGTTGAATTGACAGAGCCTCCCCGGCGCAGATATCATCCCGTTCAGTACTCCGAATCCGGAAGGGACGACTATGAGCAAGCTTGGCGACAGGATACGCAAGACGATGCGCACGGAAGCGGCGCCCATCGGTTTCCGGGCGGTGAGACCGGCGAAGACGCCTTCGCTGCTGGCGGCGCTGCTCCTCGACGATGGGGACAAGGTGGCGCAGGCGGTCGCGGCGGGTGCCGGCGTCGTAATCTTGAAGGACGCCAGGGCAGAGGACGTCGAATCGGCCCTGCAGGCAGCGGGTGAGACGCCGCTGGGCGTCTGGCCGCAGCGCATGGAGGCGGCGGACACGAAGGCGCTGATCGCGGCGTCGGTGGACTTCATCGTCTTCGAGGCGGAATCGACGCCAGCGACGGCCCTCCTGGAAGACAAGCTCGGCTACGTGCTGGCGCTGAGAGACGGCGAGGACGACACCTATCTGCGCGTGCTGGAGTCGGTCGCGCTCGACGCCATTCTTCTGCCCGACTGGAAAGGCCCGCTCACCCTCAAGCTGCAGCTCCAACTGCGTCGCATCGCCGCCCTAGCACGCAAACCGCTGCTGCTGCCGATGGAGTTGCCGGTCGAGAGCGACGACCTGGAGTGCCTGCGCGACGCCGGTGTCTCGATCCTGTTGCTCGACGGAGGCGACAGGAAGACGTTGGAGGAGCTGCCGGCGTTGATCAAGACTATCGAGGCGCTGCCCGGGCCGCGACGGCACCGCGAGACGACGCTGGAGGTGCTGCTGCCGCGGGCGGCGGAGATGGCGGCGGAGGAAGAAGAGGAAGAAGAGGAAGAAGAATAGGTGACCAGCGGCCGCTCTAGTGAGGCGTATCTTCCTCAGGCGGTGGCGGTTTCACGAGGCCGAGGGCGCGCCGCAGGAGGTAGGCGAGCGAAGCGACAAACGCCGCCGCAACCGCGACCGCCAGCGCCCATAATTGCAGGTGGCCCGCGCTGATCGTCAGCGGGGCGACAGCAGCCACAGCGACTACGTTCTCTCTTATCCCGCCACAGCTCCGTTTCATCCCAATGCACTCTCAGATTCCACTCACACAGGCGTTATGTCAAGCCTCTTCTGCGGCGACGACAGGCGCTTCCGGCGACGCCGCGTCCACCAGCGTCTGCACGGCAACGACCCGTCCGCCGCGAACGTACAGCCGGGGCACGCGCGCCGTAATGCCGGTGAGCAGCTCGTAGCTTATCGTATCGCAGAGCCGCGCCACCTCGTCCGCCGTAACCTCTTCGTCGCGCTGGCGGCCTATCAGCACCACCTCGTCGTCGAGGGCGACGTAGGGGATGTCAGTGACATCGGCTACGCACATGTCCATAGCGATACGTCCTACAAGCGGCGCGCGGCGGCCGCGAACGAGGACGTTGCCCCGATTGGAGAGAGCGCGTCGCAGCCCATCGCCGTAGCCGGCCATGACCAGGGCGACCACGCTCGGTCGCGCTGCCGTCCAGGTGCAGCCGTAGCCGACGCTCTCCCCTGCCTCCAGCCGACGCAGCCGGCCGACGCGGCTCTTCAGCGAGAGGACCGGCCGTAGAGCAATGTCGCGCTCCACCTGCGCCGAGGGGTAGCAGCCGTAGATGCCGATGCCGACGCGCACCATGCCCAGCGAAAGCTCAGGCATGTCGAGCACGGTGGCCGTGTTCGCGACGTGGAGCAGGCGGATCCAGGACAGCCGGCCTGCTACCTCGCTGAAAGCGCTGAACTGACGCCGGACGTAGCTCTTGTCGGCCTCGTCGCCAGTCGCGAAGTGAGTCCACAGCCCTTCGACGTCGAGGCCCGGCAAATGGCGCGTGGCCTCTGCCAGCGGCAGAAGCTGCTCGCGCGGCAGGCCGTAGCGATTGAGTCCTGTTTCAAGCTTCAGGTGCACAGGCAGCGTCACGCCGCTGGAAATCGCCGCTTGCGAGAGCGCCTCGGCGAACCGGCGCGTGCTGACGGTTGGCGTGAGGGAGAGGCCGACGACCCGTTCCGCCTGCGCGGCCGGGGTGTGGCCCATGATGAGGACCGGGGCATCGATGCCAGCACGACGCAGCTCTTCGCCCTCGTCGACGCAGACGACGCCCAGGCGATCGGCGCCGGCGGCGAGAACGGCCTTTGCCACCATAACGGCGCCGTGGCCGTAGGCATTCGCCTTGACCACCGCCATCAGCAGAGCGCCGCCTGCCTGTCGCTTGAGCTGCCGCACGTTGTGCTCGAGCGCGTCAAGGTCGATCTCGGCCCAGACCGGCCGCCCTTGCCAGACGGATTCCTCTCCGATCTCTCAACCTCCCTATCCTGGTCGTAGCCCTATCGAACCAATGGATCCGCCGGGCGTCACGGAACGCGTTCGCGGCTTTGACGGCGCCGTCGGCGGATAGTACCATTGAACAGGTCAGCCGTCGATGAGCGTGTTCCTCAGCGGCGCATCTTCTGCCCGGGAAGGCCCCGCCGGATGAGCAAGTCCATCATACCAGAGAATCGCCTCTCTGTTTACTGCCTGTGCTGCGCGACCCTCCTGTGTGCCGCCACGGCTCTCATCTCCGCAGGCTGCGGCATCGGAGGGAGCACGGCTTCCACACCTGCCGCCGGCGATGCGACAGGTGCTACCGCGACGCCCGCTCCGGCCGACCTGGGTCTCGCCCAAAGCTACGAACGCAACGGCCAGTACGACGAGGCGGTGACGGCGTACCAGGCCGTTCTGGCGAATGGGACAGACGCCGACCGCCAGACGGCAAGGCTGGCGCTGGCCCGCCGCTATCTGGCAACGAACGAATACCAGGCGGCGCAGGACCAGGTGCTGGCCTACCAGAGCGCCGGCGGCGAGGACGCCGAGTCGGAATTCCTCCTCGCGCGCGCCCTGGCCGGGATCGGCAGCACAGAGGAAGCGCTTGCAGCCTACACCCGCTACGTCGACCTGGGGGGCGTCGCTGCCCCGAACGCCGAATCGGAGATGGCGGACCTGCTGGTCAAGCTCAACCGTTTCGACGAGGCCCAGCGGCAGGAGGAAGCCGCGCTCAAAGCGCTGCCGGACAGCCTTCGCCCGGGCATCCTCCTTTCAATGGCGCAGGAGCTGGAAGCGGCGGGCGCGACGGGCGCGGCGCTCAACTGGTACGCGCGGCTGGGCAAGGAGAGCGACTCGTCGTCGGACAAGGCGCTGGCCCTGGAGCGGACCGGCGCGCTGGAGCACCTTCTCGGCGAGGGCGGCTGGCAGACGGATCTCCAGAAGGTTATCGCGGATTATCCAATCACCGCCGCGGCATCCGATGCCCTGACCGAGCTCTTGCAGGCCGGTGTGGCAGTCGACCCCTACGTCGAGGCGCTGGTCCATTACCGCCACTTCGAGAACGACGTGGCGATGCAATCGTTCCAACGCTTCCTCGCCGCCGAGTCGACCGGTCCGCGGGCGGCCGCGGCGCACTACTATATCGCCGCGCTAGACGAGCGCCTGGGCGATAACAACGCCGCGCTGGACGAGTATGCCAAATCGCTCGAACTGGACCCAACCGGCGACCTGGCGGACGACGCGCTCTGGTGGCGCGGTCTGATTTTGGAGAAGCAGTCGCGCTGGGATGAGGCGGACGAAGCCTATTCGGCCATCCTGGCGATGAACCCGCGGTCGACGTGGGCGGACGACGCTGCCTTCCGGCGCGGGATGGTCCTCTACGAGCAGCAACGCTATGAGGACGCCGCGACCGCCTGGCGCGACTTCGCTTCCGGGATGACGGACGCGGAAGCAACGTCGCACGCCGTCTACTGGGCGGCAAAAGCGGAGCTGGCAGCGGGCGACGGCGACAACGCCCGAGTTCACCTCGGAACGCTCGTCCGGGACTATCCCCTCGACTACTACGGCCTTCGGGCGGCGCAACTGCTCTCCGCTGACAAAAAGGCCACGCCCGTTCCCGCCGTCAACGAAGCCGCCACCGGTGCTACTTCCTGGCTGGCGTCGATAAGCGGCGGCCAGCCGGTGCCCCTCTGGAAGGTCTGGCTCGACCCGCGCTGGACGAAGGCCCAGGAGCTCACCGCCGTAGGCTTCCCCCGTTCGGCGGCGGCAGACCTGCGCGACCTGATGTGGGCGAACGCCGGCGACCCATCGATGCTCTGGGCGTTGGCGC
Organism: uncultured Chloroflexia bacterium; assembly: GCA_963703345.1. Classification (GTDB taxonomy): domain Bacteria; phylum Chloroflexota; class Dehalococcoidia; order DSTF01; family JALHUB01; genus JALHUB01. The sequence goes on along the minus strand of OY969814.1, from coordinate 498,687 downwards.
AGGCCTATGACCGGCTGGGTCTCACGGAGATGTCGTCGCGGAGTGCCCAGCTCGTTCTGGAGACGCTTTCGCCGGAACAACGGGTCGTCGCGCCGAAGGCACTGCTGCGTCTCGCCTATCCACGCGACTACATGTCGCTGCTGCAGGACGCGCAGAAGGCAGAGAGCGTATCACCGGACGTGATGCTGGCGCTGATGCGTCAGGAGAGCTTTTTCGACCCGCTGGCCGGCTCCGGTGCCGGCGCGACCGGCCTCACGCAGGTCATCCCCTCGACGGGCAGCGCGATCGCGAGCGAACTGGGAGTCACCGACTTCACGAACGACGACCTCCTGCGGCCGGTCGTGAGCATTCGCTTCGGGGCCTACTACCTCCAGCAGCAGCTCGCCGACTTCAAAGGCAACCTCTACTTCGCCCTTGCCGCCTACAACGCCGGCCCGGGCACGGCGCAGGGATGGGCCGATGCCGCCGCCGGCGACGTCGACCTCTTCCTCGAGCAGGTGGACGTCGGCGAGGCGAATTTGTACGTGCGCCTCGTCATGCAGAACCTGGCCGTCTACCGCTATCTCTACGAAGGCGCGCCGCGGCCTTCCCTGCCCCGCTGACGCTCTGCCCCGCCATCCCTCCGCGACGATTGACACCCCCAAGCCGCTAATCTATCATTGTGTTCGGAAACACAACCGGAAGGAAGTGAAGTGCCTAAACGCACCTACCAGCCGAAACGTATTCCGCGGAAACGAGTCCACGGATTTCTCGCCCGTATGAGCACCCGCGGCGGACGCCTCGTGCTGCGCGCACGCCGCTCGAAGGGCCGCTACCGGCTGACGGTCTAGAGCGCGGCCCGGGCCTTGGCCGGGGCCAGATGCGAAGGGAACAGCGTCTCAGGAAGAGCAGCGATTTCGCCGCCGCCTATCGAGAAGGGCGATCCTTCTCTAACAGGCTGCTGGCGATACGGCCGCGGGCCAACGGTCTGCCCCACAATCGCTATGGCTTCGTAACGGCGCGCGCCGTCGGCAAGGCGGTAGTACGAAACAGGGTGCGACGCCGCCTGCGTGAGGCGGTGCGCTCGCTTTCTCTGGCGAATGGGTGGGACATCGTGGTGATTGCTCGCAGATCGGCGGCGGAAGCGACGTACTGGGAGCTACGGCTGTCGCTGGCGTCGCTGCTGGAGCGGGCGGGCATCGCGCCCAAGTCGACGCTGAACGAGGTGCGAAAAGGGTCCATTGAAAGTGAAGAAACTGGCGCTTAGCGTAATTAGATTCTATCAGCGGTCGTTTTCGCCGTACCGGCCGCCGTCCTGTCGCTTCCTGCCGACGTGCTCGGAATACGGCTACGAGGCGATAGCCCGCCACGGCCTGCTGAAGGGCAGTTGGCTGACCGTTCGTCGCCTGGGCCGCTGCCATCCCTTCCAGAAGGGCGGCTACGACCCGGTGCCGGAGCAAGCACTGTTTCACGTGAAACAACGTCCCGCTTTGCGGGACTTACCGGAGGAGTGAGATTCAGACATCGCGTAGCGTGAGGGCCCTGATGCTGGGCCTTCTCTTCCTGCCCCTCGTCCTCGTTTTGGCGGCCTGTTCCCGTATAACTAACCCCCAGGGCTGGGCGAGCCCGCTCATCAGCGACGGCACCCTCCTTGCGGAACCCAACCATCAGACGCTGGCCTCCGCCGACCTTAGCAGCGGGACCAGAAACTGGACATTTCCCGGGAGCAACTCCAACGTGGCGCTGAAGGCGATCTACGGCACGCCCGCGATATCACAGGGACTGGCGCTGCTCGGCGGCTACAACGGCAATCTCTACGCGTTGAACTTGGCCGACGGCAGCCAGAAGTGGTCGCAGCCTGCGGGAGGTCACATCGTCGGCGGGCCGGTGACGAGCGACGACACCGTCTACGTCGGTTCAGCCGACCAGTGCCTCCATGCATTCGCCGTCGCCACCGGAGACCAGCGCTTCAGCCCGTTCTGCACCGGCGCCAAGATCTGGTCCACGCCGACGTTCAACGGCAGCACGGTCTACGTAGCTTCCATGGACAAGAAGCTGTACGCCATCGGCGCTACCAGCGGCACGCCGGTCTGGCCGAAGCCGTTCCAGACGGGCGGCGCCCTCGCCTCGACGCCGGTGGTGGACAGCGGCACGGTCTACGTGGGCGCCTTCGACGACAAGTTCTACGCCGTCGACGCTTCCAGCGGCGAAGCGCGGTGGTCGTTCACCGCGGACGACTGGATCTGGAACCGCGCGGTGGTGAGCGGCGGCGCGGTCTTTTTCGGCTCCCTCGGCGGCAAAGTGTACAGCCTGGACGCCGCGACGGGACAATCGCGCTGGGACAAGCCGTTCCAGGGCAGCGGCGTCGTACGCGGCGGCCCGGCGTTGGTCGGCTCGACGCTCGTCGTCGCCACCGACAACGGATCCGTCTACGGGCTTGACGCGGCGAGCGGTAGCCAGGCGTGGTTCTCGCAGGCCAGTGCCGGCGTCCTCTCGGACCTCGTCGTCGACAACGGCGCGGTGTACTACAGCACAAAGAACGGCAACGTGCAGAAGGTCGACCCGACAGCCGGGACGATAAGCGACGTGCCGGTCTCGAAGTAAGAGCAGGTCAATAGAGTCGTGGAAATCATCAGTTTCATCTGGAACGCGGTGCTCGTCAATCCGATGGCGAACGCCCTCGTGTTGTTGAACAACGTCTTCTTCGGCAGCTTCGGCCTCGCCATCATCGTCCTCACGGTGTTCATGCGCGGCATAACGTTCCCGCTGACGTTGCGCCAGCTTCGCTCGTCGCGGGCGCTCTCGGCGATGCAGGGACGGCTGGCGGAGATACAGAAGAAGTACAAAGACCCCAAGCGTCGCTCCGAAGAGACGATGAAGATCTACCGGGAAGCGGGCGTCAATCCTCTCGGCTGCCTGCTGCCGATGGTCGCCCAGATCCCGATCTGGATCGCGCTTTACCAGGTGATCCGTCTGACTGTGGGCGACGTCCCGGAGAGCACGATCAACCTTTCGCACCACCTCTATCCCTGGTCTTTCATCCAAAAAGCAGTGCCGCTGAGCGACCACTTCCTCGGCCTGAGCCTGGGCGCGCCGAACTTGCCCCTGGCGCTGATGGTCGGCGCGAGCATGTTCGTGCAGCAGAAGATGACCTCGCCGCCGGCGCTCGACGAGAAGTCGGCGTCGATGAACAGCACGATGCTGTGGATGATGCCGCTGATGTTCACCTACTTCGCGATTTCATTCCCCAGCGGCCTTGCCCTATACTGGGTCCTGTCGAGCGTCGTCAGCATCGTCCTTCAGTACATTTACGTCGGTTCGGGCGGACTGACGTGGAAGACTCTGTTCACGCTCCAGCCGGTCCCGGCAAAGACGGCTGCCACGAGATCGCCGGCGCCGGCGCCGGAAGCGGTAGAGGAACATGAGGCGGACGAAGAGGATGAAGCGGCGGAAGCGGTCGGGGATGAACGCCGTTACAGGAAGAGGTCCCGTCGTGGAAAGCGTAGACGCAAGCGGTAAGACTGTCGAAGAGGCGATAGAGAAGGCACTGGCAGAGCTCGGTCTGGCGCGGACGCAGGTGGAGGTGGAGGTGGTCAAGGAAGGACGCACCGGCATCCTGGGCATCGGCGGCGAAGACGCGCGCGTTGTCGTGCGGACGAAGTCGGAGGCAGCGCCTGTCGACGAGCGGCCGCGGCTGGAAGAGACCGAAGACGATATCGCGCTGGCCGTCGAGGTGTTGGAGCAGCTCCTCGAACTCATGAACGTCGACGCCACGGTGCGGGTACGCCAGCCGGAGACGCTCGGCGACGGCGCCGCCGTCGTCAAGACAGTGCTGGACATCAGCGGCGACGACCTGGGCATCCTCATCGGCCGTCGCGGCGACACGCTTGGTTCGCTTCAATACCTCGTCAACCTGATCGTCGGGCGCAAGCTGAAGGCGAAAGCGTCGTTCGGCGTCGACGTCGCGGGCTACCGGCGACGGCGAGAGCAGTCGCTGAAGAGCCTGGCGGAGCACATGGCGGAGCGCGTCCGGGCGACGCACCAGGTGATGACGCTGGAGCCGATGCCGCCGAACGAACGGCGAATCGTCCACCTGGCGCTGGCGCAGGACGAGACGGTAATAACGGAGAGTATCGGCGAGGGCGAGAATCGTAAGGTTATCATTCGCCCCAGCCGCTAGCCCCTTTCATTTGCATACCCTCCGGCCATGCCAATGAGCATCCCTGACTTCCTCGTTGTCGGCCACGTGGCGAAGGACGTGGACGCGAACGGCTGGCGCCTCGGCGGCACGGTCGCTTATGCTGCCACGCAGGCCTCCCGCCTTGGGCTGAACGCAGCTATCGTCACGTGTGCTTCCGCCGACGTCGACCTCGCCCGCCTTCTTCCCCACATTCGAATCCACTGTATCCCTTCGGAAACGACGACAACCTTCGAGAATCGCTACCAGGAAGGGCGACGCGTCCAGCGCGTATGGTCGCAGGCGCCGGCGATCAGCACCGAGGACGTGCCACAAGCGCTCCACAGCGCTAGAATCGTCTTGCTGGGGCCGCTGCTGAGCGAAGTGATGCCTGCCATGGCCGCTCTGTTCTCCGGCAGTCTCGTCGGCTGCTGCCTCCAGGGCTGGCTCCGGGACGCCAGCGGCGACGGCCTAGTCCGCCGGCGGCCGTGGCCGCAAGAAGCTTCGCTAAGTGGGGCCAATGTTGCCTTCGTCTCGGAAGAGGACATGCAAGACGATGCGAACGCACTTGCTCGCTGGCAGCGGGAAGCGGATATAGTCGTCGTGACCAACGGCAGAGGCGGCGCGACGGTGTGGACGGAACGGAAGCAGCGTCGAATCGCCGCTTTCCCGCACGTGGAAGTCGATCCTACGGGCGCCGGCGACGTCTTCGCTGCCGCGTTCATGGCCGCGTTCGACGAAACGCGCGATGTCGCGGCCGCAGCCAGGTTCGCGGACGCCGCCGCCGGCCTCAGTGTCGAGGGCGTCGGCACGACAAAAGCGCCGACGCGGGCAGACGTGGAGCGGGTGCTGGCGGAGCACAAGGAGATCGTTCTGGCGTGATAATCGCAATCGCCAACCAGAAGGGCGGCGTCGGCAAGACGACGACGGCAGTGAACCTGGGCGCCTGCCTGGCCTGCCGGGGGAAGCGCGTCCTTCTCGTCGACGCCGACCCGCAGGGGAACGCGACCGCCGGGCTGGGCCTCGACGGCGACGCGCCTCGCTCTACCGTATACGATGTCCTCGTAGACGGAGTAGCGGCGCGCGAGGTCGCCATAGCGACCTGCCAGGAGAACCTGTCGCTGCTTCCGTCGACGCCCGACCTCGCCGGCGCCGAAGTCGAGCTCGTGCCGGTGGCGGAGCGGGAGTTCCGACTGCGGAGCGCGCTTTCCAGCGTGGCCCCGGCCTACGATTTCGTCATCGTCGACTGCCCGCCTTCGCTGGGGCTGCTGACGGTGAACGCGCTGGCGGCGGCGGACCGCGTCATCGTCCCCGTCCAGTGCGAGTTCCTGGCGCTCCAGGGGCTGGGACACCTGCTCCAGACGCTGGACCTGGTCCGGCGGAACCTGAACCCGAACCTGCGCCTTCAGGGGCTGCTGCTGACGATGTACGACGGCCGCACGAACCTATCGCGACAGGTGGTCGCCGAGGTGCGGAGCCACTTCCCTAACACGTTCCGCGCCGTTATTCCCCGCAGCGTACGCGTCAGCGAGGCGCCGAGTTACGGCGTGCCGTTGCGCGCTTACGATAGAGCGTCGCGGGCGGGCAAGGCGTACGAGGCGCTGGCCGACGAGCTGCTGGCGGCGCCCGGCATGACAAAAGCCTAAGGAGAAAGGCCGATGGCAAGGGCAAAGACAGGACTCGGCAGAGGGCTCGGTGCGCTCATTCCCGACATAGCGTCGGCGCCGCCGGAGTCCGTAGACATCGATCTTATCGTCTCTAATCCTTTCCAGCCGCGCTTCGAGATGAACGAGGCGACGCTGCAGGACCTGGCGGAAAGCGTTCGGCAGCACGGCGTCCTTCAGCCGCTGCTCGTTAGCCGAATGGACAGCGATTCCGGGGCGCCGACGTACCAGGTCATCGCGGGCGCGCGCCGACTCGAGGCGGCGAAGCTGGCCGGACTGACGCAGGTGCCGGTCGTCATCAAGGAAACGACGCCGCGGCAGGGGCTGGAGCTGGCGCTGGTCGAGAACCTGATGCGCCAGGACCTGAACGCGCTGGAGGAGGCGCAGGCCTATCGGCGGCTGCTGGAGGAGTTCGGCCTGACCCAGACGGAGGTATCGACGCGGGTCGGCCGCAGCCGCTCGGCGGTGGCGAACGCATTGCGTCTACTGAATCTCAGCGAAGAACTGCGGGCAAGCCTGGCGCGCGACGAGATTAGCGAGGGCCACGCCCGCGCCATTCTCAGCCTGCCCGAGGAGTGCCGGCGGCAGGCCTGGGAGCGGGTGGTGCAGAAGGGGCTGTCGGTGCGGCAGACGGAAGAGATGGTGCGCACCTGGCCGGTCGGCGGCGAAAAGGCGGCGCGACGGGAAAGGCCCCACAACGTCGAAATGGAGGCCCTGGAAGAGCGGCTCCGGGCCTCGTTGGGGACGCGCGTCAGCCTAGTCAAGGGACGGCGCGGCGGTCGAATCACGATTCACTTCTACAGCGACGAGGAGTTGGACGGCCTGCTGGAACGTCTCGGCGCGCTGGAAAGATAGTTGGAGGCGAAATGATGACGTCGGAGAACGAGGAGATCGTCGAGAAGGTCAGGACGCTGCCCGATCGCGTGGCCGCGGTTGTAGCCGGACTGTCGGAGCAAGAGCTGCGGCGGCGGCCGGCCGAGGACGAGTGGTCGATTAAGGAGGTCTGCGGCCACCTCTGCGACGACTCGGAAATGTGGCGGCGGCGGCTCGCGCTGATGCTGACCCAGGACAACCCCACGTTGCCGACCTACGAGCAGGAAGAGCTCGTCCGCGAGCGCGCCTACCAGGACGCCGATCTCGCCGCCGTCCTCGCCGATTTCAAGCGTAATCGACAGGAGATCGCGGGGCAACTGTCGTCGCTGGCGCCGAGCGACTGGGAGCGCGCCGGAATCCATCCAGAGCACGGCCCGCGTACGATTCGGACAGGCATGGAGCTCATGATCGCCCACACCGAAGGCCACCTGGAGCAGTTGCGGGCAATGAAGGAAGAAGCGAAGGGCGCCGTAAGCTAAGGCGGCCCCAACGCCAGGCCGATGAGCCGCTGCGCGAGCCTCGCGGCCAGCGTCGCGCAGGCCGGCGGACCCAGGTCGGGCGCCAGCTCCGTCAGGTCGCAGCCGACGATCCTCTTCGTCACGGCCAGCCCCGTCAGGAGCGCGATCACTTCATCCCAGAAGAGGCCGCCCGGCTCCGGCGTGCCCACCGCCGCCATCTGCGCCGGGTCGATGCCGTCGAGGTCGATGTCGACATAAACGTTCGGTGACAGATGCCGGGCGACTTCGCCGGGCCCGTCGGGGAGGGCACGATAGGCCGCGGGGGTGAGGAACGTCAAGCCGCGCTCGCGGATGAACTCGACCTGGTCGGCGCTAACGCTCCGCATGCCCACCATAACGACGGGACAGGTCTCGACGACACGCCGCAATACGCAGGCGTGGTTGTACGACGAGTCCAGGTACGTGTCGCGCAAGTCAGCATGAGCGTCGATGGCGAGCACCGAGAGGTCGGGATAGCGACGGGCGTGAGCGCGCACGGCGCCCACCGCGACGGTATGCTCGCCGCCGAGCGTCACGACGAACTTGCCGGCCGCCAGGAGGTCGCTCACAGCCGCTTCGACTCTGGCGACCATCGCGTCCGGGCTGCCGCTGTGAGGCGCCAGCTCCGGCAGGGTGTGAATGCCGTGACGTGTGGTATCGAAGCCCATGGTCAAGTCGTACGGCTCCAGGTCCTGCGAGGCATGGATGATGGCGGCTGGACCGTTGCGGGCGCCGGCGCGGGCCGTCGTTGTGGCGTCATAGGGCACGGGCAGGACGGCGACGCGGGCGGTCTCGAAAGCAGTGAAGTCGGGCTCGGGCGCGAGGAAGCCGAACGGCGGGTAGAATAACTCCTTCCGCATCGTCGCGCTCACCCTTCGCGCCAGGCGCCGAGCATGCCGTCGAAGCTGATCGCCGGCGGGCGGCGCTTCTCGATGATCGCGGCGCTGCTCTCGACCAGGGCGCTGACGATGAGCGGCAGCGCGACGGTCGCCTCCACGTTCACGGTCACCATCGTCGCATCGGATGCGATCTTGCGCCAGGACTGCGCCTCTTCGAACGTGCAGCCGGACAGGCCGCCCCACTGCGGCTGGTCCATCGTCACCTGAATGGCGTACTTGTGGCCGGGAAGCTCCCGCCGGAAGATGTAGCCGCCGACCTCCGCCTGCTGGATGAAGTTCTTCGGCGTGCCCCCGCCGACGTAGATAACGCCGGTCGCCGGCGCGGTGGCGGCGATGTGCGCAGTCTCCAGCACGTCGCCGATGATATCGAAGAGGACGGGCGGGCGCGTTTGGCCGGAACGGGCGCTGCGCACGCGTCCAACGGCTATCGCCAGGCCGTGGACGCTGTCGCCGAGGGCGGGCGAATAGACCGGCAGGCCGCGACGGGCAGCGGCGGTAAGGATGCCTTCCTCCTGCGCCACCGGCAGGAGCGCCTCGCCGAGAAGCTGGAAGTACTCGCGGGTGCTGTAGGGGCGCGAGCCATCAAGGGTGAACGAGAACTGGGTGATGAACTCTTCGGCGGCGGAGAAATCGGCCTCAGGGGCCAGCACGTCGTAGAAGCGATTGATGCGGCGGCGGCCGAGCTCGTGGTCGTCGCACTCGGCGCTTCCCTGATAGTGCGGCTTGCCCAGCGTCTCGTAGACGTCGTGAAACAGGTTGGCGCCCGTGCTCACTAGGACGTCGATCAGCCGGTTCTCGATCAGATAGGCGACGAGCTTCCGCATTCCTCCCGGCACCATCGCGCCGGCCAGCCCGAACATGATGACGACGTCGTCCTCGAGCATGCGCGACCAGATGCGCGCGGCGTCCGCCAGGTTGCGCGCCTGGAAGGCCGTGCCGCCCATAGCGTCGAGAAGCTGCGCCGCGGTCATGGGACAGCCGACGGAGAACGGCCGGACGCGAGAATGGAAGAGGTCGTCCACGAGCGAGTCTCCCGGGAGATGAGCAGCCGTCAGGATGGTAACAAGGGGCGGGCCGCGTTGGCCCCCACGCTTCGCCTGCGGTCAGACAGGTCCTGCAGGGAGTCGGCGACCCGATGGCGTTCCGAGTTGGCAAGCGGCAGGGCTTCCGTCACGCTGTGCGGAAACTCCAGGCCGCGCAGCAGGGTGTGGACGCGCCAATCGCTGAGCTGGAATCGCTGCCGTATTTCGTCGATGGCCTGCTCGGCGTTGAAGCTCTTGCAGGAGAAGACGTCCACCCAGATGTAGCCGTGGTCGGGGAAGGTGTGGGCAGAGATGTGGCTTTCAGCGATGAGGACGAAGCCCGATACGCCCCAGTCTTCCGGCTTCGCCCCAACGTAGCGGCAAACGTAAGGTGGCGCGATCTTGGTCATCCCGATAGCCGAAGGGCAGAGGTCCAAGAACGCGCGCACCAGGTTCTCGTCGGCCAGCTTCTGGGGGTCACCGCCGTACCCGTCGATTGTAACGTGCATCAATCCCCCCTTTCCATGCTGCCCCACCATCGCAGCGGGGCCCCTATTCGCGACGGCGAACGGTCGAGGCGGCAAACAGCGTCCTTGACAGCTTCAGTACGTGGAGTCGAAGGTGCCGCAGGCCGCAGCGACCGAAAGACACAGCAACCGGCATAATAGCATGGCGAACGGACGCCACGCAATAAGCTGGCAGTTCTTCAGGGGGACACTTGACGGCAGGCCGGCGCCTCGTGGCAAGTCGGAAAATGGCGTCGACAGGGCAAGAAAATGCTGCCTCCCGCCTTGTACCGCGGGAAATGATGGTATAATCTGCAACCGATGGCTGTCAGGACCTGGGTGGGGCAGTTCGGCATCGTGCGGGGTCAGGCGCAGCAAGCCGGACCCTGGCAAGGGAAGTTCAGCCTTAATCCCTCCGGCGAAGAACCCATCGACCTCTACGTCCTGGCGCAGCCCGCCCTTCCCGGCAGCGAGGAGTTCTGCGGCCAGCTCGTCGCCGTCGTCGGCCACCTCTTCGAGCGGCAGAACCTCTCTATAACCGGCGCCCTGACGAAGGCGATAAGCGCCGCCCACGAGAACCTGCGCGACTGGAACCGCCGCAGCCTGCGCGAGCACCAGGTAGGCGCGGGCCTGAGTTGTCTTGTCCTTCGCGGGACGGTCGCTTATCTCGCCCAGGCCGGACCCAGCCTGGCCTACTTCCGCCATGAGGACTCGGTTACCCGCCTCATCGCCGAAGACCCGCAGGCCGCCGTCACTCTCGGCCTCGGCGACGAGCTGCGGCCGCAACTGCGGCGTTACGAGCTCTCGCCCGGCGACCTCCTCCTCGTCTCTTCGCCGGCGCTGGCCGAAGTTGTCGACGATGAGCACGTTCGCTCGCTGCTGGCGCTGGACGCGGAAGAGACGCTCTCCGAGCTCTATCTCCTCACCCGCGACCAACCGGACTTCTCCGTATTCCTCCTGAGCTGCTTCGAGGCGGAAGAGGAGGCTGGAGTGAGGGAAACCGCGCCGGCCTGCCTGCCCGCAGAGGCAGCGCCCATCGCCGTCTCGCCGGCTGCCGATCCCTCGCCGCCGTCATCTCTTCGCCGCGAGCCGGAGCCATACGAAGAGGACAACGAAACGGACTTCCATCTGCTGTCGCCCCTGGAGCTGGCGCCGGTAGCCGTCGGCGCGCCGGAGCCCGGTCGTCAGACGGTGCGGTTGAGGGCTTCGCAGCCGGGGCTTCGTCACAACGGGCCGGCGCCGGTGAGCCGCCTCACGAAACGATTCCCCGTCTGGCTGCTGCCGGCCGCTCTCCTCGTCTTCGTCATCGGGCTGCTTGCCTGGTGGGTGATGCCCAGCTCGATCCAGGGGACGCGCGACCAGAAGTTCGACTCCCTGCTGACGACGGCCAGGAATGACTACAACTCCTCGGTTTCCGCCTCCGACCCGTCGGAGCAGCGCCGTCTACTCAACGAGGCGAGCAGCAGCGTGGCCGAGGCCGAGGGCATTCGCGCCGGCGATGTCGGGCTTCTCAGCTTGAAAAGCGAAGTGGCCGCGGCCGTGGCGACGATGAACGGCGTCCAGGAGCTCACCGACCTGCGGCTGCTCGCCGACTTGAAGACGCAGCTCACGGGCGACCTCGCGCTCCAGCAGCTCGTCGTCGGGGGTGGGCAGGCATATCTCCTTGACGCCAAGAAGAACCGGGTCGTCTCGGTCAAGCTGAGCGCTCCGGAAGGCGAGACGAAGGAAGTGCTGCACGAAGGCGACCTCGTCGGAATGGTGAAGGCAGCCACGCCCGCCCAGATCGCCTGGCTGCCGGATGTCGACGGCGGCAGCTTGCTCGTCCTCGACAGCGAGCACCAACTCTTCTCACTGCGCCCTGACGCCGAGCCACGGCCGCTCACGCTGGGCGGCGACGGCGAATGGCGTTCTCTTGACAGCCTCTCGGCCGGCGACGATGGCCTCTACGTCCTCGACAAGCAGAGCGGCCAGGTGTGGCACTATCCGGCGGCCGAAGACGGCACGGCACGGGAGCCGAAGGCTTCGCTCGAAGGGTCCGACCTCTCCGGCGCGACCGGGCTGGCGGTGAACGGCGACATCTACGTTCTCGGCGAAGACGGGCGCATACGCCGCTTCTCCGCCGGACAAGAGGTCGCCTTCGATATGGCGGGACTGGACAGGCCGCTGACCTCCGCGGCGTCGTTGCTGCCGCTGTCCGACGGCGGACTGCTGGTGGTGGACCGGGGTAACAAGCGCATCGTCCTCTTCAGCGGCGACGGCCGTTTCCAGCGCCAGTTCGTCAGCAGCCAACTGACCGACCCGCAGGCTGTGGCCGTCGACGAAGTGACCGCTCGCCTCTACGTTCTCAACGGCGATTCCCTCTTCGTCGCCGGCCTTCCGTCCACGACCGGCCCGCAAGACGCTAACCCCTGAAGACGCAGTCGATGAAGATCCTGGGCATCGAGACCTCTTGCGACGAATCCGCTGCCGCCGTCGTCGAGGACGGGCGGCGCATTGTGGCCAGCGTCATCGCTTCCCAGGTGAGCCTGCACGCCCGCTACGGCGGCGTCGTGCCAGAGATGGCCTCGCGAAAGCACTTGGAGAGCCTGTTACCGGTGGTTGAGGAGTCTCTCTCTGAGGCAGGCTGTGGCTGGAACGATCTCGCCGCCATCGCCGTGACCGTGGGGCCCGGACTGTCCGGCTCGCTGCTGGTCGGGCTAAACACCGCGAAGGCGATCGCTTTCGCCCGCGGGTTGCCGCTCGTCGCCGTCAGCCACCTGGAAGCGCACATCTATGCTAACTGGCTCGACGTCGAAGGCAAAGGCGTCGCGCCGCCGCAGTTCCCTCTTCTCGCCCTCATCGTCTCCGGCGGCCACACCGACCTGTTGGTCATGAGCGACCACGGCCGCTATCGTCTGCTCGGTCGCACGCGCGACGACGCCGCCGGCGAGGCATTCGACAAGGTGGCGCGACTGCTTGACCTCGGCTTTCCCGGCGGGCCGGCCGTGGAGCGAGCGGCGGAGGGCGTTCCGGCGGAGGCGCGACGACGCTGGCGGCTGCCGCGGGCCTGGCTGCCCGGCAGCTACGATTTCAGCTTCAGCGGCCTGAAGACGGCCGTTTTGCGCCTGGTGCGCGAGCACGGCGAGGAGGAGCTGCCGCGGGCAGAGCTCGCCGCCGCCTTTCAGGACGCGGTCGTCGAGGTCCTCGTCGCCAAGACCGTCCGGGCGGCGCGTGACGAGCGAGTGGCGGAGATAGTCGTCTCCGGCGGCGTGGCCGCGAATGCGGCTCTACGCGAAGCTCTCGTTCGGCGCGCCCCTGTTCCCGTCCGCCTGCCGCCGCCGGTCCTCTGCACCGACAACGCCGCCATGGTCGCGGCCTGCGGCTACTTTCGCTTCCTGGACGGTTATCGCGCCGGCCTGGAGCAAGACGTGCTCAGCGGCCTCGGCCTCCCGCAGCCGTAATCGTCCCGTCGCTGCGGGCGTCCTCCAGCGCTCTCAAGTTTTCCTCGAAGATCTCGCCTGGCAGCGCGCGCCTGAGCAACCAGACGACCAGCAGCAGGAGGAGCAGGTCGTCCAGATAACCGACAACCGGGATGAAGTCCGGAATCAGGTCGAAAGGCATGGCCAGGTAGAGCGCCAGCGCGGGCAACAGCGCCTTCGCCCACCAGGGCATGCGTCCGTCCCGAAGAAGGCGCCCCACCAGCCTTGCCTTCGCTCCCAGCGACAGAGCGGCAATTCGTCGGGCGAGGGGGTCCTGTCGCAGTCGTCCCAACGGGCGTCGCAGCAGGAATCCGGCTCCCGTCAGCGACATCGCCGCGGTTATCAGCCCCGCCAACAGCCAGGCCCACCAGGGCATCGCCCTCCCCTTCGCCTAGTCTGACGGCCCCGCGCCTGAGGCCGGACAGATGGCGCACTCTCCGGCGGCGCAGTACTGCTGATAGAGATAAAGGCGCCCCTGTTGAAGGCAGGCGCCGCCACAGCCGCGGTCTGAGCCGGGAAGCGGCCGGAAAGTCGATTCCAGGAAGCGCGTACCACCGTAGGAGCCGGCCGAGGGTAGGCGCAGAAAGACCGCCCGCGCCTGCCGCGAGAGGCCGTCGAGGGAGCGGGTCTCGCCCCAGGCAGCGGCGAACGGAAGCACGACGTTGATGAGCATCTCCAGCGCTCTGGCCCGGCCGATCAGGGCGCCGGCAGGGGAAACGCTCCCGCCCGCGAGGTCGTGATGGCTGCGCCAGAAGCCCTCCGCCGGCACCTGCCAGGCGGCGAGCAGGCGCGAGACGGGAGCGCGGTCCGCTTCCTCCAGGGCAGAGAGACCGGAGACAAGGCTGGGCCAGCGCGAGAGGAGGCGCACGAAGCCGGCCAGGCGGCGCGCAGGCAGGTTGTTCGGACGCAGGCCGCTCAACTGCCACAGCTCCGGCGACAGCGGCTCGAGGCGTTGGCGCGCCCAGAGCTCCTCCAGACGCAAGACATAGGGCAAGCCGGCCGCCCTCAGGCGGCGCTGGCTGGGCAGAAGGCCGGCCATGCCGAGGAGCAGGGCCTCGGCTGCCATCTGGCCCTCGTGGTCAAGAATACGGCGCAGCTCTTCGTAGGGAACGGCCCGGGCGAGACGAGAGAAGGCCTCCTGGTTCTTGCTGTAGCCCAGCGCCCGCAGCAGTCCTTCATAGAGCGCCTGATTGGCGCCTTCGCGCCGGAGAGCGACGGCAAAGCGGGCCTGCTTCTGACGAAAGCGCATCTGCCCCAGCCGCTCCAGGAGAGCCCTCACCTCCGGCCAGCCCTCTCGGACGACGGCGCTGCGACAGGGCTCCGACCAGGCGGACGGCTGGGCCAGCCAGAGCCGGAGCTCCTCGGCCCGGCGCGCCACCCATGGGGCAAGGGCGACGACGGCGACGCGGCGGCCGCAGCGGAGCAACGTGGGAGCGCCGGCGTCGTCGTGGAAGACGACGTGGAGGATGAGGTTGTCGTAGCGCGGGTCAAGGTGATGACCGTGCGCGACGAAGGCGCTGGAGCGGACGTGCAGCTCCACATCTCCCTTCAGCAAGCGGCCCCGCTCGTCGGCGACGATGGCCCCGAGGAAGTCCGGGCCCGCAGACAGGTTGCGGCGACCACGGTAGATTATCTGCAGCGCCTGCCCGTCACGCAGACGAAACGCCTCGCGGGGAAAGCGCTGTCCTTCCCAGAGGCGCACCAACTCTTCTTCATGGAGCTGCGGCGCGCTGGCCGGGAAATCGAGGAGGAGACCGTTTTCGCCCTTCGCCTCTTCCGGACACACCCCTTCCTCCGGCAGCTCCCCCGGCCGCAGCGCCTCGTAGCGGACCTGTCTTTCCCGCAGAAGCAGCGGCATCCTAGCCTTCGTGCTCCTCTTCGACGGCCTCGGCGTCGGCGCCTTTCGCCTGGTAGACGAAGCCGGCGCGCTCGGCGATAAGCGTCAGGAGCTGCGCTGACGCCCCACGCGGTTGGTACTGTCCCGTCTCCCACTCGCTTATCGTCTGCTGGCGGGTGCCCATCTCTTCCGCCATCTGCGCCTGCGTCAGCCCCAGGTGATCGCGCAACTGGTGGATACCACCGGCGTCCCAGGCGGGCTTTCGTTTCCTTCTTGCCATGCCGCCATCTTACACGCTACCGTGTAGAAAGTCAACAACCGGGGGTTTCGCAACAGGCTACAACAACAAACACAACAACAAAACAAACAGGAGGAGGGACCACTGCTTGTTGCATCGCGTCGCAGACTGAGCTAATATTGCCTTAGCACTCTCGAAACGAGAGTGCTAACCACGAGAGAGGCTTGATCCCGGTACCCCCTTCGCCTCTCCGCGGCCCAGACCCACAAGTCTCTAGAGAAGGAGGACCCTCGGTTGGCAACGAAACTCATTCCCCTGGGGGACAGATTGGTGATTAAGCCGCTCGACATCGAAGAGACGCTGGCGAGTGGCATCGTCATCCCGGACACGGCGAAGGAGAAATCCCAGCAAGGCGAGGTGATCGCCGTCGGGCCCGGCCGCCTGGACGACGATGGGAAGCGAGTCCCAATGGAATTGAAGGTGGGAGATCGCGTGTATTACCCCAAATACGGCGGCCAGGACATCAAGATCGAGCGGGAGGAATATATCGTCCTCTCCGAGAGGGACGTGCTCTGCAAAATCCAGGTAAAGTCTAAGTAAGGTAGTAAGGTCTCCCGCCACCGCCGTCGCGGCCGCTTCGGGGATGGCCGGGTTAGGGAGGGTTTGCATGGCAAAAAAACTGTTATTCGATGAGGAGGCGCGTCGCGCCCTCAAGGAAGGCGTTGACGCCCTGGCCGACGCCCTGAAGGTCACCCTGGGCCCGCGCGGTCGCACGGTCGTCCTGGCCAAGAAGTTCGGCCCGCCCGTCATCGCCAACGACGGCGTGACCATCGCCAAGGAGATCGAGCTGCCGGATTCGGCGAACAACATGGGCGCCCAGCTCGCCCGCGAGGTCGCCAGCAAGACGAACGACGTCGCCGGCGACGGCACCACCACCGCCACCGTCCTGGCCCAGGCGATCGTGCGGGAAGGGCTGAAAAACGTGGCCGCCGGCGCCAACCCGATGGACCTGAAGCGGGGGCTGGAGCGCGGCGTCCAGCGGGCGATAGCGGCGCTGCGGGAATCGGCAAAGCCGGTGGCCGGCAAGGAGCAGATCGCCCAGGTGGCGTCGATTGCCGCCATCGACCAGGAGGTCGGCAACCTGATCGCCGACGTCATGGAGAAGGTGGGCAAGGACGGCGTGATCACGGTCGAGGAGTCCAAGGGGCTGAGCATGGAGACGGAGTTCGTGGACGGCATGCAGCTCGACCGCGGCTACGTGTCGCCCTATTTCGTGACCAACCCCGACCGGATGGAGGCCGAGCTCGACGACCCCTACATCCTAGTGACGGACAAGAAGATTTCCTCCATCGCCGACATCCTGCCCGTCCTGGAGAAGACGCTCCAGGTGACGAAGAACCTGGTCGTCATCTGCGAGGACTGCGACGGCGAGGCGCTGGCCACGCTGGTCGTGAACAAGCTCCGCGGCACGATCAATCCGCTGGTCGTCAAGGCGCCGGCCTTCGGCGAGCGACGCAAGTCGATCCTCGAAGATATCGCCATCCTCACCGGTGGGACGTTCATCACGGAGGAGATGGGCCGGAAGCTGGAAAACGCCCAGGTTTCCGACCTGGGCCGGGCGCGGCGCGTGATCTCCACAAAAGAGGACACGACGATAATCGAGGGCCACGGCAGCGACGAGGCGATCCAGGCCCGCATCAAGCAGATAAAAGCGCAGATCGAGGACACGACCTCCGAGTTCGACCGCGAGAAGCTGCAGGAGAGGCTGGCGAAGCTCGCCGGCGGCGTTGCGGTGATCAAGGTCGGCGCGGCAACGGAGGTCGAGCTGAAGGAGAAGAAGCTACGCGTCGAGGACGCGCTCTCGGCGACGCGCGCCGCGGTGGAGGAGGGTATCGTTCCCGGCGGCGGCGTGGCCCTGCTGCGCTGCCAGAAGCCGCTGGAGGAGCTCCAGGCCACGCTTCAGGGCGATCAGCGCACGGGCGTCGGCATCCTCATCCGCGCGGTGGAAGCGCCGATGACACTGATAGCCGAGAACGCTGGCTGCGAGGGATCGGTGGTGGTCGACGTGGTGCGTCGCGCCAAAGACCCCGATAGCGGCTGGGACGCTCTAAGCAACGAGTATGTCAACATGTACAAGCGCGGGATCGTCGACCCGGTGAAGGTGGTGCGCTCCGCGCTCGAGAACGCTACGTCGATCGGCGCGATGGTGCTGACGACGGAGTCGCTGGTGACGGACATCCCGGAGCCGCCGTCGGCCGCGCCGCCGATGCCGCCGCCCGACTACTAGGGAGAAGAGGACAACTTCCCAGGAATGGAGTTCGCGGTAGGGCCGCTCGGCAACCCGAGCGGCCCCGCCTTGCGCGCTAGACGCAATATCCATCCAGCGGTCCGGCACGTCGAGAGCGACCTGCGGCACCCCCTCGTCACAGATCGAGCAGCGGTATAAAACGGCCGTCGCTCCGGAAGGGCCCAACGACCGCCAGATCCAACGCTTCCCGCCGCAGTGACCGCTTTGCGACCCGCAGCAGGTCCGCCGACGACACCGCCATCACCCGCTCCAGCACCTCGTCTACCGTCAGCACCTTCCCCGTGAGCAACTCCTGGACACCGGTCCAGCCGGAGACGCTGCGTGTGTCCTCCATGCGGAGAAGAAGCCGCCCTCGGGAAAGTTCCTTCGCGCGCGCCAACTCCTCCTCGTCGACTGTCTCGCGAATCCGCGCCAGCTCCCCCATCAAGGCGGTTAGCGCCTTAAAGATGTTCTTCGGATCGACCGCAGCGTACACAGCCAGCGAGCCCGCATCCTGGTAGTGGCTGGTATAGCTGTGCACGTCGTAGCAGAGGCCTAAGCGCTCGCGTAGCTCCAGGAACAGCCGGCTGCTCATCCCTTCGCCCAGGATCACACTCAGAAGGTCCAGCGCCGGGCGGTCCGGGTGCTCCATCGCCACCCCTTCGACGGCGAGCGAGATGTGCGCTTGCTCCGTCTTTTTGTACAGCACCGATAGCCGCGGCCCCTCCCCCGGGCTCCACGCGGGACACCATCCTCCCGGCAGTCCACGCTGCCAATCGCCCATCTCCCGCTCAACGAGACCCAGTGCGTCGCCGTGGCTGACATTGCCGGCTATGCTCACCACGGCATTGCCCGCGACGTACTGCTTTCCCATGTAGTCCAGCACCATGTCCCGCGTCAGCGCCGACACCGTCTCGCGGCTGCCGCCCACGTCACGACCCAGCGGCTGCTCGGGCCACATCACCTGGTCGATAAGCTGATCGACAAGCTGCGGCGGCGAGTCGGCCACAGCGGCCAGCTCCTCCAGGATCACGCCGCGTTCCTTCTCCATCTCTGGCGGCGCGAGCAGGGAATGACGCAGCAAGTCGCTGAGGATGTCGCCGAGCATCGCGAAATGCGGCGTCGCGACTTTGCCGTAGTAGACGGTAAGCTCGCGGTCCGTGGCCGCGTTCAGGACACCGCCGACGCTGTCCACAATCTGCGAGATCTCACGCGAGGTGGGACGACGCTCCGTTCCCTTGAAGCAGAGGTGCTCTACCATATGGGAGATGCCGGCGTGAGCGGCGTCTTCATAGCGCGAGCCGGCACCGAGATAGATGCTGACGCTGACCGAGCGCGTGAAGGGCATCGGTGCCGTTACGACACGCAGCCCATTGCTCAGAGTCGTCCGCTGGTAATCTTCGTCGCCCATCTATTTGCCCTTGAGGTCATTCTAAAGGCGGCCAGGCGACCTTTTCAACTAACTGACGAAGGTCGAGGTTCAGCCGTCAGACTTTTCCTCCCCTCCGCAGGCAAGGCAATGCGCCGTGGACAAGCGGCGACGTGGAGGGCTAAAGCCCTCCTCCACGTTTTCTGCATCTGCTGGATCGGTCTTCGCTTGCCGAACCTAATAGCAGAGGCCTGAGAGGCCAATCTCTTTGGGATTCGCGCGGTGACTGACAAGGTCACTTCTCTTCGTAAGCTGGCGGGCGCTGCCATCGACGGCCAGGCGGACGAGCAATCACTCGTGCGCATCGCCGACCTGGTTCGTGATGCGGTGGCGGCGGAACGCGTCTTTCTCGTCTATCCCGAAGATAAGGATTTCCTGGTCTGCGGCGATTCGAGCGCTGGGGAAGGACTGGGCACAAACCAGATGGGATTGTGGCTGGTCCAGCACCAGTGCGAGATCGTGGAAGGGCCCGTTGCCTTCGACATAGCGGGCGGGCGCGTCAGCGACATAGTGGGCGCTCCGCAGGCCGCCGAGAGGCGACATCTCGCCTTCCAGCTTGACAGCGGCAGCGGCGAGATGCTCGTAGTCAGGACCCGTCCCAATTCCCCCGCGGACGCTGGCGTCTTCGCCTTCATCGAGGCCGCAACACCGGCCATGGCCCTCGTCCTCGGTCGCGTGCTCAGCGTAGCCAAGGCCGACCGCCAGAGGAAGCAAATGTCCGCTGTGGCCGATGCCGCTCAATTGCTAATCCAGGCGGAGCACATATCGCCGGTCCTTAGAGACCTGGCGAACGCGATCTCCGATTCCACCGGCTACGACCTCGTGACGATAGACGTTTTTGACAAGGAATCGCGGTCTTTTGTGCTCAGCGTCTTGAACCGCGGACCGCAAATAGACACGTCTCTCGGCGACGAATGGAAGCGGCGACAGACCGTCACTCTTTATCCCGAAGCGCTTCTTAAGGCGGCGATGGTCATGCGCCAGCCGCTGTTGCTCCCCGATCTTCAAAACGACGAGAGGATACCGGAACGAGGACGGCAGTTCTTCAAGCAGGCTCACATATTCTCTGCCGCCCAGTTCCCGATCACTTTCCGCGACGAGTTCCTGGGCGTATTAAGAGTCGGCAGCCAGCGGCCGCGAAACTTCAGCGAGACAGAAGTGGAGGTGTTGAACGGCTTCGCCAGCCAGTTGGGCGCGGCTCTCAAGGCGCTGGAGATGTACAGATCGCTAGCTCAGTCAGAAAGACAGCTACGGGAATACTCTGAGGAGCTGCAGTCCAGCATGGAGGTACAGCACCGCCTCGCCCGGACGGACGCTCTAACCGGCATTCCAAATCGGCGCTATATCGATGAGGTAATAAAGGGCGAGTGCTCGCGGGCGATCCGCCACAAGACGTTCCTTTGCGTTGCGCTGGCCGATCTCGACAAGTTCAAAGGAATAAACGATAACTACGGCCATAAAGCGGGAGACGCCGCTCTTGTGCAGCTTGCCGACCTTGCCAGGCGGACGTGCCGGCGCGGCGATGTCGTCGGGCGCTACGGCGGCGATGAGTTCATCTTCGTCCTGCCCCGGGCGGACCTTGCCGCTGCGGAGAGATTCGCAAACCGCTTCCGCACGGTGGTCGCCAGAGAGGTCCTTGATTTCGCCAGCGACGGCAGCGCGAAATTGAGCATCAGCATCGGCGTCGCCCAACTTGACCCCGGAAAGGCCCAGAAGCCCTTCGCGCTGATCAAGAAGGCCGACGAAGCCCTCTATCAAGCGAAGGCCAAGGGCGGCAACAAGACGTGCTCGCTGGCGACTCGGAAAAATGCCGCTTGAGGGCAGGTCGTATATCGGTATTTAGAAAGCCAGCCGCCCTGCCGAATGTAATAATTGGACGGGTTGATGATGTCGATTCGGAGAGAGTAGTTGTGAAGCCCGGCCTTGATACCCTCCAGCAACTCGCCGATCTCGCCGCCAGGGGACCGGCCAGCAGGCTGGGACTTACGCGCATAGCCGACGCCCTCAAGGAAGCGCTCGGCGCGGAACAGGTGTGCTTTGTCTACGCCGAAGGTCTGGACTGGCTGCGCTGCGGCGATTCCCACTGCGGCGATGAGATCGGCACCGGCGAGAAAGGGCTCTGGCTGGTGCAGCAGCGCACACAAACGCAAAAGGAGCCCGTCGCTTTCAACATTCGGGCGGGGCGCGTTCAAGACCTCGTGAGCGCTACCGGCGGACCGGAGCGCGAATGCCTGGGCGTCAGGATTCCGACCCGAGAGAGCCCTGCCGAAATGGTGATCATCCGCGGCCCCTGGGACGAGGGAATAGACCAAAATCTGCTCACGTTCATCGAAGCCGCGCGACCCTCGCTCATCATGTTCCTCGAGCGGATGCTGAACGCGCGCTGGTCAGAGCGCCAGCGCCAGCAGATGTCCGCCCTGGCGAACGCGGCCGAGGTGCTGACGCAGGCGGAGGACACGGATTCATTGTTGTCGAACTTGGCCAGCGCCATCTCCGACAACATGGGCTATGAGATAGTGCGGATCGATATCTGGGACGAGGCGTCGCAGCGTATGGTAACGCAGGCCCTCAACAGCCCCCGCTGGCAGAGCACTCCGGTCGGTCAGCGGTGGCGAGATACGTCGCTGGTCGACGGGCCGCTGCTGGAGGTTATCCGCACGCGCGAACCCGTGCTCATGCGCGACATTCAAAACGACCCGATAGTCACGGCGGACGAGCGCGAGTACTTCAAGTGGGTTATGCTGGTCTCGGCGGCGCGTGTGCCTATACTTTTCGCCGACGAGATGCTGGGACTGATCGCCTTTGCCAGCTTCCGCCCGCGCACGTTCCCGCCGGAGGAGGTGGAGGGCTTTAAGACGATCGCCACTCAACTGGCGGTGGGCTTGAAGGCAAGGAACATCTACGCGGCGCTGGCGGAATCGAAGCAACAACTCGAAAGGTACTCCCGACAACTCCAGGAAAACACGGAGATCGAACACCGGCTGGCGCGCACGGACGCCCTTACCGGCATCCCCAACCGCCGCTACGTCGAAGAGGTGATCGAGGCGGAGCGCGCCCGCGCCCTTCGCCATGGCAGGGCGCTGAGCGTGGGCCTTCTGGACGTGGACAAGCTGAAAGCCGTCAATGACGAGTTCGGCCACGACGCCGGCGACAAAGTGCTCCTGCAACTGGCGCGACTTGCCCGTCAGAGCTGTCGCAAGGGAGACGTCGTCGGACGCTACGGCGGCGATGAGTTCCTATTCGTGCTGCCCGAGGCCGACCTAGGCGCTGCGCTGCGCTTCGGCGAGCGGTTCCGCAGCAGGGTGGAGAGACAGCCCTTCCATCTCCCGCGCGGCTGTACGCTGGCCCTCAACGTAAGCCTGGGCGTTGCCGAAGCGAACTGCCGGGCGCTGCCGGAGGCGCCGGATCTGATCGCGACGGCCGATGCGGCCCTCTACGAGGCGAAATCCAGCGGCGGGAACATCGTCTGCTCGCGCTCTCAGGCGGTGCAGGTAGCTTAGGCGTCCCCTAACCCAACGACTCACATACTCGGTCAAGGTCCCCTCGCTCCCACACTTTGTTCGTTTCTCTTAGGCGCCCGCCTGCGGCGGGCGCACCGAGAGCGCGACCATCGCACGTGGCTCCCAGCCAACGAACGGCGCCTGGCGCACCCGTCGCAGCAGCAAGTGGACGCCTGTACAATGATCTCGCGACTGTTTGCGAGGTAGCGACTTGCAGCTCACGGCCAACATTCACGTCTTGCGAGCTCCCTCCGCTCGCTATGCCGGCCCCTATGAGCCGAATGTGTACCTTGTCGTCGACGGCGGGAGGGCGATCATTATCGACGGCGGCCTTGAAGACGAAACGGGGACAAACGAGCGGCTGACATACCTGGCGGAGCTCGGCGGACCGCAGGTCGAGCTGATCGCGGTAACGCACCACCACCGCGACCACGCCGGCGGCGCCTTCCTGCTCGCCGCGGCCACAGGCGCACCGATTCGGATGCACGCCGAAGAGGAACGCCTCCTCCGCGACGACCTGAAGCGACGGCATCCCGACGTCCGCTTCGGCCCGCCGCTTGCAGACGGCGAGACGTTGTCGGCGGGGCATCTCCGGCTGCGGGTTGTCCTAACCCCCGGCCACAGCGCCGGCCATCTCTGCTTCTTCCTGGAAGAGGAAGCGGTGCTCTTCAGCGGCGACAACGTGCTTGGCCTGGGCACGACGGCGATACCACCGCCTCCCGAAGGCGACATGACCCTCTACGTCCGCTCCCTGGAGCACATGAAAACGCTCGGCGCTGCGCTGCTTTGCCCGGGCCACGGCCCGCCGGTGCGGGAGCCGGAGCGCAAAATACAGGAGCTCATCGACCACCGCCATGAGCGTGAAGAGCAACTGCTGTCGTTGCTGCGCGAAGGCGAGTTGAGTGTGTCCACGCTGCGGCGGCGGATCTACCCGGAGCTATCGTCGCACCTGAAAGGGATGGCCGCGGGCCAGTTGATATCCCATCTCTGCAAGCTTCGCGACGAAGGCAGAGTGAGCCTGCGGACGGAAGACAGCGAGATCCTCGCCGCATTGCCCGGCGGGCGGCTCGCCTAGACCCTCCCATTTCAGCACCGTATAATCATTCGTAGGAAACGCATCTTTCAGGAAAAGCCATGTCTCTCGATCCCGCCCTGGTTCCAATACTGCCGCGCACCGCCGGTCTGACGCCGCAGGGCCATCTCAGCCTCGGCGGCTGCGACGCTGTCGATCTGGCGCGGGAGTTCGGGACGCCGCTCTACGTGTTCGACGAGACTGAGCTGCGGGAGGGCACCCGCGAATGGCTCGCCGCCTTCGACCCGTCGTACCCCGAGACAACCGTTGTCTATGCCGCGAAGGCCTACCTCGGGCGCGCTATCGCTTCGCTTTTCGCCGAAGAAGGGCTAAGCCTGGACGTTGCCTCCGGCGGCGAGCTGGCGATTGCCCTGGCGGCCGGTTTCCCCGCGGAGCGCATCTACGTGCACGGCAACAACAAGTCGCCGCAGGAGTTGCGCGAAGCGCTGGACGCCGGCGTCGGCCACATCGTCATCGACAACTTCCGCGAGATAGCCCTTCTGGACGAGTTGGCTGCCACGATGGCAAAGCGGCAGGCGGTGCTCCTGCGCGTCTCGCCGAACGTCGATCCGCACACGCACCGCTACATCTCGACCGGCGCGCTCGACTCGAAGTTCGGCGTGCCGCTCGCAACGGGACAGGCGGAAGAGGCCATCGAAGCGATTGCAGCATCCAGGGCGCTCGACCTCGCTGGCCTGCACGCTCACATCGGCTCGCAGATATTCGAGATTGAGCCCTTCCAGCAGTCGCTCGGGGCCCTCGTCGAGTTCGCCGCACGCTTGAAGGGGCGCCACCAGTTCGCGCAGATCAACGCCGGCGGCGGCTTTGCCGTCCAATACCAGCGCGGCCTGCCCGCGCCCTCTCGACGTGAGTACGCCGAGGCGCTGGTCACGACGCTCAAGGAGTCGTGCCAGGCATTCGACCTGCCGCCGCCACGGCTCGTCATCGAGCCCGGACGGTCGCTGGTCGCCCGCGCTGGCTTAGCGCTCTACAGCGTGGGCGGGCGCAAAGAGATCGCCGGCGTGCGCACGTACGCCTGCGTTGACGGAGGGATGGCGGACAACATCCGTCCCGCCCTCTACGGCGCCGCTTATGAAGCGCTCCTAGCCAATCGCGCCGACGAAGAAGGGCCGCTGGAGCGCGTGACGATCGCCGGCAAGTACTGCGAGTCCGGCGACGTGCTCGTCCGCGACGTCGAGCTGCCGAAGCTGCAGTCTGACGACCTTCTAGCCATCCCCGTCGCCGGCGCCTACTGCCTGCCGCTCGCCAGCAACTACAACGCCTCTTTGCGGCCGGCCGTCGTCTTCGTGAAGGATGGATGGGCCCGCCTCGTGCGCCGTCGCGAGAGCTACGACGACCTGCTGCGCTGCGAGTGCGGCGACGGACCGGTGGGTTAGCGTCATGTGGAAGATCATCGGTCAAGAGCGGGCGAAGGCGTCACTAAGCCGCGCGCTGGCGGAAGGGCGCGCTGCTCACGCCTATCTCTTCGTTGGACCGCCGCAGGTCGGCAAGGCGACGACGGCGCTGGAGTTCGCGCAGGCGCTGAACTGCCGCGGCGAAGACCCGCCCTGTCACCGCTGCCGCCAGTGCCGTCTGATCGAGGAAGGTAGACATCCCGACGTCGAGGTCATCGGCATCGGCGGCCTCTGCGAAGAGGCGGGCCCGGAGCACAAGGACCACGCGGCGGACGGCTCGAAGGAGATACGCATCTGCCAGATACGGCGGCTGAAGCGGATCGCCAGCAGAGCGCCGTTCGAGGGCCGCTTCCGCGTCGCCATAATTGATCCGGCGGACGCCCTGAACGCCGAGTCGTCGAACGCGCTGCTGAAGACGCTGGAGGAGCCCGTATCCTCCCTCGTGCTCGTCCTCGTGACGAGCCGCGAGGAGGCGCTGCTGCCGACGGTCCGCTCGCGCTGCCGCCTGGTGCCCTTCAGCACGATGTCCGCAGCCGCGGTGGTGACGGCGCTGCGGGAGACCTGGGAGGTGCCGCCCGAGGACGCGGCGGTGCTCGCCAGGCTGAGCAGCGGGCGACTCGGCTGGGCGGTGGCGGCGTGGGAGGACGAAACGGTGCTGCCAGCCCGCGAGTCGGTGCTGGAGGACGTCTACCGCCTGAGCGCCGCCGGCCGCGATGAGCGCTTCGCCTGGGCGGCGGAGATGTCGAGGCGCTTCTACCGCGACCGTTGCAACGTTTTCGCTGTGCTAGAACTGTGGCGTGAGTGGTGGCGCGACGTGCTGCTGACGGCGGCCGGTCAGTCGGATATCGTCATCAACGCCGGTCTTCTGGACAGACTGGCCCTGATGGCCGGAAAATATATGATAAGAGACATTGTGTCATTTCTGCGGGCGCTGGGACGGACGGCGGAGTACCTGTCCGACAACGTGAACCCGCAACTGGCGCTGGAGGCGCTGACGCTCCAGATGCCGGCACCAAGAAAGGAGAGACAGCTCGCCGGGGCCGCCGCGAGGCCGGGCTGAGACGGACCGGAGAGCTTGCAGATATGACCGAAGAATCCGCGACAGCGCGTCGCATTGCCGGTGTACGCTTCGACGGCGCCGGAAGAGTAATTTACTTCGACGCCAAAGACATCGAGTTGAAGATTGGCCAGCAGGTCGTCGTTCAGACGACCCACGGCTCCTCCCTAGGGCGAGTGGTCATCGCCCCGGAGCAGGTGGTCGCCGAAGAGATCGGCGATCCGCTCGATCCGATCCTCCGCATCGCCACAGACGAAGATATCGCGAAGACGGAGTCGCTCCGAGGCGCCGTGCACGAGGACCTGACGCTCGCCCGCCGCAAAGTGGAAGAGCACGGCCTGGACATGCACCTCGTCGGCGGCGATTCCAACCTCGAGGGCTCCCGCCTGACGCTCTACTTCACCGCCCAGCAGCGGGTGGACTTCCGAGCCCTGGTGCGCGACCTCTCGTCCGCGCTCCAGAAGCGGGTGCAGCTCCTGCAGGTGGGCGAGCGCGACCGCGCTAAGCTGGTCGGCGATATCGGCCAGTGCGGCTACACGCTCTGCTGCCGCTCCTGGCTCGCCGCCTTCCCATCGATCTCGATCCGGATGGCGAAGGAACAGGACGTGCCGCTGAACCCGTCCAAGATATCCGGCGTTTGTGGCCGCCTCCTCTGCTGCCTGGCCTACGAGCACGAGCAATACCGCGAACTCCGAGGCAAGCTGCCGAAGGTGGGGCAGTTGCTTTCGACGCCCGCCGGGGAGGCGAAGCTCGTAGCCGTGCACGTTCTCAAGCAGACCGTATCGCTCCGTGTCGCAGACAGCCTCACCATCGTCGAAATGCCGATCGAGGAGCTGCGTGGGCAGTACGGCACGGTGGTGCGGCCCGCCGAGCTGGTGAAGGAAGAGCTACGGGCCGTGGAGAGGGCGCCTCAGTCGCAGCCGCCGGAGCAGCCCGCCGGCGAAAAGAGCGAAGGCCAGCCAAGACGCCGTTGACGCCGTCGAGGCGGGCGCGGCCGCAAGAACCAGGGCCCGCGAAGCGAGGGACCGGCTCAACCGTCGTAGCAGAGCGCCGAGGAGGTTGATTTGAAGCAGTTGCAGCAGGTCGACCCGGAGGTCTACGCGCTCATCGAGGCGGAGACGCGCTACGAGTTCGAGACGCTGCGCCTCATCCCATCGGAGAACTATGCGTCCGCAGCGGTCATGGAGGCGCTGGGCTCCGTTCTGACGAACAAGTACTCCGAGGGGTACGCCGGCAAGCGCTACTATGAAGGGCAGCGCTACGTCGACGCCATCGAGGAGCTGGCGATCCAGCGGGCGAAGAGCCTCTTCGGCGTCGAGCACGCCAACGTCCAGCCTTACTCCGGCTCGCCGGCGAACATGGCCGCCTACTACGCGCTCCTGGAGCCCGGCGAGACGATAATGGGCCTCAGCCTCCCTCACGGCGGCCACCTGACGCACGGCTGGGAAGTCAACTTCTCCGCCCGCTTCTATCGCTCCGTCCAGTACACCGTCGACAGACAGACGAACCTGGTAGACTACGACGCCGTGCGGGCGCTGGCGAAGGAGGCGCGGCCGAAGGTCATCGTCTGCGGCGCCACGGCCTATCCGCGCCTGTGGGACTTCAAGGCCTTCGCCGACATCGCGAAGGAGGTGGACGCCTATTTCCTGGCCGACATCGCCCACGTCGCCGGGCTCATCGCCGCCGGTGTCCATCCCGACCCGGCGCCCTACGCCGACGTCATCACCACAACGACGCATAAGACTCTGCGCGGCCCCCGCGGCGCCATGATCATGTGCCGTGAGCGATTCGCCCAGAGCATCGACCGCGCGGTCTTCCCGGCGCTCCAGGGCGGCCCGCACGACCACACCACGGCCGCCATCGCCGTCGCCCTGAAGGAAGCGTCGACGCCGGAGTTCAAGGAGTACGGCGTGCAGGTGGTGCGCAACGCCAAGGCGATGGCCGGCGAGCTGCTGGAGCGCGGCTTCCAGCTCGTCTCCGGCGGCACCGACAACCATCTAATCCTGATCGACCTGACGAACAAGGGCGTGACGGGGAAGAAGGCGTCGAGGGCGTTGGACCAGGCGGGCATCGTCGTCAACGCCAACACGGTCCCTTTCGACCCGCGCAAGCCGTTCAGCCCCAGCGGCATTCGCATCGGCAGCCCGGCCGTCACCTCGCGCGGCATGAAGGAGCCGGAGATGCGCCGCGTCGTCGCCTGGATGGACGAAGTCATCGCCAACGTGGACGATGAGCAGACGCTGGAGCGTGTGCGCAACGAGGTGAAGGAGTTCTGCTCGGCTTTCCCGGCGCCGGGCATTCCGGTCGCGTAGCGACGCCTGCACCCGTCCGTCGAAGCCGCAGCGTATAAATCCCTCCGGACCATGGTGAGAAGAACACCTCTGAGGGATGAGTCCCTCAGCCTCCCAGAAGAACGTTGTTGGCGAAGGCTGAGGGTTTTAACCCTCAGAACTGATTCTCTGCGCCGCCTTCGCGGCGCCGGGCATTCCAATCGCTTAGGGGCGACGTGGGGAGGGGAAACGGTTCTGAGGGTTGGAAGCCCTGTCTACCGGCAGGCAGGCTCAGCCTTCGGCAGAAGCTGTGCCGGACACAGGCTGAGGGATTTATCCCTCAGAATTGCCACAGCGTAGGCAGGCAGTCTTCTCGGCTACGGCAAGCGATTTTCTCTCAGAATTTGTTACAAATTCCGACTTTCCCTTCTGTCCCGGCTCTGCCGGGGAACAGCAACGGATCAGGAGCTATTCATCCCCGATGCAGCGGACTTGACAAAGATTCCGCTCATCGTTCACAATATCGTTTGTAAAAGGCGGGGACCGCATGCGTCCGCCGCGGCGGACACTAGTTGAGAAGGAGACTCAGTATGGAAAGACTATGGAAGGGATCCTGGTTGTGGGCGGTGGCCGCGGGAGCGGGGCTCGCCCTAGTTATGGTAGCGGTCATGCTGTCGTCAGGCAGCGGGTCGATCAGCCCGCCCGTCGCGAACGCCCAGGGCGAGACGGCTACCCCGACGAACACGACGGCTCCGACAAGCACGAACACGCCGGTGACGCCGACGGCAACTCCCGTCTGCGACCTTAGTATCACCAAGGACGTCTCAGACTCGACCGTGCCGGAAGGCGGCACCGCTGACTACACCATCACAGTGACCAACGACGGCGACAACGACTGCACGCCGACGATGGAAGTCAGCGATGTCATACCGAGCGACACTGACTGCTCTGACGCCAGCGTCGATTCGTCCTCCGACATCTCCGACAGCCACTTTACGATCGACGGCTGCGACACCTCGGGGACAGTTACGTGGAGCACCACCTCCACCCTCAACAGTGGTGACCAGATTGTCGTCGATCTGTCCCTTGACCTGACCTCCGGCGCGAGCGACGGCGACAGGATAACCAACGAGGCGTGCATCACCGAGCCCGCCAACCTGAAGTGCGACAGCGCCAGAATCACGGTATCGGGCGCCACTGAGACGCCGACGGCCGGCCCAACGTCAACGCCCATGCCGACGGTCGTGATCCCGACGGCCCGGCCGGTGATTCCGCCGGTTATTGCCCCGTCGGTAACGGTACCGACCACCGGCACGGGACCATCGTCCGGCGGCTCAAACACGCTGCCGATTGCGTTGGGTCTGCTGGGCGGCGTCCTGCTGCTGGCCTCGGGCACGGTGCTCGTCAAGCGGGCACGCTAGGATAGCCTAGCGATCACGGGAAAGCGAAATCAAGGCCTGCGTAAGGGCAGGAAGGGACTCTGTTAGAAATTGCAAGAGAGGCGGGAGTTGTCCCGCCTCTCTTCTTTTTCTGCCGACGGACAAAAGTAGAGGAGGGCTTTAGCCCTCCACCTCACGCCTCGTCCGCGCACACTCGATGTGGAAGGCTGAAGCCTTCCTCTACTCTTCGGAATCGCAGGCGGATCGGGAGAAACGGGTGCCTACTTGGCCAGCCGCTCTTTCTCCCGCTGGATCAGGTCGCGACGCAGTATCTTGCCCGATAGCGTCTTCGGTATGGCGTCCATGAACTCCACTTCCCGGATCTTCTTGTACGGCGCCACTTTCCCGGCGATGAACGCCATCAACTCTTCGGCGCTCGCCTTGCTCTCCGGCTTCAGGACGACACAGGCCTTCGGTATCTCTCCGCCCGCCTCGTCCGGCTTCGGTATAACCGCCGCGTCAAGCACCGCGGGATGTTGGTGCAAGAGCGCCTCCAGCTCCGCCGGCGCTACCTGGTAGCCCTTGTACTTGATCATCTCTTTCTTCCGCTCGATGAGGTACAGGTAGCCGTCCTCGTCGAAGCGGGCGATGTCACCGGTGTGCAGCCAGCCGTCGTCGGTAAGACAGTCCGCCGTCTCCTTGGCGTTGTTCCAGTAGCCCTTCATGACCTGCGGACCCTTCACCATCAGCTCGCCGACGCCGCCGACGGGCAACTCTTCGCCGCTGTCCAGGCTGACGATCTTCTCCAGGGTGTCCGGAAAGGGTGGGCCGACCGACTCCAGCTTGATGCGTTCGAAGGGGTTCGTGTTGACCGTCGGGCTCGTCTCCGTCATGCCATACCCTTGCGAGACGATGCACTTGAACAGCGATTTGGCGCGCTCGCCTATCTCCAGCGGCAGCGGCGCCGCGCCCGAACCGATCACCTGGAGCGACGACGTGTCGTAGCGCTCGGGATGAGCGTTCACCATCGCCAGGATGGCCGGCGGCGCCAGATAGAGGTCGGTTATCCTGTGCTGCTGGATGAGCTGGAGCATCAGTTCGACGTCGAAGCGCGCCATCACCACGCCGGTGCCGCCGCGGGCCACGGCGGCGCTCATCAGCACCGTCATGCCGTAGATGTGGAAGAGGGGCAGCGTCCAGAGGCCCACCATGTCCGAGCTAAAGAAGCGCGTGGCCAGCCCCTGGGTGACGTTGGAGAAGATGTTGTAGTGGGTTAGCATCACGCCTTTGGGCAGGCCGGTGGTGCCGCTGGAGTAGGGAAGGGCAGCGATGTCTTCTTTGGGAACAATCTCTACCGGCTGGAAGCCCTCCGAAACGCCTTCCAGGACCGAAGGGAGGTCGTCTATCGGGAAGACCTTGCGGAGGAGCGGCAGGTCCTTGCGCGCTTCTTCGACGGCGGCGGCCATCGGCGTGAAGGCAAACAGCAAGACGGCCTGCGCGTCGCTGAGCTGGGTCGCGATCTCGTGCGCCGTGTAGAGCGGGTTGAGCGTCGTAACCGTGGCGCCCGCGAGGAGCGAGCCGTAGAAGACGGCCGGGTATTCGATGTGGTTGGGCGAGAAGATGCCGACCTTGTCGCCCTTCTGGACGCCGTTGTCCTGGAGGAGGCGTGCCACCTTGCGGGCGTCGCTGAGAACGCGGGCGTAAGTGCGCGTCGAGCCATCGGCGCTGATCAGCGCGGTCTTCTCGCCGAAGGTCTCCGCGGACTTGCGGAGGATGTCCGGCAGCGGGGCTTCCTGGTACGGCGCTTGACTGGGCCAGTAACTGGAGACGATCATGCCGTCACCTCCCTCCACTCATCGAGGACGCGAACCTCCCCTACTTGGCCAGGCGCTCTTTCTCCCGCTGGATCAGGTCGCGACGCAGTATCTTGCCCGATAGCGTCTTCGGTATGGCGTCCATGAACTCAACTTCGCGGATCTTCTTGTACGGCGCCACTTTCCCAGCGATGAACGCCATCAGCTCTTCGGCGCTCGCCTGTTTCTCCGGCCTTAGCACGACGCACGCTTTCGGTATCTCACCGCCCGCCTCGTCCGGCTTCGGTATAACCGCCGCGTCAAGCACCGCGGGATGCTGGTAGAGCAATGCCTCCAACTCCGCCGGCGCTACTTGATAGCCCTTGTATTTGATCATCTCTTTCTTCCGCTCGATGAGGTACAGATAACCGTCCTCGTCGAAGCGGGCGATGTCGCCGGTGTGCAGCCAGCCGTCGTCCGTCAGGCAGTCCGCCGTCTCCTTCGGGTTGTTCCAGTAGCCCTTCATGACCTGCGGACCCTTCACCATCAGCTCGCCGACGCCGCCGACGGGCAGCTCTTCGCCGCTATCCAGGCTAACGATCTTCTCCAGAGTGTCCGGGAAGGGCGGACCGACCGACTCCAGCTTTATCTTTTCGAACGGCTGGGTGTTGACCGTGGGGCTAGTCTCCGTCATGCCATACCCTTGCGAGACGATGCACTTGAACATCGCCTTCGCCCGCTCGCCCAGCTCCAGCGCCAGCGGCGCCGCCCCTGAGCTGATGAGCCGCAGCGACGACGTGTCGTAGCGGGAAGGATCCGGCAGGTTGACCATCGCTAGTATCGCCGGCGGGGCGAGATAGAGGTCGGTGATCCGGTACCTCTCGATGAGCTGCATCATCTGCTCGACGTCGAAGCGCAACATAACAACGCCCGTGTTGGCGCTCGCGATGCCACTGCTCATGAGCACGGTCATCCCATAGATGTGAAACAAGGGGAGCAACCAGAGGCCTATCATGTCCGGCGGTATCTCCCTCGTCCCGTGCCCTTGCTTGACATCGCAGGTGATATTGTAGTGTGTGAGCATGACCCCCTTGGGGAGACCGGTTGTGCCGCTGGAATAGGGGAGGGCCGCGACGTCCTCTCGGGGGTTAATGGTTACCGGACGGTACTCTTCGGACACGCCCTCCAGGAGCCCTGGCAGCGCGTCGATGGTGAAGATGTCGCGGAGCAGAGGGAGGTTCTTGCGGGCCTCCTCGGCAGCGGGCCTCATAAACGAGAAGGCGAACAGGATCACCGCTTCGGCGTCCAAGAGCTGGTGCTCAATCTCATGCGGCGTATACAACGGGTTGAGCGTGGTGACGGTTGCGCCGGCGAGGAGCGAGCCGAAGAACACGGCGGGGAAATCGATATGGTTGGGTGAGAAGATGCCGACCTTGTCGCCCTTCTGGATGCCGTTGTCCTGAAGGAGGCGCGCCACCTTGCGGGCGTCGCTCCAGATGCGCTCGTAGGTGCGGGTAGTACCATCCGCCCCTATCACGCCCGTTTTGCCGCCCTGTGTGCTCGCCGTTCGCCTAAGCAACTCGTAGAGCGGTATCTCCTCGTAGGGCGCCTGACTGGGCCAGTAGCTGGTGACAATCATGGTAGCCTTTCCTCCGCAAATTGGGTCCGATCAAGTCAGATGGAAGAATTGGAATTCGTCACCAGAATGCCAGTCAAGGCGGAACCGGTCAAGTCCCGTGCCGGATTGCGGCGGCTAGGCTGGAGTCGGTGACGCCGGAGATGGGCCTGTCAGCGGCAGGGTTACGCTGAACTCCGTCCCGTCGCGCTGCGAGCTCTGCGCCGACAGCGTGCCGCCGTGCTCGTGGACGACTTCGGAGGCGATCGCCAGGCCGAGGCCGGTGTGCCCCTCGTCGTTCGTCGACTTGTTGACCTGGTAGAAGCGCTCGCAAACGTGGGGCAGATGTTCCGGCGGTATCCAGGAGCCGGTGTTGTGGATGCCGACGCGCACGCTGCCGTTGGCGGCTTCCGCGGCGACGGTTATGGCGCCCTCTTTCGGCGTGTGCCTGATGGCGTTGTCGAGCAGGTTGGAGAAGACGCGCTCCAGGCGGCGCACGTCGCCCTGCAGCGGAGGAAGCGGCGGCAGGTCGGTCTTGACCTGAAGACCCTTCTCCTGCGCCCGCCGCTGAAATCGCTCGACGCAGTCGCGCAGGAGGTTGTCCAGCTTCAGCGGCTCGGGCTGTATCCTGGCCTGCCCGCCTTCGATCTGCGACAGGTAGAGAAGATCGTCGACGAGGGCGCGCATTCGCTGCGTCTCCTCGTTTATTATGCGAGCCGAATCCGACATCTCCGCCGGCTGATCGATGGCGCCCTCCGCCATGGCCTGGCTGAAGCCTTGAATGGACGTGAGCGGCGTACGCAGCTCGTGGGAGGCGTCTGCGAGGAACTGACGCAGCGTCGCCTGCGATTGGTTGACCTCCCGGGCCATAGCGTTGAAGGCCGTCGCCAGGCGGGCGACCTCGTCGCGGCCGCGCACGGCGATCTGCTGGTCGAAGTTGCCGCACGCCATCTCCTCGGAAGCGCGGGTGATCTCGTCGAGGGGGCCGGAGATGGAGCGGGAGAGGATGAATGCGATTACCACCGAGATGAGAAGCGCTATTCCGCCGGCGATACCGACGCCGGGAAAGACATCGCGCCAGGCGGAGTTGATCGTCGCTTCGGGGACGGCCACCACCGCGCGATAGCGACTGAGGAGCTCGGCGCTCGGCGGCTGCGTGGTTACGCTATCGAGCGGCGTGTAGAGGAGAAGGTGTTCACCGCCGGCGTCGAATTTCACCTGTCGGACCCAGATCGGGCCCACGCGCTCGTTGCCGCCGGAAGTTTCCAGCGGCTGCACCGTTTGACCCTCCAGCCGCTGTTCGGTGTCGACGAGGACGCTCGAGGTCACCTTGTCGACCAGCAGGATGCGGACGTCGACGCTGGAGGCGTAGTCCTGGAGGTAGGGCCGCATATCTTCCGGCGAGAGGCCGTTCCACTCAAGGTAGGTCACGCGCAGGGCGATAGGCTGCGCCAGACGGCCGACTTTCTCCCGCGCTTGCTCGGTCTCATGATTGCGAAGGAAGAGCACGAAGGCGCTGCCCGCCGACAGGAGGCAAAGGAAGATGACGGCGGCAAACGCCAGGATGAGTTTACTTCTGAGGCTCGCCAACATCTGATGTCACCACGAGCTTGTAGCCAATACCCCAGACCGTCTGGATCTGTACGCTGGAGCCGGCAAGCTTCTCTCTGAGCCAGGCGACGTGCACGTCTATCGTCCGGCTGTCGCCGTAGAAGTCGTGGCCCCATACGCGCTGGATCAGCCTCTCGCGGTCCATCACGAGGCCTTCGTTTTGCATGAAAGCGGCAAGCAGGTCGAACTCCTTGGCGCGCAAATTGAGCGGCTCGCCCTTGAGCGTCGCCTCACGGCGGGGGACATCGAGGCGCACGTCGCCGGATTCCAGGACGAGAGCGGGCTCAGCGGCGCCCTGGCTGCGACGGAGAACGGCCTTGACGCGGGCGACGAGCTCGCGCGGGTTGAAGGGCTTCGTCACGTAGTCGTCGGCACCCAGCTCCAGCCCGACGACCTTGTCGACGTCGTCGGTGCGGGCCGTAAGGATAATGATTGGCACGTTGCTGGTCTTGCGCAGCTCCCGGCAAACGCTGAGGCCGTCCATCTCCGGCATCATGATGTCGAGGACGATAATGTCCGGGCGATGGCTGTGGACCTTGTCGAGGGCCTGCTTGCCGTCGAAGGCGCTGTCGACGTCGAACCCCTCCTTGCTCAGGTAGAGGCGCACGAGTTGGACGATGTTGCGTTCGTCGTCGACGACCAAGACGCGTGATGGCATGCTTACAACCTATCGCAACAATTGTACACTATCAACAGCGTTAAATAGAGGGGTAGGCACGCGCAATCAGGCGAAGGCATGCCTGCCACGTGTTTAGATTATCGGGCCGAAAGGGATAAACCAGCAACAAGGAATTGTTAAGAGAGTGCTAACAGGAGTCTGAACACCGACGCCGATCTCGCGTGCTGTCACGACCGGATTTGGCGAAAAAGATGCCCTTCCTAAATACCGCCGCATGGGAAACTGTTGCCAAATTGCGATCTGCTCTGCTATACTCCGGCCATCGTAAGACCTGCCGCGGGGGCGGGGACGCGAAGGCCCGCCTGTCGCCCGTGCCAGAGGACATGAGGTGGGTGGCAAGGGCGATGCTGGCTGGGGAGGTGGTTCGTGGACATCCCGGTATTACCCAAGTGTCAGAAGTGCAAGGCAGGAGACCTGGTGCCACTTTCTGACTTCGGCAGTCAGGGCGCACCTATTCACTACAAGGCATGGGCCTGCACGAACCCCGATTGCGGCTTCAACATCAAGATCCGCAACGGGGACCTTTATGTGGACGAACCCATTACTAGCGGCGCGCTGCACACTCCCCGCTACCGGTAGGTTCTCCAGCCGCCTGGTCTAGGGCAAACACGAATCGCGTCGGTGTGGCGTGTGTCGCTGCGTCTTTGCGACCTCTTGATATCCTCGCGGATTGGCCTAGCGCCCGATCCCCAGATAGCGCAACCCCATCGCTTCGACCCTCTCCCGCGACAGCGCATCGCGCCCGTCCAGGACGATCCGACAGCCGGGGAAGGCGCGAAAGTCAAGCTCCCGATATGCCTCGTGGAAAGCCTGGACGATGACGGCGTCGGCGTGCGTGGGCGGAAAGGGCTCCGACGGCTCCAATGCCAGCGCCCGCACCTCGTCGACGCTGAAAAGCGGATCGTGGACTAGAACGCGCGCTCCTCGCGCCGTAAGCTCATTCGCCAAGAGGAAAGCGCTGGAGAACGCGGCTTCTTTCACGTCGGGCCGGTAGGAGAGACCGAGGATTATAACAGTCTTGCCCTTCAGTCCGCCCAGCGCCTGCGCCAGCTTTTCGACGGCGTAGGCGGCCATGCCGTCGTTGATCTCGCGCGCCGCCTCCGGCAGCCTTGCCGCTGCGCCTTCAAGCAGGAAGCGCGGGTAGACGGGGATGCAGTGGCCGCCGACGCCCACGCCCGGCTGGTGGATGTGTGAGAACGGCTGCGAGTTGGCGGCCGCTATCACCTCCGTAACGTCCACGCCATGCTCATCGGCGATGCGGG
Organism: uncultured Chloroflexia bacterium; assembly: GCA_963703345.1. Taxonomy (GTDB): domain Bacteria; phylum Chloroflexota; class Dehalococcoidia; order DSTF01; family JALHUB01; genus JALHUB01. Next base: position 462,168 of record OY969814.1, on the reverse strand, counting down.
CGAACTCGTTGGCGAGGGCGATGTTTACGTCGCGGTACGTGGTCTCGGCCAGCTTCACGAGCTCTGCCGCCTCACAGCTCGCGAGCCTGAGGACGGGCGCATCGAGGGCGCTCTCGTAGAAGGCGACGCCGCGACGCGCGCTCTCGTCGTCCACGCCGCCGACGATCTTGGGGTAGCGGCGCAGGTCCATAAGGACGCGGCCGACGAAGACCCGCTCCGGGCTGTAGGTAAGAAAGAGGTCGCTCCCGAGCCGCAGGCCGGACGCCTCCAGCGCTGCACCCAGCCGACGGCGCGTCGTGCCGAGGGGAACGGTAGTCTCCAGCAAGACCAGCGTCTGCGGCTGAAGGCCGGCGGAAACAGCCCGGGCAGCAGCGTCGAGGGCGGCGAAGTCGGCATGCTTCTCTACCGTGAGGCCCACCGGCACGACGATGACGACGAAGTTGCTCCGGCGCACCGCCTCCGTCGTATCGGTCGTCGCGCTCAGGCGGCTCGCTTCGTGAGCGGACCGCATCGCCTCCGCGAGGCCGGCCTCGTCCGGATAGGGACAGACGCCGGCGTCGATCTTCTCGACAAGGGCGGCGTCAATGTCGGCACCGGTCACGCGCATCCCTTTCGAAGCACACTGGACGGCGAGCGGCAGGCCAATCCTGCCCAGCCCGATAACGCACACCGAAAACTCGCCCATCAGCCGGCTCTCCGCGGTTCCAACGTCATCACCTCGCCCCGGCGCGCCGATTCCACGAGCAGCGAGGCGATCTCCAGCGCCGACAGGCCGTCCTCGGCCGTGACCGGCGGTTCGCGGCCGCTGCGCACGGCCTCCACGAACGCCTCCATCTCCAGACGCAACGGCTCCTTGTTTTCGACCCGGACCAGCTCCGGCGACGCGGCTCTTGCAGCCTCGCCTTCCTTCGGATGGAAGCGCACCTCCTGCGAGAGGTAGTCGGCCTGGAGCTGGCCTTTTTCGCCCAGGACCGCCAGTTGCCGGACCTTCAGCGGCGTTAGCCAGTTGACGTCGAGGATGCCAATGACGCCGCTGAGAAAGCGCAAGACGCCGGAGAGTAGGTCCTCATGCTCGGTGCTTATGCCGCGCAAGGTCTCCGCGTAGACCCGCTCCACCGGCGATTCCAGCAGGAAAGACATGATGTCGATGTCGTGCGGCGCCAGGTCGTGGACGACGCCTACGTCGCGGACGCGCTGCGGGAAGGGGCCGGTGCGACGGGCGTACACCTGGAAGACGCGCCCGAGCCGGCCCGCGGCTAGCAGGCGCTTGACCTCCAGCACCGCGGGGTTGAAGCGCTCGACGTGGCCGACCATCAGCGGGACGCCCGCCTCTCGCGCCGCCCGCGCCATGTTCCGCCCCTCTTCCAGCGTCGCCGCTATCGGCTTCTCGACGAGCAGGGCGATGCCGCTTCGAATCGTCGCGAGCGCGACCTCGTGGTGCAGCAGCGTCGGGACGCAGACGGAAACGAGGTCGAGGCGCTCTTCGGCGAGCATTCGGCGGTAGTCGTCATAGATTGTCGCGGCGGTCGCGGCCCGCGCTAGACGTTCGGGTGACACGTCGGCGACGGCAGCCAGCTCCACGCCTTCCATCTCGGCGTAGACGCGGGCGTGGTTCGCTCCCATCGAACCGAAGCCGATGACACCGGCGCGGAGCTTGCGCTTCCCGTTTGCCGCCGTCACGAGCCGCCTCCCGCCGCCGCGGTTACCTCGTTGACAGCGCTGACGATGGCCCCCAGGTCGTCGCGGCTGAGCGCCGGGTGCACCGGCAGAGAGAGGACCTCGCGGCTGAGCCGTTCGGCCACGGGAAGCTCGTCGCGATAGCCCAAATTGCGGTACAAAGGCTGCCGGTGAACGGGCGTCGGATAGTAGACGCCGGTCTCGATGCCCATTTCGGCCAGCCCCGCCGCCAGGGCATCGCGGGCGGAGGCCGTGCCGTCGGTCGAGGGGACGCGGACGGTGTAATGGTGGAAGACGTGGCGCCGGCCGGGCAATTCGCGCGGAGGGACGACACCCCGGAGGCGTTCGGAGAGGAAGGCGGCGTTGGCCCGCCGCTGCTCGTTCCGCGCTGCCAGCTTTTCGAGCTGCACGAGGCCGATGGCGGCCAGGATGTCGCTCATGCGGAAGTTGTAGCCCAGGGTTTCGGAGACGTAGCGCGACCTCTCGCCGTGGTTGCGGAAGCGGCGCGCCTTCTCGGCGATGGCGGAATCGTCCGTCGTTATCATGCCGCCTTCCCCGGTCGTCATGTTTTTCGTCGCGTAGAAGGAGAAGCAGCCGGTGCCGAAGCTGCCGGCCATCCTGCCGCCGACGCTCGCGCCGTGCGCCTGGCAGGCGTCCTCGACGATGAGGAGGCTGTGCTTCCGGGCGACAACCTCGATCGCGGCCATGTCGCAGGGCTGGCCGTAGAGGTGGACGGGCAGTACCGCGCGCGTCCGCGGCGTTATCGCCGCCTCGATGAGCGAGGGGTCGATGTTGAAGTCGTCGCGCACGTCGACGAAGACGGGGCGGGCGCCGGTGAACAGGACGGCGTTGGCGGTCGCGGCGAAGGTGAAGGGTGTCGTGATGACTTCGTCGCCGGAGCCGATGCCTTGGACGGCGAAAGCGACCATCAGCGCGGAGGTGCCGGAGGAGACGGCGACGGCCTCCCGCGTGCCGCACATCGCGGCGAAGCGCTCCTCCAGCTCGCGGACGCGCGGGCCCTGAGCCAGGTGCCCGGAATCGAGGACGGCCAGGACGGCGGCCTTCTCTTCGTCGCCGATGAGCGGCCTGGCGATGGGGATCACGTCTGTCTTGTCCTGTCGGCGGGAAGGCTATAGGTGGCGCCGCATGCCGGGCATCGCCAGCCGGCCGCCTCTGATTCGTTGCTGTCCAGAGGTCGGCCGCACTCGCAGACATAGCCGGCCAGCCGCGCCGGCCGTCCGATGACCAGCGCGCGATCGGGCACGTCGCGAGTGACGAGCGAGCCGGCGCCGACCATCGCCCAGCGGCCGATAGTGACGCCGGGCAGGATGACGGAGCCGGCGCCAACCGACGCGCCGTAACGGACCAGCGTCGGTTTGGGACGCCAGTCGTCGTCGTCTAGAAGGCGGCCTTCCCGGTTGATGGCGCGAGGATAGCGGTCGTTGGCGAAGACGGCGTGCGGACCGATGAAGACGCCGTCCTCGACCCGGACGCCGCGATAGAGGCTGGCGTGGTTCTCAATCTTCACCCTATTGCCTACGACGACGTCCCTGTCGATGTAGACGTCCTTGCCGAGGATGCACTCTTCGCCGACGACGGCGCCCTCGCGGACCTGAGCGTCGTTCCAGATGCGCGTGCCGGCGCCGATTGTCGCCTCGGGCGAGACGTCAGCGGTGGGATGGATCATCAACTGTCCAGGACCTCAATGATTCGCTCAACGGCGTGTCCATCGCCGAAGAGCTGCGGCGGCCTGCCTTCCGGCAGCGGACGGTCCGCGGCCGCGACGATTCGCTCCGCGTCGCAGCCGGCAAGCACGTTCCAGCCGCAGTCGACGGTTTCCGGCCACTCCGTTTCGTCCCTCAGAGTAACGCAGGGAACGGCGAAGAAAAAGGCCTCTTTCTGGACGCCGCCGGAGTCGGTGAGGACGCAGCGGGCGTTCTTCTCCAGGAGAAGCATGTCGCGGTAGCCCAGCGGGTCGAGGAGGCGCACGTTGCCCGGCGCCTCCAGGCCAGCATCGAGCATCGCTTTGCGCGTGCGCGGATGAACCGGAAGGACGACCGTCCCCGCCAGCCGACCCAGCGCCGCAAGGATGGAGCCGAGGCGCGACGGGTCGTCGGTGTTTGCGGCGCGGTGAACGGTGGCCAGGGCGTACTGCCCCACCTCAAGCTCCCAGCGGGAAAGCGACGCGCCATGCAGGGCCTCCACCTGCCGGAGCAGCGAGTCGTACATGACGTCGCCCACGAGGTGGACGCCGGCGCTGATCCCCTCGCGCGCCAGGTTGTCGACGGCGACGGCGCTGGGGCAGAAGAGGAGGTCGGCGCAGTGGTCGGTGAGGACGCGGTTCAGCTCCTCCGGCATCGAGCGGTCGTAGCTGCGCAGGCCGGCCTCGACGTGAGCGAGCGGTAAGCCAAGCTTAGCGGCGGCCAGCGCGCCGGAAAGAGTCGAGTTCGTGTCGCCGTAGACGAGTACGCGGTCGGGCCGCTCGGCGAGGAGCACTTCCTCGACGCCTTCCAGCATGCGCGCGGTCTGGCGGGCGTGGCTGTCGGAGCCGACGCCGAGGTGATGGTCCGGCGCGGGCAGGTCGAGCTCGGCGAAGAAGACGTCGGAGAGCAGCGGGTCGTAGTGCTGGCCGGTGTGGACGAGTATCTCCTCGTGATGGCGGCGCAGAACGCGCGAGACCGCGGCGGCCTTGATGAACTGGGGTCGCGCCCCCACGACGGAGACGATCTTCACGGCAAAGCCTAGTTAGGGCTGCTAGGAGGCGTACGGGCGGGTGACTCTCGCCGGCCTTCCGCGAGGTCGAGGCGGGCCAGCTCGTGTAGTCGCACTGTTATCGCCTCCGGCGTGCGGTGGAGGCCGACCTCCATCTCGCCGATGCGGCGCAGGAGGTCTTCCGGCGGACAAGCGGATGGCCCGCGGGCGCTGAATACCTTCGGATGCGAGGTCGGCATCAACTCTTCGCCTTCGCCGAGGAGGTCATCGCGGAGCTTCTCGCCCGGGCGCAGGCCGGTGAAGACGATCTCCACCTCGCGGCCGGGCTCCATGCCCTTGGCGCGGATCATGCGCTCCGCCAGGTCGGCTATCTTGATCTCCTCGCCGACGTCCAGCACGTAGATACCGCCGGGCTCGGCCACGAGCGCGACCTGGATGATGAGGCTGGCGACTTCGTGCACGGTCAGGAAGTAGCGGGCGACGTCCGGGTGTGTGACGGAAACGGGGCCGCCTTTCTGGATCTGGCGCCAGAAAGTGCTGACCACGCCGCCGCGGCTGTCGATGACGTTGGCGAGGCGCACCGCAGCGAAAGTCGTGCCGCGCCGGCCGAGCGAGCGCACCATGAGCTCGCCGATCCGCTTCGTCGCTCCCATGACGCTGGAAGGGTTCATGGCGGCATGGCTCGAGAGGTAGATGACCTTCTCCGTGCCGACCTGGTTGGCCGCCTGAAGGACGTTCAGCGTGCCGAGGACGTTAACGAAGAATCCCTGGTCGGGGTTCTCTTCGAGCAGCGGGACGTGCTTGTAGGCGGCGGAGTGGAACACGACGTGCGGCCGCGCGGCCTCGAACGCCTGGAACACCTTGTTGCGGTCGCCTATGCTGCCCATCCAGGGCTTAATCAGGCAGTCTTCCGAGCGCTGGCTGAGCTCCACGCGCAACTCGTGCAGGCCGCCCTCGTTGGCGTCGAAGAGGTGGAGGCTTGCCGGACCGAAGCTGAGCAGTCGCCGGGCCAGCTCGGAGCCGATCGATCCCGCCGCGCCGGTGATCAGAACGGAGCGCCCGGCGATGAGCTCGCGACAGCCCTGCTTGTCGATGTCCACGGGGTCGCGCTCGATGAGGTCCTCGATTGTCACCTCGCGCATCTCGCCGGGCTTCGCCTTGCCACTGACGATGGCGTCCAGGCCGGGCACGATGCGCACCGGCACGTGAGTCGACTCACAGAGCGAGAGCAGCTCGTGAATGCTGGCACCGCTGGCGGAGGGTATCGCCAGGGCGACGAGATCGGCATTGTGCTTGTCGACGAGCGAAGGAATGTCGTAGCGATTGCCGAGTACGGGCACGCTGTGGATGCGGGTGTGCAGCTTGCGGGGGTCGTCGTCCACAAAGCCGAGAGGGCGGTACTGCCAGTGGCGATTGCGCAAAAGCTCGCTGGCCAGGAGCTGGCCGGTGCTGCCCGCGCCGACGATCAGAACCTGTTGCGTCCGCCTTCCGCCCCAGCCGCGCAGAGGCGTGTCGTTGCCGGAGATGAGACGCGGCGCGAGCTTAACGAGGCCCATCGCCAGGAGGATGATGGCGCCGCTGATGAGGTTAACGCTCAGCGGCAGCGGACGGTGTCGCAGCATGGCGTTGACGCCAAAGACGGCGACGGTGACCAGGCTCACGGGCAGCGCCAGGTAGATGGCGTCCATGATGCCGCCGTAGAGCCAGACGGTCCGATAAACGCCAAAAACGAGATTCGCGAGAAGGTACGCCGCGGCTATGACGGGTACGGCCCAGAAAAGCCAGTGCCAGGACTCGCGGGGGACGTGGGCGTCGAAGCGGAGGAGCAGGCCAGCGGCGTAGCTCCCCATCACGATGACGAAGTCGATGGCCAGCGCCGGCAGAGCGCGCACAAACAGCCTGAGCTGGTCCGAAGGAAGCAATCTCATCTAGCCGTCCCCTCCTCACTCCCCAGGGGGTTGCGTCACGGGCTAGGGGGTCAACGGGCTCCTTCCTTGCGTGCGACCACCGCCAGCGTCCGAGCAAGGATCGACAGGTCCCGGCGGAAGGAGTGATCGTCTACGTAGTCGAGATCGTACGCCATCATTTGAGAGTAGGTCAAATCTGAGCGGCCGTTCACTTGAGCTAGTCCCGTTATGCCCGGCTTGACGTCGTGGCGGCGGTGGAACTCCTGCCGGTACTGTTCGACGAGGTAGGGCTCGTCCGGACGCGGCCCGACCAGGCGCATGTCGCCGCGGGCGACGTTGATTAGCTGAGGCAACTCGTCGAGACTGCTGTTGCGCAGGATGCGGCCGAGACGCGTCACCCGCTTGTCCGGCCAGATGGAGTGGAAGACGAAACTCGAGAAGTCGTTCACGCGCTGTGGCGGGTGCCATTCTTTGTGGGCGTTGGCCGTCATCGTGCGGAACTTGTACATCGTGAAGGGCTTGCCCTTGAGGCCGATGCGCTTCTGCGTGAACAGCACCGGGCCCGGCGAGTCGAGCTTTATGAGCAGCGCCAGGAGCACCATTACCGGCGCCGCGGCGGCGATGCCCAGCATAGCGGCGACGCGATCAAAGAGCTCCGGCCCGAGCGACGGGCCTTCAGCGTCGGTTGTTGACAATGATCTCCTCTACGGCGTCGCTCACGCGGGCGACGTCTCCGTCCGTCATCAGCGGGAAAAGCGGCAGCGAGAGCAAGCCGGCGAACAGGCGGTCAGTGTTCGGGTAGTCCCCCTGCTTGAGGCCGAGCGTCTGCTGATAGTAGGGATGGTAGTGAATCGGGATGAAGTGCACCGACGTGCCGATGCCGCGCGCCTTCAGCTCCTCGATCAACTCGTCGCGGCCGATGCGTAGCCCCTCGCCTTGCAGCCAGACCGGGTAGAGGTGCCAGGCGTGGTGGATCTCCGGGCGGGCTTTCGGCAGGACGAGCTCCGGCAGTCGCGCCAGCCGCCGGTTGTACTCCGCGACGATCTGCGCCCGGCGCTCGATGAAGCCGTCCAGCCGGGCGAGCTGGTGAAGGCCCAGCGAGGCCTGCACGTCAGTCATCTTGTAGTTGAGGCCGCAGGCGAGGATCTCATAGTACCAGGAGCCCTTGGCGTCATAGCGCTTCCAGGCGTCGTGGCTCATGCCGTGCAGCCGCAGCAGGCGCACCTTGTCTTCGAGCTCCGGGTTGTTGGTGGTGACCATGCCGCCTTCGCCGGTGGTCATGTTCTTGATGACGTAAAAGCTGAAAGCCGTGGCGTCGCCGATGGAGCCGATCATCTTGCCGCGATAGGACGCGCCGGAGGCGTGGGCGGCATCCTCGAACAGCAGGAGGTTGTGACGGCGGGCAATCTCCGCCAGCTCGTCCATGCGACAGGGCTGACCGCCGTAGTGGACGGCGACAATCGCCTTCGTCCGCGGCGTGATCTTCGCCTCGACCTGCTGCGGATCGATGTTGTAGTCGTCCAGGCAGATGTCGGCGAGGACCGGCGTCGCGCGCTGGAGGATGATGGTGTTGACGGTAGCGCAGAAGGTAAGCGGCGTCGTTATCACCTCGTCGCCCTCGCCGATGCCGGCGGCCATGAGCATGAGATGCAATCCCGCCGTGCAGGAGCTGACGGCTACGGCGTAGCGGCTGCCGACGTAGTCGCGGAAGCGCTCCTCGAAAAGACGCGTCTTTGGACCGGTCGTCAGCCAGCCGGAGCGGATGGTGTCGACGACTTCGTTGATCTCGTCCTCGGTTATGTCGGGCCGGCAAAAGGGCAGCGGCGGAAGCTCCTGCCGCGTCGCCGCCTCGCCGGGCTGCGATTGCGTCATGTCATTCCTCCCCTCGAACGTCCGGCGTGGACGTGGACAGCCTTGCGGCGAGCAGGCTCTCCAGGAAGCCCAGGCCATACGACACGTGCAGGCAAACAAAGGCCAGCGGCAGCACCGGCGCGTATCGCCAGCCGTTCCGCGAGGCGATCCGCAGCGACGCGGCGACGGCCACGACGGCATAGAGGCCCAGCACCAGCGGCAGCGCCCGTCGCAAGGGGCGGACGATTCGCGACGTTAGCGACAGGCCGACCAGGGTCCCAAGAAACGACGCCGGCACGAACTGCCGCAGCCGCGCCTGGCCGGGGTGGCGGCGCAGAACGTGGAACTTGGCACGACCGTAGGCCCTGTATTGACGGAACAGCGCCGGCAGGTCGGAACGCGTGTGGTAGATGGAGCGGATGCGCGGGGTGAGGAGAATCCGGCCCCCGTGCTCGCCGAGGCGGTAGTTGAACTCATCGTCCTCGCCGTAGTCGATATCCTCGGCGAAGACGCCGATGCGCTCGAAAACGTCGCGACGGTAGGCGGCGAAGGCGACCGTGTCCGTGTAGCAGGCTTCGTGGCTGTAACGGAAGTGGGCGTTGCCGATGCCGAACGGGGAGGACATAGCCAGCGCTATCGCCTCGCCGACCAGCCCTTCGGCGACGCTCTCGATTGGCCCGCCCACAGCGTCGGCGCCGGTCTCCTCCAGGGTCGTGACGCTCTCGCTGAGGAAGTCCGAGTAGACCTCGGCGTGGGCGTCGACGCGGACGATGACCTCGCCGCGGGCGGCCACCAGCCCGACGTTGAGGCCGGGCGCCGTCCTCCGCGCCGGGTTGTCGAGAAGGCGGAGGTCGATTCCGGCAACAGCGGCGAAGCGCTGCGCCAGCTCTCGCGAGCGGTCGGTCGAGTCGCCGTCGATAACCAGCACTTCGAAGCGGTCGCGCGGATAATCCTGCTCGGCGAGGCTGCGCAGGCAGGCCTCGATGTAGCGCTCCTCGTTGCGCATCGGGACAAGCACTGAGACGAGGGGCTTCGTGCCGTTCGTCATCGTTCGGGGGCGCACCTCGTTATCGTCAAGTCGTGGCCATCAAAGCTTCCGGCGAGGGCGTCTGAAGATTAGCATGGGGCGCCGCGGCGGATCAAGCAATGGGGCGCCGCGACGAAGCTACGAACGATGCTCCGCGGGCGCGGAGAGCAGCTCGTCGTAGAGCGCTTCCATGCGGCGAGTGCTCTCCGTCCAGGAGTAGCGGGACGCGACGAGCTCGCGGCCGGCGCGGCCCGTGCGCCGCCTCTCCTCGGCATCGCGCAGCAGGCGTAGAAGGGCGCGCGAGAGGGCGTCGACGTCCTTCGGCGGGACGAGGATGCCGCTGACGCTGTCCTCCACGACGTCCGGTATGCCGTGGATGTTCGAGGCGACCACCGGCACTTCCATCGCCTCCGCCTCCAGCGCCGCGACGCCGAACCCTTCCCACGTCGACGGCATAGCGAAGACGTCCATGCGGGCAAGAACGTCGGGCACACGCTCGTGCTTCACCTCGCCCGCGAACTCGACGGTCAGCCCCAGCCGCGAAGCCAGCCTTTCCAGCGCGCCGCGCTCGGGACCGTCGCCGGCGAGGAGTACGCGCACGCGGGGCTCCTCGCGCGTAACCAGCGCCATCGCCTGCAGGAGGTACTTCAGCCCTTTCTCCGGCGACAGTCTGCCGACGCTGCCGACGACCAGGGAATCGTCGCTGCCCCGCTCTCTTGGCGAGAACTGGCTCAGGTCGACGCCGTAAGGGACAACGGCGACGTCCTTGCCCTGCGGCATGTAGCGCAGCGTCGCCTCGGCCAGCCGCAGGCCCGTGGCGGACACGCGGTCGGCGCGGGCGAGAGCGTAACGGGTGATCAGCCAGTGGAACGGCGTCAGACGCGGCGCCTCGAGGACGTCGGTGCCCCAGACTGAGGTGACCAGCGGATGGACGCCGGCGAAAGCGGCCAGGAAGCCGTAGCTGGTCAGGTGGAGCGCGTGCACAAGGTCCGGCTCGAGGGAACGGACCAGGCGACGAACGCGTCGGGCGTGGATGAGATAGCGCAGCTTACCCGCTCGCTCCCAGCCGTCGACGTAGTGGACGCGGGCGCCCTCGATCTCCGCCGGCCGGAAGGAGATGACGTTGACGGCGTCGCCTCGATCGACGAAGTGCCGCACCCAGCGCTCCGTGTGGACATACGGCGCATCAGCCAGGTAGCAGAGACGCATCGGCCTGCGTTTCCTTTCGCTGCGCCAGGCGCCGGTACCACTCTTCCATCAGCAGGGCGTTCTTCTGCCAGACGCCACGCTCTTCGACGATGCGACGATTGCGCGCGGCGGCCTCTCGTCGCAACGCCGCGTTGTCCAGCGCATCGCCGAGGCGCCGCGCCAGGGCGTGCGCATTCCCCGGCGGCACGAGGAAGCCGTTCACGCCGTCCTGAATCCACTCGTGCTGCGTCGGTAGGTCCGAGACGACTGGAAAGCAGCCGGCGGCCATCGCCGAGAGCGTCGCGACGGATGTGCCGTCGGAGCTGGGGACCGAGACGTAAACTTCCGACGAGGCGAAGGCGTCGCGCAGGGCCGCGGCGTCGAGAAAGCCGAGGAAGCAGACGCTGTCGCCGAGGCCGATCTCCTGCGTCAGCGCCTCCAATCGCGGCCGGAGCCGTCCGGCGCCGGCAACAAGCAAGCGCGCCGTCGGAATGCGAGCGCAGAGCAGCGCCATCGCCCGCAGGATGAGATCGACGTTGTAGAGCGGCGAGTCCAGCGAACGCGTGCTGATTACGGTCGGCGAATGCGAGGCCTCGGGCTGTCGTGCGTTAACGCTTTCCGGGCCTTCCAGATAGAAGGCGTCGGGCCCAAAGACGATCGTCGCCACTTTTTCCGCCGGCACGCCCATCTCCCGCAGCCTGCCGCTCATGTACTCGTTGTTCGAGGTGATGAGGTCGGCGCGACGCAGCGTGTAGGCGGTGATCAGGCGGGCCAGCGGCGACGCGTCGGCGTCGACGAGCACGTCGGAGCCCCAGGCGCTGACGACCAGCGGATGGAAGCCGGTGGCCGCGGCGAAAAAGCCGTATTCCGGCAGGTAGTGAGCATGCAGGACGTCCGGCTGTATCTGGCGTACCATGTGGGCGAGGCCACGGCGTCGATAGCGCAGGGCGTTGACGAGACGTAACAGGTTGGGCGGGACTCGCGCGGAAGTCCTTGTTCGCGCCTCGGTGGCCGATCCGGTAGTCCGATTGCCGCGGTCGTCGAGGACGTGGAGCGTGACGCCGTGGAGCGACGCCAGCGGCCGGTAGTAAGAGATGGCGTGCACGTCGTGGCCACGCTCGACGAAGGGCTCCAGCCAGCGCCGCGTGTGGATACTGTCGAAGTCGCCCAGAACGCAGAGCCGCAACTGATCGGCGCTTTCGCTCAAGCTTCGCCCTCCAGGTCGCCGGCAACAGGCTGCGCCGGCGGGCGTCGCGTCAGGACGAAGCGGGCGGCAAGCAGGTAAAGGCGTAGGTCGCCGGCGTTGATGGCGAGCGTCCGCCAGGCGGACCGGCCGGAAAGGCGCTGGTAGGCCGCCAGGCTAAGGACGAGGGAGGTCGTGTAGGCGAGCGATGAGGCTGCCGCCGCGCCGGGCACGCCGAAGATCGGGATCAGTGCCAGGTCCGCAGCGATGGTTACGACCAAACTGGCGACGGTGATGTAGCTGTTGATGAGTGGCTTGCCCTGGCTGAAGATGTAGCCGGCCAGGACCTTCGTCGCGGCAAGGGCGACGGTGCCGGGCAACAGCCACCAGACCGCCGCGACCGCCGGCGAGAAGGCATCGCCGAACATGAGCGGCAGCAGCACGGGCGAGGCCACGCCCACTGCGGCGGCGCCCAGCAGGCTCAGGAAGACGGTGTGACGGCAGAAAAGCGGGGTCAACTCCGCGGCCTCGTCCCTATGAGCGCGGGTGAGGCGCGGCACCAGGACGACGGAGACCGCGTTGGCGATGAACCAGATGCTCTCGGTGACGCCGACGGCGATGGCGTAGATGCCGACACCGGATGTGCCAACGAAAGCAAGCGCCACGTACTTGTCGACGCGATAGTTGAGGAGCTGGAGGATGTTCCCGGCCTGTCCCTGGACGCCGAACTTCACCTGCGCCTTTAACACGGGCCACCGCGGCCACAGAATCGTCGGAAGGTGCAGGTTGCGCAGCCCGAGCAGCGACAGAGCCAGGAGGACGGAGAAGAGCAGCGCGACCGACCAGAAGACGAAGACGTTCGTCGTCGTAAGACCGCCTGCAAAGACGCCGCCGACCAGCAGGGCAAGCAACAAGGCCGGCCGTACGAGGATCACGGAGTTCATTGCCAGGAAGCGGTTCTGCGCCTGGAGGAAGGCGATCAGCAGGTTGAAGTTGAGGAAGAGCGGCATACCGAAGACGAATATCCAGTAAGGCACGCCACGGTCGACAGGAGCCCGGGGCCGAAGGTGGCGGCGGCCACCAGGACGACCAGCGCGCTCAGCAGCGTCGACGCCAGGACGACCCACTGGCTGTTCGACAGGAGATCGCGCAGGGGGTAGGCATGCTTGCCGACGTAGTAGAGGCTGGCGACGCCGACGCCCATGCTCAGCACGGCCTGCGTTAGCGACATCGTGAGAAGCACGATCTCGTACGTCCCGCGACCGCTCGTGCCCAGACCGCGCGCCACGAGCACCTGCAGCACAAACGCCAGCAGGTAGCCGGCGACGTAGGTGGCGAAGACGAAGTTGATGTCGCGAAGGGACTTCAGGAGGGCCGGAGCGCCGTGCCTTGTCATGCCCCTAGTGTACGAGGCTCCGGCGGCGAAGTCACCTGCCTACCGGCGGGCAGGCGCCTGGGGCGGCTTGGCGACGAGGCGCTCTACCTCCTCCAGCTCCGCCGCCAGACGCTGCTCCCACGTCCAGAAGTTCGCCGTCGCGTAGGAGCGCGCGCCCTTGGCCACTTGCCGGCGGACCGTCTTCTCCGCCGCGAGGCGCAGGACGGCTTCAGCGACGCGCCGCGGCCCGCCCGACGGCAGCAGCAACCCCGTCTCGCCGTCGCGGATAAGCTCAGCCGTGGCGCCGTTGTCGATGGTGACGATCGGCTTGCCACAGGCCATCGCCTCCAGGAGCGGGTTGCCGGCGTTCGAGAGGTCGTTCAGCGAGAGAAAGACATCGGCGGCCCAGAGGTAGCGGCGGACGTCCGCCTGCGGCACCGCGCCCTCGAAACGGACAGCATCGCCGACGCGCAGCTCGCGCGCCAGTGTCTCGAGGTGCCCACGCTCTTCACCGTCGCCCAACACCACCAGCAGCGCCTCCGGCAACCGGCGGCGAATCGCGGAAAGGGCGCGGATCGCTCGGTCGACACGCTTCCAGGGCAGCAGGACGCAGGCCGTCAGCAGCATGAAGCGATCTCCGGCGATCCCGAGCGCCTCGCGGGCAGCAACAGCCTGTCGCGGCGCCGCGGGCTTCAGATTGACCATGTCCAGGCCGTTGCGCCAGAAGCGGACGCGGCCCCGAGAGCCCGGGTTGAGGCGGGCCAGGACTTCGTCGCCGCGGGTACCGTCGTTGGTCATGATGTAGAGGCCGGCGGGCGCGCGCAGGGCGAGCGCTTCCTCGTAGCGACGGAAGCGGAGGAGGACGTTGTCCAGCGCCGGGTACATCACCGTACCCTGGAAACGCGAGACGGCCGGCAGCTTCCAGCGGCGTCGCAGAAGGCGCGCCGCCAGGACGCCGTGCACCTCATAGCCGTAGATCAGGTCGAACGGTGACGCGCGAAGGGCCTCCTCGGCACGACGGGCGGCGACGAACGGGAAGGCGGCGGCGAACCGCATCTTCTGGTCGAGCTTGAGCGCCAGCGACGGCCAGGGCAGACCATGCCTACCGGCAGGCAGGCGGCGCGGCAGGCCGGGCACCTCGAAGCGAGTGAAGGTGACGTTGGGTATCTGCGGCAGAGGTGACTTCGTCGCCATCTCGTCCACGGGCCCGAAGTGGTTGGCGCCGACGGTCGGCGCGAGATAGTGGACGTGGTGCCCGCGCTCCCCGTACGCTTTCAGGGTGCGGTAGAGGCTTGGGGCGCCGCGGCCGTCCGCCAGCGACCACACGTCGAGGGCGGAGAGCATGAGAATGTTCATCTCGGCCTCGAAAACGTTCAGCCGTCAGTGGGGACGGCGCGTGAGCCACCACTCCAGGCTATCGGACAGGGCCAGCCAGCTCGCTTCGATGATGTTCGGTGAGCAGCCGACGGTCGTCCATGTATGCTCGCCGTCGGTCGATTCCAGGAGCACGCGCACGATGGCCGCCGTGCCTGACGGGCTGTCGACGATACGCACCTTGTAGTCAACTAGCTTCACCGTCTGCAGGAGCGGATGGAACTCCGTGAGCGCCTTGCGCACCGCGAGGTCGAGGGCGTTGACCGGGCCGTCGCCCTCCGCCACCGTATGCATCGTCTCGTCGCCGACGCGTACCTTGACGGCCGCCTCGGCAAGCATCTCGCCGGCCTCGCCGCGCTCCGGGTCGCTGTGACGGCGCACGACGACCAGGAAGTCGCGCAGCTCGAACGGCGGCCGGTAGTCGGGCAGGCTGCGACAGGCCAGCAGCTCGAAGGAGGCCTCGGCGCCTTCGTACTGGTAGCCCTGCGACTCCATCACCTTCACCTGCTGAAGGAGACGCTTAGCGTCGTCGCTGTTCAGGGCGAAGTGGAACCCTTGCTCCTTGAGCTTCGCCATCACGTTCCGGTAGCCGGCAAGCTCCGAGACGAGCACGCGCTTCTCGTTGCCGACCAGCGCCGGGTCGATGTGCTGGTAGCTCGACTGATGCTTGACCATGGCAGCGACGTGAATGCCGGCTTTATGCGTGAAGGCGCTGAGTCCGACGTAGGGCGCCTGCGGATTCGACGCCATGTTCGCGACCTCGCTGACGTAGTGCGAGACCTCCGTCAGGCGCGCCAGTTGCTCGTCGCTGACGCAGTCGATGCCCATCTTCAGCTTGAGATTGGCGATGATACTGACGAGGTCGGCGTTCCCGCAGCGTTCGCCGTAGCCATTTATCGTGCCCTGCACATGCGTGGCGCCGGCCTCGACGGCAGCGAGGGTGTTGGCGACAGCGAGGTCGGCGTCGTTGTGAGCGTGGATTCCCAGAGGGGCGCCCACACGGCGCGCCGCCGCGATAGCCTCAGTGATCTTGGAAGGGATAGTGCCCCCGTTCGTATCGCAGAGGACCAGGCAATCGGCGCCCGCCTCTGCGGCGGCGCGCAGGCAGGCGAGCGCGTAGTCGGGGTTGTCGCGGAAGCCGTCGAAGAAGTGCTCCGCGTCGAAGAAGACCATCAGGCCGCGGCCCTTTAAGTAGGCGACCGAATCGGCGATCATCGCCAGGTTCTCTTCCAGCGAGGTTTCGAGAATGTGGCGCACGTGCATCTCGTTCGCTTTGCCGACCAGCGTCACCACCGGCGTCGCGGCGTCGATGAGGGCGCGCAGGTTGGGGTCGTTCTCAGCCTCAATGCCGGCGCGCCGCGTGCTGCCGAAGGCGGCGATCCGGGCGTTCTGAAGGTGCAGCGAGCGGGCGGCGGCGAAGAACTCGGCGTCCTTGGGGTTGGAACCGGGCCAGCCGCCCTCGATGTAATCGACGCCCAGCTCGTCCAGCTTGCGGGCGATCTTGAGCTTGTCCTCGACGGAGAGGGAGATTCCCTCCATCTGCGTGCCGTCGCGGAGCGTCGTGTCGTACAATTCGACTTTCATCTGAGGATATGCCTCCTTCCGGGGATTAGCAGCGATTGGTCAGGCGATGAACGCGGAGGCAGCGCTGATCGCCCGCCCCCGAGGAACTCGGGGGCTTAGGCGGGCCTTTCTGGCGACGTGTGACTTCTCGCTGTTCGGCATATGTGCCCTCTACCTTAACATATCGTCGTCGCGAGGCGAAAGGGCGAGGGCGCCGGGAGCTAGCGACGAACCTTCCTGCGGGCCACGAGTGCCACGCTTCCAAGCGCTACGCCAGCGGCAGCCAGCGCGACGTCGAGCGTGAGAGGCACGCTGTTGCCCGACGGCCCGTCGCCTGTCCTGGGCGCAGAAACGGAGTTCAAGCCTGTCGCCGGCGCCGCAGCGGGTTCCTGATCGCAGGCGACGCAGACGCTGCCGCCGCTGGAACCGTATAGCTGCTGCTTCCCATCAACAGTCGCTTCCACGAGCACACCTGATTCTACTGGGCCGGCCGAACTGTCGGTCATGTAGACCGTGCTCAGTCTCAGGCTCTCCCCCGGCGCCAGCGATTGCTTGCCCAGCGACGCCAGGTCCCACTTCATCAGATTGGCGCTGGGCACCGACTCGCTGGGGTTGAACTTCGTCCCCGCCGGCTTCGCAGAGGCCCCGTAGTGCTCCATGACCGATAGCTGGGTTACCGCCGACGCGCTGTTGTTAGTGATCGTCGTGTCGAATACGGCTGTTCTCGTCCCCTTCAGATAGCCTACCTGGCTGACCGCGAGGTCGGTCGGCGGGTCCGCCGCGCCGACCTTCGCCTCGTAATGATCCGGCAACGAACCGGGCACGATCACGCCATCCACCTCTACCGGCCACTCGCCGTCGTAGATGCCCTCGCTGGGCATCCTCAGCAGCACGTCGAGTCGGACGTTCGACGTTTGCCCGGGCTGCAGGGTATCGCTGTTACCGAAGCTGAGCCCCGTCGGATCGATAGGCCTCGGCCGGCCATCGACCTCGTACAGGATGAAGTAGTGGTCTGGAATGACGCCCGACGAGCTGGCATAGTCGCCCGATAGGTTCGAGAGGGGCGTATCACCGACGTTCGTGAGTTGGATCAGGCATTCGTGCAGCGTCCACTCGTTGGGACGGAAGACATACGGGGTGCACGTCTCCTCGATCTTCAACTGCGGGACGTACGCCGGAGCCACGCCGCTGGAACCGTAGAGCTGCTGTTTCCCACCGACCGTCGCTTCCACCATCACGCCTGACTGGACGGGGCTTGATGGATCATCCGTGGTGTAGGTCGTGCTGAGCTTCAGGCTCTCCCCCGGCGCCAGCGACTGCACCCCCAACGACGCCAGGTCCCATTTCATCAGGTTGGCGTCCGGCAGCGACTCGCTGGGGGTGAATTGCGTCCCCGCCGGCTTCAAAGACGGGCCATAGTGCTCCGTGACCGATAGCTGGGTTACCGCCGACGCGCTGTTATTAGTTATCGTGGTATCGAAAACTGTCGTCGTTGTGCTCTTCCTATACCCGACCTGGCTGACCGCGAGGTCGGTCGGCGGGTCGGCCGCGTCGGCCTTCGCCTCGTAGTGAACCGGCGGCGACTCCGCCACCACGTTCCCATCCGCTTCCACATGCCATTCGCCATCGTAGATGCCCTCACTGGGCATTCTCAGCAGCACGTCGAGCCGGACATCAGAACTTTGCCCCGGCTGCAGCGTGCCGCTGGTACCGAAGCTGAGCCCCGTCGGATTGATCGGCCTTGGCTGACCGTCGACCTCGTAGAGTACGAAGTAGTAGTCGGGATTAACGCCGGACGAAGAGGCCCACACGCTCGACAGGTTCGAGAGTGGCGTATCGCCAACGTTCGTGAGGTGGATCAGGCATTCGTGCAGCGTCCACTCGTTGGGACGGAAGACATGCGGACTGCACGTCTCCTCGATCTTCAGGTCCGACGCATCCGCCGACGCCGCAGGTGCGCCGCGCGGGGCGAGGAGCGCCAACGCGGCCGCTATGCCGAAGAGGAGTGACATCCCGATCTTTTGATTTGTCGTCTTCATGAACGTAGCCTCCTTCGCGCTACAAGTGCCGCCGCGACCAGCCCCGCGCCGGCCGCCGCAAAGCAGAATGCCACCCAGATGAAATCGAACGTCCGACCTGCAGGTCCGTCACCGGCGCTCACGATTCCAGCCGGTGCGACGGGATCCAGGAGCGCGCCGTCATGGCGCAGCACCCACAAGTCGCTGTCGCTCATCGCCGGCCTCCTGGTAAAGTCAGGGCACTTCCCAACCAGCGGAAACTCGTTCGGCCCGACGCCGTAGCGCTCGGTCGTCCCGTCAACGTCGGCCTCGACGACGGTCCCCGCGCTCATGCCAATGCACGAGTCCTCCTCGAAGGGGCCGTACGTGCTGTGCAGGATCAGCGATTCGCCGGGTATCAGCGATCCGGCGCCGAACGACGTCAGGTCCCAGGAGACGAGGCCCAGATCATCGTTACGCTCCGAAGGCGCCGGGTTCGTGCAAAGCAACGTGGCGTTATCTGCATGTTCGGTAATCTTCAGGTTCGTCACTGGACTCGATCCCTGATTCGTAATCTTCGTCTCGTAGGTCACGGTTGGCACCCGCACTCCGGGTGCTGACACGTTAGAGAACGTCTGTATGATGAGAAAGTTATCCGGCAACGTCGGAGCATCGGCGCTCGCCGTGAACTGCACCGGCACCGCCAGTACCTGCTGGCCGTCAACCGACAGCGTGTCCTGCCCGTGCCACGTGCCCTCGCGCATCCGCAGGAGCACCGTCAGGCGCGATTCGATTGTCTGGCCCGGTTGCAGCACGTCATCGCTGTCGAACCCGAGCGTTTGGCCGCTTATCGGCATCATCCGGCCGTCGCGGATGTGCGAAATCCAGTAGTAGTTGGGGAGCGGGTCATCGGACCAGCCGTCTTGCGCGCCGATGTTGACGCCGACGTCCGATACGGGATTCTCGCCGCGATTCGTCAGCTGCGTCGCGCATTCCACGACGACCCACTGATCCGGCGGGAAGATGTCCGGCGAGCAGGTAACTCCAAGCGAAACAGTGCTGGGAGGTGCCGGCGGTGTCGGCGCCTGCCTGCCGATAGGCATGGGCTGTGCGTGAGCACCGGCCGACGGCAGCAGCGACGCCATCACCAGCGCGACGAGCAGCGGGAGGCCGTGCCGTCCCGCCCTCCTTGGAAGCGCCAGGCCGCCTCCGATCAGCACAGCGCCGCCAACCGCGAGCAACGTTGCAGTCCAGACCACGCCGCGGCCGGAACCACCTGGGCCATCGCCTTCGTGACCGAGAGACGACGGCGTGTCAGCGGCCGGCGAAGCGCCGCCCCCGCTACCGCCGCAGTCACCACAGCCGCCGCTCAGGCCTTCGCTCAACGTTGCCGGCGCGGCATACCGCTCCACCGTTCCTCCGACCTCCGCCTCGACCATCCCGGCGGCGTTGACGGATAAATACGGTTCCTTTTTCGTTGATCTGAAGACCGTTTGCAGGGCCATCGACGCCCCCGGGGCAAGGGCGGTCGGAAACGAGCTCCACGAAACGAACTGACCGCTTTCGTCCTGGTAGTCGGGCGGCGGCTGGCGCTCCGATACGTAAGCAAGCGTATCATCATTGCGATCAGTCACCCTCAGGTCGGTGGCCGTCTGCGAACCGCGATTCGTTATCTTCGTCTCAAAGGACGCATACTGATAGCCGTCGGCCGCCCACCTCTTCGTCAACTGCCTCGTCACTTCCAGGTCGCTTGGGGATGGGCTCGCCTGAGAAGAGGCCGTGAAATGGAGGGGCACGCTTGCCGGCACGTCTCTCGCGACGATGACACGGGCACTGAATTCATACGTGCCTTCCGCTGTTGCCTGCAGGAGCATCAACCTTCGATGGACGGCCGTTTCACCGGCAGCCAGCTTTGCAGGCGACAAATCGCGCCCCCAAGCAGTCTCGGATTTCTCGTTTCGTTCACCTGAGACGATCGCATACTCCATAACGCCGGGGCCGGGGGGATCGTCTTGAACGACCACGAGGTTGTAGATGAGATCGGCCTGGCCGCTGTTCTTTACCGTGCTTTCGCACTCGACGACGGTCCATTCGTTGGGACGAAAGGTGTCAGGCGTACAGCTTGTCTCCAGCGAAATGGTTCCGGGCGCGGCTGACGGCGACTTGCCGAGAGAGCGCGTCACGAGGAGGTCGGCATCGCCCTCGACAACCGTCACCTGCGCGCCGATGTTCTTCCGCAGTTCATCCGCCACGGCCTGCGCCAGTGCCCGCGCCTCGGGCACCGACGGGTCCGGCGCGATGGTCAGCGCTAGGTCGGTGATGCCATCGTCTTCCAGTATTATCCTGGCCTTCCACGGCTCGAACTCGTTCTCTTCGTAGAACTCCTGGGGATACGAGGCATCCTCCGTCTCCATTACCAGCGATGGCTTGCCGAGGACACGCTGCGAGACCGCGTTCTCGTCCACTGCTAAGTACAGGGCCTGTTGAACATCTGGATTCGCCAGCGGTCCGTCGATTGAAGGCGGCCGCGCAGGTCCCCACTGGAACCAATGGTCGGAGGCTGATTGGGCGGTAGCCGGGACCGCGCCAGGCAGCAGCAACGCCGTCAAGACCAGCGCGACGAGCATGCAGCGCAGGCGTCGCGACAGCCGTGACCTCAGCGAGCGAGTTGTGTTCGTCATGATGGTCCTCCTCGATAGCCTTCCTGCGTCGGTTGAGCGGGCTGTCGAGGAACAAGCTAGCACCCGCCATGGCGGATTGCTTGACGCGTGGCTTTCGCTTGTCGTGCGCTTTCCCTACGGCTTTGTCGACGACGGGGGATGCAGCGAATCGGGAACGTCTAGTCGACCGGGGGCTGCCAGCGGAGAACCGGATGACGGGCGGCCGTCGCCTCGTCCAGACGGCGCAAGGGAGCGTTGTGCGGCGCGCTCTTCAGCAAGTCGGGCTCTTCTTCCGCCTCGCGCGCAATCGCAAGCATCGCCTCGCAGAAGGCGTCGAGCGTCTCTTTGCTCTCCGTCTCAGTCGGCTCGATCATCAGCGCTTCGTCGACGATGAGCGGGAAGTAGACCGTCGGCGGATGGAAGCCGTAGTCGATGAGCCGCTTGGCGATGTCGAGCGTCCGCACGCCCTTCGCCCGACGCAGCACGCCGGCGAAGACCGCTTCGTGGAGGCAACGGCGGTCGTAGGGAAGCGGATACGCCTGGCGCAGGCAGGCGGAGAGGTAGTTGGCATTGATGACGGCGTTTTCGCTCACCTCGCGCAGGCCGGCGGCGCCCAGGCTGCGGATATAGGCGTAGGCACGGACCATGACGCCGAAGTTGCCGTGGAAGAGGCCGACCTTGCCGATGCTCCGCTCCGGCTGCTCGAAATCGTAGCGGCCTTCCGCGTAGCGGACAACGCGCGGCGAGGGCAGGAACGGCGCCAGATGCGCTTTCACCGCGACGGGACCCGAGCCGGGGCCGCCGCCGCCGTGTGGGGTGCTGAACGTCTTGTGCAGGTTCATCTGCACGACGTCGAAGCCGAGGTCGCCCGCCTTCACCTGGCCGAGAAGCGCGTTGAGATTGGCGCCGTCGCAATAGAGCTGAGCGCCGACGGCGTGCACCATCTCCGCGATCCGCAGGATGTTGCGGTCGAACAGGCCCAGCGTGTTGGGAAGCGTCAGCATCAGCGCCGCCACATCGTTGTCCAGCGCCGCCGCCAGAGCTTCGACGTCAGTGTTGCCGTCGGCGTCGGAGGCGATAGCAACGCAGCGGAAGCCCGCCGCCGAGACGGTCGCCAGGTTCGTGCCGTGCGCCGAGTCGGGCACGAGCACCTTGTGCCGCGACTCGCCCCGCGACTCCAGGTACGCTTTCACGGCGAGTATGCTCGTGAGCTCGCCGTGCGCGCCCGCCGCAGGGGTGAGCGTGACAGCGTCCATGCCGGTGATCTCCGCCAGCATCTGCTGGAGCTCATGCATGAGCGCCAGGGCGCCCTGCACCGTTTCGACCGGCTGCAACGGATGGATCTGCGCGAAGCCCGGCAACCGCGCGATGTCTTCGTGCACTTTCGGGTTGTACTTCATGGTGCAGCTACCGAGCGGATAGAAGCCGTCGTCGACGCCGTAGTTGAGGCAGGCGAGGTTGGTGAAGTAGCGGACGACCTCCGGCTGCGACATCTCCGGCAGCGGCAGGTCGTCGCGCAGGAGGGACGGCGGCGGCATCTCGGCGAGCGGCACGTCGCAATCCGGAAGCGTGACGGCGCTGCGACCGCGACGGCCGCGGTCGAAGCTGAGCCTGGAGCCGATGTCGCGGCGCTCTCCGTCGCTCACGTCGCGATCTCCTTCAGCGCCGCCACAAGCCGGTCGATTTCGTCGCGACTGTTCATCTCGGTCACGCAGAGCAGCAGGCCCTTGTCGACCCGCTCCGACACGTCGACCCCGCCGATTATGCCGCGCTCGAGCAGCGCCGCGTTCACCTCGCTCGGCGGCCGCGGGCAGCGCACGACGAACTCTTTGAAAAAGACGCCGGCCAGCGGCAGCGAGTAGCCGGGCAAAGCGGCGATGCGCCCGGCGGCGTAGTGCGATTTGTGGTAGCAGAGCTCCGCGACACGTCGCAGCCCCTGCTTGCCCATCGCGCACAGGTAGACCGTGACCGCCAGCGCGACGAGCTGCTCGTTCGTGCAGATGTTGGAGGTGGCACGCTCCCGCCGGATGTGCTGCTCCCGCGTCTGAAGCGTTAGGACGTAGCCGGTACGGCCCTCGACGTCCTGCGTGCGGCCGACCAGCCGGCCCGGCATCTGGCGGATGTGCTCGCTGCGGCAGGCGAAGAGGCCGACGTAGGGCCCGCCGAAGCTGAGCGGCACGCCGAGCGGTTGCCCCTCCGCAACGACGAT
The DNA here is from genome assembly GCA_963703345.1 of uncultured Chloroflexia bacterium. GTDB lineage: Bacteria > Chloroflexota > Dehalococcoidia > DSTF01 > JALHUB01 > JALHUB01. The sequence continues at coordinate 439,445 of OY969814.1, read as the reverse complement.
GTCCGCGCCGTAATCGCCGGGAGGCCGGAACAGCCCAAGCGATATCGGATCGGGGACGACGATGTAGAGCGCGCCGGCTTCTCGCGCCTTGGTGGCCAAAGCGGCCGCGTCCTCCAGGTAGCCGAAGAAATTCGGTTGCTGCACGACCAGGCAGGCGTGCTCGTCCGTCAGAGCGGCGTCGCCCGGCTCGACGACGTCGACGGCAAGGTCGTGGCCGCCGGCGTATGTCCGGACGACCTGCTCGTACGCGGGGTTGAGCGTCGAGAGCAGCGCCAGGCGGCGGCGCCCGTTGATGCGCACCGCCATCAGGCAGGCCTCCGCAAGAGCGCTGGCGCCGTCGTACATGCCGGCATTGGCGACGTCCATGCCCGTCAGCTCGCAGACCAGCGACTGGAATTCGAAGATGGCCTGAAGCGTCCCCTGGCTTATCTCCGGCTGGTAGGGCGTGTAGGCGGTGGCGAACTCGCCGCGGCGGACGATGTGGTTGACGACACTGGGGATGAAGTGGCGATAGGCGCCGGCGCCGAGAAAGCAAGGCATCTGGCCGGCGGGGCGGTTGCGAGCGGCCATCTCCGATAGCTCGCGCTGGAGCTCCAGCTCGCTCAAGGGCGGCGGCAGCGTCAGTCCGGGATCGCGGCACTGCGAGGGAATGTCGTCGAAGAGCTCAGCCACGGAGGCGATGCCGATGCGCTCCAGCATCAGCCGGCGGTCGTCGTCGGTGTTCGGGATGTAGGGACTAGGCAAGTTCGTCTTAGCCGCTAGTGCTCAGCTTCGGCCGTCGCCACGAGCGCATCGTACTCCTCCGGCGATAGCAGCTTGCCGAGCTCGTTCGGGTCCGCCGGCTTCAGCTTGAGCAGCCAGCCCTCGCCGTACGGGTCGCGATTCACCAGCTCCGGCGATTCGTTGACTTGCGGGTTGATGGCGATCACCTCGCCGCTGAGCGGCGCGTAGATCTCAGACACAGCTTTCACCGACTCGACTTCGCCGAGCTTGTCGTTCTGACGTAGCTGCTTGCCGGCGTCCGGAAGGTCGAAGTAGACGAGGTCGCCAAGCTGCTCCTGCGCGAAATCAGTAATGCCGACGAGCGCTTCGCCGTCCTTAGAAAGGACCCACTCGTGCTCTCGGGTGTAGCGCCGGTCTTTCGGGCTGCTGGCCATCGTTCGCTCCCTCGAATCGCTTCCCTGTCAATCGGGCCGCGTGTAGAAAGGTCTCCTTACCACCGTTACGGGCAGCGGCCGGCCGCGCACGTCCACCGACAGGCCGGTCCCAACGGAGGCAAGCTGTGAGGGAACGTAGGCCATGCCGATGCTGATGCCCAGAGTGGGGGAAAAACCGCCGCTGGTTACTCTACCAACAGCCTCGCCCTCGTGCAAGACGGGATAGCCGGGCCGCATGATGCCTTTGTCGGTCGCCTTCAGACAGACCAGCCGCCTCGTAACGCCCTGCTCCTTCAGTCGTCGCAGCGCCTCCCGGCCGACGAACGACCCATCGTCGAGGTCCACGAGCCAGCCGAGACCCGCTTCAAACGGATTAGTCGTCCTGTCGATGTCGTTGCCGTAGAGGAGCAGCGCCGCCTCCAGGCGAAGCGTGTCGCGGGCGCCGAGGCCGCAGGGTTGAGCGCGCGCCGCCAAAAGGCCCTGCCAGAAGGCATGCGCCCTTCCCGCTTCGACGATGACCTCGTAACCATTCTCGCCTGTGTAGCCGCTCTGGGCGATGAAGGCGGGCGCGCCGAGCAGCTCGAACTCCATGCAGCCGTGGCGCGGCAGCATCCGGACGACAGCACCCGTCAGCGTCGATGCCAGCAGCTCCTCCGATTCCGGCCCCTGGACGGCGATCATAGCGGTGCGAGGCTGGATGTCGTCGATGATCGCCCTCATTCCCGGCGTCAGGAGCGAGGCGACGTGATCGCGGTCGGTACTCGCGTTGACGCCGTTGCCCACGACGAGAAAGCGGTCGGGCGCCAGGCGGTAGACGAAGACGTCGTCGATAATGCCGCCGTCCTCCTCGCACATCACGGCGTAGTGCGCCTGTCCTGCCTGGAGGCGGCAGACGTTGTAAGTGACGGCCCTTCGGATGAGCGCGCCGGCGTCCGGGCCATCGACGAAGAAACGTCCCATGTGCGAGATGTCGAAGATGCCGGCGGCACCGCGGACGGCGTTATGCTCTTCGATGATGCCGGTGAACTGGAGCGGCAGCGACCAGCCGGCGAAGGCCACCATCTTGGCGCCCATTCGGCGGTGCACATCGTCGAGGGGGCTTTGCTTGAGGGCGGTCAGTTGAATCATCGGCTCCTTCCGACTACGCCCGTGCTCAGACGGGCTGCCACTTCTTGTAGCCATCGGCTGTGCGCGTCATGCGGCCGACGCCCGGGAACGGCAGGTGCACGCAAATGAGGAGTGCGTTGTTCTCGATCGCCTGCTCCACCAGCCGCTTTTTCGACTCCATCGACATCAAGGGCAGCACGTCGAAGGCGGCTACCCAGGCGGTGCGCTCCAGTTGGACGGCCTGCTGCACCATGTCGCCGACGTAGATGGCCATCTCGTTGCCGGAGGTGATGACGACGCTGGCATGCCCTGGGCTGTGCCCGGGCGTCGGGATTATCGTCACTTCATCGGTCACTCGCGTCTCGCCGTCGAGCAGGCGCAGGCGTCCGCTCTCCGCGACGGGGACGAGGTTCTCCGCCAGGTAGGTCGTATGGGTCCTCTCGTTCGGGTGCGTCGCCGCTTCCCACTCCGATCGCTGGACCAGGTAGTCGGCGTTGACGAAAGTCGGCGCCAGCTTGCCGTCGACGTAGCGGGTGTTCCAGCCGCAGTGGTCGCCGTGGAGGTGCGAGTTGATGACGACGTCCACGTCATCCGGCTCACCGAAGCCAGACTTCAGCTCGCTGAGAAGATTGCCTTCCGCCAGCGGCGTCGCGTCCGCCCGCATCGACTTGTCCCCCACGCCGGTCTCGATGAGGATCGCCTTGCCCTGAGAACGAAGCGCCAGGCAGTTCGTGCCGACGCCCAAGCGGTGGTGGCTGTCCATTGGGCCGGCGTACGGCTCCCAGCGCTCGCGCGGGACGACGCCGAAGACGGCGCCGGCGTCCAGGAAGTAAGAGCCGTCGGACATCACCAAGAGTTCGAGTTTGCCGAGGCGAAACCGGGCTTGGGGCATCGCTTTTCCGCCTTCCGCAGGTCCGTGGGGACAAGAAAAGAATAAGGCGTCCGGCCGCCGCCCGTCAATTACGGCTAGTGCTCGTGGTCGCCGCCGAGCAGCCCTTCCGGGGCAAGGTAGCAGTGGAGAGCGTTGGGATCGCAGGCCTCCGTCTCCATCTGTACCGTGCTGTGGGCAATGGCGAATCGCGTGGAGAGGAGCTCGTTTATTCCCTCCAGCATGGCGCAGCCCTGGCTAATCGTCCGGTCCTCGACGAGAAGGTGGCAGCTCAGGGCATGGATCGTCGGTGTTATGGACCAGACGTGGAGATCGTGGATGCCTTTCACGCCGGGCAACGCCTTCATCTCGAGCACGAGCTCATCGATGTCGATGTGTGGCGGCGAGGCCTCGAGGAAGACGCCGATCGCCTCTCGCAGGATGCGCGCCGCACCAACAAGGATGATGAGGCCGATGAAGACGCTCACCGCGGCGTCGACCCAGACGAGGCCGGCCGTAAGCACCGCGATAGCGGCGATGAGGACCCCCACGGACCCGAGCAGGTCGCCGACGACGTGCAGGAAGGCACTCCTCACGTTGAGGCTGCGGGCGCTTTCTTCCCGCAAGATCGCCGCGACGCCCAGGTTCACCAGACCGCCGACAACGGCCATGGCCAGCAGCAGGCCCCCCTTGATCTGCGGCGTCTCCTGCAGCCGACGGCCAGCGTCGATGAAGATGAGAATCGCTACAACCGCCACGATGATCGCGTTAAGGACGGCGACGAGAATCCCGATGCGATGGTAGCCGTAGGTCATGCGGCCCGTGGAAGCGCGAGCAGCCTGGCGCACAGCGACGAAGCTCAGCCCGAGCGCGAACAGGTCGGTCAGGACGTGGCCGGCATCTGAGAGGAGGGCGAGGCTGTTTGCGACAAAGCCGGTAGTGACTTCGGCGACCAGGATTACGGCCGTCAGCAGCATGGCGATCTGGAGCCGCCGCGCCGCGGGCGGGATTCTCAGGATGTGCTCCGGGTGCATGACGGCGCCGCGCATGTCAGCCGCCGACTTCCTGTTGTGCTGCCCGCGCATGCACGAAGCGCAGGCGCAGCAGGTCCCAGAACACGCGCAGCGCCATCGGCGGGCTCATTCGCAGTTTGGAGCCACCGACGTGATGCCAGCTCACAGGTATCTGCTCCGTCTTCATGCCAAACCGACGCGCCAGATAGAGGATCTCGACGTCGAAGGCCCAGCCGTCGAGCCGTTGCTGGGCGAATATACGCCGCGCCGCTTCCCGCCGGAAGCCTTTCAACGGGCACTGCGTGTCTTCGATGTCGGGAAGGAGCAGGCGCTTGCGAAAGAAAGTGAAGAGGCTTCCCATCAGCCTCCTCGACATCGGCTGTGAACGTCGCATGTCGTAACCCTCAGGCTGCAGCCGCGTGCCCACAGCGACGTCGGCGGATTGCGCCAGCGCCCGGATGATCCCCCCGCAGTCTTCCGGCGGCGTCGCCAGGTCGACGTCCATGAACAGCACGTAGCGGCCTGCGGCGGTAAGGCAGCCCGTCTTCACCGCCGCTCCTTTGCCCAGGTTCTGATGATGACTGAGCACGCGCAGCCTGACGGTATCGGGCATCGACGCAGCGACCTTCTCGGCGACATCCGCAGTGGCGTCGCTGCTGCCGTCATCGACGACCAGGATCTCGCATTCATACGTCTGCCGCCCCAGGTAGTCGGCCAGCCTTCGCAGCGAGGCGCCGAGCCGCTGCTCCTCATTGTAGGCAGGCAGAACGAGCGACAGGTACGGTTGATCTTCGGATCGGCCAGCGGCCATCGAATCCAGCATCAGTTTGGCTTCTTATTCAACTCCTTGCTCAATTATAGGAACTCATTCAGGAAGGCGTCCATAGCGACGGTATTTGCTGGATATGTCGGCGCAAGAGCACGGTAACTCCAGAGGCGCAGGTTGCGCCCAGCCGCCTTAGGGCTCACGAGAATGGCAATTGACTACTTTACACACCTTGAGGGAAAGTCGTAGGATCGGGGCGCGATGCGAACGCCGCTTAGGGGTAGTGGCACTGGTCGTCTTGACAAATGCTGACGAATATGATCAAATGGGGGCGCAGATATATGAGTTTGGGCCGCCCGAATCATCGGGGGCGGCGGGTAGATGATGCCAGATACTACCTGGGAACGAATCCCGCTCAGAGTCACTCTGATTCAGCGCTTCGACAGTGTGTTTTACCCTATCAACCTACTTCCTCTTCTAGACCGCGTCCCCGAATTGGGCTGGGTGGTGGAGGAGCGAATCGAGGATGAGGAGGGAATAAGAACAAAAGCCCCGAAGCGGGGCAACCTTCGGCTGATCCTCGACCAAAAGAATAATGTCCTCGGTGTGACTGGCAACGACACCGCTGAAGTGCTTTCGGGGTATCGCGAACTACAACAGGCGGCTCGCGAGGTGAGCGATTTTGCCCCGACGGTTGCCGTGGACTACGCTGAGTTTCGGTACATCGGCCAAGCGCGAAAGCAGGGGGTTGACCCGATAGACGTGATCGCCAGGTGGTGGAGTGGCGTTGACAAAACGGAGGCCCTCGGACGAGCGTTAGCAGATTCTTTCCAGTCTGACGGTACGGCGTTTGCGCCTTATGGAATCAGGTTTGCGCCCTCTGGCCTTGATCCCAACAGACAGAATTGGGCGGAACTTACCATTGTCCCCGTGAACACTGCCGCTCATGCCCGGTTCCACATAGATATGATCTACCGCAATGAGGAAAGCGAAGCGACCGAGGCGGTGGCCGAATCTGCGGACGGTTTGATTGACCGCATTCTCAACGACATCACAAGATAGGCAAGAGATCATGGTAACGGCGAACATCGCGAGTCTCGAACGCAACACTTCGTCGCTTGGCGACTTGCTTCTCCGGCTATCCGAGGGACAGGAGATTGCATGGTCTCCTCTTGAAGATCGGGAACCGATGGTTCGGATTATCGATGATAACGGTGCACGAGACGAGAACGAGGTGCGCGCAGACCACCGGCTAGGCCGAAAACCATCAACCGAACGAAGGGTTCCGCCACTGCAGCGGTTTCGGCCGCTAGAACGCCATCCGAAAAACCACCACGCCTTCACAGATAAGCGGCTCGATGTCGCCAATAGATTATGGTCCATTGTTCGAAGCAAGGCGCTCCAATCAGGATTGCACGTTGATGGCGAGATCGGTGGCGAGGAGGAGAGCGAAGGGAGCGGGAGCCAGACAATCTTGGTGGTACATGTATCAGGCAATTCGAGTCAGGCGTTTGCCCTTTGGAAGTCTCTTGATATCGATGTTGACAGGTGGCTTGGCCGACTGCCGATTTATGATCGAGATGTGCTCCTGAAGAACGTGGCTCTCCGCTTCTCTTGGAGCGAGTAACCAATGCCCCTCTTCGATCCAATGGAATGCCTGACGCTCGGCGAGAGGCTTGCCGAGGGTTCCACCGAAGCCGAACTCCGAACTGCGATCAACCGCGCCTATTACGCGTGTCATCTCATGGCGCGTGACCGAATGTTCGGTGACGATCACGCTGCATTAACCCGGACAGTTCGCAAATCGCTAGGCGGCGATAAGCACGCCTCAGAACATGAGATCGTCTCCAATGCCATAAAGCAGAATACTGGGATGCGCGCTGGGTTTGCCAAGCGCCTATCAGATGAACTTGGCGAACTCCGATCAATGAGGCATCAGGCCGACTACTATCGCAATTCAGACAGAGAGCAGATAAAGGGGCAACTGTTCCAGCACTATCGGGTAAGCGGATGGTCTGGACTGGCTAGGACTGCGATGGTAAAGGCTCGAAGCCTCGTGCCTGATATAGGCTCCCTGCAGGCGTATAGGAGGCGGCAGTGAACAAGCCTCGCAAGCACGAAGACACGACCGTTAGACTCGACATGCCCTTCGATGAGGCGATGAAGCGGCTCGCTCAAGCTAAGCGAACGGATTCTGAGGCTGAGGCGTCCGGCAATACCACTGAACCCGCCCCTGAGTCTGCGCCAGCAACTGAGCAAAGCGCTCCTGATCGCGAAGCCCACGACGGTTAAAGCGGAACTCGAACTCCCGTAGGTACTCGCTCAAGTACCGCGCATCGACGTGCTGGAAGACGCCATAGAGCCCGCGCTTGAGGATACTCCAATACCCCTCGATGCCTTGGGTATGCACGTCCCCGCGCACGTACTCGATTTCGTGGTCAATCACGTCGTGCTGTAGGTGGTTCTTTATCATCCGGTAGGCCGGATGGCCGTCCGTAATCAGTCGCGCATCCTTGTCCATGTGGCCCTTGAGGATGGGGTTCAGAGTTCGCGCTATCGCATCCGTCACATGGAACGTCCGAACGCCTCCGCCCCTCTCCAGTATGCCGAACACGACTTCCTTGTGGCTAAACTCATGGTGCGCCCGTGGTCGCAGGCCCATCTCAATCTCATCGTTGATGCGCTCGTGCATCACCTTGTGGCCGCGCCGTCTCCGCGCACCCACGTAGGTTTCGTCGGCCTCAACCGTGCCGCTCAGGGGCGCATCATAAGTCTCGCCCATCGCTTCGCGGACGCGGTGACACATGAACCACGCCGACTTGTAGGTGATCTCTAGTTCGCGGTGCAACTGATGGGCGCTGATGCCCTTCTTGGAGGAGCACATCAGGTATATGCCCGCAAACCACTTGTTGAGGGGAATCTTGGAGTCTTCGAAGATCGTGCCGACTGTCGCCGTGAACTGCCGCTTACAGGCGCGACAGCGGTAGAGCGAGCGGACAGCGTTCTTGCTCGCCGTCTTGCGCGTGATCTTCCACGGCTCAGCCGCGCCACACTTCGGACAGTGTGCGCCGTCCGGCCAACGTTGCCGCTCCAGATACTCGCGGCACTGTTCTTCGCTCCACTGGAGAACCTTGAGGAATCCGACTTCGCTACCTTCCATGATGCTAACCTCCAAGAATCTACCTAGAGAATAGCACAGATGGGCAGGTGTGTCAAGTACCTAATTGCCACGAGAATTGACAGCAGGATCGCCTTAACGTACAATTCTTCTGTTTTCCGGAACGTCTCGCCCAGGAGTGCTTATCGTGAAAAAAGACCTCATGGATATCCTTGCCTGCCCGATGTGCAAGGGGACCCTGGCGCTCACGGTCGACCAAGAAGAGGGCGATGAGGTGGTCGAGGGCAGCCTCTACTGCGCCCACTGCGATGAGCGCTATCCGATAAGCGAAAGCATTCCCAATCTCCTCCCGCCGGAGCTGCGCAAGAGCGAAAGCTAGCGCCCGGGGAAACGGGAGCTGGCGGAGGTAAGTGCAACTATGGATAAGTCACAGATGTTCGGGCTGCTAATCATCCTCGGGGCCGTAACGGAGATGATGGTATTCGTCATCGGTGTCGTCCGGCGCAGCTACCTGGCATTGGCAATCCCCCTTCTGTTCTCGCTCGGCGCCGTCAACCTGCTCGCCGTCTGGGTGGGCTGGACGATGCTAACGACGGAGCCGGAGCTTCCGGACAACGCGGAGTTGGAGGAGTTCGTCGAACCCCTAACCTTCGGTCATCCACTCGCTAACAGGGGCCGCCTTTCTCGGGCGGCCCTTCTCGTTCCAGCGCTCTTTCCCAGCCTGAAGGTTCCAGCCGGCGCACGCCGGCAAGGTCGTCTGCCGGCAGCGACGACGCCATCTCGGAGATGCTGCGGCCGAGGAGGGGATGTCGCAAGTCTGGCGCTATCTCCACCAGCGGCACGAGCACGAATGCACGCTCGGCCAGCCGCGGATGCGGGACCGTCAATTCGGGCTTCTCGATAATCCGCTGACTGTACAGCAGCAGGTCCAGGTCGATGGGTCTCGGCGCCCAGCGCGGTGCGGGCCGCCGGCCGATCTCAAACTCGACGCTTTTCAAGTACTGGAGCAGCGCTTGCGGCGTCAGCCCCGTCGCGACACGGCAGACGGCGTTGTAGAATGCGGGCTGTTCGGCGTCGCCCAGGGGAACGGTCTCGTACAGCGAGGAGACTTCCTGCGCGGGCGCCAGCGACGACAGGTAGCGGAGCGCTAGGCGGAGGTTCTCCGCCCGGTTACCCAGGTTCGCGCCGAGACCGAGATACACGCCCTCGCCGTCGCTCATTGCGCTTCCTCCAACGGCGTCCAGCCGCGTACGACGGCGTCGGCCAGGCGGCAGACCTGAAGCATCTCCTTCACGTCGTGGACGCGGACGATGTCGGCACCCTTGGCGATGGCAATGGCGACGCTGGCTGCCGTGCCGAGAAGGCGCTCGTCCGCGGGAAGGTCGAGCACGGCGCCGATCGTCGACTTGCGGGAGGTGCCGACGAGCAGCGGCCGTCCGAGCGAGCGCAGCTCCTGCAGGCGGCGCAGTATCTCCAGGTTGTGGCCGACGCTCCAGCCGAAGCCGAAGCCGGGATCGAGGATCAGACGTTCGCGCGGCACTCCCGCCGCTTCGGCCAGCGCGATGCTGGTCTCCAGCCCTGCCCTGATATCGCCGATGACATCGTGGAAAGAGCGACCGCGCTGATTATGCATCACGACCGCTGGCACTCCGAAGCGGGAGACGACGGCGGCCATGTCGGGGTCGCGGCGCAGGCCCCAGACGTCGTTCACCATGGCCGCGCCCGCTTCCAGGGCCGCCGCGGCGACCTCCGCTTTCGACGTGTCGATGCTCACCGGTACGGTTGCTTCCTTCGCCAGCCTCCCGACAACGGGGAGGACGCGACGCAGCTCCTCCTCGGCGCTAACCGGCGTCGCGTCCGGCCGCGTCAACTCGCCGCCGACGTCGATTACGTCGGCGCCCTCCGCTTCCAGGCGCAGGCCCAGCGCGACCGCGGCGTTAGCGTCCGTCCCCAGGCCATCGCCGGAGAAGGAGTCGGGCGTAACGTTGACGATGCCCATGAGGAAGGTGCGGCTTCCCCAGGCGAACCCGCGACCGCCGATGGTCAGGGGCAGAGGTGCCGTCGGAATCGCCGTCATGGGGCGATTCTAGCAGCCGCGCTGAGGCGTCGACAAGGACGTGATCAGTCGCCTTGGGATTGCGGGCGTTTCAGACGAAGGGAGAGCGGAACGATACCAGGCGAGGGTCGGAGGCAGGCGACGGCGAGCCGCTAGGCAACGAGCGGGACGGCTCCACGCTCTATCCGGCTCAGGACGGCCTCGCGGATGCGGTCCACCGCCAGCGAATCGGGCTGCGAAAGCGTCCTCTCGCGCGTTCCCGCCAGCAGTGGTCGCAGCCAGGCGCCGTCGTCGCCGTCCAGCATGCACGCGAGGAGCGCTTCCTGCTCTTGCCCTTTGCTGCTCACCATCTCTTGCCTCCAAGCAGATAATCGGCAGATCGTGCGCAATCCTGTCGTCGCCGGCCTCAAGACTGCGGAAGCGATTGCTGGTAGAATTAGGTGGAGCTTCTCACATCCTATGCTGTCGCCCGGCGCCGACCGGTCGCAACAAGCCGCCGTTTTCGTCGTTGATCGATAGGGAGATGCTATGGCAGTCGAGGTTCGCATTCCGGCGCCCTTCCGGCGACTCACCGGCAACCGGCCGCGCGTGAGGGGGAGCGGCGTCACGATCGGCCTTTTGCTTGCCGACCTGGACACGCAGTTTCCCGGACTCAGTAGTATACTGCTCGACGAGCAAGGCGGGATACCGCCGCATATCAAGGTTTACGTGAACGGCCAGGAGATAAGCTCAAGGGACGGCATGGACACAGAGCTCAAGGACGGCGACGAGGTGGCGATAATTCCCGCCACGGCCGGCGGATAGCAAACCCTTTCGAGCCGCGGAGCCAATCGTGCTAGGTCGCGCTACGAGCCACCGCTTCCGCCGTTTTCCAGTATGGAGCTTGATGAGCTGCGACGCGTTCTGCGCCGCCGCCGCGAAGAAGTGACTGCGATGCTCTACAACCGTCTCATCGACCTCATCGGCAATACGCCCCTGGTAGAGATGCCGTCCCTGAGCCCACGGCCGGGAATCCGCCTTTTCGCCAAACTGGAAGGGCAGAACCCGGGCGGGAGTTTGAAGGACCGCATCGCTCTGTATATGGTAGAGCGCGCGGAAGAGCGGGGAGAGTTGCGACCGGGGATGACGATCATCGAGGCGACAAGCGGTAACACCGGTGTTTCGCTGGCGATGATCGCGCGGATCAAGGGCTATCCTATCAAAGTGGTTATGCCGGATAACGTCAGCATCGAGCGCACGCTGGTGATGCGCGCCTTCGGGGCGGACGTCATTCTCACCGACGGCGCAAAATACACGGACGGGGCCATAGAGCTGGCAAATCGCATGGCAAGCGATGACCGCAGCTACTTCCTGACATGCCAGTTCGACAATGCCGACAACCCCCGGGCCCACTACGACACAACGGGACCGGAGATCCTTCGCGACCTGCCGGAGGTCGACGCCTTCATCGCCGGGGCCGGCACCGGCGGCACGCTTGCCGGCGTCGGCCGCTACCTCAAGGAGCGCCGTCCGCAGGTGAAGATTGTCTGTGTTGAGCCGAAGCCTGGCGAGCTAATCGAAGGCCTGCACACGATGCAAGGCTTCTTGCCAGGTGTATTCGACGAGACAATTGTGGACGAGCACGCGATCATCAGCGCCGGAGACGCCTTCGCGGCGACACGCGAGCTGGCCGATCGCGAAGGCATCTTTGCAGGCGTCTCCGCCGGCGCCGTCCTTCAGGCAGCGCGCACCTTCACCGACGGGTTCGAGCGCGGCAATTTCGTCCTCCTCGTCGGTGACGGCGGCTGGAAGTATCTCTCCACAGGCCTCTGGAGCGCCAAGCAAGAGGGCGCCGGCTAGGCCGCCACGTGTTCGATCTCCCTCGGCGCCACGTCGAAGAGATCGTCGCTCATGCCCGCGAGGAAGCGCCGAACGAGTGCTGCGGTATCCTCGCGGGAAAGGACGGCAAAGTCCGCAAGCTCTACCGCGCCGTCAACGCCGAACACAGCCCCTATCGCTTCGCCATCGACGACGGCGATCGTTGCCGGATCCACGCCGAAGCCGAGGCCGCGGGCTGGCAGTTCCTGGCAATCTACCATTCTCATCCGGCCGGTGAAGCCCGCCCCTCGCGGAGCGACGTTGCCATGTCGCGCGCGCCGGACGGAGCGGTTGACCTCTGGCCGGGCGTCGTCCACGTCATCGTCTCGCTGGCGGAGACTCCTCCATGCGTCAGGGCTTTTTGCCTGGACGGCGGCACCGTCGTCGAAGAAGAGCTTCATCTCATAGATTGAAAACATTTCTCCCCTTCTAGCGCGTCCACACCCTCAGCCTCTGCCGACCGCTACCGATAATTCCGGTAGATATGTCCGTACCTACGAGCCCAGCCAAGAAGAAACGACTGCGAACGCTCGCAGAGAAGCCGCGACCGGCACGCCGTGCGGCGCGCTCAAATTACTCCGTGAACCCGCAGGAGACGCTCGACGCGGCGGCCAGACTGGCCTGCGAAATCCTCAAGGGCGATATCGCCGCCATCTCGCTGGTGGACGAAGAGGGTTTCCTTACGATACGGAGCCACGTCGGCCTGCCCGGTGACTGCGTGGCTAGATGGAAGGTCCGCGCCGGCGATGGCCCCTTCGGCTCGGTATTCACAAAAGGCCATCCTCACATCGTCACCGACCGCGCCTACCTTGAAGAGCTGGCGCCGGCCGTTCCGCTTAAGGGCCTTCTGCTGGTGCCGTTGAAGAACGGAAGGTCTATCGTTGGCTGCTTCGCCGTGGGTTACAAAAGGGACCACAGGCTCACGCGGCGGGAGTTGCGGCTGGCAGGTCTCTTCGCAAGCTACGCGACGATAGGAATCCAAACGGAGGCGCTTCTCGAGAGCGAGCGCAGCGCCCGAAAGCGCTCCGACACGATGGTTAATATCATCGGAACGCCGCGCCCGGGCCTTTCCCTGAAGACGCTGCTGACCAAGCTATCCCGCGCCGTCCTGAAGCTTAGCGTTGGGCAGCGCTGCGCCATATTCGTGCTAAACGAGAACCACCAGGCAGTCGAAGCGGTCATGGCCCAGGGCAGCGACCGCCCACTTCGTTGGAACGCTGGCCAGGAGCTGCTGCTGGCGGACCTTGACCCGACGACCTTCCTTGCCGCCCTCAACGACGGCAACCTCCGCCCGATCATCGAGGAGCGCGTGACGCGCCCGGGCTTCGTCCCGGAAAGGTGGCTGAAGCACTTCAAAGTGAAGTCGGCCGCGGGCTATCCGCTGGCTTGCCGTCGTAAGGCCGTGGGCTTGATGGTCGTCTACAGCTACGACGACTACGTGTCGTTTCCTCCGGAGGAAGTGGTCACACTGACGGCCGTTGCCAAGCAGGCAGCTGTGCTCATCGAGAACACGCGCCTCTACGAACGGGAACAGCGGCAGCGACAGCGCAGCGACACACTGGCAAGAATGCTGGCCGCTGCCTCCTCCACGCTCAGCCTCCGCCAGGTGTGCGCCAAGGTTTGTGAGGCAACGCTCGACCTGACCGTAGGCGACACCGTCTCTATCTTCCTCCAGCGGGAAGACAGCCGGAGCTACATGCCCGTCAGCGCGCTCGGCAAAGGCGGCCGAGAAGAACGGGAGTCGTTCCGCAATCCCCCGCCGGAGGTCCAATCGAGCCCAGGGCTATTGCTCTTCGACCGTATGCTGGCCAAACGGCGGAAACCCTATATCGTAGAGGATGTGGCAACCTCACCCCACTCGGACTCATGGTGGATGAAGAGCTTCCACTTGAAGTCGATCGCGTACTATCCCCTCAGAGCAAAGGGCAAGATGATCGGTTTCCTCTGCGTGGCGGCAGCCAGGGAAAAGCGAAAGTTCTCCCTGGAGGAGATTGGTACCCTGGCGGCCATTGCCAAACAGGCGGCGGTCATCATCGAGAACGCGCGCCTGTATGAGCGGGAACAAAAGCAGCGACAACGCAGCGACGCACTGGCGAGAATGCTGGCCGCCGCCTCCTCCACGCTCAGCCTCCGCCAGGCATGCGTCAAGGTGTGTGAGACGGCCCTCGATCTGACTGTGGGCAATAACATCTCCATCTTCCTGTTTGACGAGAAGAAGGGCGTTGTGCCCATGGCGTCATCGGGTGCGGGCGGTTCAGAGAAAATGAAGATATTTCTGGACCCACCGCCGGGAATCCTCGCGAGCTCCGACATGCGGCTCTTCAGTCGCGCCCTGGCCAAGAGGCGGACGCCCGTGGTTGTTGAGGATGTCGCTGCCTCTCCGTATACGATTAAATGGTGGGTGGATAGCTTCAAGCTGAAGTCGCTTGCCTACTACCCGCTGAGAGTCAAGGGCAGGGTCATCGGCTTCATATGCGCCGCGGCCATGGGTGAGGAGCGGAAGTTCCCGCAGGCGGAAATAGAGATGCTGACGGCCGTTGCCAAGCAGGCCGCCGTCCTCATCGAGAATACGCGTCTCTATGAGCGGGAACAAAGGCAGCGCCAACGCAGTGAGACGCTGACGAAGGTTCTTGCGGCCGCCTCTTCGAGTCTCGGCGTCAATGAAACATGTACGAAAATCTGTGAGGCGACGTTCGAACTGACCGTTGGAGATAATGTCTCGATCTTCCTCTTCGACAGAGACCGCCCCGTGGCGACCGTGAATCACGGCGATCCGGAGGCGGCAGAGCGGTTCTTGAATCCTCCTCTCGAAGTGATGGCGAGCCCCGAAGCGCGTCGCTGCAATCAGCTTCTTGCCCGCCGGCGAAAGCCTGTCATCGTAGAGGACGTTTCTTCCTCCCCCTACCTCCACAGATGGTGGGCGGAGAGCTTCGATGTGAAGACCATCGTCTACTACCCCCTCAACGTCAAAGGCAGGACCATCGGCATGATGATGGTGGGAGCTATGGGCAGTGAGCGGAAGTTCCCCAAAGACGAGGTCGAGACGCTGACGGCAATCGCCAGGCAGGCGGCGGTCATCATCGAGAACGTGCGGCTATACGAGCAGCAGCAGCAACAGCAGCAGCGCGCCGAGGCCCTCGTGAACGTCTTGACAGCCGCGGCTTCAACGCTCAGCCTCAAGCCCGTGCTGGCGAAGCTGTGTCAGTCGGTCGTTGACATCAGCGTCGCCGACCGCGTCAGCATCTTCCTAATGGCCGAAGACGGCTCGCACCTGGAGCCCGTTATGTCGCTGGGTCTCGAAGACCCCGAGCTGTGGAAGAGATTCCGCAACCCGCGTCCCGGATTCGAGTTTGCGCCGGAGTCGATGAAGCTGTTCCAGTCGGTCATGACGATGGAAGAGCCGATCGTCTGGGATGACGCGAGCTTGTCGCCGGTGCTGGAGAAATGGTGGCTCGACACCTTTGATATCAAGTCGATCGCCCAATACCCGTTGAGGGTGAAGGACCAGACCATCGGCATGATGACGGTGGACGCCTTCCGCCACCAGGTGCACTTTCCGAAGGGGGAAATCGATACCCTGGCGGCCATCGCCAAGCAGGCCGCAGTAGTCATCGAGAACGCCCGCGTCTACGAGAGGGAGCAGGAGCAGCGGCGGCGGTCTGAGGCCCTGGTTGATGTGCTTACGACTGCCGCGTCGAACCTCGGTTTGAACAAGGTGCTGGTCAAGATATGCCAGACGGCGGTGGACATGAGCGTCGCCGACCGCTGCAGCATATTCATGATGGACGAAAACGGGCGCCTGGCGCCCAAGATGTCGCTGGGCGTCGAAGATCCCGAGGCATGGGAGCGCTTCCGCAATTCCCAGGCCCTTGCCGGAGCAGCTGCAACCTCTGCGGACCTGCGGCAATTCTACGGCAGGCTGTCGGAAATGGAGGAGCCCCTAATCATCGAAGACGCGTTGACGTCGTCGCTCGTACCAAAGTGGTGGCTCGATGCCTTCCAGGTTAAGTCGATCGTGCACTACCCCCTGCGGATCAAGGACAGGACCATCGGCCTCATGAGCGTCGATGCTTTCCGCCAGAAGGTCCAGTTCCCCAAGGAGGAGACCGAGACTCTCGCGGCGATAGCCCGCCAGGCCGCCGTGGTCATCGAGAACGCCCGCCTCCACGAGCAGCTCCAGGAGCAGGCGATAACCGACCATCTGACCGGTCTCTTCAACCACCGGCACATCCACAAGCGGCTGGAAGAGGAGTTCGCGCGCGCCGAACGCAGTAGTTCGGTGTTCGCCGTGATGATGACGGACGTAGACAAGTTCAAGGACATCAACGACACGTACGGCCACCTCCACGGCGACGAGGCGCTGCGGTTTATTAGCAAGAGACTGCGGGAAACAGTACGAGGAACGGACATCGTCGGGCGCTACGGTGGTGACGAGTTCTTGGTCGTCCTGCCGGATACGATGCGTGAGGCCGCGGAAGAGGTCGCGCATCGCATAACCACTAATCTGTCGGATACGCCCTTCGTCATCGGTGATTCGGAGACTTCATCCGTCACTATTGGAATGAGCATCGGCATCGCCTGCTATCCGCACGACAGTACCAGGCTCGACGAGCTCATCATGCTCGCCGACGGCGCTCTTTACGACGCAAAGCGCCTGGGTGGCAGCCGGGCGATGGCGGCATCGGCGTTTGGCGCCACGCCGTCGCAGAGTTTGGGCTTCGGTCTCCTCCAGGGGCTGCTCAACGCCATAGCTCACAAGGACCCCTATACCAGGCGACACTGCGAAGACAACGTCCGCTACGTTGACATGGTGGCGGGAACCTTGAACCTTAACGCTGAGGACACGGAGTCTTTGCGTAAGGCGGCCCTTCTGCACGACGTCGGCAAGATCGCGATTCCGGACCAGACGCTACTCAAGCCCGGGCCCCTGGACAGCGCCGAGTGGCAGGTCATGCAACAGCACGTTCGCTTCGGCGAGATGATCGTGAGGGGAATCGCCCAGATCTCCGACGCCATCGAGCCGGTGGCGACGCACCACGAACGCATCGACGGCAAGGGCTATCCGCGCGGGCTCAAGGGCGACGAGATACCGTTGCTGGGGCGCATCCTCGCCGTCGTCGACGCCTACTCCGCGATGACGCTGGACCGGCCTTACCGAAAGGCGCTATCACAGAAAGAGGCGATCAAAGAGCTGCGGAATGGCGCCGGCACTCAATTCGACCCCGGCATCGTGGATGCCTTCCTCAAGAACTTGCGCGTCATGCACAAGCCGCAGAAGAAAGCCGCCTAGCCTTCAAGCCCCCTGTTTACGCCAACAACGCTTCAATTTGCGGCAGAGCTGCGCGCGCCGCCTGTTCGCCTCGCTGCATCGCCACCGCTATGTGGAACGGCGAGTTGGCGCTGATGCTCACCACGTCCGGACGAATTGTCACGTCCGCTTGAGACGGCGCCGGCACGTAAGTGAGCGTGTAGAGCAAGAACAGCGCCGAGGCCACCAGGCTAGGCCCGGAGCGGCGCGCGGGACCGTCGAGAGCGCGCACCAGGCGTCGCGTCAGCGGCCAGAAGCGACGTGGGATCGCAATCGAATCGCCCAGCACGACCTGAATGGTTCTCTCTGCCCCCATCCGGGCGACGACCCGAGCCGGCGCCTGCTCCCAGAAGCCGCCGTTGACAAGATAGCGTCCGGCATACCTCACCGGCGCGGCCATCAGCGGCACCGCTATGCTCGCCTCCACCGCCCTCAGCAGCGGCCCCCTGCGGACAACGACGGGACGCCGCTGGAACAGGTCGGAAGTGACGGCGGCAAACGGGACGCTCAGATCAGCGAAGGAGAGGCCGTCCAAGCGCTCGAAGAAGGCGCGGCCGATGGCGTCATTCGGGGAGAGCTTCAGGTGGTGCCGGAAGAAGGCGAAGACGTCAGCGGGAGAAACGCGCGAGACGTCCTCGGCCATGGAGGCGGTGGAGGCTCCAGCGGCGTAAGCAGCGCCGTAGGCCGCGCCGATGCTTGATCCGGCGATGAGGTTGACGGGCACGCCGGCTTCGTCGAGCACCTTGAGCACGCCGACGTGGGCGGTGCCCTTCGTACCGCCGGCTCCCAACGCCAGCCCGATTCGCGCCCTGTTCATGCCACTCCAGTTCCGTTGATCGCTCATATGATAAGTGATATGCCGGCGACACAGGTGATGGTGCCGAAGACGATTCTGGGAGTGACGCGCTCCTTCAGGAACAGGACGACGAGCGGCAGGTTGAAAAGCGGCATGGTGGAAGTAAGGACCGCTGTCTTGCCGGCGCCCGCTTCTTCGACGGCGGCGATGTAGAAGAGGCTGCCCAGGCCGAGGCCTATGATGCCGGCGACTGCCACCCAGATCGCGCTGCCAACGTCGAATCGGGACGCGCGTTTTCCTTCCAGCGGGCGAAGCGCCGCCAGCAGGAATGCGCCCGCGGCGCCGGTACGCAGAAGTCCCGCGGAGGCTGGCCCCAGGTTCCCCGTGCCTGCTCTTAACCAGAGGGTCGAGGCCGTCCAGAAGACGGTGGCGACCATCAGCAACAGGACCGCGGCGCGAACGCCAACCCCGCTTGGTTGCTGGACATCGACGGAGGGGGTCACCACCGGCTCCGTCCGCCAGAGCAAGAGAAAGATGCCAAGGACGATGAGCACACTCCCGGCCACGACTGCGATAGTGACGCTCTCACCGAGCCAGACTGCCGCGATGAAGAGGGTGAGCAACGGATAGGCGCTGCTGGAGACGGGCACCGCCAGGGAGGCGCCGAGCGTCGGCAGGCTTACGAAGAAGAGACTGTCGCCGAGGCCTGTCGCCAGGATGCCGGTGCCTATCATGGCAACGACGGTCGCAGCGGAGACATGGCGCAACTCGTCGCCCGCGCCCATGAAAGGCGCAAGAAGGCAGATGAAGAGGACGGCCGCCGAGCATCGTATGACGTTGAGCGCTACCGGGCCAAGGCGGCGGACCTGGGCGGCAAACACGATGCCGCAGGTTGCCCAGAGCGCAGCAGCCAGCAGGGCCTTCGCTTCCCCGGGCAAGAGAACCCCCGTCTAGCAATCGCCGGTCCGGTGCCGCCCGGAATCGTCGCCTTGCGCCGCGGCGGGCGCCGCTTCGTTAGCCGGAGACAGCCGGCTCCACGGGAACGGCCTGTCGCGCCGCGCGGACGCCGCGCAGGAGAAGCAGGGCGAAGGCAATGATCGACACGCCGATCACGCCCAGGGCCAGCCACTGGGCCATGCGTAGACCAAGATAGACCTCTTTGTCCAGGCGCATGAAGCTAATGCCAAATCGCATGGCCGAGTAGGCCGCGGCGTAAGTGAAGAAAAGAAAGCCGTCGCGCTTGAAGACGCGGAACTTCCAGAGCGCTACCAGCAGTCCCAGGATAATGAAGTCGCCCAGCACCTCGTAGGCGGTGACGAACTGCATCGGCCGCAAGGCGAAGCTCGGGCTGTTGATGTTCGTGTACTCGACGGCAAAGGGCAACGAGCTCGACTTGGCGATGATGTCGCCCGCGACCAGACAGCCGATGCGTCCGATCCCCTGACCAAGGATCATGCCGAAGGCGGCGGCGTCCATGCCACGAAGCAAGGGCAGCTTCTTCCAGAGGCCGTACAGGAGGCAAACTCCGACGCCGCCGATGAGCGCGCCGTACAAGGAAATGCCGCCCTGATTGATGCGGAAGACATCGAGCGGCGCGTTCGCGAAGTCGCTGCGGTTCTCCAGCACGAAGAGGACGCGGGCGCCGATGATGCCCGCAGGCACGCCGATAAGGGCTATCGTGTAGGCGTCGTCCTCCGTGAAGCCCGCCTTGCGCCCGAACCAGACGCCGAGCCATACGCCCAGGCCGATGCCCAAAGCGATGAAAATGCCGTGCCAGGTCAGGAGAAGGCCGCCCAGGTGGCCGATCTCCGGGTTGATGCCCATCTTGATGGTCAATAGCAGGTCATTCATTAGCAGCCCCTCTGCCATACCAGGTTACTTAAGGCCGAAAGCCTTCTCATACAACGATCTTACCTCCGAAGGGGACAGGCCCTTTCCAAGGTAGATGTCGCCGACGCGAAGCTCGAAATGCAGGTGCATCTCGGCGCTCGGATCGGCAACCGACTCCGGCGTACCGGTGTTCCCAACATATGCTATCAGTTGGCCTTGGCTTACGGAAACCCCCACGTTGATGCCATCGGCAATGCGGCTCAGGTGCGCATAGCGGGTGACGACGCCGTTGCCGTGGTCGATCCAGACCTGCCGGCCGCGATAGAGGTCAAGCGAGTGCTCGTCCGTCTGGCCGTTAACGGGAGTCTGGTTCTGCAACTCATCGAGCACTGCCTGGGTAAGCGGCGTGTAGTCCCAGTCGGCCCTTATCACCGTCCCCGCCTTGGCCGCCAGAACCGGGGTACCTACGCCAATCGAGGTGCAATTGTCCGAATCGTAGAAGTCGATGCCCTCATGCGTTCCCTGACGGTACTCACGCGGCGCGCCCGGCATAAGCTGATCGCCCTGAGGGAGGCAGCCGCCCGCGAGAGGGAAGGCGAAGCCGGTCAGGTCAGGCGGGCCGGGCGAAGGAGAAGGAGAGCGGGTGACTATTATTAGCACCTGCGTCGGAGTGGCGTTCGAACTGCCGCCCCCGCAGGCAACGAACGCAAGACCGAATAGCGAGGTGATTGCAATGAGTGCCGCCGCCGCGCGTGTCAGAACGCCTTCCTCCTCGATAGTGCTCGGACCAGCTTCAAGGATAACCGCCCTCTAGCGAGTGTGGCAACCCAACGCAAACAGTCGCCGTCAGTGGGAAGCGACGCGAATTGCCGCTTCGTGCGCCGCCTGCTCGAGGGAATCGTCCAGCGGCGCCAGATCGACCTCTTCCCCGTAGCGACGGCGCAGGGCGAGGCGCAGCAGATGGTCGGCGAAACGCGGGTTCTTGGGAAGGAGCGAGCCGTGTAGGTACGTGCCGTAGGCGTTCTTGTGCACCGCGCCCTCGGTCTTGTCGAAGCCGTTGTTGCCGTAGCCGGAGCGGACCATAGCTAAAGGGCGCGCCTTCGGGCCGAGGAAGGTGCGGCCGCCGTGGTTCTCGAAGCCGACAAGCGTGTCCCCTTCCCACTCCGCGACGACGTTGCCGATGCAACGCGCCACGTTCTCGCCCGGATGCTCCGTATGAGCATCGAAGATTCCGAGCCCGGGCAGGTCATCGCCGACGGCCGGCCGGTAGTAGCGGGCGAACAATTGATAGCCGCCGCAGACGGCCAGCGCCGTCACGCCCTCTTCGGCGGCCTGCCGGACCGACTCTCCCTTCACGTCGAGCAGGTCCCGCACGATCCGACGCTGCTCGCGGTCCTGGCCGCCGCCCATGAAGATTAGGTCGCAACCTTTCGGGTCGAGCGCGTCGCCGATGTCCAGTTCGTCGACCAGGAGCTCGATCCCCCGCGCCCGGCAGCGACAGCGCAGGCAGATGATGTTGCCGCGGTCGCCGTAGAGGTTCATGAGCTTGGGGTAGAGATGGGCCAGCCGAAGCGAGAGGTTCACGGTTGCTCCTCCCAGTAGGGCGCTACGCCGCCGCGCTTGGCCAGCAGCGCGCGCACTTCCAGCATGGCCGTGTAGGTGGGCAGGACGTAGAGATCGCCGCCAGCGGGCGTATTGCGAAGGGCCAGCTTGAGCGCCTCCTCCGCGCTGCCGACGACCGGCAGGTCCGGCGGGAAGCCCGCGTACTTCAGTCGCAGCGCTATGTCCTCGGCGCGCCGCCCCGACGCCGCCGTCCAAACCGCTTTGCCGGCCAGCAGTTCGAAATCGGCGTCCCAGATCCAGGAGACGTCGCGCCCGTCCGCTATGTCGTCGTTGAGGAGAAGGAGCAGTCGCTTCTCGCCGGGGAGCGCGGCGATGGTCCGCAGCACCTGGTTGAGGCCGGCGGGATTCTTCCCCAGGAAGACCTGCACCCGCCGACCGTCGATCTGGAAGCGCTCCTGGCGTCCGAAGGCCGCGGCGACCGCCTCGATGCCCTCGCACACAACCGCCGGGTCGATTCCCAGGGCCAGGCCGCCGGCGAGAGCGGCGAGGGCGTTGTAGGCGTTGTAGAGGCCGCTGAGACGCAGCGACAGCCCGACGTTGCCCCGCGGCGTCGCGACGCTCAGACGCGTCGCGCCAGCCTCCAGGCGGACGTTCGTTGCGCGTACATCCGGCTCGCGACGACGCTTGTCGCAGCCCGGGCAGCGCCAGTGTCCGACGTGGCCATAGAAAAGCAGATCGTAGCGGTATTCGCCGCCGCAATCAGGGCACCAGCGTGAGTCGGCGGCGTGCTCGGGCGCGGCAAGAGCGGGCGCGCGGTCATCGATGCCGTAGGAGACCACATGGCCATGGGCGGAAGCTTCGAGCGCGGCAACCGACGGGTCATCCGCGTTCAGCACCACCGTCGTTGACTCGGGCGCCGCTCGCAGCGCGTCCCGCCAACGCGCAGCAATCGAATCGACCTCGCCGTAGCGGTCGAGCTGGTCGCGGAAAAGGTTGGTGAAGATGAGGACGCGCGGCCTGACGGCGGCCACGGCCTCCGGCAGCGTAGCTTCGTCGACTTCGAAGATGCCGAGCCGGCGCTCCGCCTGCGACAGCCTGCCGAGGGGGCCAGCCTTGTCTAGGAGGGCGGTAGCGACGCCGCGCATCAGGTTGGAGCCGCTGCGATTGTGGAGCGGCAGGTAGCCGGCCTTCGCGGCGACGCTGCTCAGCATGTGGGCCGTAGTGGTCTTGCCGTTGGTGCCGGTGACCATGACGGAGCCGTGGCCAAGCTGCGCCGCCAGTCGTTCGACGAGGCGGGGATTTATCCTCTCAGCGAGGACGCCGGGAAGCGCCGTGCCGCCGCCGCGTCCGAACGCGCGACTGGCAATGCCGGCCAGCTTGCCGGCCGCTATCGCCGCCGTCAACCGTATTCTTGCCATCGGATTCCTCGCGGGACAAGAGCCAGACCGCTGGGTGCGCGAACGTGGGGGAGGACTTCAGTCCTCCCGCCAAATGAGTAGAGCACCGTCTTAAGTCTATCTCTTCGTCGGCTCGGGCCGAAAGCCCCGCAGTCGCAGCGAGTTCGTCATGACGGAGACAGAGCTGAATGCCATCGCGGCGGCCGCCAGCATCGGGTTGAGGAAGCCGTGCGTCCCGAAGAACGGCTCCAGCACAGCCGGAACGCCGGTCTGCGAGAACAGCGGATAGAGGACGCCCGCCGCGATCGGGATGAGCGCGACGTTGTACGCGAAAGCCCAGAACAGGTTCTGTCGAATCGTCCCCATCGTGCGCCGGCTGAGGGCGATGGCCGTCGCCACACCGTCGAGGTCGCCGCGGATGAGCGTGATGTCTGAGGCCTCCATCGCCACGTCGGTGCCCGTGCCGATGGCGATGCCGATGTCCGCCTGAGCGAGCGCCGGCGCGTCGTTAATGCCGTCGCCGACCATGGCCACCGTCTTCCCTTCCGCCTGGAGAAGGCGCACTTGTTGAACCTTGTCCTGCGGCAGCACCTCCGCCAGCACGCGCTCGATGCCGACCTGTCGGGCCACCGCTTCTGCCGTCTGCCGGTTGTCGCCGGTCATCAGCGCGACCTCAATACCCATCGCCTTCAAGCGTCCGAGCGCTTGAGCTGCGTCCGGCTTGACGGTGTCGGCGACGGCGATGACGCCGGCGAGGCGGCCGTCGACCGCAATGTACATCGGCGTCTTGCCTTCGGCAGAGAGGCGCTCGCTCTCCGGCGAAAGCCCATCGAGGGACAGGCCGTTCTCCCGCATCAGCTTGAGGTTGCCGGCGACGATCGTCCGACCCTCCACGGTCGCCTGGACGCCAAGGCCGGGCAACGCCACGAAGTCCGCCGCCTCAGCCAGTGGCAGTCCGCGCTCGCGGGCGCCGGCGACCAGCGCTTCGCCCAGCGGATGCTCCGAGGCACGTTCGGCGCTCGCAGCGAGGCGCAGGAAGTCGCGCTCGTCCCAGCCGTCGGCGGGAAGGACGTCGGTGAGCGAAGGGGCGCCGGTGGTAAGCGTTCCCGTCTTGTCGAAGACGATGGCGTCGATGCGATGCGCCGTCTCCAGCGATTCGCCGCCGCGTATGAGGACACCGTTCTCCGCTCCCTTGCCGGTGCCGACCATGATGGCCGTGGGCGTGGCCAGGCCGAGAGCGCAGGGGCAGGCGATGATGAGCACCGCGACCGCGTTCAGCATGGCGAAGGTGAACGCCGGCGTCGGGCCAAAGGCGAGCCAGATGACGAAGGTGAGCGCCGCAATGCCGATGACGGCCGGCACGAAGTAGCCGGCTACTACGTCGGCGAGGCGCTGGATCGGCGCCTTCGAGAGCTGTGCCTCCTGCACCAGGCGCACGATCTGAGCAAGGACGCTGTCCTGCCCTACACGCGTCGCCCGGAAGCGGAAGCTGCCCATGCGGTTGATGGTCGCGCCGATCACCTCATCGCCGGGGCCCTTTTCGACCGGGATGCTCTCGCCGGTGATCATCGACTCGTCCACCGCCGAGCGCCCTTCCAGGACGAGGCCGTCGACCGGTATCTTCTCCCCCGGCCGGACGATGACGACGTCGCCAGCCACGACGCGCTCCACCGGCAGGTCGATCTCGTCGCCGTCACGCACGACCCGTGCCGTCTTCGGGCGCAGGCCGATCAAGCGCTTGATGGCGGCGGAGGTGCGGCCCTTCGCCTTCGCCTCCAGATAGCGCCCGAACAGGATGAGGGCGATGATGACAGACGCGGTGTCGAAATAGACGGCGGGCTCAACGTCCGCGGCGCGGAAGAGGCCGGGCCAGAACGTCGCGAAGACGCTGTACATATAGGCGGCGCTGGTGCCGACGGCTACCAGCGTGTTCATATCGGCGTCGAGGTGGCGCAGGCGGTTCCAGGCGCCGGCGTAGAACTGGGCGCCGGCCCAGAGCTGAACTGGCGTCGCCAGCGCGAACGAGGTCACCGTCATTGCGGCCATGGGTAGGCCGGAGACGAGCGGCAGGTGCTGGTATTGCGCCGCGACCATGAGAAAGACGCCGATTGCGCCGGCGAAGAGGAACTTGCGCCAGAGCGTCCGCTCCTCGCGGTCACGAGCCTCTTGCAGAGCGTCGGGCGCGGCGAGGGCTTCCGGACGCGCATGATAGCCGGCGTCTTCAACGGCGGCGTAGAGGCTGTCCAGCGAGCAGGCCTGCGGGTCGAAAGCGACCGTGGCTTGCTCCGTCGCCAGGTTGACGGCGGCATCGGCGACGCCCGGCACCTTCTTCAACGCGTTCTCGACGCGGAGTACGCAGGACGCGCAGTGCATACCTTCGATGGGGATGGTGGTCTCGTCTTTAGTCTTCGTCGTCATTGCCGGCCACCTACTTGTTCGCCAGCTCGTAGAGTTCCCGCAGCTCGCCGACGACCTGCTCGTCGCGGCCATCGCGAATGCCGGTGACAACGCAGGTGCGCAGGTGCCCTTCGAGCATGATCTGCTCCAGCTTCTCAAGGGCGCGACGCACGGCAAACGATTGCTTGAGGATATCGACGCAGTAGGCGTCCTCTTCGATCATGCGCCTGACGCCGTTCAGGTGGCCCTCGATGTAGTTGAGCCTTTTCAGGCTCTCCGCGCGAGTTGTGTCCTGCACTGCCTCGCCTCCTTCATCGGTTCTGTCACCCTACCCCCCTGGGGGGGGTCTATTTAGATTATCGACCCTTTCGCGAGGGCTGTCAAGAGGGCGGACGCAAAGGGGGGTGCAAGTCATGTACCCGAGGTGGCTAGCAGACGCCGCTGCTCCCAGCTACGAAAGCGGGCGTGCAGAGGGCAGCCGCCCTCTTGCCAGCCGAAGGTCCGCCTCTGGAGGGGGGCCTGGGGGACGTGCCCCCATGCCTGACCAACATCTCTGGGCGGGTGGGTGGGAAAGAGAAACGCACTATGCAGATGCGGCAGGCAGGCGCGCGTCGGGCAGAAACGCCAAAGGCCACCGACGCCGCCCGGCGTCGATGGCCCTGATCGCTGTTATCGCCGTGTCGCTAGACGCGCGCCTGAAGCGGCGACCCGCACTGCCCGCAAAACCGGTTGCCCGGCGCGTTCGCGCAGCCGCACTTGTCGCAGATGGCGGCCGGCGTCTGCTGTTGAACCGGCGGGCTCTGGACCGGTGGCGCGGGCGTAACGCTCGACTGCGCCTGCGTTATCTGCTTCGGCTCGTCGTCCTCTTTCGAAGCCTTGCGGAACTCGCGGATTCCCTTCCCTATCGCGCCGCCCACTTCCGGCAGACGGCCGACACCGAAGATTATGATGACGACCGCAAGAATCAGAAGCAGCTCCACAGGGCCCATTGGGCCGATTCCCGCGAGCGAAACCAAACTTAGCAATGGCATGACCGCCCTCCTCGCGCTTCAATAATGCGCATCAAAAGCGTAGCACTCTGAACATAAGCGGGTCAAGAAGACTTCAAGGGACGCCTGTTGAACCTAAACGTGGAAGAGGACGTGAAAGATATCGCCATCCTGCACCTCGTAGGTCTTCCCCTCGCCGCGCAGGACGCCGCGCTTCCGCGCCTCCGCCAGAGACCCCAGCTCCAGCAGCTCGTCCCAGCGCATGACCTCCGCGCGGATGAAGCCTCGCTCCAGGTCCGTATGAATCTTGCCGGCGGCCTTAATGGCGGGCGTGCCGCGGGGAACGGGCCAGGCGCGGCACTCGTCGTCGCCCAGAGTGAAGAAGGAGATCAGCCCCAGCAGGTCGAAAGCCAGGCGTCCGACGCGACCGGCGGGCGGCTCGCTAAGGCCGAGGTCGGCCCGGAACTCCGACGCCTCCTCGTCCGAGAGATCCTCCAGCTCCATCTCAAGCTTGCCGCATATAGCGGTTGCCAGGCCATGCTTGCGGTACTCCTCTTCGATCTCGCCGAGCCGCGCGACGTCACCCTCGCCAATGTTGAGAACGAGAAGGACGGGTTTCGCCGAGAGGAGGTTGTAGTTGGCCAGGGAGCGCAGCTCTTCGTCGCTGAGGCCCTGGGCGTGCAACGGCTTCTCCTGCTCGAATGCGGCCTTCACCCGCTTGAGCAGGGCGATCTCCTTCTCGCCGGCCTCCCGATCGCCGGCGCGCGCGGAACGAACGACCGTATCGAGGCGCTCCAACCGCCTCTCGACGACGGCGAGGTCGGCGAAGACGAACTCCAGATTGAGCGTGTCGATGTCGCGTGCCGGGTTGACGGACCCGCCAGGATGAGGCACGGCCTCGTTCTGGAAGGCGCGAACCACGTGGACCAGCGCGTCGGCGCGATCGAGCGCGGCCTGGGCCTGCGGTCCCGGGCCTTCGCCGCGACCGGCACTGCGCCACGTGAGGGCGCCGGGAATGTCGGTGAACTGGATGTCGGCGTGCACGACTTTCTTCGGCCGGAAGAGCGCGGCCAGCTTGTCCAGCCGCTCGTCCGGCACTTTGACGGCGCCGACGTGTACTTCCGCTTCGCCGGCATAGGTGCCGGTTGGCGCTCGACTGTGTGTCAGGGCGTTGAAGACGGTGGTTTTGCCCGAGCGGGCAAGTCCGACGACTGCCAGTTCCATACGAGTCCAGGGAGTCCGATTCGAGAATGTTTCGAAGGCATTGTACCATGCCACGCTGGCCCGTCTGGGCGGGTCGAAGCGTCGCGGCAGAGTCCGGGCTCGGAGTTCGGTGCTCGCCTGCCTGCCGGTAGGCATGGCTTGCGGAAAGGCGGTGCGAGAAGGAGACGCGCCCCTCGTTTGCGGCCCGGCGTGGCTACTAGGACCGGCGGCGGACCCTCGTGCTGCGCTTCTTGAGCAACGGGACGACGCGGTCGAGGATGCGCCACGCGACGTCGTACTTGCTGAGCAGAGGCAGGCTCTCAGCCGCGCCCGAGCGGTCGATGATCGTCACCTGATTCGTCTCGGTGCCGAAGCCCGAGCCCTCCGCAGTGATGTCGTTGGCGACGATGAGATCGACGCCCTTTCGCGCCATCTTCGCCGACGCGTTCTTCACCAGGTCCTGGCTCTCGGCGGCAAACGCCACTCGCACGAGGTCACCCTTTACTTCCGCCAGGACGTCGGGCGTCGGAACGAGCTCCAGCGTCATCCCTCCTCCGGTGCGCTTGATCTTCTGCCTCGCGGGGCGGCTCGGGCGGTAGTCCGCAACAGCCGCGGCCATGACGAGCGCATCGGCACCGGCACAAGCGGCGACAACGGCGCCTCGCATCTCCACGGCCGTCCTCACGCTGACGAGATCGACTCCGAAGGGCGCAGCCAGGGCCGTCGGCCCGCTCACAAGCACGACCTGCGCCCCGCGGTCCCGTGCCACCTCCGCCAGCGCGTAGCCCATCTTGCCGGAAGAGTAGTTGCCCAGATATCGCACTGGGTCGACCGGCTCGTGCGTGCCGCCAGCGCTGACGACGACCTTTCGTCCCGCTAGGTCGCCCTTCCGTCCCAGCGCCTGCCGCAGCGCGCCGACAATCGTCTCCGGCTCCATCATGCGTCCGCGTCCGACCATTCCGCTCGCCAAGCGCCCTTCCGCCGGACCCACGACGATCATCCCGCGATCGCGGAGGACCTTCAGATTAGCCTGCGTCGCGGTATTCTCGTACATCAGCGCGTCCATGGCCGGCGCAAGCAGTACCGGAGCCTCGGTGGCCAGCACGGTGAGGCAGAGGAGGTTGTCGGCAAGGCCGTGCGCCAGACGAGCCAGCGTGGCAGCGCTCGCCGGCGCGATGACGACGGCATCGGCCCGTCGCCCGAGCTCGACGTGCGAGATCGCTAGATCGCCCGTCGTCGCGAAGACGTCCGTGTACACGGGCCGTCCGCTCAACCCCTGCAGCGCGATCGGTGTCACGAAGCGGGCGCCGGACTCCGTGAGAATGACGTCGACAAGCGCGCCCGCCTGCGTAAGCTTGCTCACCAGGTCCGCGCCCTTGTGAGCGGCGACGCTGCCGGTTATTCCCACAACAATTCGCTTGCCTTCGAGTATCATCATCGCGCCTGCCTGCCTGTGGGCGTGGTCTGCCCCCGATTCGCTTCCTGAATCAGCCGCAGACCCACCAGCGTCAAGTCCACGTTCACTTCCTGGATCACGGGCGTCTCTTTGGCAATGAGCGGCGCGTAGCCGCCGGTTGCTATGACCTTTGCGTCCGGGTCCAACTCCCTTCGCATGCGGGCGATGATGCCTTCGATCAGCCCGACGTAGCCAAAAATGATGCCTGCCTGCATGGCGCTGACGGTCGTCTTGCCGATAGCGGTCTTCGGGCGCTCCAATTCGATGCGCGGCAGCTTGGCCGTTCGCTCGAACAGCGCCTCCAGCGAGATGCCTATGCCCGGCGCAATCACGCCGCCGACGTAGTCGCCCTCTCTGGAGATGGCGTCGAACACGGTCGCGGTCCCGAAGTCGACGATGATCAGCGGCGGTCCGTAGAGCTTGATGGCGGCAACAGCGTCGATCACGCGGTCGGCGCCGACGTCGCGCGGGCTGTCGTAAAGGATGCGGATGCCCGTGCGCACGCCGGGGTCAACGACCAGCGGCGCGACTTTGAAGTAGCGGCGGCAGACCTCCTGGAAGACTGGCGTGAGGGAGGGAACGACGCTCCCCAGGATCGCCTCGTCGACGTCCTTTGCGCCGAGGCCTTCGGTGTTGAGGAGGCTGAGCAGCAGGATGGCATACTCGTCGACCAGGTTCTCGACGTCGGTGGCTATGCTCCAGCGGGCGCGGATCTGCTCGCCGTCGAAGACGCCGATTGTGATTGCGGTATTGCCGATGTCGAGGGCGAGTAGCATGTTCACCTGCCTGAGCAGCCGGCTTCTTTATCGGCCGCTTCAGCGCTGCTCATTATAGTGGACGGCAATTTGGCGTGGCAACTTGATACCGATTTCAGAGGCTTTTCCGCGACCACGTGGCACGCGGACGCCCCTCAGATAGGTGGCTGCCGGTCCTGCGCTGCACGGTGCGCTGTCCTCGGGCCGCTCGAGCGCAGCCCACCTCCTCCATTTTTCCGTTTTCGAAAGGCGGCAATTTTCCCCCCCAAGTGATCATAAGAGCCTTGACCGTCCCTCACTGGCAGCGCTATCCTCTGCGGTGCAGGGCCGATCTCCCGCCCGGCCCGCGGCCACAGGCGACGGCCGTCACGGCTCATAACCCCGAGCCACGGCGGCTTGAGCTGAGAGCATCTATCAGCCACTAGAAGCCTTATCAAGGGACATCAAACGACCTATCTCTGGCGTCGGCGTTGTCGCGCGCCCATCAGCAGGAAGCGGATGGCGCTGGAAAGAATCGAGGCTTAACCGGGATGCCGCCACGTTCCGCCACCGCTCTCTGGGAAGCAGCTCTCGGACAGCTCCAGCTTCAAGTTACCCGGGCCAACTTCGAGACCTGGCTCCGCGACAGCAAGGGGCTTTCCCTTGAGGACGGCCACCTCACCGTCTGCGTTCCGTCCGATTTCGTCGCCGAGTGGCTGGCCGGCCGCCTGGAAGATCTCATAACTAAGACGCTTGCCGGCATCGTCGGGCAGCCGCTGCGCGTCAGCTTCCGGGTCGACGGCGTAAGCGAAGAGCCGTCGCCTGCGCCGGCCGCCATCGATCCGCTGCGACCCTCCGAGTTCGTGCCGTCTCTGCCAAAGCCCCGCCTCAACCCGCTCTACACATTCGACACTTTCGTCGTAGCCGATTGCAACCGCCTGGCTCACGCCGCCGCTTGCGCCGCCGCCCGTCAGAACGGCGCGCCGGAGCACAACCCTCTCTTCCTTTACGGCGAAAGCGGCCTCGGCAAGACGCACCTCATGCACGCCATTGCACAGCGCCTCCTCGCGCAGGGATGCCGCGTCTTCTACGTCACCGCCGAGCAGTACCTCTCCGAGTTCGTCTTTGCCAGCCGACAGAAGCGCAACGATGAGTTCCGCGCCAAATACCGCTCCCTCGACGCTCTCCTGCTCGACGACATCCAGTTCCTCGCCGGCAAGGAACGGACTCAGGAGGAGTTTTTCCACACCTTCAACCACCTCCAGTCGAACGGCAAGCAGGTCGTCTTGGCCAGCGACGAGCCGCCGCAAAGCCTGACCCGCTTCTCGCCACGACTGCGCTCTCGCTTCCAGTCAGGCCTCACCGCCGACCTCGCCATGTTCCCGGCGACCGCCCGACTCGCCTTCCTGCGCAAGAAAGCGCCGTCTCTCCACGCCGACGCCGACCCCGCTGCCCTCGAATTCCTAGCGTCGCAGGCTTACGCCAACGTCCGCGAACTGGAAGGCGCGCTGAATCGCGTCGTCGCCTATGCTCGGCTCACCGGTCGCCCACTCGATCTCTCTCTCGTCCATGCGGCCATCATATGCGCCCGTCCAGCTGCCGTGGCTTCGCCTCCAGCTCCCGACCGCGTCATCGACGCCGTCTGCTCCTACTATGATGTGCCGCTTCAATCACTGCGGGGCGAAGGGCGGGGGAAGCGCGTCACCACTGCTCGCCACGTCGCCATGTACCTCCTGCGCCACGACGCCTGCCAGCCACTGACCCAGATCGGGCGTCTCTTTGGCGATCGCGACCACTCAACTGTCCTCTACGCCTGTCGCAAGATCGAGCGCGAGAACGCGGCTATTCCCCAGACCAGCAGCGACCTCCAGACGATACGCAAGCAGATCGAATCTTCACAGGCCTGAATCCTTTCCCTGCTGTCCTCTCTCATCTTTCCTTTCCTCCTCTTCGCTATGTCTACTTCGGTTGAAAACGCCCACCAGCTCCGTGCTTTCTCCCGCCGGCCGTCACTTCTCTCCACCACCCCCATCTTCTTTCCGAATCTCACTCCACCGTTTTCACCGTTTCTCGCCCCTCTATCTATCAGGTAACCTCTTCTCTCACTGCCGCTCTCTCGATTTGAGAGGAGCCTCAGGGGGTCGATAGTGTGAGAAGAGAGATGTGTACCGGGTGGGTATAATGGTCGCGAGGTGCGATTGATGATTGACCGCGTCCGCATTCACGTGCAGGCAGGAAACGGCGGCGACGGCTCGCTGAGCTTTCGGCGCGAGAAGTACGTGCCCAAAGGCGGGCCGGACGGTGGCGACGGCGGCAAGGGGGGCAATGTCATCCTTGAGGTTGACTCATCCCTCAGCACGTTGGCCCACTTTCGACGCAAGCGCTACTACCGCGCGGAGAACGGTGGCCCCGGCAGCGGCGGCAAGAAGCATGGCGCGAACGGTGCCGATCTACTCATCCGCGTGCCGGTAGGAACGATCGCCCGACGAGCCGAGGATGGCGAAGGGGAAGTGATAGCAGATTTGACGGAAGAAGGGCAGCGGATGGTTGTGGCGAAAGGCGGTCGCGGCGGTCGCGGCAACGTCCACTTCGCCAGCTCAACGAACCGGGCGCCACGGATAGCTGAGAAGGGTGAAAAGGGCGAAGAGCTAGACGTCAACCTCGACCTGAAGCTGGTGGCAGACGTTGGCATAGCCGGACTCCCCAACGCCGGCAAGTCCACGCTGCTGCGCCGCATTTCCGCCGCCCGGCCGAAAGTCGCCGACTATCCGTTCACAACGCTTGAACCGGTACTCGGCGTGGTCGAGAGAGCCTTTGCGGCGGCCGTCTTCGCGGACATACCGGGCCTCATAAGCGGTGCACACGACGGCGCCGGGCTCGGCCTGGAATTCCTGCGGCACGTCGAGAGGACGCGATTGTTGCTGCACCTGCTGGACGGCACTCGCGAAGGCCCGCGACAGGACATGGAGGCGGTAAACGAGGAGCTTCGCGCCTACAGCGAGGTATTGGCGAAGAAGCGACAGCTAGTCGCGGTGAACAAGCTTGACCTGCCGGACGTACGGCGCCGGCGAGAAGAGCTAGCGTCGGAACTGGCGGGGGCCCGTGTCATGCCCTTCTTCATCTCCGCCGCGACCGGCGAAGGCGTTGACGAACTGCTGGACGCGGTCATGGAAGCGCTGGCGGAGGAGAAGGCGAGGCCAAAGGAGGAGCCCGCGGCGCCGATCGTGGTGACCAGGCTTCAGCCGCGACAGCCCCGATTCGTCCTGACGAAGCGAGACGGCACGTTCGAAGTAGAGGGAGTGCTCGCTCGGCGGCTGGTCGAGAGGCTGACTGGCGACAGCCGCGAGGCGAACGCGGAGATACGGCGCCGGCTGATTCGGATGGGCGTCGGCGCGGCGCTGAAGCGTGCTGGCGCGCGCCCGGGAGACCGCATTCGCGTCGCTGGCTTGGAGATGGAGTGGGAAGGATGAAGCTGGGTGTCCTCGGAGGCACCTTCGACCCGCCGCACGTCGGCCACCTAAGGCTGGCTGAGGTCGCCCTCGAGCACCTGGAGCTGGACAAGCTGCTGTTTGTACCGGCGCGCGAACCCTGGCGAAAGGCCGGACAGCCCCTGAGCGCCGCCGACCATCGTCTGGAGATGACTTGGCTGGCCGTCGACTCGCTGCCGCGCATGGACGTGTTGACGCTCGAGCTGAACAGGCCCGGGCCCTCGTACACGGTCGACACGTTGGGAGAGCTGCTGGCGCTTTACGGACCGGAGACCGAGCTCTTCTTCGTGCTCGGTGAGGACGCGCTGCTGGACATGCCGAACTGGAAGGAGCCGCACCGCATCGTCGCGCTCGCCTGGGTGGCGGTAGCGCTACGGTCGCCCGGTCGCGAGCTGGAAGTGACGGAGCTAGAGAAAGCCATCCCCGGCATCTCGCGACGGCTCATCGTGCTGCCGATGACGTTTGTAGACGTGAGCGCCACGGCGATACGCGAGTGGGCGCGCAAGGGCGTGTCGCTGGAGGGCCTCGTCCCGCCGCCCGTCGAGGCCTACATCAAGGAACAAAACCTCTATTCTGGCAACCCCAGCAGCGACCCAACCTAGAGAGGTAGACTCTAGGACACGTCACCCGACCGGGGGCAGTGAAGTTCACATCTGTTTGTGCGCCCAAAACACAACTTGCTCATATATGCGGCGGAAGCGCGGCTTCGGCTCGGTGACCCGGTCGTAGCTGTGTAGCCGTTCGGCTGAGGCCGCGCCCGCCTGCAGAGATGCGCGAATAACGATCCCGAAGGTCCGTTCACCGAAGTCCCTGGCAAGTTCTCGATAACGAGTCCTGAAGTAGTAACCCGCGGCCTCGGTTCCCAGTGTGCCAAACCCGCCAATCAGGAAACCCACTCCGTGCCCGCCGGACGTTCGCAGAGGGTTGCGCGCCTTAAGGATGATCCCATAACCAAAGGGACCCGATCGCTTGACGGTCGTCCCATTGACAACATCGACTATGCTTCTCCCCGTCATTCGGTAGGCTACACCTTTCATGCGGCGGTAAAACTCGATGGAGCGGGTAGCCTGCGCTCCCAGGACGATTATGCTCCCGTCCCAAACGCCAACGTCTTGGCTCATCTGCTGGACGTGTACACCCTCATTCTTCCCCGCAACGGCGAACACGTATAGGAGATTGGAAAGCGCACTACTTTCGACACTGCTCCAAAGTTGATTCACGTTCTTTACCGCGCCGACGGCACCTGTGGGGCCATCCTTAATCAAAAGGGGCACGTTCACGGAGATTGTCTGCGTTCCCCCTGCAGGAGAAGGAACCAGCACGGGGAGCGGCGTAGGGACGAAGAAATCGCGCACGAAGATGTAGCAAGGCTCCTCGGACCTCGCCACGCGTCCTAGAAGGCGGCACGCAGGGCGGCTCTCGTTCCACGACGTCCTGACGAACCCAAGCGCTTGGATGAATAAGGTCCCAAGCGCAGTGAAAGCAGCTCCAAGAGCCGCAGCTCCCCATTGTTGCAGGGGTATGCCGATGAATTCGCGCTCGCTCACTTCCGAGCCGCTCCAGCCTTCGGGATCACCTAGATGTCGAGGTTGCGGACCTGGGCGGCGTGAGCCTGGATGAACGCCTTCCGCGGCGCCACCTCTTCCCCCATCAGCGCTACGAATAGCTCCTCCGCCTTCATCGCGTCCTCTATCCCCACCTGGAGAATGGTGCGATGCTCCGGGTCCATCGTCGTGTCCCAGAGCTGGCTCGGGTTCATCTCGCCGAGGCCCTTATAGCGCTGGACGGTCACCTTGCCGTCGCGCGCCCGCTTCAGGAAGTCATCCTTGTCCTTATCGCTGTAGATCCAGACGTGCTCTTTGCCGCGGGAGATGCGGTAGAGCGGCGGCTGGGCAATGTAGAGGTACCCGCCGTGAATGACTCCCGGCATCTGACGATAGAAGAACGTGAGCAACAGCGTGCGAATGTGCGCGCCGTCCACGTCGGCGTCGGTCATGATGATGATGCGATGATATCTCAGCTTCGTGAGGTCGAGATCATCGCCGGCGCCGGCGCCCAGCGCCTTGAAGATAGAGGCGATCTCGATATGGCCGAAGATCTTCTCCGGCCGCGCCTTCTCGACGTTCAGGATCTTGCCCCGTAACGGCAGAATCGCCTGGAAGCGACGGTCGCGACCCTGCTTCGCCGAGCCGCCGGCGGAGTCGCCCTCGACTAGGTAGAGCTCGCAGTGCGCCGGGTCGCGCTCCGAGCAGTCCGCCAGCTTGCCGGGCAGGTTCGTGCCGTCGAGCAGACCCTTGCGGATCACCAGGTCGCGCGCCTTGCGAGCGGCGTCGCGGGCGCGGGCGGCGGTGAGGCACTTTTCGATAATCCGCCGGCCCTCCTGCGGGTGCTCTTCGAGGTACTGGCCGAGGCCATCGGCGACCGCCGTCTCGACCTGGTTCTTGACCTCCGGATTGCCCAGCCGCGTCTTCGTCTGCCCTTCGAACTGAGGCTCCGGCAGGCGGACGCTGATAACGGCCACCAGCCCTTCGCGCACGTCCTCGCCGGACAGGTTGGCGTCCTCATCCTTGAGGAGTTTCTGCTTGCGGGCGTACTCGTTGAGGACGCGCGTAAGAGCGCTGCGGAAGCCGGTCAGGTGGCTGCCGCCGTCGATGGTATTAATCGTGTTGGCGAAGCTGAACGTCGCTTCCGTGAAGCCGTCGTTATATTGGAGAGCCGCCTCGACGGACGTGCTGTCCGCCTCTCTTTCGACGTAGATGGGCCGCGGCTGCAGGACGATGCGCTCGCGGTTGAGGTGCCGGACGAAACTCTGGATGCCGCCTTCGAAGTAGAACGTCAGGTCCTGGCCGTCCCGTTCGTCGAGCAGGCGGATCCAGATGCCCTTCACCAGGTATGCGCACTCCCGCAGGCGCTGGGCGAGGGTCGTGAAGTCGTAGTCGAGCTCGGCGAAGATCTTGCGATCGGGCAGAAACGATATCGTCGTGCCGTTGACGCCCGGGCGCAGCATCCCTCGTCGCTGCCAGGAAGAGATATAGCGCGGTTGCGTTTCCTGCCGGACGTCTGTAGTGGGAATGCCCCTCTCGTACTCCTGGACGTAGGCCTTGCCGCCGCGGCGCACCTCTGCCCACAGCTTCTCGGAGAGGGCGTTGACGACGGAAGCGCCGACGCCGTGCAGGCCGCCGGAGACCTTGTACACCTGGCCGCCGAACTTGCCGCCGGCGTGAAGGATGGTCATGACAGTTTCCAGCGCCGACTTGCCGGTCTTCTCGTGCACGTCGACGGGAATGCCGCGGCCGTCGTCCCACACGGTCACGCGCCCGTCCTCGTGGAGCACGACCTCGGTGTGGCTGCAGAAGCCGGCCATGCCCTCGTCGATGGCGTTGTCGGCGATCTCGTAGATGAGGTGGTGGAGGCCGCGCTGGTCCGTGCTGCCGATGTACATGCCCGGGCGACGGCGCACCGCCTCCAGGCCGCCGAGGACCTGGATGTCGCGGGCCGTGTACTGCCCCGGCTCACGTCGATCCGAAGGCGGCGGCGTCTTGGCGCCTGCCCTACCGTTTGAACTGCTTGTCGTCATTTCTTTCGGGTTCTCGTCTTCGTTGCGCGGCGACGGCCGCAATCTGGGGAGATGAGCGTTTTCATCAACGGCGCTTCCTTTCGGGCCGCCGTTGCGACTCCTTTCAGCTTCCGAATTGTATCACAATCGATTCTAACGTTGAAGGGGCGACTTGCCACGTCAGGCGCGCCTGCCCTATAATGGCGCCCTACTGCCCCTCGAAAGGAGCCTGCGGATGCCGACGCCCTACGCCTATCTCAAGAAGCAGTTCCTGCCGCTGCCGGAGGCCAAGATCGGCGTAATGACGCACGCCTTCAACTACGGCACCGGCTGCTTCGAGGGCATCCGCGGCAACTGGAACGAGCAGGACGAACGAATCTACCTGTTCCGCCTGCGCGACCACTTCCTTCGCCTCGCCAGGAGCTGTCGCATCCTCAAGATCGACCTTCCTTACAGCCCCGACGAGCTTTGCGACATCGCTACGAAGCTGGTCGGCATGTGCGGCTACACCGAGGACGTCTACCTTCGGCCCATCGCCTACAAGAGCTCCGAGGTCGTCGGCGTGCGCATGCACAACCTGGACGACGACCTCCTGATGTACGTCACGCCCTTCGGCCCGTATCTGGACCTCGACAAAGGCATCCGCTGCATGACCTCGTCCTGGCGCCGTGTCGACGAGCTGTCGATTCCGGCGCGGGCCAAGGTCACCGGCATCTACGTCAACTCGGCGCTGGCCAAGACCGAGGCGCAGGAGAACGGCTTCGACGAGGCGATCATGCTCTCCATCAACGGTCACGTCTCCGAAGGCAGCGGCGAGAACATCTTCATCGTCGAGGACGGCAGGCTGATCACGCCTTCGCAATCGGACAACATCCTCGTCGGCATTACCCGTGACACCGTCATGCGGCTGGCGCGCGAGGAGCTGGGCATGGAGACGCTGGAGCGCCCCGTCGCCCGCGCGGAGTTGTATACCGCCGACGAGTGCTTCATGACGGGCACCGCTGCCCACGTCACCGCCGTCGTCGACATCGACAGGCGTCCGGTGGGCAACGGCAAGACGGGCCCGGTGACGGCGCGTCTCCAGAAGCTGTACCTCGACGCCATCTGCTGCAAGAACAACAAGTACGCGGACTGGTGCACGCCCGCGTAGCCCGCGAGACTATGCAATTCCACCCTCGACGCGCAACCGGCACGACCCTGGGCATCGCCGCCTCGGCGTGGGCGCTCGTTTTCGCGGCCCTGCTCGTCCTCCGCGGCGCGACGGAGCCGGTCTCTCTTTCCACCGTCTTCTGCTACCTCTTCGCTGCCGTCTTCCTCGGAATCGCAGCACTCATTGGCTGGTGGACCTATGCCTGCGCGAGCCTGCGCTACGAGCTGGACCGAAACGGTCTCGTGATTCACTGCGGCTTTGTCCGTCAGGTGATACCGCTTGACGGCGTGAAGCGCGTGACCCATGGCGAGCTTATCCCCTTGCCGAACGTCAAGGGCGTCGGCTGGCCCGGCCATCACGTCGGCCATGCCAGCGTGCAGGATATCGGCGAGACGCTCTTCTACTCCACGCACCGGCGCCCCGCAGAGCTCGTGTACGTTATCACCGCTTCGCAGGCGTACGCGGTCTCGCCGCCGGACGTGAGGCAGTTTGTGAGCGAGGTCGAGTCGGCCCGAAAGGAGGGCGTGGAGCTTCCGCTGCGACAGGTGCCGCGCCGCTTGCCCCTCGCCGACCAGCCGTTCTGGCTCGACCGCTACGCTCAGGGGCTGGCGCTCGTCGCCGTGCTGCTTTGCGCTGCGACTGCCGGCGTCATCTACGCCAACTACGGCGGCCTGCCCGAAAGCCTCGCCATCTCCTTCCCGCCGCTGGACGTCGAACGTGTCGCCTCCAAGCACGAGCTGCTGTCGCTGCCGGCGACCGCTTTCGGCATCTTGCTGGTCAGCCTCGTCGCCGCCGTTGCTGCGCGCGCCTGGGAGAAGCTGGCCTCGTACACGCTACTGGCCGGGCTGGTCGCCGTGCAGGTCGTCTTCCTCTGGGGCGCCGCCGTCGCCGTCAGCTAGCCGCTCGCTCTTCCGCAACAGCGCTAGAAGAGAGAAATGAAAGATTGGCTCGTCTTTCTGGGAGCTCTGGCGACTGACTTCATTCTCGTCGCAGCCTACTGCTGGTTGTTCTACCAGTTCATGTGGCATCCGGAGCGGATCATCCGATTCTGGGGGAAGGTCTGCTGGGCACCGTTCTCGCTCATCTTTCATGCCGAGGGACAACGCGTCCTGGCGAGGACCTTTCCCGCGCTCGGCTACTTCTGGACTGGCACGACTGGCTCGGCGGAAAAGGACGCGAACCTCCAATGGCGTAGCGGAATGTACCTACGTGCCCTGTTCATCTTCGCGTCCGTCGGCTGGCTGCTCGTCATCCTTGGGGTGATCTAACAGTAGGAGTAGGCGACCTGGTCTAGCCGGGGATGAGGAAGGCTATCACATAGCCCAGCGCAAAGCAGACCGGGAACGTCAGCACCCACGCCGCCAGTATCTCCTGCGCAATCCCCCAGCGCACCGCCGAGAAACGACGCGTCGCGCCGACGCCCATGATCGCGGAGCCGATGGTATGCGTCGTGCTCAACGGAATGCCGAAGCGGGCGCTGACCGTAATCGTCATCGCCGCCGCCGTCTCCGCCGCAAAGCCGTGCACCGGCTGGAGATGCGTCAGCCGCATTCCCAGCGTCTTGATGATTCGGTAGCCCCCGAGGCCGGTGCTGAGGCCCATCGTCGTCGCCGCCAGGAAGATCACCCAGATCGGCACGGTGAAGGCCTGATGATAGTGGATGGCCAGGGCCATCGCCATCACGCCCATCGCCTTCTGGCCATCGGCGGTGCCGTGGCTCCAGGCCATGAACGCGGCGGAACCCAACTGCAGCACGCCGAAGGTTCTGTGGACGAAGGCGGGACTTGATTTTCTCAGGATCCAAGAGAGGATCCACATCAGCAGGACGCCGCCAAGCGCGCCGAAGATGATGGCGGCGCCGAGGCCCGTGAACACCTTCTCCCAGCCGCTGTACTCGAGGACATCGAAGCCGCCCGTTGCCACGCCGGCGCCCGCAAGACCTGCGAGGATCTCGTGTGTCTTGCTCGTCGGCAGGCCGAAGTACCAGGCAAACGTGCTCCAGACGATGACCGCAATGCAGGCGGACAGTATCGTCTCCAGGTTGATCTGGTTGAGATCGACGATACCCTTGCCGATAGTGGCCGCCACCGCTGTTCCCGAGAGTGCGCCGAGCAGGTTGAACACCGCCGCCATCGCGACGGCCGGGATCGGCGGCAGTACGCGCGTGGAGACGACCGTGGCGACGGCGTTGGGAGCGTCGGTCCAGCCGTTCACCGCCTCGAAGCCGAGTATGGCGATGAAGGTGATGACGAGGAATGGGAAGCTGTTGATCATGCCCTATTTTCCGATTGGAGGCGTCCGCGCGCAGAAAAAACGAGCCCCGCCGGGCCCGTTGGACCTCTTTCGACTGTACGCAGTCAGTTTAGGCATGCCTCAGGACAATGCCTTCCAGGACGTTGGCGACGTCCTCCGCGCCGTCCGTCGCCTGCTCTAGCTGCTCGTAGACCTCGCGCCACTTGATGATTTCCGCCGCGCTCGCCTCGTCGTCGAAGAGCTCGGCGATTGCCTTGCGGTAGAGGTCGTCGGCGACGTTCTCCAGCCGGTTCACTTCGACGCAGTAAGGGAGGATGTCGCGCAGTCCCTTGTGGTCACGCAGGTGTGAGACCGCCTGCTCCAGCTTAACGGCCATGAGCCGCACGACATCGGCCATCTCGCGGCTCCGCTCCGTCGGTTGCGCGATCTTATAGATGCGCATCGCCGTGGCCGCACCCTCGATGTAGTCCATCACGTCGTCCATGCGCTGGGCGAGGAGAGCGATGTCCTCGCGCTCAATGGGCGTGACGAACGTCTTATGGAGAAGGTTGATGATATCGTGCGTAATGCTATCGCCGTTGTGCTCGAGCTCCGTGATGTGCTCGCTCTTCATATCGATGTTCTCGTAGTACCGGACGAGGTCATTGAGGCTTTCCGCGGCGTCGACAAGGTTTCGGGCGCCGTCGTGGAGGAGAACGTAGAAGCGTTCGTTCTTCGGGAGGAAGGGGATTCTCGGCATTTTCGAACGAAACGTAGCACAGGCACGGGCAGCGGTCAATGAACGGGGGAGAAACATTCCGTTTGCGCGTTCGAACGGAAAGCCTTGGCGTGTCCATGAGCCTGTGCTAATCTCTGCTTGTCTCACAGAAGAAGACGAGGAGAGCGTCGGATGAGCATTCGCAGCCGGCTTCTGCGTTTTCTGGGCACCGTCGGCATCCTGCCGGAGCAGATCATCCCCAACGAGCCGGTTACCTTGAAGCCGATCGGCATGGTGCGGAACGGGGTGCGGGAGCCGCGCCGCCAGGAGTGGGCCAACGTCTCCTCCGACATCATCCTCCGCAAAGAGCTGACCGATGCCCTGAACGGCATCGAGGGGTACTCGCACGTCATCGTCCTCTTTCACCTGCACCGCGTCTCGGACGAGGAACGCGGCCGGACGCAGTGCCATCCGCGTGGCGACGAACGCTACCCGCTGCAGGGTGTCCTGGCGACGCGCACACAGCACCGCCCGAACCCTGTCGGCGTCTCGGTCGTTTCGCTCGTGAAGCGACGCCGAAACGTGCTGCGCGTAAGAGGGCTGGACGCGATCAACGGCACGCCCGTGCTCGACGTAAAGCCGTTCATCCCCCAGCACGACGCCCCGGCGGACGTGCGCCTGCCCGACTGGGTGACGCGGCCGCTGCCGGCGCGAGACCAATAGCAACGCCCCGCGGCAAGCCATGCCTACCGGCAGGCGGGCGAACGGCGACGAACCAGCGCGTCGGGGGACTCACAGGCGCGTGCCCGTGCTATGATGTCCTCATCACAAGCAATGGGAAGGAGAAACCCTATGCCGCTGTACATTTCCCTCACCAACCTGACGGAACAGGGACGCAAGACGATCAAGAGCCGCCCCGAACGCATTCGGGAGGTCAACAAGGAGATCGTGTCGATGGGGGGCAAGATCGTCGCCCAGTACGCTACGCTTGGCGCCTACGACTTCATAACTGTCATCGAAGCGGACAGCAACGAAGCGGTTATGAGCATCGCTGTCGAGCTGAGCGCGCGTGGAACGTTGAGCGTTAACACGCTGCCGGCCATCGAGGTCGACAGGTTCATCTCGAGAGCCTGGGCGCCTCCGAGCACGAAGCGGTAGCTCAGCCGGAGAGCGGCCTCTCCGCGAGGCTGAGGGCCAGCGCGATCAGCGTCCGGACCCCCGTGCCGCTGGCGCCCTTGATGAAGATGCCCTTGACTTCGTCGCGCAGATCCACGCCGGCGATGTCCAGGTGCGCCCAGGGCGTGTCGCCGACGAACTCCTTAAGGAAGAGGCCCCCGGTAATCGCGCCCGCGTCGCGGCCGCCGACGTTTTTGATGTCAGCGACCTCGCTGTCGAGTTTCTCGCGGTATTCGTCGAAGAGAGGCAACTGCCAGACACGCTCGCCGGCGACATCCGCCGACTCGTTGATCCGCATGAAGAGCCCCTCGTTGTTCGTCATGGCGCCGAAAGCCACGTTACCAAGGATGACCGACATGGCGCCGGTAAGCGTGGCGACGTTGACGATCGGTGAGAGGCCGAGACGGCCGGCATAGCAGAGGGCATCGGCGAGGATCAGGCGCCCTTCGGCGTCCGTGTTCACGACCTCGATCGTCATGCCGTTCATTGCTCGCACCACGTCGCCGGGGCGCTGAGCGCTGCCATCGGGCATGTTCTCGGTGGCCGGCACGATGGCCGTCACGTTCAACCTCACCTTGAGTTGGGCCAGCGCTCGAACGGTGGCAATCGCTTCGGCGCCGCCGGTCATATCGCTCTTCATCTCGTGCATGCCCTGCGACGGCTTGATCGAGATGCCGCCGCTGTCGAAAGTGATGCCTTTGCCAACGAGTCCCAACGTCGCGGCCTCCGCCGCGCTTCCTTGATAGCGGAGCACGATCAGCTTCGGCGGCTGGCGGCTTCCCTGAGCGACGCCGAGGAAAGCGCCCATGCCCATCTCCTCGATCTCCGTCCGCTCGAAGACCTCGCACTCCAGGTCCAGCTCCTGCGCGACCTGCTGGGCGCGCTCCGCCAGGTCTGACGGCGTCATGAAGTTGGCGGGCTCGTTGGCCAGGTCGCGCACCCAGTTCGTCGCTTCGGCTGCGACGCGGCCGCGCTCCGCTCCCTCTCGCACCGCCTCGGCTCGCGATGGGTCCGGCTCCATCAGGACGATCTCGCGCAGATCGCGCTCTTCCTCGGGCCGTTTCTTGTGCCGGCTGAAGATGTAAAGGCCGAGCGTCATTCCTTCGACGATCGCCTGCGCGGTCGCATCAGGCGCAGGACCGAGAAGCGGGTCGGCGCTGACGGCGACGGTTTCCGCACCAACTCGGCGGAGATGACGCGCGCCGACGGCAAAAGCGTTGCGCAGTATGCGGCCATCGAAGGCGTTTCTCTTGCCGAGGCCGACGACCAGGACTCGCGGCGATGGTAGGCGGTCAAGGGTGTGGACGAGAGTTGTCTCGTATCTCTTTCCCTTCACCTCGCCCTGGCGGACTAGCTGCGAGATCATCCCTCCGAGCGCGGCATCGACATCCGCCGCGACGCCCCCGAGGACGTCGGAGTTTTCGAACAGAGCTACGACCAGCGCTCCGGCGGGAGATTCGCGAAGATGGCCGATCTGGGTATCGAGTTGCATGGAGGCTCCTTTCAATGCAGGACAGCAACGGCTGTCGTGGGATGGAAGAGGGCCTTGTGTCGGCAGAGTTGTGTGCTACAATCCCATGGTAAGGTCAGGGAGGCAGAGCTGCAATCGCCTGAGGATTGAGGGCAAAGCCGGTAGTGACGCCATCCACAAGGACGAAGGTCAGGAAAGTCCTTCGCGAACTGCGCCTCTTCTTTGTCGAAGCGGTGCTCCTCGTCGGTTTGATGGTCATCTACTGGCTCATCCGCGGCGCTCTCCCCGAGAGAACAGCCGACGCTTTCGCCCGCGCAGACCACATCATCCGGATCGAGCAGCGACTTGGCATCTTCTGGGAGTCCGGCTGGCAAGAGCACATAATCGGCAGCCGCGCCCTGGTCGACATCGTCAACGGAATCTATCTCTACGGCCATTTACCGCTCCTCGTGGCCAGCGGAATCTGGATATACGTGCAGAGCCGGGAGCGATACCGCGTGTACCGGAATGCGCTGCTGATCTCCGCCGTCATTGGCCTGTTCATCTACGGCTTCTTCCCCGTCGCGCCGCCGCGGCTCATGCCCAACCTCGGTTTCGTCGATACTATAGCTATGTTCAACAACAAGTCGAACACGATGCAGCCTGGCTTCATCGTCAATCACTATGCGGCGGTGCCGAGCCTCCATTTCGGCTGGGCGCTGCTCGTCGGGATCGCCCTCATCGACATCGCGCGCAACTGGTGGGTGCGGGCGTTTGCGGTGCTCTTTCCGACGTTCATGTTCTTCGCGATCGTACTCACCGGGAATCATTTCATTTTTGATGCGATGGCCGGCGCCCTCGTCGTGCTGCTGGCTATTGTCCTGGCGTTCGTTCTTGAGAACGTGCGCTTCGGAACGCGGCAGACCGTTTCTTGAAATCTGTCGCCACGTGTGCTTAAATGAATTATCGGATCTAGTTGTCGTCGGA
Source organism: uncultured Chloroflexia bacterium (assembly GCA_963703345.1). Classification (GTDB taxonomy): domain Bacteria; phylum Chloroflexota; class Dehalococcoidia; order DSTF01; family JALHUB01; genus JALHUB01. The sequence continues at coordinate 395,073 of OY969814.1, read as the reverse complement.
GGGATCTGAAACGGTATGGTTTCTCCATTGTCGGCTCTGGGGAATCTGGCGAGATCGCTGACAGGGAGCGTCTGGTTTCGCCATATCCTGAAGATAATCCGTGCGCTGATGGCCCTCCTTGCACCGCGACGCGTGGCGGAAGCGCTGGCGCCGCGCCCGATAGTCCGTCACATCGTCGAGTTGACGCTCGTGTCGCTGGCGTTCCTGTTCTACTTCCTCGTCCGCGGTAGCGTCGTCGACCGGACTTCGGATGCTCTCGCCCACGGCTTCCGCATCATGAACCTTGAGCGCGAGGCCGGATTCAGTTGGGAGCTCCAGTTGCAGGCGCTGATCCTCGGTAAGAGCTTCCTCATCCATCTTTTCAACGGCATCTACTTCTGGCTGGACTTCCCGCTCATCGTGACTGTTGGGCTCTGGCTCTACTTCCGCCATCGACGCCAGTACACTCTGACGCGCGATGCGATGCTGATCTCCGGCGGAATAGCTCTCATCATCTACCACCTCTTCCCGGTGGCGCCGCCGCGTTTCCTCAGCGACTTCGGCTTCGTGGACACGATGGCGATCTACAGCAACCTGAGCTATCAGGCGCAGTCGATGCAGATGTTCGTGAACCCATATGCTTCCGTGCCGAGCCTTCACGTCGGCTGGCCGGTAATCCTGGCCATCGGCGTCATCGCCTCGACACGCTGGAAGCCGTTATGGGTGCTTGCCGCCATGCTGCCGGTGGCGCAGTTCTTCGCCGTCGTATTCACGGCGAACCACTACATCTTCGACGCGCCGGTGGGCATTTGCGTGGCGCTCATGGGCTTAGGGGCGGCGCTGTTCCTGCAGAGGTGGGGCTACACGGCGCTGGGCAAGCTCCTGGGCATCGTCCCGAAGGAGCCGTCTCCTCCCAAGGAAGCGCCGGCGTAGGGACAGGCGGGCCGCCAATTCGATGGAGCCCCCTGATGGGGGTTTTTCCTATTTCCGGGGCCCGCGCTCCATCTCGCGGGCGATGGTCCTGAGCGCCCGATCGTACGGCTTCGACGTGTCGACGACGAAGTGCTCGCGGCGTATCTTCTCGCGTGCCGTCAGCATCCGTTCGTAGACCGCCACGTCGGCCTCGGACGAGCTTCCGCCCGCTACAACGCGCTCCGCCAGTCGTTTCCGCGCCACTTCGGTCGGAGCGGTGACCTCTACCAGCAACAGCCGTGCGTTGCACTCCTCGGCGATGGCGTAGAGCGGTCGGCGATAGGCCTCGGCGAGGTTGGTGGCGTCGAGGATAACGGACATGCCTTCGCAGAGCAATCGCTCCACGACGCCGTGGATAGCGGCGAACAGGCGGCGGCTCTCCTGCCAGGAGTAGGACGGCCTTTCGACCAGGAGCCGGCGGAGAGCATCGCTTTCGAGCACGACTGCGCCGGTCCGATCCCGCAACTCGCGGGCAAACTGCGACTTGCCGGTCCCCGGTAGGCCGCTTATGACGACAAGCGCCGGGTTGGGCCGCGGGGCCGGTAGCGGGTCCAGCGCCTGGAGGAATCTCTGGACGGCGGAAGGCGGTCGCTGCGGCATTCGCTGGGTCAGGGTTCGACGTAGTAGGCGAGTCCTAGCAGACCCGGTCCGATGTGCGCCCCCATGACCAGCGTGAACTCGCTCACGGCCATTTCGGCAGGATGGAGGCGTTGCTGCGCTTCCTCTGCCAGCCCCAGCGCCTCGTCGAGGACGTTCGTGTGCTGAACGCACAGGTGGAGGCGCTCTCCGTAGAGGCCGCGCTGCTCGAGAATCGGGATTAGCTGGGCGACGGCGCGTCGCCGGGTGCGGGTGCGAGTGAGCAGGTGGATGTCCTGCTGCCGGAGCTCGATTATCGGCTTCACGCTCAGCAGGGCCGAGGCCCAGGCCTGGATGCGCGGCACGCGTCCGCCTCTGGCCAGGTATTCGAGCGTGTCGATTACGGCGACGATGCCGACGCGGGGCATCGCACCTTCGGCTGCCGCTTTCACGTCGGCAAGGCTGCCGCCGGCGGCAGCGGCCTTCGCAGCTTCAAGGACGACGAAGCCCTCTCCCATAGCGGCGCTGCGCGAGTCGAGTACGACGACTTCGGTGCCGGGGCGCTCTTGCTTGAGGAGGGCGGCTGCCTGGAGGGCGGAGTCGTAGGTGCCGCTGAACTGGGCCGAGACGGTGATGCACAAGACGGAGTCAGCCTTTGCGGCGGCGCGTCGGAGCGCTTCCAGGTGTGTTCCCGGCGAGGCGCCCGTCGTCGTCGGTGGCCGGCGGGCGGCCTTCAGGGCGCGGTAGAAATTGCCGTTGGTCTCAAGGCCGTCCGCATAGGAGTGGTCGTCGAAGACGAGGTTAAGGGGGACGACTTCGATGTCGTGCTCGGCGCGCAGTGAAGCCGGCAGCGAAGCTGCGCTATCCGTCACCACTGCTACCCGTGCCATCCGCTGACGGTCCGCCCTTCCTCGCGGTGTGCCCGGCCGCGATGCTCGAGAGCTCCTTGAAGGGATATACTGCGTTGCAGTCAGCACAAACGCTATGCTAGAATTATACACTAGATAAGGAATCCAAGACGGAAGAGGGCCACGCGAAGGGCAGATGCTGAGCAAAGAGAAGAAACAGGACGTCGTAGAGGAATACGCCACTCACCAAACCGATACCGGTTCTCCAGAGGTGCAAGTAGCCCTCCTGACTGCGAAGATCAGTCAGGTCAGCGCCCATCTGAGGACGCACAAGCACGACTTCCACTCTCAGCGCGGCCTCCTGAAGATGGTGGGACAGAGGCGGAGACAGCTCGCGTACCTCAACAAGAAGGACGTGCAGCGCTATCGAACCGTCCTCGCGAGACTAGGCCTCCGCAAGTAAGCGGCGGCCTTTCTGTAGAGAGAGAGCAAGCGCATCCTCAGGTCGATAGCTCCTCCAATTGTGTCCTGTTGGATTCGAGGAGTAGCGTCCGGAAGACGGGTTGACCCCCGCCGGATGAGTCAGGGAACATTTCGCCCAATCGCTTAGCATTACGCCTGATGGCCCCAAGACGGCGGCGTGAGGAAAGCCGCCCATTCGGCACGGGTTTAGGGAGGTTCATGTGAATCCACGAGTCTACGAACGGACGGTTAACGGACGCCAGTTGACCATCGAGACCGGCAAGCTGGCTTTTCAGGCCGGCGGATCGGTCACGGTGCGCTACGGCGATACCGTTGTCCTCGTCACAGCCTGCGCGACGGAGCAGCCAAGAGAGGGAATCGACTTCTTTCCTCTCACGATCGACTATGAAGAGCGGCTTTATGCCGCGGGCAAGATTCCCGGCAGCTTCTTCCGCCGGGAGGGCCGTCCGACGACGGAAGCGGTGCTCGCCGCTCGCCTCACCGACAGGCCCCTGCGGCCGCTCTTTCCCAAGGGCTATCGCAACGACGTCCAGATCGTCGTAACGGTGCTCTCCGCCGATCAGGAGAACTCACCGGACGTGTTGGGCACAATCGGCGCCTCCGCCGCTCTGAGCATATCCCCCATACCGTTTGCCGGCCCGGTCAGCTCCGTGCGCGTTGGCTACATCGACGGCGAGTACGTCATCCTGCCCACGTTCACGCAGCTCAAGGACAGCGAGATCGACCTCATCGTGTCGAGCACGGCGGAAGCGGTGATGATGGTTGAGGCGGGAGCAACCGGCGTCTCGGAGGAGAGGGTGCTTGGCGGCATCCGCGCCGGCTACGAGGCGAACCAGGCGATGATCGCCTTGCAGAACGAGATGGTTCGCGACGTCGGCAAGGAGAAGACGATCGTGGCGCCGCGGGAAGTCGGCGAGGCGGTGCGCCGCGACGTGGCGCAGTTCCTGGAAGGCAAGCTGGAGGAGATTGTCGCAGCCGTCAACCGCGAGGAGCGGGACCGCTCTCTCGGCGAGCGCCGCGAGGAGCTACTGGAGCGCCTGGGCGAGACGTATGCGGCGGAGCAGATACTGGCCGCCTTCGACGAAAGCGTCAAACAGCAGGTCCGGCAAAGCATTCTCGAAAAGAACGTACGGCCGGACGGGCGCGGTCTGAAAGAGATAAGGCCCATCAGCGCCGAGGTCGGCATTCTGCCGCGCACCCACGGCTCCGGCCTGTTCACCCGCGGCCAAACGCAGGCCCTAACGATCGCGACCCTGGGCTCGGCCAGCGAAGAGCAGCGCCTGGACACGCTGTCGCCGGAGGACACGAAACGCTTCCTTCACCACTACAACTTCCCGCCCTTCTCAGTCGGCGAAGTGAGGCGAATGGGCTCGCCGAGCCGCCGCGACATCGGTCACGGCGCTCTTGCGGAACGCGCCATCGAGCCCGTCATCCCGGCGGAAGACGAGTTCCCGTACACCATCCGGCTTGTCACGGAGGTCCTGTCCAGCAACGGCAGCACGTCGATGGCCAGCGTCTGCGGCAGCACGCTCGCTCTCATGGACGCCGGCGTTCCGATTAAGGAACCGGTCGCTGGAATCGCGATGGGACTGATCAAGGGCGAGGACGGCACTTACAAGATCCTCACCGACATCGCCGGCCTGGAAGACGCGATGGGCGACATGGACTTCAAAGTCGCGGGCACGGCCGGCGGCATCACGGCGCTTCAGATGGACATCAAGGTAAAGGGAATTACGCCGGAGATCATGGGCGAAGCGCTCGAGCAGGCAAAGGAGGCGCGCCTGGAGATCCTCGACAAGATGCACAACACCATCTCCGAGAGCCGCCAGGAGCTTTCGCGTTATGCTCCGCGCATGTACCGGATCAAGATTCCGCAGGGCAAGATCGGCCAGGTGATCGGCCCGGGCGGTCGCGTCATTCGTTCCATCATCGAAGAGACGAAGTGCACGATCGACGTTGAGGACGACGGCACGGTCTTCATCGGCTCGACCAGCGAGGAGCAGGCCAATCGCGCCATCGAGATGATCCAGGGGCTGACGCGTGAGGTCGAAATCGGCACGATCTATACAGGGCGAGTCACGCGAACGACCAACTTCGGCGCCTTCGTCGAGATAATTCCCGGCAAAGAGGGGCTGGTGCGCATCTCGGAACTTGCCGACTACCGTGTGCCCAGTGTTGAGGACGTGGTGAAGGTGGGCGACGAGATCATGGTGATGGTCATGGAGATCGACAACCTCGGGCGCATCAACCTTTCGCGGCGCGCGGTGCTTGAAGGCGGGACGCAAGGCGGGACGCAAGGCGAGACAAGAGGCGGGACGCAAGGCGGGACGCAAGGCGAGACAAGAGGCGGGACGCAAGGCGAGACGGAAGGCGAGGAGCCCCAGCCGCCGCCGCTCCCGACGGAGCGGATGCCCATCGGCGGCCCTGCCGGCGGACGCGGCAGGCGTCCCGGCTACGGCTCGGAGCAGCGACCGCCGCGACGTTCTACCGGTGGCCGGCCGCCCGGCGCCCCAGGCCAATCTCGCAATTCGCCGGATGGCGGAGCGGCCCGTCCGCGACGGCGTCCGTACGGCCAGGGGCACAGGCAGGAACCGCGTCAGGGAGGGCCCGGCGGCGCCGGGCCGGCGCCGCGTCCGCCTTTCGGCAGACGCTGGTAGAGGCTAGCTCGCAGCGGCTGGTCACAGGGAAGTACCATGGCTCAAATTCGAGTGGTTGTCAGCGGCACCGGCAAGATGGGCCGGGAGATACTGGCGGCGGTCTGCAGCGACGCTGAACTGGAACCCGTCGGCGTTCTCGAGAAGTTCTCCGCCGAGGAGTACGTCTCGCTGCCGGACGGCTCGGGCCTCGTCCATCTGGACAAGGACCCGCAGGCGCTGCTCTCGCGCTCCCGCCCCGACGTGATCATCGACTTCACTCACGCCGACTGGACGCCGCAGGTCGTGAAAGCGGCGCTGGACAACGGCGTCCGCATGGTCATCGGCACGACGGGCCTATCCGAAGACCTGCTCTCCGAACTGGAGCGCGGCTGCAAGGAGAAGGGGATCGGCGCCGTCGCCGCGTCGAATTTCGCCATCGGCGCGGTGCTCATGATGCACCTGGCGCGAATCGTCTCGAAACACCTCGACCACGCCGAGATTATCGAGCTGCACCACAACCAGAAGGTCGACGCGCCCTCCGGGACGGCGATAGCGACCGCGCAGGGGATGCTGGCCAGTCGCGGCCGTCCCTTCCTGGAAGCGCCGACGCAGAAGGAGATGGTGGCAGGAACGCGCGGCGGCTCCCTTGGCGGCATAGCCATCCACAGCGTGCGCCTGCCGGGACTGGTTGCTCACCAGGAGGTCATCTTCGGCGGGACGGGTCAGACGCTGACCATCCGTCACGACTCCACGGGCCGCGATTCCTTCATGCCGGGCGTGCTTCTGGCGACGAAAGAAGTGATGCAGCGCAGCGAGCTCGTGCGCGGCCTGGACAAGCTCATCGGCCTCTAGCGGCAGATTCCGAAACGCTGCCGCTGTTGCCTGATCCCCCCTTCTGCCATTATTATGATAGCTCACCGTGCGATTGGAGACGGACGGCGCGTAACCTCCTATCCCGCGATGGGGCAGTGGCGGGTCGCCCGCTACTGATAGGCCTGAATCTAGCAGGAAGTTGAGCGCTCATGTCTGACAAGAAGTACAACATCGCCGTCGTCGGTGCCACCGGCATGGTGGGTCGCGAGTTCCTGGGCATCCTGCAGCAGCGCAAGTTCCCGGTGAAGGGGCTGCGCCTGCTCGCCACCTCTCGCTCCGCCGGCAAGAAGATCGTCGTCGGCGACCAGGAGATCACGGTGGAAGAGACGACGAACGACTCCTTCGCCGGCGCCGACTTCGTCTTCGTGTCCGCCAGCGGCCAGGCTTCGCGCGACTACTGCCCGATAGCTGCCCAGGTCGGCGCCATCGCCATCGACGACAGCTCTGCCTGGCGCATGGACCCGAGAGTGCCGCTCGTCGTGCCGGAGGTGAACGCCGACGACGTGGCGAAGCACCACGGCATCATCTCCATACCCAACTGCTCGACGACGCCGGTGGTCATGTGTCTGTGGCCGATTCACAGGGTGAACCCGGTAAAGCGCGTCATCGCCGACACCTACCAGTCCGTTTCCGGCACCGGCAAGGCGGCGGTCGACGAGCTCGTGACGCAAACGAAGCAAGTGCTCGAGGGAAAGGACGCCTCGCCCCACGTCTATCCGCACCAGATAGCGTTCAACCTGCTCCCGCAGATCGACGTCTTCATGGACAGCGGCTACACCAAAGAGGAGTGGAAGATGATCCACGAGACCCGCAAGATCATGCACGACGAGACGATCGCTATGTCGGCGACCTGCGTCCGCGTGCCGGTCATGATCTCGCATAGCTGCGCGGTGCACGTGGAGTTGACGCATCCGATGGACCCGGACGAGGTGCGCGACATCCTCGCCGAGTCGCCGGGCGTGACGGTGCAGGACGATCCGAGCATTAGCCTCTACCCGCTTCCCTGGCTTGCCGCCGGTGAGGACGACGTGTTCGTGGGCCGCATCCGTCAGGACGACTCTCACCCGAACTCCATTGCGATGTGGATCTCTTCCGACAACCTCCGCAAGGGGGCCGCCCTCAACGCAATTCAGATAGCCGAAGAGCTGGTAAAGAGAGACCTCGTCTAACCCCGCCGGAGGAGGACATCATGGTAGAGATAGGCCGTTTGCTGACGGCGATGATCACCCCCTTCAACGACGAAGGCGCTGTCGACTACCGGCAGGCGCAGGAACTGGCGCTGGCGCTCCTGCGCTCGGGCAGCGACGGCGTCGTCGTGGCCGGAACGACCGGCGAGGTGCCCACGCTCAGTCACGATGAGAAGGTGGGTCTTTTCAAGGCGGTAAAGGAGGCGGTGGGTAGCTCCGGCGTCGTCGTGGCCGGCAGCGGCAACTACAATACGGCCGAGAGCGCGAAGCTGGGCCGCGAGGCGGAGGCCGCCGGCGTCGACGCGCTCCTGCTGACGGTGCCTTACTACAACAAGCCGACGCAGGAGGGGCTATTCCGTCACTTCGAGACGCTGGCCCGCGAGACGAGCCTGCCCTGCATCCTCTACAACATCCCCGGGCGCACCGGCGTCAACATGACGGCGGAGACGAGCATCCGGCTGTCGGGGATCCCGAACATCGCCGGGCTGAAGGAAGCCAGCGGGAATTTGGAGCAGATAGGCCAGATAATCTCGCGCTCGCGGGAGGACTTCCGCATCTGGAGCGGCAACGACTCCGACACGCTGCCCATCCTGTCGATCGGCGGCTACGGCGTCATCTGCGTCGTCTCACACCTCGTCGGCCTGCAGATGCGCGAGATCATCGACAAGTTCCTCGACGGCAAGGTGGAGGAAGCGGCGGCGATTCACCGACGCCTCCTGCCGCTGATGGTGACGCTGATGACCGTCGCCAGCAACCCGATACCAATCAAGTACGCCCTGCGCGAGCTCGGCTGCAGGGTCGGCGGCCTGCGACTGCCGCTCGTTGAGCCGGACGAAGCGGGCGCGGCGAAGATCATGGCCGAGGTTCGCCGCCAGCGCATCGACCTCGTGGTTCCCGCATAAGGCCAGAGGAGGCTCAGGAATGACGGAGTTAGAAGGAGACTCGTTCCGGAAGTTCGCCAGCCAGCCGTTCTACACTGCCATCAACCGCCGCCTCGTCGAAATGTGCGGGCTCGGGCCGTCGCAGCGGGTCGTCAACCTCGGCGCCGGCACGGGTGCGGTCACGACGCTGATCCTGGAGACGATGCACCCGGACAAGGGCGAAGTCGTCGCCGTAGAGCCGTCGGACTCGGCGCTTGAGCTGGCGCGTCGGGACCTGCAGGAGCGCTGGGGCGCCGTCGTGCGCTTCGTCTCCGGCCAGGCCGAGAACCTTTCGCGCTTCGTCCAGCGCACCGCCGACGCGGTCGTCTTCTGCAACGCCATCCATCTCGTCGAAGACAAGCGGCGGATGCTGCACGAGGTGTCGGAGGCGCTCAGGGAGCGCGGCCTCTTCGCCTTCAACAGCACATTCTTCGAGGGCGCCCAGCCGGCCGACACGATGCCGTTCTACGTGCTGTGGGTGCGCCGCGCGATGCGCATCTTCCGCGACGAGAACCCGGAGATGCGTCGCGAGAAGGAAGAGCGGGCGCAGGCGCGCATCCAACTCAGCGTCAACGAGTACAAACAGTTGCTTGCCGATGGCGGCTTCAATGTGCAACGGCTGGAGCTGTGCCCGGTCGACATGCCGCTGGAGGGCTTCCAGGCGATCAGCGAGTACGAGCTGTTTGCCCGAGGAGCTTTGCCCGGCGTCCCCCTGGCGCTTGCCGCCGACTGCCTGCGCCGCGGCGCTGCGGAAGCCTTCCGCGAGTTGAAGCTGACGACGGTGCCGCGGAATTGGCTACAGGTCGTCGCCGTCAAAGCCTGACAGATCGCCCCGCCTATCGGCATTTCCAAGATCGCATCGACTGAAGACCTATCTCAAGGTCTCGGAGGTGAACGTGCCCATCGCCGTTGACGTCCGACGCGGCATTCCATCCTCGTCCAGAGTGCATCGCACATTCGGCCAGGAGCGGTCGGCTGACAATAGGTGACGGCGGCCGGAATGCCTCCGACCGCCGTCGACATGCACGTTTCGCCCCGGGCCACGACGTTCCGTCAGCCCAGGTAGTTCAAGCGCAGGGCCGCGCGCACCTCCGCCATCGTCTGCTCTGCGACGCGCTTGGCGTGGCCGCTGCCGGCGGCCAGCGCCTCGCGGACCAGCGCTGGCTGCGCCTCATAGCGGGCGCGTCGCTCGCGGATGGGATCCATCAGGGCGTTCAACGCTCGCGCCAGCTTCTGCTTCACCTCCACGTCGCCGACCTTGCCGACGACGTAGCGCTCCTTGAGGTCCCGCACCTCCGCCTTATCCGGATTGAAGGCGTCGTGGTACATGAAGACTGGATTGCCCTCCACGTGGCCCGGATCGTCGGCGTGGATGCGCGTCGGGTCGGTGAACATGCGCATCACCTTCTGCGTCACCGTCTCGGCGTCGTCCTTTAAGTAGATGGCGTTGTTCAACGACTTGCTCATCTTGGCCTGGCCGTCGATGCCGACGAGGCGCGGCACCCGTCCGACGAGCCCCTCCGGCTCCGGGAACACCTCGCCGAAGAGACGGTTGAAGCGACGCGCCACCTCGCGCGTCAGCTCCACGTGCGGAGACTGGTCCTCGCCCGTCGGCACGAGGTTCGCCTTCGGCATGAGGATGTTCGCCACCTGCATGACGGGGTAGGTGAAGAAGGCGACGGGCACGGCTTCCTTCGACCGCGATTCCAGCTCGTCCATCTCCGCCTTGAGCGTCGGATTGCGCTGCAGGCGGCCCAGCCCGACGTACCAGCTCAACCAGATGGTGAGCTCGGCGTGCTCCGGGACAAGGCTTTCGATGACGAAGTGGCTGCGCTGCGGGTCCAGGCCGACGGCCAGCCAGTCCATGGCGATCTCAAAGACCGCCTGACGCACCGTGTCGATGTCGTCCGCGTAGTCGGAGACCTGGTAGTCGGCGATGAGGAAGAAGCATTCGTATTCGTCCTGCAGCCGCACCCAGTTCTCGAGCGCGCCGGCGTAGTGCCCCAGGTGGAGCGCGCCGGTCGGCCGGATCCCCGTCAGAATGCGTTGTTTGGCCATGCGTTGTTTTGCTTTACGATAGCATATCCTTTCAGACTTGCGGCACGTGCGCCAGCGCCTCTCGCACCTTCTCCTCCGGGTATGCGTAGTCCTCCAGCTCGCCGGAGAAGTACTTGTCGTACGCCGACATGTCGAAGTGCCCGTGGCCGCTCAGCGCCAGCAGGATGACCTTCGACTCGCCGGACTGCTTGCAGGCAAGCGCTTCGTCGATGACAGCGCGAATTGCGTGCGCGGGCTCCGGCGCCGGCACGATGCCTTCCGCTCGGGCGAACTGGACGGCCGCCTGGAATACCGTGTTCTGGTGGTACGCCCGCGATTCCACCAACCGCAGCCGCTGGAGTTCCGATATGATCGGCGCCATGCCATGGTACCGCAGCCCTCCGGCGTGGATGGCCGGCGGCGCGAACGTGTGTCCGAGAGTGAACATCTTGACTATGGGCGCCATGCCCGCCGTGTCGCCGTAGTCGTAGACGTCGGCGCCGCGGGTCAGGCTGGGGCAGGCCTCCGGCTCGACGGCGAGAAGTCGCGTCTTCTTGCCGCCTGTCAAGATGCCGCGGACGAAGGGAAGGGCGATGCCGGCAAAGTTGGAGCCGCCGCCGACGCAGCCGATGACCATGTCCGGGTAGTCGCCGGCCATCTCCATCTGCTTGAGCGCCTCTTCGCCGATGACCGTCTGGTGCATCAGGACGTGGTTGAGCACGCTGCCGAGCGAGTACTTGGTGTCCTCGCGGCCCACGCAGTCCTCTACCGCCTCGCTTATCGCCAGGCCCAGGCTGCCGCTGGCATCGGGGTCTTCCGCCAGCGCGTTGCGACCGGCCTGCGTGTCGGGACTGGGGCTCGGAACGACCTTGGCGCCAAAGGTCTCGATGAGAGAACGGCGGTAAGGCTTCTGGAAGTAGCTGACCTTGACCATGTAAACCTTCAGCTCGATGCCGAAGAAGTTGCACCCCATGGCCAGGGCGCTTCCCCACTGTCCGGCGCCGGTCTCGGTAGTGAGCCGTTTGACGCCCTCTTTCATGTTGTAGTAAGCCTGGGCGACGGCCGTGTTCGGCTTGTGCGAGCCGACCGGGCTGACGCCTTCGTACTTATAGTAGATCTTCGCCGGCGTGCCCAGCGCCTTCTCCAGGCGGTGTGCCCGGAAGAGGGGCGTTGGACGCCACAGCTTCAGTATGTCCCGGACCTCCTCCGGGATGTCGATGTAGCGCTCCGTGCTTACCTCCTGCCGGATTAACTCCATCGGGAAGAGCGGCGCTAGGTCCTGCGGCCCGATGGGCTGTTTCGTGGCCGGATGGAGCACCGGCGGCAGCGGCGACGGCAGGTCCGCCTGGACGTTGTACCAGCGCGACGGCATCTCCTTCTCCGGCAGAATGAATTTGGTGTCCATGCTTCCTCCTTTCTTTGGTCTAGCGCCGAGGCGCTGCTTGGCATTTCCACCAAACAAAAAGCCCCCGCCCGTAAGGGCGAGAGCGTTCTCGCGGTGCCACCCTACTTGCCCCGACGGACCGCGCGGGCGCCGGGACATCTCTATCAGGTACGGTCGCCTTAGGCGGACGATACCCTGGGCTCTGCTAACGGTGCCCCTCCGACAAAGCCTACTTGGTCGCCCTAGGCGACCGTTCGGTTTGCGGCTCCCAGGTCCATTTGGTCGTTGCGCTGGCGCCGGCTCTCACCGTTTCCGGCTCTCTGGCCCCCGCCCATGGCGGGGAGCCCCGCTTTCCGGCCTACTAGTCCTGCTCTCAGCCGTTCCCTATTCAGATGTGGACTGACTATATCAGCGAATTCCTGCTATGTCAAGCCGCTTCGCTGCGTCTGAGGGTATGGTTTCGAGTTGGGCACAGACCCCGACCCTACAGAGGCGACCGCCGCCGCAAATGGAAGAGAGGCGCCGTTGAGCGCCTCTCAGGTTGTCTTCGCAACAAATGCTATTTACCGTGCGGGCGGCGCTTCTCGAAGTCGTCCAGGTCGAGGCTTTCGATGAAGTCGCGGAAGGCGGACATCTTCTCCAGCTCTTCCGGCTGCACCTCGCGAAGCTCCTCGCCGACGGCTTTCTCGCCGTCCTTGTCCAGAAGGACGCCCGCCTTCTCCAGCACCGACTCGTCAGCGAAGATGGGGACGTTGGCCCGAACGGCGAGAGCGATGGCGTCACTGGGGCGCGAGTCGATCTCCATGGAGCGCCCGTTGACGTAGAGCACGATGCGCGCGTAGAAAGTGTCGTTCGCGAGATCGTTGACGATGATGCAGTTTATCTCGGCGCCCAGGGCGTCGATAATCGAGCGCAGGAGGTCGTGGGTGAGCGGACGCGCGACTGAAACGTCCTGCAGGCGCACGGCTATGGCGTCCGCCTCGGCCGGCCCGATCCAGATGGGCAGATAGCGTTCCGCGTTCTTCTCTTTAAGTATCACCACCCGCTGATAGTTCATAAGACTAACGCGGATGCTCTCTATGCTCATCTCAATCATCCCACCACCTCCGACTCCCGACTCGGACTCGCCTAACCAGTCTAGCCGACCCCTTCTTCGGTGTCAATCGAAGCTGTTTTCGCCTCCGCGGGCCGCTCGACCGTGGCTGCCGTCGCCTCGGTCTGTTGCGCTAGCGCCACTTTCTGCTGGCGGTCAAGCACGTGCAGGCTGAGGGCGGCCAGCGCCGCCACGACGACGGCGATGGCGAACAGCACGAAGCTCACACCATATATGTCGGCCACGGCGCCCACGAGTAGCAGTGGGATGATCGCGGCAAGACTCGCTAAGGCAAGCTGGGCGCCGAAGACGCGTCCTCGCATCTCCGGGGGCGCCCTCTCATGCAAAACGGTTTGGGCCGGCGCGTTCACCATCGCGTAGGCGAGGCCGAGCGGACCGGCGACGATCATCGTCAAGGCGACGAGCAGCGAGAGCCCGCCAAGCCGCTCCGCCCCGAACGGGTTAAGGTCTTCTGTTCGTTGCAGGGCGGCGGCCATGTTCTGGACCAGCCCCATCGCTACCAGACAGACGGCCAGCCCGATGAGCCCGAAGGCGACTAGCCGGTCCTTCCCTATCCGCTGCGCCAGCCAGGGGAGGAGCCGCAGCCCGAGGATGGCGCCGACGCCGGTTGGAGCGAAGACGTAGACGGCGTCGTCCGGCCGCACGTCGAGCACTTCCTGCATGAAGCGCGGCACCAGCACCGCGAAGAGGAGGACGAGCGAGCTGCTCAGCGTGAGCTGCGCCATCGCCAGGCAGGACGCGGGGTCGGAGCGAAGCAGACGCAGCGCTTTGGCCAACTCGCGAGGCGCCGCCTGGGGCGCTCGCGGCTCGACGGCCTCTCCGGCCTGGTGCGCGCCCACGTCCTTGGGAAGCGAGCGCGTTAGCACCGACGCGGCGACGAAGGAGAGGGCCGTCACGAGGAAGAGGGCGTCAACGCCGAAGGTCTTGAGGAATATCGGCGCTATGAAGACCATGCCGATGAACTGCGCGCCCGTCCAGGCAAGGCTAACGAGGCTGTTGGCGGCCATGAGCTGGTTTTTCGGCACCAGCGACGGCACGGTGGCGACCTCGGCGGTGGCGAAGAACTGGCCGACGGCGGAGAAGACGATATTGACCGCGAATATCGCCTCGACGTGGTCTTTGCTGAGGAGAAAGGCGATAGCGGCCAGCGAGCGGAAGGCGTTCGTCGCAATAAGGATGTCGCGCTTTCGCCAGCGGTCGACGAGGACGCCGCCGACCATGCCGAACAGCAGCGACGGCACGACGTAGGAGAGAACGAGGATGCTGGTGTCGGTCGTCGAGTTCGTCTTCGTGAGAACGACGATGAGGAGCGTAAACAGGATGGCGTTCTGAGCGATCTGCGACAGGAGCTGCGCCAGCCAGAGGCTGCGGAAGCGCCGGTTCGAAAGAACAGCCCGCTCTCGCCGCTGAAGCGACGCAGATTCGCCGTCAGGCATTGGAAGCCTCCGTCGCGGCGGGGACGGAGTGGGCTCGCATCACTGCCCAACCCACCAGCAGGGTAATGGCGATTGCGGTGCCCACCAACACCGGCCGCACGCCAATGAGCTCGGCCAGGGCGCCTGCCACCAGCAACGGCGCCACCGACGCTACGTTGATCAGCACGTTCTGCGCCGCAAATACGCGCCCCTGCATCTCCAAGGGTATACGTTCGTTTATGATAGCGCGACTGGCAACGTTGAGGAGCGAGCTGCCAAATCCGGCGAGGATCGCGGCGATCATCGTTACGGCGATGCGCGCGCCGGTGCCGTTGACAGGCCCGGGATGGGCGATGCCCACCGGATTCCAATGCTGGAGGGCATCCGCCTCGTTGGCGACAAGGCCCAACGCCAGAAGCGACAGGACGAAGACCCCGAACCCCAGGGCCATCGCCCATGTCTTGCCGATGAAGCGGGAAAACGCATTCACTAACCGCAACCCGAGAAAGATGCCGATGGCGCCGGGAGCAAAGATGAAAACGATGTTGTCGGGCGCGACGCCAAGCTCCTCCTTCGCGTACCGCGGCAGCACCGCCACGCCCACCAACAACGTCGCCGCGCCCACGACATTGATGATCAGCGCCAGATACGATGGCGCATCAAGTCGGAGCGTTTGCCAGGCCCGCGCGAACTGCGTCCGGACGCCCGACCGCACGGCCCGCTGCAACTGCTTTCCCGTAGCCCGTTCCGTCAGACCGCGGATCGTCGCGCCAAGGAACGCCGCGGCGGCGAACAGACAGGCGAGCACCACGAACAACGGATCGGCGCCGACGGTCTTCAGCATCAACGCGGCCAGTCCAACGATCCCTATCGCCTCCGCAAGCAGTCCGCCGAGGTTGATGAGGGAGTTGGCGGTCGTTAGCTCTTCCTGTCGAACGACGTGAGGCAGCGCGGCGGAGATGGCCGGGCTATTGAATTGCGACAGCGCCGAAAACGCCAGGGCGAACAGATACAGCACGCCGACGCCCTTCATAGAGACGACCAGACCTATGCAGAGAAGCATCCGCGCCACATTCGTCGCCGACAGGACAAAGCCGCGCGACAGCCGATCAACGATGACGCCCGATATCGGCCCCAAACCCGCTGCGGGCAAGGTGTAGGCGATTATGAACAGCCCGGCGCGAATGCTGGAGCCGCTGTTCCCGACGACCAGGATGAGCAACGCGTAGTTGATGGCATATTGCCCCATCTGGCCCAGGACGTGCTGCTCCAACAGGCGTCGGAAGCGGTGCTCATCAAGAAGGGTCCTTCCGCCGAGGAGCGTCCACAAGTCGAAACGCGGGGGCCGGGCCTCCGTCATATGGAGCAGGAGAAGAACTAAGTCTCCTCTTCCTCCTCCCTGAAGAGCAATCGTTCCATGGCCGGATCCATCGGCTCGCCGCGCGACACGATTGATTTGAGGCGCTTCTCGAGCTGTCGCCGCTCGATCAGCACGCGCCGATTGCACTTCAAACAGCGCAGGCCGATATCCGCGCCCAGCCGCACGACGCGCCACTCGTAGCTGCCGCAGGGGTGCACCTTGCGCAGCCGCACCACGTCGTCCATGCGTAGCTCGAGAGGCATCTCAGCCCGCCTTTCGCCCCAAGACTCGCTGTCGCTCACGCTCGATCTCGTCGCGGAGCCGTCGTGCCGCTTCCGCCGCCGCCTGCGCGAAACCTTCACGGGACGCGTAAAGGACCTGCCGCGAGACGTTGATGATGAGCCCGCCGCCGCTTGCGTCCAGGCCGTTCTCGAGTACAGCAGCGATGTCGCCGCCCTGCGCGCCGACGCCGGGCACCAGCAACGTCATCTCCGGACAGAGCGAGCGGATGCGCCGCAACTCGTCAGGAAAGGTCGCGCCGGCGACCAGGCCGACGTTGCCGCGACTGTTCCACCGCCGCGCGCTCTCAGCGACGACTTCGAACAGCGGCTGCGTCCCGGAATCCGTCGCCACGCGCAGGTCCTGGAGATCACGGGCCCCTGGATTCGAGGTGCGACAGAGGATGAAGACGCCCTTCTCGTCGCGCTCCAGAAACGGCTCCAGGGCGTCGCCGCCGAGATACGGGTTGACGGTGACGGCGTCCAAGCCGAGGTCGTCGAAGAGCGCGCGGGCATAGGCCTTCGCCGTATTGCCGATGTCGCCGCGCTTGCCGTCGCCGATGACGGGAATATCGCGCGGAATGGCCGCGAGGGTCTCGCGCAGGACGCCATAGCCCGTCTCGCCCAGCGCCTCATAGAAGGCAAGGTTCGGCTTGTAGGCGCAAACGAAGGCGGCGGTGGCGTCGATGATGGCGCGATTGAAGTCGGCGACGTGGTCGATCGGCATGAACGCGGGATCGGGGTCGAGCCCGACGCAAAGAAGGCTGCCGTTCCTGCGGGCAGCCTGCTCAAGCTTCTGGGAAAAGCGCAAGGTCCACCTCGGCGAGAGAGTCCACCAGGGCCAAGTCGATGGTATCGCCGCCGATAGGCCAAGTCAAGGCGAGACGATGTTCCCCGCCACGCGGGGGAGGCCGCTCGGCCTGCCCGTCGGGGTTGCCGAGCGGCCCGAGAACGGCGCACCTGCGTCGCATCAACGCATTTGACGGCTTGACAGCGCCACGGCGCCTGCCGTAAACGTGAGGGGTGAGACTGGATGTCGCCCTCCTGCCGGGCGCGCTGCGCAAGCCGGAATCGAGCGCCTGCCTGCTCATCGACGCCCTGCGCGCAAGCTCGTCGATTGTGACGCTGTTCGCCCAGGGCGCCGAGGAGGAGGTGGTCGCCGGCAGCATCGCGGCGGCGAGACGTGTGGCGGCGAGCGAGCCCGGTCGCTATCTCCTCTGCGGCGAACGCTTCGGCCTAGCGCCGCGCGGCTTCGACTACGGCAACTCTCCCAGCGAGTTCGCGGATCTGGACATGCGCGGACGTCGCGTCGTCCTTGCGACGACCAACGGTACGAGGGCGCTACATGCGCTCGCCGCGTCGCCGGTTGTCCTGGTCGGAGCGCTGCTCAACGCTACCGCCGCCGTCGAGACGCTTCTCGCCGAAACTCGGTCGCGGGAGCTCGATGCCGCGCTGGTGTGCGCGGGCCTTGAGCGCGGCATCGCCTTCAGCCTGGAGGACGCCTTCGTCGCCGGCGCGCTCGTCGAGGTCGCCGTCGAGGAGGCGCGACGCGACGGCGCATCCCCCACTCTTAGCGACGCGGCGCTGGCAGCCTGCCGCCTCTACCAGTCGTACCGGGGCGACGCCCTCGCCTGCTTTCGGGAGGCGGAGCACGGTCGCTCGCTCGTCGGGATCGGTCTGGAGCGCGACCTCGAGTTCTGCGCGCAGGTCGATCGCTACGACGTCGTCCCGCGGCTGCGTCGCGATGCGTCGGGCTGGCTGTCGCTCGTCGCCGGGACCAAAAGAAAGACATGAAGGCGGAGATAATCGCCGTCGGCACGGAAATCCTCCTGGGTGAGATCGTCGACACCGACTCGCAGTTCATCGCTTCGCGTCTGCCGGCGCTGGGAATCGACCTCTTCTGGGTGACGCAGGTCGGCGACAATCTCGACCGCGCCCGCGAGGCGCTGGAGCGCGCCTGGCAGCGCAGCGACCTCATCGTCACCACCGGCGGCCTCGGCCCGACCGAGGACGACCTCACCCGCGAGGCTATCGCCGCCATGCTGGGTGAGGAGGTGCGCGTCGAGCCGGCGCTGGAGGCGGAGCTGCGCGCCTTCTTCGCCCGCCGCGGCCGGCCGATGCCCGAACGCAACGTCAAGCAGGCGACGCTCATCCCGTCGGCGAGGGCGATCCGGAACGCCTACGGCACGGCGCCCGGCTGGTGGGTCGAGCGCGAAGGGCGCGTTCTCATCGCGCTGCCCGGTCCGCCCGGCGAGATGCGCCGCATGTGGGAGACGGAAGTCGAGCCGGAGCTGCGGCGTCGTGGCGGCGGCATCGCGCTCGTTTCGCGAACGCTGAAGACGTCGGACCTGACCGAGGGGCTGGTCGACGAGCTGCTGGGCGAGCTGAAGCACACTGCGAACCCCACCGTCAGCGTCTACTCGCGGGCCGACGGCATCCAGGTGCGCATTGCCGCCAAGGCGTCGGACCGGCAGGCGGCGGAGGCGCTCATCGCGCCGGTGGAGGCGGAGGCGCGCCGTCTGCTCGGCGACGCCGTCTGGGGCGCCGATGACGACACGCTGGAGGCCGTCGTCGGCCGGCTGCTGCGGGAGCGCCGCCTCACGCTGGCGACGATGGAGTCGTGCACCGGCGGGCTGCTGGCGAGCACGATAACGGACGTGCCGGGCAGCTCCGACTACTTCAAGGGCGGCCTGGTGCCGTACGCGACCGAGATAAAGCTGGCCTGGGGCGTCAGCCGCGAGGTCTTCGAGAAGCACGGCGTCATCAGCGCGGAGTGCGCTCGCGAGATGGCGCGCGTGGCCAGAGAACGGCTGTCCGCGGACGTGGGAATCGGGGTCACGGGCGTGGCCGGGCCGGACGAGCAGGAAGGCAAGCCGGTAGGGACCGTCCACATCGCGCTGGACGATGGGTCAAGCGAGGCGCGGGTGGTGAGCTATCAGTTCGCGCAGAGCCGGCAGATGGTGAAGCGCCGCGCCGTCACGACGGCCCTCTCCCTCCTCCGCCGCGTCCTGCTGAGGGTGGGCGGTTGACGGCGGCATTACAATAGAGGCGTCCCGCCCTCTGGAGACGCCATGACGTTTCGCGCCAAGACCCTCGTCCTGTCCCTCGTCATCCTCCTCGTCGCGTTCGCGACGCAGGCGGTCGCCGTCGCCGATGGCGTGCGTTATCGCGACGAGATCTTCTCCACAGTCACGACCGCGTCGAACATCGCCTACGGACAGGCGCCTGACGAGAACGGCAATCCCGTGACGCTGACCCTCGACGTCTACCAGCCGTCCGGCGACACGGCGTCGTCGCGACCCGCCTTCGTCTGGGTCCACGGCGGGGGCTTCTCGGGCGGCGACAAGGCGGACTCCCTGGACGCGATGGTTGCCACCCGTTTCGCCAAGCGCGGCTACGTCACTGCGTCCATCAACTATCGCCTGCGGCCGGGCCACTACTTCGTGCAGGGCGACCCTGAGTTGACGGCGGCGGTGCTGGACGCGCAGCACGACGCACAGGCCGCCATCCGCTGGCTGCGGGCGAACGCCGGGGCGTACCGTATCGATGCCGAGGACATCGCAGTTGGCGGCTATTCTGCCGGCGCGATTACGGCGTTGCAGGTCGCTTACAACTCGGGTGACCCCGGTGAAAGCGGCAACCCCGGGTATCCCTCAAACGTCTCCGCCGTCGTCAACATTTCGGGCGGCATGGACACAACCCTGATCGATGCGGGCGAGCCGCCGGCACTGGTCGTGCACGGCACCGCGGACGAGCGCGTAGCCTATAGCAACGCGCTGGATATCGTGGCGAGGGCACAGGAAGTGGGAGTGCCCGTCGAGTTCCATCCGCTGGATGGAGCGGGCCACGATGTCTGGAGCGGCTATACGGAGCAGATCATCGTCTGGATGAGCGGCCTCCTCTATCGCCAGGTGGCGCCTCAGTTCGCGGTGGGCGGCATTGCGGAAGCCCCGGAGGCAGCCGCGTCGCCGCTCGAATCGGGCGGCTCGTCAGCGTCGCACGAGGGGTTCGCGGCAGTCGCGGCGGCGGCGGTTGTTGTTGTCGGGGGCGGCGGCTGGTACGCGAGGCGCTACTCCGTGAGGCGGCGGTAAAGCGTCGGCAGGCGACTGGGCAGCGACTCAATGTCGCCCAGTATCTCGTAGCCGATGTCTTCGCACATCTGCCCCAGGTACTCGTGACCCTCGCGGTCGACCGTCAGGCAGAACGGCACTATTCCCTTCCGCTTCGCCTCCATTAACGCCTCGTGCGTGTCGTTGATGGCGTACTCGCGCTCCGTGCGGTCGCGACCGTAACCGTGGTCCTGCGGCCGGCCGTCGGACACGAGGAAGAGGATGCGCACCTTGGCGTCGTGCGCTTCCAGCTTGGCCGTGGCGTGACGGATCGCCGGCCCCATCCGCGTCGAGCGGATCGGCTCCGTCTTGTCGATGCGCGCCTTCACCTCGTCGGATAGCGGCTCGTCCAGGTCCTTGAGCACGTAGAACTCCACGTTGTCACGCCCGTAGCCGGAGAAGCCGTAGATGCCGTAGTCGTCGCCGATGGCTTCCAGGGCGCCGATGAGCAGCACCATGCTCTCCTTCTCCAGGTCGATGATGCGCTTGGGCGGTCTTAGCGCCGCTTCCGCCTTGCGCTGGCTGAGCCACTCGTAGTAGCGGCGGGCGTCGTGGCCGAAGTCAGGCCTTTCGTCGTCTTCCGCGTACTTCTGCTTTCGCTTCTCGATCTCCTCGTCCGTCGAAGCGCTCATGTCGAGGAGGAAGGCGACGGCCACCTGCCGCTCCACCTTGTTGCGGCGCCAGTAGACCTTGTCGGTGAAGTTGTGGCCGGCGCGCTTCTCCGTCAAGTATTCAATGACCAGGTCGAGGTCGAAGTCCTCGCCGTCGTGGAGGCGCTTGATCTTGCGGAATAGCTCCGGCCGGAGCTGCTCGAACTGCTTGCGGGTCTGCGAGGCGAGCGTGCTGTAGCGACGCAGCGTCTCTTCGAAGAAAGCCTGGTCGCCCTGCTCCAGCGGGCGCTGCACGACGCGACACCAGCGCGGCTTGTAGTCGGCGGCGCGGAAGTCCCACTCGTCGTACCAGAACGCCTGCGTCTCCGCGGCGATGTCCTTCTGGTCGTGCTCGACCTCGGTGACGCGCTGCCCATCCTTCAGCTCGACCGTTTCGTCGGGGATGGGAACGCCCGCCTCCTTCTCCAGGTTCGTGAGGAACAGGCCGACGGCGGCGGAGAGGTCGCCTTCGGACATGGCGCCGATCGTGATCTCCACGCTCTTCTCCATGAGCTCGCGCAACTGCTCGGCGGTCAGCGGCGCCAGGCCTTCCGGCGCCTCCACGCCCTCCTGCAGTCGCAGTCGCATCAGGAGCTGCACGAGCTCCGGCTTGAAGTCGCCGCGGAAGTCGACGGGCTGCGGGCTCTCGTAAGCGTGCTCCGAGCCGCGCGGCAACTCGCTGCCCGCCTGCGACGCGGCTCCGCTCTGCGGCTTGAGGTGCATCATCGCGAACAGCTCTTCGTCGAGCGGCTGCCAGTCCAGCGCTTCGAGGTCTTCGGGCGACAGGTTTGGAAGAGGCGTCGCGAGGTCGTAGAGGCGAAGGGCGGCTTCGGCGGCGTCCTCGACCGTCGCCTGCGGCTGCTGGACGGCGCGCAGCAGGCGGAGCGCATCGATTAGCGTGTCGCGGACCTCCTGCGGCCAGACGATGGTGTGGAGGCCGTCGAGGCTGGCGCGAATGAGGTTCTCCAGGAAGGCCTCACGCAGAGGTAGGCCGGGAAGGCGCGGGCGCCGCTCCAGCTCCCGCCCCTGAATGAGGCGCCAGGAGCGTCGGATGCCGCCGTACTCGCGCTTCACCAGGAAGTCGACACGCGCGTCCTCAGATATGGTGAACAGGTCGGAGATGAGCTGGCGATCGGCAAAGAGGTCGAAGAAGCGCTCCATGTCGGTCAGCGGCGCTTCAGTCTTGGCGGCCCGGCTCTTGAGGCGACGTCGTCGCGAGGTGAAGACGCGACCGCGGCGCTTGAAAGCGAAGAGGAAGCTGCCGAACTCGAGGTGGCCCGACTGATGCGTGGCGTAGACCTTGTAGACGGCGAAGTTGCGCAGCTTGTCCTCGAACTCCTCCGCCACTTCAGGCAGGTACACCGCCGTCCCTTCCGTCGATGCGCGTCCGGCGGTGATCCAGCCGATGCCCTTCTCCGTAAGCGTGCTCGACGGGTGGATGGAGACGTTCGTGCCGGTGAGCGCCTTGCAGTAGAGGCGCAAGATCTCGGCGACGCGTGAAAGCTCGACGCGAGGCGAAAGTTGCTCCAGCACCTGTTCACCCTTACCCGATTGCAGCCGGAAGAAGGCCTCGCCGCCCTCTGAGCTTTCCTTGAGGATGCGGTGGCCGGCGGCATGCCAGCGGGCGAGGTCGCGCAGGGACATCCGAGAAAGAACCTCCGGGGAGCTCTTCAGGAACTCCATCGCCGCGGCGGGAGAGCCAACGGCAAGCTCTTCGGCGAGCGAGATGAGGTCGCGGTGGCTCGCGGCGTCGACCTGGGCGAGCGCGGCAGCGGCTTCGGCGAAGAGGGAGTAGGCGCGGGAGCCGACGCGACGGGCGACGCGGCCGGAGAGTCGCAGGAAGCGCTCTCGCTGCGACGCCTCTAGGGGCGCGAGGAGCTCTGGGCCCTGCTCCAGGTAGAAGCGGACTTCGGCCCAACTCGCGGCGGCGATGCCTTCGGCTAGATCGAGGAAGGGGCCGCGCACGTCGGCCTCGAGGCGGGCAAAGACGGCGGGGCCGGTCTCCAGGCAGTTGCCGGCGAGCTCGTACGAGCGCTCGGCGAGTCGCTCGGCGAGCAGCTCCAGGCGGCAGAGGTCCGCGACGCCGATAAGTGGCAGAAGCGACGGGCTGACGGAGAAGAAGAGCGAGGCTAGGGAGATGGACTTCCAGTTGCCCTGGTAGAGTCGCTGGCCGGCGGCGGCCCACTGCTTCAGCTCCTCCGACGAGAGCAGGCCGACGCACTCCGGGCCGGCGCGAAAGTAGGCGGCAGCAACGATTGAAGACTGATCGGCGATGTCGCGGCCGAAGTGGCCCCAGCGGAGGACGCAGTCGAGGGGGAGGAGTCGCACGACCTGCGGGCTGGCGCGGAAGTACTCCGATGCCGCTTCCCAGGAGCGCAGCGACTGGCCGGCAAGTGCGACGCCCTCCTCGGCCCAGCGCTGGAAGCCTTCGCTGCCGAGGCGCGCGGCTACCGCGGGCGCGGCTTCGCGCAGGTCGCCGGAGAGCCCCGGCGCCAGGGCGGCGAGACGGCTGTCGTACTCCGACAGGTCGAGCTCCTGCTGAGGCATGAATCCATTCTAACGCCAAAGCGGTAGCTGACGCCCCTTCGACAACTGTGATCGACAGGATCTCGTCGCTGGACGTGAAGAAGCGAGGGTCTGCGGCGTCAGCGACTGAAGGACGTAGAAGCCGCTCGTCGCGCCGCCTGCTACCGTCTCGCTCACCTGAGCGCTAGTGCTCCTGGACGGTGATACTCACGATCTTGTCGCCGGGCGTCGTCGCCGTCGCCGGATCACGCGGCGTGATCTTATCCAGCACGTCCAAGCCTGAGGTGACCTGGCCGAAGACGGTGTACCCCCCGCTCAGCCTCGGCTGTGGCGCGAAGCAGATGAAGAACTGGCTGCCGCCGCTGTTGGGCGCGCCCGTGTTCGCCATTGCCACTGTGCCCCTGTCGAACGAGGACGCGGTGAACTCGTCCGGGACGTTGTAGCCGGGACCCCCGCTGCCGCGACCGGTTGGGTCGCCGCCCTGGGCCATGAAGCCGCTTATGACGCGGTGGAAGGTCAGCCCGTCGTAGAAGCCCTTGCAGGAGAGGAACACAAAGCTATTGACCGTGACCGGCGCCAGATTGGGCTCCAACTCGATGACGATATCACCGTTGTCAGTTCGCAGGGTCGCTGTGTACTTCTTGCTGGGGTCGATAACCGTTTCCGCCGCGGTGAACTGCTTGGCGCTGCTCTTCTGACAGAGCGACGCGAAATCACCCGTTCTTGGCGTTAGCACGCCTGAAGGCGGAGTCGCAGTATTACCGGTGATGAGCACCTGTCCTGCTCCCGCTGGAGTCGTCGACTTGGCCGCGGTCGTCGACGGCAGCGTGGGGCCGGCCGGCACCGTGGGGCCGGTGTTGCTGTTCCCGCTGCCTCCGCCACAGCCCGAAGCGACCACCAAGATGAGAGCCGGTGCCGCGACGAAGACCAGCGATGTCCTGAGTATAGACGATTTCATGTTTTCGCTCCTCACTCGAAAATGGACGATACGACCTCTTCGATGCTGCGCTGAAGCTCCGGGTCGTCTGTGAGGGACCAGACGACCGCGGACTGACAGGCCTGGCGCGGCGAGACGCCTTTCGTGATCAGCTTGCCGGCGTAGATGAGCAGGCGCGTGCTAACGCCTTCGGCCAGGCCATGCTCTTTGAGGTTGCGGACCTTTTCGCCCAGCTTCGCCAGCTCGCCGGCCATCTCCGCCGAAACGCCGGCTTCGCGGGCAACGATTTGCGCTTCCTGTTCCCGACTCGGATACGTGAACTCCAGGGCGACGAAGCGCTGCCGCGTGCTGTGCTTCAGGTCTTTGAGGGCGCTCTGGTAGCCCGGGTTGTAGGAGATGACGAGAAGGAACCCGGCCGCCGCTTCCAGTATCTGACCACGCTTCTCAATCGGCAGGATGCGCCGGTGGTCCGTTAGAGGATGGATAAGGACAGTCGTGTCTTTCCGCGCTTCGACGACCTCGTCAAGGTAGCAGATGGCCCCGGCCTTCACCGCGCGAGTCAGGGGGCCGTCGATCCAGCGCGTGGAGTCGCCTTCGAGCAGGTAGCGGCCGACCAGATCGCTGGCGGTCAGGTCTTCGTGGCAGGCGACCGTAACCAGTGGCAGGCCGTGCGTCTTCTCGCTGCCGCCGTCGGTAGCGTCCTTGATTATGGTGAGGGGCCGTCCCAGCTTCCAGGCCATGTACTCGATGAAGCGGGTCTTGCCGCAGCCGGTGGGCCCTTTGAGGAGGACTGGTATCTGCTGGGAGAAGGCGGCGGCGAAGAGCTCCACTTCGTCGCGGATGGGCAGGTAGTAGGGCTCCTTCAGCGCGTAGTATTCCTCCACGGCGTACTGCCGGAAATCGCCTTCGACCAATCGTGCTCGTTTTGGCATTACGGTTTCACCCTGGGGACCGAAGCGTTTGGGGAAATCAATTCTTCCGTTGAGCGATTCGGGCCTGGAGCTCCTCCCACAACGACTGCACCCGCTCCTCGAGCTCTGCCAGCGAACCGTCGTTCTCGATGACTACGCTAGACTGACGGCTGCGTTCCTCGTTGCTAAGCTGGGTCCGAATTCGCGCCTCCGTCTGTTCGCGGGAAATGCCTTTCGCCTCCAGCCGCCTCGTCGCCACCTCCGGGCTCGCCACGACGACCCAGATCTCGTCGACAAGCCATTGCCAGCCGGCTTCCAGCAAAACTGCGGCCTCAAGCACGGCCACGCGCTCGTTCTTGCCGCGAAGGCCTTCGAGGTCGCGGGACATGATCTCGGCCATGGCGGGCCAGACGATCTCGTTGAGCCGCTCGCGGTCCTGTGGGTCGGCGAAGACGCGCTGGCCGAGCGCCTGCCGGTCGATCTCGCCGTTCGTGGCGACGATCTCGGGCCCAAAGGTCTCGACAAGGCGTTCGTACGTCGGCGAGCCCCGGCGATAGGAGCGGTGGCCGACGAGATCGGCGTTCACAAACGCGGCGCCCTTGTCGAAGAGCATTCTTGCGACGGTAGATTTGCCGCTGCCGATGCCGCCGGTAAGGCCGATAGTGATCATCGCTCCGCCCGAGATATGCGCCGCCGCTGCCGGCCCGGGCCGGCCGCAACAGGCACAACCATTCTAAGAGCGGCCCAGGGAGCGGTCAAGCAAGACGAACCGACGCTTTGCGAGTGCACTGGGTAGCTAGACAGAACTGTTGCTACGTGCGATTATCGTTCCATGGCCCAACTGACAAGAATGCCACCCTTGACCATACCGCGGAGCGACCTCGCAGCCTTTGGAAAGCGGTGGACGAAGCTGGGCGGCTGCCTGAAGCGCTCACCCCCGCAATCGTCCGGCCAGCTGTGTGAGCTTATTGACAAAGCAGTAGCTGATGCCCTAGCCACCATGCTGGGCGGCATCCCGGTGGTTCCACCGAAGCGTGGTGCGCTGGTGGCACCTCGCGAAGATTGCGTCGAACGTGGCCCGGTGTTGATAATCGGCGGTGTTCGTCCTCAACAGTTCGATGTCGGCTATCGTCCCGACGGCGTTAGGTTCGCTTTCGACAGCAAGACTCTCAATGATACAAGAAGCGTGGGCAAGAACTGGCAGAACATGATCAACGATCTCGGCACGGAAGCTACCACCGTTCACAGCCGTTTCCCTGTCGCTGTTGTTGCTTTCATGGTCGTCCTCCCCTCACGTTGCCTAATGCCCGGTCAAAAGGCCGCAATCATAGAGACCCTTGAACGCTTAACAGGAAGAGTCTCCATTTCGGACCCGGCTCATATGGCCGAGGCGATAGCGATGGTCGTGTGGAACCCGGAAGACGGTAGCATCGACGGCGATACGCCCTCTCCGCTATCTTCGCTTCGGGTCGAGCGCTTTTCCTCTCAAGTTGAGGCGGCCTACACGGCGCGGTACAAGGGGTTGCCCCCTCACGCGTTATAGTGACGCTTCCGGCTTCGACGGCGTTCGTGTAGTTTTCGCCAGACGCCTCGCAGAACCCGTATGTCAGAATCGGCGAGCCCGGTCGGACGGAGCACCCGGCGGTTGACCTCGTCAAGGATGTCGTCCACGTGCCTGCCAACCACCCATGCGTTGAACTCGTCGGCATCCAGGCTCAGCATGCTCAGTCTCGGGAAGAGTAGGCCCTCAGCTTCGGTGGGTTCTAGTTCAAGCACGCCTCCTCCATAACTCCTCCCGCGTATCTCTGTAAATGCAAATGTGAGCGAATTCATAGAAGCAGCTGCGAGCCGGCCACTGTCTGTCCCGTTGATGGTCCGGATACGATGTATGGTGTCGGTGCAAGTTGCTCGTGTCTTGTTCTGAACAATGCGAGGCCCATCATGAATTTGCCTCAACAAGAACGCATCTGGGATCCACGTGGATGGTAAATTCCACCAGCGGGGCAGCCGAACTCGGCACTTGTAGCCACGATGGAACCCCTCGTCTTCGCCCCGCTTCACGTATGCGAGGGCAGGACCCGGCAAGCCCGCTCTGTCGACGGCGCCGGGATGAAACATGTAGCATTTGTCGTTCCTGGCGGCGAGGCGGCTCCAATCATCATCGTGCAGAACCGCACCAGGGATCTGTGCCGCTCGACCCACCAACGGCACGCACCACGGCATCACGTCGTGCAGTCTAGCCTCGTAATCGCTCAAAACGAAGAATTCATTGCGGCCCGTGACAATTCCGACATCGACCCGCGCTAGATCACCGAGTGTACAAAACGCGTCCGAAGTTTCCAGATCTCGGATGAGGCCTAGTTCGGACGGGGAAAGATAGTACTGGGTCCATTTCTCACGGGCATGATCAAGATCCACTTCGACCCTTTCGGCGCCGTTAATCATTACCCGCTCAAGCTCGTCCAGCCCTCCCAACTCTTTGAAGCACATCTGCGCCGACGGCGAATCACGCCGGATACCCAACAGAAGCACGGTCTCTTCTTGAACGCCATCAAAAACCAGCCGCCGAAAAGTCAGCACCGTGAGATGCGAGTACTTCCTCGCGAGATACTCTCGCAACTGACCCGCATAGGTTACCTGCAGCAACTCCGCGGGAAGCACCATTCCCAGTCGCCCACCCGGCCGCAACGCCTCTGTGCTGGCTACGACGAAGGGGAGCCACGCGTTCATCAACCGGGATGGACGCAAACCGCTTTCCCGCAGCACGGCAAAAGCGGCTTGGCGGTGTTCCTCAGGAAAATGCTGATAGCGTATGAAGGGAGGATTGCCGATCACGGCATCGAAAGCGCATCGGGCGTTATTCCGCCGGAACCAGGCGAAGAAATCATCCACAGCGACAGTAGTGCGTTTGCCACCTCTCTCGGCCGCTTTTTTCGCCTCATCTGGGTCAACCTCTACGGCCATGACCTCGCCATTATCGTCAAGACATCGAGCAGCCGCAGCTACCATTTCACCGTCCCCGGCGCTAGGCTCAAGCACCCTTGAACAGCCGTGTTGGATCGCCCATTTCGCCAGGAATGCCGCAATCGTCGGAGGTGTGTAGTAGCCGCCCCTCAGTTTTCTGTTGTAGGAACACAGCGATATAACGGCGCGATCCGAAGCGGTGTTTTCCTCGTGTGCCACGTCGTTCATAGACTGCCTTCGGCCCTAGCTCGTCTCTTTCCGGCGTCTCATCACCGCGGCGCGGGATGAGCGTATGTTTCGCGGACGTCGCAGCCGGTCGAGGTCCTCCTGTCTGATCAGCGTCTCGCGTCTCGATGCGGCGGAACGATATGCCACAAGGGCACCTTCCCGTATGCGTCGCCAGACAGTTACCCGACTGACACCCAGGTACTCCGCTGCTTCCGACAGACTAAGGTATCTTTCTCTCGATTCCATACATACGTTCTTTACAACGCGTTACAACTACTGTCAATAGGTTTAGGCGCGCTTCCTTGAGAATTGCTGCTCAGCTATACTTGTGGTATCTGGCAGGTCCAAACAGATGCCGCAATTGATGACAGCAGGCACGAGTGCACGACCAGGGGACATGGCGGGAAGGCTTTCGTTCCTCGACCGCTTCATTGCGCTCTGGATCGTGCTAACGATGGCCTTCGGCGTGGCGCTAGGCAAGCTCTTCCCCCGCGTCGCCGACGCCATCAACTCCGCAAGCATCGGTACCACCTCCATCCCCATCGCCATCGGCCTGCTGTGGATGATGTACCCGGTGCTGGCGAAGGTCCGCTACGAGGAGCTGGGCAAAGTCAGGGGCGCCTGGAAGATGTTCAGCGTCTCGCTCGTTCAGAACTGGCTCGTCGGCCCGGTCGTCATGTTCGTCCTTGCCTGGCTGCTCCTGCCCGACCAGCCGGAGTACCGCACCGGCCTCATCATCGTCGGGCTGGCGCGCTGCATCGCCATGGTGCTCATCTGGAACATGCTGGCAGAGGGCGATAACGAGTATGCCGCCGTCCTGGTGGCGCTAAACTCCGTCTTCCAGGTGCTCTTCTACTCGCTGTACGCCTGGTTCTTCGTGAGCGTAGCCAGCTCCTGGTTCGGCGGCGGCTCCGAAGTGCACATCAGCTTCTGGGAGGTCGCGAGAAGCGTTCTCATCTTCCTCGGCATCCCGCTGGTCGCCGGCATGATCACGCGCTACGTCGGAATCCGGCGCAAGGGACGCGACTGGTACGAAGGCGTGCTCATGCCAAAGCTGGGCCCCACGGCGATCATCGGCCTGCTCTTCACGATCGTCGTCATGTTCGCGCTCAAGGGCGAGTACATTCTGGACGTGCCGCTGGACGTCCTGCGGATCGCGATACCGCTGCTCCTTTACTTCCTGATCATGTTCAGCGTCTCGTTTCTGATGTCGTGGCGGCTGCGGTTCCGCTATCCGGAGACGGCGACGCTTTCGTTCACGGCCGCGAGCAACAACTTCGAGCTGGCGATAGCGGTGGCGATCGGCGTCTTCGGAATCGAGTCCGGTCAGGCGCTGGCCGCGGTCGTGGGGCCGCTGATCGAGGTGCCCGTGCTCATATCGCTGGTATATGTGGCGCTGTGGGCGCGCCGCTTCTTCTTCGATGCCGAGGGACGGGCCAAGCCGCTCTCGGAAGTACGACAGCCGCTGTTGCCTTCGGAAGAATAGTCGCTGCGCGACTTCGGGCCAGAGATCTGCGGCTGGAAACGGGCTTGACGATGGCCATACTGGAAGCGGTCCTGGACTCTATCGAAGGCGACGCCCCGGTGAAGGAGGGTCGCAGCAACGTCGCCTGGTTTGCCGTCTGGAGCCGGTACTGCGGACTGGCCTCCACGCTGGCCTCCGCGGAGTATCTCGAAAGCGGCGGCATAAGCCGCGGCGGCGAGACTCTCGCCGGACGGAGCGCGCGCGAGCTGGCCGGACTATCGCTATCCGACGATCCGCTGGAGGCGGCGCTCGGCATTGCGGCGTTGAACTCGCTGCTGGAGGTCAACGAGTCGCATTGCGAGGAGACGAACGCGCGCGACTTGCTTCTGAGACGGGCTACAGGCAGGAACGTCGTCCTCGTCGGGCACTTTCCGTTTGTGCCGGAGCTGCGGGAGGTGGCGCTACAGCTTTCCGTGCTGGAGCTACGTCCGCGCGCGGGCGATCTGCCGGCTGCGGAGGCGGCGCGCGTGATACCGGAGGCCGACGTTCTGGCGATTACAGGCACCGCGTTCGTCAACCACACCATTGAGCCGCTCCTGAGCTACCGCAGCCGGGACGCCACCGTCATCCTCCTCGGGCCGACGGCGCCGCTTTCGCCGGTGTTGTTCGACTTCGGCATCGACATTATCTCCGGCGTGCGCGTGTTCGATCCGCCGCGGGTGCTGCGCCAGATCAGCCAGGGCGTCGGCTTCCGCCAGATGACCGGCGTGCGACGGCTGACGATGCGTCGAACCGCTTTCAAGAAGGGCGGCCGTCGGGGGCCCCTCTTCCGGCGCTTCTGACTTCCGATAATTCTCCAGGGAGATAATGTATGTCCAGGGCCAGCAAGAGCAGCAGAACCATGTCCGCGAGTGAGCCCTTCGACGAGCGCTTGGATGCGCCGACGGCGGACGTTGCGGCGGCATTGCTATCGCTGCACGCGGCGCAGGACCGGCAGAGTCTGGCCGAAGCAATCGCCTCGCTGACGTCGGTGTTCGACGAGGAGACGGCAGTGTGCGCCTTCCTCGACGACAACAGCGGGACGCTCGTCCCCTTCCTCAGCGAAGGAGTCCGTTCGGCCCACGTCGCGGCGATCAGGCTGCCGGTCGCGGAGTCCAGCCCGCTGTTGGAGGTGTTCGAGAGCGGCGAGGTGCAGGTGCTGGACAGTCTGGGCGAGCTGATGGGCGACCAGGCGCCGGAGCTGCCTGCGCGCCGCGTCCTCCTGGCGCGACTCCAATGGCAGGACGAGCGATTAGGCGTCGTCCTCTTCTTCGACCAGGGGCACACGAGCCTGGAACTCTATCCGCGCCTCGCGGACCATATTGCTCTGGCGCTCGTGCGGCTCCGCATGCTCGACCAACATTTGCGATTCGGCGGCATCGATCCGGCGCGCTGGCTCTTCGACCGCGAATGGTTGCATCTGCGGCTGGAGCAGGAGGTGGAGCGGGCGCTGCGATACGAGCACTCGCTTACGCTGCTGCTGTTCGTCTTCGAGAACCTGGACGAGATCGCCAGGAGCGTTGGGAGACATCAAACGGAGGTCTTTCTGCGAAAGGCGGCCGCAGTGGTCCGCAATCAGATCAGAAGCCCCGATATCCTGGCGGGCTACGGCAAGGCGAGCATAGCCGTCCTCATGACGGAGACGCCAAAGGAAGCGGCAGTCGAGGCGCAACTCCGGGTAGCGTCGCGTTTGTTGAAGATCCGCTACGCTGCGGAGGCCTCCGGCGCTGAGCCGCGGCTGTGCCTGGGCGCGGCGAACTGCCCGGAAGACGCCGATTCGGCGGCAAGCCTCCTCGATGCGGCGGAATCGAGCCTCTCAGCGTACGAGGACGGCGGGCGTTTGCAGCAGTCGGCCTAGCGCGTTCAGGAAACCCTCACTATCCCCCTTCAACGTCAAACACCTCTGCGCCCGAAACCCGGTGTCTCGGCTCTTGCTATAATGAGCGTTAGAGCCGGCCGGCGGGAGGGCTGAAGACCCTTCCCTAGACTGTCTCTTGCCAGATGGGGCGCCACCGGCAGGCGGGCGACCTTTCCGGGGGTCATTGACATGGAGCGACGCGCCAAGCGATTGCTGGTCATCGGCGGGGGCGCCGCGGGCATGAGCGCGGCGGCAGCGGCGCGCCGTCGTCAGCCCGAGGCGGAGATCGTCGTCCTCGAACGCGGCCCGCGTGTATCCTTCATGCTCTGCGGGCTACCCTACTTCATCTCCGATGTCGTCAAGGACGAAGAAAGCCTTGTAGTGTATGAGGCGGACTACTTCCGCACGGAGCGGCAGATCGACGTCCGCACCGGCTGCGAAGTGAAGGGCATCGACGCGCAGGAGCACACGGTCGAGTTCGTCAACGCGGCGACGCGGGAGAAGGAAATCATCGGCTACAAGAAGCTGGTCATCGCCGCGGGAGCGCAGCCCATCCTGCCGGGCATTCGGGGCCTGGAGCTCGGCGGAATGTTCGCACTTCGCTCGCTGGACAGCGCCATCGCCATCAAGCAGTTCATCGCCCGACGACCAGTCAAGCGGGCGGCGATCATCGGCGCAGGCTATATTGGTCTGGAGATGGCGGAGGCTCTGACGACGGCCGGCGCGCAAACGACGATGATCGAGGCGAGCGACACCGTCCTGCCGATGAGCGAGCCGGAGATCGGCGGTCTGATAGAGGAAGAATTGCGCCGCCATTCCGTCGAGCTGCTGAAGCCGCGCCTGGCGCTCAGCTTCGAGGGCAGCGCCTCGGCAATGGTCGAAAGGGTGTCGACGGACGGCGGTGACGTGGAGGCAGATATGGTGCTGATTGCCGCCGGGGCGCGTCCGGATTCCGCCATTGCCCGCGAGGCCGGCGTCGCCCTGGGTGAGATCGGCGGGATAGCGACGGATGAGATGATGCGCACAAACGTCCCCGACATCTACGCCGCCGGCGACTGCGTGGAATCGCGCAATGTGCTGACGGGAAAGCCGATCTTCCTTCCTCTGGGCACGACGGCGAACAAGCAGGGCCGCGTGGCGGGCGAGAACGCCATGGGCGGTCGCGCCACTTTCCCCGGCATCATGACGACGCTCGCCTTCAAGGTGTTCGACCTGGAAGTGGCCCGGACCGGGCTCTCCCACGACCAGGCGCAGTCGGCAGGGTTCACGCCGATAAGCGCAGTCATCCGCTTCCCGTCCCGCTCGCCGTTCTATCCGCGCGCGGAGACGCTGACGGTGAAGCTCATCGCCGACGAGCGCAGCGGCCGGCTGCTGGGGGCGCAAATGGCGGGCCACGGGACCGTCGCAAAGCGAATCGATGTCGTCGCGGCGGCGTTGCACAGCAAGATGACCGTTGCCGACCTGATGCAACTCGACCTGACGCACGCGCCGCCGTTCGCCAACGAGTGGGAGGGCATCCAGCTCGCGGCGCAGGCGATTGCGCATCACAGGGCGCGCTCGGGTTCCCCGCGCTCCGCCCGTCCTGTAGGATAGTTCTATGAGTTTCGTTCGGCGTCGCCCCTTGCGCTTCGGCGCCCGGTTGCCGGCCGGCTTCCCTCTGGCGCTCGCGCTTGTTGCCTGCATGACGGTGGGCGTGGCCTGCTCGTCGAGCTCGGGCAACGCGGCGAAGACGCCGACGCCGTCACCGACCATGACCCGGACGTCGACGCCCAGGCCGACCGCCACAGCAACGGCGAGTCCGACCGTCACTCCCACGCCGCAACCGACGACCGTCGTGTCGCCGCCGCAGGTGGAGCCCACGGAGGCCGCCGTCCAGGCTCCCCCTCCTGTCGCCACGCTCGTCCCCAGTCCCCCGGCTGCCCCCATCGACACATCGCTCGTGTTACTGGTGCCGCCAGAGATCGGGCAGGGTCAGACGACGACGGTTGAGGTCGCCGGGCAGGGCGCGGCCAGCGCCGTCGCCTTCGCCGACAACGTCCGCTATCCGCTGGTGGCCCATGGGAGCGACTTCTGGGGCGTCGTCGCCGCAGCGGGAGACGCGGCCGTGGGCGTCCACCGCGTCACGGTGCAGCTCCTCGACGGCAACGGCAACGTCATGTCGGAGCTGGCGACCCAGATGACCGTAGACGACATGGGCTACCCGGTGGAGAACGTTGACCTTCCGCCCGACGTAAACAGCTCACTCGACCCGGCGCTTATTCAGCAGGAAGACGATGCGCGCGCCGCAACGTTCGCCCAGTTCACCAACCAGAAGCTGTGGTCGGGGCCGTTCATCTGGCCGGTGGCTGAGGACATCGTTGACCCCTTCGGCATCCGCCGGGGATACAATGGTGGTCCGGTCAGCAGTTTCCACCAGGGGATAGACCTCGCGGCGGACGAAGGCGTGCCGATAGCCGCCAGCAACAGCGGTCGCGTGGCCTACGTCGCCAGCGGCCCGACGCACGGCAATAGCGTGCTGATCGACCACGGCGACGGAGTGTTCAGCGGCTACGGCCACATGTCGTCGTTCAATGTGCAGGTGGGTCAGATGGTGAACAAGGGCGACATCATCGGCTTTGTCGGCCACACCGGCATGGCGACCGGCCCGCACGTGCACTGGGAGATCATCGTCCGCGGCGTGCCGGTTGACCCGGTCCCCTGGACACTCCAGACCGTCGGTCCCTGAGCCATCCTCAAGCGCCCAGCTCGCCCAGCTCGTACAGGACCGCTGCTACGGCCAAGATTCCGGCCGTCTCCGAGCGCAGGATGCGCGGCCCCAGCGAAACGCTGCGGGCGCCCGCAGCGGCCGCAGCGTCTGACTCATCCTGGGTGAAGCCGCCCTCCGGCCCGATGAAGATGCTGACAACCGCCGGCGGCTTGTCTTCGCTCGAAGACTCTCGCAGCGCTTGCCGCAGCGACGTCTTCTTTTCACGCTCCCAGGGGAACAATCGCAGGCCCTCCGCCGTCGCCAGCGCCTCGTCGAGTCGCATCACTGGGGCAAGCTCCGGCAGGCGCGAGCGGCCGCATTGCTCCGCGGCCTCCGTTATGATGCGTTGCCAGCGCTCCGTTCGCTCCGAACGTTCCGGGGACGGTCTCACGACGGCGCGACGGCTCAGGAGCGGCACGAATCGCGACACGCCGATCTCCGTTCCCTTCTCCAGCAGCCAGTCGAAGCGGTCGCCCTTGACGACGGACTGGTAGAGGACGACGCGGACTCTCGGCTCCGGCGTCCCTTCGCGCCGGCTGAGGACGGTTGCGCCGATGCTCGGTCCATCCGTGTCGTCGAGCGCGACCTCATATTCGAGGCCGCTGCCATCGAAGAGGACGACGCGGTCGCCGGCGCGCAGTCGGAGCACGTGCCGGAGCCGGTGCGACAGCTCGCCGCCCAGCTCGACGTGTTCGCTCTGCAGCAGCCCCGGAGGGACGAAGAACCGGTCCACTACCTTGCCTCGAAGTAAACGTTACAGCTCTGCGGGATGAATCCCCTCCTGAGACAGGCAGGCCGCCGCCTGCATTCAACGCCGCTCTCGCGAAGGCTGAGGGTTTCAACCCTCAGAACTGTCTTAACCCTAGAGTCCGTCAAGCCATTGCTGTGGGCAACGCCGCCGCGGGCGGCAAAGCAATCAGCCGTTTTCGAAAAGAATCGTCCGCCAGTCGCCCTCGCTGCGGCTGGCGACGATGCGGGCGCCGGCGTCTTCAAGGGAACGGCGGCAGTGTTCCAGCCGCTCGCAGCCGATGCCGCCAGCGATGCCCATGCCGCCATCGCTCAGCGCGCCGATGAGGTCGCCGGCAAGGGCGATGGTGGTCGCGCTACTGATGTTCGCCACGACGCAGTCGAATCGCGAGCGCGGGAGCACCGCCGGCCAGCCGTCGCCCAGACTTCCCTCCGCAACCGTCACACGAGAGTCCACATGATTCGCGACGATGTTCTCCGTGGCGACTTCAACTGCCAGCGGATCGCTATCGAGCGCGATGACTTCGGCGCCGAGCAGCGCGCCGGCGATGCCCAGGATACCGGAGCCGGTGCCAAGGTCCAGCAGGCGCTGTCCGGGCTTCAGATGCTCCGCCAGCGCGAGGAGGCACATTCGCGTTGTTGGGTGCTGGCCGGTGCCGAATGCCATGCCCGGATCGAGGGTGATGACCTTCTCGCCGGGCTTTGGGCGATAGCGGCGCCAGCGCGGGGCGATCACGAACTCGCCGACGTGTTGGGGGCGAAAGTGCTTCTTCCAGGCGTTGGCCCAGTCCTCCTCGTGGACGGTGCGCGTGCGTACGTCCTCGAGCGGGCGCGCGAAATCGACCCGCGAGAGGGCGCGGCGCAAGGCGCGGCTGCGGGCCGGCAGGTGATGGTCACGCGGCAGATAGGCCTTGAGCGCGACGAGCCCGTCGCTCGCTTCGATGGCGACGCCGCCGGCATGCGCGCGCAGGACGTCGCCTACGGCTTCTTCGTCGTCGGGCGCGACGACAACGGCAAATTCGAGCCAGTCCAAGTGCGTCCTTCGAGTGTGGGCGCTAGCCGCCGAAGGTCTCTTTCACCTTGCCGATGAAGCCCTTGCCATCGCCGTGGCCGCCGCCGCGCAACGACTCGTCGAGCTCCTTGAGGAGACGTTTCTGCTCATCGCTGAGGTGCTTCGGCGTGACGACGTTAGCGCGCACGATCATGTCGCCACGGCCGCCGCCGCGCACGTGGGGCACGCCTTGCTTCTTGAGAACGAACAGGTGTCCGGCCTGCGTGCCGGCGGGAATCTTCAAGGGCTTGTCGCCGTCGAGAGTCGGGATCGTCACCTCGTCGCCGAGGGCCGCCTGGGCAAAGCTCACGTCGAGGTCGAGGAGGATGTCGTCGCCTTCGCGCTTGAAGAGCGGGTGCTCATGGACGGAGAGAACGACGTAGAGGTTGCCGCGTGCGCCGCCGTAGAGGCCCATTTCGCCCTCGGCGATGATTCGGATCTGCGTGCCCTCTTCGACGCCCGCGGGTATGCGCACCTCCAGCTTGTGGACGCGCTTCTCCCGACCGCTGCCGTGGCACTGGTGACAGGGCTTGTCGACGACGCGTCCCTCGCCGCCGCAGCGGTCGCAGGTGGTGACGTTGATAAACTGCCCGAAGATGCTGCGCTGCGCGCGCCTGATCTCGCCGCTGCCGTTGCAGACGGGGCATTTGCGCGGCTCGCTGCCGGGCTCGGCGCGCAGTCCGTTGCAGCGGGAGCAGGCTTCTTCGCGGCTGATTTCGATCTCCTTCTCCGTGCCGAAGACCGCCTCTTCGAAGGTGAGCGTCAGGCGGTAGCGGAGGTCAGCGCCCCGTTGGGGCTGGCGACGGCGCGAACGGGCGCCGCCGAAGAAAGCGTCGAAGATATCGCCGAAGCCGCCGATGTCGAATCCTTCGAAAGTGCGCGCGAAGGGGCTTTCGGCGCCGGCGTGTCCAAAGCGGTCGTAGACGGCGCGGCGTTCCGGGTCGGAGAGCACCTCGTACGCTTCGTTGATCTCTTTGAAGTGCTCTTCGGCGCCGGCCTCGCGGTTCTTGTCGGGGTGGTATTTCATCGCGAGGCGTCGGAAGGCGCGCTTTATCTCATCCTGGCTGGCGTTGCGGGCGACGCCGAGGAGGTCGTAGTAGTCGAGTTTAGTGGCCATTAATAAGCGTCAGTCGAATCAGATTCCGGGCCGATCAACCTATGATAGCAGATTCGCGGCGCTCTTTCACATGGGGAACAGGGGCAGCAGCCGGAAGGAGTGTCGGCTGAAGAGTCGCTCTCGCAGGAGTGGAAGCAGAAATAGCGCTCCGTCACCGCAGGGTCGGGGCAAAGGCCAGCCTCACGCCTGTTTCGACTGCAGCATGGGGCCGGCAACGACGTTGAACGGCACGCGTGCCTGCTCTTCCCCTTCGACTCTAGCGACGATTACGTAGGTGCCGGGCGCGGGCAAGTTCAGCGGCACGGTGGCCGCAACCTGTAGTCGCTGGTCCTGCCCGGACTTGATGCCGGCCGGCCGGCCAACCTCGAACTGGCCGCTCACCTTCCCCACTGATTGCCCGTCTTCCGTCTGAATATCGATCTCCACGCTCCGGCGTTCGTTCGTCTCGTTCCAGGGCACGGAGAAGGCCGCGGCCAGCCCTAAGGGTCGAGTCAGCGGAAAGCCGGTGTTCACGGTCAGCACGTCCCAACCGCCGCCCATCAGGTAGAGCTTACCCCCAATGATCTCCGTATAGTCAGCGAGGATTAGCCATTCAACCCGCACATTGACACCTCCCTAGAGAATCAGTCGTCCTGCTTGAACGACGGCTTGCGCTTCTCCGCGAACGACCGCGGCCCCTCGTAGAAATCGTGCTGGCCCAGCAGCGTCACGAACGTCGACCCTTCGATCCGGAGGCCCTCCTCCAGCGGCGTCCCCAGGCCGCGCATGACCGCTTCCTTGTCGGTTCGCACCGCTCCCTGCGGGAAGGCGCAGATCGCCTCCGCCATGGCCGTCACGCGCTCCATCAGCGATGATGCCGGCACCACCTCGTTCACGAGCCCGATGCGGTACGCTTCCTGCGCGTCGATCCGCTTCCCCAGGATGATCAGCTCCATCGCGCGCCCGAGGCCGACGATTCGCGGCAGGCGCTGTGTGCCGCCGTCGCCCAGGCCGACGTTCCAGCGACGGTTCAGCACCCCGAACTCCGCGTTCTCCGCCGCGATCCGGATGTCGGCGCAGAGGGCAATCTCCAGACCGCCGGCGAAGCAGTAGCCGTTAACTGCGGCGATGATCGGCTTGAAAATATCGGCCTTGCGCGTGTAGCCCATCAAGCCGGGATGGTCATAGATGAAGCGTCGCACCTCATGGGGCGCCCGCGGCAGACTGCCCGAGCCCACCGCCCCCAAGTCGAAGCCGGCGCAGAACGCATTGTCGCCGGCGCCGGTGATGACGGCGACATACGAGTCGTTATCGTCGCGGAAGTCCTGCCATGCCGCCACCAGCTCCGACGCGGTCGGCGGGTTGACGCAGTTCATCACTTCGGGGCGGTTTATCGTTATGTACGCCACGCGGTTGCGCTTCTCGTAGAGAAGGTTCGGCATCTCGCTCCTCCTTTGTCTGGCGCCCGCATCATACGCCCTTTGCGACACCCGTCCAATCTATAGTAATCTTGGTGCGCTCACAGCGGGCGGAGTCGCAGCATGGCCGTCATCACGATCAGCGGCAACCTCGGCAGCTACGCCAGAGAGATCGGACAGCTCGTGGCGCAGGAGTTGGGATTCGACTATGTCGACCGGGCGATCCTGACCGAAGCCGCGCGCGCCCTTGGCGTCCCTGAGAGGGCCATCGCCGGTCGCGATGACCGCATGCCCCCGCCGCACCTGCGCGAGAGAATCGCCTCCTTCTTCCAGGACTTCCTCGAACATTCAGCCGTCGCCGGCGCCGCCGATCCCATGTCTGCCGTGAGCGGGCTGGAAAGCCTTGTGACGTCCACCTACCGCGAGGCAGCCGCCCTTCCCGGCCCGAGCGAGACTGAGTTGAACGATCGCCGATACAAGGAGGCGATCACTTCACTCATGACCGAGCTTGCGGCCAAAGGAAACGTTGTCATCATCGGGCGCGGCAGCCAGGCGATTCTCTGCGACTGCGCCGATGCCCTGCATGTCGCCGTCACCGCGCCGCTCGCCGTCCGCATCCGGCGCGTCGCCGAGCGCGACGGCGTGCCTCCGGTCAAGGCGAAAGAGTACGTAGAGGAGAGCGACAAGGGCCGCATCGACTATCACCACAAGTACTTCAAGGTCGACCCCGCGGACCCAAATCTCTACAACCTCGTCGTCAACACCGCCCGCTTCAGCATCGACGAGGCCGCGCGCCTGATTGTCGCCGCCTTCCGGTCTAAGACATCTCGCCCTCCGCAGGAGAGGAGCGAATGACGCAGGTCCACGCGCTCTCCGGCCGGCCCTGAGCCATGGTCGTCGCCGCTCTCATTGTTCTGGCAAGCTACCTCATCGGCGCCATCCCCGTCGCCTACATCGCCGGCAGGCTGAAGGGCATCGACATCCGTCGTTACGGCAGCGCCAACGTCGGCGCCTCCAACGTCTATCAGGTGGTCGCGCACTGGGTGGTCGTGCCCGTGGGCCTATCGCAGATCGCCCTCGCCATGGCCGGCATCGGTCTCGCGAAGCTTGTCGACCAGCCGCTCGGTGTGCAGGTTGCCGCGGGCGTCGCGGCCCTGGTCGGCGCCTGCTGGTCGGTCTACCTGCGGCTTGCCGGCGGGCGCGGCATCGCGGCATCTATTGGCTTTCTGCTCCTTCTAACGCCGATGACGCTCGCGGTCTTCGCGGTCATCGCGCTGCTGGGCGTGCTGGTCCGCCAGGTGCCTCTCGGCGTCGGCCTGGCGATTGCCGTCACGCCGCTGGCCTCACTCGTCGTCGACGGCCCGGGCCCGATAGCCGCCGGCTGCGCCTGCATGGTCGCCATCGTGTTCACGAAACGCCTGCTCGGGAGCCCGGGCGTAGGTGTCGAAGGCGTCCCCTGTCGCGAGGTGCTGCTCAATCGCCTGCTATTCGACCGCGACGTGCGGAACCGCGACGAGTGGGTGCGCAAGGGCCTCGACGAGCGCGACGACGGCTGACGAGGCACGTCTAGACGCCATGGAACGTTCGTGGGGACTACGAGAAGTGCGATGATCGCGCTCTCGTTGCGCGACTCGCTTCGCTCATCGCGCCGATACTCTACCCAGCCAAGGTCAACCTTCAGAACGACTCCGGCAGTACGTACACGTCGCGCCACCGCTCTTCGAACTCGCGCCTCAAGCGTTCGTACTTCTCGCGGTACGACTTCGAGCTCATAGGAGGTGAGGTCATGATCACTGCGTCCTCGTTCGTGTCGCTGTAGTAGCGGGGCCGCTCGCCGACGTTCAGGAAGCCGAACTTCTCGTAGAGGGCGCGGGCGGGCTCATTCGCCTTGCGGTACTCGAGCGTCGTCGCGTCCATCTTTTCCGCGAACGCCGTCTCCATCGCCGCCAGCAGCAAGAGCGCGCCCACGCCCTGCCGCCGAAACGCCTCCCGTACCGCTATCGTCACCACGTGCGCCTGGTCGACCATCAGCCATACGCCGACCAGCCCGATTATCAGCCGGCGTGTCGGCGGCTTCTCTCGCTCTCTCCGGAGCAGTCGCCGGATCAGCCACCGCAGCGGCCCACCGGGATGCGCTTCCTCTTCGCCCTCGTCGGAGCCCTCCTCTACCACCACGAAGTAGCGCGCCAGCGGGTTCTTCAGCTCCCGACTGTACGCCGTCTGCGGCCACATCGACGGGAACGACTCGCGCTCGATGTCCATCACTTGGGCGATGTCTGCCAGCCTCATCCGCCGCAGCACGTAGCGTCCGCTGACCTCGCGGGCCGTTCGTTCAGCCTGCTTCGTCCGTGCCATAAGCAAATACTACCACGCCATCGCGGACAAACGCTCCAGCAGCGCGGCCCCCGCTCATCGAGCGCCGGATCGCCGCCGCTGATGCCCTCAACCGCGCCGGCCCTTATACTACGAATGCCCCGACCTTGTTCAGCGGAGGAACAGCTTGAAGACGGAGATATACGAAGTAGATCCCTTCACCAGCCGCAAAGACAAGCTAATCACCACAATCGACAGCGACTATCGCTTCGAGCGACAGGACGAGATATTCATCGAGGGCGCGAAACCGATGAAAGTTCGCGTCGTGAGCGTCGTCGTAAGGCTTACGGGCGGCGAAATGGGCCGCGAACTGCTGGTGATGAAGCTCTAGGCTGCGGAGCTGTCCGGCTGCGGCGTGTCGGAGGAAGCAGTTTCGCGCTCTCCGCCCGCCTCTTCCGCTTTCGCCGGCTGGTCGCTCCAGTCCGCGGGCAGCGAAGGGCAGACCATCTCGATGCAGCGGCCGTTGACGGCGATAAAGCGGCTCTCCCATGCTGCGCCGCCTACAGTTTCGTGGACAACGCTGGCATCCGTCATCGCCAGGAACCCCTCGAACAGCCGCGGCAGCGCCACCGAGAAGTCCGCGTCCCTGATGACGTGCAGGTTGCCCACAATGCGGAAAGGCGAAGCGAACACCAGCATCCGGTGCTTAGACTTTTCGACGACATCGACGTGGTGCGTCTCCCGCCGTCGCGCTTCGTTCTCCGGCGACTCCAGCGACCGCCCGAACACCACGCGCTCCCGGTCGATCAGAAACAGCCCTTCCGTCGAGACCACCTCCCGCGACCGGACGAACTCCCGCACCTTTGCGTTGGTCAACTGCAGATGCGTCATCTTCGCCACGTTCAGCAGGTCGATCAGGCGGATGCGCTCGCTGAGGCCGTGGCAATGCCCCGTGACCGCGTAGCTCCTGGTGACAATCTCGACCGCGGTTACTGATGAGCCCAAGCCATCTGACATTGATACACCAGCACAGGAGGAGAGAAGGCCCAGCCGGCCACAAACGGCCGCGCTGTCCCAATAGATTCATCGACCGCCAACCGCCGCGCCGCATAGGCGTTCTCCCTTATAAGCGGCGCCCAGCGAACCTTCGCTTGTCATCGCGCCCGCCATGCCGTACGATCCCACTCGAACCATCTTCTCTGCGCATCGCGACGGCGTGACTTCTCGCCGTCCCTTGCCGCTGGAAAGGCACCTGCCATGCGTTCCGACCAGATCAAGAAGGGCTTTGAGCGCGCGCCCCATCGCGCCCTCCTGCGCAGCACCGGCGTCATCCGCTCCGAGGCCGACTTCGACAGGCCGTTCATCGCCATCGCCAACTCCTACACCGACATCGTTCCCGGTCACGTCCATCTTCAGGAGGTCGGACGCGTCGTCAAGGAGGCTGTCCGCGCGGCCGGCGGCGTCCCCTTCGAGTTCAACACCATCGCCGTCGACGACGGCATCGTCATGGGCCATTTCGGCATGAAGTACTCCTTGCCGAGTCGCGAGCTCATCGCCGACTGCGTCGAGACGATGGTCGCCGCCCACTGCTTCGACGCCATGGTCTGCATTCCCAACTGCGACAAGATCGTCCCGGGCATGCTGATGGCCGCCATGCGCCTCGACGTCCCGACCATCTTCGTCAGCGGCGGCCCCATGCGTGCCGGCTCCCTCCCCGACGGCCGCGCCATCGACCTGATCACCGTTTTCGAGGGCGTGGGCGCCTACAGCGCCGGCCGCATCGACGAGCGCGAGCTGCGCGAGCTGGAGATGGCCGGCTGCCCGGGCTGCGGCTCCTGCGCCGGCATGTTCACCGCCAACTCCATGAACTGCCTGACGGAGGCCATCGGCTTCTCCCTGCCCGGCAACGGCACCATCCTCGCCGACAGCGCCGAACGCCAGGAGCTTTACCGCCAGTCGGCCTACCAGGTGATGAAGCTGCTGGAGGCCGATCTCAGGCCCAGCCGGCTCGTCACGCCGCAGTCGCTCGACAACGCCTTCGCCCTCGACATGGCGATGGGCGGCTCCACGAACACCGTCCTCCACGCTCTCGCCCTGGCCCACGAGGGCGGCGTCGACTATCCGCTCCAGCGCATCAACGAGCTCGCCGCGCGCGTCCCCTACATCTGCAAGGTCGCGCCGGCAAACATCGTCCACGTTGAGGACGTCGACCGCGCCGGCGGCGTGAGCGCGATTCTCAACGAGATCAGCCGCAAGCCCGGCCTCCTCGACCCCGACCGCATCACCGTCACCCTGAAGACCCTCGGCGAGAACGTCGCCGGCGCCGTCATCCGCGACGATGAAGTCATACGCCCGCTGGAGCGCCCCTTCAGCGAGAGCGGCGGTCTGGCGGTGCTCTTCGGCAACCTGGCGCCGGAGGGCGCGGTCGTCAAGTCCGGCGCCGTCGAGCCGTCGATGCTCGTTTTCGAAGGGCCGGCGCGTGTCTACGAGTCGCAGGAGGACGCGGCGGCCGCAGTCCTGCGCGGCGACGTGAAGGACGGCGACGTCGTCGTCATCCGCTACGAGGGTCCGAAGGGCGGCCCCGGCATGCAGGAGATGCTCGCCCCGACCGCGAACATCGTCGGGCGCGGCCTCGGCGACAAGGTGGCGCTGATAACCGACGGTCGTTTCTCCGGCGGCAGCCACGGCTGCTGCATCGGCCACGTCTCGCCGGAAGCGGCGGCCGGCGGGCCCATCGCCGCCCTGCGCGACGGCGACGCGATAAGCATCGACATCCCGAACCACCGTCTGGACGTCAACCTGTCGGACGCGGAGATAGCGTGGCGCCTCACGGAGGCGAAGGCGCCCAAGCGTGACCTGCCGAGTCGCTGGCTGCGCCGCTACGCCTCGCTAGTGACCAGCGCCAGCACCGGCGCCGTCCTCCGCGACCCATAGCGGCGACTGCCACCGCAGAAAGCGAGGCGAAAAGTGTCAAAGATTTCATTCATCAAAGCGAAGACTCGCCGAGACGGCGTTCGCCGCGCTGTCAATCTGCTGAAGCCCAACGGTCTTAGCGGCTCCCGCGTGCTCGTCAAGCCGAACTTCAACACCGCAGACCCTTCCCCGGCGTCCACCCACCCGGACACGCTTCGCGCTGTCATGGAGGTTGTCAAGGATTCGGGAGCAACGCAGATCACGCTAGGCGAGCGAAGTGGATTCGGTGGTCAGGGCCGGCAGCCCGCCAAGCAGATCATGGCCGCATTTGGCATCCATGACATGGCGAAGGAGATGGGCTTCGAGACCCTCGACTTTGATGATTTGGATATGGACGGTTGGCG
This sequence comes from uncultured Chloroflexia bacterium, assembly GCA_963703345.1. Classification (GTDB taxonomy): domain Bacteria; phylum Chloroflexota; class Dehalococcoidia; order DSTF01; family JALHUB01; genus JALHUB01. Next base: position 350,636 of record OY969814.1, on the reverse strand, counting down.
GAAGGTGGACTTCGAGGGCAGTCACTGGCCGGAAGGGTTCTCCGTACCTCGCCTCCTCTCAGAGGTCGATGCGGTCGTCTCGACCTGCAATCTGAAGACACATTTCTTGGGCCACTTTACCCTGTCTCTAAAGCTGGCGGTGGGGTTGGTGGCGCTCCAGTTGCCGGACGGGTCCCACAACTACATGGGCGATCTCCACGGCGGGCCGGGGGCGCAGGGCCCGCACATGCGCTCTATGGTGGCTGAGATCAACACTACCTACGAGCCGAAGCTGATCGTGATGGACGGCTTGGTGGCCTTTACAACCGGAGGGCCGTCCGAGGGTACTAGAGTCGATACACAGGTGTTCCTGGCGGGGACCGACCGGGTGGCGATGGACGCCGTCGGTGTGGCCCTGCTCCGTCGCTGGGGCACGACCCCTGAGGTGAGCCAGGGGCCCATCTTCCAGCAGGAGCAGATCGCCCGGGCCGTTGAGCTGGGGCTGGGCGTGAGCTCGCCGCTGGACATCGAGCTGGTCACCGACGACGAGGAGAGCGCGACTTACGCCGCCGAGATAAAGGCTATCCTCGACCAGGGCTAGCGACACCCTTCACCGCAACCCGTAGCTGCGTCCAAAGCCGGCACGCGTTACGGGCTCGTGGACGGGTGGCTGCGGTGGCAAGCGCGTGTCAAAGCCTTCCTCGTGGGCCTGACGGACGAATACCCGCCGCTTCGCCGGGGGGACTGAGGCCGCGTGGATCTTGGGCGGCGCGGTCCCGACAACGCTTTTGGGGCTCTTCGGGCACAGCGTATAGCGCAGGAGCGATCATGATGATGGATGCTGGGTTCCTGAAAGACAAGATACGGGCCGTCGAGGTTCAGATGATGGCGAAACTCAAGGAAGCTCGGGCCACATTTGCGCAAGGCGGGGACAAAGGGACAGCCGTTGAAGAGGCTTTCAGGTCATTCCTGCGCCTCTACTTGCCGCGTCGCTTACAAGTAGGCCAGGGCGAGGTCATTGATAGTGAGGGTCACAGATCGAAGCAGACGGACGTTGTTGTAGCGAACGAAGATCATCCGTTCACGTTTACGGCGGACCTGCCTGGACTGTTCTTTATCGAAGGTGTCTCCGCCGCTGGCGAAGTGAAGGCGATTCTGACAAGCGATGGATTGGAGAGTGCCCTCACCAGTTCCCTTGTTTTCAAGAAACTTGAGACGCGCCATAGCGTTGGTGAGATGATACACACGAATCCTTCAGACATGGCGCGATTCTACAGATGCCCGCCTTGGTTCTTGATAGCGTTTGAGTCTCAATTGAGCCCTCCGACCATTCATTCTAGGATCGTTGAGTTTGAGAGGGCGCATGCAGTGGAGCAGAACCGACTCGCGGACGCGTTCTTTGTCGTGGGGGCTGGCTCGGTCATGAATTTCGGGGATGGAGAAGGGACATTGAAGTTCGCGCGCTCAGATTGTAAATCGGTGCCAGGGTGGGTCGTGCGGAAGTCGGATTCTGTATTGTACGATCTGCTGTCCTGGCTGTCCGCTGTCATGCCGAGAACACTCAGGTTTGAACCTATCCTGGTACAGTACCTTCTGCCAAAGAAGCCAAAGGAAGGTTGAGCAGGACAGCATGTGTCGGGTGGTGAAGAGCGGATAAGTGAGGGCACCATGCTGCCGGGTGCCACATCCGCCTTACAGACCGGCGCCTCCCTCTGCTATTATGACCCCATAATGCCAACTCGATTCCACTTGCCCGCCCTCAGCCGCCCGCCTCGACGCATCCGCGCCCTGTTGCACCAGTTTCGCCCTTTTTCGACGGCATTTCGCGCAATTTCTCACATTCACGTCGCCTTCGCTCAGATTCGCATACACCGACGAAAAACAATTGAATTCAAATGGTCAAATCACACGTCCGCCCGTGCTGATGAGCGCCCTCCCGGCAGCGCCAGCATGAGTGCCGCCGCCGCAAACCCCGTCGACGCGCCCAGCCAGAACGGCGCTGGCTTCCCAACGACGTCCCACAGCACCCCCGCCAGCACGCTCGCCGCCACCGCCATCAGCCCGATGCCCGTGTGGTACAGCCCCAGAAACGTCCCCCGACGCTCCTCCGGCGATAGCTCCGCCACCATCGCCCGCGCCATGCCGTCCGTGAACGCCATGTACACGCCGTAGACCAGGAACAGCGGCCACAGCGAGCTCCCCTGGCCAGCCAGCGCGAACCCCATATACACCAGCCCGTAGACGAAGAAGCCGCCCGTCACCAGCCGCCGCTTTCCCGCCCGGTCCGCGACGATGCCCGCCGGCAGCGACAGCAGGCTGTAGCTCGCGTTGTACAGCACATACAGCAGGATGACGACCGCCAGGCTCAGCCCCAGGTCTTTCGCCCTCAGGATGAGGAAGGTGTCGCTGGAGTTGCCCAGCGCGAAGAGGAGACTGATGCTCAGGAAAATCCAGAACACGGGACTCGCGCCCGACAGGTCGATTTTCGGCCTCTCGGCGCCGCTTTCGACCGGCTTCGGCTCGCGACGCCGCTCCTTCACGAAAGCCAGCAGCCCGACGCTGAGCACGCCGGGCACGGTCGCGGCGAGCAGCACTGGTCTCAAGTGGTTCTGACCGACGATCTCCAGTATCGCCAGGCCGATCAGCGGCCCCAGCACCGCTCCCGCCGTGTCCGCCGCCCGATGGAAGCCGAACGCTCGCCCGTATGTCTCGGGAAGGGCGGAATCGGCAATGAGGGCGTCGCGCGGCGAGGTGCGCACGCCCTTGCCGAACCGGTCGACGGTGCGGGCGACGAGCACCTGCGGCCAGTGGAACGCCGTCGCCAGCAACACCTTGCCGATTGCCGACAGCGCGTACCCCGCCGCGACCAGCGGCCTGCGCATCGAAAGTCGGTCCGAATACCAGCCCGACCCGACCTTCATGAGGCTGGCCGTGCCCTCAGCGATCCCCTCGATAACGCCCAGCGCCGCCACCGGAGCGCCGAGCGTGACGGTCAGGAAGATGGGGATCAGCGGATAGAGCATCTCGCTGGCGACGTCCGTGGCCAGGCTCACGAGCCCCAGCACGAAAACGTTGCGGCTCACGCCCGGCACCGGCGACGGCTCCAGCCTCAGGTCGTCAAACGTCGGAGAGGGTTGTTCCAATTAGGTCGTGCTCCCGCCCTGGTCCGACCGCCCCTAGCGGAAGAGGTCTTTCGCCGCGTCGCGCAGGAGCTGCCGCCCGCTGCCCTCGCCCGCCGGCGCCGCAAAGCCGCGAACGATCGCCGCCGGCACGCGGTCCAGTTTCCCCATCACCAGCTCCGCCGCCGCCGCCAGCTCGTCCGCCAGCGCCACCTGCGTCACCCGCAGCTCGTAGCCGTCGGGGTCGCGCTCGCCTGTATAGTCGCGCAGCGGCAGCAGGCCCGCCACGCCTAGCGCCACCTGGTCGATGCCCTCGCGCCAGGGCCGGCCGAAGCTGTCCGCGATGATGACCGACACCTTCGCGCCCGCCCGTCGCCGGATCTCCGCGCGGATCCGCTCCGCAGATGCGTCCGGGTCTTCGGGAAGCAGCGTCACGAAGCCGGGCCGCCCCGTGTTCGACGCATCGACGCCGGCGTTGGCGCAGACGAAGCCATGCCGCGTCTCGACGATCAGGACGCCCCTGTCCATGCGCACGATTCGCCTCGCCTCGCGCAGCACGACCTCGACCTGCCGCCCGTCCTTCCGCCAGCGACGCGCAAATCGCTTCGCCAGCTCCGACGGCTCGACCGTTTTCAGCTCGACCAGCCGTCCCTCCGCCTTGGAGACGATCTTCTGCGTGACGACCAGCACGTCGCCGTCCTCAAGCGCCGTCCCCTGCGCGGCCAGCGCGTCGAGGATGAGCGCGGCGATGTCGTCGCCGGGCGCTATTTCGGGCATGCCGGCGATGCCGAGGATGCGGACCTCCGGCGGCCCTGGGGCAGCTCGCGACGGCATCCTCAGATACCCGTGAACTTGACGCTGGCGTGGGCTCGATGAATGCGGTTGAGGGACAACAGAAGCGCGGTTATCTCTTCCAGGTGGTGGGCGTTCGCCAGGCCGTCGCCGTTGACGCCGCGCAGGCCGGGCATCTTGTCGATCAGCGCCATCACGGCGTTCCTGGCCGCTACGTTGTCGGCGCAGACGACCACGTCGGCGTCCAGCGGCCGGTCGAGCGCGGAGAGCTCGACCGCGCTCAGGTTCTGGAAAGCGGCGACCACCCGCGTGTCCGGCAGCATCCGCTGCGCCTGCTCCGCCGCGGACCCTTCCTCAACAGGCTGGACGCTGATGCGCCCCTTCTCGAAAACCAGCGGCACGACGGTATCGATAAGGATCTTGCCGCGGGCGTACTCGGTCAGCGACGCGAGGACGCGGGCATGCCCTTCGAATGGCACCGTGAGGACGATGACGTCTGCCTCGCGGGCGGCGCGACGGTTGAGAGCGCCGCGCACCCAGGCGTCGGGGACCAGGCGTCGCACCTCCTCGGCGGCAGCGACGGCGCGCTCCTTGTAGCGCGAGCCGATCATCACGATCTCGCCGGCCGCGGCGAACCGCAGCGCCAGTCCCTTTCCCTCAGGGCCCGTGCCGCCGATGAGCGCGATCATCGCATCCCTTCAACCTATTCGTAGCAGGCGAAAGCATCCACTGTCAAGGACAGGCGTGAGGCCATCCCCGCGTAGAGCGGGCATCTTGCCCGCTCGAAAGAACGGTCGGGCGAGACGCCCGACCTGCGCGAGGGAAAGAGCCGTTGTCAGGCGCGAGGCGACCGACATAGAATGGACTTGTCGGAGCCGCCGGCACTTCCCTTCAGCAAGACACACTCCTATCGAGGCGCTCATGGGTGATGGATTACCCCTCGTCGAAGCAACGGCCCTGTCGAAGACCTTCCGCGACAACGGCCGCGCCCTGACCGCCCTCGCCGACGTCACCATCTCCGTCGCCGCCGGCGAGTTCCTCGCGGTCATCGGCCCCAGCGGCTGCGGCAAGACGACGCTCCTTCGCGCCATCGGCGGCCTTCTCCCGCCCACGTCGGGAAGCGTTCGCATCGCCGGCCGGCCGCCCGCCATGGCGACGCGTCGGAAGCAGATCGGCTACGTCTTCCAGGAAGCCTCGCTCCTCCCCTGGCGTACTGTCTTTGAAAACGTCCGCCTGCCGCTGGAAGTGAACCGCCGCAACGGCGCGCATTCGATGCGCCCTGAGCGACTGCTGGACCTCATGCGTCTGGAGGAGTTCCGCGATTACTACCCGCGACAGCTCTCCGGCGGCATGCAGCAGCGCGTCGCCCTGGCGCGAACGCTCGTCTTCAACCCGTCGCTGCTGCTCATGGACGAGCCGTTCGGCGCCCTCGACGAGATCACGCGCGAGGCCCTTCGCTATGAGCTGCTGCGCATCTGGCAGTCGCCCCTGAGCGACGGCGCCGCTCCCAAGACCGTCATCTTCGTCACCCACAGCATCGCCGAGGCCGTGCTCCTCGCCGACCGCGTCGCCGTATTGACCAGCGCGCCGGGCCGGCTGAAGACGGTCGTCGACATCGACCTGCCGCGGCCGCGGACGGAAGAGACGGAGGCGAGCGACCAGTTCCGCCGCTATGCCGCCGAACTTCGCGCCCTCCTAAGGAGCACTTGACGGATGGACCGCCCGCTCATCGAAAAGGACGCCCGAATTTGCGCCGAGGCCCCTGCGGGCGCGACGCCTCGCCCGCAGGGGCCTCGGCCGTTCCTGCGCGCCCTGACGCCGCCGCTCCTGGCGCTGACCGCCGCCCTTGCGGCCTGGGAGACGTTCGTGCGGTTGCGCGATGTGCCGGAGTACCTGCTGCCGCCGCCCTCCGCCATCGCCCAGCGTCTGGCCGAGGACCCCGCGTTCTTCGCGCGACAGGGCGCCGTCACGCTCTCCGGCGCGCTTGCCGGCTTCGCCCTGGGGGCCGCCGTCGCCCTGTTGCTGGCCGTCGCGATGGCCCACTCTCGCTTCCTCGAGCGCAGCCTCTTCCCGCTGGCGATCATGGTCAAGGTGACGCCGATAGTGGCGATTGCGCCCTTGCTGGCCGTCTGGTTCGGCTTCGGGCTCGCGCCGAAGCTGTTCATCGTCGCCCTCATCGTCTTCTTCCCGGTGATGGTGAACGCCGTCATCGGTCTCCGCTCCGTCAACCCCTGGGCCCTCCAATACCTGCGTTCCCTCGACGCCTCGGCCTGGGAGATTCTCGCCAAGCTGCGCTTGCCGAGCGCGCTGCCGTACCTCTTCGCCGCCTTCAAGGTGTCGATACCGCTCAGCGTCATCGGCGCGGTCGTCGCGGAATGGTTCAGCGGCGATCAGGGCCTGGGGCGCGTCATCCAGGTAGCGAACAGCAACGTCGACATGCCGACCGCCTTCGCCGCCGTCGTCTCGCTCGCCGCGATGGGCATCGGGCTCTACCTGGCCGTCGCCGTCGTCGAGCGGCGGCTTCTCTTCTGGCACGAATCGACGCTCGACCTGTGAGGACACCTCTATGAAAACCTGCCGTTGGCTGATCCTCGTCATCGTTGTCCTTGCCCTTGCCGCCTGCGGCAGCGAACGGAAGGCCGCGCCTGCGCAAATACCCGCCGCGACGCTGGCGCCGGAAAAGATCACGTTCATGGCCGGATTCACGCCTCAGGCGAACTTGCCCTTCGTCGGAGCCTACGTCGCGAAGGAGAAGGGTTTCTTTGCCGACGAGGCGCTGGACGTTGACATGCAGCACTCGTCCGGCGGCAGCCAGCATATCCAGCTCCTCCTCAGCGGTCAGGTGCAGTTCACCACCGCCGACGCCGCGAACGTCCTCCAGCGCATCGCCGACCCGGGCCTGCCGCTACTCTCCATCGCCCTCATCGGCCAGACCGGCCAGCAGGGCTGGGTGACGCTGGCGGGCTCGGGCCTCGACGACCCGGCGAGCTGGCGGGGCAAGACCGTCGGCTATCGGAGCACCGTCCCGCCGGACCTGCCCGCGATACTCAAGGCGCGCGGCATGACGCTCAGCGACGTGAATGCGCAGAACATCGGCTACGAGCCGCCGCAGCTCCTCGTCGAAGGCCGCGTCGATGTCTACCCTGTCTTCCTCTCCAACGAGCCGGACACGATTCGACGCAAGCTGGGCAAAGAGGTGAAGGTGTTCAGCGCCGCCGACTTCGGCATGCCCACGCTCGGCCTGACCTACATCACCAGCCGGGACTACGCGGACCAGCATCCCGACGTGGTGGAGCGCTTCCTCAAGGCCGTGCTGCACGGCATCGAATGGGCGCGCGACAATCGTGACGAAGCGATCGACATCGTCCTCAAGTACGCGCCGGGCCAGGAGCGTGAGCACCAGCGCTTTATGCTCGACACGGAGCTGGGGGCCGCCGACTCGGACGCTACGCAGAAGAACGGCCTCGGCTGGCAGACCGTGGCGCAATGGCAGGCGCTCGACGCCTCGCTGCACGAATTCGGCGCTATCACCAAGCCGGTCGACGCGTTCAACCGGCTTCAGCGACCGCTTTCTCCGCGACATCTACAAGGACGGGCAACTGCAATGGCCATAGCGGAACGTCCAATTCGTGGCCTCTACGTCATCATCGACCCGCAGCAGACGCGCGGCCGCGACCCCGTCGAAGTCGCCCGCCTCGCCCTGGCCGGCGGTGCCCGCATCCTCCAGTGGCGCGACAAGGCCCGCGACAAGGGTGACCAGCTCCCCGACGCGCGGGCCATCCGCGACCTCTGCCGCGCGCACGACGCCCTGTTGTTCGTCAACGACCACGTCGACTTGACCCTGGCCCTCGCCGCCGACGGCGCCCATCTCGGCCGCCGCGACCTGCCGCTTTCGCTGGTGCGGCCGTGGCTGCCCGCGGGTTTCCTGCTGGGCGCGTCGACGAACACGGTTGAGGAGGCGCAGCAGGCGGAGCGCGAGGGCGCCGCCTACGTGGCTGTGGGCAGCATCTTCCCCACCGCGACGAAGGAGGACACGCGTCCCGCCGGCCTGGAGCGGCTGCGCGCGGTCAGAGCGGCGATAAGCCTGCCGCTGGTCGCGATAGGCGGAATAAGCGAGGAGAACGTCGACGCTGTGATCGCGGCCGGCGCCGACGCTGTTGCGGTCATCAGCGCCGTCTGCCACGCTGACGACATCGAAGACGCGGCGCGCAGCCTCGCGTCACGTTTTTCCGCGTAGAGCGGGCATCTTGCCCGCGTCGTTAGATAGCGCGTCCCCGAATCGCGCCGGGCTGAACGGCGCCAACGTCTCGTCCGCCAGCCCATCGACTATCGACTGCGTGATCAGGCGGCCCGTTATGGCGGAGAGAAGAATGCCGTTGCGATAATGTCCCGTCGCGACGCTCACGCCTTCCCATCTGGGCAGCGGGCCGAGCAGCGGCAGGCCGTCGGCGGAACCGGGGCGAAGGCCGGCCCAGGCATCGACGGGCGCCGCGAAGGCTAGTCGGGGCACCAGCGTCACCGCCATCGTTAGCAGCCCCTGGATGCCTGAGGCAGTCGTTTGTCGCCGGAAGCCCACGTTCTCCACCGTCGCGCCGGCGAAGACCAGCCCGTTCGCCTTCGGCACGAGATAGCCGTCTTCGCCCCAGACGATGTGACGGAGCAGCGACTTCCCCGGCAGCGCCGTCATCTGGCCGCGCACCGGAAAGACAGGCAATGAGACTCCGAGCAATCCGGCGACCCGCCCCGTCCAGGGACCGGCGGCAAGCACCACGTGCCCGGCGTTCATCGGCCCATCCGATGTCCGGACGCCGATGACGCTCTCGCCTCTCGTCAGAAGCCCATCGACCCGGCGATTCCGGCACGGCGTCGCGCCGTATGCGGCCGCAGCGCGAGCGAAGGCGCGCACCAATCGGTCGGCGCTAACCTGGTGTTCCTCCGGCGAGTACAGCGCCCCGCGGATCTCCGTCGACAGCGCCGGTTCGAGCGAGTGCGCCTCCTTCGGCGACAGCCAGTGGAGCGCCAGGCCGACGGAACGTCGCGCCAGCGCGCGAAGGCGTAGCTCCTCCGTTTCGCTCGACGCCACGCGCAGGATGCCGGACGTCAAATACTCGATGTCGACGCCGCTCTCCGCGCGCAACGTCTCCGCGAGCGCTGGGAACAGGCGCAGACCGGCAACGGCGATTTCCTGAAAAGGGCCTTCCTCTTCGACATCCGCCAGCGGCGCCAGCATGCCCGCCGCCGCGCTCGACGCCTCGCAGCCGATCTCGCCGCGTTCAACAACGGCAACCGCCACACCCTCGCGCGCCAGGTAGTAGCCGATAGCGCAGCCGATGACGCCGCCACCGACAACAATCACGTCGAAGGAACCGCCGGACGACATTGAGGCCTCGCTAACCGCCGCCCACCATGCGCACGATCTCTATGCTGTCGCCTTCGCGCAGCCTGACCGTCGCATACGCCTCGCGCGACACGATCTCGGCGTTGCACGCCACCGCGACGCCACGGGCGTCGACCTCCAGCGACTGCAGCAAGGCGGCCAGGTCGGTCTTGTCGTCGATCTCCCGGCGCTTTCCGTTGACGGTCACGCCTATCATGCGTTCGCCTTCGCTCTTGCCAGCAGCCGTTCGCGCCAGGCCTCGCCCATCGCCTCCGTCAACGCTTTCGCCGCCGCCCGCGGGTCTTCCGCCGCGCAGATCGCGGAGATGACGGCGACGCCCGCCGCTCCCGCCCTTATCACGTCGCCGGCGTTCTCCGGCTTGATGCCGCCAATGGCGATTACCGGCAACGGCACCGCCTCCGCGATCTCCCTCAGCGTCTCCGTGCCGCAAGGCTTCGCGTTCGGCTTCGACCCGGTCTCGAAGACGGGACCGACAACGACGACGTCCGCTCCGTCGGCCTCGGCCTGCTTCGCCGCTTCCACGTCGTGCACGGAGCGCCCGAGGACCGCGTGTCGCCCCATCACCCAGCGGGCGACGGAGGTGGGCAGGCCGTTCTCCGGCAACTGCGCTCCGTCGGCGCCGCAGGCCTGTGCGACGTCCACGCGGTCGTTTATCAGTATCAGTGCCCGATTCTTTGTTACCGCCCGCAGACGCACGCCCAGAGCGAACAGCTCGGCCGCCGGCAGGTCCTTCTCGCGCATCTGGATAACGTTCGCGCCGCCCTCGATGGCCTGCGAAACGACCTCGTCCAGCGTCTTGTCGGCGCAGACGCGGCGGTCCGTCACCAGCCAGAGGCTCGGCAGGCGCAGGCGTCCCATCCTGCTGGCGATAAACGTGGTCATCCTTTTCCTCCTGTCGTCGCCACTCGGCCCGCTACTCCCTCCATGGGACTGCTCGCCGAAGCGTAGCGTTTTTTCGGAATCCGGCCGGCCAGGTAGGCCTCGCGCCCGGCCTCGACTCCCTTGCGCAGGGCGGCGGCCATCAGCGCGGGATCGCCCGCCTCTGCCAGTGCGGTATTCATGAGCACAGCGTCGGCGCCCAGCTCCATTGCCAGCGCCGCGTCCGAAGGCGCGCCCAGGCCGGCATCAACGACGACCGGCACTGTCGCCTGCTCAACGATGATGCGTATCTCCTCCGCTGTCAATATGCCCTGCCCGGAGCCTATCGCCGAGCCCAGCGGCATGACCGTCGCACAGCCGATGTCCTGCAGTCGCCGCGCCAGCACAGGGTCGGCGTGGATGTACGGCAGAACGACGAAGCCTTCGGCGACCAGCGTTTTCGCCGCCTCCAGCGTCGCGATCGGGTCCGGCAGGAGGTACTTCGGGTCCGGCACGACCTCCAGCTTCACCCAGTCCGAGCCGGTCACCTCCCGTCCCAGGCGCGCCGTGAACAGCGCCTCTTCGACCGTGCGACAGGCCGCTGTGTTGGGCAGGATCGTGTAGCGGCGCCAGTCGATGTGGTCGAGCAGCGTCTTCTGCGCCGGGTTGTCGAGGTCCAGGCGCCGGATGGCCACCGTCACGATCTCCGCGCCGGAAGCCTCCAGCGCCGCCGCCATCTCCTCCGGCGTTCGGTACTTGCCGGTCCCGACCAGCAGCCGCGACCGGAACTTCTTGCCCGCAATCTCCAGGTAATCTTCTTCCATCTTCTCGCCTGTTCGCTAAGGGCCGCCCGAAGCGACCCCGGAATCCGCCAGCATGCGCTCCGCCAGTCGCCGCACGTTGGGCCAGACGTTGTAGCGCCCGACCTCGTCCGGCGGCACCCAGGCGTACCGCACGACCTCCTCGTTCGGCGCGAAATCCTCGCTCAGGAGCTCGACGGCGAAATGCACGAGGACGAAAACGCTCCCTTCCGGTCCCGCCCAATCGATCTCGACGCCGAAGGGCGCGACTATGCGAGCGGGCACGCCCAACTCCTCCAGTATTTCCCGCGCCAGCGTTTCCTCCACCGATTCGCCCTTCTCCAGGAAGCCCGATGGCAGTCCCCAGCGGCCCCAGCGGTCCTCCAGCAGCAGCAACCGCCCGTCGCGGACGATAACCGCCGCCGACGCCAGGATCGCCGTGTACTTTGGGTAGGAAAGCTCCACTAGCCGCTCTTCTCCGTTTCCGCCGCCAATGCCTCATTCATCTGGTGGCTGATGCGCATCGGGCAGAACTTCGGCCCGCACATCGAGCAGAAGTTGCCGGCCTTTGGATAGCCCTCCGGCAGGCTCTCGTCGTGCATGCGACGCGCCGTCTCCGGGTCGAGCGACAGCGCGAACTGCCGCTCCCAGTCGAAGGCGTAGCGGGCGCGGGACATAGCGTCGTCATGGTCGCGCGCCCCCTTGCGGCCGCGGGCAACGTCGGCGGCGTGCGCGGCGATCTTGTACGTCACTACGCCGATCTTCACGTCCTCCAGGCTCGGCAGCCCGAGATGCTCGCGCGGCGTGACGTAGCAAAGATAGCTGGCGCCGGCGTAGGCGGCCAGCGTTGCGCCAATGGCCGACGTGATGTGGTCGTAGCCGGGCGCAACGTCCGTCACCAGCGGCCCGAGGACGTAGAAGGGCGCGCCGTGGCACACCTCCTGCTGCCGCCTAACGTTCATCTCGATCTGGTCCAGCGGCACGTGCCCGGGCCCTTCGATAATCACCTGCACGTCTTTGGCCCAGGCGCGCTCCGTCAGCTCTCCCAGCGTCTCCAGCTCGGCGAACTGCGCCGCGTCGCTGGCGTCGATGAGCGAGCCCGGACGCAGGCCATCGCCGAGGCTAAGCGTTACGTCGTAGCGCCGCGCGATGTCGCAGAGCTCATCGAAGCGCTCGTATAGCGGGTTCTGACGATTGTGATGCATCATCCACTGCGCCAGCAGCCCGCCGCCGCGGCTGACAATACCGGTGACGCGCCTTTGCGTCAGCGGGACGTGCTCGCGCAGGAGGCCGCAGTGCACAGTCATGAAGTCGACGCCCTGCTCCGCCTGGTGCTCGATCATCTCGAACAGCGCCTCGGCGGTCATGTCCTCCATGCGTTCCAGATCCGCCGCCACCTGGTAGATCGGCACCGTGCCGACGGGAAGCGGGCTGGCTTCGATGATCGCCCGGCGAATGGCGTCGATGTCGCCGCCGGAGCTGAGGTCCATCACGGTGTCTGCGCCGAAGTTTATCGACACGTGAAGCTTGCAGAGCTCCGTCTCGATGTCCGACGAGAGCGCCGAGTTGCCGATGTTAGCGTTTATCTTCACGCCGGCGACGGCGCCGATGCCGATCGGGCTGAGCGCGGCGTGGTTTACGTTCGCCGGGATGACGAGCCGCCCGGCCGCGACCTCCTGTCGCACCGCCTCCGGCTCCAGCCCCTCCTTGGCCGCGACGATGCGCATCTGCTCCGTCACCATGCCCTGGCGCGCGCAACTCATCTGCGTGCCGGCCCCGTTTGTTGTCGCTTTCCCTGTCGCCATGATGCGCCTCCGGCTTCCGCCCCAAGCCTACCGGTTACTGCCTTCTATGTCCTGCCAGTAGCGAAAGAAATGATGCAGCGGGCCGTGTCCCGTGCCCAGCGGGTACGACATTTGCAGCGCCTTGGTGACATAGGCCTTCGCCATCGCCACCGCTTGCCGCGGCGCCGATCCTTTCGCCAGCGAAGCGGCGAGAGCCGCCGAGAATGCGCAGCCGGTGCCGTGCGTATTCGTCGTGTCCACCCGTGCCGCCGCGAACTCGTGCTGCTGCTGGCCGTCGAAGAACAGGTCGACCGCCGGGCCGTCCGGCGCGATGTCCGTGATGACGACGTTCCGCGCGCCCATCGCCACGATCTCCCGCGCCGCCTGCCACACGTCCTCGCGTCCCTCCAGGCGGCGTCCCACCAGCGCGCCCGCCTCCTCGACGTTCGGCGTCACGACCAGCGCCAGCGGCAGTAGCTTCTTCCGCAGCGCGTCGATGCCGTCCGTCTCCAGCAGCGGGCTGCCGTCCGATGCGCGGAGCACGGGGTCGAGCACGAACTGCGTCAACCCATATTCCCGTAGCTTCGACGCCACGACTTCGACGACGGCGGCGCTGCCGAGCATGCCCGCCTTCGCCACGTCCGCGCCGATATCGCTCAGCACAGCGTCCATCTGCGCCGCGACAATCTCTGGCGACAACGTCTCGACGCGGCTAACGCCCAGCGTGTTCTGCGCCGTTATCGCCGTCACCACCGACGTCCCGTAGACACCGAACGCGGCGAACGTCTTCAGGTCCGCCTGGATGCCGGCGCCTGCGCTGGAATCGGAGCCTGCAATTGTCATCGCCGTCCGCATCGATGGACTCCCGACAAAACAAAAAGCGCCGGCCGTCGCAGGGACGAGTAGCGCTTACTTCTCCCTACGCTGGCATTACCCAGGTCAGGTTCGAACGGTCGGTGGCGGTGCTACGGCCACCCTCTCAGCCGGGCCCTCCCGCCTCAGGCGAGATCCCCCAGCTCCCGAAAACCTTGGTCTAACCCTCATAATAGCTCATCGACGACCGCGCTACAACCGCTCTGCCTGTGCTGCGTCGAAGCATCCTCGCAGCGCCCGCTGTTCCCGTCTTGCAGGCCCGACTTCGCGCCCCCAACCACCAAACGCCGGCGTTAATCCCAGAAAAGCTGAGGGATTTATCCCTCAGAATTGTAATCAATCACTACAGCTTCCACCCCGAGCCAGCGAGGCATCGGGCGGTGCTTTCCTCAGGTCTGCGCGTTGAAACCCGCAGCTCAACTGATCTGGACTCGCGCCGCCGTCGCCTGGGAAAAGCTGCCACCGCCTGCCCGCCGCAGGAAGGGATTTATCCCTCAGAATTGTTTATTCCCATCCCACGAAGCTCGGGGCCCGCGACGCGCGCCAGCGACGTGACGCAACGCATCGTGTTGCGCTCAGCGGAATCAGCGGCACCAGCGCACCAGTTGACGCCCGCGTCGTGCCCCTCCTACAATGCTTTTGCCCGTGAATCCTGCTTCCGGGGGATTGTATTGCCGCCCGACGCCGAACAACTGAAGGCCCGCGTCATCGAAGAGGTCGAAGCGCAGCGAGACGCCCTCATCGACCTCAGCCTCCGCATCCACGATAACCCGGAGACCGGCTTCCAGGAGACAAGCGCCTGTCGCTGGCTCTGCGCTTATCTCCAGGACCGCGGCTTCTCCGTCGAGCAACCGTTCTGCGACCTCGCGACCGCCTTTCGCGCCGCCTGCGGCGAAGAGCGACCGCGCGTCGCCTTCCTCGCCGAGTACGACGCCCTCGCCGGCCTGGGCCACGCCTGCGGCCACAACCTGATAGCCGCTGCCTCGACCGGCGCGGCCGTCGCGGTGAAGAGCGTCCTGGCGGAGACCGGCGGGGGCATCGCTGCCATCGGCACGCCGGCGGAGGAGGTCTACGGCGGCAAGGCGATAATGGCGGAGCGCGGCGCCTTCGACGGCCTCGACGCCGCTATGCTCGTCCATCCCGGCTCGCGCAACGCCGCCCTGACGGCCGCGCTTGCCTGCGCGACCCTGACGGTGGAGTACTTCGGCAAAGAGGCGCACGCTGCTAGCCGTCCCGAAGCCGGCATAAACGCCCTCGACGCCCTCGTCTTCGGCTACAACGCCGTCGCCGCGCTGCGCCAGCACATCCGCGAGACCGCCCGCGTCCACGGCATCATCAGCGACGGCGGCCAGATGCCGAACGTCGTTCCGAACCACTCTGAGGCCGTCTTCCTCATGCGCGCCGAGGATGAGGCGTACCTGGAGGACCTCAAGCGCCGCGTCGTTGCCTGCTTCGAGGCCGGTGCCACGGCCACCGGCGCGCGCCTGGAGTGCCGCTGGGATGACGTGCAGTACGCGCCACTGCGGGCCAACCGCGCGCTTGCCGCTGCCTTTCGACGAAACATGACTTCTCTTGGACGCAAGACGACGGAGCCGCCGCGACCTCGCGCCCTGGGCAGCACCGACGTCGGCAACGTCAGCGTCCTTCTGCCGACGATCCACCCGTCGATTGCGCTGGCCCGCGACGTGAACATCCACACCGCCGATTTCGCCCGCCTCGCCGCTTCGGAGGCCGGCAACCGCGCCCTGCTCGACGCCGCGAAGGCGCTGGCCACCACCGCCGTCGACGTTCTCGTTGACGGCGACCTGCGACAACGCATGTGGGAGGAGTTCCGCTCCGGGCCGCCCGAAGGAGAGTCGTAAGCCATGATAATCGCCCTCGACGTTATGGGCGGCGACCGCGCCCCCCGCGAATCGATTGCCGGCGCGGTGCGAGCGGCGCGCGACCTGGGCTTGGAGATAGCGCTCGTCGGGCCGCGGCGGCTGATCGAGGATGAGCTGGCCCGTTACTCTTCGCAGCCCTCCGGACTGCACGTCGTCGAAGCCAGCCAGGCGATCGGCATGGACGAGTCGCCGGCGCAGGCGGTGCGCCAGAAGCGTGACGCCGCCATCAACGTCGCAATGCGCCTGGCGAAGGACGGCGAGGCGGGCGCCGTCGTCTCGGCGGGGAACACCGGCGCCGTCGTGGCCTCGGCGCTGCTCAATCTCGGCCGTCTTCCCGGCATCGAGCGACCGGCCATCGGCGCCATATTCCCCTCAACCGACCGCGGCGTCCTGATCCTCGACGTCGGCGCGAACGCGGTCTGCAAGCCGTCCTACCTCATCCAGTTCGCCTACATGGGCTCCGCCTACATGGAGCGCGTCTTCGGCTTGGAGCGGCCGCGCATCGGCCTGCTCAACATCGGCGAAGAGGAAGGCAAGGGGAACGACCTGGTGCAGGAGGTCTACGACAAGCTAAAGAAGGCACCCCTCAACTTCGTCGGCAACGTCGAGGGCAAAGACATCACGCAGGGGGTTGTCAACGTCGTCGTGACCGACGGCTTCACAGGCAACGTGATTGTCAAAGCGAGCGAGGCGCTGCTGGAGTTCGTCTTTACGCGCGTCCGTCGCGTCGTCGAAAGCAAGCTTCAGTATCGACTCGCCGGCCTCGTGCTGCGCGACGCCCTGCGCGAGATGCGCCGCCGATTGGAGTACGCGGAGTACGGAGGCGTCCCGCTGCTGGGGGTAAACGGCGTCGTCATCGTCGCCCACGGCCGCGCCGACGCCGTCGCCTTCAAGAGCGCCCTACGCACAGCCCGCGAGGCGGCGTCATCGGGCCTCCTCGCCGCGCTCAGCAGTCTGCCGAAGAAATAGACTCCTTCCACAGCTTCTCTTGTCGCAGTCTCGACGCTCCGCTATCCTCATCTCGTAGCGTAGCCATCACACGATAAACAGGCGGCAGATATGCTCAACATCATCGACGTCCACGTCCACACCTATCCCAGCGCAGCCGTCGGCCTCCAGGCGACCGGCGGCACGGCCATGAGCGGCTGCGCCGGCACCGTCCAGGAGCTCCTCGCCCTCATGTCCGTCGGCGGCGTCGACAAGGCGGCGATGATGAACATGACGCCGGTCGCCGACATGCGCGAGGCGGCGCTGGCGGCCGGCAAGGGCCCGCCCGAAGAGGTGGCCCAGCAGATGATCGAACGCCTTAAGCGCCGCAACGATTGGACCTGCAGGACCGCCCGCGACCATCCGTCGCTCGTCCCGTTCATCAGCGTCGACCCATCGATGGGGCCCGACGGCGTCGTCGCCGAGGTGAGGCGCTGTCGCGAGCAGGGAGCGGTCGGCATCAAGCTGCACCCGTCGTCCCAGCGGTTCAACCCGGACGACCCCAATCTGTGGCCGCTCTACCCCGAGGCGGAATCGCTCGAGATGCCAGTCCTCTCCCACGGCGGCTTCTTCCCGATGGACCCGGAATCGTCGGACCACTCGCGGCCGCGGGCATTCGCGCGCATCCTGCGGGCGCATCCGCGTCTGCGGTTCGTGCTGGCCCACATGGGCAACGGCTACATTGACGAATCGCTGGCGATGGCGGAGGAGTTCCCCAACCTGCACTTCGACAGCTCCAGCGTCATTGAGGGCACAATCGAACCGCCGCAAATGTCGGACGAGGAGGCGGTGGCGCTGGTGCGACGCTTCGGCGCGGAACGCATCCTCTTCGGCTCCGACTGGCCCTGGTTCCATCCCGTACGCGATATCGACCGCATCGAGGCGCTGCCGCTGTCAGACGAAGAGAAACGCCTGATCCTGGGCGAGAACGCCCGCCGGGTCCTGGGCATCTAGCTGTGCAATCAGCAGGAGGTGAAGAATGGCCGTTGATAGCTTTAAGTGGCTGCCGCCTTCGCTGGCGAACTACTACCGCAACCTGCACGTCGACAAGGCTCCCGTGCCCTGGGCGCCGCTGCGAAAGCCGCTCAGAGAGTGCCGCTTCTCCCTCCTGAGCACCGCCGGCGCCTACGTCAAGGGCCGGCAGGAGCCCTTCGACCTTGAACGCGAGAGGCGCGAGCCGACCTGGGGCGACCCGACCTATCGCGCCATCCCCCGCGACGTGCGTCAGGAGCAGATCGGCGTGGCCCACCTGCACATCAACACGAGCGATCTGGAGGCCGACATCAACGTCGCGCTGCCCATCCATCGTTTCCTTGAGCTGGAGGCGTCGGGCGAGATCGGCTCGCTGGCGCCGACGAGCTATTCGGTGATGGGATACCAGGAGTCGAACGACGAGTGGCGGGAGCGCTACGGGCCGGAGATCGCCGCGCGCATGAAAGACGAGGAGGTCAACTGCGCTTTCCTTACGCCGGTCTGACCGGAGTGCTGCCGGAACGCGCCCGTGCTGGCGCGTGCAATCGAAGCAGCGGGTATAAGCACCGTCCTCGTAACGATGGTCCCGTATCTGGCGCAGGCGGCCGGAACGCCACGGATCGTCGGCGTCGAGTTCCCGTTCGGCCATCCGCTGGGGCACACCGGCGACCGTGACGAGCAGATGTGCGTAATCCGCGACTCGCTGCGGGCGCTGGTCGACATCAAAGAGCCGAACGCGGTCGTCAACCTGCCGTACGACTGGCCGGACTTCGACTACTGGAGCAAAGCCTGGTACCCGTCGGAGCCGGCGCCGATCACGAAGTACCTGCGGGAGCAGGCGCGGCTGCGCGCCGAGGCGAAGCGTCGCGAGGAAGGTCAACTGTGAGTCGCCACGGCGACTATTCTTTTCGCGTGAGGGAATTATGGAGTTCATGACGCTGATTGAAGAAAGGCATTCCGTCCGGGTGTACGGCGACGCCCCGGTGCCGCCGGAGGACCTGGAGAAGATACTGCACGCGGCCAATCGCGCGCCTTCCGCCGGCGATCTGCAGGCGTATTCGATTGTTGTGGCGCGGACTCTCGCGACCCGCCAGGCGCTGGCGAAAGCGGCGGCAGACCAGCAGTTCGTCGGGCAGGCGCCGGTCGTGCTCATCTTCCTGGCGGAGCCGGAGAGATCGAGTGCGAAGTACGGTCGTCGCGGCGAGAGCCTTTACGCGCTCCAGGACGCCACGATTGCCTGCGCCTACGCCCAGCTTGCCGCCCACGACCTCGGCCTATCGGCGTGCTGGGTCGGCGCGTTCCGACGAAGGGACGTTCAGGAGGCGATTGGCGTCGGCGAAGAACGGATGCCGGTGGCGCTGTTGCCAATCGGCTATGCGGCGGAGAAGCCGCGAGCGACGCCGCGCCGCTCCCTGGCGGAACTAGCACGCGAGATATAAGCTGCGATTCGACGAATAGGACGCGGTCAACGGTTTCGCGTTCGACTGCGTGGTTGGCCGCGTTCGGCTGGCGCCTCGCGCGCCGGCGGTTCGGGAAAGCCGAACCGCCGGACGGTTACCTTCCAAAGAGGCTGAGGGATTCATCCCTCAGAATCGCATGTCCTCCGAACCGCCGAACGAACCCAACCGATCTCAGACCCAGAACCGTTCTCTCCCCGACAGGCAGAACGCCCGCCCCACGCGAACGGCTCCCGACTTCAGGCCAAGAAGAAACCCGCTGTGCCACCGTTGACACCCGTTGTCGCCCACAGTACGCTTGTTCCAACCCGCGCCTCGACGCGTCGAAGCTTGCAGCAAGAGGAGGCGACCATGGAGCAACGAGAGTACGCGCAGGTCGGCAACCGCGTCTGGGCCACGATCCGCAACGTCAAAGGCAACTGCAGCATGGGCCACAAGGCCGGCGACGAGTTCGAGATCAGCGCCCACAACACCGCCGGCCTCTGCGGCTTCCTCTATCACGATATCTTCCCTTACATCGTCATGCTCCAGTTCGGCGGCGGCTTCCCGGCGGGCTGGGGCGATCCCGACTCCGTCGAGCTCAACTGCATGGACCGAGGCACCGTCACAATCGAGCTGCGACGGGAGAAGCGCTAGGGTATGACGTCCGATCGCATCCTTTCCGGCAAGCCGCGCGAAGAGGACCTCGCCCTCGATACCTCCCTGCGGCCGCACCGGCTGGACGACTACATAGGCCAGGATAAAGTCAAAGACAACCTGCGCATCGCCATGGCCGCCGCCCAGATGCGCGGCGAGCCCTTGGACCACGTCCTCCTCTACGGCCCGCCCGGCTTGGGCAAGACAACCCTCTCCTATATCATCGCCGCCGAGATGGGCGTGAGCGTGCGCGTCACCTCCGGTCCCGCTATCGAGCGCCCCGGCGACCTGGCGGCCATCTTGACCAATCTCCAGCGCGACGACGTCCTCTTCATCGACGAAATCCACCGCCTGGCGCGGGCCATCGAAGAGATCCTCTATCCCGCCATGGAAGACTTCGCGCTCGACCTCGTGCTCGGCAAGGGGCCGGGCGCCCGCAGCGTGCGTCTCTCGCTTCCGCGCTTCACCCTCGTCGGCTCGACCACCCGCTACGCCATGCTAAGCCCGCCCCTGCGCGACCGCTTCGGCGCCGTCTACCGGCTCGACTTCTACGACACGGAGGCTATCGGCGCCATCATCCGACGCAGCGCCCACATCCTCGGCGTCGAAGTCGACGAAGGCGGCCTGAAGCAGATGGCGCAACGGGCTCGCGGGACCCCGCGCGTCGCCAACCGCCTGCTGAAGCGGGTGCGCGACTACGCCCAGGTCATGGCGGACGGTCGCATTTCCGAAGAGGTAGCCGTTGAAGCGCTGGCGCGGCTGGAGATCGACGAGCTGGGGCTGGACGACATCGACCACAAGGTCCTGCAGACGATAATCCACAAGTTCGACGGCGGCCCCGTCGGCCTCGACACGATCGCCGCCTCCATCTCCGAAGAAGCGGACACGATCATGGACGTGTACGAGCCGTACCTCATGCAGGTCGGTTTCCTCCAGCGGACGCCCCGCGGCCGAGTCGCCACCCGTCGCGCCTACGAGCACCTGGGCTTGCCGCCGAAAGGCCCGCCGCCCTCGGCGCAGACCGCCCTCTGGGACGGCTCCTGACGCAGCGGCACCCCGGCCATCCTGCCTCTATTCGACGCCCAAGACCCTATGCTACAATTGACCTTCCTATGACATCCCTTGCCGTCGGCGTCAACCTGGTCGAGATCGGCCGCGTGCACAAGGTCCTCCAACGCCATCGCGAGCGCTTCCGCTCCCGCGTCTTCACGCCCGCCGAGCTGCGTCTCTGCGGCGACCGCGCCCACCTGCTCGCCGCCCGCTTCGCCGCCAAGGAAGCGACGATGAAGGCGCTCGGCACCGGCGTCCGCGGCGTCGCCTGGCGCGAGATCGAGGTGCTTCCCAATCGACGCGGAAAGCCGCTTCTCTTCCTCTACGGCCGGGCCAAAGAGCGGGCGCGGGCGCTTGGCCTGACCGGCATAGACGTCAGCCTCAGCCACTCGCGCGACCTCGCCATGGCCACCGTCGTCGCCCTCCAGGAGCAGCCGTCGGACGACCCCGAAGCGGAACGCCTCGGGCTGATGCAGCGACTCGACACCATGCGCTAAAGGAAGGATCCTGCCATGAAGCTCGTCACCGCCGACCAGGTCCGCACCCTCGACCAGCAGGCGACGAAGGCGGGCGTCCCCGTCGAAAAGCTCATGGAGAACGCCGGCCGCGGCGTCGCCGAACAGGTGCGCGCCTTGCTGGGCACGGTCAAAGGACGCCGCATCGTTGTCCTCGCCGGGCCCGGCAACAACGGCGGCGACGGCCTGGTCGCGGCGCGCCATCTCCACGATTGGGGCGCCGAAGTCCGCGTCTACCTCTTGGCGAAGCGCCGAGCGGACGATGCGAACCTGCCGGAGCTCGTTAAGCGTGAGATCGACATCACCGACGCCGAGAGCGACCCGTCATTCGCCGCCCTCGACCGCTTCCTCTCCGACGCCGAGCTCATCGTCGACGCTCTGCTCGGCACCGGCCCGTCGCGTCCCATCGAGGCGAACCTGGCGCAGATACTCGAGCGAGTGCGTCGCGCCCGCAGCCAGCCGCAGCCGCCGCGACTCGTCGCCGTCAACCTCCCGACCGGCGTCAACTCCGACACCGGCGCCGTCAACCCCCACACGCTTCCCGCCGACCTCACAGTCACGCTCGGCTACTCCAAGATCGGCCTGCACACGCTTCCCGGCTCGCAGTACGCGGGCGACGTCGAAGTCGTCCACATCGGCCTGCCGGGCGCCGCGGAGAGCAGCCTCAAGGTGGAGTTGATGACTGACGAATGGGTCGCCGGGCTTCTGCCGCAGCGCCCCCTCGACTCGAATAAGTCAACCTTTGGGCGCGTACTGGTTGTCGCCGGCTCCGAGAACTACATCGGCGCCGTGCGCCTGGCCGCCGCCGCAGCGGGACGGGCCGGCGCCGGCCTCGTGACCGTCGCCTGCCCGCAGTCCATCCTCCCCATTGTCGCCGCCGGTCTAGTGGAAGCGACCTACCTTCCGCTGCCCGACAAGGAAGGCGGCCTCTCGGAAAGAGGCGTCGCCGACGTGCTGCGCGTCCTGGAAGGCTATGACGTCATGCTCATCGGCCCGGGCCTGGGCGGTCGCAGCCGCACGCTGGAGTTCGTGCGCTCCCTGCTGTTCGAGTTGAAGGAAGGAACGCCCGCGGCCACCGTCGTCGATGCCGACGCCCTCAACACCCTCGGCGGCGTTCCCGGTTGGGCCGCCCGCATGAACGCGCCGCTCGTGCTGACGCCGCATCCCGGCGAGCTGCGACGCCTGACCGGCAAGAGCGTCGCCGAGATCCAGAGCGATCGCCTTGCCGCCGCCATGCAAAGCGCCGTCGCCTGGCGGCAGACGGTCGTGCTGAAAGGGGCCCATACGGTCGTGGCGATGCCGGACGGCCGCGCCGCCGTCAGTCCGTTCGCCAACCCGGCTCTCGCCAGCGCCGGCACCGGCGACGTCCTCTCCGGTGCGATTGCCGGGCTGCTGGCGCAGGGGCTCGAACGCTTCGCCGCGGCAAGCTGCGGCGTCTACCTGCACGGCCTGGCCGGCGAGCACATCCGCGAGGCCCAGGGCGACGCCGGCCTCCAGGCAAGCGACCTCCTGCCGGAGCTGCCGCGGACAATCCACGCCATCAAGTCCCGCGCCGCCGGCCCGCCGCTAGACAAGAAGGGCGCGCTTCCGCGCCTTCGCTCGATCTAGAACGACTCCGCCTCGCGGCCCTTCCCCTTACCGTCGCCCGCCTGTATGCTCCCGAAAGGGCGAACTTCCGCGCTCGCCTGCAACGCGCAGCGACGCATCTCCCGGAAAGAGGTATCGTGGTACAGGTCGTGCCCAACGCCCGACGCCGCTGGCGCCTCCGACGCAGCCCCCATGTCGGCGCCCTCCGCGATACTCACTATCCGCCGCTCATCCAGCGCCTGCTCGAGAACCGTGGCATCGCCGACGCCACCCAGGCAGGCGATTTCCTGGACGGCCGCCATCCGACGTACGATCCGGCGACGCTTCCCGACGCCGCCATCGCTGTCGAACGCCTCTCGCGCGCGGCCGCCGCAAACGAGGCCGTCGCGGTCTTCGGCGACTTCGATGTCGACGGCATCACTTCCGTCGCGCTCCTGACGGAGGGGCTGACGGCGCTCGGCGCCAGCGTCATTCCCTACATCCCGGACCGCTTCGCCGAAGGGTACGGCCTCAATCAGCCCGCCATCCAGCGACTCCACGAGCAGGGCGCCTCGCTGCTCCTCGCTGTCGACTGCGGCACCAGCTCAGTCGAAGACGTCGCGTTCGCCCGCTCGCTCGGCATGGACGTGCTCATCGTCGACCACCATCCGCCGGCGAACCGTCTCCCCGACGCGTTAGCCCTCGTCAACCCGAAGTCGCTGCCCATGCGCGACTGGCACTTCGACCTGGCCTCCGCTGGCCTTGCGTATTACCTGCTGCGGGCGCTCTTCGACGGCCTGGGACGTCCTTTCCCGGAACAACGCTTCATCGAGCTCGCCGCCCTGGGCACCATCGCCGACATGGCGCCGCTGTTGGGCGCGAACCGCGCGCTGGCCCAAAGCGGCCTCGCCGCCGTCCGGCAGACCGAGCGCTGCGGCCTGCGGGCGCTGATGGAGGTCGCGTCCGTCCATCCGTCGCGCATCGACACGGAATCGCTCTCCTTCATCCTTGGCCCGCGCCTGAACGCCGCCGGACGACTCGCCCACGCGCGCCTTAGCCTCGAACTCCTCCTCTGCGATGACGACGAAGCCGCATGGGAGATGGCGCGTCAGCTCGACTCCCTCAACCGCCAGCGACAGCGCCAGACAGCCACCGCGCTGGACCTTGCCTGGAGTCTCGTCGACGGGGAAGACGACGCCGCGCTGCTAATGCTCGGCCACAGCGACGTGCCGGCGGGCGTGGCGGGCCTCGTCGCCTCGAAGATGGCGGAGACGCTGTACCGCCCGGTCGTCGTCTACCAGCGGGGCGAGTCGGAGAGTCGCGCCAGCAGTCGCAGCATCCCCGAGTTCGACATCGCGTCCGCCATACGCGGCTGCGGCGACCTCTTCCTGCGATTCGGCGGGCACCCGCAGGCGGCGGGCTTCACCGCCGAGAACGACCGCCTGCCCGCGATTAAGGAGCGGCTGACCGCGCACGCCGAGGAGCGGCTTGCCGGCGTCGACCTGGCGCCGGTGATCGAAGTGGACGCCGAAGTGGGGCTGCGCGAGCTGGGCCGCGAGGAGATCCGCTGGCTGGCAAAGCTGGCGCCCCACGGCGTCAACAACCGCGAGCCGGTGTTCCTGAGTCGCGGCGTGGCCGTGCACGACTGCCGCGTCATGGGCGGCGACGGCAAGCACCTGCGACTGAAGCTGAAGGACGGCTACGTCACCTGGCCGGCCGTCGGCTTCGGGCTCGGCAATGCGGCCGTGCCGGACGGCCAGCGCATCGACGTCGTCTACTCGCTATCGTCGGACCGCCGCGACGGCTCCCTCCAGCTCACCCTCCACGACCTCCTGCCCTCCACCTGACCACCGCTCGCCTGTTCATTCAAACACGTCCGACCCAACCCACAAAGGGAACACCCGAATCTCCTGATCCTCGTACCAGAAGTTCGAATCGTACAGCTTGGCAAATACGTGATCCACACCTCGTCCGTATCTCCTTTCGGGAGCCTCCGCGTGAAGATACTGCTGCAAAGCGTGGTCCGCGTCTACTGCATCGTAGACTCGCGCGAACAGAAAGAGCGGCGCCCCGTCCGCAGCGTAAAAGAAGTGCTGTACGCCGTGAAGCTTGCGCTGACCAGCAGGCGGGACGAGATTGCTCTCGTCAAAATCCAGCCTCCCCTGCTCGAGAAGCTCAGGCGGCGGTTCGCCTCCCACCTGCTCAACTTCTATTTCTCTCACGAACGTTGGCTCATGAGTATCTATCCAAGCTCGTATTTCGCGCCCGCCTGAGAGTCTCAACTCGGAATCAACAACCACCGACGCCTCCTTTGTGCGGATCACGCCTGCCCGGTTGCGGGAGCGGCCAACCGTTTCCCGGTTGTCCTGAAGGCGAACTCGGCCCTACTATGCGTCTTGAACCGTGAATTCGCAGGAAGGGCGAGGACACCCCCGATACGATAGCTGCTCTCCAAATGCCTGCTCCGCGCTCACGAATTATACTCTTCTCCACAACGGGTGAGAAGGGATCTCAGGCATCGGTAGGGATCGTCTCCAGCAGGTCGCGGACGGCCCGGACTACCTCCTCCGGGTACTCCATCGGCAGCAGGTGGCTCGCCTCCGCCAGCGGACGGTCCTCCGCCTGCGGCAGCCGGCCCGGCACCTCCGGCGACGTCAACGACGCCAGCCCTTCGCTCGATAGCCCGCGCAGCACGATCGCCGGCACGTCGGCGTGCGCTATCTCCGGCCAGCAGTTGTAGGTGAGCGTGTTCCGGTACACCTCCGCCTCCGTCTCCGGCGCGCACTTCAGCGTGACTCCTTGCCCATCCACCTCGCGTGCGCCCTCCTGCACGTAAAGGTCGAGCATCTCCGGCCGCCAGCGCGCGTACGTCGCTTTCGACGCCAGCGACTCCCGCATCGCCTCCCGCGACGGCCAGGCGCGACGCCGCCTCGACGTGCCGTAAAGATCGCTAGGCGTGCTTTCTGGATGCCGGTAGAACGGCTCCGGCAGGATGACCGCGTCCGCCAGCACCATCGCCAGCACGAGCTCCGGGTGCCGCGCGGCGCAGATCGCCGACAGCGTCCCGCCGATCGAATGCCCGACGAGCACGGCGGGACCCAGGTCGATCGCCCGCAGCACGCCGGCGACATACTCCGACAGGTGGTCCCAGCGATAGTCCGGCGCCGGCTCGCTGTCGCCGTGCCCCGGCAGGTCGACGGCGATTACACGCGATTGCGGCGTCAGGGCCAACGCGATGGGATGCCACATGGCGGCCATGTAGCCGTTGGCGTGGATGCAGAAAACGAGCGGTCCGTCGCCGCCCCAGTCCAGCACGTGCAGCCGCACCCCGTCCACCTCGACGGCCCTCTCGCCCACGCCCGGCGGCGTCATCTTCGCTCTAGCCTCCTGCTCGCGAGTCTATGAGCGCTCCCGTCAGGAGTCAACGGCGTTCAAGGGGAGTGCAGAGGGGCGAAGCCCCGCTGACTGGGGGTTTGGGGGCTGTGCCCCCAATTCTTGATAACCTTCCTGGGCGGGCTGGGTGGGAACGAAGAACATCCCTTTCGAGGGACTGGGCGGGCGCCTAGCCGTGTATCTCAACCCTCATGTTTGGCGCTCCGAACAGCCAGAAGTACTGCGCGTCGTGGAGCTGCAGCCCGACGCAGCCGTGACTCGTCGGCGTGTTCCCGTAGACCTCCTCCGGCCGCCAGTAGTTGAGGTGGATGGCGTTCCCCATGCGGTCGAAGTACTGCGTGAAGAGAACGCGCTCGACATTGTACGTCGCCTGCGAAGGCGAATAGCCCGCCTGCGTCGCCGTCATGTCAACGGATGCCACGCGCCCGTCCGGCTCGATGTGATGCGTCCCCGCCGGCGTCGGGAAGTCCGCGCTGCCGGACGTCGCCAGCGCGATGTGTATCGCCTGGTCGCCGATCATCGCGGTCACGGTCTGGTTCGTGAGGTTCACGTCGATCCACTTCTCCGCGCCGCCCGCACTGCGCGTCGGCGACGTCTCGTCGGCCAGCAGCGTGAACACGAAGGCGCCGTAGACGTAGCTGCCGTCGTCGAGGCGATACCAGTCGGTCGTCCACTCGGGGATCGACGAAAGCCACGTCTGTGAGCCGACGAGCCAGTTCTCGCCCTTCACGAGGGCGTCGATCTTGACCGTCTGGCCGTCGTACACGGTGCCCGTTGGTGGGTTAGCGGTCGAAGGATCGCCGCGCAGTCGCACCGGCCCGCCGACGATGACGCTCGTGCCCGCCGAAAGCTGCGTCGAGGGAGCAGGCGCCTTGGTTGGGACCGGCGTATCTTCCGGCGGCGGCGCCGGCGCATCGGTCGCGACAGGCGGAGCCGTCGGCGTCGAGTGGCCGGGAAGCCGGTCGCAGCCGGCAAAGAAGGCAATGCCGAGCAGCGCCGTCGCAATCAGACCCAACCTGCGGGTATTCACGCCCTACTCACCCACGATCTGCGCGATCACGTCCCGACGCCGCGGCCGAACGTCGAAGTCTACATGTACTATCTGCTGCCACGTTCCCAGCGTCAAGACGCCGTCTACGAACGGCACCGCCAGCGACGGCCCCAGCAGCGACGCGCGCACGTGGCTGTGGCCGTTGCCGTCGCCCCAGCGCTCGTTGTGGCGATAGTAGCGGTCTTGCGGCGCCACCTCGTCGAACACCTGCTGCAGATCGGCGACGACGCCCGGCTCGAACTCGATCGTCGTCAGCGCGCTCGTCGAGCCCGGGCAGAACAGCGTCACGACGCCGGACTTCGCGCCCGACTCGCCGACGGCGCGCGCCACCGCCTGCGTAATGTCCTGCGTATCGCCGTTGCCCCGTGTCTCCAGATGAATTCGCTTCGTGACCACCATCTGTCATTCCCTTCGCTCACGCCTATTGCTTCCCTGCCGAACTATCGTACACTGCCGCCCGTGCGACGGGCAAGGGGATCCTTCCCCCTGCGTCTGCCGCTCCGCGCTGCTGCTATAATGCGACGGGACCCGTCCGAGAGAAATGCCGCTATGACGAAGATGAACCTGGTCGAAAGCCTGCTCGTCATGAGCCCCTTCCGTGCCCTGCTCGCCCGCGGCGAGAGCGACGCTCTCCTGCGCTGGGCGCAACTGCCCGCCGCGGCGACGGTGCTCGACCTGGGCTGCGGCCCCGGCATCCTCAGCGCCCGGCTCGCCCGCAAGGCGCGACCACGCCTCGTCGCCGCCTTCGACCTCGACGCCGCGATGGTGCGGCGCACCCGACGCAGGACCGGAGACCTGCCCATCGCCCCGCTCGTCGCCGACGCCACGCACATGCCCTTCGCCGACAGCCAGTTCGACCTCGTCTTCGTCGTCGGCGTCCTCCACCACGTTCCCGACTGGCGGGCCGCCATTCCCGAAGTCGCCCGCGTCCTCAAGCCCGGCGGACGCTTCTGCTTCGCCGAGCCGTCGCGCCGCTACCTGATGCTTGTCTACCGCCTCCTGCCGCACCAGCGCGACGACATGTTCAGCGCCGACGAGTGGCGTGCCGCGTTGGCGGCCGCGTCCCTACAATTCGAAGGGGAGTTTCACCGGCTGCCGCTATGGGACATCTGTGGCGTCGCGACCAAGCCCTCTTGATCGCCCGCTACGATGTGTGGAAGCTAGTTAGCGTAGCCGGTGACGCGCGCGTATGCCCATAGCGCCCGTTCCGGACTCGAGAACGTCGGCACCCCACGAGCCGCAAACGCCCGCTCGTACGGCATCTCGCCGCCCACCGACGACTGCATGATCGTCTTGCCGCTCCGTTGCGCCATCTCCGCCATCGCTTCCGCAAACGAATCGAACGACCCCACTCCCGTCGAGCCGCCGATCGTCAGGATCGCGTCAACGTTCGGGTCCTCCGCCGCCGTCTCCGTCGCCCGATAGTACATCTCCGCCGTGCCCAGCGCCATCAGCCCCATGTCGATGGGATTGCGGACGCTCGTGCCGCTCTTGGGGATGATGCCCCGCAGCACTTCTTGCGTGCCGGACGTTAGCTGCGCCAGCTCCAGCCCGTTCTCTTCGACGGCGTCGGAAGCGGAGACCGCCGGCCCGCCCGGACCCGCCAGAATCGCGACCCGCCGACCTCCGTCGCGCGGTATCAGGTGAGCGGCGACCAGCAGGTCTAGCGTCTCGTCCAGGTCATGCGTCGCCAGCGCGCCCGCCTGCCGCAGCATCGCCGACCACACGCGCGATTCGCCGGAAAGCGCGCCGGTGTGGGAGTGCGCGGCCTTCGCGCCGGCGCTCGTTCGGCCCGCCTTCCAGACCACCACCGGCTTCCGCGACGCCGCTTGTTGTAGCGCCCGGAACAGCCGCGGACCCTCCTTCGCGCCCTCCAGGTAGGAGCCTATCACCGTCGTCTCCGGGTCGTCGGCGAAGAACTCGAAGAAGTCGGCGGCGCACAGGTCGGCTTGATTGCCGATGCTGACGACCTTGCTGTAGGCCAGGCCTCGATTGTAGCCGATGCCGATCACGAACGTGCACAGCGAGCCGCTCTGCGAGACGAAGGCGATGTTGCCGATCTCCGCCGGCAGGCCCGGGAACATCGAAAGGCGTGTCTTCGGCACGTAGACCGACATACAGTTCGGCCCGAGAAGTCGCAGCGGCTGCGGCCCGCTCCGCGCGGCGGCCAGCAGCTCCGCCTCTCGCTGCTGTCCTTCCTCCGTTCCCGCCTCCGAGAAGCCGGCCGTAAACAGCGCCGCCGCTCTTACGCCCTTCTCGGCGCACTCACGCACGACCTCGACGGCCGACTCGCTGGGCACGACGATAATCGCCAAGTCCGGCGTCTCCGGCAGCGCCGTAACCGACGGATAGCAGCGCAGTCCCAGCACCTCGTCGGCGTGCGGATTGACGGGATAAATAGGGCCCTTGTAGCCCGGGTGCAGCAACCCCTGGAGAAAGATCTGGCCCACCTTCGGGCCGCGCGGCACGCCCACCACGGCGACAGACCGGGGCTCGAACAGGGCCTGCGCCGGGAACTCGTTATGCTCCGTCATAACCGCCTGGAGACAAAGTTTCGCCCATTATGCCACGTCCCCCCGAATGGCGATACGTCGCCACTTCACCGTCCGTGCGGCGCTTCTCGCAAAGGAGTGCAGAGGGTATCCCTCTGCCGGCCGAAGGTCCGCCTCTGGAGGAGGTTCCAAAGGGGTGTTCCCTTTGGTCCCCATGAACGCTTCTAGGGTGGGAGGCTTGCCCGCCTCTGGAGGGGTGGGAAGGAGAGCGCAAATGTTGCGAGAAGCGACAACGGCGCAACGGCACCTTTGGTCGCCGACAGCCCTATGATGCTATACTCGAACCGGACGCCGGCGTCCCTCTGTGGTCGCGACGGCCTGAGAACCGATGGCGCACACACACATCGAACAGATACCGTCACTGCGCAACCCGCTGCTGATCGCTGCCTTCGCCGGCTGGAACGACGCCGCCGAATCGGCAACCACCGCCGCGCGCCTCCTCGTCGAAAAGTGGTCCGCGCAGCGCTTCGCTGACATCGACCCCGAGGAATTCTACGACTTCACGAGCACAAGGCCCACCGTCTCCGTCGGACCGGACTACCAGCGCAGCCTCGCTTGGCCAAGCAACTCCTTCTTCTACCATATCGATCCCGCCCTCGAGCGCGATGTCGTCGTGCTGGTCGGTATCGAGCCCCAACTCAAGTGGCGTGCCTTCACCGCCGCAATCATGGACGTGGCGCGACAATGCGAAGTCGGCATGATTGTCACCCTCGGCGCCATGCTCGGCGACGTGCCGCACACCCGCGACGTGCCGCTCATCGGCTTCGCCACCGACCCGCTGCTCCTGGAGCGGCTTCGCGCCCTCCGCGTCGGCCCGACGCGCTACCAGGGCCCCACTGGCATTCCCGGCGTCATCCACGATGCCTGCCGCCAGGCCGACCTTCCCGCGATAAGCCTCTGGGCCAGCGTGCCGCACTACCTCGGCATCAGCCAGAACCCTAAGGTCGCGCGCGCCCTCCTCGTCACCCTGGACGCCCTCTTCTCCCTCGACCTCGATCTCGACGACGTCGACCACGCGGTTCAGCGCTTCGAGCAGCAAGTCAGCGCAATCATCGCCACCAACCCCGAAGCGGCGACCTACCTGCAGGAGCTGGAGCGTCGAGCCGACGCCGCCGGCGAGTCCGAAGAGGACGCCGAGTTGCCCCCGCTGCCGCCCAGCGAAGTGCTGATCAAAGACCTCGAGGAGTTCCTCAAGCGCCGCCGTCGCCAGGAAGGTCAGTAGACCAACGCGGTCGTGCTGCTGGCGGGCCGCTGCTCCCTCGCGTAGACTGAGGCCGTGCGCGTTACCCGCCTGACTCTCGACAACTTCCGCAACTATCGCCGCCTGGAGCTCGACCTGCCGGCAGGCCTGCTGCTCTTCCTCGGCGAAAACGCCCAGGGCAAGACGAACCTCCTCGAAGCCGTCCACCTGCTGTCGACGGTGCGCTCGCCGCGGACGGCCAGCGACAGCGACCTCATCAACTGGGACGCCGAAAGCCCCCCGGTCGCCCGCGTCGTCGGTGAAGCGGAGCGCCTCGCTGGCCCCGTGCGCGTCGAGATGGCGATCCGCGGCGCCGACGACACAGCGTCCCCCGGCAGCGCCCGCGCCGGCAAGCGACTCCGCGTCAACGGCGCCCCCAAACGCGCTGCGCAGGTCGTCGGCCAGATAAGCTCCGTCTTCTTCACCCCGCAGGACCTCGACCTCATCGGCGGGCCGCCCGCCCTCCGACGCCGCTACCTCGACATTACCCTCTCCCAGATCGGCAGCCGCTACCTGACCGCCCTCCAGGAATACGCCCGCGTCATGCTCCAGCGAAACGCCCTCCTGCGACGCCTCCGCGAAGGCCTCGCCCGCGCCGACGAGCTCTCGTTCTGGGAGTCGCGCATGGCCGAAAGCGGCGCCCACATCGTCCGCGCCCGCGCCGAGTCGACCCGCAGCCTGGCCGCTCTGGCCGCCGAAGCGCACGTCGCCCTGAGCGGCGAGCGCGAAGAGCTGCGCCTCGTCTACGAGCCCCGCTTGCGACGCAACTGGACAGCGGACGATCTTCTCAACAAGAGTGAAGGCGAGCTTGCCGCCGCGTTTATCGATACGCTGTCCCGCTCGCGGCCGCAGGAGATAGCCGCCGGCGCGTCGCTCTGGGGCCCCCACCGCGACGACTTGTTGTTTCTCCTCGACGGCCGTCCCGCCGCCGCCTTCGCTTCGCGGGCGCAACGCCGCACCGCCGCCCTCGCCCTGCGACTCGCCGAGGCCCGCTTCTTGCTCGCCTCTACCGGTGACCGCCCCATCCTACTCCTCGACGACGTCCTTTCCGAGATGGACGAGACGCGTCGCCGCGGCGTGCTGGATGCCGTCGCCGGCTTCGACCAGGTCTGGATAACCTCAGCGGAGGAGGAGTACGCGCGGGGAGCCTTGCCGGACGCCCGCGTCTTCACCGTCAGGGCGGGAGAGGTATTCGCCGCCTAGTCAGGCATCGTCTCCGACGAAGAGGTCGTTCTTTACATCCGGCACGACGACGGTCAACGCCCGCGGTGCCACTCGAACGACCTGGGGCGCAAAGCCCAGGACTTCGCCGTCCACCTGGCACTCCATGGGCGCTGGCGTGGAAAGTCGCACCTCGCGCCCGCGGCGATATTCGATGCCGGGAGCCCCGTCGTGCTGATGCGCCAGGACACGCAGCGAGAGACCAAGCTTCCGCGCCACGCTCCTGCCCATGAACGCGTACATATCGAGAAGCCCGTCGTCGACTTGGGCGTGATGCGTGATATTGAGCAGTCCGCCGTACGACCGCGTGTTGCCGGCGAGCAGCCACAGAACATCGCCGGTCACGGTCTCGCCGTCGATGACCATAGACGCCGGTTGAGGGCGAAAGCGCAGGCCGTCGGCCAGAGCGTAGGCCAGGTAGGCGACGGCACCGAATCGCCGTTTCAGCCTCACCGGCACGCGCCCGACGACGTGTCCGTCGAGGCCGATGCCCGCCATCAGCAGGAAGAAGCGCGATTCGCCGGCGGCCGACTCCACGACGCCCAGGTCAACGCGTCGCCGGCGTCCCTCCGTCAGCAGCCGCACGGCCGACATCGGATCGCGCGGCACGCCGATCTCCTTCGCCCAGACGTTGGCCGTGCCGCCGCGAATGACCGCCAGCGCCGTCTCACTGCCTGCTAGCCCGTTCGCGACCTCGTTGACGGTCCCGTCGCCGCCGCAGGCAACCACGACTTCGCATCCTGACTCAGACGCGCGGCGGGCATCCCCTGTGGCCTCCCCCTTTCGCTGCGTCAACACGAACTCCGTCTCCCAGCCTTCCGCTTCCAGCCAGGCGGCGGCCAGGCGCAGCACGTCAAGAGGCGGCGCGCCTCTGGCGATGGGATTGACGATGAACAGGGAGCGTGCTGCCACCGACGCTGCCTCCGATGCGCATCCTCTCGCTATCGGCGGCTACGGGCAAACGGCGGCTTCAGGGCTGGGGCCGCACCGGCGGCTCGGCAAGCGATTCTATGTCGGTTTCCCTTCCCAGCACGATCAGCCGGTCGTCCCGCTCGACGACAGTCTTGTTGGACGGCCCGACGACGATCTGCCCGTCCGGCTTCTGCACGGCGAGCACGACTGCGTTGGCGCGCTCAGCGACCGCCTCATCCAGGGTGCAGCCCGATAGACATGACTCCGGCGTCGCGATCAACTCGGCGATTATCCGCTGATCAGGCCGGCCGCCCGTAAGCGTGTCGAGGAAGTCCAGCACAAGCGGCTGCAGCGCCGAAAGCGCCATTCGTCGTCCGCCGATCTGGTAGGGAGAGATCACGCGGTCGGCGCCGGCGCGACGCATCCGCTCTATGTTCGCGGGATGACCGGCGCGCGACACGACCAGCACCTGCGGGTTCAACGCCTTCGAGGTGAGCGTGATGTAGGTATTTCCGGAATCGGAGTCGGAGGCGGCGAGCAGGCCACGGGCGTGCTCAATTCCCGCCTCGACGAGCACAGCGTCGAGTGACGCGTCGCCCTCGATGAGCAAGAAGTCGCGCTGCTTGGCGCGTTCAACGGATTCGGGGTTAGACTCGACGACCACGAACGGGATGTCGCGCTCCTTGAACTCGCGCCCAATCTCTTCGCCCACGCGGCCAAAACCACAGAGGATGTAGTGATTGCGCAACGCTTGAATCTTCGTTTTCATTCTTCGTACTCCCCAGGCCTCGCCCAACTCGCCTTCGATCACCAGCGTGACGACGCCGACCAATATATACAGCGCTGTGCCAGCGCCGAGAATGACCAGCGCCATCGTGAAAATGCGGCCGCCCCCGCTCAGCGGGTGCACTTCCTGGAAGCCGACCGTCGTGATGGTTATCACCGTCATGTAGAGGGCGTCGAGGAAGTTCCAGCCCTCGATAGAAGTGTAGCCTGCCACGCCGCTCGCCAGCAGCAGCAGCATGAGGAGGATTCCGAATTCGAGTCGACGCCAGGCGCTCATGTGTCTCTATCCGGGCCGCTCAGTGACTTGAGCCGGCCTCAGATAGATCATCGGCGCTGGCCTGGTGGCGCGCAAGCCTTTGCCCACCGGCGGACGACGTGTCGCGCCCAGGAAGGACGTCTAGGCCGCTACATCCAAGACACGTGGTGGACGATCTCGCCGTCATGCCACTCCGGGTCCGCCTCCAGCAGCGCCCGCAGCTTCTGGTAGCGGGCGTCCTGCTCCGGGTTGTCCGCGTTCGCTGTGTACCGCTCCTTGTCGGAGAAGACGACGACCAAGTAGTACTCGTTGGGGTCGTCGTCCATGCGGTACAGGTACTCGGAGATGGCGCCTGGCACCTTCAACTCGTCGAACTCACGTAGAAACCCCGATAGCTCTGCTTCCTTGCCGGGCATCAGGCGCATTCGTGCTACAGTCCCGTACATCTTCGTCTCCTTTCGAAAATATGCGATCGGATAGCTAAATGCTAAGTGGCAGCCGTGCGACTGCTATGGCAGGGGCCCGCCTGGCCATGAAGGATGCGTGAAGAAGACGGATATCCTTCCGTAGGGTCGCACGTCTCTGCCCGACCTCTCTTGACAAAGCCAGCACATGTGTTCTATTATGCATTCTGTATCTTACAGTCACTAAGGAATTCCATAAACGGGGGTACAGGGGGCAGAGCCCCCTGACGGAGGGCCTGGGGGGTGTCCCCCCAGATTCAAAAAAAGAGGCCGCGAGCCGTCCCGCCCCCGGCGGGCGTGCGACGTGGCCGACGCACTGGAACATCTATCTGTTGGATAAAATGGCCATGCGAATCGCCTGCATCCTCATCCCGCACTTTCCCACCGCCGTCGAGCGACAGCGCGATCCCTCCCTCCGCGGCCGCCCGCTCGTAATCGGCGAGACCCCCGATCAGCGAAAGGCCGTCCTCGACTGCTCGCCCGAAGCCGAATCGCAGGGCGTTCGCATCGGCATGCCGCTCCGGCCGGCGCTCGCCCTCTGCCGCGACGCTGTCTTCCTGCCGCCGCATCCCTCCCGCTACAGCGACGTCTTCGACTCCCTGCTCGCCGTCCTCGAAACCTTCAGCCCGGAAGTCGAGCCCGGCGCTCTCGGTCGCGCCTACCTCAACGCCGGCGGCCTGGCCCTTCACTATGAAGACGAGCTGGACCTGGGAGAGCGGATAGTCCGCTCGCTGCGTGAGACAACCGGTCTCCTGACCGCCGTCGGCGTAGCGGAAGGCAAATTCGTCGCCTGGACCGCCGCCGTCACCAGCCGGCCCGGCCAGGTATGCACCGTCCCCGAGGGCAAAGAGGCCGAGTTCCTGTGCCCCCTGGACGTCGCCCTTTTGGCGCATTTCGACACCTTTTCTCAGATTCAGTCGACCACTTTCCAGGTTCAGAAAAATGCGAAAAAACAATTGATTTCAATTGGTCAATTAAACGCCTCCGTCGCCTCGGCCGATACGTTGCGACGCCTCGACCTGTACGGCCTGCGCACCCTCGGCGACCTGGCGATGCTCGCGCCCGGGCCGCTGCAAGCCCAGTTCGGCAGCGAAGGAAAGCGCCTCCACGAGCTCGCCCGCGGCATCGACCGCGAGCCGCTACGCCCAAGACATCCCGAAGAGTTCCTGAGCGAGACGCTGCGCTTCCCGTCCGCCGCCGTCAGCATCGAGGCGTTGGTCGTCGCCTGCCGACGCCTGCTCGTGCGCCTGCACTGGCGATTGCACGGTCGCGCCGCCCGTCGCCTGCGTCTGCGCGCCGCTCTCTGGGGCGGACGGAGCTGGGAGAAGGCGCTCACCTTCCATGAAGCCGTCACCGATTGGGAGCGAATGCTGTTCATCGTCAAAAGCGTCCTCTCGAACGCCGCTCCCACGGGCGTCTGCCTGCCGGCGCCGGTGGAGGAGTTGACGATCGAGCTGTCGGGGATAACGGAGGAGCGCGGCCGCCAGTCGACGCTGTTCGCGGAAAAAGCGGGGCTCCGGCGGCAGCTCGGCGAGACGGCCCGCCAGCTACGCGCGCGCTGGGGGCGGCCTCTCATATCGCGGGTGGTGGAGGTGGAGCCGTGGTCGCGACTGCCGGAGAGGCGTCACGCCCTTATCGACTACGAACCGTGACGGGACTGAGCCCGCTCAAGGAGCCGCGGCCGCTGGCGGTAGCGACGGATGAGGCAGGTGAGCCTGTCGCCGTCGTCCTGGGCCGGCGGCTGACGGTATCGCAGGTGCTGGACGTCTGGCGCATCGACGACGAGTGGTGGCGGGAGGAGGTCTCGCGCCTGTACTACCGCCTGCTGCTGGAGGACGGCCGCCCGCTCGTCGTATATCACGACCTCGCCCGCCACTGCTGGTTCAAGCAGGACTATGACTGAGCCGTACGTCGAACTTCACTGCCACTCCTGCTACTCCCTCCGCGAGGGCGCATCCACTCCCGAGGAGCTGGCACTCCGCGCCCGCGAGCTCGGCTACGACACGCTCGCCCTCACTGACCACGACGGCCTCTACGGCGCGATGGCGTTCGCCCAGACGGCGAAGGCGTTCGGCGTCCGTCCCATCACCGGCGCCGAAGTCACGCTCAGAGCAACGGGGGTACAGGGGGCAGAGCCCCCTGTCGGGGAGTCTGAGGGGTGTCCCCTCAGAATAGAAAGAAAAGGGGCCGCGAGCAGTCCTTCCAGGGAAGGACGTGCGACGTGGCCGACCAATCATTTGACCCTCCTCTGCGAGTCGCAGCGTGGCTACGCCAACCTCTGCCTCCTCCTCACACACGCCCACACGTCCGGTAAGCGCGGCGAGCCGTTGTTGGACTTCGAGACGCTGGCCCGCCACAGCGAAGGCCTCATCGCCCTCTCCGGCTGCAAGCGAGGAGAGGTGCCGTCGCTCGCTGCTGCCGGACGTCTGCGCGAGGCCGAAGCAGCGGCGCGGCGCTACGTCGATGCCTTCGGCCGGGAGAGCTTCTGGATCGAGTTCCAGAACAACCTCGTCTACGGCGACCGCGAGCGCAACCGGGCGCTGACGACGCTGGCGAAGCGACTCGGCCTCGGCTGCGTCGCCGCCAACAACGTCCACTACCACCTGCGCGAACGCCATCGACTCCAGGACGTGCTCGTCGCCATCCGCCACCGCACGACGCTCGACGCCTCGCATCAGTTGCGCCGCGAGAACTCCGAGTACTACCTCAAGTCGCCCGAAGAGATGGCGGCGCTCTTCGCCGAATGGCCCGATGCCCTCGCCAACAGCGTCCGTATCGCCGAGCGCTGCACCTTCGACCTCACGCGCGACCTCGGCTACACCTTCCCCGCCCCGACGGGCGCCCGTCCGGGCGACTACCCGGTGCCCGAAGGCGAAACGGTCGACTCCCACCTGGAGCGCATCTGCCGCGAGGCCGCCCGTGAGCGCTACGGACGCATCACGCCGGAGGTCGACGCCCGCCTGCGCGAGGAGCTGGGCATGGTGCGCAAGCGCGGCCTCTCCGGCTTCTTCCTTGTCTACCGTCAGCTCCTGGAGATGGCGCGCGAGGAGGCGGCGAAGGTGCGCGGCGCCTCGCCCCGAAGTTTTGCCGGGCTGCCGCCGGGGCGCGGACGCGGCTCCTCGGTTAGCTCGCTCATCTGCTATCTCATCGGCCTCTCCCACGTCGACCCGCTGCGCTACAACCTCTTCTTCGGCCGCTTCCTGAACGAAGAAGGCACCTCCGTCCCGGACATCGACCTCGACTTCGCCCGCGACATCCGCGAGGCGCTCATCCTGCGCGTCCATAACCAGTTCGGGCCTGACCACGCGCCCCTCGTCGGTGAGATCATCAGCTACAAGATGCGCTCCGCCGTCCGCGATGTCGGCAAAGCGCTCGGCCTGCCGGAAGCGGAGCTCGACAAGCTGGCGAAACGCGTCGAGGCGCGACACGCCCACCATCTGCCGGAAGAAATGGCTTCGCTGCCGGAGTTCAGTCGCAAGGCCGGCGCTCTCCTCTGGCGCGACCTCGTGACGCTGGCGGCGGAGATCGATGGTATGCCGCGTCACCTCTCGCAGCACGTCGGCGGCATGATCATCTCCTCCAAGCCCGTCGCCGAACTCGTGCCCATCGAAAGGGGCGGCATGCCCGGCCGCTACGTCTGCCAGTGGGACAAAGACTCTGTCGACGACGCTGGCATGATCAAGATCGACTTCCTGGCGCTGGGAATGCTTTCGCTCGTCGAGGATTGCATCGACATCATCGCCGCCCGCCGCGGTCGCTGCGTCGACCTCAGCCGCATCGACTTCACCGATCCCGCCGTCTACGACATGATCTGCGCCGGCGACACCATCGGCGTCTTCCAGATCGAGAGCCGCGCCCAGATACAGCTCCTGCCGCGCACGCAGCCGCGCTCCCTGGAAGAGCTGACGCAGGAGGTCGCCATCGTCCGGCCGGGGCCCATCGTCGGCAAGGCGGTGAACCCGTTCGTGCGTCGTAAGCAGGGCAAAGAGCCCGTCACCTACGATCACCCGTCGCTGGAGGACGCCCTCAAAGACACGCTGGGTGTCGTGATCTACCAGGACCAGGTCCTGCAGGTCGCGATGGCGCTGGCAGGCTTTACCGCCGGCCAGGCGGAGGCCCTCCGACGCGCCATCAGCCGCAAGCGCTCCCGGGAGGCGATGCAGGGCTTCTGGCAGCAGTTCCGCGAAGGCGCGCTGGCCCGCGGCGTCGACGAGAAGACGGCGCAGACGGTCTTCGACAAGCTGTTGGGTTTCGCCGAGTTCGGCTTCCCCAAGAGCCACTCCGCCGCCTTCGCCGTCCTCGCCTACCAGTCGGCCTGGCTGAAGAAGTACTATCCGGCGGAGTTCTACTGCGCCCTCTTCAACGCCCAGCCCATGGGCTTCTACGCGCCGCACGTCTTCACCAACGACGCCAAACGACACGGCGTCGGCGTGCTCAACCCCGACATCAATCTCAGCGGCGCCCGCTGCACGGTCGAAGACGGGCCGGAGGGCGACGCCGTGCGAGTGGGCCTCGCCTACGTGCGCGGCATCGGCGAGAGCGCGGCGCAGGCTGTCGAAGAGGAGCGGCAGCGCAACGGGCCCTACGGCTCGGTGTGGGAGCTTATGAACCGCAGCCGACTGCCGCAGACCGCCGTCGAGAACCTGGCGTCGGTGGGCGCCTTCGAAGCGCTGGTCGCCAATCGTCGTACGCCGATGTGGCAGGCGGGGTTGGTCATCCGCCCGCACGACGGTCCGGCAGGCAGGCAGATGCCGCTGCCGCTGCCCATCGAGCAGGACATGGTGTCGCTGGCCGACATGACGGCCTGGGAGCGCATGGCAGCCGAGTATGAGAACCTGGGCCTCTCGCCCGGCCACCATCCGCTGGCCTTCGTGCGACGCGCCCTGCACGAGGGCGTCGTTTCCAGCAAGCATCTCGACAGGCTGGCAGACGGCGCGACTGTGGATATGGCGGGGCTCGTAGTCTGCCGCCAGCACCCCATGACGGCGAAGGGCTTCGTCTTCCTGCTGCTGGAGGACGAGTTCGGGCTGGCGAATGTGGTGGTTAAGCCGGGGCTTTACGCCGCGTCGCGGAGCGTCATCCGGACGGAGCCGTTCCTGCTGGTGCGTGGGAAGTTACAGAAGCGGGAAGGGACGCTGAACGTTGTCGCCGAAAAGTTCACACCCCTGCGCGTCGAGGCGTCGCTCGTCACGCCGCCCGCGCACAACTTCCGCTAGCCCCCGGAGACACGCGGACCGCATTCAAGAAAGCGCCGGCGAACGATAGACCGCGCCTACCCTCGCAGCTTACGAGGAGCGCACGAAGTGTCCTGGTGCCCCAGCGCCACCTCCGCCTCCGCGCACAGCCCGATGATCTCGTCGTCCCGGAGCGTGAGTAAGAACGGGCGAAGGTCGTCATCGACACCCGCGACCACCAGGACAGCGGGCTCGCCGGTGCGAGGGTGCAATTCGTGCGTTGTCTTCGCGGTTGCCGTTAAGCCGTCTCGCAACTGCATGAAGTCCACCTCGTGGTTGTTCCACATGGCTTAACGGCTGCTTTCGCCGTCGACAACAGGGGGTCCCACCGATGCACCACGAGCCACGCCGCCGGCGCACGCCTTCCGCTAGCCGCGCGGCGCCCCGCCATCCGATGCCGCGGGAAGGCTGAATCCGAACTCGCTGCCGCCGCCCGGCCGCGGAATCGCCCAGATCCGTCCGCCCTGCTCCTCCACCAGTCGCTTGCAGACCGACAGGCCGATGCCCATCCCCGACGAGCCACTCGTCACCCGCGGCGACCGGTAGAACGGCTCGAAAATGTGCTCCGCCTCCTCCTCCGTCACGCCGACACCGCCGTCCAGCACGCGCACGACGACCTCGTCGCCCTCGCGCCGCAGCTCGACAAGGATCGGCTCTTGTCGCGGCGAGTACTTCTCGGCGTTCTCCAGGAAATTCGATATGACGTGCCGAACGTAGTCGGCGGACCCCTTCGCCTCGGGCACCGCCCCATCCTGGCTAACACCGATCTTCCGTGATTCGTATCGCTTGAGGTGCTGCGCCATCTGCTCGTCGACCAGCGCTTGCAGCGAGATGGACTCGACCTCCATCTTCCTACCCGCCTGCACCCGGGCCAACGCCAGCATATTGTCGATGGTCTTCGCCAGCCGTTCCGAGCTGAGTCGCATCTCTGTCAGGACCTCCGTCTTCTCCTCCTCGGCTAAAGTCAGCTCGCGGTTATCGAGCAGCGCGGCACTGGCCATTACGTTCGTCAGCGGCGTTCGCATCTCGTGCGACACCATCCCCAGGAAGTCGTCTTTGACCTCAAGCGCCTTCGTGAGCTCCTCCTCCGCCCGCTTGCGCTGCGTGATCTCGGTCTGCAAGTCGGCGTTCGCTGCCCATAAGTTCCTCGTGAACAGCACCAGCGACGCCGTGACCCAGATCGTCAGGAGGCCTAGCATCAGGTTTCCCACGGCCCAACCCATGGCGATGCCCGCCGGCGAGAAGAAGTAGCCGACGACGGCAAGCACGGAAGCCGCCAGCGCCACAATTAGCGCCTGGCGAGGTCTGCCGAAAAGCGCTATCGCAAAGATGAGTGGTAGGTATAGCTCCTCGATCTCGAACCCTCGCGGCGTCAAGACGTCGAGGACAAACAGGACGGAGAGGTACAGTACGGCTACGGCCCAGAGAAGGACTGTCCGTGTCCCACCGACGCGGGCAGCCAGCGCTTTCCGGCCGTCTGACGAGGGCGCGGAGGAACTCAAATCACCCACGTCATGATCATACATCTACAGGTTAGTACGGCCCAACGCGGCCGCTTGCCGGCAGACCGGCTTCGAGGATAGCATCCCGACGAGTAGATGGTGGACGCGCGGTCAGCCGCTTGTGCGCCGCGATCGGCGTCCTATTCGTCGAAAGAGCCGGCGGCGCCCTCGCGGAACCAGGTCACCGGGCGATACTCGCGCGGCACGATCCCTTCCTGCTTGAACTTCGGATAGCCGAGCGCCACCGACGCCACGAGCCTCCAGGGCGGCGCAATTCCCAGCTTCTCCGGCCACCCCGGCAACCGCGAAAGCACCGTCACGAAGCCCACCCAACATGCGCCCAACCCCAGCGAGTTGGCGACCAGGGTCATGTTCTGTCCGCATATCCCTACGTTGATCCCGCCGGCCGAAACCGCCCGCTGGTCCTCTAGCATCAGGATGACCACCGGCGCGCCGAGCAAGACCGGCTTATATCTCCTGCCAATTGATCTCATCACTCCCAGCGCCATGCGCGGATCGAAGCTTCCCGGCGCCTGCCCCGTCGATTCGACCGCCGCGGCGACCTGCTTGACCATCTCGTCGTCCGTGTACGTCGTGGCAACGATGCTCAGAGCGTTGAACATCGCCTCGTTCATCTCATTCAGCAGCGCCCTGTCGCTGACAACGATGAACTTCCACGGCTGGCAGTTGCCGGCGCTGGGCGCGAACCGTCCCGCCTCAAGCACGCGCCTCACCAGATGCTCCGGGACCGGCTTGTCTTTGAAGTTGCGCACGCTGCGACGGTTCAGGACCGCCTTCTCTAGAGGCGTCCACTCGTCGGGCTTGCCCTCCGCGTCCAGCGGCTTCACGGGACGTCGCAACTCGATGCCCTTCGGCAGCGTGACGAAGTAGCCCTCACCGACGTGATACGGCTCGACGGCGGAGATGGCGTTCCGCGGGCAGGCGACGACGCAGTTGTGGCAACTGAAGCAGGCATAGCCTGCCGCCAGCCGCGGTTCCTGCCCCTCCACGAGCTCCCAGGCGCGAAAAGGGCAGTTCTCCCAGCAGAACTGGCAGGACGAGCCGCGAGTCCGCGTGCACTTCTTCGGGTCGGCACGCATGACGCCCATATGGACGCCTTCCGGCCGAAAGATTGGTCGCATGTCATTCCAGGGCATTTGTCCCTCCTTGCGCTCGCCGCGCCTGTCGACCTTGTGTGCAGATCTTAGCCCCGAAGGCATTTGAGAAAAACCCGAGGCGAAGGCGCTGCGGACGGAGTCGCGAATAGTCTACAATCATGACGAGATGATCCGACCATTCCCGCTGATTACCGCTCACCGCGCTTGCATGGGTCACGCGCCCGAAAACACGCTCGCCGGCATCGACAAGGCGATCGCCCTGGGCGCCGACGCCGTCGAGGTAGACGTCCGCTGCACCGCCGACGTTGTCCCCGTCCTTATGCACGACGAGACCGTCGACCGCACGACAAACGGCAGCGGCGCCGTTAGCGCCATGACGCTCGCGGAAGCGCGACGCCTCTCTGCGGGCGACGCGCGCTTTCCCGAAGAGCGCATACCGACGCTGGAAGAGGCCGTCGCGGCGGCGGGAGAGCGCATCTTCCTCGTCATCGAGATCAAGCGGGAAGGCATCGAACCGCGGGTCGTCGAAGTCGTCCGTCGCATGGATGCTGTACACCGCTGCACCGTCCATTCCTTCCTGCTGGACGCCATCGCCACCGTCCGGCGCCTTGAGCCGCGGCTTCCTTGCGCTCTCCTTACCGCCCGCATCGTCGACCCCAACGGCACAATCGACGCCGCGCTGGCTTTGAACGCGCAGGGGCTCGGCGTCCTGCACGGCCTCGTCGACGAGCGCCTTGTCGCGGCTGCGCTGCGCCGTTCGCTGCGCCTCTACTGCTGGACGGTCGACGACGCCGCGGAGGTCCGCCGGCTCGCGTCCCTCGGCGTCGACGGGATCACGTCCGACTATCCGGACCGCGCGCGACAGGCCCTTTCGTCGCCCTGAACGGACGTCGGTTCGCGTATAATTGAGCTACCGAGGCGATCGTCCTCAGCGGAGAGAGCGATGGAGCGCGGCGACCCCTCAGGCGGCCCCGCCTACCGGCAGGCAGGCACCGTCACCCTTATGGGCTCCGGCGAGCTAACGGAGTCGATGACGCGGGTGCACCAGTGGATCGCATCCCGCATCGATGGCCCCGTCCGCGCCGTCTTCCTTGACACTCCCGCCGGTTTCGAGTTGAACGCCGACAACATCTCGGAACGCGCCCGCGCCTACGTTCAACGCTACCTGGGCGTGCCCTGCGCCCTCGCCGGCTTCAAGTCGGCGAAGAGCGCTACCGATGCCGAGGTGAAGAACGCCGTCAGGAAGATCGAAAGCTCCAACTACATCTTCGCCGGGCCCGGCAGTCCTTCCTACGCTATCCGCAACTGGACCGGCACGCCCGTCATCGACGCCGTGGCGCGACGCGTCGACGAAGGCAGCCACCTCGCGCTGGCCAGCGCCGCCGCGATCGCCATCGGCCACTACTCGCTGCCCGTCTACGAGA
The DNA here is from genome assembly GCA_963703345.1 of uncultured Chloroflexia bacterium. GTDB lineage: Bacteria > Chloroflexota > Dehalococcoidia > DSTF01 > JALHUB01 > JALHUB01. The sequence continues at coordinate 306,814 of OY969814.1, read as the reverse complement.
TCTACAAAGTCGGTGCCGATCCGCACTGGACCGAAGGGCTGAACCTGCTCGCCCCCTACGGCCTCGACCTGACGATCGTCCCCCACTGGAACAACAGCGAGGGCGGCACCTACGACACGCGCTTCTGCTTCATGGGCAAGCCCCGTTTCGACGCCCTGGAGGCGCTCCTGCCGGAGTGGACGGTCATCGTAGGCATCGATGAGTACACAGCCTGCATCCTCGTCCTCGGCGAAGGCGAGTGCCGCGTGACGGGCGCGGGTCAGGTCACGGTGCGACGTCCCGGCGGCGAAGACAAGGTCTTTCCCGCTAACAGCGCGTTCAGCCTCGACGAGCTGCGCAGCGCTGCCATGTCGCTCAGCGCGCCCGTCGTCGAAGCGCCGGTCCGGAAGACTCCCGCCCAGGCCAGGGACGACCTGGCGCGCACCGTCGGCGAGACCGAGCGGACGCTGGTTGAGCGCCCCGACGGCGGATCCGACGCCGCGATCGCCGGCCAGGCCTACGAGCTGGTGCAGGCTATCGAGCGCGCGGAAGCGACCGGCGCCGAGGCTGAGGTCGTCCTCGGGGCCCGCGCCGAGCTGCGGACGCTCGTTGATCTGTGGGGCAGAGAGATGGGTTCTACCGGCGGTGAGCTCGTAGCGAACCTGGCGCCGCTCGTCGAACTCCTGATCGACCTGCGCAACCGGCTGCGCGACGCCCGCCAGTGGGAGATCGCCGACGAGCTTCGCGACCGCCTCGCCGCGCTGGGCATTGTCCTCGAGGACACACCCGCCGGCACGACCTGGCGAAAAGCCTAGCCGCCTTCCGCCAGCTCCCGCGCCCGCCGGAAGATGCCGTCGAACATCTCCTCCGTCACCAGGGACGTGAACGTGTTCCGCTGGCTCGGGTGGTACGAGCAGAGGACGACGCGACCGTCCGGCAGACGCCACTCGACGCCGTGGCCGAACGGGAGCCGCCCGTGCAGGCCCAGCGCCGCCGCCGTCGCGTCATAGGCGAAGCGGCCCAGCGCCACGATCACGCGAAGTTCCTCCAGCAGCCCGAACTCCCGCTGAAGATAGCGACTGCAGTTGTCGCGTTCCTGCGGCGTCGGTTTGTTGCCTGGCGGAGCGCAACGGACCGCCGCCGTGACGTAGGCGCCGCGGAGCTCAAGGGCGTCGTCGCGGCTCACGCTCGTCGGCTGATTAGCGAAGCCGGCGCGGTACAGCGCCCGGTAGAGCCAGTCGCCGGAACGGTCGCCGGTGAAGATGCGTCCCGTGCGGTTGCCGCCGTGCGCCGCCGGCGCCAGCCCCAGCGCCATCAGCCTGGCCGCCTTCTCGCCGAAGCCGGGGAGCGGGCGTCCCCAGTACGTCCAGTCGCGGAAGGCGGCGCGCTTCTCCGCCGCCACCTTCTCCCTCCACCAGACCAATCGCGGGCACTTGCGACAGTTCACCACGTCGTCGTTCAGCTTCTCCCACGCGTCCACGAGCTCAGTGTAGCATCGACGCGCGCCTGAACATCGTGTCCCTCGCACTTCGCTCACGCCTTCTTCATGCGAATGCGGCTCCTTTTCACGACTGCTTCACCCCTTTCGGCGAATATAACGATGAACGCTTCATAAGCTGGGTGGGTAGCCGCCGGACAGGCGGCAAATGACGATTGACCAGGCGGACGCGGTCTCGGTTGCGATTCTGGGGTTGACAAACGGATTGCCCGCGCCGATGCTGGTCTTAGGGGAGACGCCGGAGGTTTCCTCGGCGTCTCTCTTGTTGCTCAACACGTTTGGCGGGACTGCGTAACGAGGAGAGACGGACATGGCTGTCCAACTGCCGGAGAAGGCGAAAGCGCTGCTCCTGGCGCCTAACATAGCGAACATCGCCACCGTAATGCCGAACGGCGCGCCCCACGTCGTGCCCGTCTGGGTCGACTACGACGACGGCTACGTTCTCATCAACACCGCGGAGGGACGCCAGAAGCTGAAGAACATCCGCCGCGACCCCCGTGTCGCCGTCAACGTCGTCGACCGGCAGAACGCTTATGAAGTCCTTGCTCTCCGCGGCCACGTCGTCGAGGTGACGCGTGAGGGCGCCGACGCCCACATCGACAAGCTGGCGAAGAAGTACCTCGGGCAGGACAAATACCCGTTCCGCTCACCCAGCGAGCAGCGCGTCATCATCCGGATCGAGCCGGACAGGCTCCTGGGCAGCCGCTAACGGGCGCCGGAAAGGCTTCGCGGGAGAGATGCCAAACCGACTGGCCGGCGAAAGCAGCACCTACCTCCTCCAGCACAAGGACAACCCCGTCGACTGGTATCCCTGGGGCGATGAGGCCTTCGCCCGCGCGGCCGCCGAAGACAAGCCGATCTTCCTCAGCGTCGGCTATTCCTCCTGCCACTGGTGCCACGTCATGGAGAAAGAATCGTTCGAAGATGAGGAGACGGCCGCCCTTCTGAATGCCAACTTCGTCAGCATAAAGGTGGACCGCGAAGAGCGCCCGGACGTCGACGCCGTCTACATGCGGGCCGTCCAGGGCATGACGGGACAGGGCGGCTGGCCAATGTCCGTCTTCCTGACTCCCGACCGCCGGCCTTTCTATGCCGGCACCTATTTCCCCTCTCGACGCCAGGGCGGACTGCCGTCCTTCCGCGACATTCTCGTCGCCGTCGCCGGCGCCTATCGAGAGCGCCGCGACGACATGGAGGCCGCCGGCGAGAGAGTGGTCACGTTCCTGAAGAGTCAGAACCGGACGCCGCCGGCCGCTTCGTCGCTTTCGGCGCACGCCCTGAACGAAGCCTTCCGAACCCTGGGCAGCGGTTTCGACTCCGAGAACGGCGGTTTCGGCCCTCCGCCCAAGTTCCCGCAGCCGCTCGTCCACGAGTTCCTTCTCCGCTACTGGCATCGCTCCGCTGAGGTGCGGGCGGTCTCGATGGCGGAGATCACGGCCAACAAGATTGCCCGCGGCGGCGTGTACGACCAGATCGGCGGCGGCTTTCACCGCTACAGCACCGACGCTCGCTGGCTGGTCCCCCACTTCGAGAAGATGCTCTACGACAACGCCCTCCTCGCTATGCTCAACCTCCATCTCTGGCAGGCGACGGGCAAGCCGTTCTTCCGTCGCATCGTCGAAGAGACGCTGGCCTACGTCGAACGCGAGATGCTGCACCCCAGTAGCGCCTTCTATTCGTCACAAGACGCCGACAGCGAGGGCCAGGAAGGAAGGTTCTTCACCTGGGAAGCGTCAGAGGTCGACCGGCTGCTTGGGCCGGGACTGAGCCGCGTCGCCCGCGTCTACTTCGGCATCACCGACGAAGGCAACTTTAGTGGCCGCAACGTTCTCTCCTTGCCTCTCGACGACGAAGAGGCAGCGCAGGCGCTGCAGATGCCCGTCGAAGAGCTGAAAAAGGCCGTGCGGGAGGTCCGCTCACATCTCTTCGCGGCCCGCGAGAGGCGCGTCCATCCTGGCACCGACGATAAGGTGATCACGGCTTGGAACGCCCTCATGCTCAAGACCTTCGCCGAGGCGGGCGCAGCGCTCAGCAATCCCGCGTACGTTCGCATCGCCGAGAACAACGCCCGCTTCATCCTCCGCTCGCTGTTCACCGGGGAACGATTGCTTCGCACGTGGAAAGCGTCCGGCGACGGCCGCGCCCAGACCGAAGGCTACCTCGAAGACTACGCCTCGCTGATTGACGCCCTCGTCACGCTCTACGAGGCGACGTTCGATTACGACTGGGTGACCCGGGCCGTTGATCTCGCCGACCGCATGATCGACCTCTTCTGGAAAGAGGACACGGAATCCTTCTTCGACACGCCGCGCGATCAACCGTCGATCATCGTCCGTCCCCGCAACCTCTTCGACAACGCCTACCCCTCCGGCAGCTCAACCGCCACTCTCGCTCTGCTGCGTCTGGCGCTCCTCACCGGCCGCACGGACTTCGAGCCCTACGCCGTTGCGGAGCTCCGCATGGTGCACAACCTCATGGGCTCGGTGCCCTCGGCGCTGCCCCGCTGGCTCGCTGCGCTGGACTTCCATCTCTCGAAGGTGAAGGAGATCGTCGTCATCGGCCCGCGTGACGACCCGCGAACGCAACGCCTTCTCGCCGTCATCTACGACCGCTACCTGCCGAACAAGATCGTCGCGGGCGCCGAAGCGCCGCCGGAGAAGCTATCGTCGCCCCTGCTCGAAGACCGCACGCCGCTCGACGGCCGGCCGACGGCATTCGTCTGCGAAAACCACCGCTGCACGCTGCCGGTCACCGAGCCGGAAGGTCTTGCCGCCCAGCTAAGTGACGTGCGCGTCCGCACCTAGGCCCGGTTCGCCTCCAAGTGACGCCGAAGCGAGGCGTTGAATAGCTCCGGCCGTTCCCATTGCGGCGAGTGCGACGCTTCGGGGATCGCCTCAAGCGTCGCGTTGGGAATGAGCTTCGCCATTCGTTGTGAAGACTCCGCGAGCGACGGCGCATCGAGATCGCCGTAGATTATCAGCGTCGACGTCCTGATCTGCGAAGCGCGCGTTTCGCTGCCTTCCCAGCCGAGCAGCCCCTGCACCGCGCCGACAAACGCGTCGACGGACATCCGCGCCAGCCGCTCGTTCGTCTCTTCTATCCGTTCCGGCGGCATGTGCGGCGGCGCATCGCCGAAGGTAAGCGCCGCGGCGGCGGCCATGCCGCCTTTGAGGGCGGTCTGAAGCCGCTGCGCGCGGACCTGGAACGCGGGGTCGTCCGAGGGCACGCTGAACTTGAGCGCCGTGTCCTCCAGCGTCAACGAAAGCAGCCTCTCCGGCCACCGCAGCGCTATCTCTTGGGCGATCGCGCCGCCCATGGAGTGCCCGACGAGATGAAAGCGGTCGAACGCAGCTAGATCGATCAACTCCTCCACGTCCCGCGTCATCAGCTCGACGCTGTACAACTGCCGGTCCGCTGGAGCCTCCGACAGTCCGTGCCCGCGCAGGTCCATCGCCAGCACGCGATAGTCGCCGGCGAACTCCGCCATCTGCAACCGCCAGTCGCTGATGTCGCCGGTGTAGCCGTGCACGAACACCAGCGGCTCGCCGGTCTCGCCGTGCCGCTCATAGTAGAGCCTTACTCTGTTGACGGTGGCAAAAGTCATCTCGCCTCCTCACGCTGAGACGGCCGTCGCTCGTATCGCCATTGTACCATCGGCCTTCCCCGACGCGTCTGTTTGACATAATATGGCAAGCAGAAATAGCATCCAGGCATACGGGCCATTACCACCAGGAGATATGGGCGATGAACAGGATTGATAGACGCGATTTCCTCCGTATCAGCGCTGGCGCCACCGTCCTTCTCGGCGCTTCGCCCTTGCTAGCCGACTGCAAGGAAGGCAGGTCGCCCGCCGCGGGACCCCCAACCCAGACGTCGCAGCCTCTCACCCGCGTCGGCCTGATCAAAGGCGACGACCTTCGCGCCATGGCACGCGACGCCATTGACGCCGTTGGCGGCATGAGCTCCGTCGTCCACCAGGGCGAGACCGTCTTTATCAAGCCCAACTTCGTCACCATCGGCTGGATGCCCGCTGGCCGCGATCCATTCACGAACGGCGAATGCACCAAGCCCGAGATCCTGACGACCGTCGCCGAGGAATGCCTGAAGGCAGGCGCCGCCGAAGTCACCATCGGCGATGCCACGCAGATGCCGAGCTGGCCCTGGGACAAGGTCATGATGCTCGACCACTCGACCAACATGGCCGCGGAGGCGCAGCGCCTCACCTCCGCTTACAAGGGCAAGGTGACGCTCGCCTGCCTCGACGCCGATTCCCCCGCATGGGTGGACGTGCCCTCGCAGACGAACCTGGGCAAGATCGGCATTTCCAGCTACGTCGCCAACGCCGACCGCGTCATCACCGTACCCGTGATGAAGACACACCAGTGGGCGCAGCTAACCCTCTCCATGAAGAACTTCGTTGGCACCACGCCGCTCGCCCGCTACGGCGCCAAGCCGGACGGGACCATGTCGCGCCAGGTCCTCCACGGGACGGACCGCAGCATCGAACAGGTCTTCCTTGACATCGTTCACAGCGTGACGCTTGACCTGGCCATCATCGACGGTTCCATTGGCATCGAAGGCAACGGTCCCTCAGAAGGGCCGCAGGCCGGCACTACGATCGACATGAAGCAGCGCATCGGCGGCTGGCTGATGGTTGCCAGCAAAGACCCTGCCGCTGCCGACGCCACTGCCGCCCGCGTCACCGGCCACGACGTCGCGCAGATAAGGCAGCTCAACATGGCGCGTGACCAGGGCATCGGCGAGATCCGCCAGGAGATGATCGAGCTCGTGGGCGAGCCGTTTGACAACGTTCGCATGCAGTGGGTTCCCGCCACTCCCGCGGTACCTGGTCAGTTGTCGGGCATGCACTTCCACGCGCGGCCCCTGAGGGTCTAGCTCGCGGCCCCATCCTGCTCTCGTCGCCCCTGTCAGCAGCGAGACGTGATAGAATCCAGGCGATACCGTCGGTCAGCGACAGGGAATGCGCATGCCCACGAGATGGTGGGGCTGGGGCGATGAGCGCAAGAGCTTCGCCCTTGCCGACCCGCAACGGTTCTGGACGTTCCTCCAACAGCGCCTCGGCAAGCTAGGCGAGGCCACCCGCCCGCGCTCGCTCGATGAGATAGCCCTACGGCCCACTCGCCTCGGAGACCGGCAGCTCACTGCGCTCCGACGCATCCTTGGCGACACCGGCGTCTCAATCGACAAGGCCGACCGAGCCGTCCGCAGCCTCGGCAAAGGCTACCGCGATCTCGTCCGCATCCGCTGCGGCGAAATCGCCTCTCCCACCGACGCCGTCGCCTATACGGAGACTGAGGCGCAGGTGGCGGCCGTCCTCGAACTGGCGGCAAGCGACGGTTTCGCCGTCATCCCATTCGGCGGCGGCACCAGCGTCGTCGGCGGCGTCGAGCCCGTCGGCGACAGGGCGGCGCTAACCCTGGACCTGCAACGCATGGCCCGCGTCGTCGCCATCGACCGCGTCTCCGGTCTGGCGACGGTGGAGGCGGGAATCTTCGGGCCGGCCCTGGAAGCGTCGCTCAACGCTGCCGGCTTTACGCTCGGCCACTTCCCGCAGTCGTTCGAGTACTCGACCCTCGGCGGCTGGATCGCCACGCGTTCCGCCGGCCAGAACTCGACGCGCTACGGCAAGATCGAGGAGAACGTCGAGAGCGTGCGCCTCCACTTTCCCGGCGGTGTTATCGAAACGCCCGCGGTCCCCGCCGCTGCAGCCGGCCCCGACCTTAACCAGCTTGTCGCCGGCTCCGAGGGCGCGTTCGGCATCATATCGCAGGCCGTGATTCGCCTGGCGCCCCTACCGGAACGAAGCGACTATCGGGCCTTCCTCATGCCAAACTTCGCGGCGGCTGTCGAGGCCTCGCGGTCGATGCTGCAGTCAGGGCTGCGACCCTCCCTGTTGCGCCTCTCCGACGAGGCGGAGAGCGAGGCGACAGCGCTCATGCAGGCCGGCGCGGAGAACATGACGATGTCGCTCTTCCTCCTCGGCTTCGACGGCCACGAGGCGGAAGTGCGCTCGTCCTGGGAGCGCGCCGAAGCGGTCATGGAGCGACACGGCGGCAAGTCGCTCGGCTCGGGGCCCGGCGAGGCCTGGCGGCGCTCCCGCTTCGACGCTCCTTACCTGAGAGACGTCCTGCTCGACCGCTCCGTCATGGTCGACACGCTGGAGACGGCCACGACTTGGTCCAACTACCTGCCGCTCTACCGCTCAACGAGGGACGCCATGCTGAGCGCGATGGGCGGCCGCGGCATCGTGATGGCCCATCTCTCGCACGCCTACACGCACGGCGCTTCGGTCTACTACACCTTCCTGGCGAGACAGCGCGAGGGCGAGGAGCTGGGGCAATGGCAGGAGGTGAAAGACGCCGCAACTCGCGCCATCATCGACGGAGGCGGCGCGCTCAGCCACCATCACGCCATCGGCATCGAACACGTGCGTTGGCTGCCCGAATACCTCGGCGAAGGCGGCGTCGAGCTTCTGCGTTCGCTCAAGCAGGCGCTCGACCCGTCTGATATTATGAACCCCGGCAAGCTCATCCCGCCCGCGAAGGAGAAGACGTAATGTTCGGCTTCAGGCGTAGTACGCCCGCCAACCCGCCGGTCCTCAAGAAACGCAGCGACGGCCTTGCCCGGCTGGCGAGAGAGACGTTCGATCTGCTGATCGTCGGCGGCGGCGTCACCGGCGCGGCCATCGCCCGCGACGCTGCGCAGCGCGGCCTCTCCGTCGCCCTCGTCGAAAAGAACGACTTCGCTTCCGGCACTAGCAGCCGCTCCTCCAAGCTGGTCCATGGCGGGCTGCGCTATCTGAAAGGACGCCACGTTCGTCTCGTCCGCGAGTCCCTACGCGAACGCGGCATCCTCTTGAAGATCGCGCCCCACCTCGTCGAGCCGGCGCCCTTCTACCTCCCCGTCTACGCCGGCGGCCGCGACGGGCGTCTCAAGCTGCGACTCGGACTGACCGCCTACGACCTGCTCGCCGGATTCGGCGACATCGGCCGCCACACCGTCCTCTCGCGCGAGAAGATGCTGGAGGCCGAGCCGCTTCTCCGCGCCGAGGGGCTGCAGGGCGGCTTCCGCTACTTCGACTGCATGGTCAACGACGCCCGCCTCACCCTGGCCATGGTCCGTTCCGCCGTCGAACAGGGCGCTATCGCCCTCAACTACGTCGAGGCGACCGGCATCGAGCGGGACGGCGAGCGCGTCAGTGGCGTCTCATTCAAGGACAGCATCGGCGCCGGCGGCGGGAGCGCCCGCGCGAAAGTTGTCGTCAACGCCGCGGGCCCCTGGGTCGACCGCATGCGCGACATGGCGGGCGCCGCCCCCATTCTGCGTCCCTCGAAGGGCGTGCACCTCGTGCTGCCACGCTCGCGCCTCGGCCTAACGCGCGTCATCGTCATCCCGCGCGCCGACCGCATCCTATTCGCCGTGCCCACCGGCGACTCCGTTTACGTGGGCACCACCGACACCGACTACAAGGACGATCCGGGCGCCGCCCGCATCGACTCCGTCGACGCCGCCTATGTCCTCGACTCCGCAAACGCCCTCTTTCCGACCGCCCTGCTGACCGCCGCCGACGTCTTTGCGGGCTGGGCCGGTGTGCGACCGCTCGTCGCCAAAGAGGGCGCGCCGCTCCCCTCCGACGTCTCCCGCGACTTCGAGATCGAGGCCGGTCCGGAGGGCTTCTACACCATCGCCGGCGGCAAGCTCACGACTTGTCGTGCCATGGCGGAAGCGTTGCTGGACCGTGTCATAGCCCAGGAAGGGGCGCGCTTCGGCTGGCACCACGCTCCCTGCAGGACCGGGCAGACCGCTCTTCCCGGCGGCAACGTCGAAGGCTTCGACCGCTACGCCCAGTCTGCTGGCGCCTCGCTTGTCGGCGGTTGGGGCATATCGTTGGAGATGGCGCAGCGACTCGTACGGACGCACGGCACCGAGCACGTAAGTCTCCTCGCCTGCGCCCGCCGCGACGCCGCGCTCTTGCGGCCCCTATCGGACACGTGCCCCGTCTTACGTGCGGAAGCGGTCTATGCCGTCGAGCAGGAGATGGCGATGACGCTCGGGGACTTCATGGAGCGCCGCACCAGGCTGATGCTGTTCGACCCGGGCCACGGCCTCGACGGCGCGGAGGAGGCGGCCCGCCTCATGGGCGAGCTTCTCGGCTGGAGCCCTCGGGAGCGGCAGCGCCAGATTTCGCTCTACAGCGACGCCGTTGCCGCCATGACCGCCTTCGCCAGAGAGCCGATGCCCGTCGTCGACGCCGCGAGCGGCTGATGGCCGAAACGCTCATTATCATCAACCCTTGTTCGGCAAACGGACGCGCCGGGCGCAACCGACGGCAGATCGATGAGGCGTTGAGCGCGCGACTCCCCTATCCCTTCGACGTCGTGTTCACGGAGCGCCAGGGTCACGCCACGCAGTTCGCGCGAGAGGCGGCGGAGCGCTGTGAGCGCGTCGTCGTCCTGGGCGGCGACGGCACGCTCAATGAGGTCGTCAACGGCCTCCTCGAGAAGGATGTGCCCGTCAATCCCGGCCTGGCGCTGGGCATCATCCGCTACGGCACCGGCGGCGACTTCGCCCGCGGCCTTGGCATTCCGGCGAAGCTGGATGGCGCTATCAACCGACTTGCCGGCGGCGCCATTCGCGAAGTCGACGTCGGCAAGGTGACGTACCGAAAGCCGGACGGGGAACAAGGTGTGCGCTACTTCATAAACGAGGCGGAGATCGGCATGGGCGCCGCCGTCTGCGAAGCGGTGAACCGCCATTCTAAGGGGCTGGGCGGCTCGCTCTCGTTTATGCGCGCCATACTTTCGACGATGCTGCGCTACCCGAATCAATCGGTAAGGATGTCGTTCGGGGGCGCGCCCGCGGAGACGCTGCTCATCAACAACGTTTGGCTGGCCAACGGCGTCTACTCCGGAGGGGGCATCCGCTCGGCTCCGCGGGCGCGCCTCGACGACGGCCTTCTCGACGTAGTCATCGTCAAAGGCTCGAACGCCTTCCAGAAGCTGCTGGGCCTGCCCGCCCTGCGTTCCGGCGCCTTCGTCAGGTCGAGCAACGTCGAATACCGTACGGCCGGCCGCGTCGAGGCCGAGTCTGACGCGCTGGTGCCCGTCGAAGTCGAGGGCGAGCCCATCGGCGCGCTGCCGGCGACATTCGAGATCATTAGCCCGCGACTTCGTATCATTGCCTGAATCGAGGCCCATATTTCACATTTCCTGCGCTGCGTTATGTCGTGTAGGCTCTAGCCAGAAGCATCCCGATGCTCTATCATCAGACTTGTCCAGGATAGATCGACTCCAGGCGGAAGGAGACCGGCCAATGACTGTCCCCTGCACTCTCATCCGGTTCCAGACCATCGACTACATGGAAGCCTGGGACCTCCAGAAGCGCCTGTGCGAAGAGGTTAAGGCGGGGAAGCAGGGCCACATCCTCCTCCTCGAACACCCGCACACTTACACCTTCGGGCGCGCCGGCATCGCCGCCAACCTGCGCCTTACGCCTCAAGAGCTCGACGACCGTGGCGCCAGGGTCTATTGGGTCGACCGCGGCGGCGACATCACCTACCACGGCCCGGGCCAGCTCGTCTGCTACCCCATCGTCGACCTCCACTGCTGGAACGAGGGCCCGCGCTGGTTCGTCCACGCCCTCGAATCCGCCATCATCGACGCCCTGGCCGCCTTCGGCATCACCGCGGAGGTCTCGGAGGGGCGACCCGGCGTATGGGTCGGCAACGAGAAGCTTGCCGCAATCGGCCTGCACATATCGCAGGGCGTCACCACCCACGGCTTCGCCCTCAACGTCAATACCGACCTCACCTATTTCGACCACATCGTCTCCTGCGGCCTCCACGACGCCGGCGTCAACTCTATCGCCGGCCTCACCGGTCGCCCCGTGTCGATGGACGACGTCGCGGACCGCGTTACTGACGCCCTCGTGCGCCACCTCGACCTCGACCTGCGCGTCGGCTCCGTCGAAGAATTGATGGCGGCGCTGCCCGCAAGCTGAGTCGAATCGAACCGTCGAACAGCACCTCGCGACCGAGCAGCCGGCGGCTTCGACCTGCTATCATGATCTCGTATGGAACCTAACGCTCGCCCGCCGGTCCGTCGCCTGCCTCCGTGGCTGAAGGTCCGCGCGCCCGGCGGCGAAGGCTACCTGCGCGTCAAAGGGCTGCTACGTCGCGCTACGCTGCACACCGTGTGCGAAGAAGCGGCCTGCCCCAACATCGGCGAGTGCTTCCAGGCCGGCACCGCGACCTTCCTCATCCTCGGCGACGTCTGCACCCGCGCCTGCCGCTTCTGCGCCATTCGCAGCGGTCGCCCGGAGCCCGTCGACCCCGACGAACCGCTGCGCGTCGCCGAGACGGTCGCCCTCCTCGGCCTGCGACACGCCGTCATCACCTCCGTCACCCGCGACGACCTTCCCGACGGCGGCGCCTCCGTCTTCGCCGACGCCATCCGCGCGATTCGTCGACTCTCACCGTCCACCGCGATCGAAGTGCTGATTCCTGACCTCCAGGGCGAATGGCAGGCGCTCGCCGCCATCACTGACGCCGCGCCGGACATCCTCAACCACAATATCGAGACCGTGCCCCGTCTTTATCGCCGTGTGCGTCCCCAGGCCGTCTACGAGCGCTCGCTGGCGCTGCTGCGGCAGGCGAAAGAGGAGCGACCGGAGATGCTTACAAAAAGCGGCCTGATGCTGGGCCTGGGCGAGGAGCCGACGGAGATACCTCAGGTCCTTCTCGACCTCCGCGCCGCCGGCTGCGACATCCTGACGCTGGGCCAGTACCTGCGACCCAGCGTGCGCCACCTGCCCGTCGCCCGCTTCTACCCGCCGGAGGAGTTCGAGCGGTTCGGACAAGAAGCGCAGGCGCTCGGCTTCCGCCACGTCGAGTCGGGGCCCCTGGTGCGCAGCTCCTACCGCGCGGCCCGGCAGACCGAGGAAATCGTCGCCGCCGAAGGCTGAGGACTTCAGAAAGCAGCCGCTCTGCCGATACTCTCAAGGAACGGGGGTCGTCGGAGCTTCAGGCGCCCTTCCCCGCCACCAACGACGCCTGAGGGTCTGGCGACACCCCGTTCCGCCATTTCCCCCAAAGCCGCCCTACGCCGGACTTGCGCGCCGGCGATTCTGCCACCACGCGAGGAGCCGCGGGCCCCAGGCCGTCGCCGAAGCGCCCGCCCACAGGCAGAAGATCGGCATTAGCGAGAAGTGGAAGCGGGAATCGCCGAAGAAGACGACGATGAACAACAGTGTCCAGGCCGCCGCAACCGCGACCAGCAACGCCTTCCGCCGGTCTCGGAGCGACAGCCACGCTGGCAGCCCAACAAGTGCCGCCGCCATCACGCCCCAGTAGCCCAGATCGCTCGCTCCGCGCAGATGGCGGCCGGAGCTGAAGGAAAGCGTCGCCGGCGTCTGCAGCCACAGCGTCCCGGAGGCGTCCTCGCTGTACAGCGCAAAGAAGCGACGCGGAATCAGCGTCAGCTCTTCCGCCGGGTGGTGTCGGATGAAGCTCAGCGCCTGGTGCAGCGCCGCGTTACTGGTCTCGACCTCTCTCTTCGGGTTGAGCACGTTCTTGTACCGGTCATCGACGGCGAAGTCCGCGATCTTCCCGTTCGCGCCCTCATGATGCGCTACCCAAAACGCCTCTGTCGCGCTCGTCGAGATGAGGATCGGCGCCCTCATCTGGATCGCGTTTCGGATCGTCCAGGGAGCAACGACGACGGCCGCCGCCAGCACGAGCGCCATCGAGCGCGCGAGCAGCGAGCGCCAGGAGCGCCGTCTTGCCCATGCTACCGGCGGTATGACCGCGAGCAGCAGCAGCGCCTCGCCGCGCACCAGAGCCGCCGCGCCGATCAGCGCTCCAATGAGCGCAATCTGCCAAAGGCGCGGCTCCTTGTCCGACAGCAGCGCGTAAGCCGTTAGCAGCAGGATCAGCACGAAGAGAAGAGTGAAGAAGACTTCCGTCAGCGTAAGGCCCGTGAAGACGATCTGGTTGGGCAACACCGCCAGCAGCCCGGCGCCGATCAGGCCCGCGGTTGGACCGAATACCTTCGCGCCCAGCAGGTAGACGAGGACCACCGTTAGGCTGCCGGCGACGGCATTGGCGAGTCGCGCCGAGAGCAGGCTGTTGCCAGTAACCTTGTAGATAGGAGTGAGCGCCATCGAATAGCCCGGCGGCCAGTGCGCGGAGGGGTCGCCGTTAAAGTCGACGTATCCGTAGCCGTCCGCAAACGCCGACGCCTGAAAGTCGTAGACCGTCATGTCCCAGCGCCAGTACGTCCGAGGATCGCACTCGACCTGGAACGCCCAGACGGCTCGCAGCGCCAGCGCCACGCCGAATAGGAGGACGACCAACGTGCCGGTGTTGCGGAGCGCATTCGGCATCTTGGGGAGGCGAGACAATGCGATGCGTTCTTGAGGAGTGGGTGTTTCGGGTTCGGGAGGTTCCATTCCTGCGGCGAGTCCTATGCGTAGCATGGCGCCCGGGGGCCAATGAAGGTCATCCCGGCCTCATACTACGCGCGCCGCCTTCCTTCCGACAAGCCGGCGCGTGCCACCCCCGTTTGATTCCGTTCCTGTCGTTGGCTATACTTTCAAGCGGGCCAGCGTAGCTCAGAGGTAGAGCAGCGGTTTCGTAAACCGCGGGTCGAGGGTTCGAATCCCCCCGCTGGCTCCAGCGCCCGCGACTTCTACTTATCCACCGCCATCACATACTCAATAGCCTGCTGGAAGGTGGCGTAGGGCTTGGCGCCGCCTAGGTAGCGGCCATTGATGAAGAAGGCAGGGAGCACGATACCCTCCGTCAGCTGGGCGTCCCGGACGGCCTGCTGCGCGACCTGCACATCTGCTTGCACCGCGCTCGCCATCCTGCCCGAGTCGAGGCAGTCATTGAACTTGGCAGTGTCCAGCCCCAACTGCGCCGCGTAGCCCTTGAGGCTAACGACTGCTTTGGCAACGTCCGTGGCCGGCTGATCAGCCGACAGATCGGCGAACATGGACTGATTCTGAAAAACCATATCGTGATACTGCCAGAACGCCCCCTGCGCATGAGCGCACTCGCCTGCCTCCGCCGCCTTTTCCGAGTATTGATCGCTCTGCGTTAGGAGCAGGTTCATGAAAACGAAACGGACCTTATCGCCATAGTCCTTCATGATTTGCGGCAGCGTGTCTAGGGCGAAGCTCGCGCAGCGCGTACCCTGGAAATCCGCGAATTCGATGATTGTGACCTTTGCGTCGGCCGGTCCCTGCGACGGATTGTTGCCAGGGTCGATATTGATCTTTATCGGAGTGGGCTCAAGCGTCGGAGTCGACGCCATAGACGCCTGCGCCGTGGCGGTCGCATCAGATGACGACGAACTCCCGCATCCCGCGCCGGCCAACGCGCCAACGACAACGACGAATCCGACAAGTCGCACTAAGAGCCGCAGTCGCGCGCCGCCAGAGCGATCACAATTCCTTCTCGCCAGGTCCATCTTCCCGAACAACGATCGCCGCTCGTCGAGTCCGTTTGTCAACTTCTCGCTCCTGCCGCTGTCAGTCCCCTGTTTCTGCTGCTGACGTAGATTTACTTTATGTAATGTCACCCCGCTGGTCAAGGTCGAGACGCCAATTGCAGCAGCTCGCCTCCCCCTCCCTCGCCGGCAACGCGGCGACGCTTAAGTCCGCGTCTCGCAGAGGGCTAGCGCGCCTCAGCCTCCCTGCTCCACCACGCTTCGATACCCGCCTGCCAAACTGTCCACTGCTCCCGACCCAGCAGGATCCCCGTTCCCGCCGCCATCACCAGCATTCCCGCTACGGACAGCAAGACCCAGGTGGGCGGCGTCGGTCCTCCGGAGAAGAACAGGTAGTGCAGCCCGTCCGCGACGACGAAGCCGGTCGACGAGCAGAGCAGCCACAGCCTTCGCCGCACGACGGCCACTCCCACAAGCGCCAACCCTTCGACGAGGAGGATGGTCCCGTAGGCCCAAGCGCCGTGATGCAGCGACTGGAAGAACGTCGGCGCCATGAGCAGCAGCGCGCCTCCCAGCTCGCCTACGCCGAGGGCATCGCGGATGTCCTCAGGCAGCGAGCGCAGACGCAGCGCCAGCAGAGCCGCCGCCAGCACGTAGACGCCCAGCGGCGCCGTGTACGCTTGAATGTTGTCCGGTCGAAAGTGCCCCACTTCCAGGAGCAGCGCAGCCATCATGAGCGCAGTCGCGCCGGCGGCGATCTCGACGCGACGCTGCAGCCAGGCGAGACCGACCAGCAGGAACGCCAGAATGGTCAGCGACGCCGCGGCCGACTCGTATAGCAGCGTCTTCTCGAAATGCTGCCCGCTCACGAAACCCGACGGCTCCGCCAACTCCCAAAGTCGCACCCAGCCGACGACCGGGGCTGCGACAGCGTAGGCGAAGGCCAGCCCCATAGCCGCCTGCGACCAGCTCTGGTAGCGGCTTCGCAGCGCCGCGCAGACGGCAAACAACGCGCAACCGATGCCCGAGAGCGCCGGCGGTAGGTAGGCGTCCGGAACGCCGAAGTGGCGCCAGGCTGCCAGCACGGCGAAGAACCCATAGGCAGCCGGCAGCACCGACGTGAGCGGCCGTCCCTCCCGGAGCACGAACCCCAGCGACAGCACCGCGTACAGCCCTAGCAACAGCGCCACCAGGCCCTGCTGGTTCTCCGCGCTCAGCAGCACGCCCAGGCTGAGGCCGGTGGCGATGACGTAGATGTGCGGTCGGACGAGCGGCCAGAACCAGCGCGTAGTCGCGGCGACGAGCGCCAGGCCGACCGACAGCCCGAAATACGGCCAGATCAGGTCGGATTCACCGGCGCCTTCGGCTGCGGGCAAGCTGGCCAGCAAATGGAAGAACCCGATCGCCAGGGCGATCCCGGCGGCGTAGACCAGCGGAATGGCGAGCGACAGCTTCAAATCGCGGGCACGCGAATCGGGTTCGATGGGAATGACGTCCGCGAGGGGCACGCTTACCTTCGTCAGCCGCGCCGCGACGAGGTACAGAGCGACGGCGGCGAAATGGACGCCGGCCCCCTGCACCGGGAAGTCCTTGTACAATCCTTCGAACGGCAACCAGGCGACGGTGATGGCTGCGAGCGCCAGCCAGCTCAGGTAGCGCTGCCCGAACCACTTCGGCCCTAGGCCCTCGCTGCCCAGGAAGTAGGCCCACGCAATCGCTGCCACGACGGGCCCATACCACTCGCGCCCCAGGTCGAGCGCGTACACAAGAGAAACGATGGTGCCGCCTGCCACGGCCAACGCCGCAACTGTCAGCGGCGGCTCCGTTTCCACCCCGCGCGTGTCGGCAAGAAAGGCCTGCGTGCTGTAGAAGAAGGTCGTCGCCAGACCCGTAAGCGGCAGGTACCAGGCTGTGGCCGTGTGCCGGTCGACCATCAGCAGCGCGGCGCCGGCAGCCACCGGGACGGCGAAATGAGCGGTGTAAAACGCGACTTCCCCGAACACTTCGCTCGAACGGCCGAGCTGCTTCATGTCCAGGGTCGCCAGCAGGATCGCCAGGGCGACGAAGCTGCCCGGGTAGGCTTCCGGCGGCGCGTCGACGAGATTGAGCAGCGACGCGAGCGCACTGCCAACAGAAGCGACCGCGGCGATGGCAGCGTAAACGCGGAGCTCCTCGTCGACAAGCATCGC
Organism: uncultured Chloroflexia bacterium; assembly: GCA_963703345.1. Lineage (GTDB taxonomy): Bacteria > Chloroflexota > Dehalococcoidia > DSTF01 > JALHUB01 > JALHUB01. The sequence continues at coordinate 289,679 of OY969814.1, read as the reverse complement.
CGTGGCCACGTAGAAGAGCGAAGCGCAAAGCGAGACGTTCAACCACATCTGCGCGACTTCGTTGCGTCCCTCCGACGACGCCAGCGCGACTGCCAGCCCCAGCGGCACGATGAGCTGCGCGCCCCAGGCCGCAACTTCGCCGAACACCTCGCTGACCCGCCCCAGCTTGAGCAGCGAAGGCACGGAAAGCAGCGCCCCCAGGCAAACGAAGCCGGGAGGATAGACGGCGGCAGGTGCGTCGGCAACGAAGAGCGCCGAGGCAAGAATGCCGGCCAGCGCTATGACGGTCCCGGCAGCCGCGACGGGGCGGAAATCAGGCCGGCCAACCATGGCCGAGGCGGAGTAAAAGACGCCGGCGCAAATCGATCCGTTGAGCCACAAGCGCAGCAACTCCTCGTGCAGGTGTCGAGGCGTGGACTCGGTCCCAAACGCGGAGAAGAACGTCGCGGCCAGCGTTGCCGGGAAGACGGCCTGCGCCGCCCAGAACCCTACGTCGCCGAACGTGTCGCTCACTTTGCCCAGCTTCAGCAGGTGAGGCGTTGACAGGAAAGCGGCAAAGACCAGCGCGCTCGCCGGTAGCGCTTCCGGCGGGGCGTCCGAGAGCACGAGCGCGGCGACGAACGCGCTCGCGGCCGCCGCCACCGTCGGCAGCGGGTACCAGCGCCCCACGCCGAACATCGAAACCGCGCCGTAGAACAGAACGCTCGCAATCGAACCGGCGAGCCACAGGCCCGTGGGGTCGATGTTGCGATCGGAGTGGAAGAACACATAGGCGCCGACGAAGTTGAGCGGCACCATCAGGGCGCCCACGGCGAAGAAGGCCACACCCGCCTGGCGCACGCGCTGAAACCTCAGGCAGAATACGCCCATTGCTAGAAAGGCCAGCGTGTAGGCGACCAGGAGCGCCATCTTCAGGCCGCCGCCGATTGCCTCCTTCGAGTAGCTGACGAATATTAGCGCCGCGATCACGACCAGGAAGGCGCCCAGGTAGAGAAGCAGGTTCGCCTGCTGTTCGACCAGCCAGCCCGGTGCGGCGGGTCGCGCTGGAGGAGGCGGAGCGCTTCTTGGCGGCGATACGCGTTGCGGCTCGACGCACTGTCGCTCCTCCTGTGGCGCGGGCGGCGCCTTCACGGCTTCCGGCTCCTTCGGCTGCGGCGGGTTCAGCTCTTGCAGGTACAGCCGCTTCAGCGCCCCGCTCAGATAGCCCGACAGCACGTTGCGCTTGCGCAGGCTCTCCAGCTCGTTCAACAGGAAAACGATGCCCTGGCGCCTTTGTCGGGGCGTTATCTGCAGCTCGAGGCCGCATTCTCGGCAGAAATCGGAGTGGTCCGGGTTTTCCGCTGCGCAGTAGAGGCAGAATTTGCTTATCGCCGCCTACCCTCCTATCGCGGACGTCTCTTCGAACTCGCATCTTCGGGCTTCATCCTAACGCGCACCAGCGAGAGCATACAGGTTCGTCTGCCCCATTTGCCACTGGTGCCTTTGTAAGCGACGAATAGTGCATCTGCACCAACGGCAAGCGGCCGTGACGGGCCAGTTCGCAGAGATTAGACGATTCTTGTTCGATCAGACAAGCATCCGCTACGGTTCGCCTGCCCCGATGTGGTACCATTATCTGGCTATGGTGGCAGAATCTTCCGCCGAACGTCGCCTACGCTTGGTCCGAGAGCACGGCTACAACGGGCTGGCGCTCCTGACGCTGTACGACGGCTGGCGCTACTTCGAATCGCCCGATATCGACGGCTTCGTCGCCTTCGAGCTGCACCGCCGCGTCGCCGTTGCCTGTGGCGATCTCGTCTGCGCCGAATCGGACCTCCCGGCCCTGCTGACCGCCTTCGTCGCTTACTGTCAGACTCACCGCTGGCGTTTCGCCTTCGTCGGCGCGACGGACCGCGTCGCGAGCGCCTCGTCTCAGCTTGGGCTGAAGCCGGTGAAGGTGGGCGAGGAGCCCCTGTTCGACCTGTCGCAGCCGTTGCCGCGGGGGGACCGTGCCAAGCGAGCGCGCTGGGCGATCAACCGCGCACGGCGCAGCGGCGTCCGCGTCGAAGCGTACCTGGAGCCATCGCCGGCCGCAGATGCCGAGATCGAGGAAGTGGCGGCCGAATGGCTGAGCACGCGCAAGGGGCCGCCGCTGGCCTTCCTCCTGCGCTCTCGCCCCTTGGCTCTGCGAGACGAGAAGCAGATATTCACCGCCAGGCACGACGGTCGCATCGTCGGTGTAATCGTCTGCTCGCCGGCGCGCGCCCGCATGATGATGCTCGTCGAGGAGTTGCTGCGACGCTCCGATGCCCCCTTCGGCACCAGCGAGCTGTTGATCGATGCCGCCCGCGAAGCAGCCCGCCGCGAGGGCTATTCCTTCTTCAGCCTCGGCGTCGCGCCTCTACAGGGCGCCGCGGGCAAGCAGCCCTACGGCCGATTCCGTCTGGCGCGGACGCTGGCCGCCGCCTGCTACAGCTGCGCCGACGTCGTCTACAGCTTCCGACTGCTGAACCGCTTCAAGAAAAAGTTCGCTCCGACCCGCTGCGAAGACAGCTTTTTCATCTATCAGAGTGGACTGCTAGCCACGACGCTCGCGGTCCTCACGGCGTTTTCGCCCGACGGCATCCCCTCATTGCTGCTGCCGCGTCGTCTGCAGTGGCTGCGAGTCGTCCCGGCGGCAGTGCTCTGGTTCGCCGCCATCGCGGGGCTCTTCCTCGCCGGCTTTGCCGCCTGGGAATTTCCAGCGCTACAAACGCCGTTTCTCCTCGTGCGGCATGCCTTATCGCTGGCCGGGCTGCCCGCCGACCTGATGCAGGACGCCCGCATGACCGTCTTCGCCCATCGGATGGTGTCGCTCGTCGTCGTTCTCGTCCTGGCGGGCGGCGTGCTCTGGCGACGCCAGGCGAGGGCGTAGACTCTCTCTCGCTCTACTGCCCCTTGCCCGACGCTCTTCCGCGTGCAAACATCTATGGCGGGAGCGAAGGCGCTCGTAGCCGTGCTGTAAAGCGCGCGGAGAAACTGTCAGTGAAGTGGAAGAACCTGGCCACAGCGCCCGATCAACTCACGGCCGAGATGTGGTGTGAGCTCCTGCGCGGAGCGGGCATCCCGGCGATGATCCAGCCGTCTGACGCCGTCTCTTTCCTCGGCGTCTCGCCCGGGAGTTGTCGCGTGATCGTGCCGGAGGAGCGCCACGAAGAAGCAGCCGCCGTCCTCAGAGAGAAGATGGGCGGAACGATACGCATCGAGCCGCTCTAGGACGCCCTGACGGGGAGCATGGCCGTCGCGTCTGCTAGGAAGTCGCACCCTCCAGCCGCAGCAGCCTCTTCTTCATCGCCAGGCCGCCGCCGAAGCCGCCGAGCCCGTTTTGCGCAACGACCCGGTGACACGGCACGACGATCGGCAAAGGATTCGCGCCAACGGCCTGCCCGACGGCCCGCGCCGCCCGCGGCCGACCGATCTGCTCAGCAATCTGCTTGTACGTTCGCGTCTCACCGTGTGGGATGTCGAGGAGCGCCCGCCAGACGCGGCGCTGAAACTCCGTTCCCTGCGATAGATCGATGTCGCCGTTGGGCGACCAATCATCCCCCCGCGCGCAGCTTCGTAGCCGCTCCGGCCAGTCGCCGGCATCCGCCGCCGGTGTCGCTGCGCCGCGAAGGCGCATCTCCTCCTCCGCCGCCTCGCGCGTCGCCACCGGCAACGTCGTCGTCCGCAGGCCACGCTCGCTCAAACCGATGCCCATCCAGCCAAGATCTGTTTGCACCACGTCGAACTTCATCGTCTCCCTCCGCATTCGATCTCGCTGCCAGTATGCGTCGACACCGGTGGACGGCGCAAGACTCCGACGCAATCTTCCGCTCGGTTTGCGATTCCATTCGATAAATGGTAAATTCGTCTCCTGAACCCGCGGAAAGGCCACGCAGGATGCAAGCCGTCAGGCCCGACACCGACTATAGCATCGAGCAGTTCACCGTCTTCAACGACCGCCAGACCTCCTTCTACCTCCATCGCACCGAGAGGGCCGTCTTCGAAGCCGTGCAGCGCCTGAACGGCAACGGGCCTCTGCGCCTGCTCGACGTCGGCTGCGGGCTGGGGATGCAGGCGGCGCGACTCGCTATCAGCGGCTGGAAGGCGTACGGGATCGACGCCTCCGACCAGATGTTGCGCCTCGGCCAGTTCCGCTTCTATCAGGTGCACAAGCGGGTGCGTCTCACCCGCGGCGTCGCCGAAGCGCTCCCCTTCCGCAGCGGTTCCTTCGACGTCGTGATGTGCCAGGGCGCCATGGACCACTTCGCCGACAGAGATGCCTTCGTCAGCGAGGTGGCGCGCGTGCTCAAGCCCGGCGGTCACTTCGTCGTCGCCCTGGCCAATTACGAGAGCATATCCTGCCGCATCGGCCAGGCGATGCACGACCTCAGCCGCGCCCTCCGCATCGAGACGCCGGAGCGCTACCAATTCTGGCGCATCCCGAGCGACCACACCTTCGTCGGCAGCTATCGTCTACTGACGGGCCTCGGCAATGGCCGGTTGCGACTCGCCCGCGCGCGAGGCGTGTCGATGTTCCTGTTCCTGCCGCCGTGGCGCGAGCTCCTGGAGGCGCTGCCGTTCCGCGCTTCCGCCGCCGTCTTCCGCGTCGTCAACCGGCTGGCCTCGCGCCTTCCTTCGGCAGCGGACGTCGTCATCGCGACGCTTCAGAAGGAAGACCTTAGCGACCTTTTACGGCTTCGACAAGACGCTCGGGGCAACGGGAAGAGACGAAGTATCGCCGTACCCGCTTGCCCTCCTCGACGGTAAGCTCTACGCCCTCCCGCACGCCGGGGATGCTGTAGGCGCGCCTGCCACCGAAGCCCAATCGAAGCCCCCAGCCGCCGTATAGGAGCCAGTTGTAGCGCTTGGGCTCCCAGGCCCGTATTCGCGCCAGCGGGATCGATTTCCGCAGCACACCGAAGCCGAAACGCACGTCCTCCTCGCTGACCGCAATCGTCAGGCGCCGGAACGTGACCACCGCAAAGACCATGAGCGCCAGTGCGACCGTCATCGTCGCATAGTAGACGGCATAAGTCCCGGCGCCACCGAGACCGCTAAACGCCGGCGCAACGATGGCATACGCTACCCCAGCCAGGCCGGCCAGAAGGATGAGCCGGAAAAAGGCCGGCAGCGGCACTTCCTCCCCGTATCGCAAGGGAAGTCCCCCTTCCAGCCGCATCCTAGCAAAGGCCCGCCGGGCCCCGCAATCCGTTGCCGCCTGTGGTATGATCTCACTGCAAATAACGAGGCAACGTCATGGAAAGAGAACAATTCGAAGAGCTCGTCGAGCGCGCCCTCCTCGCTCTCCCCGACGAGTTCCGCGAGCGTCTGTCGAACATAGACGTCGAAGTCGAAGATCTCCCCAGCGCCGATGACCTTCGCGTCTCCGGCGCCCGCCGCGGCCAGACGCTGCTCGGACTCTATCGCGGCGTGCCGCAGAGCCGACGCGGCCTATGGTACAACTTCGTTCCGCCGGACCGCATTATCATCTACCAGCGCCCCATCGAGTTCGCTTGCCGCAGCAGCGAAGAAGTTGTGGAGAAGGTGGGCCACGTCCTCCGCCATGAGATCGCCCATCACTTCGGCATCGACGACGAGGCGCTGCGGCGAATGGGCGCCTACTAGGACGGCGATGGTCACGACCGACGAAGACGAAGATGAATACGAGCCCGATGACGAGGGCGAGCCCGAGGGCGAAGGCTGGGAGCTGGACCCCAACGACCCGACGCATCCGGACTTCGACCTCTCGGAGGCCGGCTACTACGGCGTCGAGCCCGAGCGGCAGACCAAATATGTCTCCCGCGCGCTCATCCTGGTAGTCATTATCCTTCTCCTCGTCGCCCTCGTCGGTCCCGCCTTCATCCGCTTCTTCTCCTAGCCCCCAGCCGGCGGTTTCGTTGACTCCATTTGAACGGCGATGATAACATTGTGCCGAAATGCGCAATCGGTTCACAAACGGCGAGGGCGCACCGCGTGACGAACGAAGCTTGCTCTCGACAGACGCTCTCCTCCGGAGGAGAACAATGACCACGCTGATCGGCGTGCCGGAGGTTGTGGTGGACCGGTTGCCCGTCTACGCGCGCACCCTCGCGGTACTGGAGAACCACGGCCGTCAGGTGGTCAGCTCCCAGGAGCTCGGCGACGAGCTGGGTGTGACGCCGGCCCAGATCCGCAAAGACCTCAGCTACTTCGGGCGCTTCGGCAAGCAGGGCCGCGGCTACAACGTGCAGCGTCTGGCCGGCGAGCTGCGGCGCATCCTCGGCCTCGACCAGGAGTGGTCGATGGTGCTGGTCGGTGTCGGCAACCTCGGCCGCGCCATCCTCAGCTACAGGGGGTTTGCGCCGGAAGGCTTCAAGATCGTCGCTGCCTTCGACGCCCACAGCGACGCGTTGGGTAAGTCAATCGGCGGCGTCAAAGTCTACAGCGTGAAAAACCTACCGCAGTTCCTCAAAAGCAGTCCCGCCGAGATCGGCATCGTCGCCGTCAGCGCGTCAGCCGCCCAGGAGGTCGCCGACACGCTGGTAGCCGCCGGAGTCAAGGGGATTCTCAACTACGCGCCGGTTGCCCTGCGGGTGCCGGAAGGCACGCAGTTGAAGGACATTGAGCCGGTGCTCGCCCTTCAGAGCATGACCTACTACCTGAAGGGCGCCACCGCCTAGCCTCGGCTCCCGACGACGCCTCGAAGACGAATCGCGCGCCTAGAGGCTCGCGACCAGCGATTCCTCTTCCGTCGGCAGGCTGCGCTTGATAACGTCCAGGTGCTCCAGCGCTGCCCCGGCGCCGATCGCCGTGCAGTTCATCGGGTTCTCAGCAACGTGGCAGGGCACGCCGGTCTCCTGCGTCAGCAGCATGTCGATGTTGCGCAGGAGCGCGCCGCCGCCCGTCAGCACGATCCCTCGGTCGATCACGTCCGACGCCAGCTCCGGCGCCGTGCGCTCCAGGACAGAGCGCACCGCCTGCACAATGCTCGCCAGGCAGTCCTGGATCGCCTGCGTGATCTCATGCGAAGTGATGACGATCGTTTTGGGAAGGCCGGTGATCTGGTCTCGACCGCGGATCTCCATGGTCAGGTTCTCTTCCAGTGGCAAGGCGCTGCCGATGGCGATCTTCGCCTCCTCCGCCGTACGGTCGCCGATGACGAGGTTGTGCCGTCGCTTCACGTACGCCGCGATGGCGTCGTCCAGCCGGTCGCCCGCTATCCGGATCGACTCGCTGACGACGATGCCATACATCGAGATGATCGCCGCCTCCGCTCGTCCGCCGCCGATATCGACGATCATGTTGCCGCTCGCCGAGGCCACCGGTATCCCCGCGCCGATCGCCGCGGCCAGCGGCTCCGGCACCAGGTGCGCCGGGCGGCGGGCGCCCGCCTGCTCCGCCGCATCACGGACGGCCCTCTGCTCCACGCTCGTCACGCCGGCGGGAATGCAGACCATCACCTCCGGCTTGATCAGGTTCAGACGCCCCAGGGCGCGGCTGATGAAGTAGCGCAGCATCGCCTCCGTGATCAAGTAGTCGGCGATAACGCCGTCGCGCATCGGCCGGATCACGGAGATGCTGCCCGGCGTTCGCCCGATCATCATCCTCGCGTCGTTACCGACGGCGACAACGGTGTTATCGCGACTTGCCAGCGCCACCACCGACGGCTCGTTGATGACGATGCCCTTTCCCCGCGCGTAGACCAGCACGTTCGCCGTGCCCAGGTCAATTCCCAGTCGCTTTGTGAACATCAGCCTCCCCCAGCTTCTGTCCGCGCCCGCGCCTGTACGCGCCGAACGCGGCCTCCCAGCGACCTCAGCTTCTCGTCGAACCGTTCGTAGCCGCGGTCGAGATGGAATATATCGTTTATCTCCGATTCGCCGTCCGCTGTCAGCGCCGCGAGCACCAGCGCCGCGCCGGCCCTCAGGTCCACGGCCCGCACGTTGGCCGCGAAGAGCGGCGTCGGCCCGTTTATGATAACCGTTGTCCCCGACGTGATCACTTCCGCGCCCATCTTTCGCAGCTCACCCACGTAGAGCATGCGATTCTCGAAGACGCGCTCGTAGATCGAGCTTACGCCGCGCGCCTGCGTCAACAGCGCCGCAAGTGGGGCCTGGAGGTCGGTCGCGAGCCCCGGATAGGGCACCGCCTGCGCGTTTATCGCCTGCAAGGGCCCGCTGCTCGTCACGCGCAGCCCTGCGTCAGTCTCCCTGACCTCGACGCCCGCTTCTTCGAGCTTCCAGATCAGCGCGTCGAGCTGCCGCGGCACGCCCTCCAGGATCTCGACGTCGCCCTGCGTCGCCGCCGCCGCTATCGCGAACGTGCCCGACTCGATGCGGTCGGGAATGATCGTGTGACGGGCGCCGTGCAGCTCGCCGACGCCTTCTATCTCGATCGTGTGACGGCCCGCGCCGGAGATGCGCGCTCCCATCCGCGTCAGCATCTCGACCAGGCTCTCAATCTCCGGCTCGGCAGCCGCGTTTACCAGCGTCGTCCGCCCCTCCGCCAGCGTCGCCGCCAGCAGCAGGTTTTGTGTGCCGAGGACGCTGGGATAGTCGAGGAAAATCCTGCTGCCGCGCAGCCGCTCCGTGCGGGCCGTGAACTTATCGCCGTCGCGGCCGACGCTAGCGTTCAGGCGACGGAAGCCGTCCAGGTGCACATTGACCGGCCGCAGTCCGATGATGTCGCCGCCGGGGGGGCAGCATGTTGCCTCGCCGAAACGCGCGAGCAGCGGCCCCATGACCAGGAAGCTGCCCCTCAGATGCGTCGCCAGCTCGCTCGGCGCCTCCAGCTTGTCGACGCCGTCCGCCTTCACCCGCAGCGACGAAGGCGACGTGTATTCGACGGTAGCGCCCAACGCGCGAAGAATCTCCACCATGAAGCGAACGTCCTGGATAGCCGGAACGTTCTCCAGGTAGCAGTCGTCGGATGTGAGGAGAGTGGCCGCCATAGCGTGGATTGCGGCGTTCTTGTTGCCGCTCACGCGCACGGTGCCCTCCAGGCGATGGCCGCCCTCTACGAGAAAACGGTCTCCTGCCACAATCTCGCCAATCGCGTAAGTTGCTTCGGGCCTAACACTACCATCACTACCGGCCGACTTCAAGCCGCGCCGGCTCGTCGTCGAACAGGGCACAGGGGTCTGGCCGACGCGGGACTGTGGGGTCAAATGACGTATCGTCGCGGACTACTGGAGGGGGCCCTGGTCACCGGGGCGGCGACGGCGCCTTCGCTCCGCGACCTTGATGGCGATGAGAGAGCGCCTGAGCTCGGCCTGCACGCGGCTCATATCGACGGCGGCCTCGCGACTGGCCAGTTGCCTCTCGGCTCGTGCCCGCGCTTCCTGCGCCAGGGCGATGTCGATCTCCTCGGCGCGCTCCGCCGACTCCGCGAGGATGACGACCTTGTCGTCGCGCACTTCCAGGAAACCCCCGGTGACCATCATGTACGTTTCGTCGCTGCCGGCCTTCTGCAGCCGCAGCTCGCCCGGCACGAGCGACGTTATGAATGACGCGTGCGACGGCAGCACCGTCAGTTCGCCGACGGCGCCCGGCGCCACAACGGCATCGATGTCCGTGTCGGAGAACACGACTCGCTCGGCCGTGATAACGTCAACGCTCAGCTTTGCCATCGATCAGCTTCCTCTCGCCCGCCTCAGGCGGGCCGCGCCGTTAGCGGGCGCCTGCAGCCAGCTTCTCCGCCGCCTCGCGCGCCTCCTCAATTGTGCCGACCATGTAGAACGCCTGCTCCGGCAGGTCGTCGTGCTTGCCGTCCAGGATCTCGTTGAAGCCGCGCACCGTCTCGCGGATCGGAACGTAGCGCCCCGGCCGGCCGGTGAACGGCTCCGCCACGAACATCGGCTGCGACAGGAACCGCTGGATTCGACGCGCCCTCTGCACCGTCTGCTTGTCTTCCTCGGACAGCTCCTCCATGCCCAGGATGGCGATGATGTCCTGCAGGTCCTTGTAGCGCTGCAGCACCTGCTGGACGCCGCGGGCCGCGCGGTAATGGTCCTCGCCGACGACGTTGGGGTCAAGAATACGCGAGAACGAGATCAGCGGGTCGACGGCCGGGTACAGCCCCTGCTCAGTGAGCGCGCGGTCGAGGGCGACGACGCCGTCCAGGTGACCGAAGGTCGTCGCGACGCCCGGGTCGGTGTAGTCGTCCGCCGGGACGTAGATCGCCTGGAAGGAGGTGATGGAGCCCTTGTTCGTCGATGTGATGCGCTCCTCCAGGTCGCCGATCTCTGTCGACAGCGTCGGCTGGTAGCCCACCGCCGACGGCATGCGACCCAGCAGCGCCGAGACCTCCATGCCCGCCAGCGTGTAGCGGTAGATGTTATCGATGAAGAGCAGAACGTCCTGTCCCTCGCGGTCGCGGAAGTACTCCGCCATCGTCAGGCCGGTCAGGCCGATGCGGACGCGCACTCCCGGCGGTTCGTTCATCTGCCCGAAGACGAGCACCGTCTTGTCGATGACACCGGACGCCCTCATCTCTTGCCAGAGGTCGTTGCCCTCACGAGAGCGCTCGCCGACGCCGGCGAATACGGAGGTGCCGCCGTGCTCGCTGGCAATGTTGCGGATAAGTTCCTGGATGATCAGCGTCTTGCCGACGCCGGCGCCGCCGTAGGCCCCCACCTTGCCGCCGCGCGTGAACGGCGTGATCAGGTCGATGACTTTGATGCCCGTTTCCAGCATCTGGACGGTAGTGGCCTGCTCCTCGAAGGAAGGCGGCATTGCGTGTATTGGGCTGCGCTCCTTCGCCTCGACGGGGCCGAGGTTGTCGATGGGATCGCCGGTGATGTTGAATAGCCGGCCGAGCGTTTCGGGGCCCACGGGGACGGTTATCGCCTGGCCGGTATCGACGGCGTTGGCGCCGCGGCCCAGGCCGTCGGTGGAGCCCATCGCTAGGCAGCGCACCCAGTTGTTGCCCAGGTGCTGCTCCACCTCAGCGACGAGCTTCTCCTTGCCCATCTCGATCTCGACGGCATTGTAGATCTGAGGGAGCTCATCCGGGGGAAACTCCACGTCGACCACAGTGCCGATAATCTGCACAACCTTGCCCGTTGCCATGTGAAACCTCCGTCCTATTCGGCCGATCTCAGGGCCTCGGCGCCGCCGACCAAGTCCAGCAGCTCCTTGGTTATCGTTTCCTGACGAGCCTTGTTATACGTGAGCGTGAGATCATCCACCATCTCGTTCGCCGCGTCTGTGGCGCTGCGCATGGCGATCATCCGCGCCGACTGCTCGCTGGCGCTCTTCTCCAGGATCGCCTCGTATACCTGGCGCTGAACGTAGCGCGGCAGCAGGTCGTCGAAAACGTCCTGCGGCGACGGCTCATAGATGTACTGGATCGACATCGTCGCTTCCCGCGGCGGGATCTGGATGGGCAGCAACTGCCGCATCTCCGGCCGCTGCACCATCGTATTGATGAATAGCGGGAACACCAGGTAGACGTGGTCGACAGCGCCCGAGATGTATTCGTCCATGACGACGCGGGCCAGCGGCCTGGCGTCGTCCACCGAAGGGTAGTCGCTGAGGTTGGTGAACTCGGCGATAGCCGGAAGGCCCGTCCGCGCAAGGAAGTCGCGCGCCTTGCGGCCCACCGCCACCGTCTTCACCTCCAGGTTCTGGTGATCGAGAGCGAAAGCGGCGGTGAACCGGTTAAGGTTCGCGTTGAGGCCGCCGCAGAGGCCGCGGTCCGTGCTTATCAGCACTATCGCCACCCTCTCGGCCGGCCGCGATTCCAGCAGTGGGTGCGGCGCTTCCTGCCGCTGGCTCTGGATGCTCTCCTGGAGGTCGGAGAGTATCTGCCGCATCTTTTCGGCGTACGGGCGCGTGGCCAGCGCGCTTAGCTGGGCCCGCCGCATCTTCGACGCCGCGACCATCTCCATCGCCCGCGTGATCTTCGCCGTGTTCGTTACGGAGCGGATGCGCCTGCGGATTTCGCGAATTGTCGCCATGTTTTCTCGTCAGTCTGTCTGTCGACGGATAACGGACGCCTAGTAAGGCATCGTCTGCTTGAACTCGCCGATCGCCGACTTCAGCCCCTCCTCGATCTCCGGCGTGATCTCCTTCTTATCTTCGATCTGCTGTCCCAGGTCCGGATGGCTGCTCGCCATGAACTTGTGGAACGCCGTCTCGAAGTCGCGGATCTTGTTTACCGGCACGTCGTCCAGGAAGCCGTTGATTGCGGCGTATAGGATCTCCACCTCCTCGTGCAGGTTCATCGGCTCGTACTGGGGCTGCTTCAGCACCTCCGTCACGCGCTGCCCGCGCTCGAGCTGGTTCCGCGTCGCCACGTCCAGCTCCGACGTGCCGAACTGCGCGAACGCCTGCACGTTGGTGTACTGCGCCATGTCGAGCCGCAGACGGCCCGCCACCTGGCGCATCGCCCGCCTCTGCGCGGCGCCGCCGACGCGCGACACGGAAAGGCCGGCGTTTATAGCCGGTCGGATGCCGGCGTTGAAGAGGTCGGTCTCCAGGTAGATCTGGCCGTCCGTGATGGAGATGACGTTTGTCGGAATGTAAGCGGATACGTCGCCCGCCTGCGTCTCGATGATCGGCAGCGCCGTCAGCGAGCCGCCGCCGAGCTCCGCCGATAGCTTCGCCGCGCGCTCCAGCAGACGACTGTGCAGATAGAAGACGTCGCCCGGATAAGCCTCGCGTCCCGGCGGTCGCCGCAGCAGCAGCGACACCTGCCGGTAGGCCCAACCGTGCTTCGAAAGGTCGTCATAGATGATTAGGGCGTCTTTCCCGGCCTCCATGAAATCCTCGCCCATGGCGCAGCCGGAGTAAGGCGCCAGGTATTGCAGCGGCGCCGGGTCGGCGGCGCCGGCGACGACGACGATTGTGTGCTCCATGGCGCCGTGCTGCTCGAGCAGCGCCACTATCTGCGCCACCTTCGACTCTTTCTGCCCGATGGCGACGTAGATGCACGTTAAGTCGCCGCCCTTCTGGTTGATGATCGTGTCGATGGCCAGCGCGCTCTTGCCCGTCGTGCGGTCGCCGATGATGAGCTCGCGCTGCCCGCGGCCGATCGGCGTGATGGCGTCGATGACTTTGATGCCGGTGACGACGGGCGTGTTGACCGATTGGCGCGCGACGACGCCGGGAGCGATGCGCTCTACCGGGCGCATCTTATCCGTGGAGATAGGTCCTTTGCCGTCGATAGGATTGCCAAGTGGGTCGACGACGCGTCCGATCAGCGCCTCCCCGACCGGTACCTGCACGATGCGACCGGTGGAGCGCACTTCCGCGCCCTCGCCGAGAGTCGTGTAGTCGCCCAGCACCATGATGCCGATAGTGTCCTCTTCCAGGTTGAGGGCCAGGCCCATGGCGCCGTTCTCGAACTCGACGAGCTCGCCCGCCAGGCAGTTGGATAGACCGTGGACGCGGGCAATGCCGTCGCCGGCCTCGATCACAACTCCAACGTCAACGGCGGTGACCGCAGCGCCGAAGTTCTCGATCTGCTGCTTCAGGATGGATGCTATCTCTTCGGGCCGTACTGCCATATCACTCTCTCCGCTGCAACTGTCTTCCTATGCAACTCAGCCGCTCTCGGCGGCGCTTTCTCCGAGGGTCGGGACCCAGCCGCCGTTTCCCTGAAGACTCTTCTTCAAAGCGAGGAGCCTGCTACGTGTGCTGCCGTCGATCAACGTGTCGCCGACGCGCGCGATGAGTCCGCCCAGGATGTCGGGGTTCACGGCTTGCTCCAGGCTCACCTTCTTGCCGGTGATGACGCCCAGCTTCTCCGCCACCTCGGCTTTCTGCTGGTCGCTCAGAGGCACCGCCGTGGTGACGAGCGCCCGCGCCCGGCCCTCATGCTCGTCGAGGAGGTCCGAGAACTCCGCCCGTATCTGTTCGACGAGGCGGATCCGGCGCTTCTCTACCAGCAGTCGCGCCAGGTTCAGCACGCCGGGCGCGACATCGGGGAGGGCCGCCTTCAGGAGACGGTCTTTCTCCGCGTCCGGCACGCGGTCGCTTTGAAGCACCGCCGAGACGTCCGCTCGCGCGATGAGCTCGCTCAGCTCGCCCAAGTCGCCCAGCCAGCGCCTCGGGTCGCCCTGCTCCAGGGCCACCGCGAAGGCGGCCCGCGCGTAACGCTTCGCTGCTGCCTCGACTATCATGCTCTGCCTCCGCGCCGTGCCAACGCCGGCCCGCCGACTTCCGTCTCGACGGGTTCAGGCGCTATTGCTGCGCGCTCTGCTGGAAGCTCGACTGCGCCAGCACTTCCTCTATCAGGCGCTCGTGGGCTTTCCTGTCCAGGGACTGCCCAATGACCTTCTCGGCGGCCGTGATCGTCAGGTCGCCGAACTCGCGGCGTATCTGCGCGATGGCTTCGTCGCGCTCCAGGGCGATCTCGTTGCGGGCCCTGGCCAGAAGCGATTCCGCCTCTGTCTGAGCGGCCTGTCGCGCCTCTTCCTGGATGCGATTGGCGATCTGCTGCGCCGAGCCGATGAGCCCCTGGCCTTCCTGACGCGCCTCTTCCAAGCGCGCCTGAACAGTGACGTCGGCTTGCGCCGCCTGTTCCCTCATCTTCTCCGCCGCTTCAAGCCCCTCCCGTATCCGCTGCGAGCGTTGATCCATCATCCCCAGGATCGGTTTGTACGCTACCGCCCGCATAATTCCGAGCAGAATGGCGAAGCCAATGATTTGCGCCAGCAGTCCCGGCAAGTTGATTCCTAGGGCACCGATTCCTAGGATAGTGATTCCCTGAGCATCCACGATACGTCCCCTCTTCCGGGCAGTTTTGAATCCCTAGAACACGAAGCCGATCATGACCGCTACCACGAGCGCGTAGATAGCGATAGCTTCGGCGAAGGCAATGCCCAGGATCATGTTCGTGGTGATGACCGGCTGCGCCTCCGGGTTGCGGCCCAGGGCCTCCATGGCCTTGCCGGTTAGCATGCCGATGGCAAGTGCCGGGGCTATGCCGCCGATGGCAATTGCGAAGGCGGCCCCAATGAATCTCATGGCAACATCGGTTATCGCTAGCAGCGGAAACATGTTGATCAGGTCCATCCTTTCCTCCCTCAATTAGTCTTACGGGTTTCAACCGGGTCGGCCAACAGTTCGACTAAGGCGGCACCGTCGGGCCCGGTCCTGAGGCCTCGGTTTCTCCTTCTTCGTGTGAGGTCACAGCCACTATGCCGAACACCAGCGTCAGCATCGCGAAGATGAAGCCCTGGATCAGGCCAACGAACAGCTCCAGGCCGTACACCACGTCCAAAGCCAGCACCGGCAGCATGAAGATTATTACTAGAAATAGGATCTCCCCGGCGAAGATATTCCCGAAGAGTCGGAAGGTGAAACTCACCAGCCGAGCGGCCTCGGCGATAAACTCAAGAATACCCACTATGAAGTTGACTAGGCCGTAGAAGATGTCACCCTTGAGCAGCCGCTTCACGTTGAAGAACTTGCTCCCGTAGCGGAAGAACCCCAGCGTGGAGATACCCCAGAACTCGACGAAGATCGCCGACACGATCGCGAGCGTCAGGGGGCCATTGATATCGGTGTTGACGCTGCGGAAGAACGGTACGAGAACGCCCGCCTTCTGGTCCGACTTCAGGTCTTTCGTTGCCTCCTCAAGCGCAACCACCTTCTGTCCTTCTGTGGCGTTAGCAGGCAGCTCGAGCGTGATGCTGTCCGGCTCGTGTGGCGGCCAGGACGGGAAGCCCGGCATGATCATATTGACGCCGGCCACCTGCTGGAAGACAACGCCCTTTTCCTGTACCTCGCCCGACTTGGTCTCCATCGGCTCCACCTTGCCGACGGTCGCCACCGTGGGCAGAAGTCCGAGCCAGTTGGAAGCGACAACATAGAGAAAGATGGTCGCAACAACCGGGAAGAACCGGCGGCCGTGCTTCTCGCCGACTGTCTGCGCAACCAGGTTGTAGAAGCCTTCGATCACCATCTCGACGAAGTTCTGGAGGCCACGCGGAATCAGAGACATCCGCCGGGTGGCGAAGAAGAAGAGAAGCGACAAGACAATGATTACGATCCAGGAGGTCAGGATCGTGTTGGTCAGTGAAAAAGGCCCGATGTCGAGAAGCTTCTCCGCTTTCAGCTCGACGATTGGGCGCGCCGAACGCAGAGACGTGAAGCCCACCAGCGTGAGCACCAAGATTCCGGCGATGATCAGAGCCCACTTGAGCTTGCCCACCTCAGCCCCTCTTCTTCGGACCGATCGCTGATACTACGTCCATCAACATGCGGTAGCCGCCCCAGAAGGCCAGAAACAACCCAAGGAACAACCCCGCCAGAGTAAAGGCCGGAGATATGTCCAGCTTCGAATCAAGCCAGACGCCCCCCCCGACGCCCGCGGCTATACAGAAGGCTACGTACCAGCCAATGCCCAATAGCCTCAGCGCCGGCGGCAGACCGCCCATCAGACTCGCTCCGGCGCTCGGGCTGGCTCCGGCTTGTGAACCATAGCACCAAGCATCTTTTTAAAACAAGCGAATTGCAGAGCAGGAAATCCGTCTCTCTGGCCGTAGTTTCCTCGAAGGCGGCGATAAGGGGAAGAGGCGGGGGAACGAGGAGATCAAAGAGAGGCGCGCGACTTGTCGGCGGCCTGCTTTTCGGCCTCGACGATGGCGACGATCCGGGCCACGGCCTTGTCCAGCCGGCCCTCCGCGTTCACGACCACGTAGTCGAACGCATCCCGCTGCGCCATCTCCCGCGCGGCCGTGTCGCGACGCAGGCGGAGGTCGGCACCGTCATCCGTCGCCCGCTCGCGCAGCCGCCGCTCCAGCTCCTCATCCGACTCCGGCGCCAGGAAGACGAGCACGGCTTCCGGCATCAGGCGCCTTATCGTCGCCGCGCCCTGTACGTCCACGCGAACGACGACGTCCTGGCCGCGCGTCAGCGCGTGTGTCACTTCGCCCCTGGGGACGCCGTAGCGATGGCTGTAGACCGAGGCTCGCTCTAGGAAGCCGTCCTCCGCGATAAGGCGGTCGTATTCATCATCCGTCAGGAAGCGGTAGTCGACGCCGTCGCGCTCGCCCGGCCGCGGCCGACGCGTCGTCACCGTCCTCACATATTGCACTTCAGGCAACGCCTCTCGCAGGCGCGCCATCACCGCGTCCTTACCGACGCCGGAAGGCCCGGAGATTACCAGCAAGATGGGCTTCGCCGCGCCGACCGGTTCGTTGGCGTTCATTGCGTTGCCAGCGCCTCCAGGTCGCGCCAGAAGCCCGGATAGGACACCTCGGTCGCCTCCGCGTTCTCGATGACGGTCTCTCCCTCCGCGAGAAGGCCCGCCACCGCAAGCGCCATCGCCAGACGGTGGTCGCCGTGGCTGTCGCACGTCGCGCCCTTGAGCCGTTCCTTCCCTTCGATGACCAGCGAGTCGCCCTCCTCGTCGATAGTCGCGCCCATTCGCCGCATTTCCCGCACCATCAGGCCCACCCGGTCCGACTCCTTGACGCGCAACTCGCCGAGGTCGCGCAGCACCGTCCGACCCTCCGCCAACGCGGCCGCAACCGCGAGATCCGGCACCTCGTCGATGAGTCGCACGACCGTCGCTCCTCCCAAGGTCACGCCCTTCAGTCTGCTCGACCGCGCCTGTAGCTCCGCGACCGGCTCGCCGGCTTCCATCCTCTCATTGCTCATGACCACATCGGCACCCATCTCGCGCAGCACGTCCAGCAGGCCCGTCCGCGTCGGGTTTACGCCGACGCCCCGCAACGTGACTTCCGCGTTCGGATGCAATGCGGCCGCGACCAGCCAGAAAGCGGCGGCGCTGAAATCGCCTGGGACGGAGAGATTCAGCGGCGTCAGATCCCGCTCCAGCGGCCTCAGCCGCAGCATGCCGCCCTCTTCCTTGCGATCGGCGCCCATGGCGAGCAGCATGCGCTCCGTGTGGTCGCGGGAGCGCGCCGGCTCCGCGAAGAGCGTCTCGCCCTCCGCCTGAAGGCCGGCCAACAGCACCGCCGACTTCACCTGCGCGCTTGCAACCGGCGAATGGTACGTGATGCCGCGCAATCGCCCGCCGCGGACGGCCAGCGGCGCCAACGTATCGCTGTCGCGCGCCCACACTTGAGCCCCCATCTGCCGCAACGGCTCGACGACGCGCGCCATCGGCCGCGAGCGCAGCGATTCGTCGCCAGTGAGGATGGAAAGAAACGGCCGCCCCGCGAGAAGACCGGCCAGCAGGCGAAGCGTCGTGCCGGAGTTAGCGGCGTCTAGGACGTCCGAGCTTTCGCGCAGGCCGGCGAGCCCCTTGCCCTCGATCGCCAGGTCGCTGCCGCCGTCTCGCTTCTCTTCGAGCGACCATTCGACGCCGAGCGACCGCAGGCACGCCAGCGTCGCCAGGCAATCGGCGGCGGGCAGGAAGTTTTCGACGGCTGCCGGGCCGTCGGCGATGGCGTTGAGGATGGCGGCGCGATGGGAGATCGATTTGTCGGGCGGCACGGTCAGCGAGCCGCCAAACCTGCGCGGCGACGAGATCCTTCTCTGCATCAGCGCTCTTTCGTCGGGCGTTCCCTTCGCCGCTGCGACGGCGGCTCCTTCTCCAGCGCCTTCATTATCTCGCGCGTGCGCTGCGTGGCCCAGCGGCCCAGCAGCAGGTCGCTCACGCTGACGCCCGCCTCCGCCGGAAGCTCTTCTCGACGCGGTGGGGCGCCGCCGGCGAGGAACTCGCCGCGCTCCCGCTTCGCTTTCGCGAATGCCTGGAACAGCGCCTCTTCGTCGTCGCTTTCGATCAGTTCGCGGTACTTCCGGATTTCCGCGACCATACGGTCCAGCCAGTGGATGACGTTCTCGCGATTCGTCCGGCAGATGTCCTCGCTCATCTCCGGGCTGCCGGAGGCCAGCCGCGTCACGTCGCGGAAGCCGCTCGACGCCAGCCGCGACATCTCCGGCCAGGCCGCGCTCTCCCGCACCAACGAGAACAGCGCCGTCGACAGGACCAGCGGCAGGTGGCTGACGGCGGCGACGTAGCTGTCGTGCTCCTCCGCGTCCATGAACAAGGGCGTCGCCCCGACAAGCTCCGCGATCCCGACCACCGCGTTCACTGCCGCCTCGTCCGCTTGCGGCGACGGCACGACGCAGTACGGTTTGCCTTCGAACAGCGCCGCGTCCGCCGCGTCGACGCCGGACTGCTCTTTCCCGGCCATCGGGTGCCCTCCGACGAAGCTCACCTGCGCGGGCAGAAGCTCCGCGGCCCATCTCATGACCTGCGCCTTCGTGCTGGCGACGTCGGTAACGACGCAGTTCGCGGGCAGAACGGAGGCGATGTCCTCCATCGTCTTGCGGATGGTGAGGATGGGTGTGGCGATGATGACGATGGCCGCGTCCCTGGCGGCCTCCTGCGCATCCGAGGCCGCGCGGTCGATGGCGCCCGCCTTTCTGGCCTTCTCCCGCGTCTCCACGCTGCGGGAAAAGCCGACGATCTCGGCGTCCCGCAGCCGCGAACGCTTTAGCGCCAGCCCCAGCGAACCGCCGATCAGTCCCAGCCCGATGATCGCTATCTTCGCCAAGCCGCCTCCTGGATTCGCGCTCTCAGCAGGACTCGTCCGCCGCCCGCAATGTCGAGACGCGCGGATCGAGATCGCCTTCGGTTTCCTCGTGCTGCCGGATGAGCCGCACCGTGCCTTCGGACGCGCCCGCTGCCCCGGCCAGCACGGCGCCGCGACGCGAATGGTCGGCGATAGCGGCCAGCGCACCGCGCCACGATCCGCTCTCGATCGAGGCTACTCTATCAAACAGCCGCTTTGAGGTCGCCCGCAACAGCACGTAGACAACGCGATGCCAGACCCTGACGCGCCCCTTGCCGGTGTCGTGCAGGAGCGCGGCCGAGAGCAGCTCCTCGTCGGTCTGGCCGTGTCGCAGCAAAAGGTGGAAGACGTCCAGAGAGTGGCGCTGGTCGCGCGCGGTCATGGCGAAGAAGAGCCGTTGCTGCTCGCTGCTCAACCGGCCCGCGACCTCTCCCTTCTCCTCGTCCGTAATCGACGCGCCGACGGAACGGAAGAACTGGCGCGAACGGTAAAGGCTCCTAGCCAAAAACGCCACCGTTCATCCCCGTAAAAGCGCTCGCCAAGCGATCGATGGCGGGAGATAGGGTCTGAAAGATCCCGTAATGGCCGCCGGTCATCCAGGGCAGCATGAAGATGATTAGGAGGATGGCCATGCCGTAAGGCTCCAGCCTCGCCACCGCTATAGACAGGTCTTGCGGCAGGATGCCGACGGCGATACGAAAGCCGTCGAGGGGAGCCAGCGGCAGCAGGTTGAAGAGAGCAAGGATGATGTTGAATATGACCGTCGAGCTAAGGAAGAGGCCCAGGTAGTCCTGGCTCGTCCAATGCATCGCGCTGCTATAGACGACGAACGGCGTGTGCCAGGGCAGAAGTCCGGCGTGTATCGGAAAACCGGCAAGCCCAGCAATCACCAAGTTGGACAGCGGCCCCGCTGCTGCCACCACCGCCATACCCGCCTTTGGTCCGATGCTCAGGCGGTACGGGTTCACCGGCGCTGGCTTGCCCCAGCCGAAGCCCACCATAAGCAGCAGCATGGCGCCCATCGGATCGAGGTGGGCCTTTGGGTTCAACGTCAGGCGGCCCATGTTGCGCGCCGTCGGGTCGCCGAGAAGAGACGCCGTCAGGCAATGGCTGAACTCGTGGAAGGTGATGCCGACGAGCAACGCCCCGATGACCGAGCCGAAGAAAGCAAGGAAAAGCGTCAGGCTGACGCGCAGCAGATCGGAATACGCCAGAAATATCAATTCATGACCCTTAGCATTTGTCACGAATATTATAGCACCGCCTCTGACGGCGTCCCATCTCCGCATGCCGCCCGCCCTCGACGGCGATTGACCTTCCACTCGCAACGCCGCAAACTGGTATGAGGATGTGGATGATCATCGGGCTGGTTCTGGCCGTTGGCGCTCTCCTGCTCGTCGTCACCTGGCACACCCGCACCTTCGCCTATCGCTGCCGGAACTGTGACAACGAGTTCGCGATTTCCGCTCCGCTGGACTTCATCAGCCCTCACGCCTTCGACTTCTCGGGCGGCTGGAAGCTCCTGCGCTGCCCGCGCTGCGGCCGCTGGACCCGCGCCCACGTCATCCGCAAATCGACGATGCGCCATGACGGCCAACCCTGGCCCGTGCCTTGACAGCCGGATTCACGCCTTGCTAGACTCGGCCAGCGAATAGACACGTGGGGAGATATAGAAACTGACCGGCGGCATAGAGAACGCACTGCTCGACTTCATACGCGGCACGTACGACGTCATCTCCTGGCCCGGCGTCGCGCTGCTCATGGCCCTCGAGAGCGCCTGCATCCCCCTTCCCAGCGAGATAATCATGCCCCTGGCGGGCTGGATGCTCGTCAAGGATCACGGGCTGGGCATCCCCTGGCTCTTCGTGGCCGCCTTTGTCGGCGCGGTCGGCAACCTTGGCGGCTCCCTCGCCGCCTACTACGTCGGCGCCCGCGGCGGGCGGCCCCTCGTCAACCGCTTCGGTCGCTTCGTCCTCATGTCACCCCACGATCTCGACGTGGCGGAGCGGTGGTTTACAAAGTACGGCACCTGGGCTATATTCTTCTCGCGCGTCCTGCCTGTTTTGCGGACTTTCATCAGCCTGCCGGCGGGCATCGCGCGCATGAACGTCTGGCGGTTCAGCATTTACACGTTTGTCGGCTCCTTTCCCTGGTCACTGGGGCTGGCCTGGGCGGGTTACGCGCTGGGCACCCACTGGGAGAGGATCCGCAACTGGATGCGACCGGCAGACCTGCCGATTCTCATCGTGCTGGTGGCGCTGATTGCCTGGTACGTCTACCGGCACGCCAGGAGGTTCTGGCAGAAACCGGAGCCATCGGAGCCAAGGGCGTAGGCGGAGTCAGAAGGCAGGGGATCGGTCCGATAGGCTGAAGCGCGCGGCCCGGTCGGCCTGCAATCGCCAAGCGAGGGATGGTCTTGGCCGCAAGCGCTGTGCGCATCATGAAGCGAGCCGGCAAGGTTGCCTTCGCCGCAGCCGTGGTCATAGCTCTCGCCGGCGGCCTCTGCGCGGGAATAGGCGCTTTCGTCAGAGGCAGCGAAGGCTCTGTCAAGGCCGGCGGCCCTCCCCTTCTCGTCTACTCCGAGTTCGGCTCCGGCAGCGACACCATCTGGTCCGCCCGCGCAGACGACCCGAGCCAACGCACCCGTCTGGCCACGATCGCTCACGCACCGGAGTACGGCATATCCGCCGCCCTTTCTCCCGACCGCAAACGTGTCGCCTACACGGTACTGCCGCCCGACGCCGTGCCCGCCATCGACTCGCCGGCGGAAATATGGGTGATGGACGCCGACGGCCACAACCGCAAGCGACTCGCCTCCGACGCCGATCTGCCCGTCGCGCCGGTCTGGTCGCCGGATGGCGCCGCCGTCGTCTTCCGCCGCAGCGATAGCAGCACCGGCCGCTTCCAGCTCGTCGCCGTCACCACCGGAGGCGACGAGACAACGCTCTACGATTCCGCCGACGGTCTCCTCCCCGTCGGCTTCACGCCCGCCGGCGCCCTCTTCTACCTGCGCCTATCCCCTGCGGGCAGCGACCTCGGCGTCATCCGGCCGGACGGCAGCGACGACGACGCCGTCGCTCATCTCAGCGACGACTTCGTCCGAGACTGGCACCTCTCGCCCGACGGCAAGCAGCTCTCCTTTCTCGCCGCCCGGTCGTCCGGCGACAGGATTTCCTACGGCGCCGAGGTGCTGGACGTCGCGTCCGACAAGTCGTTCAATGCCTCTGCCGTCTCCGCCAGCGGCATGGATGAGTTCAGCCCCATCTGGCGCCCCGACGGCAGCGGCGTCACCATCGGCCGGCTGAATTCGCGGGCAGACAGCGGCGCGCCGGTGCTTCAGGTCGTTGCTCTCGGCGGGCCGCCCGTGCGCTTGCTCGCCGCGCCGCCGCGGGGCTTTGACGTCCCCCTGTCGTGGTCGCCGGACGCCGCCTACCTGGCCGTTCGGTTCTACGAGGGCAACTCAGTGACCGATCCGGGTCGCAGTTGGGTCACCGTCGCCGGCGCCGACGGCATGCGCCGTACCGTCTCGTCTAGCAGCGACGTCGATGTCCTTGGTTGGCGGACAGAGGAGGGCAGCGCGCGGTGAAGCGAATTGCTTTTCTGGCTCTGGTGGTGGTCGTCGCCGCGCTGGCATCAACGGGTGGGAAACCGTTACGCGCTGACGCCTGCGCCTTCGCCGTCACGCCCATGGCCTACGAAGGTCCCAAGGACCGCTCCCTGGACCTCGCCGCCATGGACCTGGCAGCCTTCAACCTGATCGCTCCCGGCAACACCTACTTCGGCCTCCCGCGGCTGGAGAAGGGACCTCGGCAGGTGCGCGTTAGCGTTGAGCCGGTCATCCCGCCGATCCTCCTGAGGTCGATCGGCTGGATCGAGAGCTCGATCGCTCAGACGCGCAACTCCCCCTTCGACGGCATCGGGCCCGCGCTCATCTCCAAGGATTGCGGTCACGGCGTAATGCAGGTGACCAGCGGCATGACTGTGCCCCTCGGCAGCAATAACACCATCACGCCGGAACAACTCCTCGTCGCGACTCACTACGCCTATAACATCGCCCGCGGCGGCGCCATCCTCGCCGACAAATGGAACTCTGCGCCGGAGAGCCGGCCCATCGCCGGGACCGATACAAGCGGCGACCCGGGCATCGTCGAAAACTGGTATTTCGCTGTCTGGAGTTACAACGGCTTCAGCGGCCCCGGCGCCAATCGCAGCAATCATCCTCTCGACCCCATCTACGCCCCCTGGCCGCGCACTCCCTATAGCTGCGGCCCCGGTACCGACGGCTTCGGCCACGACCGCAGCAAATATCCCTATCAGGAGTTGGTCTGGGGCTGCGCCGGCAACCCTCCCGTCGTCGACGGCAAGCAACTCTGGCAGCCGTTCACCCTCACCCTGCCGGACCTGAGCGACCCGAAGTGGCGCAATCCTCTTCAGCTCGCCAACTGGCTCGCCCCCTACGTCAACATGGACATACCGACTCCGTTCCCCTGGCACGTTGACTCGACGCAGAGGCCGGCAGCGTCTGCGTCGTCGGCCATCCTCGCTGCCCCCAAGCTCGACGTCTACAGTTCCGACGTCTCGTTGTCCCTCGGCGCCGGCAAGACCTTCACCCCTCAAGACGTTGAACTGGGCAACGACGGCACCGGCATCCTCGTCTGGGGAGCCACGTCCTCGGCTTCTTGGCTTACCATTTCGCCTTCTGCTGGCGTCGCCCTCGGCAGCGACGTCGCTTGCACCGCCGGCGCCAACTGTGTTCGCGACGGCAAGCTGACTCTGACGGTCAACTCCGCACAACTGCCGAAAGGCGCCGCGCAGGCCACCGTCACGATCTCCGCACCGCAAACCGGCGAGAAGCGTACGCTGAACGTGACCGCGTCGTCTTCCGGCAAGACAGGCCTCCCTGGAGTAACGAAGAACTAGCCTACCGGGGCCAACAGCCTCGTCATCGGCGCGCCGATAACCCTGTGATATACTCGAAGTGGGATTGGGAGGAGAGATGTTGAATCGACTAATAGGTTCCGTTCGCCGGAACCACGCTTTGGAACACGCAACCATATCTATCCTCATGGGGCGGCTTGGCCCGGACGTCCGCCTCGTTGGTCGCGCCACCGCCGGCGGCTTCTACATCTACGGCAACGTTCCTCCGCAGGACGTCCAGGAGTCCGCCGCGCAGGGACTTAGCCGCCTGCAAGCCGGCGAGTCGGTGCTGGCGGTTTCGCCACTATGCGGAACGAACCTCGTCGTCGCCGGAGTCATGGCCGGCCTTGCTTCGACACTAAGCGCCGGCAACCGCAATCGCTGGGAAAGACTCCCCAGCGTTCTGCTCGCCTCCATGCTCGCCGTGCTCGCCGCGCAGCCCCTGGGTCGCTGGCTTCAGAAGTACGTAACAACAAGTCCCGACCTCAGTGGCCTGCGGATAGTCGACATTCGGCACAGCGACAGGGCGCGAGGCAACTACTACAAAGTAGAGACCGCGCGACAGTAGTCTGAAGCGTCCCTGTAGCTCAGGGGATAGAGCGGCTGCCTTCTAAGCAGCGGGTCGGGGGTTCGAATCCCTCCAGGGACGCCAACTCTCTCTCCGGACGCTCTTCAAAACGCCCCATAGCAAGCTTCGTCATCCTTACTCCCGAGACCTCCGCCCCCGTATCCTGCTGCTCCTGGTTCGCGCCCTGAGCAGGCCCTCGCTCTTGCCGCTTTCGAACAGATTCCTGCCGACCAGTCGATAAATTGAAACGGGACCATCTTCTCTGGAGCCAGGGGGTAGACTATGCGTCACAAGCTGTCTGTTGCGGCCATAGCCGCGGTTGTTGCGGTACTCGTCGTATCCTGGATAATCCTTGGACACGCTGGCGGAGAATCTTCCCGCGATTCGGCCTCCCCTGAACAGGCGACCGCGCAAGACTTCTCCAGCCAGGCGCCGGCCACTTGCGGCGGCGGCAGCAACAACGGCGACCGCCTCGGCATGGCGAATCCCGCCGCAACCTATTGCAAGGACCTCGGCTACGATTACCGCATCTCCAGCGCGGCTGACGGCAGCGAGCAAGGAGTCTGCGTTTTCCCGGACGGCAGCAGCTGTGAGGAGTGGAGCTTCCTCAACGGCGAATGCGGCAAGCAACACTCCTATTGTGCCAAGCAGGGCCTCGACGTCATCACGAAGCGCGACAACCGTGGCTCGCTCTCCCGCGACTACGCCGAATGCGTCACTGTCGGCAGCAAGCAAGACGTCGGCTCCGTCGATAACCTGATGGACCTGAGCCGAAAGGCCACCCGCAGCAGCGTCCCCTCCCTCCAGAGTCCGGCCCCTTCCGGCCAGCCCAACGACATCATTGTCTCGGCTCCCGCCTCCTTCGACTGGCGCAACCAGAACGGTCAGAACTGGATGACCAGCGTCAAGAACCAGGGCTCCTGCGGCTCCTGCTGGGCGTTCGCCAGCGCCGGCGTGACGGAAGGGACCTACAACATCAAGAGCGGTAATGCCAACCTCAGCCTCGATCTCTCCGAGGAGTACCTCGTCTCCGATTGTTACACCATGGGCTCTTACGGCAACTGCTGCGGCGGCAACTACGTGAGCGCCCTCTCATACGTCCGCGACAACGGAGTACCGGACGAAGCCTGCATGCCCTACGTCGACCAGTCCAACTGCACCTGCAGCTCGAGCTGTGGTTCCAACTGCGTCTATCACAGCGGCGGCGCCTGCAGCAACGCCACCTGCGCCAACCGCTGCAGCGACTACCAGAGCCGGTCGGTGAAGATTAACGCCGTCACCGCCGTTCCCGCCGCCCAGATGAAGCAGACCCTCGTCGACAAGGGCCCCCTGGTCGTTGCCATGGGAGTAGGCGGCGGATACGGCGGCACCTTTGACGCTCAGGGCGTCTACCATTGCACCACCGACACCGGCGCCAACCATGCCGTCGTAATCACGGGCTACGACGACGCCGGAGGCTACTGGATAGTCAAGAACAGTTGGGGCAGCACCTGGAACGGTAACGGCTACTTCAAGGTCGGCTACGGCGAGTGCGCCATCGAAACCTATGCTTACTATGTCGACGTTCCTGCGTCGCCGGGCATCACACCCTCGCCCACCGGTTCAGCGACTCAGACGCCTACGCCGAGCTCGACCGTCACCCGCACGCCATCTCCGACCAGCACACGCACAGCTACGGCAACAATCGCGCCTACGGCAACGCCGACCGCTGCTCCCACCAGGACTTCGACGCCGACTCGGACAGCGACACCCACAAGCACGCGCACACCAACCCTTACGCCCACCCGAACCGCGACCCGAACGCCGACGTGGACAGCGACACCCGTTAGTACACCAACCGTCACGCCCTCCCGGACTGCGACCCCAACGCCGACGCCTGTGCCCGCAACGATAACCCCCACACCGACCGCCACCCGCACGAACACGCCGACGCCTACACCCACCCGCACCCCGACGCCGACTGTTCCCGCCTGCACCGGCATAGTCAGCATTCGGTCCGGGAGCGTCCTTCCCGGCGCAAGCATCACCGTCCGCCTGCGGACAGATGGCATCTGCACGCCGGGCCTGGGGAACTACTCGATAATCGTCTCCTACGATCCGAACGTTGTGCACGCCACCTCCTGCGTCTCAAACCCGGGCGGCGTGATGGACAACGGCAACTGCAATGTAAACTGGGACAACGACCGCCTAGGCCTTGACGCGGTGCTTGTAGTAGGAGCGCGGACGTCTGCCGGCGCGACCGGCACCATCCCCTTCGCGGACATCACCTTCACCGCCGTCGGCGCCGCAACCTCAGTGGGTCCGCTGCAGTTGACCATCAGCGCACTCCAGGACACGACGGGCACAAACATTCCCTACGTGAATAGGGATGGCAGCATTCGGGTCGGCATCCTCGGCGACGCCGACAAAGACGGTGTCGTGACCATGATCGACGCCTTGCGCATCAATCAGTGCATCGCGGGGCTCATCGATTGCTCGACAGTCGACGAGACGATGGGGGACGTGAGCTGTTCGAACGGGCTCTCCATGTTGGACGCGATGCTGATCGCTCGCTACGTCACCGGCCTGATCGCGCAGTTCCCTTGCAGCCTGATCGCGCCGACGCCCGGACCATAGAGTTCGGCACGGCTCCGACCACCGCGAAGGACACAAACAACGACAGCCATGCCAATAACGTCGAAGTCGCCGACGTGAATGGCGACCGCAGCGCGAACTCCGTCCGGGATCTCCGCCGATGCATTCGCGGAGGTTCGTCTTCCCGGCGTATAGTTCCTATCCGATATCTCCTACCCATGCTGGTGTCTCTCGTTCAGCCCGCCGTATAATGTTGGCTGAAGGGAGGCACCATGGAACGGCGAATGACAGCAATCAAGGGTGACGTACCCGGCGGCGGCTACACCCTCACTATTCGGACCGCCTACCCCAATCAGGTCGGTATGCTCGGCAGGATAGCCTCCGCTATCGGCCAGGCCGGCGGCGACATCGGTGCCGTCGACATCGTCCAGTCCACCCGCGACACCATGGTCCGCGACATCACCTTCACCGCCCGTGACATAGAACACGCTCATCAGATCACCGAGGCCATAAAGTCGCTCGAGAAAGTAAGCCTTCGCAGCATCTCCGATCCTGTCTTCCTGCTCCACCTCGGCGGAAAAATCGAAGTCAACAGCCGCGTGCCTCTAAACACGCGCGGCGACCTCTCCGCCGCTTACACCCCCGGCGTCGCCCGTATCTGTCAGGCCATCTACCACGAGCCCGTGGCCGTCTGGAGTCTAACCGTCAAGGGCAACTCCGTCGCCGTCGTCACGGACGGCACCGCTGTCCTCGGCCTCGGCGACATCGGTCCGGCCGCTGCGCTTCCCGTCATGGAAGGCAAGGCGATCCTCTTCAAGGAGTTCGGCGGCGTCGATGCCTGGCCCATTTGCCTCCAAACTAAGGACACTGATGAGATCGTCCAGGTCGTCAAGGCTATCAGTCCAGTCTTCGGCGGCATCAACCTCGAAGACATAGCCGCTCCCCGGTGCTTCGAAATCGAGGAACGGCTGAAGCGGGAGCTGGACATTCCCGTCTTCCACGACGACCAGCACGGCACAGCGGTCGTCGTCCTTGCCGGACTGTTCAACGCTGTCAAGGTCGTTGACAAGAAGATGGAGGACCTGAAGGTCGTCTTCCTGGGCGTCGGCGCGGCCGGCGTCGCCTGCAGCAAGATCCTGATGTCCGCCGGCGTCAAGGACATAATCGGCGTGGACCGCGCTGGAACCCTCTACAAGGGGCGCACCGAGCACATGAACAAAGAGAAGGTCTGGTACGCCGAGAACACGAACCCGCGCCAGGTCAAGGGCGAACTCGCGGCCGCCATTAAAGGCGCTGATGTCTTCATCGGCCTCTCCGGGCCCGGAATGCTAACCGTCGATCACCTGCGCGCGATGGCCCCCGACCCGATCGTCTTCGCCATGGCTAATCCCGACCCCGAGATACCACCGGAAGAGGCCGAGCCGTACGTGCGCGTAATGGCCACCGGCCGCTCCGACTACCCGAACCAGATCAACAACGTGCTCTGCTTCCCCGGCTTCTTCCGCGGCCTCCTCGACGCTCACGCGACGACTGTGAACGAAGAGATGAAGCTCGCCGCCGCAGAGGCAATCGCTGCCCAGGTGCCGGAGAGAGAGCTGCACGAGGAGTACATAGTTCCCAGCGTCTTCAACCGTCATGTCGCGCGGGCCGTAGCGCGCGCGGTTACCGATGCGGCCTACCGGACAGGAGCGGCAGTGCGCCAGCGCCGAAGCCATACTACGCACCTTTGGCCCGCCTGACGCAGCGCCATTTTCCGTCATCTGGCGAAAGCCGGCCCGTCGCCCTGGTGCAGTCGCCATTGACTTCGCCGTTTCTTGGAACTATAATTTCGCCGCTTGACCCTTCAGGCTGACAGTCTTTCAAAGCCCGACCGGTCCGATTTGAGCGGAGGGTCGAGGCTGTTTGCTCTCTATTCAACGAACAGGAGGAAGCAGGCTATTGCGCGAATATGAGCTAGTACTGGTCATCGACCCGGAGCTGGAGGATGAACAGGCCTCCGCCGCGGTCGAACGCATGACGCAATTCGTCACCTCCCGCGGCGGCGAAATCGTCGACGTCAACCCCTGGGGCAAGCGTCGGCTGTCCTATCCCATCAAGAGCCGCCGCGAAGGCAACTACGTCATCACGCACTTCCGCATGGAACCCTCGCAGACCGCCGAGCTTGAGGCGTCCCTGCACCTGTCCGAAGAAGTACTGCGCCATCTTCTCGTGAAGGCTGAGGATTAGCCGGCCGAAAGGATTCGTCCGGCGAAAGGAGTCGTAGCTATGGCGGGCGGCTTGAACAAGGTAATGATCATCGGCAACGTCGGCACTGATCCGGAGATG
Organism: uncultured Chloroflexia bacterium; assembly: GCA_963703345.1. Lineage (GTDB taxonomy): Bacteria > Chloroflexota > Dehalococcoidia > DSTF01 > JALHUB01 > JALHUB01. The sequence goes on along the minus strand of OY969814.1, from coordinate 259,815 downwards.
CGGTATACCGCCAACGGCAATCCCGTGGCCACCTTTCGCGTCGCAACCAGCCGAAACTATACGACTCCCGAAGGCGAACGCCGCGAAGAGACCGAATGGTTCAACATCGTTACCTGGAGCCGCCTGGCCGAAAACTGCAGCCAGTTCCTCCAGAAGGGTCGCCGCGCCTATATCGAAGGACGCCTGCGCACCCGCTCCTGGGAAGCTCCGGACGGCCAGAAGCGCTTTCGTACAGAGGTCATAGCCAACACCGTACTCTTCCTCGACCGCGTCCAGGCAGCGCCTCTGGCGGAAGAGGAACCGTTGCAGGAAACTATCGAACCGGACGACCTGCCGTTCGAATAGGCGGCTCCTTCAACGATAGCCGTCGGAGGCGTATACTGTCCTTGTCCATTTGAAGAACCATTTTGAGAGAGGCGGCTGAGCAAACTGGTGAATGAAGAGCAAGTCGAGAATCCAATAGAGGCGGAAGTGACTCAGCCGGAGCAGGCAACGGCAGCGGCGACGGAGGAAGAGCGTCCGGCGGAGGGGGCCCGCCCCGAACGAAGAAGGCCGCGCTACACTTCCCGTCGCAAAGTCTGCTTCTTCTGCGCCGAGAAAGTGGCCCGCATCGATTACAAGGACGTGGACGCCTTGCGTCGCTACCTGTCCGACCGCGGCAAGATCGAGCCCCGGCGCAAGACCGGCACCTGCGCCAGGCACCAGCGACGCCTTACCATCGCCTTGAAGAGGGCACGGCACCTGGCGTTGCTGCCCTATACAGCCGACCACCTTCGGACAACCGGTCCCTCGCCTAACCGCGGCTGACCTCCCTCCGACTGGTGAAACCGTTGGACTTCTCCCTTCAAATTCACCCGTACCTGGAGGAAAGTGAGCGTTAGCTACCATGGGCATCTTTGGTCGCGTCCCTAGCGCAGGCGGTCCGGGAACATCACGTCAGGAGAGACGGCGTGCGGGAGCTCGCGGGAAATCGCGCACGGCGAAGCGTCGTGACAACCAGCGCCGCGCTCAGATATTCGTCCTCGGTGGCGTCATCGTTGCCGCCCTCGCGGTCGTTGGGATCGGCATCTTCGGCTACCTGCAGACCAGCTACCGTCCGCAGCACGAGACGGTACTCAAAGTCGGCGACCGCGCCTATCAGATGAACTACGTCGAGAAGCGCCTCCGCTACGTGATCAAGAACGCCGCTCCCGGCACGCCGATCATGAACAACTACGATCAGGCCCTGGCGCAAACGTTCAGCGATCTCACGAGCGACGAGGTAGATCGCGTCGGCGCTCCGCAGGTTGACGTCAGCGTCAGCGACGATGAGGTCGATGCCAAGATCCGCCAGAACCTGGGCCTTTCCGACTCCACCGACCAGGCGACCTACGCCGAAGCCTATCGCACGCTCGTTAAGAACAGTGGCTTCACCCCGGACGAGTACCGCGAGCTCATCGCAGCCCAACTCCTCGAAGACAAGATCCGCCAGCACATCCGCGCGGCCATCCCCGACGCCACCGAGCAGGTACATCTGAGCGACATCCGGGTCCAGTCGCAGCAGGATGCGCAGACAGTCCAGGACCGGCTGGCCAAGGGCGAAGACTTTGCCACTATCGCCGCGGATATCTCTCTGGACACGACCAGCAAGAACAAGGGCGGTGACCTGGGCTGGGTTCCCCGCGGCGCTTATCCGACCGACATCGAGAACGCTGTCTTCGCCCTCAACGTCGGCGACAGAACGCAGCCGTTGGCCTACCTGAACTCGTTCTACATCTATGAGCTGACCGAGAAGTCGTCGTCCATGCAGGTAACCGACACCGAGCGAACGGACATCGAAAACCAGTCGTACGCCAACTGGCAAAAACAGATAAGCGACCAGATCTCCATCGATCGCACTTACCTCAGCGACAACTCAATGATCACGCACCTTGAGGATATCGCAAAGAGCCTCGGATCGGGGGTAGCGCCAACTGCACAGCCAACTGGCCAGTAGCCGGAGTAGCGTCCGCGTCGGGCTCATGGGGGTCGGCGTCATCGGCAGCGGCGTCGCCCGTGTCCTGCTGGGAAAGCAGGCCCCTTTTTCCGAGCAGCTTGGCTGTCCCCTTGTCCTCGCCCGCGTCCTGGAAAAGGACGCCGACAAGACGGCAGCACTCGGCCTCGACCCGACCATCGTAACGCCTGACGCCGAAGCCTTTCTCGCTTTCGCCGACCTCGACATCGTCATCGAGCTCCTCGGCGGCGAGAACCCCGCCTTCGACCTCATGCGACGTTCCCTCCAGGCGGGACGCTACGTGGTCACCGCCAACAAGGAGGTCATGGCCAAGCACGGCCCGGAGCTGTTGGCCGCGGCCCAGCAGAACAACGTCGACATCCTCTACGAAGCCAGCGTCGGCGGCGGCATACCGATTATCGCCCCCCTCAAGCGCGATCTCCTGGCAAATGACATCACCGCCGTCTCCGCCATCATCAATGGCACCACCAACTACATCCTCACCTCCATGAGCAAAGACGGCCGCGATTTCGCCGAGGCGCTGCGGGACGCCCAGTCGCTCGGCTATGCCGAGGCCGACCCAACAAACGACGTCGAAGGCATCGACGCCGCCTACAAGCTCGCCATCCTCTCCAGTCTCGCCTTCCGGACCACCGTCACGCCCGACCAGGTCTACCGCGAGGGGATCACCCGTCTCGGCGCCAAAGACTTCCGCTACGCCGGCGAGATGGGCTATACGATAAAGCTGCTGGCCGTCGGCAAGAAAGAGGACGGCGCAGTTCAGGCGCGGGTTCATCCCGTCCTGCTGGCCGAAGAGGAGCCGCTGGCGAAGGTCGACGGCGTGCTCAACGCCATCCAGGTCGAAGGCGACCTCCTCGACCGCGTCCTGTTCGAAGGCCCGGGCGCCGGACCCCAAGCCACCTCCAGCGCCGTCGTCGCCGACGTGCTCAACGCCGCTCACACCCTCACGCACGGCGGCGGACAGCCGCTGCGCTGGACTGCCCGCGACGCCCTCGTCCTCCGACCGATCGATGATCTGCGCACCCGCTACTACATGCGTATGACGGTCGCGGACAGGCCCGGCGTCCTGGCGCGCATCGCCGCCGTCCTCGGCAATAACCAGATAAGCATCGCCACCTTCATCCAGAAGGAGTCGAACGAGGCCGACCAGACGGCGGAGATCGTCATGACAACGCACGAGGCGCAGGAGAAGGCCGTGCAGACCGCGCTGCGTGAGGTCGCCGCCCTCGACGTCGTTCATGAAATAGGCAGCTTCATCCGCATCGAGGCGTAGGGGGTACGGCAGATGTCTCCCGAGGAACAGGAGATAAAGGCCGCGCCGGGCAGCTCTCAGTGGCTTCAGGACGAGGTCCACAACGCCAAAGTCCAGGCCGCGAAACTTGAGCAACAGGTTGAACAGCTCCAGGCGCTGCTATCCGACCTCGTCGACCGGTCGCGTCACCAGGACGAGGCTCTCGCCGTCCTCAATACTCAGCTTTCCGCCCTGACCCTCCTCCAGGAGGAAGTCCGCCAGCTTCAGACGCTAACAGCCCGCCTCCGCGAGGAGCAGGAGCGCGCCCGCGCCCACGCCGAGGAGGCCGCGCGACAGCAACAAGCGGAGAACGAGCACATCCGCGGGGAGAGGGCAGACCTCGCGCGACAGGCGCAGGACCTCGAACGCCAGATCGCCTCCTGGCAAGAGCGCCAGAACGGCATCGAGGAGACCGGCAAGCGCTATCAGGAATCGGCCGCCGCCACGGCCCATCAGACAGCCGAGCTCCAGCAGCGCCTCGATGAGCTCGAGGGCCGCGCTAGCCGCACACTCGAAGCCGTGAACCGGCTCGACCAGAGGCTACCCGAGTTCGAGGCCGCCATGGAGAACACGCTGCGAGCCGGCGAAACCACGAGCGAACGCACGCGACTCCTCGGCGACGTCGTGCGCCGCATCGAGTCGGAGATCGCCGACCACGAGCAGCGGCTGACGGCGCTCAATGAGCTTCCGGAGCGCATCGACCTCGGCCGCGCGGAGCGACAACGTCTGGAGACGCACCTGAACCAGCTCGAAGAGCTCGTCACCTCCCTCTCCACCGCCCGCGATGAGCACCAGCGCCTGCTCGCCGCCCTCGAAGGCAAGCACCACGGCTACGAGGGGCGCCTCGACGCCCTCCTGGAGCGCCTCGACGAGTACCGTCAGGAGCTCGCCGAGCACCTCCTCAAGCTGACCCAGAGCCAGGAGCAGCTCAAACGACGTCAGATAAGCGACCTGGAACGGGAGATAAAGGAGCTTCAACAGCATGCCCTCGGCCTCTTCCACGAGTGACACCGGCGACCGAGGTCTAGCCGATCGCGGGCCCGGCGTCCTCCGACGCTACCGCGACCATCTGCCTATCACCAGCCGGACGCCCATGCTCTACATCGGCGAGGGCGGCACGCCGCTCGTCCGCTCCCAGCATCTCGAAAAGGAGGTCGGCTGCGAGGCGCTCTATTTCAAGCTGGAGTCCTGCAATCCCACCGGCTCGTTCAAGGACCGCGGCATGGTCGTCGCCGTCGCCAAGGCCGTCGAGGAGGGCGACAAGGCGATCATGTGCGCCTCCACCGGCAACACCAGCGCCTCCGCCGCCGCCTTCGCCGCGCACTGCGGCCTCCAGGTCTACGTCCTCGTGCCGAAGGGACGCATCGCGCAGGGCAAGCTGGCGCAGGCCGTCGCGCACGGCGCCCGCGTCATCGCCATCGACGGCAACTTCGACGCCGCCCTGCGCCTGGCGCTGACCATCACCGACATCCATCCCATCGCCCTCGTCAACTCCGTCAACCCCTATCGCATTGAGGGGCAGAAGACCGCCGCCTTCGAGATCGTCGACGCCCTCGGCGACGCGCCCGACTTCTTGTTCATCCCCGTCGGCAACGCCGGCAACATCACCTCCTACTGGCGCGGCTTCCGCGAGTACCACGACCTCGGCCGGGCGACGAAGCGACCGCGCATGATGGGCTGGCAGGCGGCCGGCGCCGCGCCCATCGTCCTCGGGCACCCCGTCGAAGAGCCGCAGACGATAGCGACGGCCATCCGCATCGGCAACCCGGCGAGCTGGAAGTTCGCCACGGCCGCCCGCGACGAGTCCGGCGGCGACATCCGCTCGGTGACCGACGACGAGATCATGGACGCCTACTACCGCCTGGCGCGGGAAGAGGGCGTCTTCTGCGAGCCGGCGTCGGCGGCGTGCGTGGCGGGCCTGCTGAAGGTGGCTCACGAGAGCATGGACCTGAGGGGTCAGACCGTCGTTTGCATCATTACCGGCAGCGGCCTGAAGGACCCGGACACGGCGATGAAGGCGAAGGTGGACCTGCTGGAGCTTCCCGCCGAGCTATCGGCGATAGAGAAGGCGCTCGGCTACGCCTGACGGGGCGTCCATCGGCCGAATTGACCCATTGAATTCAATTATTTTTCGTGCGTCTCTCTGAATCTGCGTTGTGACGGAGTGAATCTAGAAAGGTGCGCAAAAAACGCGTCGAAAAGCGGGCCGAAGTGTAAGCTCCATCGTCGGAATCCGGAACGCGGGAGGAGTAAAGTCCCTCCTGAGGCGGGCAGGCCTCCCCTACGAGATAATCACCCACGGTCAGGATAGCAGGGGCGGGGCGGGATCGTAAGGGGTTCGCGTCACGACTGGCTTCGGACGCGCCGCCCGTAGGCTGGTGTATAATGCCGCCAAATGGAAACGCAGACGAGACAGGCTTCCCTCATGCCTCTCTTGCGCGTCGTGCTCCGATATCTGGCGCTCTGCCTGCGCCCCATCCCGAGTCACTTAGACTGGATCGGCAGGCTCCAGACGGCTGTGGCCCTGCTATTTCTCTTTGGCATCACGCAGGCGCACAAGGTGGAGGCTTTGGGTGACGTCGCTGGGCACGTTCCCGGCGGAACACCCGCAATCATTCTCGGCACGCTCTTCCTCTTGGCCGTGAACGCGGGCGTTCGGCTCGTTGCGGAATCGGAGTCTGTCCATCAGCCCCTCAACTTGTACGTGACGACCGGCGGGCTTGGGAGCGTCACCCCGCCAGTGGCAGGAACGAAGGAGCATTGCATCTATATGGTGACCGACGTTTTTATCGTCAACCGTGGCATGAAGAGAGTCCTCCTTCGCCTCCGAATGGCCGTACCGCACGTTCCTGCGACAGTTGACTATCTGGGCGACGGAAACGAGGAGATCATCTACGCCAATGGCCCCTGCATTCGAACTCAGAAGGATTTTAGCGTCATACTTGCCTCTGAGGTCGGGGACGTGCCTCACCTTCCGACGGACATCAACTTGGAGCACCACGAACACGTCCGCGGCCACACCGAGTTCGATCTGGATCTCTACTTCATGAAGTCTAATTTCGGTGAGAGGTTTCAGACAGGGCCGGCCCGGCTTGAAGTTCAAGACGTGCTGTCCGGACAGGTCAAGGTGGTTGACACAGATACATGGGCATTCTTTCCGGTAGAGTAGTGCATGTCAGAAACAGAGCCATAGTCGTCGCCGGCTAACACGTCGAAGGCGTCTTGTAAGCACTGCAGCAAGGGGAGAGTTGCCGTTTTCCGTCACTTCTCGGGGTGCTAGGATCGCCTCGCCTCGCGTTGCCTGCGGTTGTTTTCGGCCCTCACGAGATTTCTCATGGTGTCGAGCGGTATCGGCGTTCGGCAAATCCCACAGAAGAGCGGTGTGTGTCCCTCCCGCATGCGACGTTCTGCCTCCAAGCACACACAGCCTTTGCCGAGCAGCACTTCTTGCCCATGCTCGTCTCTCAGCATGACAGGGTGCTTCCCTTCGCCGCCGCAACGATGGCAGTTGAAGGCGGCGTCCCTTTCAAAGCCGAGAAATTCGAGATCGGTTGGATGAAATGTTCTGTCGGCCATCGTTGTCCTCCTTGAAAGACTCTTCCAGTTATTGTACCGGCGGAGAGGGCGGATCGTTAAGGTCAAGTCCCGTTTTGGGGCTTGATTTTTGCAGAAGAATACCTGTAGGGCTGGCGCAGAGAGCTCGATCTGGGCAAGAGAGAATCAACGGCGGATTCCGCCCTTCTTAGGCCACATCGCCAGCGAGAGAAGCCTTCATCGCCACCCGGAGCGCGCGGATTGAGCGCGCGGCCAGGCCGCGGGATCATAACACCGTGAGAAGAAGATATATAGCTGCGCCTGCAAGCGCGACCTGTGCCAGTAAGCGCCTGCCTTCGTTGCCTCTGACTCCCCCCTGGAGCGCGTCTGTAACGAGTCCAAGGACACACCGAAGATACCTGGGGAACACCAAGGCTGACTCGATCCGCTCCTGCGATGCAGAAATGCCGAGAGCCCTTAGCACTATACGGCCCGTCGTCTTGCTGGCCACCGCTGCGATGACATGCAACTCGTGTGTCCCTGGTGTAACCGGCCCGAACACCTTCCGCCAAACATACTTCCCCGTGTTGCCTTTGAGAGCATAGTCCCTGCTTGCACGATATAGTTCGAACCTGGCGATATTGTGAGCAGCCGCATACCAGGCCGCTGGGTCAACGAGCCCTTTTCTATTCACGTCATCAGGAAACAGAACGTAGCTGATTGCCTCCTGCTGTAAGCCACGCGACCTATACGAATAGCGGCCATAAGCCCAGACCGGATGGCCGAACGTAAAATCCAGAGTCACTGCTCTGATAAAGGCAATAGGGTTTCGGATGAGCACCAACAGCAAGAACATGAGCCACTCCTTCGCCCGACTGCTCGCCCTAACGAAGAACGTTGGTCTCCATTCCGGCTCGGATTATACACCGCGCGGCAGGTGTTCGCTCTTGCACCGACTTGTCATCGGCTGTTCTCGCGCGCCTCATGGCGGCGCTGTCGATTGTAGAGCTCAACGTAGCCGTTTTCGGCCGGCTGGTAGCGGTGCGCGATGCCCCCCGGCGGCAGGCAGCGACTGATTCGAAGATTCTTGCGCCGCTCTAGGCGCTGTCCTGTTCCCTCAGTTCCTTCGAGCGGCCGCGCTCGTAGACCTCGATGAAGCGATTCTGCTGAGGAGTGTAGCGGGTGCGGATTCCCTTGTCGGCGGGCACGCACTTATCACAAAACACCCGCATTGGGGCGTGCCGCGCCAGGAGCCATATCCATTTCCCCGTCCGGCTCTTGCACTGTTCGCACATGCGCCAATCGTGCAAGGGCTCGTGGTAGTAGTCGGCGGGCAACGGTATCATCGGCCTCCTCCCTGGCGATCACGAAAGGTCCTCTCTACTCCAAATTCGACCGATCCGGCGGATCGTGCATCCCTCAAGCGGCGTACGCCCGGAGCAAGAAGGCGATGGGCCAGATATAGAATGAGGCCCTCACTCGACGCGCGGGAAGGCGGCGCGCTGCTCGTAGCGGGCGCCGCCGGGCAAAAGGAGACTCTGCATCAGCGCCACCTCCGACACCGTAATCGACGGCCCGGGCGGGCAAGACATCTCCGACAGCCTGTACGCCGCCACCAGGTCCGCCAGCCGGCTCCGCTCCTCGATGCCCATCTCGTCGGGCACGCGCGCCAGCGTCAGGTGCGGCGCAAACGGACGGCTCTCGCGCGGGAAGCCGAGCGGCCCGAGCGCCTTCTCCACCGTCTCCGCCAGCGCCGACAGCTCTTCCACGTCGCCCGCCAGGCCAACCCAGATCACGCGCAATCGCATCCGGCCGCCGAAGCTGCCCAGCCGGTCGAAGCGCAGCGCCAGCGTGAACGGCTCGACAATCGCTGCAGCCAGGGCGTCAGTGACGCGCTGCGCCTTATCGGGGGCGACAGCGCCAAGGAACTTCAGCGTCAGGTGAATGCCCTCCGGACGCACCCAGCGCAACCGTCCCGCGCCCAGTTCGCGCAGCTCGGCTTGAATGCGTCCCAGCGCTTCCAGCGCCTCCGACGGCAGCTCGCAGGCGACGAAGAGCCGCAGGCCGCGGTCCTGTTTCTCCCTCATGGCAGTTGCAGCAGTCGCCGGGCGTTCTCACCGAGGATGAGGGCCTTCTCGCCGTCGCTCAGTTGCGCCTCGTCCACCTCTCGCAGGCAGCGCGATTGCGACAGCAACGGGAAGTCGCTGCCGAACAGCACGCGCTCGGCACCGACGATGTCGACGGCGCGACGAAAGACCTCGTGGCGGTAGAGGAAGCGCGTCGCCGCCGTGTCGAAGTACGTGTTCGCCAGCGTCTCGTGCGCGCGACGCATCAGCTTGTAGAACGGGAGGCCGCCGCCCCAGTGCGCCGCGACGACCTTCGCCGACGGCCACTTCTCGATGAAGCGGTACAGCGAGCCTAGCGACTGCCCTTCCTTGCCCGCATACCCCGGCCCTACCGGCTCCGACGCGTGGAACAGCAGGAGGACACCGCTCTCGCTCGCCAGGCGACCCAGCGGCGCCGACAGCGCTTCGTCTTCGAGCTCCCAGCCCTGGCTCTCCGGGCGCAGCTCGCCGAAGCCGCGCGCCCCCGACGCAAGACAGCGCTCCATCTCGTCGACAGCGCCCTCGCCCGGCGCGAAGAGGCAGAACGGGATGAGCCGCCCACCGCTGGCCGCCGCCGACTCCAGGATGTAGTCGTTCGTGCGACGGCACAGCTCTGTGTCGTGCCAGGCGAAGTTGAGCACCACGCTGGCATCGACGCCCGCCTCGTCCATGCTGCGCAAGAGCTCCTGCGCCGTCGCCAGGTGGGCGTCCCGCCGCGCGTACAGCTCGCGGAAGGTCGGCTCCCGCTCCAGGAGCTCCTCGCGTCTTTCGACGACTTCAGGCGAGAAGATGTGGGTGTGGAAGTCGATGATCATGGCGTCGAAGCCGGCCGCTGCTTCCTGCGGGCCGCCACTTCGTCGTACAAGGCCGCGATGGAATCGGCGATGCGTTCCCAGCCGAAGCCCGTCACCGCCTCGCTCGCCGTCCTGCCGAAGCTTAGCCGCAGCTCTTCGTCGGCGAGCAGCGCGGCCACGCTCTCCGCGAACGGCTGCGGCGACTGATGCTCTATCAGGTATCCCGTCTCGCCGTCGCGCACCGTCACGCTCAGCCCGCCCACGCGCGACGCCACGACCGGCGTCCCGCAGGCCATCGCCTCCAGCGCGACCAGGCAGAAGCTCTCGTAGTGCGACGGCACGACGCAGACGTCCGCGGCGTTGTAGTAAAGCGGCAGCTTGTCGTGTCCGACCGGTCCCATGAAGCTGACGCGGTCCGCAATCCCCAGGCTGGCGCTCAGCCTCGTCAGGTGCAGCGCCTCGCCCGTGCCGTTGCCGTCGCCGCCGACGACCACGACCTTAAAGGCGGGCTCCTCATCCAGGCGCGCCGCCGCGCCCAGCAGAACGTCCAGCCCCTTCAGTGGCTCCATCCGCCCGACGAAGAGGATCATCTTCTCGCCGTTCAGCCCCAGCGACCGCCGCGCCATCTCCTTGTCCAGCGGCCGGAAGCGCGCCAGGTCGACGCCGCACGGCACGACGGCTATTCGCGTCGCATCCGCGCCGTAGATGTCGATCAGCGCTCGCTTCTCGTGCTCGCTGGCGCACACTATGGCGTCCGCCTCTCGCGCGACGCGTCGCTCCACTTCTTCGCGTATCGCCGGCTCCTCGCCGCCGCTTGCCCGCCGCTTCAACTCGCCCAGCGTGTGGAACATGTTCACCAGCGGCACGTCCCAGCGGTCGCGGAGTCGCAGGCCGAGGAGGCCGGAGAGCCAGTAGTGGCTGTGGATGAGGTCGTATTCGACGCCTTCCGCCTGCTGGAACGACAGCATCTCGCGCTCGAACTCGCGCAGGTGGCCGTAGAGCTGTCGCTTGCCCTCGCCGCCTTCCGGGCCCGCGCGCAGATGCACAACCCGCACGTTCTCGCTGGGCGATACGACGGCGGGCGCGTCGGGCTCGGCGCGTCGGGTGAACACGTCGATGGCGTATCCGCGGCGGCCCATCTCGCGGCTCAGCTCGCGGACGTAGACGTTCATGCCGCCGGTCTCCCGGTAGCCGAGCGGCGCCAGCGGCGAGGTGTGCGCGCTGATTACGGCGATTCGCTTCACTGCGTCCTCTGTCTCATTGTAGCCTGAGTCACGCCTTCTTGATAAGGCATCGATAGACCTGGTGGTCCCCGGCGCCCAGGTCGTACTTATACGGCTCGTCCCCCCGCAGGAAGTCCAGTCGCCGCCGCCCGTCCTCGATTGCATGCCGCAGGCAGCCCGCCTTCGACAGCAGCCCAACGGAAAGATCGGCGTAGCGCGGGTCGAAGCCGCTGTTGTAGAGCAGCGTCTCCTCCGCGTCCTCAAAGCAGAAAACTCCCGCGACCCGCTTACCGCCCAGCTCGAAAAGGCACATGCCGGCCAGACCTTCCTCCGCCATCGCCGGGCCGATGCGACGGAAGAAGCGCTCCATCGTCTCCGTCATGAATTGCGCCTTGTCCGACTTCAGCGTCATCAGGCGCAGAAAATCGTCCATCCCTTCCGCGACCTCCGCCGGCGAGCAGAGCACCCGCATCTCCATCTCGCCCACCGTCTTCTGGAAGCGGCGCATCTTCCGGCGCAGCTCATGGCGGTTCTTGCCCGACAGCGACTCCAGGTACTCGCCCCACGTCGGCGGCAGGTCGAGCTGCGGGCAGGTCGCCTCTTCCTCCTGCGTCACGCTCCAGCCGCGTTCCCCGGCCAGCCGCGACAGCAGCGCCGGCGTCGGCGAGTCCTCTCGCAGCCCCCAGAGCGCTATCTCACGGCGCCCGCCCTCGAACAGCGCATCGACAATCGCCGCCAGGACGCCTTCCTCGCCGCCGGCGGCGAGCACAAAGTCCATATAGTCGCAGATGTTGTGGTCGCCGAGGAAGGTTACGCGCTCGCCCTCATCCAGCAGCGAGGCCAGCCCGACGAGCCGGACGCCGTCCCGGACCGTCAGGAAACGCGCGTCGGCCTGGCGGTCGAACTCCTGCAGCCAGACCTCCTGCCAGCGGGGGTGACGAAAGACGTCTCGCGCCCTGGGCGGCGACAGGAGCGCCAGCCACTCGTCGCGCACGGCATCGAACGGTTCGAAGGCGACGGCGTAGCTCATGGGGATTCGGCCCGTGCGGCAGGCGGCGGGAAAGGCGGCGTCAGGGGATATGGTGAAGAGCGACTCTTCCGGGATCGCATCCCAACCTCCCGGGAAACGGACCGTCGATAACCGAGGCAGTTATCGATTCTAGCAGTTGCCTCCGCGCCCGACAACCCGGCAGCCCTTTTCGTACCCACGCTCAGAATACAACGATAAGCCGTCACCCTTATCCCTCCAAACACGAAGCACTGCTGGCCTTCCGTCAGAACCCCTAAGCCGCAGTGTGTCACCACGCTGGAACATGGCATCGCCCGCCTTCCAGCGACTATTTAAGGGCAGTGCCGAATAGAACCTCAAACTGTGTCCGCGCACCGCTTGACAGCGGCACTGCTTCTCGCGTAAGGTGTGCGGTAAGGGAAAGGAGCGATGCCACAATGGTGCAAGAACAGACGGATCACCGCCTACCGACCTACATTAGCTACGCGACTTTCGTCACGTGCCTTGATTGGCTAAAGGACATGGGTACGACGCCTAGCCGGATAGATCGTTCTCTGTGGGAGCCAAAGTTCGCTGGAAGTGTTGGCGCGCAGCTAATGCCAGGGCTTCGGTTCCTTGGACTTCTTGAAGGGGACGTGCCTATGGACAAACTTGCGAATCTCGCTGGGGCTAACAACGACCAACGCAAAGCGCTGTTAGCAGAGATGTTACGCGACGCATACGGCGCGGACTTGGTCGATGGACTCCGTAGCATGACCCCTAAGATGCTCGACGACGCCTTGACGAATTTGGGTGCGACGGATCCTACGCGCCGCAAGGCGGCGAGCTTTCTGATAAACGCGGCCAGGGCCGCTGACTTACCAATTGCCTCCCATATATCAAAGAGGGCACGGAACAGAGCCCCGGTGAAGAAGACGGCCACCGGCGACACCAAGGGGAAGCGCCGGCAACAAAGTAAGCCGGACCAGACGAATCGGCCACATCCGCCGTCGGGCGATGGTCATACTCGGCTACTCAAATTGCGAAGCGGCGGACGCGTGTCTCTGACGGTGGACTTTAACCCCTTCGACCTCGAAGGTGAAGATAGGGTTTTCGTGTTCGCGTTGATCGACCAGATGAAGGAATACGAGGTGCCACAAGCGAGTTCGGAGGAAGCGGAATAATAGAAGAGAGTGGACAGGCGCCTGTTAGCACGATCCACTCTCCTCGTGATGCGCCGGTAGCTCAGCGGATAGAGCTTAGGGCCGCTAACCCTGAGGTCGGGAGTTCGAATCTCCCCCGGCGCACCATCGACTGTAGCAGATTCCACAGAATCTGTCCACATGAACTCCGTCTTGACGACCCTCCCGCCTGCCGATAGAATAGTATCAGAGTACAGCGCCCCACTGAGGAGTGATGACAGGGATGGGTGGCGCCGCTTCAACTGAATATCGAAACAAGGCACCGGCGTAGGCGTCAGGTGCCTTTTGATTCCCTGTTTCTGAGCCAAGGAGAGCAGAGATGAATTCCAGCTTCATCGGCAAGATCGAGAAGGCAAAGCGCTACTCTGAAGAGCGACACCGCTTGCGCTTCAAGAGCTTCGACGTCGAGTTCCAGGGTGACAATCACTCCCATAACGTCACCTTCGACGCCGGCGGCTGGCGCTGCTCATGCAACTTCTTCGCCGGTAGAGGCCTCTGTTCTCACACGATGGCGCTGGAACGAATTTTGGAGGGAATGCTTCCGCGGGAAGTCGCCGCACCGGCCTGATCTCTCGACTGTCGGTTCGCCGCGCTACGAAGCCGGCCGTATAGCCCCATATCGTCATGCTCCCTGCCGACCCTCCGCATTCCGCAACCAGGAGGCATAATGCCTGCGCCATCCGGGCCGCCCGTCTTCGACGGCCACAACGACACACTCGTCGCCCTCCATTGTCCCGGTCCGGACGGCGACCGCTCTTTCCTAGAGCGCAGCAGTCGCGGCCACGTTGACCTTCCGCGCGCCGTCGAGGGGGGCTTCGGCGGCGGCTTCTTCGCGATCTTCGTTCCTCCGAGCGAATCCGGCCACGACACGCCAGGTCCCCTCGCGTTCGGGGACGAAGGCTACGACATCCCGCTGCCACCGCCGCTAGGGCTGGCTTATGCGCAGCGGTTCACCAGGGCGGTCATGGCGGACCTCTTCCGTTTGGAGACGCAGTCCGGCGGCAAGCTGCGCGTGGTCCGCAACGTCGACGAAATCGCCGATTGCCTGCGCCGAGGGGACATTGCCGCGGTTTTGCACTTCGAGGGCGCGGAGGCGATTGACCCGGACCTCGACGCGCTGCACGTCTTCTACTCCGCTGGCCTCCGCTCGCTGGGCATCGCTTGGAGCCGTCCGAACGTCTTCGCCACGGGCGCGCCATTCCGTTTCCCCGGCTCGGCCGACGTAGGGCCCGGTCTCAGCGAGCGCGGGAAGGACCTTGTCCGCGCCTGCAACAAGCTGGGAATCATGCTCGATCTCTCGCACTTGAACGAGCGCGGCTTCTGGGACGTGGCGGCCCTCTCCGAGGCGCCGCTCGCCGTGACTCATACCGCCGCCCACGCGCTCTGCCGCTCCACCCGCAACCTTACCGATAAGCAGCTCGACGCCGTGGGCGCGTCGGGCGGCGTCATCGGCGTCATCTTCTTTGCGGGCAATCTGCGCGCCGACGGACACCAGGAGGCTGACACGCCGATCGCCGAGATTGTGCGCCACGTTCGACTACGTTGCCGCACGCATCGGCATCGATCACGTCGCGCTCGGCTCGGACTTCGATGGCTCGACAATCCCGGCGGAGTTGGGGGACGTTGCCGGCCTGCCGAAGCTCATCGAGGCGCTGCGGACGGCCGGCTATGACGAGGCAGCCCTGCGAAAGGTGACGCACGAGAACTGGCTACGGATTCTAGGCCAAACGTGGAAATAGTCGCGGCGGACGGGCGTTTCTTCGACTAGCTTTCGTACCCGTTCGGATGCGCCTGGTGCCACCGCCACGCGCTCTCGATGATCGGCTCCAGGTCCGGAAAACGCGGCTCCCAGCCGAGTCCCGCCTTCGCCTTCACCGCGCTGGCAACCAGGACGGCCGGGTCGCCCTCTCGACGCGGCGCGTTGCGCACGACGATCGGCTTTCCCGTCACCCGACGCGCCGTCTCCACCACTTCGCCGTTCGAGAAGCCCTGTCCGTTGCCGACGTTGTAGACCGCGCTGCCCTTGAGCGTTCGCTCCAGCGCCAGAGAGTGCGCCTGCGCCAGGTCCGAGACGTGCACGTAGTCGCGGATGCAGGTGCCGTCCGGCGTCGGGTAGTCCGAGCCGTAGATCTCAAGGGAGGGCAGCTTGCCCGCCGCCGCTTGTAACACCACCGGGATGAGATGCGTTTCCGGCCGGTGGTCCTCGCCCAGGCTTTCCGTCGCTCCGGCGGCGTTAAAATAGCGCAGCGATACGTATCGGAGCCCGCACTGGCTGTCATACCAGCGCAGCAGCCGCTCGCCGATCGCCTTCGACTCGCCGTACGGATTGACGGCCGCCAGCAATGCGTCCTCCTCTATCGGCGTCTTCGATGGCTCGCCGTACACGCCGGCGCTTGAGCTGAAGACGAATCGCAGTACCTGGTACTTCACCATGGCGTTCAGGAGGTTGATGAGGTGGCCAACGTTGTTCAGGAAGTACTTGCCCGGGTCCTGCATCGATTCCCCGGCGGCGATGAACCCGGCGTAGTACACAACGCCGTCGAAGCTCCGCCGCGCGAACACGTTCTCCACAAGCTTCGCGTCCGCCAGGTCGCCGACGACCAGCTCCGCGCCGGGCGACACCGCTTCGGCGTGCCCGGTGACCAGGCTGTCAAAGACGACGACCTCGTGGCCCGCCTCCAGAAGCTCCGCCACTGTCACACTGCCGATATAGCCCGCTCCGCCTACGACGAGTATTCGCAATTGTCTACTCCTCGAACTTCTTGAACACCAGGCAGGCATTCTGCCCGCCAAACCCGAAGCTGTTCTTGAGAATGGTCCGCACCTCCGCTTTGCGCGACTTGTGCGGCACGTAGTCCAGGTCGCACTCCGGGTCCGGGTTGTCCAGGTTGATCGTGGGATGAATGACGCCGGTCCGCAGCGTCTGGACGCACGCCACCGCCTCCAGCGCTCCCGACCCGCCGAGCACGTGGCCGATCATCGACTTCGTGGAGCTTAGCGGGACCTTGTACGCCTGCTTGCCGAAGACGGCCTTGATCCCGCGCGTCTCCGCCACGTCGTTCAGCAGCGTCGACGTCCCGTGCGCGTTGATGTAGTCGATCTCCTCCGGCCGCAGGCCCGCGTCCGCCAGCGCCCGGCTCATCGCCAGTTGCGCTCCCTCGCCGTTCTCGCACGGCGCCACGACGTGATGCGCGTCCGAAGAAGCGCCGTATCCTGCCAGCTCGCCCAGTATCGTCGCGCCGCGCCGTTGGGCGTGGTCCAGGCTCTCCAGCACCAGGATCGCCGCGCCTTCCGAGCAAACGAAGCCGTCGCGGTCCTTGTCGAACGGGCGGCTCGCCTTCGTCGGCTCATCGTTGCGTGTCGAAAGCGCCC
This sequence comes from uncultured Chloroflexia bacterium, assembly GCA_963703345.1. GTDB lineage: Bacteria > Chloroflexota > Dehalococcoidia > DSTF01 > JALHUB01 > JALHUB01. Next base: position 243,313 of record OY969814.1, on the reverse strand, counting down.
GCATGACGCAGAAGCCCGCCAGCCCCAGCTCGCTGATGCCGGCTTCCGTGCCGCCCGTCAGCATCACCTCAGCCCGTCCGCGACGCACCACCTCGAACGCCTCGCCTATAGCCTGCGTCGACGCCGCGCAGGCCGTGATCGCCGTGTTGTTATACCCCTGGAAGCCGTACTGGAGCGCGACCGTGGCGGCGGCCATGTTAGGCAGCATCTTGAGAATATAGAACGGGTCGATGCGCATTCCGCCCTTCGTGACCAGCGTTCGCATGGCGTCCTCCGTGTTCGGGAAGCCGCCGTTGCCGTTGCCGAGAAGGACGCCGATGCTCGTCTTGTCTTCCTCGTCCAGCCGCAGGCCGGAGCTCGCTATCGCTTCCCGCGACGCCGCCACCGCGAATTGCGTGAAGCGGGCCATCCGCCGCGACTCCTTGTAGTCGATGTAGTTCGCCGCGTCGAATCCCTGCACTTCGCCGTTGATCTGCACCGGGTAGCGGCTGCAATCGAACTTCGTGATCGGCACGATGCCCGAGCGCCCTTCGACGCAGCCCTGCCAGAAATCGTCAACCGTCAGGCCAAGCGGCGTTATCGCTCCCGTGCCCGTGATTACCGCGCGACGTCCCGAATTGTTGTTCATGCTCGATTCCTGCATTCTAGCTTCAAGGGGGCCTGGCAAGCAGCGGGAGGACTAAAGTCCTCCCCCTAGATTCGCACATGCCCCGCGCTCGATCTCGAATTCTAAAGCCACTGCCATGTCGGTTCAACCGCCGATCACTTCATGCTCGACGCCCAGGACGTGCGCCCGCGCCTCCGCCGCTACGAACAGCGAGCCGACGACGCAGATCAGCTCCTGGCGTCCGGCTTCCGCCAGCGCCGCGTCGACAGCGCTTGACACCGACGCCACCGGCGACGCCCGCACGCCGTCCAGCGAGAACGCCGCCGCCACTTGCTCCGCCTCCAGGGCTCGGGGGTGGCGCGAGCTCGTCGCGATCAGCCGTTTCGCCATCGGCCGTAGTTGGCGCTCCATCCCGATGGTGTCCTTGTCCTTCGACACGCCGACCACAAAAGTCGCCTCCCTGAAGCCCAGGTCGTCCATCAGCGTCTCGCGCAGCCTCCGCGCCGACTCTTCGTTGTGAGCCCCGTCCGCCAGGAGCAGTGGCTCGCGCCGCAGCACCTCGAGGCGCCCCGGCCAGCGCACCTTCGCCAGGCCTTCGCGGACTTCCTCCGGCGAGACTTCGACGCCCCAGTCCCGCAGCGCCTCGACCGCCAGCACGGCGGCCACCGCGTTCTCCGCCTGATGCGGTCCCAGGAGCGGCAGCCACAGATCGTATTCTCCCTGCGGCGTCCGCAGCCTCAGCTCCTGCCCCTCGATGCCGGCGCAGCGCCGCTCGAAGCTGCAAGCGCGGTCTGCTTCGACGAGAGCCGCCCCGCGCTCCTGGCAGGCGCGGCGAATGACGCCGCCGACGGCCTCCTGCTGGCTCGCCAGCACGACGCGTGCGCCCGGCGTCACTATCCCCGCCTTCTCCGCCGCGATCTGCGTCAGCGTGTCGCCCAGGATAGCCTGGTGCTCCAGGCTCAGCGACGTGATGACGCAAACCTCCTTCCGTTCCATCGCGTTCGTCGAGTCGACGCGGCCGCCGAGACCCGTCTCCACCACCTGCACGTCCGCCCGCGCCTCGGCGAAGGCCAGGAACGCCATCGCCGTCAACAGATCGAATGTGACCAGCGTCCGCTGCGGCAGCTCGCGGTTCACCGCCGCCAGCGCCTCCGGCAGCATCGCGGCGTGGCGCGCGAACGCCTGCCGCGAGATCGGCTCGCCGTCGAGACGGAACCGCTCGCAGATACTGTGGAGGTGCGGGCTCGTATACAGCCCCACCTTCAAACCGCTCGCCCGCAGGATGGAAGCGATCATTGCCGCCGTGCTGCCCTTGCCCTTGCTGCCGGCGACGTGCACCGTCAGCCGCCCCTCTTGGGGCTCGCCGAGTCGCCGCAACAACTCCCGCACCGGTAGGACGTCCGGACGGGGCGAAAAGCCGCCGCTGCGCTCAAAATCGGTGAAACTGAGGAGGTATTCCAGCGCCTGGTGATAGTCCATCGGGAGTGCGGGCCTCTGGGAGCGTTTCTGGAGGTTCAATGGAAACCGCCAAGATTATAGCACAGGGAAATCGACAAGCGCTTTCCGGCAGGCGAAGGAGCGCATCGTTTGACACGTTTGGCGTCCAATCGCTAGCATGGACTTAGCACTGACCTCGTCGAAAGCAAAAACGACTCCCTTGCCGCAACTGCTCATCGCCACCAACAACGCCGGTAAGCTGGCGGAATACGGCGCCCTCCTCCGGGGCTGCGGCTGGCAGTTGGTCAGCCCCGCTGAGCTTGGGCTAAACCTATCCGTCGAGGAGAGCGGCAGCGACTACGCCGACAACGCGCGTATCAAGGCCGAAGCCTTCGCGGCGGCCAGCGGCCTCCTCACCCTCGCCGACGACTCGGGCCTGGAGGTCGAGGCGCTGGGCGGGCGGCCCGGTCCCTCTTCCGCTCGTTATGCCGGCCCCGACCAGACGGACGAGCAGGGCGTCGAGCTCGTCCTGGCGCAGATGAAGGACGTCCCGCCGGAGAAGAGAGGTGCCCGCTTCCGCTGCTTCATCGCCCTCGCCTCGCCCGACGGCGCTGTCTGCTTCTTCGAAGGCGAATGCCCGGGCGTCATCACGGAAGAGCCGCGCGGCCATCACGGCTTCGGCTACGACCCCGTCTTCTACCTGCCGCAGCTCGGCCGCACGATGGCCGAGCTGACAGCCGACGAGAAGAATGCCATCAGCCACCGCGCCGACGCCGCCCGCCAGGCCTGCGCCGTCCTCAGGGAGATGCTTCGTGAGACCGCGAGAAGCTCCTGAGGCGTCCACGTTTTTCGACGCCTGCGGACGCCGCATCGACTACCTGCGCATCTCCGTCACCGACCGCTGCACGGGGAAGACGGGTGTGGAGATGGAAGCGCTGACGGCCGTCGTCGTTGCCGCCTCACGTCTACGACATGTGCAAGGCCGTGGAGCGCGGGATCCGAATCGAGGGCGTGCGCTTGCTAAAGAAATCGGGCGGCAAGAGTGGCGATATCGCCCTTTCCTAGCCGCCCGATTTAGCTGCTATCTTCTTCGCTGCTACTGGGCCGCCGCCAGAGAGTCGTCGATCGCCTGCTGGAACGTGAACATCCCGTCCGCGTAGCCCGATGCGCTGCTGTCGTAAGGGTAGGCGCCGCTCACGAACTTACCGTTGATGAAGAACGAAGGCGTTCCAAAGCTGGATACGCCCGCCTCCGACATCGCATCGCTCATGGCCTTCATATCGGAATCGACCTTCGCCTTGTCTGCGCCTGAGTCGAGACAGCTATTGAAGGCGTTGGTGTCCAGTTTCATCGTGGTCGCGTACTGCTTGAGCTGCGCCACTACCTGGTTCACGCCATTCGTCGCGTCCGCCTGCACCATTCCCGCCAGCGCCGTCTGGTTCTGGAAGGCCAGATCGTGGAACTGCCAGAAGGCGCCCTGGTCATTCGCGCACTCGCCCGCCTCGGCGGCCTTCTCTGCGTAAGGATGCATGGTTGCCGGCAGAGGGTAGTTCCGGAAAGCGAACTGGACTTTGTCGCCGTAGTTCTTCAAGATCGACGGCAGCGTTTGGGTGACGAACCTGTCGCAGTACGGGCACTCGAAGTCGGAGAACTCGACAATCGTCACCTTGGCGTCTTTCGGCCCCTGCGTCGGCGCGTCGGCGATGTCGATTGTGACCGGCGTGGCCTCACGGAACTTCTCGGCAGTGAGGTAGGAGGGCGTTGGGTTCGCCGCGGCCGTTGGTAGCGGCGCCGTTACCTGCGTCCCTCCCGACGAGCCGGATCCGAAGATCGGCCAGGCGTGGTTGATTCCCGCCGCTACCGCGACGACGGCAATCGCCGCCGCCACTCCGACGATGAACTGCATGATGAGAGGAGGAAGGGTCACTGCGCCGCGCGGTGGCGGCGATGGCGCCTTTTCCGCCGCCTTCTGCGGCTCCTCGACCTGCAGGGGTTCTTGCGTTTCCGGTTCTTGCGTCACGTGTTGCCTCCATTAGCGCAGAAACCGGCTTCCGCCGCCGGTCCCTGTCGAGCATTAGCTTCATCAACTTTACAGAAGCCCTTGGCGGCTTGTCAAGGCAACCACTGACCAGCCGCCCACAATAGACGCCGAATCAGCCGCCGCCTTATAATAGCCGTACGATTGCTCACCTTACCGGGGCCGACGCCGGCGCCGGAGAAACCAGAAGGACAATCATGACAGCAGAATCACGCTCTCGCGTAGCCGTCGTCTACACGAGCGCGCCGACTGTCCTCGACGACATTGCACACGTAATGCACATCGCCGGTTCGATGGGCGCCCTGCCGCGCGACGTCGAGACCGTTCTCAAGATCAACATCTCCTGGCAGCACTACTACCCGGGCTGCTCCACAACGCCCTGGCAACTCGAAGGCGTTGTCCGCACGCTTCTCCGCGACGGCTATGACGGGATTATGCCCGCCCAGAACGGCACCGTCGTTGTCGACTCTCATGACGGCGAGGTCAGGAACAAGCACAAGGCCGTCCTCGACCGCTACGGCCTCAAGAGCGTCCACCTCACCGACAAAGACGCCGTCTGGGTCGACTACAAGCCGAAGGGCGAGATGCTCGTCCTCGACAAAGTATTCCCCGACGGCATCAAGGTCCCGCAGGCCCTCATCGGCAAGAACGTCATCCACCTGCCCACGCTCAAGACCCACGTCTTCACAACCACGACCGGCGCGATGAAGAACGCATTCGGCGGCCTGCTCAGCTATCGACGCCACTGGACCCACTCCGTCATCCACGAGACGCTGGTCGACCTGCTGACGATCCAGAAGGAGATTCACCCCGGCATCTTTGCCGTCATGGACGGCACCATCGCCGGCGACGGCCCGGGCCCCCGCGCCATGCGACCTCACGTCAAGAACCTCCTCCTCGCCAGCGCCGACCAGGTCGCCATCGACGCTGTGGCCGCGAAGCTGATGGGCTTCGACCCGCTCTCCCTCAAATTCATCCGTCTCGCTCACGAGCGCGGCCTCGGCTGCGGCGACCCAAGCAAGATCGATATCGTCGGCATGGACATCGACGGCATCAACTTCGGCTTTCGCAGCGACGAGGATACGTTCGCCAGTCGCGGCCAGAAGCTGATCTACTGGGGCCCCCTCAAGCCTTTCGAGAAGCTCCTGCTCCGCACGCCGATAGTCCCCTGGGCGTTCTTCGCCTCCAACGTGTATTACAACTACTTCTGGTACCCTCTCGTCGGTCGAAAGAGAGTAAAGCAGGCCCTCCAGACTGAATGGGGGAAGCTCTTCCAGAGCTATTAAAGACCCTCCATCGGAGAGGATGCCCTTTTGACCCTGAAGAATCTCCGCGGCAAGTTCATCCTGTCTCTCCTGCTCGGAATGATCGTAGTCGTCGCCCTCATGGCCTACGGCGACTTCTCTGACATCTTGGGACGCCTGGGCGACTTTCGCTGGGAGCTCCTGCCGCTGCTCCTGGCGCTCTCCATGTGCAACTACGTCATCCGCTTCATCAAATGGCACTTCTACCTGCATCAGATCGGCATCCACGACGTGTCGAAGACGGAGAGCTTCCTGGCCTTCTTCTCCGGCCTGGCGATGGTCATTACGCCGGGGAAGTTCGGCGAATGGCTGAAGAGCTACCTGCTGCAGGAGATGCGCGGCATTCCCTTCCTGCGCACCGCGCCCATCCTTCTCGCCGAGCGCTTTACCGATAGCGTCGCCCTCTTGCTGCTGGCCGTCGCCGGCTTTATCGTCTTCGGCGAGGCGTGGGAGGTGTTCGTGGTCGTCGTCCTCATCTGCGTCGTGGCCATGGTCGTGACGCGCCACCGTCCAACCATGCGCGCCATCCTCCACGCCGCCGAGCGCGCGCCGGTGCTTTCGCGCTTCGCCACCCGCGTCGAGGAGTTTTACGAGACCACTTACGTCCTCTTCGAGCCCTGGAGCCTGATCCTCACGACGTTCCTGAGCTTCATCTCCTGGGGCGGCGAAGTCGTGGCTTTCTACCTCGTCCTCACCGGCCTCGGCTACCACGGCTCCGGCATGCTGCTCCTGAAGGCGGCGTTCATCCTGCCCATCTCCACGCTCGCGGGCGCCGTCATCATCATCGCTCCGGGCGGCCTCGGCGTGGCCGAAGGCGGCATCACCGGCCTCTTGCAGGTTATGGTCGAAGGTATGAGCAAGAGCGTGGCCACCCTGGCCGCGCTGATAATACGCTTCACGACGCTCTGGTTCGGCGTCTTCGTCGGCCTCGCCGTCCTCGCCATCACCACGCGACGCATTAGCGCCCGCGCCGCCCTCAGAGCCGCGCCCGCGCCCTCAGCGCCGCCTCTTGCCGAGCTGGAGGAAGGAGACCTCTCGCGGTGAGCCTGCCGTTGATCCGCCGACGGCCCGCCTTCCTGGACGACCCCGCATCGCGCGCGGCCGTCGTCCCTGTAATCTCCAACAGCGTCGTTCTCGTGCTGAAGCTCGTCGTGGGGATCATGACCGGGAGCATCGCCGTTCTCTCCGACGCCGTGGACAGCGGCGAGGATATCGGCGCCTCTTCATTCGACCTCTGGAGCGTCCGGCTCTCAGCGAAGCCCGCCGACCTGGAGCATCCCTACGGCCACGGCAAAGCGGAAGGAATTGCCGCGGCCATCGAAGCGCTCCTCATCGCCATCGGCGGCTTCTTCATCTTCTACCAGGCGCTGCACCGGCTCGTCGTTGGCGAGGCGAAGATCGACATCGGCCTCGGCATCGTCGCCATGGCGATAACCGGCGCCGTCAACCTGGGCGTCGCCTTCTACGTTTCGAGAGCCGCCCGCGCGACCGGCTCCCTGGCGCTGGCCGCCGGCACCCGACACCTCTGGACGAACCTGGGCCAAGCCGCCGCCGTGGTCGTTGCCCTCGCCCTCGTCGGCCTGACCGGCAGGCGCGAGTTCGACGCTGTCGTCGCCCTGATGCTGAGCGCCTTCCTCATTTTCTCCGCGATCCGCATCGCCCTCGCCGCCTCGCGGCAGATCATGGACGTGCGATTGCCGACGGAGGAAGAAGACGTCGTCCTGGAGACCATCCAGCGTTATCCCGGCGACGTTCGAGGCTTTCACAAGCTGCGCTCGCGCCGCTCAGGGCGGGAGCGCTACGTGGAGCTGCACCTCATCGTCGAGGCGAGCAAGAGCGTGCGGGAGATGCACGAAATCTGCGACCGGATCGAGCGGGAGATAGTCGAGCGGTTGCCCGGCGCCGAAGTCACGATCCACCTGGAGCCCGACGACGGCCGCTACACGGAGCCTCGCCCCCTGCCCCGCTAGAGGCCGACGGACTCAAGCCAACGTTCGTCGTGGCGACCCCGACCATCGCAGTCGCGTAGGTCGGGCGTCTCACCCAGATTGAGAATCCGAACCTGAGACCCAGCATAGCTGCAATTATACGCGGTCGATTAGCCTCGAATCCGCGTTGAGCCAACCGCCCGCAGCCGATAGCGCGGCGCGTGCTATATACTATGGGCCAGGGTCGGACTCATGACCAACCACATCACTCGCATCACGAAGGAGACGCGCCGATGACCGCGTGGACGAGCGACGAGCTCGCCAAGATCGGGTCAGCAGAAGAGCTGCAAATCGCGTCGCTCCGACGCGATGGCACGCTGCGAAACCCGGTGACGATTTGGGTCGTCCGCTACGGCGAGGACCTGTACGTCCGATCCGTTAATGGGCGCACCGGCGCCTGGTTCCGTGGCGTCCAGGTGCGCCACGAAGGCCGCATCCGGGCCGGCGGCGTCGACAAAGACGTCACCTTCGTAGAGACGGACGACATCAACGACGAGATCGACGCGGCCTACCGCACGAAGTACCATCGGTACGCCGCCAGCATCGTCAACACCATCGTCAGCCCGAAAGCCCGAGCGGCGACGATCAAACTCGTGCCGCGCTCCTGAGAGGAGACAGAATGAAGAAGCGCAAGCTTGGAAACAGTAATCTGGACGTCTCGGCCCTCGGCCTGGGCTGCATGGGAATGAGCTATGGCTACGGTCCGGCGGCTGACAAGAAGGAGATGATCTCTCTTATTCGCTCAGCCGTCGAACGCGGCGTCACCTTCTTCGATACCGCTGAAGCGTACGGCCCGTTCACAAACGAAGAACTTGTGGGCGAAGCCCTCGCTCCCTTTCGTGGTCAAGTCGTGATCGCCACCAAATTCGGCTTCAAATTTGGTCCCGAAGGGCAGCAGATAGGCCTGGATAGTCGGCCGGAGCACATCAGGCAGGTAGCCGAGGGCTCGCTCAAGCGACTCAAGGTCGAGGCCATCGATCTGTTCTATCAACACCGTGTTGACCTGGACGTGCCGATCGAGGACGTGGCGGGGGCGGTGAAAGACCTGATCCAGGAAGGGAAGGTCAAGCACTTCGGCCTTTCTGAAGCAGGAGTGCAAACGATCCGTCGCGCACACGCCGTCCAGCCGGTCACTGCTCTTCAGAGCGAATACTCGCTGTGGTGGAGAAAACCTGAAGGGGAAGTGATACCGACGCTCGAGGAGCTCGGAATCGGCTTCGTTCCGTTTAGTCCTCTCGGGAAGGGCTTCCTCACGGGAAAGATCGACGAAAACACGACGTTCGACCGTTCTGACTTCCGCAACATCGTTCCTCGCTTTACGCCCGAGGCTCGGAAAGCGAACCAGGCGATGGTGGATCTGCTTGGTGAGATCGGGGAACGGAAGAAGGCGACCCCTGCTCAGATAGCGCTCGCTTGGCTCCTGGCCCAGAAGCCGTGGGTTGTCCCAATCCCAGGTACTCGGAAACTGGGGCGCCTCGAGGAGAACATTGGAGCGGCTGCAGTCGAACTCACCTCCGACGATCTCCGCGAGATCGATCGCGCCGCCTCCAAGATCACGGTGCAAGGGGCTCGCTACCCCGACAGGCTGGAGCAAATGACCGGTCGCTGAGCGGCAAAGAAGCGTTCTCCGGTTGCATTCCGTGGCTCACCGGTCTGGCTAGTCCCGGTGGCCGTTCCCTTCCGCTTCCTCCTCCTCGTCTTCTTCCTCCTCCTCGTCCTCTTCTTCCTCCTCCTCTTCGGAGTACACGCCCAGCTCCTGGCCGGCCCACACGGTCACGATGAAGTCCTCGCGGTAGGGGTCGTTGGTCATCACCAGCCGCTCGTCGATCTCCGAGATGAGCTCCTGGATGTCGTCCTCCGACGTGCCGGTGGGGACGCACAGCGTGGCGTAGGTGACGCCCAGCGTGTAATGCAGGTCGACGCGCCCCAGGTCGGCGCCGTCGGCTTCGATCAAGAACGATTCCGAGTGCGACGTCCGGCACTCCCGCTCGAAGTAGTAGTCCGGCATCCTTTCCTCCTTGCTATTACGGGCGTGTCTACGATGGGCGAATCTGGCCGTTTCCCAGGATCACCCACTTATACGTCGTCAGCTCCTTCAGCGCCATCGGCCCGCGCGCGTGCATCTTCTGCGTCGATATCCCGATCTCCGCGCCCAGCCCGAACTGCGCGCCGTCCGTGAACTGCGTGCTCGCGTTGTGGTACACCGCCGCCGCGTCGACCTCCGACAGGAAGCGCTCCGCCGTCGGCCAGTCCGACGTCACAATCGCCTCCGAGTGGCCCGAGCCGTAGCGCGCGATGTGCGCCATCGCCTCCTCGGGCGAATCGACGACCTTGACGGCCGCGATGAACGTCAGGAACTCCTTGCCGAAGTCGTCCGGCGACGCGGGCACCGTCTTCCAGCCCTTCGACCCGTCCGACTTCTGCAGGATGCTCAGCGCCGTCGGGTCGCAGCGCATCTCGACGCCTTTCTCCGACCACTTCGACGCTATCTGCGGCAGGAACGCCTCCGCCACGTCGCGGTGCACCAGCAGGCACTCCAGCGCGTTGCAGATCGTCGGGCGGCGCGTCTTGGCGTTGTTGACGATGTTCACCGCCATCGCCAGGTCCGCCGCCTTGTCGACGTACGTGTGGCAGACGCCCGCCGCCGCGGATACCACCGGCATCGTCGCGTTCTCCCGCACCATCGACACCAGGCCCGGCCCGCCGCGTGGGATCAGCAGGTCGATGACGTCGTTCATCTTCAGCATCTCGCGCACCAGCGCCCGGTCCAGCGATTCGACGAGCTGGATCGCCCCTTCCGGCACGCCCGCCTTCGTCGCCGCCTCCGCCGTGATGCGCCCCAGCAGCGTGTTCGACCGCGCGCACTCCTCGCCGCCGCGCAGCAAGCAGGCGTTGCCCGACTTCAGGCACAGCGACGCGATGTCCACCGCCACGTTCGGCCGGCTCTCGAAGATGGCGCCGATGACGCCGATAGGCACCCGCATCTTGCCGATGACCAGCCCGTTGGGGCGAATCGTCAGGTCGAAGCGCTCGCCGACCGGGTCCGGCAGCTTCGCCACGTTCCGCGTATCGGCGGCGATGCCTTCGACGCGGGCGTGGTCGAGCATCATGCGCTCCAGCATCTCGTCGCTGAGGCCGGCCTGCTTGCCCTCGGCGTAGTCCGCCTGGTTCGCCGCGATGATCTCCCGCTCGTGCGCCAGCAGCGCGTCGGCGATAGCGTGGAGCGCCGCGTTCTTGGCGTCCGTGGACAGCGCCGCCATGCGACGCGCCGTGGCCTTTGCCGCCTCGCCCTTTGCTCGAACTTCAGATGTAGTGACAGTCATCGCAGTGTCTCCTCCGCTGGAAGGCTTGCCCGCCGTAGGCAGGGGAAAGTTACGCCGTTAAGCATACACTAGCGCGCAATCCTCTTCCAGTAGCCCCACACCTCTGCATATAGCCTGTTGCGAAACTCAGGTGTACGCGCTTGACAATCTATGGCAGACTGTCATAATACATAGACGACGGGCTTATGGTAATCGGCTGACAGTCGGAGGGTGACACCAAGGGAAGCTTTACAGCCAAGGAAGGCTGCTGCGTTTACACCCGTCCTCAGCCGCAGGGAGTGGACTGCGGCGAGTGTTCCGGTCTTCCCCGCCAGATTTCGACTACCGCTTGTGCATTGTAGCGCCGATCCCTTCGGACGGCTTAGCTGTCCGCCGATGCTCATGATGAAGGCGGCAGCGGAGAAGAAAGGAAGCGTGACATGAGGATGTTCAGGTCACCTCCCCTACTCGGGAAACTCAGGGCTGTGATATCGGGAAGTCGGCCGCCAATGCGGACGAGAGAGCAGATCGACGCAATTGCGAATACGATGCGGGATGTTCCCCTGAAAGAGGTAGAGCATCGGCTGAATATTGACAAGACCGAGGATCTCAAGACGCGGGACGGCTTGGCTGACAGTCGCTACTATCGAACGTTGAGCGATAAGGAATTTGCCCGCCGCGACAAGGCACTTGAGCGATTGCTGGAGAGGCATGGCACTCGAAGCACCCCCTGATTTAGCCGCCCCAATCATCGAACTACTTCGCGGGCCAACGTACAGATTGGCCCGCGATGCGATTATTCATTTTGAGACCACCGAGGGAATTCGTGCGCTCTCCAATATTACTGAACTCCGCGACGCGCTTGACCATCTCTACTTTGCGGCACAGGCGACCGATCCGGCTGAGGTAACGCAGCATGTCCATGATGCTGCCGATCACCTTCGGCGGGCAGCCGTAGAACCTGCCGAGAAAATGGTAGCTAATCGGCTCTACCAAATCGAAAGGTCCGCGAGCAAATACGAGTTGAAACGGCTATTGTACGGCACTATGCCCGAGAAACATGAGATCATTGCTGGCCAACGCGAGATCGCCGACCTTCTGGTGAAGGGTCGCGAACTAAAGGGAGATATCAATCAATTGGCTAATGCGCTGCAGTGCTTCTATGATGCGCACCTCAAGGCCTTGAATCTGCATAAATCGCTCCAACTTCCTTTGCTTAGGGCGGTGTTAAGAGTTGGAATCTATCTATTTCCCATCGCCGTTGCGGTTGCCGTGGCAATAGGCATCGCTATCGCCACTACTTCCTGAACAGCCTGTTGAATTCTAGGCAACACATCTCCTAAGGCCCACGATGTCCCTCGCTGCGGGTCAGGGCAGCGCCGTCTGCCAGTTGGCCGCTATCCTCGACTGCGCTTCGCTCAGCGTCATCTGCCCATCGCACACGAGCGCATTCAGCCCGTTCTCCACGACGTCCTTCTCCGACGCGCCGTGGTAGACGTTCCGCGCCGGCCACAGGTTCTTCGGGTCGCGGGGGCTGCCGCCGAGCTCCAGCGGAATAAGGTGGTCCTCCTCGTACTCGGCGGCGGTGCCGGGCTCGCCGTAGAGGCCCATTTGCCACTTCTTGAGCGCGTTGGTGTAGTCGACCGGCGGTCTCACTGTAGCCGTGTAGCCTGCGTGGCAGATCGTCGTCGAGAGGTTGTCCTGCGTCACGGCGGGGTCGACGGCACCCGGCGTGCAGCCGCGATCGGGCAGGCCACCGATAGAGACGCAGATGCCGGCGAAGACCGCGGGCGTGGGCGTAGGCGAGGCGGGTGGCGTCGTGCTGGCGCTGGCGGTCGGCGTGCGGGTGGGCGTCGCGCTGGCGACGACGCCCGCTGCAGTTGCAGTCGCCGGCGAAGGCGACGATGACGGCGTTATCCTCGCCATCTCGCGCGCGAAGAGGATGAGCGCGAGCAGCGCGACGAGCAGAGTCGCCAGACCGACCGCTCTACTGGTCAAGCCTACCTCCCTGTCGGCCGGCTCCTCATTTCCAGCACGAGCGAGGTCTCCCTCTGCCGCTGCGGTATCTCCCAGTAGCGACGCAGCAGCTCCTGGCTCTCCTCCTCCCCCGGTCGACGGAAGCCGTGCGACTCGTAGAACCGCACAGCCCACGTCGCCGCCTTCCACGTCCCGACGAGCAACCTCCCCGACGGCATCGCCATCAGGTGCGCCAGCAGCCTGCCCCCAATCCCCTCGCGCTGACGCGTCGACAGAACGTACGCGTGCCGGACCAGCGTGACCTCGCCCAGCGGCTGGTATCCCATCACCCCGACTAGGCCGTCGCCCTCATCCCAGCCGAAGAACCGCATCGACCCCATCTCGCGACGCAGCTCATCGAGCGGCATGTACGGCTCGTGCCAGCAGTCCTCGGGGATGACGCCGCGATACGCCTCCGCCGCCTCATTGACGACGAAGCAGATGCGCTCCGCATCCTCAACCGTGCACTCTTGGATCATTGCGTCTTCCTCAAGAGGGAGTGCAGAGGGCCTCCTCTGCCGGGGGTTTCAGGGGGTGTCCCCCTGAGACTCTTTCTTCGAGAAAAACATATGTGGGTGGGCGGGCGGGAATACGAGCGGTTGCTTGCAGCTAAGCGCAACGCGGGTGGCGGTGGCAGGAGGGCGCCGGCCAGCAGGCAAGCCAGCAGGCAAGCGCCCAGCGGCGCTAGAGCAGCACCATGTTGTTCCGGTGGACGACCTCCGACCCGAACTCGTACCCTAGCGTCTCCTCAATCCGCTCCGACCGCAGCCCGCGAATCGCCTCCACCTCGTCCCGACCGTAGTTCGCGATGCCGCAGGCTATCCGTTCCCCGTCCGGCCCGCAGATGTCCACCGCTTCGCCCCGCTCGAACGTTCCATCCACCTCGAGCACGCCCGCCGGCAACAGACTCTTCCTCTCCCGACGCAGCGCTCTCGCCGCGCCCGCGTCCACCACGATCCGGCCGCGCACGCCCAACCGCGACAGCATCCAGCGCTTGCGGCTCTCCATCCCCTCCACCCGCGGCGGGAAGAGCGTCCCCAGCGACTCGCCCTGCGCAAGCCGCACCAGCACGTCGCCCTCCGACCCGTCGGCAATGACGACCGCCGTCCCGCCCGAAGTCGCCAGCCGCGCCGCCTGCACCTTCGTCGTCATGCCGCCCGTGCCGCGCTCGCCCGGGTGCGACGGCCCGCCGGCCAGCCGCTCCACCTCCTCGTCGATGCGGTCCACTTGAGGGATGGGCTTCGCAGAAGGGTCGAGACGCGGGTCAGCCGTGTACAGCCCCGCCGTGTCGGTCAGCAACGCCAGCAGGTCGGCGTCGACCAGGTTCGCCACCAGCGCCGAAAGGTTGTCGTTGTCGCCTATCTTGGCGCCCTCTATCTCCTCGACCGCCACCACGTCGTTCTCATTGACGACCGGCACCGCGCCCAGCTCCAGCAGCGCCAGCAGCGTGTTGCGGGCGTTCAGATAGCCCACGCGGTCCGACAGGTCTCGACGGCTGAGCAGCGTCTGCGCCGCCACCATGTCGTGCTCCGAGAAGAGCTGGTCGTAGCGCTGCATCAGGTAGCTCTGACCGGCGGCGGCGAGCACCTGACGAATGGGGATGTCGCGACGCGTGCGCACGTTCCCCAGGCGCTGCCGTCCCGCCGCAATCGCGCCCGACGACACGACGATCACCTCCGCTCCCATGTCGTGCAGACGCGCCACCTGCCCGATCAGCGACGACATCGCCTCCAGGTCGAGGCGGTCGCTGCCGGCCGTCAGCAGGTTCGTGCCCAGCTTGGCGACGATGCGCCGGTAGCGGAGCCGCCCCGTTTTCGCGCTGCCCTTGTCGGAATCGCTCACGTCCTCATCCTCGAATGCCAGCTATGCAGGATTATAGCCGCGCCCAAGGCCGCAAGGAAGCCGCGACCTTAGACAATTCCTCGATGGCGAAAGATTACCGTAGCCAGCGTTAACTTCCCTTCTCGACGCGCGTTATTATGAAAGTAGACCGCCGAGCTGCCGAACCCCATACACACCGAAAGGAGCCATCATGAAGCGCCTACTCATCCTCGTCCTCGCCCTTACGGGCATCCTCGCGGCGGGCTGCGTCGTACGTTTTAGCACGCTGTACACAGACACGAACGACAACACGCATTTCGTCGCCCTTGCCAGCAACCTCACCAATGCCGATATCGTTGCCGCTTCCGTCGAGGTGGACTTCTTCGATAGCAGCAACCGGCTCATCGCCACGGAGTTCGCTAGCCCCTGCACCCGCACGCTGCAGGACCATTCCGACTCGCCGGTTGAAGCGATCCTGCCTTCCGGCGTCACGGTCGATCACGTTCAGACCACTCTTAGACCTGTCACGTTCGGGACCAAGGCCGAGGCTGACCTCGACGTGAACAATGTGGCAACAACCACGAGCGGCGACACGACTCACATCACGGGTGATATAGACGTCGGCAGCGACGATTTGTTCCAGGTCCAGGTCTGCGTCGCCTTGCTCGACAACGACGGCAAGGTCGTGAAGGTGGGGCGCGCGTTCACGAGTCCCGCCAACATTAGAAATGGCCGGACGGGGACTTTTGACGTCTCACTTGAGCAGGACGACGACGCAACCCAGTTCGAAATATGGGTTGACGCTGTTACTCACAATCCGAACGACGTGACGGCGCCGGTCGTTGTCGGTCCGGATGATCTCGAAGGTCTAGCCACCCGCACGCCGACGCCGACGAAGACGGCGACACCCTGCGCCGGCGGCACGTGCACGCCGACGCCAAGCTCCACGCCCACGCTAACGTCCACGCCAACGGCCACGAACACGCCAGTTACACCCAACCCGTAACCGCGCCTCCCCGTTTGAGAAGAAAGAGGAGTCCGAACAGGACTCCTCTTTCTTGTTCCTCTTGCTGCTGATCTATGACCGGACCACGCCGAGCGTCACCGTCTGTCCATCGACGATGTGCTCCTCGACGTGCGCAGCGGCGGGCGGCGCTTCCAGTACGATATCGACGGACAGCGTCTCCTGCCGGATGTAGTCCCCGAAGTTAGTGATGACGCGGCGGACCGGTTCGTCGCCCTGGTAGTAAGTGACGATGCGGTCGGCGATGTCGAAGCCGGCGTTGCGGCGCATGGTCTGGAGGCGGTGGACTATCTCGCGCGCCATCCCTTCGTCCAGCAACTCCGCGTCGATTTCGGTAGGAACGGTGACGGCGTATCCCGCTTCCATCGCCGTTCGATAGCCCTCCCTATCGTTCACGATCACCTGGAGCTCGGAAGGCTCCAACCGCCACTCGCCGGCGACGATATGCGTTCCATCCGCGATTGCCGCGGCGACGGACGCCGGATCCAGCTTGCGCAGCTCTTCTTCGATTTGCCGCAGCGCGCCGCCGTACTTGGGGCCCAGGAGCGCCGCGTTGAGGCGCACCTGGTACTCGACGAAGTCGGCCTCGTCCTTGACGAACACGAGCTCCTTGACGTTCAGCTCATCGAGGACCTGGCTTTCGAGCCGGCGCGCCGCTTCTTCTTCCGAATGACTGGTCACCTTCACGTAGGCCCGGGGCAGCGGCTGGCGTACCTTGATGCCGGCTTTGCTCCTGGCGGCCCGTCCCAGGCTCACGAGGCGCATCACGAGGCGCGTATCCTCGTTCAACCGTTCGTCGATCAGCGCGCGGTCCGCGACCGGCCAGTCGCAGAGGTGGGCGCTTTCCGGCGCGGTGGCGTCGTGGGACCGCACGAGGTTCTGGTACATCTCCTCGGCAAGGAACGGCAGGAAGGGCGCCAGCAGCCGGCTAAGGGTGACAAGGCAGGTGTGCAGGGTAACGTAGGCGGCGCGCTTGTCGGCGTCGTCTTCGCTCTTCCAGAAGCGACGGCGGCTGCGCCTCACGTACCAGTTCGAAAGGTCCTCGACAAAGGACTCCATGCGGCGGGTGGCGGTTGCGGAGTCGAACTCCTCCAGATCAGCCGTGACGTCGGCGACGAGCTGATTCAGCCCGGAGAGCAGCCAGCGGTCGAGATCGGAACGCGAGGTTTCGCTGGCCGCCTGGCCTTCGAAACGGTCGATGTTGGCGTAGGTGACGAAGAAGGAGTAGGTGTTCCAAAGCGTCAGGATGAAGCCGCGCAGGACCTCGTCGCCGCTGTGCCAGCCGAAGTCAAGATTGGCGCTTGGATTGTGGCGGCAGAACAACCAGCGCATCACGTCGACACCCATGCGGTCGGCGGCCTCGTCGAACCAGATGGCGTTTCCCTTGCTCTTGTGCATCTCCTCGCCCTGCTCGTCGCGGAGGAGCGCGTAGCCAAAGCAGGTGCGGAACGGCTCGCGGTTCTCCAGCACCGTGCTCATGGCGAGGAGCGAGTAGAACCAGTTCCGGAACTGTCCGGGAAAGCTCTCCGATATCCAGTCGGCGGGGAACCACTCCTCCCAGTAGGGTCGATTGTGACGGTAGTCGAGCGTCGAGTAAGGCACAATTCCGGCGTCGAGCCAGGGCGTGCCGACGTCCGGAATGCGCGACAGCGTCTTGCCACATTCCGAGCAGCTTATCTTGACGGCGTCGATCCAGGGCTTGTGCGGCGAATGCCCCGCGAACTCGTCCCAACCTTCGACGGCGCGCGCCTCCAGCTCGTCCTCACCGCCGATGACGTTGATGACGCCGCAATCGCATTCGTAGATGGGAAGCGCCAGCCCGTAGTAGCGCTTCTTCGATATCATCCAGTCTTCCATGTTCTGCAGCCAATCGAGCTCCCGCGCTAGGCCGAACTCAGGTATCCAGCGAATCCGCTTCGTGACGTCGGCGATGCGGTTGCGCAGCTCGTCCATCGAGATGAACCACTCATCGACGAGGCGGAACACGAGCTCGCTGTCGCAACGCCAGCAGACGGGATAGCGGTGGGTGTAGTCTTCGGTGCGATAGAGGATGCCTTTGCGCTGAAGGTGGTCGAAGACCGGCTGCGCCACCTCGCCGACGTTGCGGCCGCTCAGCCAGCCGTAGCCTTCGAGGAAGTTGCCGGACTCGTCGAGAGGCGCGATGACGGCAAGGCCGAACTGCTTCCCGAGCTCGAAGTCCTCCTTGCCGCAGCCCGGGGCAATGTGGACGATGCCGGTGCCCTCCGTCTCGCTGACCTCTTCCCATGGGATGACCTTGTGCTCAACGCCTTCCTGGCGCGGCAGCTCGTCGTAGGGGCCGCGGTACGTCCAGCCGAGCATCGCTTCGCCGCGCAACTCATCGAGCACTTCGTAGTCGCCCTGGAGCCGGCCCAGCGCCGCCTTCGCCAGGTAGTAGACGTCGTCGCCCAGGCGGACGCGGGCGTAGGTGAGGCCGGGGTGAACGGCGGCAGCCACGTTTGCCGATAGCGTCCAGGGAGTCGTCGTCCAGACCAGCAGGTACTCGTTCTGGCGGCCGTCCAGCGGAAGCCGGAGAAAGACGCTGGGATGGGTCAGCTCGCGGTAGCCTTCGGTCACTATTTCATGCTGCGATAGGCCGGTGGCGCAGCGAGGGCACCAGGGCATGACGTCGTGCCCCTTGTACAGCCAGCCGTTCTCATGGCAGCGCTTGAGGAAGTGCCAGATGGTGTAGTTGTTTTCGTCGGAGAACGTGTAGTAGGAGTTGTCCCAGTCCATCCAGTAGCCGAGGCGAATCGATTGCTCGGTCTGGATGGCGGAGAACTTGCGGACGCGCGCCTTGCAGGCTTCGACGAAGCGGGCGATGCCGAACTCTTCGATGTCGCGCTTGGACTTGAAGCCCATCTCGCGTTCGACCTCGACCTCGATCCAGAGGCCCTGGCAGTCGAAGCCGTTCTGATAGCGCTGGCGAAAGCCCTGCATGGTCTTCAGGCGCTGGTAGAGGTCCTTGTAGGTCCTCCCCCAGGCGTGGTGGACGCCCATTGGGTTGTTGGCGGTGATCGGGCCGTCGATGAATGACCAGCGGCGTGGCGAGTCCTGGTTACGGCGCAGGTATTTCCGCATCATGCCCTGCTCTTCCCACCAGCGGAGGATCTCGCGCTCCAGCGCGGGGAAGTCTACCTTCGTCGGAACCGGTTTGAACATGCTTCGACTCCACAAAAAGAATCCCGCCCCTGGAAAGGGACGGGCCGGATTCGTACCCGCGGTACCACCCTCGTTGTCGCCTGAGGCGACCACTTTTCGGGGCATGCCTCCGATGCCCCTGCCCCTGGTAACGGTGAGCGCTCCGGCCGAGCCTACTTGACGGCCTGTCGTTCAGTCGGCGGCTCGGGAGGGATCTTCGACCGGCGTTGCCGCGTCCACTTCCACCGACCTGGACTCGCTGCTCGGCGCGACCTGCCTACTCGTCTCCGTCAAAGCCTTTCGCAAGTATCAAGTATAGGTATCGGCAGAGGCGGCGTCAACCGGAAGTCGGACTTGGGACGTAAGGACTAGAGCTCGGAGGTTTTCGCCTGGGCGCGGAGCTTGTTGTAGCAGGTGCTGCAATAGACGGGGCGGTCGCCTCTGGGGACGAACGGGACTTCAGTCATCATCCCGCACTCGGCGCAGGTAGCAGGATGCATCTGGCGAGGTGTGCGGCCGCCGAAGCTGGCGAAGGCGCCGTAGCGCACATAGCCGTCCTCGGCCTCGTTCGTGCGGGCGTTCTTGCGGGCAGTACGACAGGAAGGGCAGCGCACCGGCTCATTCTGCAGCCCTTTGCTCGCGTAGAACTCCTGCTCGCCGGCCGTAAAGACGAAACTGCCATTACAGTCGCGGCAGATCAATGCCTTGTCGGCAAAACTCAAGACCCGTCTCCGATTAGGAAAATCGCGCCGAGCGGATTCGGCGTTCAAGGGAATTATACGCCGCAGGCACCGGCCAGCGCAAGGCCGAAGCAAGTTCGACAAACACGCACACCGGCTGTCCCAGATTCAGAGCGACTAGAAGGAAGGGCGCGCCCTGCCCGCGCCCTCGCTCAAGCGGGCGAAGAGATTGACGGAGCGGAGGAAGGGTAACCGCCGCTGGAGCAGGTCCATCTCTTCGTGGGCGAGAAAAGACGAAACAGCGAAGAATACGCCGACGCCGATGACGCTGCCGCCGAACAGGGCGAGGAAGGCGTCGCTGACGGTGCCGGTGTTGAAGTGGCCGGTGGCGTGCAGCAGGAGAGCCAACAGTCCGACGACCTCGGCCATGACTACGGTTGCGGCGCTCGACTTCGTGACCGAGCCAACCAACTTCTCTTCGTCCAGTCCGCCAAGTCGCTGTCGGAGGACACGGAAGAGGAGCGAGAACTCCAGGATGGCGCTGAGGGAGAGCGCCAGCCCCAGGCCTTTGACGCCCAAAGGTCCGACGAGCACGAGGCAGAGCAGCAGGTTGGCCGCCATGGCGGCGACCGCGAAGGCGACGGGGGTCCGCGTGTCGCTGAGGGCATAGAATCCGCGGCTGAGGATCTCGATGCCTCCTTGCGCGAATAGTCCTATCGCATAGAAGAATAGCGCGGCGACCGTGACGTCCGTCGATGCGGCGGTAAAGGCGCCGTGCTCGAAGAGGAAGGTGATCAGCGGCTTGCCCAGGATCATCAGGCCGACGCTGGCCGGCAGGGTGAGAAACAGTATTAGGCGCAGGGTGCCGGAAAGAGTGTGGCGCAAGGCATCCATGCTCTTCGTGGCGGCTTGCTCCGCGAGTGTGGGGAAGACGGCGGTCGACATCGCCATGCCGAACAGGCCCAGCGGCATCATGACGATGAGCCATGCGTAGTTGACGGCCGAGATCGCCTCGTCGCTCACTTTCGAGGCGAAGAAGATGGTCACGAGGAAGTTGAGCTGAGCGGCGGCCAAGCCAAGCGCTCTCGGCAGCATGAGTTTTCCCACTTCGCGCACGCCAGGGTCGCGCCAGTCAGCGACCGGCCGGTAGAGCATGCCGATCAGCCGCACCGCCGGGAGCTGTATCGCCAGGTGAACGAACGAGCCGACGACAACGCCGATCGCTAGGCCCTCGACGCTGTGCGACACGAGGGCAGCAATGATGATCGACAGGTTGTACGTCCAGGGCGCCAGCGCGGGGAAGAGGAAATGATGGCGGGCGTTCGATATCCCCATAAACATCCCGCTCACCGAGAAGAAGACGGGAGAAATCAGCATTATCCTGGTGAGGTGAACAGCCAGCCCTTGCAACTCAGCCTGCCTGCCCGAGTCCTGGCCGAGCCCGGGCGCCATGAGCGGGACCAGCAGCGGCGCCAGAAGTAGGCCGATGAGCGCCAGAACACCGGTGGCAATGAACACAAGGTTGAGCACCGAGCTGGCCAGCCGCCACGCTTCTTCCCGGTTTCCGCGCGTGACGTAGCGGGAGAAGACGGGGATGAAAGCGCTGGCAAGGGTTGCTCCGGCCAGCACTTGGAAGACCATGTCGGGGAGGCGAAAGGCGACCCAGTAGGCGCCCAGCTCCGGGCTGGTGCCGAAGCTGTGGGCGATCACCACGGTGCGCAGGAGACCGAGCAGCCGACTGCCAAGGAAGCCTATCCCGACGATGACGGCAGCGGCGGCAAGACCGTCGCTCGCCGGCATCGTCCGCTCTCTTGTCATCCGCCTGCCCCGTATTTTCGTTTGCGCATCAGCGATGGTCCGGGGAGAAAGCCGCTCTAGACACGAGGTCAACTGTCGTCTAATATTACTCCTAGCATATTGAAGGAGCGAGGTCTTGACTCACAGCCGGTCGGCAGAGAAGCGCGTACGACAAGCCGAGCGAAGGCGTGCGCGGAACAAGTCAGTCCGCGGGGCAACCCGCACGCGGATACGAAGGGCGCTGCCGCTTATCGGGGAAGGCCGGGTCGAGGAGGCGCAGGCGGCCGTTCGCGAGGCCGTTAGCGCGCTGGACAGAGCGGCCGAGAAAGGCGTCATCCACCCCAACAACGCGGCTCGACATAAGTCGCGGCTAATGCTCAAGCTGAACTCCGCAACCGCAGCAGCAGCCATCGCTCAAGCGGAGCAGGCGGCAAAGCCGGCTCGCAGGGTCACGAAGAAAGCGGCCTCAACCACCACCTCTTCGAAGGCAGCGACCCGCAAGGCTCCCGCGAAGAAAGCGCCCGCGAAGACGCCAGCAAAGACGCCAGGAAAGACGCCGGCAAAGACGCCGGCAAAGACGCCGGCAAAGACGCCGGCAAAGACGAAGAGCAAGTAGAGACTTCTCGAAGCAGGCGGAGGTTCACCGCGCCTGATGGATTCGCCGCCTACGGGCTTCCCGCTGAAGTTGACGTCAGCGCCCCCAGATTGGCATCATCTCCAAGGAGGACGACGATGTCGGCGTTGGTTGTGAGCAGGTCGGCGTCAAGCGGGGTAGAGTCGCGCACGGCCGTCGCGGGAAGGCCTAGCCATTCGGCAATCTTGCCCGCGCTGTAGATTTTTCCGGTATAGTCCACAACCTCCGTGTTAGCCACGGTTCCGTTTGGCGGTGCTTTCGATTCGACAACCGACCCCTGAGGAAACCCGAGGTTGACCAGGAGACCTACGGCCTTCGCAGCAACGTCCTCGTTGCTCGTCGTGCCGTCTCGCACTTCGACGACTGCGCTCTCCGCCGATAACTGCTGATCATAGAAGAGGGCATTGACGATACGTGCGCATCCCTCTTTCGACGGCAGCAGGACGTCCGCGCCGCCGGGCGTTGTCCAGGGTGCGGTGCAGGGGCCCAAAGAAAGGGCACTGATGCGGTCCTGTGGGATGTCGGTAGCCAGCTTGGCGAAGCCGGGGATCATGAAGTCGCTGATGTCAGTGACTATCGTGTGCTTGTACTTCTGCCACAAGTCAAGGGCGTGGGGCACGACGTCGAGACTCATAGCTTTGTCCATGACTGCGAATATCACGCGCTGCTGCCGTTGAATTCGGTCCAGGTCGCTGGTCGTATTTCGGCTGCGCGCGTAGCCGAGCGCCGTCCTTCCATCCATATGCTGCATGCCGGGAACGAAATGCAGCGGGAAGAAGTCGCCCAGCCTCTCCGTGTCGGAGTAAAGCGGGTCATTGAGGTAGTCCGGGACATCCACGTCGATGCCGCCAAGAGAATCGATCACCTCCTTGAAGGCGCTGAAGTCAATGATGATGTAGTGATCGATCTTGATGCCAAAGTTGTTCTGGATCGTGTCCTTCGCGCATTGCGGGCCGCCGCCGGAGTAGTCGGATGTCTGTCCATACTCGAGAGCCGTGTTGATGCGGTCTTCGGAATAGCACGGTATCTTCACGTAGGTATCTCTCGGTATCCCCAGGATGCCGGCCGTCTTGGTTTGCGGATCGATTGTGGCGATGATCATGGTGTCGGTCCGCGTGAAGATATCTCCCTCCTGTGGGCGCCTGTCGAGGCCCATGATAAGGATATTCATTCGTTTGCTGATGGGCGAAGGATCGTTGCTGGACTGCTGATCAACGTAGGGCAGTCCAATGTGGATTGGAATGGTGCTGCCGGGGAACAGAATGGGATAAACTCGGCTCGCGAGGATCAGCGAGCCATAGGCGGCGCCACCTGCGAAGAAAAGGGCGAGGAAGGCTAGCAGCAATCTTTGCCGCAGGCCTCCTCCGGAGGAGGGAAGTGGGCGCAGTGATGATGTACTCCTTGCCACTAGAGTGAGCGTATCCCAGGGATTGGGCACCGTCAAGTCCGATAGCGCCTGTTTGAATAGGGAATCGTGCCTACGAAGGGTCGGGGGCGTCTCTCCAGGCCAGCTCAGTGAGGGCCATGAGGCCGCCGGCCACGAGGGAGTGGCCACCGAGCAGCACAGGGATGCGCGCTTTCATGGCGCCTTCGGTGAACTCCCGTAGGAACGGGTCGTTTATCTCTTCGTAGCGACCCATATCCGATAGGAAGCGATCAGCGCGGCCGGGCCGTTCGGACATGTGGGCGAAGATAACGCGCGTGTCGATGATGGCGGCGTCCGCCATCTCGGCCAGCTCCGCAAAGAAGCGGTCGCAGCCTGTCTGTTGGAGGTGAAAGCCGAGCAGAGAACGCGCCTTTCCGTCTTCCCGCTCTTCCGCCCGCAGGCCGCGCTCTTCAGAGACTAGCCTTACTTTGCAGGCGGTCTCCTTCTCCAAGTACTGCCAGACCTGACTCCCGACCCTTCCCGCGACGAGGATCTGCCCTCTTGGATTGGTGAGGAGACTTAGGCAGGCAATATATCTCGAGACGTTGACGTTCGTGCCCTCGAGCCAGTTGCTAAGGCGAGGACCGGCGTGGCCAGTTAGCTTGAGGATGGCAAGATCTGAGGGCGTATCGATGTTGAACTGGGTCGCGGTGCTTCGTGGCAACTCCTGTAGCGTGAGGCCCGCTTCATCGTGAAGGGTGCGCGGCAGGACGTTATCCTTCGGGGGCAAAGGGATCTGGAAGAGGGCTGCGCCCGGGACAAAAGCGGCAAAGTCAGAGGAATAGCGGTTGTTGGTCAGGACCATGTTCCAGGCCATGCCCAGATAGTGGCCAAGCGAGAAGAAGTCATCGTTCGCCATGAGTGTCCCGCTTCCGGCTCCCAGGTAGATGAGCCGCTCCAGCTCATGTCGGCGTATCACCTGTACTAGACGCTCGCCGAAATGGAACGGCCCGTCGTCAATGTCCACTCGCACCTCTGACGAGAAGCGATCAGCGATGTGCGGCGTGTCTGTGGCGAGAATCGCGCCGTTGACGCCGCCAGAATCGAGCACGCGCTCCAGCGTGTCCAGCGTGTCTTCGCCGAGGGCGCGGGCGAATTCGTCCTCCACGGGACTTCCGCCCATGCCGCCGAGGAACATCACCAGTTGCGGCAGAGGCACTATCTTTCCTCCAGGTTTCGCCGAAGCATTCTATTGGCGAGATTTGTCTTCAACCCGCTTTTCATCAATCCTCATGAGCGAAAGTGAGGGCCCAGACAGACTCGACACCAGCCCTTTGAAGTGCCCGGGCGCATGCATCAAGCGTCGCGCCGGTCGTCAACACGTCGTCGACCAGGAGCACCCGCTCGCCGGCAAGCTGTCCGTCCCTGCATGTGAAGGCCTCGCGGACGTTGGTTCTTCTCTCGTCGGAGTTGTTGGTCCTGGCTTGCGAAGTCGTGTTGCGAGTCCGGTTGAGCGTCCGCTCGTTGACGGGCAAGCCGAGCTGTCGCGCCAGCGCCTGCGCCAGAAGCGCCGACTGGTTGTAACCGCGTACGCGCATTCGCCTCGGAAAGAGGGGCACCGGCACGAGTACGTCTGCGGGAAGCGGGTTGTCGGCCAGGAAGTCAATGACCAGGTCCGCCATGGGCCCGGCAAGGACTGACTGATTCTGATATTTCAGCCGGTGCACTAATTCCCGCGTGCCGCCCTCGAAGATGTAGGGCGAACGGAGTCCGTTGAACGATGGCCGCGATTCCTCACAGCGACCGCACGTTCGGCCGGGTGTGGGCTGCCAGCAGATGGCGCAGCGCGGCGGCCCGGCCCGCGGCAACGACGACCGGCAATCGGGGCAGAGAAACGACCCCAGTCTGCCGCAGATGACGCAGCGAGGAGGAAAAAGCAAGTCAATTGCCTGCTTGCCCGCCTTGCCCAGAATCGTGCCGATGCTCATCATGTTCGTTGGGTTTCTGAGGCGTCAGTATAGCTGATCATCGGAACAGTGTCATCGATGGATCATCGGCAACTCTTATTGCTGAGATGAGCTTTGATGCCTCTGCCGAGGGAAAGACCAGGAACAAACGAGGGCGGTGACGTCATGAAGGTGAGCGTTCGGCTATTCGCCGGGTTGAAGGAGTTGGTCGGCGGGCAGGAAATCGTTGTCCAACTACCAGAAGACGCGACGGTGAGCGATCTGGCGGAGCAACTCGCCGGGAAATATCCGCAGCTCAAGCCCTTGATCCCCGGTCTTGCCTTCGCCGTCAACGAGGAGTACCGCTCGCGAGACTACGTGCTTCAGGACAGCGATGAAGTGGCTCTGATACCGCCGATCAGCGGCGGCGCCGCCTTCGAGCTTACGGACGAAGTGCTTGACCCGTTGCCGTTGATAGCGGCAGTCACAGACCCAGCCAACGGCGCCGTCGTCCTCTTCGTCGGCAGTGTGCGCGATGAGGATCAGGGCCGAAAGGTCCTCTCCCTGGAATACGATGCCTTTCGTTCGATGGCCGCGAAGGAGATGCGTCGAGTCGTCGAAGAGGCGCTTGGCCGCTGGCAGGAGGTAAAGATAGCGCTTCGTCATCGCGTCGGCCTGCTGCGGGTGGGCGAGATGGCGCTGATAGTCGCCGTTTCGGCGCCTCATCGAGGCGAGGCGTTCGACGCCTGCCGGTACGTAATCGACCGAATCAAGCAGACAGTCCCCATCTGGAAGAAAGAGACGTGGGAGGACGGCGAGTCCTGGCTGGGAGGTCCGCTGGAGGGGGCGAACGACTAGACAGTCGCGCGCATCCTCTCGAAGCAGGGATTGCAGTACACTGGCTTGTCCAGCCGCGGGACAAAGGGGACGAGGGTCTTGGCACCGCAGGAGGCACAGACTACGGCTGTCATCTCTCGCTGGTTCTCGCCGCGCTCCTCTCGCTTCGCTGCCCGGCACAAGGGACAGCGCTGGGGATCATTCAAAAGACCCCGCCGCAAGAAGAAAGTCTGCTCGCCCGCGGTAAAGGCGAATTCTTTTCCGCAATTGCGACACACTAACGTCCTGTCTTCCAGTGCCACGGTGACGACCTCCCGAGATCCCTCTGAGGATGGTTGAGCGGGCTCTAGGCGGTATTGTACGAGATTAGGTTGAGTAAGATCAAGGTACGAGCTATGAGTAGTCAATCAGGTTCCTCGGCTGGAGGAAGGAGGCTCAGACGCGCTTCCGTCGTCGCGGCGGCTCGTCTTCCGGGGAAGGGACGTCGTTTGCGGGTCTCGGCTTCTGGGATGCGCCGGGCAGTCGCACCTCGGAGCACACGCTCGGGTCGCCGAGCAGCGAAGCAATTCGCTCCCCCAGCTCATCCAGCGACAGATTGGCAAGCGCCTGGAGCGTCGTCACCACTGTGGGCAATTGGGCCGTGTGGCGGTGCTTGAGGATCCGGAAGATGTCTTCCCACCAGGGGTTGCGCCGGTTGATATAGAGATCGTCCAGCACGAGGAGCGGCGCCTCGCTGATCTCCTCGATCTCGCGATAGTACTGCTCCGGCTCCCCTTTCTTGTCTTTGCGACTGAGGAAGTGCAGCAAGTCGGTCACTTCAATGAAGTACGGCGAGTCGCCGAGGTGGCGGCGGTAGTTGGTTATGGCCACGGCCAGGTGCGTCTTGCCGCTCCCGGCAGGCCCGGTGAGCATCAGCCAGCCCTCGGGTTTCTGCGCGAAGTCCAGCGCGAAGCGGTAGGCGTCCTCAAGACGGCGTCGTTCAGCGACGGGCAGGTGGAAACCCTGCGTGTCGAAGCTGTCGAAGGTCATGTTGCGGAAACGCGGCTGGTCGAAGACGTCGAGCTTTCGACCGCCGCGACGGCCGCCTGATGCCGGCTCCAACTCGAAGACGCGACTCAGCGAGGGGTCTGTCAGCCGCGTCTGCAATCGGTCGTCGAGCTTGTGCAGCGCAGAGCCGCTGGTGACGATTGTGGGTAATCGGCAATTGAAGCGGTGGTTGACTATCTGGGCGAGCTTCTCCTGCGCCCAGGGGGTGCTGCTCTGCCCGCCCAGGTCGTCGAGGATGAGCACGGGAGCGTTGCGCACGCGTTCGAATGCCTGGTCGTAGTCGACGGCGGCCTCGGGATGATAGGCGGCGCGCAGGCGGTCCAGCAGATCGGGGACGATGACGAATAGCGACGGCGTGCCCAGCGCCAGGCAGCGATTGGCGACGGCGGCGGCCACGTGGGTCTTGCCGCAGCCGCTGGGGCCGAAAAGGACCAGCCAGCCGTCAGGATTCTCGGCGAAGCTACGCGCCTCTTCAACGCAGCGCTGGAAGCGCTCCTGATCGCGCGGATTGCTGCTGCGCCCGCGCACGCTAAGGTTATCGAACGTGAGGCGCGTCAGCGGACCGAGGTCGCTGTAGCGCTCCAGACGCGCCGACCTCTCATCCTCCCGCTCGCGCCGAACACAATCGCAGGGGAACGCCTTGCCAAAGTCAGGATGATCGACGGGGAGCCTGCGGCGGACGAAGCCGGCGCCGTCGCAGAGAGGGCAAGCGTCGCTCTTCTCTTCGGTCGCGCAGGCCACGTCCCGGTTCGCGTCGGACAGTCCCTCAGCCACTCGCATCCCTTCGATTATTTCGTCCAGCCTTCTCATATGGCCAGCGCTTTCAGACCTCCGCCGAGGACCGGCTCATCACTCCCTCCTCTTCTCGCAGAAGGAGGTCCTCAAAGCGGGCGATGTTGTGCCGGAAGCGAAGATGGACGGTGCCCGTTGGTCCGTTGCGATTCTTGGCGACGATGATCTGAGCGTCGCCGGCCGGATAGGGAGAGCCGTCCGCGTGCTGCGATTCCCAGTCGTCCTTGCGCACATACACTTCCTCTCGATATATGAACACCACGAGATCGGCGTCCTGCTCGATGCTGCCGCTCTCCCGCAGGTCGCTCAACATCGGGATGTGCGGTGAACGCATCTCCGGCGCGCGCGAGAGTTGCGACACGGCGATCACCGGCACGTCGAGCTCGCGCGCCAGCTCCTTGAGCGCTCGTGAGATGTAGCTGATCTCCTGTACCCGGTTGTCGCCCCGCTCCGTCCCATGAATCAACTGCAAATAGTCGACGATGACAAGATCGAGGCCACGGTCGCGTGAAAGGCGTAGCGCCTTACCACGGATCTCCGGCATGCGCAGGACCGCGCTGTCGTCGACCCAAATGTCGGTGGCGGCGAGCACTCCGAGCGCGTTCATGACGCGCCGCTCCTCGGCCTCCGTGTGCAGACCGAGCCGCAGTCTCGTGGAATCGACGCCTGACTCGCTGGCCAGCAGCCGTTGGGCGAGTTGTTCCGCCGCCATCTCCAGGCTGAAGAGGGCGATCTTGGCGTTCTGACCGACGGCGGCGTTGCGAGCGGTATTCAGCGCCAGGCTGGTCTTTCCCAGGCTTGGTCGGGCCGCCAGAATGATGAGGTCCGAGCGCTTCAAGCCGCCCAGGAGAGTATCGAGGTCCGCGAATCCGGTCCGAATGTTCCCCTCGAGGCCGCTGCGCAGCGATTCCAGCCCGCTGCCCTCCCAGAAGCCGTCCAGGATCTCTTTGATGTGAGTGAAATCGCTCAAGCGCTCGCCGCTGCGCAGGGAAAGCAGCATGCCCTCGGCGCGGGAAAGCGTCTCTTCCAGGTCCGGACCGCCGTTGTATCCCATCTGGGCGATGCGACTCGCCACTTCGATGAGCCGTCGGTAGACGGCGTCGCGCTTCACGATGCCGGCATAGTGCTCGACGCCGACCGGTGTGGGGAGCTCCGTCACCAGCCGGCTGAGGTAGGCAAGACCGCCCATCTCCCCCAGCCGGTCGCGGCGGGCGAGCTCGTGGCCGACCGTCACCTGATTGATGGCGTCATTCCGGTCGAAGAGGCTGAGACAGGCCTCGTAGGCCCAGGCGTTCTTTTCGCGGAAGAAGTCGTCCGCCTTGAGGATGGGAGCGACGCGGTAGATAGCCTCGCTGTCCACGAGGATGGAGGCGATAACCGCCTCTTCTGCTTCGACGTCGTGAGGGGGGAGCCTGTCGGCCAGCATCCTGCCTCTCCTCAGGCTATTGACAGGAGGGGGTTGTCCTTAATGGGTCCGTGCCTCGTGACGGGCAACGAGCTCGACGGCGGGCCGTCCCAGCAAAAGCCTGCCGAGCGATCGATGGCCGAGAACGAGATAGTATTTCTTCCATATCGTGCGGACGTCGTCGGCTGTTTGCGCCCGTTCGAGCTCCCTTGCCGCCGATTCCGCTGCCTCTTCGTAGCCTTCGTTCATCGCGCACACCTCGTCGGTAGGCTATTCCCCCTCTTCTGACTCCGCGGCTGGTTCCTCTTCACTCGCGACCTGCTCCGGCTCGGCTGCTGGCGTTGCCCCCTCTTCGCTCTCCGCGCCTTCCGCGACAATCTTCAGAGCGATGTTCGGCCGCACGTTGCGGCTAAGCTGGATCGTCACTTCGTAGTCGCCGGTCTCCTTGATCGGCTCCGCCAGAACCACCTGGTGGCGGTCCACCTCCTGGCGGAGCAGCTTGCCCACTTCCTCGGCCACGTCCGCCTGGGTCACGGAGCCAAAGAGGCGCCCCTTGCTCCCAGCCTTGACGACGATTCTGACTGTCTGGCCGGCGACGCGTTCGGCGATTGACTGCGCTGCCTCGTCGAGCTGCGCCTGGCGATGGGCTTCCACGACGGCGCGCGCCTCTGCCTTCCTAACCGCGTCGGCGGTGGCCGGCGCGGCCATGCCTTTCGGCAAGAGATAGTTGCGGGCGAAGCCGTCGGCGACGTTCTTGATCTCGCCGATGCGTCCGCTGCCTTCAACGTCCTTCAGAAAAACAACTTTCACTGCGGACCTCCAGGGAGTTTGGCTTTGGAGCGGGCCACCTTCACC
The DNA here is from genome assembly GCA_963703345.1 of uncultured Chloroflexia bacterium. Taxonomy (GTDB): domain Bacteria; phylum Chloroflexota; class Dehalococcoidia; order DSTF01; family JALHUB01; genus JALHUB01. The sequence goes on along the minus strand of OY969814.1, from coordinate 213,258 downwards.
ATGATAGTGCCGTAGCCCGCGCGGTCAACAAGGGAATCAGTCAAGTTGAGCGGAATCTTTCCACCTCTCGAACCACAAAAAGGCTTTGAGTACATACGTTCGGTCTGGGATAGGATAAGGCACGCGGGATAACGCGTCAAGGCCGCTCTCGCCGGGATGCCGAGCCCTTACGCGCCGGCCAGCGCGTCGGGCAAGCCGCGACTGTGGGCGTCCGTTAGCTCTGCGAGCGAAACGTCCAGGGCATCAGGCAGCACGAGGCGGTCGCCACCGACTTGTCCGAGATAGGTCAGCGGAACGTCGTGCCGGCGGGCCAGCGCCTCAAGCTCGCTCCGCCGCTCCGGCGAAGAGGAGAGGACGATTCGCGACTGCGCCTCGCCGAAGAGGACGGCGTCGAGCCTGCTCACAGCGCCGAGTTGCTCGCCGACCATGCCGATGCGGCCGCTGATGCAACTCTCCGCCAGGGCAACGGCCAGGCCGCCCTGCGAGCAATCGTGAGCGGACCGAAGAAGACCACCGGCAATCGCTTCGAGGCAAAGCTGTTGCACGCGCGCCTCCAAATCGAGGTCGATTCGCGGCTGTCCGGCTACCAGGCCGTGCACCTCACGCAGATACTCGCTGCCGGCGAGGGTCTCCACAGGCGCGTCGAGAAGAGTGCCGAGGACGAAGACCACGTCTCCTTCGCGTTGGAAGCCCATTGCGCAGCGACGGTCGACGTCGTCCAGCAGACCCAGCATGCCGATGACAGGCGTCGGCAGTACCGGCTCGCCGTTCGTCTCATTGTAGAGGCTGACGTTGCCCGAGATTATCGGCGCGCCCAGCTTCTCGGCCGCCGCTGCTATGCCGCGGATTGTCTGCTCCATCTGGTAGTAGACGTCCAACTTCTCGGGATTGCCGAAGTTCAGGCAGTCGGTGATGGCCGCGGGACGGCCGCCCGCGCAGACCACGTTTCGGGCCGCCTCGGCGACGGCGATGGCCCCACCGGCAAAGGGATCGAGGTAGCAGTAGAGGCCGTTGCCGTCGTTGGTGAGGGCGAGGCCCTTTTTCGTGCCTTTGACGCGCAGGACCGCCGCATCGCTTCCCGGCCCGACGACGGTGTTGGTCAAGACCTGATGATCGTATTGCCGCCACACCCAGCGCTTGTTCGCCAACTCCGGCGTCGAAAGAAGGCGGAGCAGCGCCTTCGCCGCATCGTCCACGTCCGGCAGGCGCGAGAGGTCGTACGCCTGCACGTCGTCGAGGTAGCGTGGCCGCTGTCCGATGCGCCGGTACTCGGGCGGCGTCGTCAGCACGTTGACGGGGATTGCCGCTACTTCCTCGTTGCCGTCGAGGACATGCATCAGGCCATCGTCCGTTACGCGGCCGATAGCGTCGACTTTCAGCTCCCAGCGCTCCAGGAGGCGGCGCACATCGTCCTCGTGCTCCTTTTTCGGGAAGACGAGCATCCGCTCCTGCGACTCCGACAGCATCACCTCCTGAGGAAGCATGCCGCGCTCCCGCCTCGGCACGCGGGCAATGTCAATTACCATGCCGTTGCCGGCGCGGGCGGCAGCCTCGACGGTTGAGCTCGTGAGGCCGGCGGCGCCCAGATCCTGGATACCGTCGATCCAGTCGGGGTGCTTCTCGGCGAGCTCCAGGCAGGCCTCCATGAGTAGTTTTTCCATGAATGGGTTGCCCACCTGCACCGTCGGGCGAAGCTCCGCGCTGCCTTCGTCGAAGACGCGGGAGGCGAGGACGTTGGCGCCACCGATGCCGTCGCGGCCCGTATCGGCGCCTGCGAGCAGGACGATGTTGCCGGGCGTCGCGGCGCGACCGGACACGAGGTGGTCGATGCGCGCGATCCCTACGCACATGGCGTTCACCAGCGGGTTCGCGGAGTAAGGGTCCGCGAAGCTGACCTCGCCGGCGATGGTCGGGATGCCCAGACAGTTGCCGTAGCCGCCGATGCCGCCGACGACGCCGGAGAAGAGGTAACGATTGCGCGGCTCGGAGAGCGGGCCGAAGCGCAGGGAGTCGAGGGTTGCGATGGGTCGCGCGCCCATGGCGAAGATGTCGCGTACTATGCCGCCGACGCCGGTAGCAGCGCCTTCGTAGGGCTCGATGGCGGACGGATGGTTGTGCGATTCTATCTTCATCACGACGCAGATGCCGTCGCCGATGTCGATAGCGCCGGCGTTCTCGCCGCCCATGCTCGTGAGGATGTTCGGGCCGGTGTTTGGGAGCATGCGCAGGAGCGGCTTGCTGTTCTTATAGCCGCAGTGCTCGCTCCACATGGCGCCGAACATGCCCAGTTCGACTTCGTTGGGCTCGCGGCCAAGCTTCTCGACGATGAGGCGGTACTCGTCGAGGGAAAGCGACAGTTCTTCAATCAGTTGCTGGTCAACAATCATGCGCTACTCGCAAGTCAAAGGACTCAACCGACTACTCACTGCAAACTGAACGGAGGGTATTCATCCCGCAGCAACCAAACGTAGGCGTTGACTCGCGCACCCCAACGCGTAACCCCAACGGCGAACCGGAACAGGCCCTCCGGGTAGCGGCCGGTAAACAGGATGGCAAACCAGGATATGATCGCTGTTATCTCATACGCTATACCGATGAACAAGAGGACGATGAAGTGCGGGATGATCAGCAGCCACTTCACGAATATCAGCCAGCGCGACAGTCTCTCCGGGTATTCGACGTCGTAGGTCACGGGGTACTCGCCGGCCGAGAGCGAGAACGGCGGATATTCATCTCGCAGCAGCGCGGCGTAGGCGGTGACGTTGTGTTGCCACCGGAAGACCCCAACCACAAAGTTGAACATGCCCCTCGGATAGCGGCCGGTGAAGAGAATGGCGAACCAGGCGATGAACGTGAGCACTTCCGTTACCAGGATTAGGGCGTAGAGGATGATGAAGTGAGGTATGGCAAGCAACCACTTGAAGAAGATCAGAAGGCGCGACAATCTCTCCGGATACTCGACGTCGAACGCTACAGGAAAGGTGGGCGATGTGACTCCAGTTGCCATGACTCGACCTCCTTCTTGAGACTCTCCGCCACGCCCTAGGCCCGATTGCTTGAGAGATCGGCCACTCCGCTCTCGATAATCGAATGCCAGATCAGCATCCCGTCTTCGCCGCCCATCAGCCTCTCGCTTGCCCGCTCCGGATGTGGCATCATCCCAAGCACGTTGCCGCTTTCGTTGATGATCCCGGCGATGTTGTTCAACGAGCCGTTGGGGTTCGCTTCCGCTGTCACTTCGCCTGCGGGCGTGACGTAGCGGAACGCCACGCGTCGGCTGTCTTCCAGCATCGCCAGCGTGTCCGCGTCGGCAAAGTAGCTGCCTTCGCCGTGCGAAATCGGGACCGTCAGCACCTGGCCCAGGGCGCAGCGGCGCGTGAACGGCGTCGCGACGTTCTCTGCCCTCAGGTGGACCGGCTCGCAGCGGAATTGGAGGCTGTCGTTGCGCATGAGGGCGCCCGGAAGAAGGCCGGCCTCGCACAGGATCTGGAAGCCGTTGCAGATTCCGTAGACGAGGCGACCCTTTCGCGCGTGGTCGGCAACGGCTGCCATGACGGGCGAGAAGCGGGCAATGGCGCCGGCGCGGAGATAGTCGCCGTAGGAGAAGCCGCCGGGCAGGATTACGCAGTCGTAGGCCGACAAGTCGTGCTCGCGGTGCCAGACATAGTCGACCTTCTGGCCCAGCAGGGTGTCGAGCACGTAGTAGCAGTCCCCGTCACTCCACGTGCCCGGGAACACGATCACGCCAAAACGCATCGTAGCTCCTTTTCAGGGAATCGGCCAAAGCAATTATACACAAACCGGACCTGTGGCCCCAGCGATAGGAGGTTGCGCCGGTCGATATCAGGGGGCGGTTTCTTCGTCTTCCTGGATGGGGGTCTCTTCTCCGACCGAGAACGCGCTCAGCGCCGAGAGGGGGGAGACTCTCCGTCGCCGACGCTTGCGCTCCTTGCCTCCCTCCGCCTGAGCGGCCGAAGGATACTCGAGGCGCGGATGATAGACGCCCCTGAGGGTCGACTTGAAAGATTCCGCGACGAGACTGATGTCCCGCAACGTGAGGTCAGACTCATCCAGTTGCCTCTCGGCGAGACGCTCCGCAATGACTTCGTCGACGCGGGCGTCTATCTCCAGGGGAGAGCGGTCCGAAGCCGCTCGCACCGCTGCCTCGGCCGAATCGGCAAGCATGACTATCGCCGTCTCCTTGGTCTGAGGTCGGGGACCCGGATACGAGAACGAGGAGGCGTCAATCTCCCTCCCTTGTTTCAGCGCTTTGCGATAGAAGTATGCCGCCTGTCCGGTCCCGTGGTGCTGCGCGATGAAGTCGCGCACCTGCGGGGGAAGATGGTGCTCGCGTGCCAGCTCGAGGCCGTCTTGAACGTGACGGGAGATGATCCGCGCGCTCTTCTGGGCCGGCAGCTTATCGTGGGGATTGCTGCCCGCCATCTGGTTCTCGATAAAATAGCCGGGCTGTCGCAGCTTCCCGACGTCGTGATAGTAGCAACCGACTCTAACGAGGAGGGAATCGGCTCCGATGAGATCGGCGGCGCGCTCCGCCAGGTTGCCGACGATGATGCTGTGATGGAACGTGCCCGGCGCCTCGTCCTGAAGCCGTCGCAGCAGCGCGCGGTTGAGCTGCGCCAGCTCCATCAGATGCACCCGCGTCGTTATCCCGAACACAAAGCCAAGGGTGATGAAAGCCCCCACGGCCAGGATCGCCGACAGGAGACCGTTGATGCTCGATACCAGCGCGATCCAGGGAAGGTCCCACAGCTTGCGGTCCAGATCGAGGAACCAGACAGCGCCGAGGACCGCCATGGATACCAACGCGACGACCAGGCCGGCCAGGGCGTACCTGTTCAATCGTTCCGCTCTGTACACCGTCAGCGCTCCCGCCGCGCCTCCGAACCCGTAGACGCCGAGAGCTCGCAGCGCGTCGAGAGGGCTCGATGTCGCTGCAGCGGAGACATCCGGCAGATAGGCGACGACGAAAGTGACAAGAGCCGCCAGCATCGCCGCGACGATGAGCGCCAATTGCCCCTCCACAAGCGCGGCGATAAGCATGGGCACAGCGGCAAGGGGCAGCGCATAGGCAAGGAAGTGCCGCTGGTGGTCCGGCAAGATCAGCGGAATGTACAGCTTCGCCGCCAGCACCGCCAGCGCCGAGACTGCGAGCAGCAGGACGAGCCGTCGCAAATCCGCGACGCTCTCTGTTCCGAATGCGAAGACGTAGTAGCCCAGAATGCTAGCCGAAATCAGCGACAGCATGATGACCGCTACAAGGCTCCGCCACTCCAGCCGACGCGAAAGCAGGCCGGCCTGGCGCATCGCCTCTATCGCCGTGCTGTCGATCACCTCGCCGCTGCGAACGATCGTCTGGTTCTTGGTGTAGGAGACTAGCACCGGCGCCACGGCGGCTCGCGCAGCCTCCTTCGCCTGATTCGTCTTCGCCTGGTCGACTTCGAAGTTCGGGGCGATCAGCGGCTTGACCAGCGCGGCGACCAGTGCGGCTTCGTCGACTGAAAGAGACGGGTCGATGAGCTGCGGGACCTGGTCCGCTATCTGATTCTCCTGTCCGCGGGCGACGCTGCCCTCGAGCACCTTTTCGAGCACGGCCCGCGCCTGGCCGGTAACCGATTGCCACTCATCTGAGGGCATGTCCAGGATGAACGGCTCGAAGTCGGGGGCAAGAAGGTTCTCGGTGCCGCTAAGCGCGCTCAGCTTCTGAGAGCGCGTTAAGTCGGAAGAATTGCGGACGCTTTCCACGTCCCTGATCAGCTTCTCAAGCTTGGCGCTCTGCTCCGACCGCACATCGGGGCTGAAGACGAGGACGTCGGGGACGGCGGCCGCGGCCTGCTCCCGCTGCTTCTCCGTCAGCACTTCACTATTGAACGAAAAGTCGCGAGGAGCTTGCCACGTGCGAGAGGCTGTGTCGCCTTCTTTCGCCTGCTGCTGATGGGGGAAAACGGGCACAAGCGCCAGTGTTAGAAGGATGGCAAGAGCGAGGGCGAAGAGAATGGCCTGAGCGCCGCTAAGACGCTGGCCTCGTTTGAACGTGGAATCGCGGCCGGCCGAACTTCCAGCCATCGAAAAGCCCCCTCCACAATGCAGCGTCTATCATACCAAAACGACGCCCGCCATACGCCGCTTTTCGAACGGCGGCTGGCTGATACCGCCCTCAGGCTGACTCGCCGGCCTGCTGCTCCATCAACAGCTCTGTGACGCGAGTGAGTGCGTTGTAGGCGTAGACAACGTAATCCCGCGGATGAAGCTCCAGCGGCTTCAAGACCTCGTTTCGGGCTGCGACCGGGTCGAATTCTCCCGGCGGGAAATCGATGGTCACCTCCAGTTCGTGCAACTCGGCGTCGGGTCCCAGCACGACGCAACCGTGCTCCGGCCCGCCCGCCGCGCCTCCCTCGACCTCGATGGCGAGCGTGAAGAAGGAACCGGGGAACGGCGGAAAGAGCTCGAGCAGAGCGACGGCCTCCTGCAGCAGCTGGCGAAGCTTCTGGGCGGCCATCTCAATTATCACGTCGGCCTGCATCTTGCGCGCCATCGGGCTGTCGCTCTCAGGCATGTGTTGTATCACTCCGCCGCAAAATCGCGTCTTTCTTGAATCCTAGTCCAAACAGGTCGTTGTTGTCCGCTCGACGAAAGCTATGTTAGCATAATTGCATCAGAAGTTATTGGCCATTCTGCGTTAACTTCGCCGGGAGCAGATGCAGCCGACACGACGCGAGATTCTGGACTACCTGCGCAGTCACGGGAAAGGTTCCGTTAAGGAGCTCGGCGAGTTGCTGCACCTCACCTCCACCGGCATCCGCCAGCATCTAACGATCCTGGAGCGCGACGGCCTGATTGAAGGGCACGAGGAGCGCGGACGCGTCGGCCGGCCGGCGCTCGTCTACTCGCTCACCCGCCTTGGCGACGCGCTCTACCCCAAGAAGTACGCGACGCTGGCGTCGCTGTTTCTAGAGGAGTTGATGTCGACGGCAAGCGACGAAGGCGTGCAGGACTTCCTCAAACGCGTAGCCGTTCGGAAAGCGGAGCCTTATCGGGAGCGAATGATCGGGCTGGCGCTGCCGGCGCGCGTGGCCGAGGTCACCCGCGTAATCGAGGCTGAGGGCTGTCTGGTATCGACGTCGTCCGAAGGCAAAGACTTTCTCATCCAGCGCCTCACTTGTCCCTACCCCGAAGTCGCCCGCGTGCACAAAGCGCTCTGCTCGCTCGATTCCGAGTTCGTCGCTCTTCTCCTCGACGCGTCAGCTAATCTGGAGAGCTGCATCGTCCGCGGCGACGCCTGTTGCACCTATCGGATACGGGCGCGCTAGAGTCCTTCTGCCCCCGGCTTCTCGCCCACGTGGACAGCGACGATCCCGCCCGCAAGCAAGCGACATCGCACGTCCTCATATCCCGCGTTCTGCAACATGAGTGAAAGCTCGGGAGCGCCCGGGTATGGGTCAAGCGAGCGCGGCAGATAGCGGAACGCTTCGTAGTCGCCGGAGACTAGGCCGCCGAGGAGCGGCGTGACGTACCGGAAAAGAAAGCGATAAGCCTCGCGGAACACGGGCAGCGTCGGCTGCGTGAGCTCCAGGCATCCCAGCTTGGCGGCCGGGCGAAGGACGCGCCGGAACTCGGTGAAGGCGGCCGGCAGTGACACGATGTGCCGTAGCAGGAAAGCGTTGACCGCGCCGTCCGCGACGCCGTCGCGAAAGGGGAGCGCGGTAACGTCGGCAATAATGAGGGACGCTTGGTCCGCCAGGCCGGCTCGCTTGATCTTTTCACGCGCCCGGCGAAGCATCTCCGGCGAGAGGTCGACGCCAACGATGCGAGCTCGAGGTGAACGGCGCGCGATCGCCAGGGCAAGATCGCCGGTGCCGGTCGCGAGGTCGAGGACAAGCCCCGCGTTCTGCAGGTCCGCTTCGCGCAGGAGGCGTCGTCGCCAGGCGCCAATGCGCCCGGCAGTGATGACGAAGTTCGCCAGGTCGTAGCGGAAGGCGATGCTGTCGAAGAGGCGGCGGACGTAGCGAGCCCTGCCCAGCTTCTCTTCCATCGCGACGGGGCTAGCTGTGTTCGGGCGCGGACGCCTGCCGGGAGGCGAGGAAGGCCTGCTTCTCCTGCTCGATCCCCTTGCTCACGAAGGCGACGATGAACGTGAATAGGACAGCGAAACCGATTACATAGGCCATCCCCTTCACGTCCGCGCTGTCCCAGACGTAACCAAGCGTCAGGAGCAGTCCAACAGAGAGATGCGTCACGATTGTGAGAGCGTTCGCGGGCGCAAGCTCAACAGGCTGAGAGTGATAGCGGAAGGCGACGAGCGTGGCGCGCACGGCCAGCGGAAGCGTTAGCAATGGCAAAAGCGTTGTCGTGGGCAGAGACTTGGCGACAACGAAGGCGAGCACCCACACGTAGGGAATGGCCATCATCGCTGCGTATACGTAGGCGGCTTTGGGACGGCCCAGACGCACGACCCAGGTGCGCTTCCCGACGGCCTTGTCGGCGGCGAAGTCCGGGAACTCGTTGACGTAGAGCACGGCGGCGATGAGGAGCGCCAGCGGCACGGCGGCGATAACCGGCGTCCAGTCGACGCGCTCGGTCTGGACGAAATAGGCGCCGAGGGTCATCAGCGTGCCGAAGTTCAGGCCCACGAGGAGTTCGCCGATGCCACGGCTGCCCCAGTTGAACGGCTTCCCAACGTAGAATATCCCCGAAAGCAGGCCGGCAGCACCGAACGCCAGGAGCAGCGGACCTGTCGCGGCGGTCAGGAATAGGCCGATTGCGCTGGCAAGGCCGAAGAGCACGGCCGCCCCGACGAGCATCTCCAGCGGCGAGAGGAGGCCCATCTGGATGACTCTGCTGCCGCCGCTGAACGGACGGATGAATTCGACGTTGAGGTCGTCGTTGCCGCTGACGTGGTCGAAGTAGTCGTTGATCACGTTTACGCCGAGATGGAGCAGACCGCCGGCCAGCATCGTCAGGAGCAGCAGGGCCCAACTGAACTGATGTCGCGTGGACCAGGCGATTGCGCCGCCGAGCAGGACCGGCGTGATGCTGGCGGTCAGAAACGGTACCCGCATAGCGAGGAACCAGGCAAAGGCCTTCTTCCTGAGAAGCGCTGCTTCGCCCACGGCCCTGCGATTGGCGGGAAACAAGAGCGTCTGGCTCGCAGAGGCTGCGTTCGCCGCTTGCCTTCGCAGCTCGATCCGCAACGGCACGATGCGGAAGTACTCTTGTTCCTCTCCTGAAGCCGACCGCGTCCGGCCGGCCAGCAAGTCGCGCGCCCTCTGGCGCTGCGCCGCCTTCTGCAGCGGCATCGCCTTGCCGGTTATCTCGATTTCTTGTGTCTCGCCGTCAGATTCGTGGAGCACGAGCAGCGATACAGCAGGGTGGAAGCCGAGTTGCAGGCAGCGCACGTCGTTACGCCTCAAGCCGACATAGATGCTGAAATCGTCGTCGCAGGCGAAGGGGACGAGACCGCTGCGCAGGTCGGCGCCGGATGCCGTCGAAAGCGCGGCCCGGGATGACTTGTCGAGGGCGGCCCGCACCGTCTTCCGCAGATTCTCCTCTTGGAGTCGTTGCATCTTTCCGCCTTCCACCACCGAAAGAAATTGGAGGCCCGTTCTTCATGGGCCCAAGCCGATTGTAGGTATCGATTCGAAAAGCTGTCAAGGGTCGCGAGCTTGAGCCGCCAGGCTTTCGCCTGCCATAATCGGACGATAAGTGGCTCCAACAAGATCGACCCTGATTCGCGACAGGCGAATGGTCTGGATTGCCCGGGCGGCGGCAGTCGCAGCCTTCGGCGTCATGTGCGGTTTCGCCGCCGTCAGCGACCGCTTCCCCGGTGACCTGGCGCTCGCTCATCGCGTGCAGGACTTCAACGACTTTTACTTCGGGCCGGTGGCCACCTTTGCCAACACCGTCGGCGGCACATGGCTCTCGGTTGTCATCACGCTGGCCTTTGCCGCCGCTTTCCTCTTCCTCAAGAGACCTTGGGAGTCGCTGCTCGTCCTGATCACCTTTGTTCCAAGAGCGCTGAGACAGGCTCTCGCCCAGGCGGTGGCCCGTCCGCGGCCCTCGGCGACCGTCCTGCAAATCAGGGACCATGTCGGCGGCTACAGCTTCCCGAGCGGGCATGCGACAACAGCCTTCGTTCTGTACGGGACGCTTTTCGTCCTTGCCGGAGTGCTCATCGCACACCCAGGGCTGCGACTGCTGTTCCGCGCGGCGTGTGTGACGATGATCATCTTGACCGGGCTGGCGCGCGTCTACGTCGGCGTCCACTGGCCAAGCGACGTTGTGGGTGGGTTCGTGTTTGGGCTTCTGACGATGGCGCCGGCATATTTCTGGTACCGCGAGCGGGTTTGCCGCCGGGCCATAGTTCTTCGGTAGAGGATAATCGCGGCCTTGACGGCGGCATCTTCGAGTCGTAAGGTTGCGGTGTCAAACGGCGTGAATGTTCGCCGCTGCCGGACAAGGGGGAGATTCGAGGGGTCGGCATGAATTGGGTTGATGGGGTCATCATCGTACTCGTTGTCTGGTTCACCTTCTCCGCTTTCTCCGCCGGCATCATCCGCGAGATCGTGACCATCACCGGCGTCGCGCTAGGGATCGTTCTTGCCGGCCTCTTCTACCAGGACCTGGCGAGCGACATCAAGCTGGCCGTCGACAACGACAACGCTGCCAATATTGCAGCCTTCCTGGCTATCTTTGGCGCCTGCTTCCTCGCCGGCCAGCTCGCGGGCATGCTGCTGAAGCAGACGGCGTCGCTCCTCATGCTTGGTACCTTCGACCATCTGCTCGGAGCCGCGTTCGGCTTCGTGAAGGGAATGGCCCTGGCCGAAATCCTCCTCATCGTTTTCGTTACCTTCCCCGCCTTCGGTGCAAAGGACGCAATCCGCGATTCGCTGTTCGGCCCGATCTTTCTAAACGGCATCCCCGTCCTATTGCGCATCCTGCCCGTCGAGTTCCGAAACGCAGTGGACGCTCTCTAGGCGACCGACGCCTTCATTTGTTGCCCGCGCCCAGAGCGTTTTGCTATGATTCATTACGACAGAGCGACTTCAGGTATGAATGGCATGGTAAACTCCCCCGTACTCGTTCTCAATCAGAACTACGAGCCCTTGAACGTTTGCAACGCACGTAGGGCCTTCGTTCTGGTTGACCGCGGCAAGGCGGAGGTGCTGGAGCACAACGACGGACAGTTGCGGAGCCCTAGCCACTGCTTCTCGCTGCCGTCCGTCATCCGCCTGGTCTACCTGATCAGGAGGCCACGTCCTCAGATGCGCCTGACGCGAAAAGAGATCTTCAGCCGCGACCACTACATGTGTCAGTATTGCGGCCGTCGGAGCCATGACCTGACGCTCGACCACGTTATTCCGCGCAACAAGGGCGGCACGCACACCTGGGACAACCTGGTCTCGGCGTGTAAGCCCTGCAATCATCGCAAAGCGGGGAAGATGCCGGGCGAAACGCGCATGCGCCTGCTCCGCCAGCCGACTCGCCCGCCGGCAACGGCCTACTATTTGTTCTACGACCACCTTGAACGCCAGGTGGAATGGCAGAAGTTCATTCCCGGCTGGGAAGTGCCGAACGGGTTTTCTTAGAAGCGATTCTCAGTCTGGAAGAAGGAGAACGGCCGGAAAGGGCCGTTTCTTATTCGCCCGCGTCAGGCGAAGGCAGTGTCGTCAGACCTGACAGTGACGGCAGAAGCTCGTCACGCGGTTCCCGGCCGTGATGTCCGTGATGCGGCTGCCGCAGTTGGGACATGCCTCGCCGCCGCGACGATGCACTCGCATGAAATAGCGCACCTCCTCCAGCGGCAGCTCTTCCTGTATTGCCTCCTCCACGAGCGGGGTCGCCCAGGCGAACACCTCACACATCGAGCGGTATAGCCTTCGGGCATCGTCCTCGCTGAGAGTGGAACGCTTTCGAAAAGGGTTGGACCTGGCTACGAAGAGGATTTCGTCGGAATAGGCGTTCCCGATGCCGGCGATGAACTTCTGGTTCGTCAGTACGTTCTTTATCTGTCCGTTGTGGCGCGCGAGACGTTCCGCAAATAGCGATTCGGTGAGCTTCGGTGACAGCGCATCTGGCCCCATCTCCGCGAACTGGGGAACGCGGTCGAGCTCATCGTCCTTGACGAGGTAAACCTTCCCCATCAGACGCTGATCGACGTAGCGCAGGTCATGCCCGTCTTCCAACGAAAGGACGAAGCAGGTTTTCGCCCGCCGCTTTTGTGACGTTGGGCAATATTGAAGGCGGCCGGTGAGCATGGAATTGATGACGAGTTGATGGCCGTCTTTCAGCCCGATGAGAAGAAACTTCCCCTTTCGTCCCGTCTCCTCGAAACTGTTGCCCTCCATCGCGGACACGAACTCCGCCGAAGGCATGCGAACCACGAAGGGAATCAGGGTAAGCGCCGCCTGAACGCGGACGCCGGGCAGGCGCTTGTTGAGTAAGTTGCGGGTGGCCTCCAGGTCGGGCAGCTCCGGCACGGCCTCGATCCTCGATGTCTAGCGTGAGGCGTCCGCTGTATCGAAGCGGGGATAGGAGCCGAACACCTTGAAGAAGTAGGCCTGCGCTTTCACCCTCTCCAGCGCATCGGCCACCTTGGCGTCGCTTCGGTGGCCTTCCAGGTCCACCAGGAAGACGTACCTGCCCAGCTCCTGCTTTGTGGGGCGCGATTCGATCTTAGTCAGGTTGATCTGCCGCTGCGAGAACTCGTGCAGGGCGTCGACGAGGCTGCCAGGCCGGTCCTGCGCAACTGAGAAGGCGAATGAGGTCTTGTCGTGGCCCGTCTGCGGGCTGTCTTCCGCCGCCACCACGACAAACCGAGTCTCGTTGCTCTGATTGTCCTGGATTCCGCGCGCTACCACCTGCGCGCCGTAAAGCTCCGCCGCTCTCACGCCCGCGATTGCCGCGCTCCCGTCTCGTTGCAGCATCTGCTCGACTGCCGCCGTCGTCGAAAGCGAGGCCTCGACCGGCGCTTTGGGAAAGCAGCGTTCCAGGAAGCGACGGCATTGACCCAGCACCTGCGGATGAGAATAGATCAGGTCGATTTGCTCCGCTGCCACTCCCGTCTTTGCCAGCAGGCAGTGCTCGATGGGCAGTACCAACTCCCGCCTTATCAGCAGCGCCGAATCGTGGATCAGCACGTCGAGCGTATCGGTGACGGAGCCTTCGAGGCTGTTCTCGATGGCCATCACGCCTTCGTCAGCCATGCCCGAGGCGACGGCCGTGGCGACAGCGGCCATTGTGCTGAAAGGGACCAGTTGGGCCTGCGGGTCGTGGAGGAGGCCTGCTTGCTCACTGAAAGTGCCGGCCGGCCCGAGATAGGCGACGCGCTTGATCATGTCGGGCCGCCTAGAATCGTCGTGCGCTGGAGACGCCCGCGAGCGCTGAGCGTAGCGCCTCTTCGCTGTCCAGCATCGTCACCGCCACGACTTCGTCTCCGGCCTGGATTACCGTGTCGCTCGTCGGCAGCCTGGGTTGTCCATCCGCGCCGATGATGAGCGTTATCAGCGACTTCTGCGGCAACAGGAGCTGCTTTACCGGCTTGCCGACTACCTGGGACTCCGGCGGTATCTTGACCTCGACGATCTCCAGGCCCCCGCCCTTGAGCGTGAGCAGCGGGATCATCGGATGAGAGGGCAACTCCTGCTCGATCTGCGCCAGGATGACGCCGGTTGAGCTTATGGTGGCGTTGATGCCGAGCATCTTGAAAATGCGCTCGTTCTTGGGATTGTTTATCCGGGCGATGGTGAAGGGGACGCTGAACTTGTGTTTGGCCACCTGACAGACGACGAGATTGTCCTCGTCGTCGCCCGTCAGAGCGATCGCCATGTCAGCACGCGCCATTCCCGCCCGTTCCATCGTCGCGGCCTCGCAGCCGTCTCCGACCATCACGATCTCCCCCAGGTCTTCGGCGATCTGGGCGGCCTTTTCGGTGTTCTGCTCGACGATCAGCACCTCGTGCTGGTCTTCGAGGAGCTGTCGGGCCAGGAAATAGCCGATCTTGCCGCCGCCGACGACGATGATATACACGCTGCTACCCCTCGCTTCCCGCGGGCAGCTCTTCCGCGGCGCCTGCCTCTTCGCTGGCGTCCTCCGCGAGGATAGCTTCCCGCAGCGAGCGCGCCACAATCCGCGTTGGGCTCACTGTGCGCAGGCCAAGGGAACTGTACATCTCCTCGCGAATGGGGTCGTGGACGAGCGTGATGACTCGCGACACGTTGAAGATATGCTTCGCCATCTGCGCCGCCATCACGTTTCGGTTGTCCCCCCGCGTCGTGCAGACGAAGGCATCCGCTTGTTCGATTCCTGCCCGTCGCAGCGAGTCCTCATCCGTGCCGTTTCCCACTATCTCGGTGCCTGCGAAACTATCGGGGAGAAAGCTGAAGGCTGCGGCATCGACGTCCAGGACAGTGACGTCATGCCCTTCCGCGTCGAGCATCGTTGCCAGGGCGGCGCCCCGGCGCCCGCAGCCCATAATGATGACTTTCATGCCGTCCCTTCAGCTATGGAACGCCACAGCCACACCCGGCAGGGCGCGTTCTTCAGAACGTACTGCGGCAGGCGGCCCGCCTGAAATCCTCCGAACGGCCCTTCCGCTTCCATCCCCACCAGCAGCACGTCCGCTCTCCGTTCCGCGGCTTCGTCGACGACGGCGTGGCCGGCCTCACGCGACTGCAACAACTCCCCTTCGACCTCGAAATCCTGAGTCTCGGCGACTTTTTCCGCCTGGGCAAGGATCTCCTCGCCGCGGGCCGCCTCCTCGCTGAGGTCCGCGTCCAGTGGAAGAGAGCGCTTTACCTCGATAACGTGCACCACATAGACCTTGCCCTTATTGCGCTTGGCGAAGCTGCAGGCGATTGCTATGGCCTCCATGCTCGCAGCCGAGCCGTCCGTCGGAACGACGAACGTCTTCAGCTTCGCCATCGGATCGTGCGATGCCAAAGGGTTGCCTCTAAGTAGCTGCCAGGTTGAACTTGCCGAAATCATTCTGCCTGGCAGATTATAAGTTGGCGTCGAGAAAAGCCGCAATATCCTCTAGATTCGGCTTTCGAGCCCCTTTCCCGTCCGCGACACGCAAAAAGTTGAACCTCGCTTCCTACGAGGTTCGCAACGTCTCACTATCGAACACTAATTGTAGACTTTGCCGTCGGCATCGTCAAATCGGAGAGAGGAGCCGCGCGTCTTTTCCTTGCATTCATATACTTTTACGCACTATCAACCAAGTTGCGTCGCTGCTGATTCTGGTAGTACAATCAAACGTAGAAACGTCCTGCTCACCAGGAGGTTGATTCAGTATGGCCGAAACCAAGGGAACGTGGGCTGTGAAGAGAGGCCTGGCCCAGATGCTCAAGGGTGGCGTCATCATGGACGTGGTTACGCCCGAGCAGGCCAAGATAGCCGAAGAGGCGGGAGCCTGCGCCGTTATGGCGCTGGAGCGCGTACCGGCCGACATCAGGGCGGCGGGCGGCGTCGCGCGGATGGCTGACCCCGGCGTTATCGAGCGCATCATCGCCGCTGTTACAATCCCTGTCATGGCAAAATGCCGCATCGGCCACTTCGTCGAGGCCCGCGTCCTGGAGGCGCTGGGCGTCGACTACATCGACGAGTCCGAGGTCCTTACGCCGGCCGACGAAGCGAACCACGTCGATAAGCACGGCTTTACAGTTCCCTTCGTCTGCGGCTGTCGCGACCTTGGAGAGGCGCTGCGCCGAATCGGCGAAGGCGCGGCGATGATCCGCACCAAGGGCGAAGCGGGAACGGGTAACGTTGTCGAAGCCGTGCGCCACATGCGCGCCGTCATGGATGGAGTCCGGCGCATCAAGAGCCTGCCGGCGGATGAACTCATGGCGGAGGCGAAGGCGCTGGCCGCCCCCTACGACCTCGTCAAGGAGATACACGAGACGGGCGTCCTGCCCGTGGTGAACTTTGCTGCCGGTGGGGTGGCTACTCCCGCCGACGCCGCCCTGATGATGCACCTGGGCGCCGACGGCGTCTTCGTCGGCTCCGGCATCTTCAAGTCGGAAGACCCGGCGAGCCGCGCCGCGGCGATTGTGAAGGCCGTGACCAACTACAATGACCCAAAGATCATCGCCGAGGTCTCCAAAGGACTGGGAGAAGCGATGGTAGGCATCGAGATAAGCAAAATACCGGAAAAGGAACTCCTCGCCGCCAGGGGCTGGTAGCTTGCAGCCAGGGATAATGCGCATCGGCGTGCTGGCCCTTCAAGGGTCTTTCGCAGAACACGTTCGGTCGTTCCGCCGTCTCGACGTGCCCGCTTCCGAGGTTAGGCTGCCTGAAGAACTGACGGGGCTCCACGGGCTCGTCATACCGGGCGGCGAAAGCACGACGATCTCGCATCTCCTGCGGGAATACCGGCTCTTCTCGCCCCTATCGCGAATGATCGCGAAGGGCCTGCCTGTCTGGGGCACCTGCGCCGGCATGATAATCCTCGCCCGCCGGTCGACGGACATGCCCTTTCCCACTCTGAACGCCGTCGATATCTCCGTCGAGCGAAACGGCTGGGGGCGCCAGGTCGACAGCTTCGAGACGGACATCGACGTTCCCGTCCTGGGCGCGGCACCGTTTTGGGCCGTTTTCATACGGCCGCCCATCGTCACCGATCTCGGACCGGAGGTGGACTGCCTGGCGCGAGTTCGCGACAGAGTGGTCGCCGTCCGGCAAGGCAACGTCCTCGGCACGACGTTTCACCCAGAGCTTACGGCGGATCTCCGTTTTCACCGCTACTTCGTCGAGATCGTCGCCACGGCCGCGACCGGCGCCGCGAAACGGGAGAGAGTGGCCTCCACTGCGTTATGACACGTCCAAGAGCAGTACGGCCAACGGACCTCGTAGCCCTCGTCTCCTTCGACGGACGGGTCTTTCCGAACGAGGCGAAGACGCGAGAGCGCATCGGTCGGACGAATTCCGCGCCGCATCCGCTGGAGCGCGCCCTGGAGCAGTGGTTCTCATTCGCCACCGGCTGTCATACCTGGATCAGCGTCAGGGGAGCGACGCTGCGCGGCCTTGTGTCGGCCAGGCGGCGCGGGACGAACTGCGCCTGGGAACTGGACTGCGTGATAAACGCCAGTGAGGACGATGACTCGGTCTGCCTCGGGCTGCTCGAGCAATCGCTAAAGGAAGCGGGACGCTGCGGCGTCGAGAAGGTGTTCTTGCGGCTATCGGTCGACAGCTACGTGCGGCCTCTCGCTCATCGGCTCGGCTTCGTTGAGTACCAGCGAGAGATGCTCTTCACCTCCTCCTCGCCGACAATCCTGATCGCCAACTACGAGGGCCTTCCGCCTTTCCGCAAAGCCGTGCGCGCCGATGACTTCTCGCTGTTCGAGTTGTATCTCGCGTCTATGCCGGAGGCGGCCCGGCGCGCCGAGGCAGCGACTTTCAGCGAATGGAAGGCTTCGCAGGACCGAAGCTGGCTCGTCGGACGCGTATCGCAGCAGGTGGCGCATCGCGAAGGACAGCTCGTTGCCTGGGTTCGCTCGGCGACCGAGGCGGACTCCGTTCATTTCGATCTGCTGGTGCGCCCGTCAGAGCCACGTCATGAGGCCTTGCTCGACGTGGCGCTCAGGCAGTTCGGCGGCAAGCGAGTCCTGACGCTCGTTCCCAAGTCCGGCAGTCAGCTCAGCCATGCTCTTCTGAAACGCGGCTTCGATGCGGGGCCTGAGTACGCGGCTCTTGTCAAGCGGACAGCAGTTACCGCAAGCGCGCCGCAACTGGCTCCGGCTGTCTAGATGCCCGGCTCATCCCCAAGAGAGGCGATGGTGGAAAAGCACATTACGGATGACCTCGACGCCTTCATCGAAGCTCTGCCTCCCGTCATAAGCACCTCCCTCAGGCAGCAGCCCGACAACCATGACCTGCTGGAAGTCGTGCTTGACCTGGGGCGCCTGCCTGAGGCGCGCTATCCTGGAAGGGAAGTCATCCTCAGCAACATCGAAGTCAGCCAGGAGGATATCGACCACGTGGCGGCGCGGGTCGGCGAGTTTGGCGACGACAATCGCGCTGGAATAGAGCGGACGCTGCATCGCATATCCGCCATCCGTAATCGACGGGGGCGCATCGTCGGTCTGACCTGTCGCGTCGGCCGCGCCGTTTTCGGCACCATCCGCGTCATCGAAGACATCATTCGCATCGGCCGTAGCACGTTGCTGCTCGGGCGGCCGGGTGTGGGCAAGACGACCATGCTGCGCGAGGTTGCGCGCGTTCTGGCAGACGACATGAACAAGCGCGTCATAATCGTCGACACCTCAAATGAGATAGCCGGTGATGGCGACATC
The DNA here is from genome assembly GCA_963703345.1 of uncultured Chloroflexia bacterium. GTDB lineage: Bacteria > Chloroflexota > Dehalococcoidia > DSTF01 > JALHUB01 > JALHUB01. Next base: position 194,953 of record OY969814.1, on the reverse strand, counting down.
CCGCATCCCGCCATTGGCAGCGCCCGCCGAATGCAGGTCACGACGCCGGACCGCCAGCACGCTGTGATGATTGAGGCGGTGGAGAACCACATGCCGGAGGTCATCGTCATCGACGAGATAGGAACGGAGCTGGAGGCCGCCGCCGCCCGTACGATCGCTGAGAGGGGTGTACAACTCGTCGCCACCGCTCACGGCAATATGCTGGAGAATCTGATGATGAACCCAACGCTGTCCGATCTCATCGGCGGCATCCAATCGGTGACGTTGGGCGACGAGGAGGCGCGCCGCCGCGGCACCCAGAAGTCCATCCTCGAACGGAAGGCACCGCCGACCTTCGACGTTGTTGTTGAGATTCAGACGTTCGACCGCGTGGCCGTGCACCAGAACGTCGCGGAGACCGTCGATGCGATCCTGCGCGGCTTCCAAGTGCCCGCCGAGGTGAGGGAGATGGACTCGGAGGGCAAGGTGCGCCACCTGACCGCCGCCGAGCTCCACGGCGAGGGAGGCGACCTCGAGACGTGGGGCGCAGCGCAGCCCAGCCGTCCGGTGAGCCTCACGCGACGGGTCTACCCCTTCGGCATATCGAAAAAGCGTTTGGAGCAGGCGATTCGGCAGACAGCGTCGCCGGCCGTCGTCAGTGAGAGCCTGGGCGAAGCGGACGTAGTAGTGACGCTTCGCACGTTCTACCGCCGCAAGCCGCAGGCGCTACGCGAGGCTGAAGCGCGCGGTCTTCCGGTCTACGTCCTCAGAAGCAACACGATCTCGCAGATGGAGCAAAGCCTTCTCTCGCTGCGCGGCGACCAGGGGCGCTTCGATCCTGTCGCCGCAGCCCTCCAGGAGGCGGAGACGGCCATTTCGCAGGTGATGGCCAGCGACGGCGAGATCGAGCTCGCGCCCCAGAACTCCTACATTCGGCGTCTTCAGCATCAGCTCGCGCAGAAGTACAGCCTCTCTTCCCGCAGCTCCGGCCGCGAGCCCCAGCGAAGAGTGCGCATTTTTCGCGAGGACGGCTCACCCTCTTCGGACGAGGAAGAGTGAGGCCCGCGCCCTGATGCCCGAGATGACGCAGCGAAGAGCCCTTTTCATCGCTTTCGAAGGCGGCGAAGGCGCCGGCAAGACCACGCAAGCCCTGGTGCTCCAGGAACGTTTGCGGGCGCTTGGTCGCGATGTTGTTCTTACGCGGGAGCCCGGCGGTACCTCTCTCGGCGAGCATTTGCGCGAAATCATTCTCCGTCCGCCGGGCAGGAGCCGTTCTCCGATCGCCGCGCCTGCCGCCCTTGATCTCGCCGCCGCGGCCGAGCTGTTTCTTTTCCTGGCCGCGCGCGCTCAATTGTTGTCGGAAGTCATACGTCCCGCCCTAGAGAAGGGGACAATCGTCATCTGCGATCGCTACAGCGCTTCCACGATTGCTTATCAGGGCTACGGGCGCGGGCTCGACGTCGAAGCCGTTCGGAAGGCCTGCGATCTCGCCGCAGACGGGCTGCTACCTGACCTCTCGGTCCTGCTGGACATCCCTGTGGACGACGGCCTCGGTCGCAAGGCGGCAGGAGACGAGGCGGAGGATGCTATCGGCGGCGAGAGCAGGGAGTTTCACGAGCGCGTCCGGCGGGGCTTTCAAGAGCTCGTCACCGTTCAGCCCGAGCGCTGGCTGGTCGTCGATGCCACCTCGTCGCCGGAAAAGGTTGCCCGCATCATTTGGCAGCGGGTAGCCGAGCTATTGGACTAGCTGTTCAAATTCGACTTGTTTCAGTGAGGGATTGCAATGGAACTGGGACTCAAGGGAAAAGTCGCTCTCGTCGGCGGAGCGAGTCGAGGCATAGGCAAAGCCGTTGCGATGGGTCTTGCCAGAGAGGGCTGCCGCGTCGCGATCTGTGGGCGCAATGAGCAGCCGCTTATTGAGGCGGCGGGAGAGATCCGATTAGCCGGCGGACTGGACGCTTTGCCCGTGGTCTGCGACATGTCGCGGGCGGCGGACATCGAACGTTTCGTGGCGGAGACGGTCAAGCGATTCGGCCGATTGGACATCGTCGTGAACAATGCCGGCGGTCCGCCCTTCGGCGCTTTTGAGCGCCACGCCGACGAGGCCTGGCAGGCGGCCTTGGACCAGAACTTCCTGAGCGCCGTTCGCACCATCCGTGCCGCGCTGCCGCACCTGAGGAAGCAGGGCGGCGGCAGAATCATCAACATCACCTCGTACGCCGTCAAGCAGCCCCTCGACGGCCTCATTCTCTCGAACTCGGCTCGCCTCGCTGTAGTGGGCCTTGCCAAGACACTGTCGCGAGAGTTGGGGCCGGACAACATCCTCGTGAACAACGTCTGCCCGGGACCCACGCTTACAGCGAGGATGGAATCGCTCATGCGGTCGCGGGCCGAGGCGGAAGGGCGTCCCTACGACGAGATAGCGGCCGAGGAGAACAAGCGCATTCCTCTCGGGCACATGGGCAGCGCCGAGGACGTTGCGGCGCTTGTCGTGTTCCTTGCTTCGGAGCCGGCGCGGCAGATAACCGGGGCCACAATCCAGGTTGACGGTGGAATTACCGCTTCGGTGATGTAGCTCACGACGGGTACTTACCGGAAGTTGACGGGCAGGGAAGCGGAACATATAATAAAGGCGGTTGTTTCGCTGGTTATGACTGCCTGATATGAGTGCCGAAACCCTCTTGGGAACGGGGGAACCACGTTCTAGGGGTGAATCCCGCGAGGAGCGGGTAGGGTGGCCTTTCAACCCGAACCCGACAGCTAACCTCGGAGGCAGCGAAGGGACTCGACCAGCAGTTCACAGAGTAGTATTGCCGGAGGAAAACTAGATGGAATCGACGCTGCCTCGAGTCTGCCCGCGTTGCCGGGGTTCAATGATCGCTGAGAGAGACTGGTACGGAACCTACAGCAGTTGCCTCTCCTGTGGATACGTCCACGAGGCGGTATCGCCTCCGGCAATCGAGCTCCTGGAAGAAGACGAGAGCGGTCGCGTCCGCCAGAGACGCCGCCAGCCTTCGCACGGCAAACTTCGCCTCTAGAGCGCGGACTGGGACGCAAGTATAAGCAAGAGGAGCGCCATAACTGGCGCTCCTCTTTTCTTGCGCCGCTTATGTCGATCTTTGCGCTTCCTTTCCTCCGTCTTTCCCCACAACCCGCCCTTGTCGCGCTAGCGTCCGTGTTGTTACTGGCGCGTTTTCTCTTGTGGGCAAGGATGCGACCATGAGCAACGCCGAATCTGAAGAAGCGGACCAGGAGAGGCTCGTCTTCGTCGGCCACGCCCGACTGCCTCAGAGCCTCTCACCCAGCGACGCCCCGATAGTCCTCGTCGAGCTGGAGGTGGAAGGCGAGGACGCTCTGATAACTGCTGTTGAGGTGAGCGGACCTTTGCCGGCAGCAAACCGCCTCCTGACGAGCCTCCTCTTGGGCAGGAGCCTGCGGACCGAATTCGACGCAGCGACGGCCGAGTTTCAGCGGCGATACGCGGGACCGCCGCAAAGAGCCATCTGCACCGCACTCAACAACGCGCACGAGGTGTACCTGCGCTATCTGCGACACAGACGTCTTGAGCCTCTCCTGTCCCACCGCTTCATCACTTAGGCCGCCAGCCGGACAGAACTGAATCGCGGCGCCTCTTTCGGGCGCTCGTCGCCGCTTCCCTCGACGACGCTCATTTCCCCACCTTAGCGTACCGTCCCGTCCGTTGATCACCTGCCCTCAGGCGGTCTTCGGAAATAGGGGCATAATGTCGATTATGTAAGGGTTTCCCCTGATAGAGATGGACGGCTTGGGAAGCTAGACTGCCAGCAGATGATTCTGAAGGGAGTCAGAGGAATCAAAGTGGAAGAGACAGCGGTCCGCCTTTGCCAGCACCACTGGGTGCTCACGGAACCCCACAACGAAGTCATCAGCGCTGTCTGCAAGATCTGCGACGCCAGGCGCGAATACCCGGCGCGACTGGAAACAACCGAACGCTTCGATGATTACCAGGAGCTGACGATGGGTGGTCCAAGCGGCGGCCTAAGCACCCTGTATGGCCCGCTGGATGACGAGCAATAGCGTAAGAGAACTTTTCCGCAAGCTTTCGCTTGCCAATTCTGGATGATTGTGATAGATTTTTTGCCCGTCAGCAGGGTTTGAATCTGAAGGATATCCGGGCGGCAGGTCAGCAAGGAGTGCTGTATGGAAGATGGAACTGGTACCGCTAAGGGATTGGCGCCACGAGCAAGGAATGCCACTGAGGGGTCGCCCTGGAGCCGCTCCAACGGTCGGATTCGGATCCTCCTCGTCGACGATCACGCCGTGCTGCGGCAGGCGCTGCGACTCCTTCTCGATGCGCATCAGGAGGTGGAAGTGGTCGGCGACGTCAGCAACGGGCGCGAAGCCGTAGAGAGCGCCGAGAAGCTTTTGCCGGACGTCGTCCTGATGGACATGGTCATGCAGGGCCTCAACGGCCTGGAGGCGACGCGGCAGATACGCAAGCGGGTGCCCAAGACGAGAGTGCTCATCCTGACCGGCTACATGGAGGACGACCAGATAATGGCCGCCCTGCGCGCCGGCGCTTCCGGCTACGTTGTCAAGAAGTCCGACGTCACAGAGCTGCTCCTGGGGATTCAGGCCGTCCACCGCGGCAACACCTATTTCAGTTCCATCATCTCCGACACTGTCCCCATCAGCGAATTCCTCTGGCAGGCGCAGAAGGGCGACGGCAAGGCGGGATATGAGCTGCTGACGAGCCGCGAACGCGAAGTGCTGCAGCTAATCGCGGAGGGTCACTCGAACCAGCGCGTGGCGGAGGACCTCTTCATCAGCGTCAAGACGGTCGAGGCGCACAAGGCGCACATCATGAGCAAACTCCACGCCCAGAACCGCACCGACCTGATTCGCTACGCCATCCGCAAGGGGATCGTGAACCTGGAGGCCGCGCCCGGCATGACGGACGAGGCGACCGCCGTCTGAGGAATCCCGATATGGACGAATGGCAAGGATTTAGCGCAACCGACACCGAGCAGGAAGAGACGGCGCTGGCTCCGTTGCTGGCCGAATGCCCCCAGATAGCGCTGCAGCAGATGTTTCTTCGACGGCTCCAGCGTCTCCTTGACCTCAGGAAGAGCTATGGTGGACAGCTCAACTTCGAAGGGACGAGGCTCCTAGACAAGTGCATCTATGCTACCTATTGCGATTGCCTGGCCGTCGACTCACTGGAAGCGGCGCAAGAAGTCCTTCGCCGCGCAACCATGGTCCTCCCTGAATAGGTGGGCGGGGTTTCTTCCGCAACACGTCTCTTCTTCGACATAGTCCACCCGGACCACGATTCATCCCTTATCTTTGTCGCGAGCCCGCCTTTTCTTCATCCCCGTAGCCTCCGCCTCTGATTGTTCCGGCAACTCCTGCCGATAACTACGTTGCAGCAAGAAAAGATGCGGGCTCGGCGGCAAAAGAGGTCGAGTCAGAGCCAGGGGTATGGCGGGAAGACCTCACTCCGATGCCCGATGATAGCGTGACAACCAATGCTTATCCTGACTCGCAAGATTGACCAGGCGATCGTCATCCACGACAACATCCTAGTGCGAGTTCTCGGCGTAGAACGGGACCGCGTCAAACTGGGCATCTGCGCTCCGGAGGAGATCATCGTTCTGCGCGAGGAGCTCTGCGACGAAGAGCAACGCGGTAACGGGAAGGGCTCCAAGCCGGCTTCAGAATAGGGACGTGGCACGATCCTTGGAGCGAGGAACTTTCCTTAGCGTGGAACGAGGGTCAACGCTGGCCTCTTCCGGGCCTCGATGTCGCCTGTTCCCTTCCCGTGGATGAGACGCAATTTGGGGCGTTCGCCGGCAACTCGCCGCTGCGGCTCCGTCGCCGCGTTCAGGTTGACTGGCATGCCCCCCAGGCGAATGGATTCCTGGACCGCCTCGAATATGAGCGCCACTTCCGCCCAGAACGACGCGTTGGTCTGAGTCAGGTCCGGCTTCATCACGCTCTGCATGAAATGCCGGCACTGCTCAAGCTTCACGTCCGTAGATTGGAGCGGCGGCGTGACCGTACTCTCAGTCGGCCACTCCGAAAGCGGAACGGGAGGATTGACGCGAAGCAGGGCGCCGCGCGCCGCCTCTGGATCGGATGAGACGATCCGCAGCGGCGAACGCAGGTCGCACTCGTCGAGCAGCACAGTCTTGGACGGAGTGGCTAGCGTCCACTGCCGGGTCTCCTGCGTCTCTGTCGAGCTCATCTGCAGCGAGACGGCTCGCCCGTCCGCGTAGAGCATGTTGAGGAAAGCCGCAGTCGGTACCGTTTCCGTGTTCGCTCGAGGGACAATTCCGCTGACAGATGTCGGGCTCTCCCCGAGAAGGCGAGAACACAGCGCCAGCTCTTCTAGGATGACGACGCCGATTAGCGGAGTCGCACCGTTGCCGCCGGGCGCCGAGACGGCGCGAACGTAGCTCGGGTGCCAGAGGTTCTTTCCGCCGGAAAGCATCCATTTCAGAAAGACGAGCCCCGGCTGGAACGAGCGCTCTTCAGTGAACATCAGCAGCCGGCCGTGTCTTCGCGCCAGCAACGCGAGCTCTTCGAACTGACCGCAGGTCATGGGCAACGACACGGTCGCCAGTACGTGCTTGTCAGCGAGGAGGGCTCGTCGGACCAGAGCCGTGAGGTCGACCACCGGATCGGCGAAGATCAGGGCGTCAATGCCGGGGCGCCTGATCAGGCCGCTCACGTCCCTCTCGACGGCCAGCCCCGGGATGTTCCTCTGCAAATCGGCCGCGACGCGACTTCCCGCCGCTATCGCCGCCATGCGCGCCCCTTCTAGCTGCGCAAGGACGTGGGCATACGCCTGACTCCGGTTGCCGGAGCCGGCGACTCCGAATCTCAAGACCTCCCTGCCGTTAACCATCGTCCCTATGCTAGCGCCCGGCGCTTCAGACTCCTATAGGGAAACTCCCAAACCATGACCGTGCATTCCTGTAAGCGGAGACGTGATGCGCTGAGGTTCTTGAGGAGCATCGCGGAAATAAGAGGGTCGCCAGCGGCGCAGACAACTTTAGGCCGCCTCCTCCATATCTTGTACGAGGGCTGCTCGCAGGCGCCGGAGCGCCCGCTGCCGTAACTGGGAAGCGCGGGATTCCGATATGCCCAGCGCCCTCCCGATGGTTTTCAAAGAACGCGATTCGATGTAGTAGAGCTGGACGATAATCCTCTCGCGCTCCGGCAGATTGCTGACTGCCTGTTGGAGCTTTGTCTTGACCATCGATTGCTGTGCGACCTGGTCCGGGTCGATGCTGGGGTCCTCGTCCGCCATTTCCACGAGCCTTTCACTGTTGCCGTTCACGGCCATGTCAGCCAGATTATCCAACGACACGATCTTCACGTTTGCCTGACTGAGGGAGGCCAGAAACTGAGGCATTGGCATGCCCATCCGCTCCGCAAGCTCCGCCCGTGTTGGCGCCCGCCCGAACTCGTTGTGGAGAATGCTGATCGTGCTTTCGATCTCCGAGGAGAATTTCTGGAGAGAGCGGGGCAGCGGATGAGCAGCGCGCAAGGCATCGAGAATCGCCCCTCGAATGCGCGGCAGCGCATAGGTGGAGAACTTCGCCCCCTTGGTGGCGTCGAATGAGTGATAGGCTTCGATGAGGCCCTGCATGCCGCAGCTCACCATGTCCTCGTACTGAAGGATGGATGAGCCGCTCGAACCAACGACGAGGCGGTTGACCACGTGTCGCACCAGCGGCATGTAGTCATGGACGAGGTCGCGTAGTTCTGGCTGGGGGGGCTGTTCGGAAAAGGGCGTGATCGCGGCGGCTGCGGCGGCGTCGGCTTGGGAAGCCACTAGGCACCTCCAAGTCTCGTTGAATCGGTGGATTCCCCGCCACAGGTATCCTTGCCGTGAATCAGTATCGATGATCACGGGATTTTGTCATATAAGGAGAACCCCGTATTGTGGCGAACGCGATTGCTGAGGCACACGCGGCTCTTCACCAACCGGGGCGGATGGATACGCCTAGGCGCTTTTCGAAGGTAAGGGGAACGGTTCTGACTACAGGTTAACGATGATTCGAGCGCAATTCCCGATTGCCGCCGCAGGATCTTTATGCTAGCCTGACTATGCCTCCGTCGTAAAGAAGCTTGGGTGCAGGATGCCGTCCGAACGTCAATCTCTGACTCAGACCGAGGTGCTGCGACTCCTGTTCGAGGCGCTGCGTCCGCTCCTTAAGTTCGACGCCGCAGCCACTGTGCTTTGCCGCGACGGCGAGGACCGGTCCGTCGTCTTTGCGTCGCGTCCTCTGCAACCTCGGTTCGCCCAGAAGCTCGCCGAGGGAGTGCTGGACGGCCTTCGCCGCTTCTCCGGTGGCGCTCATCAGAGTTGCGTCGCAATGCCCCCGGACGTTTTCCACCTGGGGAACGGGCCTGTCAGAGGCGAGGCCTGGGGTGGGCCAGCGCTCTCCGCCATTGATGCGCCTCTCATCGTCCGCGGCCGAGCAACTGGGCTCATTAGAGTCAGTGCGGCAGCAATCGACGCCTTCCCGGCCGAGAAGAGCGCCATCGTCTACGCCTCCGCTCAACTGGCGTCCGCGTTCCTCGAGCGGCTGGACGAGGCCGGCCTCGTTGACAGAAAGCTCGCCGAATACGTCGTGAACGGTCTCCAGGACGGCGTAATGGTGGTGAACAGGGAGATGAAGACGGTGCTATCGAACGCTCGGGCCGGCGCCCTCATCGCTGCTCTGACCGGCCGCTCCGAAGGGGTCGAAGCGTCGATCAGACTCACGCCGCTCGATGCGCTGGCCCAGCAAGCGCTGACCCAACCCGGCACACCGCAGCACAAGGATTTTAGCTTCAGCGAAGACAACCAGCGCCATATCTCCGCGACAGCCACGACAGTTGGCGGCGAAGGAAGCGTTGTCATCGTCCTCCGAGACGTGACGGAAGAGCACCTGATGCAGGAGAGGCTGCTTCAGTCGGAGAAGATGGCCAGCGTCGGCCAACTAGTATCGGGCGTGGCGCACGAATTGAACAACCCCTTGACCGGCGTTACCGGCTTTGCCCAGTTGCTTCTCAATCGCAATCTGGATGAACAGACGCGACGGGATGTCGAGACCATCTACAGCGAGGCGGAGCGCGCCGCCAAGATCGTCCAGAACCTGCTCTCGTTCGCGCGAAGGCGGAAAGCGCAGAAGGGCCTCGTGAACCTCAACACCCTGCTCGAACGCGTGCTCGAGCTGCGCAGCTACGACCTTCGGGTCAAAAACATCGACCTCGACCTTGACCTCGATCCGCACCTGCCCCTGACGATGTCGGACCCCGATCAGATCCAGCAGGTCTTCTTCAACGTCATCACCAACGCCGAGCAAGCCATGCTGAGCGCGCACGGCAAAGGCAAGTTGAAGATCCGCACGCGCGCCGAGAAGGGCTACGTCCTCCTCTCATTCACGGACGACGGAATCGGAATTCCAGCCGAGAACATGCGCCGCGTCTTCGATCCCTTCTTCACGACGAAAGAGGGTGGCCAGGGGACCGGCCTGGGTCTGACGATCTCTTACGGCATCGTCGATGACCACGCCGGCCGGATTCGCGTGGAAAGCCGTCCGAATCGGGGCGCGACGTTTGTCGTCGAACTGCCGATCGTGGAAGGGCCGGAGTTGCCGGCGCCCGAATGCGAGCCGGAGCTCCAGCCGGCGGAGATCAGCCGACGCATACTCGTCGTGGACGATGAGGAGAACATCCTGGCGCTGCTTCGCGACGTGCTGGCCGCCGACGGCCACAGGGTCGACACGGCCAGCAACGGTGAGGAGGCCCTATCGTATTTGGCGGACCACGGCTACGACATGCTGATTACAGACATCAAGATGCCCGGGATGGGTGGCCAGGCACTCTATCAGCGCGTCAAGCAGATGGACTCCGAACTTGCTCGGAACACCGTGTTCATCACCGGCGACACGGTCAGCGCCGAGACGCGCGATTTCCTCCAGAGAGTCCCCAACGTCTGCCTGGCGAAACCCTTCAAGATACGCGAAGTCCGGGAGACCCTGAACCGCCTACTGTGCTGAGCAGCGCCCGCGTCAGCGGGCCAGAACGACGCGGCGGAAGCTCTCGACGTGGCGTCCTTTTTCGTCGCGCCAGCGGCTACGGATGTAGTCGAGAAACTCAGGGCTGTCGCCGAACTGGCTGCGGTGCTGAGAAAGCGCCTCCAGCTTCAGTTCCATCACGTCGGTAATGTCGACACTGAAGTTCGCCTTGTCGAACGACCACACGTAGAGCTCGCTGACCTTGTGTGGCTCCAGCCCCTCTTCGATATGCTCGTGAAAGTTCCAGCGGTCGCGGGCTGCAGGATACACGGCGTCGATTGCGACAAGCCCGGCGCAGCGGTGGTCCGAGTGGTTGATGAAGCTGTCGCGGACGATTATCGATTCCGGGTCGCTGGTGAAGACGGCGTAGGGCTTCAGCATGCGGATATGCCTGACGACTTCGCCGAGCAGCTGTCGGCTGTAGGTGAGCTCGCCGTCTTCGTGGCCCAAGAAGAAGACGTCTTTCACCCCCACTACCTTCGCCGCGGCCAGCTGCTCTTGCTTGCGAATCGGTGCCAGCTTCTCGGGCGTCATGTCTGGGTCATCGCTGCCCTTGGCACCGTTCGTCAGAATGAGGTAATAGAACTCCCAGCCTTCTCTCGTCCAGAGAGCAGCGGTGCCCGCGCAACCGAACTCCGTGTCGTCCGGATGGGCTGAGATTGCCAGAGCGCGCCGCGGTTCTTTGTCGTCGGGCAACTTTGACGCTCCTTCGTCAGCAGGCGTGGCTTCCTATTCGTATTCTAGAGTCCGTTCGGCTCAGTTGGCAATCTTCTGCCTTTTCTCGAAACAGGGCTTGACAGTGATCGAGCAGACGTGCTAATTTGCCTGACAGAACAAGCGTTCGTCCATCAATGACGATGCTGGAGGTGCAATTTGAAGGACCTGTCGCCCAAACAGCGCGGAATACTCGACTTCCTCCGCCGGTTCATACGGGAGAAGGGCTACCCGCCGAGCATCCGCGACATCCAGGAGGAGTGCCGTATCAGCTCAACCTCCGTTGTGGACTACAACCTGAAGGCGCTGGAGCGCATGGGCCACATCCATCGCGATAGAGAGGTTTCGCGCGCCATCGATCTGCTCGACGGCTCGGGACGCCGTTCCCGGACCGTGAGGGTGCCTATCGTTGGCCAGATTGCCGCCGGCCAACCGATACCGGTGCCGGAAGGAAGCGTAGACTACAGCGACGTGGTGGAGGTGACGGAGGAGATGACCGGCGGCCGCGGAAACGTCTATGCTCTGCGCGTGAAGGGCAAATCGATGATCGACGCGCTCGTCGACGACGGCGACATCGTTATCATGCAGCAGGCAGCCAGCGCCGACAACGGCGACATGGTGGCGGCGTGGCTGAGGCGAGAGCAGGAAACTACGCTCAAGAAGTTCTACCGCGAGGGGAGCCGCGTCCGTCTGCAGCCCGCAAACGAAGCGATGAAGCCGATCTACACCGACGCGGACAACGTCGAAGTCCAGGGGAAAGTGCTCTTCCGCATCGGTCGGGCGTTCTAGCCGGTCCCGGCGAATCGCCCGCTGAGTGTGGCGAGGTCTTCGAGGAGCATCTCCACGGCCATGTCTTCATCGTAGACGCCCCGCTTGATTGACGCGTCGGCCTCCAGCAGGCAGCGAACGGCCGCTTCCAGTTGCGACATCGAATAGCGCTGCGACTGCTCCATGACTTTGCCTAGGGCGAAGCTTGACCTGATCTCCAATCGCTGCCCTATCTCCGAAGGCGAGAGGCGCGCCAGCATGAGCTCTTTCGCAAGGATCAGGTGGCGATACTGGCGCGTTATCATGCTCAGAAGCCGTGTCGAGGAGAAACCTTCGTCCCGCAGTTCTTCCAGGAGCCGATAGGCGATGCCCGTGCGCCTCTCGACGACCGCGTCGACCATCGCCAGGACGCTGGCTTCGCGGGCATTGCTGACCAGCGCCTTCATGTCCTCTTCTTCGATCTTGCGTCCTTGCGCGTAGACGCCCAGCTTCTCCAACTCTTGCGACAGCGCCCGCAGGTCGTTCCCCACGAGTTCCGCCAGCAATGAGACGGCGCGCGGCGAGATGTCCATCTCGAGCTTGGCCGCCCGCGTTCGGATCCACTCCGGCACAGCCCGTTGTCGGAGCGAGGGGAACTCGCGCGTCTCCGCGACCGGCGCGAGCAGGCGCAGCAGCGCGTTGCCCGCTCCCAACTCGCCGTCCACGAGGACCAGCGTCGTGGAATCGGGGAGCTCCGCCAGCCCGGCTGGCAGCGCCTTCCACGGGCCTACGCCCTCCCGCGATCCGCTCTCCTCGCGGCGCCTGCCCGAACGCGGGCTCTCAAAGCGACGGAGCAGCCCTTCGACGATGACGAGGCGGCTCCCGCCGAGGAAAGGTATGGTCGCGCATACCGACAGGAGCTCGCCCGGCTTCAGCGCGCGGCCGTCGAGGACGACCGTATTGGTCGCAAGCACGCCATCGCTGTCCATCTCTGACTTGAGGGCGGCAAGCTCTTCTCGCAACGAAAACTCGTCTTCGCCGTAGAACACGCAGATCTTCATGTTGTCAGACTAAGCTCAGGAGTGACTGTGGGGAAGAGCGGGCCTTGCTGGCGGGAGTGGGTGGGAGTCGAACCCACCCGGGACGGCGCAGGCCGCCCCGCAACGATTTTGAAGTTTCATGCCGTCGCTATCAAACCCTCCCGACACATGCTAGCGCGTTGATTTTATGCCCTTTCTGTATCTGAGATCGATAGCGTCCATACCATCGCCTGCCGACGACTACCGGTGCCAGCAGCGAACTTTGTGACCAATTGCTGAAAACCTTAGCATTTATCGGACCGTTCCCGGTTGCCCAACGCCAACGGTTTGGGCTTGCCACCGCACCAGCAGTTTGCCCGGTCGAAACGCCCAGTTCGCAGGAACTCCTGCCCGTCCGGTCGTTCTGCTTGCGGTGCGGCAATTCTTTCGTGCAACTCCACATAGCAGCCCTTGAAGGCGCGTTGCTTCCTCATGTCACCCTCCTCCACAATAATCAGAAGGGTAATTTCAGGAGGAAGTCTCATGCCGGCAAACAAGAGAATCGTGGTGGTGGGCGGCGTTGCGGCGGGGCCGAAGGCGGCGTCCAAAGCAAGGCGACTCGACCAGCAAGCGGAGATAACCATCATCCAGAGGGAGCCGGAACTGTCGATGGCCAGCTGTGGCTATCCCTACTACGTCGGCGGCTACTTCAACGACCGGAACGCTCTGCTCTCGGCCGGGACGGGGCCCATCCGCAACCCGGCCTATTTTTGGAGCGTCAAGCGCATCACGGCCCGCACCGAGACTGAGGCGGTCGGCATCGACCGTGAGGGAAAGACGGTCCTGTGCAGAGACATACGCTCCGGCGAGACAGAGCAGATACCTTACGACCGCCTGATCCTGGCGACCGGCGCCGTTCCCAACGTGCCGCCCATCCCTGGCATCAATCTCGAAGGCATCACAACGCTGCACAACATGAGCGACACCGACTACCTCAGACGCATTCATGATGCAAGGAAGACGGCCAAGGCGGTGGTGATCGGCGGCGGGCTGATCGGCGTGGAGGGGTGCGAGGCGCTGCGTGCGTCGGGCATCGAGGTCACACTGGTCGAGCTGCAGCCCCAGATACTCGGCTTCCTCGATTGGGAGATGGCGAAGCTGGTCGAGAACCACCTGCGTACCAAGTTCGTCAATGTCATCATCGGCAACGGTCTCGCGGCCTTCCTGGGGGACGACGGAAGTCTGACGTGCGTCCGGCTCGCCGATGGCACTGAGCTTCCTTGCCAACTCGCGGTGCTGGCGGTCGGTGTCAAACCCAATTCGACTCTTGCCCGAGAGGCAGGCCTCGTTATCGGGGCCACCGGCGGCGTCATCGTGAATGAGTACATGCAGACGTCGGACGAGAACATCTACGCGGCTGGGGACTGCGTCGAGATTAAGAATCTGATCACCGCCGAGGCAGTCCACGCGCCGTTCGGCGACTTGGCGAACCTGCAGGGGCGCGTCGCGGGAGAGAATGCCGCTCTCGGCAACACGGTGACTTTCCCCGGCACTATCGCTACCGGCATCTGCAAGGTATTCGATTATGCCGCCGGCGCAACCGGCCTTAATGAGGGATCTGCCCGCGATGCCGGCCTAGATGTCGTCACTGTGATTGGCGCAAGCTTGGACAAGCCCGGGTACATGGACGGGCAGTTGCTTGTCTCGAAACTCGTTGTCGGGAAGAAGAGCGGCCGAATTCTGGGCGCCCAGTGCGTCGGCCCCGGCGACGTCTCCAGACAGATCGCGCAGTGGGCGATGGCCATAAGGGGCGATCTCGCCGTCGAAGATGTGGTGAGCGCCGACCTTCCCTACGCGCCACCGTTCTCGCTGGCCATCGATCACGGGATTATGATGGCCCACATCATGCAGAACAAGCGAAAAGGGCGGCTGAAGGGCATTTCGACGCGAGAGGTGAAGGGGAGGGTCGACAGCGGCGCTCCCAGCTTCATCATCGATTGTCGTAGCCCTGAGGAGTACCGGGAGATGCGGCTTGGACTGGGCGAGAAGCTGATACCTCTGCCTACTCTCCGTGACCGACTGGACGACCTTCCCGAGGACAAGAACGCCGAGATCATCTGCTTCTGCCGGGTATCTCTCCGAGCGTATGAGGCGTCGTTGATCCTGGAGGCGAACGGCTGGAAGAACGTGCAGGTGATGGAGGGTGGGGTCGTCGCCTGGCCCTACGAACGACAGACGTAGCGGCCCTCACCCGATTCCCCTTCGCCCGTCCGCCCTCGCCTCTTGCCAGCGTCTTTGTTTCCCACCCCGCGGTCCTTCAGCAACGGTAGGCTGTCGTGCTCCATGACCGTCTAGTGTTTCCCATCGGCATTTCGTCCGCAAGCAGCCGCTTCGCGCACCGCTGGATTCGTGGGCAGTTCCTGACATCCGCCAATCCGCCGCCTTCACCGCCCGGACCGACCGATTTCCCATCGAGTCCAGTGCTTAGGCTCGAGAGCCCTCCCTAGCACCGTGTTCAGCGCGGCAATTGCACTTGCTCCGTCCCGTCATTTCAACGCTTGACCGGGTCTTGACAGCCGGGCCAAATGGCGGAAGAGTATTAGTTAGTAGTAATTCGCCGAGGTCGATTCGATGGGCACCGTTGAGGCAATCCACGTCGAACTGCGAGGGTTGTGCCTGCGCTGTAAGAAGAAGGGAGAGAAAGAGGCGTGATCCGACAACGCCAATCTCTATAGAAAAGAGGGATTAGATGAAGGACGAACAGGAAACCCTAACAACCGGTTTCGGGATGCCGGTCGACAACGATCTCAACTCGGTGACTGCCGGGGCAAAAGGCCCGGTTCTCATTCAGGACGCCCACCTGATCGATAAGCTCACCCATTTTGACAGCGAGCGGATCCCCGAACGCGTTGTTCACGCGAAGGGTGCCGGCGCCCACGGCTACTTCGAGGTGACTCACGATGTTGCCAAGTACACGCGTGCCAAATTCCTCTCCCAGGTGGGAAAGCGCACCGAGGTCTTTGCGCGGTTCTCCACTGTCGGGGGAGAGAAGGGATCGGCGGACTCAGAACGCGACCCGCGTGGCTTCGCGGTCAAGTTCTACACCGAAGAAGGCAATTACGACATGGTGGGCAACAACACTCCCGTCTTCTTCATCCGCGACACCCTGAAGTTTCCCGACTTCATTCATACCCAGAAACGCAACCCGGCGACCAACCTCAAGGACCCGGACATGTTCTGGGACTTCCTTTCCCTGACCCCTGAATCGATCCATCAGGTCACTATCCTCTTCTCGGACCGCGGCACCCCCAGGACGTATCGCAACATGAACGGGTACAGCAGCCATACCTACATGTGGTACGACCGCGAAGGCGCGTACTGCTGGGTGCAATACCACTTCAAGACCGAGCAGGGAATTCTGAACTTCACCGGCGAGGAAGCCGAACGTATGCGGGGCGTCGATCCAGACTGCGTCACTCGCGACCTGTATGAGTCGATTGCTCGCGGCGATTACCCTTCCTGGCGCCTCGAGGTGCAGATCATGACCCCTGACCAGGCCAAGAGCTACCGCTTCGACCCCTTCGACATAACAAAGGTCTGGCCGCACGCTGACTTCCCGCCCGTGGATGTCGGCCGTCTGGTACTCGACCGAAATCCAGAAAACTACTTCGCCGAGGTTGAGCAGGCGGCCTTCTCACCGGGCAACTTCGTTCCCGGCATCGGCCCTTCGCCCGACAAGATGCTCCAAGGGCGACTGTTTAGTTATCACGACACCCACCGGCACCGACTCGGCCCCAACTATCACCTGCTTCCGGTCAACGCGCCGAAGGCCACCAAGCTGCGGAGCTATCAGCGGGACGGCTTCATGCGCTCTGACGACAACGGCGGAGGCGGTCCGAACTACTGGCCGAACAGCTTCGGCGGCCCGGCTCCCGATCCCGCCGTCGCGCCGCCGCCAATCGACGTTGCCGGAATGGCCGCGCGCCACTCGTATGAACTGGGCGACGTGGACTTCGTGCAGGCGGGCGACCTCTATCGCAAGGTCATGACCGAAGAGGACCGCGAGCACTTGGTCCGCAACATCGTCTCGCACCTGAAGAACGCTCAGAGACGCCTCCAGCTACGGCAGACCGCTCTCTTCCACAGGGCGGACGCAGAGTATGGGGAGCGTGTGGCCAAGGGGCTCGGCTTGAGCCTGGACGAGGTGAAGCGACTCGCCTCAATGTCAATGAAGGAACGCGTCAAGGCCACCGCGAATTGAGCTGACAGGCCAGGCAGATACTGCGCATAGAGGCCATTTGGGACAGGCCCCAGGGACACGCATAGTCACTCCGAACGATGAGCCCGTTGATGGCTCCCGCGAATTCGTCCTCTATTGGATGATGGCCTACCGTCGGACAGGCTGAACTTCGCGCTGCAGCAGCTCGCGGACCGGGCCAGGGACTTGCGAAAGCCTCTGCTAGTCCTGGAGGCGCTGCGCTGCGGTGGTGTACATCTACGCGGACGCGAAATCCGAGCGCTCATCTACAGCACCCCCTTGGCAACGGCAACCGGCTGTGATATGGTCTGGCCGCGGGAATTGTCTCGGCTCGATCGCAAAGGAGGCGTGCACATGGCAGATCGAGAATTACTGGCAAGGATCTACCACGCGTCGATAAGCCATAACGTCAATGACGGTCGCGCGCCGCACTACACGGAGCTGGCCAAGGAGTTGAGCTTATCGCCGGAAGATGCTCGCGTCGCACTGCATGACCTGGAGAAGGCGGGCGTCCCGGGGTTCTGGCTGGAGCCGAACACCGACCTGATAGGCTCGTTAGCGCCCTTCTCCAACCGCCCTACCCAATACTTGATATCAGTCAATGGGGAACAGAAATGGTACGGGCAGTGAGGGTTTGAGTCGCTGGCGGTCAGCTGGCTTTACCCCGGCAAGGAAGTCCAAATCGACTGCCCCTGCCTCGACTGCAACGAACCGATACGCGTCCGTATGCGAGACGGCGAGATCCTCGAGGCGTCGCCGCCGTCCATTGTTGGCCACGTCAACGTGCCATTTGGTCGCTGGGCAGAGAATATAGTCCATTCCTGAAGCACCATGAATCTCTTCCGGTCGGAAGAGCACGTTCGCAACTGGGTACAGTACGACGAGAACAGCGCCGATGGCACGATGCCGCTGAGAGACTACGCGACGCTGTTCTCCGGCGGCATGTTCCGAGAGCGTCTCGCGCCCGACTATCTGCTGCGCATACCGGAACTAGCGCGCGAATGGGTGGGCATTCTGATCAAGCTGGGGAAGACCGGCTCGTTCTGGCGCTTCGGCAGAGGCTGATTGAGCGTCCCTGACAATCGAGTTGGCAGGAAGGGGCTAGATTGTCCTGCCAATCCGCAAGCCGTCGAGCGTCGATTCTAGCATCTTGCGCGGCGCCAATGCCTGCCCGATCACGTGGAGCTCCTTGACCCGTCCCTTGAGCGCCTTGTAGAGCCCATCGTTGGCCTTACTGCCGCGTGACACCACGATCGTGTCGACGCCTTCGCGCGCCTGGACGTTCCCGCCGAAGACGCCGCCCAACACCAGCCCACTCCCGTCGAACGATGCGATGTCCAGCCCCATCGTGATCTTGCCGCCCGCCCGCGCGATTCGGGTCATGATGAAGCCGAACGTTATCGGCTCGGTCGCCAACGGCGCGATTGGATGTGGGATGAGGAGCTCGACTTCATGCCCGCTTTCCAGCAGGAAGTCAGCGGTTGTGAAGCCCTCGGTCGAGCGGTCCATGGAGTGCACCACCACCTTCTTGCCGACCTCCGCCTTTCCCGACAAGACATCCCTCGCCAGCACCACGTTCGAGTTGTCTGAACCGGGGAAAGATCCCTTGGCAGCGACACCGCCAGTCGCGACGATCACGGCGTCGGCGGCCTCCTGTTCGACCAGCTCCGGCGTCACTTCCGTCCCCAGATGCAGATCGACGCCCAACAGCTCGAATTGCCGCCGGTAGTAGCGGACAGGCTCCGCCATGTCCTGCCGACCGGGAGCGCGTGCCGCTATTTGGAGCTGGCCACCGAGCTCTGCGCCCTTTTCATAGAGAGCGACCGAGTGACCTCGCAGAGCTGCAACCCGCGCCGCTTCCATGCCGGCGAGCCCTCCGCCTATCACCATCACCTTCTTCTTTGTGGGCGCAGGCGTTATCTTCATCTCCTCTTCGCGGCCCGCTGAGGGGTTCAGGGCGCAGGTTATGGGGAGCTTCTGCGCCGATCTTCCCCAGCAGCCCTCGTTGCATCCGATACAGTAACGAATCTCGTCCAGCCGGCCCTCCTGCGCTTTCATCGGCAATTCAGGATCGCAGAGGCAGGCGCGGGTCATCGCCACCATGTCCGCCTGGTTCTTCGCGAGGATGTCTTCCGCCTTGATAGGGTCGACGATGCGCCCGGCGCAGAAGACCGGAATGTCAACCTCTTCCTTGATTCCCGCCGCCAGGTAGACGAAGGCAGCCGAGGCCACGTACATCGGCGGGATGATCGCGCCGCCCATGCCGATCGAAACGCTCAGGTAGTCGACGTCGCCCGTATCCGCGAGAGAGCCGCAGATGCGTTTCATGTCGTCGAGGGCGAGGCCGCCACGCTGGAACTGGTCGCCGCTAATCCGCATTCCGACGGTGAAATCCTTTCCCACCGCCTGCCGGACCGCCGCCATCAGCTCCTTCACGAACCGCGTCCGGTTCTCTTCGGTGCCGCCGTACTGGTCCGTGCGGCGATTCGTCCGCGGCGAGAGGAATTGCTCCATCAGGAAGCCGTGCGCGCCCATCAGCTCGACGCCGTCCAGCCCCGCTTCCTTCATGCGGACCGCGCCAGAGGCATAACTGTCGATAACCTCCTGGATCTCTTCCCGGTCGATCTCGTGAGTCGATTCGAAGCTGAAGTTGGCCGACACCGGTCCCGCAGACCAGAGAGGCAGACCCTCCTCGCGTGTTGGGAACCAGTTGCTCGCCGGATGGAAGAGCTGCGCGACCATCTTTGTCCCGTGTTCGTGGACCGCGGAAGTGATCCGCCGGAACGGCTCGACGCATTCGTCGCGATAGGCCTGGATGACGAACGGCTCCGAGCCGCCGCTCCGGTGCACCGCCTGGTCCTCCGTCACGATCAGGCCGACGCCGCCTCGCGCTTTGTTGACCCAGTAGTTGAAGTGGCGCTCGGAGGGAAGTCCCTGAACGGCGAAGTTGCTCAGGTGGCCCGTGCTCACGATGCGGTTTTTCACGGTGAATGCGCCTATCTTCAGGGGCGTGAACAGATGCTTCAGCTCGGGAGTTGGGGTCGTCATTCTGTGCCTCCTCAGGATAGGGCAATCAGCGGAACCGGCGACTCGCATTCTATGGGTAGTGCCGACGCAGGTCAATTGCGTTCCCATTCGGGATGTCCCAATCAGACACACTTGAGCGGGTTGGTGGGCGTATAATCGCGCCATGAACGTAGACAAGAAGCTTGAGGTCTGGGTAGTCATCGGCCTCAGGGACGGAGAGGTGGAGGACGCGTCGTTGGAGCTCCTGGCGGAGGGACGGGGGCTCGGCGACCGTTTGGGCGCCACACTCGCGGCGGTCGTTCTTCACGACAAGGCCGAGCGTTCGGTGCCCGCCCTTGGCCGGCACGGCGCACAGCTGGCCTACCTATGCGATCATCCCAACCTCTCACACCAGCACCCCGATGTCTGTCTGCCCATCTTGGAGGCTGCTGTCCGGCAGCGTGAGCCGCGCATCATCCTATTCCCGTCCGATCGGACGATGCGGGTGCTGGCTGCAAGGCTCGCTGCAAGACTGGGTTCGGGTCTGGCGTCCGAGTGCACAAAGCTGGATGTCGACGGCGATGGCTATCTGCTGGTGAACAGGCCGGTCTATGCGGGAAGACTATCGGCCAGAGTGGTCTGTCGGTCGGTCCCTCAGATCGCTACCTTCCAGCCCGGCTACGGAAAGCACACCGCAACGCCTTGCGAGGCGGAAATGGTCCGATTGCCCGTCTCGATGATCGTCGCACGCAGGTCGACTGTCGAAGCGGAGGTCCGCGACCCGCCGCGCGAGATGGACCTTATGAGCGCAGATGTCATCGTCGCCGGCGGTAGAGGTGTCGGCGGGCCGGACGGGTTCGCCATGCTGGAAAGGCTGGCGCAAAAGTTGGGAGGCGCCCTGGCAGCGAGCCGAGCGGCCGTGGACGCCGGCTGGGTCCCGGCGCATAGGCAGGTAGGCCTTTCGGGGAAGACGGTTGCGCCGCGCCTCTATGTCGCCTGCGGTATCTCTGGAGCAACGCACCACGTCGTCGGCATGAAGGACGCGAAGTCGGTGATCGCGATCAATAGCGACAAGAGCGCCCCCATCTTCAAGATTGCCGACGTCGCTATTCTCGGTGATATCCACGAGGTCATCCCGCGAGTGTTGGAGAAGCTCGAAGGCGCGGGCAATAGGGAAGGGCAGGTGCGGCGAGCATTGGAAAGCGTACAGGAAGGTGACGCATGGCCCTGACGGTCCTTGCTTGCGTCACAAGCGTTGTCGATACGCAAGAGCCTCTTGAGGCAGAGAGGGGCGCCCTCAAGATCGACGAGGCGACCCTCCCGCGTGTCCTGAACCCAGCGGATGCCAACGGCCTCGAGGCCGCCCTCAGCTTGCGAGATTCTCGACCCGGCAGCCGCGTCGTCGCCGCCAGCATGGGCCCGTCGTTTCAAGAGGGCGCGCTGCGGGAAGCTATCGCCCAGGGCGTGGACGAAGTGGTGCGGTTGTGGGACGATGCCTTCGCGGGGTCGGACTGTCTGGGGACGGCGCGGATACTGGCGGCCGCTGTCGACAAGGTGGGGGCCGACGTTGTCGTCTGCGGGGAGCTTTCGCTCGATGGCGGCAGTGGCCTGGTAGGCGCGCAGCTGGCCGAGCTGCTGGGATTGGCGATGGTAGACAAGGTCTCGACGGTGGAAGTCGCGCCTGATGGAGATTGCCTGCTGACAGAGCGGCGGACCGGCGGTGGCTATCGCGTGCTGGAGAGAACGCCCTTGCCAGCGCTCATTACGGTGGGTGCGGCAGCAAATGTCCCGCGCTATCCGACTTTGCGCTCTAGACTCCAAGCACGCTCAGCTCCCATCCCCTGTTGGGGAATCGCGGAGCTGAGACTGGAGTCGGCGGATGTCGGAGAAGCGGGCTCTGCGCTGCGAACGACTGCGTTGCGAAGGCCTCCTCCTGATCCACGCGGCCTGGTTGACCCGGGCAGCGACCTGCCTCCAGAAGAGCGTTGGATGATGGCCATCAGTGGTGGGGTGCGCGAGCGTCAGGGAGGCTTGATCGAGGGCTCTCCCGACTCGCTGGCGGCGGAAATCGTTCGCCACCTGAGGCAGCATCTTCGCGTATCGCAGTCGCCTTAAGACGAAATCTTCGAGGGCAGGCTACCGGATGGGGTGCGGATACCTCTGGGGGAGCTACCCCTGTCATCCGCCGATGGCCTGCGCTAGAGCACGTCCATCCGCCAGCGTACAGCGCCGCGTTCGACGAATACGGAGAATCTGACCCTCTTCCCTTCCAACAGGTGAGGCTCGGAGCGCCCTCGTAGTTCCTTGAAGTCAGCGCCCTCCAGGAAAAGCCGGAGGACTTCGCTCCTCTCGGCGAGCGCCTCATTTCCCTTCCCGGCGGCGAGCGCTTGCACGCCGCGCCTGAACTCCTCCCGCGCGACGGTCTCAATGCAGCGAGATAGGTCGGGCTCAAGTATGATCTCCGCCGGCCGAGCCTTACCCCGCATTTCGCTTCTCCCAACGACTAAAGGTGCTCGCACTCATGGTAACTCCATGGCCCGAGGCAGGTCATCATTCCCACCCCCTTGACAGCCGACATAGGGTGGATTATTATGAACATAGTTTCATTAGGTGAAGCAACCATGTCGAGACCAGTCAAGTGCCGCAGAGTATCAGAGATGCCGCTGGCGACCTATTTCAAGCCGGCCGGCATCCCGTTGCGCCTGCTGGAGGAAGTAACCCTGGCCGTGGAGGAGGCGGAAGCCATCCGGCTGAAAGACCTGCTGGGCCTGGAGCAGCAGGAGGCCGCCGAGAAGATGGGCGTCTCCCGTCCCACGTTTCACCGGATACTACGCTCGGCGCATCACAAGATAGCTACCGTGCTTGCCGAAGGCAAAGCCCTCCGCATTGAAGGGGGCAATTTTGCCCTGCCGAGCCAGCGCTTCCGCTGTGCCCCTCTCGGCCACGAGTGGCAGGTCCCGTTCGACGCCCTGGCATCGCGCCAGCCCATCGTCTGTCCCGACTGCCGCACCCCGGAGGTCCTTCCCGTGTTCCCCGGCGGCGCGGGCGGTCGTGGATGGGGCGGAGGGCAGGGCCAGCGGGGGCGCCGTTGGAGAGGAGGAAGAGGATGATCTTTGTTGAACGAGAAGAAATGCACACTGTGCGGCGACTGCGTCGAAGCCTGTCCCTGGCAAGCGCTTTCGCTGGCAGAGGGCAAGCTAGTAATCGACCGCGACCTGTGCGCTGAATGCGGCGCCTGTCTGCGCCTCTGCCCGGTCGGCGCCATCTACGAGGTTGAGCCGGCGCCGGTGGTCGCGGTTGCTGCCAACGCGGCGCCGATCATGCGTGCCGATACGACAGCCGTCGCCCGGCCTGCGAAGCCAGCGAGAACCCCCGCACTCACGTTTCCAGCGACAACGCCATCCCCACTGTGGGTGGGCGTTCTCCCGCTGGCGGCCCGGTTTGTCGGCGGTCTCGCAGGCTGGTGGCTCGACAGAAGACGTCCGTCCACGTGGGACCGAGGTGGCCTCGAATCTACCCGGCGCAACCCCCGGGGCAAAACGCTTCCCGCGGCTCCGCTGATGGACTCCCGCGGGATCCGGCGACGGTGGCGGGGTGGACGCGGTCGGTAACGGAAAAGGAGGCATGTCATGTTCGGAAGAGGCAAAGGTCAAGAGGGACGCCCGGCAGGCGGTTCGGGGACGGGTCGCGGCCTGGGCGGGTCGATGGTCTGCCGCTGCCCGAGCTGCGGGCACACGCAGCCGCATCGGCGGGGAACACCCTGCACCGCCATCGCCTGCCCGAAGTGTGGCACGACGATGCGCGGCGAGCGTTGCTAAAGACATTACGATGCTGATGGAACGGACCCGTCGGCATGATTGGGCACAGGACATGATGTTCAGAGAACACGACTAACGAGAGGAGGTGAAATCACATGCCATTCGGAGACAGAACAGGACCCCAAGGCCTCGGGCCGATGACCGGCCGAGGCGCGGGTCACTGCGCCGGCTACCCCCTGCCCGGACGTGGCCTTGGCCGCGGCGGACGGGGCCAAGGTTGGGGACGAGGCTTCGGCAGAGGACGCGGTCGCGGCTTTGGCAGAGGACCGCAGCTGTGGGGAACGCCCTACGGCTCGTACGCTCCAGCCTTCGGCCCGGCCTATCCCCCGAGCTACAGCCCGGAGGACGAGGTGACGGCCCTGAAGAACCAAGCCAGCTACTTCGAGGAGGCGCTTCGGGAAACTAAGAAGCGCATCGAAGAGATGGAGAGCACCGCTGAAGAGGAGTAACCCCTACGTGAGCGGGCAGGCAGGGTAGACTCCCTTCCCCGCCTCGCCTGCACCAGATTAGGAGGCAGGATGAAGATAGCAGTCTCAGCGACGGCGCCGCACCTTGACGCCGACCTCGACGCCCGCTTCGGAAGGTGCCAATACCTGCTGGTTGTCGACAGCGAGAGCATGGAGTTCGAGGCAATCGAGAACCCGGCGATGACCGCTCCCGGCGGCGCCGGCATCCAGGCCGCCCAGCTCATCGTCGAGAAGGGCGTGGAGGCGGTCGTCACCGGCGACTGCGGCCCTAACGCCTACCAGGTGCTATCGACCGCCGGCATTCCCGTGTATGCGGGCACGTCCGGTAAGTTGCGTGATGTGGTCGAGGCATTCAAGAGAGGAGAGTTCTCCCCTGTCGCCCGAGCCTCGACCGGTCCCGGCGCGGGCATGAGAGGTGGCATGGGCGGAGGCCGCAGCGGTCGGATGGGCGGCGGTCCTAGCGGCGGCATGGGAGGCGGCCGCGGTGGAGGCCGCCGGCGATAGGCCGAAGGCCAGTTTATTCAAGTAATCCGAACGGGAAAAGGCAGATGATTCTTTCCGTCGCCAGCGGCAAGGGAGGCACAGGGAAGACGCTCGTTGCCACCAGCCTGGCTCTGTCCCTGGAGGGACAGATGCCGGTGCAGTTGTTGGACTGCGACGTCGAGGAGCCCAACGCGCACATCCTCCTGCGTCCGGAGATCGATTCCTCTCAGCCGGTGACCGTTCCGGTGCCCGTGGTCGACAAGGAGAGGTGCACCTACTGCGGGCTTTGCTCGGAAGCGTGCGCCTACAACGCCATCGCCGTGGCGGGCCGCAGCGTCCTCGTCTTCCGTGAGCTGTGTCACGGCTGCGGCGCCTGCTCCTACGTCTGCCCGGCGGGCGCGATCAGCGAAGAGGGGCGAGAGGTAGGCGCCGTCGAGAGCGGGCATGTCGGCGGAATCCGTTTCGTCGGTGGGCGGCTCAACGTCGGCGAAGCGATGGCGGGGCCGGTCATCCGCGCGGTCAAAGGCCTCGCCGACCCGGCGGCCACCGTCATCCTCGATGCGCCGCCCGGCACGTCGTGCCCGGTGGTCGAGACGATCCGGGGGAGCGACTTCTGCCTCCTCGTCACGGAGCCGACCCCCTTCGGGCTCAGCGATCTGACGATCGCCGTTGAGGTGGCGAGGGAGATCAACGTGCCCTGCGGCGTGGTCATCAACCGCGATGGAGAGGGAAACGACGGCGTGGAACGCTACTGCGCCCAGGAGGGGATACCGGTGCTGATGCGCATCCCCTTCGACAGGCGGATCGCCGAGGCCTACTGCCGCGGCGAGACCCTGGCCGCTGCGATGCCGTCCTGGCAGCAGGGGTTCCGCGAGCTCTTCGACAGCGTCAGAGGGCTCGCGGCCGTGGGGAGTGTCAATTGAAAGAGATAGTGGTGCTCAGCGGCAAGGGCGGCACGGGCAAGACAACGGTGCTCGCCTCCTTCGCTGCGCTCGCCGAGAACAGCGTCCTCTGCGACTGCGATGTTGACGCGCCCAACCTCCACCTCTTGCTTGCACCGCAGGCCGAGGAGGCGCACGAGTTCTACGGGCTGCAGGTGGCCCACATCGACTCAGAGGCATGCAACGAGTGCGGCCTCTGTGTTGACGCCTGTCGCTTCGACGCGATACACGACTTCCGCGTCGACCCCCTGGCCTGCGAAGGTTGCGGCTTGTGCCTCCAGGTCTGCCCGCTCAACGCCATTTCGATGCGGGACACGCTGGCGGGCCAATGGTACGTCTCGCGGACCAGATTCGGGCCGCTCGTCCACGCCCGCCTGCGGGCCGCCCAGGAGAACTCCGGCAAGCTGGTGATGGCGGTCAGGAAAAGGGCGCGCGAGATGGCCCAGGAGACGAGCGCGCGCTACATCCTGAGCGACGGCCCGCCGGGCATCGGCTGTCCCGTCATCTCATCGCTATCGGGGGCCGGCATGGCCCTGATCGTGACCGAGCCCAGCCTCAGCGGTATCCACGACCTTGAGCGGGTGCTTGGTCTCTGCCGCCACTTCGGCGTCGGCCCGCTCGTCTGCATCAACAAGTGCGACCTCAGCGAGGAGAACACTCGCCGTATAGAGGACCACTGCGGCGATGCCGGAGTTGAGGTCGTTGGCAGAATACCGTTTGACCCCGACGTCAATAGCGCGATTGTTCAGGGAAGGCCCGTCGTGGAGACGTCCGACGGTGCTGCCTCTCGCGAGATCAAGACGCTGTGGGGGGCGATCGCGACCTGTTCGGTGCCTTGACTGCATGCTTGGAGGATAAGATGCCAATCTACGACTACCGTTGCCGCAGGTGCGGCGAAGTTCACGAGATGTTCGTCCAAAGACCCGACGCCGCATCAGCCCGCTGTCCGAGTTGCGGTGCAGAAGACATGGAGAAGCTTCTGTCATCTTTCAACGTAGTGAGCGACACGGCGCGCGCCGGGGGCACGACCTGCTGCGGGCGCGAGGAGCGCTGCGAGACTCCGCCCTGCTCAACCGGCGGGTCGTGCCACCGGGAATAGACGAGACTATAGAAAGCTGGAGGAGTGAGCAGTGAAGATCGCAGTGATATCCGACGATGGCGTGACCATCAGCCAGCACTTCGGGCGTGCGGAAATGTACATTGTGCTGACAATTAAGGACGGACAGGTCGTGGCCGAGGAGAAACGCCCCAAGCTCGGGCACCGCGCCTTCGCGGGCGAGCCGCACGAAGAACTGGACGCACAGGGCAGGCATGGCTTCGGCGCCGGAGCCCAGTCGCGGCACGAACAGATGGCGACTGCCATCAGCGACTGTCAGGCGCTCATAGCCGGTGGCATGGGTTGGGGCGCGAGGGAAAGCCTCCAGCAGCTCGGCATCGAGGTTGTGATAACCGACGTCGAGGATGCTAGGGACGCCGCGCTGCGGCACGCCGGTGGAGACCTGCCGAATCTGGTCGAGCGCCTGCACTAGAAAGCCCGAGTGACCTTGGCTGGAGTTGTCTATGCCGACTGAGAAGCAGATAAGAGGGGCTAGGGCAAAATGACGCGTAGGGGTTGACGCATGTCCATAGTCTACGGGCCTGTTCCCTCCTGGCGGCTCGGCAGGTCGCTAGGCATCGACCTGCTGCCCGGGCGGGGCAAGACGTGCTGCTTCGGCTGCGTCTACTGTCAGTTGGGCGCCACCACAAACCCCACGGTGGAGCGGGCGGCGTTCGTAAAGCTTGACGACCTCGCCCGTGAGCTGGCGACAGTGGAGGGGGTGGCCGCCGACTATGTCACCTTTTCCGGTACGGGCGAGCCCACGCTCGCGAGTAACCTGGGTGAGGCCATAGAACTCGCCAGCGCCATGCTTGGCCTGCCGGTGGCGGTGCTCACCAATTCTGCCCTCATGACCAGAGAGGACGTTCGCGAGAACCTCGCGAGGGCGGATGTGGTCGTTGCCAAGCTGGACGCACCCGACGAAAGGCTCTTCCGTTTCATCAACAGGCCGGTAGTTCATCTATCACTGGAAGAGATAGTCGATGGTATCAGGCGCTTTCGCTCCCAGTGGAGCGGAAGGCTGGCCCTGCAGATGATGTTCCTCACCGCGAACAAGAGGGTCGCCGAGGAGATGGCCGCGCTCGCTGCCGGTCTCTCGCCCGACGAGGTGCAGATCAACACTCCCTTGCGGCCATGCGCCGTGGCGCCCCTGTCAGCGAAGGAGATCGTAGCCATAAGAGAGAGCTTCGCAGGTCTCGATGTGCATACTGCGTATGAAGCCACGCGCCCGGAGGTTAAGCCCATCGACGCGCGCGAGACCCTGCGGCGAAGGCCGCGGTGTACTAGACTGAGACACCAAGAATAGCGCCCGAGGGAGAGGTGGAGACGAGAATCAAAGAGCGACCTGACAGGAGACGCCTTCTCCTCTACACCGTCGCGCTGGCTGTGGCGGCAGCGGCGGTGGCGATACTGGCCAGCGAGCTCTTCCACGACAGAGGGGGTGGGCCCCTCATTGCTGGTGGAGAGACGCCGGTCTCCGCGTCAGATCACCTCTGCGCCAGCGGGCAGGTGCCGGTCGATGGCCGCAAGTGCGGACCGGACTCCGCTACCAGTGCCCCTGGTGCAAGCGCTTTGTGGACACGACGGAGAAAGATGTCGAGGATCAGTACGTCGCCAAGGGATTGGTGCAAATCGAGTTCCATAACTTCGCCGTCATAGGTGGCAACCAGCCAAAAGAGCAGAACGAGTCTACGTTGGCGGCCGAGGCGGCGGAGTGCGCAAACGACCAGGGGCGATACTGGCAGTACCACTACAAGCTGTACGCGGAGCAGAACGGTGAGAACGAAGGTGCCTTCCGCCCGGAAAAACTGAAGCAGTTCGCCGCCGAATTGGGACTCGACCAACAAGAGTTCGCCACTTGCCTCGATTCGCACCGCCACTATGACGAGATAGCGCGCGAGCGGGAAGAGGCGATTGCCCTAGGGGTCAACGGAACGCCCACGCTCGTGATCAATGGCACGATGGTGCCAGGCTACCTTCCCTTCGACCGCTTCCAACCGCTCATAGAAGAGGCGCTTGGGAAAGCAAAGGGGGGTGAATGAAGAACGGAACCGATCCGACCGCCAGGGCAGCAGAACCACGCTATCTGCTGAGGCCAATCCTGCTCGCGGCGATCGCGCTGCTGGCCGTCGGGGGCATGGCAGTTTCGTCCTATCTAGCATATGGAAGGATTGGCGGCGAGTCGCTTTTCTGCGAATTGGGGCACGGCTGCGACGCCGTTCAGGCCAGCGAGTACTCGGTTGTGCTCGGCGTTCCCGTCGCCGTTTGGGGCGCTCTCCTTTACCTGGCGATACTTGCTGCCGCCATCGCTGGGCTCTCCTTCTCGTCCAGGTTCGGGGAGCTGCCGTCCTTGGCTTTGTTCGGCATGGGGCTCGCTGGAACCACCTACTCCGGCTATCTGGCCTGGGTAGAGCTCTACCGGATCGAGTCGGTGTGCATGTGGTGCACGATATCGGCGCTCATCATTACGGCCGTCCTCGTCGCCTCGGCGGTCAATCTCATCCTCGAGACACGAGGGAGGTCAGATGACGATGTCAGCAAAGGGGAGGTCTCGCCAGATGGCCAAGCAGATTCCGCTACCAGAGGTTGACAGCGTAGAAATCCTGACTGTCATCGACAACGTGGTGGATGTTCTCCTCCCTAGCACGGCTGTCGCCAAGCGAATGGCGACGGCCGGACGCGACGGTCAACCACTTCCCCGGCTGGAAGCGCCGCTGCTTGAGGAGGGATATGCGGCGGATTCTCCCTCTGCGGAGCACGGCCTGTCATTTCTCGTGAGCGTGCTCGTCGATGGGCAGCGACGCTCGCTGCTGCTCGATACGGGTGCGACGGTGAATGGCGTCGTGCACAACCTCCGGGCGCTGGGGGTCAACCCGCAGGAGAT
Organism: uncultured Chloroflexia bacterium; assembly: GCA_963703345.1. Taxonomy (GTDB): domain Bacteria; phylum Chloroflexota; class Dehalococcoidia; order DSTF01; family JALHUB01; genus JALHUB01. Next base: position 165,486 of record OY969814.1, on the reverse strand, counting down.
CGAGGCGATCGTTCTGAGCCACGGCCACTTCGATCACGCCATCGGTCTCAACGGCCTAATGCGAGAGCTATCGCCCCTGCCGCCGCTCCTGGTCCATCCCGATTGCTGGCTGAAGCGGCGCATTGCACCGCTCGGACGGGAGCCTCGCGAACTGCCTGCCACCAGCCGGGAAAAGGTACGCGCTGCGGGCTTCGAACTGGTAGAGCAGCGAGAGCCGTCGCTGCTTTTCGACGGCGCGCTGCTGGTGACCGGCCAGATCGAGCGGACCACCCCGTTCGAGCAGGGCTTCCCCGTCCATCAGGCCCTGCGCGACGGGGAATGGGTGCCCGACCCGCTGATCCTCGACGATCAGGCGCTGGTCGCCAACGTGCACGGCCGCGGGCTGGTGGTGATAACCGGTTGCGGCCATGCTGGCGTGATCAACACGGTCCTTCACGCCCGCAAGCTTACAGGCGTCGAGCGAGTGTACGCAGTCATCGGCGGATTCCACCTCGCCACCTCGTCCCCAGAGGCGGTCGTCTGGCCAACCGTTGAGGCGCTCACAGGGCTGGCGCCAGAGGTCATAGTCCCCACCCACTGCACAGGGTGGCGGGCAACTCATGCTATCGCTGCAGCCTTCCCTGACGCGTTTGTCCAGGGCAGCGTGGGCACGAAGTACGTGCTCGAGCAGCCTAGCGAGTCAAACGAGTAGGGCCGTCATCCCGCAGTCCATCACAACGAGGTAGCCCGACGGCCGGAGCCACGCGATTCGACTGCGCCAGCGACGCATGCACGCTGATGCTGGGGAAAGGGAGCGCATAGAGCGCCATCATTTTGGGTCTGCTTCTAGAGACGACACAGGGAAGGTCACTGTAAACACGGAGCCGTGTCCGCGCGCGCTTTCCACCGACACGCAGAGGCGAGGAGGATCCTCGCCTCTGCCCTTGTCTACGGCCTGACGGCTGGTCGCGGAATCTCTTCGCGCGCCTAATCGCCTATACTTGGGCATTGAGGCAATCAAGATAGGTCGCGACATCGGAGGGTCGCGTTTCAGATGCAACATGACGCTGTCACGGTCGCGCTGGGCTTCGCGATAGGCATCCTTTCCGGTCTCTTTGGCGTTGGAGGGAGCAGTATTGCCACGCCCCTTTTGCGCGTCGTACTGGACACGCCCAGCCTGATCGCGCTCGCGTCGCCCCTGCCGGCCACTTTCCCGACGGCTGCGACAGGACTGGCCGCCTATTCCAGGGAAGGTCTGGTCAACAGGCGGGCCGTGATCTGGTCGGTAGCGGGCGGACTTCCTGCCGTCGTCGTCGGCGCGCTGCTTACGCGCTGGATACCGGGCCACTGGCTCATGATCCTGGTAGCAGCAGCGGTAGCGGGCGTCGGCGTCCAGATGCTGCGCCTGAACCCGTATACTGCTGCGGAGTCGGCGCGCAGGTCAGCGCAATGGCGAAGCGCGCCCGTCGCCGGCCTGCTGGTGGTGGCGGTTGTCGTCGGCCTCCTGTCGGGACTACTTGCGAACGGCGGCGGCTTCTTGCTCGTTCCAGCCTTCGTGCTGTTTTTCGGCGCTTCGATGCGCGAGGCGGCGGCGACGTCGCTCATCTGCGTGGCCTTCTTGGCGGTACCAGGGACCGCGACGCACGCTCTGTTGGGGCACATCAACTGGTGGCTATCGTTCTACCTGGCGATTGGAGTGATCCCGGGAACGTTTCTGGGCGCCCGGCTATCCATCTGGCAGCGGCAAATCCACCTCAGGCGACCCTTCGGCGCGTTCCTCATCCTGTTCGCGGCGTACTTCCTGGTGACGGAGATTCTCAAGAGCATATGACAGCAGGTCAGGAAGGGAGTCCACGCCACTGCCCCGTCCCCCCCTGAATGGGATCACAGTCCGAGGATCATCGCAGAGGTGGAGGCATGAAGCTCGTCGCCCAACGCTGCGCCCGATCCAAAGGAGCACCCATTTGGACGACCACCCAACTAATGATTACACCGAGCGCAAGAGCGGCTATTATGTCCGCGGGATAGTGGATTCCTGCCAGCACTCTTGCGAAGCCGAGAGCGCCCGCGGCGAGCATAAGCAGACCGCCCAGCCAGCGTCGATTCCAGATGAAGCTTCCAGCCAGAGCGGCCGCAACGATCACATGCTCCGACGGAAAGGACGGGTCAGCACCATGTGGGACAAGGAGGTATACATCGTTTCTCTCCACGAAGGGGCGTGGATGGTGATAGAAGTGCTGGATGAGGGCGACGGCTGCGAGGCCGACTAGAGCCGAGAGGGCACCCTCCAGAACCAGCCTGCGATTCACACCGCGTTCCGCCGCGCTGCGACCGACGAACCACATGCAGGCCACGACGAAGACGATAGCGTACAGCAGGTATTGTGCCGCCCATTTCGCCAAGTCGTCCGCAATAACGCCATGGCCGGCCAGATCGTTGATCGCGTCGAAAGCGGCGCCGTTCATCGAGAATCTCCTAGCTACCTCAACGCTCCTGACCTGTCCCCGTAAACGCTACCACAGCCCAGGTTGACATCGCCATCGTCTGCAGGCGCGGCTTCCTGCTCGTTCTCGCCTTCGTGCTGCCTTTCGGCGCTTCGATGCGTGAGGCGGCGGCGACTTCGCTCATCTGCGTGGCCTTCCTGGCGGTACCGGGGACCGTGACGGGCATGTGACGGCGACCGGGTGAGCCTATACGATGGCTTACGAGTAGAATAGGCAGCAAAGCAAGATCGCCCGTCGAGGGGCTCGGACGGCAGGAATCTCAGTCCAATAGCAGGAGGCACCGATGGCTCGCGTAGCATTGTTGGACCCAGATACGGCGACAGGCAAGACCAAGGAAATGTTCGAAAGAGTGAAGAGTTACTATCGGATGGTCCCCGCTCTTCAGAAGGGGCTGGGCTATCTCCCCGAGACCACCGGTGCTCTCTGGACCCTGAGCCAGGCCACCGTCGAAGAGGGCAACATTCGCGAAGAACTGAAGCGCGTATTCTTCGCCGTCACCGCCTGCGAGGTCGAGTGTCAGTACTGCACGGCGGCTCACATGATGGCCCTGCGCAGCAAGCACTGGAGCACGGAGGAGTGCGTGGAGGTGATCGACGGCAAACCTTCGCCGCGGCTCACGGACAAAGAGAATGCCGCGGTGAACTTCGCGCGCGTCGTCGGGCGGCGGCCGGCAGCGGTCACCGACGAGATGGTCGACGAGCTCCGAGCAGCGGGATGGACTGACGCGGAGATCGTCGAGATCGTAGCCTCAGTAGCGCTTATGCGCTACACGAGCACGGTGGCCGTCGCGCTCGACGTGCCGCTGGAAAGGGCGATGGTGGACCTGGTCGAGAATCGCGGAGCGCGTCTCACGCCTCTTCGTGACTAACCCAATCCACGGCAACTTGCTGCACATATTCTCCACGCGACGGACCGTCGCTTTCATTCGTCGAGCGTTGGTAAACGGACTATTTGTGAAAGATTTCCTGTGACCACTTTGTGACCAATTGGTAATGTCTCTCAGCAATAAAAGAACGTTGAGAAACCTGTGAATTACCAGTCCTCAGATTCGATTTTCTTGGAGAGGGGGGATGAAGACTGGATTCATCTGAATGATGCGAGCTCCATCGCAACGAACCTAGAAATAGTCGCGATGATGGGCGAGAGGCAGAGAAGTCTTCAACAAAACGTTACTGTTAGGTTCTAGCTGGAATCTGGCGGGAGTGGGTGGGAGTCGAACCCACCCGGGACGGCGCAGGCCGCCCCGCAACGATTTTGAAGACCGCGAGACCCACCGGGACCCATCCACTCCCGCAGGGCACAAGCCGGGGGCCCGGCTCAAGTATAGGCGGCGCACTCGTGCCGCGTCAAAGAGCACGCGAGCAGCCAGCGGGTGGCAACGCCGTGGTACGTACGTGATGGCGGAGGATCTGTCAGGGGCCTTCGCCGGGCTGGCCGCGGGGACAACCTGCGTCTGCGAATGCGGTCGCTAGCGGAGCGAGCGCCTCGCAGCGTACCAGGCGCCCGCTGCCAGCAACAGGGCGCTGGCTATAGCAAGTCCGCCGGCCACGGCAGTAGCCTTGCCGGACGACCAGCGGGACATTGCTGACGGTCCGTCAGCTTCCTGCGCCGAAGGTCCGGCAAGGGCTGGCAGCTCTGCGACGCCGCCAACCGGTCCGTTCGGCGCACCGCAGGCGTCGACGCGGCCGTCACTATCGCGATCGGCTGTGGCGGCAGCGACAACGGCCGCGAGGGTCGCGTTGGCCACGTCAGCCGCAAAGTTCAGATCAAGGGTGCTCAACGTATCTGAGGGAGTATGGTAGTTCGGATTGCGGAAGTTCGCGGTGTCGTCGATTGCGAGGGCCTCGTATCCCCAGTCCCAGAAGGGAGAATGGTCGCTTCCTCTGGTATCGTGATCGCCGTTTGCCGGCACCTCCAGCGGCGATACAGGGAGGGCAGGCACGGCCGAAGCTGACGCCGTTGTGAAGGTTTGTAGGAGCGGCGCCGAGGCAGTATTGCCGGTGACCGAGACGAAGTCGCCGACACTCGGGCCGGAAGAACCGGGCGGATAGGTCTGGCATCCCGGCTCGTCGCACGTGTACGCGATCATGTCCAACACAAGAACACCGGCTATTCTCGTGTGTGTGGTCCCGGCATGGGTCGCCATCTGCTTACTCCCTATGAGCCCGTCCTCTTCGAAGGAGAAGCCGACGAACTGTATGGACGGCTGGAACGACCGGGCACTGAGAAGGCGTGCTATTTCGAGCACCGCGGCCACGCCGCTGGCGTTGTCATCCGCTCCGGTCGCGCCTTCGCCGGCGTCATAGTGGGCGCCGACTATGATTGATGCGTCCGGGCACGCCGTGCCTGGGAGAGTGCCAATGATGTTCGGAAACGTCTGACCGGAATAGGTGACGGAGTCTTCCTGGACGCTGAGACCAAGAGCGCCCATCTGGGACTGGACGTATTCGGCGACCTCGCCCAGCTTCGTTCTCTCGGCCTCGGTGCCGAGCGCATGCCTGGCGCCTTCAATCTGGGCGATTCGAGCGCCCAGGCTCTCCGCCGTGATGCCGCCCTGAGCTTGCGCCGGCTCGGCGGCAGTCCCATCGAGGCGTGGCCGACCGACGCCTGTCACCAAGCTCGCCACCAGGGCAAGCCCTACCACCGCGATTGCCAGCCGCCTCATGACAACCTCTTATGCGCTGGTCCGCAGCGACTTGCGGGCATCTGAAGCTTCCGGACAGCGGGGTTCCGGCGGGGACGAAGAATACTAGATCGCGATACTTGTTCCCGTCAAGTTAACTGCTGCGCGACGCCATGTTCGGCCGGAAGAGACTGGCGGCTAGAGAGGCGGCGTCCAGGCGCCGAACCTCTCGTCGATGTACCGGTCCGCCCGGATCGCTGCGGTTGCGCCGTCGCCGGCGGAACTGACGATCTGACGCGCCGCACGGCTGCGCACGTCCCCGGCCGCGAACAAACCCGGCACAGTCGTCTCCATCCACTCATTCACGATGACATGGCCGGTCTCGTCCATCGCCGCCAGCCCTCCCAGATAGTCGATGTTTGGCTGCTGACCCACGAAGACGAAAAGACCACTCAACTCGAGTGCCGATTCCTCGCCGTTTAGCGAGCTGCGCAACCCGACGCCGCTCACCATCTCCTCCCCGCGCACTTCCGTGACCACCGTATTCCACATGAAGTCGATCTTCGGCTCGGCAAAGACGCGTTCCTGCAACACCGGCGTTGCCCGAAGCTGATCGCGACGGTGGATAACGTGAACCCTGGCGGCGTAGCGACTAAGAAAGAGGGCTTCGTCCATAGCTGCGTCACCCCCGCCCACCACCGCCACTTCCTGCTCGCGGAAGAGCGCTGCATCGCAGGTGGCGCAGTAGGATACGCCGCGTCCCGTGAGCCGTTCCTCGCCTGGAACCCCTAACCTCCGGTAGCCGGCTCCTCCGGCTGCAATCACCGTCTTTGTAAGAAGATCACCTTCGCCCGTCCTGACGAGGAAGTGATCATCCGCCCGTTCGACAGAGTGCGCAGCGACGTAAAGCGGCATTAGACCGTACTTTTCGCCCTGCTTAAGCATCGCCTGCGACAGGTCGTATCCATTGATCCCGTCCGGGAAGCCGGGATAGTTCTCGACCATCGCCGTAAGCGCAATCTGTCCACCGACAACGTTCTTTTCGAGCAGCACCGTGCAGCGACGGGCGCGCGCGGCATACAGACCAGCGGTGAGACCTGCCGGCCCGGCGCCGACGATCACGATGTCGCAGTCCATGCGCCTCGGTGGATCAGCGGGCAGCAAGAGAGTCCCTTAGCTGATAGCGCTCTCGATATGCTTCTTGAGCTCGGCCTTGGGGCGGAAGCCTATCACCTGGCTGACCGGCTGACCCGCCTTGAAGATGATCAGCGTCGGGATGCTGCGGATGCCGTAGTTCGTGGCCGTCGCTGGGCTTTCGTCCGTGTTCAACTTTACGAAGTCCACCTTTCCGGCGAAATCACCTGCCAGCTCTTCAACCAGCGGCGAGACCATTCGACAGGGGCCGCACCACGGCGCCCAGAAATCAACCAGCACCGGCAGGCTGGACTTGAGCACTTCTTTGTTGAACGTCGCGTCCGTAACGTCTCTTACGCTTGCCATCTCATTCCTCCTCGATCTCGAAGCGGCTTGACATCTCGGCTTCTCTTCGCGATAATTGTGACATACCCCCCTAGGGTATGTCAAGAGAGCAAGTGCCTACGAGTTCAGTATAATGCCTGTGAGGCGCGACATGAACACGAAACTTCAACCTTCAGACGCGGTCGTCCGGCTTAGGCGCCTGGAAGGGCAGATCAGGGGCATTCAGCGCATGGTGGAGGAGGACCGCGCCTGTGAGCAGATGCTGACGCAGTTGATGGCCGTGCGGGCCGGACTCGACCAGGTTGGGCTGATGCTCATGGAGACGCACATCGAGAAGTGCCTCTTGAAGGATCTGAAGGCCGACCCGGAACGTCTGCAAGAGTTGCGAGAGACGTTGAAGATGTGGGCGCGCTTCGGTTTGGTGCCCGGCGCGGCGTTGCCCTGGCTAGACGAATCATCGGAGCGCTGACAGCCGGGTGTGGAAGCGTCAGGAGCGCACGCGCTTCCGCTTGCGCGACACGTAGTCCACCAGCACGTACTCGCCCAGACGCTCCGGCGTCGTGTAGAAGATGCGCCCCTTGTTGATCTTCGCCATCTTGTCGACGAAGTCATTCAACTGGTAGTTGCGGTCTAGCATGAAGGTGTTAATGACTGTGCCGCTATCGGTGCAACGTTTCACCTCACGTAGCGTCTCGCGGATTGTGGCGGCGCTCGGCGGATAGGCGAAAAGCGAGCGTCCGCGCTCCAGGTGGGCCGTCGGCTCGCCGTCGGAGATCATGATTATCTGGCGCGTGCCGACTTTGTGTTTCGCCAGCAATCTCTGCGCGATGATTAGCGCGTGGTGCATGTTCGTGCCCAAGACTGACTCGTCCCAGTTCAGGTACGGCAACTCCTGCGGCTTGACTTCGCGGGCATAAGCGGAGAAACCGACGATATAGAGCGAGTCGCGGGCGAACTTGCTGCTTATCAAGCTGTTCAGCGCCAGCGCCACCTTCTTTGCTGCCTGGAAGCTCCCGCGCAGCGCCATCGACCAAGAGAGGTCGACCAGCACCACCGTCGCCGTTTGCGACAGCAGCTCGCTCCGGTAGACTTCGAAGTCGTCTTCCTCCAACCGGACCGGCGGCCCGAACGACGGCTCCCTTTGCAGCGAGTTCATGATCGTCTGCTGAAGGTGAAGATGCATCGGGTCGCCGAACTCGTACCGCTTCGTTTCGTCGGCGCGGTCTCCGATGAGGCCGACATCGCGCGTCAAGTGCCGGCCGGCGCGGCCCGCCCGAATGCGCGCGTAGACCTCCTCGAGCGCTTTCTCGCCGATCTTGCGGATCGCACGGGGCGTCAACTCCCAGCCCCGTCCCTTGCGACGGATGTATCCCTCCTGTTCCAGCACCTCCAGGAAGCGCCGTAGCTGCTCGAACGATTCCTTCGCGTCCGCCCCGAGCAGCCGCTCGACCCTCTCGGGGTCTATTTCGGTGATGTCACCCCCTTGCTCTACGCGCTCCAACTGATTCTCCAGACCGTCGAGGTCTTGCATGTGGTCCATGAGGCGCATTGCTTCAGTAATGTCCAGCCCTTCGTCGCCGCGGAACGAGTAGCGGCTGCGCAGGAGGTTCATCGGGTAGAGCAGCTCTAAGCCGGCGGCGAGCTCGTTCAGCTCGTCGGCCAGCTCCGGGTCGGCGTTCTTCTCGCTCAGCAGGTCGTGGAGCTGCGAACGCAGATCCGGCGGCAGGCTGTCGAGCACGGCCGTCATCTGGCCGATCTGCTGCTGCATCTGGGCGATCAGCTCTTCAAGGTTCCGCGGCGGCTGCGGGCCGAAAAGATCGCCGTGCTTGCTCATGAACTCGTCGAAGTTGGGCTCTTCGCCGGCCACCTTCTCCGAGAGCATCCGGTTCAAGTCTTTCACCATCTCCTTCAGGCGCGCCATCTGCTCCGGCGACATGTCGGAGATGCGACGGTGCAACTCCTTGAAGAAGGAGTTGAGCATCGCTTTCCGGAGCATCTCCAGCAGTTCCTGGAACTTGTTCTGCGCCTCCGGATCGATAAACTCATAGTCTTGAAGGCCCTTCACCTGGCCGCCGACGTCAGTCGGCAGGCGCTTCAGGTATTCTTGCTTGCGTTCGATGATGCTCTTGAGCATGGCCGCGAACTGCTGCTCCGGTTCCTCCTCGTGCCCTTCGACTGCTTCAGCGGCGGCTTCGTCAGGCGCGGTCTGCGTCTCGAAGCCGATCTGCGCCTCGTCCAGACGGCGTCGCAGCGTGCTCTTTTCCATGCGCAAGACCTCGTCGACGCGCTGGCGAATGTCCTCCATCACCGATGTCAGGTCGTAGCGTTCGAGTAGCTGCCGCCGATGCTGGCGGAGCCGCCTCAGCAACTCGCGGAGGCCGGCGAAGCGCTGCCCCTGCTGGTTCTGGAGGCCGCGTTGGAGCAGCCCGCGAAGGGCGTGTGGGAGATCGCCGAAGCTAAGCAGATCGTCCGTCAGGCCGCGAAGCAGGTCATCGGCGTCGAGGGACGGAGAATCCTGGCTTCCGCTCCATTTGGAGTAGCGGTATCGCTGCATGTCTTAGCCTCGGTAGTGCACGCGGCGGGACACTCTGTCTTTGTTGAGGCGCTTGTTGAGGTGAAGCCCTTCGAGGACGAATTCGACGGCGGAGGCGACGGCCGCCGGCCTTTCGCCGACTTTCAGGTGCGCGACACCACGCTCCAGGCCGGGCACCATCTGCAGCAGCGCGACGTAGCTCTCCGCCGGCGCCAGGTCTGACGCTTCCACAACGAGGCCGGCTTTGAAGCCCGCCACGGTTTCGTCGAGATCATCCAGATTGAAGTAGCGGTTGAAGACGGAAAGCACGCCGGCGGCGATGAGCCTTTCGAGGATCTGCTCTTCGCGGCCCTCATCCAGCGTCTCGAACTCGATCTTGCCGCTGAGGGCCGGCGTCAGGTAGTACAGATCGCTTATGCGTGGCACGACCTCTTCCTCATTGAGGCGAATTGCCCGCCGCAGGGCGTTGGAGAGAAGAGTCTCGTAGTCGGTGATCGACGCGCGCACCGACACGCCGGAGCGTTGGTTAACGTCGGGGCTGCGACGCGCCAGGCGGGTGATCTCGGCCACGATCTCTTTCATGTACTGAGGCACGAACACGTCCTTCGCTTCTTTGGGAAGAGGACGCGCCTCCTGCTCCATGACGCTTATCTCATCGTCCACAGTCCGCGGATAGTGGGTGCGTATCTGCGCGCCGAAGCGGTCCTTGAGCGGCGTAATGATGCGCCCGCGGTTCGTGTAGTCCTCCGGATTGGCGCTGGCGACGATGAAGACGTCTAGCGGGAGGCGGACGCGATAGCCGCGGATCTGAATATCGCGCTCCTCCATGATGTTGAGAAGGCCCACCTGGATGCGCTCGGCCAGGTCCGGCAACTCGTTGATTGAGAAGATACCGCGGTTGCTACGTGGTATGAGACCGTAGTGAATGGTCAGTTCGTCCGAAAGATAGCGGCCCTCAGCGACCTTGATCGGATCGATCTCGCCGATGAGATCGGCGATGGTGATATCCGGCGTCGCCAGCTTCTCTCCGTAGCGTTCCTCGGGCGACAGCCAGGCTATCGGCAGGTCGTCGCCTCCCTCGCTTGCCCGATCGCGGCAGGCGCGACAAATGGGAGCGAACGGATCATCGTTGATCTCGCAGCCGGCGACGGCGGGCACGGCCTCGTCAAGCAACGTCGCCAACTGGCGGATGAGGCGGGATTTGGCCTGGCCTCTCTCGCCGAGGAGAATGACGTCCTGTCCGGACAGGATGGCGTTCTCCAGTTGCGGCAGGACGCTCTCCTCGAAGCCGATTACGCCGGGAAACAGCGGCTGCCGGCTGCGTATCTTGCGGATGAGGTTGTCGCGAATCTCTTCTCGCACCGGCTTCACGCGATAGCCGGAGTCGCGCAACTCTCCCAGTGTTTTCGCCCTATTTGCACTCATGCCCATCTCCAGGGGGCGGCGACCTCGCGGTCCCCCTTTCCGCCGCTCTCTCCGTCAGAAGAGGCGAACTTTTCCGGTTAGTACCCTATGAATGTAACCCCTCGGTCGGGAAAAGCGCTAGGCTCCCCGGCATCGGGTCGCGGCGAACCTGGAGGGGCAGGTTCTGGCGGGAGAGGGACGGCAGATATGCTCAGGACTGCGAACGCGCGTCGACGCGTTGGGCCGCGCGCTCCGCCTCCACTTCCGTCGCCGTGAGGCCGGCCTCGCGACGCAACTGCTCCGCCGTGTCGGTCTTCTCCCAGGGGGCGTCTACATCCTCTCGCCCGAAGTGGCCGTAGCAGGCTGTCGGAAGGTAGATGGGGCGTCTTAGCCCTAGGCCGCGGATGACGGCTTCCGGCCGCAAGTCGAAGTGCTTGCGCACAAGCTCCAGGATCTGCTCGTCAGAGATGCGGTTCGTCCCAAACGTCTCCACCGACAGCGACGTCGGATGCGAGACGCCGATGGCGTAGGAGACGTGCAGTTCCAGCCGGTCCGCCAGCCCGGCCGCGACGAGGTTTTTCGCGACGTAGCGCGCCGCATACGCCCCGGAACGGTCCACCTTCGTCGGGTCTTTGCCCGAGAAGCAGCCGCCGCCGTGCCGCGCGATGCCGCCGTACGTGTCGACTATGATCTTCCGACCGGTCAGTCCCGCGTCTCCCATCGGCCCACCGATCTCGAAGCGGCCGGTTGCGTTGATGAAGTACTTGGTGTTGGCGTCCAGGAGCTCGGCCGGCAGGACGTGGCGGATGACCTGCTCCATGACGTCCCGGTGCAGCCGCTCCTGCTTGACCACGGCGTCATGCTGGGCCGCTATGACCACCGCCTCGATGCGCTTTGGGATACCGTATGCGTATTCCACCGTCACCTGCGACTTCCCGTCCGGTCGTAGGTAGTGAAGCGTGCCGTCCTTCCGCACTTCGGCCAGCCGCTTGCACAGCCGGTGTGCCAGCGATATCGGCAGTGGCATGAGCTCCGGAGTCTCGACGCAGGCGAAGCCGACCATCATCCCCTGGTCGCCGGCGCCGCGCTCCAGATCGACGTCGCTGCTCATGCCTTCCCGCAACTCCAGCGACCGGTCAACGCCACAGGCTATATCCTTCGACTGCTCCTTGATCGACACCAAAACGCCGCAAGTCTCGTAGTCGAACCCGTACTTGGCGTGCGTGTAGCCCATCTGCTTTACGGTTTCCCTCACGATGCAGGGAATATCGACGTAGCAGCTCGTCGTGATTTCGCCCATAACTATCACGAAGCCGGTTGTCGCCGCCGCCTCACAGGCTACGCGGGCATGGGGGTCCTGGGCCAGGATGGCGTCGAGGACCGCGTCCGATATCTGGTCGCACAGCTTGTCGGGGTGGCCCTCCGTCACCGACTCCGACGTCAGCATGAGCGACGGCGACTTCACGAAGGTTGTAGACATCTCTCCCTCCTCATCTTGAGCGGGTCATGATAACTCAAGTCCCTGATTCCCAGCTTGCCAGGTATGCCTCTTGCTCGGGCGTGAGCACGTCTATGCTTATCCGCATCGACGCCAGCTTAAGCCTCGCGATCTCCCGGTCGATCTCCTCCGGCACGAAGTGCACGCCCGGGGCCAGCTTCTTCTCCTGCAGCGCCAGGTACTCGGCGCAGAGCGCCTGGTTCGCGAAGCTCATGTCCATGACGCTGGCCGGATGGCCCTCGGCCGCCGCCAGGTTTATGAGCCGCCCTTCGCCCAGCAGGAACAGCCGGCGGCCGTCCGCCAGGCGGAACTCCTCGACGAAGGGCCGCACCTGCCGCCTTCCTTCCGCCATCTGCTCCAGCGCTTTGATGTTGATCTCCACGTCGAAATGGCCGGAATTGGCAATGATGGCGCCGTCTTTCATCGCCTCCATGTGATGGCGGTCTATGACGTTGATATCGCCGGTCACGGTGATGAAGATGTCGCCCATTGCCGCCGCTTCCGCCAGCGTCATGACGCGCAGGCCGTCCATCATCGCCTCAAGCGCGCGCACCGGCTTAACCTCAGTGACGATGACCTGAGCGCCGAGGCCACGCGCCCGCATCGCCACGCCGCGGCCGCACCAACCGTAGCCGCAGATCACGACGTTCTTCCCTGCCCAAAGGATGTTCGTGGCACGGGTCACGCCGTCGATAGTGCTCTGGCCCGTGCCGTAGCGATTATCGAATAGATGTTTGGTGTCCGCCTCGTTGACAGCGATTATCGGGTAAGCCAGGGCGCCGTCGCGGGCCATGCTTTGAAGGCGAATGACGCCTGTCGTCGTCTCCTCAGTACCGCCGAGGATGTCCGGGATTAGGTCGCGCCGTTCGCGGTGGATCGTAGCGACGAGGTCGGCGCCGTCGTCCATCGACATCTGCGGCCGGTTCTCCAGCGCCTGGTGGATGTGGCGGTAGTACGTCTGGTCATCTTCGCCTTTCTTCGCGAAGGTCGGGATCCCGAATTCGGCGACGAGCGCGGCCGCGACGTCGTCCTGCGTGCTGAGCGGATTGCTGGCGCAGAGAGCGAGTTGGGCGCCGCCTTCCTTGAGCGCCAGCATAAGGTTGGCCGTCTCGGTCGTCACATGAAGACAGGCGGACAGCCGCAGGCCCTGCAGCGGCCTGTCCTTGGCGAAGCGCTTGCGGATGAGCCCTATCACCGGCATCTCCCGCGCCGCCCACTCGATGCGCCTGACCCCTTCCTCGGCCAGCGCGAGGTTCTTCACGTCATGAGGTATGTCTGGAGGTCTATTCATTCCCTGTTAGACTCCTTCGTTTGAACTATCCGCGTCTGGCGGGCGAGTAGACGAGCTCTGCGCCGCTTTCCCGGCCGCGCCAGCGGGCAAGCAGCCGTCGCGCCAGGCTTGGCAACCCAAGCGTCTCCATGCGCGTGACAGCGGTCTCGATGAGGTCGCTGTCGGTGCGATAGCCAAGTCGTCTATATACGCTCACCGCCGCTTCGTTGCGGGGGTTCACGCTCAGAACCACCTCGTCGCAGCTCTCGAGCAATTCGCGGGTGACAGCGCCTGTTGCCAGAAGGGCGTAGTGGCCGTTCCGATGGACGGGGTGCGTGAAGACGTTGCCCAGCACGGCGATTCTTTCCGATTGGGCGACGCCGTGGGTGCCGGCCATCGCCACCAGCACGCCGTCGAGGAATACGCCGAAATAGATTCCGTCCTTGATCTGCGAGCTGCGATAGCTGATGCCTTCGCTCTCGCCGCGGTTCAGGAGGTTCACCGCAGCCGTATCGCGACCCGTGAGACGCCGCAACTCCGCCTCCGGCCTCTCGCCCCGCAACGACGGGGCTTCGAAGCCGCGCCTGTCAACGACCATCCGTTGCAGCGGCTGCTTTTGCGATAGCGAGAAGAAGTGGCGCATCACTCCCGCGTGGCTCAGCTCTGCCGTCGCGAAGGAGTAGACGGGGCCTGGATGGAGACTGAGGAGGGCGTAGAGGCCGATTTCGTCCCCGAGGGCCAAGAGTGCGTGCCCGAGCCCACCCCGCGAATGCATGAGGAGAGCTCCTTCGGCACCGTCCTCCGCCAGCCACCACTGCGATTGCTCGAACAGCGGCGACTCCAATTGCGCCAGGCCGTAGGCGGCGTAGCGTCGGTGCGGTTGAAGCAGCGCTCGTATCTCCTCCCGTTCCCGCAACTGCCGGATGAGAAAAGCTTCGCGCAGACGTTCGCTCTTGATCGTCTTGCTAGCCGCCATCGCCGTCCTTCTTTACGCCAAAACGGTCGCCCATTATGGGCGCGAGCCTTCGCAGCGTCGCCGGGGACACCAGTTCCGGCTGCGTGATCAACGCATAGTCGAGCGCCGACGCGCAGTCGCAGGTTCGCGCAAACGCAAGCTTCTCAATGGCGAACGCGACGGCGCGGCGTGCGCTTTCAACCGTCGCCCGAAGATTATCGAGAATCATCTGCGCCGTCACGTCGGCATACGTCTCGCGCCAAACGTCGTAATCGGTGACGCAGGCCAGGGCGGCGTAGCAGATGCCCGCCTCGCGCGCCAGCTTGGCTTCCGGGAGCATCGTCATGCTGACCAGATCGGCTCCCCAGGAGCGATGGAGCAGTGACTCGGCCCTCGTGGAGAAGGACGGGCCCTCGATCACGACCGCTGTGCCGCCTTCGTGCACCGAGGCCCCACTTCGGCGAACGCCCTCGGCCAGAGAGCGCCTCAGTTCGGGGCAAAAGGGATCGGCGAAGGAGATGTGCGCGACGAGGCCGTCGCCGAAGAAGGTGCTGGAGCGCGCCACGGTCCGGTCGATCAGTTGGTCCGGCACGACCATGTGTCGTGGCGCAATCTCCTCGCGCAGGCTCCCGACGGCGTTGACGGAGATGATGCGCTCCACTCCCAGTGTCTTCAGCGCGTAGACGTTGGCGCGCGCCGGCACCTCGCCGGGCAGGAGACGATGGTCTTTGCCGTGCCGCGGCAGGAAGGCGATGCGCACCTTGCCGAGCGTGCCGAGCAGGATGGCATCGCTAGGCTCCCCGAACGGCGTTTGGACGTGGACTTCCCGGCTGTGCTCCAGGCCGGCCATTTCATAGAAGCCGCTGCCGCCGATCGCCGCGACTTTCGCTTCGCTCAAGCTAGTTCCCTCCGAAGACCCGCTTCAGCATCTGAAGGGCCTGAAACGTCACCCACTTGCTCGGCTTTCCTTTCGCCTCGATGTCCACCCACATCTTGCCGTTCAGGCTGGTCTCCATCCGCCAGCGTCCGTGCTCGTCTTGCTTCCAGAGGACGTGTCTTATGGCGTCTCGCAGCCCCGGCTCGGACCCGTGGCCGAGCCGGGCCAGCGCGTTGAGCGCCTCAAGGATGTTGCTGGTGTAGCTGAGCGGGAATCCGAACTTCTGCCAGTTGGAGCTCACAGTCTTGCTGCAGGGATAGTCGCCGACGGCAAGGTTGCGACTCAAGAGGAACGCAACGCCCTCGTCGATAGCTGCTTTCACCGGCCCGACGCGCTCCACCAGCGGCATCGCGGAAAACGCCAGCAACGCTTTGACCGCGCCCCAGGCGCAGGGCAGCCTGCCGTTCGGCCCACACTCGAAGTGCCTGCTGGCAACAGCGCCGGCCAGTTCCTGCACCGCCTCCCCGACGCGTTCATCCGCTCCCCAACCGAGACGATAGAAGGCGTGGATCATGTTGCCATTGAGGCAGTCGACGGCGCCGCTACGGTCCTTCGTTGCCGTGAACGCGCCGCTTTTCGTCCTGCTGTGCGTAAGGACGTACTCGCACGCCTTGGCGACCTGCTCATCCGAGCCGTCGGCGGCCAGTTCCGCGAGGAATATGACCTGCCAGACAGTGCTTCGATACTTCGGCGAATAGCCGTGGCCCGGTTTGAACCAGTAGCCATCCGGATGCTGCGCGGCCAGGATCGCCGGGACGGGGCCCTCGTTCATGATGGCCTGTCTGGCGGGCACGACCTGGCTGTGCGCCTCGTCGAGATCCAGTAGCGAGCGCAGAGTCAGGTAACGTACGGATGGATTGTCTTCTTCGAGAAGCCAATCGGTTGGATCATCGCGCAGAAAATCAGGCCAGCCCGCTACCATTCTCGTCGATCCTGTATTCGCTTATGCCCACGTGGAAAAAGGCAACAAAAAACTTCTCGTGGTGTGAGAAGTTCAACCTACTCTCATCTCTCCCTGCTGCCGGCAGGGTCGGACTTGGCACCATGCTGAGGGACTTCCGTCCTCCCAAACTGGTTGCCGGGCTTCGTAGGGCCGATCCCTCCACCACTCTGGATAAGAGCGTTTACCGTATTCAGTTGTTATTTTATTCTAGGCTCGGTATTCGATGCCGTCAACCCGCAGAGGGCCCGCGCGGCGGGCCGCTTCCTCCCTTAGGCGCATCGACGGAAGGAGTTAGGGGACTTGGACTTTGAACTGAGCGAAGAGCATGAGATGATCCGCGGCGTTGCGCGACGCATCGCCCGCGAGCAAGTGGCGCCGAGAGCGGCCGAGATAGACGCGACCGCAACCTACCCGGACGAGCTGTTCCACGTCTTCCGCGACGCCGGTCTGCTCGGCCTGACGATCCCTTCCGAATACAGCGGCAGCGGTGCCGGCTTCCTCGCCCTCGCCCTCGCCGTCGAGGAGGTCGCGAAGTACTGCTGCGCCTCCGGCCTCGTCCTTTTGCTCACCGCTTTGCCGACGCAGCCGATCGTTCTCGGTGGGACGGAGGAGCAGAGGAAGCGGTACCTGCCGCCGGTCGCGAAGGGAGAGCTTCGTGCCGCCTTCGGTCTGACAGAGCCCAACGCTGGCTCCGATGCGGCCGCTATTCAGGCACGGGCGATCCGCAAAGACGGCGGCTACGTGGTGAACGGCGAAAAGGCGTTCATTTCGGGCGGCGCCGTCGCTGACTACGTGACGATGTTCGCCAAAACCGATCCGGCTGCCCGAGCGCGCGGCATCTCCGGCTTCATCGTCCCGAAGACGACGCCCGGCTACTCCGTCGCCCGCCTCGACGAGAAAATGGGTGTGCGCGGCGTGGCCACGGCACTCCTGGCGTTCCAGGACTGCTTTGTGCCGGATGACAATCTGCTCGGCGGAAAGGAGAACGAAGCTTTCGCCGCTGTCCTGGCGACGCTGAACAGCGTCCGCCCCATCGTCGCTGCCCGCGGCCTCGGTCTTGCCGAAGGCGCCCTGGCTTATGCGCTGAACTTCGCCCGCCAGCGCGAGGCATTCGGCGGGCCGATCGCTGAGCTTCAGGCGATTCAGTTCATGTTCGCCGACATGGCGATCCAGGTCGAGGGGGCGCGCCTCCTGACCTACCAGGCGGCCTGGCTGGTCGACCGCGGCCGGTTCCGGCGCCAGGACTCGCACATGCTGTCGGTCGCCAAGGCCTTCGCGACAGAGACGGCGGTCAAGGTGTCTTCCGATGCGCTGCAGGTGCTAGGCGCGCAGGGCTACATGCGCGATCACCCGCTGGAGCGCCACTACCGCGACGCCCGCCAGCTCATGATCGTCGAAGGGACCAGCCAGATCCACCGCGTCATCATTTCGCGGGCGCTTCTGGACGGCCACCTAACGTACCCGTAGCGGCCGCCGGCCGACGAATTGCACCGCCTTTGCCCTTGAGCGAGGATTCCGGCGGTGCTACAATCAACAAGGCTCTTAGGCGGGGTACGTCAGCGAGACGAGGTCAATGGACAACGACTACGAGCTGAATGTTGCCGAGATCGTGCAGACCGTCGAGACGGCGGAAGTGCTGACGCTCCGGTTCGTGGTCATCAGCCAGCGACTCCTCATCGACACGCGCTTCACTCCCATCGACGGCCCGCTGCTCAAGCTCGTCCCTCCCGTCAAGACTGCCGAGGAACGCTTCCGTAGCCTGAAACAGCTTCGCCCTCGCTTCCGCATTCCAGACAAGATCTGCTCCGTCTGGTGGCCCAAGCACATCGATAGCCTGGCGTGTTCCGGCATTTGGCCCGCCATAGCGCGCCGGATCATCGATTCCGGCAGTCCCGGCGCCGCCCAGTTGTGCGAAGACATATTCCGTGAGTTGCTGGTGCTGGAACAGGAGGAGATCAGAAACGCCATTCTTGGCAAGGGCTATCAGGCGCTCTGGGAATGCTTCAGTCCCGATCAGCCTCGCAAACAGCAACCCTAAGACCTTCTCTTCCCGCATCTTCGAATGAGATCACGTCGCTTTGACCGTCTCGTATTGGCCGCGCTGGCGGAGATTCCGCCGCCCTTCGAAGAGAAGCTTGCCAACGTCGACATCGTCGTGAAGCGACGGCCCGGGCCAGGTGATTACCGGCGGGCGCACGCAAGACGGGGCGACCGCCTGTACGGCCTGTACGAAGGCGTGCCTCTGAGCGAGAGGGCAGGCGGTTACGGATTCGAAGTGCCGGACAAGATAACGCTCTTCCGCGAGCCGCTGGAGAGAGACTTTCCGGACGAGGCCGAATTGGTTCGCGAGGTGCGAATCACCGTCCTGCATGAGATCGCGCACTTCTTCGGGCTGTCAGAGAAGGCGCTGGCTGAACTCGGTTTGGAGTGACCGGCTACGCAATCGCGTCGCGAAGTCGGGCTGGCGACAACCGCAAATCGCTGTGCTAGAATGCGCTTGAGTTGGTGAGTCCCCCTTTGGGAGAGGAAGAAGGATCTTGACAGAATACCGGGAGAGACTCGTTCCTACCGGGTCGCTTCGCCTGATACTCCTCCTTATGGCCGCCTGGGACTTCTTCGGCGGCGTCGTCCAACTGGCCCTCCGCAGCTTCCTCGTTAACCTGAAGGACGTCCAGCCGGACGGCATCTTAGCCGGCAGAGCCTTCAGCGGCGCCCTCTTCGTGACGGGCAGCCTTTACTTGATTGCCGCGCTGCATCCGACCCGCTACCGTTTCATCCTGTGGCTGGCCGTCGCCGAGCAACTAATCGCCATCTGTACCGGCGTCTTCCACGGCGCCAGAAGCGACGTCGCCTGGAGCGGACTCGTCCTGCCCATAGCCGTGGCCATCGCGTTGCTGATACTGGTGCTGCTCAACTTCCCGCGCGGCGTTCCCGAGGAGCTGGAAGAAGGTGGCGAAGAAGAGGTCGCTCCGCCGGAGGAAACGACCTCAGCCGGCGAAGGACCGCCCTACAAGCAGTAGCCGCGTCGCCTGCTCAGCCGCGTTCGAAAGCAGTTCGCCCGCCTGCGCGAACATCTCCTCTCGCGCCGCCGGCCCCCTCGCGATAGGGATAGCGGCGTCGAGACCGATAGACGCAAGATCGAAATCGCTGGCCACGGTGCCTGCGAAGGCCATGACCGGACGGCCGCGCTTCCTCGCCAGCCGCGCCACAATCGCGACCGACTTCCCGTACGCCGTCTGCGCGTCCAGTCGCCCTTCGCCGGTGAAGACGACGTCGGCCTGTTCGATTTGACCTGCGAGATCAATCGCCTCCGCCACCAGCTCCGCGCCAGAAGTGATGCGGGCCTTCAGAAGGGCGACAAGTCCGCCGCCCAATCCGCCGGCAGCGCCCGCTCCGCTGACGGAAGCGATATCCAGGCCGAGGTCGCGCCGCACGATCTCGGCGAAGCGCTGGAGGGCGGCCTCCAGCGCCGCCACGACCTCTGGTGTCGCTCCTTTTTGCGGCCCATAGACAAGACTGGCACCCGCGGGACCGAGCAGCGGGTTGACGGCGTCGGCGGCAACGACGACCTCGCAGGAGCGCAACCGCGCATCGAGCTCCGAAACGTCTATCCGTTGTAGCCCTGCTAGAGCGGCGCCTCCGGGCTCCAGATCCTTGCCTTGCGTGTCGAGCAGTCGCGCGCCCAACGCCTGCGCCATTCCCGCGCCGCCGTCGTTCGTGGCGCTTCCGCCGATAGCGACGACCAGTCGCCGGCAGCCTTCGCCCAGGGCAGCACGAATGAGCTCGCCCGTCCCGTAGGTGCTTGTGCGGCGCGGGTCTCGCTCCTCAGGCCGCAAGAGCGCCAGCCCGGAAGCCTCCGCCATCTCGATGAGCCCGGTTTTGCTGTCGTCGAGCATCGCCCAGCGCGCCTCGCGCAAGCGCCCCAGGGGGTCGTGCACCGTGGCTTTCCGGCGCTGACCTTCCAGCGACGAGAGCACAGCGTCTATCGTGCCTGGCCCCCCGTCGGCCATCGGCGCCAGGTCGACTTCGATCTCGGGGCCGGCCCTTCGAACGCCGACGGCGATTGCCCCCGCGGCCTGGCCGGCGGTGAGGCTCTCCTTGAACTCTTGCGGGCATGCCAGTATTCGCATCTCGACTCCTCGCGCCGCTGATGATATTCCCCTTCCCGCTCCACAACAAGAAGGGCTTGACAACAGAACATATATTCTCTATGCTGGCTGAGAGTACATATGTTCTGCTAAGGAGTTGGATGATGAAGAAGAAGCACCGTCACTCCCGTTGTCCCGATTGCGGCGGCCCTCTTGTCCACGGTGAAGGCTGCATCCGCTGCCCTATTTGCGGTTTCACGCGCTGCGGCTGCTAGGGGACGATTCCCGATTCCCGAGCCTGACGAGGAATCGACGACGGGGCGATTGCCCTTCGCGTTGACACACCCCTGCCATCGGTTATCATGAAGGCGTGATCGCGGAAACCGTCGCTCGAAAGCGAATCAAAGAACGTTCGCCTTCATCGCCGCTCACAGTCGCCGTGCTGACGATCGGCTGCAAGCTCAACCAGGCCGAGGCGGAGGCAATGGCGGGCGAGCTCGTGAAGGCGGGCTGCCGCGTTATTGACCGCGCGGGGCCGGCTGATGCCTTCCTGATAAACACCTGCGCCGTCACCCACGTCGCGGAGCGCAAAGCGCGGCACCTCATCCGCCTCGCGCGACGTCTTTCGCCGCAGGCACGGATCATCGTTACGGGCTGCTATGCGGACGTAGCCACGCCCGCCGCCGCATCCGCGCTGGGGGCCGACGCCGTCCTACCCAACCGGGAGAAGGAACGGGCGGCCGCCGTTCTTCTCGAGAACATACCTCTGCCGGCCCCTTGCTTCGACGGGAACGGCCGCCTTCGGACGCGATCCTTCATCAAGATTCAGGAGGGCTGCAACGACGTCTGCGCCTTCTGCATCGTTCCGCAGACTCGTGGCCGCGAGCGAAGCGTGGCCGCCGAAGATGTCATCCGAGCGGTTCAAGCCGCGGAGGCCGATGGCGTCAAAGAAGTGGTCCTCACCGGGACGCAGCTCGGCGCCTACGGGCGCGACACCGGCGAAGAGGTCGACCTCGTCAAGCTGGCCAGACTCGTGCTGGAGCGCACCACGGTCCCGCGCATCCGCCTGTCGTCGCTGCAGCCGCAGGACATTACCTTTGCCCTGCTCGACCTCTGGGACGACCCACGCCTCTGCCGCCACTTCCACATCCCCCTACAAAGCGGCAGCGACGACGTGCTGGACCGCATGCGCCGTCGCTATGCGACGCGACAGTTCGCGCAAGCGCTGGCGGCTATAAGGCGAAAGCTTCCCGACGCGGCCGTCACGACTGATGTGCTCGTCGGCTTTCCGGGCGAGACCGGGACCGACTTTGACGCCACGCGCCGGTTCTGTCGCGAGGCCGAGTTCGCGGCTCTTCACGTCTTCCCGTTTTCGTCGCGGCCCGGCACACTCGCGGCGAAGATGCCTGACCAGGTGAGCGCGCAGGCAAAGCGAGAACGCGTGCAAACCATGCTGGCCGTCGGCGAGGAGCTACGAGCCAGCTTCCTCTCCCGCTTCCAGAACCGCACCGCCGAAGTGCTCTTCGAGAAGAAACTGCGCGGTCCGGCCGGGTGCCAGTCGCTATGGGAAGGCCTGACGGACAACTACATCCGCGTCCTGACGCCCGCGGACGCACCGCTCGAGAATCGCGTCGCGACCGTGACGCTGAGTGAGCGCTGCGACGGCGGCCTGCTTGCCGAGCTGCTTCGAATCAACACAAGCTAGGAGGACCAGATGAACTTGATCAACCGACTCATCGTTGTCCTCGGGGTCGTCGTGCTGATTCTGTTCGCTATCATGCTCATCGTGCTGGCGTGGGCCTATAGCGGCGAGAGCATCCACAAGCTTGGCTCTTTCGTCCAGTACCTCAGCGATCACGACACGACGCTGCCGAAGGTCATCATTACGCTCGGCAGCTCTTTCGTCATCCTGGTTGCGTTCTCCTTCCTCCTGCTCGAAATCGTCCCCCGCACAGACAAGACCGTCCTCGTCCGCGACGTCGGTATGGGCACCGCCGTCCTCTCGACCGCCGCCGTTGCGCGACGGCTCGAGCAACTTGTCGCCGGCCTGCCGGAGGTCGAAGCGGTGCGGGCCAGGGTCAACCGCAGGAAAGACGCCGTCGAGGTCAGGCTAGAGGTCATGGTTGATCCCGAATGCGACCTCTCGCTCGTCGCCAGCGAGGTCTCGCGAACGACGCAGGAAGGTGTCACGGAGCAGATGAGCGTGGCCCTCGCCAGTCCGCCGCGCCTCAGGCTCTATTATTCGCCTCGCCGGACGGTGCCGACGCCATGGAGACCGCCTGCCGCCGCTTCCGCCGTCTCCCAAGAGCGTCCCAGGGCGCACCCGCGGAAAGCGCGCATTGTCCCCGGGCAGGAAGAGGCGCTTTCTTCCGCGGAGACGGGAAGCGAGACGCCGTCAGCCGAAACCAGGCCGCCTGATTCCGGCGAAACGCGCTCAGCGGACGACAGGCCATGACGAGGGTCCGACGTCCGCTCGCCGACAAGGTGAAGTCGGCTATCGAAAGTCTGCTTTTCGTCGCGCAGGAGCCTGTTGACGTGGCAGATCTGGCCCGTAGCCTCCATCTCAGGGAGGAAGAGGTCGTGGCTGCCATCGAATCCCTCGCCGAGGATTGCCGCCAGCGAGGCGTTCGAATCCAGAGGAGCGGTAGCCTGGTGCAGATGGCCACCGCGCCCGAAGTCGCCCGCTACGTTGAGAACTTCCTGAACATGGACCACCATCAGCGCCTCTCGACTGCCGGCTTGGAAACGCTCGCCATCGTCGCTTATCGCCAGCCGGTAACCCGCGCGGGCATCGAAGCGATTCGCGGCGTCAACTCCGATGGCGCGGTGGCGACGCTTCTTGCGCGTGACCTCATCGAAGAGACGGGGCGCGCCCGCACGCCGGGACGGCCCGCTTTATTGGCCACCACGGTCCGGTTCCTGGAGCACTTCGGGCTGGAAAAGCCGTCGGACCTGCCGCCGCTGCCCGCCGAGGAAGAGGAGCCGGACGAGGTGCGCCTACGATGATGGTCGGCGTGTGCCGCCTGACGTTGCGTCTGCCGGAGAATGCCTCTCTCAAGGGAAAGCGACAGGTCGTCAAGTCGCTGACGGCCCGCATTCGCAACCGCTACAACGTCTCCATCGCCGAGATCGACAGTCAGGATAGCTGGCAGATCGCCTCGCTGGGCATTAGCTGCGTTTCCAACAGCAACAGCCACGCGCAGGAGATGCTGACGAAGGTCGTCGGCTTTGTGCGCAGCAGCCGCCTTGACGCCGAAGTCCTCGATTGGCAGATGGAGATGCTGCAGGCCTAGTCGGGCTTTGGAGAATCGAGAGGCTCTCCGATCAGATCGTATGCCAGAGCCTCTACGATCCGCACGCGCCTCATCTCGCCGGGATGGGCCTCGCCCGCGCAGAGGACAAGCCCGTCGACCTCCGGCGCGTCGCGATAGGAGCGCCCGGCGAACATCTTCTCGCCGGCATCGCCGCGTCCGGCCTTCGACTCGACGAGGACCGTCATCTCCCTGCCGATCCAGCGCTTGTTGGCGTCGAGGGCCGTCTCCTGCGCCACGCGCATCAGCTCGCGGTAGCGACGCCGCTTCACCCGCTCTGCTGCCTGCTGCGCCATTCGCGCCGCCGCCGTCCCCGCCTGTGGCGAGAACATGAAAGCGCCGACGTGGTCGAACTTCATCTCTCGGACGAACGCCAGAAGTCCGGCGAAGTCCTGCTCCGTCTCGCCGGGAAAACCGACGAGAAAAGTCGTGCGCAAAGCGATGTCGGGCATTGCGTCGCGGAGTCGCTCCAGCGTGCGGACGGTTTGCGTGGGATCGTGAGGCCGGCGCATCCGCTGGAGGACAGCGGGACTGCTGTGCTGGAGCGGGATGTCGAGGTAGTGACACACCTGCGGCAACTCGGCCATCGTTCGAATAAGCCGCGCCGAGAGGTGGCCGGGATACGAGTACATGACTCGCAGCCACGGGACTTGTGGCAGGTCCATAGCCAGACGCTCGAGGAGGCGCGCGAGACCGTCCTCGAGCCCAACGTCCCGACCGTACGACGTGCTGTCCTGCGCAACGAGCACGAGCTCTCTCGCCCCTTCCTCCGCTAGCCGCTCCGCCTCCTCGACCACGGCCTCGATCGGCTCGCTGTGCAGGCGCCCCTTAATCCTCGGGATCACGCAGAAGGCGCAGCGGGCGTTGCAGCCGTCGGCGATCTTCAGGTAGGCGCTAGGCCGAGCTTCTCGTTTCTCAGGCCGTGGTTTTCTGCCTGACCCGCCCGCCAGCTCCGCCACCTTCTGCCAGGACTCGACGCCAAAGACGTGGTCGATCTCGGGCACTTCCGCCAGCAGTTCCTTGTTGTACAGCTCCGGCAAGCAACCGATGACGACTAGCTCCTGGCCGCGCCGCTTCTTCGTCGCCAGCTCTAAGACCGCGTTGATCGACTCTTCCTTCGCTTGGTCGATGAAGCCGCAGGTGTTAACGACTAGCAAGTCTGCGTTCGCCGCCGTTTCGCGCGCCGCGCCGGCTTCGCGGAGCATTCGCTCCAGCTTCGTTGAATCGGCGACGTTCTTCGGACAGCCAAGGGTGAGCAGGTGATAAGACATGGGGGAGGAGAAGGGAGAAGCCCGGCTAACGCGGACCGTCGCTGACGAGGAGCGTTATCGAATCACCGGTGTGCACGCTGCTGCTAGGAGACGGACTCTGGTTGATTACGATGCCCGCGGGCACGCTGTCGTCGTGGACCGACACAACGACGAACTTGAGCCCCTGCCCAAGAATAGTCGCCAGAGCCTGCAGCCCCGCTCCTCCGCGGAAATCAGCCAGAGTGACGGATTCCACCGTCGCGGCCGTCGTTGCGGCCGGCGCGACGTTCGGCTCGCCCGTTGGCGTCTGACTCAGCGGCTCCGCGCCTTCGTTGCGCACCTGCGTCGCCTGCGCGATGACGCCCTGAGCGGTCGGCGACGCCGTTCCGTTGCCGCCCGATCCGATTCGGTAGATCAGGAAGCCCGCGAGAAGAAAGACGAGGACTACGCCGCCTGCTATCACCCAGTTGCGGGAAAGTGCCGGCGGTGGGGCCTTCGTCACTTGAGGCAGAGGGGCAAGCTCTGCTGTCTGACGCCCTTGCTCAGGCTGGAGACGCAGGACTTCCTTGGCATCGATACCGAGGAACTGGGCATAGGTCCTCAGGAAAGCTCGACAGTAGACGGGAGCGGGAAGCGCATCAAACTCGTCATGCTCCAACGCTTCCAGGTAGCGGCGAGCAATACGAGTCTCACGTTCAACGTCATCGAGAGTCAGGCCCCGGGAGATCCGCGCTTCAGAGAGGATCCTTCCAAGAACTGCCAAGCGGGACTCAGGTACCTCTTGCATAATGGATAGTTGCGAGTCTAGTCGGTCTTGATGTTAGGCTCAACCCGTAGGGGTTCGCAATCATAATACCACAGGCGTGCGCCGGTCGGTCGCCAGCCAAGTTGCCTCTCCGACTTCTCGCCGTTGCCGCTTCCCATGATACGATGGATCAGGAATCGGCAGCCGCCAGCGGACCCCACGGACCGTCCGATAAAGGGAGGTCAGTAAGTGAACGGCGACGAACGTGCTTTCAACGGCCAAATCCTTGGCGTCGATCTGAATAGCGGGGAGCTGCTGACCGAGACGTTTCGGGCCGAATTCTACCGTCGTTACCTCGGCAGCTACGGAGCTGGTGCGCGGCTGCTGTTCGATCGCATCCCAAGAGGCTGCGACCCGCTGGGGCCCAGGAACGTTCTCGCGTTCATGCCGGGCCTCCTTACGGGAACGCCCTTCTTCGGCAACCGCTACCAGGTCATGGCCAAGTCGCCGAAGGCCGGCGGTTGGGGCGACGCCAACTCCGGCGGCGATTTTGGCACCGCGCCATACCCAGTGCGGCGGGCCGCGGTGTGTTCCATAAGGCCGCGGCGGAGTACATGCACGTAGTCAATAGCTGTGGTCTCTGCTCCTTCGTCACGATGTGCGCTCCCAACGACGAGATTCCTCTGTGGATAAACGTCTCGACCGGCTGGGACATGAACGTAGACGAGCTGAAGCTGGCCGGCGAGCGAATTGCCAACCTTCGCATGGCTTTCGAAGTGCGCGAGGGTAACAACCCGGCGAAACGCTACGTACCGGCGCGGGTCAGCGGCGAGGCGGCGCTGGCCGAGGGCCCCCATACCGGTGTAAGGCTCGACGTCGACACCCTTCAGCGCGACTACCTCGAGGCCTGCGGCTGGGACCTTCAGACCTGCCGGCCGGGTCGCGCCAAGCTGGAAGAGTTGGGGTTGGCAGACGTCGCGGACGTACTGGACGCTTGAGAGGAGTTCGGAACGGCCGACCGATCAGGGACTTCCCATCGAGCCTCAAGAATAGCAGAAGACGGCCGGGGGAGCCTGGCCGCCTTCCACCAATCCAGACCGCCTCTGGTACCCTCAAACCACAGACGGCTTTCAAATATTGGGTAGGAGGTACGCTCGTATTATCTCTGTCAGATGTTGTCCGCCTATAGCTGCCAAGTTAACAATCGGTAAAACGTGCGGAACCTGAAGGCCAATTTCGATTTTCTTCCGAACGCCTGCCGCCGCCGTTTTTCCGCCCGAAAGAGGCAAGCGCGGCACCCTTGGCCGCCGACCGCGCCGTATCGTGGTTGATCCCCCCTTCGAGGCGTGGTAAACTGCCGGATTAGCGGCAGAGGTCTGCCGTTTTGCTCTCACTGGGCAGTGCATGGGGGCGGAGCTTCTGGAAGGGACGCCCAGCAATCGAGAGAAGTGACTTCTGTGGTGGGCGTAGCCGAGCGGTTAAGGCGCCAGGTTGTGGCCCTGGAGATCGAGGGTTCGAATCCCTCCGTCCACCCCAGTCTATTCGGGCCGCGCGGCCTGTCAGGAGCCTGAAGTGCCAATCATAATCAAGCGTGATCATCCGCTAAGGCGCCGCCATCTCCCTTTGCTGCTGACTGCGCTCCTGGCCATCTCCCTCGCCGCGGCTTTCGTTGCCTCTGGCTGCGGCGGCGGCAGCAGCTCCGACAGCAAGGCGGAGTCGATCATTCAGAAGTTTCTCGAAGCCAGCCAGAGTCCGGGCACTAAGAGCCAAGTCATGCTCGGCAAAGTTCCCGATGACCTCCCGGCCGGTGTTCCGGAGTACCCGGGGACGAAGCTCCTCGGCTCGGTCGTAACCACTGCCGAGGGCGGCTTGAAGGATGACGCCGTCTTGCGCGAGACGGGCGACGCCGTCGGCGATGTCTACGCTTACTATGAGCAGGCATTCGATACGCAACCCTGGCGGATACTGGCGTCTACCGCCCCCGGGAAGATAGCGGCGATCCAGTACGCGAATACCAACGATCCCAACATGGCCGGCACCGTCCTCATTCAGCCAAGCGGCGATGACGGCAATGGCTCAATAATCTATACCTCCGTACAAACGGCTTCGACCGATAACGCGACAACCGAGGCGTTCAAGCTGGGCCCGAGCAAGCCTTTGCCGCGCGGCTGGCCCTCGCAATTGCCCATCTATCCAAACGCCAACGTCGCGGACACAGCTTGGTCGCGTTCCGGCAGCAGTCAGCAGTGGCAAGTGTCTCTCCTCGCGGTTACGACGCCGAAGGACATAATCGACTACTACCGGACGCAGTTGGCGAACGCCGGCTTCAGCGTTACGGAGAACCCGGCGCAAGGCGGGGTGTCGTCTCTGTCGTTCGAGAACAAGCTGACCTCCATACCGTGGACGGGTACGGTGACAACTCAGACGTTCGCGTCGGACCCGACGTACGCTCAGGCGGTGATCCAGCTTCAGATCGGCAACAGCCCGACGCCTCAGGCCACCCCTCAGCCATCGGCAATGCCAACTCCCTAGACTGGGCAGCGAATCGAGGGGGACTTTCGCAACGGCTCGTGCCCCTGGTTCCATGAGTTGTTGACGATGATTTGCTGTGGTAGACTGTCGGAGCCGGTCAGGGATGGGGCTCGCGCCTGTAGCTCAGCGGAAAGAGCATCGGTCTTCGGAACCGAGGGTCGGGGGTTCGAATCCCTCCAGGCGCGCCACGAAGCGCCGATAGGACGCGGGGCATTGTGCCTCGCTGCTTTATGTAACGGGCGGGAGGCTCTATACTCTTAGGGCGTTCGGTTCTACAATTGGGTTAGTCCTATGGCTCAGCTGGAAATCAACGACCTGTCAATTCACTTCGGCGGAGTGGTAGCGCTCGATGGCGTCTCCTTCCATGTGGAAGAAGGGGAGATCATGGGGCTCATCGGCCCGAACGGCGCCGGCAAGACTACCCTTTTCAACTGCATCACTCGAGTGTACGACGCCGACAAGGGCTCGGTCCGCTTCGAGGGGCAGGAACTGCTTAAGATGCCGGCCTACAAGGTCATCCGCACCGGCATTTCGCGCACCTTTCAGAACCTCGCTCTCTTCCCAAGTATGACAGTGCTGGAGAACCTGCTCGTCGGCCAGCACGTCCTGATGAAGAGCAACCTCATCGACTGCCTGTTTCGTCTGCCTCAGGTGATGCGGGAAGAGAAGTTCGCCTTCAAGCGGGCCGAGGACGTGCTGAAGGTGCTTGGCTTCGAAGGGCTGCGCGACGTTCCCGTCGCCGGCCTTCCCTTCGCCGTTCAGAAGAGGGTCGAGCTAGCTCGCGCCCTCGTATCGCGACCGCGCTTCGTTCTCCTGGACGAGCCGGCCAGCGGACTCAGCCACGAGGAGATGCAGGCGTTGGGCAGGCTCATCCGCTCCATTCGCAGCGACCTTGGTGTCACTATCCTGCTGGTCGAGCACCACATGGCACTGGTGATGGATGTTTCCGACAGGGTTTGCGTCCTGGACTTCGGCAAGAAGATAGCCGAGGCGACGCCGGCGGAGGTACAAAAGGACTCGTCCGTAATTCGAGCTTATCTGGGGACGGAGCAATAGTGCTTGTAATTCGCGATCTCTACACCGCCTACGGACCCATCATGGCCCTGCGCGGCGTCTCCCTTGAGGTGCCGGAAGGCGCCATCATCACCATCCTGGGAGGAAACGGCGCCGGCAAGAGCACCACTCTGCGGACGGTTTCCGGCCTGGTCCATCCCGTGAAGGGCCAGATCGAGTTCTTGGGACGCCGCATCGAGAAAATGTCGCCGGAGAAGATCGTGCAAATCGGCATCTCGCAGGTGCCGGAAGGCCGGCAGATCTTCCCTGAGCTCACAGTCATGGAGAACCTCCGCCTCGGTGCCTACATCCGCCGGGACGGGCGCGCCGTGCGCCGGGACATCGATCGCGTCTTCAGCTACTTCCCTGTCCTCAAGGAGCGCCATGGGCAGCCCGCCGGAACGCTCAGCGGCGGCGAGCAGCAGATGGTGGCGATTGGGCGAGCCCTGATGGCCCGCCCACGCATCCTGCTTCTCGACGAGCCATCCCTCGGCCTGGCGCCTCTGATCGTGCAGCACATCTTCGGCATCATCAAGGCGCTCAACGAGAATGAGGGCATCACGATCCTCCTCGTCGAGCAGAACGCCGGCCTTGCGCTGCGCATCGCCCGCTACGGATACGTCCTCGAAATCGGCAGAGTCGCCCTGGAAGACACCGGCGAGAACCTGCGAAAGGACGAAGCGGTCCGCCGCGCCTACCTGGGTTACTAACGGCCTCGCGCCGTCGTCTTGTCGCGCACGGGACGCGCGGCCCGTTTCCTCGAAACCTCTAGGCAGGACCACTCATGCAGGCTGGCGTCCGCGAGCCCACTCTCGCCTTTGTCCTCGTTCGTCGGCGGACGGTGGCGTCTCAGGCGCTGCTCGTCGTCGCCGGCGTGGCGCTGCTCTCGCTCTCCGCCCGGCTTCGCTTCCCGCTTCCCTTCACGCCTGTGCCCGTGACCGGCCAGACCTTCGCCGTGCTCCTCACGGGCGCGCTGTTGGGGAGTCGCGCCGGCTTCACGACGGTTGCCTGCTACTGGCTGGCAGGCGCCTGCGGACTGCCCGTCTTTAATGGCGGCAGCGGCGGCTGGGCGATTGTCAGCGGGCCGACCGGCGGCTACGTCTTCGGCTTCGCAGCCGCGACGTTCCTCGTCGGCTGGTTCTCCGAGCGTGGCTGGGACCGCGGTAAGATGATAGTAGTCCCGCTACTCCTTGGCGACGCTCTGATCTACGCCGTCGGGCTGCCCTGGCTGGCTTTCTTCGTCGGGCCGCGCGCCGTCGTCCAAGCGGGGCTGCTGCCTTTCATCCCAGGCGACCTCGCCAAGATTGCTGCGGCCGCGTTCACCCTTCCGGCGGCCTGGTCCGTCTCAGAACGCCTTCGGCTCCGCTAGTCGAAGTGCTCGTTGACGGCAACAGCATCGTCCGCCGAACGGGTCGTCGTTCCTCTGGATATCAGCGTCACAATATGAGACTATAGCCTGAAGGAGCAGGCACCGAGATGTTTGCGCTGGTGCTGGCCGGAGGCCAAGGCGAGCGACTTCGCCCCCTAACTGCAGACCGTCCGAAGCCCATGATCCTCCTCAACGACAAGCCCATCCTCCAGCATCACCTGGAGTGGCTGGTCCGCAACGGCGTCACGGACGTCGTGCTTCTCTGCGGCTATAAGCACGAGGCCATCCAGCGGCACTTTGGCGACGGAAGCGCTTTGGGGGTTCGCATCCTCTACTCTATCGAGGACACGCCCCTGGGCCGCGGCGGCGCCTTCCGGCGCGGCTTTCAGCAGGTCCCCGCTTCCGAGAAGACGGTCATCGGCACGAACGGCGACAACATCGTCGAGCAGCCGTTGCCACCGTTCCTGCGCCGTCATCGCCAGACCGGTGCCACTGCGACTGTAATGGTCGCGCCGCTGCGCAGCCCCTTCGGCGTGGTCAGGCTCACCCGAGGGAGCCGAATCGTCGGCTTCGACGAAAAGCCGCTGCTGCCCTACTGGGTGAACGCCGGCGTCTACGCCCTGGAGCGCGACTTCTTCGCCATGCTGCCGGAGATCGGCGATCACGAGACGACGGTCTTCCCAGAGCTCGCTTCGCAGGGGAAGCTATCCGGCTTCAAGAGCAACGCCTACTGGAAACCAATCGATACCGTGAAGGACGTGAACAAGGCCGCGTCCCATCTTGCTGGGAAGGACACGGACCAGAATGGCTAGCGAGATCAAGTTCGGAACCGACGGCTGGCGGGCGATCATCGGCGACGACTTCACCTTCGCCAACGTCCGTGTCTGCGCCCAGAGCGTCGCGCGTTTCCTCAAAGAGAGCGGCATGGCATCGCGGGGCCTTATCGTTGGCTATGACACACGCTTCGCTTCCGAAGACTTCGCCGCCGCGGTCGCCGAAGTGATCGCCGGCAACGGCATAAAGGCCTATCTCTGCGACCGCGCGACGCCGACGCCGACCGTCAGTTGGGCGATCCTGGACAAGCAAGCCGGCGGCGCCGCAATGATTACCTCCAGTCACAATCCCTGGCGCTACAACGGCTTCAAGTACAAGCCCGAATACGCCGGCAGCGCCTCGCCCGAGGTGGTGGCGCGATTGGAGGCGCCGCTGGAGGAGATACAGGCGTCCGGCGCCATTCAGCGGATGCCTCTGGCCGAGGCGCAACGGAAGGAGCTCGTGGAGCTCTTCGACCCGCGGCCGGCATACATCGCTCAGCTCAAGAAGCTCGTCGATCTGGAGCCACTCCGCGCCGCGAACTTCACGGTCTGCGTCGACGCCATGTATGGCAGCGGCCAGGGTTATCTGCCGGAGCTCCTCGCCGGCGGCCGCCTGCGGGTTATCGAGCTGCACGGCGAGCGGAACCCCCTGTTCCCGGGAATCGGCGCGCCGGAGCCTATCGGACGCAATCTCACCGGCCTCATGGAGCTCGTGCGCCGCGAGAAGGCCGACGTTGGCCTGGCCGTCGACGGCGATGCCGACCGCTTCGGGCTGGTGGACGAAAACGGCGTCTACGTCGACCAGCTTCAAGTCTTCGGCCTGCTCACGTACTATCTGCTCGAAGCGCGCGGCGAGCGCGGGCCGATCATCAAGTCTCTCACCACGACGCGCATGGTGATTAGGCTAGGCGAGCTTTACGACGTCCCCGTCTACGAGACCGCCGTCGGCTTCAAGTACCTGGGGCCCAAGATGATCGAGACGAAAGGGCTGATCGGCGGCGAAGAGAGCGGCGGCTACGCCTTCCGCGGCCACCTGCCGGAGCGCGACGGCGTCCTGGCGGCGCTGGCAATGCTCGACTTCATGGTGCGCACTGGGAAGCGCCCCTCGGAGCTGCTGGCAGACCTCTACCGGCGCGTTGGGCCGCACCACTACGACCGCGTCGACATCAGGATGCCGGCGGCGGACAAGGAGTCGGTGCAAAGGCGAGTGGCGGCGGCGCGCCCCGCGTCGGTCGCCGGCGTCAAAGTCACGGGACGGGACGACACGGACGGCTTCCGCTTTAACCTGGAGAACGGCGGCTGGTTGCTGCTGCGCTTCTCCGGCACGGAACCGCTCCTTCGCATCTACACGGAGGTCCCAGATAAGGCCCTGGTGCCGAGCTTGCTTAAGGCGGGCCGTCAGCTTGCCGGTCTGCCGCAGCAGGAGGGCGGGCAGGGTGCACTCACTTGATGACCCGCTGACCTTCGAGCGGCTGGACCCGGACGGCCTTCGCGACCGCATCCTGGGCTTCCCGGAGCAGTGCCGCGGGGCGTGGCTGCAGGCAAAGAGCTTCCCTTTCCCTCCTGACTTCGCCGAGGTCGACGGCCTCATGGTGCTCGGGCTGGGCGGCTCCGCGATTGCCGGCGACATCGTGCGGTCGCTGGCCCTGCGGCACAGCAAGAAGGCTGTCTCCGTACACCGCGGCTACGATCTTCCGCCGTCGGCCGGCGAGCGGACGCTTGTCGTCGCCTGCAGCTACAGCGGCGAGACGGAGGAGGTGCTGTCGTCGTTCGGGCAGGCGCTCGCTGGTCCGACGAAAAAACTAGTCGTCACCACTGGCGGCCGCCTGCTGACAATGGCTCAATCGCAGGGAGTGCCGTCGTACGTCTTCCAGTACGCGGGGGAACCGCGCTCGGCGCTGGGCCACAGCCTTATGCCGCTGCTGGCGCTCGCGGCGTCCGCGGGCGTGCTGCCCGACCAGTCGCGCGATGTCGACGAAGCGATAACATTGATGGAAGAGCTGCGCCAGGAGATCGACGACACTGTGCGGCTGGACGAGAACGCCGCCAAGCAGTTGGCGACACGCCTCCACGGAAAGCTGCCGGTCATCTTTGGCGCCGAGGCGCTGACGGAAGCGGCGCATCGCTGGAAGACGCAGCTGAACGAGAACAGCAAAGTCTGGGCCTTCTACGAGGAGGTCTCGGAGCTAAATCACAACGCCGTCGAGGGGTTTCGGCTGCCGCGGGAGATCGCGGAGCGGGCGCATGTGATGTTCCTGTACCATCCGAAGCTGAACCCGCGCAACATCCTGCGCTACAACGCCACGCACGATGCCCTGGAGGCGGCCGGCGTGACAAGCGAGCGTATCGAGGCGCGCGGCGACGGCGATCTAGCGCAGGTGCTGACCGCCGTCCACTTCGGTGACTGGGTAAGCTACTACCTGGCGATGCTGAACGGCGTGCGTCCGTCGCCCGTGACCGCAATCCAGCACCTCAAACGCTGGCTGGCGGACGCGAGCTAGAGGCTAACCCGCGCGCCTGCCAGGTAGCGAGCCGATCCGGCTCGGTCAGGGAGAAAACGAGGGCGGGCATCTGTGCCCGCCCTCACATTGTTATTAGGTCGTCGGTTAGCGCTTGGTGTACTGAGGCGCCTTGCGGGCCCGCTTCAGGCCGTACTTCTTTCGCTCTTTTACGCGGGCGTCGCGAGTGAGCAGGCCGTGCTCCCGCAGGGGCTTCTTCAGCCCAACGTCCATCGCGACAAGGGCGCGCGCCATCCCGTGGGCCACCGCTCCGGCCCAGGCGCTGATGCCGCCGCCCTCCACTCTTATCTGCGCGTTGAACTTGTCGGACTGCGCGCTCACCTGGAACGGCTTGAGGACGAGGCTCCGGTGAGCAGGCCGGTTGAAGATCTCCTCCATCGGCTTGCCGTTTATTACAATGGCGCCCCCGCCCGGATACAGGCGCACGCGCGCGACGGCTGTCTTCCTGCGACCGGTCCCTGCGAAGTAGTGCTGGTTCAACTCGAACTTTCCTCCTGCGTGGCGCTAGCGACGCTCTGCGCCTGGCTCTCGGCCTCCAGCGCGCCTTCTTCTGATTCCTCTGCGACCGGCGCCTCCGTCGTCTCTTCCGCCTCAGCCACCTCCGTCGGTTCCTCGGCGATGGCCACTGCCGGCTCTTTGACGGCCGCCTCCGCGACGAGCGCCGGCTTCGCCTTTGCTGCAGACGCAGCAGGAACTGCGGTCTCCCTCGGCCTCTTCGGCGCGCCGCCCGTCTGCGCGGCATGCGGATGCTCCGGTCCCACGTACACTTTCAGATGACGCCGCAGCTTCGCGCCCAGCCGGTTGTGCGGCAGCATCCCGCGAACCGCGTGTTCGATGACCCGCGTCGGATGCGCCGCCATCATCTTCTCGAGGGTAATCTCTTTCAGCCCGCCCGGGTACTGGGTGTGGTGGCGGTAGAGCTTCTGACGCATCTTGTTGTTGCCGCTTACCCGCACTTTCTCCGCGTTCACGACGACCACAAAGTCGCGCATGTCCAGATGCGGCGTGAACTCGGGCCGGTGCTTGCCGCGCAGAAGCGAGGCGACGCGCGCTGCCAGCCGGCCAAGCGGCTGCTCGGCGGCGTCAACGACGTGCCACTGCGGAACGATCTCCTTTGCCTTAGCGCTGTAAGTCTTCATCGATATCCGTCTCTTCGTCAAAATCCAGATCGGCGTAGGTCACCCGCACAAGGCAGAGCCCCTGCGGCGGCGCCGCGGGCCCGGCCGTCGCCACTTTCGCCTCTCGCAGCAGCCGTTCGACCTCCTGTGGCGTCTGCCGGCCCGACCCCACTTCCACCAGCGCGCCAACCATCCGTCGGACCTGGTGCGGCAGGAAGGCGTTGGCCTCCGCCTCGAAAACAAGCAGGCGCCCCGTCCGGCGCACCTCCAGTCGGCGCAGCGTCCGGACGCTCGTGGCCAGCGCATTCTCCATCCTGCCCGCGAACGCCGCGAAATCGTGTCTGCCGACGAGACAGGCCGCCGCCGCCAGCATCGGCGCTAGGTCCAGCGGCTCCTTTACGTGCCACGAACGCTGTCGCCACAGCGGTGAGCGCGCTCGACCGCAACAGACCAGATAGCGGTACAAGCGACTTCGTGCCCGGCGTCGGACATCGTAGTTGATCGCCACAACGCGCGCCGCGCGAACGGCGATGTCCTCCGGCAGCCAGTAGTTCAGACCGCCCACAAACACCGCGTCGTCGAAGCGACGCTGCGTCAGGAACGATGCGACCTGGCCGCGGGCATGCACGCCGGCGTCGGTGCGGCCGGCAAGAGCGACGCGGGATGCCTTGCCGGTGAGCTTCCCTATTGCCCCCTCCAGGCTGCCCTGGATGGTAAGGGCGTTCTTTTGAATCTGCGATCCGCCGTAGCGGCTGCCGTCGTACTCCAGGAGGAGGGCTATGCGCCTTGCTTCGCCCCCGGGCGGCTGCTGCGACGTCATTTCATCCGATAGAGCCCGTTGCCTCTTAGACGAGCTCCAACTGCGCCACTTCCGCGCCGTCACCGACGCGACGGCCCAGCTTCAGTATCCGCGTGTAGCCGCCGGGCCGGGTCGCATAACGGGGCGCGATGTCGTCGAACACCTTCTTCACCACGTCCGTGTCCGTCACCACGCGAAGGGCCTGGCGACGGGCGTGGACGGTGCCGTCCTTGCCGAGGGTGATCACCTTCTCGGCGATGCCGCGCACTTCCTTCGCCTTCGCCTCGGTCGTCCGAATCTTTTCGTAGCGGAGGAGGTCCGTGACCAGGCCGCGGAACAGCGCCTGCCTCTGTGGCGTCGACCGCCTGAGCTTTCGACCAGCGACTTTGTGTCTCATGCTTTTCGAGTGCCTCTCGCCCTCTGGCGAAAAGCCTCGTTACTCCTCTTCGTCTTTCCCTTCGCCGGCCTCCACCTCTCCCTCCGACTCCCCTTCCGATTCGCCGGTGGGCAGGTCCTCGCCCGCCTTCCGCAGCGCCTGCAGCAGGGCGGCACCGAGCGCGCTGACCGGCTCGCCTTCTCCCCCCTCGGGTCCTTCCTCTTCCTCGTAAGCCAGAGGCATCTCCTCCTCCGGCTCCGGCTGGAGGAAGGCCATTTCGATGAGCTTGGCCCTCAACTCGTCGTACGACTTGCGGCCGAAGTTGCGCAGCGCCAACAGGTCGTCTTCGCTCTTCTCGAGGACTTGCCCTACCGCCATCAGGCCGCTCCGCTTCAGACAGTTATAGGCCCTGACGGAAAGGTTGAGCTGCTCTATCGGCGTGTTGTAGCGGTCCGGCGAAAGCGCCGCGCCCACGCCCAGCCCGCGCTCGACGACGGCCGGCTGTGGCTTGCCGATCTGGCTGTAAAGCACCAACTGGTCGATGAGAAGGCTGGCCGCGCGGCTTACTGCCTCCGAGCCGGTTACGGTGCCGTCCGTCCAGACTTCCAGCACCAGCCGGTCGTAGTCCGTCACCTGGCCGACGCGTGTCCGCTCCACCTGGTAGTTCACCTTGCGGATCGGCGTAAAGATGGCATCGACCGGGATGACGCCGATGGGCGCCGGCTCCCGCTCCGTTGCCGGCCAATAGCCGTGCCCCTGTTCTACCGTGAATTCGACGGTCAGATGCGCGTCCGGCGAGTCGAGCGTAGCGAGGTGAAGCTCCGAGTTCGCGATTTCGTAGTCGGCGGTGGCCGCAATGTCCCCTGCCGTCACCCTGCCCTCGCCCGATGCCTCAAGATACAGCTTGCCGGGCCGGTCCGAAAGGCCGCGCAGGCGTATCTCCTTCACGGCGAGGAGGAACTCCATCGTGTCCTCTTTGATGCCCAGGATCGTCGAAAACTCGTGCTCCACCTCTTCGATGCGCACGGAGGTGATCGCCGAGCCGGGCAGCGAGCTGAGAAGAACGCGCCGCAGGGCGTTGCCAATCGTCGTCCCGAAGCCCGCCTCCAGCGGCTCAGCGACGACGCGGGCGTAAGTATCGTTCGCCTCTTCGATTTCGATCTGCGGCGTCGCGAGCTGCGCGCTGGGGACGCCCTCTCTCTCTGCATCCAAAGGTTGAGGAGATATCAATTCTCCGGCCTCCCGCTCCGACTAACGCGAATAGTACTCGACGATGACAAGGGGATCGAATGGCGCGCCGGCATCTTCCGCTTCCGGCGGGCGAAGGATGCGACCGGTCATGGTGGCGTCGTCACGCACCAGCCAGCCGGGCACCTCCTTGCTCTTCGCGGTTTCCTCGACCACCTTGTAGTACTCGCTTTTCTTTCCCCTCTGACTCCAGCCGATGATGTCGTTCACCTTGACTTGCGCCGAAGGAATACCTGTCTTGCGTCCGTTGACGACCACGTGGCCGTGACTGACGAGTTGCCTGGCCTGCGCCCGCGAATCGGCGAGCCCCAGGCGGTAGATGATGTTGTCGAGCCGCATCTCCAGCAAACGGATGAGGTTATCGCCGGTGACGCCCGGCCGGCGCACCGCTTCGGCATAGTAGCGACGGAACTGTCGCTCCAGGATGCCGTAGGTGAACCGCGCCTTCTGCTTCTCGCGAAGCTGGACGGCGCGGTCGGATATGCGGCGGCGGCGCGCGAGGCGGAAGCCGGGCGGCTGGGTTCGCCGCTCCACGGCGCACTTTCGATAGCACCGGTCGCCCTTCAGCATCAGCTTTTCGCCGAAACGACGGCACAAGCGGCACACGGGTCCTGTATATCGAGCCATCTACAGTCGTCTCCTTTGCCCCACCCCTAGATCCGACGCCGCTTTGGCGGACGGCAGCCGTTGTGCGGTATCGGCGTTACGTCGCGTATGCTGAGAACAGCCAGGCCGGCGCTCTGGAGGGCGCGAATGGCCGCTTCTCGACCGCCGCCCGGCCCTTTGACGAAGACGTCCACCTGCCGCATGCCCTGGTCCATTGCCTTGCGCGCCGCCTGCT
The DNA here is from genome assembly GCA_963703345.1 of uncultured Chloroflexia bacterium. Lineage (GTDB taxonomy): Bacteria > Chloroflexota > Dehalococcoidia > DSTF01 > JALHUB01 > JALHUB01. The sequence goes on along the minus strand of OY969814.1, from coordinate 127,297 downwards.
GAGCGGCCATCTGCGCGGCGTACGGCGTGCTCTTCCGCGACCCCTTGAAGCCTGACGTGCCGGCGCTACTCCAGGCAATTGCGTTGCCCGTAGGGTCGGTGAGCGTTATCAGTGTGTTGTTGAAGGTGGACTGAATGTAGGCCTTTCCCTTCGGGATCGACTTTCGTTCGCGCCTTCGGACCCGGCTCTTCGTCTTCTTCTCAGCCACGTATGCTATCCTCTCCTACTTCTTGGCGACCGACCGCCGCTTGCCGGCCACGGTGCGGCGTGCGCCTCGCTTGGTACGAGCGTTCGTGCGCGTCCTCTGGCCGTGCACCGGCAGGCCGCGACGGTGCCGAATGCCGCGATAGCAGTTGATCTCGATCAAGTGCTGGACGTTCTGGCGCACCTCGCGCCTCAGGTCCCCTTCGACCACGTATTCGCGGTCGATGACCTCACGGATGCGGTTGATCTCATCATCGGTCAGGTCCCGCACACGCACGGTTGGGTCGATCTGGGTCTGGCCTAGGATTTTCTGAGAGCGCGTTCGCCCGATGCCATAGATATAGCCGAGGGCGACCCTAACTTGTTTGTCATTTGGTATGTCTACGCCGGCAATACGTGCCATCGTTCCTCCTGGGTCAACCCTGACGCTGCTTGTGCTTGGGGTTGGGGCAGATCACCATGACGACGCCCCGGCGCCGGACAATGCGGCACTTCTCACAGCGCACTTTCACTGATGCTTGAACTTTCATTATATCCTCTTTTGCCGCCTCGTTCGACTCACTTGAATCGGTAGGTGATGCGGCCGCGTGACAGATCGTAAGGAGAGAGCTCAACCAGGACACGGTCTCCCGGCAGAATCCTGATGAAGTGAAGCCGTATTTTTCCGGAGACGTGGGCAAGGACCTTGTGTCCGTTTGCCAGGTCTACGCGGAACATTGCGTTCGGCAGAGCCTCCTTCACCACCCCCTCTACTTCGATCGTCTCTTTCTTGGGCATAACCTCCCCGAATTATTGTTTGCCGTCCGACGCTGCCTCAGGGCAACGTCAGTATCTCCGCCTCGCCGTCCGTCACGGCGATGGTGTGCTCGAAATGGGCCGAGAGGCTTCGGTCGAGCGTGCTGACCGTCCAGCCGTCCTCGTGCCTCTTCGTGCGCCAGCCGCCGGCATTGACCATCGGCTCGATGGCGAGCACCATACCCTTCCTCAAGATGGGCCCTCTATCGGCCGGCCCGAAGTTCGGTATCTGCGGGTCCTCATGCATCGCGCGGCCGACGCCGTGTCCGACGTACTCGCGCACCACCGAGAACCCCTCGCCCTCGACCTCCGTCTGTATCGCATGAGAGACGGCGCCGAGTGGCCTGCCGGCCCTGGCGGCCTGTATTCCCTTGTAAAGCGCCCTCTCCGTTGTCCGGATCAGGCGTTCCGCCTCGCTGCTGATCCGTCCGATGCCGACCGTGATCGCCGCGTCGCCGACGAACCCCTTGCAGGTCGCACCGAGGTCTATGCTTAGCACGTCGCCGTCTTTCAGCTCCCTTTCGCCGGGGATGCCGTGGACGACTTCGTCATTTACCGACAGGCAAACGCTGGCCGGGTAGCCCATGTAGCCAAGGAAAGTCGGCTCGACGCCCCGGCTGGCGAACTCCTTTCGTACCAACGCGTCCAGTTGCTTGCCCTTGACGCCCGGCTTTGCCTCCCGGGCCAGTATCTGAAGCACCTGGCCGACAACGCGGCCCGCTTCACGGATGATTGCTATCTCTTCTTCCGACTTTATTATGATGGGCATCTAGCCCCGACGCCTCAGGCAGTTCAGGAAAGTCCCGCCGCCTTGAGCAAGTCCTTGCCTACCGCCTCGGCACCCGCCTCGCCGTTCACCTCCACCAGCTTGCCCTGACGTTGATAGTAATCGATGAGCGGAGCGGTCTGCTGGTTATACACGCCCAGGCGGTTTCGGACCGTCTCCGGCTTGTCGTCGTCGCGCTGATAGAGCTCGCCGCCGCACTGGTCGCACTTGCCAGCTTCCTTCGGCGGGCTGAAGACCTGGTGATAGACGGCGCCGCACTGACGGCACGTCCAGCGACCCGCCAGCCGCCGCACGACCTCTTCTTCGCCAACGTTGATGTAGAGCACCTTGTCGACAGCCTGAGCGCGCTCTTTGAGCGCCTCGTCCAGCGCCCGCGCCTGGTCGACCGTCCGCGGGAAGCCGTCGAGAAGGACTCCCTTCTGCGTGTCCGGTCGCTCCAGCCGGTCGAGCAGCATCCCGACCGTTATCTGGTCCGGCACCAGCTCGCCGCGGTCGACGTAGACCTTCGCCTGCTTGCCCAGCTCCGTCTGATTGCGGATACTCTCCCGGAACAGGTCGCCGGTGGCCACGTGGGCGATTCCCGCCTGCTGCGCGATCGCCACCGCCTGCGTCCCCTTGCCTGCGCCCGGAGGTCCCAACAGTATGAGTATCAAGATTCCTTCCTCATATCCTAGCGAATGAATCCGGCGTAGTTTCTCATCAGAAGCTGCGCTTCCAGTTGCTTCATCGTATCCAGCACAACACCGACCATGATGAGAAGGCCAGTGCTGCTGATGGTCAACGCCTGCGTGTTAGCGAACTTCGTCGCGAAGAAGGGGACGATAGCCACGAACCCCAGGAAGATGGCTCCCGCCCAGGTAATGCGCACGAGCACACGCATGATGTAGTCTTGCGTCGGCCGGCCCGGCCTGATGCCGGGCACGAAGCCGCCCTGCCGTTGCAGGTTCTCCGCCAGGTTCTGCTGCTGGAAGATCACGAGCGTGTAGAAGAAGGCAAAGGCTAGGACAAGGAAGAAGACCATCACATAGTAAGGCACGTTTCCTGGACTGAACGTGCCGGTGATGAACTTAGCCACGTCGCGCACCCACGTGGTGCTCGACGTCTCGAACGCCTTCGCGAGCGTCGCCGGGAAGATGACCAGCGCATAGGCAAAGATCAGCGGGATCATACCGGCGGAGTTGACGCGCAGCGGTATATGCGTCTGACCGGACTGCCGGTACATCCGTCCGCCGCGGAAGAGGCTGCGCGCATACTGCACCGGCACACGGCGCTGCGCCTCGTAGAAGTAGACAATGAGTCCGACGAGCAGGATGATGAGAATGAACAGCAGCACGATGCCGGCGAACCCCAGCGATGAGCTCGCGATGCTCGGCAAATAGAGGGGCATGCCGGCAACGATACCGCCGAAGATGATGAGCGAGATACCATTGCCGATACCATTCTCCGTGATCAGCTCACCGAGCCAGACCAGGAACATGGTCCCGGCCGTCAAGGAGGCCAGAGCCGCCATGGTCGGCAAGAGATCGCCGCCGGTGAAACCGATGTGGGAGATCACAGGCGTGCCGCTCGTCGAGTGTTGCAGCGTCTGGAGTTGTGCGTATCCCTGAACGATAGCCAGCGGCACGGCCAACCAATATGTATAGAGAGTAATCTTGTTGCGTCCTTGCTCGCCCTCCTTCGACAAAGCCGAGAGGGAGGGCACGATCGGTATGAGGAGCTGCATTATGATGGTCGAAGTGATGTACGGGTAGACGCCCATGGAAGCCACGCTCAGCCTCCTCAGGGCGCCGCCGGAGAACAGGTTCAAATAGTTGAGAATGGCGTTCCCGGCGAAGGCGTCGCTGAGAGCCTGTGAGTCAACGCCCGGAATCGGTACGTGGGCGACGAAGCGGAAGACGGCGAGTATGAAGAAGGTGAACAGCAGCCGTTTCCGGATGTCCGGCTGCTGGAACGCCTGAACCAGCGCCTGCGCCAGTCGCGGTAGGACGGGCTGATTCGCGCGACTCTGCGTCATTTCGCTGCCACCTCCTCCACCTTGCCGCCGGCCGCCTCTATCTTCTGTCGCGCCGTCGCCGAGAACTTTTGCGCGCGCACGGTGAGAGCTGCCTTCAACTCACCGTCACCAAGCACTTTGATGGGCTTCTTCGTATCCTTGATGATGCCCGCGCCGGCGAGAGTCTCCGCCGTCACTTCGCTCCCCGCAGGAAAGCGGGCCAGTCGCGAGACGTTGATCGGCTCGTATTCGACGCGGAAGACGTTGGTGAAGCCACGCTTGCGCGCCATCCTCCGGACGAGCGGAAGCTGGCCCCCTTCGAAGCCGCGCTTGACGCCACCGCCGGCGCGCGCCTTCTGGCCCTTTAGCCCCCGACCGGAGTACGTGCCGTGCCCGCTGGCGTTACCCCGTCCCACCCGCTTTCGGGCATGACGAGACCCGGGGGCCGGCCGCAGTTCATTCTGCCGCACTAGTCGGCCTCCTCCACGGATACGAGATGGTTGACCTTGCGTATCATACCACGCATCATCGGCGAGTCACCATGGACGACGGTCTGGCCGAGGCGTCGCAGCCCCAGCGCGCGAATCGTCCGCTTCTGGTCCTCCTTGTGACCGATGGCGCTCTTCACCCAGGTAATCCTAAGCTCTGCCACCGACAGTCTCCGCTCCTCTGGCCGCCGCCCGTCGCGACGCCCGCACCTGAGCCGGCTGGCGCAATCGCGTCAGACCAAGCATCGTCGCCTTGACAACGTTGATCGGATTGGCGCTGCCCAGCGACTTCGCCAGGACGTCGTGGATACCGGCAACCTCCATAATGGCGCGCACTCCCCCGCCGGCGATGACGCCCGTGCCGGGTGCGGCGGGCTTCATGAGCACCTTCGCCGCGCAGTACTTGCTTTCGATCTGATGCGGAATCGTGCTGCCGGCGAGCGGTATCTGCTTCATGTTCTTGCGCGCGATCGTCGAGCCCTTGCGAATCGCCTCCGCCACCTCGCGAGCCTTGCCCATGCCGATGCCGACCTTCCCCCTGCCATCGCCGACTACGACGATGGCGCTGAAGTGGAAGCGGCGTCCGCCCTTTACGACCTTGGCGACGCGGTTGATGTGGACGACCTTCTCGGCTATTTCGACTTCTGGAGGTGCTGCCTGTTCAAAAACCATCGCTCAATTCCTCTAAAAACGTAGACCGGCCTTGCGCGCCGCCTCTGCGAGCGCCTTGACGCGCCCGTGAAAGCGGTAGCCGCCGCGATCAAAGACGACCCGCTCGACGCCTTTCTCCCGCGCTCTCTTGGCAACGAGGTCGCCGACGAGCGCCGCGACGTCCATTTTCTTCTTGCCGTCGCTGTTCCCGGCCTCCGCCTTCTCGACGTCCGAAGCCGCGGCCAGCGTTCGGCCAGCGTCGTCGTCGATGACCTGCGCATAGATGTGCGACAGGCTGCGGAACACGCAGAGTCGCGGCCGGGAAGCGGTCCCCCGTATCTTCCTGCGGACGCGCTCATGCCGCCTCTGCCTGGCGGCGACCGGTGTCTTTCCTTTAGCCACTATCGCTAAGCCTTAGCCGCCTTACCAGCTTTGCCTGCCTTGCGGCGGACGTACTCACCGGCGTAGCGGATTCCCTTCCCTTTGTACGGCTCAGGCGGTCGTAGAGCCCTGATGTCCGCCGCCACCTGTCCGACTTGCTCCTTGTCGCTGCCGAGGACGCGCAGCCGACCCGTCCCTTCCATCTGGAGGGTGATCCCGGGCGGCGGCGACACCTCGACCGGATGCGAGTAACCGAGGCTGAGCACCAGGTTCGCGCCGCGCATCTCGCCGCGGTAGCCAACACCGTGGAGCTCGAGCATCTTCGAAAAGCCGCTATCGACGCCGGTCACCATATTGGCGATCAGCGCACGGGTAAGGCCATGCAAAGCTCGTTCGCGCGGGGCGTCGCTGGAGCGACTGACCAGCACCTGGTTGTTCTCCAGCCGCAGCTCCATCTCCGGAGCGACCTCGCGCGATAGCTCGCCGCCGGGACCGCGCACGGTGACGCGACAGCCGTCGATCTCGACCTTCACCTTCTCCGGCACTGTTACGGGCATCCGGCCTACCCGAGACATGCGTCTCTTTGCTCCTTCGTTTCTCCTACCACACGTAGCAGATGACTTCGCCGCCGATGTGCCGGTGCCAGGCCGCCTGGCCGGTCATTACACCCTGCGGCGTCGATAGTATCGCGATTCCGAGGCCGCCGTAGACGCGTGGGATCTCCCTGTTTTGCACGTAGACACGCAGCCCCGGCTTGCTCACGCGCTGAAGGCCCGTCAGGACGGGTTCCTTCTTTCCTGTGTAAGCCAGGCGAATGCGCAGGAAGCGGCGCTGCCCATCGACGATCTCTTCGAAATCCTTCACGAACCCTTCGTCCTTGAGGACGCGGGCTATGGAGATCTTCATCTTTGAGCTCGGCAGCTTTAACTCGTCGTGCCTCGCCATGATGGCATTACGAATGCGTGTGAGCATATCGGCGATGGGATCGGTCATGTTCATGCCTTCGCCCCCTCGGGAAAGTACTTCCGCTGCCCTCTGCACGAAGTCACCTTCTCTCCCCTACCAGCTCGACTTCTTGACGCCGGGCAACTGGCCCTCTAAGGCCAAGTGGCGGAAACAGATGCGGCACATGCCGAACATACGCATGTAAGCCCGCGGCCTGCCGCAGATACGACAGCGGTTCTTCTGCCGCGTCGAGTACTTGGGCGGCCGTCGGGAGGCGACTATCTTCGAAGTTTTAGCCACTGCCTGCTCCTCTAACTCGCCTCTCAGTTGTGACTGAAAGGCATCCCCAGCAACTGCAGCAGGCGCTTGCCTTCCTCGTCGCTGCGGGCGGTCGTCACGATCACTATTTGCATGCCGCGAATGCGGTCTATCTTGTCGAACTCGATCTCCGGGAAGATCAACTGCTCCCGCAGGCCGACGCTGTAGTTGCCGCGCCCGTCGAAGGCTTTGTTCGACACCCCGTGGAAGTCGCGGATGCGCGGCAAAGCGGCGTTGACCAGGCGGTCGTAGAACTCCCACATGCGGTCTCCCCGGACGGTGACGCTCAGGCCGATCGGATTGCCCTCGCGCACCTTGAAGTTGGCAATCGACCGCTTGGCCCGATTCGCCACCGGCTTCTGACCGGTTATCGTCGCAACGTCGGCGCTGGCCGCGTCGAGGGCGCGCGGGTTTTGCAGCGCCTCGCCCAGCCCGATGTTAACGACGATCTTCTCCAGCCGCGGCACTGCCATGACGCTGCTGTAGCCGAACTCCTTCGTCAGAGCCGGCGTCACTTCCTGGCGGTAGAACTCCTTCAGTCTCGGCGCCAACAGTCGCTCCTAGTCGATAAACTGCCCGCACTTGCGACAGACGCGGGACTTGTGGCCGTCGGGCCGAATGCCGAATCCGACCCGCACCGGTTTTCGACAGCTCTTGCAGACAAGCATCACCTTCGAGACGTTAATCGGTGCCTCTTTTTCGATGATGCCGGCCTGGGTCCCCTGGGCCTTCGGCTTCTGGTGCTTTTTCACTACGTTCACGCCCTGGACGATGATGCGGCCCTCACGCGCCAACACGGTGCGGACGGTTCCCTGCTTGCCGCGGTCCCTGCCGCCGATGACCAGCACGAGGTCTTCGCGCTTTATCTTGTTCATCCTCACACCACCTCTGGCGCCAGGGAGACGATCTTCATGTAGTTGCGTTCCCGCAGCTCACGGGCGACCGGGCCAAAGATGCGGCTGCCCTTGGGATTCTCCTTGTCGCTGAGGATGACGGCCGCGTTGTCGTCGAAGCGGATGTAGGAGCCGTCCTTGCGTCCGTACGTCTTGGCCGTGCGTACGATGACCGCCTTCACGACGTCGCCCTTCTTAACGCTTCCGCCGGGTTGCGCCTGCTTCACGCTGGCCACTATCACGTCGCCGACGCGGGCGTAGCGACGCCCCGTGCCGCCGGAGACGTGAATGCACATTATCTGGCGAGCGCCGGTGTTGTCAGCGACTTTGAGGCGCGAATAGATCTGGATCATTACTCAGCCTGTTCTTCCGATTGTTCCGCCTCTTCCGCTTCGCTTTCGGGTTCGGCCGGCGGAGCTTCCGCTTCCGACGTCGGCGCTTCCGTCTCTTCGACGACCGGCGCTTCGACGGCTTCCTCAGGTGCGGGCATCTCCGCCTCAGCCGGAGCCGCTTCCGCCGTTGCCGCGTGGCTTTCCGTGTGCGGCCGGTGGATGCCCAGCATCGACGCGTCTATCTCGCGCGGCGCAATCTCCGCCACCTCGCGACGTGTCACGATCTCGGCCAGCCGCCAGCGCTTCTCCCGCGAGATCGGCCGGCTCTCAACTATCCGAACGATGTCGCCGGTCTTGGCAAGCTCGTTGCCGTCATGGACCTTGTAGCGCGTCGTGCTCCGCATCGTCTTGTTGTACAGGGGATGCCGCTTGCGACTCTCGACGGCGACGACGAGCGTCTTCTGCATCTTGTCGCTTATCACGATGCCCATTCGCGATTTCCGGCGAGTGTACATCTCTTAGCTCACCTCTCTTTGCGCCGCCTCCCAGGCCGCGGCCAGTTCCCTCGCCCGCTGGAACGTCTTGATGCGGGCGATCTGGTGTCGTACCTTGGGTAGTTCGCGATGGTTGGCAAGCTGTCGCGTTGAGAGCTTCAGGCGCAGCGTGAAGAGCTGCCGGTAGGTCTCTTCCAGCCGGCGGGCCAGTTCCTCATCGGAAAGAGCGCGAAGCTCTTCCGACACGGTCTTCTTGCGACGGCGCGCCATCCTATACTCCCTCGTGCTCTCTCACGACAAAGCGTGTCTCGATCGGCAGCTTGTGCGAGGCGAGGCGCATGGCCTCCTGGGCGTCCTCCGGCCTTACGCCGGATAGCTCGAAGAGCATGCGCCCCGGCTTGACGACGGCGACCCAGCGGTCGGGAGCGCCTTTTCCGCTTCCCATGCGCGTCTCCGCCGGCTTGGCCGTGACCGGCTTGTCGGGGAAGATGCGTATCCACACCTTGCCGCCGCGGCGAACGTAGTGCGTTATGGCGCGACGGGCCGCCTCTATTTGCCGGCTATCCACCCAGGCGCATTCGAGGGCCTGCAGGCCGAACTCACCGAAGGTAACCTCATTTCCTCCGGGCGCGCGGCCCCTCATCCGCCCTCGATGCTGCTTCCGGTGTTTGACTCGCTTCGGTTGAAGCATCTCCTACTCCGATGCCGTTTCTTCCCCTACGGGCGCGGCCTCTTCGGTGACGTGAGCCGCCGCTTCCTCGACCACGGGCGCCTCTTCCTCCGCCACCGGCGCTTCCACGACGGGAGTCGCCTTCGGCTCGGGGAGTATCTCGCCCTTGTATATCCACACTTTGACGCCGATGCGACCAAATGTCGTGGCCGCCTCGGCGGTGCCGTAGTCGATGTTGGCGCGAAGTGTATGCAGCGGCACGCGTCCAGACTTCTCGGTCTCCCGACGCGACATCTCCGCGCCGCCAAGTCGTCCGCCGACGATTATCTTGATGCCCTCGGCGCCGCGCTGCATTGTACGCGTCACCGCCTGCTTCATCGCCCGACGGTGCGAGACGCGCCGCTCTAGCTGCTCGGCGACGCTGCGGGCGACGAGCGTAGAGTCAAGCTCTGGCTGGCGGATTTCGACGATGTTGACGCGGACGCGACGTCCCGTCAGCGCTTCCAGTCGCTGCCGCAGTTCATCCACCTTCTGGCCGCCGCGCCCGATGACGATGCCGGGCCTGGCGGTGTGCACTGTGACGAGCACCATGTTTGCGTTGCGGTCGATCTCGACGCGAGAAACACCGGCGTCGCGGAGCGTCTTGGCGATCGAGGTGCGGATGGTAAGGTCCTCGTGGACGAGATCGGCATAGTGACGGTCGGCGTACCACTTGCTCTGCCAGCCAAAGATGACGCCCAGGCGGAACCCGATGGGATGAACCTTATGACCCACGCTGTTCCTCCTCTTCGACAATCACTGTGATGTGGCTGGTACGATGCAGGATGCGCGACCCCCGGCCGCGCGCCCGCGGTCGCATGCGCTTGTAGCGCGGCGCCTCGTCGGCGTAAGCGGCCCTGATCCGCAGATCGCCGGGTGCCAATTGGAAGTTGTTTTCGGCGTTGGCCGCCGCTGACTTCACCACTTTCTCAACGTGTCTGGCGCTGGGCGTGGGCATGTAACGGAGCATGTTCAGGACGTCCTCCACTCGCTTGCCGGGCAGGTGCTCTAACACAAGGCGCACCTTCCTCGGTGAGACGCGAACCTGCTTTGCCCTGGCGCTTACTTCCATTTATCGCTTCCCCGCCTGGCGAACGACCTTGCTTGTCTGGGCGGAACGACCGCCGTGCCCACGGAACAGCCGCGTAATGGCGAACTCGCCCAGCTTGTGTCCGACCATGTTCTCGGTGATGAAGATTGGCACGTGCCGCCGGCCGTCGTAGACGCCGATGGTTAGCCCGACCATCTCCGGCATGATCGTCGAGGCGCGCGACCAGGTGCGGATGACGGTGCGCTGGCCGGAGCGACGGATCGCGTCCGCTCTCTTCAACAGCTTGGGCTCAACGTAGGGTCCCTTTTTCGTCGAACGTGACACAGCTAGCTCCTAGGCCTTGTGCCGGCTTCTCACAATGTACTTATCGCTATCGGTCCTACGCCGCGTCCGCAGACCGCGGGCGGGCTTGCCCCAGGGTGTCTTTGGGCCGGGCATGCCCACCGGCGCCTTGCCCTCGCCGCCACCATGCGGATGGTCGCGCGGGTTCATGGCCGAGCCGCGGACCGTCGGACGCCGGCCCTTCCAGCGAGAGCGTCCCGCCTTGCCCAGCTTGACCATGCTGTTCTCGACGTTGCTGACCTGCCCTATCGTCGCAATGCAATCGATAGGGATCCGCCGCAGCTCTCCCGAAGGCAGCCGCACGAGAGCGAACTCGCCTTCCTTTGCCATTAGCTGCGCCGTGGAGCCGGCGCTTCGCACTATCTGGCCGCCTCTGCCGGGATGCAGCTCTATGTTATGAATAGACGTGCCTGTCGGCATGTTGCGCATCGGCAGGGCGTTCCCCGGCCGGATCTCGGCGTCAGGGCCCGCCTCTACGACGTCGTCTGTCTTCAGCCCCTGCGGCGCCAGGATGTAGCGCTTGTCGCCGTCGCGATAATGGATGAGAGCAATCCGCGCGGTCCTGTTCGGGTCGTACTCTATGCTGGCGACGCGACCGGGCACGCCGGTCTTGTCGCGCTTGAAATCGATGATGCGCAGGCGCCGTTTCGTGCCGCCGCGATGCCGGACGGTGATCCGGCCCTGGTTGTTGCGTCCGGCTTTGCTCTTCAGCGGCGCCAGCAGCGACTTCTCCGGCCTCTTCTTGCTCACCTCTTCGAAGGTGAAGCCGGTCATGCCGCGCCGGCCCGGCGACGTCGGCTTGTACTGCTTAACGGGCATCGGATCCGCCTCGTGTCGTGATCGTTGTCATTAGACGCCTTCGATTAGCTCGATCTTGTGTCCGGGCTTCAGCGTCACCACGGCCTTCTTCCAGTCCGGCGCAGAACCTGACCCCAGCCGGTTGCGCTTCGCCTTGCCCCGCACGTTCATAACGTTGACCGCTTTTACTTCGACGCTGAAGGCCAGCTCGACGGCCGCTTTTATCTGATGCTTATTGGCGGCCCGGGCAACGCGGAAGGCGTACTGGCTCTGGCCGGCAAGGATTGTGCTCTTCTCGGTGACCAGCGGACGCAGGATGACGGCGTATGGATGCAGCTCCTTAGGCATTCGCCGCCTCCGCTTCGTCGGTTGACGCTTCGGGCGCGGCCTTACGACGCCTTCGCACGACGGTCTTCTTCTCTGGCTCCGGCGCTTCGACGGGGGCGACCGCTGCCGGGCGGCGCCGCGTCCGCCTTGGGGCAGACGGAGGCCGCTCAGCGACGGGCTCAAGCTCCGGAATCGGAGATTGGCGCCGAAGCGCCCGTTCGCCTCCCCACAGACGCTCCGCCTGTCGCACCGCTCCTACCGTCATCAGCACGTCTCGATGCGACAGCATGTCGCCCACGTTCAGGTACGACGCCTGCAGCACGTCAACCTTCTGAAGGTTCCGCGCGCTGACCTTGACGCTGCTGTCCGAATTCTCCGTGACCACCAGCGTCGAACGGTCGAATCCCAGCGCCTCCAGCACCATTTTCATGTCTTTCGTGCGCGGCGGCTCGAAGGCCAGCGCGTCGAGCACCCGCAACGACCCTTCCGCGACCTTCGCCGACAGCACCGACCGGATGGCCAGACGCCGCATTCGCTTCGGCAGGCGTTGGGCAAAGCTGCGCGGCTTTGGCCCGAAGACGATGCCGCCGTGCCGGATCGCCGGCGATCGCGCCGCACCCAGGCGCGCCCGCCCGGTGCCCTTCTGCCGCCGAATCTTGGCCGTGCTTCCGGCAACTTCGCCGCGCGTCTTCGTGTTCGCTGAGCCGGCGCGCCTGTTGGCGAGTTGCGCCAGAAGCGCCTGGTGGATGACAAACGAGTTCGGTTCGATTCCAAATACGGCGGCATCCGCCTCGATCGAATCGACCTCTTTGCCTTCCCTGTTGACTACTTCCAGTTTCATTGCTCTCTCAAACACCCTCGCGCTCACTGCGCCTTGGCTTGCGCCTTCGCGCGGGCGCGCTCCGTCTTCGCCGACAATCGGATGCGCAGGAGCCCATTCTTTCCGCCGGGTACCGCTCCTTCGATGAAGAGCAGCCCTTTGGCGGGATCGCTCTCTACGACCCGCAAGTTTCGCACCGTGACGCGGGCGTCGCCCATGTGGCCCGCCATGTGCAGTCCCTTCCGCACGTGTCCCGGCGAGTTGCCCGGCCCGATGGACCCCGGCGCACGCGTTCGGTCCGACTGACCGTGCGTGCGCGGTCCGCCGCGGAAACCCCACCGTCGCACGCCGCCGGCAAAACCGCGTCCCTTGGAAACGCCGGTCACGTTGACGTGGTCGCCGCTCTGGAAAAGCGCCGCGCCGACCTTCTGCCCCGTCTTCCATTGCGACGGGTCATCGACCTTCACCTCGCGCAGGTAGCGGAAATCGCCCAGGCCGCGGAAATGACCCTTCATCGGCTCGTTGACTCGCTTCACCGTGCCCAAGCCCAACTGGACCGCGCGGTAGCCGTCGGTTTCGGTGCTCTTGACCTGAACGACGGTGCAGGGGCCGGCCTCGACGACCGTTACGCCGTGGACTTCGCCCTTCTCATCGAAGAGCTGGGTCATGCCTATCTTCCTGCCGATGATGCCTTCGATTTCCATTACAGCTTGATCTCGATGTCCACGCCGGCCGGCAATTGCAGCCGCATCAGCGTGTTGACCGTCTTTGCCGTCGGCTCCAAGATGTCTATCAGTCGCTTATGAGTTCGTATCTCGAATTGCTCCCGCGAGTCTTTGTCGATGACCGGAGAGCGGATTACCGTGAACTTCTTGATCTCCGTCGGCAGAGGGATCGGGCCGGCCACGGCTGCGCCCGTTCGCTCCGCTGCCTCCACAATCTGGCTTGCCGACTGATCGAGGAGCCGGTGGTCGTAGCCCTTCAGCCTGATCCGTATCTTCTGCCTTGAAACCATGTTAAGCTGCCCCGTCCACTAGAACCTGACGATCTCCGGACCTCCCTAAGCCCTCGCCGGCCGCCTGGCGCGAATGCCGAGCTTCTCGATGACCGCCGGCGGCACCTCTTCGTAATGGTCGAACTCCATGTTGTGGCTTGCCCGGCCCTGCGAAAGCGACCGCAGCTCCGTGGCGTAGCCGAACGTCTCCGCCAGCGGCACAAGCGCGCGCGCCACCTGCAATCCTCCGCGCGCATCGACGCCGCTAACGTGGCCGCGACGGCCGTTGATGTCCGCGAGGATGTCGCCGAAGGACTCTTCCGGCGTTAGCACTTCCACCTTCATGATGGGTTCGAGGAGGACGGCATCGCCGTGCTCCAGCGCCTTCCGCATGCCGATCGAGCCGGCCATGCGAAAAGAAAGCTCCGAAGAATCGACCTCGTGATAGCTGCCGTCAACCAGCGCCACCTTGACGTCGATGACCGGGTAGCTGGCGACGGGGCCGTTTTCCAGCGCTTCAATGACGCCCGTCCGGACCGCCGAAATGAACTCGCGCGGGACCGCGCCGCCCACCGTCTTGTCGACGAACTCGAAGCCGGCGCCCCGCTCCCTGGGCTCGACCTGCAGCCAGACGTCGCCGTACTGTCCGCGGCCGCCGGTCTGTCGCACGAAACGCCCCTCAGACCGAGTGGCCGATCGGATCGTCTCCTTGTAGGCGACCTCCGGCTTGCCGACATTGGCGTTGACGCGGAACTCGCGCAACATCCGGTCGACGATGACTTCCAGGTGCAGCTCGCCCATGCCTGAGATGATGGTCTGGCCGGTATCGGCGTCGTAGCGAGTCCGGAAGGTCGGGTCCTCCTCTGCCAAGCGGTTCAGCGTCTCGCCCATCCGGTCCTGATCGTCTTTCGTCTTCGGCTCGATGGCCACGGAAAGCACGGGCTCCGGAAAGCGAATCGACTCCAGGACGATGGGATGCGCCCGGTCGCAGATGGTGTCGCCGGTGAACGTGTTCTTCAGGCCAACTGCGGCGACGATGCCGCCGGCGTGCACCTCGTCCACCTCTTCGCGCCGATTGGCGTGCATGCGCAGGAGACGGCCCACTCGCTCCCTTTCGTTACGAGCGGCGTTCAGGATGGTCGCGCCGACCTTGACCTGGCCGCTGTAGACGCGGAAATAGGCAAGCCGGCCCACGTACGGGTCCGCGACGATCTTGAAGGCGAGAGCCGTGAACGGCTCGTTGTCATCTGCTTTCCGCTGAACGGTCTGGTTGTTCTTGGGATTGATTCCGGTTACCGGAGGGACGTCTACAGGAGCCGGGAGGTAGTTGACGATTGCATCCAGGAGAGGTTGGACGCCCTTGTTCCGCAGAGCGGAGCCACACATTACCGGCGTAATGGCGCCCGCCAGCGTGGCGCGCCTGACCGCCTTCTTGAGCTCCAGCGCGGTCAGTCGGTGTCCTTCCACGTAGCTGATCATTGCCTGGTCGTCCACTTCCGCGAGAGTCTCGATGAGGCGCTCGCGGAAGGGGGCGCACTTCTCGGCGAGCTCATCGCTGAGCGGCCGTATCTCTGGATTCTCATGACTCTCCGGCATGAAGTGCCATGCCTTCTCGTCGACGAGGTCGACCACGCCTTCGAAGTCGGCCTCGACGCCTATCGGAACCTGGATGGCGACCGGCCGCGCGCCCAGGCGCTGTCTTACCATCTCGATCGTGTTCCAGAAATCCGCGCCGATGCGGTCCATCTTGTTGACGAAGCAGATCCGCGGGACGCCGTAGCGATCCGCCTGCCGCCACACTGTCTCCGACTGCGGCTCGACGCCCGCCACCGCATCGAAGACAACGACGCCGCCGTCGAGCACGCGCAGGCTTCGCTCGACCTCGACGGTGAAGTCCACGTGGCCCGGCGTGTCGATGATGTTGATCTGGTGTTCGAGCCACTCGCAGGTGGTCGCGGCCGCGGTTATGGTGATGCCGCGCTCGCGCTCCTGGGCCATCCAGTCCATTACCGCCGTGCCCTCGTGCACCTCGCCGATCTTGTAGGTCCGGCCAGTGTAGTAGAGGATGCGTTCGGTGACCGTAGTCTTACCGGCGTCGATATGGGCAATGATGCCTATGTTGCGAAGGCGCTCAATAGGGAATTGCCTGGCCATGATCTCTATCCCCCGCGAACGGGGCTTCGTCGATGCGATCAATGTTCTTGGTATTGCCCCTCAGTTATGGTGGCGAGTTCGCCGCGCGATATTACCAGCGATAGTGGACGAAGGCCCGGTTGGCCTCCGCCATTCTGTGTGTGTCTTCCCGTTTCTTGACGGTCGCGCCCTGGCCGGAGGCGGCGTCGGCCAGCTCCGCAGCCAGCTTCTCCGCCATCGAATGCCCTTTGCGAGCGCGGGCGGAGGCGATTAGCCAACGCATGGCCAGCGTCGCCCGCCTTTCGGGCCGAATGTCCACGGGCACCTGATAGGTCGCGCCGCCGACGCGTCGCGGCTTCACCTCGACGACCGGCGTCACGTTTCGCAGCGCCTGCTCGAACGTGTCGATAGGGTTGCGGCGGTTCTGCGCCTCCAGCAAATCCATCGACCTGTAAACGAGGCGCTCCGCCGTGCTCTTCTTCCCGCTATACATGATGCGGTTGATGAACTTCGCAAGGTCTTCGCTCTGGTACTTGGCGTCCGGCGCTATTATGCGTCTGACAACCTTGGCCCGCCTTGGCATGTTCGGCTCTCTCCGCTATCGACTATGTCTTTGACTTTCCGCCGGCTTTGCGCGTCCCGTACTTGCTGCGACCGCGGTTGCGCCCGTCGACGCCCTGGGCATCGAGTGCACCGCGAATGACATGATAGCGCACGCCGGGCAAGTCTTTGACGCGTCCGCCGCGGATTAGCACGACCGAGTGCTCCTGCAGGCTGTGCCCTTCTCCGGGAATGTACGCTGTCACTTCAATGCCGTTCGTGAGCCGCACACGCGCTATCTTCCGCAGCGCCGAGTTCGGCTTCTTCGGCGTCATCGTCCGGACCTGCGTGCAAACGCCGCGCTTCTGCGGCGAACCCGCGCCCTTCTCCGTGCGGTTCTTCAGAGCGTTATACGTGAAACGCAGGGCGGGCGCCTTCGTCTTCTTGATGAGCTTTTTCCTGCCCTTGCGCACCAACTGGCTTATCGTGGGCACGGATATACCTCTCTCAGGAATCTTGGACTGGCTGGTTCTCAGGACAGCAAAAGGCCGAAAGCCTGATTCTGAGCCAGTACAGCGTGAAGCGCGAGGCGCTCCACTATCGCTGACCGTAGTCAATCTGAGGTCTTTCGACCTTACTTGGCTCTGTCGTTCAGCGCCAAACACATACTTTACGTGATATGACGCAAGAGTGTCAAGCGCTCGGCCGCCGCGCGACCTACCGTCACATCCGCCCGAGGAGCTCCCGCACGACCGCGCTCACCTCGGCGCCGTCCGCGCGACCGCGTAGCTGAGCGGTGAGCGGCCCCATGACCTTGCCCATGTCGCGCGGCCCCTGGGCGCCGACCTCGTCGATCACTTTGCGTGCCGCCGCCTCGATGTCCTCGCGCGACATCGCCGGCGGCAGGTAAGTCTGCAGGACGACCGCTTCTGCCTCCTCTTTGTCGACGAGGTCCTGGCGGCTGCCGCGCCGGAACTCCTCGGCGCTCTCCCGGCGCTGCTTCACCTGCTTGGCGATGACGCCCAGGACGCCGTTGTCGTCGAGCTCTCCGCCCTTCTCGATCTCGGCGTTGTGAACGACGGAGAGGAGAAGGCGGAGGGTCCGCTTACGGGTCTCGTCGCCCTCTCTGAGGGCCTGAGTCAGGTCAGCGTTGAGCTGGTTTTTGATGGGCATGGTGATGCTGCGCTCTGCTTTCTCGCTGCGGATGTTGGACGGGTCAGCGCCGCTCGCTCTTGCGACGCTTGGCGGCGGCCTTCCGCTTTCTTCTTACACTCGGCTTCTCGAAGCGCTCACGACGCTTTGCTTCGGACAGGATGCCGTACTGTTGCACCTTCCGCGTGAAGCGTCGCAGCGTCGCCTCAAAGCTCTCGTTTTCGCGGACGATTACTTCCGTCAACCCGGTGAACCTGTCGCCGACGGGCTTACATTTTGTCGGTTGGCAAATTATATTGAGGCCCGCATATCCTGTCAACGAGCCCGGCGGACGGTTTCTTCGGCTCGACTGTGGACTTGGGGCGCCTGACGAGCGGGAGAGGGGTGGGGCGCTACTCGCGCGGCGGCTTCTTGGGGATCTTCGTGAAGCGCAGGCGCGTCAGGCCGCGAATGTCCTCCATCGCCGTCTTGCGGATGTTGACGCGCGTGTCCGGGTCTTCCCGCCAGCGTACCGGTATCTCCTTGATGCGGTAGCCGCCCTTATCCGCCAGGATGAGCAGCTCCGTGTCGAAGAACCACTCCTCGTTCTTGATCAGCGGGATGAGCTCGCGCGCGGCCTGGCGGCTTATCGCCTTGAAGCCGCACTGCGCGTCTTCAAAGCTGGGCCAGAATGACGCCTTGATCATGAGGTTGTAGACGCGGGAAGTGAACTCGCGGCGAGGCGAGCGCGTCGTCTGGGCGCCTTTCTTCAAGCGCGAACCCGTCGCAACGTCGTAGCCCTCTTCGGCGATGGCGGCCACAAGTGGAGGGAAGAAGGCGATGTCGGTTGAGAGATCGACGTCCATATACGTGAGGACGTCCGCTTCGCTTCCCAGCCATGTCGCCCGCAGCGCGCGGCCGCGCCCTTTCTGCGGGATGTGGAACGGCACAACGTCGACGTGCTCTTCAGCAAGGCGCTGTGCCACCGCCAGCGTCCCGTCCGTTGACGCGTTGTCGGCGATGACGATGCGCCAGATGTGCGGCAGATTGTCGCGCAGGAACTCCCGCAAGGTCGCGACGCTCTGAGCCAGCACGTGCTCTTCGTTGTAGACGGGGATGACTACGTCGACGTTCGCCATCGGGTATTCCTCCTGCGTTTATGCGCCCAAAGTATCCTTCAGCAGACGCGCCAACTGCAAGGGGTCGCCGGTTATGACACTTGCGGCGTATAGCTCCATTGCGCCGATGTCGCTCGTCCGTTGCGCCAGGTCGCCCCGGTCGACGATGTGGACGATGGCCGGGAAGCCGCTCCAATCCTCATCGACCGGCGGAATCGGCGGCAGGTAAAGCGCCAGGTTGAATGAGACGACGCCGAGCCGGTCGCGCAGGCAGGCCAGCACCTCGTAGGCGCGGTCCTTCAGCGAGACGTCGAGCGCCGGCGCCAGGAGCAGGACTTCGTTCTCCTTCAGCGGCGCCAGGTTCGCCAGGATGCGCACGCCCTCTTTCTCCACACCGCAACCGACGGCCGCGTGAGCGCGGTACAAGTCGTCGAAGTAGTCGCGATCATAACGAGAGCGATAGGCCAGCGCCGCGCGGCGAAGGAATTCCACTGCCGGATAGTGCGCCTCCCGCCCGAGCAGAACCTGCGCATGCCCGTGCACGAGAGACGCGCCGGCCCGCCAGAGGCAGTTCCACACGAAGAGGAAATACCTTGCCGCCGGCTCGACCGCGTGCGCCGCTTGCGCCCAGCGAACGCCGGTGTCGATGTAGTCGTGCAGCATCTCGCGGTAGAAGCGAAGCGGGTTGTGCTCCTTGAAGATGATCAGCGAGTGGAAACCGTCGAACTTGGCGACGTTGGCGCCCGTCACGCAGTACTTCCCCTCGATTCGCCCAAAGATGTCCGCCGGCGTGTTCCCCAGGGCGTCGGTCAGCGGGTCGTCGCGGTCGTTGGCGACCGCCGATTCCAGGCCGGCCGCCGTCTGGTCGCTCGGCGAGTGCGGGCGTCGCGAGCGGAGGGGGTTGAAGAGAGCGCCGCGGCCGGTAACAAGGTTGGTGACGCGGACGATTCGTTGGGAGAGGGTCGGCTCGACTGCGCCGAACTGCCGCTCTATCCAGGGTCGCATCGAATCCGGCGGAATGATGCGCCCTTCGACAGCGTCGACGCGGAAGATGCGGCGGAAGACGGCCTTCTCGCCGTCGGAAAGGGCCGCGACCATCTCGGGAAGGTCGCCGATTTCTGACTCGTCACGCGCGGACATGATTCGTCGCGGCCGTCTAGTGCTTGAAGTGGCGCTGGCCGGTGAACACCATCGCCATACCGTGCGCGTCAGCGGCGGCAATCGCCTCCTGGTCGCGGATCGAGCCGCCGGGCTGGATCACGGCCGTGATTCCCGCCGCCGCCGCCGTCTCGATCCCGTCCGGGAACGGGAAGAAGGCATCGGAGGCCATCACCGCGCCCCTGGCCTTCTCGCCGGCTGCGCGCGCTGCCAGCATGACGCTGGTCACGCGATTCGGCTGGCCGGCGCCCATCCCCAGCAGCGCCGCGTCCTTCACGAAGGCGATGGCGTTCGATTTGATGTGCTTGATCGCCCGATTGGCGAACAGCAGGTCGCGCATTTCGGCGTCGGTCGGCAGGCGCTGCGTCACCACCTTCGGTTCAATGCGCTCGTCGGGGACGTTGTCGCGCTCCTGGACGAGCAGGCCACCGACCACGCGCCGGTAGTCCAAGCCGGCCAACGACGGCGCCGCGGCCCGCAGGATGCGCAGGTCGCGCTTCTTCCGCAGAAGGGCCAGTGCCTCCTCCTCGTAGTCTGGTGCGATGATGATCTCATAGAACGTCTTGCCGATCTCCTCGGCGACGGCCAGAGTGAAGGGCCGGTTGACGGCGACGATGCCCCCAAAGGCGGAGACGGGGTCGCCGGCAAAGGCGTGACGGTATGCCTCCGCCAGGTCCGCGTGACTGGCCAGTCCGCAGGGGTTCGTGTGCTTGACGACGACGACGGTCGGCCCCGGAAAATCGCAGGCCGCGTTCCAGGCCGCATCGGCGTCCATGACGTTGTTGTAGGAGAGCTCCTTGCCGTGTAGTTGCTCGGCGCCGACGATGCCGCCCGGCTTCGGCTCGACGACGCTCTCCTCTTGGTAGAAGGCCGCGCGCTGGTGTGGGTTCTCGCCGTAGCGCGTGTCGAAGAGCTTGCTGAGGGCGATAGTGAAGGATTCCGGCAGGATGTCCTGCGGCTCGCGCAAATACTGGGCGATGGCGGAGTCGTAGGTCGCGACGTGCTGAAAGGCCTTCTGCGCCAGGCGACGGCGCTCCGGCTGCGGTACTGAGCCGGCGCGCAGCATCTCCAGCAGAGGCTCGTAGTCCTCCGGGTCGACGACGACGATGACGTTCGGGAAGTTCTTCGCGGCGGCGCGCAGCATCGTCGGCCCGCCGATATCGATGTTCTCCAGCGCGTCCTCGAGCGTGACGCCCGGCTTGGTGACGGTCTGGACGAACGGGTAGAGATTGACGACGACGAGGTCGATGGGGCTGATGCCCTGTCGCTCCAACTCCTCGCGGTGGGCCGCCAGCTCGCGGCGGGCGAGAATGCCGGCGTGAACGATCGGATGAAGCGTCTTGACGCGGCCGTCGAGGATCTCCGGGAAGCCCGTAAGCGCGGATATGGACTTGACCGCAACGCCCGCCCGATCGAGCGTCGCGTAGGTTCCGCCGGTGGAGTACAGCTCGACGCCGACAGCGGCCAGCCCGCGCGCGAACTCAGACAGTCCCGCCTTGTCATGAACGCTGATGATTCCCTTCATCATTCCCCCGGTCGGTTCAATCTACGCAATGATCACGCGCTTCTCGCCAGCCTGCGCGACGACCTCGCCAACAAGCCGCGCCTCTGGCAACCGCGAGCGCACCCGCTTGATCTCGGACATGGCGCAGACGAGTATCATGCCCAGGCCCATGTTGAAGACGTGGTACATCTCGTCGTCGCTCACGTTACCCTCTCGCTGGATCAGCGTAAAGATGGGCGGCACCTTCCACGTGCCCCTGCCGATGCGGGCGGCCAGGCCCTCCGGCAGAATGCGCGGCACGTTGTCGATCAGGCCGCCGCCCGTGATGTGGGCAATGCCCTTCACCTGCGGCAGCACCGGCTTCACTTCTCGATAGTAGCAGCGATGCGGCGCCAGCAGCGCCTCGCCCAGGGTGACGCCGAGCTCCGGGTAGGTGTGGTAGAGCGCCGCTTTCTCCGTCTCCGGATCGCCGCCAAGGCCGACGTTGAACACGCGCCTGGCCAGCGAATAGCCGTTCGTGTGCAGCCCGTTGGACGGCAGCCCGAGGAGCGCGTCGCCCTCCCGGATGGCGCTGCCGTCGATGATCGCGTCGCGCTCCACGACGCCGACGATGAACCCTGCGAGGTCGAAGGCGCGCGGCAAGTAGACGTCCGGCATGTCCGCCGTCTCGCCGCCCGTCAGCGCGCAGCCGACGTCCCGGCAGGCGGAAGCCATGCCGCGCATAATCGCCACCTTGTCGTCCTCAGTAAGGCTCGCGCTGGCGATGTAATCCAGGAAGAACAGCGGCTCGGCGCCGGTGGTCAGGATGTCGTTGACGGAGTGATTGACGAGATCGACGCCGATGGTGTCGAAGCGGCGCATGGCGACGGCGACGTTCAGCTTCGTGCCGACGCCGTCGGCGCTGGCGACAAGCACCGGCTCGCGGTACTCGCCCAGCCGAAAGAGCGAGGCGAATGGCCCGACGCCGGCAAGCACCTCCGGCCGGCGCGTCGTGGCGACGATCTCTTTGATTCGGGCGGCCAGTCGGCTGCCGGCATCGATGTCCACGCCGGCGGCCAAATACGCCTTACCGCTATCGCTGGCTGTGCTCACGGAAGTCCTTTGGAGCCGGGCAAATCGTGCTCCGCGTTCGACGCAGACGCGCCCGGAGGTCAGCTAGAGAATGGGACCGGCGCGCTCTCCACCCACTCGAAGTCGTGCCGGTCGCGGGCGGTCGCCGGGGCTTCCAGCGCAAGCTTGTCCATCTGCAAAGGCACCGGCAGCGGGTACTCGCCCGTGAAGCAGGCCAGGCAGAACGTGTCCTGCGGCAGGCCTATCGACTCGACGAGGCCTTCCAGGCTCAGATAGCCCAGACTGTCGGCGGCGATGTGCTCGCGTATCTCGGGCACCGTCTTCTTTGCGGCGATCAGCTCCCAGCGGGCCGCCATGTCCACGCCGAAGAAGCAGGGATGCGTGATCGGTGGCGCCGTGATTCGCATGTGCACCTCGCGGGCGCCGGCGTGCCGCAGCATCTCGACCACGCGCGGCGTCGTCGTCCCTCGAACGATACTGTCATCGACGACGATGACCCGCTTTCCGCCCAGTATCTCCGGCAGCGGGTTGAACTTGAGCTGCACGCCGACCTCGCGGATGCGCTGGTCGGGCATGATGAACGTCCGGCCGACGTAGCGGTTCTTGACCAGCCCCTCGACGAACGGTATGCCCGACTCCTGTGAGTAGCCGATAGCGGCTGCGATGGCGGAGTCCGGCACGCCCATCACGACGTCGGCGTCCACCGGGTACTCGCGCGCCAGGCGGGCCCCCATGGCCATGCGCACCGGGTAGAGCAGCTTGCCGCGAATCACGCTATCGGGGCGGGCGAAATAGATGTACTCGAACACGCAGAAGGCGCTTCGGTTGCTCTCCAGCGGCCGGAAGCTGCGAACGCCGCGGCCGTTGATCTGGATGACTTCGCCCGGCTCGACCTCGCGCAGGAACGTGGCGCCCAGGTGATCGAAGGCGCAACTCTCGGAGGCGACCACCCAGCCGCCGTTCAGCCGCCCCAGGCAGAGCGGACGCACACCCAGGGGGTCGCGCGCGGCGAAGAGGGCCTCGGGCGTGAGGACGACCACGCAATACGCGCCCTGCACGCGTCGCATCATGTGGGCGAAGCGCTGGGGCCAGGAGTTCCCCGGCGCGAAGGCGAGAATTCGCGCCATCACCTCAGAATCGGTCGCCGTGCGAAACTCGTGGCCCTCCTCTTCGAGGTCGATCCGCAGCATCTCGGCGTTGACCAGGTTGCCGTTGTGGCCGAGGGCTATCTCGCCGTTCGGTCCCGAGACGCGGAAAGGCTGAGCGTTCTTTGGCTGGCTGGAGCCGGTAGTGGAGTAGCGGGTGTGGCCTATTGCCAGGTTGCCGCGCAGGTGAGCAAGGTCCTCTTCGTCGAAAACCTGGGAGACAAGGCCCATGCCGACGCGGTTGTGGAGCTCGTGGCCGTCGGCTGTGACGATTCCCGCGCTCTCCTGACCTCTGTGCTGGAGCGCGTATAGGCCGTAGAAGGTCACCCTTGCGGCATCTTCACCGGAAGCGTAAACCCCAAAGACGCCGCAATACTCGCGGGGACTGGTCAAACAAACCTCCTGCCCTTGGGCAGCCACACCTTGTCCGCCTCAAGCGGGTCCCCGTGAAACCGACAGTAAGATCATAGTACGGCCGCAACGCGGGCGCAAGGTCGTGTCGGGCAAGACCGGTCGGCCTGGAAGGCGACGCGAGAGCGCCCTTCCATTGGATCGCTCTCTCTGCTATACTCTGCGGCGGCTCGGATCCCGTATGCGAGGAAGGAGGTGTGCCCCGATCCCATCGGGGTAAATTCATGCCGGTAATAGTAGTCATCGGCGGCCAGTGGGGCGACGAAGGCAAGGGCAGGACTATCGACCTCCTCGCCCAGAACGCCTCCATCGTTGCCCGCTACTCGGCCGGGAACAACGCCGGACACACGGTCGTCAACGACATGGGCACATTCCGCCTCCACCTGGTGCCCGCCGGCATCTTCTACGGCGACAAGGCCTGCCTCATCGGCAACGGCGTCGTCATCGACCCGGCGGTCCTGCTGGAGGAGATCGAAGGGCTCCAGTCGAAGGGCGTCAGCGTCAAGAACCTTTACGTCAGCAATCGCTGCCACATCATCATGCCCTATCACGTCCTCATCGACCGCGCGGACGAGGAACTGCGCGGCGCGGCGGCAATCGGCACCACTTTCCGCGGCGTCGGACCGGCGTTTGTCGACAAAGTCGGCCGCATCGGTGTCCGTATGGTCGATCTCATCAATCCCGACGCCTTCCGCGAGCGCCTGTCGCTGGTGCTCCCCTACAAGAACGCCGTGCTGCAGAAGCTGTACGGCCTCCCGCCGCTTACATTCGACGAAGTCTACGAGCCGTACCGCGACTACGGCCGCCGCCTTGCCCCGTTCGTCGCCGATACCGCCGACATGGTCCAGGAGGCGCTGGCGCGCGGCGAATCGATCCTCCTGGAGGGCGCGCAGGGCTCGCTGCTCGACCTCGACTCTGGCACTTACGAGTACGTCACCTCGTCCGTTCCCTCGTCGACGGCCGCCGGCGCCGGCCTGGGCATCGGCATCGGCCCGACGCAGATCACGCGCGTGGTCGCCGTTTACAAGGCGTATCAAACGCGCGTTGGCAACGGCCCTATGCCGACGGAGTTGAAGGGCGGTCTTGGCGATGAGCTGCGCGAGAAGGGACAGGAGTACGGCGCCACCACGGGCC
Source organism: uncultured Chloroflexia bacterium (assembly GCA_963703345.1). Taxonomy (GTDB): domain Bacteria; phylum Chloroflexota; class Dehalococcoidia; order DSTF01; family JALHUB01; genus JALHUB01. The sequence continues at coordinate 102,630 of OY969814.1, read as the reverse complement.
GTCCGCGTCGCTGCGGCTGGTTCGACGCCGTCGCCGCCCGCTACACCGCGCGCCTGAACGGCCTTTCCGGCGCCGTGATCACCCGCCTCGACGTGCTGGACACGTTCGCCAGCGTGAAGGTCTGCACCGCCTACCAGATCGACGGCGTGCCCGTCGACCGCTTCCCGGCCAGCCTTGGGCGCCTTGCCTGCTGCGAGCCCATCTTCGAGGAGCTACCGGGCTGGCAGGAGCCGACAACGCACGTCCGTCGCTTCGAGGACTTGCCGCGGCATGCGCGCGACTACGTGAAACGATTGGAGCAGCTAATCGGCGTGCCGGTGGCGCTGGTCTCCGTTGGCCCGGAGCGCGAGCAGGCGATCATCGTCAAGCCCATCCTTTAGAACCTCTCCCGTTCGCCGATTGACGCCCTGCCAATTGGCTTACCTGGAGACTCCGCATCGGCAGTTGCCGGCCGCTCCACACTGTATCGGACGCGATCCAGCTCATCGTGGTACCGAGCATTCGCCGCCGCTCCGAAGACACATACGACCTCTAGCGCCGCCTCGACCAGAAGCAGCCTTCACCCGCATACTGAGAGCGCTATGACCGGTCAATCGTTCCTCGAAGCCGTCGTCGCCGCCAAGCGCGAAGAGCTGTCCAATCGACAGCAGAAGGAGCCGCTCGACTCTCTCAAGCGACGGATAAAGCAGCTCACGGACCAGAAGGAGGGCCGCGCGGAGCAGTGGAGTCTCATGCGGGCAATCCTGGAAGGGCCGCGCGGTCCGTTGAACGGTGGCAAACGCGTCCAGCTCATCGCCGAGGTCAAGAAGGCCGTGCCCGGTCGCGGACGGCTGGTCAACGACTTGGAGCGCCAGGGCCTCCCCCGCGCTTACACGCACAGCGGCGTCACCGCGGTTGCGGTCGTCACCGAGGCAAAGCACTATATGGGGCACATCGACCACCTGCTCCAGACGCGCAACATCCTCGACGGCTACTATCCCGGCGGCCGTCCCGCCATCCTCCGCCGCGACTTCCTCTTCGACCCCTACCACATATGGGAATCGCGTGCTTTCGGCGCCGACGCCATCGCGCTGCTGCCCGCCATCCTCTCCGACCGCGAGCTGCGCGAGCTCATGACGCTGGCAGCGGAGCTCGATCTGGAATGCCTGCTGGAAGTTCGCAACGAAGTTGAGGTCCAGCGGGCGCTGGATGCCGGCGCCGTCATGATCGGCATCGAGAACCTGGACTACGAGACGCAAACGTCCGACCTCACGACGACGGAGCGGTTGCGACCGCTCATCCCTGAGGGCGTTGTCGTCATCAGCGAGCACGGCTTCGGCGAGCGAGCGGACACCGAGCGCGTGGCGGACTGCGGCGTTCAAGCGATCCTTGCCGGCGAGGAGCTGATCACTGCGCGCGACGTAAAGCGCCAAGCGCGCGAGCTTATGGTCTAGCGAAAGTGCGTCAGCGCCCGGTATTGCGCGCGTCCATCATTGCTCCCGCGCCCGTTCGTCGCCGATAATGAGACATCGCCCCTGAGGGCGCCCTTTCTTGAAGAGGACTGTCGTCGATGACAAGCGACCTGGAGCCGCAGCCGCAGCCGGAGCGTCAGCAACTGTCGCTGGACGATTGGCGTTCGGAAGTGGTCTGGGGGCCGCGAGAAGTCCTCATCGGCCTCGCGCTGGGTGCCGCGGCCGTTCTCTTCATACCGACGATCGCCGTCGTTGTTGCCGCCATCCTGGGCATCGACGTCACTGATTCGAAGCACGCGCAGCAGGTGGCCCTGGCCGCCAGCCTGCCGTTCGAGCTGACGCTGCTCGTCATCGCGCTGGCGCTGACCGTTGGCGGCAAGCGGGCAAACCTGCGCTCCATTGGCTTTCGACCGCTTCCGCTCAACCTGGCCTGGGTGCCGCTGGCCGTCGTCGTCGGCGCGTTCCTGAGTGTTGAAGTCTACGCCGTCGTCGCCCAGGCTATCGGCGGCAGCAACTTCCTGCCGAAGAGCAATCTGAACCAGGACATCCTCGATCAGACGACCTTCGTCGTACTGGCCGGCGTCCTGGCGCTGCTGATGGCGCCGCTGGTCGAAGAGACGTTCTTCCGCGGTTTTCTCTTCGGCGGCTTGTCCAGGCGCTTCAGCTTCTTCACGGCGGCGCTGATCAGCGGCTTCCTCTTCTCCCTCGCTCACGGTCAGCCGACGACGCTCATTCCATTCACGCTCGTCGGAATGCTCTTCGCCGCTGGCTACGCCTATACCGGCTCCCTGTGGACGACGATATCCGCCCACTTCATCTTCAACCTCATCAGCTTCATCGCCACCCTCGCCAACCGTTAGGCTTCTCGAGCCGATCTCGCGGGGGCTGTGCAGGCGGGTGAAGTTGTGGTAGGATAGCACCATCGTGACGGCTTCCGCTGCCGTCAGGCGTTGCTGTCTGCGTGTGGCGGAATGCTCCGGATCGCGGAGAGGCAATCCGATAATCAGGCGAAGAGCGCAAAACCATACCACGAGGTGCTCACCGGCCATGGGAGGAACAAGGTCAAAGGCTACGACGAACCGCGTTGAGGCGGAAGGCCGCGCTCGCCGTCGTAGCCGCCCGTATGCCTTCCTGGCCGGCCTGTTTGGTCCGCTTCACGCAGGGCCCCCTTGAACGGGAACAGCCGGCGTGTTCGAGAGCTGGTAGCCGCGTGCTCTGCAGAGGTATCCGAGGCGCTATCACCGTAGATAGCAACACCACGCACGACATCCTGGCAGCCGGCCGTGAGCTCCTCGAAGAGATGGTCGCAGCGAACGACGTTCACCCCGAAGACGTCGCGGCAGCGCTCTTCACCACCACAAGCGACCTCGACGCCGAGTTCCCCGCCAGGGCCGCCCGCGAGATGGGCTGGAAGGATGCGCCGCTAATCTGCGCCAACGAAGTCGCAGTACCAGGCAGTCTCGAACGGTGCCTGCGCATCCTCCTCCTCATCAACACGGAGAAGCGCGCCGACGAGATCGTCCACATATATCTCAAAGGCGCCCGCGTTCTCCGGCCCGACAGAGAGTACAATCCGCAAGGATGAGGCAGGGAGCAAAGAAGTAATGATGGTCGTAATGAAAAAAGAGCATAGCCAAGAGGAACTGCGGGCGGTGCTCGACCACCTGCAGGAGGGGGGACTTTCCGCCCATACGAGTGTAGGCGTCGAGCGGACCGTTATCGGCGTTATCGGTCACATCTACCCGGAGTTGGCGGACGAGCTGCGTGCCTTCCCCGGCGTCGACGAGACCGTTCCCATCTCCAAGCCGTACAAGCTGGCAAGCCGCGAGCTGAAGCCGAACGACACCATCGTGAAAGTCGGCAACGTCGAAATAGGCGGCGGCTCAACCGTCGTCATCGCCGGCCAGTGCTCGGTCGATACGCCGGAGCAGATGCTGGAGACGGCGCGGGCGGTGAAAGCGGCCGGCGGGCACCTCCTTCGCGGCGGCGCTTTCAAGCCGCGCAGCAGCCCGCATGCCTTCCGCGGCCTCGTCGACGAAGGGCTGCGCATCCTGGCCGAAGCCGGCGCGGCGGTCGGCTTGCCGACGGTCAGCGAAGTCATGGACCCCCGCGACGTCGAGATCGTCGCCGAGCACGTCGACCTCCTTCAGATCGGCACCCGCAACGCCCAGAACTACTACCTTCTCGACGAGGTGGGCAACTGCGACAAGCCGGTTCTGCTGAAGCGCGGCATGGCCTGCTCCGTCGAGGAGTGGCTGCTCTGCGCCGAGTACGTCCTCGCGCGCGGCAACCAGCAGGTGATCCTTTGCGAACGCGGGATCCGCACCTTCGAGACCGGCACGCGGTTCACCCTCGACGTCGCCGCGATACCGCTGGCGAAGCGACTCAGCCACCTGCCGGTCATCGCCGACCCGAGCCACGGGACGGGTCGCTGGTATCTGGTGGAGCCGATGTCCCTGGCGTCGGTCGCCGCCGGCGCGGACGGCCTGATGATCGAGATCCACCCCGATCCGGACCGCGCCCTCTCCGACGGCGCCCAGAGCCTGACGTTCGCCAACTTCGCCCATTTGATGGACGGCGTGCGGGCGTTGAGCGAGGCGGTGCGGCGGCCGCTTGCTCGCGTCTAATGGAGCAATCCAGGAGAATGGGGGCCTCGCGTGCGGAATCGCCCGGGGCCCTCACCGCCATGTATGAGCTCAAGCTGCCCTACTTCGAAGGCCCTCTCGATCTCCTCCTCCATCTGATCGAGAAGGACGAGCTTGACATAACAACCATCTCTCTCGTCCAGGTCACCGACCAGTACCTGGCGCAACTACACTCCTGGGAGCAGATCAACCTCGACGCCCTTTCCGATTTCGTCTCCATCGGCGCCAAGCTCATCTACCTCAAGTCGCGCGCCCTCCTGCCGCGTCCGCCGACTGAGGCGGAGCAAGCGGAGGAGGAGGCCGTCGGTCGTGAGCTGACGGAGATGCTGAGGGAGTACAAGCGCTTCAAGGACGTCGCGCTGGCGCTGCGCGAGATCGAAGACGAAGGGCTGCGCGCCTACCGACGCAACGCGCCGCCGCCGGACGTTCCGCTTCCCTCCGGCCTCGACAAAGTGACGCTCGACAAGCTAATGGCGCTCTTCCGCGACGCCATGACCCGTCAGCCCTCCGAGCCCGTCGCCGCCATCCCCCGCGACATTGTCTCGGTGAAGGAGAAGGTGCGGGAGATAGAGACGGCACTGCACGAGACCGGCCAGGTGAGCTTCCGGCGGTTGGTGCTGGCCTGCCGTTCCCGCGTCGAAGTCATCGTCTCCTTTCTGGCCGTGCTGGAGCTGATCAAGGCGGGTCGCGTCTGGGGGCAGCAAGAGGAGCTATTTGGCGACATCTCGCTCGTCGCAATAGGAACGACCTCTTCCAACGGCCTGTGACGGCCGCTTCCGCTGCATCGATTCACAGATGCCCGTCGAGCCAGCTCGCGATGTCCGATAGCACCTGCTCCCGCCCGATATCGTTGTGCGGCTCGTGGAAGCGCTCCGGATAGACCTTCAGCTCCTTGTCCGCCGAGCTTATCTGCTCGAAGAAGCGCCGCGACCCATGAGGCGACACGATTGGGTCGTCGCCGCCGTGCAGCATCAGAACCGGCAGCTTTACCCCCGCCGCGCGCGACTTCACGCGGTCGATGGTGGCCAGGAACTCCATCCCCCAGCGCACGCTCGATTGATTGTGAACCAGCGGGTCTGTGTCGTAGGCTCGCACCACCGCCGGGTCGCGGGAGACCGCCTCGCCGCCGAACTTCGACGTCATCGATAGCCTCGGCCGGATGCGTGATAGCACCCGCGCCACGACCAACTGGACCGGCTTTGTGGCGTCGATGGGTTCCAGCGGCGCGCCGCTGATAATCGCCCCGCGAAGGCTCTCCGGATGGAACAGGAGGAAGTCCAGGGCAATAAGCGCCCCCATGCTGTGCCCGAGAAGGAACAGCGGCAGATCAGGCGCCTCGCGGCGGATTAGCGCCAGGAACGCCTCCGTGTCGCCGCGGTACTCCTCCCAGGCGTTGATGTGGCCGCGCTGCCCGGGAGAGCGCCCGTGGCCGCGATTGTCGAAGCTGTAGACGGCGTACCCGTGCGATGTCAGGTGCTCGGCCATGGGGGCATAGCGGCCGCTGTGCTCGCGAAAGCCGTGGACGATTGCCACCGCAGCCTTCGGCTTGCCGTCAGGCTTCCAGCACTGGCGGAATAGGTCGATATCGCCGGTGCCTTTGAACGTGCCTTCGCTTTGCATGCGTCCTACCTCCGCGCATCGAAATTCCTCTGGCGACTGAAGCATAGCAGCCCGCATCGTCTCCTGGAAGCCCGCTGCGGATCACGTCTTCTTCACGGCTGCAGTCGCCCGCTTCACGCGCTCTTCATGTCGCGCGCGTAGCATCTCATTTTGAGCGGGGCCATCTCCGGCTGTGCCGCGCGCCACTGCGCGGGCGGCAAGATGGCGCTCCGACCACGCGGGTCCGAAAGGGACTTTTGAGTTGCCTTTGAAAAGCGCCGGAATCGTTGTAACCCTGGCAGCCTGCGCGACGCTGCTTTTGTCCGCCTGTAGCGGTGGCGGCGCCGGTAGCGCTCCGGCGACCGAGACATCGACGCCGCCATCGACGTCTTCGCCCGCGACCCCCACCGTCCTGCCGCCGGCGAACGCCCCCGTCGCGAACGGATATCGTCTCGTCCCGACGCTCTCGCAGGCCGCCTTTGACCATATGCTCGGCTTCGCCACGCTTCCGGGAAATCCAAACGAGGCCGTTGTGCTCACGCAGGGCGGCGCCATCTACCGGGTCGCCCTGGACAATAGCGCTCCGCCCGCTGTCTTCGGCGACGTGTCGAGCCTGCTAATCGCTAACCCGGGCAGCGAGGAGGGACTGCTCGGCCTCGCCTTCTCGCCGCGCTTCCAGTCCGACGGACGCGTCTTCATCGACTACAGCGCCGGCAACCCGCGTCGCAGCGTCCTTGCGCGCTTCAACGTCAGCGGCGGCGTGATGGATATGGCGAGCGAGCGCGTCATCCTGGAGGTGCCGCAGCCGTTCGCCAATCACAATGGCGGCCAGCTTGCGTTCGGACCGGACGGCTACCTCTACTGGGGCCTCGGTGACGGCGGCTCCGAGGGCGATCCGCGGCAGAACGGCCAGAAGCTGGACACGCTGCTGTCGTCCATCCTCCGCCTCGACGTCTCCGGCGACGGCTACGTGGTTCCGCCGGACAACCCGTTCGTCTCCGTCCCTGGCGCTCTGCCGGAGAAATACGCCTACGGCCTGCGCAACCCCTGGCGCTTCAGCTTCGACCCCGCGACGGGCGATCTGTGGGTCGGCGATGTCGGCCAGGACAAGTGGGAGGAGATCGACCGCATCGTCGTCGGCGGCAACTATGGCTGGAGCATCATGGAAGGTCTTGAGTGCTACCGGACGCCGAACTGCGACCAAACCGGCCTGACGCTTCCCCGCGCCGTCTACGGTCACGACCTCGGCTGCGCCATTATCGGCGGCTACGTCTACCGCGGCGGGGCGATGCCGGAGTTGCAGGGATGGCTCGTCTACGGCGACTATTGCAGCGGTCGGGTCTGGGCGTTGGACGCGGTCTCGAACAGCGCGCCGGTCCTCCTGGCGAACTCCGGCCATCCCATCGCCTCATTCGGTGTGCTGCCGAACGGCGAGATAGTGGCGCTCAGCTTTGACAAGGCGATCTACCAACTCGAACGCGCTTCCTAAGCGGAAGGAGCGAGACGTGACAGAACAGGACCGCGGCCCGGATGTCAGTCGAATGACGGATCTCATCGACTACCAGGAGGGCTCGGTTGTGAGCCGCCAGCTAATGAAGGCCGGCGGCGGTAACGTGACCCTCTTCGCCTTCGACGCGGGCGAAGGGCTGACGGAGCACACCTCGCCCTTCGACGCCCTCGTCTACGTCCTCGACGGCGAGGCGGAGGTCGCGATCTCCGGCAACCCCTCACGACTGCATGCGGGCGACATGATTGTGATGCCGGCCAACGAGCCGCATGCCCTCAAAGCGCCGTCCCGCTTCAAGATGTTGCTCATCATGATCAAGCCCTGAAGCCGTCGGAACGAGGCCCCTCTCTTGCTTGTCGGACGGATCGGGGAATCTTCCGATTCCAGGAAGGCGCGGGCGGGCGGGTGGGAAAGTGGACGTTGCTTTGCAGAAGCGGCAGCGCCACTAGCAGCACCGTCGCTCACGACACGATATTTCGCGTTGACAACCCGATCGGCCGATGGTTCAATGGAAATGAGGCCTGCAATTGCAGAGCAGCGGAGCCGAGTGTTTTTCCCTCGACTCTCAGTGTCCCTGGTCAAGCACCCCGGGGAGGACCTTCATGGCGGAGTACGACGTAGCGATCATCGGCGGCGGGCCCGGCGGCTATGTCGCTGCGATTCGCGCCGCCCAGCTAGGCCTCAAGACCGCCCTAATCGAAAAAGACCGGGTCGGCGGTGTCTGCCTCAACTGGGGCTGCATTCCCTCCAAAGCGCTCCTCACTAACGCCGAGCTCGTCAGCCTCATCCAGCGCTCGCAGGAGTTCGGCATCGCCTGCGATAACCCGCGCTTCGACTTCGCCGCCGCTGTCGACCGCAGCCGCCAGGTCGTCGACCGCATGGTCAGCGGCGTTGAGTTCCTGCTCCAGAAGAACAAGGTGGACGTCATCAAGGGCGCGGGCTCTCTCAAGAGCGCAAGCGAAGTTGCCGTCGAGCCGTCCGGCGACCTCGTGCAGGCGAAAAACGTCATCATCGCCAGCGGCGGCTTCGCGCGGACGCTTCCAGGCGTGGCAATCGACGGTTCGACGATGATGACGAGCCGCGAAGCGCTGGAACTGCGGCAGGTGCCGGAGAGCATCGCCATTGTCGGCGGCGGGCCCATCGGCGTCGAGTTCGCCTATCTCTACGCCAGTTACGGCGCCCACGTCACTATCGTCGAGCTGCTCGACCACCTGCTGCCGCTGGAAGATGAGGACGTCTCCCGCCAGCTCGAGCGGTCCTTCAAGCAGCAGCGCATCGATTTCATGACGCGCGCGACAGTGAAAGAGCTGCGCGTAGAAAGTGGACGGGCGCGTCTCTCCGTGACCGTCGACGGCGGCGAGAAGGAAGTGACCGCCGACAAAGCGCTCATCGCCATCGGCTTCGGCGGCAAGAGCGAAGGTATTGGAACCGAAGCGCTGGGCGTGGCGACCGAGCGCGGCTTCATCCAGGTCGACGACCGCATGAAGACGAACGTTCCCGGCGTCTACGCTATCGGCGACGTCACCGGTAAGCTCATGCTGGCCCACGTCGCCTCCGACCAGGGCGTCATCGCCGTCGAGGGCATCGCCGGCCTGGAGCCCGCGAAGCCCGACTACGTCAAGATGCCGCGCTGCACCTACTGCCGGCCGCAGGTCGCGGCCTGCGGCCTGACGGAAGCCCAGGCGCGCGAACGCGGCTATCAGGTGAAGACGGGCCGCTTCCCGTTTCGCGCCAACGGCAAGGCGACGGCCGCTGCTGACGTTGAAGGCTTCGTCAAGGTGGTGGCCGAGGCCGACTACGGCGAGCTGCTCGGCGTCCACATCATCGGCGCTGACGCGACCGACCTCATCGCCGAAGCGGCGCTCGCGCTGGCCATGGAGAGTACTCTCGACGATGTGACGCGGACGGTGCACGCGCATCCAACCTTTTCCGAGGCGGTGAAAGAGGCCGCGCTTGCGGCCGGGGGCAAGGCCATCCACTTCTGGTCGGAACCCTCGAGGGGGGAAACGACATGACAACAGCGAAAGCGCTAACGCGAGAGCAGGCCGGCTCGCCGGAACAGCTCGTCGAGCTGCTCCGCCAGATGATGCTCATCCGTCGCTTCGAGGAGAAATCGGCGGAGATGTACGCCCGCGGCCGTATCGCCGGCTTTCTGCATCTCTACATCGGCCAGGAGGCGACCGGTGTCGGCGCCATCGCCGCCGTCGCTTCTGACGACTACGTGGTCAGCCACTACCGCGACCACGGCCAGGCCCTCGCCCGCGGCCTCGATCCCAAAGCCGTGATGGCGGAGCTCTTCGGACGCATAACCGGCGTCAGCAAGGGTCGCGGCGGCTCCATGCACCTCTTCGACGTATCCCGTCACTTCATGGGCGGCTACGCCATCGTCGGCGGCCACCTGCCGGTCGCCTGCGGCCTCGCCTTCGCCGCCAAGCACCTGAAGACCAGCCGCATCGCCCTCTGCGTCTTCGGCGACGGCGCCGTGAACCAGGGCGAGTTTCATGAGTCGCTCAACCTGGCCGCTGTCTGGTCACTGCCTGTGGTGTTCTTCTGCGAGAACAACTTCTATGGCATGGGCACCCAAATTAGCCGCGTATCCGCCGAAAGCGAAGTCTATCGCCGCGCCTGCGCCTACAATATCCCGGCCGAGAAAGTCGACGGCATGGACGTGCTCGCCGTCCGCGACGTGGTTAGGAAGGCCGCCCAGCACGCGCGTGAAGGAAAGGGCCCCTACTTCGTGGAGTCCGTTACCTACCGATTCCGCGGTCACTCCATGGCCGACCCCGAGTTCTACCGGACGAAGGAGGAGGTGCAGCAGTGGCACGCCCGCGACCCCATCGTCCTGTTCGAGCAGCGGCTGCGCGAATGGGGCCTGATCGACGACGCGGCCATCAAGCGCCTGCAGGATGAGATCGAGGCCGTGGTCAATGAGGCGGCGCAATTCGCCGAAGAGAGTCCGCCGCCCGATCCGTTGACACTATACGAGAACGTCTACAAGGAGTAGGGCGATGCCTGAGACGACAATACGGGAAGCCCTTCGACAGACGCTAAGAGAAGAGCTGCATCAGCACGAGCGCATGGTGCTCATGGGAGAGGACATCGGCGCCTACGGCGGCTCCTACGGCGTTACGCGCGGCCTGCTGGAGGAGTTCGGCGAGGAGCGCGTCTACGACACGCCGATCTCGGAGTCGGTCGTCGTCGGCTGCGGCATCGGCGCCGCGATGGGAGGCGTTCGCCCCGTCATCGAGCTGATGACCATCAACTTCAGCTTCCTCGCCTTCGACCAGATCATCAACAACGCCTCGAAGCTGCACTACATGTCCGGCGGCCAGATCAACGTTCCGCTGGTCATTCGCATGGCCAGCGGCGGCGGCAGCCAGCTCGGCGCGCAGCACTCACACGACCTGGCCGGCTGGTACGCCCACGTGCCGGGCCTCAAGGTCGCGACGCCCTCCACGCCTTTCGACGCCCGCGGCCTCCTGAAGACCGCCCTGCGCGAAGAGAATCCCGTCATCTTCGTCGAGCACACCGCCATCTACGGCCTGCGCGGCGAAGTGCCGGAGGAGGACTACTCCGTCCCCTTCGGTCAGGCGCAGGTGATGCGCGAAGGCGCCGACGTCACGCTTGTCGGCTATTCGGGCAGCGTTCACCAGGCGTTGCGGGCGGCGGATATGCTGGCCGGGCAGGATATGGACGCCGAAGTGCTCAACCTGCGCACTCTGCGCCCCCTGGACGTTGGCACCATCGTCAACTCGGTCAAGAAGACCGGTCGCGCCATTGTCGTAGAGGACGACTGGTGCTTCGGCGGCTTTGCGGGCGAGATCGTCGCCCTCATTCAGGAGCGCGCCTTCGACTACCTCGACGCGCCGGTCGCCCGCGTCTGTGGCGCCGACGTGCCCATGCCCTACGCCCACGAGCTGGAGACGGCCGCCCTGCCCAGCGAGCAACAGATCGTCGACGCGGCGCTGGCCATGCGCTGAGAGGAGGAGGACCATGGCTTACGAGGTCGTGATGCCTCAGATGGGGGCCGACATGAAGGAAGGCACCCTCATTCGCTGGCTGAAGAAAGAGGGCGATGAGGTACAGCGCGGCGAGGCCATAGCGGAGATCGAGACGGACAAGGCGAATATCGAGATCGAGGCGTTCGAGGGCGGCGTGTTCCGCAAGGCGCTGGCCCAGCCCGGCGACGTTGTTGCCGTGGGCCAGGTGATCGCCGTTCTCGCTGCTCCCGACGAGGACATATCGAAGTACGAGGCGCCTACCGCCGCCCGCGAGCGCGAGCCGGCGATGGCGACGGTGGCCCGACCTTCCGCCGCCCAGGCGCCCGCGCGCGAGCCACCGGGTCGCGGTGACGGACGCGTCCACGCCTCGCCCGTCGCCCGCCGCATGGCTGAGGAGAAGGGAGTCGACCTGGCCCAGGTCCACGGCACGGGCCCGGAAGGGCGCATCACGCGCGAGGATGTCGAAGGCTTCCTTCAAACGCGAATGGCGCAGCCCTCGCCTAAGCCCCTGGAGATGGCAAAGGAGTCGCCCCCAGCCTCGATGAGCCGGATGCGGCAGGCCATCGCGCGGCGCATGGCGAAGAGCAAGCGCGAGGCACCCCATTACTACGTGACGGTGGATATCGACATGACGGAGGCGCGGCGCTTCCGGGCGCAGCTCAACGCCGCCCTCGGCGACCAGGCGCATATCTCCGTCAACGACCTGCTGGTCAAAGCGTCGGCGAAGGCGCTCCAGCGTTACCCCATATTCAACACCTGGTTCGTGGACGAGCAGGTCCAGCAGCAGGAAGCGCAAAACGTCTGCATCGGCATTGCGCTAGAGGAAGGGCTGATCGCCCCGGCCATCCTCGACTGCGGCCACAAGAGCCTCGTCGAGATCGCCCAGGCGAGTCGCAGCCTGGCGGAACGGGCGAAATCGGGCAGCCTCAAGCCGGACGAGTACGGCGCCGGAACCTTCACCGTTAGCAACCTGGGCATGTACGGCATCGACGAGCTTATCGCCATCATCCAGCCGCCGCAGACCGCGATTCTGGGTGTCGGGCGCGTGAAGTCGCAGCCGGTCGCGCGCGATGGAGTTGTCGAGACTGCGGAGGTGATGCGCGCCGCCCTCTCCGGCGACCACCGCGTCACCGACGGTGCGCTGGGCGCGCAGTTCCTCAGCGAGATAAAACGATTGCTGGAATCGCCTGTGACCCTGCTGCTGTAGGGGCGGCCGCTGCCACGGCATCTCCGCCCCGTGTCGTCCGCGGTTGACTTCATCCGCAACCTGAACCCACAATATCCCTGTCCGCGCTCCATTCCGGCCGACCTTTGCTGTTCCACACGGAGACGACGTGTCGAAGCTGCGCGCAAACGGCATCCTGATGAACTACGAGCTGGCCGGCGAGGGCGAATGCCTTGTCCTCGTCCACGGCGCCGGCGACAGCCTTCGCCTCTGGGACGCGCAGGTCGCGGAGTTCTCCCGCTGCTACCGCGTCCTGACCTACGACATACGCGGCTTCGGCGAGACGGAACTCGGCGAGGCGGAGGTAGACGTGTCGCTCCTTGCCGCCGACCTGCGCGAGCTCCTGCGCGCCCTCGATATCGATTACGCCTTCGCTCTCGGCCACTCCATGGGCGGGCGTATCGCTCTGCAGCTCGCCATCGAGCAGCCGGAAATGGTGCGGGCGCTCATCCTGTCGAGCAGCGGCATCGGCGTGGGCCCGCGGCCGGCTGGCGCCGACGAGCGAAGGCGGCAGCTCATCGAGGCGCTGGAACGCGGCGACCTGGAGACGGTGGCCGAGCAGATGACGGCGTCGTCGTTCTCACCCGGCCTCAACGAGCGCGACACGGCGCTGTTCGAGCGCTACAAGCGAATCAAGCTGGCGAACGACCCCCGCGCCTTTGCCCGAGTGTGGCTCGCCGTCATGCAGGCGCCGCCGCCGGACGTGAGCCGCCTTTCCTGCCCGGTCCTGATAATCGCCGGCGAGCGCGACGCCTTCATGTCCGTCGAGATGGCGAAGGCAGCGCAGGCGGCCATCACGGGCAGCCGCCTCAAGCTCCTGCCGACCGGTCACACGCCCGCGCTGGAAGCGCCGCAGGAGTTCAGCCGCATCGTCTTTGACTTCCTCGCCGGCGTGCCGGACGGTCGAAAAGGGAAGGAGAGCTGACGCCGCATGGCCTGGAATCCCGAGCTGGAGATGGCCTTCACGCCCCGGTCCGTCGCTGTTCTCGGCGCTTCGAGGAGCAGAATGCGCGGCGGCGGCAACCAGTTCATCTGGTCGATCATGTCCATGGGGTACGAAGGCAACCTCTACCCTATCAATCCATCCGCCGAAGAGATCATGGGGTTGAAGTGCTATCCTTCGCTGGCGTCGCTGCCGGAGAAGCCCGACCTGGTCATCATGGCTGTGAACGCCTCGAGGGCCGAGGACGCGCTGCAGGAGTGCATCGACTGCGGCGTCCACAACATCCACATGTTCACCGCCGGCTTCGCCGAGACCGGCGAGGAGGAAGGCGCCGCGCTGGCCGAGAAGCTGCGCGAGATAGCCGCCCGCGGCAAGCTGAACATCGTCGGACCGAACTGCATGGGCATCTACTCGCCGCGCGGGCGCATCTCGCCCTGGGGCCCGCTCCCGACGGAGGTCGGCCCGATAGCGATGCTCACGCAGAGCGGCGCGCTCGGCAGCGAGTTCGTGCGCATGGCGCCGGACTACAACCTCCGCATGAGCAAAGTCATCTCCTACGGCAACGGCTACGTCCTCGACTGCACCGACTACCTGGAGTACTTTGAGAACGACCCCGAGACCAAGTACATCGGCATGTACCTCGAGGGCGTGCGCGACGGCCGCAAGCTGCTGCGAATGGTGCAGCGCATCTCGCCCAGGAAGCCGATCGTCGTTCTCAAGGGCGGCTTCACGGCGGCGGGCGCCAGGGCGGTTGCCTCCCACACCGGCTCGCTCGCCGGGCAGGATGCCGTCTGGAACGCCTTCTTCGCCCAGTCTGGCGCCATCCGAGTTGACTCAATCGAAGAGATGGTCGATGTGCTTCAGGCTTTCGTCCGGCTGCCGCCGTGTACGGGCAGGGGCGCCGCGCTCATCGGTAGCGCCGGCGGTAACGGCGTGATCACGACCGACATCTGCGTCCGCGAGGGCCTATCCGTGCCCGACATCTCGGAGGACATTCAGAAGGAGCTGCGCGGCTTCATCGGCGTCGCCGGCACGAGCGTACGAAACCCGCTCGACGTGGCGATGCAACTGCGCGGGCCGGAGGATTTCATCCGCGTCGTCGAGACCGTCGCCAAGGACCCGGTAATCGACATAATCCTGATGACGGCGCAGGTCTTCCCGCGCAACGTGCCGTGGTGGGGCGGGGCCCGCGACCTGGCGAAGTACTTCGTCCGCTTTGCGAAGAAGCCACACCGTCAGCCGTTCGTGGTCGCGATACGCTGTACGTCGGAGCGGCTGGAGACTGAGAAGGACCGGCTGCAGGTAACCGCGCGCCTCCTCAAGGCGCAAATCCCCGTCTTTAAGACCATCGAGCGGGCCTGCCGGGCGCTTTACAAGTACACCGGCTACTACCGCTGGCTGGAGGAGCAGGACCAGTCCCCGGACGCGTAGGGAGTGTTCCCGTTGACCGCCTGACTCAGGCGCCCGACGAGCCGAGTCGCGCCATCCAGTCGTGCGCAAACTGCTCGGCCTTGCCGCTCGCGATCACGTTCAGGATGCGCTCGGCGACATGCTCCGCTGAATCGGGCGGCCGCAGCCCTTCGCCGTCGCCTTCCCACTGCGGCACGTGGCTATCGACGATCGTGTTCTCCTCGAAGTCGGTCGCCGTAATGTATGGGTAGACCACGCTCACCACAATGCCGTCGTCTTTCAACTCCTCGCGTGCCCCGAGCGTTAGGCCGTTCAGCGCCCGCTTCAGGGCGGAATAGGGGCCCATGTACGGCAGGTTCATCAGCGACGTCCCGGAGCTGACGTTCACGATTGCGCCGCCGCCCTGCCGGCGCATTATGGCGATGACGGACTGCATGGCGACCAGCGGGCCGACGACGTCCAGCTCGAACAGGCGCCGGAACTCGTCCGTGTCGATGTGTTCCACGGGGGCATCGTAGCCGCGACCGGCGCAGTTGACCAGGATGTCGATGCGGCCGTAGTGCGCCTCCACGCGTCTCACCATCTCCCTCACGTCGCCCTCGACGCTCATGTCCGCGGCGGCGACGAAGGAGTCGGGCAGCTCCCGCGACAGCGCGTTCAGCTTGTCCACTGACCGAGCGACCAGGCCGACCTTCGCGCCGCGCTCGGCGAGCAGCCTTGCCGTCGCAAGGCCGATGCCCGACGACGCGCCTGTAACTATCGCGACCTTTCCTTCGACTTCCACGCGAAGCATCATAGCAAAGGTCTCGCGTCCGATGAAGATGCGCGCCGGCGCCCCGGCGACCAGTCTCAGCGCCCACCACGTGGTTCAAGCAGGCCCTCTAGATGACGCCCCCGTTTGCCGCCGTTGACCACTGATCGACTGCCGAGTAGCATTCTTCTCACCGCAACCCGCTCGCTCTTGGAGGTAGACCGATGGAAGTGATCAACCCGCTAGTGCGCAAGTTCTGTCGCTCCGCCGTTGACGACCCGGAGCGCTTCTGGGCCGATGCCGCCGACCGGCTCCCCTGGTTCCGCAAGTGGGACACCGTGTTCGAATGGACGCCGCCCACTTTTCGCTGGTTCCTGGGCGGCAAAACGAACCTCTGCTACAACTGCCTCGACTATCATGTCGAGCGCGGACGCGGCGGGCGCGCGGCGCTCATCGCCGAGGACGAGCGCGGCGGCCGGCGCGTCTACACCTACGCGCAGCTTCTCTATGAAGTGAAACGCGTCGCGGCCGCCCTTCGCGGCATGGGCATCAAGCGCGGCGATCGCATTGCCATCTACATGCCCACCTGCCCGGAAGCGATAATGGTCATGCTGGCCGCGGTGCGCATTGGGGCCATCCATGTCGCCATCTTCGCCGGTTTCGGCGCTGCCGCCTTCGCCGACCGCGTCGTCCGCACGGGCGCGCGGGCAATCTTCGCCTCCGACATCGTCTACCGCAAGGGCAAGGACGTTTCCCTGAAAGACATTGTCGATGCCTGCCTTGCCGAGGGCGCGGACCAGGTCGTCGAGCGCGTCGTAGTGCTGCGTCGCAGCGACGCCGACATCCCGATGCAGGCGGGTCGCGACATCACCTGGGACGACTTCCTGGCGCTCGGCGAAGGCCAGAACGACGGCTACGAGGTGATGGAGGCGAACGAGCCGGCCTACATTCTCCCTACCTCCGGCACGACGGCCAAGCCGAAGCTGGCAACGCACACGCACGGCGGCTATCAGGTGCACACGTGGAGCATGGCCAACTGGCTCTTCGGGCTGAAGGACAACGATGTCTGGTGGTCGACCTCAGACATCGGCTGGATTGTGGGCCATGCGTACATCGTGCACGCGCCGCTGCTCTACGGCTGCGCCACCATCGCCTTCGAGGGCGCGCCCGACCATCCGGGCCCGGAGACTTTCTATCGCATCATTGAGGAGAACAAGGTGAGCGGCATCTTCACGTCGCCAACGCTGGTGCGCCTGCTCATGCGCTACGGCGCCGACGCCGCGCGCGCCTCCGACCTGAGCTCGCTGGAGCGCGTCTTCTGTGCCGGCGAGGTGCTGAACGCGCCGGCCTGGGAGTGGCTGCAAAAGGAGGTGCTTCGGGACGAGGTGCCGGTCATCGACCACATGTGGGCGACGGAGACGGGCGGGCCAATCGTCGGCAACCCGTACGGCCTCGGGCTCCTGCCGATAAAGCCCGGCTCCGGCGGCATCCCTCTGCCCGGCATCGAGGCGGCGATCATGACGGCGGAGGGCGAGCCTTGCGCGGCGAATGAGAAGGGCCTCTTCGTCATCAAGCGTCCGTTCCCGGGCCTGACGTCGACGCTCTGGGGCGAGCCGGAGCGCTATGGCCTGGACTACTGGGAGCGCATCGCGAACGCCAGTGTCTACTCGACCGGCGACGCCGCATCCATCGACGATGACGGCTACGTCTGGTTCAGCGGCCGCGCCGACGAAGTGATAAAGATCGCGGCGCACCGCATCGGCACGATTGAAGTAGAGACGGCCTTCCTGCATCATCCCGCCTGCGCGGAGGTGGGCGTGACGGGCCGCCCCGATGAGCTACGCGGCGAGGTCGTATCCGCCTTCGTCGTGCTGAAGCAGGGGCAGAAGCCGTCGGAGGAGCTGCGCAAGGAGCTCTTGCAGACCGTGCGCCAGCAACTGGGAGCCCTCGTCGTCGTCGGCGACCTCAACTTCGTGGAGATGCTGCCGAAGACGCGCAGCGGCAAGATTATGCGCCGAGTGCTGAAGGCGGTTGTGTCCGGCAAAGACCCGGGCGATGTCTCGACGATCGAGGACGAGGGCTCGGTGGAAGAGGCGCGGGAGGCGTGGCGGCAGATGAGCGCGCAGCTCGCTGAGCAGCAGGCGTAGTCTCGCCAACCGAGCGGCCCTCCCCCGTGCTGCAGCAAGAACGTCGATTCCCGCCGACACGTGGTGAAGGGACTCCAACGCCGCAGCTCGCGTTTCGTCGAGCGCTGGTTTCATGTTTCCTGCATGTAAGCGATGCTTGCCTTCACGTTACGTGCACCTTCCAAATGTAATGTCGTTAGGAACGCCGCAAACGCGGGTTCGCAGTCGCCATGACGGCGGCGATGATGACAGGATGGTGTGAGATGAGGATTCTGGTAACCGGTGAATCAGGCTGCGGCAAGACCAGCTTCTGCCGGCGAATGATCGACTCGGCGCGACGGGACGGGCTGAAGGTTGGCGGCGTGCTCGCTCCGGCCGTGCACTATGGCGGCAACCGTGTCGGTGCCGACGCCGTCGATCTCGCGACCGAGGAGAGCGTGCCCATCGCCCGGTCGATCGCGCCCGTGCCCTGGGACCGCCGCGCCCGCAACACGACAATCCGTCGCGAGGGTCTAGACCTGGCGCGGGCGGCGCTGGAGCGTGCGGTCCGTCAGCCCTTCGACCTCATCGTAATCGACGAGTTCGGGCCGCTGGAGCTGGCAGGGGGCGGCATTTGCCAGGAGGCGGTCGAAGCGTGGAACAGCGGTCGCGACGTGCTGCTGGTCGCCCGGTCGCAGATAGCGGAGGAGGCGGTAGACGCGCTGGGGCGGCCACCGGACGTACGCATCATGCCGGAGGCGCCGTCGGTCGAGATTCTAAGCTTTGGAGACAGTCAACCGGCGTCGTCGCGACTTTCCTACTGCTGTCGCAGGCCGGCTCTGCTGGCGCGCTCAGGCGCTTGATTGACCGGTTGAATTCAATTGTTTTTGGGGCTCTATCGGGGGCTTTGATTGAATTTGTTTGGGAAAATCAGCGGGTCTGTGAATCTGAAAAAGCGCCCCTGTTTGATTGACTGTCGGAGGGGGCGATCCCCGGCCCGCCGGTCGCCGGTGGCGATCGGGTGCGGACGCATCCATTAGAGCACAGCGTCGCGACGATTGCCACCCGGAAATGGCACTCTGGCCAGGGGAGACTCGAACTCCCGACATGAGGATTAAAAGTCCGTTTGCCGTTCGGCCCACACTCGACGCTATTCGCCGAATCTGCGGGAAGGGTCAGATGGCGCTCTACGAGGACGAATCCTGCGGTCTTGCCCGCGTGACATCTGACGACCGGATTGTACGTCGTCTCGGGTCGTCTGGCAAGCGGTGTGGCAAGCGGCGCGAGCTAAGTCAGCCAACGCCTCCTCACGTACCAAGCGCCAGCCGCCAGCACTAGAGCACCGCCCACCAAAGCTGCATAGGCTGGTGCCGTCCAGCCGGAGTCCTCGGCCGACGCGCCAGACTCCGCTGCGATGGCGGCTGGCGGAAGCTTGACCTTGCCGCCGACTCCGTGCGTACGCGGCGTTGGTGTGGGCGGAAGTACATCCTGCATTACGGCCACCGTGCCATCGCTGTAGCTGGACGCGTAAATGCGGCCAGTGGTGGGGTTCACCGCCACGTCGGCAACAGCACCGCTAGGATTGTCCCCCACTGCCACCCTGCCCAGCACCGTGTTGGTGGCCACATCGATGATGGTGATATCGTCACTCCAGCCGTCGGCAACGTAGACTCGGCCGGTAGCCGAGTTCAGTGCGACACCTATTGGGGCCCCTACTACCGGTATCGTGGCCACAACTGCGTTGGCAACTCCATCGATGACTGACACGACCCCCGCGCCGGCACTCGCCACATAGATTCTGTTAGCGCTGGCGTCAACTGCCACTCCACGCGGGTGAGTGGGCAGGGGAATGTTGGCGACCACAGCGTTCGTTGACCCGTCGATTACGGAAACGCCGTAGTCAAAGTCCGACACGTATATGCGGTTGGTGAGGGGGTTGGTATCCATGAAGTAGGCGTTTGACGCCACGCCGGTGGTTCCGACTATGGCGTTCGTGTCGCCGTCAATGACGTACAGCGTGCTCCATTTGTTGGCGTAGACGCGGTTCGTCGCAGGGTTCACGGTTACGCCCCAACACCCTCCCCACGTCCCACCTCCAAGCGGAATATCTGCCATCTTCGTGTCCGTCGCGCCATCGATTACTGATAGGATGCAGCAATTGTGGCTGGTCACGTAGATGCGGTTCGTGTTGGGGTTAACCGCGATGTCAAACTCGGTGTTTGGCAGTTCTATTGTGGACACCACCGTGTTAGTCTCGCCGTTGACGACTGACGTGTAGCCTGCACTGCACGACCCCCATTGCTCGGGGCCGTTGGCATGAGTCACGTATATACGATTCGTTATCGGGTTGACGTCAACGGCGTAGATATTGGCCCCGGTGTCGATTGTGGCAATGACGGTGGGAATCGCCTGGGCGTCGCGTGCAGTAAGTACTGCTACCATTGGCAATAGGAGGACGGCTAGTAGGATACTGCGGAGACGGATTCGCGATTGTACAGCAGCGACGACACGCATCGCGCAACCTCCTTGTTGGCGGGGGTCAATAAGCGGGGAGAATCAGTAGCCAGCCACCAATGCCGCGATTATAACATCGCCTGGGCGGTTGTCAAGGTTTGCAAAGTGGTCTGTCGACTCCCTCGGGGACCTACGTCCCTAGCGCTGGCGCGGGTCAAGGGCGTCGCGCAGGCCGTCGCCGAGGAACGTGAAGCAGAGCATCAGCACGGCAATGGCGCCCGCAGGGAAGACTATGATCCATATGTCGGCAATGTGGTTGTAACCGTCGGTGACGAGGGTTCCCAAGCTGGGGGTGGGCAGCGGCACACCGAAGCCGAGGAAGCCCAGCGCCGCCTCAGCGAAGATCGCGAAGGGTATGCCGAAGGCGAAGGCGACGGTGACGGGCCCCAGCGTGTTCGGCAGCATATGTCGCGTCACGATGCGCAAGTTGCCGGCCCCAAGCGTCCTCGCCGCCAAGACGTAGTCGCGCTGCGACAGCGAAAGCATCTGGCCGCGCACCAATCGCGCGATGGTCGTCCAGTTCACCATTGCGATCGCCAGCATCACCTGCAGCCGCGGGTCAGCGATGACCGGCGCGTGAACCCCGGACAGAACAGAGCGTATGAGGATAATGAACAGGAGGTCGGGGAAGGCGTATGTTACGTCCGTCAGGCGCATCAGCACGCTGTCGCCCCAGCGGCCTCCCAGCGCGGCGGAGATGCCCACGGACATGCCTACGATCAGGACGATGATCTGCGTTCCTATGCCGATCTCCAGCGATATCTTGACGCCCCAGAGAACGCGGCTCCAGTTGTCTCGCCCGAGGTAGTCGGTGCCGAAGAAGTGCGCCCAGGACGGCGCTTCCCCGACGTGGGCGTAGACCTGATCGCGATAGCTGTAGCGGGATATGAGTTGCGTGAAATCGGTGCTGACAGTGAGGACGGCCAGAATCAGCAGAATGACGACGGCCGCCATCGACATGCGGTTGCGCCGTAGAGCACGAAACGCGTCGCTCCAGAGGCCGCGCTGCCGCATGGGCGCCCAGTCCGCCTCTTCAATCAGCTCGGCCCGGTATTCCAGTTCCTCCATGTCTCTACCTGTAGCGGATCCTGGGGTCGACGGCGGCGTACAAGACGTCGACGACCAGGTTGGCGAAAGCGATTATGGCGGCATAGAAGAGCGTGGAGCCCATGATCATCGCGTAATCGCGCCGCAATACCGCGTCAACGAAGGCGCGGCCGACGCCCGGAATGGAGAAGATATTCTCGATGATGAAGGACCCGGTGATCAGGATGGCGGCATAAGGTCCCATCACGGTGAGCACCGGAATCATGGCGTTCTTGATGCCATGGCGTCGGATTACGGTCAGCTTGGAGAGCCCCTTGGCGTGGGCGGTTCGGATGTAGTCCTGATTGAGGACCTCCAGCATACTCGCTCTTGTCACACGCGCAATAAACGCCGCCGGCAGTGTGCTGAGGGCAATGACGGGCAACACCATCTTCCTCCACTCCCAGGCGGAAGGATCGAGCGTCTGACTGATCTGGATCGGCCCTCCCCAACCGAGGATCTCGAACCAGCCCAGCTTGACGGCGAAGATGACGATCAGGAACGACGCCATGACGAAGCTCGGCAGCGCGGCGCCGACGGTCGCGAAGAAGACACCGACGTAGTCGAGGAAGCCGTTCTGGTTTAGCGCCGAGAGGACTCCCAGAGTCAGCCCGACGACCGAAGCGACGATGAAGGCGATGATGCCAAGCTGCGCCGTCACGAAGAAGCCGTCGCGTATGAGTTGGGAGACGTCGCGGTCGCCGCGGAAGGAGAGGCCCAGGTCCAGGTGGAGGAGGTTCCAGAGGTAGAGCAGGTACTGCTTCCACAGCGGCTCGTCGAGGTTGTAGCGACGGTTCAGGGCCGCCATGATGGTCGCCGGCAGCTTTTTGTCCTGGGTGAACGGTCCGCCCGGGACCATGTGCATCAGGATGAAGGTAATCGTCGCCACGGCCCAGAGGACCGGGATGAGCTGGAGAATCCTCCTGATGATGTAGCTGGTCATCTCATGCCGTGTGGGGCCCGGGTTGCCCGGACCCCACACTTATGTTACACGTCGCTTTCTTTACCGTATATTATTGCGCTTTGATGAACCAGCACTCCGGACACCAGTTGCCGGGCATCGCGGCGTCGATGGCGCCGTTGGCGCGAACGCCGCCGACCTTGGGGTCGACCAGGTAGAGGAAAGCTCCCTGCCAGAGGGGAGCAGCTCCGCAAAGCCTGGTGACTATGAGGGTCTCGGCGTCCTGGAGGTCTTTGATGCGCGTCGCGTTGTCGGTCTCGGCTCCCGCTGCCGACAGCTTGGCGTCGATGTCCGGGTCGCTGCAGTCGTACTCGTTGTTGCCGCCGCCGGTGTTGAAGAGCCCGATGAGCGAGTTCTCGGGGTCGGGGTAGTCATTCTGCCAGCCGCCCGGGAAGAGCTGGAAGTTCTTCGAGTTGAAGGTGTCCGAGCGCGTCTTGGCATCAACGGCCTGGATGGTGGTGTTGATACCCAGAGTTTGCTTCCAGGCCTGCTGCAAGAACTCACCCTCGGCCTTTCGCACCGGGTTGTCCGTGACGGTTATCGTCAGCGTCGGGAAGCCCTGGCCGTTGGGGTAGCCGGCGTCGGCGAGCGCCTGCTTGGCAGCCGCCGGGTCATAGCCGATGATGTTCTCAAAGGGGCCGTTGCCCTGGTAGCCGGGTATGCCCTTGACGAGCCAGTAGGTCGCGGGCAGGTAAGCGTCGTTGTAGACGACCTTGACCAACGATGTCCTGTCGATTGCGCGGGAGAGCGCCAGCCGCACCTTGGGGTTCTTGAGGACTTCGTTGTTCATCTGCATCTCGACGGACCAGATGCGGAGAGAGCCGACCTGCAGGTATTCCGACTTGAGCGTGGGATCGTTCAGGATGGTCGGAATCTCTGTCGCCGGGATGGTTGTCATGTCGAGCTCGCCGGTCTGGAAGGCGCGGAACGCCACTTCCTGGTCGTCGATGAACTTGACGGTGATCTTCTGAAGCTGGGGCTTGGGGTCCAGCGCCCAGTTCGGGTTCGGGGCCAGCGTCACGTGGTCCTTGGCCACGAACTCGGTGAGGGTGTACGGCCCGTTGACGACGATGTTGCCCGGGTCTGTCCACTTGTCGCCGAACTTCTCGACGACGTCCTGGCGCACGGGGAAGGTGGCCCAGAGTGACATGATGGTCTCGAAGGTGGGCTTGGGCGCCTTCAACGTCATCTGGAGCGTCGTGTCGTCGACGGCCTTGACGCCGACGGCGTCGGCGGTGCCCTTGCCGGTGAAGAGGTCGTCGCAGCCGACGAGGTCGAGCATGCCGGCACCGAGGACGTACTGGTAGGGGCCTGCCGTGGCTTCAGTGCACTCGCGCTTGAGGCTGTACTCGAAGTCCTTTGCCGTCAGCGGCTGTCCATCAGACCATTTGAGGCCGCTCTTCAGCTTTATGGTGTATACGTTGCCGCTAACCTGGGGGTCGCCTGCAGCCATGGCAGGCACAGCCACCACGTTGTCGCTGGAGTCGAGTTGGAGTTCGTAGAGGCCGCGGAACAGCATTCGTTCAATGGCGATGTCCTGCTCGAAGTTGGAGCGCTGCGGGTCGAAGAACTCGGGCTCGCTGTTCTGGACGATCAGGTTCTGCTGAGCGGCAGGCGCCGCGCCTCCCGTGCCCGGTGTCGCTGTGGAGCTCGTCTTTGTGCTTCCCCCACATGCCACAATCGCTAGAGTCAGAGTGGCGGTGAGTGCCACGAGGGTGAGGCACCAGAATCCCTTCCTCCGCATAGTTGGTCTCCTTTCAGGTAACACTTTTATCCGGGATCGTTGGTACTTCTCCCGGCGCCGACCTATGGGAACTTTGTGTAATGCTAAGCTTGCGTCCTGAAGGGCACAAGGAAATATGCGGAGAAACCACTACATTCATTATCGGACGCATCATCGCACTCCTTGACGCTATGTGGAACAGGTCTGCGCAATTCTTGTCAATTACCATCGCGACGCGAATTCGGTTCCCCGGCAATTCTCGTGCCAGCGCCGTCTGCTCAAGCGCTCGCCCTTCACGGCCTGTTTACGTACCGGCGACCGCGATTCATGAGTCCTTCACATAAGGGCGGTATTGTTCAAACGAAGCGCATCCAATATCGTGCCATTCACAGGGAAGCGATTCGAGACAGGACGCTCGAATCGAGGGATAGGGCTTGCCGCCATTCGTCCGGGGCGGTCTCGGCGGAAGCCGACGGCACGCTTGCCTGGATCAGGACAACGATTGTGCTGATCGAGGCGAAAGCGGGGAGCGAGAGTGCATCGGCCAGGCGGACGCGGCGGCAGCGCGGCTTATGAAGGACTTGTTGACGGCCGTTATCAGGGCAAGGACGCCCTGTCTATCCCCAATCCCGGCTCCACACGGCCCGCTCGCTCCAATGGCGATCTTTGACAACAGTCTCTTGAGGAGCCGAGGAACCAGAACATGGCTGTGTCGCCGGTGAAACCGCCCGAATCTCAGGACCAACGTACGCCGCAAGACGAGAAGGAGAGGCGGGAGCGCAAGCAGCGCGTCCTGACTCACGCCGTGCCCTCCACCACGGCGGCAATTGCCGATGCCATCGTCCTCAAAGACGGCCCCATCTTCCTTCTCACCAATCCAGACGGCAACATCCCTGTCAACGACGGCCACGGCCTCGGTCTGTACTACCACGACTGTCGCTTCCTAAACGGCTACGAGCTCTTAATAGCTGATGCCCATGCGCAGCCCCTAGTCGGCACCGCGGCAGCGGGCTTCAAAGCCGTCTTCGAATTGACGAACCCCGACTTCGAGACCAAGGACGGCGGCAAGGTCCAGAAAGAAAGCATCGGCATCAAGTGGGAGCGCATGATCGATAGCGAACGCTCGGCCTTGCGCGACGTCATCACTTTGCAGAACTTCGCCATGGCCCCGCTCGATTTCACGCTCACCTTCCGCTTTAGCTCCGGCTTCGAAGATATGTTTGTCGTTCGCAGCCTGCTGACGAAGCGGCCGGGCAAGCTCAATCCGCCTCGGTGGGACAAGTTCATCCTCTTCTTCTCTTACGACGGCGCCGACGGCATCTACCGCGGCGTCAACATTCGCTTCTCGCCGACGCCTGATCGCAGGCTGGGGAGCCGGGCGCAGTTCGAAGTCTCCCTCCAGCCCGGAGAGACGAAGGAAATTCTGGTCTCCCTGGTCGTCACCGAATCGGAGAACAGGGAAGAGATACAGCCGCGGCCGTGGGAGATGCCCGACCTCAAGCGCATCGAGTTGCTCCTGCACCGCTCCGCCGGCGACTGGCTGAAGCGGCAGACGGTGGTCGAAAGCGACAGTCTGGCACTCACCCGCCTCATCGAGCGCTCCTTCCGCGACCTCCGCATGCTTCGCAATACGCTCGAAGGACGCGAGTACTTCGACGCCGGCATACCCTGGTTCGTGACGCTTTTCGGCCGCGACAGCCTCATCACGGCCATCCAGTCGCTCGCCTACGACCCCGTCATCGCCCAGAACATGCTCCGCCTCCTCGCGGCGTTCCAGGGGAAAGAAGTGGACGAATGGCGCGACGAGCAGCCGGGCAAGATCATCCACGAGCTGCGGGTCGGCGAGCTGGCCAATTTGGGTGAGATACCGCACTCCCGCTACTACGGCACCGTCGACGCGACGCCGCTCTTCCTCATCCTGACGGGCCTGCACGCCCGCTGGACGGGGAAGCTGGACCTCTTCCACGAGTTGCGAAGCAACGTCGAGCGGGCGCTGGAATGGATAGATAGGTACGGCGACATCACGGGCGATGGCTTCGTCCAGTACAGGTCCGACTCAGAGAACGGGCTCGTCAACCAGGGGTGGAAGGACTCCGGTGATGCTCTGGTCCGCGAGGACGGCGAACTGGCAAAGCCGCCCATCGCCGTCGTCGAGGTGCAGGGCTACGTCTACCGCGCCAAGCGGGTCATTGCGGAAGTGTACCGACGCGCCGGCGAGGCCGACGTTGCCGCCCGACTGGAGCGCGAGGCGGAGGAACTGCGCAAGCGCTTCGAGGAGAGGTTCTGGCTGGAGGACAAGTGCTTCTACGCCTTTGCCCTGGAGGACGGGTTGCGCCCCATCGCCGTCGTCGCTTCCAATATGGGTCAGGCGCTGTGGACGGGCATCGTGAGCCGGGAGAGGGCGAAGAAGGTTGCCGAGCGCCTCATGCAGCCCGATATGTATAGCGGCTGGGGCATCCGCACCCTTTCCGAGAAGGAACGTCGCTACAACCCCGTCGGCTATCACCTGGGCACTGTCTGGCCGCACGACAACTCGATTATCGCTGCCGGCTTCCGCCGCTACGGGCTCGATCAGGCGGCGCGACAGGTGATGAAGGGCATCTTCGAAGCGGCGACTTACTTCGACAACTACCGCCTGCCGGAGCTGTTCTCCGGCTTCTCTCGCCAGGACTACGAAGTTCCGGTCCAATACCCTGTCGCCTGTCATCCTCAGGCATGGGCGGCGGGATCTGTCCCCTACCTGGTGGAGACGTTGCTCGGCCTCGTTCCCGACGCGTTCGAAAGGCGTCTGCGAATCGTCCGGCCCACGCTTCCCGACTTCGTTCACGACCTTGAGCTGCACGACCTGCGCGTCGGCGATGCGCGCGCCGACCTTCGCTTCGAGCGGACGGCGGAGACGCGCGTGGCCGTCGACGTCCTGAGGATCGAGGGCGATCTCGAGGTGCTGGTGCAACCCGCGACGCCGGAAAAATAACGCAAGCGAATCACGCAGGTTACGGGCCAGGCTGGGAAAGCCCGGAGCGCGTGTCTGAGGCCTAGCTACCGGCAGCCCGGAGCGCGTGTCAAAAAGCCCTCGGTACCAGCAGCCTGGCCTACGAGGGCCTTCAGCACCTCTACGTAAGCGCGCTGGCGATGAGGCCGCCCAGCAAAATGAAGAGGACTGCGGCCGTTATCAGCACGAAGACGCGGTCGCCCTCGCGGAGGAAGAGGAATAGGCTCATCGCGACCCGCGCGATGGGCGTCAGGATGAGCGCCAGCAAGCCCAGCCGGATGAGCGACTTGCCGTCGGCGCGGGCAATGCCGTGCAGGATGGACCCGAGGTTCGCTGCCATCCGCTGCTGGTCGACGAGTCCGCTCAGTGACTCGCCGCTGCCGCCGCCTTTCGCCAGGAAGAGCGTCAGCCCGGCCAGGATGATAGCCGTCGCAAGCAGGACGCCGAAGAGGAGGACGCGGCTTATCCACAGCTCCATCGGGCGGCCGCCGTAGCGGACGGGAGTCGATGACATGTCTTCCATTTACGCCACCCCCAGGCCGCGCAGGAGCATCTCGATGCCGACGCCGACCAGCACAGGGATGAATATCAGGCGCACTGTGACGTTCGGAAAGCGCACCAGCAACTGCGCCCCGGCCGAGGCGCCGATCAGCACGCCCAGCGCCACCGGCGCCGCCACAGCCGGAACGACGTCGCCGCGCCAGAAGTAGACGCCCGCGCTCGCCGCCGCCGTCACGCCGATCATGAAGTTGCTCGTCGCCGTCGAAACCTTCATCGGCAGGCGCATCAGCGTGTCCATGGCCAGCACTTTCAGCGCGCCGGCGCCGATGCCCAGCAGTCCGGAGAAGACGCCGGCGAAGTACATCATCGAAAAGCCCGCCGGCACGCCGCGCACCTGGTAGGCGACCTCTTCGCCGATGACGCGGTCCGGATAGCTGCCGGCCAGTCTCAGGACGCCCGCCCACCGGTCATTGACGACGCCGTGCGGCAGCTCTTCGCCCAGCCGTCGCGCCGTCGGCAGGGCCGAAGCGAGCAGCACGACGCCGAATAGCACGAAAAGAGCGCCGCTGGGCAGGTAGGTCGTCAGATAGGCGCCGCTCAACCCGCCGAGCGTCGTCCCCAGCTCCAGCAGCATACCGATTCGGATGTTCGTGAGGTGATCGCGGACGTAGGCGGCAGCCGCGCCGCTGGAGGTGGCTATTATCGAGACGATGCTTGCGCCGACGGCGACGCGAATGTCCAGGCCGAAGCCGATCGTCAGCAGCGGCACGATGAGCGCGCCGCCGCCCAGGCCGGTCAGCGAGCCCATCAGTCCCGCCAGGATGCCAGCGCCGAAGATAACGCCAATCGACTGGTCAGCGGACATCTCTTCCTTCCGGCCGCCCTTCTCCGAATGTAGGCGCCGTCGGCTGCTCTTGGGTCGGTCGCGGCCCGCGCAACGCCGAGAAGACGACGCCGATGACGAGCACGGCAACGGCAGCGTAGATCGCGACGTGCAGGCCGTCCAGGAATACCGGCGTCACTTTGCCGGTAAGGGTCGGATTGTTCGCCGCGGCCTCCAGGTCGCCGGTGAAGCCGTGGCTCGTGAGCTTGGACGCCAGGATAGCGCCCCAGACGGCGATGCCCAACGAGCTGCCGGCGTTGCGGATGGTCGCGATGAAGCCGGAGGCGATGCCGTAATGCTGGCGCGGCACGGAGGCGAATATGAAGTTGTTGTTCGGCGACTGGAACAGCCCCAGCCCGATGCCAAGCACTATGAACGTCCCGATGAGCGGAAGGTCCGTCTGGCCGGCGGTGGTTGCACGCGCGAGGAGGAGGAAACCGGCGGCGAAGACGAGAAGGCCGGCCGTCGAAAGGCCGCGCGAGCCGTAGCGGTCGGAGAGGCGGCCGCTGATCGGCGCGGCCAGCGCCATCGCCAGCGGGACGGCGGTCAGGAGCACGCCGGCCTTCTCGGCGCTGAAGCCGCGGACGAGCTGCAAGTAGAAAGGCATCAGGAATACCGGCACCTGCTGGCTGGTGAAGCTGCAGAACAGCGCCGTCGAGCCCGCGGAGAAACCCCAGACGCGGAAAAGGCCCAGGCGCATCGCCGGGAAGGCCGTCCGTAGCTCCACGATGACGAAGGCCAGCACAAGCGCGACGCTGGCCGCGAACAGGGTAACGATCAGCGGCGAGCTCCAGCCCATCGCTGAGCCCTGGTTCAGCGCGAAAAGCAGGGCGAAAAGAAAGGCGGCCCACAGCACCGATCCCGTCCAGTCGAAAGGCTCGCGCCGCCCGCGCGACGCCACGGAAATGCGGCTCTCCCGCAGGACCGCTAG
Source organism: uncultured Chloroflexia bacterium (assembly GCA_963703345.1). GTDB lineage: Bacteria > Chloroflexota > Dehalococcoidia > DSTF01 > JALHUB01 > JALHUB01. The sequence goes on along the minus strand of OY969814.1, from coordinate 73,402 downwards.
AGCGAACGGGATGGCGAGCAGGCCCACCGGAATGGCGATGTAGAACACCCAGCGCCAGCCGAAGGCGTCGGTGATCAGGCCGCCGGCGGTGGGTCCGGCGACGAGGCCGGCGGCGACTATCGTGCCATTCAGGCCAAGCGCCGCGCCGCGCTCTTCGGGCGGAAAGACGGCGGCGGTGATGGCCACGCTGTTCGCCTGGATCATCGCGCCACCAATGCCGGCGACGGCGCGCGCGATCGTGAGGTCGATCACGTTGCGAGAGAGGCCGGCCGCCAGGTTGCCCAGCACGAAGACGACGAACCCGGCTATGTACACCTTCTTTCGGCCCGCCAGGTCGGCAAGGCGCCCGAAAGCCAGCAGGAGAGAAGTTATCGTCAGCAGGTAGGCGAGCACCACCCACTGGATGGCGTCGAAGCTGGCGTTGAGGCCCGTCATGATGCGCGGCAGCGAGATGTTGACGATACTCACGTCCAGCGTGGACATGAAGATGCCGATCGACACGGCCGTGAAGGCCCACCACTTGTGATTCGGGCCGTCGGACGCTCGACTCAGCCGCTCCAGCGGCTTTCGGAAGTAGCTCAAGCAACGTCTCCCTGTCCCAGGCGGTTTCCCCAAGGGTAGCCGAGGCTGGAGTCACCATCAAGAAGGCGTGCGTCGGGCGGTGGGCGCCGGCGTTTGCTATACTCAGACCATGAGGCGGATGATTATCGTCCGTTACTGGGGAGAGACGGAGCCGCGCTGGGAGCGGGCGAACGTCCCCTGGATATTCCGCATCGCGGTCCGCTGGGGCATCACGATGTTGGCGCTGCTGACGGCGGCCGCCCTCGTCAGAGGCGTGGACATCGACGGCTGGCAGGCGCTATTGCCGGCGGCGGCGATCTTCATGCTAGCGCGCGCCGTCCTCCGTCCGCTGCTCATCCTCCTGACCTGTCCTCTCGAGATACTGACGCTGGGGCTATTCATCGTCGTAATCAACGCGCTTGTGTTCGCCTTCACGGCATGGATATCCGGCAAGCTGAACATCGGCTTTCACGTTGATGGGTTCGCCGCGGCGTTGCTGGGGTCACTCGTGGTGTCGGGAGTCTACTTCATCGCCGCCGGCTTCCTGCGGCGACAACTGAGGCGAGGACGGTTCCTGGCGGCCTGACGTGGCTACCCGAGGCGTCGCCAGGGCGCCCGGATGACGACGAGGCCCGCCGCCAGCGGCAGCAGGGTCCAGAGCAGGCCGGCGCCGTTCGCGATGGCCAGTCCCGCCAGGGAAAGCAGGCAGGCGGTGAGGGCGGCGATCTCGGCGCCGCGTCCCGGCCAGCGAGCCGCGGTGCTTCCAATCAGCCCTCGCACCCACGAGACGAACGCCTCCCAGCCCAGCGACCAGGGGTCCGGCTCCGGCGGCCTCTCGATTATCTCCAGCGGGGCCAGGCGCTCTCGGTTCGTCAGGATGGAGTATGCCTCGTTCAACTCCAGCAGCCGCTCGCGCGCGTTCGGCTGATGCCCGAAGCCCTCGCGGCAGTCGTGCGCCTGCTGCCAGTACGCGTCCTCGACCTGGCGGCGGCCGGCGGGCGGACTGATATTGAGGACCTTGTAGGCTTCGCTCTTCTTCATCGGCCTCTAATGAATAATCGGCCGAACGGGCGATGTGTGCAGGCCGAAGCGGATCGCCGGGCGGGCTTTGCGGGGTTGGGCGATCTCCGCCTAGCGACCGCCCGCGACGTGCAGAAGCCGGATGAAGTTCGTGTGGCCCGGCGGCCCCTGCGGCGCGGTGCCGACGACGACCGCGATGCCGCCGTCGTCGACGACCCGGCGGCCGCCGAGCTCGCGGGCGATGCAACTGAACATCTCCTCGCCGCGATTGCGCCGCTTCATCACCAGCGGCACGACGCCGCGCCAGAGCGCCAGCCTTCGCGCTATCGGCTCCCGCTCGGTGAGGGCGAAGATGGGCGACGGCGGACGCAGCTTGGAGAGGATCTGCGCGGTGCGCCCGGAGCGCGTGTGCGCGGCGAGAGCGTCGGCTTCGATGTCCCTGACCAGCGTGACCGCGGCGTCGCAGACGGCATGGGCGTGCGTGCGGCGATATCTCACGCCCGTGGACACGACCGGCGTTGCCAGAGTCTCCGCTTCGCAGATGATGCGGTCCATCGCCTGCACCGCCGCCACGGGGTAGCGGCCGACCGCCGTCTCGCCGCTGAGCATCACCGCGTCCGTGCCGTCGAGCACCGCGTTAGCGACGTCCGAGGCTTCCGCCCGCGTGGGCGAAGGGTTGCGCGTCATGGAGTCGAGCATCTGCGTCGCCGTGATGACCGGCTTGCCGAAGTAGTTCGCCCGCTCGATGATGCGCTTCTGGGCGACCGGCACCACTTCCGCCGACACCTCGATCGCCAGGTCGCCGCGGGCAACCATCACGCCGTCGAAAGCGCGCAGCACGGCATCGAGCCGCTCCAGCGCCTGCGGCCGCTCGATCTTCGCCAGCAGGGGAACCTTCTGGCCGCTTTCGTCGATGATCTGTCGCGCTTCGCGGGCGTCCTCCGGCCCGCTGACGAAGCTGAGCGCGACCATGTCCACGCCCTTCGACAGGCCGAAGCGGAGGTCGTCGCGGTCCTTGTCCGTCAGCCCGGCGATGGCGATTCGCGCCTGGGGCAGATTGATCCCTTTGTGCTCCGCCAGCCTGCCGCCGTGGACGACCGTGCAGCGCACTTCGTCGCCGGCCACGCGGTCGACGCGCAGCTCAAGGAGGCCGTCGTTGATGAGGACGCGGTCGCCGGCGGCCACCGCCTGCGGCAACGCCGCGAAGTTGGTCGAGACGCGTTCCGCCGTGCCCGCCAGGGGCCGGGTGGTGAGGACGAAGGGCGCGCCCTCGTGCAGCGTGACGGCATGCCCATCGACGAGGGGGCCGGTCCGGATGCGCGGGCCCTGCAAGTCCTGCATGACGGCGACCACCCGCCCCGTCTCGTGGGCCAGTTGCCGGACGCTGGCGATGCGGGCGGCATGCGAGTCGGTGGTGTCGTGGGAGAAGTTGAGGCGGGCGACGTCGGCGCCGGCCTCCAGGAGATGGCGCAGCGTTTCGCCGCGGTCTGTGGCCGGCCCCAGCGTAACGACGATCTTCGTCCTTCGGAATACGGGCATCTTGCGCCTCCGTTCGCATGATACTCCACTCGGAGCCAAGGTGGGGAGCGATGAATATAGGCGTTGACCTCATGCGGCTTGGCTGGCTTATACTGACGCAAAACGCTCGAGGGAACGGCGACGGCCCGCTACATCCTATCGCTTGACCAGGGGACCTCCAGCTCCCGCGCCGTCCTCTTCGACGAAGTCGGGAAACCGGTCGTTGAGGCCGGCGAGTCCTTCCGGCAGATCTACCCCCAGGCCGGCTGGGTGGAGCACGACCCCGAGGAGATCTGGTCCTCCCAGCTTGCTGCCGCCAGGCAGGTGCTGCGAAAGGCCGCTCAGACGGGCATCGACGCCTCGGACGTCGCCGCGGTCGGCGTAACGAACCAGCGGGAGACGACGATCGTCTGGGAGCGCGCCAGCGGCCGGCCCGTCTACAACGCCATCGTTTGGCAGTGCCGGCGCACCGCTTCGATGTGCGACGAGATGCGCGCGCGGGGCATGGAATCGTTTGTCCGCGAACGCACCGGCCTCGTCATCGACGCCTACTTCTCGGGTACGAAGCTGCGCTGGATATTGGACAACGTCGACGGGGCGCGGCGAAAGGCGGAGCGGGGCGAGCTGGCGTTCGGAACCGTTGATAGCTGGCTCACCTACCGCCTCACCGGCGGCGCCGCTCACGTGACCGACGCCACGAACGCCTCCCGCACGATGCTCTACAATCTGCGTCGCGGCGCCTGGGACCCCGATCTGCTGCGCGAGCTGGATGTGCCGGAGGCCGTCCTGCCTGAGATCCGGCCCTCCAGCGGCGCCGTCGGCACCACCGAGAAGTCGCTGCTGGGGATCGAAGCGCCCGTGGCGGGCATCGCCGGCGACCAGCAAGCGTCGCTCTTCGGCCAGGGCTGCTTCAGCCCGGGAATGGCGAAGAACACCTACGGCACCGGCTCCTTCGTCCTCATGCACACCGGCGACCGGGTCGCGCCGTCGCAGACGATGCTTGCGACCGTCGCCTCGCAGCTCGGCGATGAGCTGGGATATGCGCTGGAGGGGAGCATCTTCGTCACCGGCGCGGCTGTCGCCTGGCTGCGCGATGGGCTCGGGGTAATCGGCAGGTCAAGCGAAGTCGAATCGCTCGCTTCCGGCGTCGAGTCCAGCGATGGCGTCTATATGGTGCCCGCCTTCGTTGGCCTTGGCGCGCCTTACTGGGACCAGTACGCCCGCGGCGCCATCCTCGGCATGACGCGGGGCACGACTGCCGCCCACATCGCCCGCGCGACGCTGGAGGCGATCGCTTTCCAGTCGCGCGACGTCGTCGAGGCGATGGAGCGAGAGTCGGGTGTGAGCATGCCGGAGCTGCGCGTCGACGGCGGCGCCGCCCGCAACAACCTGCTGATGCAGATCCAGGCCGACATCCTGGGGCGTCGCGTGCTGCGCTCCGCCGTGCTGGAGACGACCGCCCTGGGCGCGGCGTTCCTGGCCGGACTGGGCGCTGGCTTCTGGTCGAGTCGCGACGAGTTGGGCCGGCTCTGGCACGCCGACCGCGTCTTTGAGCCGCAGATGGACGAAGCCAGGCGCGAGGAGATGTACGCCGGCTGGAAGCAAGCCGTGGATCGCGCCAGGCACTGGGTTCGTTAGGAAAAGCATCCCTAGACCCCTATGCTTCAGCGCTGCTGGAGCCTATACTCTGCCTAGCATGGGACCGCGACGAGTCCTATTGGCGCTGCTTCTCTGCGGCGTGTTCCTTAACGCGCCGACGGCGTACGCCCGCTCGACCCCGCAAACCAGCGATGTCGTCGACAAGATACTGGCGGCTCTGACGGCGCGGCAAAAGGTCGAGCAGCTCTTCATCAGCGGCTTCCAGGGCGACGAGGTGACGCCTGATGTGCGCCAGTTCATCAACGACCATCAACTCGGCGGCGTCTACCTCAGCCGCGAGACCTGCAACATCTTCAACGGCACGAACCACGATCCGCAGGGATGCGGCTTTCCCGCTGAAGCTGATCCCGACACGCCCGCCCAGGTAGCCCGCCTGACGAACGATCTGCAAAAGACCGCCTGCTCCTCCATGAGCGTTACCGTCAACGGCGTGACGTACTGCCTGCCGTTGCTGGTGAGCATCGACCACGAGGGCGACGACCGGCCGGCGACGCGACTGCTCAATCGCTTCACGCCCATCCCTAGCAACATGACGATCGGCGCCACCTTCGATCCGGCCCAGGCGGAGAAGATAGGCTGCATTGTCGGCCAGGAGCTTTCGGCGGTGGGCGTCAACATGCTCTTCGGTCCCGATCTCGACGTGCTCGACCTGCCGCGCTCGGGCGGCGCCGGGGACCAGGGGATACGGGTGTTCGGCGGCGACCCGCGCTGGGTCGGCGAGATGGGCGCGGCCTACGTTAGCGGCATCCAGCAGTGCGGCGGCGGGAAGCTGGCCGCGGTTGCCAAGCACTTCCCGGGTCACGGGGAGAGCACGCGCTCGGTGGAGTCCGTGGACGTGCCGGTTGTCGTAGGAAAGACGCTGGACGCGCTGGCGCAAGTCGACCTCCTTCCATTCGCCACCGTCTCGCAGGGGAAGCCGGGTGACAAGGGGACCGCCGACGGCATCATGATCTCGCATCTCAGCTACTCCGGGGTCGCCGGCTGCGAAGCGGGGACGCCGGTCGGCTTCAGCCCCACCTGCATGCAATCGTTCTTCGGGCTGCCGTACTTCGCTGCCTGGCGGCAGGCGGGCGGCGTGACTGTTGCCGACGACCTGGCAACCGGCGCCGTCGAAGCCTACGCGCAACTGAAGTTTGGCACCTACCGTCAGGCGGACTTGGCGCTGGAAGCGCTGATGGCCGGAAACGACCTGCTGCCGCTGATCCGTCCCTGGCAGTGGGAGGATCTGACCGCAACCGTTGACTACCTGGTCAGCCGCTACGACGCCGACCCGATGGTGAAGGCGCGCATAGACGACGCCGCCCGTCGGGTGCTCACGCTCAAGTCGCGGCTGTACGGCGGCTTCGATGCGGCGACGATCACGAAGATGCCGGAGTACCAGGGAAAGGTGGGCCAGCCGGACAGGCTGAGCGAAGTGACCTCGATAGCCGACGACGCGCTCACTCTCATCCTGCCGACGACAAGCGAAGAGCTCCAGCGGCAGATGCCCGTTCCCGGCGCTGCCGACCACATCCTCTTCGTCGAGTGCTGGGACGATGCCGGCTGCGCCACGCCCGGGACCGATACGAGCTATCCGCCTCTCTGGCCGCGCGGCAAGCTGGCAAGCCTGGTTGACCAGATGTTCCCGGGGCGCGTGCCGAAGGAGAACCTGAACACTATCAGCTTCACGCAGCTTGGCGCCGTGCTGGCGGGCAAGGGGGATGCGGCGGTCAAGAAGGCGGTTGAGGACGCGGGATGGATCGTCTTCGCCTTCCTCGAGCCCGACCCCAACTACCCTTCGTCCGGCGTCCTGAAGGACTTCCTGCGCAGCGGCCCGGCCCTCTTCGACTTGCGTTCGAAGAAGGTCGTCGTCTTCGCCTACAACTCGCCTTATCATCTCGACTCCGGCGAGCTGCGCAACGTAAACTTGTTCGTCGCCGCGTACAGCAAGATCGAGCCGTCGCTCAAGGCGACGCTGAAGGTCCTCTTCCAGGACCCGACGATCCTCCGCGACGGCGTTACGAGCGGCAAGCTCCCCGTCGACTACATCTACGAGGGCTACGTTGTAAACGACCTCAGCGATAGCGTCACTGCGGACCCGACACAAACGCCGGCCCTTAGCGTCGACCCGCCGCAATTGCTCGTCGGCGAGCCGTTCACGCTCGCGCTGACGTTGACGCTGGTCGCCAAGAACGGGCATCGCGTGCCGAACGGTACGAAAGTGGACTTTGTGCTCAACCTTCCTGACGGCACAATCCAGGACATGGCGGCCCAGGCCATCGACGGCATTGCAGGCGCCCAGGGTACCATCGACCAGTCGGGCAACGTTGGTCTGACGGTCAAGAGCGGCGATCTCGCCTGGTCCGCAGAACCGCTGACGGTGCAGAACCTCGCCGCCGGCGGGTCGGGCAGCCGGGATCTTGTCCTCCCGCTCATCCTGTCGATTTCGATGGCGACCGCGGTTGCGCTTGCCGCCGGCGCCGTCGTGCTCGTGCGCGTTCGGCGGCGTAGACGCGTTACTGCAATTGTGCCGTCAGAGGCGGTGCTGGCGACGACCGGCGTCGGTGCGCTCCCGGTGCTTGTCGCGGAGCCGTTAGAGGAGCAAGAGCTTTACGTCAACACGAGAACCCAGCAAGTCTTCGTTAGAGGGAAAGAGATTATGCCGCCGCTGTCCCGCGAGCAGTACTCGCTGCTGGCTTATCTCTTTGAGAACGCCGGCAAGCTGTGTCTGCGCGACGATATCATTCAACGCGCCTGGCCGGAAGCGTTCGGCGGGGTCTCGGATGAGGCGGTCGACGCCCTGGTCCACCGTGTCCGCGATCGCCTGCGCGCGGCCGGCGCCTCGAAGCTCTTCATTGTGACAATAAGAGGCCGGGGATTTCGTCTCGACCTGTGAACGAGCGGCGGCCCGCTCAGGCGCCGCCCGTTTGACCGCCCCACCGTCTACTCGAAAACCCCCGGCCACAAATCGCCGTTGCTGCCGCCATCGTAGCGTTGCCGCAGATCCGGAGCTTGACGCTTTTCCAGCGCTTTTCCTGTGCTTTCCTTACGCTGTCGTTCTCTGGAAGCTGCGGCGGCCCTAGAATGAAGCGACGGCGGAAGGGAGGCCATGCCGGAAGTCACGATCTTCGACGACCCGACGCGCAGCTACCGCTACCTCTCGCGAGTGCAGCGCTATCATCGTGTGCCCGGCGGCGCCCGCTTCGCTGTGCTGACGAACGACGGCGAGGCGATGACGCTGGATGTCCGCTTCGTCTCGCCGCAGGCCGTCCGCGTCCGCTGCCGACGGGTCGCTGATGGCCCGATCCGCGTGGATGCGATGGAGTCGTCGGAGCAGGTGAGAGTGGAGACGCGGGAAGGCCGGATTGTTGTGCGCAGCCGGGCGCTCGAGCTACGGGTTGTCCGCCGTCCCTTCCACTACGGCGTCTTCGATTTCGCGGGGCGAAAGATCATCGTCCAGCAGATCGGCGACGTAACGCCGACGCGCCTCGTGTCGCTGCCGCTTGGCTACTCGCGCGATTCCCGCGGCCGCGTCGCCTTCCACGAAAGCTTCGAGCTGTCGGCTGAGGAGCGCGTTCTTTGTCCGGCAGCGGTGGGACTGATGAATCCCTCGTGCTCCAGTAGTCGAGGCTACGGCGTCTTCCTCAACCATCCTCGGGCCGACTTCGAGCTCGGGTCTCCTTCGCCGGTAACCGTCTCCTTCCGGGTCGACGATCCGTATCTCGACTACGTCGTCGTGTTCGGCAAGGACGGCGACGAGATCGCGATGGCATACGCAGAGATCGGCGGTAAAGAGACGGCGTGACCCGGCCGAAGATGACGCTCAGGAGCGACGAGGTCCCGCCGCAGGGGAGAGGCCGCTCGGCAACCCGAGCGGCCCGAGATGGCGTTACAACTGCCGCAGACCGCGCTCGCCGCTTCTCGCCGCCGCCCGTTTCGCAAATTTCGCCTTCAAACGCCCATCAGGTAAGCAGCAATCGGCCGATGATCTACTGGATGGGCAGACCCGGGAGCGTTCGGTCAATGAAGCATTCGTTGGGGGAACAGCAGACCTTTTCGGGCGAAGACGCGGCCGCCCGCCGTGTCTCTCGCCTGGAGGAAGCGCCCGGCTGGCACCGTCCCAGTCTGCATCCTCTGCACCTGCGCGGCAAAGTCGCGGCCGTGCGGGCGACGCCTCCGGAACTGCGCGAGCTGGAGCGCTACCTCTTTCTGGCGCTCGCGCTCGTCACCTCCTCGCTGCTTCTCGGACTGGCAGAGCGCGCCGATTCGCAGCCCTACATAACGGCGATGCGGTTTCCGTTGGCGTTTGCCGTCTGCGTCGTGTGCGTCACGGCCCTCGTGCGATTGCGCAGCGCAAGGAACGGTTTGGTGCGTACGGGCCTGCCTCTGACGCGCGACGCCGTCACCGGGCTGCCTGATGAGCAGTACTTCTGGCTGCGACTGCGCGAAGAGTATTCGCGGGCGCGTCGCTATGGCGAAGCTTTCTCCGTGGCCGTCCTGAACGTGAACAGTCTACGGATGATCAACCATGCTTACGGCGACGCAGCCGGTTGCGCCGCCCTCGGCCGCGTCGCCGGAGTTATCGAATCGGCTAAGCGCGGCTCGGACGTGGCCGTGCGCCTGGCGGACGACGAGTTCGCCATCCTCCTTTTGGATTGCGACCGCGACGGGGCCGAGGCCTTCGCCGAGCGTGTACGGCAGTATCTCGACGGCCCATCCACGACGCTGGTCCTCGAAGGCCGGCCGCTCAGCTTTCCCATCGGCGTCTCCATTGGCGTCGCCTCCATCATGGAGCACGAGCAGGGGGCGGAAGCGCTCGTCGGTCGCGCCCGTCACAACCTGACGCTGGCGAGAGAAGAGCGCGAGATGGCGCGTTCGCGCTGGGCCATCTAACGCCCTTCACGCCCGTCGGCCTGCTCTTTCATCGGTATTCTCGCGAACAATCCTCGTCTTCCTTTCGCTTGCCGGTGAACGGCCGCTATTGATAGAATGCAGCGGGCCGTCCCGCTTTCCCCACTGCCGGCGATCGGGAGCGGCACTGCCGAGGGATGGGCTGAGATGGACCTGAGCACGCCGGCTGATTCCTGGAGTGTGTAACGTGGGAAAGATAAACGTGGCCATCATCGGCGTGGGCAACTGCGCCTCCTCCCTTGTCCAGGGCGTCCACTTCTACCGCGACGCCGGTGACGACAAGACGATCCCCGGCATAATGCACCCCAACCTCGGCGGTTACCACATCGGCGACGTCAACTTCGTCGCCGCCTTCGATATCGACGCCAACAAGGTCGGCAAGGACCTCTCGGAGGCCATTTATACGGCGCCCAACAACACGTTCAAGTTCGCCGACGTGCCTGCGATGGGCGTGCGCGTCCATCGCGGCATGGTCCACGACGGCCTGGGCAAGTACCTCTCACAGATCATCAAGAAGGCGCCGGGCCCAACCGACGACATCGTCGGCATCCTGCGTGACACTGAGACGCACGTCGTCCTCAACTACCTGCCGGTCGGCAGCGAGGAAGCGACGAAGTGGTACGTCGAGCAGGTGCTGACCGCGGGCTGCGGCCTCATCAACTGCATACCCGTGTTCATCGCGCGCGAACCTTACTGGCAGAGCCGCTTCAAGGAGCGCAACCTCCCCGTTATCGGCGACGACGTCAAGTCGCAGGTAGGCGCGACGATCACTCACCGCGTGCTCACGCGCCTTTTCCGCGACCGCGGCGTCCGCATCGACCGAATGTACCAGCTCAACTTCGGCGGCAACACCGACTTCCTCAATATGCTGGAGCGCGAGCGTCTGGAATCGAAGAAGATCTCCAAGACTAACGCCGTTACGTCGCAGCTCGACTACGAGATGCCGGCCGACGACATCCACGTCGGCCCCAGCGACTACATTCCCTGGCTGCTCGACCGCAAGTGGTGCCACATACGCATGGAAGGGACGACGTTCGGGAACGTGCCGCTCAACCTGGAGCTCAAGCTGGAAGTGTGGGACAGCCCCAACTCCGCCGGCGTCGTCATCGATGCTATCCGCTGTTGCAAGCTCGCGCTCGACCGCGGGATATCGGGAGCGCTGGTGGGTCCCTCTTCCTACTTCATGAAGTCGCCGCCCAAGCAGTACACGGACGACCGCGCGCGGGCAATGGTGGAGGAGTTCATCGCCAAGAGCAAGGCATGATCGTTTACTGGCTGTTTCGCCTCATCATCCTGCTGGGGCGTCCCCTCCCGCCTGAAGTCGGATACTTCTTCGCCCGCGTCATCGCCGATGTGTGCTACGTCTTCTTCTTCGGCAAGCGCCGTGCCCTCAAGGCAGCCATGGCCCGCGTTCTGGATACCGACGACGAGAACGCGATAAGCCTGGCCGCCCGCAGCTCCTTCCGCAACTTCGGCAAGTACGTCATCGACTTCATCCACTTCCTTGATTCAACGCCGGAGGAGGTTCGCCGCCGCATCGTCTTCGACGAGGAGCTGGACCGCATCAACGCCGTCATGGCTGAGAAGAAAGGCGTGATCTTCATCACCCTGCACTACGGCAACTGGGACATGGGCGCGGCCGGCCTCTCGGCTTACGGCTTCCCCGTCAACGTCATCGCTGAGACCTTCCCCCATCCGGCGATGAACACACTCGTGCAGAGCTCCCGCCGTCATCTCGGGATGAAGGTGACGCCGATGGAGAAAGTCGGGCCGAGCATAATCAGGGCGTTGCGGCGCGGCGAAATCCTGGCGCTGCTCATCGACGTGCCGGAGCCCGGCGGCACCGTTCGGGTCAACTTCTTCGGCGCGCCGACGGAAGTCCCCGTCGGTCCGGCGCGCCTCGCCCTGAGGAGCGGCGCCCGCCCCATGCCGGGCATCATGCTGCGCGTCAAGGGAGAAGAGAAGCTGATTCGCCCCATCATCGACTTCGACCTCAATTTCGAGAAGTCGGGCGACGAAGAAGAAGACGTCCGCCGCCTGACGCAGGCCATCATGACCTCCCTGGAGCGGCTCATTCGCCTGGACCCCAACCAGTGGTTCATCTTCCACGACATGTGGGACCGTAACTCCAAGGCGGCGCACACCGAGACGGCGCTGGCCTCCGGGCCCTGAGCAGGCGAGAGGCCGATGTTCAAGTACGTCGCCCTGCTCTTCTCGTATTGGTTCCTGAGCTGGCTGCCCACGCCCGCCGCCTATTTCATCGCCGATTGCGTCGGCACCGCTATGTACTACCTCCGCCCGGGCCTGCGACGAAACGTCCAGAGGAACATGCGCCACGTCATGGGCGCCGATGCCCCCGCCGGCGACGTGAGGGCCGCCGCGCGACGCGTCATGCGCAACGCCGCCCGCTACTACGCCGACCTCGTCCGCGGCCCGCGCATCGACATCAGCCGTTTCTTCCGGGAGCGCATAAGTGTGGTCTCCGCCCTCGATGAGCTGAAGGAGGCGATCGCGACCGGACGCGGCGTCATCGTAGTCAGCGCTCATTACGCGAACCCTGAGATCGTTCTTCAGTGCGCCGTCGCGATGGGCATCCCAACGTTCTCCCTTACGGAGCCGCTGCAGCCGCAGCGCCTTTCCGACCTGGTGCATAGGCTGCGCGCGGCCCACGGACAGGTCTACCGCCCCATGAGCCTGTCAGCGGTGCGGGAAGCGATCCGCTGGTTGCGCGACGGCGGGGTTCTGCCGCTGCTGTGCGACCGCGATATCCAGAACTCCGGCATCATGCTCCCATTCTTCGGCGAAGAGACGCGCGTGCCCACCGGCGCGGCGGAGCTGGCGCTGCGAACCGGCGCCGTTGTGATACCGATGTTCTGTCGCCGGACGAAAGGTGGCTGCTTCGACGTGTTCGCCGAGCCGCCGCTGGAGATGGTGGCCACGGGCAAGCACGAAGAGGACGTCCGCGCTAACACGCTCAAGATCGTCGCCGCTATCGAGAAGTACGTGCGGCAGGACCCGGGGCAGTGGATCGTCCTGGAGTCGCTCTGGGAGCCGCGCACGCAGGACGAATCGATCGAGGTGGTTAGCCAGTCCGAGCGCGGCAGAGTATAATACCTCACTGTTGTTCGTTCGCGCGTGCCTGCCGTCGAGAGGGCCCAGCCGGTAGGCAGGCGCGACTCGACTTGAGAGAGGGGAGCCGATGCCTGAGCAGGCCATGATTCGACAGGAAATCGAAAGGCTGGTCTCGGAAGCGGCGCATGCGGCGCGGGAAGAGGGCAAGCTACCGTCGGTGGCGCTGCCGGAGGTGGAGCTAGAGCGCCCGCAGCGTCCGGACCACGGTGACTACGCTTCCAGTATCGCGCTTCGCCTGGCGCGGGCCGCCGGCGCCAAGCCGCTGGAACTCGCCACGGAGATCGCCCGCCACATAAGGCCGCATGAGGCCATCGGCGACGTCAGCGTCGCGCCGCCGGGATTCATCAACTTCCGTCTCAGCGAAGGCTGGCTGGCCCGCCAGGTCGACGAGATACGCGCCGCCGGCGGCAGCTTCGGCTCGCTGCCCCTGGGCGAAGGGCGAAGAGTCCAGGTCGAATACGTCAGCGCTAATCCCACGGGGCCGCTGCACGTCGGCAACGGACGCTGGGCGGCAATCGGCAGCACGCTGGCCAACATCCTCTCGGCCGCCGGCTACGACGTGTTGCAGGAGTACTTTGTCAACGACATGCTGACGCAGGTGGAGATCTTCGCCCGCACGCTGTACGCCCGCTATCAGCAGCTATTCGGCGTCCCCGCGGAAATACCGCCCGACGGCTATCCCGGTGAATACGTAGTCGAGCTGGCGGAGGAGATCCGCAAGGAGCACGGCGACCGCTTTCTCGGGCCGCGGGAGTTCGGGCCGGACCCGCCGCCGGAGTTCCGCACTATCGGCCTCAACAAGATGCTCGACGCCATCGCCGCCGACCTGGCCGCCATGCGCGTCCGCTACGATGCCTGGTTCCGCGAATCGACCCTCTACGGCCCGGACAGTCGCTACGAGAAGGCGATGGCCCTCCTGCGGGAGAAGGGCTACGTCACGCAGAAGGAGGGGGCGGTCTGGTTCACCAGCAGCGCTCTCGGCGAGGACAAGGACAACGTTCTCGTCCGCTCCACCGGCAATCCCACCTACTTCGCCTCTGACATCGCCTACCACTACGATAAGTTCCTGGTTCGCGGCTTCGACCAGGTGGTCAACATCTGGGGCGCCGACCACCAGGGTCACGTTTCGCGGCTGAAGGCGGCGCTTTCCGCCATGGGCGTCGACCCGGCGCGGCTGGACGTTATCATCGGGCAACTCGTCACGCTCAGGCGCGGCGGCGAAGTCGTCCGCATCTCAAAGCGCGCCGGCGACATCATTACTTTGCGCGAGGTGCTGGACGAGGTGGGCGCCGACGCCTGCCGTTTCTTCTTCCTCACGCGCTCCGCCGACGCCACCGTCGACTTCGACCTCGATCTGGCCAAGCGGCAGAGCACCGAGAACCCCGTCTACTACGTCCAGTACGCTCACGCCCGCATCTGCGGCATCCTCAACCTCGGGCGCGAGCGCGGCGTCGACCACGCCGACGGCGATGTGGCGCGTCTAACGCATCCGGCGGAGCTGGCGCTGATTCGCAAGATGCTCCGCCTGCCGGAGCTCGTAGAGCTGATGGCGCGCACGCGGGAGCCGCATCACTTGACGCACTACGCGCTGGAGCTGGCCACCGTCTTCCACGACTTCTACGAGAAATGCCGCGTCGTGACCGACGACGTTCCGCTGACGAAGGCGCGCCTGAAGCTGGTGGAGGCTGCGAAGGTGACGCTGGCCCGGACGCTCTCGCTGATGGCGATAAGCGCGCCGGAGCAGATGTAGCAGGACCGGGCTAGGAAACAAGGACCATGACTGTTTGGCTAGGTTTGTCCTGCCCCACCTGCGGCACAACGCGAGATCTCTCCCCTGACGATAGGACGAAACTCAAGGCAAAGCACCCGGTTGAATGTGCGAATGGGCACCGGTTCAGAAGAGAAGATGGTTTCCTCCACTGGGTAATAGAGCGAAGTCCATTCGGAAGTGCCTTGATGTCCGCTGACGTTGCTTTTGACGGGGAAATCCCCATAGGCGATCTCATCAAAGTGGGTGGTGCTACACGTCAGCTTCCGAAACACCTCCACGCTTCGAAAGTGTCATGGCGTGAGCCATCGCACTGGAGCAAGGGACGCGGGACATTGTTTCAAGTTTTCGCGCACGACGATCGGGTGTTCGCGTTCCGCCCACCCTTTGCAGGCCAGCCGCCTTCGACTGGTTCTCTGCAATTCCAAGTGGTGGGAGCAGCCGATCTTGGCAAACTCCCGGGCTGGAGGCAGGTGCTGGCAGAAGCATTCGCCGCCTTCGAAGAAGGCCGGTACAACGTGGCGGCGCTACTCGGCAACGTTGCATTCGAAACGTTCTACAGTTCGATTGCCGATCCCATTCTGACGAGCCGAGGAATGCCAGAAAACGTGGTTCAGTTGATACACGTCCGCATGCCCCTCGAGAACCGTCTCGAACATGGCTTTGCCCACCCGTTAGGCTTGCCCTGCCTCAACGACGCCCCATTCTGGAGCGAATGGAAGCGGAAATCGAGGCAATGCCGGAATAGCCTGGCGCATAGGTGGGTCTTCGATCAGAATCGCAAGAACGCTCAGGCTACGAGGGACGACGCACGATCACTTCTCTTCTATCACCTAAAGGCTCTTTGCCATCTTGACCCGCATTGTTTCGATTGGCTCCTCAAGCTAGAGGCGAAGAAGATGACCTCTCGGTGAGGAGAGGTCATCAATGATTGCGCGCCGGAAGCCCGGCGGTGGCCAAGTGACCTTGGCTCCTACCGGCCGGCACACACATACTCGTCCATTACAGTCCGTTTGTCAACACTTTTCGAAGCGCCAAATATCGGCTGGGTCAAATCAAAGGCAAACCAGTTCTCCGAAGAAAAGAAAGATGACAGCAAAAGCCGCCATCCTTCTAACTCAAATGAGATGCCGGATTGTCAGGCTTGCGTGGGGACGCGTCGGTCCGGCTAGGCCTTCCCGATCTTGTACATCTTGGTGCCGCAGACCGGGCAAACGCCCTTGGTGGCGGGCTTGCCGTTCTTCATCGTCACCTTTTCGGCGTTCTTCATCTCCCTGGCGGTTCGGCACTTTAGGCAGTAAGCCTGCATTTTGATTTCACCCCTTTCCTTAGAGCTCCTTCATCGGACAAGTCGTGGGGCACGCCTCTACGCGCCCTCCACGCCGATGTCGCCGCCGGTTAGGCGACGGCGCTTCCATACGTTGCATTGAATCATAATCATTTCGGGCTCCATGTCAAGAGATTCGGCGTAGATTTGGCCGAAAACGGCCGTTTCAAGCCTCTTGCGGCGTCGAAAGGACCTTTTTCGGTTGCCAGATCGCGTCTTCGCCGTAGGTCAGGAGGCCGAGGAGCCGTCCATCGATGCTGTAGGCGCGGCAGGGAGCGGCGGCCGGCAGGGAGCGAATTCGCCCTTCATCCGCCGGCGTCAGGCTGAGGGCGCGGCCGAAACGCAGCTCGCTTTCGTTCCGTTCGCCCAGGATTGCGGCGTAGCAGTGAAGGAGGACGCTGTCGAGCGGCAGGAGCAGCCGCTGCCAGGAGCCGTCGCGAAAGGCTTCGCGCAGCGCCTCCGTTCCCACCGACGACTCGCGGTCAAAGAGACCGACCGCCGTTCTGGTGAGCCTCTCCAGGTGGGCGCCGCAACCGAGCCGCTCGCCCAGGTCGTGGGCAAGGCTGCGGACGTAGAAGCCGCGCCCGCACTCGATTTCGACGGTGAACGACGGCGGCGCGAAGTCGACGAGCTCCAGCCGGTAGACCTGGACCGTCCGCGCCTCCCGCTCCACCTCTCGCTGGGCGCGCGCGTGCTTGTAGAGCGGGACGCCGTCGCGCTTGAGGGCGCTGAACATCGGCGGCGTCTGGCTGATGGCGCCCCGGAACGCCGGGAGAGCGCTGTCGACCATCTCCCTCGTGACTGAGGACGGATCAGCGGTGCGAACGACCGTCCCTTCGCCGTCGTATGTGTCGGTGACCGCGCCAAGGCGCACCTGCGCCCGATAGCGCTTCCGCGCATCGAGAAGGTATTCGAGGAAGCGGGTCGCCTGCCCGAGCGCGACCACGAGCACGCCTTCAGCCGAGGGGTCGAGCGTGCCGCCGTGGCCAACGCGACGGACGCCGCTCTCCCGCCGCACGAAGGCGACGATGTCGAAGGAGGTCCAGCCGGGGGACTTGTTGATATTCAGAAAGCCGTCCAAGGTCAAGAAGAGGGTTTCTCCTGGTCCGCGACCTCGTCCAGCAGGTCCAGCACGTGGGCGCCCTGCTCCATCGACTCATCGCGGCGAAAGCTGAGCTCGGGCGCGCGCCGCAGGGAAAGGCGGTGGCCGATCTCGCGCCGCAGGAACGACGAGGCGGCTACCAGGCCGCGCAGCGCCTCATCCTTATCCTCCTCACTGCCCATCACGCTCACGAAGACTTTGGCGTGGCTGAGGTCGCCGGAGATCTCGACGCGGGTGATTGTTATGAAGCCGGTGAGCCGCGGGTCCTTCACCTGGCGTAGCAGGAGATCGCTGATCTCTTCGCGGAAGGCATCGTTGAGGCGGGCGATACGTCTGCTGGTCATCGGGCGTTCTCCGAGGGAAAGGCTTATGGCGGGATCTGCCCGGCAACGAGGCCGCTAGTTGGCGCGCTCGCGGTGGTAGAACTCCAGAACGTCGCCTTCCTGGAAGGCATCGAAGCCGGCGAGCGTGATGCCGCACTCATATCCGGCCTGCACCTCGCGGACATCGTCCTTGAAGCGTCGCAGGCTGGAGATAGTGGTTTCCGCGATGACTTCGTCGCCGCGGGTGACCCTGACGAGCGAGTTGCGGGTCACCGTGCCGTCGCGGACGAAACAACCGGCTATGTTGCCCTGGCGGCTAACCTTGAAGACCTGTCGGACCTCGATGTGGCCGTCGATCACGTCTTTGAAGACGGGCTCATGCATCCCCTTGAGCGCCTTCTCCACGTCGTCCACGACCTCGTAGATGACGTTGTAATGGTTGATCTCGACGCCCTCGATTTCGGCCTGGCGAAGAGCGCCGGGCTCCGGCCGCGTGTTGAAGCCGATGATGATCCCCTTCGAGGCCAGCGCCAGCATAATGTCCGACTCGGTGATGCTGCCGGAGCCGGAGTGGATTACCTTGACGTGTACCTCTTCGGTGCTCAGGCGCTCCAGCGACGTCCGGATCGGTTCCACGCTGCCCTGCACGTCCGTCTTGAGGATGATGTTCAGCTCTTTCACCTTGCCGGCGCTGATCTCGCCGAAAAGGGTATCGAGGCTGAGGGTGTGGCGCTCGCGGAAAGCTGCGGCCTCTCGCCGTCGTTGCCTCTCCGTCACGATAGTCCGCGCGGTCTTCTCGTCAGGCACGACGACTAATGGCTCGCCGGCGCCGGGAACGGCACTGAGGCCGAGGACTTTGGCGGGAGATGACGGTCCTGCCGACTTGATGCGACGCCCGTGTTCGTTGAACATGGCCTTCACCCTGCCAAGCGTCTCGCCGACGACCGCCATGTCGCCCTGGTGAAGCGTGCCTTTCTGCACCAACACCGTCGCCATCGGGCCGCGGGTCGTGTCCATTCCCGCTTCGACGACGACGCCGCGCGCCGCTCGGTCGGGGTTCGCCTTCAGGTCCGCGACCTCGGCTACGACGAGGATGTTGGCGAGGAGGTTGTCGATGCCCTCCTTCGTCTTCGCTGAGACGGGAACGCAGATGACGTCGCCGCCCCACTCTTCCAGAACGAGGGTGTGCTCCGCGAGCTGTTGCTTGACGCGGTCCTGGTTGGCCTGCGCGACATCGATCTTGTTCAGGGCGACCACGATGGGGACCCCGGCCGCCCTGGCGTGGTCGATCGCTTCGATGGTCTGAGGCATGACGCCGTCGTCGGCCGCCACGACGAGGACGGCGATGTCGGCGACTTTGCCGCCGCGCGCCCGCATGGCGGTGAACGCTTCGTGGCCCGGCGTGTCGAGGAACGTTATGCGCTGCTCGTTCACCTTCACCTGGTAGGCGCCGATGTGCTGAGTCATGCCGCCGGCCTCGCCGCCCGCAACGTCGCTTTCGCGAATGACGTCGAGCAGGCTGGTCTTGCCGTGGTCGACGTGGCCCATGAAGGTGACGACCGGCGGTCGGGGCTGAAGATTTTCCTCCGCCTCTTCTTCCGCCGGCGCGGCGCCCTCCACGATCTGCGGCGCAACCGCCGCGACGGACGCGGTGACGACTGGCTCCGGCTCGTAGTCGAGATCGTGCGCAACGATGGCCGCGGTGTCGTAGTCGATCACCTGGTTGATGCTGGCCATCACGCCGCTCTTAATGAGCTCCTTGATGACCTCAACCGGCGACAGCCCCAGCAGTTCGCTGAGCTCCTTGACCGTGAGGGTCGTTGGTATTTTGACTGTCTGGCCGCTTTCTGGCGCGGCAACGACCCGCGGCGCAGGCGCTGCTCTGGCGCTGCTGGCGTCGCGGTTTTGCGGCCTTCGCGGCCGTGCGGGTCGCCTTTGCTGTCTTGGTCTAACGATGTTACTAGTCCTCCGTCAACTCTTCGGCGAAAGCCTGGAGCTTATCTCTATCGATATCGCCCAGCTTGACGCGAAGGGCGCGCGCGAGGCCCTCTCGCTTCAGCGCCTCCTGCCAGCAGTGGCGTCGCCGGCAAAGGTAGGCGCCGCGTCCAGCGGCCTTGCCTGTCGCGTCCACTTCGACGCCGCCTTCCGGCGTCCTCACGATCCGTATGAGGCCACGCTTGGCGCCCGTCGTCCTGCAGGCGACGCAGGTGCGCAGGGGCACGTGCTTGGGCCTGATCTGAACGCTTTCGGCCATAATGTCCCGCGCGCCCTGCATTAGTAATCGAGGTCTTCTTCCTCTTCCTCGATGACGGGGCGTCGCGCCTTCTTTCCCTTCTTGGCCTTCGCCGGCGCCTCCAGATCGACCTCTTCCTTGGCGACGCGGGCTCCCTTGCCGGCCTTGGCCTTCTTGCCCTTGACCGGCGTCTCCACGACGGCGGACGGTAGTATCTCCTCGGCGAAGCGAATGCTGGGCTTTCGCGGCTCACCTGCAACGGGCGCGGTTGCCACGGCCGGCTCCGGCGCCTGAGCTGTCACCTCTTCTGCTGGCGCCTCTTCTTCCTCCTCGACGAAGGCGAGCGCAGCCTCTTCCTCCGGCGGCAAGACCGTCTCTTTCTCCACGACGGCCTCCGGCGGGGCCTTGGCCTTTGCCCTGGACTTGGACGCGGCCTTCGGCGCGGGCTTCTCTTCGATGACTTTCTCCGCTTCCGCCACGACGCCGGCGGCCCGCTCCTGCTGAGCAATCGTTTCGCTGCGGATGTCGATGCGCCAGCCGGTGAGCTTGGCGGCCAGGCGGGCGTTCTGCCCTTCCTTGCCGATGGCCAGGGAGAGTTGGCGGTCTGGGACGACGACGGAGGCCGTGTTCTCCCCCGCGTCGACGCTGACGCCGAGCACTTGCGCCGGGCTGAGAGCGTTGGCGACGAAACGTCCGGCGTCGGAGTCCCACTGGACGACGTCGATGCGCTCGCCGCCGAGCTCGTTGACGATGTTTTGAATGCGGATGCCGCGCAGCCCCACGCAGGCGCCGACCGGGTCGATGCCTTCCTGCGATGAATAGACCGCGACCTTGCTGCGATGGCCCGGTTCGCGGGCGATGGACCGCAGTTCGACGGTGCCCTTGAATATCTCCGGCACCTCCAGCTCGAAAAGGCGACGGAGCAGATTTCTATGAGTGCGCGAGAGCGTCACCTGCGGTCCCTTGGCGGACTTGATGACCTCCAGCAGGTACAGCTTCAGGCGCTGGCCCGGCCGGTAGTGCTCCGTTTTTACCTGCTCCGACGGCGGCAGCACAGCCTCCGCTTTGCCCAGGTCGATGATGACGTTCTTGCCCTCGAAGCGCTGCACCATGCCGGAGACGATGTCGCCCTCTTTGCCCGAGTACTCTTCATAGACGACCTCGCGCTCAGCCTCGCGCAGTCGCTGGAGAACGACTTGCTTCGCCGTTTGCGCCGCGATGCGTCCGCCGTCGTGGGCGGCGGTCTCGATGTCCACCGTGTCGCCGAGAACGGCGTCCGGCTTGAGGCTGCGCGCCTCCTGCGGCGTCATCTCGATGCGCGCGTCGGCGACCTCTTCGACGACCGTCTTGCGCGTGTAGACACGCACCACGCCGGTCTCGCGGTCGATGCGGACGACGACGTTGCTGGTGGCGAGGGTGTCTTTCTTATAGGCGGAAGCAAGGGCAGCCTCCACCGCTTCCAGAACCATCTCTTTCGGCAGGTTCTTTTCGGCGGCGAGCTGCGTTATCGCCATAAGAAAATCGCTTTTCATTCTTCCTTACAACCCCTTAGCCGAACTAATGTCCGGCCAACAAAAAAGTGGGCTGAACCCACTCCCGAAGAGTTCCCTAACTCGCCCTCAAATATAGCACGGCGAGGATGCGATTGCAAGGGCGCGTGAACTCGCGAGGTCGCCTCGCGCGCCACTGGTCGGGTAGAATGGGCGCGGCCGGCTTGGCGTTGAAGCCGGATCGAGGAGATGGACGGTGTTTGGATTTGGCTGGCGAAAGGAAGAGCTGCGCGAGCGGTTCTATCCGCCGGAGTTTCGCGGCATGTACCAGCGCTTTGAAGACGCGCTGCGCGTGTGCATTCCGGCCGGCGCCGTGGTGCTCGATGCCGGCTGTGGCAGCGGTCGCGTCTTCCGCTACGAGCTGGCGTCGGGCTGCCGCGTCGTCGGCGTCGATATCGGCGAGGAGCTGCGCGACAACCCGAACGTCGACGAGCGGGTGCGCGGCGACCTGGAGCGCCTACCTTTCGCTGCCGCCTCATTCGACGCGGTGCTCGCCAGCCATGTGATGGAGCATCTGCCGCGGCCGGAGCGGGCGCTGGCGGAGGTGGCGCGCGTTCTCAAGCCGGGCGGGCGCTTTCTGCTGCTGACGCCGAATCGCTTCCACTACGTGCCGCTTGCTGCCGGCCTGCTGCCGCAGCGACTGCACCTGTCGATTAACCGGCGTCGCGGCGTAGAGGAGCGCGACGTCTTCCCGACGCTGTACCGCGCGAACACGGCGGGCAGGCTGCGTCGACTGCTGGAGGGCGCGGGGCTAACGCTGGAGCGGCTCGACCGCTTCGAGACGGAGCCGGAGTATCTGGCGTTCCATCCGCTGTCGTATGCGCTGGGGGTGGGGTACGAGCGGCTGGTGAACCGAGTCGGGATGCTGGCGCCGTTGCGGGTCGCCATCATCGCCGTCGCGAAGAAGGACCAAACGACGCGGTGAGGGCGCTCGTGCAGACGCGTCCTGACGCTGCCACCTGACTGGAGCCTCGTTAGGATCGACGCGGCGGCGCTCAGAGCGTCAGGAGACACGTCAGCGTGGCCCTTCCAAGCCGCCGCCATCGCCACCGCGCGAAAGTAGAAAAGCTAGGTGTCGTCTTTTCGGAAGAACTTTCTAGGGGCGCGACGTCGCTTTTGCGGGCCAACAGGGCCCAGGACGCGTTTTGCCTCGTCGAGGTGCGAGGCGGGCACCATGACGGCCGTCGGCGCAAACGGCACCAGCCTGGAAGCGAGCGCGTCGCCTCTGCTTGTGAACGCCTGGATGCCGTTGTTACGCAGCAGCTCGACCCACATGCCCGCGGTCATCTCGTCGCGTGCTGTGGCTACCGGCGCCCAGTCCATTGCTCTCTTGCCCGGGCCGGCTAGCTCGCCTTTGCCGACGCCGTGATGGCGGCCACGGCCTCCGCCAGCGGCGCCAGCGTCGATTCCTTCTCCCGACGCAGCTTCAGCTCCACGCTCTGCTTCTCCAGCGTGCGCTGGCTGACCGTCACCCGCAGCGGCATCCCCAGCAGGTCGGCGTCGTTGAACTTCACGCCCGGCGACTCCTCGCGGTCGTCGTAGAGCACGTCGACGCCGGCGGCCTGGAGGTCGGCGTACAGCTTCTCGGCCGCCTCACGCACCGCCGCGTTGTCGATGTTGAGCGCGACGAGGTGCGCCTGGTAGGGCGCGACGCTGGCAGGCCAGATGATGCCCTTCTCGTCGTGGTTGGCTTCGATGACGGTGGCCAGCAGCCGCTCCACGCCGATGCCGTAGCAGCCCATGACGACGGGCCGCGCCTTCCCCTCGGCGTCGAGGTAGGTGGCGCCGAGCTTGTCGCTGTAGATCGTGCCGAGCTTGAAGACGTGGCCGAGCTCGATGGCGCGACGCATCTGTAGCGGCGTCCCGCACTCGGGACAAGCGTCGCCTTCGCGGGCGAGGGCGATGTCGGCGACGATCTCCGCCTGCCAGTCGCGGCCGTAGTTCAGGTTGCGGAGGTGGACGTCGGGGCTGTTGCCGCCGCCGACCAGGTTCGGGGAGTCGAGCACGGAGTCGTCGGCGACCACGCGCACGCCCCGTAGACCGGAGGGCGACGCCGCGCCCGCCACCAGGCCCGCCGCCTCGACTTCGCGGTCGTCCATGAGCCGCAGGTCGCCGCCGCCGAGGGCGTTGCGCAGCTTGATCTCGTTCACCTCCAGGTCGCCGCGGATGGCGACGAAGACGGGCGCGCCGTCGCAGGCGTAGAAGACGGCCTTCAGCGTCTGCCGGGCCGGAACGCCGAGAAAAGCGACGAGGTCGTCGATGGTCTTCTGGCCGGGCGTGGCCACCTCTTCGACCGGCAGGGGCTCCTGGCCGTCGCTGGCCTGTTTGCGGAACGCCGCCTTCTCGGTGTTCGCCGCGTAGTCGCCGTTGGGGCAGATGAGCACCTGGTCCTCGCCGACGTCCGTCAGGTGCATGAACTCCTGGCTGTCGCGACCGCCGATGGGCCCGGAGTCCGCCAGGACGGCGATGCTGGGCACTCCGCAGCGGTCGAAGCTGTTCTTGTAGGCGATGAGCATCTTGTCGTAGCTGGCGTCGAGGCCGGCGTCGTCGGCGTCGAAGCTGTATAGGTCCATCATCGTGAACTCGCGGGTGCGCATGAGGCCGCCGCGGGGGCGCGGCTCGTCGCGGAACTTCGTCTGCATCTGGTAGACGAGGACGGGCAGCTCGCGGTAGCTCTGCACGAGGCGCTTGAACAGGTCGACGATGACCTCCTCGTGCGTCGGGCCGAGCGCCAGCTCCCGGTCGCGTCGGTCCTTGAGGACGAAGAGCGTCTCGCCGAACGCCTTGCGCCGTCCCGACGCCTCCCACATCTCGACCGGCTGGAGGGCGGGCAGCCAGACCTCCTGGCCTCCGGCGGCGTCCATCTCCTCGCGGATGATCTGGCGTAGCTTGAGGAGGGCGCGCCAGCCGAGCGGCAGGTAGCTGTAGACGCCGGCTGTGAGCTGGCTGATGAGTCGGGCGCGGAGGAGTAGCTGGTGGTTGGGCGTCTCGGCCTCGGCGGGGGCTTGACGCAGCGTCTTGCCGAAGAGATGAGTCAGGCGCATGCGGTCTCCTGGGTCGGAAGATGGGTTCAGAGGCGAGGATAGAGGAGGGAGGCGGCCCGGTCAAGGATGAGGCCCTTCGCGGATCCAGGCGTGGCCCGTCTGCGCCCTTGCCGCGCCCTGGAACGCGGCGTATTATTCGGACTAGCTCAGCCCCGAGGCGACAACCAAGGGTCCCATTACTTTCGGCCGAAGTGGCAAGGGGAATGCGATGACCGTCGATAAGCCACGAAATCCTGTTCCGGAGAGCATCTTTACCCCCCGTGCGCCTGTCAGCCGCGAGATGTTCGCCAGGCGGGACGAGGGCAGGCTTCAACAGCGGTTCGAGGATGCTCTGCGCGAGCCGGGCAGCCAAATCATGCTGTACGGCGACACAGGCGTCGGTAAGACCAGTCTGGTGCTTCACGTTGCTCACGAGATGGACCTGAGTGTAGCCCGCATCGAGTGCTTCAGTGGAAAATCGTTCAATGATTTGCTATCCGACGCGTTTGCAGCGATCGCTGAGATTCAGGAACTCCGTATCGAGGTGTCGACCACGCACTCTGGGAGCGGCGAGGTTTCTGGCGGGGGCGGGTTGGGTATGCTTGCGTTTCTGAAGGGGAGTTTGCGAACCGAAAAAGGGACTGCAGAAACACGCGAATTCCAAGTAGTCCAGAGGCCGCTGATCGACGCGTTGTTCGAGAAGCTGATCGAGGCCGGGAGAAACATCATTTTCTTTGACAACTTCGAAAACGTCGCTGAACCGGACGTCAAAGACAAAGTAACACAGTTCATTGGTTTCGTTTCGGATAGGGCTGAGGAAACGACCAACGTCAAAGTCATCATTGCGGGCATAGCCGACACGGCGGCGGACCTCCTGAGCATGTCCTCCGCCGCGTCAAGACGTACAGTTGACTTCGAGGTGACCCGGATGCCCCCCAAGGAACTCAAGTTCATACTCAACACTGGAATGGCAATTCTAGGTCTGGCCGTTGACAGTCGCGAGGTGGACCGCATAGTCGAGCTCTCGGACGGTTTCCCATATGTCTTGCATCTGCTTGCATTGCACGCGGCTCGCTTGGCGAAGCGGGCACAGCGAGACGAAGTCATCGCTGACGACGTGTTTTCCGCCGTGAAGTCTGCGGTGTCGGAGTTTCGGGAGGAGTTTAAGAGGAGTGTAGAGCTAGCTATTGAACGGTCAGGCAACGTACGGCCGAGGCAGCACATCATGCAAGCGCTGGCGCATGCGAAGGAACGAGACTTCTCGACGGCAGAGGTGCGGGACCTATATCGGCGCCGGTTTCACATTGATCCACTCAAGGATCTAGGCTTCCTCAACGTCGCCCTCGGCGAGTTGCTGACTGATCAGAAGGGTGCTGTTCTGCGGAGAAGGGGTTCGCGAGGGCTATACCGGTACGGCTTCCGAAACCCGCTGATGCGACCGTACATCCTCATGATAGAGAGCGCCGCAGAGCAACTCGACTTCTCTCTATAGCACAGCCCCCCGCTGTGCCGACCTACATTCTCCTCCCCGCCAGCATGCAGGCGCAGCCTTCTGCTGGGAGGGGTGAGAGGGAAGCTGAGGGTTTCAAACCCTCAGACCGGAACTCCTACGACGATGCCACCCGTCGTCGGACTGCCCGCGTGACGTACGGCCCGACGACCATCAGCGCCAGGCCGCCGGCCATGGCGGCGACGAGGCTGCCGAACACGGCGGGGAGGTTTCGCGCGCCGAGCGCCGGCACCAGCGCAGCGCCGCCGACACCGCCGACACTCGCTAACGGAAGCAGCGCCAGCGTGCCGCGTCCTTTGCGTCGATAGGCGACGACGAGCCAGGGGATGACGCCGAACGCCGCCCAGATCAGGCAGAGGACGGTTAGAGCGATGACGTCGAAGTTCACGCAGCGCCCCCGCTACGTCGACTGCATCTCGGCGATGACGCGCTTGCCCTCTTCGATGATGGCAGCGAGGAAGTCGGCCTCTTTGACGGTGCGGATGACCTCGCCGCGACGGAAGATGACGCCCTTCCCTTTGCCGCCGGCGATCCCGACGTCCGCCTGTCGCGCTTCGCCGGGGCCGTTGACGACGCAGCCCATGACGGCAACGGTTATCGGCTTGCCCAGCGCCTGGAAGTGCGCCTCTACGGCGTTCGCCAGCGGAATGAGGTCGATCTCGACGCGGCCGCAGGTCGGGCAGGCGATCAGCGTCGGGCCGCGACGGCGCAGGTTGAGGGCGTTGAGGATGTCCCAGCAGACCGGTATCTCCTGCGTCGGGTCGGCGGAGAGGGAGACGCGGATCGTGTCGCCGATGCCCTCTGACAGCAGGATGCCGATGCCGATGGCGCTGCGCACGGAGCCGGAGCGCGGCGTGCCGGCTTCCGTGACGCCGAGATGCAGCGGATAGGGCACGCGCTTCGCCAGCGTGCGGTAGGCCTCCAGCATCGTCGGCACGTCGAACGCCTTGAGAGAAACCTTAATCAGGTCGAAGTCCATTTCCTCCAGGACGCCGATCTCCCAGAGCGCGGCGTCGACCATGCGCTGCGCCATAGGCGGCGGCGGCTCGCCTTCGGCCAGCAGCGGCAGCGGCGGCAGGCTGCCCGCGTTCACACCGATGCGGACCGGCGTTTGCCTCAGCTTCGCCTCGCGGACGACTTCGCGCACCTTCTCGGCGTCGCGGATGTTGCCCGGGTTGAGGCGCAGGCCGTGGACGCCGGCGGCGAGCGCGGCGAGCGCCAAACGATGGTCGAAGTGGATGTCGGCGACGACCGGGAGCGGGCTATGCGTGACGATTTCGGGTAGGGCGTCCGCCGCGGAGCGGTCGGGCACGGCGAGGCGGACGATCTCGCAGCCGAGCTCTGCCAGCGCCTGAATCTGGCGCAGCGTCGCGCGGACGTCCGCGGTCTTCGTGTTCGCCATCGACTGTACGACGATGGGCGCGTTGCCGCCAACGGTCACGCTGCCGATCTGAAGGGGCTTCGACTTTCGGCGATGGGTCATCGGAAGATGTTTTCGCCGCGGACGAGCCGGGCGATGTCGAAGTAGCTTATTACTACAACGAACGTCAGGAGAACAGCCAGCCCGGCCAGGTGCACCAGCGCCTCCTTCTGCGGAGCGATGCGCCGGCCGCGCCGCAGCAGCTCGACCAGGACGAAGACGATGCGCCCGCCATCCAGGAAGGGGAACGGCAGGATGTTGATCACCGCCAGGTTGATGCTGAGGAGGCCCATGAAGTCGATGAGCGACTTCCAGCCTGCCTCCTTGACGACCTCACCCGTCGCCTGGACGATTCCTACCGGTCCGCTGACCTGGGGCGCAGTGGCGCCCTTGACCCAGGAGATGACCTCGTTGCGGGCCAGCTTCAGTGAATCGAACGTCTCGCGTGTTCCGAGGCCCAGCGCTGTCCAGGGGGCGTAGGACTGCGTTTCGGTGAAGGGGTATTGAGAAGAGATGCTGATGCCGGTGGGCCCTTGCCCGGACGGCGGCGCCCAGCGCGCCTTCACGTTCACGTCGACGAACTCAGTGCCGCGCTTGACCGTCATCTTTATCGTCTCGCCCAGGTGAAGACGGATGTTGTAGCTGGCGTCGGGGACGTTCTGAACGTTGCGGCCGTCGATGCTGTAAATGACGTCGTTGCTCTGCAGGCCGGCGGCCGCGGCGGGCGAGCCGGGCAGGACCTCGGTGATGAGGGCGCGTCCGACCGGAACTTGTCGCGGGATTATGAAGCTGGCGCTGAAGAGGAGAATAGCGAATAGGAAGTTGCAGAGCGCGCCGGCGCTGAGGACGAAGAGTCGCAGGTGTCTCGGTCTGGAGGCGAGGGAGCCCGGCTCCGACGGGTCCTCTTCGCCGAACATACGCACGAAGCCGCCCAGAGGAAGCGCGTTAAGCGAGTATTCCGTGTCGTGGAACTTGAAAGCGCCGATGCGCGGCGGAAAGCCGACGCCGAACTCCAGCACCCGCACGCCGGAGAGCTTCGCGGCGATGAAGTGCCCCGACTCGTGGACGAGCACGAGAACGATGATTATTCCGAGGAAAGGCAGCAGGGACTGAAGGAGACCGGTCACGCTTT
Source organism: uncultured Chloroflexia bacterium (assembly GCA_963703345.1). Lineage (GTDB taxonomy): Bacteria > Chloroflexota > Dehalococcoidia > DSTF01 > JALHUB01 > JALHUB01. Next base: position 45,234 of record OY969814.1, on the reverse strand, counting down.
CGCTCCTACAAGAATCTCGGCATATTCGCGCGCCCAGGCATCGGCTGAAAGGATCTCGTCCAGGCTCTCGTCGGAGCCGCCTTCGTGGGCGTTTAACGTCTCATCGATGATCTCCGGGATCCGCGTGAAGCCTATTCGGCCGCTGAGGAAGCCCTCGACGGCGACCTCGTCGGCAGCGGAGAGAACGGTTGGGTAGGTGCCGCCGCGATGCCCGGCCTCGAGGGCCAGCGACAGGCAGGGGTAGCGGTCGAGCTTGAGCTCCGCGAAATGAAGCGCTCCAAGCTGTCGCAGGTCCAGGCGTGGGACGGACGGCAGGTGCGGCCGGTCGGGATAGCAGAGCGCGACCTGAATGGGCACGCGCATGTCGGGTGTGCCGAGCTGGGCCTTCAGCGACCCGTCGGAGAACTCGACGACGGAGTGGACGATGCTTTCCCGGTGCAGCACTATCTCGATCCTGTCCAGCGGCACGTCGAAGAGCCAGCGCGCTTCGATTGCTTCGAGCCCCTTGTTGAGGAGCGTCGCGGAATCGATTGTCACCTTGCGCCCCATCTGCCAGGTCGGGTGGGAGAGCGCCTGCTCCGGCGTCACGCGGTGGAGCTCATCGATGCTCTTGTCCCGCAACGCGCCTCCCGATGCGGTGAGAATCAGCCGCCGGATGTTGGCGTTCTTCTCGCCGCGCATTACCTGCCAGATGGCGCTGTGCTCGCTGTCGATCGGCCGGATCTCGCCGTGACCGCGACGGGCTGCTTCCTTCACCAGCCGGCCCGCCATGACGAGCACTTCTTTGTTGGCCAGGGCGACGGTCTTGCCCGCCTCCAGCGCCTTCAGCGTCGGGATGAGGCCCGCCTTGCCGGCAGTCGCGATGACGACGAGGTCGACTTCCGGATCGGCGGCGATGGCTTCCATTGGAGCGCATTCGAAACCGTCGAAAGGTATAACGCCGTCAGGTGTCGATCCGTTTCCGTCGCAACAAACAAGTCGCGGCGAGAATTCGTGCGCCTGCTCTTCGAGGAGGGTGACGTTGCGCCCGGCACAGAGTCCAATGACACGGAAACGCTGCCGGAGTCCGCGCACCACGTCGAGTGTCTGACGCCCGATGGAGCCGGTGGAACCGAGGATGGCGATACGGCTTACAGAATCACCCACTTCAAATAGTAGTATACCACCACGGTTACGAGGAGCACGCTGTCGAAGCGGTCCATGAGGCCGCCGTGGCCGGGGATGAGACGGCCGGCGTCCTTGACCTGCATGCCGCGTTTCAGCTTCGACTCGATGAGGTCGCCGAGCTGAGCGACGACCGGCAGCAGGAAGGCGAGAGGGACGATCTGCGAGGCTTCGACACGCAGGCCGAGCAGGTAGTTCAGCAGCAGCACCGCGGCGACGCCGAAGACGAAGCCGCCGACGGCGCCCTCTGCCGTCTTGCCCGGGCTTATCGCCGGCGCCAGCGGCGTGCGGCCGACGGCCCTGCCGACGAAGTAGGCGGCGGTGTCGGTGGCAAAGGTGGAGAAGAGCGCCAGGAAAACCCAGTCGCGGCCGTCGCCGACGTCGCGCAGCAGGACGAGGTGGCAGCCCAGCCAGCCGAGGTAGAGCACGCCGCCGACGGTCCAGAGCCACTCGGAGAGGGCGTCCTCGATGGGGCGGACGGTCATCGCCCAAAGCAGCGGCAGCACGACGACGCCCGTCATCGCCCAGACGAGCCAGTTGTTGCCGGCGTGGGCGGCGACGGCCAGGCTTCCCGATAGAGCGGCGCCGAGGAGCGCCAGACCGTCGAGGCGAGAGCCGCGCGCCGCCTGGAACTCCAGCGTGGCGGCAATCAGCAACGCCGCGACGACGCCGGTATACCAGCGGGCGCCTGCCCAGACGAGGAGAACGATAAGCGGGATGCCGACAGCCGCGCTGGCGACGCGCAGCTCCAGGCTGCTCCATCCCTTTCCGGTGTCCCGCCCTGGTCTTCGCATGCCTCTCCCGTTAGTCGGCGCCCAGCCCGCCGAAGCGACGCTCCCGTCGCGCGTAGGCCTGCAGCGCCTCTTCCAGTTGCTCCGGCCCGAAATCCGGCCAATAGGTCAGCGTCGAATAGTACTCGGCGTAGGCGGCCTGCCAAATGAGGAAGTTGGACAGCCTCATCTCGCCGGCGGTGCGAATGACGAGATCGGGGTCTGGCATCCCCGCGGTGTAGAGGTACGATGACATGACATCTTCGCCGACCCTGTCCGGCGTCAGGCCGTCGGCGATGATGCGGCGGACGGCATCGACGATTTCCGCCCGGCCGCCGTAGTCGAAGGCGATTGCGACCGTCATTCCCTTGTTGTCCTTCGTCAGCTCAAGGGCGTCGACGACCTGGCGGCGAAGTGACGGCGACAGATTGTCGAGGCGGCCAAGATGCCGCAGCCTGACGCCGCGCTCATGCAGCTCCTTGATCTCGCGCTTGATGACGCGCCCGACGAGCTGCATGAGAGCGCGCACCTCGGGTCCCGGCCGCGACCAGTTCTCGGTTGAGAAGGCGTAGAGCGTCAGGTAGGAGACGCCGCGCTCGCCGAGGTAGCGGATGATGCGGCGGATGTTCTCCGTGCCGGCGCGGTGCCCGGCCTGGCGAGAGAGGCCGCGCTCCTTCGCCCAGCGGCCGTTGCCATCCATGATGATGGCGATGCGGGTGGGGAGCCGTGAGTCGTCGTTGGCAACGGAATTCTTCGACGTCCTCTAGACCTCCAGCAGCTCCGCTTCCTTCTCCCTGCCGAGCTTGTCGATCTCCTCGACATAACGGTCGGTCAGCTTCTGAAGTTGCTCTGCCGCCCGCTTCTCCTCGTCGTCTGAGATCTCCTTGTCCTTGTCCAGCGCGCGCAGCTCGTCGACGGAGTGGCGTCGCACGTTGCGGACGGCGACGCGGCCCTCCTCCACTTTCTTGTGGACGATCTTCACCAGGTCTTTGCGCCGCTCCTCCGTGAGCTGCGGCACGGCGAGTCGAATCGTGTGGCCGTCGTTGGTCGGGTTCAGGCCCAGGTCGGACTTCTGAATCGCTTTTTCGATCGCGCCGAGCGACTGCCGGTCCCAGGGCTGGATGGTGATGAGGCGCGCTTCGGGGACGGCGATTGTCGCCAGTTGGTTCAAGGGGAGCGTGCTGCCGTACACTTCCACCTTCAGCCCTTCGACCAGACCCGGACGGGCGCGGCCGCTGCGTATGCCGTCGAGCTCCCGCTGGAGGACGGACACGGCGCTCTTCATGCGTCTTTCTGCGTTCTCTATCGTCTCGTCGATCATGCGGTAGCTCCTCCCAGAACAAGCGTCGGCGTTACTCGGCGACCCCGGCGTCGGCGTACACCGTCTTGGTGTCGGCGATGAGCGTGCCGATACGCTCGCCGCGGACGGCGCGGACGATTCCGTCGGGCGCCATCAGGTCGAAGACGACTATCGGCAGGTGGTGGACCATGCAGAGGGTGACGGCCGTACTGTCCATCACCTCCAGGCGCCGGTCAAGGGCTTCCTGGTAGCTCAGCCTCTCGAAGCGACGCACGCCCGGCATCTTGCGCGGGTTGCCTTCGTAGACGCCGTCGACCTTGTTCTTTGCCATCAGCACCAGATCGGCGCCGATTTCGACCGCGCGCAGAGCGGCGGCGGTGTCGGTAGTGAAGTAAGGGTTGCCGGTGCCGCCGGCGAAGATGACGACGCCGCCTTCCTCCAAATGCTCAATCGCGCGACGACAGGCAAACGGTTCGACGACCCCCTGGACCGCGATGGCGGAATGGACGCAGACGTCGACGCCTTCGCGTTCGAGGGCGCTTTGGAGCGCCAGGGAGTTAATGATCGTCGCGAGCATGCCGGCGTAGTCGGCGGTCACGCGCTCGAGGCCGCGTTCGCCGCCGATGGCGCTGCCGCGTATGATGTTGCCGGCGCCGACGACGATCCCTATCTGCGTGTTGTTTGCCTGGGCGGCCTTGATTTGAGAGGCGATCTTGGTGAGGGTGGCAGCGTCAATCCCGAAGCGCTGTTCGTCGGCAAGCGCCTCCCCGCTTATCTTGAGGAGGACCCGTTTGCCACTTTCGGCCATGGCGTGGCCCTAGCTGCCCAGCTCGAATCTCGCGAAACGACGGACTCTGACGTTCTCGCCGGTCTTGGCGATCACGTCGTTGACGATGTCGAGAACGGTGCGCGAAGGATCGCGGATATAATCCTGACGCAGCAGGCACAGCTCTTTTGGGTCGCCCGGGGCGCCGGCGGGAAGCTCTTCCTCGGCGACGCAGAGCGGGCCGGTCGCGGCGACCTGCATCGCCAGGTCACGGGCCAGCGCCTTGAAGTCGGGTGTTCGCGCGACGAAGTCCGTTTCGCAGTTCACCTCGACCATGGCGCCGATGCGGCCGCCGGCATGGATGTAGCACTCCACGAGTCCCTGCTCCGTCGTCCGGTGCGATTTCTTTTCCGCCGCGCTGAGGCCGCGCTTGCGCAGTATCTCCGCGGCCTTGGCTTTATCGCCGCCGGCTTCCTGGAGTGCGCGCTTGCAGTCCATGACGCCGGCGCCGGTCATCTCTCGAAGCTCTTTGACTTCTTGTGCGGTAACCTCCACTTATGCGGTCCCTTCCGTTTCGTTCGTGGCAGCGGACGGTTCTTCCGCTGATGTAGTTTCACTTGGCTCGCCCGTCTCTTCCGCCTCTTCCTCCGCCGGCTCGGCCACCTCCTCGTCGGGCGAGACGCTGTAGGTCTGGCCGGCAAGCACCTCCGCCGCTTCCGGCGTGTACTCGCGCAGCGCCAAGCCTTCGAGGACGGCGTCGGCCATGCGGCTGGTGACGAGCCGGACGGCGCGAATGGCGTCGTCGTTCGAAGGTATCGGGTAGTCGATCTCGTCCGGGTTGCCGTTCGTATCGACCATCGCGACGATGGGGATGCCCACGCGCTGGGCCTCGGCGACGGCGATGCGCTCGGCGGTGGTGTCGACGATGAAGATGGCGCCGGGGACGGCCGTCATCTCCTTGACGCCGCCGAAATGACGGTTGAGGCGCTCTGTCTCCTTGTCGAGCTTCATGACCTCCTTCTTGGGAAGGCGGTCGAACTCGCCGCGGGATTTGTTGTCCTCCAGGCGGACGAGGTGGTCGATCCGCGACTGGATTGTCGCGAAGTTCGTGAGCGTGCCGCCGAGCCAGCGATTGTTGACATAAGGCATCATGCAGCGCTTGGCTTCGGCTTCAACCGACTCCTGGGCCTGGCGTTTCGTGCCGCAGAAAAGGATCGTCTGGCCGCTGCCGACGAGGTCGCGCACGTAGTCGCAGGCGCGATTCAGGTACTGGACCGTCTGCTGGAGGTCGATGATGTGGATGCCGTTTCGCTCCATGAATATGTAAGGACGCATGCGCGGGTCCCAACGCTGCGTCTGGTGGCCGAAATGAACTCCGGCCTCGAGGAGCGACTTCATGCTGACGGGCGCGAGCAATGCTGGAATAATCTCCTCCGCCTAGTGAAATGCCAACTGCAATAACCCGCCCGCTTGTGCCCCTAGAGGCACGCGGGCGAGCGTCACTCACTATATCACATAGCTTCACGGCGGGCAACGGTCGTTGCGGCCGTGGCGTTCGGCGCTTGCCGTTTGGGCGCAAGTTAAGTAAATTAGAATTACCACGGATTCACGGAGGTCCCGGAATTGCCAACCTACGAGTATCGATGCACTCAGTGCGGCTATCAGTACGAGACGCGCGAAGGCTTCGACGCTCCCGCTACCCAAGCTTGCTCCCGCTGCGGCGGCGAGTCGCGACGCGTCCTTTACGCGCCTCCCGTTCTCTTCAAGACCAGCGGCTTCTATGTGACCGACAACCGAAAGAGCGGTCTCGTTGGCTCTTCGACCGGCGCCGGCTCTAACGGCGGCAACGGCGAAAAGGACTCCAGCGTCGAAAGCGTCGAAGCAGCCGCTCCTGTCGCCGAGAGCAAGCCGGCGAGCAAGACCCCCGAAAAAACGTCAGAGACGGCCGCCGCAAGCTAGAGGGACGCCGTGAAGGCCCTCATCCAGCGCGTCAGCAGGGCCTCCGTCGAAGTGGACGGCGAGGCCGTGGGCGCTATCGGCGCCGGTAGCCTCATCCTGCTGGGCGTGGCTGCGGGCGACGGCATCGACGAAGCGCGCCGGCTGGCCCGCAAAGCGGCGGAGCTCCGCATCTTCGAGGACGCCGACGGCCACTTCAATCTGTCGCTCCTCGACGGCGGCGGCGAGGCTCTGGTGGTCAGCCAGTTCACGCTGCTCGCCGATACGCGTCGGGGAAGGCGGCCCAGCTTCACCGAGGCGGCGGCGCCGGAGGTGGCGGAAGCGCTGGTGCTGGAGTTCGAGGAGTCGCTGCGGGCGGCGGGCCTGCACGTGGCGAGCGGGCGTTTCGGAGCGCACATGAAGGTCGAGCTGGTAAACGACGGGCCTGTAACAATAATGCTGGACAGCGCCGATTTGCAGCGTCCGCGAAGAGGATAGACGCCGCAGTTCGAACCGTCATATAATCGCGTAGGGTGCCCGCTCTAGCAAAGATCGGGTTATGGCCATGAGGCGTCGCACCGTCCTCCGCTTAGTCGTCCCCGGCCTGCTCATCCCTCTGTCCCTCGCCCTGCTCGCCTTCTCCCTGCCCTGGACCCATGGCTCGAACGACCCCGGCGACGGCGCGGTCGATGCCGTCGAAGGCTTCGAAGCGACGCCTTCGCCACAACCCACCACGAACGTTCAGAAGGAGCAGAACGACGTCTTCCAGTGGTGGGTCGGGGTCGCGACGGCGACGGCGCCGACCTCGACGCCCTGGCCCTCGCCCTACGATGTCGCGGCCGAAGAGCTGCCGACAGCGACGGCGCCGCCCGGCATCGCCCATGGGCCGGAGGAGCACTGGATAGCGGTGGACGTGTCGACACAGCGTGCTTACGGACTGATCGGCGATAAGGTTGTGCACGTGGCGCTGGTGACCACGGGCATGCCGGGGTTCGAGACGAAGCCGGGCGACTACCGGATCAACTACCGCAAGCAGAATGAGACGATGGACTCGCAGACAATCGGCATCCCGCGCGAGGACCCGCTGGGCTACTACCTCAAGGACGTCCTCTGGACGCAGTACTTCTACCCCACCGTTGCGCTGCACGACAACTACTGGCAGCCGATCAGCGTCTTCGGGCACACGGCGTCGAGTCACGGCTGCGTGGGCATGCTGGAGGACGACGCTAAGTGGTTCTGGGGCTTCGCCACGATAGGGACGCGCGTGGTGGTCTACAGTTAGAATCAGTCGTGCGGGTATTTGAACGATTCTGAGGGTCGGAAACCCTCAGCCTTCGCAAAGCGATGTCGGGTGCAGGCTGCGGGATTCATCCCGCAGAACTGATTCTACCGACCACGGAACAAATATCACGCTTGTCCCCGTCTAGTTGATCCGCGGATCATGGCAGCGCCTCTAGTTCCAGGCTGATGTCCAGCGCGGGCGCTGAGTGCGTGACGGCGCCGACGGAAATGCAATCGACGCCCGTTTCCGCGACCGTCCGCACCGTCGCTTCCGTGATCCCGCCCGACGCCTCGGTCGTGGCCCGGCCGCGCGCGATCTTCACGACACGGCGCATCTCCTCCGGGGGCATGTTGTCGAGCAGCAGGACGTCGACGCCGGCGGCGAGCGCCTGTCGCGCTTCCTCGATCGACGTGACCTCCACTTCGACGGGCATGGCGGGCGCGCGCTCCCGCAACCGCCGAACGGCGCTCTCAATGCTGCCGCCCGCGGCCTCGACGGCGCGCCAGTGGTTGTCTTTGACGAGAATGCCTGTCGCCAGGTTCCAGCGGTGGTTCTGCCCGCCGCCCATCCTAACGGCATAGCGCTCCAGGGCGCGGAGACCGGGCGTCGTCTTGCGGGTATCGAGAATGCGCGTCGGCAGGCCGGCGACGGCGTCGACGAGGCGGGTGGTGGCCGTGGCGATGCCGGAGAGGCGCTGCAGCAGGTTCAGAGCGACGCGCTCGCCGCGAAGGATGGCGTTCACCGGCCCATCGATCTCCGCGAGGACATCGCCCGGCTGGACGCGCGCGCCCTCGGCGATGAGCGCCTGGAAGAAGAGCGACGGGTCGACGGCATAGAAGACGGCGGCGGCAACGGGCAGTCCGGCAACGACGCCGGCCTGCTTGGCGAGGAGCACCGCCTTGCCCGACAAGTCGGCCGGGACGAGGGCGGCGGTGGTTACGTCGTCGAAGGCGCCGTCTTCCTCCAGCGCGGCCAGCGCGATTCGGCGCAGGTATTCTTCGTCGAGGTCGTGTTGCTCTTCAGTCATCTCTTCGAAATACGATGTGGCGACGCCAGGAATCGCGCGGCTCCGGGAAGTCGCTGCGGAAGTGGGCGCCGCGACTCTCCTCGCGCAGGAACGCCGCTTCTGTGACCAGGCGGCCGACCAGCAGCAGGTTCGCCAGCTCGTGCGAAGGGCGGTCGTGGGCCGGCGGAAGGCTGCTCTGCCAGGCGGAGAGCGTCGCTCGTGCGCGGCTGAGCGATTCGCCGCTCCGAATGATACCGACGTCGTCCCACATGATCGATTGCAGCGCCGGCCTATCGAGTGGCGGGTTCGCCTTCGACCCAGGCGACGCATCCGGCAGGGGAATCGTCTGGACATTTGGCAGAGGTTGCGGCTCGCCAGCGTCGACTGTCCTTTCGACGACGCGACGGGCGAAGACGACCGTCTCCAGCAGCGAGTTGCTCGCCAGACGGTTGGCGCCGTGGACGCCGGTGCAGGCGACCTCACCGCAAGCGTAGAGCCCGCGCAGGTTCGTCTCGCCCCAGGTGTTCGTCCGGACGCCGCCCATCATATAGTGGGCCGCCGGTGAGACGGGAATGGGCTGGCGCGTGATGTCGACGCCGTGATCCAGGCAGAAGCGGTAGATCTGCGGGAAGCGGGCGCTGACTTTCTCCGGCGGCAGATGCGTCACGTCGAGGTCCACATGGTCGGCGCCGCTGCGCGTCATCTCGGCGACGATGGCGCGGGCGACGACGTCGCGGGGCGCCAGGTCCCTCTGAGGGTGGTACTCGGTCATGAAGGCGCGTCCCTTCTCGTCGCGGAGGACGCCGCCCTCGCCGCGCACCGCCTCGGAGATGAGGAAGGCAGGCACGCCGGGCAGGCGCAGCGCTGTCGGGTGGAACTGGAAGAACTCCATGTCCGCGATCTCGGCGCCGGCGCGATAGGCCAGCGCCACGCCGTCGCCGGTGGCCACCTCCGGATTCGTTGTGACGCGGTAGAGGTGGCCCGCGCCGCCGGTTGCCAGGATGACGAATCGCGCGTCGACGCGCTCACGGTCGCCGGAGCGAACGTCGAGCGACTGGACGCCGCAGGTGACTTCACCTTCGGTCAGAATTTCTTCGACGAGGCTGTACTCGCGGACCGTCACCGAAGACATGCGCGCGAGGCTGCTGAGCGAGAGCTCGATGTGCTCGCCGGTGGAGTCGCCGCCGGCGTGGAGGACGCGGGCGCGGCTATGGGCGCCTTCGCGGCCGAGCTCGACGTGGCCCTCACTGCTATCGAAGGGGACGCCGAAGCGCACGAGGTCGGCGATGCGCTCGGTCGCCTCGCTGGTCAGAATGCGCGCCGCCTCTTCATCGACCAGGCCGGCGCCGGCGGCCAGCGTATCGCGCAGGTGCAGCTCGGGCGAGTCGTCGGGCCCGACGGGCGCGGCGATGCCGCCCTGGGCGTGCTTCGTGTTGCACTCGTCGATGGAGTCCTTCGTGAGGATGAGGACGCGGCCGTGGTCCTTGGCAAGCAGCGCGGCGAACAAGCCGGCGATGCCCGAGCCAACGATGACGTAGTCGTACTGTTTCATTGAGTCGCCTTCAGTTCCGGCGCCTCGAACAGCTCTAGCAGGACATCGCTAGGAGCGCGAGCCATCACGTACTTCACGGTCCCAGCGTCCGTGATCCGGCGTCGGAATTGGAAGCCTTTTGCCTCCATGGAGGCGACGAGCGCTTCGAGGTCGTCCGTCTGGATGCCCAGATGGTGGACGCTACCCGAACCGGCAACCCGCGGCGGCTGGTCGTAGAGATTGATGGAGCCGCGACCAACGGCCAGCCGAACGTTCCGCGCACCCGCGACCTCGAGATCGAAAACCACGCGGGCGCCGAGCATGTCACACCACCAGCGGATCGTCGCGTCGATGTCCGAAGCGAAGAGATGAGCGTGGTCCAAGTCGATTTGCATGACGGTCCTCTTGTGAGGCTCTGCGAACGCGAGCCGCTACCCGAGCGCCAGCATGCGGTCGAGGGCGAGCTTGGCGTAGCCGGCCGTCTCCGGTTCGACCATCACCCGGTTCACCACTTCGCCTTCCACCAGGCTCTCGAGCACCCAGCAAAGATAGGCGGGATGAATGCGGTACATCGTCGAGCAGGGGCACGGGTCGGCGTCGAGCGAGACGACGGTCTTGTCGGGGTTCTCGCGGCCGAGACGGTTGACCAGGTTTATCTCTGTGCCGACGGCCCAGCGGCTGCCCGCCGGCGATTCGACGACGGCGCGGATGATGTGCTCGGTCGAACCGTAGCTATCCGCCGCCTCGACAACCTCCAGCCGGCACTCCGGGTGGACGACGACGCGCACGCTGGGAAGCTGCTCTCGGACGCGGCGGACCTGCTCGACGGTGAAGCGCTGGTGGACGCCGCAATAGCCGTTCCAGAGGACGATCCGACTGTCGCGCAGCGTCGCGGCGTCGTTTCCGCCTAGGTTTCCCCACGGCGACCGGCGGCGCCAGACCGGCATCTCCGTCGTCGATAGGCTGAGAGAGCGGCCGGTCACGCGGCCCAGGTGCTCGTCGGGGAAGAAGAGGACGCGTCGCCTCTGTGCCAGCGCCCAGCGGAAGACGGCGGGCGCGTTCGACGAGGTGCAGACGACGCCGCCGCGCTCGCCGCAGAAGGCCTTGAGCGCCGCCGTCGAGTTGATGTAGGTGACGGGGAGCGTGTCAGCGGCGAGCCCCGCATCTTCGAGCTCTTGCCAGCAGGAGCGGACGTCGGCGGCGGAGGCCATGTCGGCCATAGAGCAGCCGGCGGTCATGTTGGGCAGGACGACCTGCTGATGCGCGGCGCAGAGGATGTCGGCGCTCTCCGCCATGAAATGAACGCCGCAGAAGACGACGTAGTCGGCGCGTCGATTGCCCGCGGCCCACTGCGCCAGCTTGAGCGAATCGCCGCGCTGGTCGGCGAAGCGAATGACGTCATCGCGCTGATAGTGGTGGCCGAGGATGACGAGCCGTTCGCCAAGCGTCGCTTTCGCCGCGGCGATACGGTCCATGAGTTCCGGCGCGGCGAGGGAGCGGTAGTCGAGCGGGATGTCCTGCTGCCAGCGAGCGAACGCAAGCTGCTGGTCGAGGGGAACGGTGGCGACGGGATCGCACGGCAGCAGGCGGCCGGTCGGTGGAAGAAGGGCCTCTTTGACCATTGCGGCCTCCTCTGCTCGGCTGGGGCGTCCGCACATCCCGGAGGTGGGACTTAGTGTCAAACGTACACTAACTCTAGCAGGCTTTCCCCAGAAAGTCAAGCTGTGATTAGAAGGCTCCTCGAGCCGGTTGCGGGAGGTCGAGCATACTCAACGACGCCATTCTCGACGCTGCGACGTTACTGTCGCACGCGGGGCCGCTCGGCAACCCGAGCGGCCCGGGGATGGCGCACCGCCGTCGCGCGAAAGTCCCGCTCTCCTTGCCGCCGCTATGTGTCGCGTGCTACGATTTCCCTACCTGGCGCGGGGGCTTCGCGCTTCGCCCAGAGATAGGCTGTCGCATGTCTAGCCGGTCGCTCGAACTGCCGGTCGCCCGAAGCGGCGACAACGCGGAGTCAGTGGCCCGCCGCTGTCTCGCCGAGGGCGGGCGTCTGGCGATGGAGCGCTTTCACCAGCCCCAGGCCGTGACCGTGAAGGGCCGCGGCAACCTCGTCACCCAGGTGGACCTGGCCATCGAAACGCACATCCAGCGGACGCTCGCCGAGGAGTTCCCTGACCATGCCCTGCTTTCGGAGGAGACCAGTCCCTCCGTGAACGCCCGCCGCGGCTGGACCTGGGTCGTCGACCCCCTCGACGGCACGCGCAACTACGTCAGCGGCATCCCCTTCTTCTGCATCAACATCGCCCTCTGCTTCGCCGGCGAGCCGCTTGCCGGCTGGACGTTCGACCCCGTGCACGACGAGCTTTTTCGCGCGCTGAAGGGCCAGGGCGCTTGGCTCGGCGAACAGCCGCTGCACGTTTCGAAGAGGGATTCGTTGCAATCGTCGGTCATGGGCTTCGACATGGGCTACGACGACGGGCGCGCCAACCTCATGCTCAACTTGATGTGCGAGCTCTGGCCCGGCATGCAGGCGATTCGTATTCCGGGAAGCGCGGCGCTGGGCCTCGCCTACGCCGCGTGCGGTCGCTACGACCTGTTCGTGCACAACCTTCTCTACCCCTGGGACCTGGCGGCCGGCATCCTCCTCCTGCGGGAGGCCGGCGGCGTCATAACCGATCGCGAAGGCGGCCCGATAGGCCTCTACAGCGAGGGCGCTATAGCCGGCGGAGCGCTGGTGCACGAGGATTTCCTGCGCCTGGCCGCGGGCAAGCCGTGGCGCGACGAGAAGTCAATCAAGAGGGAGGGCGGACAACATGACTGAGAATCTACCACCGCTGGGGAGCGGCTCCCGGCTTGGTCCCGTCAAGTGGGTCGGTGCCCTCATCATAATCGTCGCCATTGCGGGCGGCGCCGTCTTCCTCGGCATGTCGTTGAAGGGCGGCGGCGGCAACGGCGGCGACGACAAGAGCAGCGCCGGCACGCCGCAAGCCGGCGTCACCGGCACGCCCGCCGAGACGGTCAGCGTCGAGCAGGCGCTGTCGGACTACATAAAGACGCAGCTCAAGCAGGACTACGCCGGCGATTGCACGACGGCGATAGTGCCGCAAGGTACCGGGCTATGCTCGGCGGCGCGCGGCGACCGGCAGGACCGCAAGGCGTTCCTCATCGGGCCCAGCTCCTACGAGTTCACGACGTGGGTCTTCCTGCGCAAGCAGGGCACCGCCTGGACCGTCGAGAGCACGCTGCCGGTGAACCCGGAGACGGTGAACGCGCCGGGAGCGCCCTGGCCGCTGGAGAAAGGCGCGAAGGTCGTCGTCGGCGGTACGGGGACGTGCCTGAACGTGCGCGTGGCGCCGGGGATCAAGGAAGCGGCGGTCAACTGCATCGCCGACGGGACGGTGATAGTGCTGGAGGACGGTCCGGTGACCGCCGACGGCTACGACTGGTGGCGTCCGGTGGGTCGCAGCGGCTGGGTCGCGGGCGACTACCTGCGCTACGCCGACGAGTCCGCGACGCCATCGCCCACGGTGGTCGCCACGCCAACGCCGACGGGATAGCGATTCACCTCAACCGGACAGCGCTAAGCGTCTGAGCAGCCTATCTCTGCCGGCGCCTCCGGGCGTACCACCCGCCGACGCCTAGCGCCACGACGCCTGCGGCCAACAGGGCGGCTACTTCCGCTGGAACGGGGACGCGGCTCCTATCCGAGGCAGAGGCCTGCAAGTATGGGCCGGCCACGTCCGGCGCCTCGGCTATGCCGCCGACGGCAAGCGGTGACTGCGCAATGATGAAAGGAGAGAGGCTCATGGTCTGGCCGCAGATAACGTGATTCACGGTGTCCACAGATACCGTGATGTCCTTGAATGCTCCGGCCATGTAGTGCCATAGCTTGAGCTTCGCCTCCTTTACGACTACCTGCGTCGGGTCATACCTTATGCAGACTGTGACGGGGCCAGAGAAGATGGCAGTGGTGTTGATGTCGAAGTAGAGCGCCTGACCAGCGATGCCTATAACCTGGTAGCCCGTTGGCGGGAGCGGACCGCTGCTGAGGAGATCCACTGAGGTATAGCCGGGCTCTGTGACGCTGGAGAACGTGGTCTCCGTTCCACCTATGAAACCCAAGCCACCATTCAAGGGCACGGGCACGTTGCTGCCCGCGGACGTGTTTGGGGAATCTTGGATCACCGACACCGTGCCGTCGCCGTAGTTCGCCGCGTAGATGCGGTTCGTGGTGAGGTTAACGGCTACGCCGTAGGGGCTGTTGCCGACCCCTACGGGGGTGGCGACGACGGTGTTGCTGGTGCCGTCGATGACGGAGACGTTGTTGTCGCCAGAGTTGGCCACGTAGATGAGGTTCGTGCTGGGGTTGACGTCCACGCCCGTGGGAAGATTCCCGACCGTTACGGTGGCGACGACGCTGTTGCCGGCGCCGTCGATGACGGAGACGTTGTTGCTGCTATCGTTCGTCACGTAAATGCGGTTCGTGATGGGGTTGACGGCCACGCCCACGGGGTAACTCCCGACGCCTACGGTGGCGACGACCGTGTTGCTGGCGCCGTCGATGACGGAGACGTTGCTGTAGTATTTGCTCTCGACGTAAATGCGGTTCGTGATGGGGTTGACGGCCACGCCCGTGGGAAGATTCCCGACCGGTACGGGGGTGCCGACGACGGCGTTGCTGGCGCCGTCGATGACGGAGACGTTGCTGCTGGCATAGTTCGTCACGTAGATGCGGTTCGTGCTGGGGTTGACGGCCACGCCGACGGGGTAGCTCCCGACCGCTACGGTGGCGACGACCGTGTTGCTCGCGCCGTCGATGACGGAGACGTTGTTGCTGTATTCGTTCTCCACGTAGATGCGGTTCGTGTTGGGGTTGACGGCGACGCCCATGGGGCCACTCCCGACCGGTACGGGGGTGCCCACGACCGTGTTGCTGGCGCCGTCGATGACGGAGACGTTGTTGCTGCTCGAGTTCGCCACGTAGATGCGGTTCGTGTTGGGGTTGACGGCCACGCCTGCGGGCCAGAGCCCGATGCCCACGGTGGCGACCACCGTCCTGCTGGCGCCGTCGATGACGGAGACGCTGTTGCTGCCATTGTTCGCCACGTAGATGAGGTTCGTGTTGGGGTCCACGGCCACGCCCAGGGGGGCACTCCCGACCGGCACGGGGGTGCCGACGACGGTGTTGGTGGCGCCGTCGATGACGGAGACGTTGTTGCTAGCATAGTTCGCCACGTAGATGCGGTTCGTGTTGGGGTTGACGGCCACGTCCCGGGGGAAACTCCCGACCGGCACGGTGGCGACGACCGAGTTACCGGCGCCGTCGATGACGGAGACGCTGTTGTTGAGGTTGTTCGCCACGTAGATGCGGTTCGTGCTGGGGTTGACGGCCACGCCCCAGGGCTCGGAACCGACGGGCAAGGGAACGGTCGCCAGCACGGTGTTGGTGGCACCGTCGATTATGGAGACGTTGTCGCTGACGTTGTTCGCCACGTAGATGCGGTTCGTGTTGGGGTTGACGGCCACGTCCCGGGGGGAACTCCCGACCGGCACGGGGGTGCCCACGACCGTGTTGCTGGCGCCGTTTATGACGGTGACGTTGTTGGTGGTTTCGTTCGCCACGTAGATACGGTTGGTGTTGGGGTCCACGGCCACGCCGTAGGGGCTAGTGCCGACCGGTACGGGGGTGCCGAGGACGGTGTTGGTGTTGCCGTCGATAACGGAGACGTTGCTGCTGCCGTGGTTCGCCACGTAGATGCGGTTCGTGTTGGGGTTGACGGCCACGCCCCAGGGGTTAGTGCCGACCGGTACGGGGGTGCCGACGACGGTGTTGGTGGCACCGTCGATTATGGAGACGTTGTTGCTGCCAAAGTTCGCCACGTAGACGCGGTTCGTATTGGGGTTGACTGCCACGCCGTAGGAGCTAGTGCCAACCGGTACGGGGGTGCCGACCACCGCGTTGCTGGCCCCGTCGATGACGGAGACGTTGTTGCTGCCACCATTCGCCACGTAGATGCGGTTCATGCTGGGGTTGACGGCGATGTCTATGGGGTAATGGCCGACCGGTACGGGGGTGCCCACGACCGTGTTGCTGGCGCCGCTTATGACGGTGACGTTGTTGGTGGTTTCGTTCGCCACGTAGATGAGGTTCGTGTTGGGGTCGACGGCCACGCCCCAGGGGCCACTCCCGACCGGTACGGGGGTACCGACCAGCGTGTTGCCGGCGCCGTCGATAACGGAGACGTTGCCGCTATTGTGGTTCGCCACGTAGATACGGTTGGTGTTGGGGTCCACGGCCACGCCGTAGGGGCTAGTGCCGACCGGTACGGGGGTGCCGAGGACGGTGTTGGTGTTGCCGTCGATAACGGAGACGTTGCTGCTGCCGTGGTTCGCCACGTAGATGCGGTTCGTGCTGGGGTTGACGGCCACGCCCCATGGGTAACTCCCGACCGCTATGCTGGCGACGACTGCGTTGCTGGCGCCGTCGATGACGGTGACGTTGTTGGTGCTTTCGTTCGCCACGTAGATGCGGTTCGTGCTGGCGTTGACGGCCACGGCATCGGGACTGCGCCCACCCCACGCTGTTCTGATGGTGGCAATGACGGTTGGGTCGCCGGCGGCAGCGCGGGCGCCGGGTGCGGGCCCCCGCAGGGCCACAACACCCACTACTAACGGGAGAGCCAGCGCTCCCGCCAGTCCCACAAGCAACAGTCGAAGAATGGTTCCAGCGCGCATCATGCACCTCAGGAGGGTATCAGTGCTACCAGGCTGGCGGGGATGGCGCAACAATAGGCCGTCCGCGAAAGTTTGTCAAGAGGCAATTCGACCGGGGTTCGTTCTCACCCTAGAAGCTCTGCCGCCCGCACCATCTCTCAGCCTTCGGGTGTCATTAGCCCCTTACAAACTCTCCGCCACTCTGCTATCCTGACCTCGACCCTTCGACAGGGCAACGCCCAATGCAACGCCAGATTCCTTTCCGCCAACTTGCCCACAGGGCTGTCATGCGCCTCGACACCGCACTCTGCTGCGCCCGTCTCGCCCTTTTTCGACGCAATTTTGCGCATCATTCCAGCTTCACAACGTCCTCGCGCAGATTCAAAACAGATCGAAAAAAACAATTGAATTCAATTGGTCAATTAAAGCCGTGGCTTACTCCGGGGAATCGACAGGCTGGGGGGGTATGGCTTACCGCCGGCGGTGGTCCACGAAGCGCTTCATCCGCTCCAGCGCCTGCTCGATGAGCTCGTACGACTGCGCGTAGCACGCCCGCACGTGCCCGGCGCCGCAATCCCCGAACGCCGAGCCGGGAACGACGGCGACCTTCTCCTCCATCAGCAGCTCCTCGGCGAACGACTCGTCGGACAGGCCGGTGACGCCCACGGACGGGAAGGCGTAGAAGGCGCCGCGCGGCTCAAAGCACTTCAGCCCAATGTCGTTGAAGCCGTCGACGATGAGGCGCCGTCGCCGGTCGTACTCCGCGATCATGCCGCGCACGTCCTCCTCGCCGTTCACCAGCGCCTCCAGGGCGGCGTACTGAGCAATCGTGGGCGCGGACATCATAACGTACTGGTGCGCCTTCATGATGCCTTCGATGATGTCGCCCCTGGCCGCCACGAAGCCGATCCGCCAGCCGGTCATGGCGTAGGCCTTCGAGAAGCCGCCGAGAAGCACCGTGCGGTCCCGCATGCCCGGCAACGAGGCGACGCAGGTGTGCTTGTGGCCGCCGTAGACCAGCCGGTCGTAGATTTCGTCGGACACGACGAAGAGGTTGTGCTTCCGCGCCAGGTCCGCTATCGGCAGCATGTCGTCGCGGTCCATCACGGCGCCCGTCGGATTGGCCGGATAGCCGAGCATTATCGCCTTCGTGCGCGGCGTTATCCTCTCTTCCAGGTCGGCGGCCGCGAGCTTGAAGTCGTTGGCCTGGGTTGTCGGCACGGGGACGAAGACGCCGTCGGCGAGCGCAACCGTGGCCGGGTAAGCGACGTAGTGCGGGTCGGGGCAGAGCACCTCGTCGCCGATGTCGAGCAGCGCCTCCATGACGATGGCCTGGCCCTCGCTGACGCCGCTGGTGACGATAATCTCTGTCGCCGGCTCGTAGTAGACGCCGTAGAGACGCTCCAGGTTGCGCGAGATCGCCTGCCGCAGCTCGATGATGCCGTAGTTGGAGGTGTAGTAGGTATGTCCTTCGTCGAGCGATCGGACGGCGGCGTTGCGGATGACCGTCGGCGTCACGAAGTCCGGCTGCCCGACGCCCAGGGAGATGACGTTCTCCATGCTCTCGAGGATGTCGAAGAAGCGCCGGATGCCGGAGCTCGACATGGACTGTATGCGCTGCGAGATGTTGCCCCTTCGGGTCACGTTCGACTGTTGACCGTCGCTCATTCCTTTTTCACTCCCAACCAGACGTCTCGTTGCGGGTAATAGTACAGGATCAGGCGTTGTTTGTCTTCCAGGGTCACGTCGAAGACCAGGCGGTCTTCCTCCCGATATTGGCGGTTGATGCGCGTGACCGCCAGGCGCCGGCCCTCGCGCTCCACCCACTGCGGCCGCTCGCCGTAGCGACCGCCGGAGTAGCAGCCGACGTTGAGCGGCAGCTCCATCGCCGCTACGCCCGGAGCAGCGCCAGCGTCTTGTCGTAGGCGAAGCCGACGGCGCGAAGGCACACCCTGATGCGGACGTCCGACTTGCGGAACGCGGCCAGGCCTTCCGGCGTCGACAGGTCATGGCCGGTGAGCTCGCGGCAATACAGCGTGCCCATCTCGTCGTGGAAGGCGCGCATGACCTCCCTGCCGAGCCTGTGCGGCTCGCCTTCGCGCTGACCGAGCTCGTCGCGGCCGTCGATGACGCCGATAGCCATCAGGGCGCCGCTGACAGCGCCGCAGACCTCGCCGCTGCCGGCCATGCCGCCGGCGAAGGGGGTCGCGATACGGGGGATGAGCGGGTTCTCTATCCCCATGTCCTTGCAGACAGCCATAAGCACGGCCTCCGAACAGTGGTAAAACTGTGCCATCAATTGCTGTGCTGCGTTTGGTTCCATTTGAGTCCTCCTTGCGACTACAACGCCGCTAACGGAAAAAGCACCCACAGCGGCGAAAACGGAGAGTCTAGATTACAGCGGAGGGTGAGCGTCGTGCCAGGCGGTGGCCTGCTCGTAGGCGTAGGCTACACGGAACAGCGACGCCTCGTCAAACGGCTTAGCGAGCACCTGCACGCCCACCGGAAGCCCGTCGGAGAAGCCGGCCGGCACGGATATCCCCGGTATGCCCGCGATGTTGATGGGCAAGGTGAAGATGTCGCTGAGATACATTGCATAGGGGTCGTTGACCTTCTCGCCGATGCGGAAGGCGGGCGTGGGAGTGACCGGCGTTACCAGCGCGTCGTACTTCTCGAACGCGGCGTCGAACTCCTGGCGAATGAGGGTGCGCACCTTTTGCGCCTTCAGGTAGTAGGCGTCGTAGTAGCCGGCGGAGAGGGCGAAGGTGCCGAGCATGATGCGCCGCTTGACCTCGTCGCCGAAGCCGTGCTGACGCGTCTTCTCCATGTTGTCCCACATGCCCTCGCCTTCCTGGTAGGAATAGCCGTACTTGACGCCGTCGTAGCGGGCGAGGTTCGCCATCGCCTCGCTGGGGGCGATGATGTAGTAGACGGCGAGTGCGTACGGCGTCGCCGGCAGCGAGACGTCGCGGTCCACGCTGGCGCCGAGCGACTCCATGACGCGGATCGCCTCCTCGACGGCCTCGCGCACCGAACCGTCCATGGCGTCCGGCAGGTACTCCCGCGGCACGCCGATGCGCATGCCCTTCAGATCTGGCTGCAGCGACCGGCTGAAGTCGGGCATCTCCAGGTTGGCGGAAGTGGAGTCAGAGGCGTCGTAGCCGCCGACGCAGTTTATAACGATAGCCGCGTCCTCGACGTCGCGCGTCAACGGCCCTATCTGGTCGAGGGAGGAGGCGAAGGCGACCAGCCCGTAGCGGCTGACGCGGCCGTAGGTCGGCTTTAGGCCGACGACGCCGCAGAGCGCCGCGGGCTGTCGGATGCTGCCGCCGGTGTCGGAGCCGAGGGCGACGAGGCACTCGCCGGCCGCCGTCGCCGCCGCCGAGCCGCCGGAGGAGCCACCCGGGACGCGCTCCAAGTCCCAGGGGTTGCGCGTTGGGAAGAAGGCGGAGTTCTCCGTCGACGAGCCCATCGCGAACTCATCCATGTTCGCTTTGCCGACGATGACGGCACCGGCGTCGAGAAGGCGGCGCGTCACAAAGGCGTCGTAGGGCGGGACGAAGTTCTCCAGAATGCGCGAGCCGCAGGTGGTGCGTACGCCTTTAGTGCAGATAACATCCTTGACGCAGACGGGGACGCCGGTCAGAGGCAACGCGTTGCCGCGGGCGATGCGGGCGTCGGCGGCGTCCGCCTGTCGCAGGGCGAGCTCATCGGTGACGCTGAGGTACGCCTTCACGCGGCCGTCGACCTGACGGATGCGCGTCAGCACGGCCTCGGTGAGCTGCCGTGAGGTGATGTCGCCGGCGCGGAGAAGGCGCGCGGCCTCGTGAGCGGTAAGATAATGAAGCTCCAGGATGTCCCCCTCGTCAGTTGCCGAGACGCGCGGAAGCCGTTACTCCAGGACGGCGCGGACGCGGAAGCAGTCGTCGTCCCGGGCAGGCGCGTTGGCCAGGATATCCTCCGGCGAAAGCGAAGGCCGCGGCTCGTCCGGGCTGAAGACGTTCTCCAGCGGCAGCGTGTGTGCAGTCGGCGGCACGGACGACGTATCGAGCTGGTTCAGCACGTCGAAGTGGTCGAGGATGACGGACAGCTGCTCCTCGAACTTGACCTTGTCCTCTTCGCTGAGGCTCAGTCGCGCCAGCTTGGCCAGATGCTCGACTTCCGCTCTGCTCAGTCCCAACGTATTCCTCCGGCGTCGATTCTCGATTATAGCATCGCCCGCCAGCGCGACGAAAGCGACAGGAACGTCTCCGGTGGCAGGCCCCTCGTTTGAACGTGGAATCGGCCCGTGCTACCATGTGTCCGGCATAGGGGGCGGAGATGGAGAAAGCTCCCGAGAGGGCGGCTGCTCTGGGGCGGCCCAGCTACGTCTGGCGCTCCGGACAAGAGCGTCGCCTGGCTCTCATCCGGCGGCAGGCGTCGCTGGAAGGAGCGTGGATCCTCGATGTGGGCTGCGGCGTCGGAGCGTACGTGCGGCGGATGGGTGAGTTTTCCGGCCGGGTATGCGGCGTCGACATCGACGAGCAGCGGATCAGACGTGGTTCCTCTTCAGTCCCAAAGCTCATGATTGCCGTCGGCGAGCACCTCCCCTTCCGCGACAACGCCTTCGATGTCGTCCTGCTCAACGAGGTGATAGAGCACGTAAGCGACGATACGGCGACGCTCCGCGAGGCCTGTCGGGTCGCAGCGGCAGGCGGGAGAATCGTCGTCTTCGCGCCCAACCGGCTGTACCCGTTCGAGACACACGGCGTCTACATCGGCAAGCGCTACGTCTTCGGGAACATCCCCTTCGTTCACTACCTTCCCGGCCCCCTGCGACGTCGACTGGCGCCGCACGTGCGCGCCTATCGTCGCAACGATCTCCAGCGGCTGACGGCGGGGCTCGATGCCGCGTGGGCGTGGCACAGTGTCATCTATCCGGGATTTGACAACATAGCCGCGCGTAGTAAGCTTTTTGCGGGAGCTTTGCGACGGGTCCTCTACGCTCTGGAGTCGACTCCGCTCCAGGCGCTGGGGCTTTCGCACTTCCTGGTGCTGGAGAAGCGGGCTCCCTTAGCGGAGGCGGCGAAGGATGGCTAAGCTGTTCAAGCGGCGCCGGTACGGGCGTTTGCGGACCGTCGGCGGCGGCGGCAGGAGGATCCGCGGCTGGATGCTCGTGCCCGTAGTCCTGTTTGGCGTCATGGTTGTCGGAACAATGGTCATGGCCGTCGCCGGCTTTGTCGTTTATCGCGTCTATGCCAACGACATGCCGCCGGTCGAGCAGTTGCTGTCGCAGAACGCCGGCGGCGCCCAGATATTCGACCGCAACGGAAATGCCCTGTACACCTTCAGCAACGATCTGAGCGGCCTGCGCTCGCCGGTGCCGTTGTCGGACGTGTCACTGTACCTTAGGCAGGCCACTATCGACACCGAGGACTCCAGCTTCTATTCCAACCCGGGCATCAACATCAAAGGTCTTCTGCGCGCCGCTTACGAGAACTTCCTTCCGGGCAATCCGGACTTTCTTCAGGGGTCCGGGGGCAGCTCCATCACACAGCAGTTCGTGAAGAACGTCTACATCCCAGAAGCGGAACGGAGTCAGCGGTCCATTTCTCGCAAGCTGAAAGAGACCGTCTACGCCATGGAGCTGACGAAGCGCTACAGCAAGGACCAAATCCTGGAATGGTATCTGAATCAGATCTCTTACGGCGGCATCTACAACGGCGTCGAGGCGGCGTCCGAAGGGTATTTCGGCAAGAAGGCGAACGAGCTGACTCTGGGCGAAGCCGCCCTCCTCGCCGGCATTCCCGCCTGCCCGAGTTGCTACGATCCCCTAGAGCATCCCGAAGCCGCTCAGAAGCGGCGGAACCAGGTCCTTCTCCTCATGGCCGGCAAGGGCGACATCACGCCCGCCGAAGGGTGGAACGCTGCGCAGGAGCCGCTGAACATCGTGCCCCACCGCTTCACGATCGACGCGGCGCACTGGGTTCTCTCCTACATCGGCCCGGAGCTGGAGAAGATGTTCGGTCGCGAGGCGGTCTACCGCCAGGGACTCAAAGTCACGACCACCCTGGACCTCAACCTCCAGACCGTGGCTGAGAATGCGATAGAGAACTGGGTCAGCCAGTACGAGAACACCTCGAACGGGCATAACGGGGCGCTGGTGGCGATGGACCCGCGCACCGGCGAGATCATTGCCTACGTCGGCAGCCGCGACTATTTCCGCGACGACATCCAGGGCGCGAACGACATGGCGCAGGCGTTCAACTCTCCCGGCTCGACGCTGAAGCCTTTCAACTACGTCACCGCGTTCATGAAGAAGGGCTGGGGCCCGGGGACCATGGTGCTCGACACTCCGACCTGCTACGACGAGGAAAACGGCACGCAGTTCTGCCCGACAAACCCGGCCGGTGACTTCCACGGGCCCATCACGATCAGGCAGGCGTTGGGCAACTCCCTCAATATACCCGCCTTCAAGGTCATCCAGATGGCCGGCGTGAACGACGTCGTGAACACGGCCCGCAAGATGGGCATCACCGGCATCGACGGCACGTACGGCCCGTCGTTCACAATCGGCGGCACCGACGTCAGGCTGGTCGATGTGGTCTACGGCTACAGCGTCTTCGCCACCGGCGGCATCATGCGCGGCGTGCCGACAACTATGGCGCTGCCGCAGGGCTATCGGGACCTCGATCCCGTTTCCATCCTGAAGGTGGAGGACTCGCAGGGGAACGTCATCTGGAACGCGGACGACCAGCGCACCGATGAGCAGATAATCCCGAGCCAGTATGCCTACTTGATAACCAACATCCTCAGCGACCCTGATGCCCAGTGCTGGACGTTCGGCTGCGGCGGGCTGACCGTTCCCGGGCAGCACGCGGCGATTAAGACCGGCACCAGCCAACCGTACGAGAACAGCCACGCCATCGGCGATACGTGGTCGTTCGGCTACACGCCAGACCTCGTGGTCGGCGTCTGGGCCGGCAACGCGGACAACTCGCCGATGATCAACATCTTAAGCACGTCGATCTCCTGGCGAGCGATGCGCGACTTCATGGAGGCGGCGCTGGAAGGCAAGCCGGCGTCGGACTTCCAGCAGCCGGACGGCGTAGCGAAGGCGACCGTCTGCGTGCCCTCCAGCATGCTGCCCACGCCGTACTGTCGCAAGACGTCGGAAGACCTGGTCGTCACAGACGCGGTGAAGGAGAAGGACACCTGGTGGCAGCCGACGAAGATCGATGTGCGCACCGGCTTGCTGGCGACGGAGATGACGCCGCCGCAGTTCGTGCAGGAGCGCGGCTACCTCGTCATACCGCCGGAGGTCCAGGGCTTCGAGCGCGAGCAGGCGGTGGAGTGGGCTGGGATTTTGGGCGGCTCGGCTCCCTCGGAGCGGACCAATCCCGCCGATATGCCGGTCGTCATATCGTCGCCGGCGTCGGGCGCAAAGGTTAGCGGGAGCGTGACTGTCACCGGCCGGGCTTCCTCCGCCGACTTCCAATCGTATCGGCTGGAATATGGCGTTGGCGCCTCACCGACCGAATGGGCCGTGATCCAGCAGTCGAACACGCCGGTGAAGGATTCGACGCTGGCTATATGGAACACCACGGGCTTTCCCGCCGGCCAGTACACGTTGCGGCTCGTGGTCGTTGATGGGACCCGCGGCGAGCTCATGACGACGACGACGATCACTTTATCGGGGCAGGCGGCCGGTCGCACGCCGACGGCCACACCGAAGAACGGCACGCCCGTCGCCACGGCCACCCCTGAACACTAGACGGATAGTTGATGACGGGAAGAGACGGGGATTCCAACGGCAAGGCGCCACCCCCTGAAGGACCGAAAGAGCCCGCCGACGGGCGACCGACGCCGGAGAACCTGGAGCGCTACGGGCGCTATCGCGTGCCCAGGCGGACTGAGCCGCTGCGCCCGGACCTCCAGCTTTCGGAGGTGCGACGCGGCCTGAAGCCCGGGTCGCGCTACGTCCGCATCACTCCCAGCAGCCAGCAAACGCTGCGACGGATGGCGCCGGCGCATCTCCAGGCGACGGCCGTCCTGCTGCGGCCGCATACCTTAGTCGACCAGCTCTGGACGAGCATCCGGCGGGTTCTCGTCGGGTCGCCGCTGACGTCGTCGCAGGCGATCAGCGAGCGGCTGGACAAGTTTCGGGCGCTGGCCGTCTTCTCCTCCGACGTCATCTCCTCGACTGCATATGCAACGGAAGAGATCCTGCTCGTCCTCGTACTGGCGGGAATGGGCGCGCTCAACGCTTCGCTGCCGATAGCCGGCGTAATCGCCCTGTTGCTGATCGTCGTCGCTTTCTCTTACCGGCAGACCGTGCGCGCCTACCCCAGCGGCGGCGGCTCGTACACCGTGGCGCGGGAGAACCTGGGGACGTTCCCGGGCTTGACCGCCGGAGCGGCGCTCATGATCGACTACGTCCTGACCGTCGCCGTCAGCACCTCGGCCGGAATCGCCGCCATCACCTCCGCGGCGCCGGGCCTCTTCAACGACCGGCTAGAGCTGGCGCTGATCGCCGTATGGCTCATCGTGATCGGCAACCTGCGCGGAATACGGGAATCGGGCAAGATATTTGCCTTCCCCACGTACCTCTTCATCTTTACGTTCGCGGCCATGATAGTCACCGGCTTCGTGCGCTACGCCATGGGCGTCCAGGCGCCGGTGCCATCGGAGCCCGTTTCGGCGGGCGTGTCCTCGCTCACCATCTTTCTGATCTTGCGGGCCTTCTCGTCCGGCTGTTCAGCTCTGACCGGAATGGAAGCAATCGCCAACGGCGTGCCTGCCTTCGAGCCGCCGGAGACAAAGAACGCGGCTACTACTATCGCCTGGATGGCGGCGATCATCGCCTCGTTCTTCCTTGGACTGACCGTTCTGGCTCACCTGATGCACATTCAGCCGGCGCAACACGTCACCGTGATATCGCAGGTCGGCAAGACCGCATTCGGCGTAACGCCCCCCTACTATCTGCTTCAGGTCGCCACGATGCTGGTCCTGATCATGGCGAGCAACACCAGTTTCGCCGACTTCCCGCGGCTGGCGTCGGTCATGGCCCGCGATGGCTTCTTGCCCCGCCACATGATGTTCCGCGGCGACCGGCTTGCCTTCTCCGCCGGCATCCTCGTCCTCGGCGTGCTTGCCAGCGGGCTTCTGATCGTCTTCAAAGCCGACACGCACCGTCTCATCCCGCTGTATGCTGTCGGCGTGTTCCTCTCGTTCACGCTGTCGCAGTCGGGCATGGTCGTGCACTGGCTACGCTCTATGGACGCGGGACGGCGGCGGAGCATGGTCATCAACGGGGTCGGCGCCGTCGGCACCGGGATAGTCGTCATCATCGCGGCGAGCACCAAGTTCACACACGGCGCCTGGATCGTCCTGCTGGCGATACCGTTCCTGGTTGCCATGTGCGTGCAGATAGGCGCCCACTACCGGCGTGTCGCCGAGCAACTGGAGATCCGTGAGGGCGATCTGGGGGAGCTCCAGGGCCTGCCCGTCGGAAATAGCTCCCAGACGGTCATCGTGCCGGTGGAAGGGCTGGACCGCGCCGTCCTGCGCACTGTCGAGTACGGGCTGACGCTGTCGCAGAACGTAACCGCCGTGCACATCACGGACGACGTCGCGAAGGCGGAGGCGCTGCGGGGGCAATGGGAGGAGCAGTTGCAGGATGTGCCGCTCGTGATTGTGGAGTCGCCGTATCGGGCGTTGGTGGCGCCGTTCCTCGCCTACGTTGATGCCGTCGACCGCTCGAACCCGAAGGGGCGAATCACCGTCGTTCTGCCGGAGTTCGTGACGGCGCACTTCTGGCAGAGCTTTCTCCACAACCAGCCGGCCACCCGCCTGCGCCGCGCCCTCAAGCGACGCCCCAACACAGCAGTGGTCAACGTGCTGTATCATTTACGTTAGAGAGGCCACACGTCGATGAAGCAGCGCGACATGCGCATAATCCTGTACACGGGCAAAGGCGGCGTCGGCAAGACGAGCGTGGCGGCGGCGACGGCGCTGCGTTCGGCGCGACTGGGGCACCGGACGCTGGTGATGAGCACGGACTCGGCGCATAGCCTCGGCGACAGCTTCGACCTGCCGGTCGGCGGCGACCCGACGCCCATCGCCGAGAACCTCTGGGCGCAGGAGCTGGACGTCTTCAATGAGGTAGACGAGCACTGGGGCACGTTGGAGGAGTACCTGCGCACCGTCATGGCCTGGCGCGGCATCGACGAGGTGCTGGCGGAGGAGATGGCGGTGCTCCCGGGCATGGAGGAGCTGGCCGGCCTGGTCCACCTAATCAAGTACTACGAGGGCGGGGAGTACGACGTCGTGATCGTCGACTGCGCTCCCACCGGCGAGACACTACGCCTGCTGAGCTTCCCGGACGTGATGCGCTGGTGGCTGCATCGCATCTTCCCTTTACAGCGCACGGCGGCGCGCATCGCCCGGCCGGTGCTGACGCGCGTGACGGACCTGCCCTTCCCGGAAGACGACGTCTTCGTGGCTCTGAAGGACCTCTTCGAGCGGCTGGACAAGATGCGCGACATCCTCACCGACGCCAATCTCAGCTCCGTCCGGCTCGTCCTCAACCCTGAGAAGATGGTGGTCAAGGAAGCGCAGCGCACGTTCACCTACCTCAATCTCTACGGCTACCCAAGCGACCTTGTCGTCTGCAACCGCCTCATCCCGCCGGACGTTACCGACGCCTACTTCACGTCCTGGAAGGAGAGCCAGGGGCGCTACTTCGCGCTGGTCGAGGAAGGGTTCGCGCCGCTGCCCATCCTGACGGCGCCGCTCATGGACCAGGAGGTGGTTGGCCTGGAGATGCTCGAGCGCTTCGCCGCCGCTCTATACGGCGAAGACGACCCGACGCCCGTCCAATTCCGCGGGCAAACGCAGGCGGTGCGCCAGGATAACGGCGACTACGTGCTGACGCTGTTGCTTCCCTTCACCAGCAAGGAAGACGTGCACCTGTCGCAGATAGGCGACGAGCTGGTCATCCACGTCGGCGCCAACAAGCGAAACGTCATCCTGCCGCGGGTGCTCGTCGGCATGCGGACCGAAAGTGCTAAACTGGAGGATGACCGGCTAACGATTCGCTTCGCGCGGCCGGACTGATCCGGCCCGCAAAGGAGGCCAGCATGGCGGAGAAGCTTTTCGAGTGTGAGTGGACGCCCGAAGGGGAGATAGTCCTGCGGATAAAGAAGCCCGGCATGGGCGTGCTGACGCCCGACGTGCGGGCGCACATGCTTGGGGCCCGGAAAGAAATGCTGAGCGCCCTCCGCAGCCTCATCGACGCGGCGCTGGACAAGATGGAAGAGCAGGAGGGCCCCAAGACGCGGCGCACGACCATCAAGGTGGAGTAGCGCCGGCTTCCGCAAGCAGCCGGTCGAGGTCCGCCGCGCTCGTTATCGTCTCCGCGGCGCGCACGAAGTCCCCCAGCGAAGCGCTCTTCTGACGCAACTCCTCCAGCTTCGGGCCAATCGGACTGCTCGACGCTCCTGTCGTCCCGTAGAGCCCGTAGAAGGCGAAGAAGGCCTGGTTTATCTTCCGGTAGTAGTGGCCGTGGGCGGCCAGGAACTGTCGCGTCTGCTCCATCAGCGACTCCGCGTCCGTCACCTTTCCCTGCGCCAGCAAAGAGTCGACGTTCAGGCGTAGCTGCCGCAGCACCTGGTCGACGTCCACGCTGTCCGGGGTTGGCTGCGACGTCGGCGCTGGCGACGGCGCGGGCGTGACCGTTTCCAGCGGGTAAGCCGCCGCGACGAGCGAGCCCATCTCGTGACCGACGATGTCGGCGACGGTCTCGTTGATCGTCCGCAACGTGTCGTTCTCGAAGTAGCGCGCGCCCAACGGGTGGAAGTAGAGGTAGCCGTGCGTCCATTCGTGGGAGGCGATCTGGAGGGCGTCGAGATAGCTTTCGCTGGGCTCAACGATGGCCGGATAGGCGCCGATGCCGCCGGTCGGCACAACGAGCGCCGAGACGTTGTCGGACTTCGCTTCGGCGTCGCTCTCCAGGCGCTGCGCCTCGTCGAGAGACAGGTCGTTGCGCAGGAGGGTCGCCTTCGTCTCTTCGATGCGCTCGCGCGGCGAGATGATGAGTACGTAGGGCGGGTCTTCGAACTCGAAGTCGACCGGCGGGAAGAGCCAGTGGACGCGGGAGAACAAAGGCAGCGTGGTCTCGAGGCCCAGGCCAGAGGCGACTGACGAGATGCGGCTCTCCAGTATCGACTGGACGCGGACCTGGATCGACGCCCGGTCGTCGCGCGCCTGCGCCAGCTGCTGCGACGTCGCCCTTATCGCTTCCGGCGAGGCGTTCGTGGCGCTCTCCCGCGACTCCTCGGCTGTGAGGGCGTCGACCTGCTGCTGGAGCTGGAGGTAGCGCTGGACGTCGGCGTTCTGGGCGTTGCGACCGCCGTCGCCGCCGATGTGCCCTATCTCATACAGCCACTTGTTCGGGAAGTGGCGCAGCTCCCAGACGCCCAGGTTGAACTCATCCTTCGAGAGCGGCAAGCCGATGGCGCTGAGCGTCAGCCAGCTTGCCAGCGCCGATAGGGCAACGATGACGGCCACGACGGCCAGGGGAACGAGCGGGACGGGGAGTCTCTTCATTGTTGCTTGAGATGCATTTCGGTCGATGATACGCGGCACCCATTGAGAATAGCATTCGACTTCGCGGCCTGACAAACGTGGACCGGTTTGCGTCAGTCAAGGCGACGCGTCTTTGAGGGGGCGATTCGACGCATGTTATAATCAGGCGCTGGGACTCTCGGCGGGCAGGTGATTGGGCTTGACTAGGGTGGTAGGTTCCTTTGAGCCAAGGGGCGCGGGCCTGCAAGCGCGCCTCCTCGCGTTCGTTTTCGATACGGTCATCCTTGTTGCCTTCCTGGCGCTCTTCGGGATGGTCGCGATGTTCCAGTTGCTGGTGCGCGGCAACTTCGGCGACAGCGAACCGCCGGATTCCGCTTTCTACGCCGCCATCGGCATCGTCGCCGCCGTCATTCCCTTCTGGCTGCTGTTCAACGTCTGGCTCCTGTCGTGGCGAGGCCAGACCGTCGGCAAGTACATCGTGGGGATTCGCATCGCCCGCAGCGATGGCGGTCGCCTGGGTGGTCTCAGGGCACTGTTTAGGATGTTCTTGCTGAACCCGCTTCTTTTCCATCCGGTGCTAACGGTTCCTTGGGTGCTGCTGGTCATCCTCAGCACGATCAGAACGCAGAACAGTATCGTGCTGTTCACGACGGCGACCGTTCTCGCGCTTTCCGTGCTCGCGACGCCGGTCGCGCTGGCCACGGTGCTGGCCGACCGGAAGCGGCGGGCCCTCCACGACCGCATCGTCGGCACACTCGTCGTAGGCGGCGATTAGCTGCAAAGAGGCCTGGGATGGCGTACGCCGGAGTCGAGGGGGAGCCCGCGGCGACCGAGTCGCCGGGGCTGAAGGCTGGAGCGGGGTTCTGGCGCGTGTTCTTCAAGTGGGTTATCGGGCTCGTCTTTGTCTCGACGCTGGGCGTGCTTTTGCTGGCGGTTGACGCCACGCAACTGTCGGCGGCCGGCGCCTCGCACGAAGTATTGCGCCGGACCGTCGCCAGCTTGACGGAGATCGACGCTGTAATTGCCAATCCCGGCCAAGCGACCTCCAGCAGCAGCGCCGACACGTCCCAGCCGCGTCTCCCGAGCTTTCCGATCGCCGTCGATTTGAGCGTTGGTGGGAGCCAGGACCTCTCGTCGGCAGAGTTGCGAAACCTGGTCCTCGACCGCTCTGCCGATAGGCTCTATGCCGACGGTTTCTCCGCCTTCCAGGGAAAGGACAGCAGTGCTTCTCACATCCAGGTTCTATCGCCGCCGGGAGCCGTGCGCTATACTGCCGGGCTGCTCACCGAAGGCAACCACGACGCGATGCGCATCGTCCTCATCGCCGTTGCCGCGCTGGCAGCGATTCTTGGGCTGGCGCTGATGGCGGTGAGTCGGGGCTACGGCCGTCTGACCAGCCTTGGCGTTGCCGTGCTGGCCGCCTCGCTGCCGCTGCTGCTCGTTTCGATGGCGGTGGGCTTCGTCCTGCGCCTGGCAGCAGAGCATGAGAGTGATTACCTGAATGCGCAGTTCTACGCTCTCGGCCGGGACGTGGCCTGGCTTCCTATTCGAAACGCTGTCGCGTTCGCCTGTCTGGGCGCGATCTTCGTGGCCCTGGGCGTCTCCTTCTCGTTCCTGTCAAAGAGCCAACGGGAGCGCTTGTCCTGAGTCGGCCTCCCCGTGCCAGAACGACGCCCCGTCCCATCCTTGGGCAGGACCTGCGCATCCTCAAGCAGGTTCAGACGCAACTGGCGGCGACCGACAATAAGGGGAAGGCCTTCGGAACGTGGCCTCTCCGAGAAGCGTGGGTACTGAAGTGAGGAAATGAGGAAAGTCCGAGGGCTCACCGTCGGGGTAGTCCTGGCCCTGTCCGCGGTTCTGGCCTGTGGCGTCGTCCTGGCCGCTTCGCGCGACTCCTGGGTTGCACTGATCGTGCTCGCCGGCACCTCGCCTGCTCTCGCCCTGGCTTGCGCGTTCGCCTTCGCCGCCGATCGCTCACGCAGGCTCAGGCGTGGCGACGATCGCTATCGCACGCTCTTCCAGCGCTCGTTCGACGCCGTTTACCTTCACGACCTGGAAGGGAAGTTCCTCGACGCGAACGAGGCTACCCTGCAACTGCTCGGCTACAGTCGCGACGAGCTGACGCAACTCTCCCTTTACGATATGCTTGATGAGTCACAGCAGCGCGCGGCTCAGGCTAGGATAGTCGAGATCATCGAGGCCGGATACGGCGGACCGACGAACACCAAAGCCAAGCGGAAGGACGGTACGTTCGTTTACCTGGTCGCCACCGCTTCCCTGATCGAGAGTGAGAGGGGCGAGCCCGTCATCCTGGGCGTCGCTCACGACGTCTCCGAGCGGGTGCGTGCCGAGGAGGTGCTTCGCGGCAGCGAGGAGAAGTACCGTCAGATTTACGAGAGCGTCCAGGACATCTTCTATCGCACCGATGCGCGCGGAATCATCACCGAAATCGGGCCGGCCGTGCAACGCTGGGGCTACACGCGCGAAGAGCTCATCGGGACTCAGGTCCTCGACGTCTACGTTCGGCCGGAGGAACGCAGCGGCCTCCTGAATGAGCTGATGAGCAAGGGGGAGGTCACTGACTACGAGGTGGTGCTGAAGGCGAAGGACGGCCACCTGGTCAACTCCTCCGTCGGTTCACACGTTGTCCGCGATGCGTACGGGAAGATTGTCGGCGTCGAGGGCGTGCTCCGCGACATCACGGAGCGCAAGAAGGCGGAAGAGGCGCTGCGAGACCAGATGCGCCGCGACCCGCTCACCGGCGTCCTCAATCACGCCGCCATCGTCGCCGAGCTTCGACAAATTTTAGCACAGACACGCAGCACACCCATTGCCGTCATGATGAGCGACGTTGACAACCTGAAGGCGATCAACGACACGTTCGGCCATTCCGCCGGTGATCGCGTGCTCGTATCGGTTGCCGAGGCGCTGTCCAACGATGGCGCTCTCATCGGCCGCTACGGAGGCGACGAGTTCATCGCCTTCTTGCCTGCTGCCGGCCGCGCCGAGGCGGAGCGCTATGAGAAGAATGTGGTCGGCTCGCTCGCCCACCTTACGATGCAAGACCCTCAGACGGGAGCCCGCATCCCTGTCCATATCAGCATGGGGACTGCGCTCTATCCCGTCGAAGCCGAGAGGATTGAAGAGCTTATCGAGCTCGCCGACAGTGCGATGTACGCAGCCAAGCGGCAACCGAAGCATACATCGGCGAAACTTCTTTCCTCCCATGACCAAGACAGCATAGCAGCAAGGATCCTTGGCGAGATCGTGCCGTTCCTCACCAGCGGCGGCGACCTGGACGAGAAGCTGCACCTGGTCGCCCATCGACTATCGGTCACGGCCGGCTACGATGCCGTCAGCTTCTCGCTGTTCAACCACGATCCGGGCGGGGCGCCTTCCATAAGCACATTCGCGCGCTCTCCTTCACAACTGCTCGAGCGCTGGAACGCCGAGGCAAGCCGTGCCCGGACGTCGGAAACTTCGATTCGCAGGCTCGTGCACCCGGGACGACCGGTGATCATGGACGACCCACGTAGCAACAGCCATCTCACCGACTCGGAACGACGGATGCTGCACAAAGCTGGACTGAAGTCGGCCCTCGTCGCGCCGATGCTCTGGCGAAACGAGCTCATCGGCACCCTCGCCGTCGCCTGCAAGGCCGAAGGAGCGCTGGGACCGCACGATGCCCAGCTCCTGAGCGCCATCGCTACGCAGGTGACAGCGATCGTCAGCCTAGAGACGCTGGTCGAGAAGCTGCGCGCGGCCTCCGGACGCCTCAGCCAAGCGCACATGGAGACGGTGATGCTACTTGCCGCCGCGGCGGAAGCGCACGACCGGACGACGGGAGAGCACCTGCAGAACGTGCGCGTGGTCTCCGAACAGCTAGCATTGGAGCTGGGTCACGAGGAAGAGTTTGCCAGTCAGATCGGACTGGCCGCCGTGCTACATGACATGGGCAAGATACGCGTCGCTGATTCCGTCCTCGCCAACACCGGCAGACTGAGCGAGGCGGAATGGGAGCTGATGAAGCACCACGTGGTCTGGGGCGAGCAGTTCCTGGCCGGGCGCACCGGCTTCGAGCTTGCGGCGGCCATCGCCCGGTCGCATCACGAGAGGTGGGACGGCGGCGGCTATCCCGACGGCCTGGGCGCCGGCGAGATACCCGAACCGGCGACCATCGTCTCCGTTGCGGACAGCTTCGACGCCATGACCAGCGACCGTCCCTACCGGCCGGGACGGTCGATTGCCGCGGCTATGCAAGAACTCGTTTCCTGCTCGGGCAGCCAGTTCAGTCCCACGGTCGTCGAGGCTATGATACGACTTCACCAGCGACGGAAGCTGCCGCGTCCGCGACGGCTCGTCGCTGAGGACCAGGCGGCTTAAGCGGCCTGCCGCTGCCCCTTCCGAAGTCGCTCCAGGAGCTCGCCGAGGCGCTCCATGCTCTCGCTCATGCCTTCCCTCATTCCCGATTCGAGCATCCCGTCGCGGTCCTCGACCGACAGGAAGATGGATTTGTCCGTCAACGTGGTCCTACCGTTCGACTCTTCAAGCGTGCAGATGTCGAGCAGCACGTGTCCCGGCATGCCCTCATATTCGAAGGTCTGGACGATCCTCTCCGGCGGCGTGGTCTCGTGATAGACTCCGTGGAACGCATAAACATTGCCCTGCGGGTCCCGCTGGACGATTCGCCAGGCGCCGCCCGGCCGCGTTTCCATCTTCTCGACCTTGGTTGTCAGGTTCCTTGGGCCCCACCAATCAGCTACGAGATCGGGGTCCGTGGACGCCTTGAAGACCAGATCGCGCGGCGCGTCGAAGACGCTCGTAACGATGATCTCTTGCTTCCCGGGCTCGGCGACGAAGTTGATTTTTGACATCTTGGTTCTCCCTCCGCATCATCTTTACTCTTGACCAACATCCAAGCTTACGTCTGCGCCATGCGGGAAGCATGAAACAACGGCCACGTCGCGTGCTCGAGGCGTGAACGTTCCGCTGATCCTATGAGCCGGGCCTGAAGGCGCGAGTCGCCTTCTTGGCGCTTAGCCGTGATTGACGTGGACGGTCTTCGTCTCCAGGAAGATGTCGATGCCCTCCAGCCCCTGCTCACGGCCGAGGCCGCTCTGCTTGTAGCCGCCGAAGGGCACGTTGGGAATGCCGCAGCCGTGGTAGCAGTTCACCCAGACGGTGCCGGCCTTTATGCCGCGCACGAACCTCATGACCGTCCGCAGGTTGCTCGACCAGACGCCGGCGGCCAGTCCGTAGATCGTGTCGTTGGCGATGGCCAGCGCCTCCTTCTCGTCGTCGAAGGGAATGACGACGAGGACCGGTCCGAAGATCTCTTCCCGGGCGATGCGCATGTGGTTGTCCACGGCGTCGAACACCGTCGGCTCCATGTAGAAGCCGTTGTCGTAGGGTGGGCCGCTGGGTCGCTTGCCGCCGCGGAGCAGTCGCGCGCCCTCCTTTTTGCCCAGATCGACGTAGCTCAGCACGATGTCCAACTGCTCTTCCGATACCAGCGGCCCCATGGTCGTCGAGGGGTCGAGCGGGTCGCCGACCTTCATCCTGTCAACGAGCGCGAGGAACTTCGTCATGAACTCGTCGTAGACGGAGCGCTGAAGCAGGAGGCGCGTTCCCGCCTGGCAGGTCTGGCCGGTGTTGAGGAAGGCGGCGCTCACGGCGCCAACAGCCGCGGCGTCGAGATCGGCGTCGGCGAAGACGACGTTGGGGGACTTGCCGCCGAGCTCCAGCGAGATGCGCTTGATGTCGGCAGCGGCGAGCTCCATGACGTGACGGCCGGTAGCGGTGGAGCCGGTGAAGGAGATCTTGTCGATGTCCGGGTGCATGACGAACTTGTCGCCGATGGCGCTGGACTTGCCGGTAATTACGTTAATCACCCCCGGCGGCGTTCCCGCTTCGCTGAAGATGCGCGCCACCTCGTAGGTCGTCGCGCCGGTGTAGATCGACGGCTTGATGACGGTCGTGCAGCCGGCGGCAAGCGCAGCGGCCAGCTTCCACGAGAGGAGTATCAGCGGCCAGTTCCAGGGAATGATGAGTCCGGCTACTCCAACCGGCTCCTTCAGTACCATGCCGAGAGCGCCGGCGGTGGCGTTGCCGACGACCCGGCCGCGCACGTTCTCGCCGAGGCCGGCGTAGGAGTCGAAGGTGTTCGCTATCGAAAGCACCTCGCCCTTTGCCTCCGACAGCGTCTTGCCGACCTCCCGCGCGAGGAGCGGCACGAGGGTTTCCTGCTCCGCTCGGATGCGGGCGGCGGCCTGGCGCAGTATCCTGGCGCGACGGGTGGCGTTGGCACTCCACTGGCCGGCGTCGAAGGCGCGACGGGCCGCGGCGACGGCGAGGTCGAGGTCGCTCTCGCCGGCGAGCGGCAGCACGGCGACGAGCGATTGGTCGGCGGGGCTGCGACGCTCGGTGGTCTCGCCGCTGCTCGGCTGACGCCACTCGCCGTCGATAAGGAGGCCGTATTTCTTGATTTCGGTTCGGGTTGTCACTGGTTGGTCCTTTCGGCTCGCCCGTCGGTATCACGCCGCTTCGGGCAATCGTCTCGCTATCTCCGCCCATTGGGCCGGCGGCAGGCTCGTCGATAGCAGGCCCGACATCGCGTGGAAGGCATCGGGCGGAACGGTGCTCATCAGCATTCGCAGAAACGCCTCCTGGTCGTCCGAGGGAAGCGATAGCACCAGCCAGGGGAGCGTCTGTTGCATCAGCTCCGGCGGGAAGTGGCCGATGGCCCGTCTCGCGATGTCCTCCTGCTCTTCGACGCTGAAATGCTGCTCGACAAGCGGCACGAGGCTCTCCTCTTCCTTCTGAATGTGCATGCTCGTCGCGGCGTTGATTATAGCTGTCAGACGGCGCAGATGGCGAAGTATTTCGCCGCGCGCCCGGTCGCCCGGGGCTTCGATCAGCCTTTCGAGGGACTGGGTAGCCTCACGGATGTGGCGCTGGTCGGTCTGTTGGTCGAGGAGATAGGGCGCGGAGACAGGGTAGACGCGCTGGTCGAGCGCCGGGAAGAAGGTGTCCTCCTCGCCGTCCTCGTGGGCCTTGAGGACGCGGTAGAGGAAGTCGAAGCGACGGGTCAGCTCGGCTGTCGCGTCGCCGTCGCCAGCGGCGAGGCTGTCTACAGCTTTGTCCAGGGCGTCGATCTCGTTCCGCATGGCCTTGTGAATGAAGCGGATGGACCTTGCGGGGCTCTCCATTCTTTCTCGTCTCCCTTTCATCGTTGGGCACATTGAACCAGCCACATCCAGCGGCGGGCTTCATTCAAGTATCGCGGGAAGAGGTGGCGTGTACGTGAAGCGAAGTCGCAGCGCCGTGAGAGAAGCATGAAAAAGCAGAGGACCAAAGCTGGCCAGACACGGAGTGTCTTTGTCCGTGGTGCGGCAAGCAATCAACTTCGCCTCAGTTCAACTTCGGTGCCTCTTGCTCGAGGCACGATGATCAGGATGATGGGACGGCTGGGAACATTACGCGCGAATCACGCTGAGATCACAGCTGGCTCACGATTCTGTCGCAGGCGCATCACGAAGAGAATCCCTCCTTGATCTCCTAGTTCGCTTCGATTCTTGCGCCCTTGGCCTTGAATGGCCCTGTATTCGATTCAGCCGGGGGCTCGGGCTGTGCGGGATCGACTGTGACATCGCAACTGGAACGCGCAACGCGAGGAGTCAATACAAAGCAGATGAATGTTGCAGGTACAGGAGGAGAGTTGGAGCGGGAAACGGGACTCGAACCCGCGACCCTCTGCTTGGGAAGGCTCGGGTTGGTTTTCCGCTTCCCAGGCTCCCTCTTGAATCTGACGCGCACGTTCTGCAGATCTAAGCAGAGGGCCGCCAAATTGCCAATCGGCGCTATTATACCCCTATTGACGGCCAATTCAAGCTAATTCATTGGCCAAGCGAGGGCTTCCGATGGCTGGAATCCGCCAAGAGCGACGTCGATGATGTAGGCTCGTATTCGGAGGCCACCGCCGCCTGACAGCAGCGATCTTCCGGACCGCTGCGGAGCCGGCACTGGGAGTCGGGTCGCCTGAACTACATTCAGGTCAAGTCGAACGTGCCCTCAACCTGAGTACCGGACTCGAAGTTCTTGAGCCCTGTGTCCAAGCATCTCCGACTCTCTGAGAATCCCCGCCCAGATACGATTGGTGCCGCCAATAGCCGTCTTCCTCTTAGCTATTCTCTTGGCGCTGAGTACCGGACCCAGAGTCCGGAAGTCGCCGTGCGGATTTGCCCTGAGGATCGGGGCATGTGATACTTCTGCCGAAGGCTAGGGCTGAGATGGCAAGAGAAACCCCATCACCCAGAATCAGGCAATTCATCGTTGGCGAAGGCATAGCCTTAGTGGGCATACTCGCCATCGATTTCAGCCGGAGCGCGGGACTGCTTATTCATGAGCCGCTGGCCCTTAAGGGTCTGGGCATCGCCTTGATTATTCTGGGAGCGACCGTAAGAATCTGGTGCTTCAATGACCTCCGCAACACTTGGCGAATAGATCACCTTGTGACCTCCGGAATCTATGACTGGACGCGAAACCCCATTTACCTCTCCTTCATGGTTATCATTCTTGGGGTAGCGTTGGTATTTGAAGCTTGGCTCGGCTTCGCCTGGGCGACGGCCAGCATCGCCGTACTCTATCAACTGGCAAGGGTTGAGGAGTCTGACCTGGAGAAGGCCTTTGGGGACGAGTACAGGAGGTACCGAGCGCGCGTTCCTCGGTTTCTACCCAGGCCGCCTCGGACCCTCCCGCCGACGCCACCAGCCAGTTGCCCGAGCGACGCAGAGCATCTAGGATGACTCGGCCGAACCACTTTG
Organism: uncultured Chloroflexia bacterium; assembly: GCA_963703345.1. GTDB lineage: Bacteria > Chloroflexota > Dehalococcoidia > DSTF01 > JALHUB01 > JALHUB01. The sequence continues at coordinate 7,377 of OY969814.1, read as the reverse complement.
AACAGCGAGCGGCGCGGGAGTGAGCGCCATGTGCCGCGATACCTTGTTGATCATTGCCGAACGGAGGATGTGCCAGTGGGCGAGGCGCGCCGGTTCCGGCTGGTTGCCGATGTCAGCAGCGACAACCCCACGGCCGTGCGGCCGGTGCTCGAGGAGCTCGTCGCCGGCACTGTGACCGCGACTGAGGATGGTTGGCACGTCGAAGGAACCGTGGCGGGCGACAGCGCCAGGGACCTCAACCGGATGCTGCTTTCTGCCCTGCGGAGGGTGGAGCGGCGCACCCGCCTGCGGGCAGCCTGGGCCTCGGGGGACACCACGGAACGCTTCTTCGACTACGTGCCCAAGGGCAGCCATCGGACACGGTGAGCCAGAGTCGGGGTCTCGCCGATTTGCTCTCTATCGGTCCCGCCACCCGACGGCCCGACGTAGCGCAGGGCCTGGCACCCCCACGCCGCCCTCCATCGCTCCGCCTTCGACCTGGCGCAGCTGTGGGGTGGCGGAAGGTCACCCGCCTACTTCTCTAGACGCGGACGGAGCTTTGTCTCGCCACACCGATTCTTGTTTCAACATTGTGGAGGAGGATGGCGGCACGAAGCCACATGCCTAAACGAGCCGCCGTGTTGCGCGCAGGGCACGTGGCCAATGGTGGAGGGGAGGGGGCCACCCGGTCAGTCGCGAAGAGGGGTGAGACGGGCACCGCGGTTCTCGACTAGATCCACCATCGCCCTTTCCAGCGGCACGTCGAGCGCGACGGCCACCGTGCTGGTGTACCGCATCAGAGCTACCGACGCCACAATCTCAACGATTTCCGCGTCGGTCCATCCCGCTGCTCGGAGTTCGTCGACCATCTCATCGGTGACCGCTGCCGGCCGCCGCCCGACAACGCGTGCGAAGTTCACGGCGGCGTTCTCTTTGTCGGAGAGCCGCGGCGAGGGTTTGCCGTCGATCACCTCCACACACTCTTCCGTGCTCCAGTGCTTGCCGCGCAGGGCCATCATGTGAGCTGCGGTGCAGTATTGACACTCGACTTCGCAGGCGGTGACAGCGAAGAATACGCGCTTGAGCTCTTCACGAATGCTGCCCTCTTGAACGGTGGTCTGGCTCAGAGCCCACAGAGCGTCAGCGGTCTGGGGAAGGTAGGCCAGCCCTCTCTGAAGGGCGGGGACCATTCGATAATAGCTCTTGACCCTTTCGAACATGTCCTTAGTTTTGCCGGTGGCCTGGTCTGGGTCTAACAATGCGACGCGAGCCATTGGTACCTCCTTGGCTAATCTGAATCGAGAGTCTTGTTGTCTGGGCCCGTTTCGACGGGCAAATCCGGGTCCGCTCCCCATTCCATCCATGAACCATCGTAGAGGGCGACGTTCTCATGACCCAGCACGTACAACACGAAGAGGTCGAAGGCGCCGTAGGCGCCGCCACCGCAGTACGTGATCACCCTCTGGTCAGGGCTCAGGTCCAGCTTCCGCCAGAGCTGTGCCAGCTCGTCCGGCGGCAACAGGGTTTGAGCGACGCGGTCAACGTTGTCGGTCGCCGGTAGGTTTCGGGCAGTGGGAATATGGCCGGCCCTATGCGTCGGATAGAGTCCCATTCTGCCGCTGTAGAAGGGTTTCGGCAGCGCATCGACGATGCAAACGTCCGGTCGTCCTGGTGCCTGGAGCACTTCGTCGCGGCCGGCAATGAGCTCGGGACGTATTCGCGCCTGGAAGGTCGCAGCGGCAGAGGTAGTAGTACCGGTTTCCAGAGGACGCCCTTCGGCAGTCCACTTGGTCAGGCCGCCGTTCAGAACCTTCGCGGCATCGTGGCCGTAGTACCGCAAGGCCCACCAGAGCCGCGCCGCCCAGGTCCCGCCCTGATCGTCATACACAACGACCGTGCTGTCGTTGCCGCTCCCCAGACATCCCATCAGGGCCGCGAAGTGGTCGGGCGGCAGGATGTTGAGCAGGTCGTCTCCCGGCTCCGAGAGGTCGGATGCGAAATCGACGAATACCGCCCCTGGGATGTGGCCTTGCTGGTAGGCTTCCCTTCCCGAGACGGCCCGGAACGAGCCGCCCGAAACCGCCCGGACGTAGTGGCGCATATCCACAATGCGAACCGACGGATCGTCGAGGTGTGTGGCCAGCCACTCCGTCGTCGCCAGCGCTTCTGGATGCCTGTACTCTCCCATTGTCAATCCCGGCTCTTCCGCCCGGCCGCCGTCTCACTGACCTCCGGGTTCCCGGCCGTCAAGTAACCCGTGATCATGTCGGCCATCGGCCCGAGGAATTCCTCGGGAGTAACCTTGTCCGGTTGCGTCTGATACTGCAGGACGAGGCCGTCGTTCACGGCTAAGAAGAGACGGGCAGCGTGCTGCACGTCCAGTTCGGCGCGAACCAGGCCCGCGCGTTTGGCGCCGGAGAAGAACCGGGCGAGCGCAGCGGAGCAGTGGTCGAACAGCTCGGCAACGGCTTCGCGGCCCCACTCGTTGCGGCCGGCCATCGCCCAGAACTCCATAAGCAGAGGCGACCAGACCGGATCCGTCCGGCAGGTCGCCCACGAAGCCTCGATTATGCGAATGACACTCTCGCGCAGCGGCAGGTTGGGCTCAAGGCGGGCGGCCGTCTCCGCGGCCCGGCGGCGCACGCGCTCGACGAGGATGGTGCGGAAGAGTTCCTCTTTGCTCGCAAAGTGGGTATACAGCGCCCCTTTGGCGATGCCGCATTCGTCCGTGATCTCCTCCACGGTCGCGGCTTCGTAGCCTCGACGGGCGAACACGCGATAGGCCGCTTCCAGGATGCGAGCTTGCGTCTCCTCTTTGCGCTGCTGCGGCAAGGTTAGGGTTCGAGCCATTTACAACCTCCAAGCCTGCACACATGGCGCTCACAGTGCCACCGTATGGCCGCTCATACGCCGCTGGGCAAACCCGAGGTTCTAAGGCGACAACCGCCATGTCCGAGCCGTGAAACCCAGGCGGAACGCCACTGCCCGCAGCTCGCTAGAATGAGTGACCGGCCGGTCATTGACCGTTCCCCCATTCTAGTCAGGACCGAGTGTGGTGTAAAGAGGCGGAAACTCCCAACGCGCGCTCGCGCCCACCCGCCGTTACGTGCCGCTTTGGCTTCCTGCCGCCCGATCCATTGACATCCCCAACCACCAGTGGTACGATAGTTATGGTCATATGTTCATAACGTAGAATTGAAGAGCAGACCCGATGCCAAGACCGTGCAAATGGAGAACCGTAGCAGCCATACCGTTGGCGACCTACTTCAAGCCGGCAGGCATACCCCTGCGTTTGCTTTCCGAGGTCAGATTGGCAGTGGAGGAGATGGAAGCCATCCGCCTGAAGGATCTGGAGGGTCTGGAGCAAGAGGAATGCGCGCAGAAAATGAGCATCTCCCGCCCAACCTTCCATCGCGTCCTTAAGGCAGCCCGGCAGAAGGTCGCAGATGCATTCATGAATGGCAAGGCGATTCGGATCGAAGGCGGCAACTTCGCCGCGCCCGGGCAGCAGTTTCGTTGTGTCCCGCATGGACACGCGTGGCAGATCACTGCTGGGGCGGCGACGTCTGCCCATCCCCTTGCCTGCCCAACCTGCGGCAGCGCTCGTGTCCTGCCGGTCGCGGTGCCTGCTATGTACGCTGGTCGACGAGGTCGAGGGCCCGGCGCCGGTCGATGGGGAAGAGAAGGCGGATAGAAAGCATAGCAAAGATTGTGCCGAAACGAAGTGAAATCGGCACTCCACGCAAGACGACATGGCTAGGAGGTAACAAAATGCCATTCGGTAACAGAAAAGGACCACAGGGCCGGGGGCCCAGGACGGGCCGTCGAGCCGGCTACTGCTCCGGCAGTGATCAGCCCGGCTACGCGACTGCCCCACGCGGGCGACTCGGACGAGGCGGCCTAGGCAGAGGCTTCGGCTTGCGCTTCGGCTGGCGAACCGGGCGCCCGGCCGGGAGACCGCGATGAAAATCGCGGTCGTATCCGACGACGAAGCCACGATCAGCCAGCACTTCGGCCGAGCGCCCTACTACATCGTCCTCGCCATTGAGGAAGGGCAGATCGTCGGCAGAGAGACGCGCGCGAAGGCGGGCCACCACACGTTCGGCGGCTGCGACTGCCACACCGTGCCGAGCGAGCCCCACGGCCACGGAGAGCACTCCGAAGCAAAGCACCAGATGATGGCGGAGACAATCGACGATTGCGAAGCCGTCATCGTCGGCGGCATGGGCTGGGGAGCGTACGAGAGCTTGAAGGCGCGCGGCATCAAACCGATCATCACTGACGAGCGGCATGTCGCCGAAGCCGCCCTTGCCTACTGGCACGGCGGGCTGCCGAACCTGATGGATCGCTTGCACTAGGCACCGCTCCAAGTACCGGTTCAGGCGGCCAGCGTTGGAGAGCGATACGGTGCTCCCAAGCGACTACTTCCTAATGTTCGGGCCCTGCCGTAGATAGCGCGCAAGTGGCTCCGCTAGCGCGTCCGGAGAGCCCTCGACTAGTGCGCTCTCGCGCTCGCGCACGCCGCCGCTGATCGCCATCATCCAACGCCCCTCCGGCGGCAGGTCGCTGCCCGGATCGACCAGGCCGCGCCCAATTGCTGATCACCCCCCAGGCGAAGTCTGAGAAGCTCAACGCAATCCTCAACCCCACCCCCGTCATCACCACCAAGGGAATATTACTAGCGACAGCGCGATCGTGCCGAGGATCGCCCACACTGAGTCTCGCTTCAAGACCATTATCCAGAGGATCGCGCCCATGAAGATCAGCCCCGCCTGCCAGCTCACCAGCGATTTGTCCGCGAATTGTAGCGTGACGGCGATGAGGAGGCCGATGAATCCGGATAGGAATCCCTTGATTACCACCTTGACGATCTTGAGGTTCTGCACCCTCGCGTGAACGTCAGCCAGGGCGATCATGGCCGTCAGCGAGGGCGTAAAGATCGCCAGAGTCGCGAACAGCGCCCCGGCGAGCACGGCCACGTGATAGCCGACGAATGTCGCCGTGATGAAGACCGGCCCGGGGGTGATTTGCCCCAGCGCGATGCCGTCGAGGAACTGTTTCGTCGTCAACCAGCCGTGAGCGTCGACCACCTGATGCTGAATGAGGGGAATCGTGGTGAAGCCGCCGCCAAAGGCAAGCGCGCCAATACCCAGAAAGGTCGTCAGCAAGGCGCGGGTTGACGGCACGAGCAGGCCGACGCCAAGCAGCGCCGCTATCGCCATGACCGGGATGAAATCCCTCACGCTTAATGCCTCGCGTTGCAGAGAAGCAGGCTCGGATAGGAGCGCCTCGCCTCTCGCCGCTCTTTCGCCCTCTAACTCGCCGGTGAAATAGAAGAGGATAAACCCGAGAAAACCGGCGGCGAAGATCAGCCAGATGATGTTGACACTGAAGAAGTAGATGCCGACGAATGTGACCAGGCTGATCGCCAGCCCCTTTGCGTCGGCGACTTCGAGCCTCTTGAACACCGAGCGCCCAAGTATCCAGGTGGCGTTCACTAGGAGCGCCACGACGAGCGCCCCCAGGCCGGCGAACAGTGCCTTGACGAAGGAAATGTCGCCAAAGCGGAAGTAGGCCCAGGCTAGCGTCGTGATGGCTACGGTGGCTGGGAGAATGTAGAACAGGGGCGCAAGGATTCCACCCCACAGCTTATGCAGCTTGAAGCCGATGTAACCCATCACGCTCACGCCGGTCGCGCCGGGCAGGACCTGCGCCAGGCTCAGGGCGTTCATGAACTCCCTTTCGGATATCCACTTCTTTCGGTCGACAAACGTCCGCTTCATCAGCGCCAGGATCGCCGGACCGCCGTAGCCGATGGCGCCGATGTAGAAGGTTGTCTTGCACAAGTCAAAAAGAGTTGGTTTTCTGACCATGTCCAGCCTCAGAGTAAGCCCGGGCTCTTCATATAGGTGCCATCCGGTGCAAGGAAGAGGTGCTGGCTTCCGTGGCGGTAGCAGCTCTGGCGGCGGCAGCCTGTACCCAATGTGCTGTGGGGACGCACCGCATTGCAGGGCAGGTTCAAGGCCTCGCTTCAGATTCCGCTGTGACGGCCAGTTGGCGGAGGGCCGTCACTGGCGAAGAAGAAATTGCGCGCCCACATAGCCGCGTAGACGAGGAAGATGAGAACACTCCTGGCCACCTCCAGAAGCTGATGTGGAACTCCGCACCGCCGCCGAACTAGGAACTGGCGAGGCTCTAGTCATCGCGAGGCGCTGATATCGCCATCTGGCCGCCTTCGTGTCTCGATAGCGAGATTGACCGCCGAGGCGACGAGGACAGCCGTAATGATGAGCGCTGATATCGTGCACCACATGCACACTGCCTCGATGCGGTAGAGCTCTAACCAGGCCAGGTAGCCGGAATAGAGGGTCCCCGCGAGGCTCATGCCGAAGAGAGCAAGGGACGCCTGTTCTCTCAACCTGGACGTACGGGAGATTCCGACGACAGCGGTAGTTAGTATAGCTAGATAGAGGAGGCCGCCCCAAACGGCGACGGGAACTCCCAGCACGACCGAATACCCGCTGGCTTGAACAGTATCGCAGCCGTGCCCGAACTCGCAGAATAGCGACTCGCCGCCAATGTTTCCGTAGGCTAGGTAAGACGAGACCACCATGCCGCCAACGGCGAGCAGCGCGATCACGGCCAGCAGGATGGGCCTCAGCAGACAGTGTTGCTGTGTTGACTTGTTCGAGACAGCCGTCGCGTTCTTCATTGAGCTTTTGCCAGCGCCTCCTCAATAGGCGGCTCGCTCTCGCCCCTGCGGGCGCACATCAGCGCCTGGCAGTAGCGGCTCTTCTCCGCCGGCCTCAATCCGTCGAGCTCCCCGGGTTGCGGCACGAACTTTGACTGCCACCGGGCTCGATTCCAGACTGAGAACCTTTTGAAGAACGTCCGCCCGGTTTATATTCGCTTGGTTTGCCATTGTGCCTATGCCTGCCCGTACTAGGCAGTCCTCCTCTCGAGCTTCGCGGGAGCACACCCTTGGCCCGCACGCTCCCGGCTCGCTGGGCCCAGGGCGGCGACGGCCGCCTGCTGGATGGTAGGGACGATCCGCTGCCAGGCGGCGGCAGCGACGCGATAGGCCTCCTCTCCCTTCTCGGTAAGACGGTGCACCTTGCGCGGGCGGCCCCCCCGGGCCTCCACCAGGCACTCGACGTATCCGCCCTTCAGCAGGTCGTGGAGGGCAGGATAGACCATGGCATCGCTGGGCTTGCAGCAGCCGCAGCAGGCCTCGCTGATCGCCTTCGCCAGCTCATAGCCGTGCATGGCCCTCTGGTGCAGGGCTGCCAGCAGAAAGAAGCGAGCGACGCTGCGGCTGATGAGCATCTCCCAGTACCCCTTGCGCTCGAAGTCCATCGCCTTCTCCCTCAGCGCCGCACCCGCGGCATGGTCAGTCGC